>NZ_CP174343.1:2850000-4010000 GCF_052468405.1 Microbulbifer variabilis
TATGCAAGGCACGCACAGCAAGCTCGAGGTAGCGCTCATCGATAATCACCGATATCTTTATTTCAGATGTGGTGATCATCTGAATATTGATATTGTCTTCACCCAGAGCACTAAACATACGACTGGCCACGTTCGCATGGGAACGCATTCCCACGCCGACAATTGATACTTTGGCAATCTTGTCGTCTGTGATCACTTCGCGTGCGCCAAGTTCCGCCGAAACACGCTCCAGAACATCACGCGCTTTATGCAGATCATTTCGATGCACAGTAAAAGTAAAGTCTGTAGTTCCATCAACCGCGCTGATGTTTTGCACGATCACGTCCACTTCAATATTTTCGCGGCCAACTGGTGCAAGAATACGGCAGGCAACCCCGGGGGTATCCGGAACACCGCGAATAGTTAGCTTGGCTTCATCACGGTTGAATGCGATACCAGATACGACGGGTTGTTCCATCTCGTTGTTTTCCTCATCCAGACTAATCAGGGTTCCTTCACCCTCTTCAAAAGTTGAAAGTACGCGCAGCGGAACCTTGTATTTACCGGCAAACTCTACGGCGCGGATCTGCAGGACCTTTGAGCCAAGACTCGCCATCTCCAGCATTTCCTCAAACGTAATCCGATCCATACGACGCGCACTATCCACCACTCGTGGATCAGTGGTGTAGACCCCATCAACATCCGTATAAATCTGGCACTCAGTGGCATCAAGCGCTGCAGCGAGAGCCACGCCCGTGGTATCTGAACCACCGCGCCCCAAAGTAGTGATATTTCCATCATCATCTACCCCCTGGAAGCCGGCTACTACAATTACTTTGCCGTTATCCAGGTCAGCGCGCATGCGTTCAACATCAATACGCTGGATACGTGCTTTGGTATGGGCGTTGTCCGTGAGGATCTTGACCTGCCCCCCGGTATAGGAGCAGGCATCATAGCCACGTTTCTTCAGAGCCATGCTCAATAGCGCAATGGTGACCTGCTCACCGGTAGACACCAGCACATCCAGCTCGCGGGGATCGGGTTTTTCCTGGATCTGATATGCCAAATCAATCAGGCGGTTGGTCTCTCCACTCATGGCAGAAAGCACCACAACCAAGCCATGCCCTTTGGCGCGAAACGCGGCTACTTTATCAGCGACAGCCTCTATACGCTCTATCGAGCCTACAGAGGTTCCACCGTATTTCTGCACGAACAAACTCATAATCTTTGTGTTTCCTTAGCCCCTGGCCAAGTACGCGCACTGCTCTGACTTGTGCAGGCGCGCACTTAATCACCAAACTTCGGTGAAATCAACTTCACATACGACTTCTGGCGCCGTTTTTACCGAAATCAGCTGCTGAGGGAGCCCTCAACCCATGTGGGCACCTCCTGCAACATACCCGCTAGGGCGGAAACATCAGTTCCTCCCCCCTGTGCCATATCCTTACGGCCACCGCCCTTACCACCAAGCTTGGCAGCGGCAAAGCGCATAAGATCCCCCGCTGACAGGCGATCTGTCAGGTCCTTGGTTACTGCCGCTACCAGAGCCACCTTATCCTCACCAGGTGCTGCAAGCAGGACAACACCACTACCAAGCTTGTTTTTCATCTGGTCAGCCAGGTCTCGCAGGGATTTAGGGTCTGCGCCATCAACAGACGCCGCCAACAACTTGAAGCCAGCAATTTCCACCGCTTGAGCAGAGAGATCACCTCCGGCACCACTGGCCAATTTGGTCTTAAGCTGACCAATTTCCTTCTCCAGTTTGCGGTTGTTAAGCAATAGCTGCTCAACTTTATCGGCAAGGCTATCCGGGCGCGCCTTGAGAAGTGCTGCAATATGTTCAAGACGCTGCTGGGTTTGATCGAACAATGACAGCGCATGTGCGCCAGTCACGGCTTCAATGCGGCGTTGACCGGAGGCGATACCGCTCTCACTCACAATGCGCAGAAGACCTATATCACCGGTACGCTTGACATGAGTCCCGCCGCATAACTCAACAGAAAAAGCGCCAGTTTCAGTCTCTCCCATGGAAAGAACACGAACTGTATCGCCATATTTCTCACCGAACAGGGCCATTGCCCCCATTTCCTTGGCAGACTCAATATCGGTTTCGCAAGTATCAACCGGAGTATTGGCGCGAACCTGGGCATTCACCAGGGATTCAATGGCATGCAGCTGCTTATTGGTAACAGCCTCTGGATGAGAGAAATCGAAACGAAGGCGCTCGGAGTCCACCAGCGACCCCTTTTGCGTAACATGCTCGCCCAACACTTTGCGCAGAGCAGCGTGCAGCAGGTGGGTGGCGGAGTGATTCAGTGCGGTTGCCTGGCGCACTTCTGCAGACACCTTGGCAGAAATTTGATCACCAATAGTGATGACACCCTGCAACATTTTACCGGTGTGCAAGTGGTGGCCGCCCTGCTTGGTACAATCACGAACCTCAAAACGTCCAGCTGTTGAACTCAGATAGCCACTATCGCCAGCCTGGCCTCCAGACTCGGCATAAAACGGGGTGCGGTCGAGAATCACCGCACCTTCTTCACCTTCCTCCAGGCGCTCGACTTGCTCGCGACCTTTGACGATAGCGATAACCCTACCCCGCGCCTCAGTTGTTTCGTAACCGAGGAACTCTGTCACACCTTCCAGATCCAGAACCTCGGTATAGTCCTGCTTGAATTTACCTGCTGCGCGCGCACGTTCGCGCTGGGCTTCCATCGCAGCCTCATAACCTGCCATATCCAGTGACAAACCACGCTCTCGGGCAATATCCTGAGTCAGGTCGGTGGGAAAGCCATAAGTATCATGTAAAGTAAACACCAGCTCACCAGGAATCTCGCTACCTTCCAGGGAGGCCAGCGCACTCTCCAGCAGAGCCATCCCTTTGTCCAGGGTTTTGGCAAACTGCTCTTCCTCTTTACGTAGAGCCCGCTCAATAAGCTCTTGCTTCTCACGCAACTCAGGATAAGCATCACCCATTTGCTCAGTCAGGGCTTCCACTAACTTAAAAAAGAACACCTCTTTATGGCCGAGTTTGTGACCATGACGCACAGCACGACGGATAATGCGACGCAACACAAAACCCCGCCCCTCATTGGATGGCATCACCCCATCAGCAATCAGGAAGGAGCAAGAGCGAATATGGTCTGCAATGACACGCAGGGATTTTTCTTCGAGGTTCTTGCAGGAGACTATTTCACTAGCAGCTTTAAGCAGCGCCTGGAAAAGATCAATTTCATAATTTGAGTGCACGCTTTGCATAACCGCGGCAATACGCTCCAAACCCATGCCTGTATCTACGGAGGGCTTGGGCAGTGGGTGCAGTTCGCCATCAGCAGTGCGCTCGTACTGCATAAATACCAGGTTCCAAATCTCAATATAGCGGTCGAGATCGTCGTTATCGGAACCTGGGGGGCCACCGGGAACATCGGCACCGTGATCGTAGAAAATTTCTGAGCTGGGCCCACAAGGACCTGTATCGCCCATTTGCCAGAAGTTGTCCTCATCGAGGCGAGAAAAACGCTCTGCGCTAACGCCCACTTCTTTTAACCAGATATCAGCGGCCTCATCATCGCTGATATGAACAGTCACCCACAGGCGCTCTTCGGGCAAACCCAGTACTTTTGTGAGGAAATCCCAGGCAAAGCGGATGGCTTCACGCTTGAAATAATCGCCAAAACTGAAGTTGCCCAACATTTCAAAGAAGGTGTGATGGCGCGCAGTATAGCCCACATTCTCCAGGTCATTGTGCTTGCCTCCGGCACGCACACAGCGCTGAGAGCTAGCGGCCCGATTGTAAGGGCGCTTTTCCTGACCGAGGAAGGTGTCCTTAAACTGCACCATGCCGGCATTGGTGAATAGCAGGGTCGGGTCATTGCCCGGAACCAGAGAGCTCGACGGCACCACAGTATGGCCCTGCTCGGCAAAGTAATTCAGAAAGGCGTCGCGAATCTGTGCGCTTTTCATCCGGCGTAATTCCACTTCGTTAGTTGAAAGTTATGTGAACGACACCGATGACGCGGTGCCACGTCTGTCCTGCTACTGCGCAAGCCCTTGTTCGGGCATCTTCTTTTGAGCCAGCAGGTGAACATGCAGGTGAAATACGGTCTGCCCCGCACTACGGCCATTGTTAACCACCAGCCGAAAGCCCTCGAGTCGCAAGCGCCGGCCCAGCTCGGCTGCCACCCACATCAGGTGGCCGAGTAGACCTTTGTCTTCGCTTTTGGCATCGGACAGATTAACTAGAGGTTTGCGCGGGATAATGAGGAGATGGGTCGGGGCTTGTGGCGCCCGATCCTCAATAACGACACAAAGGTCATCCTCGTAGATTTTCTCGGCCGGGATATCGCCCGAGATTATTTGACTGAAAACGCTGGGTTCACCCATTGGCTTATTTTTCCAGCTTTTCCTCAGCTGTCAGCTGACGCGCTTCAGATTCCAGCATCACCGGAATCCCGTCCCTAACCGGATAGGCCAAGCCACTGGCTCGACAAACCAGCTCCTGGGTATCTTCGCGGTACTCAAGCGGTGCCTTACTTACAGGACACACTAATAGGCTCAGCAACTTCTTATCCATGTTCCACCCCACTATTTCCCCCCGACACAACTTCCGGAGGGCAAAAATGACCGCGTATCATACAATGCTTCATGGGGTTTTTCACGGTATTCACCTCTGCTTAAGCCAACAGATTTCCCCGTTTTAACCCATCTTTACCTATTTTTATCCAGAGATGACAGGGTTTGAGGCTGGCAAAATGGAGTTTAGGTGGCCCAGTAGTAAATCACGGGCTAGACGCCCCTCCTCCACCTCGTTGAACAGCTCGTGGTAAGCTGCCGGAAAACAGTGAAGCCTTTTATTGGTCGAACCCATTCGACCAAACCACTCCCGACTCAGCTCTACATCCACCAAACGATCCGATTCCGGCAGCAGCATTAAGCAGGGTGTAAGCAGCCGCTCCAGATTAGCTGACAGAAACGTCCTCTCCTGGAGAAAGCTTTCAAACCAACGCAGGGAAACCCCGTGGTGGGCAAGCTCATCATTGCGATAGGCTTCGACAATAGAAACATCCCGGCTCAACCACTTGTCATCAATTCGACTGGAAAGTACAAGCTTCGGAAATAATTTGGCCAGCATCATTACCAGCCACAGCTCCAGGCCAGCGGGCTCTTTAGCTCCGCGAAATCCAGGCGCAGACAGGATCACACTGTCCACGAAACCATACCGAATAGCGCTGCCGCAGGCCACTACCGCCCCCATACTATGGCCCAACAGATGCACACTTGTATTGGGGTTACCACTTTTGACCAAACAAATAAATTCATGCAGGTCCTCGCAATAAAGGGAGAAATCATCAATATGCCCCCTTTTTCCATCTGATAACCCATGACCATAATGATCGGGGGCGTAGACGCTGAACCCGGCACGATTCAGATACTGGGCCAGCATGGTGTAGCGGCCGCTATGCTCACCCAAGCCGTGGGAAATAACTACTACCCCAAGCGCTTTCTCAACCCACCAACGGCGGTAGTGCAGGCTTACATTTCTGGTTACAAACTCCATTGCCCCTCCTTATTTTCCTTATTGTTGTAGCTTGGGCCATTCGGCACCTGTCAGCTCTCCCGCTCCAGACTGCTGCAGTACTGTCCCAACATGGCCAAATGGTTAAGGCGTGCCCGCTTGAGTAACGCACCCTGTGCTTTGGCAATATTTTCAGAGCGCCCCGCCCAAGCTGCCAATGCTGGCTGCTGCAACGCCCGGCCGTAGGAAAAGCTCAGTTGCCAAGGTGCATTATTTATCTTGTTCAACGCGTTGAGATTTGCAGAAGCCTCTTCGTTCCCCTGGCCACCAGAGAGGAAGTTTATGCTCGGTACGGCTGCTGGCACTGACCGACGTAAACTTCGCAGGGTGTATTCCGCAACCTGCTGCGGCTCCGCTCGTGCCGATTGCGCCCCAGGTATGACCATGCTGGGCTTCAGTAACATCAATTCAAGAGTGACGCCATGACGATACAGCGCATGAAAAACAGTATGCCAAACTTGTTCATTAACTTCGGCACAACGCTCAATGCTGTGATCCCCATCCATGAGAACTTCCGGCTCCACAATTGGCACCACGCCCTCGGCCTGACACACAGCTGCGTAACGGGCCAACATTTCAGCATTGGCCTGTAGCCCGAGCTCGGTGGGATTGTGTGGACTAACTGGATAGACTTCACGCCACTTGGCAAATCGAGCCCCCTGCTTTTTGTACTCGCGCAGTCGTTCGGCAAGTCCATCCAGGCCATATGTAATCATATCCCCCGCAGTACCAGCCAATGGCCCTTTTCCCTTGTCGACCTTAATCCCGGGGACAACCTTTTGATTCGCAGCCACCTGTGCCAAAAGTTTGCCATTAGCACTGCATTGACCAAGCGTCTCCTCAAACAGAATTACCCCACTGATAAAATCTCCCAGGCCCTTTGCCTCTAGCAGGGCCGCACGGTAATCCCGTCGACTCTGCTCGGTGGACTCCACCCCAATCGTGTTGAAACGCTTGGCAATAGTGCCACTGCTCTCATCTGCAGCGAGAATTCCCCTGCGACCATCCACCAATGCATCAACTGTTGCCTGTAACTCCTCCCAAACCGCCATTTGGCCACCTCCCTGTGCCGAAAGCCCATCTTGAAAAATTATTGGCCTAACTAAAATGCCTTACACGCGGCAACTGCCCGTTGCCAGCCGGCCAACCGCGATTTCCTTTCTGAAGCAGCCATAGAGGGCATAAAATCTCGCTCAATCTCCCTCAAACATTCCGGCAACTTGTCAAAGTGCCACAGACCACTACCAATACCCGCCAGAAGAGCAGCGCCGATGGCTGTAGACTCGATTTGCTTTGGCCGCTCAACCCGCAACGCAGAAATATCTGCCTGAAACTGCATCAGGAAATTATTTGCGCATGCCCCACCATCCACTCGCATATGGCTAATGGATACCCCGAGAGCCCCCTCCATCAAGCGCGCCAACTCATCACTCTGATAGGCGATAGATTCAAGCGTAGCGCGCACTATTTCTGCCCGGCCAGCGCCGCGACTCAAGCCGCACACAGTGCCCCTCGCTGATGGGTCCCAATGAGGAGCACCGAGGCCACTGAACGCGGGCACCAGGTAAACTCCACGGGTATCAGGAATACTCTGCGCAATCACCTCTGTATCCACTGCCTGCTGAATCAAGCCCATCTCATCACGTAGCCATTGGATCGCAGACCCCGCGGTAAATACCGACCCCTCAACTGCATAAGCAGGGGCACCGCTGATATCACAGGCAATAGTGGCGAGCAGCCCCGGAGATGGCTTCGGTCGCTTCTCACCTGCAAAAGCCAGCATAAAACAGCCAGTACCATAAGTATTTTTGATCTCCCCGGGACGGAGACAGCCCTGACCAAACAACGCTGCCTGCTGATCGCCGGCCACACCACAAATAGGTGCGCTTGCCCCAATGAACGCCTCAGGATCGGTATCGGTAAAATGACCGGCAGAAGGCCGGATTTCCGGCAGGATAGACTCTGGACAACCAAAGAGAGCCAGCAATTCCGGATCCCAGCGCTTTTGTTCCAGGTTGTAAAGTAGGGTGCGACTGGCATTGGTGTGATCAGTCAAGTGTGCGCGGCCACCGCTCATTTTCCACACCAGCCAGCTATCTACTGTGCCGAAACACAGGTCTCCGCGATGAGCGCGCTCCAGCAGCTGTGGCTGTGCACGGAAAATCCACAGCAATTTGCTTGCGGAGAAATAGGCATCCAATAGCAATCCACTTCGTTCGCGCAGCCAATCAGATTTTTCTGCAGCAGCTAACTCCTGGCAGATTTCTGCGGAGCGACGGCACTGCCATACAATGGCGGGGTGCACCGGCTCGCCGGTATGCCGGTCCCACAGAACTGTAGTTTCACGCTGATTGGTAATACCCACTGCCTCAACATCGGACGCGCGGATGCCGGCGCGTTGCAGAGCTGCCGCGCAAACCCGCTGCGTCACCTGCCAAATCTCTTCGGCATTCTGCTCAACCCAACCGGGTTTAGGGTAGTAGTTGGGGATTTCAGAGTAACTGCGCCCAACCAGAGCACCGCTACTATTAAAGACAAAGGCCGTAGTGCCCGTAGTGCCCTGGTCAATGGACAGGATCATAGGGTGTCTCGCGCTTATTATTCTTGCTTTCATCATCACAGGTCGGACAGCAACAATACCACCGTGACCCAATCATGCATGAGAGTATAAGCCCGATTACTTCCCGTCTAGCGCCCAGCTGATAGCATCTGCGGGAAAACCGCGATACGCCAAATAGCGCTGGCGCCTTGCGCGCTCTTTCATTTGCTGGTCTCTGGGCAGCGCTATATTGATAGGAGCACGGTATTTGCGCTGGAGCTGCTCCTGGGCAAGCTCAAACCAATCAACCTCCAGCAGCTCAATCGCATGGGTCGCGAGCTCTCCTCGAATCCCCCGCTGCTGCAACTCCTGACGAATACGCATAGGTCCCTGCCCACGCTGAACACGAGCGCGGACAAATACTTCAGCAAAGCGCTGATCTGACTGATAATTAAGTGTTTGTAAGCGCTCGAATAGAGCATCGAAATCGGCACCGGGGAACTTGCCCGCAAGCTTTTGCTTCAATTCATGGCGCGAATGCTCACGACGGGCAAGTAACTCAAGCGCCGCACCGAACAGCACTTGAGCGGGATCAACGGAGAAATCCGTGTTTGAATAAGGCACTTACTCTTCCGGGAGTTCCACTGCCTCTTCGGGGCTTGCCGGAACCAGGTCACCCAGCAGTTGCGCACGCAGTTGCCCTTCAATCTCATTGCGGATATCCGGGTTGTCACGTAAGAACTTTGTGGCGTTAGCCTTACCCTGGCCAATCTTCTCGCCCTTATAGCTGTACCAGGCACCAGCCTTGTCAACCAAGCCCAGTTTCACTCCATAGTCGATTACCTCGCCAACCATATTGATGCCTTCGCCATACATGATCTGGAATTCAGTCTGCTTGAAGGGGGGCGCCACCTTATTTTTGACAACTTTTACGCGAGTCTCATTACCCACTACCTCATCGCCGTCCTTTACGGAACCGATACGACGGATATCCAGACGCACGGAAGAATAGAACTTAAGCGCGTTACCACCAGTGGTGGTTTCCGGGGAACCAAACATCACACCGATCTTCATACGGATCTGGTTAATAAAAATTGCCAGAGTATTGGTGTTCTTGATATTACCGGTCAGCTTGCGCAAAGCCTGGGACATCAGGCGGGCCTGCAAGCCGACGTGGGAATCCCCCATCTCGCCCTCAATCTCTGCACGCGGGGTCAAGGCCGCCACAGAGTCCACTACCAGCACGTCCACGGCACCGGAGCGTACCAGCATATCGGCCACTTCGAGAGCCTGCTCACCGGTATCCGGCTGGGAAACGATCAGCTCGTCAACATTAACACCCAGCTTCTCTGCATAGATGGGGTCGAGCGCATGTTCAGCATCCACAAACGCGCAGGTGCCACCTTTGCGCTGCGCCTCAGCAATAACTTGCAGTGTCAGGGTAGTTTTACCTGAGGATTCAGGACCATAGATCTCAACAATACGGCCGCGGGGCAGACCACCAATACCCAGGGCCACATCCAGACCTAAGGAGCCAGTTGAGATCGCCGGGATACGCTCGCGCTCTTTATCTCCCATGCGCATCACTGTGCCTTTGCCAAACTGGCGTTCGATCTGCGAGAGCGCCGCCTTTAGCGCCTTGTCTTTATTGGAATCCATGACCATTCCCATATTGCTAAGCTGTGTTGATTGGTGGCAAGCTTAACGAAGGATTACTGTATAGGCAACCAGTAATTCCGGCACAACCGGTACCAGTCACCATCGCGCAAATTATGGGCTTTGGGCAGCCGCAAAGCTCGCCCTAACATTGCCAAGGTAACCCCCTGCAGCCCTAAACCGGATGCTCATCCAGGATAGCGAGCATACCTTTGATTGCCTCTCTCACAGTCTGCGCCTGTACTTCAGCCCTATCGCCTTGAAAATGAAAGCAACGGGCATCGATCTGCACGGGTTCCTGCCCATCGGCATGAGCCCAGGCAATCCAGACGGTACCTACAGGCTTCTCTTCAGTACCGCCATCGGGACCGGCAATACCACTCACTGCAACAGATAGATTGGCATCCATCATTGCCAACACGCCACAGGCCATCTGGCGGGCAACCGGCTCACTGACAGCACCAAACTGTTGTAAATCCTTGACATCTACACCCAGAACGCTGTGTTTGATGCGGTTGGCATAACTCACGACAGAGCCGTCAAACCAACTTGATGCCCCGGCAATAGCGGTTATCGCTGCGGCAACAGCCCCCCCAGTGCAAGACTCCGCAGCGGTAACTCGCCATGCACGTTTATCCAGTTCCTTACCCAGCCGCTGAGCTAACAGGGTAACGTCTCTATACTCAATCATTACACTTCCCATTAAATTGAATCGGGAGTAGCCCCCTGCCAGGCAGCAGCCTTGATACACTTTGCTCCTAAACCATCGATACGATTGATGCTTTATTAGCTTCGAATTTTAGGGGGCTGGCTATCAAGAGTAGTTTTTCATATCGAGATTAAAAAAGACTGATCGCTTACAGCATTGATCAACGCTGACTTCAGGGAAAACGAAATACAAAATGCCAGAGAGCCTTCCCCAAAGCGAGACCATCAAGACCACCTCCATATTTGTGATGATCATGAGATCAGAGTTGTTCACTTATTGGATGATGGCTGGTT
The DNA here is from genome assembly GCF_052468405.1 of Microbulbifer variabilis. Taxonomy (NCBI): domain Bacteria; kingdom Pseudomonadati; phylum Pseudomonadota; class Gammaproteobacteria; order Cellvibrionales; family Microbulbiferaceae; genus Microbulbifer; species Microbulbifer variabilis. Next base: position 2,860,752 of record NZ_CP174343.1, read on the forward strand.
TTACTCCAGCCACTCAAAACCAAGTCTATTGAAATCCAATTGACTCTTGTTCACAAATAAGAGAAGGGAAACGAAATTCAGGTCGGTAGTATCATTTAGCCATGGCGGAATTTATTAACGAACTGTTTTGAACAGCCAACGGTGAAAATTTTTCCGCCATTCTTGCATCTAGCTTCGCACTAAACCTGGGCTAAGTTGCGACGAAGGTGGTACATGAACTGTTCGGCGCGATTAAGCCAACTCAGGTTCCGCACATCGCTTCTGATGAACCCAATCTACAATTTCGCCCTCCGGGATATAACCACAAACAGTTTCCCTCAGTAGCTGGCGTACCCGCTCATAATCATCACGCTCTACCGCACTAAGTAGCTGGGCCAACACCGTCTTGAATGATTCCCAGGACAAGTGATCCTCTGTAGCGCACATAATCATTGGGTGATCGGTCGGGCTGACGTTGTCACCAATCAATAGCTCTTCATAGAGTTTTTCACCCGGACGCAAGCCGGTAAACTCGATAGCGACATCGCCGTGCGGGTCCTTCTCTGACCGCACAGTGCAACCACTGAGGTGGATCATCTTTTCTGCTAACTCAGCAATTTTCACTGGGCTGCCCATATCCAGTACAAACACATCCCCACCCTGCCCCATCGCACCAGCTTGAATAACCAACTGGGCAGCCTCGGGAATCGTCATAAAGTAGCGGGTAATATTGGGGTGCGTTACCGTTACCGGGCCACCACGCTTGATCTGATCACGAAAACGCGGAATCACCGACCCCGATGAACCCAGCACATTGCCGAATCGAACCATGGTGAAACGGGTTTTGTTGACTTGGTTTACAGTTTCGCCATCATTGAACAACGTAGGAGCTGGCTCTTGGCTCAGTGCCTGTAGCACCATTTCTGCAAGGCGTTTAGTGCTACCCATCACATTGGTTGGGCGCACCGCTTTGTCAGTAGAAATCAATACAAAGTGTTCAACTCCCGCTTTTACCGCCGCCTGAGCGGTATGCAGAGAGCCAAACACGTTGTTCATCACACCCTCGGCAATATTATGTTCAACCATCGGGACGTGCTTATACGCCGCTGCATGATACACGGTGACCACATCCCAGGACCGCATCAGATCCAATAGACGCCCTGGGTTACGGATAGACCCAAGGACCGGTACCAATCGCACAGGCAACGATTCACGTCGGATCCGCTGCTCCAACTCTGTATGGATGCTGTAAAGGTTAAACTCACTGTGCTCAAACAACAGCAGTGTAGTTGGACCTGTAGCTACAATCTGACGACACAACTCCGAACCAATCGAGCCTCCAGCGCCAGTCACCATCACTACATGACCACGAATACACCTTTCAAAAAGAGCCTGCTGTGGCGGCACCGCATCGCGGCCAAGTAAATCAGCAACATCTACTTCCTGAATATCTTCGACTTTAACCCGACCACTAGCCAAATCCATGAAGCCCGGTACGCTACGCACATGTAAAGGGAAGCTTTCGAGTAACTCAAGTATCTCGCGTCGGCGTGCACGAGAGGCAGACGGAATTGCAAGAAGTATTTCCTCAGCTCCAGTTTGCTCAATCATTCTTTGAATGTTCTTAGGTTTGAAAACCCGCAGACCCGCTATAACACGATTGGCAATACCACGATCATCATCAATGAAAGCTACCGGCATCATGACTCGATCTATACGCAATGCAGCCACAAGTTGGTTGCCTGCCGCCCCAGCACCGTAGATGGCCACCTTTGGTAAATGATCGACTCGGTTGATAAAGGGCACTTGCTGGCTAGCCACATACCAATCGCCCATAAAGTACTGCCGCATAACCAGCCTGAGGCCGCCGATCATCAACAAGCTCAGCCAACAGTATATAAACACAACCGAGCGAGGCACCCTTAGCGGTGGCTCGCGGTTCAAATAAACAACTAAAGCAAGCACCAAAGCCGACAGCATTACCGCTTTGAAGATGCTAATCAACGCATCCTTGCCAAAATAGCGCATCACCGCACGATACATGCCAAACCTAACGAAAATAGGTATCGCGATTAGCGGTGCACTAACAAATAACCAAGCGTATTCGGCAAAGGGGTTAACAGGCTTATCCAATCCCAAACGAATTGCAAAGGCCAGCCAAAGGGCTAGCCACACTAGCAGAACATCAGTTATCACTTGTAAGATGCGTTTATTACGGCGGGGCAGCCCCAGTAGCCAGTTGCGCAGCTCATCCATTATTCCTTGGACCCCATAATTCTAATAGTAATCATTACGCTGTCAGCGCCGTTCCCGGTGCCAATACCTCCCCCTCGGCTATAACCACGCGATACCCAGCACTACACCCCGCTTGCAACCAAGCTTTCGCACCCACTTGCACCCCACCAGCTAAATGTACACCAACTCCTAAATGGGCAAACTCCCCCAAGCAAGCATCATGATCCACTGTCGCTTGAGCATTGACGATTGCACCGCAGCCAATCCGTGCGTCTACTCCAACCATGGCTAACGCCATCACCGCACTCCCCGCCCCCAATTGTGCACTAACGCTGACAGACGCAGCGGGATGGACTATCGTAGCCAATGGAAAGCCCGCTTGCTGCAAAGTTGCCAACCACTGCTCTCGTAACGCATTGTTACCAACTGCAGCAATGGCAGCATCCACTGTTCCAGCAACCTCAGCCAAAGTGAAGCTGTTCGCTATTACAGGGCAGCCGAAAGATTCTTCCAATTCCGGCCAACGGTCATCAGCAAAACAAACCCGCTGCCATTTTCCTGACAACATTGCGGCCTCAGCCACGGCTTTACCATGACCACCTGCTCCCAGAATTAACAGTGTCTTTCTCAAACTCATATTTCAATTACTTAATCATACAAGGTGTGATTATTTTGTAGTAATTCGGTTGCAGAACTACTTATTAGTATTTATAACCGCCAGTAAATTAGATACAGTAAAGTGCATCCTCTACTCCCGCTCCCCTGCCTTGAACTTCACCACCAGTACCAACAGCGGAAAATAAGCAATGAGCAAACCTAAGGCACCATCCAGTTCTCCTAACCCAACCCACAATGCGATCGGCAGTAACCAAAGCAAATTAATCACTAGCACCGACAGAGTCACCGGTAAGTGCTTTCCAAACCGACGTGAAGCAAACTGATAGGCATGGCTTCGATGTGCCTCATACACTTTCTCTCCACGCGATAAGCGACGCATTAAAGTCCAGGTTGCATCCAGTATGAAAACCCCAAGCAAAATTAACCAGCTCCACAATAATTGTGGCGCCACCCAGGCAGCCTGCAAGGACAACACTCCCAAAGTAATACCTAGAAAGCCACTGCCAGCGTCCCCCATAAAGATACGTGCAGGTGGGAAATTCCAAAATAAAAAACCTGCCACCGAAACTGCTAATAGCACCGGAATGACCCAGTCGGAAGTTTGTAGAGAGCCCGAAAAGCCAAGCCCAAAATACAATAGCGCCCCGCCTAGGCATACACAAATGGCCTCAATACTGGCAATACCATCAATACCATCCATAAAGTTATAGAGATTCAGCATCCACACTAAATAGATCGCTGCCAGAGCATGGCCAAGCCAACCCAGGTTCAAGGTAATACCAAATAAGCTCAGTGGGGGCAGCCCACCCAACCACTGCAATGCCCAAATAGCAGCAGCAAAATGCCCCAGTAGTCGCCAACGTGCGGGAATATGGCCATGATCATCTAGAAAACCAATCACGGCCACACCTATACCTGCTCCCAACAGCGCCCACATCATAGTCCACGGTACTATGTCAACTAAGGTTAAAAGCGGTAAGGTTCCCAGAAAGGCGAACACAAAGGCGACTCCACCACCACGAGGCGTTGGTGAAATATGTGAACTACGCGCGTTCGGGATATCAACCAAACTGCGAGCTAAGGCATAACGGCGCAAGGCCCCGGTCATAAATAGTGAAACGCCAGCCACTGCCACCAGTAACCACCAGATACTCATTTGAATTGCTGCTCCAAAAAATGCTTGGCCGTATTTCGCAATGCTTGATCAACACCAACCGGCGGGTTCCAGCTCAATAAATCACGAGTTTTATCTATATCAACCTGTAACGAACCACACAGTCTCTGAGAGAGAGCCCGCTTACGTAAAATTGCCGCTCCAGCCTCCAAAATTATGCTCGGTATAGGCAATAAGTATGATGGCTTACCCAAGGCGATACTCAATCTACGTAACAATTCAGTAGTCGATAGGTCCTCACCATCACTAACCAAGAAAGTCTGATTAGCAGCAGCAGGATGATCGACACAGGTCACAAGTAGATCAATTAAATTATCTAAGGCAACCAAACTACGCCGATTATAGATAGCTCCAAAAGGCAAAGGAACGCCCTTATGTAGCCAACGCATCATTGTAAGGAAATTGGCTTTCACACCCGGCCCATAGACCATTGGTGGTCGGATGATCACAACCTCCATTCCAGTTTCATCCATCAATGCGCGTAATCCCTGCTCCGCTTCCATCTTGGAAATACCATAGAAATCCACTGGCTGCGGATTATCATCAGCACAATAAGCTCCGCCCTCCAATGTACCTTCACCATTTACCTTAATTGAGCTGATAAATATAAAGCGGCGCACACCAGCCTTAGCCGCCTGACGAGCAAGGTTCAATGTGCCATCCACATTAACTCTACGAAACTCATTAAGTGGGTCTGATGAACTATCGTGCATAACATGCACGCGAGCCGCAGTATGAAGTATCTGATCAACCCCTTGTAAAGCACTAAGCCAGTTTCCACCGGCATCAATGTCTCCCATTGGCACCGGCTCTACACTGGGAAAATTACATGTATTGCTTCGGCGGACTCCCGCTAGCAAGGTAAAACGGCCATCATCAACTAGGCGTTTTAAAAGCGCATTTCCAACAAACCCAGTCGCACCGGTTACTAGTAATTTCTGCTTAACTCGATCTTTCAAATACTTAACTCCAACTTCTTATATACTTCCATATGTGCGCTGACAATGTGTTCAAGGGCGAACTCGCGCTCAGCTAAGTCTCTTCCTGCAAGTCCCATGTCGCGTCGCAGTTTGGCATCCCCAATAAGAGCCTGTATAGCATCAGCCAGTGCAACCGGATCGCGCACAGGCACTAGCACCCCTGAAATACCCGGTTCGATAGCATGCCGGCATCCTGGAACATCTGTGGTTACTATCGCACGACCGCATGCTGCTGCTTCTAGCAATACTTTAGGTAGCCCCTCCCTATAAGAAGGTAAAACTACAATATGAGAAGAGGCGAATAACTCTGCTATATCCGCTCGGAATCCTAAAAGCTCAACAATATCCTCATCCCGCCACTTATTCAGGGTCTCATGTGAAATGCTGGTTGGATTACCTGGATCCGTATCGCCAATCAAATAAAATCTCGCTTTAACATCTCGCTGCTTGAGAAGGCGTACCGCATCCATGAACTCACCAACTCCCTTGTCCACTAGTAAACGAGCCGCAAGTGATACTGTCAACGGGCCATCTGATTCAGGCATAACTGGGTAGTGGGCAAGGTTTACTCCCGCTCCTCGGATCATCTCGACTTTATCGCAATCAAGTCCAGCAAAATCAAGAAGCATATCTCGGTCATCCGGGTTCTGGAATATCACCCGTAGATTCTTCTTTCCAAAAGACAGACGGTAAAGCCATTTTACGCTCATACGAACCAATGAAGCTTTTATTCCGCGTGCGATAAAAATAGAACCAAGACCAGAGACTGCAGCCACCACCCCATGCACGCCAGCAAGACGTGCTACAATACCTCCATAAATAACTGGTTTGATAGTGACCAGATGGACAAGATCTGGCCTCCAATGGCGGTACAATTTATAAATAGAAAATATAAGTTTAAAGTCTGATAGTGGATTTTTTCCGCTACGCGTTAATGGCAGCTCAAAATGAGCAAAACCATATTTAACAATTTCATCAACAGCTGGCCCCGGCATACTCGCGATACTTACTTCGTAACCATAACGCTTAGCATTAAGCGCGATAGGTAGCCGATGAGAGATAAAAAAAGCTGCATCATTGACTACAAAAAGCAAACGCTTCTTCATATAAACCCTACCACCCGAACCTTAAGACTTGATAATGCGATCCATTATTGAAACAGGTAAACATCTTTTAAAATCAAATGTGTTACCCATTCCTCCATACAGTGCGGTTGATATAATCAACATAACTCAAAACGACTCGTACTACCTGAATTGAGACCGGCCCACCCTTATAATCAGCAACAGTGGGTATCGTCTGCTGAGAATGGTTATGCTGGCTGGTAACAACTTTTACAGCCTCTAGCACTTGATCTCGCTTGAGCCCACTCATAACTAATGTGCCTACATCCATACCCTCAGGCCGCTCATGCTCATTACGAATCGTGATAGCTGGCAAGTTAAGAAGAGATGCCTCTTCCGTAATTGTTCCACTGTCAGATAAAACGCAACATGAAGACATTTGCAACTTTATGTAATCCAGAAAACCGAACGGTTTCATAAATTGAATTAACGGGTGATCCAACTGAACACCTAGATCTTCTAAACGTTTTCGAGTACGAGGATGGGTCGAGATAATAACCGGATATTGGTAGCAGTCTGCTAATGCATTTAGGGTTTCGAGAAGATCCTTAAGGTTCTCAGGACTATCTACATTTTCTTCACGATGAGCACTAACAATAAAAAATTTACCTTTTATTAACGACATTCTCGCCAAAACATCAGACTCTTGAATTTTTGGCAGATAATAATCAAGCACCTCCGCCATATGAGAGCCAGTTTTAATTATAGTTTCAGGGCGAATACCTTCCGCAATAAGATAACGGCGCGCATGTTCAGTTAGCACCATATTAATATCGCTCAAATGATCTAGAACTTTGCGATTTAACTCTTCAGGAACTCGTTGATCAAAGCAACGGTTACCAGCCTCCATGTGGAATACCGGTATCTTTCGCCGCTTAGCGGCTATAACAGCTAAACAAGTATTGGTATCACCATAAAGTAGCACAGCATCAGGCTTTTCAAGCTCAAAAACAGCGTCAGACTTACTGATAATATCAGCTATAGTCTGTGCAACAGTCGCACCACCAGCACCTAGAAAATGATCCGGCTTTCGAATTTCCAGCTCATCAAAGAATACTTGGTTGAGTTCATAATCGTAGTTCTGCCCAGAATGAACAAGTACATGATCTACTTGCTTATCTAGTTCAGCAATAACTCGGCTCATCTTAATCAGCTCTGGGCGAGTTCCAACGAGCGTCATTACCTTAAGCATTAAGAGCTTCTCCAATATAATCTAAACTCAACAGTACATCTTTAACCTGTTCAACGCTAAGACGATCTGTATTATGTGACGTATAATCATCTAGTCCGGTAATATCTCTCTCACCCTCGACAAAATATTTCTTGTAGTTTAAGTCCCGGTTATCAGCAGGGATTCGGTAATAGCGTCCCATATCTACAGATTTTGCCATTTCCTCTCGGGAAATTAGAGATTCGTATAGCTTTTCACCATGTCGGGTACCGATGACTTTTATTTTGTTTTCACAAGCAAATAGTTCTTTAAGAGCTTGCGCCAGAACCTCTACCGTGGAAGCTGGAGCTTTTTGCACGAAAAGATCACCCTGTTCAGCATGCTCGAACGCATGCAAGACAAGATCTACCGAATCTTCCAACGACATCAAAAATCTAGTCATATTAGGATCAGTTATTGTCAATGGAGCTCCGCTCTTGATCTGGTTAACGAACAAAGGAATCACTGACCCACGGGATGCCATAACATTTCCATAACGAGTAGCACAAATAACTGGACCTGATACAGGAATCATCCTCGATTTGGCAACCATTAGCTTTTCTGCCATAGCTTTGGAAATACCCATAGCATTAATTGGGTAGACCGCCTTATCGGTACTAAGTACTACGACCCGTTGAACACCGGTAGCGATTGCTGCATTCAGCACATTTTCTGTCCCCATAACATTAGTGCGCACTGCTTCCATTGGGTAGAATTCGCAGGAAGGCACTTGCTTTAAAGCTGCCGCATGAAAGACATAATCAACGCCAATCATAGCTTGGGCAACACTGTCATAGTTCCGAACATCGCCAATGTAAAACTTGACCTTGTCATTAGACAGATTAATTCTCAGGTCTTCCTGTTTCTTTTCATCGCGACTAAAAATACGTATTTCACGAACTCCAGTATTCAGAAAGCGCCTGAGCACCGTATTACCAAATGAACCCGTACCTCCCGTTATCAATAAAACCTTATCATCAAACATATATTGAAACCCACATAACCATTCAATTCAAAAGCAAGCTGCCTGAGCACTTACTTCACTTCAATAAAATCTACCTTCGAGGTCAGAAAAAATTTACAATCGAAAGATTTCTCCTGACTGTCAAGCAACCAAATTAGCACTGCTTTTATACATTCTCTCAACTAATTCTGGCCAAGTAGGTGGAATATAACCTGTAGCCTGGTGAAAAAGTTCAGAATTTAAAGATCGATCAATCACTAAGCGCTCGTCGGGCACTATATCAATAGACTTCTGATACTTCTTTGCAATCAAACACAGTAACTCATACTTACTGATAGGCGCTGAAGCAACATGAAAAAGACCACTAAGTTCCGGCCGAGTGATCACATAATCCTTAATAACCAAAGCTAACTCAATAGTCGGCAAACCAGAAAAAACTGCCTTGGAATACCCTCTCACTTGGTCTGTTTGAGAGAGAAACCAATTAACAAGCGCCATATTTGACCCCAGCTCATGTCCGATAATAGAAGTTCGGAGAGTAATCGCATGCGGCGAATCACGGAGCTCACCTATGAATTTGGACTTTCCATATAAATCTTCCGCGTCCGATACATCTTCTTCCTTATATCTCCCCTTACGGCCAGAAAAAACACAATCGGTACTGACATGAATCACTCGAATATCGGAAAGCCCACAGAGCCGCTCTAGGCGATGCGGGAATATCGAATTTACTGGTAGTGTCGAAAGGGGATTATTAGCATCTGCAAGCTGCTTGATAAGCCCAACGCAGTTAATGACTACGTCTGGACGTACTGTATTTAGTGCCTGTACTAACGCATCATTATCCAGAACATCAACGCCAACCAATAGCCTCTTCCGCTGGTCCTCCGAAAAAAAATGCAAGGCAGAGGCGCTACGAAGTGTCCCCCACACCTCATGAGATAAATCTTTACAAAAAACTTTTATTACAGCATTCCCTAACATTCCCGAGGCACCAAGAACCAATACCCTCATTACTCCACCCCTAACTAGCCAAAAAAACTATTACTCTATCTATAATGATTAAATTCATTCTCTGACCTCTTTACTAAAACTACCTCTCTAGGCATTTAAACCAACATCAACCTAACATACCAAATTGCCAGAGAACCACCGAGCAGCGGTTAAGAATTAAAGATGCAAAGGATAACGTTTATCACGCAAAACGTCTTCGCAATATAAAACTAACATAATAATGAATCTTTTTATAAAACATTAAAACAGAAATCAAAAGAAAATAAACGAGAGTAAAGGGAATAGATAAAAACCACCAATACTCAAAAAACTGGCCATGGAGCCAGCTTAGAAATAGATAAGCTACAATGCCACAAAAACAACTTATTATCACATAGTGCAAGCAAGGTATAATTAACCCAGAATTGATCTTACGTTGCACCAATAAAATCATAACGAAGCTATTGAAAACAGTTGATATCACAACTGAAGAAACCAACCCCTTCAATCCAAAATTTTGAGAAAGCACATAACTAAACGATGCATTAATAAACAAAGCAAACAATGAAACAAAAACCGGTATCAATGTATCTCCATATGAGAAAAACACACGATTCATAATATCTCTAAGCAAACAAAAAGGAAGGGCGATTAATATGATAGAAAAGACTGAGGCAAGCTTAACAGTATCATCCCTTCCAAAATTACCACGCTGAAATAAGAGCTCTACAATTTCTTCTGCGTAGAAGCCCATATAAATAACAGCAGGGACTGAAAGAATGACAACTAATCGAACACATCGTGTGAGATAGCGAAACAATTCAGCCTGACCTTCCTTCGTCGAAACTGCTGCAATACGGGGAAAAATAGATGCAGTTAAAAAAACCAAAAATACTGAGAGAAATATCAGATTAAGTTTATTTGAGTAAGAAAGTAATGATATAGCCCCTACTCCAAGGTCCGACGCGAAGTATACCCCCACAAATGCATTTATTTGCTCTATATAGAAAGCAGTAACCGCCGGCAAAAACAGAAGCATAAATTTCTTATCAGAAAAGTAAGAAAACGCAGCACCACCTACAAATGAAAAGCTCTTACGTGAAATAAAGAAATTTATAAGTAACAACAACACCCAAGCCAGGGCACCAAGCAACAAAACCTTATCGAACTCGGCTGCACCATTAAAAAAATATAACCCTATACAAAAAAAAGTATTATTAAAAACAGGCACAATATAGGAAGGAATTACAACTTTGTTGACGGTCTGTAGAGAATTGAAAAATGAGACCAAACTTGAAAAAACAAAGGTCGCGGACATAATACACAAATAGCTTACGGAAAGAGCCCTAACACGGCTATCGACTGAAGCTGATACCATGTCCAACATCCCCCCCCCAAAACTAAATACGAAAACGCCAATACATGCGGAAAGTAGAAAGAAGAAAGATATAGCAGAGGAAAGTTCCTTGTTTACCTCTAAAATATCGCCCCTATTCAATAAACGCGAGTACATTGGCACTAAAAATATAGGTATTGCCGAGTAGACAGCCATATATAGTAAGGAAGCCAAAGAATTTGACAGGAAATACGCATCTGTAACGACAGAAACTCCATGATAAAACGTTATCAATACATCCTTAAAGAACCCGCTCAACTTGCCCAGTAGAATAAGCGAGAAAATTACAAGAAACTTCCAGTACCTATTCACTTCATTCCTCACGTTGACAGAGAGCTTTGCCAGGCAGAAAGTTATGAAAAGATAAATTTCGCGAAAAAAACCAACCTACGAATAAGACTAGCAACACCATTACACCAGCCAACCCATGCATAAGTTGATTATTGGCATAGCTAAATATCAATCCCATGGAAAAGTATATAAACAATGGGCCAGCAAAAGGGTTACTAGCTTTTATTGCCTGCAACCAAAGCCTCGCATATAAGAATGAAAAAATTGGAGTAAGAAATAGAACACCAATAAAAGTTATATCAGAGGCAAGCCATGCAAACAAAGAATGCCACTTATCAAACCCCCAGCCGTAAACTTCACCTACACGATATGGGTAAGTCTGCTCTAAGACAAAACCATCTGTAGAGAGACCTATCTCTACAATCCTACCGATAGAGTAGGAGTTCCCAACAAAATAAGACCACTCGAATGGCAAATTTAGGCTTAAATACAACCCATAAAGCCCGTTTGAAAAATAACCTAGAAAAATGCCTAGTGCTAGCGTATATTCAGAACCTATAAGGTTAAAAAACAAAGAGCTCTCATCCCATTCAATCAAGGGATGCGTTTTCAAGTGAATATTATCAAGTCCAATACCTGCAGCAAGGTAACGCTGCCGAAGAATCTCTAAGAAAAGGAAGAAAACACATAATCCGATCAAACCAAAAACACAAAAAGTTCGAAAATTCAACTTCCTGCCTTTGGCTGCAAAATTGATCAACATACAGAAAAAAGTAAATATTACTATATCACCCAAATATTTCTGCTTACCACTTCCAACCACATTAACCAAAATAAAAGTTATCAGTATGAAACAAAAAGCACTCTTGGCAAGCAAACCCATTGTTCGATAATAATAGATAGAAAACAATAAAGCCAAAGTGATTAAAGCTTGACCAAAAATATTCAAAATATAAAAAATATCAACTCGAGCTTGTCCACGCTCATACCCCTCGTAACCTTTTACATAATTTGCACCGATGTCCCCAAGGTTCAATTTACCACCTAAGGCGAGAAAGGAGTACCAATGCGCAATGGAAGTTATCACAGCGAAGAACAAAAGTGTGCTAATGAAGAAGGAGACTCTCTGAGCAGAGATAGAGCGTACATCTAGGTTAAATGAATCTATCCGATATTCCCCTCTAGCCCCCAATATAAAACCAAAAGCAAACAGAAGCACCAAAATTGTTATGAAAGGAATCAGAACAAAATAATCAAGATCTTTATATTCAATTGGTCCTAACGTCAAACTTAATATGACGAAGCAGGAATACCCAATGTATATATTAAGAGGGAGGTATCGATAACTAAAGATCTTCATTTTATCTTAAACAGATCCTTATATGCCGCAACTTTTTCGCGGCCAGTTAAATGTCCAATTTTCAGTGATTTCCTTTGAGCTCGAACCAAAAAATCTTCTGTCGTACCGATCTGCTTTGCTGGATTTCCGGCAACAATGGATCCATCAGGAACACTTTTAGTTACAACAGAATTGGCCCCCACAATACACTGACTGCCAATTGTTACATTCGGTAAAATCAACGCTCCCATACCTATAAACACATCATCGCCTACATGAATTTTCCCTGCCAGCTCAAGGTCAGGAATATCTTTCCGGAAAGGCAATGTTGAGCCATCATGACAAACGAATTTTGCACCAATACTGATATAAACATTATCCCCCAAAGTCACTAGGTAAGGCTCTGAACTGAACATTGAATAACTAGAGCCGTATATGGTTACAAAACCCTTTAGTTCAACCCCAATTTTTCTTGCATAGGACGTGGGAAACAACGCGGCATGTAGCATATTTAGCGGTGCTGTAAAAACTTTAAGCAATCTACGCACCTTCATTCAAACCTCCACCTCTGTAATGAACTCAGAGACCATATCCAGATAATTCCCATAATCAAAAGTTCGCGAAAAATAAGCTTGCTGCTTGATAGTGTTGACTTCGGACGCTGATAAAGACATCAATCTTTTTATTAAAGAGAGTTCATCACCGCGATCAGCAAGAAATAGGCCGTCACTATCGGAATATCGATCAAGGCAAATCATTTTGTTTGAAATTACTGGCGTGCCGCACGTTATTGACTCCGCTAGTTTTGAGGGAAATCCGGCCAATGTTACCCGTGTTTCATCACGAAAAAAAATACTAAAATCAGACTCAGCAATACGCTGCAAAACCAATCGATTAGATTGCCTTCCCTTAAAAACTGTACATTTTGCCATATCGAGCAACTTAGCAGAGTGCTCAGGAAACACTCGAAGATAATCCTCTAACTCAATCCCATAAATTTCGAAGTAAAAATCCTCCCCCTCACTATATAATTTATGGAAAATTTCAACACATACGTCGAGGCGTTCCTTAAGATTATTTCGCTCCTTGTTCACTCTGTCTACATCAAAGGGAGAGCCGACATATATAAACTTTTTGCGAAAAGAGCATCCGCGATGAGGTGGCGAAGGAAATCTGCTTACATCAAATAAGGTAGGGAGCTCAACGACTGTTTTCCCTTTGGATACGTAGAAATCAGTGAGATACTTACTCGTAGTAAATATGCCGTCGGCTAGGCGGTGAATAAAATTCATTCGCACCGATGTATCCAAGAATTTTATCACTTGACGTGTAAAATTTCCTGCGCCAGCATCATACCACTCCGTAGCATCGGCGATTATTTTTATACCAGTGCGCTTACAAATTAGTTTTATTTGACCTTGAGCCAGTGCAGGATAATTATAACAAATCACACCTACAAGACTGTTGGAGGGATATTTTTTTAGAAACTTAAGTATCGAACTCAAACCAAGGATATATCTCAACCATGCCACAACTCTCCTAGGGTAGGGAACACTCCAACATTCGAAGTCAAAAAAGTCTTTACGCAAAAGCTCTGTGCCGGCCACCCTAGAGCTATCAACGCCTATAAAAACAACCTCGTAACCAAGTTCACGCAGGATCTTGCCATTCGCAATAACACGGTGGGCAGCGGCATTTCTATCAGGTAACTCGAAGCCGCCAACGTAAATTATCGTTCCTTTACTCATTCTCTTAACCAAAAGTCTTCACATTGAAACGACCAGCGCCAAGAAGATATAAAAGGCTTTTTGCAAATCCAAAAATCACCCGTTATTCTAAGCACAATAAGTTATTTAAACAACTCAATGTACCATGGCATATCTCGCCAAATACCTTCCTGAATACTAAATTTTGGGCAATAACCAAGCTTAGTTATTGCCTTATCGATGTTTGCTTGGGAGTGGCGGACATCACCTTCACGAAACTGACGATAGATTACCTGCTTGTTATAGGCAATATTATGATCTGCAAGGGCTTCCTTAATATAAACGAATAGTTGATTCAAGCTTGTTTTAGCACCTACAGCTACGTTATAAACCTGATTTTTCGAATCAGCTTCAGCGGTAGCTGCGAGCAGGTTCGCCTGAACAGCATTTTCAACAAAACAGAAATCGCGACTAGTTTCACCATCACCATTAATGAATACATCGCCACCATTAATCATAGCGGCAGCCCATTTAGGAATCACGGCAGCATAGGCCCCTTCTGGATCTTGGCGTTTACCAAACACGTTGAAATAACGAAGGCCAACCGTTGCAAATCCATAAGCACGATCAAAAACTTCGGCATACAACTCATTGACATACTTGGTTATTGCATAAGGTGACAGCGGTTTGCCAATAATATCCTCAACCTTGGGCAATCCTGGGTGGTCACCATAAGTAGAGCTACTTGCCGCATAGGTAAAACTCTTTACCTTCGCATCGCGCGCGGCCACCAACATATTTAGAAAACCGTCAATATTTGTTCGATTAGTAGTAACAGGGTCTTTAAGTGAGCGAGGTACCGAGCCAAGTGCAGCTTGATGTAAAACATAGTCTACATCACTACATGCCTTATGGCAGTCCTCTTGATCGCGTATATCACCATTAATGAATCTAAAGCGCTCCCACTGTTCCTGGCTGACCGAAGCACGCACCTCATTCAGATTTCGCTGATGCCCTGTCGCAAAATTATCCAAACCAACTACATATTGATCGAGCCGAAGAAGAGCTTCTAATAAGTTAGAACCGATGAAGCCAGCTACTCCAGTAATCAACCATCTTTTTGGGGAGTCAGGCAGTGTTTGTAATATAGTTTCGTAACGCGTCATGGATTCATTCGAGAAAGTGAGTTAATAATTTAGTCACAGAGCTTCCACTCAAAAGTGGTAACTCATCATTATTTCCTAGGTGTCCCATACATAAAGTAATTGAACTTGGAATTACAGCCGTAAGTCCGAATCTTCGCAACTTAATAGGTACTTGAGATCGTAAAGAACATGTTCAGCCTTGCCGAGACGTCGGATTTTGCTAACACCTAAATCCCTAAACTCGCTATGTGCTACTGCGAGAATTATTCCATCATAAGCATCACTTGTAGGCTCCAGCACCGGTATAATTCCATACTCACTCTGTGCCTCTTCAACATTTATCCAAGGATCATAGACATCCACTTTAATATTGTAATCCGCCAGCTCACGAATAATGTCTACTATCTTAGTATTACGCAAATCTGGGCAGTTTTCTTTGAAGGTCAACCCCATTACCAATACACGGGCACCATCAACATGAATACGCTTTTTAAGCATTGCCTTGACAAGTTGAGACGCCACATAAGCCCCCATCCCGTCATTTAAGCGCCGTCCAGCAAGGATGATTTCTGGATGATACCCAATACTTTCAGCCTTATGGGTTAAATAATAAGGGTCCACCCCTATACAGTGGCCGCCTACCAAGCCTGGTCGAAACGGCAAAAAATTCCACTTAGTGCCCGCGGCCCTCAAAACAGCCTCAGTATCGATATTCATTCTGTTAAAAATAAGCGCGAGTTCGTTTATTAGCGCAATATTAAGATCGCGCTGAGTATTCTCAATTACCTTTGCAGCCTCTGCAACCCTGATACTTTCTGCCTTATGTGTGCCTACGGTAATAATCTGCCGGTACAAAGAATCAATCAATTCAGCAATTTCTGATGTTGACCCTGAAGTGATTTTTGTAATTGTACTTAAGCGATGCTCCTTGTCCCCAGGATTGATCCGCTCTGGACTATACCCAGCAAAAAAGTCAATATTGAATTTTAGGCCAGATGCTGCTTCTAACACCGGAATACAATCTTCCTCCGTTGCACCCGGATAAACCGTCGACTCATAAATGACGATGTCGCCCTTCTTAAGTACTTTCCCAACTGAATGTGAGGCCTTGATAAGAGGAGTGAGATCAGGCGTATTATGCTCGTCAATTGGTGTTGGGACCGTAACAATGAAAACATTGCACTTTGCCAGATCGCTCAAATGAGTAGTGAAGCGCAACCCCTCTGCCGCCACAAGGTCGTCATCACTAACTTCCATAGTTGCATCATGACCCGCGGTTAGCGCATCAACTCGGGTCTGATTGACATCAAACCCAATCACCGTACGGCACTTTCCAAATTCCACTGCCAACGGCAAACCAACATAGCCAAGACCAATAACAGCTAGTCTCAGTTCATCCAATTTTTGCATAACGTAAGGGCCAAAAATCAAGAAAATTAGAAGTTAACAGGAGCCACCAAGCACGCCAACACTTATCGGGAGCCAGCCGAAACTAAACCATCAAGGCTAACGCTTTCTTGGGAATTATTTGGGTACCCATTTAACATCAGACGAACCAGGGCGATCAAAAAGCCAAGCATTCCACCAAGAAGCACTCCTAATACCAAGATCAACGCTTTTCTTGGTTTAACGGGGGCATCAGGTATTTCAATCGGGCCATCTAAACGAGAAACACTAACGTTCATGGAGGGGGCCAGAGCATTTTGGAGGGTGGTGTGCTGCTGCTCCAAATAGCGAAGCGAGGGGATAAATGGCTCATCCGCAGTACGGCCTTCCAAAACCTCAATCTCAGAACGCAATGCTCTAGTGCCACGCATATACATTAGGTCGCCATTCATAAAGGCCGATAACTGTTGGGAAATTTGTCCGCCGATAACCGGGGGAGCCTCCAACCCTACGGCCTCAGCTACAGTCAAAGCTTCTCTAAGCTTCGCTAAACGATCATTTTTGTGGATCTCTGCAAACTTCCTCAGAGTATTTAGTTCCCCCTGGATCTGCTTGCTTTTCACTTCGACTTCTCTCTGTGTGTTACGTAACACCTCGGCAGTAGATTGTCGAGTAACTTGATCCAAGTAGTACTGAGCCCAATCAGCAGCCTTAAGTGGGTCGGAGTGCTTAACGATGACGGTGTGGGCTATCTGACCTTTAGCTGGGAGCTGGACTTTCAGTAACTTACCAAATTTTTTGTATAGCTCATCCCGGGATCCAGAGCGTTGTTCGTTATCAAGGGATGGCAAGTACACATTTTTAAAAAACTGATTGCGGCTCCCCTCAGAACGCAGATTACGAGTAAATACAGAATAAACATCAGTCACTGAGAAGGGGGCAAGCCCAGTGTTTTCACTTCGCGCTATATTAAATCCAGTAATATCGCTGAGCACAGGCGGCAATACACCAATACGCGCCTCGTAAACTGGCTTACTAAGAAACGCATATAGGGCAGCCCCCAAGGTAACCACGAGTGTTACTATCGCTATCAACCACCTTTGACCCCACAATCCCTGAACCAACGCAGTTATATCAATTTCATCATTCCCTGGTGCACTACTTGAATGATTGGCGCTAGTCACTGTTAATTACCTTATTTTGATTGATTTTTACTTGCCGCAAGAATAACAATTTATATCTTAGGACCTTGGCGTACAAAACCGAGCATTCTGCCATTGCTTTTGGGCATTGCAACCCCCATACACAAAAGAAGCTGATCGATAGTAGTATTTTGCTATCAAAGAGAGCCAACCTTCCCTTTCGCTGTTCGGCAGATTCCCGAAAAAGCACTATAAAAGTAGATATTTCAGTAATTAGAAGAGCGGTTTTGAACGAGCAAGAACCTCTTCGAGCCAAAATATCGCAAGCTTACCCATCGGTGGTGCGAGCGCTTATAATTTTAGGTCGCTCAGAGCAGGCTAAAGCTAATTCGTACCCACCATAAACCAAACAAAAATTGAACGGCATTAAGTGGATTGAACCCGGAAAGCCTAACCTGAAGGAACATATGATCATCACATAAAAGGACCATTCTATACGATCCGGCCAACAACTTACAGGTAAAACACCTCCATAAAAATTAACCCTTCAAAGTAAAGAGTTATAAGATTTCTAAATCTTATACCTTCCACTCATGACACCTAAAGATAAAGTTGACTACAGAACACTCACTCCGCCACAGGCTGCCTTGACCTCTCATCGCTTTATCCGGCTTGGCGTGATTCAATAACAAGGAACAACTACTTTAAATAAAAAACAGAAAACACTCACAAATTCACTGTGAGACTGCCTTTAAGGCAGCTAACTCCCTTCCTGCCTATCGAAATCAAACAAGTATCCCCCTCTCATCAAACAGCTTCTGTGGTTAGCGGGGTGAGCACTCAAGCCCGCTTCATACCACTAAAAAGAATGAAATGCAGCCAACTTGATCAAAAATCAAACTAAACAGGTGCCTATGCAGTACCAAAATCCCAAAGAAATGATGGCTTTATCGAATAGAGACCCCCAATAGTCGGGCCTGAAACCACCAGGCAGCACCGAATATATCAAGTAACCCTGCTTTGCATGTCCATAAGATGGTTAACCCTGAGTGCTTAGCCCTACTCTCGCCTTAGATTCAAGAGTTAATATCTAATGAACTGCCTGCCATTGGGGAGTGAAGGCTTAGAAAGGTATAAATTTCATTGAAATACAAGGGTGCTCAGGCTAGCCAGTTCTAGCAACTACTCAACCCTAAAAGTGAAGGCACTATTAAGCTGCTCACCTATGCGTCATTACTAAAATTCCACGCCCCTGCTTTAGATAGCTGTGATATAGATCCTTGACAGGCTCCACTAACACCTCAGCGTCCACTCGATCAAAGCCAAAAGATAAGTAGAAGGGCTCTAAGTGGGTATAGGGAAATGCATAAGTAGCCTGATCGAAATGTTTCGCCATTAACTCCAACAATCTGCGCGCGACTCCCCTGCCCTGGTGCTCCCGCGCCACCGAAACCCCAGCAAGCAGCCTGAAGGTGTCGTACCCCCTTAAGTAGCCACAGGCTACAATCTCCCCCTTTTCATCCCGCACCACGGCACAGTCCTCATAACGCCTAGCTTTGCCTCGAAAGCCATGCATGCGATAAAATTTATTCGCCAGTGGTATCTCAATATCTGACAACCACTGAGCCCGATAGGAAGGCTGTGTTAACGTCATAATTCCGCCTGCATGATGTAGAAAAGAAATGCCCAGAAAAACCTGTGATACCTGCCTGCGCCCACAGAATGCGTGCTACTGTACCGCTCTGGTAAAGGTAGCTAATACCATAAAGGTGCTGATCATACAGCACCCTCTAGAGGGGAAGCACCCATTTAATACCGGGCGTATGGCGCATCTTTGCCTCAGTAACAGTGAGATGATCATTGCTGAGAAGCTCTCAGGCTCAGAACTGGATACACTTCTCGACACACCTTCAGCGCTCCTATACCCATCCCTAGGTTGGCTACCCGATAATATTGACTTGGATATCGATTCCTTTATAAGCGACAGTGACAACAACCAACAACCGGTAATTACACAGCTGATAGTTATTGATGCTACCTGGAAAAAGTCTAAGAAGATTCTCCACTTAAACCCTCAACTTCAAACCCTTCCCAGAGTCAATCTCAGCGGTGGTTTAAAGTCCAATTACACAATTCGAAAAACCTCAATATCAAATGGTTTATCAACAATTGAAAGTATTGTCCAGGCAATGCAACTGCTTGAACAAAAAACTGATTTTCAAAGATTACTAAAGCCATTTGAGAGGATGATCGCCTTACAGAAACTTAGCTACCTGAACTAACCCTACTCGCCCCAACCCAAGTATTATTTCTACTATATGTGTTATTCCCCCTTAAAGGTATCAGCCGACCTAATTCCTTTAGCTAATTCCCCTACGGCCACAAAATCCCTTCATTAACAATTTGACTTACAAAAGACTCATTAAAAACTGGCCCCCCATAACCAGCCAGTAAGAGCTGCTCGGAAATATTCGTTTTCAACCCATGCAGCCCTAAGAACGGGCAGGCAACATGGCCAAGCCATGACTTCTTGACGACATCTTCATAAAAAAACAATAGTTAACACCTTAAATCGAAAAATATGTCGCAATGTCCAGACTAATACGTCTTTGCCTAATAGAAGAAGGCATAAGATGACTCCATAGGGATTAGACAGCTCCTTATGTCAAATAGATTACCGTATTGAAGTCACATGAAGATTAACCAATCGGACGCTGCCAACGGTAACGCCTTTCTGGAGTTGTCAGAGGAAAGGCCCAAGCTATTAATTTTCATCAGAAAACGAATCCGCAACACACAGGAAACAGGTGAAAGACCAAAAGGCCCAAAATAAGCGCGCCTTGCGCGCAGACGCAGTGCGTAATGAGGATGCGTTACTGGAGGCAGCCAAAGAGGTATTTCAAATTTCAGGCGTGAATGCACCCGTCAGAGAGATTGCCGCTAAAGCCGGCGTGGGTATAGGTACCCTGGTATAGTTACCCTGTACCGCAGGTTCCCGCAGCGGTCAGACTTGGTGGCCAGCGTATTCCGTCGAGAAGTGGATGACTGCGCTGCGGAAGCCGCCACCCTTGCTGCTGAAAAGAGTCCGCTGCAAGCGCTAACCCTCTGGTTAAAGCGCTATGTTAATTTTCTCGCTGCTAAAAAAGGATTGGCCTCAGCCCTCCATTCCGGTGATCCTGCATTCGAAGCACTGCCAGCCTATTTCCGTGAAAATTTCGAACCGGCCTTGAGTACACTACTCGCTGCAGTCATGAAATCCGGAGAAATTCAGGAAGAGGTTGATCCCTTTGATCTATTACGCGCGATCGGCAACCTGTCTGTCACCAGCAGTGAAGACGATATTCAACACACATATCGTATATTGGACTTACTGATTAAGGGATTGCAGTTTACTGGAGGTACCACAGGGAAAGTAGGGTAATGCTTTTACATGTAAATTAATAATGGGGCTAGATGCAGCCCCACTTATCAATTAACTCATGGCGTTGTAGATATCCTCTTCTCCATGGTTTCATGTCACTCCTGCCTCAATAGATACCAAATTTACCACCCCTTGATAGACCAGCAAACACATAAAAAAAGATAAAGCATATCGAATCATCGAGCGATATCGATCGCTATCAATTCTAGTCTGTAACCTAAAACCTACCACCAACCCTAAATAGGCAGCAATAGTTATTATGGATAACGGAATAAATTCAAATTCGTTATAGGTTAGGTACAAAGAAAGAATCGCAAGCTGCATCAACTTACCGATAAAAAAGCAGATATTTGAGACAAAAATAATTTCCAGCTTGGATTTGGTCATTTCAAGCAGGTAGATCATAAGAAGTGGCGCGATAGCATTTGTAGCGCCGCCTATTAATCCTGCCAACAGGCCCATTAGAACTGCAAAAAACTGTGGTCTTTTCGATAACGCAGATAAGTATTTTCTCAAGACTCCAGAGAACAGGTAAATTAATATGGACCCTGCGAGTAACAGCTTTAGAATATCAGGGTTAACCCATGTTAACAGCCATGCTCCCGACAAACTTCCCAACGAAACAAGAAGGATAACCAAACTATATTTAGATAAGTCAATCTGAAAACTCCTACATTTATATAAGCTTGATACTATCACCAACAGTGAAGGTACCATCGTTAAAATAACAGCAGTTTTCAGATCATAGACCAGGGCCAGAATGGGGGTTGAGAGCATTGGAAAGCCAAAGCCCAATGCTCCATGGAATAAGCCTGCAATCAATATTAAAAGCAAACCAACTAAAATTATCTCTATCGCCACTCGCTAAGCAACCCTCAAAGTAGCAGGCATATTGAAGCGTATGCGCTTAAGGTGCCTCTTCTTATCCTTTATCTTGGTCCTAGCATGAAGATAACGCCGATTATCCAACAATAATATTTGATTATCACCCAAATGAAATCTAAACATATTGTGTGGCAGCGAAATCTTCAGCTCAAGTTCACATAATGCCTCCAGCTCATCCTTAGAACAAAGGCTTCGCTCGATAATATCATACCTATATCTAAACCCATGGCTTTCATCAATTAGGGTCGCCTCAATAAAGCTGGCTTTTTTATGGAATTCTTCTGGCACTCTTAATCTAAATCTCTTATTTGAAAGTACTTGAAAAGCTCTCTCGCTAAGGCTCTCAATAATCCTATCAGCACATACCAAAACACTTTCACCTCCTCCAAGAGTATCTGCTCTCACCACATGAAGGCCGAAGTACCCTGGCATTTCCTGCTCAAAGGCACCATCATTGTGCAGATTAAATTCCCGGTCGCTATGCGATATTGCAAGTGCCTCATCTCCTGTTTCTCCACCAATCCTAACGTCCCATACTGTGCGCCCCCTTCCATCATGTTCATGAATTAAGCCTATGGTACTGATTATATTCTTCATAATTTCGGCTGAATCATCTGGGAAGCCCAACCGTATTAGTACAATACTTTTTTTAAGTAGTGCTATTTTATAACTTTCATATTCATAGTCAGAGTTCGAGCCTAAATTAAAGCAGCAATAATCTGGAACCCTAAGTGGTATAGCATGAGATGATAAATGTAACGATGACATAGCTAGCTCCCTCTATGGTTTCACAATTTCCAACGTAAGGTATGTCTGCGATCACTGACAATCAATGAGGAGCAAGCTTTATGCCAGAAATGATCAGCGCATCACAAATTTTCGCATTTTAACAATTGATTATTCCCTGAGTCATCTATCAGCTCCAACAACGTAGCTGTACAATATACTCAAGAGCCCAAATACCGGATGTACCTGTAGCTAGCTCTAGATAAGTGATAGCGATACCCCCACTCCGTCTGTAGACAGTTTACTTTCAGCGCGTTTGATCCGAGAATCTTAGGAGCACTAGATGAGCGAAACCTATAAGTTATATGGTATGGCTGCCTCCCTTTATACTGCCAAGGCCCGTAGCTATCTGCGTAAGCAAGGGATTGATTTTAAAGAGTACGGTGTCAATAGTGATCACTATAGCCAGCAACTACTTCCTGTGCTGGGCCGCTTTATTATGCCCGCCATAGAAACGCCAAACGGCGAAGTAATTCAGGACAGCTCAGATATTATTGAGTACTTTGAACGGAAAAATAGTACTCACAACCCCGCCTACCCGACCAGCACTGTTTTACAGGTAATCTCGTACTTATTCGAACTATTTGGCGGAGAAGGCTTACTGCGGCCCGCGATGCATTATCGCTGGAATTTTGATACCCAGAACCTGCAGTATCTCAAGAACGAGTTTGTAGCGGGACTCGCTCCTCCCAATGCTGACGAGGAAACAGAAAATAGTTTGTTCGGCTTTGCCAGCAACCGTATGCGGAAAGCCTGCCAAGGCTTTGGAGTATCGGAACAGAGTGCAGCTTTGATTGAGGCATCCTACAAAGAGTTCCTTGATCTTTTCTCTCACCATCTAAAGAAATTTCCCTATCTATTGGGACATCAACCTACTTTAGGTGACTATGCACTAATGGGACCATTATATGCCCACTTGTATCGGGACCCAGTACCCGGAATGTTGATGCGGCAACACGCCCCTATAGTTGCCCGCTGGGTGGAGCGTATGAATACAACTGAGGATTGTTGGGTAGAACATATGGAGTCAAATTCTCCCCTTATTGACCCAGCATGTCTCCCACCGACCTTAAAGGCCTTAATGCGATATATTGCTATAGAGTACTTGCCGGAGTTAAAAGCGCATATCCAGTTTGCTAATAGTTGGTTGGATCAGCACACCACCTTAAAAGCTGGAACCAATGGTATGGATAACCCAACTGCTCGAACAATTGGGCAGGCTGAGTTTACTTGGAGAGGTATCCGCTTAAAAACACACGTACTGCCTTACCGTTTTTATCTGCTACAACGCTTGCAAGAATGTTACCAGCGCGCCAATCAAAAAGAACAAGATGCTATTAAGTCACTTTTTACTGAAGTAGGTATCGATTCTCTACTGACACTCACTACAAGCCGAAAGGTAGAGCGGCATCAGTTTCTTGAGGTATGGGGAGACTTACGCGCTATTAAAGAAACACCTGAAATTTCATAAGAAACTAATACGTTAATCAGGGATTGGGAGCAATCTAAATACGCCTTTGCTCCCATTGCACTTTAATAAACAATTACATCTCTTTAAGCCGATCGCCGATTAATTATTGCTGCCAAATAAATTTGCGTAGATACTACTGTAAATCTCGTGTTTCGTTCAGCTCCAAATAGCTTTAGTTCCATTTACTTTATCTAAAAAAGAAACTGATACTCTTCCAGTAGCAATTCGTTATCACATTTAGAGTACTCGCAGCTTTGTGAATTCTAGAGGCCCATTTATAGGCTGTTTGATTCTTCAAGCGTGCGCATATAGAAATATAGGCGCCAAAATTAACCCATTATATTTCATTAAGTTCCTTTAACATCAAAGCTGCGTAAAATCGATAGCCTTTTATCAATATTGTAAGCTGTAATTGAACAGGCTTCTGCAGGCCAACAGCTTAAGAACTGCATTAGAACCCAAATTTCTAAGAGCCCCATCCCCTCAAGAGGAGAACGGTAGAGTGACGTAAGAGTAGATGAAAGGCACTGATCCAAGGTACAACACCAGGGGCCAGCTAACCAAATTGATAGAACAAGTATCAAGATGGTTATATGGATAATACGCTAGAAACCCACTCGTCTTCAATAAAGTCGAGTACATTCAGCAGCTTGGAGCGACGCCCTAAGCTCTGGGAGTGTTGCATCCGTCTTTTCTTCTTTTACGCCTATCGTTCTCCTGCACCACCTCTTATTTCCTTCATGTACTACTTTCTAAACTTTCTCACCAAAGAATGCCCCTCATGAATTGAGTATCATTAGGAAATGAATATGCTGATCTTAAAGCGCCGGACAAGCGAAAACCTACGGATTGGGACAAGTGTCACTGTTACAGTATTGGAGGTTAAGGGTAATCAAGTAAAGAAAGGAATACCTGCCCCCAAGTCTTTGGCCGTACACCGCGAAGAAATTTTTATGCGGATTCAAAAGAAGCGAAAAGCCGGCAAAAAAAATTTCTGAGGAGCGGATTCTCTCAACAGAAAGCGCCCGTAGTGAACCCATACTTCCTTGCAAGGCCATTTAGCCTAGCATTGAGGAGGTCATGACACTATTTAATAGTGCAAGCCCTAGAGGGGCAAAAAAGCCAAGTGTTAAGCATCTGGGAATCCACTCCGAAATAAAGATCGTCTCCATAAAGGCCTGAAAACCCAAAAGGCTTGCTATCCTCAGAATTAAGAACTCAACCAGAATAAATTTTTCCGTTTTAAACGCCGTATATTTTTAGCTAAAAACTCATGATTCACGAATAAAACCCCGGAAGAATTGGATCTGTTGAGTACTCGTGTGTCACGCAGCACAAAACCGTCGAAATGTAACTGACTGGCAGTAAACTTAGCATGCGGCACTTACTTTCGGTAAATTGATTTCCCGTATTTATTATCTTTAAAATCACCGATTGTGGTTCCACACTCCAACAATATCCAAATCCAGCCGATTACAGGCCAAAATTGAATTAATCCCCACCAGCCTCTCTTGCCAATATCGTGATACCTTTTGGCCGTAACAGCCAATAGTGGCCAAAGAAGAACGACAAATAAGCTCAAAGCAGCATTTATGCTTACATCGACCAACAATATCGGCATTAGAGAGATTGGTAAAAAAGCCAGCAAAAATTGCCTTCTTGCGATTCTACCATCAAAGCTAAAAAGCAAAGCTTTAATAGAAACTGATCTAGGGCTATCAAGAGTAACTAATTTTACCCTTTCAATGGGAGAACGACCTAAAATTTCCATTGATTCCTCTTTACTATTAACATCCGCACTAGCAGCTTTATTGAAGTCCAGCGGAAATATGTGATCTTTCTCCTATAAAACGGGGCAAGATCACAATCCGCTGCTGGCCCTTGTTAGCTACGTTTAAAGATCACTCCATGATTTTTCATCTATTCCTTAAGATAACCACCCCGAACATCAGAAGTAGATAAATCCAGTTCATTGTTAAGAGCTTCAACTATATCAACTATAACATCATAGCCATCAACGTTTTTGCTTTCTGAGATTGCGCTTGCAAGGTGTTTTATAGTATCTGCCAAGAATATCCCCCAGGCCTTTTCCTCTTGAAATTCATGGTTACGGAAAAGATGTGGATTGATAGAAGTCCATTGAGCGCCATTGGCGACAAAAGCTCGAATTAATTCAACCGAATTTTCATCCTGAACCGCTGCAGGAGGTATTTCCAATTCATTCATAACATTCCTGATATGCACTACTACCACGGCAATTATCGGCCAGTCAAGCAGCGCTTGGCAAGACCTTGCTGCCAAAACCAGCAGTCTGGACAGATTGCTTTATTATACTCTTTTCCACTCATACCACAGATAGTGATACCCTTGGATCTCTCTGACAACGTAGCGCTGAGAACAGCTACTGCACTGAACACAGTAATGCTTTTCTTATAGATCTTTCGAACTTCAGAACTTTCGATAGAAATATTTTCAGAATCTTTTTCTGGCTGGAACAGCTAATCGGCTGGATAAAACTGACAAATACACCCCTGATCCGCTGAAACGAACTCTATTTTTTATGGCGAATAATAGATGATGCTCATTCGATATAAAAGCACCACCAGCTCGACTATTGACGCATGCCTCCTAAAATCGTTCAAATATGGCGACAAGGCCATTATCCTTGACAAATCTCAAGATGCTTTTATCTCAAAAGCAGCATCTCTTACTTTTGATACACCATAAGAAAGAAGCCTATTTAACCACGGATCTTTTCGCAAAAAATTAAACAATCTTTTCACCTACCTGAAAGCATTACGCCCGGTACATCGACGATCAAAACAAAGCGAAGCGACGTATAGTCCGTCTGGACTAACGCTTTCACTGAGTGTAGGTACTGCTGTTTTTTTTCAATGGATGGCTCAACTTACGAAGCCATTTATAAAATAAAAAAACACAGCTATGGGGATAGGGTATATAAATCCCATATAAATTTGTTCGATAGCTTCAGGTGAATTTAGCTATTGACGAAATTTACTCAATTCATCCAGTTACTTTAGGTTAGGGGGAAACTCGCTTAACCTCTTTCCTCTGTGACGAAACAAGGCACTGCACATAGGCTAAAGTAAGAAGAATACTGGCATACCCTATTCTACCGCAATAAGTTTCTCGGCGTTTTACCAATTATTAACGATCTCCGCTTGATAAAAATAGTTTACTGTTAATAGTTACCCATTTGCACATAGTGGAACCAGTATTTTGGTATAGATGTGGTTGATTATATTTATACAGTTAACATCTCGCATCAACGGCCATGTAAGTAATGTGTCCGCTTGCATGCACTTATTATACAGCACCGCCATCTAGTGATTGATAGAAGTGCATAAAAGCACCTGAAGGACAGGTCGCAAATTTGATGAGTTTGTATTTTGACGAAATGTCACCGTTTTCAAATAAGCGTTTCCCTTCTCCAACAACTACTGGGAACGTCCAAAGTCTCAGCTCATCTACCAGATTATGCTTGAGAAGTGACTGCACCAACTGCCAACTTCCGTGAACCTGTAGTAGTGGTCCTTCCATTTCTTTAATTTTGGCAACCTCTTCGGCCGCATCCGAGCCCCTTAGCTTAATTGAATTATTCCATGTAAGATCATCAGTCCTTGATGTCACGACGTATTTTTTTGCCTGATTAAGTTTTTCCGCAGCTGGATTACCTGGTTCAACATTTGCAAAATTCGAGGCAAACAAATTGTAGGTATTGCGTCCTAATAGCAGATCATACGGTTCCGCCATTGCCTCCTTTCCAACCTGCTCCATGACTTCATCCCAATAATCCTTGGCCCAGCCTCCATGACTGAAACCGCCTGAAAAGTCTTCCTCGGGTATGCTCGGTGCCTGCATTACGCCGTCAAGCGTTTGAAATATCAGTATGGCCAGATTTCTCATTGGTTGATTCTCACGAAGAGTCAAATCTTTTGGGTCGTATAACGCCAAGCTAAGCGGTGCCCTTTACGGCACCCTTGCTTGAAAGTCTGATTAGCCTTTTAAGGTGGCATCTAGCACCGTAGTAGAAAAATGGTGGCGCTAGAAAGCCAGACAATAAAATATACCATACCGGCACCTCACGTGCTGGGAAAAACGCTAACACTAATATTATTGAAGAGACGATAAGAGGGTTAAGCAATTTACCTTTTCTGGATATTTTAGAGATTATAAAGCCCGACCAGAAGTAGCTAGAGATACATGCAAAAAATAAAATAATCAGCTCTTCAGTGATGTATGGAGCGTCATATGGCTGGGAACCAAATAGTAAAATTTTAATAAACACTGAGATTACAGCTATAACGACAACACCAAGCAGGCCAAGAAAACCGCCCAAGAAAATTCCTTTTAGATCTATATTATTCATAAAATCCCCAGAAGAAGCTAATGCCCGCAATAGGGGTAATCAATGCTGTGCAAAATTGGGAGTGTACCGACCTACACAAAATATGCACAGCGCTGTGCGTCCCGCTAAGGCCCGCAACGCCATAGCAAACTGCTTACGCTTGTTATACATCTCTAGCTTACCGAACCCGGTAAAAACTCAATTGCACAACCATCTCTCTCTAAAATATAGCCATCCATATAATAGCCACGGAGTGACTCTTTAAAGAAATAGATTTTATCGCCAAACGTCAGCTTTTCCTTGACGTCTACAAGAAGTTTGGATTCTGAAATAGGATCAAGACCTAATTCTTTTCTCCTTTTATTTATATGCGTCTTAATTTCAGAAACTAGTAACGGCCCAAATATCTCCACACCTTCCTTAGAATATAGGTCCTCCATAGATGGACTTTCCTTGGCGCAAGCGAATACTAAATTTGTTGCACTAAATATGGAAAAAAGTACTGCAGAGAAAATTGTCTTATTCATAATGTATAATGACCAGATTTTGAGTAGTCGGAATGCAGTGTAGGCTTCCCCAGCCACGTGAAGCACGGCGACAACAGCGCTTTGTTATGTGTTTTTGGCATGCTCCCTGCTCAGCACTTTAATGAGTATTATTGTTGATTGTACTAGGGCGAATGATAAAGCTATGCCCCATGTAACCCAGAATGCTACGTATTGGAACCCGCGATTATTTGCATACAAATCTGGAGACGGATTCCTAGCCAATTATTCCATCATTATGGAAGCATATATTTCGTCTAGAAAATGGATACCAACTGTTCCCAGAATAAAATATACCGCAACATAGATGCGCCTGCCCTTCTTACTCATTCTTACCTCGAGTTACACATAACGCCACCGGCAGGGGCAGCTTATCTTGTGCACTTTTTGCGCAAAAAGGGAGCGTAGCAACCCATGCAAAATATGCACAAGGTAAGCTACGCCACGGAGGGCCGAAAGCCAGGAGCTTTATTGCCTGGCGTTGTTAACTATGATGCAGGATGTAGTACCCAACAGCCCATAACAGTGCCACATTCAGAACGCCGATCACATAGCCAAAAACTCTAATATTCTTTTCTTTCATACAGCTTTGAAAATAGCCGACAGTGAACCCTAAATAAACCACTGGGAGTGCCACTGTCATAATAAACCATACAATTTTGTATGCATTATAGTCAAAGCTATCTAGGGTCTTCTTGATTTTGGGAAATCGCTCTTTTCCCTCCTCCGATCCTAGAATCGTAGGAATGAGACTTCCGTAGCCTATTAAAAATAATAGAAGCTACAACATGAACATTAATACTACCAATATTTCTTCCCGGCTTTGGCAGTTAACTCCGCGATAATCGGAACAGCATGCGAAGCGTGGTGTGTCCGGTGGAAGTCCGTAGGGCTGGAACGAAATTCATCACCTTGTTATGCCTTAAACAAGTCATTGATAA
Source organism: Microbulbifer variabilis (assembly GCF_052468405.1). Classification (NCBI taxonomy): domain Bacteria; kingdom Pseudomonadati; phylum Pseudomonadota; class Gammaproteobacteria; order Cellvibrionales; family Microbulbiferaceae; genus Microbulbifer; species Microbulbifer variabilis. The sequence goes on from NZ_CP174343.1 coordinate 2,890,852, forward strand.
AACTTACCGGAGACTTTTTACTTACCACCAGATCAGAAATAGCATTGACAAATAACTCCTTATCAGAAGCGGGTCCTGGTCCATGATTTGCTCTGCTATCTTTCGATCGTTCCGTAAGCATTGTGCCGACCTCACCATTCATTGGGTTAACGAAATATTCCAAACTGAAACATCTATAAATCTCACTACCCTTTGGCTTTACCAGGCCTGGTAATAGGTTTCGTTTCTCTGAGTAGGCATAGGTAGATTAATTGTTGTTAGCTCCACCCTTTTTTCAATCTCATCAACGAAAACATCGATTTTTTTCTTGATATAATTTCATCTTCCGGAAATTTTTCTACAAAACTATCCCAAGCATTAGAAAACACACTTCAACCATTCCTATCTATAGCCGCCACAAAATTTTCAATTGCATCACTAAATATTACTTTCGGAAGTAGTATTCTAGTCATGCAATAATGATGCTCTTTGTTCTCAGTTATTCCACTCTTTAGTTCTTAACCTCTGAGAGACATAGCAGCCAATTCAAAAGCAGCCTCTATATAATTCTACCGTCTTAAATCAAAGTCCGCTTAAAAAGCCAACAAAATCAAAAAGCTACATCAAGTGTCACGAAATCAAACAGGTAGACATATAGCAGCGCCTTTATACTTCCAAGCTTTCTCTGCTCTGTATCATTTTTCAGTTCCCTTAAATATCAACAAGTTCGAAAATTTCCTCATGAAGTAGGAGAAGCTTCTCTTGAACTTTGATATACGAAGTGGGATTTAGCTATCAGCACTGTATTTTCCTAACTTGATTACGTACATGCGTCCTAGTGGAAAGTGCGCTACCAATAATTTTCTTTGTGCACCACTATGAAGAATCAGGAGTTACATAGATACCTAGCCTTACATCTTCTTAACTGCCAGGCCCTCCTATAAGTAACATCACACTCTTAAGAGCAAGGTAAGGTGAGAGGTTTTACCTCAAAATCAAAACACCGTATTTCCCTATCAAAGCTTTGCTCTTTAATACATTCGTTTGCTACAAACCATTCCTCTTGCGGTTGATCAGCTATCCATAGTGGTTTGCCCCTCACTCTGCTATTCTGCGCCCCCTATAAAAGAAGCCCTTCGAACTCTGGGCTGGGCTTCCTGTCCAGACCTGCCAAGATTGCGCGCTTCAGGAACATCAGGTTTGGGCTTTCCGTTCAATTTTTGATCGAACGCTTCTGCTTTTTATGCCCTGGAACAAACCTGCCCCCTACCCCAGTATGAGCTAGCCGTATCTCTTGCGGGGCTCTCGGGGTTTGCGAACACTTTTGTAATTTACTGATTTTCTTAGAGAAAAATGCCAAAAACCGCAAGCAAAACCAAAGCCGCGAAGCCCGAACACACTCCCATGATGCAGCAATACATGCGCATCAAAGCCCAGCACCCCCAGGAGCTGGTGTTCTACCGTATGGGGGACTTTTACGAGCTGTTCTTTGATGATGCCAAGAAGGCTGCAGAACTGTTAGATGTCACCCTTACAGCACGAGGCAAATCAGGCGGTGAGCCAATCCCCATGGCAGGCATTCCTTACCATGCCGCAGAAGGATATTTAGCGCGTTTGATCAAGGCTGGTGTATCTGTAGCGATTTGTGAGCAGATTGGCGATCCAGCCACCAGCAAGGGACCCGTTGAGCGGCAAGTAGTAAGGATTGTCACCCCTGGTACCGTCACTGATGAAGCTCTCCTCAATGACCGTCGCGATAACCTGTTGGCTGCCATCTCTCACTTGGGTGATGGTTTTGGCCTGGCACTATTAGACTTGGCCACTGGCCGCTTTGTGGTGCAAGAGACCGATACCCTTGAGGCTCTTGCTGAACAGGTTCAACGGCATAATCCCGCAGAACTTCTAGCTCCAGAAGATCTCACTTTGCCGGCGGAGATTGAGCGCCGCACCGGTTTGCGCCGCCGCGCCCCCTGGGAATTCGAATTGGAAACTGCCCTGCGCCTGCTGAATCAGCAATTTGGCACCATGAATCTGGAAGCCTTCGGCTGCAGCCATATGCACGGTGCGGTAGTCGCCGCTGGTTGCCTACTGCAATATGCGCGGGATACCCAGCGTACCGAACTTCCCCATATTCGTGGCCTGCTCACCGAAAGCGGCGATGAAACAGTTGCCTTGGACGGTGCCAGCCGCCGCAACCTGGAAATCGACCTAAACCTCAACGGCGGCGATGACAATACCCTGCTGTCAGTTTTTGATAGCTGCAAAACCGCAATGGGTAGCCGTTTACTACGCCGTTGGTTAAATAACCCTCTGCGCCAGCTCACTACACTGCGCAACCGCCAGGATGCTATTGCGGCCCTGATTGCTGATTATGGTTTTGAACCACTGCGTGATGCCCTGAAACCTGTTGGGGACATGGAGCGTATCCTGGGCCGCTTGGCATTGCGCTCTGCACGCCCCCGCGACTTGGCACGCCTTGGCCAATCCCTGGCACAGTTCCCCGAAATTCAGGGGCAATTAGAAGATTCAGATGCCACGCTGCTCAGAGAGTTATGCAGCCAGGTCGGTGAATGGCCAGAGACCGTGGCGCTTCTGCAAAAGGCCATTATCGAAAACCCGCCTGTCGTAATACGCGATGGCGGGGTTATCGCCACCGGCTATGACGAAGATTTAGATGAGCTGCGGGCTATCAGCGAGAACGCCGGGGATTATCTGGTTCAGCTGGAGCAGCGAGAGAAAGAGCGCACAGGCATCCCAACCTTAAAAGTGGGTTACAACCGGGTGCATGGCTACTTTATCGAGATCAGCCGGGGCCAGAGTGACAAAGCGCCAGCCGAATATATCCGCCGCCAGACCCTGAAAAATGCCGAGCGCTTTATTACTCCGGAATTAAAGGAGTTCGAGGACAAGGCACTCTCCGCCAAGAGCCGCGCATTGGCTCGGGAGAAAGCACTTTATGAGGAACTGATCAATCAGCTAAATGAGTCCCTGGCAGAGCTGCAAGCCGCTGCGGCCGGTATTTCTGAACTGGATGTATTGGCCTGTTTGGCCGAGCGAGCGGACGACTTGCGCCTCTGCCGCCCCGAACTGGGTACCGAGCCGGGTCTGCATATTACCGGCGGGCGCCACCCGGTAGTCGAGCAAGTTTTAGACGAACCCTTCGTAGCCAACGATATCGAGCTTCGCGACGACCGACGCATGCTGGTCATTACCGGTCCAAACATGGGTGGTAAATCTACCTATATGCGCCAAACTGCGCTGATTGCATTGCTGGCCCACTGCGGCAGCTATGTTCCCGCAGACAGCGCCCAGATCGGTCTACTGGATCGTATCTTCACCCGTATCGGCAGCGCCGATGACCTGGCCGGTGGCCGCTCTACCTTTATGGTAGAGATGACCGAGACAGCTAATATCCTGCGTAATGCCAGCGAGCACAGCCTGGTGCTGATGGATGAGATTGGCCGCGGCACCAGTACTTACGATGGCCTCTCCCTGGCCTGGGCCTGTGCTCACTATCTGGCAGGGGAAGTACGCGCCTTTACCCTTTTTGCCACTCACTACTTCGAACTGACCGATCTACCCAGCCAATGTGCAGAAGCAGCCAATATCCATTTGGATGCCACTGAGCACGGTGAAGGTATCGTCTTCCTGCACCGCATTCAGGAAGGGCCCGCGTCTAAAAGTTATGGATTGCAGGTCGCCAAGCTGGCGGGTATTCCTGCAGATGTGCTTACCGAAGCCCGCGCCCGCCTTGCAGCATTGGAGGCCGGCGTCCAATCAGTAGATGTTCCGGCTCCTCTCTCCAAACCCGCGCCGGCCCCCAGGCAGGAACCGGAAACAGCGGTAGCTCCAGCGGCTACGGCACCCGGCTCTCCCCAGCAGGTTGATCTGTTCGGCAGCCCCAGCCACCCGGCGGTAGATGCCCTGGAAGGGCTGGACCCGGACGATATGACGCCACGTCAGGCATTGGAAGCACTCTACTCTTTGCGCAAGCTATTGAAGTGAAGACTTGGGCGACAGCTGTCGTCCAACGCAACTTGTTATAAACAGTGAACTAAATCGACTGAAAAGCCACTACAATTCGCGCCAGTAATTGATAAAATCCGCTGCACGAAGAATTCAGTGGCACTATCGAGGGACAAACATGACATTCGTAATTGGGGAAAACTGCATTAAGTGCAAATACACTGACTGTGTAGAGGTTTGCCCGGTAGACTGTTTTTACGAAGGCCCCAACTTCCTGGTTATTCACCCCGACGAGTGTATTGACTGCGCCCTGTGTGAACCGGAGTGTCCCGCCAATGCGATTTTCTCGGAGGATGAAGTTCCTGATGACCAGCAGGAATATATTGAGCTGAACGCTGAGCTCGCTGAAGTCTGGCCCAATATCACTGAGAAAAAAGACCCATTACCAGATGCCGAGGAATGGGATGGTAAGAAGGGTAAGCTCGAGCTTCTCGAGCGATAACAGCCTACAAAAAAGCCGTCACTGACGGCTTTTTTCATTTTTGAGCTTTAATAAAGCAGGATAGCTAAATGAGAATAATTATAACTGCGATTTCAATTATTTATTTAAGCTTTTCTCTAGCCACTTTGGCTAATACTGGGAAGGAAAAACAGATTGCCCTGGCCTTTGGCGAGGGCCCCGTACCCGGGGTAACAGAGTCCCTATTACAGCAACTCGATGCACTCCAAATCAAAGCCACCTTTTTTCCTGTCGGCATGCAAATGGAACAGTTTCCCGAACAAACTCGCGCCATTATTAATGCCGGTCACCAGCTGGGAAATCACGGTTACTCCCACATCAACCTGGCTGAACTACCCCTAAGCAGTGCTAAGGAGGAAATCAAAAAAACCTGTAAATTACTCCAAAGCCATGGCTACCAGGAACGCCCAATGATTATGCCGCCATTTGGCAATATATCCGTTGAGCTCAGTGATTTACTGGAAGAACAGGAGTTCCAGCTGGCTGAATGGGATCTTGAGCCCCGCCTTCATGTCGACATGAGTGAACCTGAGTCAATTGCCGACTATGTGGCAGAAAACGCTACCGATGGCAGTGTGGTGATGTTTCATCCCATGTATGAACACAGTGAGCAGATTATTGAGGCCCTCCCGCTGATCAGCACTCAACTCCACCAGCAAGGATTTCGTTTTGTTACTCTCGCCCAAATAGCAGAGAGCGAGAAAATCGAAAACTTGTAAGAGACAGCAGACGACATTATCAATAGGGCCAATGGGAGCCGGGTATTGAACTCTGCGGCCCACTCCCGTACTCACATTGGGAGCTATCACCATGTTGCGCTGGGCCATACTCTTTCTGGTAATTGCCTTGATCGCCGCCTTCTTTGGCTTCAGTGGTATTGCCACCACGGCGACGGAAATCGCTAAAATTCTCTTCTTTATCTTTATTGTGCTGTTCGTACTGGCACTGATATTCGGTAAATCCAGGCCGCCCAAATAGTATTGCCTGACAAGTAGCTCAGGGATTCAGCCAGTAACCCCGGTATGTGCCGGGGTTACTTTTGGTGTGGTGTGCGAGTCGGGACCAGACTTAGTACTTCTGCCAGGTGGTTAAAGCCCGAAACCAGTTCCATCACTCCCAATGCTTCAAGCAGCTCATCATCCCTGGCCCCTAGCTTTCGCGCTTCAGCGATCAAGTGCCGGCGATGATCATCAGGGGCACTGTTGGCATTGCGGGCCAGATCGAACAGAGCATGTTCTTTTTCTGAAAAATGCACGTTTTTGGGGTCGGTACGGATGCGCATAATCTCCGCAGCATCCACTCCCAGCATTTGCAAAGATGTACTGTGATGATAGATGCCATAGTCACAATGATTGTCCGCGGAAACAGCAAGCCCGATAGCTTCTTTCAGCTGGGCAGACAGGCAACCGTGCAGCATGACCGCCTTAAACTTGTCCCAATTGGCTTTAAGCAACCCCTCGTGGTGTGCATAAACGCGAAACAGGCTCGGTATGCCGCCCAGCTGATCCTGAATCTCTGCAAAAACCCTGACCTCCTCGTCACCATCCGGGCTCTCCACCAAAGGGATGCTGCTCATCGTTCACCTACCTGTTAACCTGGCTGTTATTAACTGGCTCCGGCCCCAGCGACACAATTGACTTCCTGGCGCCCTAAAAGACTGTATATAATCACAGCATGCGAAAGATTATCCATTGCGACTGTGATTGTTTTTACGCGTCGGTTGAAATGCGAGACGATCCCAACCTGCGTGGGCGACCACTGGCTGTAGGAGGTAGCAGTGACCGCCGTGGGGTTATTTCCACCTGCAACTACGAAGCGCGCAGCTATGGGGTGCGCTCCGCTATGCCTACCGCCCAGGCCAAGAAACTCTGCCCTGACTTGATTGTAGTACCCGGTAACATGGCTAAATACCGGGAGGTTAGCGGGCAGATCCGCGAGATATTCCTCGACTACTGCGATGATATTGAACCCTTATCCCTTGATGAGGCCTTCCTGGATGTCACGAATAGTGCTCGCTGCCAGGGCAGCGCCACTCTCATTGCTGAAGAAATCCGCCAGAGGGTAAAAGACAACCTGGGTATCACCATCTCCGCTGGGGTGGCGCCAAACAAGTTCCTGGCCAAGATTGCCAGTGACTGGCGTAAGCCCGACGGCCTCACAGTTATTACCCCCGACGAAGTAGATCAATTTGTTGTGCGCCTGCCGGTTGGCAAAATCCATGGTGTCGGCCGGGTAACCGCTGAAAAAATGCATCGCCAAGGCATTCATACCTGCGCGGATCTGAGACGTTATTCTCAAATCGAGTTAAGTAAACTTTTTGGTAAATTTGGCCGCCGCCTTTATGAACTGAGCCGTGGTATCGACGAGCGCCCGGTTAGTGGTGACGGTGCACGTAAGAGCGTCAGTGTAGAACGCACCTTCAGTGAAGACCTGTGTGAATTTGAGGAATGGCTGGAGCAATTAAGCGCACTTTATATGCGCCTATTGGAACGGGTGGAAAAGCTCGGCGATCGCTACGAAGTTAATGGCGCCACCGTAAAAGTAAAATACGCGGACTTTACCCAGAGTACCCATGAGCGCAGTAGCCGCGCGGGAAGAATCTCTGAGTTTCGGCAGCTGCTACAAGAGTGCTGGGAAAAACGGCCGAACCCTATTCGTCTCCTAGGTGTCGGGCTCAGGCTGACCGACTTACGCGCAGGCAAAGGTCCTGAGCAGCTGCCTCTGCCACTACCAGAATTACTACTTCGATAATTTTTCCACCAGACATAATATTTCTTTTTGCGCCATCTCCCCTTTAAAAAAGGCTTAAAGCGACAATCAACCGCTCGTCAAAAACTGGCGTTGGCCGTTACCCGATGTAAAACCGGGTAAGAAACGGACATCTATACTTCGCAAGCCCAAAGACTCTTAGCCAACCTCTAAAAAACCAGAGTCCACCGGTGCCTGAGAAAATATGTAAGACGCTTAAACATACTACAATTTCCATTATCAACGCCGTATAAACCCAGGCTCCAGAAGCCACCAGAGCTCGGATTATCCGCGTACGGAGGCGCGACAACTTGTCCCGCAAAGCATTTCAACACCTGACAGACGAAGCGCTCCTCGATCACTACAAGGAAACGCGTAAAACTGTCGTATTTCACCAACTTTATACGCGCCACAAAGACGCCTTGTATCGCTATTCAATACAAATGGCGCCAGCCTCTTCCGCAAAAATATTACAAGAGCTCTGGCAAAAAATATTGGAAAACCCGCCACAGTTACATGGCAGGCTTTTTCGCAACTGGTTATTTATTCAAATCAACAAAGCTCTGCGTGAACAACAAGCATTGAACGAGCACAAGTCTACTGCAGTCGATTACCGAAAAAGTGCCGTGCTCGTAGCTATCCAGAAACTTCCCTCCTTGCAGCGCAACATTTTGCTTCTCCATATGGAGTGCAAGCTTTCCCTCGCCACTGTCGCAGATATTGAGCAGATATCCCTGAAAAAGTGTCGGGAATACTATCATCGGGCAAAGGAGCAAATTGAAACGCTGGTGTACGGAGTACAACCAAAACCCTGGCAAGTGGAGGTTATAGAAGAGTGATCGAGGTAGAAGCATGAGCAATTGGGAGCACCAATATCGCGAAGAGGTGTCAGCTTTTACCTCCCCGCAGCAACTGGATACCCAGGTGTTACAGCAAGCAAAAAGGCTACAGCCGAAAAAAGATATCGGCCGAATACTGTCCAGAGCCTCACTCGGCTGCGCCACCATCGCTGCCATCTTAATGTTGGTGCATCCAGCACAGCACCTGGGAGCCCTGACCCCAAGGATGACCCCAGACAACGAAAGTCCTCAACCCGAATTGGAAATCGCCCGGTGGCAGCCTCCTCAAATAGAGTCTGAAACACAGGAAGACCCCTGGCAGGCATTGAGAAATCAGGTTACAGCGGGAAACTATATTGCTCTATGCCAAGAGTGGCGATTACAACAGAGGACCACAGCAGAACAACCCTTACCTCGTGAGCTGCGCAAATTCGCACAAAAGCGCTGTCGCATCCTGCACTAGCGACAGTCAGTTTTGTGTATTACCGCAGCTCCTATTTGAAATCCGGGTATCGGTTTACCAATCGACTCTACAGATGGAAGTCGTAATTAAGGCAAACCTTTCAAGTGCAGTTTGGCTTTACTGAAATGACCTTGATTGACAAAAAACTGCCCACCGAAAAACCAGGCAAAAATCCAGTATTAAAAAATAGCCTAGCCGTGGCTGGTATCTACGGTGCCGGTGGCCCAAGTGCGGGAGACAACCGAGCACTCAGCGCCCTGATCAATGAAATGGGTGGAAGCATGTTTGGCCCAGGCGAGAAGCGCCGGGCTCGAAAGTATCTTGTCCAAGAGGCTAGGCAGAAAAAAAGCCTGATGCTATTTGGCTATAGCCGCGGAGGTACCTCCGCAATTAAGCTTGCCAATATGCTCGGTCGTGTTGGGGTCACTCTAAATCACTTGGTGGTCTTTGATGCACACAGCATTTTTGATAGTAGGACTTTCCACCTTCTGTATGACAACGTCCTCCAGGCCCACAATTTTTTTCAGAGAAATCCGAGAAGCGCTGGACGTTATGGCTGGTGGGGAAGAAATCCTTACTGGGGGAGCCCGTTGATATCAAATTTTATTCAAGTGCAGCAGGTCAACTTTACCGGTGCCTACTATAAGAAAGGGATTCCCGTTTCCCACTTGAATATTGTGCGCCAATCCCTGGCATCTCTATAAATAATGACTGCTGTCAATAAAGTATTGGAAGGCAGGGTCCTAACAGAGCGGACACGCTCACCCAAAGCAGGGCTGGATCTATATCTACTTCGTTTGAATGAACCGATAATGTCGATGCAAAGTTGGGATCGCATTGCAACTGCCCGGAGTGATCGAAATGGCCGTTTTTCTTTTAATATCAGTGAAGCCGGCCCTTATGAGCTGCGCTGGAAACACGAAGCTGACGCGGTAGAACATGAGCTTCATATAGGTGATTTTGATACAAAAAAACAAATAGAAGTTATTTATTCCAACAAAGAAAGAAAGGTCTTCCCCTGGGCTAAAGACCTTTAATAAAGCTGAGCCCCTACCATTTGTTATTTGGTCAGCTGTAGAAACAAACACTCCGCCACGAATGCCGGCCTGACCTCTCCTTCGATATCCATAGTTGCCTGTAACCTGATCAAAAACTGGCCCTGCTTTTTCTCATTGATATCACAGATTTTTGCCCTTACAGCGACTCGGCTACCGACTTTAACTGGCCGAATAAATCGAACCTTTTCCAGTCCATAGTTTACTACCATATGCATTCCCTCAATCTGAATATCGAGCTTCTCTATAAAATGCGATAGCAGTGACAGAGTAAGGAATCCATGAGCGATAGTCCCCCCAAATGGTGTCTGCATTGCAGCTTCAGGGTCAACATGAATAAATTGCCGATCCAGAGTACATTCAGCAAAATTATTAACGCGCTGCTGATCTATCTCCAACCAGTGAGTGGGTTCAATTTCCAGTCCGATAAACTCACCAATTCTCTCTGGCGGAATTAGGGTAGGCATAGAAGGTTCCTTCTTCTGTGTTTTAGCGGGATTAACAAATCGGGGCAGCTGCAATGAGATTGCGGCTGCCCTCGATATTACTAGCACAAAGGAGCTAGTATGCCGATAAACCGCCATCCACCGCTAGTGCCTGGCCCGTAACATAAGTCATCTTCGGAGAGAGTAGCATCAACATAGCCGCTACCACTTCTTCAGGCTCGCCAAGACGCTTCATCGGGCAACCCTCGGCGAGAAAAGCCTGTACCTCTTCCGGGCTGGCCCCAGGGGCCTCCACAGAGGTCACCATAGGCGTCAGGCAATAGAATGGGCAAATGGCATTGACCCGAATGCCATATTTGGCATTTTCCATCGCCGCAGTTTTGGTCAGCCCGATAACCCCATGCTTGGCGGCTGCATATGAGGCAATTTTGGGTGCGCCACCCAGTCCAGCCATAGAGGATACATTGAGCACTACACCGCCACGATCTTTCATTAATGGCAGCTGGTGCTTGAGTCCGAAAAATACGCCCTTCAGGTTTACATTGTACTGGTGGTCCATCATCGCTTCGTCAGTCTGCTTCAGAGACATCATCGGCGGAGCGATACCGGCATTATTTACCGCCATATCCAGGCCGCCGAATTCGGACTCAGCCAGTTGCACGAGAGCAACACAATCCGCTTCAGAGGAAACATCACAGCGTTGAGCGCGCACCTGGATACCATCACTACCCAGGTCATCGGCGAGTTGCATCAGGCCCTCTTCATTGATATCTGCAAGCACCAGGCGCGCTCCACGAGATCCCAATTCTTTAGCCAGCAGCTTGCCAAAACCACTGGCGGCGCCAGTAATTAGGGCAACCTGGTTGCCGAAATCCAATATTGGATCTTGCATGTTAAATTCCCCCACAGGAAGTCATTCCGCCATCCACCACTACACATTCCCCCGTGGTGTAACTGGACGCATCAGAAACTAAGTAGAGCACAGTGCCCGCCATCTCCTCAGGCTCAGCGTGACGATGCATGGGGATATGGCCGATTGCAGTTTTATAAATATCCTCGTGAGTAAAAAGCGCCCCGGCAAACTTGGTTTTGGTCAGCCCAGGCAATAGGGCATTAACACGGATATTGAACTGGGCACATTCCTTGGCAAAGGCTTTGGTCATATTGACTACTGCCGCCTTGGTGATGGAGTAGATCCCCTGGCCCACGCCAGGCTGCAGGGCATTCACGGAGGCAGTATTCACAATCACACCACCACCTTGTTCGCGCATCAACTTGCCCGCCTCCACAGACATAAAGAAATAGCCGCGAATATTCACTTCAACCGTTTTTTCAAATGCCGCAAGATCGGTATCGAGGATATGACCAAAGTAGGGGTTGGTAGCCGCATTGTTGACCAGGATATCCAGCCGCCCGAAGCGCTCGCGAACATCGGAAAATACTTTCTGGATGTCTTCCATATTGCCTATATGGCAGGGCATCGCTTCTGCTTTACCACCGGCATCGACAATCGCATCAGCAACGGCTTGGCAGCCTTCGATTTTCCGGCTGGATACCAATACATGGGCGCCCTGCTCTGCCAGCAGTTTTGCAATTGCCTCACCAATGCCTCGGCTCGCACCGGTTACCAGAGCAATTTTTCCGGTGAGATCAAAAAGACTCTTTGCCATTTTTTATCCTTATCATTTTCCCAAAAGCGAAATAAATTGTATCGAGATGACCTTCTAACTAACTCGCCTCGCTGGCGATGCTCATTGCCGTTTGTGCCAGTGGCGCCACCAGCGCACCAAGGCTCGCCGCATTGCGATTTGAGGCGTTTCCATCCTGTGCGCGCTTGGCTACTCCCTGGACTATCGCCGCCAGGCGGAAAAAACTAAACGCTAAATAAAAAGGCCAGTGATCAATGCCCTCAATCCCCATACGCTCACAATACTTGGCCACATAAGCCTGCTCCGAGGGAATACCCAGCGAAGCAATATCCAGCCCCAATAACCCGGACATCTTGTCGCCCCCAGCAGGCATACGCATTTGCATGCACTGATAGGCAAGATCCGCAAACGGGTGGCCCAAAGTAGAAAGCTCCCAGTCCAGCAGCGCGATAACTTTGGGTTCTTTAGGATGGAAAATCATATTGTCGAGGCGGTAATCACCGTGTACCAGAGCTACCCGACCATCGTCTTCCGGTAGCGCACTGCCAAGCCATTCGATCAACTCTTCCATCGCCGCAATAGACTGTGTCTCGGAAGCCCGATATTGCCCCGTCCAACGCTCCAGCTGCCGCTGAAAATAATTTCCTGGGCGGCCGTAATCAGATAACCCCAAAGAGTCGATGTCGAGACTATGTAAAGCAGCGAGTACTCGATTCATTTCATCGTACATCGCACTGCGCGCAGGGGCGTCCACTTCGGGAATTGAAGCATTCCAGAAGATCCGCCCCTCACAGTATTCCATCAGGTAAAACATGGAACCGATCAAATCCCGGTCTTCACATAAATGAAAAACCTTGGGTACCGGTACATCAGTATCAGCCAAAGCAGACATAACACGGTATTCACGATCCACAGCATGAGCGGATTTCAATAGTTTTCCCGGGGGCTGCCGGCGCAATACATAGGTATTTGAAGGGGTTTCCAGCTTAAAGGTGGGATTGGATTGACCCCCAGAGAATTTACTCACTTTCAGTGGCCCGGAAAAACCTTCAACATTTGCGCTGAGGTATTCGCGCAACTTTTCCAGTGGCAAAGCTTCCACCGAACTACGGGATTCCTTTACTGTTTCAGACATGCTCCTCTCCCTGTGCAGTCTCTATGGCATAACGCGCAGCCAGGTTGCGTCCCAACTGCATCATATGCACTTGGTCCGGTCCATCGGCTAAACGGATAGTGCGCGCGTAAGCATAATGGTGGGCCAAGCTATAGTCCTGGCTCAACCCTGCCGCACCGTGAATCTGGATAGCGCGGTCAATCACTTTGCAGGCCATTTGCGGTGCAACAATTTTAATCATGGCGATCAGGTCTTTGGCCGCTTTATTGCCAAGCCGATCCATTTGCGCTGCAGCTTTTAAAGTTAGCAGACGCGCCTGCTCAATTTCACAGGCAGACTTGGCAATATCCTCCCGCACAGACCCCTGTTTGCTCATGGGGCGACCAAACACAATACGTTTTTCCGCGCGGCTTGCCATCATTTCCAGGGCGCGCTGGGCCTGGCCAATCAGGCGCATGCAATGGTGAATTCTGCCCGGCCCCAAACGTCCCTGAGCTATTTCAAAACCACGCCCTTCTCCGCGAATCAGGTTAGACGCGGGCACCCGCACATTATCAAAGATCACCTCCGCATGACCTTCTGGGGCATCATCGTAACCAAATACCCGCATGGGCCGAATTATTTTTACCCCAGGGGTATCGGTGGGAACCAGGATTTGAGATTGCTGGCGGTGCCGATCCGGATTAGCGGGATCGGTCTTGCCCATCACAATCATGACCTTACAGCGCTTATTCATCAGGCCACTAATATAAAATTTATGACCATTAATCACATATTCATCGCCATCGCGCACGATGGAAGTTTCAATGTTCGTGGCGTCGGAAGAGGCTACCCTGGGTTCGGTCATGGCGAATGCCGAGCGAATATTGCCTTCCAGCAATGGCCTCAGCCAGGTTTCCCGTTGCGCTTCCGATCCGTACTGGGTCAGTACTTCCATATTCCCGGTATCCGGGGCGCTGCAATTAAAAACTTCTGAGGCAAATAAGACCTTCCCCATCTCTTCCGCCAAAGGCGCATATTCCAAGTTGGTAAGGCCGGCACCATAGCGGGAGTCGGGTAAGAATAAATTCCACAGCTCAGCCTCCCGGGCCTTTTCTTTTAAAACCTCCATAATAGGGGGCTCGCCCCAGGGATCATCCTGTAACTGCTGAATATAAGTACTCTCAGCAGGATATACATATTCCTGCATAAAGCTTTTGAGCCGCTCCAACAGGCCCTTTACCTTTTCTGAATATTCAAACTCCATGTCTTCTCACCTTTAATTGCGTTGTAGGTTTTAATTCAGCTGTAAGTCACGGAAGTGTGGCGCTCCTCTCTCTCCAAATGAGGCACGTGGTTAAAACTGTTCAAGCTAAGGCCCTGCCCTGCGCTAGAGAAAAAACGGGTAGTGCCGGTATTCTGTATCTGCATGTTGAGTTTGATCACCGACTCGGGAGGACCTCCCAATACCTGCCGCACCATCATGGCAATAGCCCCACCGGAACTGACTACCAGGGTTTTACTGCCTTTGGGGGTATCGCTGATGAAATTCAAAACTTCACGAATGCGATTTTCGAATGCCTGCCAACTCTCTGCAGGAGCAATTTCCCCTGCGGACCAGGCGAGCATGCCCTGCATCAAAAAACGGTAAAAATCGGCACGGGGTGCGTTGGGGCCGGGGGTAGCTGCGGAATTTTTTTCACTGTAAAGACGCGCCACCTCATGGAAATTAAATTCATCCAACTGGGAAACTACCGTCAAGTGGCTGTCTAAATCGATGCCAAGACCTTCGCAAATGCCCACGGTGGTCTGCCGGTGGCGGCGCAGGCTGCCACATAAAATCCGGTCAAATTTCTGGCCAGTCTTCCGCCAGTATTCTCCCAGCCAGCGGGATTGCTGCCAGCCAACATCGGAGAGATTGTCGTAATCATCGGCGCCGAAGGACGCCTGTCCATGGCGCACCACAATTGATTCGGCCACAGCGAGTTCCTCTTTTTATGGAGCTCCAACCCTAGCCCTCTCGTTTGAATCATCAAAGTTTATTATGCGAATATGTGATCATTCACAATAGTTATGAATGGGGCACTTATGCAGCTGCAAAAAATGGATATGAACCTGTTCCTGGTTCTGGAGGCCATTTATAGCGCGGGCAACCTCACCCGTGCGGCTGAACAGTTGCATATCACCCAACCTGCGGTGAGTAATGCTTTGGCACGACTGCGCCGTACCCTGGACGACCCACTATTTATTCGCGGCCCATCCGGCATGACTCCCACCCCCCTTACGGAATCCATTATGCCCAGGGTGCAGCAGGCCCTTTCCCTGCTTGGTACCAGCCTGAATGAACACCGCCAGTTCAACCCCGCCCTGGCACGCAAAACATTGCGACTGTCTATGAACGATATGGCAGAAACCCTGTTGCTACCGCCCCTCTTGGAACGCCTGGAAAAAGAGGCGCCGGGTGTAACAGTAGAGTCATTCCACGTGCCCAGGGATCAGCTGGCAAAAGAACTGGCCGCCAATACGTTGGATTTCGCCCTGGATATTCCTCTGGCAACAGCACCCCAGCTGCAGCAACAGCGCCTGCACCAAGACCGCTATCTCTGTATGTTGCGCAATGGGCACCCCTTGGCCGGGGAGTCAAGCCTGACACTGGATCAATATCTACAGCTGGAACATATCCATGTCTCCAGTAGGCGCACGGGTCCTGGGTTGGCAGATATAGCTCTGAACAAACTGGGGCGGCGACGCAATATCAAACTTCGAGTACAGCACTACCGAGTGGCGCCTTTGGTAGTGTTACGTACCGACTTGGCTCTAACAGTACCGGCGAGTCTGGCCAGTCAATATTCTGCCCGTCTATTCGAGCTGCCATTCCAAATACCCCTGATGGACTGGCACCTGTTGTGGCACAAAAATCTACACGAAGATCCCGCCAATCGCTGGCTGCGAGAGCAGCTTCTCGCGGTTTTGGCTGTGTAAATAAACAGATGAAAATCCCTTTAAAAACAGACATCTCCGCCAAATGAGAATGGGACGCAAATAGTTTAATAAAACGTCAGGAATTGATCACTGAATTCGACCGGAAAGGTCACTGTTTCACGTCAAAGGCTCTTGTTATCCTGCTGGGCAACGATATGCACTTTTTTGCATATATACATGAACCCCAAAGGTTACAAGAAGAGAATTTTGCCATGTCCCAAGCCTACCCTAATATGCTTGCCCCCCTGGACCTGGGCTTCACCACCCTAAAAAACCGGGTGCTGATGGGCTCCATGCACACCAACCTGGAAGAACACCCCGGTGGCTTTACCCGTTTGGCGGCATTCTACGCTGAGCGCGCCCGCGGTGGCGTTGGCCTGATTGTAACGGGGGGTATCGCGCCCAACGAAGAGAGTGGCGTATTTAAGGGTGCCTCTAAAATGAACACCCCGGAAGAGGCGCAACAGCACCGGGAAGTGACCGAGGCCGTTCACGCCGAAGGCGGCAAAATCTGTATGCAGATCCTGCATACAGGCCGCTACGCTTACAACGAAAACCTGATTGCTCCCTCCCCCATCCAGGCTCCGATCAACCCTTTCACTCCGCGCGAGCTGACCAGTGAGGAAATTGAAGGCCAGATCGACGATTACGTACGCTGCGCCACCCTGGCCCGCGAAGCCGGCTACGACGGCGTGGAGATCATGGGCTCCGAGGGTTACTTCATTAACCAGTTCATCGTAAAGCGCACCAACAAGCGTACCGATGAGTGGGGCGGCAGCTTCGAGAACCGTATCCGCCTGCCGATCGAAGTGGTTCGCCGTGTGCGCGAGGCTGTTGGCGAAGACTTTATTATTATCTACCGCCTGTCCATGCTGGACCTGGTGGAAGACGGCAGTGACTTCGACGAAGTAGTGGCCCTGGGCCAGGCTATCGAAAAAGCCGGCGCCACGATTATCAATACCGGTATCGGCTGGCACGAAGCGCGTGTTCCCACTATCGCCACCAATGTACCCCGCGCCGCATTTACCGATATTACTGCCAAGGTGAAACAGCACCTATCTATCCCGGTAGTTGCCAGTAACCGTATCAATGTACCGGAAGTGGCCGAAGAAGTTCTGGCCTCCGGACAGGCCGATATGATCTCCATGGCGCGCCCATTCCTGGCAGATTCCGATTTCGTCAACAAGGCCGCAGAGGGCCGCGCCGATGAAATCAACACCTGCATTGGCTGTAACCAGGCCTGCCTGGATCACACCTTCCAGCTGAAGCTCACCTCCTGCCTGGTCAACCCACGCGCTTGTCATGAGACTGAGCTGAACTACCTGCCTGCCGAAAACGTGAAAAAAGTTGCTGTTATCGGTGCCGGCCCCGCCGGTTTGGCTGCCTCCACTGTTGCCGCCGAGCGCGGACACCAGGTAACCCTGTTTGAAGGCAGCGACAAAGTCGGTGGCCAGTTTAATATCGCCAAGCAGATTCCCGGCAAGGCAGAATTCCAGGAGACCCTGCGCTACTTCAAACGCCGCTTGGAAGTGACTGGCGTTGAGGTCAAGCTCAACACTATCGCTACCGAAGAAGACCTGCAGTCTTTTGATGAAGTGATTATCGCCACCGGCATCGAACCACGCACTCCACCGATCCCAGGTATTGAGAGCGACAAGGTGCTGGGATATTTGGATGTACTGAAGCACAAAAAACCAGTCGGCGAAAAAGTGGCCATTATTGGCGCGGGTGGTATCGGTTTCGACGTGGCGGAATACCTGACTCACGACGGGCCCCACTCCACTGAAGAGGAAGTAGTTGCCAGCGATAAAGAAGAGTTCTTTAGTGAATGGGGTGTGGATATTGAGCTGGAACAGCGCTCTGGCCTGAAACCCCGCGAAGCAGTAAGCACTCCGCGCCAGGTTTACCTGCTGCAACGCAAAACTACCAAAGTGGGTGCGGGCCTGGGTAAAACCACTGGCTGGATTCACCGTGGCAGCCTGCAACACCGCAAGGTAGAGATGATTGCCGGTGCTCTTTATGACAAAATTGACGATAAAGGACTGCATGTTCGCATAGGTGAAGAAGAGCGACTGCTGGAAGTGGATAACATTATTATCTGCGCCGGCCAGGAACCCGCTCGTAAACTCTATGAAGCGCTACAGGAGCGCGGTGTGAAGACCCACCTGATCGGTGGGGCCGACGAAGCCGCAGAACTCGATGCCAAACGCGCTATTGACCAGGGCTCACGCCTCGCAGCAGAGATCTAAAAAATTCCCCGGCAATATTCTTGTCGGGGAATTTCTCTATCAAATCAGAACGGGAAACTCCATCTGCTTATTACTGGATTTCCCGTTTTTTATGCCTCACAGATACCTTTCTATTTATATATCCGAAAAACGTTTTATTTAGGGTGCCTTTTACTATCCAGTGGCTTTGGCACTTTCACCTGAAGAGATTGTCGGCTCTTCCCGTTCCGGCCAGTGTGGGCGGGAGAGGTAAGCTGTTGTGCGATAAAGCACGAATACTACACCGCAAAGCGCGAGCAACATCCAATAAAGCGTCGGTCCACCCCACCACTCTAAAACCACCCCTCCAGCCAGTGGGGCCAAGGCCCAACCGAGAGCGTAAAAGGAAGAGGCCCCAAAATAGGTACCGCGTAAATGCTCAGGCGCCAACCGGTCTATCTGTACACTCATAGTTGGAAAGAGAATCGCTTCAGCCAAACTGAGGACAAAGGTCGCCCCCATCCAGCCCCAAAACCAGTGCACCGGATTGAGGGCAAACCACATTTGTGCCGCGGCTAATATCACCAGCCCGATCATAATTCGCCCATTAATATCCAGCTTGCGCATCAACTGCATAAGTGGAAACTGCAATAATACGATGGTCATTGCGTTCACAAAAATCATGCTGGATATCAGCTCAACCAATCGCGGAGCCTCTGCCCGTGTCAGATATTGCACCAGACTGGAATCCATATGGGCATAGATAAACATCGTGAGGATATTGGCAACAATCACAACCATAAACACCTGATCCCTGCGCAATATCGACAGGGTACTGCCTAAATCGACAGAGCCATCACCATTGCTCTTTGCGATCTGTCCCGTCTCTGTTTTTGCAAATCCCCAAATAAACGCCAGTGCCAGGAGCAAATAACTGAGAGAAGTTAAGCCAAAGGTGGACTGCTGCGCACTGAGCCCCGCCCATACACCAACAATAGGCCCTAATGCGGCTCCCGCATTAATAAGGAAATAACGCAGCTGCAGGGCCAACTCACGACTTGCCTGGTTATCCATTAAGTCACCAATCAAGGCGCTTGCTGGCGGCTCCCAAACAGCACGACCGATTGAACAAAGGGTCATTGCCAGAATAAATCCCGGTAATGTCTGGGTTACTGCCAACAGGGCAAAAGAACATAAGTTAATTGCAGAACCCAGTAACAGAATATTTCTACGCCCATAACGGTCAGATAGTGCACCCACATAAAAGCCCAGCAAAGCCGCACCAACTGCTGAAGCACTGAGAATTAAACCTATTTCCGCTGCCCCCAACTCAAACTTATTAAAGAGAAGAATGGCCAGAAAAGGCCAAACCATAAAGTAAGTGCCACGGCTAAAAAAACTGCCTATTAATATTATCCAGACCAGAGGAGGAAAACTCCTGAGGTTCTGCCACCAATTCCAACGCATTACCTAATACTCCACATCAATTTCTTCCTTGTTCTCAAATAGCCCTTTCAGGCTCTTTGAACTCCGCGCCAAACAGCAAGACCTAAGCAAAAACCAGGGAAAACAGCCTTTCTCACAGGCCTAATGCCCATGTATCGCCTTTAAAGTCGACAGGGTAATCAACCGCGAGGGCCAATATCTTATTGGTCGGTTAATAATTTTCTGACAAAAAACCCGAAAGGATCGCCTTTCGGGTTTTAGGGATTGGCAAGCGTATAACCTGCAAAATCATTCAACCTGGATATTAACCCTCCTAAATAGCCTGAGGGTTAATTATGAGAACCTTCGGCACTTTGCGTGCCTTCCATTCTTCAGCGCGGTATCCCCAATACTATCCAAGTTAATTAGTTTTGAAAACCCAATTTTTTTTGTTCATGAAAAATTTATCTGGGAACAACTTATCATTCGATATTTCTCCCATTACCGGCAGGATCTGTACGTAAGTCTATACTCCAGCAGGAAAGTCCTCCCGTAGTTATCACAGAAATAAAAACCGTAATTTCTGCCAACTCGGAATCCAGAGAGAACAATAGCGACATGTCCCTATCCAGCATGCTGATGCAGGCGCGCCCCTTGGTAGAGCGGGCACTGCGTGAGGTCAGTCCACCCTATACGCTTTTTTTTTCAATTAGTAATGCCAAGCATCGTGCTGAAGTACGACATTCTCATGCAAAAGATTTTCCAAGTGCTTGGCAGGAGCTCGCTCAAAATACCCGTAGGGCTGCACAACAGTCAAAAATGGAGCCCTGCTGGCTGCGAATAGATTGGGTGACCCGCAGGAGTACGATGACTCTGGCCGGTTTGCATGAACTTCTACAGGACACCAAGCGCTCCTACTTCCGCTACGGTCTCGCACTGGATGTCAATTGCAAAATTGCTTTCCTCGAACAGGAACTCAATGGAAACGCCATGCTCTATGGCGGCAACAAAATCGACCACGCATTCCTCAACGAAAAGAATTTCCTCTCCTACTATAAAAAACGTTTTCCTCAGCAGGGCGACCTGAATCTATCTGAAGAGCGCAGCGTCGTGCTTCTCTCTACTGAAGGGCTGTTCTGCGAAAAAGATCAGGAACCTGTGTACTTATACGAAGCGGGATTAAATGCCGGGCGACGGATTATCGACAAACTGGGCGACGAGCAGGTAACAAAGCTTATTAGAAGCGGCAGTCATTACCTGGCCAACCAGGTAAAACCCAATGGGCTTTTCCATTATGGATGGCATGCCTGCTTCGACAGGGAGATCAACACCTACAATAACCTGCGCCACGCGAGCAGTACTTATGCAATGATCGAGGCTTGGGAGGTCACCAAAGAGCCATCCCTGATAGCAGCCATTCAACGTTCACTCAAATTACTCACCGATAAATTAATTAAACCAATAGCGCTCAGTGACGGGCAGGTGGGTGCATTCCTGGTTGAGCCGAATAACGAAATCAAGCTTGGTGGCAATGCAGTAAGCCTACTGTCCCTCGTAAAATACTCAGAGGTGGTACAAACCCAAGAATATGCTGAGCTCATGGAACAACTCGCGGTGGGTATTGCATTTATGCAAAACCCCGAAAATGGCCAATTTTGTCATGTTCTTGAATATCCCAGTCTCAAAATAAAGGACCAGCATCGGGTTATCTACTACGACGGGGAAGCCGCGTTTGGTTTAATGCGCCTATATGACTGGAGCAAGGACGAGCGCTGGCTGGCTGTAGTGGAAAAAGCATTTGACTACTTTATCGTATCCGGCCATTGGAGAGCCCATGATCACTGGCTGAGCTACTGTGTCAATGAACTTACCATTTATAGGCCAAAAGAGAAGTACTACCAGTTTGGCATCCGTAACTTTACCAACTACCTGGATTTTGTCGAAAACCGGATTACGACCTTTCCAACCCTTCTTGAGTTAATGATGGCCGCCGAAAAAATGATTGTGCGGCTGGGGCAACAGAGTGAATTCCAGTACTTACTGGACCAGGTTGACCTGGAGCACTTTTACCGAGCGTTACATAAACGAGCGGCTTACTTACTCAACGGTCATTTCTGGCCTGAATTTGCCATGTTCTTCAAGAACCCAGAAAAAATCCTGGGTAGCTTCTTCATCCGACATCACGCTTTCAGGATAAGAATTGATGATGTTGAACACTATTTATCTGGATTCGTTGCATACCGCAAATTCCTTATCGCCCAAAATGCTTCTGAGCAGCCTATCAATCAACCGGCTGAAACAGTAGACAATGTCAATGAAGAAAAAACAGCACAATTAGAAATAGAGAACCTACCAGTACTTGCCTGGGGCGGAGATGTAAATCTAGGCCGACGCCAACACTATCGCACTGCACAATTGGGAGTCGATGAGGTTCTCGGGAAAATTCCCGCACTTAAGAACGCTGATATCAGTGCAGTAAATCTGGAGTGCGTTGTCTCCACCCAAGGAGAACAGGGAATCTCCAAGGGCGAGAGTTCTTCCTACTACTATCGCGCAAGGCCGGAAATGTTGTCAGTGCTTATTGCTGCTGGAGTTGATATCGTAACCACTGCTAATAATCACAGTGGAGATTATGGTCCCGAGGCTCTTTTGGAACAGGAACACTGGCTGGACATCACCGGCATAGGCCATACAGGTTCCGGCGAAAACCTGGATGAAGCTCTACAGCCGGTATTTAGGCCTGCCGGCCCCCTTAATGTGGCCCTATTTTCGATAGATGCGACTCAGCCCCGTTTTGCCGCTGGGCCAACCTCTGCCGGTTGCGCATACTTGCCATTATCCTTGCCCGAGCTCTGGAGAGAGACTTTAGGCCCCCGGATTTCAGCCGCTCGCACACAAGCCCAAGTAGTAATTGTGGCTGTACACTGGGGAGCAAATCGCGAAACCTATCCCAGTAAAGAACAAATTGATGTGGGCCATGCCATTATTGATGCCGGGGCAGACGCCATACTCGGAACCAGTGCTCATAATTTGCAGGGTATCGAGGTTTATCGCAACCGCCCTATTATCCACGACGCGGGAGACTTACTATTTGATGCCGTTCGTAACAGCCTCGCGGATAGCGGCATCTTTCGTCTGCAACTCAGTACACATGGAGTCGAGCAGATTACCTTTGTCCCGGTAGGAGTTGGCTTTGGTTTTAGTACGCAATTGTCGAGGGAAGAAGCGGTGAATCTTAGCCGACAGTTTTCCAACCAGTGCTTACCGCTTGGTACCAAACTGAGCTTATGCGAGGAAGGCACCGCAATCCTAAGACTCACGCCCCCCAGGCGCGATCATGTTAATCTTCCCAGCTTCTCAAAGACTCTCTACCAAATCACTGCGCTCCAGCAGCAACCATCTCTCAATCCGCGCTGGCAGGTAAAAGCTGTTCCCGTGGATGCACAAACCACTTCAATTAAAATAGGCCCGTTGGAATTGTTAGGAGTGCGTTTCTACCCAAGAGAGGTCAAATCCCGGCAGATACTGTGGGTGGAATCCTTCTGGAGAACAGACAATGAAATCCAGGAGGACTTTCGCCTGGATTGTCGTGCAGTTCCAGTGGTGAAAACCACAATGCCCTACTGGGGCAAATCCATGGACCATGATCCATGTGACTGGCAACTGCCTACAAGTCGCTGGAAGCCCGGTACTATCTACCGTGATCTATACGGCTTAAGGCCACCAGCCAGTAGAGACATCACTGATGTGGATCTTCAACTTCATATCGGTCTTGTTTCCAATAGCACTAAGATCAAACCAGTACCTATTGCTGGTATGATCACAAAAATAAATTTTTCCAGGAACGGGGAAAACCGCAAACGGAAAATCCCACAGTATCGATCAGAATTCCCATCCATAATCTACGATCACCCACCAGGACAGACTTGGAATGCGAAGCAAATTACTGCAATTGCCGGTGGTACATGGCTAGTGCCCCCACCCGAGGGATGGTTTGTACGTAGTGTTATTTCCGGTAGTGCGTTTATCGAAGATTCCCTGGATCCAATCTTATTTGTTGCCCATACCAATCTCGACCGTATGTATCACGAGCAAAGCTCAAAAACGTCCGCAAAATTTTGGGATTTCCATCAAAAGTTACCTAGTTTTGCTCACCGTATTGCAGGAGCCATAGTCGCACGACCAGTCGAAGGATTACCAAAGGAGCTCCCGATTCTGAAAGTGGATGACCCGATCAAAGCTATTATTGAGCTGGGTCTCGCAGCAAGAGATCGATTTGACGGAGAGGTAATTGCACTTACAGGCACAGCCGGAAAATCCACCACGTTAAAAATGATCGGGCAAATGCTGGGACCAAGGGACCAAGTATTGACCAGTCTGGGAAACTATAATTCCCGTGTAGGGGCACCTTCTATGCTGGCTAGCCTGAGTAAGGATCACGAGGCAGCGGTTATAGAAGTTGCACAAAGTGCACTGTGGATGAAACGGGGCCCTATCACTCATCGTATTAAACCCACCATATCACTGATCACTGAAATCGGTATTTCCCAAACGGATCGGAAAGTAAAAAATGTGGAGGACACTGCTAGGTGGAAGTCAAGGATATATGATGGTTTGGTGGGATCCGCAATCGCCATCGTCGGTGAACACCTTCAGTGTTTTGACTATGTACTAAACAAAGCCAAGAAACATGCACGAAGAGTAATTATTTTCGGCGAAAGCGCTAATGCCGAAATCCGGATAATAAATACTCGAGCGGACGAATTAGGTAGTTGGGTAAGATTACAATTACCAAGCAGGGAACTTGAATTGCGAGTGCCCATACCCAGCATTGGAATGTTACATAATGCCTTAGCCGCAATCAGTGTCGCTTATGCCCTTGGCAGAGATCTCGATGAAGCCGCTATGCGATTACAAGAACTTCACCTTGATGAAAGTCATTTACAGCGATTAAGCTTGAATATACGGGGCCAGTCTATCACGTTAATTGATGACAGCTGGAACGCCACTGTAAGCTCTATGTTAAATGCCTTCTCTGTATTTTCGCAAAGTATGGTAAAACAAGGGGGTAGAAAGGTTGCCGTTCTGGGAAGAATCGTACACCTCGGTGAAAAATCCAAGGAAATACATGCCAGCCTGGCTAAGCCATTACTACAAAGTAAAGTAGATTGGGTTATTACCCACGGGGAAGACATGCTATATCTACGAGAATGTCTACCACCAGATATTTTGGGCCCTCACTTTTCCGACGCTCCTGCATTAGTGGATCATATTACAGGATTCTGTCAAAACTTTGACCTTATCCTGGTTAAGGGCTCAAGAAGAGACTCGGACTTCGGTAAAATTCCTGCCCTCTTACAAAAAACATCATTAAAAATATCAGATGAAGCCTCTATGGCGAAATAGGCACGAATTTATCCCTGATCCATCACCTGATCTTCAGAGAACATTACATCTCCTAGGGAAAGCATACTTGCACTACGCCGCTTTAATGTACTGGTTTCCAATTTTACATTAAAGGCAATGCAAATTCTTAGTGAGTTATCTTCTACAGGGTTTACATAATGTAATAACCAATTAGGGAACAATACCATTCTCCCAGCTCTCGGCATTACCCTGACTCTACCGCCAAAATTGCTATTAGGTAACTCAGTAGTTATACATAGCATTCTCGGATCAAGAAATTCTATAATGCCGCTACTTTTACTTTTCTCCTGAGATAACACAGAGCGCACATAATAAACACCCGACCATGTGCAAGATTCATGATTATGTATTTTTCGATAGCTATCTGCACGTGAAACATTTGCCCAGGCATGGGCGTACATATCCTGGGCAGCAGGGCTGTATTTCCCCCGAGTGACCTTCATTGTCATCTCCCGGGTAACTGAAACTATACGCTGCTTTACAATAGTTACTTCTTTGTATGGCCATTCGAGTAAGTCTTTTTTAGAGTCCCAACTTCCAATATTAGAACGTTTGGCAGCAGGAATAGATGATTCCTTACCGAGGATAATATCCGTTAACTGCTCATTAACCCTCTCCGAGTCAGGCCAATCTTTGACCAAAATTGGAGTTCCGAAAGCCGACTTGATCTTATACATGGCACTGCACCTCCAGTTTGTCTATGCCTGATAGTAATCTTTTCTCCCCCATTCAATTCTCAAGACCCTCGAATGATTTCAACTTTCCAATTGATTGTTACTTTCGGTCTCTCCTCATGTGGCTGAAACCTTTCAGGCCATACATTAGACCAGACCCAAGTAAAGTCCCTGGTTAAAGTAATCTTACTAACTCTTCCACTTCCAAATCCATATCCAAATTTGCTATCTATTGCTAAATTTGGATCTACCGGTAACCACCTACCATTGAAATAGACCTCTGCAGCATGGTGATTAGGTTGAGAAAACTCATTTCTACTGGCAAATAGAAATTCAGAGGTAACTCTAGCCGGATAACCCATTGACCTCGCCAAAGCCGTAAAAAGAGCAGCGTATTCTGTACAATCACCGGTCTTGTGAATAACTGCATAGTATGCACCTTTGGTTGACTGTACCCGATATTCAATTATATCTTGGGGCGCTTGAAATGCAGCCAATAAGCGTTCTTCATCACTTTTCGAACTGGACTGGATTTTCTGGGAAAGTAACTTAACTGGTGGGGACTCTGACTCTATATATTTCTGCGGCCTGATATAGCGTCCTTTCGGGTAGGGGATTGTACCTTTTGGCAAATTTTTATAATTGTACTCTTTTAGCTCCATTTCAAAAATAACTGATCTCGTTACTGATGATTGCGCAGGCACATCAAATTTAAATTCAACATATCTTGTATCGCCCCTTTTATGCCTTTTATATTTCAGCACTTCTGGGTGCTTGTAGCGAACAGAGAGCAGCCTCTGCTGAACACCATCCTCCACCGGAACAGAAATACGATGAATATATCCCGAAATATCGCGATCCAATTTATTATTTACAGTTACAGATGCTGTAAGCGCTACAACCTTGGATTCATCGGCATAAGCACAAAGTGTGTACTGTATACAGAAAACAAAAATAAACTGTATTGTTAATTTCTTCATCAACATACCTGCTACCGCTCTCGCATTGCCTCCTTGGCACGACTTATTGGTTTCATCAGATAATCAAAAATCGTTTTTGACCCAGTCTTAATATCTACAGAAGCGATCATTCCTGGCACTATTGAGAACTTCTTACCCACAGCATTCTCCAGCGAATCAGAAGTTGTTAAAATAAAAACCTTATAATAAAACTCATTTGGTGCCACCTCATCCTGTATAGTATCGGGTGATATCATCGTAACCTCGCCAGACAAGCCACCATAAATCGCATAGTCATAAGCGGTAATTTTTACTTTGGCAAGCTGTCCAGGATGAATAAATGCTATATCCCTTGGAGATATTTTTGCTTCAATAAGTAACTGGTCATCCAGAGGTACTATTTCCATCAGTTTTCCATTAGGTGGAATAACTCCTCCAATGGTTGTAATTTCAATAGCTTTTACGATACCTCGAACTGGAGATCGATGAGTAAGCCTGACTAACGTATCTGAGCGCCCCTCCAGTACAGAAGCCAAAACTTCCACTTCAGCACTTACTTTCGCAAGTTCCTCCCGAGCTCTCACCATATATTGGGAGTTAAGCTCACGAATTTTCGTTTCCAACTCCGCTTTTTGCCTTCGCAATTTAAGAACATCGACACTACTAGCAGCACCTGAATCTACTAGGCTGCTGGTCATGGCCAGTTCCCTCCTAACCAGATCCAAAGACTCTTTTGATCCTCGCACTGACTCCAGCAATCCCTGCTTCCGAATATCAAATAATTTTCTTTCCTTAGCTTGCAGTTCTTCATGCCCCACCAACTCCTCAGGAAAGCGTAGAGGCGTCTGGTTCACTTCAGCACTTAATCGAGCCACCTTCGCCAAGGCAGCTCGATACCTTGCTGAACTTTCATCCATATTAGAGCGGACTTTTGTCGGGTCTAGCTGGGCCAGAACTTGCCCTTTCTCTACAATATCCCCTTCAGAAACTTTTAGCTGTGCCAGTATGCCACCATCTAGGGATTGAATAATTTGTGCTCGTGAAGTCGGCACAACCTTCCCGCTGCCAGAAGATACCTCATCTACACGCGCCAAGTATGACCATATAAATAAGGCAATGATCAACAAAAAGAACACCCAAACCACGGTCCCCGATCGAATCAAGGAGGATTCATCTACATCATCACCGTACTGTTGCTCATGAATCTGATGATCAATATCCAGCAACGCAACTCGCCGCTTATCAATAGCCAAAATTATTCCTACTGCAGTTAACTATTACCTATATCATTCATTTCTTACATAGTTAGGAGATTTTCTCTCCTTCAGTTGATGTCTTTCTTTGCGACCGGGTTAATACTTCCAATGCCTTCTCTTTTGGCTCGTCAAGGACAACATAACCATTATTAAGAACAATAATTCGCTGAGCAAAGGTCAGGATATTGGTTCTATGTGTCGCGACAACAACAGTCCTTTCAGCGGCCCAGTCTTGTAAATTCCGAATGAATTTTCTCTCTGTTGACTCATCAAGTGCAGCTGTAGGCTCATCTAGCAAGAGAACATTGGGATGTCGCAACAGCATCCTTGATAAAAGTAGTGATTGCTTCTGCCCCCCGGATAAACCAAAACCACCTTCTTGTATTAAATAACCTATACCTTTGGGAAGTTTATTAACAAAGTTGCTCGCGCCGCTCATATTAAGCGCCCAGAGAATTTCCTCATCATTTGCATTGGGAGCTCCCAACGTAAGGTTCTCATGGATGGTCCCATGAAATAAAGTGGCTTCCTGCCTAAGAAGACCAATATCCCTACGGACATCCGCGGGATCAATATGCTTAATACTGACATTATCCAGTTGCAACTGTCCTCGTTGAGTTACAATTGCACCCGCCATTGCATGGAGAAATGTAGATTTCCCTGAACCATTTTTCCCAAGAATTGCAACTCGTTCTCCTGCATATATTTTTAACTCGGGTATGATAAGAGCAGGGTCCTGCCCCTCCTCGCCATATTGAAAAACTGCATTTTTGAAGTGAAAATTCCCAGTTATCGATGTTTTCTTCACTCTTTTTTCTAATTGAGGATTATCCACCGGCAATTGCATTAGATTGTCAATGCCTTGCATTGCAAATTTTGCCTGCTGCCAACGGCTCAAAACTTTTGTGATATTTGCCATGGG
Source organism: Microbulbifer variabilis (assembly GCF_052468405.1). Taxonomy (NCBI): domain Bacteria; kingdom Pseudomonadati; phylum Pseudomonadota; class Gammaproteobacteria; order Cellvibrionales; family Microbulbiferaceae; genus Microbulbifer; species Microbulbifer variabilis. The sequence goes on from NZ_CP174343.1 coordinate 2,919,462, forward strand.
AGCCATCATTCTTGAACCCAGGATTGATGCTGCAACCAATGCTCCTGTAGTCATAGTGCCGCTCATAACCATCGGTGCACCAAACAGTACAATGACCGCAAATACTGATGATTGAACATTATGAGTCCAGGCAAGTAGCATCCCCACAAGAGACCTCAGCTTTAGGCTCGCATCTGCGGTTATCGTGTTAAAGTGGTTCCACTGCCCCTGAAAATACTGCTCCGCCTGTAGTGATTTGATATCCTCTACCCCCTGAATCGTCTCTATCAATATGGCGTTACGTAGTGAGGATTCCTTTATCGACTCCTGTGAAAGCTTGGCTAATTTTGGCTGAAGTAATAGACCCGGAATAAGCAAAAGAAAAACAGCCAGTAGAGGTACCAAAGCTAAGGCCCCTGCAATCCACCACATTACAATTAAAAACAACAGAAAAAATGGTAAGTCAGCAATTGCCAAAATTGTAGTGGATGTGAATATTTCTCTCACTTTTTCTAATTCACGAATTTGTGAAATAAAAGTACCAGTAGATTTTGGACGGGCCTGCGCTTGAATTCTTACGGCATGCCCAAAAACCAAATCAGACATTCGGATGTCCGCACGCTTTCCAAGAAGATCTGTAATCTTCACTCTCATTGAACGCATTACAAAATCAAATATAATAGCAACCAAAACGCCACTAAATAGAACATAAAGAGTGGGAATAGATTCCGCTGGAATTACTCTGTCGTACACCTGTTTGGAAAAAATAATGCCCGATAAAGCCAGAGTGTTGGCGACCGTGGTAGCCAACATGATATGTCCATAGGGTTTTATATCCCTAAGTATTATTTTACGAAGCCAATGTTGATTATCTGTTTTAATATAATCATCTATCCTGGTATCTCTTGTTGTTTGCCTCGGCCTAAGGATTATCAGACTAACAATATCTTTGCTGATCTTCTCTAGAGGTAAAGTACTTTTAAGCCCCTGGTCACCACACAGCATAAATCCAACGTTCAAGTCACTGGAAATGGTTTCAATTACCGCTATCTGACCACCACGCAATTGAGCTACGAGTGGTAGGCGCCATGGGTTAATATCAGTATCTTTTAGGGTACAAAACTTTATCGTCAAACCAGCTTGACGTGCCATTCTTCTTAGTGTGTGGTCCACTGGAGAGTTCTGATCCCATTGTCCGGAAATTCGGATACTTTCGGGTGAACACTCCACTCGATAGAGGCGAGCCACATAGGTTACTGCTTCACACCATGGATCAAAATCCATAGTGTCAGTCTTTATTCCTTCACTTTCATCGAGAGATCTTAAAACATTACTACTGTTTTCACTCAAGGAAGGACCTCCACACCCTGTATTTGCCGCCCATCAAGACTGAATGCACTACGTAATCCACCGCGACTATACAGACAATCAATCTTAAGGAGGTGAAGATCAAAAATAGTATTGTTCTTTTCTATACGTGCCAGGTGTAATTCCTGCTCTGCATTGAGCAGGTCAAGTAAAGTACGGGTACCGAGTACTTCATATTGCTGTTTATACAAATCCCGAGTTTCAGCAATCGCACTTTCTCTGGAATTCAAAGCTTTGAGGCTTTGCATCAGCCCGGCAGCCTCTTCCTGGGATTCCTGATACTTTTGTATAGTCAATAACCGTATTGAATCTTTCGCTGCATCTGCCGATAAGAGTGCAAAACCAGCGCCTTCTTTGCCGGCCGAAATTTTACCTCCTTGATAAATCGGCATAGACACATTGAAGAAAACTGCACTTTCATTCGTGTCAAAAGCATTCGCATCAACGTAGTCCTGATCAAGGTACTGGTTAATGTTGGCGTCTAATGAGAAGGTTGGCCATGCATTTGCTTTAGATTCATCCAGGCGCGCCATTGCTTCAGCCCTGTAAGATTCAGCAATAAGCACCTCAGGTACCGCAGATAGGTCAAAAGAATCCAAGTCACAAGCCTGAGTCACATCATCTGGTACTGACATGGAGACACTAAACTTTTCATCTAACCCCGTTAAATTCTGCAGTGTACTTCTCCACCTACGTAAAAGAGCTTGAATTTGTTGCCTGGACGCTTGCGCTGCGTCAATTCGCGACTGGGCCTGGAGAACATCAGATCTGGAGCTAGCACCTTTTTCTTTTCGAATCTTTACAAGATTTGCGATAGCAGACACCCCATCAACCTGCTCATCAGAGCTCTGCAATAGAGCCTGATATCGTTGCACCTCTATAGTTGCTTTAGCAGTTTGTCTAGCTACTTCTTCTATCGATTTTAAAATTTGAGCTTGGGATCGTCGCACGCCCGCTCTAGCCTGTCTTACATTGCTGGAAACTTTCCCAAAGTCAAACAGCATTTGGGTGACGTTTAACTGAATTGCATGTCCGTCACCTTCTCGCTTGTACTCGGTATCTTCACCAGCAACTATCCCAGCACTCAATTGTGGGAAGTAAGCGGATCTCGCTGCTTTAACTCCCTGTCTTTGCTGGTAGAGATAGCCGATCGATTCTGCAATTGATGGATGCCAACCAACCGCTCGGTGAACAGTATCAAATATACTGAGCTCACTTTGTGCTACCTCATCCTTATAAACTCGATAAGTAACATTTTCTGCTCTCTTATCTTGCCCTTCCCCGTGCCCGACAATTGTTTTTTCCGCTGATACAGAGTTGACAAATACTTCCTCTCCGACTACTTCGGATAGAAATAGAGTAGGGATAGAGAGTGCAAAAAATGACAGTTTTTTTAATACATCCATGTTTTCACACTTGTCATTGACAGTTTTGAGATCCCACAACCTGGAATTAAGAAGCCATATAAGCAAGACTTTTCCCAAGCCTCATAAAAGTTTAGCTCAAAAAAAACCGGGCCTTTTAGCCCGGTTTTTTTGCTTAACTTGAACTTCTCACCTCACATATCACTAAATCCATTTTGCTGCCATATATCTCCCATCGGATCTTCAATGACTGCGTAATTTTCAGGACTGGTTAGAGAACCAATATCTGTCACAGTCGTCTGATGCTCTGATTGTCCAGATACATCATAAGAAAGATTGAGCTCTATCAGCTGAATATCCCGATCACCAGAATCTAGTAACTCATCCAGTAAGGACTCTTCTACTGAGTCAAACCGCTGATAGTCATTGGCAAACTCTGCCAACCCGTCTGCAGTCATTACCTGTTGATAGTGGTTATCAACACCACTATCAACAAAGTCCAGCTCAAGCTCAGCCAGTTGCATCATATCCAACCGGGCAGAACCTTCCTGCTCGCTTCCATCACTGACGGACTCCTCAACCTTTGAAGCAGAAGCATATCCAACGGTATCGAGATACTCCTCAAACACACTGGGGATCGCAATAGCTTCCAAGGAAATGATTTCATCAATGTCAAAATCTATTTCCAAATCCGGGAATCCCGGCGGTAGCTCACCACCCTCATAGTCGTAATCGGCATCCGCATCACAATCGGCATCCGCATCGGCATCGGCATCGGCATCGGCATCGGCATCGGCGTCAGCATCACAATCCGCATCGGCGTCGGCATCCGCATCGGCATCCGCATCGGCATCCGCGTCGGCATCGGCATCCGCATCGGCATCGGCATCGGCATCGGCATCGGCATCGGCATCGGCATCGGCATCGGCATCGGCATCCGCATCCGCGTCGGCATCGGCATCGGCATCGGCATCCGCGTCAGCATCCGCATCTGCATCGGCGTCGGCATCGGCATCGGCATCCGCGTCGGCATCCGCATCGGCATCCGCATCTGCGTCGGCATCGGCATCGGCATCTGCGTCGGCATCGGCATCCGCGTCGGCATCCGCGTCAGCATCGGCATCGGCATCCGCGTCGGCATCCGCATCTGCGTCGGCATCGGCATCGGCATCGGCATCGGCGTCAGCATCCGCATCCGCGTCGGCATCAGCATCGGCATCGGCATCGGCATCGGCATCGGCATCGGCATCGGCATCGGCATCGGCATCGGCATCGGCATCGGCATCGGCATCGGCATCGGCATCGGCATCGGCATCAGCATCCGCATCCGCGTCGGCATCCGCATCCGCGTCGGCATCCGCATCCGCGTCGGCATCGGCATCGGCATCGGCATCGGCATCGGCATCGGCATCGGCATCGGCATCGGCATCGGCATCCGCATCTGCATCCGCGTCGGCATCTGCGTCGGCATCCGCGTCGGCATCTGCATCCGCATCTGCATCTGCGTCGGCATCGGCATCCGCATCTGCATCCGCGTCGGCATCCGCATCCGCATCCGCATCCGCGTCGGCATCCGCGTCGGCATCCGCGTCGGCATCCGCATCTGCGTCGGCATCGGCATCGGCGTCAGCATCCGCATCCGCATCCGCATCCGCGTCGGCATCGGCATCGGCATCGGCATCGGCATCGGCATCGGCATCGGCATCCGCGTCAGCATCCGCATCCGCATCCGCATCCGCATCCGCATCTGCATCGGCGTCGGCGTCGGCATCCGCATCCGCATCCGCATCCGCATCCGCATCCGCATCCGCATCCGCATCCGCATCAGCATCAGCATCAGCATCAGCATCAGCGTCGGCATCCGCGTCGGCATCCGCATCCGCATCCGCATCCGCATCCGCATCTGCGTCGGCATCGGCATCGGCATCGGCATCGGCATCGGCATCGGCATCGGCATCGGCGTCAGCATCCGCATCCGCATCCGCATCTGCATCGGCGTCGGCGTCGGCGTCGGCGTCGGCGTCGGCGTCGGCATCCGCATCCGCATCCGCATCCGCATCCGCATCCGCATCCGCATCCGCATCCGCATCCGCATCAGCATCAGCGTCGGCATCCGCGTCGGCATCCGCATCCGCATCCGCATCTGCGTCGGCATCGGCATCGGCGTCAGCATCCGCATCCGCGTCGGCATCGGCATCGGCATCGGCATCGGCATCCGCATCCGCATCCGCATCTGCGTCGGCATCCGCGTCTGCATCGGCATCGGCGTCGGCATCCGAATCTGCGTCCGCATCTGAATCCGGAGGCACAAAGCCGCCCCCACGGTTACTATCGTCATTTGATGCTACAGCGATGACAACAACACCGAGAGCAATCAAAGCAGGGACAAACCACGGAACGGCAGGCGGAGGAGGGGGAGGAGGCTCACCAGCTGGGCCGCCGGCAACGGTAAAAGCTGGTATCAACCCTCCCGAAGCCGCAAGGAATAAGGGCTCTGAACCCCCAGTTACAGTCAACTCACTATGATCTCCATCACTGTCTTCATGATAGAAACCAAATAAAGTGAAGATTTGACCCGTCTTTAAAACTATTACTAGGTCATTTCCTTCCTGAGATAACGAGGCTATCTCGTCTGGATCTACCGGCAATTCAACCAAGCCTGTCGCGGTTAACTTCAAGCTATCCAGTGGCTTCTCAGCAATCAAGCCCGTAGACTTGTCAAAGATTTTTACGATCATGCTCTCACCAACTTCAAACGGTGCAACTTCCTAAATACACTGTTCATGGCCTGAGCTAAAAGACGGAAAATTCCCCACCTTGAGCCCATCCGTGACTAGATTCGTCAATGCATCTCCTTGCCAGGATCCCTCCGGAAAATAACTGTGCCAAATTTTTTCCACACACTCTTTTTGTATGGACGTAAATTAAAATGATTTCAAGGAAAGTCTGAAGAATAACGCCGACTAAATAAGTGCAACGTTAGAGAGAAATACAGTAGGAAAAACTACTCATGACAACGGACCCAAGTATTAGAAAGCTCACAAATAAGAGGTCAACACCTGTCATTGATACACCTGCTGGACCGATTATTGGCAAAGTAGACGAAGCTACAAGAACCTATAAATTTCTAGGTATACCCTATGCTCGTCCCCCAATTAACGACCTCCGCTGGAAAGCACCCGAACCTATGCCAAATTGGAGTGCGCCATTTGATGCAGCGCAATTTGGAACGCCAGCTGCACAAAATCCCTCAAACCTGATGCAGGTCCGGGGAAAAAATGGAGAGATTCCTGATAGAGAAGAATGTCTTTATCTAAATATTTTCTCGCCACCTATAACCCAAGGAAGAAAGCTACCTGTAATGCTCTGGATACATGGTGGAGCTTTCTATATGGGGTCAAGCTGCCAAGATATATATAATGGGTGCCATCTTGCCTCAAACGGCAGAGCAATAATTGTGACATTCAATTATCGTCTTGGCGCTCTAGGCTTTCTACGTTTAAAAGACATTTCTGACATCCCATCTACAGGCAACGAAGGTCTATTGGATCAAATAGCAGCGCTCAAATGGGTGAGAGATAACATTGAAGCCTTTGGCGGAGATCCGAACAATATCACTCTTTTTGGTGAATCTGCCGGCGCAATGAGCATCACCTCTCTATTAGAGGTAACTGAATATCATAATTTATACTCTCGAGCGATTGTACAAAGTGGCCACCCAAGGGCTACTCATTCGATTTCCAGAGCCAATAACATGGCAGCTGCATTCATCGAGCATCTTAATAACATAAGCGGTGGAATACCAATACACAAATGCTCTACAAAGTTACTTCTTCAGGCACAAAGCGAAATTCTTAAAGATCCACGCATGACACAAAACTGGGGGCAACTTCCATTTAAGCCAGTGCTAGACGAAAGCTTATTAAGAAAAAGACGGCCGTCTTTAGTAAATATTAAAACTAATACAGCCCATCCAATTCTTCTTGGCAGTAATTTAGAAGAGTGGAATCTATTTAGTGTTACAAATCCTGAAACTTTCACACTGAATTATCACTCAATCTGCAAAAAGTTGGAATGGCTGCTACCTGAGAGCACACTAAAACCTATTATTGATTACTATTACCAGCAGGCTTTATCTATTAAAAATAATCCCTGGCCAGAATGGAGTAAAACCTGGAATTTGATGTTGACTGATATGGTTTTTACCCTACCAGGGCTTAGGTATCTAACTCAACATAAAGGACAAAGTTTCCATTATCATTTCGCCCAACCATTAGCGGCACAGCCCTTTTTAGGTGCGTGTCATGCTGCAGAACTAGCCTATCTATTTGGTACTCATGGTGAAGCGTCTTTACAGGAATTATATCGCGATGAGCCAGCCCCGCACACCTTAAGTAAAAGTATGCAAGAAGCCTGGCTGAACTTCGCTGAATGTGGCAACCCGGGAAACAACTGGCCAATATTTACAGGAAAGCAAAGCCAGCGCATCGGTAACCATCCACATTTCACGAATTTCAATACAGCAGAACTGCTATCATTATGGCAAAATATACCAGATGAAGTATTAAACCAGTATCTATAATCCCAAATAACATGCCCAGAATTTTACTTGCACGACATGGTGAGGCAGCTAAAGGAGATAATATCCTTGATCCACCCCTCACCAAGTTAGGATTTATACAAGCTGAAGAGTTAGCTCAAAAACTTGCTATTCAAGGAAGATTAAAAATCACGAGTAGTCCTAAGCTGCGAGCCAAGCAGACAGCAGAACCCCTAGCAAGAATATGGGGCGCTTCAATAGAAGTGGTCAACTTAGTCACTGAGATACCAACACCCGAAGGTATTCTATCAAGTCAACGCCTACCATGGATACGCTCTCTTCTGAATAAAGAATGGACTATAAGTGATAAACAGCAAAAAGAGTGGCGCAATGGAATTCAGAGATATTTACTTAGCATTACTGAAGATACTATAGTTTTTTGTCATTTTATGGTAATAAATTCAATCGTTGCTTATATTCATAAAAGCCAAAAAATTCAACAGTTTCGACCAGAGTATACGTCAATAACTGAACTAACAATTCAAAATAATCAGTTATATTTAGTAAGCTTGGGAAAAGAGAAAGACAGCCAAATTCTTTAGCATACGCTATTTAGGTCAGGATGCTAAACTCTCTGATAATAAGTTAAATTCTATTGAATCAAGTAGAACAGCATAGTTTTATAGTCTGTGCCTATGAACAATCACCATCAGCAACCAAGAACACAATAAATATTCAATTCAAATTATAAAAAATGATCTATCCATCTTATTAATTTTCTGCGACAAAAACCAAATAAAGTATAATAAGCAGTTGGCAGCTCACAGCAACTATAGAGGATAGTGTTTGATATTTGCACCACCAGATCCCCTTCAGTGAAGGGAGCAAACTTATAAATGGAAATATAAATCTGTACCTTATTGGGAGTGTTGATACCCCCTAAAGACCTTCACTCATAGTTTCATTACATAGCTCAACATATTTTTCAGCTTTACGCTGAACAAAATCATCATTACTTTCTCTAATAAGAGCACTGAGATCAAGAGATTTATATTTAAACCCGACTGATCGTCCCAAACTTTCTATTAATTCATTACAGAGCACTGCAACACAAGAAAGCCTAACCCAGAGGATTGGAGTTCCTCTAAGACATAGCCCAGACATAACATTAATAAGGGGGGAAATTTTCTCAACAAAATTATATTCTTTTAGGGCATCTGTAAACTCTGAAAAAGACATACACCTCGCTACTGACTCGCCTTCATTAATGGTAAGCGCATTTCCTATACTTGATAAAGTATCAAAGAAAATATGCTCCTTTTGTACTTTCCAATTAGCATTTGGGTGATGACTAGTTATTTTTGAACCGGACAACATCAGAAATAGCGATTTTTTGAACTCAAGCAACTTAACAGAAGACTCATCTACAGCAAAATCAGCATAAGCAACTTTACTCTCTATCAGCTCTGACAAACAGAGCAGTCTTGCTAGCCTGTAAATGGTGCTTTTTCCATAATGGCCATTCAAATCAATTTTATAGGGTTTTTTCGGAATATTCGTAACTCTGGCTTTAAAATCACGGGCAGCCAGAAGAAGCTGGAACTTAAGGGGACCAATAGCTTGATACAACCTGGCCCTCGCCTCAAAATTGTATCTTATATCAGCTTCATTCTCCTTCAAGTATACTTCTACATCCTTTCTAATTAGGCCATCTTGCACACTCTTAAAATCACTTAAAGATCTATCTAGCTCATTTTTATATTTCTGAAGATCCTTTTCCAATCTATGAGCAACTAGTGACTTAGTCAACCATATAGCAGTGAGTGAAGAAACGCCTAAAGAAGAAATAAATGTGGGTATATCTAAATCCATGAACTAATACCTCCTTGCTTAGTCTTCACACTGATAATCAGCCAACTTTATCCGAAATCAGTCAAACAATCTAACCATAAATTTTCCACCTACTCCATACTAAATATAAGCAGCAATCGGATACTTGCAGAATCTTCCAAAGTGAAAGTCGTTACCCATCCTTATTGAATAAAATTCTGATATGGATTTCTATATATTCACACCTCTTCACTTCCCAACAGCGTTGGAAGATTTTACTTCAGCTAATCCATGATAAAAATCTTTTAAACCAGAAAATTTCCTAACTCATAAATTGCAAATTGAATATGTACGGTTCTGTTTGCTTCCAGTATGTCGGCCATACAACATCATCCCAAACTAAAGCCGATGTATAAGCGATTAGACGACGCTGGTAAATCTAAGAAGATCGCTCTGATTGCCTACATGAGAAAGCAGATTACGATCCTGAATACGATGGTGAAAATTAACACTTACTGGGATGCAAGTATGGCTTAAAAACTTGACGAGCAACCATAGTCGCTTGTTAAGTATTTGCCAACACCCCAGCCAACCAAAAAATGGTGCTGTACGTTAAAGCTTTAAAGCTGATTAAAAATATAACTTGTAAAATAGATAGTTTAGAATGTATACCAAAATCAATAAGTTCATAGAGTTTTTTGGGAAAGTACTTTTTTATACTTAGTATAACCATAATTACTGCCATACCTACATAAAGTAACACGACACCCCAAAAAACCGTTCTGGTTCAACATCAATACTGATTGTTTCTGAGAGACCAGCTCGTTTATAGACAGATACCTTGCCACTCACAACAGCAAACACGCAATAGGCTAACGTGAAAATAGTAAACAGCAGATGAATGAATCCAACTTTCCGTGGCATTGCTACCCCATACTCTAGGTACTTAACGCTTTAAACAGCGGAATAAAAACTGGAGGTTTTTGTGCCCACCCGGATTAACTTGTTAATTTCCCAGTATCTAATTTGTAGGGACATCTCATATTTCTTTCGAGATAGAAGACTGGTAGTTACCCTCCATACAAACCCTTAGAGGGAGGGCAGATATTAAAAAGGTTGCAATCAGCTTCCTAGCTTTCTAACTTGAATTTGGCTTGGAACCAAAGGCAATGAAGGGTCGAGTTCACCCTGCACACGTAGTGCCCATTCTCGTATGCGACTACGACGGAAAAGTCCGTCTCCTCCTGTAAGCCCAGCCTCATAACCAAAAGCAAGGAGCGCATAGACAGAGAGGTCTGCAACACTCACTTCACTACGATTACACATAAAAGGACCTCTCTCAAGCGCTTTACTCAAACGTGCACCGACATGACGTGCAGCAGCCATTATGCTGTTTCCTGGAGCATTTTCAGCTTCCCTGCGGACAAAAGGAGCCCACCGAAGGACTAGAGGCCATACAAAACGCCATGCGCCGATTGCGTTATCTGGTACCGTGCGATTCATGGCACAACCGAGGCGCCAAGCGTTGATCAGCTGCACAGGAAGTGCTAGCGATAAAGCCGGTCGCACAAACCTAAAATTTGCAGGAATCATGCAATGCTGGACCCAATCATCAAGTTCGTTAATGCACGGATCACCGTCTACAGGGTACAGGGGACGCTGAGGGAAGCGTTCATCTAGCCAATGAGTATTTCTTGTGAATCATTTTTGCTTTCACCATCAATTGTCAAAACAGGCACGGTATGCCCCATCGGAAGTGTTTCCCTCATATTAAACGGAGATACATAGACAATTTCGTAAGCGATCTTTTTAAAAGCGAGAAAAGCTTGGACTTTAAGACCGTATGGACTGGTAGCGAAAGTGTAGAGCACGACTTTTGGGGTATTGAATTCCATGCTTTCCATAATTAGCTCCTTCTATACCAGTGGTTTAACAGCTCGTTTAAAAAAGAGTGAGCCAAGGTGTCAGTAGAATTAACGCCGGCCACAGTGGCCTGCGGACTTAGCACGTAATTGTACCAGCAATTTGAGTGAAAGGTGATCTTGCCCCGATAAAACGGACACACTACTTTTCATACTGCTATTCGCTCATATTCTATTAATGATTGATAGCCTAAAGCTGAATGCAGCTGCTTACGGTTGTAAAAATCATTAATATATCGAGCCAGAGCATACTTTAAATGGCTCATTGTCTGGAAGCTAGTTTCTCTAATCAGTTCAGCTTTTAAGCTATGGAAGAACGACTCCATATGAGTATTATCCGTATATTTACCCGCTCTACTCAAGCTATGCTGGATTCCATATCTTCCCAACTCTTTTTGATACTCGGACCCTCTGTTCTCTACACCTCTGTCCGTGTGTAATATTAATCCCGGTTGTGATCCTCTTTTCCTTCCAGCATTCATCAGGGTTTTTCGGGTTAATTCTGTTGCTCTCTTCGTGTCTAAACTCCAACCGATTACTCGGCGAGAATACAAATCCATCACCACTGACAAGTACTGCCATTGACCCTTAACCTTAAGGTAAGTTATGTCAGCAACCCAAACTTGATTCTTGCTTTTAGGCACAGCTCCTTCCGGTCTAAGATTCTCCCCAGAGGCTAGGAAACGCATTATTCCTGGTGCCCTACGTGTCACTCTCGTAACTCTGGCTACGACTCCTAATTCCTGCATCAGCCGGGCTACGCGCTTATGGCTAACTTCATAGCCCTTGGTCAGCAGGGCTTTCCAAATTCTTGGAATACCATAGCGCCCTGCAGAGTCATCCGAAATCTTTTGAATCTCTGAACTTTTAGATCATCATCTTGGTGTTTTCGGTGCGATCGCGGCCTCTTCAGCCAATCATAATAGCCACTGCGCGATACTCCTAGCCACTGACAAGTTCTTTTGATACCTAATGCTGATCCGAACCTCTGGATAAATCGATATCTTGCTGATGTTCCTCTGCAAGAAACCGTTGCCACTTTTTTAGCAAATCAAGCTCCTGCTTTAATTTACGATTCTCCGCCTCTAAACGCTTTACCCTAGAAAGTTCCTTTTCTGTTCTAGAGACTACATCAGTAAGCTTTCTTCGTTTATCTGCCACAATCTTCCCTTCCTGAAACTCTTTTCGCCATCGTGACAGCATGAAAGGGTGAATGTCGAGAGTTTCAGCCACTTCCTTAACTTGAATGCCCTCTATCAAGCTAAGCATTACCGCTTTCACTTTGAATTCGTTTGAATACTGCCAAGTCTTTCTAGGTTTGTTGTATTTCGGCATAAGACACCTCGTCTGTTTGACCTTGGTGTCCGTTAAAACGGGGCAAGATCAATGTCCATCTTGATCGCCTTGTTAGGTGCTTTTGCATAAAACCAAAATGCTGACACTGCCGCCTTCACTATAATATGACAGGGTTTCTTTGATAGGCTTACAGGTATTGCTATTCTCTAAATATAAATCGATATACTTTTCAATATCTCGAAAATATACCTCTTGACCTTCTGTATCATTCTTCGAACTAAAAGTATGGTAAGTATATATAAAATAATACGTTCCCTCTCCATACTTTGAAACCTTTCTTTCTTTTGAAAAGTCATCTAGCTCAACGTGGTGTGGCGTTCGTGAGCAAGAGATCAGTAGAAAGGATAAAGCTATCAATAAAACTCCAATTTTCATTGGCCGGTGCACCTAACGCTCAAAGCAGCGGCGCGCGTCAGCGCGTCCAGCCCGCAGGGCGATGCTGCCTTTGCTTGTTATGAGCTTGGTGCAATTGGGAAACCCTCTGGCTGTGCTTCAAATTCAGATTGTGGCCTTTTATCTTTTTCTCTAGTAGCAAAGACTTGGCCACTTTTATTGATTTGCAAATATACAGTGCCGTTGAAGTATTCACCATCTTCGCCGCCATACGTAATCAAATTTCGGCCGTATTTCCATTCTCCGATTTCGGAACTGACAACCAAACTGCTTGAGGTAAATACAATAACTTTTACTTCGCCAGGGGAAATATGAGTGATACTTCCCCCGCTATTTAAAGATATTGATACACCAGTATTGTTATAGATATCTATCTCTGCGATTCGAGGGCAACCACTCAACACTATTGCGAGTAGTGTCATTAGCGCTGAAAGTTTTATTCGTCTTGCCATGCTAGTGCTCATAACGCCCCGCACAGGGGCAGACAAAAAAGCGCAGCGTTTTGGCTGTCCCAGCGACCAACGGGAGCGATTGCTGCGGCTTGTATGGTTGTTCTTGCCCGGTTCTGATGTTGAAAATCCTTTTCCCTAACGGGTAAATTGAGACCCACCTTCGGCGGCCACCGAAGGCCTTGTTTGCCACAGTTCGTTGCTGCGCTGGTTCATAAAGACCGCTAACAAGTAGGAACGTGACAGACACTCATTAGGCATAACTCGAATAGTCATGTGGGCCTCGAGCCCGAATAGCAAGGCGGAGATAGCTTATCTTATGGAACCTCAAGAGATCAATGTCGGTATCGATACTAGCAGCAAACAGCTCGATATTTTTGTGAGACCAACTGGCCAATTCTTTAGTGTTACCAATGATAAAGATGGTATTAAGGACGCCATTAAACGACTGCAACCCCTTAAACCCAAAAGAGTACTTATCGAGTCCACCGGAAGGCTTGAACTGGAGTTTGTCTGTTCTGCCCACAAAGCGGGGGTGCCGATAGTTGTTTGCAATCCTTCGCAGGTAAGAAACTTTGCAAAGTCAGCGGGGCGACTCGCCAAAACTGACAAGCTGGATGCTGTCGACATTGCTCACTTTGGAGAGGCAATGAAGCCAAGATTATCGTAGTTAAAACCTGAAAAATTAACGAATATCAGTGACTTACTCGTTGTAAGAAGCCAGTGCTTGGAGATGAGTACAATGCAAAAGAACCGTCTCAAGCGAATGCCTAAATCTGTACACAAACCTATTCAAGCCATATTGAAAACCATCAAAAAAGAGTTAGAAGGAATCGATAAGCAGCTGGATAAACTCGTCAGCAGTATTGCCGAATGGCGATAAAAACGTGACCTATTGTTAAGCGCTAAAGGGGTAGGAAATGTATTGGCCTACACCCTGATGAGCGAATTACCTGAATTGGGGAAACTGAACCGAAAAGAGATTGCTGCACTTGTTGGTATCGCCCCTATGAACCGAGATAGTGGGAACTTTCAAGGTAAACGCTATATTCGTGGTGGACGGCATCGTGTGCGCACGGTCCTGTTTGTTTCCATAATGTCGGCGATCCAGTGCCACCCTAAATTAAAGCCAATGTATAAACGCTTAGTCGACGCTGGCAAACCTAAAAAAGTGGCCCTCATTGCCTGTATGAGAAAGCAACTTACCATTCTGAATACGATGGTAAAAAACAACACATATTGGGATGAGAATATGGCTTAAAAGCTTGACGAAGAACCATAGTCACTTGTTAGGTGCATCTTGAATACCGTGCTTTTGCTTGAGGCTATTTGCAATAAACTGTGCATTATATGCGAAACCCTCAGGTTTTTCGTTGAAACACACTATTGTATTTGAGGTTCGGGGCTTGGAAATATTGTAAGTTTGGCCACCCGATACAGTAGTTGTTGCAGTGCCGTATGTATTAGCTTTGTAGGTGGTGTTATTGCCGTAATTGTATGCAGAGCCATATGTGTTGGCATTTACATTGGTTGTTGCTGTGGTAGGAGTTGTATAAGTGCTGTTTTTTGAGTACTGCTGTGCATCAACGATAACGAAATATTTATACCCATGCTCCAATGCTAATTCGGCGCTACGAAGCAACGCATAATCATTGGCCTTATCTCTTCCGGTGTAACCATTACCTTTGAAAGTAACGGTAAACACATTTGTGTCTAGTTGTGTTTCTGAGAAGCCACCAGTCATACCCTGCGGTTGGTAGGCGGTTGCACAACCACCAAGGGCCAAAATAATTGATAAAGTTACGATGATTCTCATGTTCTCTCCTTGCACCTAACGTTGCCAGCAAGGGCAGCCGAAGCAGAGCGTAGGCTGTCCAGCCCAGCCGAAGCCTCCCCCCTTAAAGTAGACGCCACCTTATATTCATCTTATGCGGCCATTCTTTCATATTCATCTGGGCTTTTGAACCCAAGTGAACCATGTCTTCTTTTAAAGTTATAGTACCTATCAAGATACCAAGATAAGTTAGTTCTTAGCTCCTCAACGGATTCAAAATTAAACCCTTTGAAACTCTCAGTTTTCAGTGTTTGAAAAAATGATTCTACATACACATTATCATTCATAAATCCTGGACGGTTCATGCTCGGCTCAATACCCAGTTCTTTGAGTCGGTTTTGGTATGCATAAGCACCGTACTCAGAACCTCGGTCGCTGTGAAATATTAGATCTGATTCTATATTTCTGCGACGGACAGCTTTATTTAGCGCTGACAGTGTTAGCTCAACGGATCGAGTATCCGACAGCTCCCAACCCAACACTTTCCGGGAGTAAAGATCGATAATCACAGCTAAATATTGCCATTGCCCATTGATCTTCAGATAGGTTACATCACCAGCCCATTGAGAGTCTGGTTTACTCGGCATACCATTCTCTCTTTGTAAATTTTCAACCTTAATGCAAGGATTTCCAGGCAAAGGGTGTCGACGATAGATCCTTCCAGCTTTCCCCACGATTCCAGCCTCTCTCATAAGGCGTTCAACGCGCTTGTGATTTATTCGTTCACCATTAGCTTTCAGCTCTGCGCTAATTCTTGGACTTCCATAATTACCATCATGCTGCGCATAGATAGCTTCGATACACCCAAGAATTCGTCTATTTTCTATGTCTCGAGTGCTCTCATCACGGTTGAGCCACTTATAAAACCCTTGGGGTGAAACATTCAAGTATCTACATAAGTACCTGACACCAAAGTCCGATCGATTAAGAGCTATGAACGAGAATCTTTCAGCTTTGGATCTTTCAGGTACATTTCCCACTTTTTTAGGAAATCATTCTCCTTTTGCAATTTCTCAACCTGCTTTTTTAGACGTCTTATCTCTTTGTCATCAGTTTGAGACTGAGTTTTCGTTGTCTTGGTCATACTTATTCTACGGCTGGGCTTCTCGACCAGCTTGCCTTCTCTACTTTCCTGTCGCCATCTATACACCATTACTGGATGCAAACCAATAATATTGGCGATAGTGGTCGTATCTACTTTCAGTTGATTAGTGAGAGCTACCACTCTAACTTTGAACTCTGTTGAATATTCAACAACCCGCTCTTCACTCAGTATTTTCGGCATTTTCTCCTACCCTATTCAAAAGGTAGGCGTCTACTCAATGGGGGAAGGTTTCAAAGGCAGTCCAAGCCCCGCAGGGGCGACAGCAGCCTCTTGTTATGTGATGGCAACTACTCCACTCTTTTCTTTCGTTCCCCAAAAGAAGTTGCACCATATATAACGCAGAAGAATACCGATGCAAGAGCATAGTACCTGGCAGACTCATTCCATAGGCTTCGATACAGCTCGACCTCATTTACTTTCTCACAAAGTTCGAGCGATTCAATTATGCAACTCTCTAGTCCTGACATAACTCGTTCTGCATAACTTATTTGATAGCCAAGCATAGAAATACACCACACGGCTACTCCGATGCTAAATACGGAAAGTACCTTTCTGTTACGACTTAATTGCCTGAACATTTTGAGCTTACTCTTTTAGTCACAAATGCCCGCAGTTGCGTCTGGTTGGAGCGCAGCGGAAAACCAGTCCGACAACCTGCGCTTGTTAAATGCTGAACTCACAGCCTACTCAAATACTCAATTTGAACTTCACCACCGATATAAGGACCATCATCACTACAATCGTTCGCTGGTTCATCGAAATTTACCCACACGCTTGTGATAATTCTGTCCTTGCCTTTTATAGTTCTCTGAGTACTTTCCACTGATTCTTCTTTTCCAATAGCTTCCTTACAAATTCTGGCTGAATTGAAACAGTTCCAATCGCCCCATCTGGCCACCAAAAATGTGGTTCAATCTTTACTCTATCACCATCTTCAAATTTCATTATGCTTTCGATTGCTACTGGCATTTAATGCCTCAATAACGGGCAGACAAACCGAAGGTTTGGCTGTCCAACCGAAGGCGACCGTTGATTGATTTGTTAAGTGTAGCTATATCAAAAAACCATCATCTACAAAAAATTTAAAAAATATAGGACAAATTATACCGTAAGATAATAGCCGTTATTAACTATGACAAAATAACAAAGCTGTAAAATTAAGATTATTATTCCAGCTTTTATAAACCTATCTTTAGATTTACTACCTAGGTTTTTTTACAAATACCGAACAATAAAAAAAATATACCTATAGGTATTGTAATAAATACACCCAACATTTGAGGTACTACTATATACATACCCGTAAAAGCCTCAAAATAAGGGCTGTAGAAAGTATATACCCCTATTATGTATAGTAATAGAGACACTATGAATAGGTATAATATGTGAAATGGATTAAATTGTTTCATATGACACCTAACGCCGTTATAACTGGCCGGAACGTAGTTGGTTTATTTGCGCTACCGTAGCGACTAAGAGCAAACGAAGTAACTTAATGACGGTCAGGTTGATAACCTTGTTATACGTTTTTAACCACATCTTCTTGCTCTTCCTTACACAACTGAATGTACTCTTCTATATCTGCTGCAAGCTCTAGATCACTAATATCTCGAGAGTCAAATTCTTCCTCGTGATCAGCAAAATAGATTGTCTCGTCATGCACTTTTAAGTTTAAGAACATGAAATTTCCAAACCCATCATGGCCAATCGCTAAAAAATGGGGCGGCCAAAGATTTCCATAAAAGTGACATTTTCGAAGCTCTAGATTAGTTGTTGTAATCCACTCTAGCTCCTTCACTAAATTATCTTCTACACAATCAATTTCATCCAATGGCTTAAACGGATAGTTCAATAAAGCCGACTTGTAGAACTCTGGTAAAATTAGGCCTAGTTTGTCCTCAATTTCCTTGAAGTAAGTTTCCATCACCATCTCTCTTGAACGTATAACGCCCGCAACACCGGACCGTTTGGAGCGCAGCGAAAAACGGGTCCGCGTGCTTGCGTTTGTTATACCGCCCTCATCACATCTCTATATTGGAGAAAATGCAATGTAGGCCGCGTGCGAGCATGTTTCAACATCTTCGTAGGTATAAATATTAACTTTTTTTCCAGTCGTGAATGCAACCATAGCCATTGAAAAAGCTCGATTATGAATATTTTCATCATTGCCGTTGTTGCCAGCAACCGAGAGCGGAAAACTAATGGTTGTATCTTCACAGGCGTAGTTACCGTCTCCATTAGCTACCGTGACATTGAAACTTTTACCGTTTGCTGCCGTATTGGTGATAGCAACCACATTGACTGATGTTGCTAACCACCTTCCTTCAGCAAAGGAAGGTGTTGAAAATGCGGCTGAAACAGCAATCAATGGAATCAAAAACTTCTTCATTCTTACCTCTATTTTTTACTTTGATAGATATAACGTCTTTAGCAACGGAAAATTGCGGAGCCGAAGGCGGCATAATTTTTCCGATTGCCTAAACTTGTTAGGCGCCTCACCACTTTAACCCTTTTAGGTTAATAAGTTTTGCTGACTGACTCTCTTTATCTAGCAATACTTCATACCCCACATAAGAGAAGTAGTCCTGCAGAGTCTCTGCTGGCTCAACGTAGCCTAGTAAAAGTTCTGCCACGTTATGCTCATTGTTAATTGCAGCCTCACTTAAAGCAGTATCTCCATCTGGAGTCTTCTGCCTAGGATTGGCACTTTCCTTGAGTAGAAATTCACACAGCTCATAATAACCGAGGCTTGCAGCTTCAGACAAAGGATTGTTGCCAAATTCATTAGCCGTATTGATTTCAGATCCACGCGCTAACAACCATGCGACTTCATCTAGATGATCTTCAACTGCTAAATAATGAAGCACAGTCTCTCCAATCCCATTCTTAGCGTGTACTATCTCCGGGTCTTCCGAGATGAGTTTTTCGGCTAGAGACTTGTCCTGCATTACCGCGTTAATGAGTAAATCAAAATTTTCCTTGCTCATCAATATCCTAGTCGCTTAACGCCCGGCTTTGGAGCTGGCTTGGAGCTGCGAAGCAGCGGAAAGGCAGTCCCAACCCCGAAGGGGCGACAACAGCCGCTTGTTATGTGACTTTAGTATGACCACTTGCCTTCCTCGACCAATATGGCTTGGCCGGATTCCTCGTTTATTTCCAATATGCCATCGGAATAGATGATGAAATGCCCTTTATCCCCAGTGAACTGATAGCCCTGAAATTGGCAGGGTGTAACTCCATCTTTGCATAAGGAGTGCATTGTTTCTCCGGTGAAATTTGAAACCGAGTCTGACACCAAATTTTTTACCTTAAACTTTACAGAGCTACAACTTACACGGCCTTCTGGGCATGATCCTATTTCGATTTCGTAGGTTGGTGTAATCAGTGTTTCCGCGAAAGCGGATGAGGATGAAATCAATAGAAATATTACTAAAAGTCGCTTCATACTTATTTCACATAACGCCCGCAACAGGGGCGACCAATGCTGTGCACATTTTGTGTGAAACTGGGAGCGCAGCGACCTGCACAAAATTTGCACTGCGTTGGGCGTCCCGCGGAGGCCCCAAGGGCCGGAGCAACCTGCTTGCGCTTGTTAGTGGCAATCACTGTAAGATGTATCCGTAAATCGCTAACCCTAACACTGCGAGCACCACGACTAAAAACTTTAGCTGGCCATTGTGTACTTCTGCGTTTGTAATTGGTTGAAGCTTTACCGTAAATAGTGTGAATAGAGAGAGTATAACGCTCGCGGAAAAACAGATAAGAAGCGGTAGTACACTTACCATAAACACTGAAATAAACGCAGATAGGCCAGTTATTGCCCACAAAGCCTTTTTTGCTTTTTGCCACTGTGTTGGCTCAACGCTGTGGTAACAGCAGCTTGAACATCGTGCAGGACCAAGTGAATGCGCCCCAATCTTTGAAAAAGCATTGACTCCAAAATTTTTGCAATGTGGGCACTGAAATCTCATTCTTGCTTACCACTAACGCCTAGCACACGGGCGGCCGAAGCAAAGCGTAGGCCGTCCAGCCCACATATTTCGTGGGCAATCGTGCTGCTTTTTGTTATGCATTAGCCTCTCCGCCAGTCTTTAATAGTTGCAATAAGTAGGGCTATGAAAATTACTAGAAGGAAAAAGGCAATACCATAGCCCACAGCACCATCTACTTTTGCTCCTTTGGCCTCCCAATGCCCATAGGTTATAAGCTGGTATAGCATTGCAAAAGATATGAAGCCACTAGTAAATACAGCTAGTAACATATGCCGCAAATTGAAAAGCTTTTTCCCAAAAGCAAGCTCCCCCCATGAAGGAGTCTCGATTTTTCTATCGAGGCCTTTACGACGCCATCGGCGGTCTTTGAGATTAGACATAGTTTTTATTCATAACGCCTCCGGCAGGGGCAGCTTACCTTGTGCACATTTTGCGCAGGTCGCTGTGCTCCCATTTTTGCGCAAAATGTGCACAAGGTAAGCTATCCCGCAGAGGGCCGCAGGCCCAGAGCAAATTGCCCGGCTTTGTTAAGGGCGCTCACTGGCTAATAGCTCCAGTAGCTTCGCATTGTATGCCTGAGCAAAGTATTTATTGTATTCATGGCTGCCTATGTCTAGCGCAAAATTTTTATAGTGGAGCCCGGTGCCACAAATAAGGAAAGTATTGGGCGCAAAATCCTGTAGGCTACCCTTGAGAGCCAACTCCGAAATCCCTGGGACTTTGTACCCTTCGCCGGGAATGTAAACTTCAACAAATTGCTTGTGATCCTGACGATAGTCACTAAGGGCCTCTTCAAAACCACGGTTAGCAGACGCTATAGGATCATTCGCTATTGCGATCAATTCGTTACTTTTCGATATTTCGACCCAAACCCACGAAACTAGTCCAGCTAATAGAGTCACACCTAAGAAAAATACGTTTTTTATGATATTGTTCATTCTGCCCCTTAACGTCACTAGCAAGGGCTGAGGAGCCTAAGCGACGAGGTCCAGCGCGAACTTGCCTAGCTTTGTTAAATGTTTTACAGGAGATTGTTGTTTTTTGCATACGCGTACATCAACTCTTCCAAGTCGTTAGGATATTTATAAAAATCAGAATCTAGTGAATCTAATTTTAGAACTCCACTTTCCTCAAGCGCCTCAAGTTCCTGTTGACGAACTTCTCGGTCTTTAGGTGGACCCATCTCACCAAAATTAGCATTCGCCGCTTCGACAATGCTAGCCGTTTTTGACGCACCAATTTTATGCAAAGACGCAACAGTTTCGATGGAGATATCTCCAGCGGAATTCCAAAAGAACTGATTAAACCCTCCGTTATTCACTTCCGCTTCCAACATCCATACGCAAACCATCACTAGCTCATGCTCATTTAGACTCTCTGATCCAGCCCCCAAATACTTATCAATTATTGGATCAACTAGCCCCATCAACTCGTCAAATCGTTCTGTCATAGCTCTTTGTACATTTAACGCCCCAAGCTGAGGCGCGAAGCGTCCGACAGCCTTGGCTTGTTATGCGATGCCACGCACATACTTTTGCCACAATGTTTCGAACTCGTCTCTGGTTATTGATTGGCCAGAGAGTTCATCTTGTGAGTTTATTACATCTAAGCTTGGCACTTCACAAATACCTAGCTCTGTATCTTTTGTTGATCCTTTGTCAGATGCGTAACCTATACTTCCATCTCTGAAAAACTCTAGCTTACGTGTTTCGAAATTATCATCTGCGATTTCTGATACTAATCGATATGGATAATCTTCAGAATCTTGAATCCAATCAACATCGATGTATCTCACGAAACTCTCCTAAAGCGCATAACGCTTTGCTCAACGGCGCGCGCGGTTTGCGCGTCCGGTGGATGGCCGTAGGCCCGTAACGAATTGCAGCAATTTGTTAGGTGTTTCTAGCACGATCGACTCTCTCGATTAACTCAGTGATAACGGGGTTTTTAGATAATGGGATAAACCTCATTGGAAGGTTAAACGCAAGCTCCTTGCCGATAGCGCCATCTGAACGAACTTGTAACACAACCCTTTCCGGTGAATTCATCTGGGCGTAACTAATATTAATGATATCTTTGAGCAAGACTCTTTGCTCTTTCCCTCCTTTACGGAAGAGCAATCATTCACCCTCGTCATAGACCTCATCAGCTAGATCCCAGAGTAACTTTTTGAAGAAGAAAAAGCCAAAGACAGCCATGAAAACTGGTACAGCTAAGAACATTATGGACTCCTTGGCTGCTCCGGCTGCCAAAGACGTAACTAGAAAGAAAGCAAGAAACCCAAACCATATGCTTAGAAAAAACTTCTTAAAATAGAATGTTGATCCTGATATTTTCTTCATACTAACTCTGACACCTAACGCCCATAGCATGGGCCGTAGCAAAATGGCGCTTTTTTTGCGAAGCAAGAAAAGTGACAGTTTGCGGAGGTCCAGCCCGAAGGGCGAACATGCCTGTGCTGGTTATGTGTTTGCACCTTGAGTCAGCCTTAATGAATTTACTCTTCTAATCATTACTCCAATTAATGTAGCAATTGATATTTCTACAATTGTTATTGGGGCATCGATTATCCATGTTTTAGGGTAATAGATTGTTTCTAATAAAATTGCCAAAGTAGCAGTGCTAAATAACCAACAAATGACACAAGTAATAGTACAATGAAGAAACGTAAAATCTTCCTGTTTCTTAGCTAAAATACTCAATATTACGATAGATAAAAGACTAGATGCACCATAGCTTAATAAAAAGAACTCCTTGGATTTTCCATATTCTAAAGCAGAGATTCCCCAAAAATAGCTTATACAAGTTGAAAGTGTAGTAAGCGAAATAAATAGTAATATCGAAAATTTTAATATTCTAATCCAGTTCAACTTGACTCCTTCTTATTGGCACATAACGTTGCAAGCAGCGGTGCGCTGTAAGCGCATCCGCCTGCCTTGCCTTGTTAGGCATTTTGGTACGCTGCCCAATGCGATTTAAAAATTGAACCATCATGGTCGTTTATGTTCGTCTTGTGCTCAATTTCGAAGTTCTGTGATTTCTTTGTGATGGCCGATATCAATTCAAACAAACCTTCTATTGCATCCTGATTCCATTCCGGCCCCATGCGATAATCTAGCGCGAGGCTGTTAGAGAACACGAACAAGCCAAGTTCCGGTAGCTCTTTGCCGCTCGGACTTTTTACATTTCCGAAACAAAGATGAAAAGGTTCAGCTTCACTGGACACAACCAGTTCCGAAGGGTTATCTTCTAATGAGATCGGAACCTCACATTGCTTCGATACAGACCAATAATAAGTATTTTCCGAAGATATGCATCCCGCGTGATTTCTTAGAATCTCATATCCTAGAATTACTTCCTCAGCCGTAAGATTGGCTATTTCAATATCGGGTAGAGAACCATCATTCTCTCCAAAAATTTCTATCAATTCACTCCAATCTTCAATCATCGCTGATGCCTAACAGTGTATTCAAAAGCAGCTGCATTATATCATTTGACAATATATCCCAAGATAAGAAATTACCAAAGCCAGGAAAGATATTTATAAATCAAGGAGTTGGGCGTCAATGACATAGTAATACTCAAGTGGATATATTGCAGCTGCATCATATTTTGTTATTTTGTTGCTTTTGATCACAGATGTAAATCATTCAAAATCAATAAGTTAACGCTCATATTACTGTGGATATGTGCAGCTGCTTTTGATCTTAGGTATTGACAATCCAGAAAAACACCAAATACTGTATATAAAAACAGATAAAAGAAATTATCATGGATGATATTCGCCCTAAGCTACCCCCCTAAACCAGAACGTTTTATGGATATCTTGCGTCAGCATATTCGCAAGCAGGGACTATCGTACCGAACAGAGCAAACTTACACGCATTGGATAAAGCGGTTTATTCACTTTAATCGATTGAAGCATCCTGCCGGTATGGGGCCGGCTGAAGTTGAGACTTTCCTTACCCATCTCGCTGCTCATGATCTCTGCGCATCCAATGCTCAAAGAGTGGCATTGAATGCTATTGCTTATCTCTACAAGCAGTTCTTAGGTAAGGACATCCCAGACTTGGATTTTACGATTGCCAAGAGGCAACGGCGGCTGCCTGTTGTTTACAGTCGTGAAGAAGTGGCTACGGTTCTTAGTCATTTACAGCGGGTCTTCAGATTACAGATTGAGCTGATGTATGGCTCAGGGCTTCGTAGTGCCGAATTACTATCTCTCCGAATAAAAGATGTGGACTTTGGTAGCAATAATATTTTTGTCCGCGGTGGAAAAGGAAATAAGGATCGAACTACCCTTCTTCCACAGGGAATAATCCAAGATCTACAACGTCAAGTTAAATATGTATCTCTTCTTCATCAGCAGGATTTACTGACCGGCTACGGTTTAGTTTATCTGCCGGATGCACTCGATCGCAAATACCCCAGAGCCGCCAAACAACTTGCTTGGCAATACCTGTTTCCTGCTAACACTATCAGTAAATGTCCCCGTTCAGGCATATACCGAAGACACCATATACACTCATCCACATTGACGCGCCAGGTAAATAGTGCTGTGAGAAAGGCGGGAATCAACAAACCGGCACGCTGCCACGCATTCCGGCATAGCTTTGCCACACATTTACTCAAAGCTGGTTACGATTTACGCACTATCCAGGAATTATTGGGGCACTCTGACATTAACACTACTGAAATTGACACCCATGTAGTGAATCATGGTAACAAAGGCGTATTAAGCCCCTCAGACCGCCTTCGTAGTATTAATAAAATTAAGGAGACCGGAGCTAACTATTTTAATGGGGCCTTGGGTTAAATTAGAGGCTCCTTAATTTCTTTACTGTATGTTAACGGCTAAGGCACTGGATACCGGCTCTTGCGGTATCCCTATAGCTAAAGATCAGGAGCGCTCGAACTACCCAGGTGTTACATCACCATTTTGTGCGCGATGGCGCAGGGCATGGTCGATAAGTGTAAGAGCCATCATGGCTTCCGCAATAGGTGTCGCACGTATTCCCACACAGGGATCGTGGCGGCCCTTGGTAACTACTTTAATAGGGTTGCCAGACCGGTCGACACTGCGCCCTGGAATACGCAGGCTAGAAGTTGGTTTTAGAGCGATATGGGCAATTATATCCTGACCACTGGAAATGCCCCCTAGCACGCCACCAGCATTATTCGATAGGAAGCCATCCTCTGGGGTGATTTCATCCCGGTGCTCGGTGCCTTTCTGCTCCACGCAGTCAAAGCCCGCTCCAATTTCCACGCCTTTTACCGCATTAATACTCATCAGGCCGTGGGCAAGGTCTGCATCCAGGCGGTCAAAAATAGGCTCACCCAAGCCAGCTGGTACACCGCTGGCGTGCACTGAGATGCGCGCACCAATGGAATTTCCCTCTTTGATCAGGTCTTGCATATAGGCTTCCATTTCAGGAACTCGCTCTGCATCCGGGCAGAAAAAGGGATTAAGTTCCACTTGCTCCCAATCCAGTTTTTGTACCTTAATCGGGCCCAGTTGAGAGAGGTAGCCTCGCACTTCAATGCCGTATTTTTGCTTCAGCCATTTTTTGGCGATGGCCCCGGCGGCAACCCGCATAGCAGTTTCCCTGGCGGAAGAACGGCCACCCCCACGGTAATCACGAATGCCGTATTTCTGCCAGTAGGTGAAATCGGCATGGGCCGGTCTTACCTGCTCGGCGATATTACTGTAGTCCTTGGAGCGCTGATCGGTATTTTCAATTAATAGGCCAATGGGCGTGCCGGTGGTTTTCCCCTCGAAAACACCGGAGAGTATTTTTACCTGGTCGGGCTCGCGGCGCTGGGTGGTATAACGGGAAGTACCGGGCTTGCGGCGATCCAGCTCTAACTGAATCTCCTCTTCGCTAATCTCCAGGCCCGGAGGGCAGCCATCAACAATACAGCCCAGGGCGGGCCCATGGCTTTCGCCAAAGGTGGTGACACAAAACAACTTGCCAAAGGTATTGCCCGACATAGACGACTTTTCCAGCTAGTAGGTGGTTAAACAGGAGTTGGCCTCAAGTGAAGCCGCACATTATAAAGGAACCCCGGGGCCCAGCACGCGGCCAAGAACAAAAAGCACAATTGCTCCGCGCATCTGGCTCCAATAACAAACCCGGCAATGTAGATTGCCGGGTTGGCAAAAGAAATTACTCTTTTTCGAAGTAAGGTTGGTAAGCGAGCAGTTCTTCGCGGCTGATGACAAAGACACCGTGGCCTCCATCCTCAAACTCAGGCCACATAAAGGGTACCTCGGGGAAAGCTTGCTCCAATGCCTCCCAGCTATTGCCCACTTCACAAACCAGCAAGCCCTCTGGCTGCAGATGGTTGGCAGCCTCTCGCAACAGGCGACGGGTAAAATCCAAACCGTCCTCTCCTGAACCCAGGGCGATTTCTGGCTCTGCGCGGAATTCTTCTGGCATTTCTGCCAGGTCACGAGCATCTACATAGGGCGGGTTACAGACAATCAGTTCATAGCTGAACCCCTTCAGGCCGGCGAAAAGGTCCGACTGTACAGCGCGCACGCGCTCATTCAAGTTGTGGCGATTAATGTTAATTTGCGCAACTTCTATGGCACCCTCAGAGATATCGCTCAGGTCGACCCGCGCTTCAGGGAAAGCTTCTGCGCAGGCAATTCCGATACAGCCACTTCCGCAACAAAGATCCAAAATCGCCAAGGGCTCTACCTTGAGCCAGGGCTGGAAGTTGTGCCGTATCATCTCCCCAATAGGCGATCGAGGTACCAGCACCCGATCATCCACATAGAAAGTCATATCGCAGAAGTGCGCTTCATGGGTCAAATAGGCAGCTGGTACCCGCTCGGTAAAGCGTCGCTCCAGGATAGTGAGCACATCGCGACGCTCCTCCATCGTCAGGCGTGCCTGCAATATCTCCGGCTTACTATAAGGTGGCAGGTGCAGCGCGTGGGTGACAAGCAATACCGCCTCATCCCAGGCGTTATCGGTGCCATGACCATACCAAAGACCAGCCTCATGGAATCTGCTGGTGCCCCAGCGAATGTAGTCCAAAACCGTGGTCAGCTCGTGCAGGCTGGATTCACGCCTTTCTATCATCGAATCTATCCTTAACTATGTATCTCATCAGGGCCTATTGTCACTCATTGGATGGCCTCTGTTGTGGCAATTCTATAGCTGTACCCAATGGACCTAGGCTATTTATCCACCCAACTACTTTATCAGTCGTTTAAATAGAGTAACTAGGCCTCACTCCATCTGCCTTCCCGAACAAAAAATGGCCCCTGGCACTGGCTATCAAACTGGTGTCAACAGGCCTCTGGGTCCGCGCGGATCTTTACTCTCGGGTTACAAACGCTTAGGGTAGCGCACCCGCCCTTCGGGCTGAGATGTTGGAAAGAGCAGCATGAACGAACACTACGCGCGAATTATTGAAGCAATCGGCGAAGATCCGCAACGCCCAGGACTCAAGGACACCCCTGAGCGCGCCGCCAAGGCCATGGAATACCTGACCCGCGGCTACAGACAGACCGTCGAAGACGTGGTCAACGATGCACTCTTCCCCTCCGACTGCAGTGAGATGGTGCTCGTTAAGGATATCGAACTCTATTCCCTGTGTGAGCACCACCTGTTGCCATTTATCGGCCGCGCCCACGTAGCCTATATTCCCAATGGCAAGGTTGTTGGCCTGTCCAAGGTAGCACGAATTGTCGACATGTTTGCGCGCCGCCTGCAGATCCAGGAGCAGCTTACTGTCGAGATCGCCGAGACCCTGCTAAACGTCACTGGTGCTGCCGGTGTCGGTGTTATCATCGAAGCCAAACACATGTGCATGATGATGCGCGGAGTGGAAAAACAGAACTCTGTGATGAAGACTTCGGCAATGCTCGGTACTTTCCGCAGTAACCAGGCTACGCGCAACGAGTTCCTCTCCCTGCTCCGCCAGTAACAGGGTCGACTCACCAGCACAGAGCGGCTCAAAAAGAGCCGCCAATGTTCACGGAGTGAATTGCTATGCCCCACCTGATCATAGAGTATGCGAAGAATCTGGAAGACAGGATTTCCGTTGCCGCCCTGGTCAGCTCCGCACAGGAGGCAATGAACCGCTCCGGGCTATTTGCATCGCACAACATCAAGACCCGTGCCAAGGCTTACGAGCAATTTATCGCCGGCGATAATGGCAGCAGCTTTATCCATGCCGAAATCCGGCTATTGGAAGGCCGCAGCTCCAGGGAGCGAGAAGCACTGAGCTCGGCAGTGTTCAATTGCCTGTGCCAATTCGCCGATGGCGTGCCTGCGGTCTCGGTAGAAGTGCGGGAAATGGACCCCAGCTGCTATTCAAAGCGCGTGCCCTTCTAGCTCATTAGTCGGCCTCGCCGCGCAAGAAAGGCCCAAACCACTCCGCAATGCCCTCGGCTCCGTCCTCCATATGCAAATGGTGACTGCCAGGCAGCTCCCGCACTTCAATATTGTCATAATCAGCCAGAATTGGGCGCAGCTTCTTAATCATATTTGTAATCCCCCCCTCCGCCAGAACCAGGCGTACCGGCATACTGAGCCGTGAAAGAAAGGCCCGAATCTGCACTTCATTGAGCTTCGCGGTGGAAGCCGCCATCAGCTGGGGATCATTACTCCAGGTAAAACCACCGTCCAAGGGGCGAGTTCCACGCTCAGCCAAAACCCGTGCAGCCCATTCAGAAAGTGGGAAGAGGCCATTCATACGAGCTTCCACGGCTCCCTCAAAGGTCGGGTATACCTTTGCCTTGCGGTGCCTGTAACGAGCGCGCTGGGCGATGGCCCTGGCAAGGATATCCGGCGATTCCTCATCCTTTGTGGCCGGGGGCACCAAGCCATCAATCAATGCGAGGCGCTTTACCCTGTTGGGAAAAGCCCCGGCGGTAATCACGCTCGCAATGGCTCCTCGTGAGTGAGCGAGCAGGGAAAAGTTTCGCCAACCTAGAGCCTCCGAGGCACCGATAATATCCTCAGCCTCCTCCCAGATGTTGTAATTGGCATGAGGAGAACGATGGTAGCTGCGGCCATGCCCAGCCATGTCCATGGCAACCAGGTTAATTCCTTCAAGCAGGGGGGCAAGTCGATTAAAACTGGCACAGTTATCCAGCCAGCCATGCAAGGCCAAAACTGGTTCACCAGAGGGGTCACCCCACTGCCGTGCAGCAATAGTTTTACTCTCAAACTCGAGGGTGATTTCGCTGGCGACGCTTTGCTTCATAAGCGGTAATTCCACTGGGTAACTGGTTTTGATAAGACAAGATGGTGCTACTGCTCTGTCATAACTGCAATGACACTTGGCACCAGCGAGCTAGTGATTTAGGTGCAAGCATGGGAGGAAGATTAAATGGCGCCTACTCTGCGTGTTGCAGCCAATCAAGCTCAGCACAGCCATTGGCCCAAACTTCAGCACTCACACAGGCAAGGCTTGAAGTACCCATGGGATACTCATTACCGCTACCGCAAAGGCCATTGAGCAGGCTGCCAACCAACGGCTGGTGGCTAACCAATAGAATGGGGAAGTTATCCTGCTCCTGCAAAAGGTCAAGCAACTGTTGGGGATTGCTATCCCCGATTAGTAGTGGCTCGGTAACAACGGGCAGGCCCAAATGAGCGGAGACAATATCAGCTGTTTGCTGGGTTCGAACAAAAGGACTGGCCCAAATAGCGTGCACAGCCGATAACTCTTTTGAGCGTTTTTTGCATACCTGCGCCACTTGCTTGCGCCCACGTTCCGTCAGGGAGCGAGCGGCATCATTGCCAAGCATCGGCTCGGCCTTGCCATGGCGCAGGATAAACAATTGCATTGACATAGCCTCAATTAGAGCTGAGCAGGTAGCTAGTTTTTCTCGCCGCGCTCGTCAGATTCGCCTTTCTTTTCAGCAAAAGAGGCCGGCGGCTCATCAGCACCCTCTTCTACCAGCTCAGGCTTTTTATCATCGGCAGGTTCATCACTACCGAGAATAATGGCATCCTCAGCCTCTTCCTCTTTTTTTGATTCCGCTTTCTTGACCGGTTCAGCTTTTTCCTCTGTAGCGACCACCTCCGCAGAGACTTCTTCAGCTCCTTCATAACCGGAGAGATCTTCTACATCGGATTCCGGCCACTCCGCAAAGGGGAAGGGCTTCTCGTCTGAGTTGTAAATCAAAAACTGTACAGCCTGGTAGATATACGAGGCGAGCTGATCGCCAAAACGACGCAAGTTATCGTTAGACTTACCGCCGATAATCGAAAACAGGAACTGCAGCACCACCACAGCCAACAGTACCCAGCCGGCAATCTGCAAACAGATGCCAAACAGCACCATATAGATCAGTCGCACCCATTGATTACCGGAGGTCAGGTTGCGCTTCAATTCATCATTTTTCATAAGAGGCTTCCATCAAGGCTTGGCCGAGTAGGCCACATCAAACGTTTGTGCGCCCGACATTAAATTACGAATTACCTCTGGGATCGGTCGCTCTTCAAATAATATGGCGTGAATCGCGGAAACCAAGGGCATGTAGACGCCCATTTCATCAGCTTTCTTTTTTATCAGGCGAACAGTGTTTACGCCCTCGGCCACCTGACCGATTTCTGCGACAGCACGATCCAGGGGTTTGCCCTTACCTACCAAATAACCCACGCGATAATTGCGGCTGAGATCGGAAGAGCAAGTCAAAATTAAGTCGCCAACACCGGCTAGACCGATAAATGTCATGGGATCTGCGCCCATCGCCTCGGCAAAGCGCATCATTTCGGCAAGGGAGCGGGTTATTAAAAGGCTAATGGTGTTTTGCCCGCGGTCCAGTGCTGCGGCCATGCCGGTTACTATCGCGTAAATATTTTTCAGGGCACCGGCCAGCTCTACTCCGAACACATCATTACTGGAATAAACCCGAAAGGTTTCCGAATGCAGGGCTGATTGGATATCTTTGCACAGGGCCTCATCTTCACTGGCAACTACTGTAGCTGTGTAGTGGCCCGCGACAATTTCCTTTGCGAAATTAGGCCCGCTCAGCACACCTACACGCATGCCAGTCGTTTCCTCGCGCAGGATATCGCTCATTAATTGGAAGTGATCGTGCTCAATACCCTTGGTAGTGGAGATCAGCATGGTGCCCGGCTTCAGTAGCGGCGCTACGCGGCGTACCACCTCGCGGAAAGATTTACTGGGAATTGCTACAAACACAATGTCACAGCCTTGCACAGCTTCGTGCAAGTCGCTGCTAATACAAAGCTCCGGGTGTAAAGCTACACCAGGTAGGTACTTACTGTTCTCCCGAGTTTCCCGGCAAGCTTCCGCGCTCTCCGAATCCCGCATCCACTGGCGGGTGTCGTGACCATTCCCCGCTACGATATTGGCAATTGCGGTCCCGAAACTGCCGCCGCCCAATACGGCTATGGAGAGGGGGTTGGAAGTTTCCTTTTGCATAGTGATACCGATAAAGCTTCTCTCGTGGCCTGGGATTATAGAGGTATGACCCTCCAAGCCCAAAGGGTTCAATTTACGGGAATTTGTTCGTAAATTTGCAAAACAACACGGAAAAAACAGAAAACGGCCCTCTGCTTAACCACCCATCCAATAAACTGGTGGGTTGGTTACGCAGGGGCCGTACATCAAAAGCGCGCTGGCGCGTTGCAGATTTTAGCGCGCGGGACTTACAGGGCGAGCCCGTAAGCCATGGTTACTTAGCCGTGCATTTCCAGCAGAAGCGTATTCAGGCGGCGCACATAATCTGCCGGATCCGCCAACTGGTTACCTGCCGCCAGGTTAGCCTGGTCCATCAGGATATTGGTGAGATCCGCAAAGCGATCTTCATCCGCTTCCTGATCCAGACGCTGCACCAGCGGGTGGGACGGATTGATTTCAAAGATCGGCTTGGCATCTGGCAGGGCCTGGCCGGCTTGTTCCAGGATACGACGCATCTGCGGGCCCATATCCTGATCGCTCACTACCAGGCACGCCGGAGAATCCACCAGACGTGTAGTAGCGCGTACGGACTCAACGCGGCCTTCCAGAACGTCCTGTACCCGCTCAACCAGAGCACCGGACTCTTTCTCGACTTTTTCGCGTTCGGCCTTGTCTTCATCGCTCTCGGCTTCACCCAGATCCAGCGCACCTTTGGCGACATCTTGGAACTGCTTGCCGTCGAATTCGTTCATATGGCCCACGAACCACTCATCCACCTGGTCAGTGAGCAGCAGTACCTCGATACCTTTCTTGCGGAATACTTCCAGGTAGGGGCTGGATTTGGCTGTAGCGAAATTGTCGGCACACACATAGTAGATCGCCTTCTGGCCATCCTTCATGCGACCTACATATTCTTCCAGGGATTGATCCTGCTTCTCGGTATCGGTGTGGGTGCTGGCGAAGCGCAACAGCTTGGCGATTTTCTCTTTGTTGGAGAAATCTTCAGCTGGGCCTTCTTTCAGTACATTGCCGAACAGCTCCCAGAATTTCTGATACTCATCGCCATCTTTCTTCGCCAGCTTGTCCAGCATATCCAGTACACGCTTGGTTAGCGCGCTCTTGATCGCATCGGTATTGCGATCTTTCTGCAGGATTTCACGGGATACATTCAGCGGCAGGTCGTTGGAATCCAGAACACCTTTCACAAAGCGCAGGTACAGCGGCAGGAACTGCTCGGCATCGTCCATGATAAAGGTGCGCTGTACATACAGCTTGAGGCCACGAGCGGCATCGCGCTGGTACAGATCGAACGGTGCGCGCGCAGGAATGTAAAGCAGGCTGGTGTAATCCAGTTTGCCCTCTACGCGGTTGTGGCTCCAGGTTAAAGGGTCATCAAAGTCGTGAGAGATATGCTTGTAGAACTCCTTGTACTCCTCGGACTTCACTTCGGAGCGCGGGCGGGTCCACAGGGCCTGGGCAGCGTTTACCGCTTCAAACTCTGGCGCTTTCTCTTCTTTCGGCTCTTCACCTTCCTCCGCAGCCGGCATTTCCTCTTTCAGCATTTCCACCGGAATGGCGATGTGATCGGAGTACTTTTTAATGATGGAGCGCAGGCGCCAGTTATCGGCAAACTCCTTCGCTTCCTCTTTCAGGTGCAGAACCACTCGGGTGCCACGCTGGGGCCATTCAACGGTTTCCACGGAGTATTCCGCTTCACCGTGGCACTCCCAATGCACGCCCTGGTCAGCATTCAAACCGGCGCGACGGGTGAATACGTCGACTTTGTCAGCGACGATAAATGCTGAGTAGAAGCCCACACCGAACTGGCCGATCAGGTGCGCATCTTTTTTCTGGTCTCCGGTCAGCTGCTGCATAAATGCAGAGGTGCCAGAGCGGGCGATGGTGCCGAGGTTTTCGATTACTTCATCGCGGCTCATACCAATACCGTTATCGGTAATGGTGAGCGTGCCCTCTTCCTTGTCAAACTCAATGCGAATGCGCAGGTCTGCATCTTCGCCCAGTAAATCGGGCTTGGACAGCGATTCAAAACGCAACTTGTCAGCGGCGTCAGAAGCATTGGATACCAGCTCGCGCAGGAAAATCTCCTTGTTGGAGTAGAGCGAGTGGATCATCAGGTGCAGTAGCTGCTTGGCTTCCGTCTGGAATCCATGGCTCTCTTTTTGGGCCTCAACGGTCATCTAGTAAGTCTCCCCATACACGTCAATCGGAACAGGGAGCAGATATGAGGCCCTTCTGGCAGGTTTCAAGGGGAGGGATAAGAGGTCCTCCAGCGGAGATTAACGATCTCCGCTGGTTTTTACTGTGGCAGAGTTGCCTTTGCCGGTAATATCGATCACGAAATTGGCGGTGAGATCGGAGATTACACGAGACTCCGCATTCATCAGGATAGCGATACCAATCTTCAACTTCTCTGAATAGGCCACCGCAGCGCGGAAACCAGCTACCCAACCCCCGTGATAAATAATACGGTCATCACCGATGGTATACAGACGCCAGCCCAGGCCGTAGCCGGCATGAGACAGGTAGTCCCGCCAGATACGGTGGCGCATATGGCGCTGAGTAGCGACCCGTTCGGTGGTCATATCCTCAATCATCTCTGGGGACAGCACTTTTGGGTAATATCCCATTTGGGCCTTCAGCCATTGGGCCATATCGGAGATGCTGGCGTTAACGCCAGCTGCCGGAGCGGCAAAGTAATACTCTTTCTCTACCTTAACCGGGCGCCAGCCACTGCCGGTTTGTACATGGGGCGCAGCGCGGTTATCAGAGGCCATAAAGCTCTCCCAGCCCACCGAGGCATTCTGCATTTTCAGCGGTACAAAGATGCGCTGTTTAAGCTGGCTGGCAAAAGACACACCCGTTGCTTCGAAAATCACATCTTCAATCAGGCTGAATAGCACATTCTGGTAGCCGTAACATTTTCCCGGGGTACAGCGCGGATCAATATTGGCAAATTTCGGCAATATCTTACTGAGCGGCTTGTTGTCCTCAAGATAATTGTCGTACGCATTGGGAGTCAGGCCGGAAGAGTGGCTGAGCAAATGCTCTACCTGTAATTGCCGCGATAGGGTTGACGTTTTGAAGCTCAGATCCGGCACATAGTTGACTACCTTGTCACTCCAATTGAAGCGTTTTTCGTGCTCCAAAATGGTGGCCATGCTCGCCGCAAAGGTTTTTGAGACAGAAGCCAGGCGGAACACAGTGTCGTTATCCACTTTGCCGGCCTTACCCCTGATCCGCACGCCATAGGTATCCATGGCGACCACGCGGTTTCCATCGACAATAACGTAAGCGCCCCCAGGAATTGACTTACCCGCCATCATCTGGCGAAAGTAGCGGTCAAATGCCTTGGCCCTGGCGTCAATATCCACTGCCCGCGCAGGCAGGGACAGCCCGCACAGAAGTAGTGCCGAGAGAAAAATACGCGCCTTCCCGGCACGTAGGTGGTAGACGATATTTGAAAGAATTGCAGGTCTCATACGCAAATCGAGCCGCCAAAGCAATCCGGTACTTGCAGATAAGACTAGCAGCCAACGGGCAAAAACTCTATTTAGGCGCCACGCAGGACTGACTGCAGAATTCTAGTCGCTAATCTCAGACTCCGCGCGGACACCTATGCCAGTTCCATAAAGCAATACAATGGCACTTATATAAACGAAAAAACCGCCTCTCGGCGGTTTTTTCGTTGTGGGGATACCCCCACAGCGAGGGCCCTAAGCTTAAAGCTTTTCGGCGTTCTCGCTCAGGTAAGCCGCTACACCTTCCGGAGAAGCGTTCATACCCTTGTCACCTTCCTGCCAACCAGCGGGGCAAACTTCGCCGTGCTCCTGGTGGAACGCCAGAGCGTCAACCATGCGCAGCATCTCGTCAACATTACGGCCCAGCGGCAGGTCATTGACTACCTGGTGACGAACCATACCTTCCTCGTCAATCAGGAAAGAACCACGGAAAGCAACGCCAGCATCTGCTTCTACGTCGTACGCCTGGCAGATTTCGTGCTTAACATCAGCAACCAGGGTGTACTTAACCGGGCCAATACCACCGTCATTTACCGGGGTGTTACGCCATGCGTTATGAGAGAACTGGGAGTCGATGGAAACACCAATTACTTCAACGCCGCGCTTCTCGAACTCAGCAAAACGGTGGTCGAAAGCGATCAACTCGGAAGGACATACGAAGGTGAAGTCCAGCGGGTAGAAGAAAACTACTGCTTTCTTACCTTCAATTGCTTCTTTCAGGTTAAAAGTATCGACGATCTCGCCGTTACCCAATACCGCTGCAGCGGTGAAATCCGGAGCCGGCTTACCTACCAAAA
Source organism: Microbulbifer variabilis (assembly GCF_052468405.1). NCBI lineage: Bacteria > Pseudomonadati > Pseudomonadota > Gammaproteobacteria > Cellvibrionales > Microbulbiferaceae > Microbulbifer > Microbulbifer variabilis. Next base: position 2,955,327 of record NZ_CP174343.1, read on the forward strand.
CTGCCATGAAAACCTCCTCAATCCAATGATGGGTTGTTGATAAAGAGTGAAGTGTTCAATTTATACGCAACAGCTATAAATCGAATAGGGATTAATAGTGGAGCGCTATGATACACACCCACCTATTACAGGCCCATAAATTTTTTAAATCAGCCTGATAGCAGAATGGCTATGCGTGAACTGAACCACAAAAGGGAAGGAATACCCATCAGCAGGAGTAAAAAAAGATCAAAGTGACTAAATTACACTCTTTCTGAAATCTTATTGACACTCATTCTCAATTGCAATAGGATTTACATAAGTCTAATATTGAACAGAAATCGACCAGAGCCCACAACGATGTATGTATGTATCTGTAAAGGTATAACCGACCGCCAAATCAAAGAGGCAGTCTATGATGGCTCCACTTCAGTTAAGGCGTTGAGGCGCCAACTGGGTGTCTCCTCTCAGTGTGGTCGCTGTGCAGAACAGACCAAAGAGATCATCGACGAGACCATGAGCGGAGGAATGATTAACTCTGCCAACAACGGATTGTTTTACTCCGCCAACTGATTTCTTCTTTCGACCTGCGATCGCCCCCTTGGCGATCGCCACTCCACTTCTTCTCTCTCAATCTGCGCTCAATACTCTTTGGCTCGGTCCGACTCTTCCATATGACCGCATGGCGCGCCCCAACGGCGGTGCAGCTGAAATTCAAAAGCGGTGCCAAAGTTTTCCCTGCTACGCACGTAAATATCGGCTCGATGCAAAGCCAACAGTCTTTTGGTGATTGCAAGCCCAAGTCCTCCCAGCCCACGGCTGCTTTTCTTGCTATTAGCAGCCCGATAGTGTGCGTCGAAGATATTAGGCAGGTCATCAACGGGAATCCCCATGCCACTATCCTTCACACTCACTGAGACCTGGTCACCGTGTGGCCGCAGCTGCACGATAATCTCATCACCCGAGCCACAGTGACGCAGGGCATTTTCTACCAGGTTGGAGAAAACCCGTTCCAGCTTTTCAATATCACCATAGACGACGATACTTGAATCCTGTGGTATTACCGCTGCGTGCACACCCTGCTCGAGCGCTTTTATAGTAAATTTTTGCAGTACGTCCTGAATTAATTCAGCCAGTACAACCCGCTCTATCTTCATCGGCACATCAGCACTTTCCAGGCATGCCAATTCAAACAGTTGCTCCACTAGCCGATTCACTTTCTTACTACTGCGATAAGCCGTTTCCACATAATGCCGGCTGTCATCCGGGTTTAGCTCTTCGCGCCGGATCAGCCAGGTTTCCAGGTACCCTTGTAACGATGAGAGCGGTGTACGCAGGTCATGAGAAATATGGGTCAGTAATTCACGACGCATTTCATCGATGGTCTTTATACTCTGATACTGCTGCTTTAACGATGTAGACAATTCATTGAAAGCACTTCCAAGGCGTTGAACCAAGTCATTCTCTTCAGTATTCCAGGGGGTTGATGGCAAATCCCCTTGCAGGCCGGCAGCGCGAAAATGCTGCATATCTCTAGTGAGCTTTCGCAGAGGACGGGTAAGCAGTGCAAACACCCATAGGGAGGCAATCAAGCTGAGTATCAGGCATCCTAAAAAAACCGCTGCCACCCAGCGCAGCAGATGATTTTGCCAAACTCCCTGAACCACATCGTCAAATAGCTCACTGCCAATAATGACATACATGTAACCTAGCAGTTGGCCATCCCGCTCTACTGGAGCTGCGGAAAATACTTTTAGGCGCTCACTATCACGAGGGTCTGGGCCGTAAATTGTTCGCTGAATACCCGTCGATCTATCTAGAAATACCCGAATAGGGTCAAGGTCAATAAATTGACGCTTGATCTTTGCCGGCTCGGCGGAATAAGCAAGGACTTCGCCTTCAGGGCTCAACAGGTAGAATTCAAAGTTTGGCCCCAATACCATGAGGTCGTGAAATAGGTGATAAAGACCTTCTTTATCTGGCTGACCATCGACAAAAAGTGCATTTTGCTCTGCCAGATGTCGAGCTAAATCCCGGTGTAGGTTTTGCGCTACTTCACTCTGGTAGGCTGCAACTACACAGCCCATAAGCAACAAGAAAAACACCCCCACAACTATGAAACTACAAAGCAGCAACAGGATCAGGCGGCGATAAAAAGCATCACGCAATAATGGCATCATTGAATTTGTAGCCCACTCCCCAGACTGTCAGTACATATTCCGGTTGTGAAGGATTTTGCTCTAACTTGTTGCGCAGGCGATTGATATGGGAATTCACGGTATGCTCATAACCACTGTGTTGATAGCCCCAAACTGCATCCAGAATTTGCGTTCGCCGAAACACTCGACCAGGGTGACTTGCGAGATAATAGAGAAGGTCAAATTCCCGCGCAGTTAATTCCAGTGGCTGTAAGTCCAGCTTTACGAGCCGCCTGCTACAGTCGATATGCAAGCGACCACAGGTGATCATTTGGTTGTTTCTGCTACTTACTTGGGCATTGAATTCAGAGCGACGCAATAAGGCTTTTACCCGTGCCTGCATCTCACGCATACCGAACGGTTTAGATAGGTAGTCATCGGCACCCATCTCTAACCCTAATACCCGATCCAGTTCAGAGTTACGTGCGGTGAGCATCAGAATTGGAAGGGCGCTACCGACATCACGCAGGCGACGGCAAATCTCCACCCCATCCAGGCCCGGCAACGTCAGGTCCAACAGCAACAAATTGAATTTCTGGTTTAAGGCTCTCATCAGCCCCTGCTCACCGTTATCACAGGCGGTTACCGAATAACCTAAGCTCTCCAGATGCATGCACAACAATTGGAGTATGTCGTGATCATCCTCGATTATCAGAATACGCTTGTTCATGCGTGCCCCACCATTTCTGGCCTTCTTCCCCTGGCAACTCCCCCAGAGGAGGAGTTGTACTCGGGTCTCAGGCTATTTGTCGCACCAGCAGCGTAATTGTTACTCTATTCGGGTAATACTCAGAAGCATGGCTGTTTGATCAAAGCGATGAGACTGATCCAAAGTCGATTCAGCATAACCATCTGCCCGACTGACAACCCCAGGGTGACGTGAAACAAAATTCACATCCTCCCGCTCTACGTTAAAACCCTCACCACCATCGGCGGGGCCTGGGATAGTACCCACCAGCTCGCTATTGAATTCAGTACCCGCATCATATATCGGAGCCAGGCGCTGTAAAGAATCACCCACCGCCAGGGATGACACATCAATTCGAGTAATACCGCTAAACGCATCATTGGTATTGACCAGCATGGTGGCAATCGTCAGCAGCACCTCTTCTTGTTCAGCAAATTCCAGGCTGAGGCTTTCACTGGCACCGGGACCAAGCGGTGCTTCCGCACTCATTGAAGCGAAACCGCCGGAATCCTCCAGTTCCATCCTGAATTCGCTATTGTCACCACCTTCAGCGAGCAACTCGAGACCAGCACTGGAGGGCTCACCAACGACCCAGCCATGCAAGGCACTATCGTGGGCCACTATTGCCACCGGCGACAGCGGCTGATTGTGGGTTAAATTGGTTACTGTTATCTCAAACCCCATAGTAACGGGGTCAGGGGCCGGTGCAGGATTATCTGTCGCGTTGGAGCGGCTGTTATTATCATTGCTACAGCCGACCAGCAAGGCCGTGATGGCCAGAGGCAACAGTAAGGAGCCCAACTTGGTTTTATTCATAATGATTTCTCCCGTTGGCTTACTTACTGAACCGTTACAACAACCTTGGCTACTGGGTTAAGCCAGCGGTGAATGCGCGCATCCAGATCGCTGTTACCAGCATCCGGGTCGGTATCACCAACGTTGCCACGGTGAATATGAATCAGTTGGTTAACTTCTTCTGAGGTGACACCAGTACCTCCGACACCACCATTACCATCAGGGCTGGCTGGAATACCTGCAACAAAGGGTGCACCGCTGCCCTCAACAACTAACTCATTGTTAGCCTCGGTGCCGGCATCATAGGCATTGAGATATAGGGTATAGCTACCGGGTTCAGTAGGAATTTCCCAGGCATCGAGCCCAACAAAACCATCATTAGTTGGCAGCAACATGGCGGTGATAGACAAAAACCCATTACTGCCGGTGTCAAACGCCTCAATATCTACGCTGCTGCCAGGAGCCAGTAATCCCATTGTTTCCATATTGACTGCCCCCATTGCGCTGGCAGCGGCAGCAAGGCCGCTGATATCTCCGCCTTCGGCCATCATCTGCAGTTCTGGGCTCGCACCGGAGCCAACTTCAAACAGATGAAACTCATCAACATGGGCTGAAACCAGCAGCGGTGTGAAATAGATGCCGTGGGTAAGATTCGTAACGACTACTGAAGTGGTTTGTGCCTGAACTCCCGTCGCCATAGCGGCCAATGCCAAGGTGCCGAGAATGGATTTTATTTTCATAGCTATCCCCAAAATCTGAGCTTTTATAAGTAAAGGGCCAAACAGCCTCCTTTAAGCTAAGGGGGAAATATCCAATATTGATCACCGAATCATCACATTTTTATCACAGGTGCTCGGCACGCTTTGCATTTAGGCTCGACGCATAGATTATCTCCTGTGGGAGAGGAAAACTGCTTAGTATTGCCATTAATTCTATAGGTACTTAAAACCGGTTGATTTCGCCCTCTATGATCAAAACGATAACAACCTGAAATTAACGACTGGGGACAGCATTAGCGGTATGGGCTCTACGGTATAAGAGAAAAATTCTGGCACCTTCGTAGCAGGATACAAGCACAATCTCAGGCAGTTAGTGCTACTGGGTACCTATAGAGTAGCAATTACACTGATATAGCCCTGCAGTAAAAAGTTAATCAATCTATATATACGTATTTTACTTATTGCCCTACTCACCCCCACCGGTCAGTGATCTCATCCTAGTGAATAATGTCACTTCACGATAAGTTGGTAGGAACTTCTCTCAACTTTACACTCCTGCCTGTGAAAGCAGCCCTGACATTCGAATATTTGAATTCCATATTCTACTGCGCTCTATTACACCAAGCCCGCGCACTGGCCATGCCGCCTTAAGCCCTTCTTCTAGCATACGGATTAATTCGGGATCAATTAACATTAAGGCAAAAGTTAATACCAGGTCCGAGCGCCTCTACCTAGTTTGCCCCCTTATAAATTACGCTGCATATTTTACTATTTATCGAATTACACTTTCCTGAAAATCGCATTTCTTTTCTAATTGGCCTATCGCCTTAATCAACCTTTATTTATATCTGCAACTAAGTATCTCCCACATATGCAACCTAAACAGGAATCATTTTCGTTGCGATTTTCTGCTAAATTAATGTTTAAACCCTTGTTTTTCCTGCATTCTTCAACAAATATTTTTCCTTGACTTGCCGCAAATCGCAACGCAAACTCGGCCCGGATTGCAGTTGCCACCCTAAAATAATATGTGGGAAAACGGTCAGCCGCAGACTTTAGTGACTAAACCTATTTAGTAACTTTTTATTTCTACTTATCAGCGACTAACAATTAGGAATTCTCTGCTGGCCATATTGAGCTCGCAGGGCCACAGGAGCAAAAGCTATGAAGGGCGATCCCAAGGTTATCGAACATTTAAACAAAGTGCTCGGCAATGAGCTTGTGGCAATCAACCAGTACTTTCTGCATGCTCGCATGTACGACAACTGGGGGTTAAAAGAGCTTGGCAAGCAGGAATACCACGAATCCATCGATGAAATGAAACACGCCGATTGGCTGATCGAGCGTATTCTTTTCCTGGAGGGTATTCCGAATCTACAGCACCTGGGTAAATTACTAATCGGTGAAAACACCGAGGAAATGCTCAAGTGTGATTTAAAAATCGAATCCAAAGCCATTCCCGATTTACGTGAAGCTATCGCTTACTGCGAATCAGTACGCGATTATGGCAGCCGCGAGCTACTGGAAAAAATCCTTGAGTCTGAGGAAGAGCACGTAGATTGGTTGGAAACCCAACTGGAGTTGATCGACAAAGTTGGCATTCAAAACTACCTGCAAACTCAAATGGAAACTGCAGCCGGCCACTCAGGCAAGTAATTAAAGTCTTCTCACAGGCATAAAAAAACCGCAGTTTCCGCTGCGGTTTTTTTTCTCACAATGCACTGTCGCTTTCGCCAGACAGAAACATTGGAACAAAAGCGAAAGTTAACCTTCGCCTTCGCCCTCCGCTGACGCCTCATCAATCAAGGTTTTCAGCTCGCCGTTCTCGTACATCTCCATAATGATGTCACAGCCACCAATCAACTCTCCTTTTACCCACAGCTGAGGGAAAGTCGGCCAGTTGGCATATTTCGGCAATTCGGCACGAATATCCGGGTTAGATAGGATATCCACATAAGCAAAGCGCTTACCGCAGGCCATCATCGCCTGGGAAGCACGCATGGAAAAGCCGCACTGGGGGGCGTTAGGGCTACCTTTCATGTAAAGCAGGATGGCGTTGTCAGCAATCTGCTGTTTGATGTTCTCCAGTGTATCCATAAGCTTGAGAAACCTCAGGTGGTAGAAGCAAAAAATGATCGTGTGTTCCGCATCGGCACCCAGCCATTGCGCACGGGCCGGTATTGTACCCCAGCGCAGGGAGGAATAAGTACCCATAGCCCAGCTCGAAGCAAAAAAACGCCATGTCTTGCCTGAAATATCGCCCGCTTGGCTATCTCAAATGGATAGCACACGCGACACAAAGCTTGTGGTAGTATTGTCAAATCCGTAATAGATGCGGAATGAACACACCAATACAAAATTTTCTGCGGCAAAGATTTTGAAGCCGATGACCTGGAATTAAGGAGAACCCGCAGTGAGCACCCCCACACTGATGGACAACTATGGCGAGAGAACCCTGACACTGGTCAGGGGGGAAGGCAACTATGTGTGGGATAACGAGGGTCGACGATACCTGGACGCTATTTCCGGCATCGCCGTATGCGGCTTGGGACACTGCCATCCTAAGGTAACCGAGGCCATTCAGGACCAGGCCAATACCCTGTTGCACGTCTCCAACCTATATAACATTCCGGCACAGCAGCAGCTGGCCGATCGACTGGTATATATGTCGGGCATGGACAACGTATTCTTTTCCAACTCCGGGGCGGAGGCCAACGAGGCCGCAATCAAGTTAGCGCGTAAACTTGGCAACGAACGCGGACTATCAACACCGCGCATTATTGTGATGGAGGGGGCTTTCCACGGCCGTACCCTCGCGACCCTCACAGCAACAGGCAATGAAAAAGTCCAACAGGGTTTTGCCCCCCTGCCAGAGGGTTTTTTAAGGGTCCCGTTTAATAATATTGACGCAGTTACACACCTGGCCGAACAGTATGACGATATCGTCGCCGTGCTGGTGGAGCCGATTCAGGGCGAGGGCGGAATCCGTGTACCCGCTGCAGATTACCTGCCAAAACTACGCATGCTATGTGACCAACATGACTGGCTGCTAATGCTGGATGAAATACAGACTGGCAACGGCCGTAGCGGCAGGATGTTTGCCTACCAGCACGCGGGTATAGTCCCGGACGTACTGACCACAGCCAAAGGACTGGGAAACGGGGTACCTATCGGCGCTTGCCTGGCCCGAGGGAAAGCTGCAAGCCTGTTTACCGCCGGCAGTCACGGCTCCACCTTTGGCGGTAACCCTTTAGCTTGTCGCGCCAGCCTCGCAGTATTGGAAGCACTGGAAAGTGAGTGGTTACTTGAACGTGCCGAAAAGCTTGGCACACAGCTAATGCAGTCTCTGCAACTGCAACTGCAAGACTGCCCTGCAGTGTTGGAAATTCGCGGTCTCGGCCTGATGATCGGTATAGAGCTGGAACATCCTTGCTCAGAACTGGTTGAGCAGGCCCGAGCATATGGAATCCTGATTAACGTGACAGCAGGCAATGTACTCCGACTATTACCACCTCTCACCCTCACCGACGCCGAGTGCCAGCAGTTGGCAGGTGATATCAGCACCTTGATTCAACAATTTGCGCTGCAAGCAGTCTGAAGCACCAATTAAGGAGAGCAGCTTATGGCAACCAGACATTTCCTCACCCTAATGGATCTGTCCTCAGAGGAACTAAAACAAATTATTGAGCGCGCAATCGAGCTAAAAACACTGCGCAGCCAGGGCATAACCACTGACCTTTTCCGGGGTAAGGTACTGGGAATGATTTTTGAAAAATCTTCCACCCGAACACGGGTCTCCTTCGAGGCCGGTATGGCGCAAATGGGCGGCAGCGCCCTATTCCTGTCACCGCGGGATACCCAACTTGGACGCGGAGAACCCATTGAGGACAGTGCGCGGGTGATTTCACGCATGGTAGATATGGTGATGATCCGCACATTTGGCCATAAGACTCTGGAGCTCTTTGCCGCCCATTCACGGGTACCAGTCATTAATGCCCTGTCTGACAGTTATCACCCCTGCCAGCTTCTCGCCGATATCCAGACTTTTGTCGAGCATCGAGGCAGCCCCTCGGGCAAGGTGGTAGCCTGGGTAGGCGATGGCAATAACATGTGCCACTCCTACATCAATGCCGCTCGCCTGTGCGACTTTGAGCTGCGGATCGCCTGCCCCCAAGGCTATGAACCGGATGCCGAAATAGTCGCCGCCGCTGGCGACCGGGTAAAAGTTGTGCACAACCCTGTAGAGGCGGTGCGTACAGCCGATTGGGTTAGCACTGATGTCTGGGCCTCGATGGGACAGGAAACGGAACAGCAGGTACGCACCAAGGCTTTTGACAACTTCCAGGTAAACCATGAACTGATGAGCTACGCCAAAAGCAACGCAGTTTTTATGCACTGCCTGCCTGCCCATCGCGGCGAGGAAGTAAGTGCCGAGCTGCTGGAAGATGAAAGCATCTCCGTTGTCTGGGACGAAGCAGAGAATCGCTTACATGCACAGAAAGCATTGATGGAGTTTCTTCAGGAGTACAGCGCCTGAGTATTTTTTGCGCCGGCCGGTTGCGCATCATTTCGCAATACCGGCCACCTTGAACAACCATCCACTGCCACCAATCGACCGGAAATGCCCAGCCACTTTATCTCGGTCCCTGTCACGTAACGCATAATTCATCTAGCTGCTCACACTTGTGACACTAAATTCATTATTTAGATAAATATTCACCAATGCATACCTAATAAACAAGCCCGCGCCAACATTAAATTCACGCCACAAAGTTGATCATCTTAGTACCAATTTGCTCAAATTACGGTCATATAAAAATGGTTATTGCCGTTGTTAATTTAGAACGCCTTCGCTATTAAAAAAAATTGTAAGAGCTTGTATTTAACCCACTCCCGAAGTGCCTAATCCCATGCAGCCCAGCTATGGCGGGCTCTGCCGCGGAAGTGGCTACTGACTCAACCAGCCTACCCACAATTTATCCACAAACAACTACAAAGTTATTCGCCTTGAACTGACCCGCCTACCGCATTATCTTGTAGCGCACTCGAGGCCGTACCCCTATATATTGGGGTAGAGGGCTAAGGGCATCCCCAATTCAAGGGGCAAATTCCGGCGCCTTGCCACACTTTTTGGCGGTGGGCGTCAGACGCTGCTTTTTTCAAAGCAGAATCAGAGGTAAGCGGGCGGAAAGGAATTATCCGCCGCAGGCAGCAGCCGGCAGACCTTAACTGTGCGCCGGTCATCAAGCCGCCTGTTTCCAGTATCCCCCACAGAGTGGGAGAAATTACTGAATGCGATGGACCCGCTCCGCACATGCCACGTAGTCCAGTGGCCGCTGTTCTAGTGAACACACGCGGACAGACAACAAAACAACCTTTCGGAGATTTACATGCACACAGAGACAGGGCGCTCTCAAACCGTGCCTGCGGAAAAGTCGGGCACCTCAAGCGACCAGGCTACTGGCGGCACCACTCTGGCCGCTACTGCACCGGGACAAATCCGCGTAATTAAGCGCAATGGTACCGTTGTCCCCTACGACGACAGTAAAATTTCCGTCGCCGTTACCAAGGCCTTTCTCGCTGTTGAAGGCGGCACCGCCGCTGCGTCCAGCCGTGTCCACGAACAAGTTGAAGAACTGGTTGGCCAGATCAGCTCTACCTTCAAACGCCGCATGCCTTCTGGCGGCACGATTCATATCGAGGAAATTCAGGACCAGGTAGAACTGGCCCTGATGCGCGCCGGCGAGCACAAGGTTGCGCGCGACTATGTACTTTACCGCGAAGAGCACGCCCGTCTGCGCGCTGAGAAAGTGAAAACCGCTCAGCAAACTGAGCAAGCTATCGATGCCCACCCCAGTATTCGTGTAAAACTCGACGATGGCAGCCTTGTCCCCCTGGATATGGAGCGCCTGCGCACTGTTGTCAGTGAAGCCTGTGAGGGCCTCAAGGATGTAAACGCCGACGCCATCCTCAGTGAAGCGCTGAAAAACCTGTACGACGGTGTTTCCGAAAACGATATCAATACCGCATTGGTGATTACTGCGCGTACCCTGGTTGAGCAGGAGCCCAATTACACCTTTGCCACTGCCAGCCTGCTGCTGGACAAGCTGCGCTCAGAAGCCCTGCGCTTCCTTGGTGTTGCAGAGCGCGCCACCCAGCACGAGATGGAAAAGCTCTACGCCTCCACCCTGCCCACCTACGTGGAAAAGGGTATCGAACTGGACCTGCTGGACCCGGCGCTGGCCACCTTCGACTTGGAAAAACTCGGCGAAGCTTTAAAAGGCGAACGCGACCACCAGTTTACCTACCTGGGCCTGCAGACCCTGTACGACCGCTACTTCCTGCACAGCGATGACATTCGTTTTGAGTTGCCGCAGATCTTCTTTATGCGTGTCGCCATGGGCCTCAGCATTAATGAAGAAAATAAGAACGAGCGCGCGGTAGAGTTCTACAACCTGTTGAGCTCCTTCGACTACATGAGCTCCACCCCGACCCTGTTTAACGCCGGCACCCTGCGCCCGCAGCTGTCCTCCTGCTACCTGACAACGGTACCGGACGACCTGCACGGTATTTACGGTGCTATCCGCGATAACGCCATGCTGTCCAAGTGGGCCGGCGGTCTCGGCAATGACTGGACGCCAGTGCGCTCCCTGGGTTCCTATATCAAAGGCACCAACGGCAAGTCCCAGGGTGTTGTGCCCTTCCTGAAAGTGGCCAATGACACCGCAGTAGCAGTCAACCAGGGCGGCAAGCGCAAGGGCGCTGTGTGTGCTTACCTGGAAACCTGGCACCTGGATATCGAGGAATTCCTCGAGCTGCGCAAGAACACTGGTGACGACCGCCGCCGCACCCACGATATGAACACCGCCAACTGGGTCCCCGACCTGTTTATGAAGCGCGTGTTCGAAGACAAAGAATGGACCCTCTTCTCCCCGGCGGATTGCCCGGACCTGCACGACCTGTTCGGCACCGCATTCGAAGAGCGCTACAACCACTACGAACAACTGGCTGCCGAAGGCAAGCTGCGCCTGTTCAAGAAAATCCGCGCACTCGACCTGTGGCGCAAGATGCTGGGCATGCTGTTCGAAACCGGCCATCCCTGGATTACCTTTAAAGACAGCTGCAACCTGCGCAGCCCGCAACAGCACGCCGGTGTGGTACACAGCTCCAACCTGTGCACCGAGATCACTCTCAACACCAAGGCCGACGACGAAATCGCCGTGTGTAACCTGGGCTCCGTCAACCTGGCTCAACACATTGGTGAGAACGGTGAACTCGACCGCACCAAGCTGGCCAATACCGTAAAAACCGCGGTACGTATGCTCGATAACGTTATCGACATCAACTACTACGCGGTTGAAAGTGCACGACAGTCCAACATGCGTCACCGCCCGGTAGGCATGGGCCTGATGGGCTTCCAGGATGCGCTGTACAAAGCCGGCATCGCCTACGCCAGCGACGAAGCCGTCGCCTTCGCCGACAACACCATGGAAGCGATCAGTTTCGAAGCCATCTCCGCTTCCAGCGATCTGGCTGCCGAGCGCGGCAAGTACCAGACCTACGAAGGCTCCTTGTGGAGCAAGGGTGTTCTACCACTGGACTCTATCCAGATCCTGGCTGAGCAGCGCGGCCAGCAGTTTATCGAACAGGACACCAGTTCCACTCTGGACTGGGACGGCCTGCGCGAAAAAGTAAAATCTCAGGGTATGCGAAATTCCAACGTGATGGCGATCGCCCCTACCGCGACCATTGCCAATATCACCGGGGTTTCCCAGTCGATCGAACCGACTTATCAAAACCTGTATGTGAAATCGAATCTGTCCGGCGAATTCACCGTAGTGAACCCCTACCTGGTACACGATCTGAAAGATCGCGGCCTTTGGGATCAGGTCATGGTTAACGACCTGAAATACTACGAGGGTTCCGTACAGAAAATCGATCGCGTACCGGAAGACCTGAAAGCGAAATACCGCACCGCGTTTGAAGTGGAACCGCGTTGGATTGTGGACGCCGCCAGCCGTCGCCAAAAGTGGATCGACCAGGCCCAGTCCCTGAACCTTTATATTGCCGGTGCCGATGGCAAGAAGCTGGATCTGACCTATCGCATGGCGTGGTTCCGCGGCCTGAAAACCACTTACTACCTGCGCGCCCTGGCTGCCACGACCACAGAGAAATCCACCGTAAACAGCGGCACCTTAAATGCGGTAAGCGCACACGGAAGTAACGGCATGGCCGCTGCAGAGCCTGCTGAACAGGCGGCACCGGTTCCAGCTGCGGTACCTCAGGCCTGCTCCCTGGACGACCCGGATTGCGAAGCCTGTCAGTAAAATTATTGCCCCTTTTTTAAGGGGCTGCACTAACTCTCGGGGGAGAGCGTCGTAACCGCACGTGCGGGCATGACCATGCGCAGCGACCCCGGCCCGCCCGGTACCAAAAAGCCGGAAGAAGTTACGGGCCGGGGATCGTCTGCGACCTGCAAGCAACAGGAATTTTCCCAAAGTGCAAAATACAAAATTGCTGTAATACACCGACTTTAAGCATCGGAACTCCTTTGCCCAAGCAGCCTTCCCAGGCTCTAAAACCCGGAAAAATACGGGTAAAAAGCAAAGCAGTAATTGATCTGGCACAGTAATTTTGTGCCCGGGCAGGTAGAAAATACCTACTCCAAAGAATTATTGCCGGAAAAAAACCGGTACATCACCCCTGGCCCCTCCCTGCGAGTATCGCGCCAGGAAGATTGAAGAAAATTAATATCGAACTTTCGATACCGAGACCAATCAAAAGGGCCAACTATGCTGAGCTGGGACGACTTCGAAACAAAGCCCCAACAACCTGAGAAAGCAACCGAACCGCGACCGGCGCCGGAGACCCAGGCGAAAGCTGTGCAAGAACCCAGTGCTTCTTACACAGCGGAAGCAACAGCTCCCACAGCCACTCCGGCGTCGCCTGCGGCCCAAAGTGGCTCCACAGCTGTTGAAGCTGCACGGGCAACAGTTGCCAATATGGACCCAGCTCCCGGCCTGGAAGAACTGGAAATGGGCGCAGCCCGTATCCAGGTGGATGAAAAGCGTATTATCAATTGCCGCGCTGACCTCAACCAGTTAGTGCCCTTTAAATACGACTGGGCCTGGCAAAAGTACCTGGATGGCTGTGCCAATCACTGGATGCCCCAGGAAATCAACATGAACAAAGACGTGTCCATGTGGAAAGACCCTAACGGTCTCACCGAGGATGAGCGTCGCATCGTGGAGTATTCCCTCGGTTATTTTTCCACCGCAGACTCCCTGGTTGCCAACAATCTGGTGCTGGCGATCTACCGCCATATCACCAACCCGGAGTGCCGCCAGTACCTGCTGCGCCAGTCTTTTGAAGAAGCTATCCACACTCACGCCTACCAGTACTGTGTTGAGTCCCTGGGCATGGATGAAGGTGAAGTCTTCAATATGTACCGCGAAGTGCCTGCAGTTGCCAAGAAAGCAGCCTGGAGCCTTTCCCATACCCAGGCAATCGGTGATCCCAACTTCAAAACCGGCACTGTTGAATCCGACCAGGAGCTGCTGCGCAACCTGATCGCCTTCTACGCCGTCACCGAAGGCATCTTCTTCTACTGCGGTTTCAGCCAAATACTGTCTATGGGTCGCCGTAACAAAATGACGGGGGTTGCCGAACAGTTCCAGTACATTCTGCGTGATGAGTCTATGCATCTTAACTTCGGCATCGACGTGATCAACCAGATCAAGCTGGAAAACCCACACCTGTGGACTGCAGAATTCCAACAGGAAGTAACCCAAATGATTCTCGAAGGTATGGAACTCGAGGTCGCCTACGCCCGCGATACCATGCCCCGCGGTGTGCTCGGTATGAATGCGAACATGATGGAGGAATACCTCCAGTTTATCGCCAACCGCCGCCTCAGCCAGCTGGGCTTGAAAGAGCAGTTCCCAGGTGCCCAGAATCCATTCCCGTGGATGTCTGAAATCATGGACCTGCGCAAAGAGAAAAACTTCTTCGAAACCCGGGTTATTGAATATCAAACCGGTGGCGCACTACAGTGGTAAGCGCCTCCTGGTAAGCGAATTACTAAAAAAGGAGAAAGTAGTCGCTCACAGGAAGAGAAGTATTGAAAACGGGCTTGATGCCCGTTTTTTTTATCCTAATAATAGCCTGCTGAAGGTTCTCCCTAGTATTCACCCCACAAATACTTCTGCCTAAGTTTAACTATCAAGCCAGCGCCGAAAAGCAGAACTTCTTGTCTTGCTAGTTATGAGAGGTTCGTTCAAACCTGAGAGATGAACGGCGAGAGTGTCTTTACCGTAAGCCTCAAAGCGCTGCACATACTGGATATTGACAATATCGCTACGATTGATTCGAATAAATTTTTGAGGGTTCAGCTGGGACTCAAGATCAGTCACCGACTGTTGCACTAACGGGTGAATCATCCCTTTTTTATCGTGCGCAACAATAATTCCTTGCTCAGCCCTTAGGCAAATAATATCTTCTACCCATAAAACCTCTACACCTCTGCCCTTTCTCAATAGAAATCTATATCTAAATCCAGCGCCGCCAGCCGGCTCTTCCTTGGCATAATTTTTATCTGAAAAACTACTCTTTAACTGCTCGAAAGACAGCATAGCACCGGTAAAACGCTTGTAAGAATATGGCTTAAGTAAATATTCAATTCCCATATTTTGAAAAGCATTCATCCAATAGGAATCATGGGCGGTGGTATATATAACCGGGCAGGGTAAATCAATCTCACTCAACACGTGAAACACCGGCCCATCGAGCAGCTCTATATCTGAGAATATAAGATCTAACTCGATTTCCTCCAGGAAAAATCTCCGAACCTTTTCAACCTTATCCAACGGACCCAAGATTTTGGCTTGAGAGTTATACTTCAGTATATAGTTCTTTAGTTTCTCGGCCGTTAACGGCTCATCCTCAATCAATAGAATATTCATCGAATGATTACATTAGTTACAGGCTAGTGGAAGGCGCAACATGAATTCACCATCCTTTTGCATGACTTCTATTGACCTACCTAGGATCATCTCCGATCTTTTCCTCAGGTTTATTAGTCCTAACTTTCCCGAAGGAACCGTTGTAACTTTTGGCCTTATTTTATTTCTCACCTCAAGCCAGTGATCAGTCACTATTACTTTAACCCATAAAGGATTCTCCCTATCCCCCTGGTTATGTTTGATTACATTTTCCAGCGCCAACTGAAGAGAGCAAGGTAAAGTTACATGTTGATATAAAGTATTTCTTCTACATTCAACATCTAATTTGTACGCATGAGAAAACCTTTGCTCCACCAATGACATATAATCCATTGCAAAAGTAATTTCACGATCAAGACTTATCGTTTTGAAATCTTGACACTCTAAGACATAGCGATAGATATTTGTAAATTTATCTAGAAACTCATCAGCTACCTCAGGATTGGAACCTATAAGTGCCGACAGAACATTAAGATTATTAAATAAGAAATGAGGATCCAGCTTCTGCTGCATGGCTTCAAGCTGCTTCTCCAAAAGTAACTTTTGCACTCTCTCCAAATCTAGACGTTGCTCATTAACCCCTTTAATTAGCTTAAAGGAAATAACTGCACCACAATTTAAAACATGTAAAAAAATCAAACTCAACGCAAGTAAGGACACATGTCTTTTATCTATCTCCTGGATACCAAAGAACAGCTCCAAAGACAAAGTAAGAAATATTGCCAGGAAAAGGTAGATAAAGCCGCTAATTACAAAAACTGCAAGGAAGAATTGGATGGATATATTATCCTCTTTTTTACTTGGTATTAACGTGCCATATACTTTCAACGATAACCATTGAGAGAGAAAGCACTGCAATACAATCCAAATTGGTGCATCATAATGTATAACGATGGCATTTCCCGGAGTAGCTTTTATTGTAGCAGAGTACAAGACAACCAAAATTGAGAAACACGTCGTCAAAAAAATAATGGCTGCCTTGCTCATCTTTATACTTTACTTATTTATTTACTGCGGAAGACGCATAATAACCTGACCATTGACATCGAGAAACTCTAATTTTGCCTCACCATCTTTGGTAACCATTAGCTGAATACGTTTGTTTCCATCAATATCATTTAGCTGAAGCTTCGAATCCCCATTTAGGGTACCGTAAAAAGCCCTTCTAGTCCCGCCAAGCTTTTCTTCTTTATACCGCTTTGTTAACCATGCTATTCGCTCTTTATCGCCAAGCCTTTTAGCCTCACTAAACTCCTTAGACAGATCAAAATCCATATCCTGATCAGGACGGTCCATTACTGTAAGGCCCGTGACCATATAATCAGAACTTTCAATGTGTTGCACCATTAGAGTTTGATCTTGATTATATCTATCAAAAGATAGATGTAACCCATGGTTAGTTATACCACCGTCCTGACTTCCTCGAAATATAAATCCCCCATTTTCAGTCCCCTCATCATTGTAAAAAATCATCCCAGGCCTAGAGGACTTTGATCGAAATACCTCTCGCCCATACCTTTCGACCCCTGGCGCCTTATCTGAGTTTGCTAGAACCATACGATTTAATCCGTTCTTTTCTACAATATTGATTCGCTCGACAAAAATCTCTTCAAACTCAACTGTATCCCTCTTAAGCCCCATTAAGCCGCCCAAAAAAAGTACGCTTAATGCTAGTAGTACATTAATTTTGCTTTGATGACTTGATACTTGTCTTTGATTTTCCATGTTAACTACCTTACCTAAATAAAACCTCAAAGTTAGGGGGTAGAAGGAAAGTGTTCTAGAAGAAAGCTGTGAACGGGGGGAGAACCTAAATAAACAGGGGGAAAAGCCAAATAAGATGTGCTCAAGAGGCCTTTGAGAAACATCGAGAGGATTGTTTTTGAGATATGTACAGTCAGATAACAATAGCAATCACCATGTATAGATAGTGACTTTGGGAATACAGCATATAGTGAGTCCCTATTCTTACTACCTCCCTCAAACTAGATTTATGTTCCACTAAAGCCCTTATAGATCACCATTGACGCCTATCAATAGGTTAAACAGTTTGGACAAGATTCAAAATTGGCGCATAATAACTCATACTAGCTGCACTCAACCCCCAAGAAGACGCTGTCTGTCGTAGCCGCCCGTCTTAAATTTATGATTGTGAATTCTCTATGAACACCCTTGATTTGAACGATATTGCTACCTTGAGCTGTGAAGATCGCTATGAGTATTTCCTGAGCATAGCCGGAGAAGAGCGGGAGATCTGGATACTGATCGATAGCCAAAATTGCTTTCTTAAAATACACACCGATGAAGACGGTGGCTTTGAATATCTACCAGTATGGCCAAGCGCTGAATTTGCCCAAGCCTATGCTGAGAATGAAGCAGGCCTCACCCCTAAAAGTATTCCCTTACCACAGTTTTTAAAGAAGTGGCTTTCCGGCTTAAAAGGTGACGGCATTGAAATAGGTGTGTTTCCTGCGTCGGATAAAAGCGTATGGATTACTAACTCAGAGGAGCTAGAGGTCGATCTGCGGGAAGAACTGAACAACTTCTAAATGAGCCATTCATATTGAAGCTATCGTTTCAAGAATCTGACAAAGAAGCTTAATTCCATTGAATAAAAGTAAGATAACAGGCTAAACACCTGTTTTCTTGCTTAGGAAATAGACATTTACAGATTCGCCGCCTGATATTTATATATACGATTCACTTGAGACGCTGCAATGAAAATCAGGAATGAAATAAGTTTCGACACCACCAAAAACCAAAAGGCGTAGAAAGATATAAAAATCGGCTTTGCTCACTCATAGCAGCGCAGTCGCCAGCGCAAAGAATTCGGCAAAGCAAATAGTATTCGGCTAGATAACTTTTACGTCATCCAAACCTCCCCACAAGTCGACATCCGAATTCAAAGTAAAATCCACAACTCCCCCTCTAGAGAGCAGATAGATATTAACTCCCTGATCCAGAGACCACCAATCATGTAGGGTAACCAACGCTTTATCGAGAAATTGATACTGAGTAATAATCTCTCTACCATAAACAGATATAGTTTTTTGTTAAGGCCATCAATAAATATAAATTTTCTACTAGCAATTAGAGTAAGCTTGGAATCATTAACTTTAGATAGCAAAGCGTTCATCACTACCCTCCCCCCTTAAATTCAAGACCTCTAACTTTACTATGAACTTTTAATCCAAAAAGCAGTCTCCCCAAATTAGCTGTGTATTTAAAAACTCCTAATATGTTCCCCTAATTGGGTAATGATTATCAGGATTTCGAATAAACTCGATACCCACCAATAGCGTTTGCAAGTCAGGCCTTGCAAAAGGTGCATTGGAAATATCGACTATTTGCAGCCTTCCTGATTCGTTGATGACAAAAACACCCGGTTCAGCAAAGGACCTGTCTGTTTCTTCTGGGGAGCGGGGTTTTGAAATATAGAGCCCAAGCTGCTGCATTTGGGGTATTGATAAACCGTAACCGATAGTAAATCCCGGCTGAATTGTTTCCATATGCAGAGAAGCTTTTTCCTCGGTATCGGCAGAGACAGCAACCACGTCAATACCCTCCGCATGATAGCGGGGTAGTAGCACACTCAATACACGCAAATACTTGGTACAAAGAGGGCAGTGCTTACCTTGGTAAGCGACTACCATCTGCCAATGAAAACTACCGTCGGGCTTCCCCAGCACCAACTCACCTCCGCCAAGTCGCTGTACCTTTATGGAAGGGAAATCTCTACCAGAAGCAAGCTTTATATTGCTCATTAGCACCCCACTTGAGAATATAAGTAGAGACCTAGTCAACCAATGAATCCCACCGTTAGTATAGGAGACTCGATGAAAAAGCCCCTTATTCGTTTTCTATCAACGCTACTAGCAACCGGACTGCTAAGTGGCTGCCCTGCTAACCACCAAAGTAACTCTTCTCCTGAAAATCATTCCCAACCACTCGAGTTTTTGCCTGCCCTGAAAGGGGACTACTTTAAGTTGGATTCAACGATTATTGGGCGCCCCTACCATATCTATACTCGCCTGCCTGAGGGCTACAATTCAAACGAGGATACAACTTACCCGGTAATTTATCTCCTCGATGGGGATTCCCTGTTCCCAATTTTGGCTACTAATCACCTGTTTATGCATTACGACGATTACGCCCCCGAGGCGATTATCGTAGGTATTGCATACGGCTCATTTAAACCCGAGATCAATCATCGCAGTTTTGACTTTTCGCTACCCAGTGACAGTGACACACTTAAGTACGGCGGTGCAGCACAGTTTCTCAACTTTCTAGAGCAGGAGCTCTTGCCAGCAGTTGAAAGCCGCTACGCAATAGACCCTCAGCAACGGGTTCTCTTCGGTCAAAGCCGCGGGGGGCATTTTGTACTGTACACGGCCTTTACTAAGCCCGACTTATTTCAAGGCTTGATAGCTAGTAACGCCACCTTTCTTCCACAGCAGGAGTTTTTCCATAGGGAACCTGTACAAGCGACAAGAGAGGATCTGACTCTGGTAGTAACCAGTGGCTCTAAAGACATGCCAAACCTACGCAATGATGCACTCTCCTGGCATAAGCACTGGAAAGAACGAGAGAACACTCCCTGGCGCATTGCATTTACAACGATTCCGGGCGGTACCCATGCGGCAAACAGTACTGACAGTTACCGTTTCGGCATCCATGAGATTTTTGCGGAAGAGATCGAAGTATCTCGTATGAAAGCAGAGAACAATTTACAAGTGGCAGAGGATCACTAGAGCTAAAAATTAATAGCAGTAAATATGTGATTCCCGCAAACTAAAAAGCCCGCTTAAAAGCGGGCTTTTTAAAACGATGAGCTAATTACTCTGTACAGGCAGCAATACGACCAGCCGTATTTTTACCGGCACCACAGTTCAGGCCACCGGGGATACCAGTGTAGTCTGGGGCCATAATACCGCCGTTACGCTGAGCATCATGGTCAGTATAGAGGCTCGCCAGGTTATAAGAGCGTGCAGTACCTTTGTGATCATTATCACAGGAGAAGATCGCGCTACCGTATGCGATACCCAGGAAGGTTTTGTATTCTTTTAGGTTTGAGTAGAGGTTGCGCTTCCCTGAGCCAGAACAGTTCATCTGAGACGCCAGGTTAATATAACCGTCGTCTTCACCGCCCAACAACAGGGAACTTGCAGTTGCAATGCCAGGAAAGCCCGCATAACCGCCAATGGTATAAACCGGTGCAGCCAAATTTGTACCTACATAGTTACGCACCGCATAAACATCATTTGTCTGCAGATAGCGCACCGCTGAGCACTCTCGACCTATAAACAGATCATTGACCACGCTTTCGATCCAACTACCGTTACACAGCCGATCGACAAATTCTGTGCCGGTAATAGCACCACCAGTAGTGAAAATTGCAGCAATACCACTAATCGCTTTATTAAAGTCAACCTCAACCGCATAACGGTCATCTAAACCAGCTACGTTATAGGTCTTGGTTTCGGTTTTACATCTCTTCCAGAACCATCTGCCAGTACAAACCTTTGAGCTTTCAGTAACAGTATTTGTGTCAAACTGGTTATAAGCGCGATTGTAGTAAGGAGATCCGGGTACAGCATTGCCGGTGAGGTACATCATTTGCGCCGCACCCTGGCTATGAGCAATCACCCAAAAGGTATCATCGGCTTCACACTGATTATCATGCTGGTATCCATCTCCCTTACCACTGCGAATATCAATGATCTGCCGGGCAATCTCACCTGCTGTACCATCATGCCAATAGGGCATTTCACCCTCATCGGTGGAGTTATATCCAACTACTCCGTAGTTGCCACCGTTCATGCGCAACTGCTGGATAAAATTACTACCATTGTATTTATCAAAGAAGGCCTCGCTCCAATAATCCAGGGCTGGCTGTTCCAGCTTACCTTGAGAATCAGTGCGCTGTTTAATATGCCCTTCGGTACCATGACCATGGACGAGAATATAGCAGTTGTCAGCTGCTGCAAAAGCTGACGCCATGAGCCCAGCAAGTGCAAGAGAGAGACTTACACCCAATCGTTTGTAGAATGTCATTGTTGTATCCTTATATTTTTTCCCAGCCCCACTTCACACTTCCAAAAAATTATTTTTATTGGCCGGAATACTATTTTTGGACTGGCAAACTTATCTGGAGAAGATATTGCGGTAATAGGACTTCAAGCGCCAAACGAGAACCCGGAGCGACATGCTTGCAGACCAGTTAGTCAGAAGGCAAGAATTCAGGCAGTTAACCAAATATATTTTAAAAAACTTATAAATCTTGACCAAAGCCCTGGTAAATCAAACAGACCGCACAGGAAGAACCCCACATCTGGATAGATTTTTTGTCCAAATTTTAACCAGGCCGAAAAATAGCAAATGTGAAAAAGGGGGCTTCCCCCCCTTTTTAGTCAACAAACCCTCTATAAAAAGCGCGCAGAAAATTAAAACTGCTGATCAAATTACAATCGAATTAGTTAACGCTTTTTGAGTGATAAATCATCGCCTGCCACGTATTCTGCTGACCACCACCATAGTTTTCAAAAGTTGGGTTCTTGATGTAACTCCAAGCTACCTTGCCACCACCCATATACATAGGCTCATCCAATCCACCCCAACCATGATTAGGCAACTGAATCGGCCCTTCAAGAACATTCAAGTCCGCATCAATTTCCATCACATAGTAGGCCTTGGGAACCAAGAGACGTAATGACTTTGGGCTATAAATTCGATCAAAGGGTAAGTTATCCGAGATACACTGGAACTTGGCATATCCGAATAAATAACGACCATTTTTTAAGTCAACTAACTGAGGATCACTAACCTGGCAATCATTATCCTCTACCAGCCACTTAAAGCCTTGCCCACTAATGCTTCCACTACCATTGACCTTAGCAATACCAATGCGTGTCAGAGAGGAAGGATCCAGAGCATCTCCTGAATAAAGTCCTTGACGCTCAATTGAAGGAAACTGGGCTTTCTCTGGGTACCAATAATTGTAAGACATATAAGAGAGGAAGCAGTTATTTTCATCATAATCTGAACACTCCTCGTCAAATGGCCCCTCTTTGCTAGGGTCTACACCCACTTCATCTTGTAGAAACCGATCCATATCGGCATCAGCAATAAATTTTGGAGAGACAATTAATGACAAATTAGTATCTGCATCCAGGGGCACAACAGTATGCCCTCCACCATTGGAGACCATTGCCGCGGTTGAAGGTACAAAATGGTTAAAATAGCCTTCAGAACTCGAACTTGAGGTTTCCATTTTAATCGCGATAGTTCCAAGCTGACCGTGAGTGCTGCCAATCCAGTCATTCCAGTCGCTAGTGCATAGAGCCCCATATTTCTCATTATCGGGATTATAGAATGCCCGGATATTGACAACATGGCCATCGCCACAAGCCCAATACCAACCGCGATTATCCGAACCACTCATATTCAGCGACCAATCATTTCGATTGATAACCGTTAAGCCCGCAGAATAATGTGAGTCCCCTTCATTATCGAATACACGGGCTGAGGCCGAAAAAGCATAGCTAGACCTCCCCTGGCTATCTGTATCCACGTAAACCAATTCTTCTGTTCCCACATGAGATCCGCCATGCATTTTATTTACTACATAAGCATCGGGCGTTTCACTCAGAGCTTCGCTCTCCCACTCCAGCAGCCATATCTGATCATTATATTTGTAACCATTGTCACGAATATGTTGTAAAAGAGCATCGTGATCGGCAGAGGATAAATTATCTATGATATATTCCATTTCCTCCTGCATTTCAGCACCTTTAATGGTAGTAAAGGAAGGTGATTCACCGAAATCAGTATCAGGGAACGTGCTTTTCAAACCGGGGAGAAAATCATCAAATTTTAATGTCGGGTGCTCAGTGAAGAAATCAATGAATTTTCCATGATTAGTGGCCACCATTAAGCCAATTTCATTACTTATTCGTGCTTCAATTTTGTCAATATTATCTTCCATTGTCATCCAACCGCTACCATACTGCTCCACAAGGTCCCCTTGAACCTCGTAGCGTTCATGCGCCTGGTAATCTGTATTACAAAGTACTGCCACTCGGGAGCAATCTTTGCTCGCGGCAATACCATGGGATTCATGGCATTGTTTTAAAATTGTCGCATTGCCTGTCTGGTCGAAGCTGGAGGTTTCGGGGTTATATTTTAGTTCATACACGGAACCATAGGTGGTATCGTCAGCGCTGGTCCCCTCAGATAAAGTTGTTGAGACAAACATTCGGGGAATCTCGGTGTCCGTCGCACAGGTAGCTACATAGTTACGAATAGGGATATCAATGTCATTTTCATTCTGCTCACCATCTGTCCGAGCAATATAGTGAGCCATTTGATAGACTTCTTTGGCGTTATTCATTGCATCAGGCAAGGTCACATCCACAGCTGTCAAAGTGGCAAATCCAAGCTCAGTGACTTCTACATCACCGACCATCACTGAAGTACCGACATTATCTGATATTGGCGTATCACCTGCGCCTCCTTGCCCATTTCCGGAACCCTGTCCACTACCACCATCTCCTGCAGGTTGGTCAGTATCAGAAGATGAGTCTCCCCCGCCACCCCCACCACAGGCGGTCAGAAGTGTTGCCAAGGTAACTGCAAGTAATTTCTTGTTAAATAATGTTCCCATGAGTTCTGCTCTTCCAGAAAGTCGCTACAAATATAGTTATTGGCTGGGCCTAGCCAGGTTGTCCCACCTAGAAACAACGGCCGACCTTAAAGGCTATGCAATCGATTTTCTGCGAAGTAGCTAAAGCAAAAAGTGACTACTGGTTCAAAGTAAGCCTGAGGAATAAATATGCATAGGATAAAAACCTGGAAAAAGTATAGATAAAAGCTTTTATATAGATGAAATTAGCCAGAAAAATTCCCTAAAAAGACTTTCCTAAGCCCCCGGGCGACCCAAAGTCATCTAGAAAAGTTATTTGATAAAAATCAGAATTTATTTCCCCAGAACGCCTAACACTCAACTTGTCACACTTTGGCAATTTAAATCAGTTTTTAGTGATTTTGGTCACTTATGACTAATTAATGACCTCGGAGGGGTTTGCAAATATAATTACAACTTCAGCTAATTTTTAATATAAGCCCACCAACAACGACTTTTCAAAGTGAGAAATCAAAATGAACAGGATGCTACTGTTATTTACCTTTCTTCTATCCAATATCTGCGTAGCAGAACCAGAGATAAAGGGTTCTCCCCAAGAATTACGCGGAATCCTATATCCTGCAGACAATATTGTCACAATCCGTGGTAGCGCTGAAGAAACCGCTTATTCTGACCGTGCCATCATCAGCTTAGTCGTTACTACCGAAGAAGAACAATTATCAGATGCCATCACAGCAAATCACTCTCTTCGTACAAAGCTACGACAGAGCCTCATTACAACAGGCATTGATCAAGATAAAATCAAGAACTCCAGATTTTCTTCTTCTCCACAATTTGGCTGGCTAGGCAAAAGGCCTAACAGCTACAAAGTAATGAATCGAGTAGCAATTACAATAGAGGGAGAAGATCAGCTACAAGCTGTCGCCCGGCTCGCAGATCAAAATAAAGAGGTTATGATTGTAAACACTGCATTTGAGCATTCAAAAGAGAGGCAGACCAACAAAGAGGTACAGTCTCAAGCCCTACAAAATATTTTACAACAGAAAACCGACTATGAGATGGCTTTGGGTGTAAAACTAATACCCGTCGGCATTCGGAAAAATAACACGTACTTTCGAGCCACCGGTGGTGCCATGGCTATTGAGGAAGTCGTAGTCACTGGCTCCAGAGTACAACAGGATGACCTTTACTCTTTCGAGCAGGAACCTTCCTTTGATGAGATTCTATATGAAGCAGATCTTGCAGTAGATTTTAGAATTCAGTCTGAGTCCAGAACCCAATAAATCAGCCTTTGAATAAGGGCTTGACTTCGGTATCTGAATGAAGCGCTGGATAGCTATCACCACCCCCTATCCAGCACCCCTAAACTCACCCTACAGATAGTGACAATATCTGGCTAATTTCATTCAAACTGCGATTGGATTGCATTTGCCAGGTTTCAATTGCTTCTTGCAATGCTGCCCAGTCCTTTTTTGAAGAGGGAGATTTATCCACTACTCCCTCCCTGACAAGCGCCCTTATGGTATCGCTAGCAAAAACCAGAGTATCTACCCCCATTCGGCGTAAGAATACTTGAGCAGTTTTACCTCCCAACCTATCTCCGCCCCTGCGCAGATACTTTAGATTCTCTATATAATTAGCTGTATTCCAGCTGGAAAAATAGCTTCCCAGACTGCCGTGCTTATTAGACAGCTGCCAAAAAAAATCTGCATTCCTTGGTATCGATCGTGTTTTCGTCCAATGCTTTATCATTCCCTCCTGGTGCATCAGGTCATCAAGTACCTCTTCCGGCAAGTACCGGCAAAAAGATAGGTCAAACCCATGAAAGATATTCTCAATACCTGGCCATTTTTTCTCCACCACCTTCCAGCTAAATCCCGCCTGAAAAACAGCCCTTGAGGCGGCAGATAGCCACTGACTATTGGGAATAGACTGGATCTGCTCCGCCGCCTTGGGTTTTGTCAATCTTGCTTCAAGGCCTGCCTCTCCTCCAAATCTATCAATTACCGGAGCCTCAATATCTAAAAAATTACGCATGTAAAAATACTCCGTAAAAATTCATACCGACTTATATCAGCCTAAAGCAAGGACGACTAGTAAAATGACAAGAGACTTTTAAATAGGGACTCACTCCCAGCCTGATTTCTGGTGAGTAAATTAGGACTCACCTGAGTAATGAAAACAGAGAAAAACTCTCCCCAAACTGATACTTTGTATACACCTACTTTCTTGAATATCTATTTTATAACAGCAGGAGTTCCATATGGTCCGACGTACACTCCCCGCCCTTATTTTTGCTATCTCAGTTGCTACAGCAGATGCTTCAGGGCCTGAATCACTACCAGAGGATGCTAGTTGGGTTAGCAGCCAATCTGAACAGATGAAATCCCAGGCTATTGAACTCGCTGATCACCTGTGGAGTTTGGCCGAGGTAGGTTATCAGGAAACCCTCAGCAGTGCGGCCATCCAAGCTCAGTTGAAAGCTGCGGGTTTCAGGATCGAAGAGGGTATCGCAGACATACCCACTGCTTTCGTCGCCACCTTTAAAAAGGGACGAGGAGGACCAACCATTGGACTACTGGCAGAAATGGATGCGCTACCCGGAGTCTCCCAAAAAGCGGTGCCCTACCATAGCCCGATTGAGAAGCAGAACGCTGGGCACGCCTGTGGACATCACTTGTTTGGCGCTGGATCAACAACAGCAGCGGTTATGCTCAGTCGTTGGTTACAGGAAACTGACACGGACGGTGAGATTCGCCTGTATGGTACGCCAGCTGAGGAGGGAGGCTCTGGCAAGGTCTATATGGTAAGAGCTGGCGCTTTTGAAGATACCGACATAGTTCTACAGTGGCACCCGGGTGACCAAAATGAAGCTCACCCACAATCCAGCCTGGCAAACAAGTCTGCAAAATTTCGTTTCAAGGGTATTGCCAGCCATGCAGCCGCTGCACCTGAACATGGCCGCTCCGCTTTGGACGGCGTCGAGGCTATGAACTTCATGGTAAACATGTTGCGTGAACATGTACCAGACAGCACCCGCATTCATTATGTAATTACAAATGGTGGAATGGCACCCAATGTCGTTCCAGCCAATGCAGAGGTCTTTTACTATGTACGTGATCGCAGTGCTGCAGACCTAGAGCCAGTATGGTCACGCGTGGAAGAGATAGCGCGCTCTGCCGCCCAAGGCACAGGTACTGAAGTGGAGTGGGAGGTAATTCATGGTAACCATAGTCTTCTACCAAACCAAACGCTGAATCGCCTTATCGATTCCAGTATGCGGCAATTTGGCGGTATCCAGTACTCAACCGATGAATTGGAATTTGCCAAGAACCTGGAGGGACTTACTCACCGCCCCGGTCGTCAAATCGGTGACCAAGAAAACATTGTCGACTATAACCCTAGCGAGGCCCCCTTCCCCGGCTCCACCGATGTGGGGGACGTAAGTTGGAATGTGCCTACAGGCGGTTTTACCACCGCAACCTGGGTTCCGGGCACATCAGCCCATACCTGGCAGGCCGTAGCGGCAGGAGGGACAAGTATTGGTCACAAAGGGATGCTTTTAGCTGCAGAAACCCTGGCACTCACTGGAATTCAATTACTGAAGTACCCTGAACTGGTGGAACAGGCTAAGCAAGAGTTCAGCCAAAAGCGTGGAGAGAGCTTTGAGTACATCCCCCTTCTCGGCAATCGCAAGCCACCGCTTGACTACCGCAAATAAGTAAATTTCACTCTCTCTTGAATTAGAAAAGGGAAGCAAGCCTACCAAAAGCTTTGCCTCCCTTATTTCCAAGCTGCAACTTTCGCTACATCCTCAAAGTGGAGAAGTGCGCGTTTCTTAAAGTGAGACTCCAGTTACTCTGCAGGTACAGCAACTGCCTCCTGCCCGATGAGATCCAGATAAAAGGCATACTGCAAAGCAGTTTCATGGTAACGGCGAAAGCGACCGGAAGAGCCGCCATGTCCGGCCTCCATATTTACATTGAACAGCAGCCGGTTTTTATCAGTTTTAAACTCACGTAACTTAGCCACCCACTTCATAGGCTCAAAATACTGTACCTGGGAGTCATGCAGGCCAGTAGTTACAAGCAGATTGGGATAGTCTTGTGCCTTCACCTGATCGTAGGGTGAATATGACAGCATATATTCATAGCTATCTTTATTATTCGGGTTTCCCCATTCATCATATTCGTTGACTGTCAGAGGAATAGACTCATCCAGCATAGTGGTCACAACATCGACAAATGGTACTGCCGCAGTCACTCCCCGATATAACTCCGGAGACATATTCACGACGGCCCCCATTAACAGACCACCGGCACTACCGCCTGAAGCGAATATCTTATCTGGAGCGCCATACTTCATCTTAGTAAGGCCTTTGGTTACATCGATAAAGTCCGTAAAAGTGTTCTTCTTATTGAACATCTTTCCATCTTCATACCAAGCCCGCCCCAATTTTTGGCCGCCGCGAATATGAGCAATCGCAAATACAAAGCCGCGATCAAGCAGTGAAATCACAGAAGAGCGGAACCAGGGGTCCACCGTACTACCATAGGAGCCATAAGCGTACTGCAGTAAAGGGTTAGAACCATCCTGCCGGAATTTATCTTTCCGATACACAAGAGATACCGGCACTTTTACCCCATCGCGGGCAGTAATCAGAATGCCTTCACTTTGATAGTGCTCTGGATCAAAGCCACCAGGAACTATATCTTGCTTAAGCAGCTCCAGATTACCGGTATCTAGCTCGGCCTCATAAACACTATTTGGTGTCGTCAAACTCGAATAAGATACCCGTACGCTATTAGAATCCAGGTTGGGGTTCGCGCTCAGGCCCAATCTATATACTGGATCATTAAAACCTACCTGAATATCTTTATTGTTCTCGAGATTGATAATCCTAAGACCCGTTTGACCAGCTTTTCGCTCTATCACAGCAAGGTGATGGTTAAATAAGGTGAAATCTTCCAATAAAACATCGTTGTTGTGTGGTATCACCTCCTGCCACTTAGACTTATCTGCAGCATCTGCCAGTGCAGCTTTCATCAAGCGGAAGTTTTCAGCTTGCCAATTGGTCAGGATATAAAATTCATCTCCCAGCTTTAGAGCTGAATATTCATGATCCTCTTCGCGGGGATGCAAAGGTGAAAAGTCAGTGAGCGGGGCGTTAGCATCCAGGATTGACTGGCCACTGCTGGTTGTGGAACTGTGGTGAATCCTCACCAGCTCCCCATCTCTTGATTTGGAAATCCAAGTATAAAATGCTTTGTCACGCTCTTCATAAACAACGACATCTTCACTTTGCGGCGTCCCTAACTTATGGCGCATTACCTGATAACCAAGCAAGGTCTGGCGGTCTTTATTAATGTAGAAAACTGTCTGG
Source organism: Microbulbifer variabilis (assembly GCF_052468405.1). Classification (NCBI taxonomy): domain Bacteria; kingdom Pseudomonadati; phylum Pseudomonadota; class Gammaproteobacteria; order Cellvibrionales; family Microbulbiferaceae; genus Microbulbifer; species Microbulbifer variabilis. Next base: position 2,984,730 of record NZ_CP174343.1, read on the forward strand.
TTATCGTTAGCCCAAACAGCTACCGGGGAGGCATTCTCCAACTTATCAGGCAGCAATTCCCCAGTTTTCAGATCTTTGAAACGAATAGTGTAAACACGACGCCCTACATTATCCTCCGGATATGCCAACAACCTATTGCTGGGAGACACCCCTAGGCGCCCAACACTGAAATAACCTGAATCTTTCGCCAGTTGGTTGACATCCAGCATCACCTCCTCAGCAGCTTCCAGGCTACCTTTACGGCGTGCATGAATAGCATATTCTTTTTCCGGCAGGTAACGGGTGTAATACCAGTATCCATTGTGGTACACAGGTACAGTTGATTTATCCTTCTCCAGTCGCCCCGTCATTTCCTCAAAGAGTAGTTCCTGCAACTCTTTAGTGTGGCGCATAACAGTATCAGTATAAGTATTTTCCGCCTCAAGATGCGCGATGACTTCTGGAGCCTTGCGTTCATCATCGCGCATCCAATAGTAGTTATCTATACGCTCATGACCGTGCACAATCATCTTATGAGGCACTTTTTTAGCAACTGGAGCCGATGGCTGCTCAGAAGGTGTTATTGCATCTAAATTAGCGTTAGCTGTCTCATCACTGGACTTGCCACAAGCGGCAAGGCCCAGGGCGAGTACTAACGTCGCGGTGGTGGTTTTCATTGATTCTTATTCCTCTACAGTTCCATTTTCTTATTCAAAATACATGACCAGACGATCAAAAAAGCAACTGCCAGCCGCTCTATGCCAATATCAATCCACACATCCCCGCAATAATGAGTGAAGCGGTCACGCTCAGCACTGCACCCTCCCGCACCATATCCTGCATACGCACCTTTCCTGTGCCATAGGCAATGGCATTAGGCGCCGTGGCAACTGGCAGCATAAAAGCACAACTTGCGCTCATAGCGGCGGGAATCATCAACACCATGGGATCGAAACCTGCGGAGGTGGCCGCTACAGCGAGGATCGGCATTAGTAAAGTCGCCGTAGCTGTATTACTGGTAATCTCTGTCAGGAAAGTAACCCCAAGACACAAAATAACCAACATCAACCACAGCGGCATTGCAGTCAGGAATGAGAGCCCATTCCCAAGCATGTCGCTCAACCCTGAGGCAGTAAAGCCCTTGGCAAGGGCAATACCACCAGCAAAAAGCAGTAGCATTCCCCACGGGATTGTCTCAGCAGTCTGCCAATCCAGCAGACGCCCCCCTTTGCCATTCGGTACCATAAACATGGCTACCACTGCCGCGAGGGCGACCGTACTATCCCCGGCAGCCCCAATTCCCAGCCAATCACTCCAGCCACCAAATGGTGCGTTGCGCGTAACCCAAAAAAAGATTGCCACTCCAAAAACTATCAGTGTGCGCTTTTCTTCAGCCCGCCACTCTCCAATCACCGGCGGTTCAATTTTATTTTTCAGATGCACATTACGGGTTAGCCAAAGAGCCATTATTGGTAAAGTTACCAGGGCAACCGGCACTCCCACCTTCATCCAACCCAAGAAACTGAATTCCCTGCCAGTCACCTCTTCATAGATTCCCATAAAAATCACATTAGGGGGGGTCCCAAGGGGCGTGCCCACCCCCCCGAGGCTGGCTGCGTAAGCGATACCAAGGATTAATGCGATAGTAAGACGTTCATTTTTTATGCGGGAGAGGATTGCCAAAGCAATGGGTAACATCATTAGGGTTGTGGCAGTGTTGGAAATCCACATGCTGAGGAACCCGGCAGCCAGCATAAAACCCAAAACCAAGCGCCGGCCACTGGAGACCCCAAAGAGACGCAGCATATAGAGGGCAAGGCGCTCATGGGCACCACTCTTTTCCAGGGCCTTCGATAAAATAAATGCGCCCATCAGCAGTAATATCACATGACTGCCCAAAGAGGCTGCTACCATTTTGTGGTCTGCAACTCCAAATAAGGGCAAAAGCACAAAAGGTACCAAAGACGTGGCGGGAATAGGCAGGGCCTCAGTAATCCACCAGATTACCGTCAGCAACGTAATTGCTGCGGTAACTGCAGGCAGATACTGCATCCCTACCATGGATAAAAAGAAGTAGAAAGCCACTGCCAACAATGGCCCCAAAACTATGAAGCGCTGCCGCGCAATCGACATACCTGCCCCCAAAATGCGTAAGGGTAAATTTGTTATTGGTTTATCTATCCTTTCGGGTAATCAGATTCGGTGTCCTCAGCCCTCCAGGTGGGCACACAAAATACAAGAAAGCAGACACTAAGCGCAGTAGTTTGAGATAAGAAAATCCAAAAGTATCCGCAGTACACAAAACCCTATCAGTCGCTGTTTAAATTTCACTCAATCGATAACAACAATGCCATCAAAAGAGCAAATATTCACTTACCAGGAAAGCCCGACAGGCCTACAAATTGGAAATGAGGCACTTTTAGTAAATCAGGCGCAAATGTACAATAGTGACAATTTATTATTTTGTTATTTTCTTTCCAAGCAAAAGCTAAAGACCTCCACATAAGCCAGGGACCTCAACGAACCCTATTATTTTGTAGGAGGCACTGATTAAAGGCTTGAGCATCTGCTTCTAGAGGTACCCTTTGAAATACACCACTCTTGTTACCCTTATTGCGCTGACCAGCACCGGCGTTTACGCTGAAGAAAAACCTTTCTACTTGAAAGCTTCACTCGGCCATACAGAGTTCGATTCAGAAAGCTCCTACGCACTTAGAGAGAACCTTAGTTCTACAGGTTATGCCTTTATTTTTGGCTACCGGGTAAATAGCTATATTGCTGTTGAGGGGGGTATGACTGATCTGGGAAGTATCCGCAGAGACTATGAATCTAATGTTCACGGCCTCGAATGGTACATTGACGATGATGATTTCATAGTGGAAAACTATGATTACAAAAGTAAACAGGAAGCTGAATATAACTCCTATAGCGTAGGATTAGCTCTCACAGCACCAATTCAGCAAAACCTAAATGCTGGTATTCGCCTTGGTGTTCACCAGTGGTGTGAAAACAATAGCGGCCAAAGTGAGACCTCCGGTACTCTCAACTGGTATAACGGTGATCGTGAGCTGCTGGAGGTAGAACCCTACTATAGGTCTTACAGCTGGGACAATGAAAAGGATAGCGGCAGCAACCCTTACTATGGTGTGGAAGTGAATTGGACCACTGGTGACTGGAGTATTAGCCTGGAGCACACTGTCTACGAGATTCAAGATGATAAAGCCAACTTCTCTGCAGTGGGCGTAACCTATAGTTTCTGATCCCACGCCAAGAGACTGGGGCTTTGTTCGGCAGGTACTCACTTACTGTTTACACGGGGCCCCACACAAAACTTGCCTATAAAACATACACGCCCATAATTCCTCCCCTCCCTTTTCCTGTACATATCATGATTATCCGGCAAACTATCACCCTCAAAGTGAGTGCAAAACAGGCGGAAGGGATTCATGAGTTCGATACCCAATACAGTTGAAGTACTGGATAAATTGCGTTGGAACGCACACCTGTGTAAGCACAGCCACTTCCGGGCCTCTATGAAAGGCCGAAACCTGCACGTGCTCTGCGGTGTACCAATCGTAGTAGTTAACTTGTTCTTAGGCTCCCTGTTCTTTTCCCTGATCAATGCTGAACTGCCTGACTGGACCAAATGGACTGGCGCTGCACTGGCATTAATAGCGGCGCTGCTGGGGGGAATTCAGACTTTTTTCAATTTCAAAAAGAACTACGAAGGTCATCGTCAAGTAGGCAATGAATACCTGGCGATTGCCAGGGAGTGTGAGCGCCTGATAGCACTCTACTTCGACCGCATCCTCGACCTCGAGCACCTTTCCAACAAGGTCTCCGAGCTAAACACCCGCTATAGTGAAATCAATCAAAGAGCCGAAGAGTTTATTGTATCGGACAAAGTCTACCGCCAGGCCATGCAGATCCAAAACCAGAAAGCCAGTCGCGAACCCTCCCTGGTGGAGAGAATGCGTAAGCTGCAGAGTAGATCTCACGTAGAAGCCAAAATAGGCTCACAGACATCAACAATAGAACACCCCTGAAACATTTTAGGGACCTGGCAAAGAACTTCAGCAGTAGTAACATGCAAAAAGAGCACAACGATCATTCACCTGGCAGACATAAGTTTTCTCTCTGCTACCTCGCCACTGACATCCGTACCCCCAGCAACGTGGGGGGGCTCTTTCGCATTGCCGATGCTTTGGGCGTGGAGAAAATTTACCTGGCAGGAAAGAGCCTAGTACCGCCAAACTCCAAGATCCGCAAAGTTTCCCGTTCAACAGAACAGCAGATCCCCTATCAATACGAGAATGATGCCCTAAAAACTGCCCAACGATTGAAAACAGAGGGGTATCAAATTATCTGCCTGGAAATTACATCACATAGTATTGAATTAAGTCATGCCCCAGTTACCGGGGGTGATAAGATCTGTTTGGTTCTAGGTTCGGAGAAAGATGGAATTGGTGAGGAATTATTGAAGATAGCCGATGCAACTGTACATATAGTTATGCAGGGAGTTAACTCCTCAATGAATGTGACATCGGCCTGCGCTATTGCAAGTTATGAAATTCTGCGCAAGATAACTTCTAAACATCAAGATTGAAATGGAGAAATCCAGAAAATTTAATTTAACAAAGAACCTGACATCAAAATCAGTAGAGTTGTAAATTTCTTAAGTTCTCTCTTAATCCGGCACTTTTAAAGTCATATTAATTTTATGTACATAATCCGGGTCACCACCAAAACGTTTATTACAATTCAAGCTGTTTATTACCTGAATATCTGCATTACTCAGATTAAAATCACTCAACAAAAAATTGGTCCTAATATTCTCTAAGGACTCCGATTTGGGCACTACAATACGGTGCTGTTGGATATTCCACTTCAAAATTACCTGTGCAGGCGTAGCTGAATACTTATCGGCGATTTCGGCTATCACCGGATCCACAATTGGCTTTTCAGCAAGAGGCACACCGCTCCAACTTCCCGATCCTAGAGGAGAGCAACAGCCAATAGCAATTTTGTGAAACTGGCAGTAATCGACCAAAGGCTGTTGAGTAAAGTATGGATGCAACTCTATTTGATTAATAACCGGTCGCACTTCAGCAAAGGTCGCAATCTGCTCGATATCCGATTTGCGAAAATTTGATAAGCCCAGCGCCCTTACCTTTTTCTGCTGGTATAATGCCTCCATAGCCTCCCAGGTTTCACGCGTATAAGCGGGAACAGGCCATTGAATCAAATACAAGTCCAGGTATTCAAGCTGCAATCGCTCTAGGCTCCGAGCAAAGGCATCATGGGTTTTTGTCCCACCCTGCTCCGTATCCCAAACTTTACTGGTAATAAAAAGTTCTTCCCTGGGTAGGCCAGACTCCTTTATTGCACGGCCCAATGCCCGCTCATTTCCGCAAATCGAAGCGGTATCAAACAACCGGTAGCCAATAGCGATAGCTTTTAAAATAACATCAGTGACGTACTCATCATCCTGCTGCCAGCTGCCCAGCGCGGACATTCCCATTCCAATCTGGGGAATTTCCACACCATTATTTAATTCGATAAAATACATGATCGATACCCTTAGCGAATACCGCGACCGAGTGTCACAGCAATCTCCTACGGCTTCTATTAAAAGTGCTCGGCGCTGATTGTAGATGGCACAGTGTTTTTTAGCGAGAAGGCTTACTGAGGGGAAATAGCAGATAAAGCTTCAGAACCGGAGTGCAATTGTCGGCTCTTTTTTCTCACCGTTATGCTGGCCTCGCTATGTTAAAATTACTTGGGAGGCAGAGAACCGGCAAACTCGGCACCGCGATTTACCCAGTTATCCAAATCTTCCGCAACGGCATCCTCTTCAACATACACCATACCTTTAAGGGGCCTGCCGGTAAAATCCATTGGCCTGGTATAGCGCTCCGCCAATGCATCCTGGTAATTGTCCGGCCCAACACGAACCATTAGCTCTTCCCCAACTACACCACAAGCCATATTGCCATTTAACATAAATGCCAGGCCACCAAACATCTGTTTCTCACTCAGACCTTGATTTCCCTGCAGTAGGTTGCGCACTTTTTCTGCCAATGTTTCATTGTACGCCATGACAATCTCCTTAATTACTTTTGCTAAATGGGGAAAAATGCTTTGGGTACTGCCGTGATCCGCTCTGGTTAGAAACTGGCGGACAAAAGATAAATTGAGAGGGAATGATGAGTGCCCTTCCACGCTGCAAGCACCCATAGCAAACAGAAAAGTATTCAATAATCGATACAGATAACTGCACCATAGCGAAAAAAGTTATTTCGAATAATCGTTTAAGTGTAGCAGGAAATATCAAGTCATCTTCTGGCATGGCGGATTAGGCGCCATGGACATTTAAAAACTGTGAAAGCCTAGGAGGGAAATCGTGGCGACAACGACAATGTCGCCACGACAAACATCGGGGCACCTTGGGATTTCCACCCATCCGAAAAGTACCACCGACAGAAGATCTGACTTAGTCGACAAACACCCGCGCATTGCGGAACAAGCGCATCCAGCCGGAATCTTCTTTCCACTCATCTGGATGCCAGCTGTTGCTGACAGCTCGGGCAACACGCTCGGGGTGCGGCATCATAATAGTCACGCGGCCATCTTCAGAACTCAGGGAGGTAATACCATTGACCGATCCGTTGGGATTGGCCGGGTAAGTTTGGGTGATTTCCCCTTTGTTATTCAGGTAGCGCATCGCGATAGTACCGGAAGCTTCACACTTCTCCAGCGCCTGCTGGTCGGCAAACTCCACGCGCCCCTCACCGTGAGCAACGGCAACCGGCATGTAAGTACCCGCCATACCTTTAAACAACACGGAAGGTGAGTCTTCAATGCCCACCAGTGCGAAGCGCGCTTCATACTGCTCAGAGAGGTTTCGCACAAAGCGCGGCCAGTGATCCGCACCTGGAATCAGCTCTTTGATCACTGAGAACATCTGGCAACCGTTACACACCCCCAAGCCGAAGGTATCGTTGCGATTGAAGAAGCCCTCAAACTGATCGCGGGCACGATCGTTAAACAGGATGGTTTTAGCCCACCCCTCACCAGCACCCAGTACGTCGCCGTAAGAGAAGCCACCACAGCCCACCAAACCCTTGAACTCATCCAAAGCGACACGACCAGACAGGATGTCACTCATATGTACGTCGACAGCGTTAAAGCCAGCGCGGTGGAAAGAGTGCGCCATTTCCACCTGGCTATTCACGCCCTGCTCTCGCAGTACAGCAACTTTCGGGCGAACACCTCTAGCGATATAGGGTGCGCTGATATCGTCGTTGATATCGAAAGTGAGGTTTACTGTCAGGCCCGGGTCTTCTTTGGCGATTACAGCAAATTCCTGCTCGGCACACTCGGCGTTATCGCGCAGGGATTGGATGCGGAAGCTGGTTTCCGACCAGATCTGCTGCAATTCAGCACGGGAGCGCTTGAAGATTTCAACACCGTTATTGGTGATGCACAGGTGTTCGTTATTGTTCAGGTAACCGATCTTGTGGGTGGGTACACCCACAGCGGCAAAGCGCTGTACCAGCATATCCGCTTCACAGGCGGGAACCTGCAATACCGCACCCAGCTCTTCACTGAACAGCGCCGCAATCGGGTCTTCACCCAATTCGTAGATTTCCACATCCATACCCACGCGGCCGGCAAAGCCCATTTCCGCCAGGGTTGTAAACAGACCGCCGTCGGCGCGGTCGTGGTAGGCCATGATCAGGTCTTCATTCAGAGCCTGCTGTACCACCTCGAAGAAACCTTTCAGCTTCTTGGCATCATCCAGGTCTGCGGGCTTGTCACCCAGCTCGTTGTAGACCTGCGCCAGACAGGAACCGCCCAAGCGATTTTTGCCGGCACCCAGATCGATAAACAGTAACTCACTCTCACCTTTATCGGTGCGCAGCTGCGGTGTCACTGCCTTGCGGACATCAGTTACCGGAGTAAAGGCAGAAATTACCAGAGACAGCGGTGCGGTAACCGCTTTCTGCTCGCCCTCTTCCTCCCAGGCAGTGCGCATAGACATGGAGTCCTTGCCCACCGGGATGGTAATGCCCAATTCAGGACACAACTCCATACCCACCGCTTCTACGGTTCGATAAAGTTTTTCCTCTTCACCCGGATGGCCCGCAGCACACATCCAGTTGGCGGAGAGTTTGATATCGGACAGTTGCTTCACTGGGGTACAGGCGATATTGGTAATTGCCTCACCCACGGCCAGGCGGCCCGAGGCCGGCGCATCCAGCAATGCCACCGGAGTGCGCTCACCCATAGACATGGCTTCACCGGCGTAGCTGTCATAGGCAACGGTAGTTACCGCGCAATCGGCCACCGGCACCTGCCAGGGTCCGACCATCTGATCGCGGGAAACCTGGCCGGTTACAGTGCGGTCACCGATAGTGATCAGGAAGCTCTTGCTAGCCACTGTAGGCAGGCGCAGCACCCGCTCAGCCGCTTCATTCAGATCGATATCGGCAGTGGAAAACGCCTTGGTTTCCACCTGGCGAGTTTCTGCCTCGCGGTGCATGCGCGGCGGCTTGCCGAACAGTACCGACATCGGCAGATCCACCGGCTTGGAATCGAACTGCTTGTCATTTAAGAGCAGGTGTTTGTCTTCGGTGGCCTCACCAACAACGGCGTAAGGCGCGCGCTCGCGCTCACAGATTTGCTCAAAGCGCTCCAGGTCTTCCGGCATAACCGCCAGTACATAGCGCTCCTGGGATTCGTTACACCAGATTTCCAGCGGGCTCATACCCGGCTCATCGCAGGGCACATTGCGCAATTCAAAATTGCCGCCGGTACCGCCATCTTTCACCAGTTCGGGGAAAGCGTTGGACAAACCACCCGCCCCCACATCGTGGATAAAAGCAATGGGATTACTCTCACCCAGCTGCCAGCACTGGTCGATAACCTCCTGGCAGCGACGCTCGATTTCCGGGTTCTGGCGCTGTACCGAAGCGAAATCCAGATCTTCAGAGCTGGAGCCGCTGGCCATACTGGAAGCGGCACCTCCACCAAGGCCAATCAGCATGGCCGGGCCACCCAGCACTACCAGTTTGGCCCCAGGGGAAAATTCGGGCTTCTCTACATGCTCTTCGCGGATATTGCCATAGCCACCAGCCAACATAATCGGCTTGTGATAGCCGCGGCGCTCGCCGTCAAAATTCTCTTCGAAAGTACGGAAGTAACCACAGATATTTGGGCGACCAAATTCGTTGTTAAATGCCGCACCGCCGATGGGACCCTCAATCATAATATCCAGGGCGGTCACGATACGCTCGGGTTTGCCGTAATTGGACTCCCAAGGCTGCTCCCAGCCGGGAATCTGTAGGTTGGAAACTGTAAAGCCGGTCAGACCGACTTTCGGCTTGGATCCGCGACCCACCGCACCCTCATCACGAATTTCACCACCGGCACCGGTACCGGCACCGGGGAAAGGTGCGATCGCTGTAGGGTGGTTATGGGTCTCCACCTTCATCAGCATATGGATAGCTTCATTACTGAAGCTATATTCCTTGCTTTCCGGATCGGGGTAGAAACGACCGGCTACATTGCCCGCCACAACTGCGGCATTATCGGCATAGGCAGACAATACATTGTCACCTCCTTTACGATAGGTATTCTTGATCATGCCAAACAGGGAATGCGGCATCTCTTCGCCGTCGATAGTCCAGGAGGCATTAAAGATCTTGTGGCGGCAATGCTCGGAATTCGCCTGGGCGAACATCATCAACTCTACATCAGTCGGATTACGCTCCAGTTCTTGGAAACTGGTGAGCAGATAATCAATTTCATCTTCGGCAAGAGCCAGGCCCAAGGTAACGTTGGCATCCTCAAGCGCCTCGCGGCCGCCCTTGAGGATATCCACTCCGCGCAATGGGCGCGGTTCTTCTTCGACGAACAGCTGCTCCGCTTGCTCAAAGCCGGAAAACACCACCTCAACCATGCGATCGTGCAGCTGTGAAGCCAGAGCCTGGCGTTCAGCGTCAGTTAATTCCACGCCAGTAAGGTAGTAGGCAATTCCCCGCTCCAGGCGATGGATTTTTGTCAGTCCAGTATTGTGGGCAATATCCGTGGCCTTGGAAGACCAGGGGGAAATAGTACCCGGACGAGGCGCCACCAGGATCAGCTCTCCTTTGGGCTCATGCTGTTCCTCAGTCGGACCATATTGGAGCAGCCGCTCAAGCAGCGCCATCTCCTTGTTATCCAGTGAGTCGCTATCTGCAAAGTGCACGAACTCAGCGTAGAGGTCGTCTATGGTCGGTTGCAGCGCGCGCAGTTGATTGAGCAGTTTTTTATGGCGGAATTTCGACAGTGCGGGAGCACCACGCAGAACTAGCATTGCGGGAGGTTGCCTCTTGTCTGAATGAGAAAAAATGTGCAAAAGAAGGATCGCACAAGGCCCCGAAAATTTGAGAGGCGCAATTGTACCTGAAGCATCGCCAGTCCAACACACCCGCCGACCACTTGCATATACATGAACCAATTAGCAATCAATATGTTCAAAAGGCGAGCAAACTTATTGCTTAAAACCTCCTAAACAAGAGGCGAAAGAAAACTCCTACAAAAGTCCGGCAGGGTTTTCAAGCGCATAGATCACAGTGTCCAAATGCCAAATTGGGCAGATTGACGCCGGATAATGTAAAATTGGCGGACTGTGCCAGCTTTGGCCATAAAAGCCCTGGCGAACCGAACTTCACCGGGCCTTAGGCATAACAGCAATAAAACTAACGGACGAGCTAGAGGGGACAGCCTATGATGATGAAAAGCCGCGTGCTGCGCTATGTCCGCCGCCTGTTAAAAGGGCTGGCCATGTCATGCTGCGCCTCCCTGTTAGTTGCCAGCAAAGCACCGAGTACTCTTGAGCGGATCAAGGCCTCTGGTGAGCTGGTTGTGCTGTCACAAAATGGCCCCACTACATATTACGAAGATGCATCCGGTAATCCCACTGGCTTTGAATATGGAATGCTGCGGGCCTTTGCCGAAGAGCTCGGCGTCAAGCTGGTAATTCGCGACGTTCACGATCTAGACGAAATGTTTGAGCGCCTGCGTGACCCGGAAGAGGGTGCACACTTCGCTGCCGCTGGCCTTACCGTCACTCCGGAGCGCCGTGAGCAGGTACGCTTTACCCCCTCCTACTTCGAAATCCGCCAGCAGGTTATTTATCGTGTTGGTGAGCAGCGCCCACGAAAGACCAGCGACCTGGAGGGCAAGACTGTCGCCGTAATCGCCGGCAGTGCCCACGCGGAGGAACTGAAAAAACTCTCCCAGCGCTACCCACTGTTAGATTGGGAAGAAGTGTCTGATGTGGATGCAATGGAGCTGGTAGAGATGGTACAACAGGGCAAGTACAGCTACGCAGTAGTGGACTCCAATGCTTATGCGGTACACCGCGGCCTTTATCCAAACACCGCTGTTGCTTTCAATCTCACTCAGTTCCAACCGGTCTCCTGGGCTTTCCCTAAGAGCGACGATGACAGCCTCTACCAGAGTGCCCGCCTGTTTATGTTGCGCGCAAACACCAATGGCATGATTGCGCAGCTGCGCGAAGAGTTTTTTGGCCATGTCAGCGACCTGAATGTCGGTGGCGCCCAGGCATTTGCCAAGCGCAGCCGAGAGCGTTTACCAAAGTGGCGTGGAGCGATGCAGAAAGTGGCAGACCAGTATGATCTGGACTGGCACTTGTTGGCGGCGCTCAGTTACCAGGAGTCCTACTGGAACCCACGCGCGCGCTCCCGTACCGGAGTCCGTGGCCTGATGATGCTTACTCTGAATACCGCCAAAGACCTCGGTGTTAACCGGCTCAATCCCGAGGAGAGCATTGAGGGAGGTGCGCGCTATATAGTACAAATTCGCAATAAACTGCCTGAGCGCATTCGTGAGCCCGACAGAACCTGGATGGCACTAGCAGCCTATAACGTGGGCTACGGCCACCTTGAGGACGCCCGCGTCCTCACCGAACGTATGGGCGGCAACCCGGATCTGTGGCCCGATGTGCGCGACCATTTGCCTCTGCTGGCCAAGCGTCAGTATTACAAGACCACCAAACATGGCTACGCACGTGGCTGGGAGCCGGTAACCTATGTGCAGAATATCCGCCATTACCAGGCCCTGCTGAGTTGGAGCAGTCGTATTGAGGAGCAACGCCTGGCTGCAGCCAATGATGCAAATCGCGAAATTCTTGCTGACGGCAGCGCAATAGAAGCCGAAGCTAGCGCAGCTCCGGCACTCTAGCCCAGCCGTATTAAGTCCCGCCAACCTTCTGGCAAAAAAGATAAATCTCCCGGCTCATCAATATCTGCCAGCGCCTCCAGGCGCTGGCAATTCATTCCACACTCCCAAAGTCTATCCAGAGTCTGCCGGGCAACAACCTCAGTACTCCAGTGAATATCCTCAAACAGCCGCACCTGTATTTCCTTGAGCCCTAATAACGCATAGCCACCATCTTTTGCCGGATACATTACCGCATCAGACACCTGTAGCTCTTCTGCAGCAGCTCGCAAACGCTGCGCGGTAAGGGACGGACAGTCGGTACCAAGCAAAAGAAGCCCCTGCCCCAATGCTCGTGCGTTTCCCGTAGCATGCCAAAGGCGCTGACCAAGGCTGCCTTGGGACTGCCCATAAACAGTGACTCCCGCAGGCAATGGGAAACCCCGCCAAAAAGCGTGGGACGGATCAGGTGTCACATGCAGCTCCACGGGTCCCAGCTCAGCTCTCACACACTCTTCAAGGGTATGGCGCAACAACTTCTCCGCAAGCGACGCGGCTCCCTGCTCCCCCAGTGCCGGAATAAGACGGGTCTTGGCATAACCAGCCAGTGGAGCCTTAGCCATCACCACAAGGCGCAGGAACTTCCTCGAAAGACGACTACTCATAGCGCCTAGCCAGGGTATCTGCAGGCACGCCGCGCCAATAAGCAAAACGCAAGCGCCACATCAGCAATACCGTGCGCAACACCCCAAATTTTTCCCAGCGTCGCCCAGAGGTTGAGACTCTTTGATGGAGACAATAGGGACGGCTTATTTTTAACAACTGCCGACTTAGCTCAACATCCTCCATCAATGGCTGCCTGGCATAACCGCCAATTTTTTCAAAAAGAGTACGCCGGACAAAAATCGCCTGGTCACCAGTGGCGATACCACTTAGACGTGAACGCCAATTAATCAGGTTGGAAATTAGGGGAAACCACAAACTCCGCCCTTCAATACGAATATTAAAGCGGCCCCACTCTGCTCCCTGAGCCACTGCCGATGCAACCGCACTCAATGCACCCTGGGGCAGGCGTGTATCCGCGTGTAAAAACAGCAGCCAGTTCCCACAGGCAATGGCTGCACCTGCATTCATTTGCGAGGCTCGGCCGCGCGGGGAAGTAATTACCTGGAACCCCTCAGCAGTAGCAATTTCCACACTGCCATCAATGCTACCACCATCCACCAGGATAATTTCACAGCTGGTAAAAGCCTTAAGTTCTTTTAACTGCACAATTAAATCGGGCAGTTGCTCCCGCTCATTCAACAGCGGAACTACAACAGAATACTGCACTAACCCCGTCTCCAACGATGAAACACTTCGAGCCAACGCAACAACCCCTTGGGCGCATGGGCTCGTTTCCAGTTTCCTGCAACAAATTTATTGCCTTCAGTCATAGTCGGATAGATATGAATGGTAGATAGGATTTTATTCAGTCCAAAACCCTGCTTCATAGCAAACACAAACTCGGCTATAAGCTCCGCAGCATTCTCACCAACAATTGAAACACCCAGTATTTTATCTTTACCCGGTACTGTAAGCACTTTAATAAAACCCCGTGCCGCGCCATCCACGATAGCGCGATCCAGATCATCAAGGTTGTAGCGAGTTACCTCATAGGCAATAGCACGCTGCTCCGCCTCATGCTCACTAAGCCCAACGCTGGCCACCTCTGGATCAATAAAGATTGCCCGAGGTACCAGTGAATAATCCACAGCAAATTTCTTGATATCGCCGAAAAGGCCATTCACTGCTGCATACCAGGCCTGGTGCGAAGCCATATGGGTAAACTGAAATGGGCCCGCGAGATCCCCAGCTGCAAGAATATGGGGGTAACGAGTGCGCAGGAAGGCATCCGTTGTCAATTTACCATCTTGCAGTAAGTCCAGTTTTTCCAATCCAAACCCTTTAGTCCTGGCACGCCTGCCAAGTGCCAGGATAACTTCATCAAATGTCACCTGTGTTTCACCCACGGCATTACGCAAGTTTAATACCCCCTCTCGGCGATCTTCACTTCCAGTAAAAGAGACCGCCTCATGCCCAGTGAGAAGACACACTCCTTCAGATTCCAATGCCAGGGAAACAGCTTGCGACACTTCGTGGTCCTCCTGGGGGAGCAAACGTTCATCTCGCTCTATCAAGGTAACTCTTGACCCCAAGCGGGTGAATGCCTGAGCCAACTCACAACCGATGGCACCACCTCCCAGTAATACCAATCTATGCGGTGCCTTATTCAACTGAGCAAACCTATCCCAGAGTGTTTCGCTAGTCAGATAATTAACCGTGTCGAGGCCGGGGAATGGTGGCACTGTAGGTTCAGCACCGGTGGCCAGAATAATGGCTCGTCCCCGTAGGGACTTTTCACCACCACTATGCAACGTGATATCGACTGTCCAGGGATCTACTAATCGCGCGTACCCTTTTATTACTTCCACACCGAGATCTGAGTAACGCTCCACACTATCGTGAGGCTCAATCTGCTGGATAGATTCACGCACATGGCGCATCACCCCGGGAAAATCAATCTCCGGTTCCGGCAGGCGCACACCAAAATTACTCGCAGTGCGCGCGGAGTGTGCCACACGAGCACATTTGATCAACGCCTTACTGGGCACACAGCCGGTATTCAGGCAGTCCCCGCCCATATTTCCCGACTCGATCAAAGTCACCTTGGCTTTTACCGCCGCAGAAATGTAGGCACTCACCAAGCCCGCAGCGCCTGCACCAATAACAATGATATTGCGATCAAACTTTTTGGGTTTTCTCATTGGAGTCACTCACTTGGCCTCACGGCGACGTTTAAGCCAGTTGAGGAAGTATTTTGCCAATAGCGGGAATATACCCAATAGGGCAAAAGACAATAACAATTGCGGAGAAGCGATATCCTTCAGATTGTCTATACGAGCGAGTTGTGTGCCGGCATTAACGTAAACAATCGTAGCCGCCAGCATGCCTAATTGGCTCACCCAATAAAATGTCCAGACTCGAAGGTGGGTTAATCCCATCAGAATATTGATCAGAAAAAATGGGAAGATTGGTACGAGACGCAAAGCAAAAAGATAAAAGGCGCCCTCCCTCTCAATACCGTTATTTACAACCTGCAGGCGTACAGCAAACTTCTCTTGAACATAGTCACGAAATAAATAGCGGGCCATCAGAAACGCCAGGGTGGCTCCAATACTGGAAGCGAAGGATACAATGACAGTGCCCCACAACAAGCCAAAAATAGCACCCGCGGCAATAGTGAGAATCGCAGCACCGGGTAAGGATAAACCGGTTACCAAAATGTAAAAAACTAGAAACAGGAAGCTCACCAGAAATGGCGATGAGGCTTTCCATTGCTGAAACTGCTCACCGCCTTCCTGCAGCTTTTCCAGGCTCAACCAGTGGTGTAAATCAAATGCGTAAAAAGCAATCACCAATATCACGATAATCGCCAGCAGCAGTATTTTTTTTCTCATGGCATTCCCGCCCTCCGGCTATTAAACCCTATCCCCTTACAGTGCCCCACCGCAACTGCTGCCCTGCCCCGCAGTACAGCCATAGCAATGATCAGCCACACAAACTGCCGAATCTTTAAGATCAGCTTCGAGTAAATCACGCAGATGCAATCGGCCTGGCACTGGTATATTCAACTGCTGGTTAAAGTCGCAGTCATATAAATTCCCCTGCCAGTCAACACTCACCAGACTGCGACACATCACGCCCTCAAGATTAGATGCAGAGTAGCTCTCCCGAAGCAGCGTCATATAGTCTTTAAACTGCCCTTTGGAAATCAGCATGGAACCGAAGCGTTTGATGGGCATATTGGCGAGAGCAAAGAGGTGATTAAATTCAATTCCAAAATGCGCGGCCAACTCTCGTCGATAGTCTGCCTCCAGGGCCCCCTGCTCCGGGGGTAAAAAAGCACCCTGGGGGTTATAGACCAGGTTAAGCTGAAGGCCAGTTTCCGACTTGCCATAGCCCAAGGCATTTAGCTTCTGCAATCCGGCAATACTTTTATCAAAAACCCCTTTGCCTCGCTGCTTATCTACATTTTCCATGGAGTAGCAGGGTAGAGAGGCAACCACTTCCACATGGTTCTGCGCGAGAAACTCTGCTGTATCCTGCTGTCCTGGCTCAAATAATATTGTGAGATTGCAGCGATCTATTACATGCACACCCAGCGCCCGTGCAGCTTTCACCAAAGACCGAAACCCGTTGTGGAGCTCTGGTGCACCCCCAGTGATATCCAGGGTTCGCACCCCCCTTGCCTTGATAACGCCCAGTAGTAACTCCAGATTGTCGTCCGACATCATCTCGGTACGATTGGGACCTGCATTCACATGGCAGTGCACACAACTCTGGTTGCAGCGATAACCGATATTTATTTGCAGGGTTTCAATAGCCTCACGGCGAATCGCCGGGAAGTCCGATATTTCCAGTAACGGTAATGTTTCGTGCATTCCCCTCAGTGCTCCATTTCTTCAGGCACTGCTTCTGTCGGCGTAAGTAGCGGCTTTATTACAGCTTGTTTTTCCTCTGGCATCGCATCGACAGGTGTCACCAACCCGCTCGCCAATGCAGTATGGGCGGCGGATTCAGGTTGCTCAGTACCGAGCAAGCGGATTGCCTCTGCGGCAATCTTTTGAGCACGGGCGGCATTTTGCTGCAAATTGGCGATAGCCACGTCCGCTGTCACCGCCTCTTCCCGAGGGTGCCAACAATCATAATCTGTTGCCATGGCGAGAGTTGCATAAGCCATCTGCGCTTCGCGGGCGAGTTTTGCCTCCGGCATATTGGTCATTCCGATCACCGAAGCATTCATACTGCGATACCAGTGCGACTCAGCTCGGGTAGAGAACTGGGGTCCTTCAATACAGATATAACTGCCACCTCGATGCAACCTGATCGGCTCTTCTCCCTGGGTATTGGCAAAAGCCCGCGCCAGGCTATCCGCCACAGCAGGGCATACCGGATCAGCCATGGAAACATGGGCTACAGCACCATCGCCAAAGAAAGTACTCTCCCGTTTGCGGGTCATATCGATAAACTGATCCGGGATCAGCATATCCAGTGGACGCACCTCTTCCTGGAGGGAGCCCACGGCAGAAAGGGAAAGAACATAGCGTACGCCCAACTGGCGCAATGCGTGGATATTGGCTTGATAGGGCACCTGGGAGGGAATCAGCCGATGACCGCGTCCATGGCGGGCAAGGAAAGCAACAGGAATACCATGAAGCTTGCCGCAGGCAATTGCATCCGAGGTGCCACCAAAGGGGGTCCCCATCTGGACTTCCTCCACCTCGGTTAACCCTTGCATCTCATAAAGACCGCTACCGCCGATAACACCGATTAAAGCCCTGGCCATGTCCACTCCTAAACAGTTGGTTTTTCCGCAGTATAGGAGTGCTCCTAGACCGTGTATATCACTGACATGTAAACAAAAATTAAGCGCGAGCAAAGCGGTCAACCTCAGCTTGGGAGGCCCTTCCCCATTGGGTCACATCAAAGGCAGAGGGCATGCAGAGAAACATTCCTTGTACATATGGTGATCAATGCACTATATTTACCCGGACATAAATATTTAACCCGGGTAAATATAGAGAAGTACTTTGGCTACTGACTATATCGCTATCGACCAGCAACAGATTGTTGCGCGGGGGACATTGGAAGTAATTGTGCGCCGGGTGAAGAGTATGGGCACAACCCATGAGCCCATGGTCTTTGAAGCCGATAGCTGTAAACGGATAGAGGTGGATTGGCACGGAGATACCGAGGAAGTACTGGCAGCCTTATCGGTGGATGTACCGGCCCCGAAAACTAAACGTGGACGCCCCAAGTTAGGCGTTATTCCCAAGGAGGTTACCCTGCTTCCCCGTCACTGGGAATGGCTGGGTCAGCAGCCTGGCGGTGCTTCTGCCACTCTTCGTAAGCTGGTGGAGCAGGCACAAAAGCACGTTTCGCTTGAGGAGAGAATCACCGCAAAACAGCATCAACTCGATAGATTCATGCTGTTAGTTGCAGGAGATACTCCAGGCTTCGAAGAGGCCAGTCGTGCACTGTACAGAAACAGCAAGGTCGGCTTTGAAAAAGCCATTCAATTTTGGCCTGAGGACCTCAAACAACTTTTATTGAGTAAGTTTAATGAGGTCGCAGAGATGCACAGCGGCAATTTGTAAAGTGAACTTACTATGACTCATCAACACGACAATATTTTTGTTAACGGCGCCTTACTGCCGGTTTTCTTTAAGACTGCTGCGCCTATTATTCTGATAATGCTGGTAAACGGCTCGTTTACCCTATTAGATGCCTATTTCCTGGGGAAATATGTAGGAGCTGAAGCATTAGCCGCAGTAACCTTAACATTCCCAATGTTTATGTTACTGGTAGCACTTTCTTCATTAATCTCCAGCGGATATTCGAGTGTATTGGCCAGATTACTCGGCGCGGGAGAAAAAGATAAAGCGAGGCAGGCATTTTCCCAAGCTATTACACTGGCTCTGGTGGTTTGCACTGTGTTGATGTTGTTATTTGTGGCTTGGGGTAAACAATTAACACTATTAGTTGCCAATGGCTCAGCAGATCTAGCAGGGATGGGGTACACCTATTTAACGATATTAATCTTCCTTTCCCCAACTCTGTTTATCAGTTCTGTGAATTCCGATACTTTGCGATGCGAAGGGCAACTGTCGCTAATGGCGATGGTTTCCCTTGCGTCGGTAATGCTCAATATTATTTTCAATTATATTTTTATTGCGCACTTGGAGATGGGGGTGGCCGGCTCTGCTTATGGCACTGCCCTTGCACAGGCAATCGCCCTTTTGATAGTGGCGTGCTATCGCCATTATGGCCGCACGGTGATTGATACACAGATTATCCGGATCTCAAGCAGGCGTGATTTTTGGCCTGGATACCTATCTTTGGGCTTACCATCCAGCTTAAGTTACATCGGTGTATCACTCACATCTATTGCTGTAATTTTTAGTATCCAGGCCTGGGGGGTTAGTAACTACGATGCGACAGTAGGAGCCTATGGGATCACTACCCGTATTATGACCTTTATCTTCCTGCCACTTCTCGGGCTGAGCCAGGCATTTCAGACTCTGATCGGCAATAATGTTGGCGCTAAAAGCTGGTCTCGGTCCGACAGCAGTATCAATATCGCTTTAACAGTAGCGTTCGGTTACTGCCTCGCTTTACAGCTTGGCGTGTTAATACTGAAAGACTCTTTGGGAGCCTTATTTGTCAGCGATAAACAGATTATTACAGAGGTTGCACGTATCCTGCCCATGATGACGCTGGTCTATTTTTTGGCCGGACCACTCATGATGATCAGCACATTTTTCCAGGCTATAGGCGATGCCAAACGTGCCGCCATTCTCGGAATTGCAAAAACTTACGTTTTCGTTTTGCCACTCATTTTGATTTTACCCCCACTCATGGGCGAAGTGGGAATATGGTATGCGGGTCCAGTCGCGGAACTCATGCTGCTTATATTAACGGCTTTTATCCTTTATCAGCGGGGACGCAATCACGGTCAAAAATATGGTTTATATGGTACTCAGCAAACATCCGGCTGATTATTTCCAATCCAAATAGAAAAACATTCCTGAAATATTTTTGAGATCAAATAAAAAAGGCCGCTTCGAAAGAAGCGGCCTTTTCACAGACAAGGTACTTACCCAGCTCTTACCAGCCAGTAACTTCCTTCAGAGCGTCGCCAATCTGAGCCAGGGAGCGCACGGTTTTAACACCCGCGTCTTCCAGAGCAGCGAACTTCTCGTCAGCGGTGCCTTTACCACCGGAGATAATCGCGCCCGCGTGACCCATGCGCTTGCCGGGAGGAGCCGTTACACCGGCGATATAGGAAACGACCGGCTTGGTAACATTTTCCTTGATGTAAGCCGCCGCTTCTTCTTCAGCAGTACCACCGATCTCACCGATCATAACAATCGCTTCGGTCTGCGGGTCATTCTGGAACATTTCCAGGATATCGATGAAGTTGGAGCCCGGGATGGGGTCGCCACCGATGCCCACACAGGTGGACTGACCGAAGCCGTAGTCGGTAGTTTGCTTAACCGCTTCATAGGTCAGAGTACCGGAACGGGAAACGATGCCCACTTTACCCGGCTTGTGGATATGACCCGGCATAATACCGATCTTGCACTCACCGGGAGTGATCACACCCGGGCAGTTCGGGCCAATCAGGCGCACACCCAGCTCGTCGCACTTCACTTTAGCGTCGAGCATATCCAGGGTCGGGATACCTTCGGTGATACAAACGATCAGTTTGATACCAGCGTTGGCCGCTTCCAGGATGGAATCCTTACAGAAAGGCGCAGGTACGTAGATTACGGAAGCTTCTGCACCGGTCTCTTCTACCGCTTCTTTCACGGTGTTGAATACCGGCAGGCCCAGGTGAGTCTGGCCGCCTTTACCCGGAGTTACACCACCAACCATCTTGGTGCCGTAAGCAATCGCTTGCTCGGAGTGGAAAGTACCCTGGGAGCCGGTGAAGCCCTGGCAGATTACTTTGGTGTCTTTGTTAATCAGTACTGACATGATTATTTACCCTCCGCAGCTTTAACCACTTGCTGAGCCGCATCGGTCAGGCTCGTAGCCGCGATAATGTTCAGGCCACTGTCGCTCAGAACCTTGGCGCCCAGGTCTGCGTTGTTACCTTCCAGACGCACAACAACCGGTACTTTAACGCCTACTTCTTTTACTGCGCCCACAACGCCTTCGGCGATCATGTCACAGCGAACGATACCACCGAAGATGTTGATCAATACCGCTTTGACATTCTCGTCGGACAGGATGATCTTGAACGCTTCAACAACACGCTCTTTGGTGGCGCCGCCGCCAACATCCAGGAAGTTAGCCGGCTTGCCGCCGTGCAGGTTGACGATGTCCATGGTACCCATGGCCAGACCAGCGCCGTTTACCATGCAGCCGATATTGCCATCCAGCGCTACGTAGTTCAGATCGAACTTGGCAGCGTGCGCTTCACGCGCGTCATCCTGAGAAGGATCGTGCATTTCGCGCAGGTCCGCGTGGCGGTACAACGCGTTGCTGTCGATAACCACTTTGGCATCCAGGCAGTGCAGGTTGCCTTCGGTGGTGATTACCAGCGGGTTGATTTCCAGCAGGGCCAGATCTTTTTCCTGGAACATTTTTGCCAGGCCGAGGAAGATCTTGGTGAACTGCTTAACCTGAGTCGGGTTCAGGCCCAGTTTGAAAGCCAGCTCGCGTGCCTGGTAAGGCTGAGCACCCACCAGCGGGTCGATAGTGGCTTTGAGGATTTTTTCCGGGGTCTCTTCCGCTACTTTCTCGATCTCAACGCCGCCTTCGGTGGAAGCCATGAAAACGATACGACGGGTAGAGCGGTCAACAACGGCGCCGAGGTACAGCTCTTGATCAATGTCGGTGCAGCTCTCAACCAGGATACGGGAAACTGGCTGGCCATTTTCGTCTGTTTGATAAGTTACCAGACGCTCGCCCAGCCACTTCCTGGCAAACTCTTCAATTTCTGCCTTGGAATCTACCAGCTTTACACCGCCAGCCTTACCGCGGCCACCAGCGTGCACCTGGGCCTTTACTACCCACTTATCACCGCCAATTTCGTCAGCCGCTGCTACTGCCGCTGCCGGGGTTTCCGCTGCAATGCCTTTGGAAACCGGCAATCCGTATGCCGCAAACAGTTGTTTGCCCTGATACTCATGCAAGTTCATAGTCAATACCAATTCACATATAAAATGTGTTTACTAATTGCAGATCTCTCTGCACCTGAAAGACAAAACTCAAAATTTCCGTCGTTGCAAATTTTGAACTTCGCAAATGAAACCGGGGCAGCTAATTAATGAATAATTAGTACCCCGACATCGAAAAAACTTCTTACTTACGCTTCTTGCGATTTACGGTATGAATCGCATGGCCGTTTACGCCCAATGCCGCTTCCTTCACGGTCTCGGACAGAGTCGGGTGTGCGAATACGGTCATACCGATGTCTTCGGCGCTGGAGCCGAATTCCATCGCGATCGCCACTTGCTGAACCAGATCGGCAGCAGATGGGCCAACGATGTGGGCACCCAGTACACGGTCAGTTTCCGCATGCGCAATGATTTTCACAAAGCCCTGGGTATCGTTGGCGGCCATGGCACGACCGTTGATCGCAAACGGGAAGCTGCCTACGTTGTAGGGCTCGCCATCAGCCTTCACCTGCTCTTCGGTACGACCGACCGCAGCGATTTCCGGGTGAGTGTAAATAACATTGGGGATCACGTCGTAGTTCATCATTGGCTTCTGACCGGCGATGCGCTCAGCGACTACAACACCTTCTTCAGAAGCCTTGTGCGCCAGCATCGGACCGCGTACCACGTCACCGATCGCCCATACGCCCGGTGCAGAAGTCATGCACAGGTCGTTGACATAGATGAATCCACGCTCATCCATCTTCACGCCGGCATCTTCAGATAACAGGCCTTCGGTGTAAGGACGACGGCCAACGCAAACAATCAGCTTGTCGAAAGTT
Source organism: Microbulbifer variabilis (assembly GCF_052468405.1). Taxonomy (NCBI): domain Bacteria; kingdom Pseudomonadati; phylum Pseudomonadota; class Gammaproteobacteria; order Cellvibrionales; family Microbulbiferaceae; genus Microbulbifer; species Microbulbifer variabilis. Next base: position 3,007,489 of record NZ_CP174343.1, read on the forward strand.
TCCTGGTGCTCTTTACCATCTTTATCCTGGTAAGTAACAACCACTTCCTCGCCCTTCACTTCGGAGCCGGTTACGCGGCAAGCGAGGCGGATATCCAGGCCCTGCTTTTTGAAGATCTTCTGGGATTCTTTGGCAACCTGTTGGTCCATGATCGCCAGGAACTTATCCATCGCTTCCAGAACAACCACTTCAGAGCCCAGGCGGTTCCATACTGAACCGAGCTCCAGACCGATAACGCCGGCACCGATAACGCCCAAACGCTTGGGCGTTTCAGAGAATTCCAGAGCGCCGGTGGAGTCGACAATAATTTTATTGTCTACCGGAGCAGGCGGAATATTTACCGGTACAGAACCGGAAGCCAGAATGACATTTTCGGCTTCGTAGATAGTGCTGTTGCCTTCGTCGTCGGTAACTTCCACTTTCTTGTTCGCCAGCAATTTGCCGGTACCGAAAATGGAGGTCACTTTATTGGCGGTGAACAGGCCCGCTACGCCGCCAGTCAGCTTCTTAACGATCTCGCCCTTGCGCTCGATCATCTTGCTCACATCCATCTTGACCTTGCCGACTTCAATGCCGTGCACGTCGAGAGCGTCTTTGGCCTCGTGGTACTTCCAGGAGCTGTCCAGCAGTGCCTTGGAGGGAATACAACCTACGTTCAGGCAGGTACCGCCGTTTACGTATTTGCCTTCCTTGTTTTTCCACTTTTCAATACAAGCAGTCTTCAGGCCCAGCTGAGCGGCACGGATGGCAGCGACATAACCACCAGGACCAGAGCCGATTACGATTACGTCAAATTTTTCCGACATGATCAGTTCCAGATATTTCTAATGCAGTGTGATCGAGGGGCCCCATAGGCCCCAGAACTTATTTTTTAAACTTCGAGCAAGATACGCGCTGGATCTTCGATCATTTCCTTGATCGCTACCAGGAAGCCAACCGCTTCTTTACCATCGATCAGACGGTGGTCATAGGACAGCGCCAGGTACATCATCGGCAGGATTTCCACCTTGCCATCTACCGCCATTGGGCGCTCCTGGATCTTGTGCATACCCAGGATTGCAGTTTGCGGCGGGTTCAGGATCGGAGTAGACAGCAGGGAACCGAATACACCACCGTTGGTGATGGTGAAGGTGCCGCCGGTCATCTCTTCAATAGACAGCTTGCCATCGCGGGCGCGAACGCCCAGATCGCGGATATTGTTTTCCATATCCGCCAGGCCCATATTTTCGGCGTTACGCAGAATCGGCACAACCAGGCCTTTCGGCGAGGAAACCGCTACACCGATATCCTGGTAACCGTGGTAAACGATATCGTTGCCATCGATAGACGCGTTCACCGCCGGGTAGCGCTTCAGAGCCTCCACCGCAGCTTTTACGAAGAAGCCCATAAAGCCCAGGCGAGTACCGTTGTGGGTCTTCTCGAACAGGTCTTTGTAGTTCTTACGCAGGTCCATGACCGGCTTCATATTCACCTCGTTAAAGGTGGTGAGCATGGCGGTGGACTGGGATGCATCCAGCAGGCGCTCGGCAATACGCTTGCGCATGCGGGTCATAGGAACACGCTTCTCTACGCGCTCACCCGGGGTCACAGCCACTTCGGCAGCGGCGACGGGGGCAGCAGCTGCAGGTGCAGTACCCGCTTTCATGACATCTTCTTTGAGAACACGGCCACCTTTACCAGTGCCTTCCACACCAGCCAGATCAACGCCTTTTTCGGCCGCCATTTTCTTGGCGGACGGCATGGCGATTTTCTCACCGGCAGCGGGTGCTGCAGATTCAGCAGCAGGTGCTTCGGCCTTTGCTTCCGCCGGAGCGGCAGCGGCGCCGGCACCCGGCTCAAACTTGGCGATCACTTCATTGGAGAGAACCGTGTCGCCCTCGTCCTTAATGATCTCGGAGAGAGCGCCGTCTGCCGGCGCAACCACTTCCAGTACCACTTTGTCGGTCTCAATATCCACGATCAGTTCATCGCGGGACACGGCTTCACCGGGTTTTTTATGCCAGGTGGCGACAGTACCGTCCTGAACGGATTCCGGGAAAGTTGGCGCTTTAATCTCGATCGTCATTTTTCCTGTTTCCTGAGATTGTCTCTGCTTAAAATACTGCCGCCCGTTACTTGACGGTCAGCGCCTCGTTGATGAACTTATTCTGTTCTTCTAAATGGGTGGACATATAGCCCGCCGCAGGTGCCGCCGACGGGGCGCGGCCCACGTATTCCAGGTCCAGCTTCGGATGCGTTTCCGCCAGCAGGCGACGCAAGTGATGCTGACTGTGGTACCAGGCGCCCTGGTTCATGGGCTCTTCCTGACACCAGGCAACACTCTTAATGTTCTTAAATGCGGATACCGCATCCACGAACTCCTCGTCCGGGAAGGGGTACAGCTGCTCGATACGTACGAACGCCACATCTTCCTGTTCGCGCTCCATGCGCGCTTCCAGCAGGTGGTAGTACACCTTGCCGGAACACAGGATCAGACGTTTAACCTTTGCCGGGTCCACCCCCTGGTCTTGAATCACATTTTGGAAACGACCTTCAGCCAGTTCTTCCAAGCTGGAAGTAGCGAGCTTGTGACGCAGAATCCATTTAGGGCTCATAATCACCAGCGGGCGGCGCATCGGGCGCACCGCCTGGCGACGCAGCAAGTGGAAGATTTGTGCCGGGGTAGTGGCGTTACACACCTGGATATTGTGCTCGGCACACAGCTGCATAAAGCGCTCGAGGCGCGCGGAGGAGTGCTCCGGACCCTGGCCTTCATACCCGTGTGGCAACATCAATACCAGGCCGCACATACGACCCCATTTGTGCTCACCGGAAGTAATGAACTGGTCGATCACGACCTGGGCGCCGTTGGCGAAGTCACCGAACTGAGCCTCCCACACCACCAGGGATTTTGGCGTGGTAGTGGCATAGCCGTATTCGAATGCCAGTACCGCTTCCTCAGACAGCAGGGAATCGTACATGTAGAAAGGCGGCTGGTCCTCGAACATATGCTGCAAAGGCACATAGCTCTGGCCGTCTTTCTGGCTGTGAATTACCGCATGGCGGTGGGAGAAGGTTCCGCGGCCCACGTCCTCACCGGTAAAGCGGACCATAAAACCCTCTTCCAGAAGGGTGCCGTAGGCCAGGGTTTCCGCCATACCCCAATTAAGCGGCAGGGCGCCACCGGCCATCTTGCGGCGATCATCATAAATCTTGGAAACCTGACGCTGCATCACAATGCCATCGGGCACCGTGGTCATACGATTGGCGACGTCCTGAAGTTTCGGCATTGCGAAACCGGTGTCTGCAGGCACCTGCCAGTCGTGGCCCAGGTAGGGACTCCAGTCTACAAACATGGACGAGTCCGGCTGCTTAACCAGACCAGTGGCCACATCTTCACCCGCATCCAGCTTATCGCGGTAGTCGTTCGCCAGCTTGTCCGCTGCAACCTTGTCCAGGATGCCCTCTTCCACCAACTTCTCGGAGTAGAGAGTGCGAGTGGTTTTGTGCTTGCGGATGGTCTGGTACATCAGCGGCTGGGTGCCGGATGGGTCGTCGGTCTCGTTGTGACCGCGACGGCGATAGCAGACCAGATCGATGACGATGTCTTTCTTGAATTCGTAACGGTAATCGACAGCCAGCAGAGCCGCCAATACGACCATTTCCGGATCGTCGCCATTCACGTGCAGCACCGGTGCATCGATCATTTTGGCGGGATCGGTGGAGTACTCAGTGGAGCGGGCATCTTCGCGCTTGCTGGTGGTGAAGCCCACCTGGTTGTTCAGTACGATGTGCACAGTACCACCGGTGTAGTAACCGCGGGTCTGGGACATCTGCAGGGTTTCCTGCACAACACCCTGGCCGGCAAAAGCCGCGTCGCCATGGATATTGATCGGCATTACCTTCTCACCAGCAGCATCTTTGCGGCGGTCCTGACGGGCGCGCACAGAGCCAACCACTACAGGCGCACTGATTTCCAGATGCGATGGGTTAAAGGCAAGGGCCAGGTGAACTTCACCACCGGGGGTCATTACGTTGGAGGAGAAACCCTGGTGATATTTCACATCACCAGAGGTATCGAGGGTTTTCTTACCTTCGAACTCCTGGAACAGATCCGCAGGGTTCTTGCCGAGGATATTCACCAGGGTATTCAGGCGGCCGCGGTGGGCCATGCCGATCACAATTTCCTTCACCCCGTAAGTGCCGGAGCGGCGGATCAGCGCATCCATCATCGGGATCAGGCTCTCACCGCCCTCCACACCAAAGCGTTTGGTGCCTGGGTATTTGGAATCCAGGTGACGCTCCAGGCCTTCTGCGGCAGAGAGACGCTGTAGAATTTCAATTTGGATATCGGTGCCAAAGTTGGCCTTGGACTGGCTGCGCTCCAGGCGCTGCTGGAACCACTGCTGCTCTTCCAGATTGGAGAGATGCATGATCTCCGCACCCAGATTGCCACAATAAGTCCGCTCCAAGCCCTCTACGATTTCACGCAGGGTCGCCTCTTCTTTGCCAAGGAACAGGCTACCGGTATTGAAGGTCGTATCGAAATCACCTTCAGTCAGGCCGTGGTAGCTCAACTGCAGGTCGGGCACCTGTTCGCGGGCCATCAGGCCGAGCGGGTCCAGGGTAGCTTTCTTATGGCCGCGATGGCGGTAGGAATCGATCAGCTGCAGAACCTTGATCTGCTTGCGCTCGTGCTCAAGATTAATAGAGCCGGAACCGGAGCCTGGTGCCGCCACAGGGCGGGCGCGATGCTTGCTGAGCAGTTCGAAGTGCTGGCGCACTGCGGCGTGGGAAACGTCGCTGCTACCGCCAACGCGGGGGAGGCTGTCGAAGTAATTGCGCCACTCCTCCGGTACACCGTTGGGGTCGTGCAGATAGGTCTCGTAAAGCTCCTCCACGTAGGCGGCATTGCCCCCGGAGATATGGGAGCTACGCCACAGCTGCTCCATGGTACTTTCGTGCATTTTGATGCCTACCTCGATTGCAGTGGGCTCTTATTTGCCTAAGCCACTGCGCTTTCCTTTCACTCACAAAAGGGGAGGCGCATAAAGCCACCTCCCCTTTTCAATTAGTTGCCGGTTCTCACCGGCTTTATCATTAGATAAGCGCCTTACCTGGCACCGGACCCACTACAAGTGGCCCCTAACGGGTCGATTAATGACCCGGATTCCCCTATACCGCACGCGTCAGCAGCATATTGCGAATATGGCCAATGGCGCGCGTTGGGTTCAATCCCTTTGGACACACATTCACACAGTTCTGGATACCGTGGCAGCGGAATACGCTGAAAGGATCGTCCAGGTTTGACAAGCGCTCGTCAGTGGCCAGATCGCGACTGTCCGCCAGGAAGCGGTAAGCCTGCAGTAAGCCGGCCGGGCCTATAAACTTATCCGGATTCCACCAGAAAGACGGACAGGCAGTGGAACAGCAGGCACACAGGATACACTCGTACAGGCCATCGAGCTTTTCGCGATCTTCTGGAGATTGCAGGCGCTCAATCGCCGGAGCCGGAGTGTCATTTTGCAGGTACGGCTCGATCTTTTTGTACTGCTCGTAGAACTGCTCCATATCCACGACCAGGTCGCGGATTACCGGCAAGCCGGGCAGCGGACGCAGGACCAGCTTACCTTTAGGGGCAGCTTCAGACAGTGGCGTAGTGCACGCCAGGCCATTGCGGCCTGAAATATTCATACCGTCGGAGCCACACACACCCTCGCGACAGGAGCGGCGGAACGACAGGGTCGGATCCTCGGCCTTCAGCAGCTCCAGAACATCCAACACCATCAGGTCCTTGCCCTTGGTGTCCAGCTCATAGTCCTGCATATACGGCGCTTTATCGGCTTCCGGGTTGTAACGGTAAATGCTTACTTTCAACATACTCTATTCCGCTCCCGAATCAGTAGGTCCGAGCTTTCGGTTCAAAGGCTTCCATGGTGTTCGGTGCGAAGTTTACCGCACGCTTGCCGACACGTTTCTCAGCCGGGAAATACATGGAATGACACAGCCAGTTTTCATCGTCGCGCTCCTGGAAGTCTTCGCGGGCATGGGCACCGCGGCTCTCAGTGCGGGTCTCCGCGGCAATTGCAGTAGCCTCAGCAACTTCCAACAGGTTCTGCAGCTCCAGGGCTTCAACACGGGCAGTATTAAACGCGCGGCTTCTGTCGTCCAGGCGCACATTTTCAATACGCCCACGCAGATCAGCCAGCTTCTTCACACCTTCTGCCATGTAGTCGCCGCGACGGAATACGCCGAAGTGATTCTGCATCACACCCTGCAGCTCTTTGCGCAGGTCGGCAGCTTTCTCGCCGGTTTCGTTGGTTTCCAGACGGTTCAGACGAGCCATAGCGGCTTCGATATCGGACTCGGAAGCTTCGCGGTGCTCGATACCTTCGCGCAGGGCCTTCTCGATAAACAGGCCGGAAGCCCGTCCGAATACCACCAGGTCCAGCAGGGAGTTGCCACCCAGACGGTTAGCGCCGTGCACGGATACACAAGCAACCTCGCCACAGGCATAGAAGCCGTCAATGATCTGGTCGTTGCCGGCAGCGTCCTGGGTCAGGGCCTGACCGTGAACGTTGGTGGGAATACCGCCCATCATATAGTGACAGGTCGGCACTACCGGGATCGGCGCCTTAACCGGGTCGACATGTGCAAAGGTCTTAGATAGCTCACAGATACCGGGCAGACGGCTGTTGAGCAGCTCTTCACCCAGGTGATCAAGCTTCAGGAATACGTGATCGCCTTCCGGGCCACAACCGCGACCGTCGAGGATCTCCAGCACCATGGAGCGGGCTACAACGTCGCGAGACGCGAGGTCTTTCGCATTGGGGGCGTAGCGCTCCATAAAACGCTCGCCGTCTTTGTTGATCAGGTAACCACCCTCACCGCGACAGCCTTCGGTCACCAGAACACCGGCACCATAAATGCCAGTTGGGTGGAACTGCCACATCTCGATGTCCTGAACCGGCATACCGGCACGCAGGGCCATACCGACACCGTCACCGGTATTGATGTGTGCATTGGTGGTGGAAGCGAAGATACGACCGGCACCACCGGTAGCGAATACGGTCGCCTTGGACTTGATAAATACCACTTCGCCATCTTCGATGCACATGGCGATAACACCAACAACGGCACCATCCTGGTTTTTCACCAGGTCAATGGCAAACCATTCATTCAGAAATTCGGTTTTATGTTTTACGTTGTTCTGGTACAGAGTGTGCAGCAACGCGTGGCCGGTGCGGTCAGCAGCGGCACAGGTACGGGCAGCCTGACCACCACGGCCGAAGTCTTTGGACTGGCCACCAAAAGGACGCTGGTAAATACGGCCTTCTTCAGTACGGGAGAACGGCAGGCCCATGTGCTCCAGTTCGAACACGGCTTCCGGACCTACGGAACACATATATTCGATCGCTTCCTGGTCACCGATATAGTCGGAACCCTTAACGGTATCGTACATGTGCCAGCGCCAATCGTCATTGGGGTCGGAGCTGGCGATCGCACAGGTAATACCGCCCTGGGCGGACACTGTGTGAGAACGGGTTGGGAATACTTTGGTAATTACCGCAGTCTTGTAACCTGACTGGGCCATCTGCAGGGCAGCGCGCATACCAGCACCACCACCGCCAATTACAATCCCATCAAAAGAAATAGTACGCATATTCGCCATTGTTTATACACCCCAAAGAATTTCAATGCCCCACACCGTGTACAACACGGCAACCGCAGCCAGAACCACTTCTACGAACAAGCGCAGAACAGTGGCTTTACCGCCCATCATCCGATTGGTGATGTAATCGGTAACCACGGACCAGAGGCCAATCCAGGCGTGAATAATGGTGGAAAGCAGAGCAACCAAGCTGAATACGCGCATCCAGCGCTGGGCGAACAGCTCAGACCAGGCTTGGTAGCCAAAGTCTTTAGTGAAAAAGATAAAGCCCACTATAAAGAGGACATACGCGAGCAGTATCACTGCGGTAACTCGCTGGTAGAGCCAGTCGAAAGTGCCGCTACGGCCGAAGCTAGTTACTGTTCTTACCACAACCATACTCCCACTAAAAGAATAAGGATTACACTCACCACCAGCACCGTAATAGCACTGCGACGGCCGCCCTCAAGGCTCTCACCCATACCCATATCCATAAACAGGTGACGCACACCCGCCACCAGATGGTATATAAGAGCTGCCAGAGAGGCCCATAGGATGAGCTTGGCTGGAATACTATTAAATGCTGCCGCGACATCGGCGAAGCCTTGCTCTGATTCCAGACTGGCATCGAGCATGCAGAGCAGAAGCGCTACAACGGCGAAGAGCACAACGCCAGAAATTCGATGCAAAATGGAAACCAAAGCGGCAGCGGGAAGCTTTATAGTGGAAATGTCTAAATTGACAGGTCTGTTTTTGTTCACAGGAAAAACACCTTGTTGCCCTGAACGACCGGGCGCCCGTTAGCTTTTCAATGGAGGGACGAGCTGCTTGCTGATCACTTTGCACTCGACCTGTTGAAGCCTTGTACAAAGTAGCCGTACCATGGCGCAAGCCGCGCGGATTATAGGCATTCAATAGTCAAAACACAACGAACGCCTGGGAAACTGCCGGCTTTGGCGGTCTTCATGACCTGTCATTTGGCGCCGCGGGATTTCCGCAGATTTTCACGCCTCACTCCAGGCAAAAGCTCTACAGGCCCGCCCTGTCGCCAGATATCCTGTTGCCCGCAGACTGACCGTCCACTCCTTTTGGTTTGACAATTTGAGGCCCGGCACTTAAGTTTGGCCCGCTCAAAAGGCTGCCAGCACCCGAAAATCCTAGGAAAAGGCCGCCATAAGAACAGTTTTAGGAGTCCGCAATGTCCGATAAAAAAGCGCAACTCACAGTCGATGGTATCGACGGCGCGATAGAGATGCCCGTACGATCCGGCACCCTCGGCCCAGATGTTGTCGATGTCGGTAACCTGACCGGCAAAGGCTTATTCACCTATGACCCGGGCTTCGTATCCACTGCCTCGTGTGAATCCAAGATTACCTTTATCGATGGCGGCAAGGGCCAACTGCTGCACCGCGGCTACCCCATCGAACAACTGGCAGAAAAATCCGACTACCTGGAAACCTGCTATCTGTTAATGAACGGCGAACTGCCAGATGCCGAGCAGAAAAAGAAGTACGTAGACACCATCATGTCTCACACTATGGTACATGAGTCCCTGGTTAGCTTCTTTAAAGGCTTCCGTTACGACGCCCACCCAATGGCCATGATGTGTGGCGTAGTAGGCGCCCTCGCCTCCTTCTATCACGACTCCCTGGATATCAACAATCCACAGCACCGTGAAATTTCCGCACACCGCCTGATCGCAAAAATGCCAACCCTGGCTGCCATGTGCTACAAGCACTCCCAAGGCATGCCCTTCATGTACCCGGATAACAGCCGCAGCTACTCCGAAAACTTCCTGCACATGATGTTTGGCAACCCTTGCGAAACCAGTAAGGTCGATCCGGTTGTCGCCAAGGCGATGGATATCATCTTCCTGCTGCACGCAGACCACGAGCAGAATGCCTCCACCTCTACAGTGCGCCTGGCCGGCTCCTCCGGCGCCAACCCGTTCGCATGCATCTCTTCCGGTATTGCCGCCCTGTGGGGACCTGCACACGGTGGAGCCAACGAAGCTGTACTGAACATGCTGCAGGAAATCGGTGATGAGAGCCGCATCGATGAGTTTGTTAAACGCGCCAAAGACAAGAACGACCCCTTCCGCCTGATGGGCTTTGGCCACCGCGTTTACAAGAATTTCGATCCGCGCTCCCGCGTAATGCAAGGCATCTGTGATGAAGTTCTGGGTGCTATGGGTGCAGAGAATGATCCGCTGCTGAAGATCGCCAAAAAGCTGGAGAAAATCGCCCTTGAGGACGATTACTTCGTGGAGAAAAAGCTCTACCCGAACGTAGACTTCTACTCTGGCATTATTATGAAAGCGATCGGTATTCCCACCGATATGTTCACCGTAATCTTTGCCACTGGCCGCACCGCAGGCTGGATCGCCCACTGGAATGAAATGATTTCCAACCCGTACAAGATTGGCCGCCCGCGCCAGCTCTACACTGGCTACACTCAGCGCGACTATGTCCCCCTGGAACAGCGCTAATTAGCTCCCCAAAAAAAGCCCGGTATCACCGGGCTTTTTTATGCGTCTTGAACAAATAAATATTCAACACAATTTTAATAGCGCAATAGTGGTTTCACGCAAAAAATGTGACGCGCACCTCATTTTTTAAATTTTGCTCAAATCCCCTTCCCTATTTGGCAGTAAATAAGCTGTCATCCAATGTAAAATCCGCCGCTCCCCGGCCATAGCGAAATAACACTGTGTTCCCACTCGGCAGTTACTTTCCATCCGCGGAACTCCTTACTCGTACAAACACAAAACCACAATACTAATTAAGGGCACAGCATATGCTTAGCTTTATCTCCGGTATGTTCCGAAGTAGCAAGTCGGAAGAGTCTGCCGACCTGGAAGAAAAATACACCCGCAGTACCTATGCCGGCTCCAAGGGCGCCCGCACAATCTCTTATGACCCAACATTAATTAAAGCCCTGGAAGACGATCACCGCCACCTGATCGGAATTTTTCAGCGTATGTGGTCTGAGGGTTTTGAAAAACAGAACTACCGCCAGCTATCGCAACTATTAACCCAGTTTAAGTCTGGCTTTCAAGCGCACCTGATCAAGGAAAACGTGCGTTTCTATGTCTATCTGGAACAAGCACTGGCCGGCGATGCCCACACGCTGCAGGTAGTTAAAGACTTTCGTACTGACATGAACGAAATTGCCAATGCTGTGGTGCAATTCTGTAAGCGCTACAACCACGAGGCATTTACTCCAGAGATGGTTCGCGATTTTAAGATGGACTACCAAAAGATTGGCGAAGCACTTACTCGCCGTACTGCATTGGAAGAAAAAGAACTCTACGTTCTTTACCAACCCTCCTGACAAAAGCTTCTCCAATCAGTGGAATATACTGTTACTTCAGCTCTACAGGAATTGGGCGCAAGCCGCTGAGTAAGCAACAACTTATTGAATAAAAATCCACGGGAATTTCACTGCGGCCCACAAGGACGGGGCGCAATTTCCCAACCCTCAAAAAATAAAGCACCACTGCATCTCCACTTAATCAAAGACTCACTAGAAAATAGTTTCTTACAGGCTCCCCCCACTAAAGCAATTTGTCAAAATTCATCGAACAAGCACCTGCTCTACTTATTTGCAATTTGGGCAAGCCCCAAAAAAGTGCGCAATTACAATAACTTAATAAAACTTTCCATCCAGACCTCCCTTAACTTCCTATTCTCTATCGTCATTCTTATTCAACACTAGACGTTTATTTAATTTTGTTTAACCATAGGGGAATTAGAATTTAAAAAAAATTTCCGCGATGGGATATTGGTCTAAGAAGTTCTGATAGCTTTGTGGCTTAAAAACAAGAATGACAAAAAGGCCAGTAGTAAAAGCCGGAGTACTTGGGGGAAATATGACTGAACTAGAAAGTTCAGCTGCTCGACAATATACGCCAGATAGCACCCACACCAGTGATAGCAGCTATCCGATTTATGTGATTGTGGGTACCGGGCCCGTCGGGGTCCGCTGCGCACAAAAACTCCTGGAATTCTGTGACGAAGCTCAAATTGTTATTTATGGAGCAGAAATAGAATCACCTTATAACCGAGTAAAGCTCTCACAATATCTCTCTCGCCATGTGGATCGGGAGGAGCTCGACAACCCAATCCTCGGAAAGACTGATCACAGGCTTGCCGAATATATCGACCGGAAAATTGTGGCGATTGATCGCGCAAACAAAACGGTCACCGATGCCGAGGGCAATATACAACCCTATACCAAGCTGATCCTTGCTACAGGCTCCAATCCGACCATTCCTCAAATCCCCGGAGCGAACCTACCCAGTGTTTATCCATTTCGCAGTCTGCGTAACACGAATGACCTGATTGCCCTACGTGAGCGCCACGCGGACATTTGCGTTATCGGCGCCGGTGCGCTCGGGCTTGAAGCCGCAACCGCACTAAAGACCCCAAAAAATTCCGTCACCCTACAATCACGCGGTAAATTACTCAGTGGCCTGCTTGGTGAAGAGGGAGAGGAGTTTCTGAAGTCCTCCTTGTCAGCACTCGGCGTTGAACTTAAAGTCGGCGATGCCCTTAAGGCGATTGAGCAGCACGAAGAAAAAAACATTCTGCAGTTTTCTGATGGTGAGTACCTGAACGTAGATGCCATAGTTCTATGTACGGGTATCCAGCCTGAGGTCACACTCGCCCAACAAAGCGGTCTGGAAACCGAGCGGGGAATTGTTGTTAACGAGTGGATGCAAACCTCCGATCCCGACATTTACGCAATTGGAGAGTGTGCTGAGCATGACCGTAAGGTTTATCAGCTGGTGCGCCCCGGTTATGAACAAGCTGAGAGTTGCTGCTCACATATTCGCCGCAATCATGGCGGTGAGGTGCTAGAGCGCCCCTACTCCGGAAGTTACACCGATATCCAGCTTAAAATTGCCCATATTCCCTGTGCAATTATTGGGGATGTCGCCTCGGACAATCTCAAGCAAGGGGATGATGTACAGAGCTACATCTACCGCAACCGCTTCAAGGGAATTTACCGGCGCCTGTTTGTCAGGGATGGGCTTATCCTCGGCGCCGTCTATATTGGTAGCTGGGATGAGGCCAGTAGTCTGCGCCAAGCCGTGGCCCAGGAAGAAAAAATTAGTCAACGCGCCTTCAGTGACTTCGAAAGTGAGGGGCGTCTATTTGGCAAGAAAAAAACCAATAGCATCAAGGATTTTCCTGATGGCTATCTGGTGTGCCAATGTAATTCAGTCAGTAAAGGGGAACTTTGCAAAGCCATTTCTGATGGCAAGCGCACTCTCAACGAGTTACAGCAGGCCACCACCGCGGGTTCTGTATGCGGCAGTTGTCGCCCTCTGATGGCAGAGTTATTGGATGCTCCTGTTCCCAACCTGGTGATGCGCCATGCCAAAGGTATACTAATTACCTCGCTCATATCATTACTCCTCATAGCGCTGGCATTTTTGATGCCCTCCCCCCCAGTCTCAGACACCGTACAATCGGGACAACTCTGGGACAAATTGTGGTATGACAATTTCTGGAAGCAGGTTACCGGTTACAGCATATTAGTGCTGTGTATATTTACTGCCGCTCTCAGTGTACGCAAGCGCTGGAAAAAAATAACTCTCGGGCATATGGACCATTGGCGTTACGCACACAGTTTGATTGGCGTTGTCGCCCTTGCAACACTTGCAGTGCATACAGGGTTTCGCCTTGGGAAAAATCTCAATCTGGTCCTGATGTTGGTGTTTTTGGGGGTAACTGCAACCGGCTCACTGGTCGGTGTCTTTATGGCTCGCAATCATCACTGGACGGATCTCAGGCTGCGCGAACACCGCAAGTGGTGGTCTCGCATTCACTACGCCCTGCTCTGGGCGCTGCCGGTACTCCTTGCTTATCATATTCTCGCTGTTTATTACTTCTAAATGAAATCTTATCAATTTAAATTCTGGCATTACGGCCTGTTGCTGACGCTCACTGTTGGTTCATTGGCTGCGTACAACCTAACCGTAGCCGATAAGTCATTATTCGTAACCGGTGAGCCTACCCATGGGCACCATCAAATAGAACTCGCATGTACTTCCTGTCACGCAGATGGTTTTGCTGGACAAGATGCAATCCAGAAGTCCTGCCTGAATTGCCATGCGGAAGAACTGGAGCTCGCCGACGACTCCCATCCGCGGAAGAAGTTTCTCGATCCCAGAAATGCTCAATTACTAGAGACTCTTGATGCGCGTCAGTGCATTAGTTGTCACACAGAACACAAGCAGGAAATTACTCGTGAAATGGGTGTAACCCTAGCCGGGGATTTTTGCTTCCACTGCCATAGCGATATTGCCGAGGAACGCAGTAGTCACCAGGGTATGGGCTTCGAAACCTGTGCCAGTGCCGGCTGCCATAATTATCATGACAATGGCACTCTCTATGAGGACTTCCTGATTGCCCATGTTGGGCAACCCGACCTTCTTGATGAGGCAAAACTGCCAGCACGCACCGCAATGGCTGCCTGGTTGCGGAAAAACCCGAACAAAGAACCGCTGCAATTGACTCATGCTGACCTGAAAGTTGAAAGTAGGAGTACAGAAATTGCAGCTGCTTGGGCGCAAAGCGCTCACGCTCAGGCAGACGTGAATTGCACCAGCTGCCACGCTGACGGGAAAATGCAATTTAACAGTGTGGAAATTCTTGAGCAGTGTGCCAGCTGTCACAGCGAGCAGAAAGAGTCTTTCACCCAAGGCAAACATGGCATGCGCCTCTCTTCCAAACTGCCCGAAAATTTTGCTGAACAGGTCGGCGCCATGTCTCCTCAACTGGCCAGGACTCCTATGCAGAGTAATGCATCAGGTGAGTTAAACTGTATCAGCTGTCACGGCCCTCACGAAGTAGACCTGCAATATGCTGCAGTAGAGGCATGCCTCAGTTGTCATAGTGATGAGCACAGCCTGGCCTATAAAGAGTCCCCCCATTTTAATGCGTGGGAGTCTAACCCCGAGCAGGGTGCCAGCTGTGCAAGCTGCCATCTCCCACGGGAAGCCCATAGTGAACAAATCGTGGTGAATCACAACCAGAACCATAATCTCCGCCCCAACGAAAAAATGTTACCGGTTTGCCTAAATTGCCATGGGGCTGAGTTTTCCTTGGCAGCAATGGCAGACAAAAAATTGATCTCTCAGAATTTCAAGTATAAACCTGCGGATAAACACGAGACATTTGACTTGATTCGTGACCGTATTGCGAAGATTTCCAACAGCAAAAATAAGCAAACACAATCCCAATAGGAGGGGAACACTATGCGTATTGCCGCTTGTTTTATCGCCGGACTGGCACTGCTCACTGGCTGCGAAAAAAATCAGGGAGTTGCGCCCGAGCGAATGGCGGATGCCATCTTTGCCGTGATTGAGGCGGATCGAGCAAACTACACCAACAAGGTAGTTAACCGTTTGCAGAATGAAGAGAAAATTCTGGACGCTGACGAACACTGGCAGGATAAAAAATTACTGCCGCTACCCGCGCAAATGATGCGTATGGGAGCCGAGCGTGTTGCAGAAAAAGACTCTGGTTTTAACTATGCCCTGCTATCCCTTTGGCCTGTTAACAAGCAGAATAAACCGCGCACCGATATGGAAAAAGAAGGGCTACAGTATGTAATCGATAACCCAGGTAAGAATTTTTACGGCCGTGAAAAACTGGGCGACACAGAATACTTTACTGCAGTCTATGCTGATGTCGGCGTATCCCCCGCTTGCGTCAGCTGCCACAATGACCATGTGGACAGTCCACGAGACAACTTTGAACTGGGAGAAACTATGGGTGGTGTAGTTATCCGTATCCCGCTCTGACTTAAAAATAGCACAATTTTAAAGGGGCCTTCATTGGGCCCCTACGCCTTCCTATGCTCAACGCATCAGTACTTGGGCCCGTCAAGCCCTACTTTATTTCTGATTTTTCGCACAATCTCCAACCAATCAAATTTTTTAGGAAAACTAAGCACCTAACTCATAAGAGTTGGGCGAATTGAGCGCTTTCGCGGACCGAGATCAGCAACTTAAATTTGAGCTGCTTACAATTAATTAGCGGCCGAAATCATTTCGACCGCTCCCTCTTTCAATTGACTGGCTCTACTCCCGCTGCAACCTCGCTGAAATCATTCAGACCAGTGGTCACCCGCTGTGGGCCTATTTCCGGGTAAGTCCAGTCTCCATTACGGACCGCTTATTGTTTCACTTCGCTCCGCGAAGCACACCTAGGCATTAATATATTAGTCACCCAAAGAGGGATATCAAAGAAGATACATATTGCACTTAAGAATTTGGACAAATAGGAAAAACTTATAAAAGCTTTTCAAGTGTTACTTTGCTTTAATGGGGTGATAAGCCCCTGCAACCCTTCAACTTTGATTTCCAAAGTCAACGCCATCAGTTGCCCCAGTCTACCCTCGGGAAATCCTTTTTGGGAGAACCAGAGCAAATACTCTTCAGGAAGATCAATAAGCGCTCGCCCCGTATATTTGCCAAAAGGCATCGGCGTCCGCGCTACCTCTATTAGGTACTGTTTTTCAAACATATCAAAATCCGACAAAACTTCACTTTTGTGCTATAGCAAGCTCTCGCCCTGGAAATTTGTTGCTGCTTTCTGCCCACCTTACACTGGCTCCGAAATTGTTCGGCCTAATCCGCCGTTCCTATACCTCAGGCAATTACTAACAGAGGTGCCTATGCGTATTAAAGCTATTAAATATCTCAGCCTGGCAGCTGTGCTCAGCGCTAGCCTGGGAGGCCAAGGCTGTGCCAATATGAGTGATACCGACCGCCGAATAGGCACCGGGGTTGGCATTGGGGCCGTTACCGGCGCCCTGATTAGCGGCGGACGTCCAGGCGGTACCGCTGCAGGGGCAGTTATTGGGGCTGGAGCCGGCTATCTCTACGACAGGGAGCGCAAACGTAGAGACTACTATCGTTATCGCGGTCGCTACTATCGCTACTAATTTACTGCTATCGATCCAGGACAGGAACAGACAGTCAGTAGATAATGGTCTACGGGTGGGTGCAGCTTAAAGCCGCCCCCACCCTTAATGTTAAGAAAAGACGCTTCCCCAACCATTAAAGGAGCTGTCTAATCACATTGATTCAACCTGGACAGAAATTACCGGTGGGAAACATCCTTAGAGTAACCGGGTCTTATTTTTTCCACAGCGCTCACAACGATACTCAGTGACCAGCTTTCCCTGTTTAACATCAAACTTACGCTCGGTGATCACCTTCCATTTATGGAAACCCTCTCTACACAGGGTTTTCCCCTTGTGTTTCTGCCAGGCAGTTTTCTTTTTAAAAGGGATTACATCTCCCATATATTTTCACACATCATATTTTGAATTCTAACTATCATTTGGAATAATAAAAACTGAACTCCAGTTAAAAAACTAGCAAATGTATGCTTCCGGAGCGGAGCCTAGGCCACGCTAAAATGAGACGTACTATAACTATTCATCGTTAATCTTGGCAAGCATATACAAGCTTTTATCATATGACTAAGAATCAATTGACCGAACAGTCAACTTCTATTCTTTCTTTAAAGCTAAGAGCCCCATAAACATACAAAGCCTACTTAATCTTAATATTCTAAAGCTAGTTAAATCTCTTGAATGAGAGGCTTATGAGCGAAGCTGGCAGAGAGGTTAACCTTGACTCCACCTATCAACTGAAGCATCAATAGTAAAGACTCTAATTGGCAGTCAGAAGCTTTACGATTTAATGAATAGAGCCCACCGTAAAATCAACTGACATTTTGAATATTAATTTTTACCAAAATACCTGTTTTCAACTTCTTTCTTAAGTGTAAAATTTAAATACCGGTGCATTAATGTAATTCTCTCTATGCCTTGGTAATAGCCGAGAATTTTTACTGGAAAGACCTAATAAACTATAACGCCCTATATATGTAGATTCATCAACCTTATCAATATGGATTAAGATTTTAATTTTGGATAATTGTTTGAGGATAACGTTAATAAAAACTTGCTTAGTGGTGTTACGAATAAAATTAACTAGACTCCGGGTATTCGGTATGGGTCCCATACTACCCAGAAAAACTCTCAAAAAAATGAGTAGTCTAACTTAAGAACCGCAATATTGCCTCTAATATCAATCAGCTTAACGGTAATCAATTGCATTCAAATAGTCATTTTCCTACTTCACATCTCACAACCACTTTCTCTAAACTTGTGATCTTGATCTTATTCGGAAATTGATTTTTATCAATCGACAATTCCAGTATTCACAAGGGAATTATTTGCCTACGAGAATCCTTCTGGCTAGGAGGTTGGAGTTTCTACCCACGCAGCCAATCATATTTTACAAATGCACTGCAATGGACAATCAATTACTCCAACTGCAGTGCAACTTGATTAAATACACATGAAATCGCTAAAAACCAAGCACCTTGTGAGAACTTCAATTAGACGAAGAAAACACAAAACTCGTCACAGAATATTATCTAGTACTTAATCTACAGGACATACTCGAATTATATGGCCATCTGGATCTTCAACAAGAAAAGTACGGCCAAAGACCTCATTGTAAGGTTCTTTCGCAAACTTGATTTCGGTATTCTCTCGCCAATTCTCATAAAGAGAATCTACATCTTCACTAGAAGGCAACATAATACCAATCTCAGAGAAACGAGGGATATCAGCATTTGGCTCTGCTCCCCCTGTCCAAAGGGCAAATAATGCTTCGCCATCCGCTGCAAATGCCACATAACGAGGACTGGAAAATATCGGATCTGAATTGAAAAGCATTTTGTAAAAGCCCGTTGAACGTTCAATATCAGACACGTAGATAAGTTGAAGATTAGGTTTGGGGGATACTTTAATCATATAACTTCACTTCCCTAAAGCAGGTTAAAAAATCCTGTACCAAATTAATTATACAAGGCCTAAAAATCAGCAGCAAGAATAGTTTTATCGCTGGATGCTGATATCTATAGAAAATAAATAAATAAATTTTAATAGCGTACAATCAACCAAAATCAATATATTTTAAACACTAAGGTCGCTGCTTACATTGCACAGTCAAAAATTCGAGCATTGGAAAATTACAACTCTAAATATTAACAACAAACTCCGTGCCGAAAATTCGTCCCTTATTTAAAATTGTAAATGTCGATTCCTGGCTATAAATTGGCATACTGGTATTAAGGCCTTCCGTTACTTCATTAAGAAGATTACGGCCATAAAGCGAAAACTTCCAGCCACCATCAGCTGGTTCTATCGAAAGGTTCACTTCGAGCATATCTGCCGCGCTCAGCACACCGCGATTGTTATCGTCATAGAATTGTCTGTCCCGGTGATTGAAAGCAACACTGCCACTGAAAATGCCAATAGAGCCAATATCTTGGGAATAGATTACCGAGGCACCATAACTCCAAGGAGCTAAACGCGGCAGGCTCAGCTTCTTATCAAAACTATTAATTTCCCCATCTTCATTAAGATCATAAAATATATGTGTATATTTATCATCCATATATCCGATATGACCAGTAAATGAAATTTTGTTCGATAGGTATACTTGACTTTCTAACTCAACACCCAATATCTGTGCATCCGCAGCATTAGTTATTGTTTGAAAAGTAACATTATCCTGTCCTATAAAGGAAATTTCCCTCTGAAGATCGTGAATCTCGTTATAGAAAGCCGATAAATTAACTCGTGTGGTATTTGAGAAATCTTTTTTGACACCAACCTCATAGGCATCCTGTTTTTCTGGATCGAATGGGCCAGGAATTGTGGTATCGTTATTACGGAAATTGTAGCCACCACTGCGAAATCCGCGAGTCCAAAAAGCGTAAACCTGAGTATCATCATCTGGTACCCATTGAAACCCAAATTTTGGAGTATAGGCTTTCCACTCTTCATTGTCATTGAACGTCACATTACAAATTTGTCTCATGAGGCTGCACCCACTAGGCACAAGATCTGCAAGGGCCGCTTCTTTTTCTTCGTGGGTAAAGCGAATACCTGCATTTAATAGCCAATTTTCGGATAAGTGCCAATCTGTTGAAGCAAAAAAGCCTAAAGTTTTATAGGTCTGATCCCCACCACCAGTTAAACGTAACGCTCCAGTATTCACCAACCGGTCTTCGATATAGTCAATATTCTGAGTAAAGTAATAGATACCCGCGGTCACATCTACTAAGTTAAAAGTACCCGAGTAACGCAGCTCATTACTGAATTGCTCCTGGTCAGTCCATGTTTCAGCATGAGCACCTATAATTGGAGAAGAATCAATATCCGATAAGGTACCGGCTTCGTACTGACGCCAGGCAAAAACGTTGGTGAGAACACCATCTCCAAGTGCAATATTGATATTGCTCTCCGATACTGCGCTTTTCCAATCAACATCGGAATACCCGGGCTCATCAATTTGAATGTCGAATTCGCCCAATGCCGCAATGTCCCTGTTTTGGTTGGCAGGACCATCTCCCTCCATTTGACCCAACTCCAACTTTAGGATCATTTGTAGTCCATCCAGAGGGTAAGCATTTAATGCATGACGAATAATTTTGGTCTCAGAGCGACCATGCCGGTCACCGGTGTGTGTGTTTTCAAACCACCCAGAATCGTCGGAGTAATAGGCGGCAATCTTAGCATTTAAAAGATCGTTGATTACCGGTCCAGACAGCACTCCACTAGTGATCTTTTTTGTTCCACTTTCAAGAGCAAAACGCCCATTAGCTTGTAATTCATCACCTGGGACTGTTGTATTTAATAGAATTGCACCGCCAGTAACGTTTCTACCGAACAAAAGTCCCTGAGGGCCACGCAATATTTCTATGCTCTGTAGATCAAAGTTGTCAAAAAGCACACCACCACTAATGCCTAGATACATACCATCGACAAAAACACCAACTGTTGGATCAATAGAAGGTATAGAGCTATTGATACCAAGTCCACGTATGGAGAAATTTGCATATCCAGGAAAAGTACCAATATCATCAAGGGATACATTCGGCACACTGTATCCCAAGTCACCCAAAGAAGTTACATGCCTATTTTCTAGTTGAACATTGTCAAATGCGGTGACAGCTGTAGGAACATCTTGAATACTAATCGCCGTCGTTTTCTTCATTGCCGTAACTACTACTTCGTCCATGACTGAGTTCATGTTGGCTGTCGCGCTATTGGTTATGGTTAGGATTAAACTTGATATTCCAATTACTCGACAAATCAATAAATTGGTACTCGATTTTACTATCATATCTTTCATCCTGAAAAAGTTTTAATATTCCTTCATCATCCCAAATTTCATTACCACTTCACATACAAGCTGTTAAATTTGCTTTCTATTCTGCTAACTGGATTTTAACCATTGAGTGTGAACCCGAAGTCCCCGATTACACATTAAGAAATCAGCTAAATAGCCATCGTGAGGTACCCGATAATCCATCCAGGTAGTGGGAATAATGCCAATATAAACATTGGAAATGGAAACATCCGATAGTACTCGGTGAATTAGTTCTTTCTCGCGGGATAAAAGCGTAACAACAAGAGAGCCAGATAATGCACTAAAATCTTCCTGCCGATTAAAAGGTGCAACAGTTATACAGGGAAATGGCAGTTCACGCTGGACCTTGGCATCGGTAGCACTCTTTACTAGGGTAACATGGGGTTTTAAGGGGTACCCATTAGTGGAAGTGTGATCATATAGCCATGGATTTTCTTCAGCTTGCAATAGATTCATATATGCATCAACCTCCCGCCTTCTACCCAGGGTAAGGGGTTGCAGTTTCGCGCGAACTTCTAGTTCAAGCCTTAGCCGATGAGCAAAGCCATAGGGGTCATCCTCCACCAATACTGCACTGGCGCAGACGCAGGCCGCACCACCTCGTGATAAAACAGACTCAGCAACAACAGTGACAGCCTCTTCATGATCAACATCCCTACCTACAACCATTTTCGATCGTCCCGGACCTTGGACTAGAACTTTAGGATTGCTTCCATACCGCGTAGTAACCTCTGGGCCACCATAAACTATTGCCAGATCACTTAGCTCAATCAGGCTATCTACCCCCCTGTGATCAGTCGGGATCAAAGCAACGTATTGTTCCAACCCCGCCAACTCAAGGGCGCAAATAAGTCTCTGTGCAGTGAAGGGTTCGCGGGATGAAGGTCTGACCATGGTTCGGTATCCCATAGCAATAGCCTGGGGCCAAAGGCCATGGACACCCGGACCGTTACCTGCCGCGATAATTGAAACAACATCCCCTCGACGTGACAACAAGCTACAACCGTTACTGGCGGCGGAGTCTCGGTAATCCCAAACAGCGCCGGCTGGGGTAGCGGCCTGCATAATCCCGAGCATATTATTAAGACTATGAGAAATGTGAGTCATAGACTCGGCCACCAGGGATTTCTGCAACCCCGTTACATTAGCAACCATCGAAATATAGGCGTCCGGTTCCAGGCCTGCTAAATTTGCTTCCTTATATATCTGGCCAGCCTTTGCTAATCGCTCATAGCGTTGCGAAAGTGTTAGTGATTCCCCTTTCCGCATCTGTACGATTTTATCTTGTATATAAACGGTAGGGACGATCGCACTTTCACCAACGATGCGATCAGATACATCCATTATCGGCTGCCGTCGCCTGGTATGATGAGAAGCACCTAGGCAACGTGCTTCCACCTGTAGTACCTGTTGCTCAAAAGGGGTTTTCCGGACATCACTAGTGAGCGCTGCCATTAATACACTCCTTCAATCACTGCTTTACCGGAGACCTGCGCAACGGGTTTTACATCACTGACAGAAGAACCGGGACAATTCCCTAAAGTGGGAAGTCGCACTGCCGTATCACGCTCAAAGATATTGGGGAGAAATGCAAAGCGACTCAGGTGATTCATCACCACCTGTCCTCGCCCATTGTACTCAACGGGTTTTCCACTTTCTGGGTCGACCACCTCCAAAATGACATAAGGTGCGTAGCTGTCAAAGATAGGGGATCCGTTATAGTCATGATTAATCCGCGCTTTGGTCTCCGAAAGAATCATAGTGCTTCCATAACTCGCTGTTATAGGGACATCAGGGAATACCATCGTTTTCAAATAATCTAGTGTGTCTACATCCATATGAGTTCCTCCCCAAGTGATCATCTCAAGGGTACTGTTGAGAGTTTCAGCTAAGGAGCGGCGACGCGCTATCGCCTCTAACAAAGGCGGTGTTGCAATAAGATATTTAATAGCTTGTGTAGCAATGATGGGTTCCGCCTGGTCAATAAGATGATCGGAGTAGTCCCTGGCACCTTCCATATTTCCTGCCTGGATTAATTTTTTTACCCAACGGGGATCTAAATCTACAGTGAAGCACTGCCCACCAAAAGCTCTGGCTCGACGACGGTTGATGGCTCCTACGATATGAGGGCCCGTCGGTATAATTGCCAACGTATTTTTCGGAGTCTTATCTGTTGAGGTTTCAAATCCCTCCAAACGCCAACTAACTACCTGCTCAAGCCACTCCTCATAAGCAACAACCCGCTTGGCCGTCCCCGTTGTCCCGCCACTTTCAAATATCCCGGCAAGCCTATAATCGGCCAGTCCCTTAGGTTGCAGATCTTCAATCGCTATCTCACGAAGCAACTGGCTGATATCAGGAAATAAAGACAGATCGGCCAATGATCGGACATCCATAACTGGATCAAAATCAAATTGACTGCGCATTGATAACCAAAATGGAGAGCCGGTATCCGGCGAAAAATGCCAGTTCAAAATGTCAGCCAAATGACGTTGGAAGTCAGGTGATTCCATAGGAATGTTCCTCCGTTGAATAGGTGACTAAGGCTGAAGTCGTATATGCTTCCACTCCGTTTGATCCCGTTCGAATCGCAATCTCTTGTGAAGCCGATTAGAACTCGACGACCAAAACTCGATTGCTTGAGGCTCGAGAACATACACTGAAAACCTCTCGGGACAAGGCAATGCGCCTACACGATCAAGCTCTTGCGCAGCAGCTAGCAGTTGATCATAGGAATCCAAAGGCTCACTTTGACGAGAAACCGTCGACATCGCGTGCAGAGGTATTGGGCGAGCGTCCCACTCTCTGACTGCCCGCTCTCGATCGAGCTGCCTAATTTTCCCACTTACGGAGAGCTGGCGACCAAGCTCGCGCCAGTAAAAATGTCCACAAGCAAAGGGGGTCTCTTCGGTATCTTTTATTTTACGGCTACAGCTGTGTGTGGCGAAGATGATACCAATGGTCGCAAAATCCAATATAGCCATGACTCGCGATGACAGAGCACCTGAGAGGTTCGCTGTCGCCATTACCATCGCCCGAGGTTCACGAACCTTGTTATCGATAGCCTCCTGGAGCCATTGTCGTGCAAGAGACATGGGGTCACTAGGAGGGGTATCGTATTCAGAAAAGCTTTGATCCACTTTCCCTGTCATGCTTTCAAAAGTACTGCTCATAATTCCTTCCTAGATAAAATATTGACCAGTAGCTACCTGAAACCCATAGCCACCAACTTTGAGGAAAGGGGAGTCATTTTTTATATTGGCCATAGCATTCATACGAGAAGGTCTCCCCATTTCCACCCCCTGTGTGATCTTTATTTCTGCACCGAACTTTACCAATCCATAACGCGAAAGATGCAGTGCCAATGGCCCCGCTGCAGAACCTGTGGCCGCATCCTCTGCAACACCATAGGCTGGAGAAAACATACGAAGTCGCCAGCTGTCTCCTATATCCGGGCTAAAACAGAGCGCTGCCATATTGTGGAAATCTGATAGTCTCCTCAGGTCTGGACTGATTTGGGCAAGCTCATCCTTATTATCCACCCCGACAAAGACGTGTCTGGGTCCCACATCATACATATCTACCGGCAATGTACTTCGCCTCACTCCAAGCGACTCAAGTAATGCCTCTTGATAATCAAAGGATGAAATTACCGGGCAGGGCTGCTCCATTTGTATGTAAGCCGAGAAAGGATTTTCTTTAACGGGTTGTACTGCAAAGTTAAAAAGGCCTTTTTTGGTTTCGATCTTTAATTCCGTAAGATCAGTTGCTTTCGATAAAGCCAATGCGGTGCCCAACAGCGGGTGCCCCGCAAAATCCAGTTCATTGACAGGCGTAAAAATCCTGACATTGACATCGCCACCTTTGCTCGGGGTTCCAATAAACGTTGTTTCTGAAAGGTTAAGTTCAGCCGCAATTCTCTGCATACTATTGCTGTCCAGGTCATCGCAATCAAAGAAAACGGCTACGGGATTACCAGTAAATGGTTCTCTACCAAAGGCGTTTACAACAGTGTATCTATGCATTTTATTATTCCATTAATCGAATACTGAAAACTCTAACCAAATTAAGGAGCCTCTGAACGACTCCGTGATGCCTCTGGCTTGCAGAGTGGTTCAAAATTAAGGCGCGGCTTCGCAGGAATATCTAGACCTTTCAAGAAGTCGCGATGCGGGTTGTGAATCGCTCCGCAAGCCCCGAAGGGTGGGCCTTAAAGGTCACGGTTACTGCGTTGCAGCTCCTGCAAAGGGCTAATGCCATTCTTTGATGCTATGCCCTATGAATTTCTATCCAGCTGGTTTGCTTTCAAAGCACACATCAAAGGCTATTCGATGATCAGGCGGTCTGTTAATAATTTCTGCTGAGATATTAGGTGGCATATCAGAGAGATTAGGTTTATCTCCACACCAGATCATTAAAGCACCCCAGCGGGGGGTGTCCTCTGAGACAAGCCAAAGCTTCGTTATCATATTAGGCACAAGCTCCCATTCCTTGAGAACTTCATCGGTTAAACAGCCCTTAAGCTCATCGGGCGCGGGATCATTATCATCAAGATCCCACCAGGCTAGTTCAATACGCATTCAACCCTCATTGATAAAACGGCATCCCTCAGAATTCGGAAGCCATCCATTGTCAATACTGATTCAGGATGGAATTGCATCGAGCAAAAGTTGGGCCCTTGTAACCCGTGAACCTGGTTTGACCCCGGATCACGATAAATACGTACTTTACCCACTGGACTTTCGATATAATCCGAGTCAGATATCGCAGTAAATGTGTTGTAAAAGCCGACTGTCTCTGTTTTTCCAAAGATAGAAATCTGCTTCTGCAGCCCCTGATTAGGCTGTTCAAGTGGTTTTATCGGTAAACCTAGAAGCGAGCATAAAATCTGGTGACCAAAACAGATAGAAACAAAAGGTAGATTATTTTCCCAAGCTTCAGTCATCACACGTCGACTGGCAACAACCCGTGGATCGTTGTGATTACATGGATCACCAGGACCTGGCCCTACAATAATAAGTTCGGAATCTGTAACTGAATTAATTAAGGTGTGGGGCACGACCTTAACCTTTAAACCTGCAGCACGCAGTTGGTACTCCATCATTGAAGTGAATGCATCTTCATTATCAAGAATCGCAACTGTAAGCCTCTCATCCTGCTCAAAAGTAGGATCGTTCATACCTGAAGTCCCACTCAACCAAAAACTGGATAGGCGTTTATTTCTATTAAGTAGAGACTGGCCAATGCACTCCTTCTTTGCCAGGGAATCCATTGCACTGACACCCATGGCAGCTTGAAGTGCAGCAGCTTTCGCCGCTGTTTCTTTAGTTTCCGAGTGAGGGTCAGAATCGCGTACCAAAGTAGCACCTACTCCTACTCTCATATCTCCACTCTTTAATATCTCAGCGGTACGGATAAGAATTGCCGAGTCTAGCAAAGTCCCACAATCATTATTTTCGATCATCGCTGCAAAACCACTGTAGTAGGAACGCCCACTGGTTTCATAGCGGGCTATCACCCTGGTAGCATTTTCAAGAGGACTGCCGGTTACTGTTGGTGCAAACATCGACCGCTTCAATATTTCAGAAAGTGGCAAATCCGTGGAACCTTCAATTCGGTAACCAACATGAGCTAATTGGGACATCTGAATAAGATAGGGACCCTTTGCAATGACTTCGGAAGAACATATATGAGTCATCATTTTCAGTTCTTCATCAAGAACCATTGATAACTCATCTTCCTCCTTGCCATTATTCAGAAATTCCAAAAGTCCTTCCTGGGTCGGACCCAAGGAAGGAAATCGGTAGGTACCACTGATAGGCGTCATGGAAAGCGATTTCGAATTAAGTTTTATATGCATTTCCGGGGAGGCGCCTACTAAAGTAAGATCGCCCATTCTGATAAAAAATAGCCAGTAAGCTCCCTTTTCCTGCTTTAACAAGTTGCGGAAAATCGTCAACCCAACGTGATCCTTGTAATCAGCTAGCTCTCCAGTAAAAGTACGCTTGATTACAAAATTTGCTCCTTCTCCCGTTCCAATTTCCTGTTCGATCACTGCCCTTACTATATTTTCATAACTTGCATCATCGGGTATAAAGTGAGCATCTCTGAGATTGACGGGGACATCCGGTAATTCAGACAGGCCTGTTTCGAGCGGTATTGTTCTATATTGATCAACGTCAAGTGCCCGAAAAGGCACTTGATCATCGATAACTGTAAAACCACGTTCTTCAATCTGACGATATGGGGTAACAACAAGTGTTCCCCAACGACATGTATTTTTCTGCTCTTCCTGAATGAGTTCCAGTTCAGCCAGATTTTCCAGTATGCGCTCGGTTCCCGTCAAAACCTCAAGTGTCGGTTGTTTATATCGCTCGGGTCGGTAAACCAATGCATAGGCATCATAATGACCATCAATAACATTTTGTAAAACATTCGATGCATTGGCGGCGCCATCAAAGGTCATTGGCATACTTCCTCTGTTGGCAATACTTTAGCGCAACATTCCGCCGCATAATTTAATGTTTGCAAATGGTCCTGCTTGGAAAAGTCAGCAATAGAATCCTGAACGAGAAAGACCTCTATATCTCTTGAATAAGCATCGACAGCACTAGCGAGAACCCCAATATGAGCGAAAACACCACAAATAATAATTTGATCACGGTGTGTATTATGGAAAATATCATCAAGGGAAGTGGCATGGAACGCGCTATAACGCCACTTGGCCAGCACCGAGTCTTCTTCCCTAGGTGCAATTTCCTCAGTAATAGCGGTATGCTCAGGACTATTGCTCATCCCCTTTCCCCAAATATCAAAAAGAAGCCCCCGCTGTTTCTCCGACATATCTCCGCATTGCGCCGTATAAACCACTGGTATGTTATGTTTTCTTGCGTACAAAACCAGCGTCTGACAATTTTCAATCAGTGCTCTACGTAGAGGGTTCGGAAACATCTTCAGAAAATATTGCTGCATGTCATGAACCAGCAAAATACTGCGACTATTTACTTTGCTCCAATTAACAATATTGTCTGCACTTAAATCCGACGCTTGAAGTGTGTAATTCTCGATTCTTGGAATGCTCATGCCCCGCCCCAAATTGCCGTAATCTCTTAATTATATATTTTCAAGAAGAAAATAATTCTGGCTTAGCTGCAAAATAAGCTGCTCGCCCTTGAAACAATCTAAATCAAGCCGGTATGCCTGCCCTAACAATCTGAGGTACCGCAATACCCAATGCCTCGAACTGCTTGCAGGGGTTCATAAATTCACGTTGAATTTTTATTTTACCGTTCTCAAATTCAAAGCTATGGATAAAATGATTTTCATAGAAACCTTCTGGATACCCTTCGAAACAGATACGGCCTTTGCCATCACACTCTACCCAAAAGAAATCCGGGTTCTGGCCATCAAATATTTTAATGTTGAACCAAAGCCAGTCAGGAAAGCACTTGAGAGACCATACAGCATGCTCCGCTAAAAGTTTTTTGCTGCGTATCATAATGGGCTCACCAGTATCGGTGGTCCAAAGACCTCCGCAGCCATCTTCAGTAAACAGTTCATGGCGCTTTAATCGATCTTGTCCCTGGGTATTCATATACTTTTCAACAATACGACGATTGTGTTGTCTTTGCTCATCTTGAGTCATGTAGTCATCTCCTATGAAGTAGAACAAATTTACGAAGGGAACACCGTTGATGCTCTATCAGTAAAAAGTAACGTTTTTTCCTACCAGTCGCTGGCAAGCTACTCCTTTATCGCTGCATAGCTTAATCATCTTGTCAGATTCAATAATTTGCTCTGAATTATCTTTATAATCCAGACCCATAAAATATTTGTACCAGGGTTCTAATCCCATGGCATAAAGAAAAACCTGCCGGGCGTTGAAGGTTTCAACCATATGATATGCCTGCTCAGCATTTGAGCCGTTTAAGCGGCGTGAATGACTGATATCTTTACTCACAGGCTTAGTGTTAAGCGCACCATAAATCCATGTATAAGGCGCCCCAACACATTCCATGCCAATAGCCAGAACATCAACATCCCCAACCAACTTATGAACATGGCGATACATTACTGGATCGCTATTAGTGGCATCGGCGCCAAATAAGAATTTCTTACCCATAAGCTCAATATACCAAACGGTTTTTGAACGTATATTAAGATCGCCGTGCTCTCCCAAAAAAGGTATCGCCTTTATTTTTCCATCAGGAACTTCAACTTCTTCAATGTCGCCCACCTCTATCACCTTAAAGCCTAGCTGTTGGGCGATTAGTTTCATGGAGGGGTCAATTATTGTTCCACCATTATTAACGGGTAGAATCAATTTATCTGTTTTATGGCGTAACTGTAGTAAAGTTTCCAGATTGAAATGATCGTGATGATTATGGGTAATACAGATATAGTTAATTGTCTCAGGTAGCTCAGAGTAACTGATAACATCATCGGCATAATGTTCACCTCTAACAGGAATTACCGGATCTATTAAAATATTGATCGAACGGGTTTCCAGCATAAATGAGGCATGACCGAGAAAAGTTAATTTTACTCCGACATCAGATATTGGCTTATGACGTCTTGTCGGCGGTTGCGAGGTAAACAATTCATTGTAATGTAGTCCGCCACGCACTTCGGTTCTTGAAAATATAGCTTCAACTACTTCCCGCACTATTCCTTCTGTACGTGATTTAACAATTAAGTCTACTTCTGGCGTGCAGAAATCGACCATCCATTGCATATGATTCTCATCGGCCAGACGGGGGGTAGAGAAACAGAATGGTCTTTCCCCCACCCTGGAAAGCAAACCAAAGTAAACGCTTTGTAGTGATTTTCGATAGTGATTTGAATGATAGAGTAAAGGTTCTATTAAACGATAACCTGGATTGTGGTTGATGTCCTGTACAATCTCAATGAACCCCCTAAGAGGCTCTGGAATTTTTTTATACAGGTATTCAATCGATTTTCCGTCACTATGGGCACGGGTTAATTTATCCAGTTCTTCAACCGCTTCAGAAAGTTCTAGTACATCGGTAAGTTGATTTTCCAGTTCAAGCAACAGTGATTTAATATCTTCCAACTGGTCAGCTCGGGCATTAAGAAATTCTCCACCCGTAAGAGCAGGCACCTGTGCTGCCATAATGTGAACTCTGGCATTTTCAACAAAAGAAGACATAATCCTTTTGTGCGTAATGGCCATGTAACGTGCGGCCTGAACCGGCGGAATTAAATAAGACCATGCAAACCAGTGATTAACTAAAGGTTCGAAATAGGCTTCTTCTTTCAGGTATATCAAGTCACTAGACATCCAACATCCCTATTTTGATCTAGTCAGATTTTTATTTATTGGGGGTTTCACATTCCAGTAAAAAACATCCCCACTTCATGCCACTTGAAATTGCGCTCAGCACAATCCGATCACCTGGGTGGATCTTTCCCTGCTTCCGCTTGATATCGAGAGAAATTAATTGCTCAGCGCTGCCCATATGGCCGATTTCCGCCACTAGATCTGCGTTGGTTTTATCCAATGGTATCCCTAGCCTTGATGCCAGACTCTCCATACTTTGCCGACCTTCTAATGTATGTAAGAGGGTAAATTCAGATTTTAAACTCCACCCCGCTTCAGCCATACAGGATTCAATCATTTGAAGAGTATTGTCAGCACGTAGTTTCAGAAAACCTTCGAGATCACTACCGGAAAAACGATAGAGATCCATTACCCTTTCACGACCGAGTTGGTCCTCGCGACTGTCATGATTGGGCAGTAGTACCGGATTTAGACCTCCACCCCGCTCGATTCGCATCATATCCACGAAGCGGGTTTCAGAGATATCACGACCTCCCCTATAGTAAAAACTACACCCTTTCGTCGGCGAATCAGATTTGCTCACAATGGCAGCCACAGCACCATCTGTGAGAATCGCATTCATTAATCCGAACCGGTCAAGGTGAGGCTCACTAACGCGTTGGGCATGCACAATCACACCCACTTGCCCCACTTCCAAACTGTCTATCAGGGCGCTAGCACTAATCCAGGCACTGATACTGGAGCCACAGCCTTCCACCAGGTTTAGGGTTTTTACTTGTAGGCCTCCCAACTCAGCACCAATCTGGCATGCGAAGTCGATACCAATGAAATCTGGTACATTGGATTGGCCACCAACTATAAAACCAATATCATCGACGCTATATCCTGACTCATCTAAAGCTTTGACGACAGCCTGAGCGCCGAACTCTCGGACACTGCCATTGTGCACCCAATATTTGTCATATCCGGCGTGTCGAATTGCCCTCAGATGCATTTCATTAGGATGGTCCAAATCCTCCAATCGATGAGGTTTAGCCAGGACATGGCCAAGTCCAATCATTCTCATTCCACGACCTCCACAGTAGTTTCTCCACAGATCGTTTGAATAGATTGAGTTTTGTCACGTTCTACATCAGTCGTTATCAAAACGCATTCCAGGGTATTACCTAACAGCCGAGCCACATCAACCTCAATATTGTCCCTGTCCTTCAAATTGATCGCGAGCTGAAGTGCCAGGAATGAGTTCCCACCCAGTTCAATAAAATTATCAGTTGGCCGAACGTCCGTTTCATTTAGGAGCTGCTCTACCTCGCGAATTAGCGCTTTTTGATCAGTACTCTTCCTGTTCATACATACTCCTCCTTAACGACATTCTGTCGGTTTTTCCTCTTTCGTTAATCGGCCATTGTTTATCATCAAACAATCTATATCGACTGGGCCTTAAGTAAGGCGGTAGCTTTGAGCAGGCCAGTCGTAGCTCCCGCGTTGATAGTTCAACATCTCTGCATCCCCTAACACAGGCCAATAACAGATCTCCTTGATTGCTGGTATTCTCGACCCAAACCACAGCCTCATCTACTTTCTCATGGGACTGTAAATACTCCTCAATTTCGTATGGCTCTACACGAAAACCGTTAATTTTTTGGTAACCACTGGATCGGCCGATAAAAACAAATCTGCCCTGTTCGTCGAGCCGGCATATATCCCCAGATTGATATCCATCGGTTAGAGGCTCTCCACCTTCATAGCCCGCAAATACTTGTGCACCACAAATTTTAAGCTCGCCGAATTCCAAATCCTGAACGTCAGCTCCATTAAGCTCCAAATTTTCGGCTTCCAGATCATTAGAATTCAGCAATTCAAATTTAATGCCGGGAAAAGGCTTGCCGATAGGTATCGACTCCAGAGCCAGGTCACCTTTGGTGACAACATGAGTTGCGCAAAACACCGTTGTCTCCGAAGGTCCGTAGGCGTTAATTAGCCTCACCTTCGCTTTGTCTAACTGGTTAAAGAAGGGTGAAAAAGTACTGGTTGAGAGCTTCTCTCCTGCAAATAGGATTTCCGTTAAAGGGTAGTCCTCCCAATTTACAGATCCTGCTTCACTGGAGAACAGGTAGCGGAATTCAGAGGGCGTCACCGACAATACATTTATTCCCGCTTTAGCCATCAACCTTTGTGTAGATCTGGCGTCACGCTTTTTATTTTCATCCAGAACTACCAGACACCCGCAATGCACCAAGCACCCAAAGGTTTCCCATATCGCGTAGTCAAAAGAGAGATCGTGAGTCCACAACCATTTAGCATACAGGTCAATTTTCAATGCTTTTTGGGAATTTTCCAAAAAGGAGGAGAGCTGGCCACGCATAATAGGTACAATTTTGGGTTCACCTGTTGTACCAGAGGTTCTCACGCAATAGACTTCATCACCGGCGATATCACTTCTTACCAGACCCCGGTTTGATTCGGGTAACTTCCAGAAGGTCCCAATTCCTCTTAATGAAAGGCCACCATTAAGTGGTAATTCAGTATCTGTCAGGATACCCACACAATTTGCTCTTTTAGCTTCCTGAATCTGTTCGGATTTATCGAAGCCCCGGGGTAATGACATAAAGGATACGCCCGCGATCAAACAGCCAAGCATCAACTCATATAGCGCTATGGATCGAGGTATATCCAAAGCCAGGCGCTCACCCGGTAAGATAGCCATCTCTGTTAATTGGGTAGCAATATTTTGTGCGGACTCACAGAGTTGGCGATATGATCTCACCTTATCGTTATGTATTACAGCAGGAGCCTCCGGGTTCTCCTCCAGGGCTTTATTTAATGCCTCAACTACAGGTTGTAGCCCAAAACCCAGCTTCATCACCGTTTCTCTATACGCTTCCATACTCTTTCTTCTGCTTAAACAGTTGTACTGTCACGGCTAGGCTCTACAGAACAGGACGACCTCTGACCTAAACAGTATTCCCAAGTACCCACTTAAATACGCGATATTCGTAGGACGGATTTTTAACTAAAGTTAATGAATAAACGGGTTAAAACATTCGCGTAAGCTCTTTAGGATCACGCTCAACTCTTGATAGACCAATGGCTTCTTCTGGTACAAATTTGGAAAATCCACCATGGCGGGCTCCCACATTAACGTCCCTCCAGATTCGTTCCAGAGGGCTACCTTTATCCAGTCCCGAAGCTCCATATATCCAAAGCAGGTCTTGAACAATCGACAAACAACCACGCATGATCTGTGTCGCACGTCCACGAATAGCAACCCGATCTTCAGTCGTTAATGTTATTTCTGGCTTTCGCGCAGCATGGTCAATGGTGTCAGCATTAAATTCCGCTGCCCGCTGGTAGATATCAAAACTGCTCCAAAGTCGCCCTATTTCAGACCTGATAGCCCCCGAATCGCTCATTGATGTATAGGTACTACCAAGAACAGGGTGTTTTCCGGCAGCGGCTGCAACATACTCCAAACCTGCTTCTGTCGCGCCGAGCATAGAACCCACCAGGCAATTCATCAGTACACCAGTGAAAAGACCTGCGTAGGATGCATGTTCTTCCCTGCCAGCTAATGCATTTAACCTACGATTCTCACCGGAGAGAATATGAGAATAGTTCTCCACATTACTATTGGGGATCTCAATATCCCTAGCCCGCACTGTGAGACTTTGCGTACCTCGCAAGCCAGCTGAGTTCCAACTTGCAGCTACATCCAGCTGCTCTGCGGGAACAGCGACCACTTGAATATCTTGGGTATCCGCACCTTCAACGGTCGCCAGACAGAAAAAATAACTGGCATAGGTAGATCCTGATGCGTATCGCCATTCACCATTTAGAAGCCATTGATTCGATGTGGGATTTTTTTTCAGCGACCCTGGTCGTCCAAGTACCATGGCCAGAATTTTATTCCGCTCCATGGAGTAGGGCTGTGCCTCTAGCGAATGAAAACAACCACGCATAGTCCACGCTGAATTGGATACACCGGCAATCCATGCTAGAGATGCATCGGTCTTCCCGAGAATTCGGCAAACACGAAGAACTTCACGTAATGACCCCGGGCCAGAATCTCTGTTTTCATCCAGGATTTTTACGATGTCAGAGGAACCAAGCACTTCTATCAAACCACTCGACAGCTCTTCCCGATCCCCCTCAGAAAAAGTACTAACTACTCTCTCAATTTCAATATCGTTGTCAGTACTTGACAGTGGTAAAGCATTCAATTTAATCGACATGCGCGGATCTCCAATCTCTAATTTTTTCCTGTGCCTCTTTTATGGCAAAATCAACAAACTCAGGCGATGTCGCCATACGTTTAGGCATCACTGACGAATCAAACATTTTCCAAAAGAAGGGCAGACTCGCTGCCGGATCATTAATGGTGTAACCACATGAGGATCGACTGACAAGATCTTGTTTATTATATTCGGACCGGGTTTCCTGGCGGCGGGCGTAAGTCGTCGCCCACCCGGTTTTATGGGGTCCGGGTTCAATACAACCCACTTGAATTCCAAAATCCTGTAGTTCAAGACGCAAGGTATCGGCTATAGCTTCAATAGCATATTTACTAATTTGATATGCACCTAGAAGAGGCCAGCAGGCCACACCACTCATACTCGAAACCAGTAATATTCGTGATGCTTCGCCCTCACGCATCATTGGTATTAGTGGCCGAATTACATTAAGCGTACCCTCAACATTCGTTTTAAACTGCTCCCTGATTTGCTCGCTGGACAAGTCCTCCAGTGTTCCAAATTGTGCGAAACCGGCAGCAGTGACTACCCGCGTTGGTTTTCCAACTTCCTTAACCGCTTCATGTAATTTTTCGCTTAGCGTGAATGAATCTCTGACATCTGCAATACACGGCACAAAGAGATCTTTGTATTCCTCCAACATTGCTATAGCAGCATTATCAGAGCGAGTAATACCAATAACCGGTTCACCACGATCCCTAATGATCGAATCTGTCCAGCAACGACCCAGCCCACTTGAACATCCACTTAGCACCCAAATATTCATGTATTTAGAACCTCCCTTTGTACTGAATCCTGCCTACTGCTTCGAGACAGATAGGCCGCAACTGATAAGCCCAGAGCAATCAATAGGAAGCACACCAACGTTGCTAATCCCGTGATACCCGGAGACTCCCGGAGATTGGTAGCAGTTATCTCGAGATCAATTCCTAATTTCAGCCGTACAATCCAGTCAAAAAGAATTGCCACTATAACTGCCCCCATAGCACTCAACGCCTGACGTATAGAGTTAAAAAATGCTGCGGCCCGCCCCAGAGCCTCAAAGCTAACCCTGCTAAGTGCCAAGTTGGCGAGCGGTGCAAAGGCCAGGCCGGTACCCGCCCCTCCGATCATCATGACCAGGAAAAGCGCTATAAAAGTGACTGTTCCTCCCGGCATAAGAACACCAATAAAACCCAGTAACCCATTGGCAAGAGCAAATAGCATCAAACCACTTCTAACTATTCCTTCAGGTTTTATACGATCGGATAGATGGCCAGCGTAGGGGCCCACCAGGGCGTTGGACAGGGCGATTGTCATCATTAGTACACTGATAGCCACTGGACCAAAGTTCATGCATATATCCAGGAGGAAAGCTAATGGTAAATAGAAGCTAGCGACCCCTAATCCCAGTAATCCCGAAATAAAACAGATCCTGAAAAAAGTACCGTCAAACCACAACTCAGGGGATAAAATGTAAGCACTTTTATTCTTCACTTCTTTGCGAATCAAAATAGCAATGACTGCAGCTCCGATTAATATCAAAGCTATACCTACTCCCCGTAATATCCCCGCGACACTGATATAGTGAATACCTATAATTACACCAGCCAGACAGAGCCCATAAACTGCACTGGCAAAGGTTTCCGTTAGTCGGATACCACTACCGGGATCACCGGGCAAACACCGCAGGGCGATAACTAAAGCGGCCAGCACAAAAGGAATATTAATCCACATTACCCAACGCCAATCCGCAGTCGTTAATAGTAATTGTGTAATCACCGGACCGGTAGCAGTTGCAATTCCTGCAACTGCACCCCAAATCCCTAACGCTGTCCCCCGTCCCCCTTTAGCAAAGAGGATAGAAATGTAGGCCATGCTTTGAGATGTCAAAAAGCCAGCGCCAATTCCCATCAATGCACGCCCAACAATAACCTCTACAAAGGTTTGTCCTGCCCCACTAATCGCAGCCCCCAAGCCCAAAACCAGAAGTGCACCTATTAATACAATTTTTCTATCTGTCGAATCTCCGAGCCGCCCCCCCAAAAGAAGAGATGCAGCATAAGTGATAAGATAAATATTATTGACCCAGGCAACCCTGGCTGGACTGACCGTGAATTCATCCATCAGAGTTGTGTACATCAATGGCACAGTGGTCATATCCATCATGACAATAAAAAAACCAAGGCATAGCCCAACAAAAGAAATGTGCTTATATTTCACTCTTCTTTTTCCTTGTTGGTGAATTTCTATACGGAAGCTTGAAGGGTTAAATGCCATGCGGGTAGTCTTGTCCTGCCATGACTATCCTTTTCAATCCTTAACCCTTTCTTTCTCTGGAAGTCTTCAATAGCGGCAGCATTCCCTTTGTATTCAACTCTGTCCACACACTTTATGCTCCAGCCACTGGCCTCAACACTAGCTGCAATCTCAGATAGTTCGTTAGCCAGGGGCTTGGGCATTCCTAGTCTCGAGGGTGCGAAAGTAATCAAATGAAAAACCGTTTCTTTTGTGGCCAGTCGGCGCATTTCCTCTAAATAGGCGATGCGCTTATCTGCAGGTATCGCATGATAAACTGCCGAATCCAAAATGAAGTTGAACCCCGACTGCAAACCCGTATTGCAAGCATCACGTACCTCAAACGATATGCCGGAATCAGGATATACTTCCCGGCATTTCTCAATCGCTGTAGAAGAAGTATCTATTGCTATCACTTGATAACCTCGATCAGCAGCTGCTTTTGCGTTTCGACCAAGACCACAGCCGATATCCAACAGGCGACCGGGATGAGCTCTATCAAGAATTTCGCAAACCGCGGGTTGCGGTACTCCGATTTCCCAGGGAACGCTCGTTA
This sequence comes from Microbulbifer variabilis, assembly GCF_052468405.1. Lineage (NCBI taxonomy): Bacteria > Pseudomonadati > Pseudomonadota > Gammaproteobacteria > Cellvibrionales > Microbulbiferaceae > Microbulbifer > Microbulbifer variabilis. Next base: position 3,044,761 of record NZ_CP174343.1, read on the forward strand.
TTTCTGCACTCCCGATTAATGATTTGCCTTCATACACACCATTGAAATCAGCATGATCATATTCGCTCATAAAATATCCTTAAATTCTATTTGGCCCGATATATTTTGAATAGAATATTTAATCTATATCGAAATATTCCTGTCCTGGCATTCATTTAACTTCAACCGAACCAACCTCGTATAGAACATCCAAACTTTAAGGCCAAATGGATATCAGCCCAACAGGTTAGCTCCAAATACCGGCTAGAGTTCAACTTGAGATAAATGGAAATATTTTTTACTGGCGCTGGATAAAAACGTCATTAACCTGGGAAATGATATCTATTGTCTCATCCCAACCAATACAGCCGTCGGTGACTGAAACACCGTATTTCATTATATCCTTTGGTAAATGAATGGCTTGCTTACCTTCATTAAGGTTACTTTCCAACATTAATCCGACAATTGAGCTATTACTGTGTTTTAGTTGTTGAATAAGGTTATCGACAACCACCCTCTGCTGCCTGAAATCGTAATTGGAATTTGCATGGCTGCAGTCAATTACCAAATTACTGGGCAGCCTTGCTTCGGATAGAGTGCGAGCTACCTCTTCGACTGCTCGTTTCTCGTAGTTGGGATTCTCCCCACCTCTTAAAACAATATGAGTATTCAGGTTTCCCAGGCTGTTGATCACTGAAATTCTTCCATCTGAGTCGATTCCAAGAAAACTGTGTTTTCCAGACGCAGACTTCATGGCATTCATGGCTACCTGAATATTTCCATCGGTATTATTCTTAAATCCAACCGGCATAGATAACCCACTAACCATTTCACGATGGGTCTGTGACTCAGTGGTTCTGGCACCGATGGCCGCCCAGCTTATTAAATCTCCCAGATACTGAGGTGTTACCGGGTCCAATACTTCCGTTGCTACGGGAATTTCAAGCTCCGCCAGGTTGATCAATAGTTTTCTGGCGGCGGTTAGACCAGCTTCCACATCAAAGGAGCTATCTAACTTAGGATCATTGATAAATCCTTTCCAGCCAACTGTCGTCCTTGGTTTTTCAAAATAGACCCGCATAACAATTAGTAGATTTTCACTGTAATTGTCACTCAGGGACTTGAGGCGACTCGCATATTCCTTGGCGGCATCGATATCATGAATTGAACAAGGCCCCACAATTACTAAAAATCGCGGGTCTTTCCCATGTAAAATCTCGGTTATTGATTGCCTGGAGCGCTGAATAAAATCAGCCACATCAACGCTAACAGGATAGGCGGACCAGAGTTTTCTCGGGCTTACGATGCGATTAGCTGAAACAAAATTCAGGTTATTGGTTTGACTTGGCACAAGAACATCGAGCATATCAACAATCCTTATTCAACAATAGAAACCAACTTTACAATCTATTAAATACCTTTAACCACTATGTGAAATTTAAAATACAAAGGAATCCCTACCAGAATGAAAATTCCAGATCAACAAAAAAGGAATCCTGTCAGTACAAAAAATTAAATCTTACATAATGTACTCTTGATTTAAATCAATTCACAACTAGAGTGTTTTCTGCACGAGAGTCACAGACAAGCGACTAGTTCTTCTTTATAAGAAAACTATCAGTTTTCACAATAAGAATATGCATTACACTCTTCCGTTTTATAAAAATAATTTTATATGGCCGACACTTAAAGCCATATTGACATTATTACTATATACCAACTCAGGCTTGGTAAATTGCAACACTTTAATATTTCACAGCATCCTGCAATGAATCGATAATAACCTTATTACTTTATAAAGAAACTATGCTCTAGCTAACTCAGATGAAATTATCATTCAAAATATACAGTTTCATTACAAAACACCGTCATATACTTTTTTTTCTGTGGAGAAATTTCACCCTTAACTATAAAAAGCAGGCACACATAACTCACTTAACGGTTATCATTTTGAGCAACTGCTTCACCTTTCTAGATATTCATAGAATTAAATCTTATAACGAAACATTGGTGCGAATTTCAAATTCCACCATGGCAAATACCTCCACCTGGCAAATAACGTCTTGATCTTTCAGCCATCCCCTTCACTGAGCACCCTCAGATGAACAACAAATATAGCATTCCCTCTACAGTTAAAATCTCAACTCTCGGCACTCATGCTTTATTTAATTGAATTTATTAACCGATCATCTGCAAGGTGATGGAAACTCTTTACACCTACAATTTTACATCTTTGGACTTCAGAATTTTTTCAAGCAAACATAGCAGTCAACTTAAAAACAGAGATTACAGAGGTGAAAAAAAAATAAAAGCCGCCAATGCAAAAATAAAACTTTCACGGCCAAAATAGATGACCATGTCACATTTTTTCTCATATAATTTTAAATTTCAAATTTGGTATAACCAATCAACATCGCATTAAAGTATTAAATGCTTGTTATTTTTTACAAAAAATTAAACTTAAGTTTACAAAGCCCTTACAGGAATCATATTTCTAAAATTTTCACGCGGCCAATTTTTAGTTGGAGTTTTATCCCTCATAGATCATTAGAGGTTGCCTTAAGCTTTACCTACTTAAAACGATGGTGTCACTTATTTTTAATTTGACCAAAAAATATCGATAGCAATACTTTTAAAGCGCTCTTGAAGTAATTTATTCATCGAACATTACAATGCATATTGTTTTACCAACCAGAGATATGAATTGATAAAAATCAATTTTTATCCCCACTTACCAAACAGCGGCGAGCTTTTATTTACCATCCGTGACAATTGGCTAGTGCAGAGATCTCTTATAAGAGTTTAAAAATAATAGAAAACTGTGATTGGTAAAAATAAATTTCATGAAGTGCAATGGCTCGTATAAGTAAAAATAGCTGCCAACTTATGCCTGACTTGGCAATAATTTTGGTCTTATGCCGAATTTTAATCGACCAACTTCACAGCGTGTAACAGTGATGCCTACAAAAAAAGACAGTATTTATTTCCACTGAAAAGGAAGGGAGTTGGGAACCTTTAGTCGTCCGGGTGAGTTCATCGGATAGTCGGGCTTTTCCAAACTTTCCGCCGATCGCTGTTTTCATTTCCCTGAGAACTGCCACAAATAGTTCATAGTCAGATAGATATAGCTCACTTAACAGCCGTCACACGGTCCTAGAGACTGTTGAAGCACAGAGGACACAGAGCTGAACCACTACGTCATTGGGCGTGGAAGCTATACTTTGAAATCTATTTGACAAGCTTCAAGAGACTTGTAAATTTGAATAGGTGACGGCGGCATCAATTCAATAAAAGCTTTTATAAACCAGCGGGTTACAGCCTCTAAATAATTTCAGTCACTTATTCAAAGATTATAGTGCTAGGAGTGTATACTCTTTACTGTTCCCAGACGCCATTAGACAACCTCCCCTGCAGCATGACCTGAAGCCCAAGCCCATTGGAAGTTAAAACCTCCCAACCATCCGGTCACATCAAGCACTTCCCCAATAAAGAAGAGCCCCGCCTGGGTTTTACATTCCATTGTGCGCGAAGAAATCTGTTCAGTATTCACCCCACCCAAGGTAACTTCGGCAGTGCGATACCCCTCGGTGCCCGCGGGTACCAGCTTCCAGATTTGCAGCTTGCTACCCATATCGCGAAGTTCACCGTCCCCAAATTGCTTCAAGGGGCGGCTGGAGAGGTTTTCTCGTTGCAGGAAATACTGCACCAGCTTTTTACTCCAGATCTCGGCCAATACGCTATGTAAATGGCTTTCCGGATTCTGTTGGCGACGCTGCTGTAGCCAGTCAGGCAGACTATGGTTAGGGGCAAGATTAATTACAACTTCCTTGCCTTCACTCCAGTGACTGGAAGCCTGTAAAACTGCTGGGCCGCTCACCCCCCGGTGAGTAAATAGCATTTGCTCTAGGAAACTGCCCTCGCCACAGGAGGCAGAGACTTCAAGAGCACTACCCGGCAGAGTGCTTTGCCGTTCCAGCTGGCGTTTGTGTTGGGTAAAAGGTACCAACGCTGGACGAGTGGGAACCAAGTCCAGGCCAAACTGCCTGGCAATTTCATAGCCAAACCCTGTAGCCCCCATAGTGGGAATCGAAAGACCACCTGTAGCCACTACCAAGGACTCACAGGTAACGGTGCCCAAACTGGTTTTCACCTGATAGCCCGCGGCTTGCGCCTTTATCGTGGATACAGAACAACGAGTGCGAATCTGTGCTTTGGCTGCACGACACTCAGCTAGCAGCAGGTCGACGATATCCTTGGACTTGTTATCGCAGAATAGCTGGCCGAGAGTTTTCTCGTGATAGGGAATCCCATATTTTTCAACCAGTGCAATAAATTCCCACTGGCTATAACGTGCCAAGGCGGATTTACAAAAGTGGGGATTACGACTGTAAAAATTTTCAGCGCTGGTATAGAGATTGGTGAAATTACAGCGACCACCACCGGACATCAGAATTTTTTTACCGACCTTATTCGCATGGTCCAGTACCAGCACACTGCGACCACGCTGCCCAGCTGTGGCAGCACACATTAATCCCGCTGCCCCGGCACCGATAATCAATACATCGACGCACTCAGGCAACTGGCTATTGGATATTTCAGACATGGAAAGATAGCTTATGCAGCTCAATCGCCCTTGGCGATCAGGTCCGGGGCAGGGTTACACCACGCTGCCCCTGGTATTTACCACCTCGATCTGCATAAGACACATCACAGACCTCATCAGATTCGAAAAACAGCATCTGTGCCACGCCTTCGTTGGCATAGATCTTCGCCGGCAGATTAGTAGTATTTGAGAACTCAAGGGTCACGTGCCCTTCCCACTCGGGTTCCAACGGAGTGACATTGACGATAATCCCACAGCGCGCGTAAGTGGATTTACCCAAGCAAATAGTCAGCACCGAGCGGGGAATACGGAAATACTCCACCGTACGTGCCAGGGCAAAGGAATTCGGCGGAATAATACAGTACTCACCTTCGACATCGACAAAGCTGTTCTCATCGAATGTCTTGGGATCCACGGTAGCAGAGTGCACATTGGTGAAGATCTTAAATTCACGGGCACAGCGCACATCATAACCATAACTAGAAGTGCCATAGGAGATGAGTCTGTCGCCATCATTGCCATGACGTACCTGGCCCGGCTCAAAAGGCTCAATCATGCCGTGCTGCTCAGCCATCCGGCGAATCCACTTATCGGACTTGATACTCACTCCGTCCCCCTAAAAAGAATAATCAGTACTCAACAAAAGAGGCGGAATCATAGCCGGTTTAGGCTGTGCAAAAAAGTGCCGATCAACCCCTCCCTCTCTTGTTGCCCTTAATCATTTACTGTATAAATTAACAGTAATACTGTACAAGCATACAGCTCTTTGCCAGCTTCAGGTTGGTAGGAGGGCCTGAATGGAGTGGCGGAATCCGTGAATAGCGCAGAAAACTTCTTTCAAAACAAGCAGTTAAAGCATCAGTCTGAGCGCCGAAATCTAGAGCAGATACTGGCGAGAACGGACATTTGGCAGGCAGCCAATGAGCAGCGGCGCCCTCTCAGCGGTATCCCCACTGGTTTCAGAAGCCTGGATGCCGTTCTCAGAGGCCACGGTTGGCCTCGCAATGCCACTACTGAACTTCTGCTCAATCAAACCGGTATTGGCGAAATGACCTTATTACTGCCAACTCTGGCCCAGCTGACTCAAGCAGGACAAATGGTAATACTGGTCAGTCCGCCTTTTATTCCCTACGCTCCGGCACTGGCTCAAAGTGGCATTCAACTGGAAAATTTATTGCTTATACACCCCCGGGGACATAAGGATACTCTCTGGGCGGTGGAGCAATCTCTACAATCCGGAAGCTGTGGTGCCTTATTGAGCTGGCAAGGGAATCATACTTTAGAGGATAAGGAACTGCGGCGTCTGCAACTGGCAGCTCGCAATGGGGAGTGCCTGCACTTTCATTTCCGCCCTATATCTGAATCCCAAAACCCCTCTCCCGCCAGCCTGCGCCTGCAGCTAGGCAGTGATGGGGAACAACTGGCTGTGAATTTATTAAAGCAACGGGGAGGCACTGGCGGCCAGTCTTTGCACTTGGCCCGAGGCGCCAATTTGATTCGTCGTGACAGGCCAATACATTGACCATCGCCCCGAGGTCCAGCTCATGCTTTGGCTTTGCATCCAATTTCCCAAGCTTCCTCTTGAAGCCCTCATCCGCGCCCAGGGTCGAGATACACAGCCAGGCGTTCTCGCCGTGGTCGAGAAGCAACTTGTTGTTCAGAGCAGTAAAACAGCCACTGATCTCGGTATTGAGCCAGGCCTCAGTATCGCTACCGCCTGCGCACTGAGCGCAGACCTTCAACTGTTAGAGCGGGATATACAGAGAGAGCAACTGCAACTCGAACGGCTGGCCCAGTGGGGCTACAGCTTTACCCCAGTCGTCTCCCCCAAGGCTGCCAACACTGTAGAAAACGGAAGCAGTGACCCAGCCTGCTTGAATCTTGAGCTCAGCGGATGCCTGAAAGCGAATGGTGGCCTCAGGGCCTTTCTGGATCAGTTACAGAATGAGCTGGGCCAAATGGGGATTAGCAGTGTTATGGGACTCGGACACAGCCCCAGTGCCGCACGGATGCTAAGCCAACTGAGAGAACATCGCCAGTGGCTGGCAGAAACTCGTGTAGCCCCCAGCCCACAACAGTGGAAACAATGGATTAGTTTTTCCCCGAGCAAGCTACTCGACTGCGACAATAAAACCATTACCAAACTATATGCCTGTGGTATTAAGCGAGTAAGCCAATTGCTTGCCATTCCCCTATCCGAAGTGGGCTCCCGTTTTGGTCGTCATTTTGTAGATTATTTGGCACGTTTAAATGGTAGCCGTCAGGACCCCGTACCCAACTTTAACCCTCCCGCCCGGTTCGATAGCGAATTATTTTTTCCCGATCCACTGGATAACAGTGAACAGTTGCTCTTCCCCGCCGGCCGCCTGATTAGAGAGCTATGCCAGCAGCTACAACGCCGCCAGCTTTATACCCAGCAATTACACTGGCAGCTGGATTATGGGCAGGGAAAAAACAAGGAACTCATCGTGGAAGTCTCACACCCACTGCTAGACCCACAGCGCTTAATAGCGCTTACCAAGCTGCAGTTTGAAAGAGTATCCCTGGAGTGCCCGGTACAAACACTGCGCTTGAGTAGCAAGCAACTACAGCCGTTAGTGGAAGAAGAGTTCGGAGAGGACTTCTTTGATGCAGGCAACCAAGGCGAGCGCAGCTCTCAACTTTTGGACAAACTCAAGGCCCGTCTTGGACACCAAGCGATCTCCGGTATTGCCCTGAAAGAGAGCTACCTTCCCGAGCAGGCCTGGCAGAGCGCCGATAGCTTGCTAATAAAAACCAGCTCAAAGAAAAAAACTCACCAATTGACACCAATAAAAGCACCGCGCCCCTCCTGGTTGCTTCCCCGCCCTACCAAATTACTCAGCCGCAATCAAAAACTATTTCATCATAGTGAATTACAGCTGCTACAGGGCCCTGAACGTATTGATGGCTACTGGTGGCAGCATGGCCGCCATGGACGAGACTACTATATAGCTAAAGACCAGGACGGCAGTCTTTGTTGGATATTCCAGGATCTGACAACTGAAGAGTGGTTTTTACACGGCATATTCTCTTAATTATTGACAATTCATATCTAACAAATTTTCAGAAAAGAAACTTAACCTTTTTAAAAAAAGAAGCTGAACATTCTTCAAGTTTAAATATCAAAGAGCATCAGCATGAGGTACGCAGAACTCTTTTGCCAAAGCAACTTTTCTTTTTTGCAGGGTGCATCACATCCCTGGGAATTGATACAGGAGGCTTACAATCTAGGTTATTCAGCACTAGCAATAACTGATGAGTGCTCCCTCTCCGGTATAGTTCGCGCTTATAAGGAACTTGAAAACATCAATCTTTCCCAAGAGAATTCAAAAGACAGAAAAAAACGGGAAACGCCCTTCAAACTTATTTGTGGAAGTTATTTTCGCCTTCAAGATGGCGGAAAGGCCGTTCTACTTGCCCCAAACAAAAGTGCCTATAGTGAACTCTGCCAACTTATCTCCACTTCTCGATTAAGAGCAGAGAAAGGCCAGTATAAAATTTTTCAGGAAGACTTACTTAAAATCTGCAGCGAGACTATTGCAATCTGGTTGCCAGAACCTGAAAAAGTCAGCATACCCGAGCCTATCAAGCAACACTTTGATGGCCGGCTATATATTGCTTACAGCAACCTTTTAAATGCAGATAGTAATAAACTGGCACAGGATCTTGCCCAGCTATCAAAGCAAGAGAACATTCCCCTTGTCGCCACCAATGCCATTTTGATGCACTGTCGCAGCAGAAAGCCCTTACAGGATGTACTCAATGCCAATTTTCACAACTGCACCCTGAATGAACTCGGATACCAACTCCAACAGAATGCTGAGCGCTACTTACGCAGTCTTGAAGATATTGAAAGGCTTTACCCTGAAGAGGCTATCTATAGAACTATAGCTATCGTAGAGCGGTGCAGCTTCTGTCTCAGTGAACTCCGCTATCAATACCCCTCTGAAGTTATCCCAAAAGATAAATCTCCAGCCAGCTATTTACGGGAACTGGTAAAGCTGGGCCGAAAATTTCGCTGGCCTAAAGGACCGGAAGAACGTATTGATATATTGATCGAAAAAGAGCTATCCATGATCGCCGAACTGGAGTATGAGCACTACTTCCTCACAATTTACGATATTGTCCAGTTCGCAAGAGATAAGAATATCCTCTATCAGGGGCGAGGATCTGCCGCTAATTCAGTTGTTTGCTACTGCCTTTTTATTACTGAAATTGACCCACATAAAATCGGCCTTTTGTTTGAACGTTTTATCTCTCGTGAGCGCAATGAGCCACCAGATATCGATGTAGACTTCGAACACGAAAGACGCGAGGAAGTCATCCAGTATATTTACCAAAAATACGGTCGAGACAGGGCCGGTCTTGCCGCCAGTAAGATTACTTACCGTTTTAAAAGTGCCCTTAGGGATATTGGTAAAGCGCTTGGTATAGGTTCTGCCACCATAGAACAACTTATTGCGGAGCGTGCCTGGTGGGACTCACTCGATGAATTCCCAAAACAGATGCAAAAGGTCGGCATAGACCCAAACAGCACCACTGGTAAAAACCTACCTCTGCTATTGCAGCAGATATATGGATTCCCGAGACACCTTTCCCAACACGTAGGAGGCTTCGTTATTACCGAGCAGCCACTTTATCAGCTGGTTCCTATTGAAAATGCTGCAATGGAAGACCGCACCCTGGTGCAGTGGGATAAAGAGGATATTGAAGACTTAAAATTGATGAAGGTAGATGTGCTCGCGTTGGGTATGCTGACCGCCCTGCGCAAATCCCTGAGCTATATTTCCCTCTATGGCCCCAAACTACGTTTGCAGGATATCCCGGCTGAAGATCCGCAAGTGTACGAAATGATATGCCGCGCAGATACCGTCGGGGTTTTTCAAATAGAATCCCGCGCGCAAATGAGTATGTTACCCAGGCTACAACCCTGCAGCTTCTATGAACTCACCATTGAAATCGCCATAGTTCGCCCAGGACCAATCCAGGGTGGCATGGTACACCCCTACCTGAAACGTAAGCAGGGTCTGGAAGCCGTCAGCTACCCCCATGAAAGCTTACGACCAGTATTAGAGCGCACCCTCGGCGTACCGATCTTCCAGGAACAGGTTATCCAGCTCTCCATGGTTGCTGCAGGCTTCAGCGGGGGCGAGGCAGATGAATTGCGCCGCGCTATGGCCAGCTGGGGAAAAAATGGAGATCTCTATAAATTTAAAGACAAGTTGGTTAAAGGTATGCTGGAGAATGGCTATAGGGCTGACTTTGCCGAACAGCTGTTTAACCAAATGAAAGGCTTCGGATCTTATGGCTTCCCCGAGTCACATTCCGCCAGCTTTGCCCTCTTGGCTTATTTTTCTGCCTGGATTAAGTTTCATCACCCAGCTGCTTTTTATTGCGGCCTGCTCAATAGCCAGCCTATGGGGTTTTATGCACCGGCACAGCTTGTTTACGATGCGCAAAGGCATGGAGTAAAGGTGCTGCCTATTGATGTACTTTACAGCTACTGGGATCATCACCTGGAACCTCGAGAGCAATCGAAATTTTTTCATAATAAACCAGACATTATTCACCCATCCCTTCGTTTGGGGATGCGCTTGATTAAGGGCCTGAAGAAAACCGCGGCAAAAGCTATTATCAAGCTTAGGGGAAAGCAAAGGCTGCACTCAATAATTCAGCTTAAACAATGTTACGAACTGGATAATGAACAAATCACCTTTTTGGCAAAAGCCAATGCTTTCCAAAGTTTTGCACAAAATCGTTTTCAAGATAGCTGGCTATCCCTGGGAGATGTACAAGATACTCACCGGGACAATTACCAGACACACTATATAGTAAAAGATGCCACCGATAGCGACTATACCAGCACAGGGCTGAGTTTAAATGAACATCCGATTGCCCAACTGCGTCGGAAGAAGCAATTTGAACACTGTATTCGCGCAAAAGATCTTACCCTTTGTAAAAACGAACAATATATCACTATCGTTGGTATGGTTACCTGCCGACAACGACCGGGAAGTGCCACAGGTATCATTTTTTTAACCTTAGAGGACGAGACAGGAAGCGCCAATATAATTATCCACAAACAGCAACAGGTACTGTATAAAAGAGAGGTTACGCGCGGGAATATTTTAGTGGTAAGCGGGAGGTTACAATTGGTCAAAGACCCTGACAACTTAAACTACCAAACCACTCATCTGATTGGCTATAGGCTTACCTGTCTCAGCTATAAATCCAGCCAGAAAACAAGAAACTTTCACTAAACCCCATTCTTGTGTACATGAGCATTCATGTCTGTATGATTATGTTCTGGGCAAGCACTCAACACTTAAATGAATAATTCACCAAGATTACATGCTGCCGATAAAATAAGACTAACTAAAGTTAGATCCTAGTAGTCCGACAAAATCAGTGGTGCTCCATTCCCCCAAAATCTTGGGCCGCGGACTTGATCCTGTTGTCCCGCCTGCTGAACAAGGTATTTTCCTGCAAGCTCTACAAACACAATTAAGCAAATAGCGCACAAGAATCGCAGAGCAACGCTGACCGACTGATTTACTCTCAGAACTTTATGGCCTTCTAGATTAGCCCCTCCTAAGAGCAGCCCCATAAACAAAAAGAACAGTACCTGAGGTGCAGGCATCACAAAAACCCCACTGAAAAGGGAATAAAAAGATGCCGCACACAAGGCATAAAGTAAGGCTGCCTGAATATCTTTTTTTGTACCATCGCCATCACCCTTAAGCTGCTGATAAGAAGTCCAACACACCCAAAGTATGGCAGCCACCGCCGAAAGCGTAGCAATAGCCCCCCATTCATATAAAAACTGCAGAATGCTATTATGGGGATGCCCAAAAAAATAAACAAAGTCACGGAATGTGTAAGCGCCCACCCCATTACCGAAAAAGATATTCAAAGTTGAAAGTTTGCTTAACAACTCCCACCAAATAGCTAGGCGTCCGGAGGTACTGGTACGGAAAATATGACCCACACTACCCAGCCATTCCAAAATCAGGAAGTACGCCATATAAGCAAAAGCGCATACAATCAAACCATATAGAATTTGACGGCGCCAAGGCTTGAGAAAAACAAACGACAGCAACCCAGTTACAATAATCGACAACAGCAACCCTCTGGCACCGCTAGCAAAGGCCAACAAAAAATTAGCAAATAAGAATAAATACGCCAGACTATAAAACTTTGTTCTTGAAGCAAATATCAGCAGAAGCGGAATAATAAAAATCTGCACCTGATTAAAAAAACGGATATTACCAAAAGAAGAAAATATCATTCCCGCACGCAATGACTCACTTACAAAAACTTCAAACCCAAAATCAAGTAGGCCTTTAAAGACTACCATTCCATGGATGAGCAAATAAATACCCAAAAGCCTTTGAGTTAGACCTGCCTTGGCGATATAAATGCCAACAAAAAAAACCGAGGGCAACATCAACCAGTGGAGCCCCTCTAAAATAGAATGGTATTTATTATCAGAAAAGACTGCGGAGCCAAATATAAAAAAGCAGGAAGCCAGCCAGGGCAGAACCAACCCTCTAAGATTGAGATTCTTGGTGACTCCAACCCTGTACTCTCTAAAAAAAAATAATAGAGTCACGACCCCTATCAATACTATCTGCACAAACCTCTTAAAATTGTAATAACCCGAACCGAGATCCAGTATCAACAGATGGAGAGGATTAATGGTTAGAAAAAACCATAATGAACAAATGGCAATACAAAACCAACCATATTTACTCTCACGATAGAAATCAGTTCCATGCAAGGTAGAACCTGAATCACGAGCAGGTAATATTTTATAAAGCTGTGCCATTATTATTTTTAATGCTATCTGCTATTGCAGAGTAGCCAAGAGCAATAAATTTAGCATTAATAGTAATTTTAAATAAAGATGGGCCACCAAAGTGGCCCATCTTCAATAAAGCAGTCAATCTTTACTGTGTATTAAGATGCATTGCGGCACTCAGAGGGAACGTATTTATGATTATCCGCTTTAACACCGCCGCAGGCCCAAGCTACATTACTAGAACCTGCAGTGGAACTGGGGGTAAGTGTTAAGGCAACACTGTTTGCGGCACTGCCCATAGTTATCGTGATTGCGCCTGATGCATCAACACACTCTAACTTTTCTACATTAGCTGTTCCGCCCGTGAAGGTACGCACACCCGAGCAAAGGTTACCGCCCGTTGTTACACCTCCAGCATTAGCTATATTCTCAGAAACTGTTGCTTTAGCGGCAGATGCCAAGCCGAGGCCTTCAGAAACACGTGCACGCACAGTGTAATCCTGGTAAGCCGGCAGTGCTACCGCCGCCAAAATACCAATGATCGCTACTACGATCATCAATTCAATCAGTGTAAAACCCTGTTGCTTTTTCATTGTAACCGTCTCCATACAGACTTTTAAATAAGGTGAATCCCGTGAGGAAGTCCCGGAACAAGATACAAGGACTGTGCCAAGTTTGGCAAGCTGTAAGGAGAATTAAGAGTTGTCAGTGAGTAACCCATCACTTCCCACTAGATAGTGCGTAGTGCTATAGCATTACCGCTGACAGCAGCTGCCCAGTTATGACAAAATTTGTCATCTTCTGTATGTGTATGTACTTATCAAGGCCTTGCATGATATTCATAGTGATGTTTGGCTCGCGCCCGGTAATTCGCTATATTTTACCTTCCTTCTTTTTATACGCCTGGGTTTACACAGGGCGGGCTATAAACAGGCCCATTCTCAATACTTGGCCCAAGGTAATTTTAGCGGCAGCGTAATCAATGACAACTTCCTCCCTTAGCGGCCTGGCCAAACGTCTGGTCGCAGATCAGGTTCTCGACGAATCGACGGCAACCTCTGCCATAAAAGCCGCGCGCAGGGAAAACCAGACCTTTGCCCAGCATGCCGTGGAGGCCAAGCTGGTCAAGAGCCGCGAGCTGGCCAATATCGCCTCCCAGGCCTTTGGTACCCCCTTGTTTGACCTGGGTGGCTATAACTTCGACCTGATCCCCAAGGATGTTGTCGATGAGAAATTAATCAGCAAGCACTTCGCACTGCCTCTATACAAACGCGGCAATCGCCTGTTTATCGCCGTGGCAGACCCCACCAACCTGGCCGGCCTGGATGAGATAAACTTCAATACCGGCCTAAGCACCGACGCGGTATTGGTTGAGGCGGATAAACTGGCCAAGGCCATTGAAAACTATCTGTCCGACAGCGGTGATATGGGTGCCGGCCTGGAGGGTATGGACGATGAAGAGCTGGATGCTCTGGATGTTGGTGGAGATGAGAAAAGCGAGGCCGATGATAACGACCCCGGCGGAGATGAGGCCCCTGTTGTGCGTTTTGTCAACAAGGTACTGCTCGACGCAATACGATCGGGTGCTTCAGATATCCATTTCGAACCCTATGAAAAATCCTACCGGGTCCGGTTCCGTACTGATGGCGTACTCCACGAGGTAGCCAAACCTCCTATCCAGCTCGCACCCCGCCTCTCAGCCCGCCTGAAAGTAATGTCCAAAATGGATATTTCCGAGCGGCGTATTCCACAGGATGGCCGTATCAAAATGAAGCTGTCCAAAACCAAGGCGATCGATTTCCGGGTTAACAGTTTGCCTACGCTTTGGGGAGAAAAAATCGTTCTGCGTATTCTGGACCCCTCTTCTGCCAAACTGGGAATTGATGCGCTCGGCTATGAAGATGAGCAAAAGCAAATCTATATGGACGCCCTGGCCCAGCCTCAGGGAATGATCTTAGTAACCGGCCCCACAGGTTCAGGGAAGACCGTGTCCCTTTATACTGGCCTTAACATCCTAAATACCGCAGAGCGCAATATATCCACGGCGGAAGATCCAGTGGAGATTAATCTGGAGGGCATCAACCAGGTCAATGTACACCCCAAGGTAGGGCTTAACTTTGCCGAGGCATTGCGATCTTTCCTAAGGCAAGACCCAGATATTGTTATGGTGGGGGAGATTCGGGACTTGGAAACCGCGGAAATTGCAATCAAGGCTGCGCAAACCGGTCATTTGGTGCTCTCCACGCTACATACCAACTCAGCTCCTGAAACCTTGACACGCCTCATGAACATGGGGGTTCCCACTTTTAACATCGCCACTTCTGTCAGTGTAATTATTGCACAGCGATTGGCACGACGTCTGTGTAATGAGTGCAAGAAACCGGTGACATTGCCATCAGAGGTCTTGGAGGCGGAAGGTTTCGCTACGGTTACAATTCCTAAAAGTGAGTGGGCGATTTTCCAGCCCGTTGGTTGCGAGCATTGCTCCAAGGGCTACAAAGGACGCGTTGGCGTGTATGAAGTGGTTCGCATCACCGATGGCATCTCCAGAATTATAATGGAGGGCGGCAATTCGATTCAGATTGCGGACCAGGCCCGCGAAGAGGGCTTTAATAATCTGAGGATATCGGCACTGCGCAAAGTTGTGATGGGGGTCACCAGCCTGGAAGAGGCAAACAGGGTGACCAAAGATTAGTCCTTTACGACTAGTGAAAACCTATTTGTCCTAAACAGCACAGCTCTGGAACCTGAATTTTATTTTGATCAAAATTAGTTCCAGTACCCGAGAATTAGCATCTATTTTCGAAAGAGACATTAGAGCAAGTTAATTAACATACACTACTTCAACTTTTCGGATCTTCGCCTAGTTGAAGCTCTACACTCACTCAAAATAGAGTTAAGAAGTACAAGAAATTTCAGGTTTTTCTGAGATAAGAGATAAAAAGCAGGAAAAGCAAATATGGCCAACGCTACAGCAGTTGCATACATCTACAAAGGAGTGGATAGTAAAGGGGCCAAGGTTCAAGGGGAAATAAATGGCACCAGCCCCGCACTGGTAAAAGCCCAATTACGCAAACAAGGTATTATAGCGAACCGGGTACAAAAAAAACCAAAGCCCCTGTTTGGCGCTGGCAAAAAGAAAGTAAAGCCTGCAGATATCGCTCTATTCACCCGGCAGATGGCCACTATGATGAAGGCCGGGGTTCCATTGGTGCAAAGCTTTGAAATCGTTGCCGATGGCCTGGATAACCAGGGGGTCAAAGAGCTTATTTTCAAACTCCGTGATGATGTGGCTTCGGGCACTGCATTTGCGGAGGCACTGCGTAAACACCCACTCTACTTTGACGATCTTTTTTGTAACTTGGTAGCCTCTGGTGAGCAATCCGGTGCACTGGAAACTATGCTGGATAGGATTGCTACTTACAAAGAGAAGACGGAATCGCTAAAAGCAAAGATCAAGAAGGCGATGACTTACCCCATTGCGGTAATGGTGGTAGCGATTGTAGTCACCTCAATTCTATTGATTAAAGTTGTACCTCAATTTGCAGAGACTTTTTCCAGCTTTGGGGCAGATCTTCCCGCCTTTACCCAGCTGGTAGTAGGCATGTCCGAATGGATGCAAGCCAATTGGTTTTTTGCGCTGCTCGCTGTAGTAATCAGCATCGGTGGCACTATCGAAGCCAAAAAGCGCAACAGAAAAGTGGCTGAGTTCTTCGACCGCCTAATATTGAAATTGCCCATTCTGGGAACAATCACCTATAACTCCATTTCGGCACGTTTTGCGCGTACCCTATCTACTACCTTTGCTGCCGGTGTCCCTCTTATTGATGCCTTAAAGTCTGTGGCTGGTGCTACGGGTAATAGCCTCTATGAGGAGGCAACGCTTAAGATCAGAGACTCTGTAGCTACTGGTATCCCCCTCAATGCGGCACTTCGCTCCTCTGGCCTATATCCGACCATGCTGGTACAAATGGCAGCCATTGGTGAGGAGTCCGGAGCTCTGGACGATATGCTGGGAAAGGCTGCCGACTATTACGAGGAGGCTGTCGACAATATGGTGGACAACCTTACAACTCTTATGGAACCAATGATCATGGCAGTTTTGGGTATTCTGGTTGGCGGCTTGATGATTGCCATGTATCTTCCTATCTTCCAGTTAGGTCAAGTAGTATAAGAAAGAATACGATGCTCGAAACGTTAGCTTCATACCCAGCGCTGCTCCTAAGCAGCGCTTTTATTTTGGGCCTACTTATAGGCAGTTTCCTCAATGTCGTTATTCTGCGCCTGCCAGTAATGATGGAGCGCGAATACAAGCGGGATTTTTACAGCTACTTTGACACAAAGCCTGACAAAGCCGAGCAAGAGGAGCTGAATAAACCGTTCAATCTGGTGTTGCCCCACTCCCATTGCCCCAAGTGCAAAACCGAAATCAAACCCTGGCAGAATGTACCGATAATCAGTTTCTTATTTCTACGCGGTAAATGCGGCTCCTGTGGCACAGCGATTTCCAGACGCTACCCCACGGTGGAACTGATCACAGGGATTCTCACCGCAGTAGTTGTGTGGCAACTGGGCTTTACCTGGCAGGCACTGGCTGGCTGTGTGTTTACCTGGGTTTTGATCGCTCTCACCGGCATAGACTTTGATAAACAGCTACTGCCTGACAACCTTACCCTGCCGTTACTCTGGGGGGGACTGTTCATCAACCTGTGGGGGGTATTTGCCCCCCTGCAAGACGCCGTGATCGGTGCAATTGCTGGCTACCTGTCACTGTGGCTTGTATTCCATATCTTTAAGCTGGTCACCGGCAAAGAGGGTATGGGAGCTGGGGATTTCAAGATACTCGCCGCTATCGGGGCATGGTTTGGCTGGCAGATATTACCATTGGTGGTAGTACTCTCTGCCGCAGTAGGCGCTATTGCAGGTATTGCTTGGAGCCTGGCCAAAGGGCGAGACCATAGACTACCAATCGCCTTTGGCCCCTATTTGGCTGGAGCGGGCTGGATTGCCATGTTATGGGGAGATCAGATCATCGGTTGGTATTTGAACTTTTCGGGGCTCGCAAACTGAAAACTCTTCTCAGTTAGCTCTAGCAGAGTAAGTGATTTAACATAAACCCGGCCCGGCATTGGCCGGGTTTCTTGTTTATAACCCCAGTTTTTTAGTTCAAGGAGGCAACATATTGTTCCAGGTAGGCTTAACTGGTGGTATTGGCAGTGGAAAATCTGCCGCCGCTGAGTGCTTTCGTGAGCTGGGCATCCATGTGGTAGATGCGGACTGGGCTGCCAGGGTAGTCGTACAGCCCGGCAAGCCGGCACTAGAGAAAATTGCCCAGCATTTCGGCGCTGGGATTTTACTTGAGAATGGCGAACTGAACCGAGCGCAGCTGCGCAGCCTGATTTTTGAGGATACTGAAGAGAGAGCCTGGCTGGAGGGCCTGCTACATCCTCTGATACGGGAGGAGATCCTCAGCTCCCTGGAACAAAGCCCAAGCCAGTATGCGATACTGGAATCGCCCCTTTTAATTGAATCCGGCCAGTACCAGCTGGTGGACAGGATTTGTGTGGTGGATCTGCCAGAGAACTTGCAGGTAGAAAGGGCCACTGCAAGGGATAACAATCACGAAGAGCAGATTCGCAAAATCATGGCGGCACAACTGGGCAGACAGGAACGACTGGATAAAGCCGATGATGTGCTGGACAATTCTGCCGGCCTGGCGGAGCTGCGCGGCCAAGTTGAATTACTGCATCAAAAGTACTTACAAATGGCGGCCACCACTAAACACAACTGAATTAGTAATACTCCAAGTTAATATGTCCAAAAGTAAAGAAACCCCAACCTTAAGCTGCCCCACCTGTAAAAAGCCTGTGGAGTGGAATGATAAGTTTCCATTTAAGCCTTTTTGCAGTGAACGCTGTAAGCTGATTGACTTGGGCGAATGGGCCAGCGAAGGGCATAAGATTCCAGGTGAATCTATTTATGATGACGTTCTAAGTGACGACCTGGACCCGACCAAGCAGCGCCGCAACTAAGTTTTGGGCCTAACTGGCCCGAGCTGATTTATTTGCTGACCTTTAAGAGAATGGCGCAGCGGTTTTAATCGCCTCAATAATCGCCTGGTTGGCATCGGGAAACTGAAAGTTATCCAACTCCTGAACGGCTACCCAGGCAGTCTCTTGCCCTTCCTGACCCATAGCCTCCCCGGTAAACGCCGTTACCTGCCAGGTATCCAGCAAGACTGTTTTTTCTGGATATTCGTGGCGAATTTCCACCAGAGGAACCAGTTCAGTTATCTCGATTGCCACTTCCTCACGCAGCTCGCGGGAGAGCGCCTGCTGCACACTCTCCCCTTCCTCCACCTTGCCACCGGGAAACTCCCAGCGCCCGCCCATATGCAAGTGGTCCGGGCGGCGGGCAATCAGGATTTTGCCATCATCACGAGATACAACCCCAACAGCAACATGAATAACACTGGTCACTACAACTTCCTCAGGTACGGTACTCGGCGTTGATGGTGACATACTCGTGGGAGAAGTCACAGGTCCAGACATGCTCACTACAGTTGCCACGGCCCAATTCTATTCGAATAGTAAATTCAGGCTTGGAAAATACCTGTTCACCCTGCTCTTCAAGATAATTTACTGAGCGCCCTCCGGCTTCCACCACCTGTACCTGATCCAGGTATATATTGACCTTGGTGGTATCCAGGCTTCCCGGGATTGCATTACCAATCGCCATCACCAGGCGCCCCCAATTGGGATCTGAGGCATAGAGCGCGGTTTTTACCAGGGGGGATTCGCCAACTTCAAAAGCAACACGCAATGCCTCTGCGCTACTCGCAGCACCCTCCACCTGTACAGTGACAAACTTGGTTGCACCTTCACCGTCTTTAACAACCGCCTTCGCCAGCTCTATATGCAGCTGGGTAATGGCCCCCATCAGCGCGGAATAAGCCCGATCTTCGCTGTTTTCAATCTGGCTGCCAGTCGCTCCTGTAGCAATAAGCACACAGGCATCATTAGTTGAGGTATCCCCATCCACACTGACCCTGTTAAAAGAAGCATTCACCGCTTCCTTAACCATCTTATCAAGCAGTGGCTGCGCAACATGCGCATCTGTAGCGACATAAGCCAACATAGTCGCCATATTTGGCTGGATCATGCCGGAGCCTTTGGCGATACCGACGACAGTAATCTCTTCGCCACCAATCTCCAGGGTTCGGCTCGCTGTTTTTGGGTGAGTGTCCGTGGTCATAATGGCCTTCGCAGCACCGTCCCATCCACTATCTGACAGCTGCTCGGCAGCACGGGGAATCGCATCCAGCAAACGCTGGAGCGGCAGATGTTCACCAATCACACCAGTACTGAATGGCAACACTTGCTCAGCACGCATATTGATCGCCCTGGCCACAGCCTCACAGCAGGCCTGGGCATCACTAAGCCCTCGACTCCCGGTGGCCGCATTGGCATTGCCCGCATTGATCAGCAAAGCGCGCACGTTTCCTTTGGAAATATGTTCCTTCGCCACAACCACAGGCGCTGCGCAGAAAGAGTTCTGGGTAAAAGTGGCTGAAACCGAGGCCTCTTTAGAGATTTCGATCAAAAGCAAATCGTCACGCTGCCAGTCCTTTATTCGGGCTGGAACACTGGCGAGGCGGACCCCTTTAACTGGGGGGAGTAATGGGCTAGACATAACAGTAAGACTTTTGCGCCAACTGGGAGCAAGCGCTCTCGGAGGCCAGTAGTGATTAAAAGAGCGTCATTATTAAAGCGTAACGAAGATTGGGCAAGATGAATTCAGGGCTTAATGCGGATTAAAAGTATCTAGCCGCAGAATATTTTGAAAAGAGATAAAAAAGACCCCACTCATGGCGGGGTCTTTGCGGGCTAAATGCCTCTATCTACGCGCTAAAACTCGTCCAAGACGTTAGCTTTGCGGAGAGGAAGCCAGCTTGCCGTGGCACTGCTTGTATTTCTTACCGGAACCACAGGGGCAAGGATCGTTACGGCCTACTTTTGGCCCGCGACGCTCAGGCACAGACGCTGCCTGTGGCTGTGGTTCGCTCTCGGGCAAGGCGGAAGCCGCGGCATGCTGCAAGTCCAGTTGTTGCTTGCGCTGCTCTTCCAGGCGCTGCTGCTCCAATTCATCCATTTGCTCGCGGGTCATCGGCTCTACATGGGCGAGGATTCGCACCACTTCGTGCTTGAGGTTTTCCAGCATGCTCTGGAACAGGTGGAAGGACTCACGCTTGAATTCCTGCTTGGGGTTCTTGTTGGCATACGCACGCAGACCGATGCCAGCCCTCAGGTGGTCCATGCTGGAGAGGTGCTCTTTCCACAGCTGGTCCAGCACCTGTAACATAATCTGACGCTCGACTGTCGGCATCAAATTTTCATCACCAGAGGATTCACTGATACGCGTGACCTTGGTTGCATAGGCTTCCTGGGCTGAAGCAATCACTTTCTCACGCAAGCTCTCCTCATGCAGAGTACGGTCTTCATCCAGCCACTGCTGTACCGGCAACTCGATACCCAGCTCCCCCGCCAGCTGTTTCTCCAGTGCAGGAATATCCCACTGCTCTTCAACACTCTGCGGGGGCACCGAGGCAGAAATGATTTCATTGACAACATCTTCACGAATCGCACCAATGGTGTCACTAATCTGGTCCGCCTCCAGCAACTCATTACGCTGACTGTAAATGACCTGGCGCTGGTCATTGGCCACATCATCGTATTCCAGCAACTGCTTGCGGATATCGAAGTTGCGACCTTCAACGCGACGCTGGGCCTTTTCGATAGCGTTGGAAACCATGCGATGCTCAATAGCCTCACCGCGCTCCATACCCAGCATCTGCATAAAGTTTTTCACCCGGTCAGAGGCGAAAATACGCATCAGATTATCTTCAAGAGACAGGTAGAAACGGGTTACACCCGGGTCACCTTGACGCCCGGCACGACCGCGCAACTGGTTATCGATACGACGGGATTCATGGCGCTCGGTACCGATAATATGTAAGCCACCGGCTTCGATTACCTGGTCATGACGCTTCTGCCAATTTTCTTTTACTGCAGCAATCTCATTCTCTGCCAGCTCACGGCCCTTCTCTTTAGCCTGTTCCGCAGCTTCGGCTTCCCAGTTCCCCCCCAGGACAATATCAGTACCACGACCGGCCATATTTGTGGCAATCGTAACTGCACCAGGGCGGCCAGCCTGGGCAATAATCTGCGCTTCGCGCTCATGGTATTTTGCGTTCAGGACCTGGTGCTGGATACCGGCCTTTTGCAGCATGCGGGACATTTCTTCAGAGGTTTCGATAGACGCTGTACCGACAAGGATCGGCGCCTGCTTTTCACGGCAGAACTTCACATCCTCAATGATCGCATCCATCTTCTCTTCTTTGCTCAGGTAGACCAAATCGTTGAGGTCTTCCCGCTGGATATCTTTGTTGGTAGGGATTACTACCACATCCAGACCGTAAATCTGCTGGAATTCGAAGGCTTCGGTATCGGCAGTACCGGTCATACCGGAAAGCTTTGGATAAAAGCGGAATAAATTCTGGAAAGTTGTAGAGGCCAGAGTTTGGCTCTCACTTTGGATCTGAACGTTTTCCTTCGCTTCCAACGCCTGGTGTAAACCTTCAGACAAACGACGGCCTGGCATGGTACGGCCAGTATGCTCATCAATCAGCACCACCTGGCCATTCTGCACGATGTAATCCACATCTTTATTAAACAGTACATGCGCACGCAGAGCCGCGTGAACATGATGCAGCAAACCCAGGTTACCGGGCGCATAGAGGGACTGATCTTCTTTCATCAGGCCACTGCGGGACAGTAACTCTTCGATCAGCAAATGGCCCTGTTCAGTCAACTCTACCTGGCGAGTCTTCTCGTCTACCGTGTAGTGACCTTCCCCCCCCTCTTCCGCACGCTCAAGCTGAGGAACCAGCTTGTTCATGGCCATATAAAGATGGGAGGAATCCTCCGCGGCACCGGAGATAATCAGCGGCGTACGCGCCTCGTCGATGAGGATCGAGTCTACCTCGTCGACAATCGCAAAGTTTTGCGGGCGCTGGGTGCGATCCTCTTTACGCAACACCATATTGTCACGCAGGTAATCGAATCCGAATTCATTATTGGTGCCGTAAGTAATGTCAGCCTGATATGCAGCTTTCTTATCATCCGGGTGCTGCTGGGAGACAATGACACCCACGCTCATGCCCAGGAATTCGAAGACAGGGCGCATCCAGTTGGCATCCCGGGATGCCAGGTAGTCGTTTACCGTAACAATATGCACACCCTTGCCTTCCAGTGCATTCAGGTAAGCTGGCAGGGTCGCTACCAGTGTCTTACCTTCACCGGTACGCATCTCTGCGATACGGCCTTCATGGAGAGTCATACCACCAATCATCTGCACATCAAAATGACGCATACTCAAGGTGCGACGGCCGGCCTCACGCACCGCAGCGAAAGCCTCCGGTAACAGCTGGTCCAGTGTTTCCCCATCCGCTATGCGCTTTTTAAATTCATCTGTTTTGGCGCGAAGGGCCGTGTCATCAAGCTTCTGGAAATCCTCTTCCAATGCATTGATCTTTTCCACGATCCGTCGCATACGCTTCAGCTCGCGGTCATTTTTTGAACCAAAGACCGATTTAATCAGTTTGCCAATCATTATCTAGAAACCACTTATCTTATGTGCGCTGTCGGCGCCAATTCTGGGCAGATTGTTGCACCGACACTCCTTTATGCGTGGGGTGCAAGTAAACAGGAAGGCGCAACCGCTGGCAACTCTTATGCCAAGCTGCCGGCAATTACGCGTAAAGGAAGAATAGTTGTTATCTGCCTGTGCGGCGGATGTAGCTGGCCGGGTCGACCGTGCGATTATTCTTAAAGATTTCGAAGTGAACATGTGGGCCGGTAGAGCGACCGCTAGAGCCCATCTGGGCAATAACCTGCCCTTTTTTTACCACATCACCGAGGCCAACCTTAAGCTCGCTATTATGGCCATAGCGGGTTGAATAACCATTGCCGTGATTTATTTCTACCAACTGGCCATAGCCATGGCGCTCATCTGCCCAAGTCACCACACCAGCAGCGACGGAAACCACATCGGAGCCCATCTTGCCAGCAAAATCAACACCCTTATGCCAAGTACGGCGCCCAGTGAATGGGTCGGTACGATACCCATAACGGGAAGACATCCAACCCTTGGTGATCGGACGTCCGGCAATAAACTGCTCGTCCTCAAGCTTCAGGTTGGCCATCAGGGACTCAAGGGTATTGAGCTGCATCTGGCGATCGTCAACCTGATGCGACAGATCACCAATGACATCGATAAATTCAGGGGGCTGATAGGGAAGTTCAGAAGCGCCAGCAATGCCCGGATCTTCAGGTCCACCTATAGCAGGCGCCGCGCTGAACTCGAACTCACCTTCATCGAGATTGGCGGCCGCAGTGAGTCGCTCACCGAGGGCATCCAGGCGGGTAAGGCGGGCCTGCAGCTCAGCCAGCTTCACCGTTAAGGCCACCAGCTGTTCACGTGCCTCCTGATCAGCCTCCGCAATCTCTTCCTGCTGCTTGCGCAGAGCGCGCTCCCAAGCTTTAGCAGTGCGCGCATCAAACAGGTCTGTTTTAGCCACAGGCAGGTTTGCACCGAGAAAAAAAGCACCTACCGGAAGGCCGAGCAGGCACAAGCTCAGTAGAGCTTTGCTCAGGCCACCGAAATTGAAACTGCGGGTTGCACCGCGCTCATTGACCAGGATTACTTTCATAGTAAGCGGAAGAAGTTCGACATATTCTAATTTTGATCACCACTGATATGAGACGTTATCTGTACGCTACACCTCATGCCAATCATCTGGCGACTTCAATTAACCCAAGGATACCAGAATTGCCAATAGCTTCTCTGTGAATCAGGCACGTAAAAAAGCCGGCAATGTCGTGCCGGCTTTTCGCGAGAGGATCATACTGCCAGTATTGGCTTTATGTAGGAGATAGGAGCCTCCTGCTCACCCTCAAAGGTCACCATTTCCCAGGCATCCTTCTGGGTCATCAGGTGGCGTAGGGACTTATTATTCAATGAGTGGCCAGATTTGAATGCCTTGAACTCACCAATCAGGCTGGTGCCCAACAGGTACAGATCACCAATAGCATCGAGAATTTTGTGTTTCACAAATTCGTCTTCGTATCGTAACCCACCCTCATTCAGAATACGGTACTGGTCGATCACAATAGCATTATCCACTGATCCACCCTGGACCAATCCTTTGGAACGCAGGTATTCAATTTCGTGCATAAAACCAAAAGTGCGTGCCCGGCTCACTTCTTTAACAAAAGAAGTGCTGGAAAAATCTACAGAAGACGTCAGGTTACGCCCCTGGAATACCGGGTGATCAAAGTCGATCGTAAAGGACACTTTGAAGCCGTCAAATGGCAGAAAGCTGGCAACTTTGTCGCCCTCTTCAACTGTAATTGGCTTCTTGATACGCAGGAATTTCTTCGGCGCGGACTGCTCCTGAATACCTGCGGACTGAATCAGAAATACAAACGGGCCTGCACTACCATCCATAATCGGCACTTCCTGGGCAGACAACTCAACAACCGCATTATCGATGCCGAGTCCAGCCATGGCCGAGAGAAGGTGCTCAACGGTAGCAATACGTACATCACCCTTTACCAGGGTAGTGGAAAGGAGGGTATCCCCAACATTCTCTGCACGGGCCTCTATTTCAACCACCGGGTCCAAGTCGGTTCTACGGAACACGATGCCGGTGTCTACGGGCGCTGGTTTAAGGGTTAGGACAACCTTTTTACCAGTGTGCAGACCTACGCCAGTGGCGCGAATAGCATTCTTAAGCGTGCGCTGTTTGATCATGAAACTATCTTTTCCCAGTCGGTGGTCTACGCCTAATGCGCAGCAAGCCGCCGATATTAGCATAATTGCGACGCCAATACCAATTATGAGGGGGTGGTCACTACAACATCCGCCACCTACCTTAAAGGATAGCTCAAGCAAAGATTGGAGCGCCACATCCTAGTCGCTAAGACAGCATTCTAAGATCTCAAACTCCATGAGCACTGTAAAAAATTGTTAATTATCTTATTTTTTTCGACCTGCCAGTCTAAAAGATTCCCAAGGAAGCCTTATTTAAAAAACTGCTTACACTAAAATCCGAGCAAACTCAGGGTGAGCCGCACCACAGAAGCGACACCCGATCCGGGAATCGGGCGGACATGAGCGGTGTACTGCCACTGTGGTGCCGACACTTAATCTGCCTGGCGGCGGAGGAAGGCTGGAATATCCAGGTACTCCATATCCGCATCAGCAGGATTCAGTGCAGGTGCTGGTCGCTTGGGACGCTCAACCTCTACACGGGGGCGAGGGTCAGTAGCTTCACGGGACACCAGACCAGCTGCGCCATGGCTCTCTCGCATATCGCGGGACTCACGAGGCTCACGCACCTCTCGCGCATCTGCGCGGCGAGCGTTGTCCACCACCTTAGCAGGGCGAACTGCCGGGGTACCCTCCCCCAAACCTGCTGCCACAACGGTTACTCGCATCTCGTCTCCGAGCTTGTCATCCACCGCGGTGCCGATCACAACAGTAGCTTCGTCGGAAGCGATTTCCTGAACAATCTCACCAACCTCTGAGTACTCACCCAGAGTCAGCTCCTGACAGCCGGCTTCTTCGCTGCCGGTAATAATATTCACCAGGATACCGCGGGCACCGGACAGGTTCACGTTATCCAGTAATGGGCTGCGCACAGCTTTTTCCGCTGCCTCTCGGGCACGGTTTTCACCGATAGCGGAACCGGAGCCCATCATCGCCATGCCCATCTCAGACATAACTGTGCGCACATCGGCAAAGTCCACGTTCATAATACCGGGGCGGATCATCAGATCAGCAATACCCTGTACCGCACCAAGTAAAACATTGTCAGCCTCTTTGTAGGCAGACTTCATAGTGATCTTGCTGCCCAATACTTCCAGCAAGCGATCATTAGGGATGGTAATCAGTGAGTCGACTTTATCGCGCAGTTCAAGAATACCTTCCTCGGCAACTACAGTGCGCTTACGCCCTTCAATTTTAAAGGGGCGGGTAACAACTGCGACGGTGAGAATACCTAATTCTTTTGCAATTTCAGCAACAATTGGGGCACCACCAGTACCAGTACCACCGCCCATACCTGCGGTGATAAATACCATATCTGCACCTGTCAGAACCTCAGCGATGCGATCGCGATCTTCCAGTGCTGACTGACGGCCAATATCGGGATTGGCTCCAGCACCCAAGCCGCGGGTAATGGTGTTGCCAAGCTGCAGGATTGTTTGCGCCTGAATATCTTTCAGTGCTTGGGCGTCAGTGTTTGCGCAGATAAAGTCCACACCCTCCACGTCGTTGGCCATCATATGCTTAACAGCATTGCCGCCACCGCCGCCGACCCCTATTACCTTGATGACAGGTTTATCCTGTACGCTATCAACTAGCTCGAACATCGCTGTTCCCCTTTCTTGCTCATGTCGAATTTTACAGCCACGCCTAAAAAAAATCCCTTATGGGACGGCTAATTCTGGTTGCACGCTATTACAAATTACCGCGAAACCAGTGCTTTACTTTATCCCACCACGGATTATCGTTACGCGCAGGCTGCATTCTGCCCTCTGCAGCCTCTTCCTGCTGCATCGCATACATCAATAATCCAACTCCAGTGGAGTAAATTGGATTGCTCACAATATCAGTCAATCCAGAAATTCCCTGAGGTACTGCAAGCCTCACCGGCATATGAAAAATTTCCTCAGCCAGCTCAACTGCACCCTCCATTTTTGAAGAGCCTCCAGTCAAAACTACACCTGCTGCGCACAGGTCCTCAAAACCACTGCGACGTAATTCTGCTTGAACCAAAGTAAACAGTTCGTCGTAACGCGGTTCAACGACTTCAGCCAACGCCTGCCGAGACAAATCCCTGGGCGCTCTATCCCCAACGCTCGGCACCTTGATGGTCTCACCTTCCCGCGCAAGCTTTGCCAGGGCGCAGGCATATTTAATTTTCAGATCTTCTGCATGCGGTGTCGGAGTACGTAAGGCCATAGCAATATCATTGGTGACCTGATCTCCCGCAATGGGAATGACACCCGTATGGCGAATCGAGCCACCGGTAAAGACTGCAATATCAGTGGTGCCACCACCGATATCCACCATGCACACTCCCAGCTCTTTTTCATCTTCAGTCAGTACGGCATAACTGGAGGCCAATTGCTCCAAAATGACATCCTCAACCTCAAGGCCACAGCGACGGATACATTTCTCAATATTTTGAGCCGCATTAACAGCACCGCTGACAAGATGTACTTTCGCTTCCAGTCGCACGCCAGACATACCCAGCGGCTCCTTCACTCCTTCCTGGTTATCAATCAGGTACTCCTGAGGCAGTGTATGTAGAATTTTCTGGTCAGCAGGAATAGCCACTGCCCGAGCCGCATCAATTACCCTATCGAGATCCTGCTGGGTTACTTCCCGGTCTTTAATGGCAACAATACCGTGGGAATTGAGACTGCGAATATGGCTGCCGGCAATCCCGGCATAAACTGAGTGAATCTCGCAACCAGCCATTAACTCTGCTTCTTCTACTGCGCGTTGAATGGACTGCACCGTTGACTCAATATTGACTACTACACCCTTTTTCATTCCGGTGGAACGGTGGGAGCCTATACCGACAATATTTAGTTCACCATTCGCCGAGACCTCACCGACAATGGCGACTACTTTAGATGTGCCGATATCCAGTCCTACAATCATGCGCTGATCGGATACTTGTGTCATTTTTGTTCCAACCTCGCTCGGCTGCGTCCAGGGTCTGTTTATTCATTCCACCTGGATACAAGCCTCGCCTTTAAACTTTACTTTCAACAGCAGCTCTCGCTGCATCCCTGTTTACTTTTCTTCGTTCTTCCACTGAACCGCAACCGCGTTACCATAACGGGTATCCACCCCCGCTATCTTATGTAAATGCGGCGCGAGCAAGCCACGACTCAGGAAAAGGAAGCGGTTAACCCGCTCCAGTAACGCATCATGCCCGAGTTTTAATTCAATTCCCGACACTAACTCCAGGTGCCAGCCGCCAAGGTCATCAAATGACAAGCGTTTTACTTCCATATCCCGCGTAGTTAAAAGACCCGCGAGAGCCTGGTATTGAGACATAATTTGTCCAACCAGCTCTTCGTCCCCAGCAAGTTCAGGTAATGCACCGAGACGCATATGCGCTGGGCGCGGTAGTAAAGCTCCACTAGCTACCAGTAAGTGCGCTTTACCCCAAACTGCTAATGGCTGAGCCTCTGCCACCTCAACCACAACACCCTTAGGCCAATGACGGCTAATCGACACCGAAGTAATCCAGGGATTGGCCATTATCGCAGAGCGCATCGCCCGAATATCTGCGGAAAAAAAACCAGCCTGGAGATAGGGCAACAAAATTTCTTTTAATTGCTCCTCAGGCACCGCATTAAAAGTGCCACGAACCTCAACCTGCTCCAGTGTATCCACTTCACTCAGCTGGATTGCTGGTAGGCGCTGCCATAACCACAATCCTCCACTGCCAAGCCCAATAACCAAGCCTGCCACCAGTAATAACAGCAACCAGGGACGCCAGTTAATTCTGCCTGTGCTGCCGTCGCCCCCCATGGGGCTAGCTCCGCGAATAGGCTTATCTTTCTTTCGCGTTAGCTTTTTTTTTGCAGACTTCACCGTACCTTAAGCCTCGGAAGTCTTCTCGCCCAGGCGCCACTGTGCCAACTTCTGGGACAAAGCTCCGACATTCCCGGCCCCCTGAGTCAAAACGATGTCTCCCGGCTCCAACAAATCCGCCAACACTGGTGGAACCTGATCGATGGTCTCAGCAAATATTGGATCAACTTGACCGCGATTGCGCAGGCTGCGTGCTAAGGTACGACCATCAGCACCTGGGATTGGCGATTCACCCGCGCTATATACATCCAACAAAATTAGTTTGTCCACCTCTGACAGAACCTGAACAAAGTCTTCGAAAAGATCCCGGGTCCGCGTATAGCGATGGGGCTGGTAGATCATTACCAGTCGCCGTTCAGGCCAACCATCACGCACAGTCTTGACCGTCGCAGCAACCTCTCGAGGGTGGTGGCCATAATCGTCCACCAGCATCACTTTTTCTGCGCTACCGTCGTCACTAACTGAGAAATTTCCGTAGATTTGGAAGCGACGCCCCACTCCCTGGAAACCATCCAGCCCTTTGCGGATAGCCTCATCACTGACACCCTCATCAGATGCAACGGCTATCGCTGCAGTAGCATTGAGTACATTATGGATACCTGGTGTATTGACTGATACCCGCAACAAGTCACCACCAGGGCGCTGGACAGTAAAGTGGCTTCTTAAGGGTTCCTGGTTTACCTCGACGATACGGAAGTCATTGCCCTCAGAAAAACCGTACGTGAGCACTGGGCGTGAAAACTTCGGTATCACTTCCTGCACGTTTGCATCGTCACCACAGACCACGGCAAGACCATAAAATGGCAGGTTGTGAACAAAATCGATAAAGATCTGCTTCACTTTTTCGAAGTCGCCGCCGTAAGTTTCCATATGATCCGCATCAATATTGGTAATTACGGTTACCATAGGCTGCAGGTGAATAAAGGAAGCATCGCTTTCATCCGCCTCAGCAATCAGGTATCGGCTTTCACCCAACGCCGCGTTAGCCCCAGCTGCATTGACCAAACCACCAATAACGAAGGTGGGGTCTTTTTTATCTGCGGCAAAAATCGCAGCAATCAAACTGGTTGTCGTAGTTTTGCCGTGAGTCCCAGCAACAGCAATCCCATAGCGATAGCGCATTAGCTCACCAAGCATCTCTGCCCGACGCACCACCGGAATACGCTTGTTATGGGCAGCAATCAATTCAGGGTTATCCCCATGTACTGCTGACGAATTCACTACAACGTCTACGCCCTGAATATTTGCCTCACTGTGCCCTATCTGCACTTCGACACCGAGTTTACGCAGCCTCTTTGTCACCGGTGACTCACGCAAATCAGAACCGGAAACCTCATAGCCCTGGTTCTGCAATACTTCTGCGATGCCGCTCATTCCAGCACCACCAACCCCAATAAAGTGGATACGGCGGATACGGCGCATCGCCGGAACAGCGTAACTTTTATCTGCGTTTGTACGCTCAGAAGACATTCTCTTAACCTTCGTCCACTTACTATTTAATTATCTGGCCAAAGCCAGTTCTTCACTGCAGGCAGTCACTACCTGCTCAGTCGCATCCGTTTTAGCTGCGCGCCGTGCGGCCTCAGCCATCTCCAGTAGTTTCTTTGGGCTCGAAAGAAGTTCCTGTAACAACATGGAAAGCGCCTGTACATCCATTGCGTTCTGTTGAACCACAATAGCCCCCCCCGCACTTTGCAACCACTCCCCATTACGTGTCTGGTGGTCATCAATAGCAAATGGGAAAGGAACCATAATTGCGCCTACTCCTGCGGCGGCAATTTCAGATACAGTTAAAGCACCTGCCCGGCAAATAATCAGATCCGCTGCGCTGTAAGCTTCAGCCATATCTGAAATAAAAGGTACAACCTCAGCTTCTATGCCTGCAGTGCGATACGCTTCCTGAGCCAAGTCCAAGTGGCGCTCGCCCGACTGATGTACTACTTGCGGCCGCAGAGAAATTGGTAATTGAGCTATCGCCCTGGGCACCAGCTCATTAATAGCCACTGCTCCCAGGCTGCCTCCCAGCACCAGCAAGCGCAAAGGTGACTCTGTACCTATACGCAACTGAGGCTCCGGTAAGGAGGCAATCTCACTGCGCACAGGGTTGCCGACCTGTACAGCACCGGGCAGGCCACTGGGAAAAGCTTCTAATACCCTGTTGGCAATTCGGGATAGTAAACGATTAGTAGTCCCCGCCACTGCGTTTTGCTCGTGGATAATCAGCGGAACCCCACAAACCCTTGAAGCCACACCACCAGGGCCTGTCGCGAACCCTCCAAAACCGAGCACCAAGTCTGGCTGTACTTTTTTAATCACTGCGCGCGCCTGAGAAACAGCGCGTATTATCTGTAATGGTGCCTTTAAGAGGGCCAGTTTACCTTTACCACGTACCCCCTCCACTCGAATAAAATGTAGCGGGATATCCGCCTCGGGAATCAAACGCGCTTCTATTCCGCGCTCGGTGCCTAACCATTCAACACTGGCACCCTGATCATGCAAGGCCTTAGCCACCGCCAAAGCGGGAAAGACATGCCCTCCGGTACCACCTGCCATTACCAAAAATTTCTTGCCGGGAAAAATCTTTTCGCTCTGGGACATTACACTGCCTCCCCATGGGTCATGGTGCCGCCGGAACGTGCCAGGCCGAACATTGGTAGCTGCCTGAAAAGACCGAGGGTTGCATTACCACCATCTGATTGCGCGTGCAATTCACTGCGAATTCTCAATGCCAATCCAAGTAGCGCACAGCAAATTATTAAACTGCTACCACCGGAACTGACGAAAGGTAAGGTCAGTCCCTTGGTTGGTAATAAACCCGAGGCCACCCCCATATTTACAAAAGCCTGTCCAGCCAACTGCACAGCCATACCAAAGGCCAATAGTGCTGCGAAGAATTTCTGCTGAGTCAAAGCCGTACGTACAAGACACAGTAGCGAGTAGGTCAATGCCACAAAAAGACCAACTACCACCAGGCCGCCAACCATGCCCCATTCCTCGGCAAGGATGGCGAAAATAAAGTCGGTGTGCGCCTCGGGAAGATAAAATAGTTTCTGCACACTATTACCAAGACCTACACCAAACCACTCTCCCCGACCAAAAGCGATTAACGACTGGGTCAACTGGTAGCCACTGGCAAACTGGTCGCCCCAAGGGTCTAAAAATGTCAGTAGTCGCTGCAAGCGGTAGGGACTCGTGAGAGCCATCAAGGCAAGTCCACAGGCCGCTGCCGCTACCAGCAGGAATGTGTGTGGCAACCGAGCCCCACCCAAAAAAACCATTGCAAGCACTGTACCGGAAAGCACTACCACAGAACCAAAGTCCGGCTGTAATAACAGCAATAGTGCAACAGTGCCTAAAATAACCACCGGAACCATAAAACTGCTCCAGTGATGCAACTGCTTGTTACGGCGAGTCAAAAAGCTCGCAAAAAATACCAGCATGCAAAACTTGGCCACTTCGGCAGGCTGGATGGTAATCCCGGCAAGAACCAACCAGCGACGACTACCATTTACTTCACGCCCAATACCCGGCACCAATACGACAATCAGTAACAGGCAGGAAAACAGTAAAAGCGGCCATGACAAGCGCGACCAAATAGCCAACGGAATCTGGCTCACAACCAGTGCCACCACAGCACCTATCGCCAGGAATGCCAAATGCCTCTTAAGGAAATACCAGGGATCCGCATAAATATCACTCGCAAACGCGATAGAAGCAGAAGCGACCATCACCACTCCGATACTGACCAGTGCCAGTACACTGAGCGGCAATAGGGCATCGAGGAAATCTCGCCTATTTGAAGGTGCCGGGAGTTCGTTCATCCAGCCCCCCCAGCTTCACAAAGTGCGAGAACCGAATTGCGGAAATCATCGCCTCGGGCTTCAAAATTACGATACATATCAAAACTGGCACAAGCCGGCGACAGCAATACGTAGTCACCATTATGCGCCAGCCTTCGAGCCTGAGCGACGGCATCCACCATAGATTCAGCCCGACAAATTTCACACTCGTCTGCAAAACTTTGAGCGACCTTATCGCCATCGGCACCAATAGAAACCATTGCACGCAGTGTATTTACACTGCTGCTCAATGCAGAAAAGTCAGCGCCCTTGCCATCGCCACCAGCAATCAATACTATTTTACGGCTTTCCGTTGCCAGGCCATCCAGCGCCGCCTGGGTTGCGCCCACATTCGTACCTTTGGAGTCATTGACATAAATAACCCCATCCAGGTCGGCCACCCGCTCACATCGATGTGGTAACCCTCGGAAGGTCTTCAGCACTCCAAGCATTGCCTGCATAGGCAATTCAACAGCATTACCCAGTGCGAGCGCTGCGAGAGCATTGGCAACATTGTGCTTGCCCACCATGGCCATTGCTTCTATCGGCAGCAGTCGCTCAGTACCCTGAACCAGCCAACCCTGCCCATCGACAATACGCACACCAAACTGATTAAGATCAGGCTGGTCCAGGCCAAAAGTCCACTCACGTCTCTCTCGTGACAAGGGCCCCTGAGTGAGGGGGTCAGCGCGATTGACAACAAATTGTTCAGCACCGCGATAAACCCGCTGCTTGGCCCGGTGGTACTCCACCATACTGGGGTAGCGGTCCATATGGTCCGCACTCATATTCAAAATCGTGGCGACAGTTGCCGCTAGCGAATAGGTCGTCTCCAATTGGAAACTGGAAAGCTCCAAAACGAACAATTGCGGCAAAGGCTTCTGAAGTAAATCCAATACCGGTACGCCAATATTTCCCCCCACACGCACATCGACACCTGCCGCCTCAGCCATCTTGCCAAGTAAGGTGGTTACCGTGCTTTTGCCATTGGAGCCGGTAATTGCCACTAGCTTTGCGGTAGACTTTTCACGTATAAGCGCTTGGGCAAATAACTCAATATCCCCAATCACGGGAATACCCTCGGCCACAGCTTGTTGCAACACAGGCTCAGCCAGGGCAACGCCTGGGCTGGCAATAATTAAGCTGGCTGCAAGCAGTGTGTCTGGACGTAACGCTCCGGTTTCCACCGGCACTTGCGGAAACTCTTTATAAAAAGCATCTAATCCCGACGGCTTTTCACGACTATCGACAACCACAGGTGTGTGACCGTGACGCAGCAGATAGCGCACCACCGATTTTCCGGTAGCGCCAAGACCAATTACCACTTTCTGTTGCGAAGAAGTCGCGATCAGGCTCATTTGTTTTTATCTAAGCTTGAGTGTTGCCAACCCGGCTAATACGAGGATCACAGTGATAATCCAAAACCGCACAATTACGCGTGGTTCCGGCCAACCTTTTAATTCAAAATGATGATGCAGCGGTGCCATGCGGAAAATACGCTTACCAGTCAGTTTGAATGACGCCACCTGCAGGATGACAGAAACTGTTTCCATTACAAAAACGCCACCCATAATGAACAGTACAATTTCATGCCGCGTAATTACCGCAATGATTCCCAGTGCCGCACCCAGTGCCAGCGCACCCACATCTCCCATAAATACCTGGGCGGGATAGGTGTTAAACCATAAAAAACCGAGCCCGGCGCCACACAGAGCTGCACAAAACACTGCCAACTCCCCAGCTCCGGCAATTGCGGGAATATGCAGATAATTGGCAAACTCAACGTGCCCAGATAAGTAAGCAATAATTCCCAGGGCTCCGCCTACCATTACCGTTGGCATAATGGCTAGACCATCCAGGCCATCGGTCAGGTTGACTGCGTTACTGGAGCCGACTACGACAAAGTAAGTCAGTACAATAAAGCTCACTGGCCCCAGGTTAATGGCAACATCCTTGAAAAAAGGCACAAAAAATTGAGTTTCCGCCGGGCTTGTTGCACTCATATAGAGATAAATCGCAGCGCCCAAGCCAGCAATGGATTGCCAGAAATATTTCCACCGGGCAATTAAGCCGCGCGGGTTCTTATGTACAACTTTTTTATAGTCATCGACAAAACCGACAGCACCAAATACAAAGGTAACCAACAGGGTTACCCATACATAGCGGTTACCCAAATCCGACCACAATAGTGCAGAGGAAAAAATAGAGGCAAGTATCAGTGTACCGCCCATAGTGGGTGTACCCGATTTACTTAAGTGGCTCTCAGGGCCATCGTCACGGATGGCTTGCCCAACCTGTAAATGATTGAGCCAGTTGATCATGCGCGGCCCAACAATCAGGGAAATTCCCAAGGCAGTAAGTGCTGCCAGAATTGCGCGCACAGTTAAATAATTGAACACCGCAAAGGTGCTCACATGTTGTTGTAATAATTCCGCCAGCCAAAGCAGCATTACATCTCCCCTCTGCTGTTGCCAAGCAGTGCCTGCGCTACCAGTTCCATTCGAGCGCTGCGAGAACCTTTCACCAGTACGGTAGTATTGTTGTCAAGCTCTTGAGTCACAGCCGCGATCAGCAGCTCTCTTTCCCGGTAATTGCGCAGAGACTCATGGCGCCCCTCGATAAAAGCCATACTGGCGGCAGTACCCAGCGGCCCAAAAGTAAATAGCGCATCAAGCCCCCGCTTGCGCGCTAGGGCACCGACACCACGGTGCATATCCTCGGCGTCAGGGCCCAATTCACCCATATCGCCCAATACCAAAATTTTCTTACCCGGCCGTTGCGCGAGCAGCTCTATAGCGGCCCCTACTGAACCCGGGTTTGCGTTGTAGCTATCATCAATCACCGTCGCTCCGGCGATGCCTGGCTGCTCCTGCAGACGCCCGGATACCCCGCTGATATTTGCCAGCCCCTGAACAATTTCCGCAGCCGGGATGCCTGCGGCAAAAGCGCAGCCGGCAGCAACAAGGGCATTGTGAACGTTATGCTCGCCCAGTAACTGCAACTTAACTGGGTGCGTAACACCCTCAATAACCAAGTCAAATGCGGCGCAGCCGGTTGCATCCAACTCAATATTCTCAGCGTACAGCGCACACTGATTGGAGAGACCTATCTCCAAAGTGCGCACACCTTCCGGCATGCGCTGCCGCCAGTAATCCGCATAGTTATCATCGGCATTGATAATTGCAGTACCACCAACTTCCAGACCTGAGTAAATCTGCCCTTTTGCCCTAGCAATGGCATCCACCGAACCAAAGCCTTCCACATGGGCAGGCATCACATTATTGACTGCGCTGACCAGAGGCTTGCCGATACCGCACAAATAACCGATGTCATCAGGCCCACTGGCCCCCATTTCCAGAATCAGTACATCGTGCTGATCAGAAAGGCCAAAGAGGGTCATTGGCAAGCCGAACTGATTGTTCAAATTCCCCCTGGTCACACAGGGAGTGTGGCGCTGGGAAAAAATAGCCGAGAGCATTTCCTTGACAGTGGTTTTGCCACAAGAGCCAGTGATAGCAATTACCGGTCCCGTAAACTGTTCGCGGCACATCAGGCCAATCTGTCCAAGGGCTACAGTAGTATCCTCCACCCTCCACTGCGGCAAGCTGCAACCGGGGACTTCGCGATCAACCACTAACCCCAATACCTGGCCATCCAACTCGCCTACAAAATCATGCGCATCGAAGTTCTCACCCACTAATGCCACGAACAAAGCTTGGGGATTGAGTTTCCGGGTATCAGTAAACACCTGCGAAAACTCCACGGAACCGTTAACCAGCTCACCGCCAAAACGGGCCTGTAAATCCTGCAGGGACAAAGACCTGATCACTGGGTTTCTCCCTCCATACCCTCAGCCTGCGCAGACTTGCCAGCGCGCAAACGCAGTGCTGCCGCAGCATGTTCTCGATCGCAGAAATGAATTTTTTCACTACCGATAATCTGGTAATCCTCGTGACCTTTGCCTGCAATAAGGACGATATCCCCCGGTTGTGCCGCTGCGACAGCTTGGGCGATAGCTTTGGCACGATCGATTTCCACTTCAATATTATTGGCGGCGCCTTCAAGAATATCGTCGATAATTTTTTGTGGTTCTTCACTGCGGGGGTTATCGCTGGTCACAATTGCACGATCGGCCATCTCTGAGGCAATGCGCCCCATGGATGCACGCTTGCCGCTATCCCGGTCGCCACCACAGCCAAACACGCAGAGTAAATTGCCTCGGCAGTATGGGCGGGCAGCAGCCAAGGCAGCGCGCAGAGCATCCGGGGTGTGGGCATAATCCACTAACACTCCCACTTCATCCGCCCCCTTTACCTGTACTCGCTCCATACGGCCAGGCACCGCTTTTATAGTGGGAAAAACGGCGAGAATTTCCTCAAACGGCATGCCTGCAGATGCCGCCGCTGCAACTACCGCGAGTGCATTGTAAATATTGAAATCCCCGATCAGGGGCGCGTTTAATTCACCACGCCCCCAGGGTGAATCGAGTTCAACAGAAAAGCCCTTTTCATGACGGCAAAGATCGGTCACATGCAGGTCACCAGCTTGCAGTCCGTAAGTCAGCACACGCAGGCCGCGCAATTTACAGCGCTCTGCCAGCTGGGCACCAAAAGGGTCATCCAAGTTGATAATGCCGCGTTTCAGCTTCGGTAGCCCGAACAGTTTTTCCTTGGCAGCACCATATGCAGCCATAT
Organism: Microbulbifer variabilis; assembly: GCF_052468405.1. NCBI lineage: Bacteria > Pseudomonadati > Pseudomonadota > Gammaproteobacteria > Cellvibrionales > Microbulbiferaceae > Microbulbifer > Microbulbifer variabilis. The sequence goes on from NZ_CP174343.1 coordinate 3,082,438, forward strand.
TGCCGTGGTAATCCAAGTGGTCGCGGGAAAGGTTGGTGAAAATAGCCGTATCAAAAATCAGACCATGCACACGCCCCTGGGAAAGGGAGTGGGAGGAAACCTCCATTGCCGCAGCTCGTACTCCACGATCCCGAAAATTGGCAAAGTCTGCCTGCAGATACACAGGGTCTGGCGTTGTGAGCCCAGTTTCCTGTAACTCAATTTCCCCGTCATTCCAAATACCATTACCAATGGTGCCAATCACAGCGGCGTTGCCAAAATGATGGGCCAATAATTGAGAAGTCAGGTAGGCACAAGTAGTCTTACCATTAGTACCGGTCACCCCAACCAGATGCATTTCTCCACTGGGGTTTCCATGAAAACGCGAGGCAATCTCACCAACACGCTTGGCCAAACCCGGCACACTGACAATCTGAATGTCACCGCGGCTTTTACATTCCAGTGTATCGCCATCAGCTAGCACTGCTGCAGCGCCAGCCTCAATTGCAGAGTCAATATATTCTCGCCCATCAACGATAGAACCGCGCAGCGCCATAAATACATCGCCGGCTTTTACCTTGCGACTATCCAGGGCAACGCCACTAACGGCAATATCGGGGATACCCGCATAACCTGGCACTAATTCCTGTAGGGAAATAAATTGTTTTTCGCGCTGAGTCACGATTTTGAACCTCTCTCGCTTAACTGCGCGGCCAGCTGTCGTTCCGCGGGCTCCACTTGCTCTGGCGGTACCTGCAGCAGGCGCATAGCTCCAGCCATTACCGATCCGAATACCGGTGCCGCCACTTCACCACCGGAATACTTGTCATGGCTGAGATCATCAATAACTACAACCGCAGCCAGGCGGGGTTTGTCAGCAGGGATAAAGCCAGCAAATACCGAGCGGTAACGACTATCTTCATAACCTCTGCGGCCGACTTTGTGCACCGTGCCGGTCTTACCAGCAACACGATAACCGTCCACCTTGGCTCGACGCCCCGTACCACTAGCACCAATAACCGTCTCCAACATGGCGGTTACCTGCTGCGCCAGCGGCCCTTCAATCACCCGTTCGGGCTCAACATCGACTTTATCCCCAGATAACACTAGGGAGACTGGCCGCTTGAGCCCGGCATTGGCCAGCACGCTATAGGCCTGAGCCAACTGCACAGCATTTACTGTTAAACCGTAGCCGAAGGCAAAATTGGCCCGCTCGATTGGGTGCCAGCGACTACGGCTTGGCAGAATGCCCGGTGTCTCTCCAGGAAACCCACTGCCAACTGCCTCTCCCAGGCCCAGGCGGTAAAAGAGTTCCCGTAGCGAATTTGGTTCCAGATCCAAGGCAATTTTTGTGATACCAACCTGGCTCGACTTGGTGATAATGCGAGTGAGATCCAACTTGCCATAATTAACCGGGTCAACAAGGGTTTTGCCTGGCACACGTATATAGCCAGGACTGGTATCAATCTGGGTGTGAGGTTTGTAGCGCCCGGTTTCCAGAGCAGCTAACACAGTCAAGGGTTTTACCGTGGAACCGGGCTCAAACTGGTCGATTAGGGCGCGATTACGCATGGCTGAGGCCTTCACGCCTTTGCGGTTGTTGGGATTAAATGAGGGCTGGTTGGCCATCGCCAACACATCGCCACTATGGGTGTCGAGAATCACCATAAAACCCGAGGCAGCACCATTTTCAGCAACAGCTCGCTTTAACTCACGATAAGCCAGGTATTGCAGGCGCATATCGATGGACAGGCGCAAATCCTGGCCTGGCTGTGCTTCTCTCTGAATGGCCAGCTCCTGGACAGTGCGGCCTTTTAGATCCTTTACTACTTGCTGTGCACCAGGTTGGCCAGAAAGCCACTTATCGTAGGCCAGCTCCAGACCCTCCTGGCCACGATCATCAATATTGGTAAAACCCAAAAGTTGGGCAACCACCTCCCCAGCAGGGTAAAAGCGTCTGTATTCTTTCTTGCTATAAACCCCAGAAAGCCCGAGATCCAGTACCTTGCCGGCCTGTTCAGGGGTCAAGTGACGGCGCAAATACATAAACTCTTTATTGCGGTACTTTTCCAAGCGCGTGGCAAATTTAGATGGCTTTAACTCAAGGGCCCGGGCCAACTCATCAAGCTTTTTAATACCACTTTCTTTCAAAAGCTTGGGGTTTGCCCACAAACTATGCACCGGTGTGCTGACCGCTAGTAGTTCGCCGTTGCGGTCGACAATGGAGCCCCTATAAGCAGCGATTTCCTCCGTGCGAATAGTCCGCGCACGCCCCTGGTCCTGTAGAAACTGATAACCGCGTTCTGCAGCGGGCACAACCTGCAAGCGCGCCAGATGTAGCACCAAAGCCACTGCAAGCAGGCATAACAGAGCTGCCACCAGCACAAAACGCCAGCGGGCAATTCCCGGTTGAACTTGCTTTTTCTTGATTGCGCCCATATTTTTCCAGTTGGCGTTATTTTTTCACTTTGAAATCAAATTCCTTCAGGGCTCTCTTGAACAACCCGCCTAAAACCCTTTACGCTCAAAATTCTTATGCTTATTTTGGTGCCACTCTTCAAAGCACAAAGACATACAAACCACGGGGCCTAATCTATTAAGGCTTGTAGTTCTTAATATCAATCCACCGTTACCAGCACCTGATCAGATGGAGCTGGCACATGCATTTTTAATTCTTCGCGAGCTACCTTTTCCACGCGGCTGTAGGCAGACCAGGCTCCTCGCTCCAACAGCAAACGCTCCTGCTCATAGCGCAATTCATCCTGAGCTTTTTGTGCTCTACCCAATTCAGCGGTCAGTTCTCTGCTGCGCTGGGTTGAATAAACTACAGACAGGGCTGAAGCCATCGCGGCCAACCACAAACACCCGAGCCCGATCAAAAGTTTGCCCCGCATTGCTATCAGTTCCCTGACAGCTTTTCCGCAACCCGCATTACCGCACTGCGCGAGCGCAGATTCTCATCCACCTCAACTTCATTGGCTTTCACTGCCTTACCCAGAGAGCGCAGAGACCTGGCGATCTGACTATCCATTACCGGCAGCCCCCGGGGCAGTTGCGGGCCACGCTCCTTCTCGCGAATAAAGCGCTTGACCATGCGATCCTCCAGCGAATGGAAGCTGATAATGACCAACCGCCCTCCCGGAGCCAGCAGCTGCAGGGATTTATCCAACGCGCTCTGCAAATCATCCAACTCGCCATTAACATGGATACGAATTGCCTGAAAAACCCGGGTGGCGGGATGCTTGCCTTTCTCCCAGGCGGGATTGGCCGCTTTGACTACTTCCGCTAAATCTAAAGTTCGCTCAAAGAGCTTTTCCACCCGGCGGCGCACGATAGCGGCAGCCATACGGCGAGCGAAACGCTCCTCCCCATACTCTTTGAAGACCCTGGCCATTTCAGCCTCATCTTCGGTATTCACCCATTGGGCTGCGCTGAGACCACGACTGGTATCCATGCGCATATCCAGTGGCCCATCCTGCATAAAACTAAAACCGCGTTCAGCTTGATCCAGCTGCGGGGATGAGACGCCCAAATCCAATAAAATGCCGTTGACCCGCCCCGACTGCTCAGCCGCCGCACTGTCCATATCGGCAAAAGAGCCGTGCCAGATCGAAAAACGTGAATCAGACTGAAAGCGCTGATGGGCGTATTCAATCGCCTGTGGATCCTTATCAACGGCCAACAAACGTCCCTTGGGACCTAGCTGTTTCAAGATTGCGGCACTGTGGCCACCACGGCCAAAAGTCCCATCGATATAAAAGCCGTCTGGATCAGTAATCAGGGCGTCCACGGCCTCGCGCAGTAACACACTGCGATGCAATTCTTGAGACACCCCGTGTACTCCTTATAAAGAGAGGGATGCCATTTCCTCTGGCATTCCCTCCTCATCTTCACTGTCATCGAGCCAGGACATCCAGCGTTCCTCGCTCCAAAGTTCTAATTTTTTTCCCTGCCCTACCAGCATCAGCTTCTTTTCCAGCCCGGCGTATTCACGCAAGGTAGGTGGGATCAATACCCGGCCATTACCATCCACCTGCAATTCGCAGGCATAGCCAATTAAAAGACGCTGGGCGCGGCGCGCCACTTTATTAAAACTGGGTAGGGACTCTATCTTTGGTAAAATCTGCTGCCACTGGGGCGCAGGGTAAACCAGCAAGCAACGCTCCTCTGTATGCGCAGTAATCACCAAACAACCGGCGCAGTCATCCAGCAGCCGGTCGCGGACCCGCGCTGGTATCGCCAGACGCCCCTTGGCATCCATATTGATTGCATGGCTACCCAAATACACTTTGAGATTTTCACTCGCTATCAATTACGCCTATCGCAGCGAACTGCACCTTTGCAGGTTGCTAGCGGGAAAACCCAAACTTTATTCGCGCAATGTAAACACCCACTTACTGGCTGCGAATAAACCACAAAGTTCCACGATTTTCCACTTTTTCCCACCTTTGACACTATAAAACTGGGTATCGCAAAGTCAAGGAAATCGACCCCAAAGTCCCCATAAACCCCAGTAAACTCGCGGCTTACAGAATAGATTTGGCGAGTGGCGCCAATATCATCTTCACATATCAACAAATTAGTGCGAGTACTCACTCACAAAATGATCGATTATTTTAAACTAACAATTCAAGTCGTGTGACACACGCCACATAGTCGCACTGCAGCCTCGCCACATGAATTAAGCGTCAAAAACAGGGTTCCGGATTTATAGAAAAGAGAAAACCCGGCACTTGCCGGGCTTCGGGAATGGATGAGCTGGCCTATAAGCCGGGTTCTGTCGAGGACAATCATTCATCTGGGATGCCTGTCACCAGACACCTCAAGCGACCTACCCGCCCTCAGTGCGGGTCACACCTATAGAGGGCCTATTTGGTCTTGCTCCGAACGGGGTTTACCATGCCGCGGACTGTTACCAGCCGCGCGGTGCGCTCTTACCGCACCCTTTCACCCTTACCTGTGCTTCCGAAGAAGCCATCGGCGGTCTACTCTCTGCTGCACTTTCCGTAGGCTCACACCCCCCAGGCGTTACCTGGCGTTCCACCCTATGGAGCCCGGACTTTCCTCCATCACACAAGGTGACAGCGATTGCCCGGCCAGCTCGCGGCGAAGAGTAATGAGGCGACAGCGGGATTGCAACAGGCAAAGCTTAATTACAAAGAAAAGCCCGCGCCTTATTTCTGCTGCAAGCTCCAATTGTAAAGCTCTTTCTTGTTAACGCCGGTAATTTCCCCAGCGATAGCCGCAGCCTTCTTGGGCGGCAACTCCGCAAGGAGTAGCGACATCACTCTCTGCGCCTCCGCATCCAGCTCATTGACTAGGCGACGCTCGGCTCCGCGTACCAGCAGGACAATTTCGCCACGCCGCTGATTAGCATCCGAGCGCACCCAGCTGACCAGCTCACCGAGCGGCATAAGGCGGAAAGTCTCGAATGCCTTGCTAAGCTCACGAGCAATTACTGCTTCACGCCCAGCACCAAACACTTTTGCCATTGCTTCAAGGGTATCCGCAACTCGATGTGGCGCCTCGTAAAAAACCAGCGTGCGGGTAGCACCAGCTAACTCTTGCAAAGCCCGCTCACGGGCTCCGGCCTTGGCCGGCAGAAACCCCTCAAAACTGAAGCGATCACTAGGCAAGCCTGCAGCACTCAAAGCAGCTACAAAGGCGCAGGGCCCAGGTATCGGCACTACACGGATTCCCCGCTCACGCGCCTCTCGCACCAAACGATAACCTGGATCTGAAATAAGAGGGGTACCCGCATCAGAAATCAGCGCCACCGTCTGCCCCTGCTCAAGCCGCTGCAAAATCTGGCCAGTGCGCTTGTCATCAGAGTGGTCGTGATACGCCATCAAGGGCGTTTCAATATCGAAATGGGAAAAGAGTCTCTGACTGTGACGTGTGTCCTCCGCCGCAACCAGGTCGGCACATTGTAGAACTTCAACAGCTCGCGGTACCATATCGGCCAAATTACCAATAGGCGTAGCGACAATATAAAGCATCGCCTGATCCGGCCCCATAGTTGTTCACTCCAAATATAAATATTGCGGGAGAAGAATATGTCCGCCTCTTCCCGGCGCACGTCTACTGTGATCACCAGCATGGCTGCGGCAGCACTGGCACTGGCTTTAACCGCCTGCCAAACTCCAGCCTCCCGACCGGGGGCTTACCAGCCCACCTACCCGGCCAGCCACAAAGCCAGCCGCAGCGATGCCGTTCGCCTACTGCGTAGCGCCGAGACCTTGCCGGCTCCCGCGCGGGACCAGCAGCGCCTTCGGGCGGCCGCCATTCTATACGAGCTGGGAGAGAAAGAGTCAGCCAAAGAAGCTGTTGTGAAAATTATTCCCGAACAGCTGGATAACACCCTCTATGCCAGCTATGCACAGGTGTATGGCAGTTTACTTGCCGATGGCGATGACTTCTTCGAAGCCCTGGACTTAGCTACATCTCCACGCCTTGAGGGTGCTTGGGCGCAATTGCCACGGTCGACTGCGCTACCCTTACGCAACTTGCGCGCAGACCTTTGGGGCCTCCTTGGTAATCTCGACAGCGCCATTAGTGAGCGACGTGAGATTTCTTACCTTGTGAAGTCTGATGGCGCGATCGTTGAGAACAACAATGGCTTATGGCAACTACTTACCCAGCTACCTTCCAGTGAGTTAAAGAATCGCGCCAATAAAAGCAGCGACACCCAAATGCGCGGCTGGTATCAGCTGGCGCTACTGGGTCGAGATACTCAGACTGATATCAGCTCACAACTTACCGCCCTTAGCCGCTGGCGTGAGCGCTGGCCAGCGCATAGCGCCAACACACATCCACCACAAGCATTACAGCTGCTCGAACGGCTAGCGGCTCAACGCGCCGATAGCATCGCCCTGCTACTGCCTTTATCCGGCTCACTTGGCAGTGCCGGTCGCGCGATCCGCGATGGCTTTATGGCAGCACACTACACAGCCCTGAACGCCGGAGGAGCCACTCCCAGGGTCATGGTATACGATACCGGCACAGAGCAGCCCTTCGAGGAAATCTACCAGAATGCCGTGGATGCAGGCGCTCAGTTCATTATTGGCCCCCTGAACAAGAGCAAAGTCTCCAACCTACTGGCGACAGAGAAGCTGCCAGTACCCACCTTGGCGCTAAACTATGGTGACCAGGGACGACTCACCAATGACCTAGTGCAGTTTGGCCTCGCTGTTGAGGACGAAGCCCGTCAGATCGCCCAACATGCCTACCGTCAGGGCCACCGCCAGGCAATGGTACTCACCACCAATAGCAGCTGGGGTCAACGGGGGGCCGAAGCATTCCGGGAGGAATGGCAAAATCTCGGCGGCTCAGTCAGTATTGGCAAGACATTCTCCAATAACAGCAAGTTTGCCAACCTCGTTAGCGATGCTTTACTAATCCCAGCCAGCAAAGCGCGCAAAAAGGAACTGCAGGGCCGTTTGGCCGCGCCATTGGAGTTCACCCCACGGCGCCGCGATGATGTCGATATGGTGTTTGTAGCAGCCCTGCCCCAACAGGCCCGCCAACTCAATCCTATGCTGACCTACTACTACGCCGGCGACCTACCGGTTTATGCCACCTCCCATGTTTTTGGTGGTAGTGTCAATCCAAATCGTGACCGCGATATTAACGGCGTACGCTTTACCGCCCTGCCCTGGTTATTTGAGAATAACCAGACCAAGCAAGACATAGAGCAACAAGCCGCTCCGGCACCAGCATTTGCCCGTTTATACGCTCTGGGCGCCGATGCATTCCGCCTCTACCCACGCCTTCCCATGTTGCGCCAGTTTCCGCAACAGAAAGTACATGGTCTCACTGGGGCACTCAGTCTGAGTGCTGATGGCCGCATTGTGCGAGAACAGATGTGGGCACGAATCGAGAAGGGGGTGCCTGTGCCAATAACAACTGTAGAGCCGCTGTCGATACCTCAAGACAACGGCCAGCTGACAGGAAACAGTGAAGCTCTTTAAGCGTCCAGCCAGTACTGTCGGCGCACGCATGGAGGGTGCCGCAGCGCTTCACTTACAACGCGCGGGGCTCTCGGTGACTGAACGCAATTACCGCTGTCGTCACGGAGAGATAGACCTTATCGCCCGTGAAGGCGATACTGTCGTGTTTGTGGAGGTGCGCTTCCGCCGTAGCAGTCGCTTTGGCGGTGCCGGAGCCAGCGTGGATATTCGCAAGCAGCAAAAGCTGCTAGCCACCGCGCACAGCTATTTACAACAGCACAAACTGGACTGTCCCTGCCGCTTCGATGTCCTTGCCATAGACGGCGATGCGCAAAACATTCAGTGGATTAAGAACGCCTTCGAAGCCTAAGGCAAAACCGAGATTTACCTTGCCAAGTTACGGCGAACTGCGGTTCGCCTGAATTAAGGACACAATGGAACAGCGAGTCGTAACCCTTTTTCACCACAGTCTGGAAGCCACCATGAACGCCGGTGAGATACTGGCGCCCCTGATTGCGGAGGCCAGTGAGATGGTGGTGCACACACTGCTAGCAGAGAGCAAAATACTTCTTTGCGGCAATGGTGTCAGTGGCGCCCTGGCGCAGAGTTTCAGCTCGCAATTAACTGGCGGCTTCCAACGCGAGCGCCCCGGCCTGCCAGCAATGGCACTCAATAGTGACGGTGTCTCCATGGGCACCGTCGCACAAAATCATGGCAGTGCGGATACTTTCGCCCATCCAGTACGCGCTCTTGGCCAACCCGGCGACCTGCTGATAATAATTAGTAGCGATGGCGGGGACTCCAACTTGGTACAAGCTATGCGCGCCGCCCGAGACCGCGACATGGGAATCCTGGCCCTCACCGGTGGAGATGGTGGCGATTGCGCTGCCCTCTTGGATAACCACGATATTGAACTGCGCGTGCCTTCCGATGTCGCAGCAGAGGTACACCAAGTACACCTTCTGACTATTTTTTGCCTGTGCGACTTGATCGACAGCAGCCTGTTCGGTGGCTATGAGGACTGAACCATGAAAACAAAACTATCTTCTGTTGGAAAATGCCTTCTGGCCGCGCTCGCCATAGCCTCTCTGCTTGGCGGCTGCAGCACAGTTATGGAGGCCACTCACGATGGCCCCATCCAGCAAGACCCAGGGAAACGCTCGCTGGGAACTTATATCGATGATGAGAGAATCGAAACCATTGTCACAGTGAATATCAACAAAGCCCACCCCGACCTGAAAGCAGCAAATGTTGACGTAACCTCCTTCAATGGGGTGGTTTTGCTCACAGGCCAGGTACCCAACCAGGAACTTCGCATGCTTGCCGGCCGCACTGCTGAGCAGGTTCAGAACGTACGACAGGTGTACAACGAGACACAGGTACGCGGCAAAGTCACCTTTCTCGCCTCCACCAGTGATGCCTGGCTGACAACTAAAGTGAAAACCAATTTGCTTGCAGATAAGGAAATTGATGGGGCTCGCATCAAAGTGGTAACAGAAAATGGGGTGGTTTACTTGATGGGGCTTCTGACCCCGGCGGAAGCAGAACGCGCTGCGGGCGTAACCCGTTCAATTGGTGGAGTACAAAAGGTCGTAAAAGCCGTGGAGTACATCAATTGATACAGTGATGTTGTACCCCATTTAACAATTTGATATCCGAATAAAAAACGGAGGCTAAGCCTCCGTTTTTTATTGGTGAAGCTTTAAGCCAAAGTTACAGGCGCTCAATAGCTATCGCCGTGGCCTCACCACCACCGATGCAAAGGCTAGCAATGCCCTTCTTAACATCGCGCTTCTCCATAGCGGCCAACAGGGTGGTCAAGATTCGAGCACCGCTGGCACCCAATGGATGGCCTAGGGCACAAGCGCCACCGTTCACATTAACCTTATTCCAGGGGAGTTCCAGCTCACGCATGGCTGCCATGGTTACCACGGCGAAAGCCTCATTAATCTCAAACAGGTCAACATCGGCAGCAGACCAACCGGTGTTTTCCAGCAACTTATGCATGGCACCCACTGGGGCAATAGTGAACCACTCGGGCTCACGGGCAAACTGAGCTTGCCCTTTGATAACCGCTAATATTTTGAGTCCGCGCTTATCAGCCTCACTTTTTCGCATCAGTACCAATGCCGCAGCGCCATCGGAAATAGAACTGGAGTTGGCTGCAGTGACAGTGCCATCCTTGCGGAAAGCCGGTTTCAACTGCGGGATTTTGTCTGGACGAGCACTGCCTGGAGCCTCATCTACACTGACGACTACCTCTCCACGCCGGGAAGCAATGGTTACCGGGGTAACTTCACGGGCAAAATCACCACTTTCAATTGCTGCCTGGGCACGAGCCAGGGACTCCAGGGCAAACGCATCCTGCTCTTCACGAGAGAACCCATACTTATCCGCAGTACCCTCAGCAAAAGCACCCATCAATTTGCCGTCTTCGGCATTCTCAAGGCCATCGAGAAACATGGAGTCCTTAACCTCACCGTGCCCCAGGCGCATGCCGGAACGGGCTTTAGGCAAAAGGTAGGGGGCGTTGCTCATACTTTCCATACCACCGGCAACAATGACCTTGCCCTCCCCCAACAACAGCGCATCCCGGGCCATCATCACAGTCTTCATACCAGAACCACACACCTTATTGACGGTAGTACAGGGCGTGCTGTCTGGAATACCTGCTGCCAGCGAAGCTTGGCGCGCAGGCGCCTGTCCCACACCTGCTGGAAGCACACAACCCATCAGGACTTCATCGATATCTGCGGGGGCTACCCCTGCATCTTCCAGAGCCGCACGAATTGCCGCTGCGCCCAACTGTGGGGCACTCAAGGAGGATAAGCCACCCTGCATGGCACCCATCGGGGTCCTCGCCATTCCGACGATCACTACGGGGTCTGAAGTTACATCACTCATTCTGTCTGCTCCCAGTTCTACACCGCCCTCTCTGCTGTGGCGGCAATTGTGTTTTATAGTCGCCGCATTATAGCCGAAGCACTACCCTGCTCCGCCAGAGCCAGTTTCACTACTAGCGTCGCCCGGCAGATGGAGCGTGTTACTATCGGCGCCAATCATAAGAAAAAGTGGCGAGAGGACTTATGGAGTTATCGAGCATTATCGTGCTGGTGGTTATTGCTGCACTTTTGTTTTATGGAGTAGGGATTTATAACAGACTGGTTTCCCTAAAAAATCGCAATGAGAACGCCTTTGCACAGATAGAGGTACAACTGAAACGGCGCCACGACCTGATCCCCAACCTGGTGGAAACTGCTCGAGGTTACCTGAAACACGAGCGGGAAACCCTCGAAGCCGTAACTGTTGCGCGCAATACCGCCATCAGCGATCTCAAGGCAGCAGCCTCAAACCCGTCAAGTGCCACTGCCATCGGCAAACTTGGCCGTGCAGAGAGCACCCTGAATGGCGCCCTGGGACGCTTTACTGCAGTAATGGAGGCATACCCGGACCTGAAAGCCAACCAGAACATGATGCAACTCAACGAGGAGCTGAGCAGTACTGAGAATAAAGTTGCCTTTGCACGGCAGGCATTTAACGACTCGGTCACAAATTACAACATATACAAACAAAGCTTTCCGCCAGTATTGCTGGCTGGTTTTTTCGGGCATCGCGCCAATGCCCAACTGCTGGAATTTGCCGACTCAGATGCCGCTCAGGTAGCACCTCGTATCGAGTTTTAAGCGATGAATTTTTTTGAGTACCAGGATCGCGCCAGACGAAACAGCCTCCTGCTTGTAGGGCTTTTCGCTCTAGCCGTAGTTTTGCTGATCTCCCTGACCACTTTAGTCGCTGCCGCAGCGATAGCGCTCTCTCGCGGCCAGCCTTTTTCATTCAGTACTATCGAGCAATTACTGGGCTGGCAAACTGTGATATCCATCGCCCTGACGATTGCTGCCATTGTCGCCCTCGGCAGCCTATATAAACTGCACCAACTCAACGCCGGCGGCAGCGCAGTGGCCGAATCCCTCGGCGGACGCAAGCTCAATATTGCTCCACAGAATTCCAACGAACAACGCGCACTGAATGTTGTAGAGGAAATGGCAATCGCCTCAGGTACCCCTGTGCCGGATGTCTACCTGATTGAGGATGATGCGATCAATGCATTCGCCGCGGGCTCCAAACCCACCGATGCAGTGATCGGCCTCACTCGAGGCTGCGTTGAAAACCTTAATCGAGAGGAACTGCAAGGTGTAGTGGCACATGAGTTCAGCCATATCTTAAATGGCGATATGCGTTTGAATATCCGTATCGTAGGAATGCTGAACGGTATCCTGATTATTGGCCTTCTCGGCCATTGGCTGGTTCGCGGAATTTACCCTGGCAATCGAGAAAACCGAGGGCGTGCGGCTCTGTTTGGGCTCGGCGCAGCATTAATGGTTGTGGGCTATACAGGAACCTTCTTCGGCAACCTGGTTAAGTCTGCAGTTAGTCGCCAACGGGAGTTCCTTGCAGATGCCTCTGCAGTACAATTTACCCGGAACAATACAGGTATCGCTAGCGCACTAAAAAAGATTGGCAGTTACGGCTCAAAATCGACTCTGACCAGCGGCAGGGCAGCGGAATACAGCCATATGTTTTTTACCAATAGCATGAAGCGTTCGCTATTTAACCTCTTCGCCACACATCCGCCTCTGTCAGATCGTATCACCCGACTCGACCCCAGCTGGAATGGCCTTTACCCCGACAATACTAATAACGCCTCACAATCACAGCCCCCTGCATTTGTTGAGTCCGCGCAAGTATCCACTTTCGCAAAATCCGCACCCTTCCAGGCAGCGCTGGATGCTGTAGATAACAGCATTGCCAACCCGAGCGAACAACAGGTGCAATACGGACGCCAGCTGCTTCAATCTATTCCCTCTGGACTTCAGCAGGCAGCTCATGACCCCTTCGCCGCACGCGCGCTGATTTATCACCTGCTGTTACACAAGGACGGGGCAGAGCGGCAAGTACAACGCGAACTACTCAATAAAATTGCCCATCCAGCAGTGGTGCGGGAAATGCGACAACTGGAGACACAGCTGGAAAGCCTGCCCAATAGTGCACGCTTGGCCCTGTTGGATCTTTGTGTTCCCGCACTGAGAGCACTGGTCCCTCAGCAGTATCAAGTATTCAAGAGAAACCTGATCAAACTGCTGCACAGCGATGGGAAAATTGAGATTTGGGAGTGGGCCCTATATCGGGTACTGATGCACGCACTGGAGGGCTCTCCTGACCGACAGCGGCTTTCCAATAAAAAGGGAGCCAGCAAAGATGCCAACTGTTTCCTTCTCGCCGCTATCGCCCATTCGGGCAATAGTGAGTATCTACCTGCCAAAAGGGCTTATGAGCAAGGCCTCAAGGCTTTGGGTATAGAGGTCACACCACTGCCAAGTCACAAGGATATAAATTTACCGCGGCTCGACAAGGCCATCGCCATTGCAGGACAGATGAAAGCTCTGGATAAACCGGCATTGTTAAAGGCAATGGTACTAACCCTAAGCCATAACGGGGTGATCAAGGCAGAGGAAATCGAATTGCTCCGGGCCGTAGCAGATAGCTTGGACTGCCCAATGCCACCTCTGCTACCAGCGCAGCCATAAATCGGGTCGACTAACCAACAGGCCGGCATTGCCGGCTTGTTTCCACTTATTTATTAAACGTGATGCTGATAGACAGGGCCTATTCCTACGCTCCACAAAATTACCGAAGTAATTAAGACAGTAACCATCATGACAAGCGCCACAGTGAGCACCGCACAGGCATAAAGAAATGCCCGCTCTTTGTTCATCTTCATCAAAATTGGGATACCGGCAAATACCAGATAGATTGAGTACATCCCCGCAATGCCCACGGCGGCCATAGTAAGCCAAGGGTGGGGGAAAAGAACCACAATACTAGCGAGGAAAATTGGCGTAGTGATAAAGACCGCAAGCGCGGTGCCTTCATAATGGCGTGTAGGTTCATCACCCTCGACACCATAGGACCTCGCCATCCAGTTAATAAATTCCCCAAGGCAATAGACTCCGACCAGTAACGCAAAGTAGGTCACTATAGACAAAACTGCTGCACTCTCCGGAGTCAACTTGGCCAGATGCCCCCCTACCTCAAATCCCACCCGTGTGACACCAAAGTAGCCGGCAACTGTAGGGATCAGAGCCAGAAATGGAACATGGGTCACGAAAACCTGGAAAAAAGAATGTCTATCCGCTCGGATGGCTTTCCACTCTTTTTCAGGATTAGTAAGAATGCCGATTGTGTGACTGAGTAATCGCACGCTGAAACTCCCTTCAATACCCTGCATTGCAGTATCGGGGGACGGCGCGGAATTAACCAATGCGAATAAGAAATTAGGCGCCACTTTTAAATCAGGTTGATTTATATCAAGCGCGAACAGAGACGCGATTCCGGCCGCCCCGCTTTGCCTTGTAAAGGGCCTGGTCAGCGGCCTTAAGGACAGTATCAGGCCCTCTGAACTCCTTACCCCTCTGAGCGAGGCCAATACTAACGGTTACCTTAATCTGTTGATCTGAACGGCGTTCAGAACGCCACAATTTAGGACCGGAAATACGTCCTCCAGAGCGCAAGCGCATGGGATAGGCCGCTATTTTCTCCCGAATAAGCTCCAGCTGTCTTTCTGCGGCTGAAAGGTCACGACCAGAAATAATTAGCACAAACTCCTCCCCCCCATAGCGAAATAATTCCCCTGACGTATTTCGAGCAATCTGGGTAGCAACCATTCGCAGTACCTGATCACCGACCTGATGACCAAAGCGATCATTCAATTTCTTAAAGTAATCGATATCAATCATGGCAATAGAATAATGCCGGCCGGGAGTGAGCATCCGATACCTGAAAGCCCTCCGAGACCGGACTCCGGTCAACTCATCGCGGAAAGCCAGCTCATAGCTGCTACCCAGCAGCGAAAAGATAAGTAGGAAACCAGCTACTGACATTAAAGGAACCAGAGGCATCCCACTCCAGACTCCATACAACGTAAGCAAGATGCAGCTGAATAACCCCACAGCCGTGGGCCCGGGGTAAAGAGCCAGCAGTGCCAATGCGCCAAGTGAGGCCGCCATACAGGCCAAGAGTGGTAAAGGTGGGGAAAACCGGTCAAGAGCCAATAGCCAAGCAGGCAGATGCTGCAAAGAAAACATCTGAGCTAACGGCCCATAATATTTCTGCAACCAGAATAGGGCTATCCCCTGTGCACCCAGGATCAACAGCCAAGCGACCCCAAAATTACTCCATATGCCACGGTCGCGGCTGCAGCTAAATAACATCAAGTTGAGGGCGATCAACCCCAGATAGAGGGAAAAATCCTGCTTCAACAGTATTTCGAGACTGATCGTCCCATAGAAAAACATTAATAGTAATGCGGCCAGACCAACTCGGCTTGAGCGATAAAATAAACTGAGCAGCAGCGCTGTTACCAATAACAGAAAAGGCAGCTGGACATTGTTCAGGGACGCCAGATCGAGCCAGGGTAAATGTTGGGCAAGTGGCAAAATCAGGAGCAGTCCGGGCAACCAGCTAAAACGCAGCCACTGCAAATACGACGGCATGGTAAATTGGGAGCAAGAAATAACAGAGAATTATACGCACCTGATAACAGTAATTTCTTAGACTAGGCGCACAAAAGAGAAGACCGACGAAAACAAAAAGAAAAAATAAAAAAGGGGCAAAACTGCCCCTAGAAATTTTTTAAAGCCGAGCTTATTTCACAACGCGCAATGCGGGCTTCTTCACCGACTTTTTGCCCAAGCTGGTGGGCGGGGTAGGTTCGGGCGGTTCTGGGGTTTCTTCTGCCTCAAACACCATACCCTGGCCATTCTCACGAGCATAAATTCCAACTACCGCGCCAACCGGAACCTGGATATCAGTGGGAACCCCACCAAAACGCGCATTAAACCTGATCGCATAGTTATCCATGGTCAGCCTCGCAACAGCACTTTCAGAGATGTTTAGCACTATCTGCCCATCATCATTAACATGCTGTTGTGGCACCAGCACCCCGGAAAGGTGCGTATCGACAAGAATATAGGGAGTGCACCGGTTATCGGTAATCCACTCGTAAAATGCCCGCAAAATATATGGGCGATTGGAGGTCATGACCGGCTTACTCACCTAACTACCCTCAACGCATTTCCCGTTCGTACTCGGTAAGGCTCTGCTGGAACGCTTCACGGGCAAACAGGCGATCCATATAATCCAGCAGCGGCTTCACTTGCTTAGTCTTGGGCAAGCTGATTTCGAACTGCTCGAGACGCCAGAGCAGTGGAGCCATACAGCAATCCACCAGGGAAAATTCTTCATTGAAGAAGTACGGCAGCTCAGTAAACATCGGCGCAATGCCAACCAAGCTATCACGCAGCTCCTTACGGGCGGATGCAGCATCTTTGCCTCCTGCCAGAATTTTATCCACCAGCGGACACCAGTCGCGCTCAATGCGATGCATAATCTGGCGACTTTGAGCGCGCGCAACCGGGTAAACGGGCAGCAGCGGCGGGTGTGGGAAACGCTCGTCAAGATACTCCATCATAACCTTGGTTTCGAAGAGCACCAGATCGCGATCAACCAGAGTCGGCAGCGAATTGTAGGGGTTGAGGTCAGCGAGCTCGGCGGGCTTATCATCCGAGTCCACATCTATGATTTCTACGGACACCCCTTTCTCTGCCAGTACGATACGCACCCGATGGCTATAGTGACTGCGACCATCAGAGAAGAAGGTCATAGAGGAGCGCTTGTTGGTAGGCACACCCATGTTCAAACTACCTCAAACTTGTTGGCCGACAAACACCGGCCTTTATTCAAAATATAAAAGGGCGGCAGAGTATCTCCACCACCCATCAAAAAGAAACCTGCAAATCTTAGTGGTGTATGTCTTTCCAGTACTCGCGGTTCAGCAGCCAGGCAAAGATAAAGAATATAAAAATAAACGCCAGCACATAGAAACCAATGCGCTTGCGATCTTCTGCCATTGGCTCTGCAATGTACTCCATAAAGTTGACCAGGTCATACATAGCCTGATCAAACTCTTCCGGATTCATGGAACCCTTCACACTACCAACCTTGAGGCTGCCACAGTCGGCGTCCATGATCGGGTTACCCAGCTCATCGCGCACGATCTTACCATGGTCGCGCTTAGGACCAGGGGCACATTCCGGCAAGCCCTGCAGCTCCATCAATACATGCGGCATGGCGACACTGGGGAATACCAGATTATTCACACCGGTAGCACGACTGTCATCCTTGTAGAAACTGCGGAGATAAGTGTAGAGCCATTCCGGTGAGCGGGAGCGGGCAACCAGCGTCAGGTCCGGCGGCGTGGCGCCGAACCATACTTTGGAGTCATCCGGGCGCATGGAGATCTGCATCAGGTTACCGATCTTGTCGTTACCCAAGATCAGGTTCTCCATCATCAGCTCTTTGGGGATATCCAGATCTGTAGCAACACGCTCCCAGCGGGAATAGTTGGCACTGTGACACCCCATGCAATAGTTGACGAAGTACTTGGCTCCACGCTGCAAAGACGGCTTGTCCTGAAGGTCGATACTAATAGGGTCCAGCTCAACACTGGACTCAGCGCCTACCGCTTTGATTGGGATAAAGGTCAGCAGGCCAACAACCACAATACCGATAAACAGAATACCGAATGTTTTTGCTCCAGATGGGCTGGTTACACGCTCAGGCTCTGGGTATACCTCATCGCGGCTAGTAATCCAGGGCAGCAAGGCGAAGAAAGCTGCCAACAAAACAGTCACTACTCCCATAAAGGTATTTACCGAGAAGTTAGCCACTGCCATCCACAGGAACAGTACACCGAAGCCGATGCTTACAACCCAGGAACCCACTCCCTTGCGCTCCTTTGGATTCGTCCAGACCGGCATGGTCAGGAAGAACGCAAAATAGAACAAGGTCGCCACCTGAGACAGGAAGTTACGCTCTGGGGTCGGAGATTTAACCCCCAGGTAACCCAGGATAATAAATACCGCTGCGAACAAAAGGAGCAAACCTTTTGGCAGCCAACCTTTGTAACGGATGGAACGTACGGGGCTCTTATCGAGCCAAGGCAGTACAAACAGCACCGCAATGGCCGCACCCATAGCCACCAAACCAAGGAACTTGGCTGTAAGAGGACCAATATCCATAGTTACCGCACGCAAGATCGCGTAGAACGGCGTGAAGTACCAAACAGGTGCAATATGGGGAGGGGTCTTCAGTGGATTTGCTTCCTCGAAGTTAGCGTACTCCAGGAAGAAACCGCCCATCTCAGGGAAGAAAAACACAACAGTGGCGAAGATAAACAGGAATACCGCAATACCCACCAGGTCATGTACAGAATAGTAAGGGTGGAAAGGTACGCCGTCTTTGGGGATACCGTTCTCGTCCTTATTTTTCTTAATCTCGATACCATCAGGGTTGTTAGAACCCACTTCATGCAACGCCAGGATATGCAGGACTACCAGCAACACAAGAACCAACGGCAGTGCAATAACATGCAGGGAAAAGAAGCGAGTCAGCGTAATGCCTGAAATCAGATAATCACCGCGAATCCACTCAACCAGGCTATCGCCAATACCGGGTATTGCACCGAACAGGGATACAATTACCTGGGCACCCCAGTAAGACATCTGACCCCAGGGCAATACATAGCCCATAAAGGCTTCAGCCATCAGCACCAGGTAGATACACATACCAAAGATCCACACCAGCTCGCGGGGCGGCTTATAAGAGCCATACATCAATCCGCGGAACATATGCAGATACACAACCACAAAGAAAGCAGATGCACCCGTCGAATGAAGGTATCGAATCAGCCAGCCCCATTCCACATCGCGCATGATGTATTCAACAGAGGCGAAGGCACCTTCAGCCGAAGGATTAAAACTCATCACCAACCATATACCGGTCAGAAGCTGGTTAACCAGTACAAGCAGTGAGAATACGCCGAAGAAGTACCAAAGATTAAAGTTTTTGGGCGCATAGTACTTGCCCATATGCTTATCCCAGGCCTGGTAGATCGGCAGACGCTGATCTACCCAGTCACCGAAATCTGCTAGCCATTTCATGCAGTGCCCTCCTGGTCTACACCAATCACGATTACCTCATCGCTCTCATAGGAATAAGGCGGAACTTCCAGGTTGGTAGGTGCAGGAACACCGCTGTAAACACGGCCGGCCATATCGTATTTGGAACCATGGCAGGGGCAGAAAAAGCCGCCCATCCACTCATCACCACCCAAATCGGCGGCGCCCACTTCCGGGCGGTACATAGGTGCACAACCCAAGTGTGTACACAGGCCAACCAGAACCAACAACTTTGGTTTGATAGAACGATTTTCCGGATTTACATAATCTGGCTGGATAGATTCCTCAGAGTTGGGATCGCGCAACTGCGGCTCCACTTTCTCTAGATTTTGCAACACTTCATCGGTGCGGCGTACTACGTAGACCGGCTTGCCGCGCCACTCAACAGTAACCATCTGGCCCGGTTCAAGTTTGCTAATGTTGTATTTAACCGGAGCACCAGCAGCTTTTGCCTTGGCACTCGGATTCCAGGAAGCGACGAAGGGAACGGCAACCCCAACCGCTCCCGCACCACCAACAACTGAGGTGGCAGCGGTTAAGAAACGGCGCCGTCCTACATTTACACCGTCATCACTCATGACGTAGTTCTCCCATCACAGCGATCCCGGATACACCGGAGATGCGCTGGCCCAAACCCAAAAAGTCTTGAAAGAAGTCCCGCTCCGGCAGATTGCCCGCGCGAATAAACCCCACAAATCAAGCGGATACAAATCCGCGCAATGTTAAAGAAAATGCCATTTTGATACAAGGCAAAGACATAGGAACGTCGGGAATTACGCAGCGAAACAGCGAGAAATCGAGCAAAGCATCACAAGCACTGCTCAACACACCAAATGCCGGAGATAAAAAAGCCCGGCAGATGCCGGGCCCAAAAGAAAGCTTAACGCTTGGAGAATTGCGGCTTCTTACGCGCTTTGCGCAGACCGACTTTCTTACGCTCAACCTCACGAGCGTCGCGGGTAACATAACCTGCGGCGCGCAGCGGTTGACGCAGCGCTTCATCGTACTGCATCAGGGCGCGAGTCAGGCCGTGACGGATAGCACCCGCCTGACCAAAAGAACCGCCACCTTTTACAGTTACAGTAACATCGAATTTTTCAACCATATCGGCTCTTTCCAGCGGCTGACGCACGATCATGCGAGCCACCTGACGACCGAAGTATTCGTCCAGGGTACGACCGTTTACAGTGATCTTGCCCTCACCAGGCACGATAAATACACGAGCAGTAGAGGTCTTGCGGCGGCCGGTACCGTAGTATTGAGTAGTTGCCATCAGATTTATTCCCGTTTAGATCGCCAGTTCAGTCGGCTGTTGAGCCGTGTGAGGATGTTCACTACCGCTGTATACTTTCAGCTTCTTGAACATGGCGCGACCCAGAGGACCCTTCGGCAGCATGCCTTTTACGGCGCTCTGAATGGTGCGCTCGGGCGCTTTCTCGATCAGCTTCTCAAAACTGATGGACTTGAGACCACCGGGGTAGCCAGAGTGGCTGTGGTAGATCTTGTCTTTGGCCTTATTGCCGGTCACGCGAACCTTTTCTGCATTAATTACGATAATGTAATCGCCAGTGTCCACGTGGGGCGTATATTCAGGCTTGTGCTTGCCGCGCAGGCGGTGGGCGATCTCGGCAGAAATACGGCCGAGGGTCTTGTCCGCAGCGTCAACAATGTACCAGTCGCGTTTTACCGCTTCCGGCTTGGCACTGTATGTCTTCATGTTATAAACACCTGTAATATGACCCCCTGAATTAGGGGCCGTCCCACAAAAGAGCGCGGATAGTACAAAAGGAGTGCTCGCTTTTCAAGCGATATTTCGACGTGTCACGAGGCGTCATTAGTCGGGGCGATGCGCCCGCTCCAGGTACTCGCGGGACTGCATTTCCAGTAGGCGACTAACAGTGCGCTCAAACTCAAATCGCAGTTGTCGCCCACCATAAAGTTGATCGGCCGATACCTCCGCCGAGATCACCAATTTGACGCAACGGTCATAGAATTCATCAACCAGATTGATGAAACGTCGCGCCTGGGCATCCATCCTTTCATCAAATCTGGGCACCGCAGCGAGCAGCACAGTCTGAAACTCCCGCGCCAGTTCGATGTAGTCATTTTGTGAACGAGGCCCATCACAGAGGTCAGCAAAATCAAACCAGGCCACATCATCAGCTACTTTAAGTGCACGAATAGGCCTCCCCTCCACCTGTAAATCCACATCGCTTCGAACCTCACAGCCATCCACGCTCAACTGTGTAAAGCTGTGCGATAGATTTGCGATCGCAGCGTCATCCAAAGGCGCATGATAAAGCTCCAGTAATTCAAGGGTACGCAAGCGATAGTCGGTACCTCCATCAACATTAACCACTTTGGTATGACGTTGAAGGAGCGCAATCGCCGGCAAAAAGCGCGCCCTTTGCAAACCATCTTTATAGAGCCCCTCTGGCTCGATATTAGAGGTAGCCACAAGGGCCACCCCGCGACGAAATAAGGCCTCCAATAAACCTGCAAGGATCATGGCATCGGCAATATCGGACACAAAAAACTCATCAAAACACAGGACCTGGGCCCGGTTCGCGATCTTATCGGCCACCTTCTCCAGTGGGTTTTTCTCCCCAGCATACTGCTTTAAGCCCCCATGTACTTGGCGCATAAAACGGTGGAAGTGAGTCCGCTGCTTCCTGGGGAAAGGCAAGGACTCATAAAATGCATCCATCAAATAGGTCTTACCGCGTCCCACCCCACCCCAAAAGTAAAGCCCTCGCTCCGGACCGACATCCGCCCTGCGAAGGCGGGCAAACAGATTCCCAATAATGCCCCGCTCAGCCCTCTCGACCAGACGCCGATGCAAATCCTGCAACTCCTGCACCGCCGCTCGCTGCGAGGGGTCCTCAATAAAATCCGGGCGCTGCAGATCATTCTCATAACGCGCTATCGGGGAACAAAATGACGGGTTGGCAGGAGGCATAAAGGAAGATTCTTCAACAACTGTATTACTGGCGCGCACTCTATCAAATTCACTATAGCGCCGCCTAGATAGCAGAGAAGCCGCCATCAGCCCTAGGCCCACCCACTCAACCCAGTGCAATTCGCCAGGAGCCAGCGGCAATTCGGAACTGCAGGCTAACCTGCGTGTCGCAATTTACCAACAGTATTAATTGTCGGGTTAATAATCGCGTATACTGGGTCCGCTAACATGGGGTTGATAGTCACTTGAGGGGGACTACCCGAGGCGTGGGGCAGTGCCACTACCGCGCCGGCATCCATCACGGATCGCCAATGCCATATAAAAGCAAGTTGAGGAGGTAGTAAGTGCACTCTACATCGGTATTAATTCTAGTCGGCGTCCTGGGCATGACCTTGGGCGCCCTGCTGGCATTCCTCGCAGTCCGCGGACGCAGCAGCGTCGACCGCACTCAGGAACTCGAGCTACGCCTGCGGGAAGCCAATAATAAAATGGAGGACTTCCAGCTCCAGGTAAACGAGCACTTTGACCAGACATCCCAGCTCGTTCACAACTTAACCGAAAGCTACAAGGAAATTCACGAGTATTTATCCAACAGCGCTCTGCGCCTTTCCAGCCAGGATATCGGTCGACAAATGCTCGAAGCCGGGAGCGGCAAGCTGAAGGAGGATGACAAACAACTTCAGGATATGGAGCCCCCTAGAGACTGGGCTCCCAAGGAGCCCGGAGCCAAAGGTACCCTTGCGGAGGATTACGGCCTGGAAAAAGAGGCACACGCAGGAAGTTAGACTTAGCCATCAACTGTTACTTCGGCAGAGCTTTCAGTTGATAACCCAATTAAAAAGGCGGGATAACCCGCCTTTTTAATTGGAAACTTTACAAACTCTGATAGTAATCCATGAGAATTTGCGCCACCTCTGGGCGAGAGAACTCTGGGGGCGGAGCGATACCATTACCCAACATCTCACGCACCTTGGTACCAGATAATAGAATGAAGTCCTCTTTAGAGTGATCCGGCACATCACGCATCATCACGACCTTATTCAGCTTTTTTGAATAGGCGGTATGGTCAGCACGAAAGATTTCAATCTCCAATGCACCCTCGGGTACCCTTCCATCAAAAATAGTCTGGGCATCAAAAGCACCATAGTAGTCACCGACACCCGCGTGGTCGCGCCCAACGATCAAGTGGCTGCAGCCACAGTTTTGGCGGAAAACGGCATGCAGTACAGCTTCGCGAGGGCCCGCATACAACATATCGAAGCCATAGCCTGTAACCATTACAGTATTTGCCGGGAAGTAAACTTCCACCATCTTACGAATTGATGCATCCCGAACCGGCGCTGGAATGTCCCCTGGCTTTAGCTGGCCCAGCAACATATGAATCAGCACACCATCGGCTTCCACAGCCTCCAGCGCCATTTTGCATAATTCTTCATGGGCTCGATGCATCGGGTTGCGTGTTTGAAAGGCAACCACCTTATTCCAGCCCCGCTCGGTAAATTCATTGCGAATTTCCACAGCCGTGCGGAAAGTATCCGGGAAATCATTCTGGAAATAGCTGAAATTGAGCACTTCGATTGGGCCGGAAATTAACTTCCTCCCAGCTGACTTAAAGGTCGCAACGCCAGGATGTTTTTCATCGAGCGTGCCAAATACCTGCTCAGCCATGCTATTCATTTGTTCATCAGTAATGGTCTCAATGGCTTCTACATCCATTACCGCCAGCACTGGGTTGCCCTCAACATTGGGGTCACGTAATGCAATCCGGGAAGCACCTTCTATAGCACCGCAGTCCTCTACCACATTCAAGACAGGAACCGGCCAAAAGAGACCATCAACAGTGCGCAAGGTCTCAGCCACACTCAGCGCATCGGCCAGATTCATATAGCCGTGCAGCGGATTAAAGTAACCAGCCCCCAACATCACTGCATTGGCCGCCGCGGCAGAGCTGACCACAATCGAGGGCAGCGACTCCGCTTCATGCATCAGTTGGTGATGCCTTTCACTGTCGTACACAAAGCGCGGCTGCAGCTCAATACTGCCATGGGGGCGAACTAGGGACATGCTGGTCTCCAAATACAAATATTGCCGGTTAGTCTTAAATTTTCGACGGGCCATTATACGCACTTGCAGGATGCGACCAATGCCAGCCCATCACAGGAGACGGGATTATAGACCCTGCCAGTCCACTCTAATAATTACCCTCCAAAATCTGGTTAACCTCCCCCATGGGAAGGCGCAAGGGGAAAGTGCTATCCAAAAGCGACAAACATCAAAATTGAACAGTGATGGCAAAGGACTTAAAGGAGCATTTAGGAGGGGGGCTTCCATTCACAAAGCCAACTTAACTTGTAGTTTCCTATCAAGGAGGCACCACGTGAGTTGGGCCAACAAAATATAGCAGCGGCCTTTTAGGCTGCTTCTAGATACACGAGAGCACGATCTGAAAGTAGCCTTGAGAAGCTCTGTATACGGCAATTAACTGGGCATAAAGCCTTTGCTTTGAAAGCAAAATTTTACATTACAAATTTGATTTTTGAGATAGGCACGGAAACATATAATAACCCACGAACAGATTGGGCCATAAACGATAGAACAGCAGATAAACCTACAGATAAGAGGCAACAGCCAATAAAAGAGCTGTTTCCTTAGGCCAGCTGTGTATGGACCTTATATTGCCATCTCCACCCCAACACTTCGCATATCAACCTTAAAACCATGAGTAAAGGCCCATATCTACTGACATAAACAATCATAAATCTCCTTTGTCTCTCCTCGGCCAAAGACAGCAAAATGCCCCTCCCGGCGATTCCATTCCAAGACGTGTGTATAATCAGCGCAAAGAGGAGTCGAGAGTGTCCCAAAATCGCTTTTTACAAGACTGGGCTTTACCCATTCTGGTAGGCCTGGCCATGGCGGCCTTGCTGTTAGTTATATTCCCGCAATTGCGTGGCACTGCTCCAACCCCCAAAGGCGGAGATTGGCAGGGCCCCGTATCCTATGCCCATGCAGTCAATGTTGCAGGACCTGCTGTGGTTAACATTTACACCCGTATGGCCCTGCCCCAGCGACAGCACCCACTATTTAATGACCCCCTTTTTCGCCGTTTGTTCGACAATATGAACGTTCCCCAACGGGAAAGGATGCAATCAAACTTAGGATCAGGAGTTATCGTTAGCGACAACGGTTACATCCTTACCAATCACCACGTAGTGGATCAGGCAGACGCCATAGTCATTTTATTAGCCGACGGCCGCGAAGCCCAGGCCCGCATGGTCGGTAGCGATGCTGACTTTGACCTAGCAGTTTTGAAAATTGAACTCGACGGACTCACTTCTATCTCTGTTGGTGAGCCAGAGTCAGCCCAAGTGGGCGATGTCGTTCTGGCCATAGGCAACCCTTTCGGGGTCGGGCAGACGGTCACCCAGGGGATTATTAGTGCCAAAGGGCGTCACTTGGAGAACTCAGGAACCGGCAGCCATCTGCAAAACTTCCTGCAGACGGATGCCGCTGTCAATCCCGGCAACTCCGGTGGAGCACTGGTAGACTCCCGCGGTCGCCTGCTCGGGATTAACACCTCTATCCTCAATCAGTCCGGCTACTCCGGTGGCATTAGCTTTGCAATTCCCGCTAATATCGCCTTCAAAGTTATGCAGGATATTATCGCTTATGGTCGTGTGGTGCCGGGGTGGCTCGGTATCGAAGCCAGTGCCATCAGCCCACAGATGGCTCGCGAGTTCAAACTCTCTTCCTCAGGCGGAGTCATGATCACCGCAATTTACAACGAGAGCCCGGCTCATAGTGCAGGCCTCAAGCCAGGGGATGTGATTACCCATATTGATGGCCTGCCAATTGGCGATGGTAAGCAAGGTGAGGCAACTATGGCTACACTCCGCCCCGGAGATACCATCTCGATCACTTTTACCCGCGAAGGTGCCTCCCACACAGTGGAAGCAACAGTTTCTGTGAAACCAGAAACCACTACGACAACTGAGTAACCATTGGAAGGTGCAAATATGCGTGCAGCCATTCTGTTTATTTTTCTAGCCCTAGTTGCTGGGCAGACTCAGGCCGATGACCGCAAAGATTTACAGAAACTCCTAGACAACTTTATTGCTGGTGCCGCTAATAGTACAGAAGTCCATAAACGTTTTTGGGCCGAGGACCTGATCTACACAAGCTCATCGGGCAAACGCTTTGGTAAGAGCCAAATAATACAGGGGATGGAAAGCAGCTCAACTGAACCTGTAACAACAAGCTACGCTGCAGAGGATGTAGATATCCGCTTACTGGGTGACACTGCCGTCATTGCTTTTAAGCTGGTGGCCAATGATACCTCTAGCAAGGAAACCAGCCACTTCTTCAACACAGGCACTTTTGTGAAACGAAATGGCGAGTGGCAAGTGATCGCCTGGCAAGCCACTAAGATCCCGACTGAGAGCTAAATGCCATATGAGGCGGTCAAAAAGAAAACCGCCTCTTTCAATTCAGGTTAATTAACCACTTGCTTATCACGCCAATTCGCACGAACTTTTGCCATAAACTTGGATTCACTAGGAACACCTGCATTCGCAATTAACCCACGAGCAAATGCCTCCACCTCCGCCCTATTCCTCCCCACTCCG
The DNA here is from genome assembly GCF_052468405.1 of Microbulbifer variabilis. Classification (NCBI taxonomy): domain Bacteria; kingdom Pseudomonadati; phylum Pseudomonadota; class Gammaproteobacteria; order Cellvibrionales; family Microbulbiferaceae; genus Microbulbifer; species Microbulbifer variabilis. Next base: position 3,109,025 of record NZ_CP174343.1, read on the forward strand.
GCAAAAGAAGCACGAACCTTGATAAATTTATCCTTGCGCACAAACAGGTAAGTGTGTGTGTCAAAACGCTCCCCATCTGCTGCAAGGAAATGACCGGAAAGACGTGTTACCGGAGTCGCCTCTCCATGAACACTCCAGATCTCAGAAACCTCTTCACCGAGATCCAGGGATTGCCAACGCGCCTCCCTTTCAACTAGAGCCAATTCCCGCCGAATCCTTTCGACCTCTCGAATTTGCGCTGACTTTGGGTCTTCCCAATTCCAGTTAGGTATTGGATAAACGAAAACATCCACAGAGTCAAAGTGAAACTGACGGTGCACATAACGAGTTTGCGCACCATAAAGGGGATGATTAGCCAGAACTAAAGGATTGCTTACATACTCTCCTACTGACTCCGGTAAATTGAGAGTTTGGTGATAGTCACTGGCCTCTATCGTTTGGAAAAGTAACTCTGGGGCCATGACCTGATCTTGCTGCAAGCGAGATATCAACTCTGATGCAACTGCCTTTGCAAGATCCCGATCGGCCTTTCCGGCTGGGGTGAGTAGACTTATTCTTGATGTAAATGGAATTTCAAACTGATAGCGCCTTAATGGCAGGCCGTGCCAGGTGAGTGTTGCATCAATATGTATATCACGGCTCGTACTCAAGGGAGCCAGCATCATCGTTGCACCTGCGATTACGGCCCCACCGATATCCTCTGCTCCCTCCTCCAAATATCCAGCTGAAGTAATGAGCAGTTGGTACGGAACTTCATCTTCACCCAGCAGGACCAAATCAAAAATGCCCGAACTCTCGAGCTCCCTGTGCAACTCCTGATAATCAATCACATCGAACTGGCAGTGCTTAAGAAGAGATCCATTGGCAAACTCATCACAACGCCGCTCAAAGTCTGGCTCTGGTATTTTGGCAAACAAAGTGACAGGCGGCAGACTCTGTGGGTCCTGCATATAATCGGCAACTACGAAGTCATTGGTTGTCGCACAGGCGACAACCAGTAATGCGACAAAGCACAGAAGTGTTTTTTTCATCTTATGCCTTCCGACAAACTATTTGCACAAGAGGGCAAGCTGGCAACTTAACGCTTTACCCGATAGATGGCCGAGCGCGCATGGGCCTCAAGGCCTTCCCCACGAGCAAGAGTAGCGGCAACACGGCCGAGTTTATCGGCGCCCTCAGGAGAGCAATAAATAACAGAGCTGCGCTTTTGGAAATCATACACACCCAGTGGCGACGAAAAACGTGCAGTTCCACTGGTTGGCAGCACATGATTAGGACCCGCACAATAATCTCCCAAAGCTTCAGCAGTATAGCGCCCCAGGAAAATTGCACCGGCATTGCGAATTTGTGGGAGAAGGGACTCTGGATCTGCTACAGAAACCTCAAGATGTTCAGGAGCTATGCGATTGGAAATTTCCAATGCTTGCTTCACAGAGTCAACCAGTATCAAAGCCCCACGATCAGCGAGGGACTTAGCCGCAATTTCTGCTCTTGGCAGGTCGGTTAACTGGCGCTGCAGGGAGGCCTCCACTGCGTCCAGGAATGCCGCATTCGGGCACAACAAAATCGACTGGGCCTGCTCATCATGCTCAGCCTGAGATAGAAGGTCCATAGCGATCCAATCGGGATCGGTAGCACCATCACAAATCACCAATATCTCCGAAGGGCCCGCAATCATATCAATGGCTACATGACCAAACACCGCGCGTTTAGCAGCGGCAACGAAAACATTGCCGGGACCCACTATCTTATCCACAGCAGGAATTGTCTCAGTGCCATAAGCAAGAGCAGCTACAGCCTGAGCCCCACCAATGGTATACACCCTGTCAACACCTGCGATTGCCGCAGCTGCCAGAACCAGATCGTTAAGTACCCCCTCAGGAGCGGGCACTGCCATGATGACGGAATCGACGCCCGCAACCTTCGCCGGAATCGCATTCATTAATACGGACGACGGATAGCTGGCCTTACCACCGGGTACGTAGATACCAACCCTCTCCATCGGCATAATTTGTTGGCCAAGTACAGTCCCATCAGCCTCGGTATAACGCCAGGATTCCTGCCGCTGATGCTTGTGATATTCACGCACTCGCTGTGCGGCAGTCTCCAGAGCTTCACGCTCATCAGCACCAATACGCTCAAGTGCTGCAAATAAATCGGATGAGTCAAGTGCAAACTCTTCCGCCAAGGCTAACTCGCGACTGTCAAAACGATTGGTATATTCGATGACGGCAGCATCACCACAATTGCGTACTTGCTGGAGTATCTCCGCAACAGTCGCCTCAACGCTCTGACTAGCCACCGTCTCCCAGGACAGAAGCTGCTTCAACTCTGTATCAAAATTATCAGCGGTGGCATTCAGCCGGCGAATACTCTTCTTAGTCATGATTTCCTAGACTTTTTCACTTTATGCAACTGCCGCTGCCAGCTTCTCAATCAAGTCGCTGATAGGCTTGTACTTCATCTTCATGGCTGCCTTATTGACAATCAGACGGCTACTAATATGCGCAATAGTCTCACGAGCCTCCAGGCCATTGGCTTTCAAGGTATTTCCGCTATCGACAATATCTACAATCTCATCAGCCAGGTCCATTAGTGGAGCCAGCTCCATTGCACCATATAATTTGATGATATCTGCCTGACGCCCCTTGGCAGCGTAATGGCGCTTGGCGCTCTCCACAAACTTAGTTGCCACTTTAATCCGACCGCTAGGCAAAGTTGCACCCTTCACACCAGCAGCCATGAGGCGACAACGAGCAATTCCCAAATCCAGAGGCTCATAGATGCCATCTGAATGATGCTCGAGCAGGGTATCCTTACCAGCTACTCCCATATCCGCAGCGCCATGCTGCACATAGGTAGGCACATCGACACCTCGAAGAAGTAACAGGCGAATACCGTCACAGTTGGTTGGGAAAATCAATTTACGACTCTTGCCAAGGTCCTCCAGTGGCTCCAGCCCTGCAGCAGCGAGCAATGGTAGGGTTTCTTGCAAGATTCGCCCCTTGGTCAGAGCGATAGTGATTTGCATAGTCATGATAAGACCGGATTATTTTCTGGCAGCCGCCTCAAGAAAAGAGGCGGCGAGTTTCCCTTTAACCGGGTACGCGGCGAATATTCGCCCCCAGCTGCTGTAATTTTTCCTCAATACATTCATAGCCACGGTCAATATGGTAGATACGATCCACAGTAGTAGTACCCTCAGCCACCATACCCGCAATTACCAGACTGGCCGAGGCACGCAAATCAGAGGCCATTACAGGAGCCCCTTTAAGCTTCTCCACACCAGTAACAAAAGCAGTATTACCTTCCAGGGTAATATTGGCTCCCATGCGGTTTAACTCATGCACCTGGATCAAGCGATTCTCAAAAATGGTCTCAACCACTGCTCCTTTACCTTCAGCCACAGCATTCATCGCAGTAAACTGAGATTGCATATCTGTGGGAAATGCCGGATAAGGTGCCGTGCGAAAGCTAACAGCCTTGGGGCGATTCCCCTTCATATCCAGCTCAATCCAGTCATCCCCACAACTCAAGTGCGCACCAGCTTCCTCAAACTTAAGCAATACGGCATCAAGAATATCAGCACGAGTGTGCAATAAGCGTACTTTACCCCGTGCAGCTGCAGCAGCCGCCAGAAAGGTGCCTGTCTCAATGCGATCGGGCATGACAGTGAATGTACAGGGAGCTAACTTTGGAACTCCGTGAATACGTAAAGTATCAGTGCCTACACCCTCAATTTGCGCGCCCATGGCGATCAGGAATTCTGCCAAATCGACAATCTCGGGTTCCCTCGCCGCATTGTGCAGAACGGTTGTACCTTCCGCCAACACCGCGGCCATTAGCAAGTTCTCAGTGCCGCCCACAGTCACTTTTTCCATGACGATATTGGCACCTTTGAGGCGGCCGTTGGAACGCGCACGGATAAAACCACCGTCAATTGCGATTTCGGCGCCCATAGCCTCCAGCCCCTTGAGATGGATATCTACGGGACGGCTACCGATAGCGCATCCCCCGGGAAAAGACACGTTTGCCACCCCGTGGCGAGCTAATAATGGCCCCAACACGAGTATTGATGCCCGCATGGTTTTTACCAGTTCGTAGGGTGCTGTCAGGTCATTGACTGAACGGGGATCTATCTCTACACCTAGCTTTTCGTCAATTGTGACATCACAACCCATGCAGCGCAGTAGGGTGATCATAGTGGTGATGTCATTAAGGTGCGGCAGGTTGTGAATATGTACCGGGCCATCTGCCAACAGGGCAGCAGCCAAAATAGGCAGCGCAGAATTCTTCGCGCCGGAAATTCGCAATGTACCGGATACAGGGCTGCCGCCCTCTATTATTAACTTATCCATTCGGTCTCATATTTCGGGAGTCGCTGTTTTCACAGCGACAGGTTAACGACTGGCTTCTTCTGGAGTAAGTGTCTGCATCTGTACTGCATGAAGAGTACCATCGGCAATTTTTTCATTGAGCGCTGCATAAACAAGTTGCTGCTTTTTTAGGCGACTCAAACCTTCAAAGGCACTACTGACCACAGTTACCAGCAGGTGACTGCCTTCAAAAGTGACATCGACATTACTCTCGGGAATATGACCCTCAATCAGGGCTTTGATTTCATCTGGTTGCATAGGCGGGATTTGCGTTGAGTTAGAAAACAGCACGCAAGTGTACTTGAATCGGGGAAAGCGCGCAGCTGCGCGCCCCAAGTTCGCTAACTAGCTCACCTTATCGACAACATCTTCACCAGCAGACCAGTTGGATATGACCTTGTCGATATCACCGTAGGTCTGCATGGACTGGGCAAACTGGCTGCGAAAAGTTTTGCCCAGATTGACGCCATTCAGAATGACATTAATCAACTTCCACTGTCCCGCACGATTACGTACCAGGGTATAGGATACTTTGGTGATGCCTTCTTCACTGCGCACTTCCTGTAAAACATTAACCCGATTTCCAGAGGGAAGGGTTCCAGGATTGACAACTTTCACGTCCAAATTACCAAAATTTGCCACACCACGTGCGAAGGTTGCCACCAGGTCACGACGGAATGTACTGGTGAAGCGGGAGCGTTGCGTCGCCGTGGCCTGCTTGGCATAACGCCCCATAACACCACGCGCAATAAAATCAAAATCCACCACTGGGTCCAGAACGCCCTCAACCGCACTGTAGTATCTCTGGGGGTCAGAATTAGCGTACTGAGAATTTGTCTTAATTACACCCAGCAACTTTTGGGAAACCCCCTCGATCATGTTATAGGGGTTTTGGTTGGCGTGTGCCACAGGAGCCGCGACAGAAACCACTAACGCGAAGAGTAAAAAACTAAGCCACCGGGAGAAATCGTACCGACCAGCCCAAAATGATGTATTCACAAATAATCTCCAATTAGCAAATCATTCCTTGGACGCACATGGCTTTAATAAGTGCCATGACGATGCCACTGCCCTTAAGTCCCATAGGAACCCCTGAGGCCTTGTCGATCGTCCTTTGAGTGACAGAGCTGACAGCGGCGGCGGCAGACTATACCATGGCCGCGCCCGGAGTTGTGGCGGTGTGCGAGCGTGTCATTTAATGCCCTGAGCCAATTTCTGGACTCTTACAGAGCCAGCTACCCGCTAATAATATAGATTAGCACGACAACAGCCGTGACCTGGTCAAAGCCACCGGCGCCAGAGCCTGGCAAGTGAATTTAGGCGCCATAGGCGAAGAACTACTTTGACCAATATCCCCGACAAACAAAAGTGCTTAACCAGAGGTACTCAATGACCCAAGATTTAGTGTTACAAGCAGGACGGCGTACCGTTCGCATGGAGGTGGAAGCCGTTGCTGAACTGGAAAAAAGAATCAACGGTGAGTTTCAACGCGCCTGTGAAATGATTTTACAATGCCGTGGACGCGCTATTGTTACCGGCATGGGGAAATCCGGGCATATCGGCCGTAAAATGGCGGCCACACTGGCCAGCACAGGCACCCCTAGCTTTTTCGTTCACCCAGGCGAGGCCAGCCATGGGGACCTGGGAATGATAACCCGCGACGATCTGGTAATTGCCATCTCCAATTCAGGCTCATCCGCAGAGGTGCTGACTCTGCTTCCATTGCTGAAGCGACTCAGTATTCCAATGATCAGTATGACGGGTAAAAGAGACTCCCCCCTTGCCCAAGCGGCCGACGTCAACCTGGACATTGCTGTACAAACTGAAGCCTGCCCCCTGAATCTAGCCCCCACCTCCTCAACGACTGTCACATTGGTGATGGGCGATGCCTTGGCTGTAGCCTTATTAGAAGCCAGAGGCTTTACTGCAGAAGACTTTGCGTTCTCCCACCCAGGCGGTGCCCTGGGAAGACGCCTGCTATTAAAAGTAGAAGATGTAATGCATGCAGGTGATGAGTTGCCCCAGGTACATACTGATACTTTGTTATCCCAGGCCCTATTAGAGATGACCAGTAAAGGCTTCGGAATGACAACTATTGTCGACCCCAAAGGAGAACTTCTCGGAGTTTTCACTGATGGTGACCTACGCCGTGTTATTGACCAAAAAATAGAGTTGGACATAGCCACTATGGAACAGGTGATGAGCCGCCGACCTAAAACAGTCTCAGCTGATACCCTGGCTGCTGAAGCTTTGAGGATCATGGAAGACTACAAAATCACTGCACTGGTCGTAGAAGACGAAGCACACTTCCCAATCGGCGTATTACATATGCACGATATTCTCCGCGCCGGAGTAATCTGAGATAATCAAAAGTTACTGAGCGAAAAAATATCGCCCATCACAGCATGTAAGGAATACCCGGTGATTTCTGAAAAAGAATTGAATTCTGCACTTAAAAAGGTGCGCTGGTTGGTCTTGGATGTGGACGGAGTCCTAACCGATGGCAAACTATATTTTGACAATAGTGGTAATGAGCTCAAGACATTCAATACGCTGGATGGACATGGAATTAAAATGCTGCAGAACTCTGGAGTGAGAGTAGCCATCATCACAGGCAGGCGCAGCAGCGTAGTCGAACGCCGCGCTCATGACCTAGGTATTAAAAAGCTGATCCAAGGCCGGGAAGACAAATTTGCAGCACTAAAAGAGCTACTCGCTGATGAGCCCTGTCGCCTTGAAGATATTGCGTATATCGGCGATGACTACCCGGACCTGCTGGTGATGACGCATATTGGTTGCCCTATCGCACCCCCCAATGCTGCTCCTCCTGTGAAAGACCGCGCCTTGTGGATAACCAGTTCCCGAGGTGGCGAGGGCGCTGTCCGTGAAGTCTGTGATCGCATCATGCTGTCCCAGGGTACTTTTGACGCAGCCTTAGCACCTTATATCGGAGAGCAGTGATGCGCACCTGGTTGCCACTTTTATTTGTGGTAGCGCTCATCAGCGCAGGACTCTGGTTTTCCGAAAGCCCTCCGGAGCAGTTGCTGGGAATCCGTCCAACGCCTCAACAACAGGGCCGTGCTGCCGATTTGATAATCCGCGATGCCAAAACTCGTCATTTTAATGAGGAAGGAAATCTAGCCTACCGAGTTGATGCAGAACAAATTACCTATTACCAGTTCAAGCGCCGAGACAGGGCCGAACTCACCGAGCCTCGAATGCTTTTCTTCCAGGAAGACCAGCCGAAGTGGCGCACTGAGTCCAGGCAGGGAGCAGCATACAACCGTGGTGAGCGTGTTGTTTTAAGTGGTGATGTAGAAATTGATGAACTCCCTTCTCCTGGTGGTATCAAACTGGAGACATCAAGCATCACTATTTTGCCGGATAAGGAATTCGCCGAAACAGACAAAATTGTTACTATTAGCTCCGGTCCTAACCAGACTAAAGGAAAGGGAATGCGCGCATACCTGAATGAAGACCGGGTGGAAATCCTATCCGATGTAAAGAGTAACTATGATCCCAAGTAAACTTTGCCACTACCTAGTCAAGAGTTCCGCGTTCACCATGCTTCTGATTGCGACGTCAATGGCAAACGCACTCCCCGAAGACCGCCAACAGCGCATTAATATTAGCTCGGATGCGATGAATGCGGGTTTAAGCAGCAACCTAGTGGTTTATAACAATAACGTAGTGATAACCCAAGGCTCTTTAAAGATAGAGGCGGACCGAGTAGAGGTTTATTTCACCCCGGAAAAGGAAATCAGTCGTGTTATTGCCTTAGGCAAACCTGCACGCTTCCAACAGAAAATACTGGAAGGCGAGAACCCGATAAAAGCACGGGCTCAGCGCATCGAATATGCAGTCGCCTCTGAAGAGCTACAACTTACCGGGAAGGCCTACGTAGATCGTGACGGCAACACCTTAACCGCAGAGAAAATTGACTACGACCTAACTACCGAACAAATGAGCGCCCAGGGTCAAGCTGGCAAACGGATAGAGATGATCTGGCAGCCAGAGAAAAAAGATGGAAGCCAGACTCCAAGCAACGACGGCAGCCAGTAAAGACATTACCCAGAGCCGTAAAAAGTAAAGATTTCATCTATCACCCTCTTCACCGGCGAGCGTTTGTGCTCGCAACATGGACAGATTTCGGTAAATACTATGCCAACGCTGAAGGCGTTACACCTAGCCAAGCAATACAAGAAAAGAAAAGTCGTTCAGGACGTATCCGTCAGTGTCTCTAGCGGACAGGTCGTCGGTCTCCTTGGGCCTAACGGTGCAGGTAAAACCACATGCTTCTACATGATTGCTGGCCTGGTCCAGGCTGATGCTGGTCAGGTATTGATCGATGATGAGGATATAACCCGGCTATCCATGCATGGCCGCGCCAGAAAGGGAATTGGCTACCTCCCCCAAGAAGCCTCTGTTTTTCGCCGCCTATCCGTTCGGGATAATATCCTAGCCATTCTAGAAACCCGCAAAGACTTAACCCGCGCCGAGCGCCAACAGCAAGCACAGGAGCTACTCCAGGAGTTCAATATCACACATATTGAAAACAGTCTGGGAATGGCCCTCTCTGGCGGGGAGCGCCGTCGGGTAGAAATTGCCCGCGCCCTAGCAACAAACCCCAGCTTCGTACTGCTGGACGAACCTTTCGCTGGGGTGGACCCTATTTCCGTCAATGACATCAAGGAGATAATCCGCCATTTGCGAGATCGTGGAATCGGCGTCTTAATTACCGATCACAACGTGCGAGAGACGCTGGATATCTGCGAGACTGCCTATATCGTTAGTGAGGGTCATATTATTGCAGCGGGCACTCCAGATGAGGTGCTGGCCAACCAGCAGGTACGCGAAGTCTATTTGGGACATGAATTTACCATTTAGAGACAGATCGCTACATTTGTCACCAGACATCTTGAATATTGACAAAATTAATCGCCGAAAGAGCTACTTAACAATAAGGTAGCCAATCTAACCGGCATGCTTATTGCTTGTAATACTTTTTAGGCCGGGGTAGTCTGCGCCATCTGAGGTTATTTATACCTCCATGTGATCTCAGCCTGCAGCACCCCAATATGAAGCAGTCTCTTCAACTAAAGCTCGGTACCCAGCTGACCATGACACCTCAGTTGCAACAGGCAATACGCCTATTGCAGCTTTCGACTTTGGACTTACAACAGGAAGTCCAAGCCGCCCTGGATAGCAACCCGATGCTGGAGGCTGAAACTGACGAAATAGCTTCCAGCGCAGATATCTCAGAGCTACAAGCGGAGCCTATTAACGAACAGGCCACCTCCCCTACTGAGCATACCGTAGAGGAGCGGGATCTCATCGAGAGTGACTGGAGTCAAAGCATTCCTGAAGAGCTTCCCGTAGATTCACGCTGGGATGACGTATACACCAGCCACAGCGGTAGCACCGAGAACGAAGACCCCAGTTTTGAGCGCAATACCTCTACGGACGGTCTACAGGATCACCTGCGATGGCAGCTCAACCTGACCACCCTCTCCGAGCTGGACAAATCAATCGGAGAAAATCTGATAGATGGCATAGAACCTAATGGTTTGCTATGCACACCTCTTGATGAAATTGCATACTCCCTTTCTGTTGGGGAGGATGAGGTGCTTGCTGTGCTCAGGGCTATCCAGCAATTTGAGCCTGCTGGGTGCGGAGCGCGTAATTTACAAGAGTGCCTATTACTGCAGTTACAGCAGCTCCCTGGTGAGACTCCATGGTTAAAACAGGCCCAGTGTATTATCCAGCGCCACCTTGACCTTCTCGGCAAGCGGGATTTCCGTCAGTTAAGTCGGCGCACACGTCTAAATGAAGCCCAACTGGGCGAGGTCATCCGGCTGATCCAAACCCTGAATCCTAATCCAGGTGAGAGATTCGCTGAGCAGGAAGCCACCTATGTGACCCCGGATATTATTGTTTCACGTAGGGAGCTAGGCTGGCAGGCAAACTTAAATCCGGAGATCACCCCCAGAATTCGCGTTAACAGTCACTATGCCTCCATGGTTAAGCGGGCAGACAACTCCAGAGATAACAACTTCCTGCGCGACCACTTACAGGAGGCACGTTGGTTTTTAAAAAGCCTACAGAGCCGCCACGAGACTCTGCTCAAGGTCGCCAATTGCATCGTGGAAAAACAGCAGGGATTCTTTGAAGAGGGACCTGAGGCCATGCGCCCTATGGTACTGGCGGATGTAGCTGAAGCCATTGGCATGCACGAATCTACTATTTCCAGGGTAACCACTCAAAAGTACATGCTCACTCCTCGCGGAACTTTTGAGTTGAAATACTTTTTCTCCAGTCATGTAAGCACTGATTCTGGCGAAGACGCCTCTTCCACTGCTATTCGTGCATTAATTCGCAAACTTATAAATGCGGAAACGCCTCGCAAGCCCCTTTCAGATAACAAAATCACCCAGGAACTGGATCAGCAAGGCATTAAGGTAGCGCGACGCACTGTAGCAAAATACCGGGAATCCATGGGAATTCCCTCTTCCAGTGAGCGAAAACGCCTGGTCTGATCCACAAATATGACTTTTAGACCAACTTAAGAACCTGGGTCACAAACTCGTTGGCACCACACTTCACCCCTCTGCAACCAAACTCCAAACTTTGAGTGTATCCTTCCATTCTGGGCCACTTCCTAGTAGGGTTGCGACCCGAAAGGGAGACGTGCCGGTATGTGATGCACCCGATTAGGAGAAATCCATGCAGATCAACATTAGTGGTCACCACGTCGATGTTACCTCACCAATGCGCAGCTACTGCGAAAGCAAGCTGGAGAAGCTCTCTCGGCATTACGACAATATTACTAACGCTCAGGTTATCCTATCCGTCGAAAAATTGATCCAAAAAGCAGAGGCCAGAGTACATATAAATGGTCACGACCTCTGTGCCGGCTCGGAAGACAAGGATATGTACGCGGCCATTGACGCTCTGACTGATAAGCTGGACCGCCAACTGAAGAAGCACAAAGAGAAGTTGCAGAACCACCGCTGAACTATGACACTGGAAGCTTTACTCTCTCCCCGCCTGAGCCTTTGCCATCTGGCGGGGAGTAGCAAAAAAAAATTATTGCTCAATATTGCCCAGGCTATTGCCGAACAATACCCGCAACATGACTCCGATACCATCTTCAACCAATTGATTGCCCGAGAACGCTTGGGATCAACTGGAATTGGGGAGGGGGTTGCGATCCCCCACTGCCGTCTGCCTGGTTGTGAAGAACCAATTGGCGTTCTCTGTACCATTGAGCCTGCAATTGATTTTGACGCCATCGATCGCCAGCCTGTTGATTTGTTATTTGTTCTACTAGTCCCCGAGGATGCGGAACAGCAGCATTTAGAAACTCTGGCCGAGATAGCAGCGCTATTTTCCAATAGCGTAGTAAGAGATAAGTTACGCCAGGCCAAGACCAGCGACGAACTCTACGCACTTGCCATAGATAGCGCTGCAGCCGCGTGATCCAGGTAGTGAACCAGCCCATGGGTAAACTGAAGTTAAATGCTAATGTTGATGACAACCACTCTGTCACTATCAATCACAATGCAGTTATTTTAAAAATCAGTGATACACAGACCTTAGAAAGGGGACACCCATGCGCTTGGTTATTATCAGCGGCCGTTCTGGTTCCGGAAAAAGCTCTGCCCTTCAGTTATTAGAGGACGAAGGGTTTAACTGTATTGACAACCTACCGACCAGCCTGCTACCAGAACTGGTCAAAAGGGTTCACGAGCAACCGGCAGAAGGGGATACTCAGCTGGCTCTTGGCGTCGACGCCCGAAATCTTTGGCAGGATATCAAACAGGCCCCACGGGTAATTGAATCCCTGCGTGCAAACGGCGTAAAGTGCGATGTTATTTTCCTCGACGCCCGTGAACCAGTGTTAGTTCAGCGCTTCAGTGAAACCCGGCGGAAACACCCTCTTAGCAATGACTGCACCCACCTACTAGAAGCACTCAACCAGGAAAAGGAACTACTCACACCGATCTCTGCGATGGCGGACATGGTGATAGACACCAGCAATCTCAGTTTGCACGAGCTACGTGGACTCGTGAAAAACCGGGTAGTAGGTGAAAAGTCAGAGAGCATGGCAATCCTTTTCCAATCCTTTGGCTTTAAATACGGGGTTCCCGTAGATGCGGATCTGATATTTGACTTACGCTGCCTGCCAAACCCTTACTGGGAGACAAGCCTGAGACAGAAAACCGGCCTGGACCCCGAGGTTGCCGAATACCTACAAGGCCACCCTGAAACCGGTAAAATGCAGGCGGATATCACCAGCTTCCTGAATAACTGGTTGCCCTCCTACCAAAAAAGCAATCGCAGTTATACCTGCATCTCCATTGGATGCACTGGCGGTCGCCACCGCTCTGTATATATGGTGGAGCAGTTGGCCAAGATTTTTTCAAAACAGTTTAATAACGTTCAGATCCGGCATCGTGAGCAGAAGTAACATCCAGTTAACTTAGACGCACTTATGCAAAAACAGCGCCTCACCATTATCAACAAGCTCGGTCTACACGCCCGCGCAGCCAGTAAGTTCGCCCAGACCTCTGCGCGATTCTCTGCAGATGTCAAAGTACACTGCCAGGGCAAATCAGTCGACGGAAAGAGTGTAATGGCGCTTATGCTGCTAGCCGCTGGTAAGGGAACGGAGCTTGAATTGGAGATTGAAGGCCGTGACGAAGACGATGCGGTGAGCGCTATTAGTGATTTGGTATCAGAACGCTTTGGCGAAGCCGAGTAGTTTGCAAAAATAGCCCCCTCTAGATAGAGTCCCGCCATGGGCATAAAATCGCCACTTATCCCAAGCGACCTCAGCCCGCAATCACCGCTAAGTAGTAAGGATTAGTCGTGTCCAGCCCACCTCAAGCCGAAATTAAATTCCGAGCCCAAAATCAGCTCAGCGAGCTATTTGCCGCGCTCGATAGCGGCACTGGGCAGGAAGTCCGGCGCATGCTCAAAACCCTGACCCCCCAGAGCATTGCCCAGTTACTAGAAAGCTCCCCTCCCCGCATTCGCCAGGTACTTTGGAATTTAATTGAGCGAGATGTAGAAGGTGAGGTACTCCAAGAGCTGACAGATGAGGTACGCAGCCAGATCCTCGACACCATGGATACCGAGGAGATGGTGGAGATCATGGAGGGGCTGGATGCGGATGATATCGCTGATATCCTCCAGCAACTTCCCGAGCGTGTTGTCTCGGAAGTTCTCTCCTCTATGAGCGAGACCGACCGACTGCGAGTGGAAAGTGTTCTTGCCTACGATGAGAACACCGCCGGCGGCCTGATGGATACCAATACCATCTCTGTGCGCCCTAACCTTAGCCTAGACGTGGTTCTTCGTTACCTGCGTCGCCACGAGCAACTGCCAGAATCCACAGACAGCTTATTCGTAGTAAATCGTAAGGGACAGTACATAGGGTTACTGCCACTATCAAAGCTACTGACTACAGATCCATCAGTAACAGTTCGCGAGGTTGTAAATACCGACGTAGAACCTATCCCTGCAGATATGCGCGACACCGAAGTTGCCCGACTATTTGAGAAGTACGACTGGATCACCGCGCCAGTGGTCGATGAGGATAACCGCCTGTTGGGCCGCATCACAATTGACGATATTGTGGATGTAATTCGCGAAGATGCCGATCACTCACTGATGAGTCTGGCCGGCCTTGATGAAGAAGAGGACACCTTTGCCCCGGTAAGGCGTACTGCTCGAAGGAGAGCTTTGTGGCTGGGCATAAACCTCCTAACTGCCCTGCTCGCATCCTGGGTTATCAGCTTATTCCAAAATACCTTGGAAAAAGTGGTGGCACTTGCAGTGTTAATGCCGATCGTTGCCAGTATGGGGGGCGTTGCTGGCAGCCAAACTCTCACAGTAGTCATCCGGGGCATGGCACTCGGACAGATTGGTAAAAGTAACCTGAACTGGCTACTCTCCCGCGAGCTGGGCTCAGCTGCCCTGAATGCCTTACTCTGGTCACTGGTTATGGGGGTTATTGCCGCACTCTGGTTTAGCGATATCACTATCGCCATTATCATTGTCGCAGCTATGGTAATTAACCTGCTTACCGCCGCATCGGCGGGCGCAATATTACCTGTAGCCTTGCGAGCTATGCGTATTGACCCAGCGCTGGCAGGTGGCGTAGCCCTGACTACCATCACCGATGTTGTAGGGTTTATGTCTTTCCTCGGCCTTGCCACCTGGTATTTTGGCTGAGACGTGAAATATCCCAGTGGCACAATGCCTCTGGTTAGAGCAAAATCGGGAAAGCCCCGGTTAACGTGCGGAATTTGAGATGTACGAAAACGATGATTATGAGGATGACCTGCCAAAGAGTAAAACTCAGGTCAAACAGGAAATGCACCAATTACAGGAGTTGGGCAAACAACTGACTGAGCTATCTAAGGCCCAACTTGCTGAAGTACCACTGGATGAAGATCTGCGCGATGCCATAGATACCATGGCACGAATCAAATCTAACGAGGCCCGCCGCCGCCAGATGCAATTTATCGGCAAACTTATGCGCAGTAGCGATCATGAAGCTATTGAGGCAGTTTTGCTGAAATTCAAAGAGCGGGACCAACGTCACCTGCACTTCGATAAAATGGCAGAGGATTGGCGCAAGCGCCTGCTTGAAGGTGGGAACAGTGCCCAAGGTTCTTTTTTTGATCAGTATCCGCAAGTGGATCACCAACAGTTGCGTCAGTTGGTAAGGGACTCCCAAAGAGAGGTTAAAAACAATAAGCCCCCCACAAATCAGCGTAAATTGTTCCGCTACTTACGCGACTTTTTTATGCAGGATACCTGATACCCCAGAGTAGCTGCCCGGGGTGGTATTTCTCCCGCCCCGAGTCCCTCCCAGCTTACCAAGCCACCATCCCAGAAAGACCTTTAGCAACAATCGCTAATTATTGCTTGTTTAGAGTTGCTGGCTCAAAATCTAAGGCAAGGGAGTTCAGGCAATAACGCAGTTGTGTCGGTGCCGGACCATCCTTAAATACATGCCCCAAGTGCTCCCCACATTTTGACAGCACTTCTGTACGGCGCAGGCCCCAACTAAAATCGTCTTTTAAGACTATATTTTGCGGATATGCCACATCCCAGAAACTGGGCCAGCCGGTACCTGACTTATATTTGTGCTTTGAGCTGAACACCGGCAGGCGGCAACCAGCTGTTACATAAGTCCCCTCTTCCTCGTTGTAGAGTAACTTACCAGTAAAGGCTCGCTCAGTATCCTTTTTCCACAGGACCTTGTAACGATCCTCAGGCAGAATCTGTTTCCACACCGATTTGGGAATCTGTTCCAGCCCCTTACCTTCGGAGATCCTCTCCTTGGCCTCTCCTACGGTCATCGTCTGGATACGCTGGTCATCGGCCTCGGAGCATGCCGATAATGCCACGGCTACCACCAACAGGGGGCCGAGTATTTGAGATTTCGTCATTTGCAAAACTCCATTCTCTAGCGCGTTGCCGTTATCCTAAGATTAGAGCGCCTTGAAGTGGATGCAGTTCAGAAAAATCGTGACAGCTAGCTTCCTGCACCAGTACTTATTGGCGGCGTAGATGGCCCCCCCGAGCCCACCTCCTCCACAGCCTCAACTTTATCTTTTAATGAGGCAGCTCCCTGGCGCTCGGCACCACCGCCATCAAACAGCCTTTCAAAACGCATTTGTGGATCTGCCCAGTCGCCACTGATACGATAGCTAACACTGGCCACTTTTTTCACCTGCTTTTTGAAAGCCTTACTAATTAGATATACCCCTGCAGCAGCCGGAAGTCCTCCTGCCAGTGCAGCGACCAGAGCAAGGTTATTACTTACCGGTAAAGTTGCCACTAGGGTAAGATCTAGGTCCTCGCGCAACAGATTCACCCTGCCAGCCATCTGCAGCTCACTGGTTGGCCCTTCCACTTGAATAGGCACCGCAATCAACAGCTGTCCATCCCCTTCAAAAACCACTTCCCCGCGAACCCGATCAAAGGCCATACCGCTCTTGTAAAGATCAGAGAAATCCAAACGCAAACGACGCGCCCAGGTATCGAAATTAAAAAGAGATAACAGGCGCAACACCGTAGAGCCAGCCGTACCTGTAGAGCGAAGGAAACGCCCATCCCGGATATCAATCTTAAGCTCCCCAGAGAGCAAACTGCCTTTGACCAGGGCTGGAGATCCGTCCCAGCGCAAGGCGGTATCAAAGCTGGCGGACTTGCTCTCAATAAGAGGCTCATGTCCCATTGTACGCTGGATATCAGCGAGATCATCGGCCGCCAGGCGACCAATAAACTGGGAAGAACTCTTCCCCTCGGCATCGCGCATCCACATCAACTGCGCACCAAGAGTTTCCCCACCTTTGCCGCGCCCTTCAATACGGAAACCACGCACACTACCGCGAATATCACTGACAACCAAACGCTCTTTGGAGGGGCGTACATTAAAGGACCAGCGCCCCAGCTCCTCATCACCAAGCTGCAAGCTCTCAGTGCTAAAATCAATAGCCGGCAAGACCTGGAAATCGAAATCTGCCCATGGATCAGGGGCCTCCTCAGCGAAGGGTTCCAGAGAGAAGGGGTCCTGCTGAAGCTCACTCTTTTTCTCAAGGGCAGGCAAGCGTAAATGGGCCAATTGCAACTTCAGAGGTGTCTCTCCACCCAAAGTGCCTTTCAATTCGCCTGCAGCCATCTCACTATCGAAATCCAGCTTCCAATCAGCCCCCACACCATTGCCAGTAACATGAATATGCTCAATATCAACAGCCCCCAACTGCAAGCGGTCGGTACTGAGATCCAGGCTCACTGGTAAAACTTCGGCGGAAGCTGCTATTTGATCATCGAGATTTATGGTGGTAACCGGTTTGCCAGAGTCGAATACACTCGCCGCCTGCTCCTCCAGAACCTCAACTCCAGGTTTTAGAACACCATCTCCGGCAGAAGGGGGGGCTTCACGATATACACCCAGTAACTTCTCCCAGCGGGGTAGGTCGATATTGGAAATATCACCGGTGATGGACAACCCACGCTCGGCGGGGAGCTTAGCTTCGGCATTCAGGGCGATAGAGGCACGATCAAGTTCCCCTTGTACCAGCCAGAACTGCCCCTGGAGATGTTCACCGTAGTTCAGGTGGAATAAACTGCCCTGGTCACCAATCGGCGCCCGCAGAACAAAATTGGTCTTTACTTCAGCGGGTTTACCTAAAGGTTCAGGTAAGTTGACATTGATACCCGCCAGGTTGGAGGTAAGCTCAAAAACTGCTGCATAGGGGGCTTCCTTTGCTTTGGCAGGTATAGTGATCAGGGCTTGGTAGCCCATATCGCCATCCAGCCATTTCAGCTCGGGTCGCTGGCTCCAGGTAAAAATTGACTCAATGTCGGCATTACCATCCACTACAACCTGTGTGTCCCTGGAAGCTCCCTTACCAAAGTGACGGATATGTGCGCTGACAGGTCTGCCCCAAAGTGTGCCGCTGACCCGTGTACCTGCAAGCCCTCTCTCGCTATCATAAATCACACCCCCAGACAGCTCCTGTGTCTGCAGACGAAGGTTCTTAAGCTCAAGCTCCCCATCACTTAACTGCAAATCTACATGCTGGCTGCTATTCAGGTCAGCTCCCCCCAAGGCTTGAGTCAAATTCAGCTGGCCGGCAATATTTCCCGCCAAATGCCAATCATCAAACCCACTACCCAACTGCTGACGCAGAGGGGACTCCCTGAGAAGCCGGAGGCCATCAGCTGCAGGACCGGAAAGCTGGGCCTGCACATCCAAGCGCGATCCCTTCCCGGCAAGGGGGGCAACTGCAACGAAAATATCGCTGGCATCAATGTTCCAAAGTTTGGCCTTTACCGCACCAACAGAAACAGCTCCATCATTCAGTAACAAGCGCCCATCGACATTTTTAGCTGAAGGCCATTCCTCAGCATACTTCAAGCTAGCCTCGGTAAAATCCGCTGCTAACTGTATAGTTTGGCGATTACGATGAGCCCCAAGAACCTGCAGTGACTCCTCTTTTCCATCTGCTCGATAACTACTGCCTCGATAGATAAATGCAGCACTCTCCACTCGCCCGGAATTTTTTGCACCCAGTCCTTTATTGAGCCAGTCGCGTAGATCCTTACTAACAGTCGTTGGTACCAACTGTTCCTGGGTAGTAACGGCAGCATCATGTAAAGATAGAGCCAACACTAGATCTGTCGGTCGGCTCTGAGCTTTGACAGGCAGGGATAACATAAACTGGCCATTAACTTCCCCTAAAGCACCATCAAGCCGTAGAGGACCAGACAATATGCTGATCTCGTTTGCATCCCTGTCCAGGTTCCAAGCCACAGTGCCACTGGCCTGGTCAAATGAAAAAGTATTTCGATATAAATTTGGGAAGTGTGCGGTAAAAGCTGAGCCATCTAGCTCTACCCTGCCATTTGCACCCTCAAGCTCAAGGTAACCAGTCAAATTGGTAATCGCAGGAGCCCCCCGGAATGCCTTGGCTTGTACACCCTTCAGGTTGGCCTGCAAACTGACCGCCCCCTCCGGGCTGCGCAACAGCTGGACCCGGCGCAACTCACCTCCAGGCTCCAAGGCTCGCAACCAATCATCAGCAGCCCCTTCGAGCACATCCAGGTTTTTGAGAATATCGCTCCAGCCCGCCAGATCGACAACATCGGCACTCATAGATAATCCCTGCTGATCACTGCTGACCTGCAAATTGAGTGGCGGCATCTGCAGATCCTGCCAATCGATCTGGATGTCCTGTAAAGCCAGGCGCCAACGTTCACCGGGCAGCCAATGTCCAGATAGATCGCCGGAGAAAGCCCGCAGCGGCTTCATAACATGGTCATTTGCGATAGTGGCTTCTGCACTGTCATCTAGTACGCTGTCCAGCTTCTCGACTTGGGCGAGGTCTAATTGCCCCACCAGGCGATAGCCATTTTTGGCATCGCTGTGAAGCCACAAGCGACCATCTGCCCATTTGCGCCCATGCCAGTGAAAGCGATCTGGCAGTGGAGTCAGTTCATGCAGAAGGGTAACGATATCTTCATCCAGTAACAGCTCATTGAGCTGCATATAACCACGCAGGGAGAAGCGCTTTTTATCCCGAGGGTTACCGCGCCCCTCAAGAACTAATCGCAAGGTTTCAGAATGCGTATCCTCAATCTCTCCCTCACGGGAAATAAACGCACGGGCTACGAGGCGGTGAAAATCACCCTGGTTTTCAAGTAGTATCTGCGGCAGGTTAATCTCGGCCAGCTGGTCATCGGGGAGCCGAACCGTGATTGCAGCATCCTGAATTTGGATCTTGGGGCTGAGCTGGAACAATCGCGCAGGGTCCGCTGCCTTGGGGTCGGCAACCACCCTACCATCAGGCTTCAGGGAAATATCAGGAAAGCCATCCAGGCGCCACTCTCCCTGTGCATTCCGGCTGAGGCCGGCGGCGAAAGTGTGCATTTGAAGATCTTTCCACACCAATTCGCGATTCCAAAGGCTGGCGAGCAAGTCCAGCTGGAAAAGGCCGTGCCCCATTCGCAGCTCACCATTTTCCCCCAAGCGTAAACCATCTAGCTGCAGTGCTACCTCCAGGGCTTCCCAGCGCAGGGAAATCCGGTCCATTTGCACCGTTACCCCTAGCTGCTCTGACAGCCAGCTGCTGATCTGCGGTCTGTACTCTTCGACCTGAGGGGACAACAAGCGGCCGGTCTGAACCAGGATCGCCAGGGCAATAACCAGGCTAACCGATAGCAGCCAAAACTTGCGGGCGAGCCAGCGAATCACAACCATTACCACCCTCCCCTGAGCGCACGAAGACAATGAACACCGTTGCATTCATTGCCAGGTATCAGAGGAAAAACAACTGGTAACTCACACAAGAACAATGTCGTACTGCTCCTGGTTATAGATAGGCTCAACCTGAAACTGTATAGGACGGCGAATAAACTCCTCCAGGTCGGCAACATTAGCCGACTCCTCATCGAGTAAAAGGTCTATGACTACCTGACTTGCCAGCACCATAATTTTTTCGCTGTCGTAAGCGCGCGCCTCACGGATGATCTCACGAAAAATTTCAAAACAGACTGTTTCAGCACTTTTCAATGTGCCACGCCCCTCACATACTGGACAGGGCTCACAAAGTATCTGCCCGAGGGATTCACGCGTGCGTTTGCGCGTCATCTCAACCAAACCCAGCTCTGAGACACCGGTGATACTGGATTTGGCATGATCCCTCTCCAGTGCTTTTTCAAGTGTTCGCAATACCTGGCGTTGGTGCTCGGGGTCCTTCATATCGATAAAGTCGATAATGATGATGCCTCCTAGATTACGCAGTCTCAGCTGCCGGGCAATTGCGGTCGCCGCCTCCAGGTTGGTCTTGAAGATAGTTTCTTCCAGATTTCGATGGCCGACAAATGCGCCGGTATTCACATCAATAGTGCTCATCGCTTCCGTTTGCTCGACGATAAGATACCCACCTGACTTCAGAGTCACCTTATTTTGCAATGCGCGACGAATTTCCTCTTCCACACCATAGAGATCAAACAGTGGGCGCTCACCGGGATAGTGTTCCAGACGGCCAGCGATTTCCGGTGCATATTTGCCGGCAAACTCCGCGGCGCGACCATGTGCCTCGCGGGAGTCTATACGAATCTTCTCTGTATAGGGGCGCGCAAGATCACGCAATGCGCGCATAAACAGTGGTAAGTCTTCGTAGATTACCGAGGGGACAGGGCGCTCGTTGATTCGCTGATCCAGCTCGCCCCACAACTTATAAAGAAAGGGGATATCCCTGAGTAACTCCTCTTCACTCACTCCTTCAGCCACGGTGCGCAAAATAAACCCGCCATCTGCTGAAAGCCCGTCTTCGGCAAGACGAGATACAGCAGCTTCTACCAATTGGCGCAAACGCTCACGCTCACCCTCATCCTCAATACGATTGGAAATCCCAATATGGCGAGTCTGGGGCATATACACGAGATAGCGCGCAGATACTGACAAATGAGTGGTTAAGCGCGCACCTTTACTACTTATCGGGTCTTTGACCACTTGCACCACCAGGGACTGTCCCTCGCGTACCAAAGCGCGGATATCTGCCACTTCGGCATCCCGCGCTTCCATCCCCTCATCATCTAAAGGGGCTATATCTGAAGCGTGGATAAATCCAGCCCGCTCCAGCCCAATATCCACAAATGCCGCCTGCATACCTGGCAGAACCCGAATCACCTTGCCCTTGTAGATATTGCCAACTATTCCTCTTCGCGCGCTACGCTCGAGATAGACCTCCTGCAGTACGCCATTTTCCACCAGGGCAACGCGGGTCTCTGTAGGTGCAACATTGATTAAAAGCTCTTCACTCAAGACTGGTTCTCCTGCCAGTAAGGGATACCCGCATGCTCAAGCATGGGAACCAGTGCCTCCAGGGGCAACCCAACCACATTGCTATAACTACCGCTAATAGACTCAACCAGTGCGGCGCCCATTCCCTGGATACCATAGCCTCCGGCTTTATCTTCAGGCTCACCAGTACTCCAATAAGCTTCAATCTGCGCCTTCGACAAGTGACGAAAGCGCACCCGTGTTTCCACCACGCGGCTAAACTGACGCTCCCAACTACGCAGACAGATCGCACTCAATACCGAGTGTTCAGTACCGGACAAAGACAACATCATGGATTCAAAGTCAGCGTAATCCTTCGGTTTCTCCAGCACCTTGTCCCCGGCTAGTACCACCGTATCAGAGCCCAGGGCCCATACACCTTCCACGCCCCCCAGGCCAGCAGTAGCCTTATCGTGGGCCAATCGCTGAATATATTCCTGGGGAGTCTCAGCCAACTGCTTTTGCTCGGGAACAGCAGGTGTTAACTGGGAAAAAGAGACGCCTATCTGCGTCAAAAGCTCGGCGCGACGCGGGGAACCCGAGGCGAGCAGGAGACGGTTTGATGTGGTGGTATTTGTCACTGTACTACATATTCCCTGTGGGCCAGCGGCTGATTATAGCTATATCGATCGAAAAATGATCAATTTTTTACATTGATTTACAATCTGACGGTTCAGTCAGCGAATGTGAAGGCGATTACAAAGGCCTCGCAAAGGAGGGGTAACACAGGGCCACAATAATGCCGTAGTAAGTGCGGGCCATAGGAAGGTCAGTCCAGGCACTGTTTTTCCCTCCAACCCATGCACCCAGTTTCCTACTACCTGATTAATACCCACCAGGACAAAAACCCACAAGAGTTGTTGAGCCGGGTTGAAGACCCTTGTGCGCTGGTAGGTCAAAAGACTGAAATACGCCAATACAGCGAGGGCCAAAGCATGGGTACCGAGACTTGCTCCAGTTACCAGATCCTCCAGGATTCCCACCAGCCAAGCAAAACCCACACCGAGAGACTGGGGCATCCGCGAAACCCAAAATATGATAAGTAGGGCGGGAAATGCCGGGCGAAACCAGAGCCACTGTTGAGGCAAGGGCATTACTACCAGCAGCATTGACAGAAAAATGGTAGCGGCGATAAACCAGCGGCTACTCGCTTGCAAGGCCCTGCCCCCTGTCACTGATAACCGCAAGCACAAAACGACTGCGGTTCATGCGGCCGCGGGGCAACACTTCAGCCTCCGCAAAAGGCTTGCCCGGGTCACGAGTGACCGACATCACTTCTCCAACCGGGTAACCTGCCGGAAAGCGACCACCAAGGCCTGAGCTCAGTAGCAGGTCTCCCTCGCGAATATCACTGGTATTGGCCAGGTGACGCAGCTTAAGCCGATACAGATCCCCAGTACCTTCGGCTACGGTACGCATGCTGTTGCGCAACACCTGTACCGGGATGGCGTGGCTGGAATCTGTGATCAACAGAATCCGGCTAAATGAATTTCCGGCTTCAATCACCTGCCCGAGCAAGCCGCCTGCATCCATCACCGGTGTGCCCACATCGACACCGTCATCCCTGCCTTTATCAATAAGCAGGACATGCTCCAAGGGGTCAGGGGACACGCCGATAATCTGGGCGACCAGCACACGGTCATCAACCATCTCAGCCGAGTTCATCAGCTCCTTGAGCTGGGTATTTTCCGCCTTTACGGCTGCTAATAACTGGCTGCGTTGCTCCAGCAATAATACCTGGCGCTTGAGGCGGTCATTTTCTTCGAGCAATTCATCACGGGAGCGAAACTGCTCACCGGCCCAATCAGTCACTCTCTCAGGGGTACCGGTAATCCAATAAAGAGGGGCGACGGCATCGAATAGCCGCTCACGGATAGTGTGGAACCAGTCGGTAGAGTAGCTGATTACAAACAAGGCGATTGACAAAACAGCCAAAGTAATCAGGCGGGTCTCTTGGGAGGGGCCGCGGGTAAATAGCGGTTTCAAGGGCAGCCCCCTTTATAAAGATCAATGCTTATTGTTCTCACAATATATATCGGATGTCACTGAAACGTGAAACTAACTGCCAAGACGGCCCCGCTATTCTCATCGGAACACTGCCTCGACCTTACTTGACTTAGTTTGACATCAGATACAAACGGCTGCGATCCAGCATATCCAGGGCCTTACCGCCACCACGGGCCACACAGGTCAGAGGATCATCTGCAACAATTACCGGCAAACCGGACTCCTCCATCAGCAATCGGTCCAAATCGCGAAGCAAAGCACCGCCACCGGTCAACACCATACCGCGCTCAGCAATGTCCGAAGCAAGCTCGGGGGGCGATTGCTCCAGAGCGCTCTTCACTGCTTGTACAATACCAGTCAATGGCTCCTGCAGGGCTTCGAGAATTTCATCTGAATTGAGGGTGAAACTGCGGGGCACCCCTTCCGCCAGATTACGACCACGCACATCGATCTCACGTACCTCACTGCCCGCATAGGCACAGCCAATCTCTTCTTTGATGCGCTCGGCAGTGGCATCACCAATAACGCTGCCGTAGTTACGACGCACATAGTTGACGATGGCCTCATCAAAACGATCACCGCCAATACGCACTGAATCAGAGTAAACCACGCCGTTCAAGGAGATAATGGCAATCTCAGTGGTGCCACCACCGATATCTACCACCATGGAACCACTCGCCTCCTCCACATTCAGGCCGGCACCGATTGCTGCGGCCATAGGCTCTTCAATCAGGGACACCTCGCGGGCGCCAGCACCAAGCGCAGACTCGCGGATCGCACGGCGTTCCACTTCGGTAGACTGGCAGGGCACGCATACCAGCACACGCGGGCTTGGGCGCATCCAGCTGTTTTCATGCACTTTTTTAATAAAGTGCTGCAACATTTTTTCAGTTACCTGGAAGTCGGCGATAACACCATCCTTTAAGGGGCGGATAGCAGTGATATTACCGGGAGTTCGGCCGAGCATACGTTTGGCTTCTACACCGACGGCCTCAACGATTTTCTGGCCATTGTAATGACGAATAGCGACGACTGATGGCTCGTCGAGAACTACGCCGCGATCGCGAACGTAAATCAGCGTATTGGCGGTTCCCAGGTCAATGGAGAGATCACTGGAGAACATACCCCGCAAACGTTTAAACATGGAATTCGATTACCTTGTACTAATTGTCAGCCCCCAGGTCGGGCACTGCGGGCGCGGCTTATTTTATGGATATAAATCCTAATTAGTCCGCGCAAATAATTCTGAGTTCCGAGCCGCATTTCGAATCGGAATTTACGCAACACACCGGAGTCTCTCACCGCCCGGCAGGATTCGGCAAACTCTAACAATGGCGCCGGTTCAGAGCAAGGCTGAAGCTGGACTAATCGATTGCAATAATCCCGAGTTGCCAGGGCCGATGAGAATAACAGCATGTTGTGCTAAATTTGCCGGTTCTGCCCGGCATGCGTCTGGGTAAGCATTGATTCGCAACTCAAGCTGGAGGAGTTCCATCGCCATGGCCGTGGATACACAAACCGTAGAAAAGCTGGCCGAGCTAGCCCGCATCGCCATATCCAACGCAACCATAGAGGAAGTCAGCAGCCGCCTTGGTGACATTCTACAACTGGTAGACCAGCTGCAGGCCATCAACACCGATGGTGTAATCCCCATGGCACACCCCCTTGATGAGGTGCAAACCCTCCGTGCCGATGCGGTAACCGAAACCGACCAGCGAAATAGTTT
Source organism: Microbulbifer variabilis (assembly GCF_052468405.1). NCBI lineage: Bacteria > Pseudomonadati > Pseudomonadota > Gammaproteobacteria > Cellvibrionales > Microbulbiferaceae > Microbulbifer > Microbulbifer variabilis. Next base: position 3,134,505 of record NZ_CP174343.1, read on the forward strand.
CCTGTCTTTGGCCCCTCAGTCAGATGAGGGGCTCTATCTGGTACCCAAGGTGATTGACTGAGCCGGGACCCATCACTTCAAAGCCCACTCGAAAGCCAATCATCTGATCCCGCCAAAGCCTTAAGGGAATATCATGCATCAATTTACTATCGCCGAGATCATTCGCGGATTGCGGGGTAAAGAGTTCTCCAGTACTGAGCTTACCCAACATTTGCTCAAGCGTATCCAGCAGCTGGATAGCAACTACAACAGCTTTATCACTGTCACTGAAGAGCTCGCCCTCAACCAAGCTAAAGCGGCCGACGAGCGCCTCGCTGCCGGGGAAGCTCCTGCCTTGTGTGGCGTTCCTATCGCACACAAGGACATTGTCTGCACCAAGGGCATTCGCACCAGCTGCGCGTCAAAAATGCTGGACAATTTTATTCCGCCTTACAACGCCACAATCGTGGAAAACCTGAATTCGGCTGGCACCGTTACCCTGGGCAAAACCAATATGGATGAGTTTGCCATGGGCTCCTCCAACGAAAGCAGCTACTATGGCGCGGTAAAAAATCCCTGGGACACTAATTACGTACCCGGCGGTTCTTCAGGCGGCTCAGCAGCCGCAGTGGCAGCCCTCCTCGTCCCGGGAGCCACCGCTACCGATACCGGCGGCTCTATTCGCCAGCCAGCAGCATTGACCAATACGACCGGCTTGAAACCCACTTATGGCCGCGTATCCCGCTGGGGCATCGTCGCCTATGCCTCAAGCCTGGATCAAGCCGGTCCTATCGCGCGCAATGCAGAAGACGTAGCCTATTTGCTATCCGCTATGGCCAGCCATGATTCAAAAGATTCCACCAGCCTGGATCGCCCCCAAGCGGACTATACCGCGAGACTGAATGATTCCGTCACCGGGCTCAAAGTTGGTGTACCCAAGGAGTACTTCGGCGAGGGGCTCGATGGTGATACCGCTGTCCGGGTGCAGGATGCTCTCAAAGAATTTGAAAAACTCGGGGCTGAATTGGTCGATATCAGCCTGCCGCACACTGAGTTGGCAATTCCCGCTTATTACGTCATCGCACCGGCGGAAGCCTCTGCTAACCTGTCCCGCTTCGATGGTGTGCGCTATGGGCATCGCTGTGAACAGCCCTCCGATCTGCGTGATCTGTACATGCGCTCCCGGGGCGAAGGCTTCGGCGAAGAGGTCCAACGCCGAATCCTGGTGGGCACCTATGCCTTGTCAGCCGGCTATTACGATGCCTACTACAACAAGGCCCAGCAGGTACGCCGCCTGATCAAGCAGGACTTCATGCAGGCCTTTGAAAAAGTGGATGTTATAATGGGACCCACCACCCCCTCCCCCGCTTTCCAACTGGGTGCCAAGAGCGCCGACCCGGTTGCTATGTATCTGGAAGATATTTATACCATCGCCACTAACCTGGCAGGCCTCCCTGGAATGTCTATCCCCTGCGGGCTTGTAAATAATATGCCTGTAGGTCTGCAGATCACCGGAAATTACCTGGATGAGGCTCGCATGCTTAATATTGCGCACCAGTATCAGCAGGTAACAGACTGGCACAAAGCCAGCGCCGTATAAGGAGAAATATCGTGGAATGGGAAATCGTTATCGGGCTGGAAGTTCACGTCCAGCTCTCCACCGAATCAAAACTATTCTCCGGTGCGAGCACCCGTTTTGGCGCCGCCCCCAATACTCAAGCGTGTGCTGTAGATCTGGCCATGCCCGGTACCTTGCCAGTACCCAATGAACAAGCTTTTCGCTATGCGATAATGTTTGGCCTGGCAATGAATGCGGAAATTAGCAAACGATCCGTTTTCGAACGTAAGAATTATTTCTATCCAGATCTACCCAAAGGCTATCAAACTACCCAGCTGGAACAGCCCATCGTCGGAGCAGGGGAAGTGGAAATTCACCTGGAGGATGGAGGCAGCAAAAAAGTGCGCTTGCACCATGCTCATCTTGAAGAGGATGCAGGTAAATCCCTACACGAAGATTTCCATGGCATGTCTGGAATTGATCTCAACCGAGCCGGAACCCCGTTGATTGAAATTGTATCCGAACCCGATATGCGAAGTGCTGCCGAAGCAGTTGCTTACCTCAGGAAAATTCATAGCATCGTGACCTATTTGGGAATTTCTGATGGAGATATGTCCCAGGGCTCCCTACGCTGTGATGCCAATGTATCCGTGCGATTAAAAGGTGAGGAAAAACTGGGCACCCGCACCGAGCTAAAGAATATCAACTCTTTCCGCTTCGTTGAGCGGGCCATCAAAGTGGAAGCAGAGCGCCAGATCGATATCCTCGAAGACGGCGGCAGTATCGAGCAGGAAACCCGTCTCTACGACGCCGACAAAAATGAGACCCGCTCTATGCGCAGCAAGGAAGTTGCCAATGACTATCGCTACTTTCCCTGCCCGGACCTTCTGCCGGTAGTACTCACCGAAGAATATATTGAACAGCTGCGCAAGGAACTGCCGGAGCTGCCGGATACCAAAGCCGAGCGTTTCCAGTCCGAATTCAATCTATCTGCATATGATGCCGATCAACTGACCCAGGATCGCGACAGTGCGGAGTATTTCGAAACTGTATGTAAGTCCTGCGGCGAACCCAAGCTGGCCGCCAACTGGATAACCGGTGAGCTGGCTGCGCTGCTAAATCGCAAGGAAATCAGTATTGCCGAGTCCCCCATTTCCGCTACACAGCTGGCAGGCCTAATTACCCGTATAAAAGACAACACTATTTCAAGCAAGATTGCCAAGCAGGTGTTTGAGGCAATCTGTGAAGGTGAAGGCAGCGCTGATGACATCATTGAAAAACGCGGCCTGAAGCAAGTATCTGATACTGGCGCCATCGAAAAAATGGTGGATGAAGTTATCGCCGCAAGCGACGCTCAAGTGGATAATTACCGTAGAGCTGACGAATCCAAGCGTCCCAAAATGATGGGCTACTTTGTTGGCCAGATCATGAAAGCCTCCAAGGGTCAGGCAAACCCACAAATGATCAACAAAATTCTCAAGGAAAAGCTGGACGCCCTGCTTTAATTATTAACCCTTGAATACTTGAGCTGGGTAACATCCCGGCAGTAAAGACAGCAGTAAGGAAAAGATTTTGAGCCAGAAAAAAGACAAGCAAAAAGTTCTCGGGGAAGTTTTTGATACGGAGCGTATTGCCGGCTTCCTGATTGGAGAAGCCCCCAAGGGAGTAAACCTCGACTACCACCTGCTTGAGCGTGCTTACCGCAGTATGAAAGCAGAGAGCTTTGCCTCCTTTGTTCAACTATTTCTTGCCGAAGGGAAAGACCTCAACAGCCCTGGCCCCGATGGTAAAACCCTATTGAGCCGAATTAAAGAGCACCGCCAGGGTAAAGAGTACGGTGAAATACTGAAAGCCGCCGGCGCTGAACAATAAAGACTATCGCCGCACCGGTAAGAGGTAAATTTATGACTTCAAACCCCATCCACGGTATCGACGCGCTAGTGCGCGGTGTGCACCTGATAACCCGGCGCGAACTGCGCCCTTTTATCCTGGTTCCATTACTGATCAATCTGGTGCTGTTTATCATTATCAGTGGCATCATGATTTCGCAACTGGGAGGACTCAGCGACTATATTGGCAGCCTGCTATCTCACACCCCTGTCGATACCGCGAATATGTCCTGGTGGGAAGCAATCATGGCCAAAGGTGCCGCCTGGGCCGCCAGCATTTTTCGCTGGCTTGCCTGGATTATTTCATTCCTGGTGTTGTTTCTTTTTTTTCTTGTTTACGGTTATCTGTTTGCTGTAATTACCAATATTATTGCCGCACCCTTCAATGGTATTCTGGCTGAAAAGGTAGAGGAGCTTCTCACCGGAAAGACACCGCCGGCAGAGCCGTTACTGCAAATGATTTGGCGCACCCTTGGCCGAGAACTGCGTAAGCTGGGCTACTTTATATTCTGGGGGCTAATTATTTTATTGGTGGCTACGGTCACCAGTTGGACAATTATTATCCCAGCAGTATTAACTGCTGTCTGGGGTGCCTGGTCCATGGCCATCCAATATGTGGACTACCCCCTCGATAATCACCAACGGCCATTTGATGAGCTTAAAAGTGTCTTGCGCCGTCGTAAACTAACCAGTCTCACATTTGGTGGCACAGTGATGTTGGCAAAGATGGTGCCGATCCTGAATATCTTTGTAATGCCAGCAGCTGTAGCCGGTGGCACTGCACTGTGGATTGAACGCCTGCGACAAGAGGGTGATCCCGGTACAGATAGCTTCCCTACCCAACAGCAAAGCAACTCTTCAAGTAAAAGCATTACTTAAACTTTAGCCTCAGGGGCTCGATACCGAGCCCTGAATCAAACCTCTGCAGCATCCCTATTTACCTTTCTGAGCACTTTTTTCTTTGAGCTAAGCGATACTAGGTTTTTTGCATCCGGGCAATATGTGCTGTCTAAACACGTCAATGAGGCAACCCATCCAATTCTTCCAGGACAGGGACCATAAATTTCCAGCTAGCAGTGTCTGAATTCGGTTTACTAACAACGCATCGTATAAGCCCACGGGACCCTTAATGCCTGCCACAAATAGGTAAGGAGTCCCTGCCGAATACTTTTCTACACAGATTTAGCTCTGAAAAGTAGTCATAGTAAATCTCGATATTTTCATTGAGGTTGGGAAAGCGCACCCAGAATGCTCCAATAACTTACTGGAAGAGCTTAATTTTAAACCGAGGCGCTCAGCTGAGAAGATCTCAAGGCGCTGATTCAGGTAAAAGGTCAATCGGCCATTTTTTTGCACACGTCGATGTAGCCATAGAAGTTTCCTCTTTTCCCTAAGGATAGAAACTCGACTCCCTCACTCCTCAACTGCTGTAAATTCTGCTTGAGGATGTGCTGTAAAAGCTGGACTCAATTTTATGGATGAGGGGAGAGAGTCCGCATTCGCACTATAACAATTTCATGTAAGGGAGAAATTTTCGAATGCTGACACGCCCCAGGGTCAACTGCACCCTGTGTGTTATTGGAGCAACAGTATCCAATTTAATTCAAAAACAAACTTAAATGATTGAAGAGGGCTGAAGACGCACAGCTATTATCCCAATGCTAATCCTACCCGCCGATGAGACAGTATCTCTGTAGACTCATGACAGCAGTAACTTTATTACTAGCGGGCATCAAGGCCTAACCATTGGGGATACTATCCATCATCTGCGGGACCAAGCGTATTGAGCCAAAAGTGCTCAGGTGATCATCATCACGATACAGGGGCTCCCCATCAACCTGAATCTGGCATCGAGATGGACATAATTCTGGCACCAAGCTTACGCGCTCTATCTGGAACTCCTTTCCCAGACTATTAAAGATTCTTGTAACTCTCTTATTACGCTCTTCTACATCTCTCTTGGTCGGAGCGCCCTGCAGTTGTGCGCCGATAAATTCGGCGCTGGCGATGGCAAGCGGAACAGAAAAAGAAATTTCAGGGATTCCCTCCACAATTATTACCTCACGCCCACTCGCACGGATACGAGCAACAGTCTGATGGAGACCTTGGGCAACCAGCTCAAAATTATTCACAGAAGCTCCTCCAGAAGAGGGCTTTTCATATGCCGTCTTTGCCAACCCCATTACTGCCGGCGGGCCACTTTCACCGGCGGAACGACTCCCCTCCACTACCAGCGCCCACCGCGCCACTAAAACTACGGTCTTCACATCCTTTCGCTGTTCCAGCATCTCCATTATTTGGGCATTAAAAGTATCGCATCCATGCATAGCGCCCATCTCTAGACGAACAATACCAAGGAGTGGCGCACAGGCAGATTTTGCAGCCACAATACCGCGATAACCCTTTACTTTCAGCCAGTGCTCAAAACCAGGCAGAAACGCACCTGCATGGGAATCCCCCCAGAGCAGGTAATCCACTGAGGCTCCACTGCTCGCCTCACCCAATTCACAGAGCCCTTCTTCAGGTAAACGCTCCATACAACGACGCTCTTTAGACGTTCGTTCTTTGGCATTTTGATAGGTGGCAAATAATGGCTCGGGAAGACGGGAAGGCACACCCTTTTTGACATTGATTACCAGGGAGACAGAAACGATCAGCATCGCCATTACACCGAAAGTGTTTGCCAGGCCACGTTTTGATACCCCTCGCGCGGAGGGCTGGCGAAAAGGTGCTTCCACAAACTTCCAGCTCACCCAGGCAAGCCCCCCCGATACCAGGACTGCCTTTATGGCTATTTCAAATGGAAGCTCAGCCGAGCCATTTAAAAACCTAAACAAAACCAACACAGGCCAGTGCCAAAGGTATAGAGAGTAGGAAATCAAGCCTACCGAAACCAGAAGCCGCGACGATAGAAGAAAGCCGGCCACTGTTAGTCGCTGACTGCCGGCCCAGATCAGCGTGGCAGTGCCCACACAAGGCAATAAAGCGGCAACACCCGGGAAGGGAGTAGAGGCATCAAATAAAAACACGCTGGTGAGGATCATTAAGGTGCCGAGCGCCCCTGCCAGCTCCAGAAGCCAAGCCCGCTTCACATTCGGAAATGCTCCCAGTGCTACTAACGCTCCAATCCCCAACTCCCATATCCGAGTTGGAGTAAGGAAGTAATTAGCAAAAGGTTGTGCACTGGTGGCCCAGATTGAAAGGCCGAGAGAAAGCAGTGATATTCCCGCCACAACAAGCCACATCGGCCCGCGCCCTCGGGCAGCCAAGAGACATATTAAAAGAGGGAAACCCAGGTAAAATTGCTCTTCAACCGAGAGGGACCAGGTATGCAGGAGAGGCTGCCAATCTGCGCCAGCCCCAAAATAATCCTCTGTGCTCTGCCAAAACCATATATTCGAGACGAACAGGACTGTAGCGAGCACCGATTGAGCAAGCTCTTTCAGAGGCTCCGGTGGTAAAACAAACCACCCCACCGCAATCGTTGTTATTAAGACAGCAAAAAGGGCAGGTAGGATGCGACGGGCGCGCCGTTCGTAAAAATTTGCCAGGGAGAAGCTACCTGCCTCAACCTCTCTCACCAGGATACTGGTAATCAGGTAGCCAGATATCACAAAGAAAACATCGACACCGACGAATCCACCTGAAAACCCTTCTAGCCCTGCATGGGCAAAAACTACCGGCAGAACCGCTAAAGCGCGCAACCCGTCGATATCGCGTCGATAACCAATACTACTCAAAACCTTGGAACCACTAACTCTCAGTATCGATAGATATGCTTTGTATTGGGTTTTAACGCCTTAATGCCGGCGGTGGCGACGGTGGCCTCCGCTACTGCGGCTACCTCTATCCTCACGGCTTCGCTGAATTTTCACTCGCGGGGGCTCTACCAATAGTTCCTCCGGCGGCACTTCACATTTCAACTTTTGGCCCAACAGTTGCTCAATCGGCTCAAGGCGCATGGCATCATCTTCACAGGCAAAGCTGATAGAGGTACCTGTTTTGCCCGCCCGGCCTGTACGACCAATTCGGTGCACGTAATCTTCCGGCTCCTCCGGTAGAGTGAAATTCACCACATGACTGATACCATCGATATGGATACCACGTCCGGCAACATCTGTTGCCACAAGGACTTTGGTCTTGCCCGACTTAAAGTCGTCAAGGGTGCGCACACGTTTGTTCTGTGCGACTTCCCCTGAGAGCAAACCAGCAGCAATACCGTGGGCAAGGAGATGTTCGTGCAGTCGTCGGCACTGGTCGCGGCGGTTGGCGAATACAATCAGACTATCGACTTCCTCGCGCTGTAGGATGTTGTAAAGCAGCGCATATTTTTCCTCACTAGCGGCCAGGTATACATGCTGCTCCACACTGTCTGTGGCAACCCGCTCAGGCTCGATTTCCACAATTACCGGATCATCGGTCCACTGCTCAACCAGTGCATCCACCTCGGGCGTGAAAGTGGCAGAAAAAAACATCGTCTGGCGATGAGTTTTGCGGGGAGTTTGGCGCACGATTCTACGCACCTGGGGGATAAATCCCATATCCAGCATGCGATCCGCCTCATCGATTACCAGGACTTCTACCTGGTCCAGATAACAATCGCGATTACCGACAAAGTCCAGCAGGCGCCCAGGCGTGGCAACCAGGATATCCACCAAACGCTCATTCAGGTTGCGCTGCTGTTTGTCGTAATCCATACCACCAACCAGGGTATGGATTTCCAGGCCCGTGTACTTACACAGGGCCTTGGCGTCATCAGCGATCTGCATCACCAATTCACGCGTAGGTGCAATAATCAGTGAACGGGCCTCACCGGCATAGCGCTCGCCTTCGAAGGGGTGGCGAAGTAAGTCTTCAATGACAGTAATCAGAAAGGCCGCCGTTTTACCAGTACCCGTCTGCGCCTTACCGACTAAATCGTGACCATTCAGAGTATGCGGCAGGGAGCGCCCCTGGATAGGGGAGCAATACTGGAAGCCCAGGTCGTGAATTCCCCGCATCAGTTCCGGGGGCAAACCCAGATCGTGAAAGCGTACCTTGCCCTCTTGTTCAGGAACCTGGAAGTCATCCAGTGACCAAGGTGTCACCGCAATCTCCACCTTGGGTTTGCGACTGCGCTGGCGCCCCTTGTGGGAGGCTTTACCGCCGCTCCGGCGCGACCTACCCTCGCCCTGACCAGACTTGTCCCGAGCAGAATGGCCTTTTGAGGCGCGATCCGCTGGATTCTGGTCATCTTTGCGGCGCTTAGAGCGCTCATCTCCCTGGCGTGGGCTCTTATCCTCTTTAGAGGAGGAACGACGGAACAACTTTCCTATCAAGTGAAATACTCGCTCAAATGTTCAAATAATCGGCGAGTATACCATCACTCTAGACGGATTCCCGCCTGCTAAAATGGCGGCACAGCCAATAATCAAGGCTGGCAAAGCGCCCGGCCCCGCTGCAGAGCAGCGCCAACAACATAATGAAATAGGTTGCGGAGAATTCAATACCGTTCTTCAGGACAGTGATACTGCCCGCCTCGGATAACCATTGATAATTACCATGCTCCTTCAACAGCTCAACCGCCCTTTCCTTACGGGTAATGGCCTCATCAATCAAATCCTCGCGCCATTCCCAAGGAGCCACTAACGTCTTATCCGGCAGGGCCGACCAACCATTCTCCCAGTGCGCGGTGATCGCAGCCACTGCCATTACAAACATCAGTGGAATCGCCACCACGCGGGTAGCAAAGCCAAACAGAATGGCAATACCACCAAAGAATTCAATCAGCGCCGCTGCCCAAGCCATAAACATTGGCGCCGGCAGACCCAGGCCCCAGTCAGGATTGCCAAACCACGCAGCCACCTCATCAATACTGCCCATTTTGTTGAGCCCGGCCAAAATAAATATGGGTGCCAAGTAGATTCGTAACGCTAGAGGCCCAAGCCAGTCAATCTTGTGCACGAAATGCAAAAAGCAACCGTACCAGTTGCTCAGGGTATTCATCGCACCACTCATTATCATCACTCTCTTTGCTGTATTTGTTCACTTTAGTCGAGCGAATACGGCATCTCTTACAAGAGAGTCCCTGCCACAGCCAACTATGCTTGTTCCTTCAATGGCAATATGAGGACAGTTGGGTGAACACCTATGTACTTGTCCACGGTATGTTCCTCGGGGGCTGGTGCTGGGCCCGCGTAGTACAGCACCTGATAACCGCCGGGCACCGGGTTTTCACCCCCACGCAGACAGGTTTAGGTGAAAGACACCATTTGCTATCCCCATCCATAGGGATGGATACGTTTATCCAGGACCTGGTAAATGTGATTGAATTCGAGGATCTGGAACAGGTTATCCTGGTAGGCCACAGCTTTGGCGGCATGGCCGCTACTGGTGCCGCAGATGCCATGCCGCAACGTATTCGCCGCCTGGTCTACCTGGATGGCGCTATTCCACTACCCGGCCACGCTTTTGCTGAACAGCTGCCAGAAAAAATACGCTCCCGGCGGTTAGCCGCGGCAAAAGAGACTCAAGGTACTCGCTGCTTTATGCCGATGGACCCGAGGTTGATGGGGATTAAGAAGTCACAGGAGCTAAACTGGCTGCGTAGGCATATGACACCACACCCGGTAAAAACCTACCTGGACCCAATCCAACTGAGCCAAGCCCCGGCACAAGGGCCGCCTTGTACATATATTCGTTGCACCAAGCCTTATTACCCCCCTGCCAACATCAGTGGCGAACAGGCACGCAAAATCCCCGGGTGGCATTACCTTGAAATTGCCGAGAGCCATGGCTGTATCATCAATGCGGCGCAAACAGTCGCCAAACTATTGCAGAAAATCCCCTCCTAACCGCTGGGCGAAGAACAGATTTCACCGTAGAATAAGCGACCTTTTTGGCGACGGGTTACCTGTGCTGTACTTCCCTTTCAGCCCCCCACCTAGCCTTTAAGGCCATTTGGCAAAGCCGGTCAATTCGATAAAAACTGTATTGCCACAGTCTTCTGGTGGAATTGGCTGGTATCTCACAGTTATCCACAGGCACTATTCCAAGAAATCTGGTTCACCCATTGTTTAAGCTTTATCGACGCGCCATCTCCACCGAATTATCCCACCTGACTACGCTGGGGGGACCACTAGTGGTCAGTAACCTGGCGGTAGTGAGTATGGGGGTTGTGGATACTATTGTTGCCGGCCGCGCTGGTGAGGTGAACCTGGCGGGCTTGGCGCTCGGCTCCAGCATCTGGGCAGTATGCGCTGTAACCCTGATCGGTCTTCTTGCCGCAGTATCCCCAGCAGTTGCCCACCTACGCGGCGGAAGAGATGAAGAAGGCTGTGCCAAGCAACTGCACCAAGCCCTGTGGATTGCCCTTATTGGCGGGATACTCGTACTTCTCGCGCTGCTTGCGGTCCCAATATGGAGCCAGTGGATTGATACGGAAGAACCAGTTCGCCAAGTTTTAGAGGGCTATATTCTGGCTCTCACCGCCGGCACGCTACCATTTGCCCTGGGCACCGCACTGCGCGGTTACTGCGAGGGTATGGGGCAGGTGCGCCCGGTCATGCGCATCTATTTAGCTGCCGCCCTGCTTAATATTCCGCTGGATATCCTCTTTGTGTTTGGTGCTGGCCCCATTCCCGCCATGGGCGGTGCTGGTTGTGGTTGGGCCACCGCTGCAGTCAGCTGTCTTATTGCCCTGGCACTGTTCTGGCATGCAGGTAATGATCCGGTTTATCACTCCTTAAAGCTCAGGTTAATACCTGATAAACCCCATTGGCCAACCCTGCGTCATTTGCTCGCGGTAGGCCTGCCTGTGTGCGTGGGCGCTGCTGGCGAGGTAACATTCTTCGCAAGCTTGACAGTTTTACTGGCCCCCTATGGTGCAGCCATCGTAGCTGCCCACCAGATCAGCATGAATGTCGGCTCGATTTTTTACCTGGTGGCACTGGCACTAGCGCAAGCACTTAGCATTCGAACAGCGCATCTTCTCGGCCAGGACCGCCCAAAGCGGGCGATGTTTACTGGCAAAGTGGGCATCGGTACCGGTGTAATCTATGCCTTGGGGACCGGTTTGCTGTTAATTACTCTGCGCAGCCTGTTTGTACAAGCCTACACAGATAATGCGGAAATTATCGCTGTAGCCACAAACCTGCTGTTGCTCTGCGCCGCTTTCCAGTTGGTGGATGTCGCCCAAGCTATGACTTGGGGAGCACTTCGGGGTTACAAAGACACCAGGGTTCCCATGTATGTCCAACTGTTCTCCTACTGGTTGGTTGGCCTCCCCAGCGCCTACTGGCTGGGAGAAAATTTCTGGGGTGTTTACGGCTACTGGACCGGTGTGTGTATTGGCCTCGGAACCGCTTCAGTTTTACTGATACTACGATTTAGGCATACCAGCCGTGTAGCGATAGCACGCGCTAGATAGCCCCTGTAGTTGGCGATGTATCACATTCTCAGGGAACGCTTTGACTATACTGGCGCTCCAAGTCCCCAAGCGTGCTGAACACCAGCCAATAATCAGCACAGCCCGCCATACGAAGTTGACCGGAGTACCGAATGATTTTGCGCCTCTCCCTGACCAGGCCGCACCGCCTGCTTAGCCTCGCCCTATTTTTTACCTCGACCCAGGCCACAGCCCTGAGTGAGGGTGATAAGGGACAGGAGCAGGCCGTGCCCAAAGCGGAAAACTTACAGCTGGATCAGCCAGTTATCTCAGAGCTAGGCCCACCGACAGGAGCCAGTGATGACGACAACAGTACAGAAACTGTACCGGCAACTACAGGGAGTGAGAAAAGCGCGGAGCAGCAACCTCTGCCACAGGCAGAGAATCTGCAGCTGGATCAACCAATCGGCGAGCTCGAAGTTACCCCCACCACCAAGAAAGAGCCGGAAACCAACCCCTCTGCTCAGCCAGTATCCAAGGCAACCCCAAGCTCCCAGGGAAATATTTCCATAGAGGTAGAAAAGGCCAAACCCCTTCGCCTGCTCGGCGCCGAGGTACCTCCAGCCACCTCCACTCGCCTGGCTTGGTCACCCAGCCAGCATTTTGAGGGGGTTTACAGCCCTACTGCTGTACTCGTGGTCAATGGAGCAAAGCCCGGACCGGTACTCTGCCTTACCGCTGCGGTTCACGGAGATGAACTAAATGGTGTCGAAACAGTGCGCAGGGTTATGTATGACCTGGATGCTGAGCAGCTAAACGGTGCGGTTATTGGGGTACCTATTGTCAATTTACAGGGTTTCCACCGCAGCTCCCGCTATCTCACGGATCGCCGCGACCTCAACAGGCATTTTCCCGGTGATCCCAATGGCTCCTCCGCTTCTCGCATTGCAAATTCTTTTTTTCACGAAGTGATCACCCACTGTAATGCAGTGGTTGATCTGCACACAGGTTCCTTTTACCGCACCAACCTGCCCCAGTTACGCGGCGACCTGACCAATCCAAAAATTGTAAAAATGACCAAGGGCTTTGGCTCTACCGTGGTACTGCACAGTGCCGGGGCCAAGGGCACACTGCGCCGAGCAGCCGTGGAGGCGGGCATCCCCACAGTGACCCTGGAAGCCGGCGCACCCATGGTCCTGGATGAACGCTCTGTCAGCCACAGTGTGAAAGGCATTCGCACCCTGCTTAACCAGCTGGGAATGGTAAGTAAGTTCCGCCTGTGGGGGGATCCTGAGCCCGTGTATTACAACTCCACCTGGCAGCGGTCCTCCAATGGCGGCATTATTTTCAGTGAAGTTCAGCTGGGTGAGTTCGTACGCAAAGGAGACCTGCTAGGTACAGTCACCAACCCCATTACCAATGTGCGTACCGAGATACGTTCAGAGCACGACGGAAGAGTACTTGGTATGGCTCTGGACCAGGTAGTGCAGCCCGGATTCGCCGCCTACCATATCGGCATCCAGGCCCCTCAGGAGCAGATCAGCCAGCCTCAGGAAGTTGTCGCGGAAGGGCCTGCCAAGGAAAACACCCACAACAAAGCCAGCAAAGCTTCAGCAGCTGCCCCCTCTACTGAAAACCCAGCGAAGTTGCGGGGCGAAGAGGACTAAGCGCCGCTGACATTATCGATAATAGTGATACTTTCCTGCGCTATAGGCTCCGGCTGCAGGGTAATATGATCAATACCAAAGCGCTTGATCAGGGTCTCCCGCAAGCGCTCCAACACCGCCGGCCAAGCCTGCAGATCATCCACCACAATATGCGCCGAAAGAGAGATGGTACTGGAGTCCAGCCGCCAGATATGCAAGTCGTGTACTGAACGCACTCCGGTAACCTGCACGAGGGTCTCCCCCACTGTTGGCAGGCTCAGTTCACGCGGCACCCTTTCCATCAAAACATCTACAGCATCGCGCAGCAGGCGCACACATGAAATCAGAATCAGGAAGCAGATCAGCAGCGACAACAAAGGGTCAATCGGCACCCAGCCAGTGAAATAAATCACTGCCCCCGACGCTAAAGCTGCTATTGAGCCCAGCATATCTCCCATCACATGTAGCAGTGCGCCGCGAATATTGAGCGTGCGCTCCCCCCGTAACAATACCCAGGCCGCCAGGATATTGATCAATAGGCCTGCTGTAGCTATCAGCATCACGGTGCTACCGTGTACCGGCTGCGGGTTACGCAAGCGGTTGATGGCCATAAAGGAAATTCCCACGACAATCAGCAGCATAATCAGACCATTGGTCACTGCCGCCAGTACTTCCGCACGCCCCCAGCCAAAAGACAACTCACGGTCCGCAGGCTTCTTCGCCAGCACCGCGGCAATAGCTCCAAGCGCCAGGGCAAATGTATCTGTGAGCATGTGGGCGGCATCCCCGAGCAGAGCGAGGGAACCCGACAGCCATCCTCCGATGGCCTCAACAATTGAAAAGCTCAGTGTGAGAAGCAAGGCAATAACGAGTGGGCGCAATGCACCATTGCCGTTGCGGTGGTGGACGTGATCGTGCATAGACTCCCTCCCTATCAGTCCTCCAGACTATTTTTTAGTGCCGGGCCACAGCTACTTCCGACCCAACGTTATTCTCTCCCAGCCGGAATAATCCCTGCGACTTTCAACATCCCTATACCCCGCTGCAATAAAAATCTTCCGAACGGATTCCGCTTGCTGCCAACCATGCTCTACCAACAACCAGCCATCTTCATCCAGAAAATCTCCGGCTTGCTCAGCAATCAGCTCTATATCTGCCAGCCCCTCCCGTTTTGCCACCAGGGCCGAGCGCGGCTCAAAGCGTACATCCCCTTCTACTAAATGGGGGTCGGCGGCATCAATATATGGGGGATTGCTGACGATTAATGAAAAGTGCTGCGGTGGCAATTGTGCAAACCAATGACTCTCCAAAACCTGCACATTACCGAAGCCAAGCCGTTTACGATTACTCTCAGCCAGTGCCAGCGCCGCTGCAGATTTCTCCGCAGCCACAATTTGCCAGCCAGGTTTTTCAGAAGCTAACGCCAGTGCAATAGCTCCAGTACCGGTACCCAGGTCGAGCGCTCGCAGTGTGCTCTGAGGGCAAAGTGCCAGGGCTGTTTCCACCAGCAGCTCGGTATCAGGGCGGGGAATCAAGGTAGAGGCATCGACTTTTAAGGTGAGCGACCAGAACTCCCGCTCACCGGTTAAATGTGCAACCGGCTCGCCGTTTTTACGCCGCACAAGCAATACGTCAAACTCATACTGCTCGGCAGTAGTGAGTTCATATTCTGGCCATGTATAGAGCCAGGTGCGCTCACGGCCGAGAATATGTGCAAGCAGCACTTCTATATCGAGACGAGCCGACTCGCTATTAGTGAGTTCAACACTACGGGCGAGATTGCCCTTCACACTGCTCATAGGAAAACTCTACCCAATAACGTCACACTGAACTTCAACTACTGCCCCATAGCTGCCAGCTGGTCCGCCTGGTGCTCAGTGCGTAGCGGGCCAATCACCTCCTCCAGAGCACCCTGCATCACCTCATCGAGTTTGTATAAGGTCAGGCCAATACGGTGGTCAGTCACCCGCCCCTGGGGATAATTGTAAGTACGGATGCGTTCGGAGCGATCTCCGCTGCCAACCAGACTCCTGCGCGCATCAGAAATTTCCTGTGCGGCAGCGGCCTCTTGTTCACTGGAAAGCTTGGCCTGTAAAAGCGCCATCGCCTTGGCTTTGTTTTTATGCTGAGAGCGTTCGTCCTGGCACTCAACCACAATTCCGGTGGGCAAATGGGTCAGGCGCACAGCGGAGTCAGTTTTGTTTACATGCTGGCCACCGGCACCCGAGGCGCGATAGGTATCCACACGCAGGTCGGCCTTGTTTATTTCAATAGCATCGCGCTCATCGGGCTCAGGCATCACCGCCACTGTGCAGGCGGAGGTGTGAATACGCCCCTGGGATTCCGTTTCCGGAACTCGCTGCACACGGTGAGCACCGGACTCAAATTTCAGCTTGGCATACACATCTTCACCGGCCACTCTAGTGATAATCTCCTTGTAGCCTCCATGCTCGCCGGCATTCTCACTGACGATCTCAATACGCCAGCCCTGCTTCTCCGCGTAGCGCGAATACATGCGAAATAGATCACCAGAGAAAATTGCCGCCTCGTCGCCACCAGTGCCTGCACGAATTTCCAAAAAGACATTTTTGCGATCATTGGGGTCGCGGGGTAGCAGCAAAGTCTGCAACTCACGCTCCAGGGGTTCCACCTGGGCCTCGGCCTCGCGCAGCTCCTCCTGGGCCATTTCACGCATTTCCTGATCGCTCTCATCGAGCATCTCCTGCGCAGCTGCCATATCTTCTTTAAGCTGTTTATAGCGGCCATAACATTTGACCACTTCTTCCAGCTCGGAGTATTCCCGCGATAACTCGCGGAACTGATCCTGGTCGGAAATCACACTGGCATCACCTAGCAGCGCCGACACTTCCTCGTGACGTTCCTGCAAGTTTTCCAGTTTATTCAGTAGCGATTCTTTCATCTGTGTTTTTTCTCTGATTCGATATCGGCAAGGTCATCCAACCCAACCACTTCGCGGGCAATGCGCAGCCGCTCCAGGTCGCCTTCAGCTGTCGCTTTTTTGAGGCTGATCGTAGGCGCATGGATTAATTTATTTGTCAGTGAGCGGGCCAACTGCTCCATCAGGCGGCGAGGATCCTCACCCTTATCCAGTTGCAAGAGTACCCTTTCTAATTCAGTACCGCTGATTTGCTGTGCACGCTGTCGATAGCTGCGGATGGTATCCACTGCACCAAGCGCCCGACTCTCTTTAGAGAATTCTGCCGCGGCGACTTCAATAATTTCTCTCGCCGCCTCTGCCGCCCTCTCTCGAGAGCGCATGCCCTCATCAATCACTCCGCGCAAGTCATCTACGGTGTAGAGGTATACATCATCGAGTTCACCAACCTGGGGCTCTATATCCCGCGGTACCGCTATATCCACCATAAACATCGGGCTGTGACGACGCTTGCGCAAAGCCGACTCCACTGCTCCCTTACCCAAAATTGGCAGTTGGCTGGCAGTAGAGCTAATTACAATATCCGCGCGGGCAAGATGTTCGGGAATATCGGCAAGCAGAATCGCTTCAGCACCAAAATTCTCTGCCAGCAACTGCGCACGACTGAGGGTACGGTTGGCCACAATGAGTTGTTTGATGCCCTGATCCAGTAAATGACGCGCAACCAGCTCTACTGTCTCGCCCGCACCAATCAAAAGTGCGGTTTGCTTTTTCAGATCGGTAAAAATGCGTGAAGCGAGAGAAACGGCAGCATAGGCCACAGACACCGGGTTTTCGCCGATAGCCGTTTCGGTACGAACTTTCTTTGCCACAGTGAACACGCGCTGAAATACCCGGTGCAGCTCACTACCCACACTGCCAGACTCCCTCGCCACAGCATAAGCAGACTTGATCTGGCCAAGGATTTGCGGTTCGCCCAGAACTAGTGAGTCAAGGCCGCAGGCAACACTCATCATGTGGCGAACCGCCGCTTCCCCAGTGTGGGCATAGCTGCAGCCCCTCAGTTGTTCGAGCGGTATCTGGTGGTATTCTGCCAACCACCGCAACAGAGGCTCCGCCTCCAGGTTCCCGTAGATTTCGGTGCGGTTGCAAGTGGATAGAATCGCAAGCTCCCGGCAGTCGAGCGCTTTGCGCGCATCCCCCAGGGCACCGGGCATCACCTCGGGCGCAAAGGCGACCCGTTCGCGCACCTCTATCGGTGCACTATCGTGGTTGATCCCCAGGGTAAGAATTGGCATAGAGTTCCGTCGGCTATAAATCTAGGAGTACATCATCCGTATAGGGGGCGCATTTTCACGGGCCGCCGCTTTGCTTGCAAGGTCGGGAGACGGTTTAATTGCGCGCTGATTTGACTTAGCGGACCGGGACCCAGCGTCCAGAAGCGGATTCGCGACTAGAATTATATGGCGATAATCGTTTAAAACACGCCACTCGTATACAGCTTACGCGCCGCAGCAACGTATGGACACGATCTATGCTCCCACCCCGACAGCCCGATTCAAATCATAATGCCTCGGCCACCCTGCTTCTGACCATCTGCCTGCTGCTGGCAGCCTGTGTCCAGGTTCAGCCCCGAGAGGCAGCTACTGATGCCAAATCACCACCAGTGGCTCAGAACCTAAAAGAGGATGGCGCCGACGCCTCCCCAGAGAGCGAACCCCGTGCTTTTCCTATCGATACCTTCTACACACTTCTGGTGGCTGAAGTTGCCGGTATTCGTGAACAGTATGATGTAGCACTGGCCAACTACTACCACCAGGCAGAAGTTACCAAGGACGCCGGCGTCGCCGAACGAGCCACACGTATCGCCCGTTTCCTGAATGCCCGTCAGGCTGCCCTGCGCTCAGCACAGCTTTGGGTTGAGCTGGAACCAGACAATGCCGATGCCCAATTGGCGCTCACTGCTGAGCTAACTCTTGCAGGAGAACTCTCAGAGGCCATGGTCCACGCGGAGCAGGCTCTAAAATTGGGAGGCAAAGCACCGCTGCAATCCCTCGCCGCCACAGCCATTGGCCGTGAAAAGCTCGACGATCAGATACGCGCAGAATTTGCCAGGCTGGCGCGGGCGCACCCAAACAACGACGAAGTGGCACTGGCCCATGCAATGGTGCTACGCGCTACCGAGCAATACAACCAGGCACTAGTAGTAGTGCGCCGTATCCAGGAGAGTCATCCAGACCAACTGGATGCTCCACTGTTACAGAGCCATCTGCTGGTGGACCTGGGCAAGCGGCGTGAAGCCATTGAGCTCCTGGAAAAACTGGTCAGCGTGCACCCCAATGAGACTCGCCTGCGCCTCCAATATGCGCGCCTGCTAATACGCGAAGACCTTGCACTGGCGCGCCAGCAATTCGCCGAGCTGGTCAAACAACGACCTGAAGACGGCAACCTAATCTTGTCACTGGCCCTGATTCAATACGAAACCAATCAGCTGGATTTGGCCAAACCACTGCTCGATAAACTTCTGGAGCTGGAACAACACGAATCAGCAGCACATTTTTATCTTGGCGGCCTGGCCGAAAAGCGAGGAGAGATTGCCACTGCCGTGAAACACTTCCGCCAAGTGGAGCCCGGCAACGATTATGTGGAAGCCATTACCAAAGGCACAAAGCTGCTCGCAACCAGTGGCAAGCATGATGAAAATGAAAAGTGGTTTACCAAACTTCGCCAACAACACCCTCGACAGGAAGAACATTTTTTCCTGATGGAGGTCGAATTGTTGCGAAAAAATGATGAACCACTAAAAGCCCTGGAGCGGGTTGAGCAGGGTCTAAAAGTAATGAGTGGCAGTGGTCGTTTGATGTACACGCGTGCACTTCTCAACGACCAACTTGGCAATGCCACTGCCTTCGAGCATGACCTGCGCAACTTGCTGGAGCGCGACCCGGAAAATGCCACTGTACTCAATGCCCTGGGCTACAAACTGATTGATGATGATGCCCGCCTCCAGGAGGCTTTTGAGCTGATCAGTAAAGCGCTGAAACTGGAACCCGAAGATCCAGCCATTATCGACAGCATGGGTTGGGTCCAGTACCGTCTCGGTAATTTTTCTGCTGCGGAAAAGTATTTACGTCAGGCTATGGACAAACTACCCGATCACGAGATTGCTGCGCACCTGGGAGAAGTGCTCTGGGTACAGGGCGATCGTGAAGGAGCTTTAAAAATCTGGAGGGATGGAATGAAGCTCAACCCCCAGAGCAAAATTATTCCGGCCGCAATGAAGCGTTTACAAATTAAAGAAACACTGGAACAGCATGCATCTGACAACTGAAACCACCGTTACACGAAAGTTCTATTTTTTACTGGTGGCCACCCTCGCTCTATTGGTGTCAGCCTGTGCAGGGCAAAAAGCCAAGGAACAACCGGCAGCCGATACCCCACAAGAAACTGCAACACCCACATCGGTGGCACAGCTTAAGCAGTGGACGATTAAGGGCAAGCTCGGGGTGCGCTCGCCGGCCGATAATGGCAGCGCCAACCTGACATGGCAGCAAAGCGGTGCGCAAAACTTTCGTATTCACCTGAGTGGCCCGCTTGGTGCCGGCACTACAGTCATTTCCGGCTCCGCAGGCGGCGTCAGCTTGGTGCGCGGTGATGAGGCTCCGGTTGTCGCGCGCAACGCAGCCCAACTCACTGAGCAAACCCTGGGTTGGCCACTGCCCGCCAGTGAAATGTTTTACTGGGTACGAGGTCTGCCTGCTCCCGGGCCCAGGGGTGCAGAAAGACACAATGATCAGGGACTGTTGCAAAGCCTGCAGCAATCTGGCTGGACCCTCAGCTTTAGCGACTATCGTCAAAATGGGCCTTTCACCCTGCCCACCCGCATCAAGGCACAAACCAACGCCGCCGCCGGACCCGTGAATGTAACCCTGGTTATCAAGGACTGGGGTTTTTAAATGCCGAAACCTCAGCATGCGGGTATCATGGGCCAAACAAAGCTAACCGACCCAACCACCACGCATGCTGAAGTTACCCGCCCCCGCAAAACTGAACCTGACCCTGCGTATTCTTGGCCGACGTGCCGACGGCTATCACGAGTTGCAAACCCTTTTCCAATTACTCGACTACGGTGACGAACTGGAGTTTTCTGCACGCGCTGATGATGTCATCAGCGTAGATGCCGGTGAACTCGATGTAGCCGAGCGGGACAACCTGGTTTACCGGGCTGCCCTGCTTCTTCGAAAGGAAGCCAAGCTTGCCGGTGAAAAATTGCCTGGTGCACATATTCGTCTGATTAAAAAACTACCGCACGGTGGGGGTATCGGCGGGGGCAGTAGTGACGCAGCCACTACTTTATTGGGCCTTAATCATCTTTGGCGCTGCAACCTGCCTATGGATACCCTGGCCGAGTTGGGCCGCCAACTCGGTGCCGACATTCCACTTTTTGTCCGCGGACATACTGCCTGGGCCGAAGGCGTTGGGGAAAAATTAACTCCTGTTATCACTGAAAAACGCCACTACTTGGTGGTGTCTCCTGGTTGCGAAGTGAGCACTGCAAAAATTTTTCACGATTCGCGTTTGACAAGAGATTCTGTCGCAATTACATTAGCGGCCCTTCGCGAGGGGCAGCTCACAGAAACGCCGCTCAGCAGTGAAAAACTGGAAGCTTTTTCCGGTAATGACTGCCAGGCACTGGTTGAGAGTCTCTACCCTGAAGTTCGCGATGCCAGAGAGTGGCTAGAGCAATTTGCACCAGCTCAACTCACAGGCACTGGAAGCTGTGTCTTCACCGCCTTCCAAACTGAGCAAGCAGCCAAATCGGCACTTGCCAGGCTACCGCGAAAATGGCAGGGTTTTATAGCAAATGGTATCCAGGTTTCACCTGTACACCAGAAGCTCGCGAAATTAACCTCAAGAGATTGAGGAAAAATACTGGGGCGTAGCCAAGCGGTAAGGCAGCGGGTTTTGATCCCGTCATGCGAAGGTTCGAATCCTTCCGCCCCAGCCATTTTCTTTTGTATGCTGTGGCGCAAGCAAAAACCGGTTCCGACATGTCTCAGTCGACACTGACCCAGCCGGCCCGGGCCATCCGCATAGGGCTGAGAGCAGCCTCCCCCCAATTTTACAGAGATGTCACAGGCAAGCTTTTTGGCAAACACCTTTCGACAACCTGGAGGCTCCCCAAAGCTAAGAGCAATCACCTGGATGACCAGGGCAAGCCAGCAATCTACTCCAACTTTGCTTCGCTCCCCCCTGCATTCCCGAGTATAAAAATGATGCTATCGCATCCCAACTTCTAGCGGAAAATGCGGGCATCTACACTTCAATTCACATCAAGACAGAATCAAAGGAACTCGCAGTGGCTGACTTAATGGTCTTTACCGGCAACGCAAACCCGGAACTGGCACAGAAAATTGTCGACCATATGGCGATCCCCCTGGGCGAAGCTGCGGTTAAGCGCTTCTCCGACGGTGAGATTGCAGTTGAAATTACCGATAACGTACGCGGTCGCGACGTTTTCGTTGTGCAGTCCACCTGCCAACCCACCAACCGCAACCTGATGGAGCTGATCCTTCTGGTAGATGCCCTGCGCCGCGCCTCTGCTGGTCGCGTTACCGCCGTAGTACCTTACTTCGGATATGCCCGCCAGGATCGCCGCGTAAGATCCCAGCGTGTACCTATTTCCGCAAAAGTAGTTGCCGATATGATGGTGAGCGTGGGCATCGACCGCGTACTGACTGTCGACCTGCACGCTGAACAGATCCAGGGCTTCTTCGATGTGCCCGTAGATAACGTATATGGCTCTTCTGTACTGCTCGACGATATCGAGCGCCAGAAGTACCAGAACCTGGTAGTAGTATCCCCGGATATCGGCGGTGTGGTGCGCGCTCGCGCAGTAGCCAAGAGCCTCGACTGTGAGCTGGCTATCATCGACAAACGTCGCCCGGCTGCTAACGTCGCAGAAGTGATGAACATCATCGGTGAAGTCAGCGGCCGCACCTGCCTGCTGGTAGATGACATGGTCGATACCGCCGGCACCCTGTGCAATGCCGCCAACGCCCTGAAAGAACATGGTGCGGAGAAGGTAGTTGCCTACTGTACCCACCCGGTATTGTCCGGTAACGCCATCAGTAACCTGAACAACTCCGTACTGGACGAGCTGGTAGTGACCGACTCCATCCCCCTGGGGGACAAGATGGAGAAGGCCCCGAAGATTCGCCAGCTGACCCTGTCCGCAATGCTGGCCGAATCCATGCGTCGCATCAGCAATGAAGAATCCCTCTCCGCGATGTTCCGTTAAGACCGGAATGGGAATGCATACCAAATAAACACAGAGTGTCCCGCTATGCGGGGCACTTTGCCTTTGGCTCTGATTCCCGTAGAATACGCGCCCGCCCGGCACCGCCGGGCGATTACTTTTGGGCCCAACAGCCCAATTTACACAAACGCCAGAGCGGTCCGGTCGCAGGTCTCTCTGGACAGACAACCCGAGGTTTAACCCATGTCTGATATCAAACTGAACGCCATTGCCCGCAGCGATGAAGGGAAAGGTGCGAGCCGCCGCCTGCGTCGCCTGGAAGGCCGTGTACCCGGCATCGTTTACGGTGGTGAAGCTGAGCCGCAATCCGTATCCCTGCTGCAAAAAGACCTGTTCAAGGCCCTGGAAAATGAAGCATTCTTCTCTTCCATGCTGACCGTGGACATCGATGGTAAAGAAGAGAAAGTGATCCTGCGCGATCTGCAGCGCCACCCCGCCAAGCAGCTGCTTCTGCACATCGATTTCCAGCGCGTTTCTGCCAGCACCAAAGTACACGTTAAAGTGCCTCTGCACTTCCTTAACGAAGACACCAGCAAAGGCGTTAAAGCCGGCGGTATCGTTTCCCATACCCTGACCGAGCTGGAAGTGAATGCTCCTGCTGGCAAGCTGCCTGAGTTCATTGAGGTGGACCTGGCAGACCTGGAGCTGGATGGCATCCTGCATATCTCCGACCTGAAACTGCCAGAAGGCGTTGAGTCTGCAGACCTGAGCCACGGCGAAGACCACAACCTGGTTGTAGCGTCTATCCACAAGCCTCGCGGCGCCGTTGAAGCTGACGCTGAAGCCGAAGCTGGCGAAGGCGAAGAGTAATCGCCTTGGCTGCGGCACCGGATACCCCGATCCAGTTGATTGTCGGCCTGGGAAACCCCGGGCCGGAATACGATCGGACACGGCACAACGCCGGTGCTGATTTTGTTGTCGAGCTGGCCCGCCAACATGGCACCCAGCTCAGCCAGGACAGCAAATACCACGGCCTCACAGGCCGTGTGCGGATCGGCAGCCGGGAAATCCGGTTGCTGATCCCCACCACCTATATGAATCGCAGCGGCCAGTCTGTCGGCCCATTGGCGAACTTTTTCAAAATTCCCCCGGAAGCCATACTGGTCGCTCACGATGAGCTGGACCTCGCCCCCGGTATCGCGCGCCTGAAAGCCGGCGGCGGTCACGGCGGACACAATGGCCTGAGGGATATCATTGCCGCACTGGGCAACAACCGAAACTTTATGCGCTTGCGACTCGGCATCGGCCACCCTGGCAGTTCGAGCGAAGTGTCCCGGTTTGTACTCCAGCGAGCTCCCAGAGCGGAACAGGAAACACTGGCTGATGCCATCGATCGCTCGATCGACGTACTGCCCACCGCCGCCACTGGCGACTGGGGCTCAGCCATGAAAACGCTGCACACCGCCAAATAGATCCCCCCGGGTAGCTTGCCTTTTGCCCCGGAAATCTCGATAGTGTGCTGCGCCAAATTGCCGGTATTTTCCCGACTGGCCCGGATCATTCAGCGGCCGCGCTACCCAGCCTGCCCAGACTTCCGCCAGCGCAATCACTACCGGACTTCAAACGCAATTAGCAGAGTGCGCGCTTCGCGCCTCAGGCAAACGGAAAAATATCACCATGGGTTTTACTTGCGGTATAGTCGGCCTGCCTAACGTGGGCAAATCCACCTTATTTAACGCACTGACCAAGGCGGGCATCGATGCAGAGAACTTCCCTTTCTGTACCATCGAGCCCAATGCCGGCGTAGTGCCGGTACCAGACACCCGCCTCGACAAGCTGGCGGAAATCGTTAAGCCACAGAAAGTTATTCCGACCACGATGGAGTTCACGGACATCGCCGGGCTGGTTGCGGGCGCCTCCAAGGGCGAAGGCCTGGGCAATAAGTTTCTCGCCAATATCCGCGAGACCGATGCCATCGCCCACGTTGTACGCTGCTTTGAAGATGACAACGTAATCCACGTGGCCAATCAGGTGCACCCTGTTGCTGACATCGAGGTGATCAACACCGAACTGGCCCTCGCCGACCTGGATACCGTTGAAAAAGCTCTGCAGCGCTTTACCCGCGCGGCTAAAGGCCAGGACAAGCACGCTATCAAGATGAAAGCGCTGCTGGAGAAAATCCAGCCGCACCTGGATGAAGCCAAACCACTGCGCTCCTTCGGCCTTTCCGAGGATGAGCTGGCAGACCTGCGCGAGCTGAGCTTGCTCACCGTTAAGCCAACCATGTATATCGCCAACGTGCACGAAGACGGCTTCGAGAATAATCCACACCTGGATGCCGTTGCTGCCATCGCCGCCGAAGAGAATGCGGTACTGGTGCCAATCTGTAACAAGCTTGAAGCGGAAATTGCCGAGCTGGATGACGATGAGAGACAGGAATTCCTGGAAGAACTGGGTATGGAAGAACCCGGGCTGAACCGTGTTATCCGCGCCGGCTACCAACTGCTGGGCCTGCATACCTACTTCACCGCCGGTGTAAAAGAGGTGCGCGCCTGGACCATTCCGCTGGGAGCTACCGCGCCGAATGCGGCGGGCAAGATCCATACTGACTTCGAAAAGGGCTTTATCCGCGCGGAAGTGGTCAGCTATAGCGATTTTATCAACAACAATGGTGAGGCTGGCGCAAAGGAATCCGGCAAATGGAGACTGGAAGGCAAAGATTACATTGTTGCCGATGGTGACGTGATCCACTTCCGTTTTAACGTCTAATACCCTCTCCCTTTTTCGCCTCCCCCCAGAGGGGAGGCTTTTCCCATCAGCGTAGAAGCAATGGCGCAATCAAACTGGAAAGTGGGCCTGCCCCTGACCCTGGTCACCATATTTATGTGGGCGACGCTGCCCATCGCCCTCAAAGGGCTCCTCGGGCATATCAGCCCTGGTACCGCCACCTGGTATCGCTTTGCCGGTGCAGCTCTGCTCGCAGGGCTCTATTACGGCCAGGCGCGCGCACTAAACTTGCGACCACTATTTAGCCGCATACTCCTGCCATTCACACTGCTGGCTGTAATCGGCCTCCTGGTAAACTATCTCGCCTATGCCAGCGGGCTGAATTACATCACCCCTGGTGCCGCTCAGATGGTTATCCAATTGGCGCCCCTGCTTCTGCTTATCTCCAGCGTGCTCTGGCTGGGGGAAAGTTTTTCCCTTCGCCAATGGGGTGGTGTAGCTCTGGTGGTGATCGGCCTGCTACTGTTTTTCAACCAGCGCCTGGAAGAACTCACCAGTGGTGCGGGTGGAGACTATCTGCTCGGGCTTGGTTATATCCTGATTGCCGCTGTCACCTGGGCTGTGTACGGTTTCTTCCAGAAGAAAATCTTGAGCAGGGCAACACCTCAGGACCTACTGGTAGTGATTTATATCGCAGGCACCCTGTGCTTCCTGCCAATGGCCGATCCAATGAAGGTTTCCCACCTCGGCTGGCTGGAGTGGGCCCTGCTCGCCTTCCTTACTGCAAACACCCTGATCGCATACGGCGCCTTCAGTAAAGCCCTGGCAAATTGGGAGGCATCCAGTGTCAGCGCTACCTTGTCATTAGTGCCAGTGATCACCCTGTTGCTCAGTACGCTGATCAGTAGTATCTGGCCGGACTATATTGCTGTTGAGCCTCTGAACTGGATCAGCTGGGCTGGCGCCGTTGCCGTAGTAGCGGGTTCGGCATTTGCCGCTATCAGTTCCGGGCGCCACCCCAGCAAGCCCCTGGGTTCAGATAAAAAAAATCGCTAACTAACTGAAAAGAATACAAAAAAGGTGTTGACACACCCAGCCCATCGATTAATAATGCGCGCCCTCGGTAAGGCCGAGGCAACAAAAGAAATGGCAAGGTAGCTCAGCCGGTTAGAGCGCAGCACTCATAATGCTGAGGTCGGGAGTTCGAGTCTCCCCCTTGCTACCATTTCAAACCACAGAGACTATTCTTTGTGGGTCTTGAAACTGGGGCGTAGCCAAGCGGTAAGGCAGCGGGTTTTGATCCCGTCATGCGAAGGTTCGAATCCTTCCGCCCCAGCCATCTTCCAAAATTTATTCTTCAGGCCCAGTCCAGGGCAGTAACCCAAAAACTAGCGTGCTGATTTCAGAGTACAGCTCCATTCGCCTCTATCTAGCTAGAACAGTAACTACTTAAGACCCTGTACAAGCACTGGGTCGGTATCCACTGAACCACGCTCACCCACCAGATCCTGACAGCCAGCCGATAGCTGCCTGTTCTGTTCCCGGCGCAACCCCAGAGCCCGCAAACACTCAAAACCCGCCAGGCAGATCAGTAATGCCAACAGCACCAGCCAACCACCATAACCGCGCATAGCCTCTTCCTCAGACATACAGGTCCACCCAAGCTGTACCACACACAGGAAGGCCACAATCAGAAGCGTGGGCTTACGCCCAATCAGGCCAACCACAAAGACACCCAGGGGGGCGCCCAGAGCCACCACCGGCGCCGCTGCCAGCCAATTGCCAAATACACCCGGCTGCCAGTCTCCGACCAAAGACTTCACCAGTACCCCGAGCACAGAGCAAAACGCCATAATCACTACCGAAGTAGGGATAGCCACCTTGAGGTCTACGCGACTCAACAGCACCAGAGCTGCATAGACCAACATATCCACACCCACACCAGTGACTGCCACAACACTGAAACCTGCAAAGGCCCCCAATAACAAGCCCACCCGAAAATCTGTTGGGCACTGAGGGTCGCCCGCATGCTCACAGTCGGTGATCTCGCTAAGTCGGTACAAGTGAAATATTCCGAAACTGCCCCAAAGCACGGCGAAAGACAGTTTTACCC
Organism: Microbulbifer variabilis; assembly: GCF_052468405.1. Classification (NCBI taxonomy): domain Bacteria; kingdom Pseudomonadati; phylum Pseudomonadota; class Gammaproteobacteria; order Cellvibrionales; family Microbulbiferaceae; genus Microbulbifer; species Microbulbifer variabilis. Next base: position 3,161,937 of record NZ_CP174343.1, read on the forward strand.
ACAGCTCGGGAATCAGTGGTGCAAACAGCAGAATTCCTGCGGGTGTTGTCAGGAGTGCCCCCAATAGGGCTCCGCGCAACATGGACCATGCCAATTGCTGCTGCCGGCAAAGAATGAAGAGGCTCGCACTGACCATACCAATGGATTGCACAGCAAAGCTGAAATCACGACCGTGGCTGGCCGGCATATCAAACAGCAGCACCAAGACAGGAAACCCCACGGTACCGCCACCCATCGGCGTAGAGCCAGCCGCATAACTGCCAATCGCCATGGCCAATGCCATAGACCAGTTTTCCAGGGCCAATGTCAGATTGTCCCCTTGGACAATCAGAAACAGCCACACCCCGTAGAAAACCGCCAACCAAGCAAACCAGTAGCGGAGGGAAAGCCGCGCTAGGTATTTCATCTTATTATTCGCGAGCTAAAACGTCAGAGGGCGCTAATAGTGGTACGACAAGGAGAAGGGATCAAGGCGGGATACAGAATGCTGATAACTACATCCCGAAAATCTGACGACTATAGGCCGCCCGACAACCACAGCTGCCGGGCGGAACAGGATCAGTTCAGACGCTTCCGGCGAATCAGGCTTTGAACCTGCATGGAGGACATCATAGAAGCGTAGATAGCCGGCAAAGCACCGCGCTTACGCAACTCAAGGAAGTCCTCATCAGACAGATTGTTCAGCTTCTCCTCATCAACCACGAAGAAACCAGTCAGATCGTAAGGCTTATCATCTTCGCTCACACGCAAAGTCAGTTTTTTCTGGGTCAACAGGTCTTTAGACACCAGGAACTCAATAAACGACTCGGTAACCGCTACACGCTGGGCAGTTTCAATCACTGCCTGGGCACGGTTTTTCAGGTAGTCAGTCTGCTCACCTTCACCATCAAACAACGGCTCACCTTCAGACTCACTCAGCATATTGGAATCTTCATCGATACAGAGAACCGCCTGATCGGCATTTTCCGGATTTTTCACCAGCACGAACGGGTAGGTGCGAACCTGCAAAGGAACATAGCTGCCATTCCAACCTTCAGAGCCGGAGAACAGGTTCTCCCCCGGACGCAGACCAGTTAAGGCAACCACTTTAAACTGCTCAGTATTCTGATCTTTCACAAACAGGATCGGGTAGCTCTGGGCCGCCTGAACAATCTCTTGAACTACCAAAGGCAGAATGTGGTTGCCGCTGACATGGTCAAAAGTAATGTCTTGGGTGAGTTTCAGGTTGGCATGTGCCTTTTTATCCAAAGCTTTAATCTGTGCCATAAGTACAACTCCTAGCTACTTTTATAGTTACTTAATTTTCAGAGATACCCTAACGTACCACTTTATCGGCGCACTAACGATGACAAACGCTTTCCCGCCGTCGCCGGAAACCAAAGCCAGCATTAAACAGGTAAGCGAGCCAACAGGCAAACAAAGCCTGTTGTAAATGCCTTAAAGCAAAAACTAATCGATTATAGAGACTGTTTTCAAGACAGCAGTGCCAATAGTGGCTTCAGACCCCCATAGAAACGGGAAATAGCCAATAATGGCACCTTCTGATAAAAGCCCCTGTTGCAGGCACCTTCAAAATCTATGACGCACAGTATCCACAACAGCAAGGGGCTCCCTTAAATACATGGGAGGAACCTGACCGTCGAACGGAATCGATAATCGCGAGCCAGCTCATATCAGGGAGGAATTAAAGCTTAACCCTAAGCTCGTTCAGCGCTCTCTCGAGCACTTCGTCCTTATCAGAGCGCACCGTATCCAGCGTACTCTCAACCAGGATATCCGGCTTAATACCATAGCCAACAAACTCCCTGCCATCGGGGAAGGTATCCCGCTTGGTACACACCCTGAAAGTACCACCTCCTGGGAGGTCCACGAACATAGGTTGCCCCGTGCTGCCATAAGTTGGCTCACCCACAGTAGTAAAATGTTCGAGAGAATCTGCATATACCAGGAAGTCCTCAGCTGCTGAAACGGTATTTCGGCCGATCAACACATAGGTTGGCACTATGTGGTTACTATCCAATTTGGGCTCAACTATATCCCCGGAGTCTTCACCAAACTCCCATATAGTGCCTTCTGCATAGGGGCGATACTTCTCTAATTGCTCGAACTGATTGGCAAATGATCCCCAAGCTTTATAAGCCGCAATATGTTTGGGGGTTTTCCAAACAGAACCCTGTAAAATACGATCAGCCAAGTAAGAGATTATCTCTCCGGCATAAGCAGAGTTACCTCCATTATTAAAGCGCAGATCAATAATCAACCCTTTGGACTTAACAATCTCATCGTGGTGAGATTTAAACTGATCAACAACCTCCTGTTTCTCAAAAGTATTTAAAGCTACATAGGCTATATCATCATCAAGCCACTTAAGCTCAAATGGCTCGCCATTCGACTGAGGTTGTGTAATAGAGATGTAATCAATCTTCCTCCCACGCGCATCCCGTTTAACCTGAACCTCTTTCACTTTGCCGTCTGGAGTCTCAATAGTGAATTCTGCCGTGGTATCCGGTTTACCATCCAAGGCATCCCGAACCGCAGTACTCCAGAGAATATGCTGGGTCGAGCTGGCAATATAAGGCATTACCTGCTCCTTTAAATAGGTTTGAAGATCCTGCCCATTTACCGAAACGACAACAGAGCCAAGTGGAATCACGGACTCCACCCCCTTCTCGACCCCCGTAACTATTGCTTGATGGCCAGCTTCGGCCAAGCGAACAGCAGGCCAATCCAGGTACTTGGCTGACATACCTTTAGGGTAATAAATATTGGTATGGCCATCTTGCAGGAGTGCATTAAGCCGCTTTAGCTCACGATAATACTCATAAGTGTTTTCTGTAGCCAAAACCCGCGGAATAAATTCCTGATACCTTGCATCAAAGTCCAGTTCAGGAACCTGATCGAAGAAAGCGAAGTTATAGCTAACCTCTTTCCAGTAGAGAGATAAACCATACAGTTTTTCTGCATCGGATAAATTTTCTGTTACCTCATTAACGTTATCTGCGTATACAGAGCTGGTGGTGGTAACAGCAATTGAAAAGGCCAGAGCAATCTTTTTAAGCACAATAAAAACCCTAAATTTATTAGGGTTCCCATTTTATACATTTAGAAAAGTTGGTAAATGTAGACTAACTTAACAAGGCAACAATTTGTCGAAACCAGTGGTATGAAATGATCTTATTTGCCTCCTATTTATCCTTATCTGTTATTTATAACCTCTGGAAATCAGCGCTAGTACTTCTTTCACCACCATTTCGGGCTCATCATTTTGAGGATAGTGATAGCTCTTCTCAGTCAAAACAGCTTTACCCCGTGGAAACGCTTTGGCCCAATTTGAATGTAACTCCCCCCACCTATCCCGGGCCTCATCAGTAAAGAAAAGAAGAGGAGGGTTATCATACTTTTTAATGGAGGCAATTACTGTGACGGGTATATCGGGGATTTGTGGATAATCAGGTAAAGGGCGTTTAGACCAAAAGTCCAGGTACTGATTCGACATGCCGTTCTTCATATCATCCAGTTTTACCTGAGCAATTTGCTCTTCGGCCAACTCCAAATTCAGCGATCGCATAATATCCACATCATGCTCGGAAGAAGGCTCTATCAGCATCAACGCTGCCATTCTTTCAGGATACCGTGCGGCAAAAGTTCGGGCTACATGAGCACCATAGGAGTGCGCAATATAAGTAACTTTCTCTTTAACCCCCAAAGCCGCCAATAAAGCCCTGGCCCCTTGAGCATAATCCTCAGAGCTAAAATGCTTCTTAATGGCCGTTGATTTTCCGTTGCCCACACGAGAATAACGTATTACTCGTGCATGCTTCGCCAAGTCATCATAGATGGAATCCCAATCCTGCATCCCGGCCGAACCCCCGGCTTCGAGAAACAAGGTGGCCTCACCAGAGCCTTTGATCTCATATTCAATATGATATTCACCAACAGAGATTGTCTCTGAATTCACAAATGTACTTAGCGGCAGAGTAAATATCATTATTAAGAGAGCTACACGCATATAGAATTCCTATTTATTAAAATTCCCGACCTAGAATTAGTAGGGAGCTGCTAAGTTGCAGCCACCCCCTGCCCCAGGCGCGCTTCATTGCCTGGTCCAGGTTGCTCCGGCACTAGTTGGGCCAAACCAAGAGAGACCAGGGCCATCAAAGATCCGGCAAAGAACACCATAGCAGGAGAGGTCAGCCAGAGCAGGCCGAATAGAACCGGAATAATAACCGCTGCAACGTGATTAATAGTGAAACTAACACCCGCAGATGCGGCGATATCACGCTCATCCACAATCTTTTGGAAGTAAGTTTTGATTGCAATGGCCATAGAGAAGAACAGATGATCAATAATATAGAGCGCCGCAGCTACTATCGCACTCTCCACTAAAGCATAACCGGCAAAAACCAGTATCAAGCCGATATATTCCAAAGTAAGGATACGGCGCTCTCCAAACCTTACGATAAACTGACCGATTTTTGGCGCGATATATAAATTGAGCAGGTGGTTTACTGTATAGAGCGCAGCAATTTCGCCAACACTATAACCAAATTTTTCCACCATTAGAAAACCGGCAAAGACAATAAAGATTTGTCGTCGCGCGCCGCTCATCATCGTTAACGCATAATAAAGCCAGTAGCGCTTACGTAGCACTAATTGCTTGCGCTGACTATGGGGTTGAGGAAACTGCGGGAAAAGTACCCAGGCAGCCAAAGCAATAAGAACAGTGATGCCACCGCCGATCATATAAACCCACGAGTAGTCTAAACCGGCAAAATCCATCAGACACCAAACCAGACCATAGGCTAGAAGCGCTGCAAATGAACCTGCAGCGGCCATACGCCCCATCCAGATTGCCGAAGTCTTCTTTGGAAACCACTGCAAAGCCAGAGAGGTTTGCAGGGTTTCATAGAAATGAAAGCCGATCGACATCAATAATGTCGTGAGTAATAAACCTGTGAGAGATGGAAAAAAACCGGTCAGCATCACGCCAATCCCGGTCGCTACAAGTGAGAGAAGTGCTAAGCGCTGCTCCCGGATAAGTAGCAATACAAATATCACTGTAAACGCCAGGAACCCGGGTATTTCCCTGACACTCTGTAACAGGCCAATATCAGCTCCGGTAAATGAAGCCTTGGCTATCACAAAGTTATTAAGGAGAGTATTCCAGACAGAAAAAGACAGTGGCATTGAGGCTGCAAGGACTAACAGCAGAATTTCCGGTCGACGGAGGCATTGTAACATGGCGGGACTCCTACAATAAGGGCAGCAATATACGCTATACCACGTTGACGTGTAAATTGAGGGTAATATGACTGCCAGGTACCGAAAAACCGCCTGTTAATTCTACTCAGCTGTAAAGACAAGACTCCTCTCAATTGAGCCCCACAAACTCAACAAGAACTCGCCAAATGGAACTCTGGAACTTTAGTCTCTCCTCGTGAATATAATTGGGTGTACCGATTATATTCCTGACATCTAACTGGCTGTTTGAAACCGCTCTTCTGCGAAATATCGATTTTGTAAACCTTTATAAATGAGCACCAATTATCACCTATGCTTTGACCAGGACTCAGCTCACATATATTTCCATGCTAGGGTATAAACACATAAATTCTCCTTGACGGCTTAATCACTGGAACTGGCATATGAATATCTACCCAAAACTTCATACGCTGTCACTAAAAATCGCTATCTGCGCCATTTATTTCTTATCTACTCCATTAACTTCTGAGGTACAAGAAAATAAACTGCCAGACGGGCTCAAGTTAAATGAGTGGAAAGTACCCTGGCAGGGGCTGCCCAGAGACCCCCATGTGGATAACAAACAGCAAGTTTGGTTCTGTGGGCAGGCCGGCAACTATATCGGTCGATTTACCCCATCCGATCAGCAATTTAAAAAATTCGAGGTTCCTGAAGGAACACACCCTCATAATCTGATAGTGGATAAACAGGGTATGATCTGGTATGCAGGCAACCGCAATGCTCACATTGGGCGTATGAATGCAGAGACAGGTAAAATCACTCAATACGCAATGCCTAAAGGCGTAAATGATCCACATACACTGGTTTTCAACCATGATGGCAACATCTGGTTTACAGCCCAGCAGAGCAACCGCATAGGCATATTGGATGTCAATAGTGGAGAAGTGAAAATAGCCACACCTCAAACGGCCAACGCACGTCCTTACGGAATCAAGGTAGATTCACAAAATCGCCCCTGGGTTGCCCTATTTGGTACGAATAAATTAGCTTGGGTAGACCCTAAAACCATGGCGGTAAACGAAATCTCAATTCCCCGGCCGAACGCTCGGCCTCGTAGGCTGGAAATCGATACCTCCGACAATATCTGGTATGTAGACTATCCAGAAGGCTATCTTGGCAGATATACGCCCAGCACAAAAGAATTCAAGGAGTGGAAGCTCCCCACTGAAAACCCTCGCCCCTACGGAACCGCAATGGATAACAAAGGCCGGCTATGGGTAGCAGACACCGGCGATATTCCTAACATCATCTTTGCTTTTGATATAGAAACACAAAAATTTGTCAGCCAAACTACCGTACCCAGTGGGGGAAACATTCGATATATGTATTTCGACAACAAAGATGGAAGCTTTTGGTTTGGTGTCGATGCTGGGTTCTTGGATCAGGGAATACCAAAAAACTGAGCCAGTTCTAAGTTTAAAAAATATTAATCCCTTAACCAAGGGACCCTCTGTTGGTCAAAATAATTTTTTGAAAGTAGTTAAGCTCAAACTTTACTACCCTATCCAGTTATTTTATCTTCTTTCCAAATATAAAAATCACACAAGGAGATAAACATGCCAAACAATCCCATAGGAAACAAAATTTATCCAACTGGAGGAGCCTCGCCTTTAGTAGACGTTCTTATGAATAGAGGATTCGAAGGGGGAAACCCAATATATATTCACTACACAAGTCAAGCTGGATTTAATCAGATCTTAATGATAGACAAATTTATTAAAGGAACCCCAGACAGGACACGCCGGGGTCTGTCTGCTAAAACTGGAGTTTATTTAACGCCTTCAACACAGTGCTTTAGCCCAAGCGATGCCCACACCCTTCTTTTTTTCTCAGAAGATAGATATAAAAATAGTGCCACTCATATGTTTATTTTTATATTCAAGCAAGGCGTTGAACTTGAGGATTATGCCGTTAGCTCCAGCAGCCCATATCGAGAACTAATTTATAGGGGAGATGTTGATTTTCGTGCAAACGGAAATGCAAAAATGCTGTACGGTGGAAGAAATCGATTTATTGATGGGAATCCCTGGAATTGAATCTACCAAAAAAATCATAAGCTCCGAGAATATCTCTCGATACAGGGCCAGCTTTCCGAACCTTATCGAGGGATTACTTTTCAACGGCTTGCAACCTTTGATTTAAGAATTACTAATCATCATAAAAGGTTTCCGTGAATTAATTAAGGAGACACTAAAATTTTATTTAAATCTTAACTACACAAAAAGTAAACATCAAAAAGTAAACATGCAGGTGCCTACTCTGGTGGAGGTTGCCAATTGATCACAGCGGGATAGGCCTTATTCTCGCATAACCAAATCACAGCTCGAACCCCAGGCCTAAGTCCTGCTTGTGGATCAGTCACTTTTCCCCAGTCACTCGCCAGAAACTCTTTCCCTTGTAGGCGGAACTGCCCTAAAAGTGCTTTCCAGCCAGGCATTGTCAGCACTAATGATTCTTTAGTGTCGTAATCAGTGGAAATCCATACCTTAATACTGTTTCCTTCACGCACCAATTTTGTCACCTCTCCCTGCCAGGAAGTCAACTGATTTCTATCACAAGTGACATAACCTGGCACAGCGAGCCTCTGGGCAGTTACCTTAGACGTACTCACCAATATCAAGGCACATAGGATAAATAATCGGATGCTGTTCATAATTGTCAGTGTATCGGGGGGAATAATCCCCCCGAAAAATTATTATAGGCCGCGATAGGTACTGCTTTGCTCATCAGCGCGAGTGGCCTGCCCCTCTGTAAATTCGTACATGCAGCTATCGTCCGTGTAATCCATAAAATTTGTAATCGGATCAAGACCGGCTGCGTTCCGTCCCCTTGTACAGGAATCCCTGCCTACTGGGCACCCATAAGCCGGTGACCTTTCTGCAGGAGTATCAGAGACATAATCCCCATTTCCACCACAGCCGCCCTGGAAGGTATGATACAAACCTAACCAGTGGCCAACCTCGTGAGTAAGGGTATCGCCCTCATTGTAAGGCGCAGCATCGCCGCCAGGCACAGAACCGGTTAAAATAACTACCCCATCATCCAGTGGATCTGAGGAATAGCTGCTTGGGAAAGTTGCCCACCCAAGTAGGCCACCACCGATATCAGCCACATAGATATTCAGGTCTCCCGCATCACCAACACGCAATGAGCTTTTCATAGCGCGCTCTGCGGAGGAACCATAACCAACGTTATACCAAGAATTATTGGCCGTTACTGAAGTTGAAACCAGATTAAAAGTAAATGGTGTACTCGCATAAGCATCATTAAGCACCGCCATTTGCGAATTAATTACATTGCTGGGTAGCGAACCATTATTTGCGTTATCAGTAATAACATGAAAGTACACATCAATAGTTACAGAGCCAGCTGGACGTAGTGTATGACCTCCACTGCTTATATTACGAGACTGTCCACGCAGCGCAGTAAAATGCTGCTCTTTCAAAGCAGCCTCCTGAACAGAAGGATGATTAGTGCCACAACGTTTAAATTTAGCATTGTCATTAGCACGCTCAATCGAAGAATCACTCTCAGCAAAACCGACAGCAGGTGATATTAGCAAACACAAAGATAATGCAGTTTTTATTGAAGTTGAAAGATTAGCTTTTCTCATAACCGGAACCTTAATTTTTTTATTAAATTGATAACCCCAGACAGCCCGATCACCTTCCACTCTCAAACCAACTCATGTCAATAGTACCAAATCTCAAAAGCGTGATAATGACATCAATTTCTTTTATAGGGCGGCAAGTTCGACATAAAAAACCACCCCCCATAAAGCGGGAAAAAACCCAACCAACAAAGGAAAATAAAAAATACACCAATGACAGGAAAAATAGTTTCAAGAGAAATTATTTTCAAAGCAAAAATAAGGGACCTATTAAAATCGGCAAGCTATACCCAAAACAAATACAACCCTTGAATACAACACAAAATATTTAAACAACCATAGATATAAGAGCCACCGCAACTCCAACAAAAAGAGCAATTAAAAGGTGGGGCCAAATTCCAAACAAACAAAAATCTCAGCAATTATCATCACCTGCCCCTTTGCCGTATTTCTCGGCCCTACACCAATTAACCTTTTTTATTGATATAAATGCTATTGAAATTGGCATATATTCGAAAACCCAGATACGCATTATCATTAGTGCGGCTTTAATTTTAATCGTGAATCACAGCTTATTAATGACAACCACAGAGATAACCAGAGTAAAATTCAAGATGTACGCTACTCCGGAAGAATACTAAGAAAGTGGTCTCAGCCAGAAGGATACATCTGAACTAGCAATGCAGGAGCTAGAGAGAGACCATAATGCTCATCGTAATTTAACAGAAAATACTTACTCCTTTGCTGCCTTTGTATTGCCATTCATATTGGCTTTTCCTTCCATAATTGCCACCATTTCCTGGATTCGCCGTAGCCAGACCTGGTCATACTGACCTACCGTACAGGCAACAACAATTTGCGTGGCTTATTTATGAGTTAGTCTTTTAGTGATGTATGGAATGGCAAGTTATTTAATTATTGCCTGGACCGCTTAATATATTATTGGACCTGAAAGGTTTAGCAGTTATTTAGGCCATCACTTACACAGCCAACAATCCTAGGGCCGTTCAGCTTGTTGTGCTGGAGCGGTAGCGAGTTTTAGAAATTTTCTAATCGAGAGACGACATGAATAAAAATAGGCGCCCAAATAATCTTATTCAATTTTATTAAGTTTTTTTCAGCATCAAAACTACGTAAAATCAATAGAATTTGATCAGCAATATGGGCCGTACTCGAACAAGCCTCTATGAGTTCATACCCCCAAATACCTAAAGATACCTAAGATCTTTTTAAATGACCCATTTTCTCTAAGGAGAACGTTAGCGTGAAGTAAGTACAGATAAAAGGCGCTGACCCAAGGTGCTACCAACACCAGGGGCCAGCTAACCAAATTGATAATCAGACTATCAAAGTGGCTATATGCATAGTACGCTAGAAACCTGCTCGTCTTCAATAAAGGCGAACACATTCAGTAGCTTGGAGCGATTTTCCAAGCTCTGGGAGCGTAGCGTCCGCCTTTTCTTATTTCACGCCTACCGTTCTCGTGCCCCACCCTTCCTTTCCTGCCAGCATTACTTTCCAAGCCCTCTCATCCCGGAAGGTCTACCCATGGTTAGAGTTTAAATAGGAAACGAATATGTTGATCTTGAAGCGCAGGACCGGCGAAAACCTAAGGATTGGGGCTAATGTCTCAATCACAGTATTGGAGATTAGAGGTAACCAAGTGAAGATAGGAATACAAGCTCCCAAATCTTTACCTGTTCATCGCGAGGAAATTTACAAGCGTATCCAAAAAAAACTAGAACTGACCAATAGAAACCGTTTAATAAAAGAGTCTGCCAATAGGAAATGCTCAACCCAGACCGGATAACACTAAGCTATTCTAAGTTGATTATAGTTTTTGCATACTCTCTCTAAATATTACTAGAGTTCAACCATCAGGGAGCAGGACTGGACTACACCTTCACCAAATGAAGCTGAACATTATCCAGTCTTTTGTCCAAAACAATGATCCTGGTACCTTTTAGGGGTGGAATCGAAACTGCTAAATTTGTTTAGCCTTCAGTGTGTTTTACAATACTACTCAGAATTCTTATAGTCCAGCTGCCTCTGGTTTATACCCTCTTTCCTAGCTGTCACTAAAGATGCATATAGGTCGCACCTCACAATTGCCCCCTTTACGTTATAACTTTATTAAGCCTTAAACTAAAAAAAATGAGCACACATTAAATATATTTTTTCCAGAATCTGGATTGGCAACACTAACAGCACTTTTTTTATTTTAACTACCCTACCATGTTAATAGATATGAGGTTTTAGAAGAATAAAAAATAGTTAACCTAAAGATTTTGAGAAAGCACCAACCAAATAAACCTCCATTATGATCCTATATAAAAAATTCCAGCTTAAAGAATAATATTAAATTGCTCAGTCTTCTAGAATTTGAGCAAAAAACGTCATGGATGGAGAATAATCTAAACTGCATCTATCAAACTCTCAAAATACTGATTCACTTTTTTACGCCCATGAAAATACTCTCACCAAATCATAAACTCTAAAAAACCTCCGTAACCAGCATACATAGACTCAAAAATTTCACTTTCTTTATGTGCTCGACACAACCTCAATTCTGAGAATCTATTTTCCTAACAATAAAGCCAATTCCGTTTATCCAGTTCAATTCGCCTTCAGCAACCAAAACATCTCCTATTTTCGAGAAGAGCTACCAATCTCTGTAGCTTTTTATTCAAGGCTATTTCCCATCAATTGGAGATTCGGATACAACTTCAACTCCTCCAATATCCCAAGGAATCTGCATAAAAATTTTTGATTTATTCTGACCTCGCAAGTAAGGTACCTCTGATAACCTGTCAGCCCTTCATAGGGGAGGTATGCGTTTTTTGCGCGCCTGGAGAGGCATGGCTAGGAAAGGGCAATGGCGTCTGGCGTGGAGCTTGCACAGACTCCCGCCAAGCTACGCAGACTGTCAGCTCTTGTTCGAAGCTAAAACGAAAGCAAGGTGACAGCGCGTCATTTTTACCTGTGTAGGGCCTAGCGTCGAAGGTTGAGGGCGGACGCTCCTCCCAATCAATGGGTGTCCCGAATTACGTTTCTCTATCCTTACAATCATTGGGTGTCCCAAAATCGGCATGAATCGTACCTAATTTAATAAACTAACTTTCTGCCAACAATCCCCCAGCAGAAAGCCATTCAAACAGACTGTTCCCCAGTATCTCCATATCGTCCTCATCCATGCTTCCTTGATCAACTGAATACACCTTTCCATTTGACAGGCTAATTAAGATAGAAAGCCCTCCACTATCATCTCCAATAGCAAGATATCCTGGGGCATATTCGAACACCTCAAAAGTTTCGTTTCTCTCTACGAGATCTTCAGACCTATAAATAGTAAGACCATTACCAAGCGCAAATCCATCTGTCCTCCTCATTAGCGCCACATAATCATCAGGAAGTTTAATTTTCAAGTCATCTTCCAGTTTTTGAAGTTGCGTTTCAGACACACCAGAACCAAAAGATTCAAAATCATCTAGAGCATCTAGGTCTATCATTCAAAAGCTCCTAAAGAATCAAAATATTTATAACTGTCTTTAATTGCTTTTTGTGCCGTTTTTTCAGGCACTCCAGCATCAATCATCTCTCTATATCCGGTGCTGAACTCTTCACCAATAGAAGTTGAGTATGGATCTACACCATCTACTTTCATCGTTCTGCGACGTGCTCGCTGAGATGCAGATATTTTCGCATGTGGTTTGCCTGATGCCGATTCTAAAAGAACAGCAGGTGCATCATTTCTGTTGTAGCCTTCGACATTTTTTTGAGCCCATTTATCTTGTACTGGGTGATGCGACTGTACGAAATTATCATTTTTAGTGTTTTTATAGCCTTCAGCTCTATTTTTTCCTGGACTTAGGCGCCCATGCTGATCAACATCATTCGTAGAGTAGCCGTTAGGGTTATTTCCACAATCCTTAGCTTTTAGGCCATACGGGTCAATAAATATTATTGGGTTAGGCACATACTGATAATTATTAACCCCCCCCAACAACCCAATCGGATCCTGCTGAGTAAACTCCCCAACCTGTGGATCATAATACCTAAACCGGTTGTAGTGCAGCCCGGTCTCTTCATCGAAGTACTGCCCCTGGAAGCGGATTGGCTGCTCTATCTGATTTTCATGGGCCAGGGCAATATTGCCATAGCTCTTGTAGGCAACGCTCCAGACCACTTCACCTTCCTGACTGGTCAAGGTATCAGGCGTTCCCAGGTGATCCAGATGGTAGTGATAGACCTGCTCTTTATCTTGCTGACTTTCCTTTAAAGCAACCGGTTTAAAGGTGCCCGGTTCGAAGTAATAGGTGCGGGTACTGAGATCCTGTTTGGTTTGGTTGTCCGTTTTGCTTTCCTGCAGGAGAACATCGCTATCCCAGAGGAAGTCGGTTAGTTCGCTGTTCGTGACTTTGCCAATACGACGGCCCAGGGGGTCGTATTGGTAGTGGATCACCTGTTGGAACTGTTCTGTGCCCTTTTCTACCTTGAGCTTTTCTACACGTACCAGCTGCTGGCGGCTGTTGTAGTGGTAGCGGGTTTGCAGTTTTTGCCCTTTACCGCGTAGTTCGGCAATGCGATTGCCGTGGATATCGTAGCGGTAGTGGGTATCACCGCGGAAGGCTAAACGGTTGCCTTTGACCTGGGTGGCACTGGCCTGCTGTTTGGCTTCGTCTTTTGAGTTGGCGGCCGCGAGAATATTGTGTGCGGGGTCGTGCACAATATATTCAGGGTTGGGGCCGTCTACCTGGGTCAGGCGATCGAGGGCGTCGTAGTGGTAGCTGCGGGTTCCGCGCAGGCTGTCTTCGATTTTGGCGATCTGGCCGGCTTTGTTGTACTGGTAACTGCGTTCCAGAATTGAGTTTGTGCCCTGGGTGGGGTCGGACACCGGGCTCTGGTTTGCACTGCTGGTTTTGCCCAGGCGCAGCTTGTGCAGGCGGCCTTGTGGATCGTAGTCTCTTTGGCTTTCCAGTCCGTTGCCGTGTTGGCGCTGGCTTTCCCTGCCCTGTTCGTCGTGACTGATACTGGTAATCAGCTGATCGGTATCGCTGCCTAAGGGGCGGCGGTGCAGGCTTTGGAATTGACCGGCGGGGTTAAAGGCGAAGTTAAGCACCTCGCCATCGGGTAGTGTGGTGGCGATACGGTTGCCGGCGGCATCGTACTGGTGGCTCAGTTTATCTTTGCCCTGCCAGTCGGTGGTAACGCGGCCATTGGCATCGTATTCCCAGCGCAGTTTGCGGTGGGTATTTTCTGCTTCGATAAGTTGTCCGCTGCGATTGTAGCGGAAGTTGGTGATTCCGTCCGGGGTGGTTTCTTCCAATAGGCGGCCGAAGGGATCGCGCTCGAAGATGGTGTCGATGCCTTTGCCGCTGTCTGTGTCGGTTACGGCTCTGGAGCTTACCAGATGGCCGGCGCGGTTATAGGCGTAGCGGGTAACGCGGCCGTCGAAGCCAACTTCTTCAATCAGGCGTTCATTGAGGTCGTATTTAAGTTGGTAGCGCTCGCCATTTTCATTGGCTAGGCCAATTAAGTTGCGTTCGCCATCATAGTGATATTCCAGGCGGCTGCCGTCCGGGTTGGTGCGGCTCTTAACCTGGCTGAGGCCGTCGTAAGCGTAGCAGGTACTGCGGCCTTCAGAGTCAATGACTTCGGCAAGCAATCCTTGGGGGTTATAGCTGTATTGAGTCCGGGCACCGTCTGGAGTGGTCACTGCATGGATACGGTCCTGGGCATCGTATTCATAGCGGGTTATCTGGCCCGGAGCATGCTGCACTTCAGCCAGGCGACGAGCACCGTCGTAGCGGTAGTGCTGGGCACGGCCCATGGGATCTTTGATCGCTGCGAGATTGCCTTCGGGGTTCCAAAGGTAGCGGGTGGTATTGCCGAGAGGGTCGGTAACGCTGCCGATTAAGCCAACAGGGTTATAGCCGTATTGGGTGCTGTTGCCGAGGGGGTCTTTGCTGGCAACGATCTGGCCATTTTCGTTGTATTCCCGTTGCCAGCTATTACCGGCGGGGTCGGTAACTTTTGCGGGCAGGCCTTCACCGTTGTATTCGATACGGTGGTTGTTGCCAGCGGCATCGGTCTTTTGTATCAGGCGACCCTGATTATCGTACTGGTAAATTTCTTCGCGCAGGCTGCCATCGTCGCTGGGCAGCTGTACCCGGGTGACCTGACCCAGGTCGTTGTAGCTATAGAGAGTCTCTGCACCTTCCGGATCGCGGTGATAGATTGGTAGGGCACGGTCATTAAAGCGGTAGCGCTCTTTACCGCCGCGGGTGTCGGTAACGGTAACGCCCTTGCCATCATCATCCCAGGCAAACTGGTAATTGTAAGTATCCTGCCCATCGATAGGATCGCCCCACTGGCGCACACAGCGGGCGGAGGGGCCTTCGGCATCCCATTCAAAGTGGAAGCGGTAGCCGGTTTTTAGGGTGCGCTGCTTAATGACGTGCTGATGGTACTGGTACTGCTCGCTGTGTCCGTCGGCGTCGATGGCTTTGATCAGGTCCCCTTCACCACTGTACTCATAATTTGCGAGTACTTTAATACGGCCGTCGCGGGTTTCTTTTTTCAGCTCACCAATACGCTGGCTGTTTGGCTGCCCTGGCGGCGGGCTGATATGCAGGGCTTCACCGATGCTGCTTTCGATACAGATCAGACGTTCGTCGACATAGTGGAACAGGTAATAATTGCCGTAGCCATCGCGGATTTCTGCAAGCTTGAGGGAGCCTTTATCTCCGGTGGCTTTAAAGTGTTTTTGTACACCTTTGGGGGCACCGTAAGGAGTCACTATCCAGTGATCGTCATTAATGCGGGTGAGGCTTAACTGCTCCACTACGTTGTGACTGCGGCCGCTGTCTCCTGGAGCAGGCAGACTGATCACCCTGCCTTCGGCATCGTGGAACTGCACTGCTTTACCCGGGCGCCACACCAGCTTTTCACCCAGGGTGTGGGTCCAGCCGTGGCCCAGGCCGAAGTCTTTGGAATTACTGCTGCGGTAGGTGCGCGCCACGGTGAGTGGCAGTGGACCATCCAGTACGGCATCGACCAAAGTAAGGCGTTCTTCACCCGTTTTTAAGTTAATAGGTTCGCCGCCTTCGCAAGCCTTGCCATTACATTGGGAGCTATCTCCGTTATGGTTTTTCCCGGTTTGGCTATTGGTTTTATCCGCTTCGCTGGATTGGCTGGTCTTACTGCTATCGCTAGCCTGAGAATTATTGCTGTTATTACCAGAGCTATTTCCGCTTTGGTTACTGTTATTGGCACCAGAGCTGCTGGAGCTGCCACTGGAGCTCGAACTGCTCGAAGAGGGGCCACTCGAATTGGATGGGGCGGCTGCATCGGAAGAGCTCAGGTCGGAAAAGCTGGCTCCATTACCCTTGGCATTACCACCTCGCTTTTTGGAAAGCAGATTACGTTGCTTTTTCAGCTTGGCGAAGTCGAGCATCAAATCGCCAATACCGCGGAAAGCCTTCAGCAGACGGGCATTTTTAACCAGGGATGCCACAGCACCGGCACCACCTGTGACTGCAGCCAAGACGATAGTAAGAATAATCTCGAATGCACCACCACCGGCCATCTCGGTGATTTCGAGGCTGTGCTGGGCTTTCACATAATCCTGAGCAAAACGGAAAATCGTATCGCGCAGTGCCGGCTCGTCATAAATCACCTGGGCCACTTCGAGGGCCAGCTCCAGCTGCTGCTTGGTGATCTTGGATGGATCAAAGCCAAGCACATCAACGGCTTCCCGATGCACTGCAGAGAGGTACTCTTTGCCGGATTCCTCGAAGCTCTTATCGTACAAAAGGTAGTTTGCTGTTGCCGTGCTGAGTTCCCTGGCCTGGCGCATGGGATTAACTAGCGCAGCTACTTCCATCACGTCCTTGCCCCAAACCGCCAGGCCCCAAGCGGCATTGCCTAAGCCGGTAGCACCGCGATCAATATAGGCACCCACTTTCTCTAAGGTGGAGCGCTGCTCGTGACGCTGTTGGATCAGCGCTGCCTCAGCTCGTTCTTGGGCGATAATCTGCTGCAGCCCCATGCGAATCTTGGCAATCAACTCTGACTGCTTGTCAGCAAGCGCCGTGGCTGCAAACGGGGCTTCTTCAATAATCAGGCGATTTTGGATCAGGGCCAGGTAAATTTCCTGTTCTCGACTGGAAAGATGACCGGGCGCTTCACTCAGTGGCCCTAAGAAGACAGTGCCCGCCTGGCTTGATTGAATACTGACACTCAGCGCATTACAGGAGATACCATTCATGCCAAAGAAGTGTTCGTGAATCTCCTGGATTACAGCATCATCAAACATGGACAACAGCTGGCTGGCATTGACCTTCAGGGGAATGCCCATCTGGTATGCCCAACCAACTCTGACCATATAACGAACGCCTTGCCTGTTCTCGACACTTAGCTGCATGGATAATCCTTCAAACGCCGTAAGCCCGCTGTGCGCCAGCCTCTAGTTATCATTTCCTGACCCAATAAATCGTCTTGATTTATTTTTGGTCTCGGCATTGGGAATACCAGCTCAAAGAGCCGGATTCACCTTTGACTTGCTCAATTTGCAATCAAAAACCCTGTTTTCCGCACGGTTGAATACCCCTAGAAAACATATTGAATTAGGGTAATCGCAATTTGTGAAATCTTAAATAGTGAAAATCACCGCCTTTCTGGCTTATGGAAATTCTACTCGCCAATAGTTCTAATTCACCGGCACTAGGATGAGGTGAGGCCAAAGCTACTGGCAGGAGATACCTGAAATTGCGACCTGTTGAAGCAGGTTACCGCAAATAGGCTGGTTGGGATAGATAAGTGTTATTACACGAATAAGACAAACCAAGGAGTCAGTTTAACACCCAGGGAAAAAAGAAATAATCAAATAAAATAGTTTAATTGTTTTATTTCGGAGTTAACAACCGTAGATAATTTACAGAAAGAGCTCTATTGGAAAATATAATTCAGCAGCAAAGCCCTGCCGCAGAATTACCCATACACAAGATAAGTAGCCCTGAAAATGCTGTGGTTTTTTAATAGGCAATAAACATATTTATTTGCCTAGAACAGCAAAAAATCAATAAATAAGGAAACAATATGGAACTGTAGTCTTATATTTTTGCGCAAATAACAACCAAAATATAAGAAAAGAATAAAAAAGCGCAGGAAAATTTTTTGAGGTCACAGCCATTAAATTACATCAACAACTGCTGCACCATCACCAGCCCTCTTGGGTTCGGGGCAGGTGATGGCTTACACCGAATAATTGGTTACTCGATCTCTTTAATACGCATGGAGCTGGTATGCCCACCTACATTCAAGCGTTCACCTTGGGTGATCAAGACTCTCTGCCCTTTCTGTAGGTCAATACGCGAACTGAGCACTTCAATAATGGACTCGGTAAGATGCCCCAGTGGAACTGCCGCCGGATCAAAGCTGATGGGCTCAACACCACGTAACAATACCAATTGGCGCGCAACATTCGGGTGTCGTGTCATTGCATAAATAGGTAGGCGAGTATTGGCCCGTGACATCATCCGTGGTGTACGCCCTGATTCTGTCAGGGCAGCCACGGCACAGAGGTTCTCCACTCGAGAGGCGACATCAATCGCAGCCTGGGCAATGACCGTGTCAATACGGTCGGAGGCACCATGCTCCTCAGGGGTGTATGGGACACTGCCAAGATACTGTTCAGCACCCACAATCACCTCACTCATGGATTCCACTGCCGCCACCGGGTAATCACCCGCAGCGGTCTCAGCAGAGAGCATCACAGCATCTGTACCATCCAACACTGCATTGGCAACATCCATCACTTCTGCGCGGGTGGGGGTCGGGCTGGTGATCATGGACTCCATCATTTGAGTCGCAGTAATCACGCCACGATTGAGCGCATTAGCGCGATTGATCAATTTCTTTTGTACACCCACCAGGGCCGGATCGCCAATCTCAACCCCGAGGTCGCCTCGAGCGACCATGATGGCATCGGATGCAAGAATCAATGCATCCATCTCCGCATTGTCAGCAACTGCCTCAGCGCGCTCCACCTTGGCCACTATCGCTGCCTGGCTGCCAGCTGCCTGCATAGCCTTGCGAGCAGTTTCCAGATCTTCCGCACAGCGAGGGAAACTCACCGCGAGAAAATCTACCGCTAACTCAGCGGCCAGCTCAATATCCCGGTAATCTTTCTCTGTCAAAGCCGGTGCGGAAAGGCCACCCCCAAGAAGATTGATGCCTTTGTTGTTAGATAACTTGCCACCTTGCAATACCCGACAATAAAGCTTACTCGGTGTGGTACCAGTTACTTCAAGGCGGATCTTGCCATCGTCCAGAAGTAGGATATTGCCAGACTCACAATCACTAATCAGGCTAGGGTAATCAACTCCAACACGGTGCTCATCACCACCTTCGGGGGGACAGTCGAGATCCAAAGTAAATTCGTCATTATTTTCCAGGTCAACGCTACCGTTGGCAAAGCGCGCTATGCGTATTTTGGGTCCCTGCAAATCCCCCAGCACAGCCACAGTTTTACCCTGTGCTGTTGCGGCTTCGCGCACCTCTTCCACCCTGCGGCGGTGGTCTTCGGCGGAGCCGTGGGAAAAATTCAGGCGCACAATATTAACCCCGGCACGAATCATCTCCTCGATTACGTGGGGTTTGTCTGTGCCGGGTCCCAGGGTGGCGACAATTTTTGTATGGCGAATCATATGGTCCCGTCAGCTATTCAGTTTGAAAAAAGTTCTTTGGACTGGCCAACCTATTCCCTGATGGTTTTTACCAGCCCTTAAAGTACAAGACGAATTTATAGGTTATCCCGCACCTATATTCCGGCACTAAGCCGGCGTTCCGCTCAATCGAATCAGGCCGACTCGGCCACAGGCAAGTCCAATTGCAGTGCCGCGGCCATGGCCAAACTGGTATCCAGCATACGATGGGAGAAGCCCCACTCGTTGTCATACCAGGCCATCACTTTCACCAAATTGCCATTTACACGAGTGTGATTGGCATCGAAGTGGCTGGAAGCACTGGTGTGATTAAAGTCTACCGATACCAGTGGCTGGTCACAGTAAGTCAAGACGCCATTACTGGCTTCCGCTGCCTGCTGCATAATACGATTGATCTCCTCCACCGTAGTGTCGCGACCGGCAATAAACTGGCAGTCCACCAGGGAAACATTGCTTACCGGAACCCTTACAGCCATACCGTCCAGGCGCCCTTTCAATTCAGGTAGCACCAGGCCAACAGCGGCGGCTGCACCGGTCTTGGTAGGAATCATATTGTCAGCTGCAGCCCTCGCCCGATAAATATCAGCGTGGACAGCATCCTGGGTGTTCTGGTCATTGGTATAGGCGTGTACCGTAGTCATTACGCCGCGCTCTATACCGAGCTCGCGGTGCAACGCCTGGGCCACTGGCGCCAGACAGTTAGTAGTGCAGGATGCATTGGAAACCACGCGGTGATCTGCGGTCAGGTTGGCGTCATTAACTCCGTAAACAACAGTGAGGTCAGCATCCTTTGACGGCGCAGAGATGAGCACCGCAGAGGCGCCTGCTTCGAGGTGTGCAGAAGCGGAGGCTTTATCGGTGAAGCGGCCAGTACACTCCAGCACCAAATCCACTCCGAGTTTTTTCCAGGGCAACTTGGCCGGATCTCGCTCCTGGCACACCTGCACTCGATCACCACCAACTACCAGTGCATCACCATCTACTTTCACATCCGTGCCAAAGCGGCCGTGGATGGTATCAAATCGGGTCAGGTGCGCATTGGATGCCACCGGGGCGAGGTCGTTAATCGCAACCAGTTGAATACGATCACTATAATCGGACTCGTAGATGGCTCGGGTGACGTTGCGGCCGATACGGCCGTAACCATTGATGGCAATTTTAATTTTCATCTGGCTTTACCCTGTTTATTAGCTTCTGGTTTTCCATGCTGCACCCATCAACGGATGCACCTTACCGAGCGTTTGTGACAATTAACTCGGAAATGTAACAAGCCATCCATAACTTGCTGGACGATCACTCCTGCAAATAAAAAAATTATTTCTTCAGGAGCTAGCACCAGTCCAGGTCAGTGCTAGGTCAAGACTTCAATGTCGCAGCCTGCTTTGACAGGCGGGTAATCTCAGCCCAGTTCTTCTCGCGTACCAGGCTACTGGATGCCATCCAGGAACCACCCACACAAACCACATTATTCAGGGCCAGATAGTCCGCTGCATTATCCGGGCTAACTCCTCCGGTTGGGCAGAATCGGACTTCAGCCAGTGGCCCCGCGAGAGATTTCAACATGGGCACACCGCCGGCGGCCTGGGCCGGAAAAAATTTCTGGTACCTATAGCCGCGTTCAAAAAGGCGCATTACCTCGGATGCACTGGCTGCGCCAGGCAACAACGGCACATCGCTACCATCAGCCGCGGACAGCAATTGCTCTGTAGCTCCGGGGCTAACCATAAAACCGGCTCCGGCATCAGTGGATCGACGCAGGTCATCGCTATTTAATACAGTGCCTGTCCCCACATGTGCCTCTGGTAAATGCTTGGCAATTTGCTCCACAGCACCAAGCGCAGCCTCTGTGCGCAAAGTCACCTCAAGAACATTCAAACCACCTTCAAGCAGTGCCGTAGCTAAAGGTAGAGCATCTTCAACCTGTTCTATAACCAGCACTGGGACAACGCCAGCAGCCTGCAAAATGTCGGCGATATTCTTCTGCATCAATCAATTCCAATCGTTCGTTAAGGTGCCCAATAGACAGTGACTGGTTTCAGCCCCTGTTTGAGGATACTGCGCACCGGCATTTCCATCTCATCACTGCCTAGTAAAGCCTCACGATAAACTTTGAGTTTTTCTTCACCAGTAATTAGCAGTTTGATATTTTTAGCCTGTAAAATTGCGCTCAAAGTCAATGTCATGCGCTCGGTATTTGTACCGGTAACCTCACTCTGCTTAGCGGTAATTGCACTGCATAATTTTTCAGAATCTGGACTCAAAGCATCCTCAAGACCTTGTGCATGGGGAAATAGTGAGGCGGTATGACCATCACTACCCATTCCCAGAATGCAAATATCGAAAGGGCGCCACAGCTCGGCATAAGCGCGCTCGCAATCAGCCTCACCCTGAGCAGCAGTGGCATGTAGATTCTTCATGCCCAACAAAGTGGCTTCCGCCGCATTATTTTGAATTAAACTGTTTTCAATAAATGCCTGGTTACTACCACTGTGGGATTTATCTACCCAGCGTTCATCTACCAGGGCGGCGGTTATCTTTGACCAGGGCAAAGGGCGCTTGGAAAGCTCCCGATAAACCGGTTCAGGAGTACTACCACCAGAAACCAGAAATGTGGCCTGCCCTCGATCTTTTATACCTTTTTGCAGCTCACTGGCGCAGTCGTGAACCAGTGCCTGCACCAGGCGTTCTCGATCTGAGTAAAATTTTTCTTCAGCCATGGAGATTTCCATTTTTTAGAGGAGACATGCCCGCATTTAGCCAGTCATACCCCATAATCATTACTTGGCGTTAAACCAGTGACGGCCACTACGGGCCAGTAATTCACTAGATTCCTTCGGACCCCAGCTACCAGCGATATAATCTTTTGGCTGGTTATTAGTCTCTCGCCAGTGTTCAATAATTGGATCGACCCAAGCCCAGGCTGCTGCCACTTCATCACGGTGAATAAACAGAGCCGAATTATTCGCCGCTGCATCCAGCATCAAACGTTTGTAGGCATCACTGTGGAAGCTGTCGTAAGTATCCGAAAGAGTTAAATTCAGTTCCGCTGGCTGTAGTTCAGTAGTAAGGCTGTCCATTTTCTTGGCCATTAGCACCAACTTGATGCTCTCTTCGGGCTGCAGGCGAATAACCAGGCGATTGGGAATAACTTTGCCGGCGCTTTCGTCATAGACGTGGTGGGATACGTTTTTGTACTGCACCACAATTTCTGCACAACGTTTTTCCATACGCTTGCCAGTCCGCAAATAGAAAGGCACGCCAGCCCAACGCCAACTATCGATATGCGCCTGGATTGCGACAAATGTTTCCGTGGAACTGACACCGCCTTCCAGTTCATCCAGATATCCAGGCACTTGCTGTCCATCAATGTCACCAGCTATGTACTGTCCACGAACTACATTTTTGTCCACTTCCAATCCGGTAAGTGGGCGCAAGGCTTCCAGCACTTTAATTTTTTCCGCACGGATATTTTTCGCGGACATGGTATTAGGCGATTCCATTGCAATCAGGCACAACAACTGCAACAGGTGGTTTTGCACCATATCGCGTAAGGCTCCGGTTTCGTCATAAAAACCGGCGCGACCTTCGAGACCAACGGTTTCAGAAATACTAATCTGGATATGATCAATGCTCTTGGCATCCCACAAGTGCTCAAACAGTACATTGCTGAAACGCAGCGCCAGCAGGTTTTGTACAGTTTCCTTACCCAGGTAGTGGTCAATGCGGAAAATATTATTTTCCGGGAAGTAACTGGCAATCTTGCTATTAATTTCGTCAGAGGTCTGCGCGTTATAACCCAAGGGTTTCTCAACAACTACTCGGGAGTTTTTGCTAATCAATCCCTTGATAGAGAGGTTTTCACAGCAGGGACCAAATACCGCAGGAGGAATTGCCAGGTAAAAAATACGTACCCGCTCTGGATCTGTACCGAGAATATCTGCCAGATGCTCCCACTGCTCATTGGGAACAGCGATATCCAATGCTATTGGACGCAGCAGTTGGCTAAAGCCATCCCAACTGGAATCACTGTACTCACCTTCACGCAAGTACTGCTTTAGCGCTTGGTGAGCAGTCGTTAAATATTGATCGGCATCTTCCCGGCGGCGACATACGGGAAGAATACGGCAACCATTCACCAGGCTGCCCTCCCTGTATGCGCGGTACAGGGCTGGTATTAACTTGCGCAACGCAAGATCGCCACCGCCACCAAACAACACCATATCAAAAGGGTTAAGCATAAATTTCGCTCTAAGCTCGTATTTCTGCAGTGCCAATAAGCACCGCGTTAATTAGTAAAGAATACTGGCACCGCTCTCAGCACCACTGGCGATCGCGCGCATATTGGCAAAGAGTTCTCGACCCATGCCCCGTGCATTTTCAGACAGATCACACTGTGCAGCTTCACGTGCGGCAAATTCCGCTTCATCCACATGTACCTGCAGAACACCAGCCTCCGAATTCAGCTCGATAATATCGCCATCGCGTACCTTGGCGATGGGGCCACCTTCAACCGCTTCTGGTGACATATGAATAGCTGCAGGTACTTTCCCCGAAGCTCCTGACATGCGCCCATCGGTAACAAGTGCTACTTTAAAACCGCGGTCTTGCAACACCCCCAAGGTCGGAGTTAATTTGTGCAATTCCGGCATGCCATTAGCCTGAGGGCCCTGAAAGCGTACAACCGCAACAAAATCCCGTTCCAACTCACCTGCTTTGAACCTCTCCAACAGTTCATCCTGGTTATGCAGGACAATTGCGGGGGCTTTGACTTTGAGGTGCTGCGGCTTAATCGCCGATACCTTAATCACGCTGCGTCCCAGGTTACCCTCGAGCAACTGCAGGCCACCGTGGTGAGAGAAAGGATCACTAACCGGGCGAATAACGGAAGTATCGCCACTCTCTTCCGCAGTTGGACGCCATACCACACCATCACCCGCATCGTTAAAGAAGGGGTCATTGCAATAGGGTTTGAGTCCGGTGTCGCCCAGTACTGTGTGTACATCGCCGTGCAGGAGCCCCGCGGAGAGCAGCTCACGAATCAGGAATTGCATACCACCAGCCGCAGCAAAGTGGTTGATATCAGCACTGCCATTCGGATACACATGACACAGCAAGGGCACCACTTCAGAGAGATCTGCCATATCCTGCCAGGTCAGCTGAATACCTGCGGCGCGGGCCATAGCTACTAGGTGTAAGGTATGATTGGTAGAGCCGCCTGTAGCCAGAAGGCCAACTACACCATTTACAAAAGCCTTTTCGGTAAGAATTTTAGCGATTGGTGTGTGCTGACTGGGCTCAGTAATTTGGGCTAGCTGCGCCACCGCGGCTTCATTCAGGGCATCACGCAGACCAGTCCCCGGATTAACAAAAGAACTGCCTGGTAACTGCAGCCCCATAATTTCCACTAGCATCTGATTGCTGTTGGCGGTGCCATAGAAAGTACAAGTACCAGCACTGTGATAAGAGGCGCTCTCCGCTTCCAGTAATTCTTCACGACCAACCTTGCCCTCAGCATAGAGCTGACGCACTCGAACTTTTTCTGCATTGGAAAGCCCCGTAGGCATTGGGCCTGCAGGAATAAAAATGGATGGCAAGTGACCGAAGGCCAGGGCACCTATCACCAGGCCGGGCACAATCTTGTCACAAATGCCGAGGAACATAGCGCCCTCAAATACATCATGGGACAGGGCTACGGCTGTGGACATGGCAATCACATCGCGGGAAAAAAGGCTCAGCTCCATACCCGGGCGCCCCTGGGTGACACCATCACACATGGCGGGCACCCCCCCTGCTACCTGGGCAGTGGCACCATGACGAGCCGCTGCTTCTTTGAGGCGTGCGGGATAGGTACCGTAGGGCTGGTGCGCTGAAAGCATATCGTTATAGGCGGTTACAATCCCCAGATTAGGGCCTCGCCCTGAGGCGATAAGCTGCTTTTCCTTTTCTGGAGAGGCCGCAATTGCATGGGCCAAATTGCCACACGACAGGTGCGCAGCCGCCCGGCCCTCAATATGCGCTTTTTCAACCTGTGCCAAATATTGGGCACGGGTTTCCTCGCTCCGCCGGGTTATGCGATCGGTAACTGCCTGAACCTTGCTGTGAACCATGACTATTCCGTATTAATTTTGCTTTAACACCGACAAAGGCCCAATTAGCCCAGGTCGTACTCCGGCGATATTTCAACCACCGCTAAACATCCATCCTTGAATAGGCAGTCCAATTGAGGGAGTCCCATCCCAACTATTCGGTTGTAGTGCGGCTGCAGATCTATCACCCGGCAACAGCGCTAAAAGTAAAAAAATCTATTTGCGCCACTGCGATAAAGATTAAAAATTTATTTCATAAAAAAAATAGGTTTGTAACTAAGGGACCAGTTCCTAGCCTCTAAGAGCACCGTTTTACTGAAAACCATCCACTTTCCGACCAAAACTCCACAGCCTGCAATATTCAGCTTGGCCAGCTGGCATGTTAGTTGGGCTATGTGGCAGCCACCTCCTCCCCTGTTCCGGGGTAGAAGCTTTTAACGCCCAGCGAACCTCCAAAACCCACTTAAAGGCAGCCCAACCTTAATTTGCGCCAATTATGTAGTAAAACTACAAAAAAATTCAAGTACTCACACATAGAATTCAGGAGAAAGAGCTAAGTACATTAAAAATGGCGTCATACACCTCTAAAATACCAATCTTAAAGGGAGTAACGGCGAGTTAATCAAAGTCGCTACTATCGACACGGCAGTCAAACTGTAAGAAATTTACACAAACTAAAGGTATTCACAGAGTGAGCCAAAAAAGGCTCTGACACCTGAACGGTGAATGACGGTAAGGCACTGCTAGAATCTTTGCCTGGTGGAGGCAGAGGGCCAACTACTGCCAAACTAGTAACCAGGCAGTCTCAAGGGAGAGTTCCCGCAGGAAGGATCGATATCAATGAAAGTCACTATCAATGACGTGGCGGAGCGAGCCGGCGTATCGATAAAGACCGTCTCACGGGTCATAAACAATGAACCCTCAGTTCGCTCAAGCACCAGAGCGCGGGTTCTCGAGGTGGTGGAAGCACTGAATTACCGCCCCAACCTGGCTGCACGCAACCTGGCCGGAACACACTCTTACTCAATCGGTTTTATCTACGATAATCCCAACGCTTACTACGTCATCGATATGCAAAATGGCATACTCGATGCGTGTCGGGCACAGGGCTACGAATTGCTGATACACCCCAGCAATGCCCAATCCAGTACCATTCATGAGGAGTTGCGCCGCCTGGTGGACCAGAGCAGAGTCGCGGGACTGGTGCTAACCCCCCCATTTTCAGAAAGCCAGGAGGTAATCAATACGCTCAAAGCTATGGATGTAGAGTTTGTACGTATTGTCTCATCTCACGGCCACAAAGTGGCGGAAAGTAATTGCATCCTGATCGATGACACCGCCGCCGCTTTTGCAATCACGCAACACCTGCTGGATTTTGGGCACAAACGCGTTGCTTACCTAAGCGGGGGTACTGAGCACTTTTCCACCCAGGGACGCCTGGAGGGCTACAAGAAGGCCCTCCAAAATGCTGGATTACCTTTCGATGAGCAGCTAGTTGAACAGGGGGAATACTCTTTTGATTCCGGCGTAAAAAGTGCCACTAAGCTGTTGCAGTCTGGCGAACCGCCGACAGCAATTTTTGCCGGCAATGATGAGATTGCCGCTGGCGCACTGTTTGCGGCACGCATGCTCAATATTGACGTTCCAGAACAGCTGTCTATTGCCGGTTTTGAGGATAGCCCTTTTTCACGCCAAACATGGCCAAAACTCACCACCGCTCACCAGCCTAACGAGGAAATCGCCCAGCGCGCAGCGGAACTGGCCCTGGAGCGTATTCACTTCAAGAGCTGTGAGGAAAAGGGCATAAAAGAAAAGAATGGCGCAAAATCAACTAAGCAGAAAAGCAATACTGGCTGCTACTTCACCCCAAAGCTGGTCGTGCGTGAATCCACTGGAGCCGCTCCGCAAAAAAATGCCAGAAGATGACTCCTCCCAATTCAGCAAACACTGAGGTTACCTGGTAAAAACCTGGTAACCGCCAATCCAGGTTTTCTGTACCTGTATATCTTTATCAAGCAGGATCATGTCAGCTCTACTGCCAAGTGAGATTCTGCCCATATGCAGGCCCAGGAACTGCGCTGGGTAGAGGCTTGCCATGCGCAACCCCTCTTCAATCTTCAAATGACACCAGCGACAAATATTGCGTACTGCACCAATCATATCCAAGTGCGAGCCGGCCAGTTCCCCGGTACTGGAGGTCAGCTTATCTCTCTCCCGAGTCACCACCCGATCAAACAGTGGAAAACTAAGCGCATCACTGCCCACCAAAGGCATCGCATCAGTAACCAATATTAATTTGCCTCGGGGCTTGGCCTTTAAGGCAAGTTTCATTGCTTCGACACAAACGTGATGACCATCGGCGATCAAGCCACACCAGGCCTCATCCCTGATCAAGGCTGTGCCCACCATACCCGGTTCGCGTGAGTGCAGTGGCGACATGGCGTTATATAGGTGGGTAAACCCTGTCGCTCCGGCTTCCAGCGCAGCAAGCGCGGTTTTCCCATCCGAATTGGAGTGCCCCAGGCATACACAGACTCCCATAGATACCAGCCGATGGATATCCTCCACCGGTACGGTTTCCGGAGCCAGGGTAACAACTTTTATTCCCAGGTCGTCGCGTGCATATAGGGCCCATTCGGCATCACTCAGAGGGCGAATAAATGATTGCTCATGGGTGCCTTTTTTAGGCACACTCAGATGTGGCCCCTCAAAATGAATACCGATAACTCCAGGAATTTCCTGCCGAAGGGCCTCGCTGACTGCACTGGCAGCGAGCTGCATTACGTCGAGACGGTCAGTAATCAAGGTGGGGAGAAATGCACTGGTACCAAATTGCGCATGAGCTTTCCCTATTGTTCGCAGTGCCTCGACACTCGGCTCCTGATTAAACAGTACACCACCACCACCGTTAACCTGTATATCCACTAGACCCGGAGCTATCAAGCCGTGGACATACTGGGCGTGTGCTGGCGCAACACCTCCAAGAGAAACAATTCGCCCGTCATCACCGACAGCCAGTGCCACGTCCTCAAGGATCTCCTCACCATCAAATAATCGCTCTGCTACCAGGGCAAAACCCACGCTCCCCTCCTCACTTAATCTCCCCACGGCGGGTTTACGGGCAAATTATTACACGGTATGGGTAACTTTCTTCAGCCCCGCGGGTTCATCTGGATTAATACCCCGGCTCACCGCTACATGGGCAACATCAATATAAAAGCGCTGCAATAGTGCCAATGGCGCTACTCGCGGGTGCACACCTTTACTCGGCACATGCAAATTAATCAGGGCACCGCCCCGCCGGATAATGTCATCGATTTGTTCGCTATGGCATCTGAAAGATTCATCTTCAATGGGGACATTCACCACGGTCAATTTATCTTCAACCAAAGTGACAGGGCCATGTAAAAACTCGGCACTGGAGAAAGACTCTGCATGAATGTTGCACACTTCCTTTAGCTTAAGCGCCAATTCACGCGTGATTCCATAGCCGGGCCCCCTGCCGAGTACTACCAGATTTTGCACCGCAACCAAATCTTCAGGACGCAGCTGGATATCCGCGCGTACGGCAGCCTCCAGAGTATCAGGCAATTTCTCCAGAGCCTCTTTTAAAGCTTGATCTCCAGTCCAGAATGCCACCAACTGCAAAACAGCAGACAGAGTCGCCAGATAACTTTTGGTTGCCGCCACAGCCCTTTCCGGCCCTGCCTTTAAAGGGACCACCTGATCGACAATATCCCCAATCGGCGCCTCCTCATCATTCACCAATGCCACGGTAAAGGCGCCACACTCCTTTGCCATACGTGCCTGGGCAAGGATATCCGGGCTGCGACCCGATTGAGATATCACCAGCACAAGCGCGCCTTCCAACTTCAGCTTTCGCCCATAAACACTGGAAACAGAGGGTGCCGCAGCAAAGGTAGGCGTCCCCGTTTCAATTTCAATCAGATACTTAGCAAAAACGCCGGCATGATCGGAGGACCCGCGCCCCACAATCATGACAAAGCGCGGGGGCTGCGCGCGCAGGCGTTCACCGAGGTACGCCATAATCCCTGCATTATTCTGTAGCTGCTCAGCAATTCTTGCCGGAGCCTCCCGAGCCTCGACTTCCATTAAGGTGGTAGCCATGCCGAACTCCACTCGCGATGATATTTTTGCGCGGCTTTGCGCCTTGCACAGGACAAAAAAAACAGTGCTGCAACAACTAGTCTAAATGCTGGCCACACACAGGCCATACCTAATTAGCACTATGGTTTGCCATTAGCATATACCCCTGCCAGCAAGGTGCTGTATTCACTGTATGCACAATCTTTAAGGCGCCACATCACAGGCCAATAGTTCATCATCTATGCTTGGGATTGACCCATCGGCAGCGGCCGAACAATTTCCACAGGAAAGAGTCGATGGCAAAGCCAGCTGGTACGCCAACATTTGTTTTCTGGCGCAATGTCGCGCTAATTGTCACCCTTCTATTAATCAGTAGCTGCTCCAGTATTCAATTTGTCTACAACAACGTCGATTACTGGATACGCTGGAAGGCTAACGACTACGTTAATCTGGACAGGATACAGAAAGGCGAACTTCAAGCTGCATTACAAAGCTTCTTCCGGTGGCACCGGCAAACACAGCTACCCCGCTACGCCGATTTCCTCACCAATCTGGCAGACAGAGTTGATGAGGGCGGTTTGGAGAATCCTCAGTTGGAGCCTGTGGAGAAACAGGTTGAGCTGTTCCTAAATTCTGCCAGCGAAAATGCTTACAACTTACTATTGCCTATTGCCGCGCAGCTCAATGATGAGCAAGTTGATGAATTACAAGGCAATCTTCTGAAAGAAGATCAAAAAAAACTGAAGAAATGGCAGCAGTCCCCAGAAAAAATCCGACGTAAACGGGACAAGCAGATCCGCAAGGAAAGCGTCCGGTGGCTTGGCAGCCTGACAGAAGAACAAAAAAACCTGATTGCGGCTATGGTATCCAAGATGGAATACAACCCCATGCAACGCAGTGAGCAAAGGCTACTCTGGCAAGCAAAAGCCATGGAGTTATTGCGAACAAAGCCGACGGATTATCTGGACAAACTGCGTAGCCTACTCCTGAATCCAGAGCAGCTCTGGTCGCCACAATATCAACAGGCACAAGAGAAACGCAAACAGCAAGCACGTGAGTTGGCCAAGCAAATATTATTAAGTACCAGCCCAGCGCAAAGAAGTCATCTCAGCAATACATTGAGAGAATATGCACAAGACTTCCGCACCCTCGCCAGTCAATAGCATCCCCCCCTAATAACAGCCCCAATTCCTAGAACCAAAGTAGATTCAAAAGAAACTATTCATTCTGTGCCTAAACAGGGCTGACGAATCTGCATATAGGCTGCTAAGCTCGCCAACTCCAGTGACCTGCCAGGGGAAATTACGTGCATATTGAATCCGCTAATAGCGCCCAACTTACGGAATGGGAAAAGGAATTAAGCGCCCACTACGAACGCATTTGCCAACATGAACTGAACTTGGATATTACCCGGGGCAAACCTTCAGCGGAACAACTGAACTTATCCGATAAGCTTGATGGGATTCTCTCTGCCGATTATCGTGCCGCCGATGGCACTGACACTCGTAATTATGGTGGCCTGATTGGCCTCACCTGTGCGCGTGAGCTGGGTGCTGACATGTTGCAGGTACCCACAGAGGAGGTTATCGCCTGTGGTAACAGTTCCCTCACTCTGATGTATCACGCAGTTATGACCGGCTACCTATTCGGCTTTGCCGGCACCACTCCCTGGAGGGAATTAAAAGAGCCCAAATTTCTATGCCCAGTACCTGGCTACGATCGTCACTTTACAATTTGTGAGCAACTTGGCATTGGCATGATTAATATCCCCATGGGGGAGGGAGGGCCCGATATGGATGCCGTGGAAAAACATGTCAAGGAAGATGGCGATATAATCGGCATCTGGTGCGTTCCCAAGTACTCCAACCCCACAGGCATTACTTACAGCCCAGAAACCGTCGAGCGCTTGGCACAATTGGGACATATCGCAAACCCTGGTTTTCGTATTTTCTGGGACAATGCCTATTCAGTGCACGATTTCGGTCACTATGTGGGCCTCCCCAGCATCCGTTCTGCAACTCTGGAAAATGACACCGTAGATTCTGTATTGCAGTTTGCTTCCACCTCCAAAGTGACCCACGCGGGATCTGGGGTCGCGTTTGTCAGTGCGAGTAGCGCCAACCTGGATTCTTTAAAACAGCAGATGCAGGCTATGACCATCGGCCCAGACAAGGTAAATCAGCTACGCCACTCCCGATTTTTTGCCGAGCACACGACCTTAAAAGACCATATGCATAAACATGCTGATATTCTCAAACCTAAGTTTGAGTGTGTGCTGGAACACCTGCAAAATGGACTCGGCGATACCGACCTTGGTCGATGGGAAAAGCCCGAGGGTGGTTACTTTGTTTCTTTCAATACCCGCCCGGGTTGTGCAAAAGCGGTGGTAAAACTGGCTGCCGATGCCGGAGTCAAACTTACACCAGCAGGCGCCACCTTCCCCTACGGAAAGGATCCTGAAGACAGCAATATCCGTATTGCACCAAGCTTCCCCCCTCTGGACGAACTCGACACCGCCATGGCTGTATTTGTTCTCTGTGTAAAACTTGCGAGCATACGACAACAGTTGCAGAAACTGGCTTAACCCTTAAATACAGCTACGTAGAAAATACCAATAAAAAGGCGGCCAATAGGGCCGCCTTTTTATTGAAGAATTAAATCAGCTAGCCAAATATCGTTTAGCGAATTTCTCGTCAGCCAAATGAAGGTCCACCACCACAAGTCCATCAACAGAATCACAGAATTCCGGGTCAATATTGAAAGCGTGAAAACTGGTTCCGCCCGGTTTGGTCAAGGCAGCATATTTTTTAAAAAGAGGTGGCAAAACCACCCCCTCTTCACGTAGCACCTGCTTTAGCTGGCGCATGTCCAAAACAGAATCCCCCGAAAGATCAGGCAGGGGTTCACCAGCCTGTAAGAAAGGCAATCGAGCATCACCGAGAGGATTCTCTGGGGAAAAATAATGGGAAAAATAGCGCACAATTGCGGACTTGGCACGCACCGAAAATGTTCCCGGCATTGATACCGGTCCGAAAAGATAACGCACTTTACTGCGCAACACCCACTGGCCGATCGCGGTCCACAGTAAATCGAGGCCGCGCCCGCGCCAATATTGAGGTAGCAGAAAACTGCGTCCCAACTCTGCCGACCCAGGCAGGCATTGACTGGGTGGCAGAGGGTAATTGAACAGAGTGCTGCTATAAATTTCACTCTCGCCCAGAGACTCTGTACTTGCTATGCGATAGGCCCCTGCAATTACCTGATACTCATGGTCCCATAAAAGCAGATGATCGTAGTGAGCATCAAAGCAATCCCAATCCCGGCTTTGCCCCGTACCCTCACCCACGGAACGGAAAGCTACCTCACGCACCCTTGCCAACTCTCGCATCACTGGACAATCTGCCCTCTGCCGGTAAAGACGTACAGAAAACGCTCCCTGTTCGGCCAACACCTCACAGTTATCAATTACATGCGCCACCTCCGACTGAGATTCAGCCGGCGCAATCAATTCTGGACCAAGAGGTGCCGGCGAACTCTGCAGTTTGTAAACATGCTTTCGCCAAAGTGCCGCCTGGGCCCGAGGGGTCAGCGGCCAGCTGCGGAAATGCTCCGCCTCAAGCGGATGGCCAATCCGTATATCAATACCGCGTCTCTCCTGCTTAAACATCTCCCGGATCAACCAGAGTGTTGAAAGAGGTTTATTCAGCATGGACAGACCGTAAAACCACCAGGAATTTCTGCCGAGCACCTGTACAGGAAGAATTGGAGCATTGACTCTTTCTGCGAAGCGCACGAAGCCCGGATTCCACCGACCGTCACGCACCCCCTGCGGGCTAAAGCGCGATACTTCCCCGGCGGGAAAAATAATAATCGCCCCCCCTTCTTCCAGGTATTCATAAATTCCCTGCACATCTGCACGGCGGGTGCGTCCACGGAAATTATCCACAGGCAGGAAATAGGGGCGTAACGGTTTTATATTCCACAGCAACTGACTTGCCACCGCACGGACATCCTTGCGCACCCGGGCCACCATATCAATCAGAGCGAGCCCATCGAGACTGCCCAGCGGGTGGTTGGCTACGATAACCAGCGGTCCATTGACCGGAATCCTTTCCAGCTCAGAGGGATTCAGTTCATAGCGAAAATCCAATTCACTAAAGAGCTGCCGAATAAAATCAAGCCCTCCCAGATGTGGATAGTTTCGACCAAACTCCACAATCCGCTCTTCACAACAGATTTTTTTCAGAGTTGCGGAGACAATTTTACGGGTTGGTTTTTGCGGCGCAGCGCTATACCAAGCATTTTTTTGTAGGAGTGCTTCCAATTGGATCATGCTGCCACCACCTCCGTCATTATGCTGGCAATTTTTGGTGCCCTGTACCAGTGCAACAACTCCAAGCTACCGTCGTGCTGTTCAACCACCGCACTCATAGAGTCAACCCAGTCACCACAATTGGCATAAGTCACAATGCCCTCCCCGATCTTTTTTTCCCGTAGCGCGGGGCGATGGATATGTCCACAAATCACACCATCCACGCCACGATTTACCGCTGATATCGCGGCAATATCTTCGAAGTCGCTCATCATTTGCCTAGCCGCACCCACCCGGTTTTTTATCTGGCTGGCCAGGGACCACCAAGGCTTATCGAAGCGGCTGCGCCAGTAATTTATCCAACGATTAAAACGCAGCATCAGGTAATAACTGCGATCCCCAATGTGATAGCTCACCGGGTGCATTTTTATATGGTGTTCAAATTGATCCCCATGAGTGACCCAGTAACGGCGACCATTACAGGCCGTATGTACCCAGTCACGCTCTATACGGATATTGCCGAGACGCTTACCTGACCAGCTGCGCATGGGTGCATCGTGGTTTCCGGGGATATAAATCACTTCCGGAATCTCATTACTCAACTCAGAGAGCATCCCCAATAACATGCTGGATGCCTGACACCAGGTGCCTCGCCCTTGGGACAGGGCATGCATATCAAAAATATCACCCACCAGATAAACCGTTTCGGCTCGATTTTGCGCCAGGAAATCCGCCAAACGATGGGGCTCACTGTCTCTACTACCCAAATGGACATCGGATATCCACAGCGCGCGGTAGCGATTGCTCATAGAAAGGTTCCAGCATTTGACCAGTTATTAGCTGCGATCAATTGCCTCTACCAACAGAATGGGAGTGAACTTCAGCTCATTTCCACTCAGCCAGGATTGCAGGCGATAGTTCGCAAGCTGCGATCAAGCAATGGAAATAAGGTCGCTGATCGCCCTGGCAATCACTTTGCAGCGATTTGATGACAGTCACGAGGATTTTTATTGAAGCTTATATTGCAGTGAAACCCGCTAGACTGCGAGGGCTTTAGGCGCCCGAATCAGCCTGGCCCAAGGCCCGCTGACTCGGTAAAAGGAGGGAAGATTATTCGGTGTCCTGGGGATGACGAATGGGCGGCGCAAAGGGGAATTTTGCAACTTTATCGCCTTTAACCTCGACAATTTTACCAGTTCCCTCTTTCTCCACTTCATCGATACGCACAATACTGTGCATCGGGATATAGGAGCGAGTTACCGAAGCAAATTCTGTTTTCAGCTTTTCTTCACTGGGATCTACAACCAGCTGGGCCTTCTCCCCAAATACAAACTCTTCGACTTCGATAAAGCCGTACATATCACTCTGATAAATAGCCCGGGCATAGAGTTCATACACCTGGCTCTGGTTGTGGAAAATCACTTTATATATCGGGTTGGCCATAAGTTTCTCAGGATGGGGAATACCCCGAAGCTCGAAATTGTTCAGAAAGCGGGCAAAGCCCGAAAAAGCGCGCAAGAATAGCACAGGTTCTCAAGGGCTAATATAGCCATCTATGCAGTGCCTGGTCCTGTCGCTATAATGCCCCACCCGTTTAATTGACCAGTTTTTAATCAGGCACAATATGTCCGATACACCGGCTAAAAAGCTATACATCAAAACCCACGGCTGCCAAATGAATGAGTACGATTCCGCCAGGATGCGCGATCTGCTCGGCGAGTCACACGCCATGGTACCCACCGACGACCCTGAAGAGGCGGATGTGCTACTGGTCAATACCTGTTCTATTCGCGAGAAAGCCCAGGAAAAACTATTCCACCAGCTGGGTCGCTGGAGACGCCTCAAGGAAAAAAACCCCGAGCTGGTTATCGGCGTCGGAGGCTGTGTGGCCAGCCAGGAAGGCGAGGCAATCGCCAAGCGTGCGCCCTATGTCGACCTGATTTTCGGTCCGCAAACCCTGCATCGCCTGCCAGAGATGATGGAAACCAAAGAGCAGAAAAATGGCGTGGTCGTCGTAGATATCAGTTTCCCTGAAATCGAGAAATTTGACCGACTGCCCCAACCAGAAGCTGACGGCGCTACCGCCTTCGTCTCTATTATGGAAGGTTGTTCCAAGTACTGCACCTTCTGTGTGGTTCCCTATACCCGCGGAGAGGAAGTGAGCCGTCCAGTTACCGATGTACTGGAAGAGATTGCGCACCTGGCGGACCAGGGAGTACGCGAAGTCAACCTGCTGGGCCAGAATGTAAATGCCTATCGCGCCACTGGTGAAGACGGTCACGAGGTAGATTTTGCCGAGCTAATTACTTATGTAGCGGCAATCGATGGTATCGACCGTATTCGCTACACAACATCACACCCGGTTGAGTTCTCCGATGCCCTGATCGATGTGTATGCGCAGGTACCAGAACTGGTTAGCCACCTCCACCTTCCGGTGCAAAGTGGCTCAGACCGTATCCTGATGGCCATGAAACGCGGCCACACAGCTTTAGAATACAAGTCCAAGATCCGCCGCCTGAAAAAGATACGCCCGGATATCTGCCTGTCTTCTGACTTTATTGTCGGCTTCCCTGGTGAAACCGACAGGGACTTCGAAGCCACCATGAACCTGATCCAGGAGGTAGGCTTCGATATTTCCTTTAGCTTCATCTACTCTCCGCGCCCGGGTACGCCGGCAGCAGACTTGCCGGACGACACTCCAGAAGACCTGAAGAAAGAGCGCCTGCAGCTGCTGCAAAACCGTATCAACCAGCAAGCTGCAGCCATCGCCCGGCGTATGGTGGGCAATACTGAGCGGGTTCTGGTCACTGGCGTCTCCAAGAAAGACCCGGGACAATTGCAAGGGCGCACGGAAAATAACCGTGTAGTCAATTTCCGTGCCGATAACTTGGCATTGATCGGTAAGTTTGCCGATGTGGTAATCGAGGAGGCCTTGCCTAACTCATTACGTGGCACACTGGTCACTTCAGAATTGGAAGAGGCTCTGTTCTAAGCCACTACAGACAGCCTTACCATCGGCAAGATGCTTTTTAAAAACACATCTTGCCGCCAAACTGCCCCTTATAACCTGGCTAAATTACAAGACGTAATTAAAATCAGGTAAAGTTAGAACCTATTGGTAGCACTCAAGACTTTCCCATACGGGGAAAATGGGTATACCCTAGCAATGAACCCTACAGATTAAGGTGCCGGAAACCAATTTGGAAACTCATACCCTAGCTCACAGCATTACTCTCGAACCCAACGACGCCCGCCGTCTCGCAAATCTCTGCGGCCAATTTGACCAACATCTACGCCAAATTGAACAACGACTGGATATTGAGATCCGCAATCGTGGCAACCAATTTGCCATCTATGGCGAACCTAAGCCTGCCAAGGCTGCAGGTGAACTGCTGAGCTTTCTCTACAAGGAAACCGACTCCCAAAACCACCTTACGCCCGATGAGATTCACTTGGCCCTGCAGCAGGCAGGCGTCGAGGAACTGCTCAATAAAGGCGATGAGGAAGGTTCCTCAGAAGTCGACCAAGTAGTCTTAATTCGCACTAAGAAGTGTTCCGTGCGCCCGCGCGGGCTGAATCAACGCAAGTATGTGCATGCCGTTCAGTCCAATGATATCAATTTCGGCATAGGCCCAGCTGGCACCGGCAAGACCTACCTGGCAGTGGCCTGCGCAGTTGAGGCCCTGCTCAAGGACCAGGTAGAGCGCATTCTGCTGGTGCGCCCGGCGGTGGAAGCCGGGGAAAAACTGGGTTTTCTGCCTGGCGATTTAAGCCAGAAAGTAGACCCTTACTTGCGCCCCCTGTACGACGCTCTCTACGAGATGCTCGGCTTTGAGACGGTTGGCAAGCTTATCGAACGCAATGTGATCGAAGTAGCACCACTGGCCTATATGCGGGGACGCACCCTGAATAATGCCTTTGTCATTCTTGACGAAAGCCAGAACACCACTCGCGAGCAGATGAAGATGTTCCTGACGCGAATTGGTTTCGGTTCCACCGCAGTAATCACAGGGGACCCCAGCCAGGTAGACCTGCCCCGCGGTCAGGCATCGGGCCTGCGCCACGCTGTTGAAGTGCTCGGCAAAGTCAACGGTATCAGCTTTACTCATTTCGGCGCCAAAGACGTGGTACGCCACCCACTGGTTCAGCGTATTGTGGAAGCTTACGATATCCATGAGGCTGATCGGGAAATGGACGTCTCCAACAAGGCTGGCGAGAATGCCGCCTGAGGTTTCGTCGTACCCATATGATTGATTTAACTCTCGATGTACAGCGGGTCAGCCGCTGTACAGGCCTGCCCTCCGATGAAGATATTCGCGCCTGGATAATCACGGCACTGACCGACCACCGTGAAGAAGCGGAACTCGCTGTGCGTATTGTCGACGAAGAGGAGAGCCAGCAGCTCAACAGCCAGTATCGAGGTAAGGATAAACCGACCAACGTCTTATCCTTTCATACCGACTTTCCAGCGGAGCTGAATCTCCCCTTGTTGGGAGACCTTGTGATCTGTGCACCAGTTGTACAAATGGAAGCGGACCAACAAGGCAAATCGATCTCGGCGCACTGGGCACATATGCTGGTCCATGGCACACTGCACCTTCTGGGCTATGACCATATAGAAGACGCCGAGGCCGAGGTTATGGAACAGCTGGAGACAAAACTATTGACAGGGCTAGGCTATGCCGACCCCTATGCCCCTTTGGAAGAGGCGGGGTAACTACCCAGGCCCAGCCAAAGTTACCGATTAACTGTAATTAATTAGCAAGAGACGAGAGATACCCGGAGCATGGCCACTTCCATGACCACTGACGAGCCCCCAAGTAGTCACTCTTCAAACAAACCCCGATCGAGTGAAAAAAACTGGCTGGAAAAATTGTTCAGCGCATTTTCTGCTGAGCCAAAATCCCGCGATGAATTGCTGGATATTATTAAAGACGCAGCTGACAACCAGCTGGTCGATGCTGAGGCACTATCCATCATTGAGGGTGCCCTGGACGTTTCCAGCCAGCAGGTTCGGGAGATCATGATTCCCCGCTCGCAAATGGTGGTGGTGGGACTGGAGGACAAGCCTGAAACATTCTTGCCCAAAATTATTGAGTCAGGCCACTCCCGCTTCCCGGTTGTCGGTGAAAGCATTGACGATATCCGCGGAATTCTTCTGGCCAAGGACCTGCTGCCTTTACTCCTCAAAGGCGTCGGCGAATTCCAGCTCGAAGATATTATTCGCCCCGCCAATATTATTCCCGAAAGTAAACGCCTAAATATCCTGCTGCGCGAATTCCGCGAGAACCGGTACCATATGGCGGTCGTGATCGACGAATATGGCGGAGTCTCCGGCGTTGTCACGATTGAAGATATTCTTGAGGAAATTGTCGGTGAAATCGAAGATGAAACCGACGAAGAAGAAGCAGACAGCTTTATCCGTCGGGTTGGCGACAATGACTATATCGTTAAAGCGCTTACCCCTATTGAAGAGTTCAATGAATTTTTCGAATGCGAATTTAGCGATGAAGAATTCGATACGGTTGGCGGTTTGATTATGCAATCTTTCGGTCATTTACCTGGCCGCGATGAGGTCACCCGTTTAGGCGACTTTATGTTCCGGGTACTTTATGCAGACAGCCGACAGATCCACCTACTGCGCGTAGCGCATATGCGCAAACCACCAGAAGAGGACTGACCCAGGACGCGACTCCTCGCAGACCACCGCCGGGAGAGGGCCAAAGACTGCGCTCCCCGCTCTGTGTTGGGGGTAGAGAGATTCGATCCGCTGGCACTTGTGTCCGGCATCAGCTAAACGAATTTATGCGAAGAATACTTTTTCCTATCACCAGCGCCGCTGCCGGCGGCTTAATGACACTGTCGTTCGCCCCGTTTAATTACTGGGTATGCGGACTGCTGTCCCTGACCCTGCTTGCATGGGTTTACCTGCAAGCATCAGGGGGAAAGGTAATAAAGGGGCGTCGCGCCCTGTGGCTGGCGTTCTGTTTTGGCCTGGGGCTGTTTGCCAGCGGGGGCTCCTGGGTTTACGTTTCTATTACAAACTTCGGTAACGCCGCCCCCCCATTAGGAGCGGCCCTTACCGGTGGATTCGTTGCCCTGATGGCGGCATTGCTGGCCGCTCCCTTCTATTTGCTTGGCCGTTTTACCGATAACAAATTCAGCTTTGCCCTGGCCTTTGCCGCCCTCTGGTTTATCAGCGAGTGGTTCCGCAGCTGGATGTTCACCGGATTTCCCTGGTTATTCTCTGGTTATGCACATCTGGAAACCTGGTTGTCGGGCTGGGCCCCGGTACTGAGTGTTTACGGCGTCGGTTTAATACTCGCGTTCAGCGCAGCAGTACTCGCCCTGGCAGTCAGTGGTCGTTTGGTGCCTCTCAAACAACGCAGCCATATAGCATTGCTCGGTGCCGCGCTAATTACCTGGCCAATAGGTGCCACCCTGGCCAATGTAGAATGGACTCGCCCTGAAGGCGGAATTATCACAGTCGGCCTGGTGCAGGCGAATATTCCACAGGAAAAGAAGTGGTTGCCCGAGTTTCGCGGTGAAACCATCAGCCGCTATCAAGACGGCACCCGTGCCCTGAGTGACAAAGATGTGGATGTGATTATCTGGCCTGAAGCCGCACTGCCCATGCTCTATGGCCAAGCTCCAAATCTAATGCGGGCATTACAGCGCAATGCAGAAAAAACCGGAATCGACCTGATCAGTGGAATTCTCTTTGACAGACGCGACCCCGACCAGAGTGGCAATGTCATACACAACTCAGCTGCAGTATATGGCCGGAACCCCAGTGTCTACCATAAACGTCACTTGGTACCTTTTGGTGAGTATGTCCCCCTGGAAGATTTTATCCGGGGTACCATCGAGTTTTTTAATTTGCCCACTTCCTTCATTAGCTCAGGGCCTGATGAGCAAAGCCCACTGAATGCCGGAGGGGCCAGCTGGGCACCATTAATTTGCTATGAGATCGTTTACCCACGTCTGGTAGCCAGTAGCGCCCTTTCCGCTCAGGTGCTACTCACCATTAGCAACGACGCCTGGTTTGGTGATTCCATCGGCCCATTGCAGCATATGCAAATGGCACAGATGCGAGCCCTGGAAACTGGTCGCTATCTGGTACGCGGCACCAATACCGGAATGACGGCAATAGTGAACCCCCGCGGGCAGATCCTTGAGCAGTTGCCACAATTTGAGCAAGCCAATATGACCGGTGACATTCGTGCCATGCGCGGCTCCACCCCATTTATGCTGGCCGGGATCTCTATTGTATTTGCCCTGGCTTTGCCAATGTTGGCCTTGGCAATCATTCTACGTCGTAAGAAGGCCGTTAAGACCGGTAGCCCTATCACCGGTGAGGCCACTGACCAGTAAACCGACCCCAAATTCACTCTCTCAATCCCATGCCCAGATATTCTTCCTGGGCCAGGACCAACCCTACGGCCGCCAGCAGCACCGGACTGCTATGCTGCATTCAAATTACCGGTAAAAATTTGGCAGGGATGCCTTTGTATGCATTGTTTAATCAGTGGTGGCACAGGCCTGATAGGCAGACTTTTTTGCCAACGCTGGCTCGCCCGCGGCGACACAATCACAGTTCTTAGCCGCCAGCCAGATAAGGTGCGCACACTCTGCGGGGAGGCGGTCGAAGCAATTAGTGAACCCGAAGAGGTTAAACACGCAGTTGATGTGGTAGTAAATTTGGCGGGCGAACCAATCTCCCGCCGTTGGAGTGAGAGGCGCAGGACCGAAATTCGCAACTCCCGATTAAAAACCACAGAGAAGTTAGTGCGCTGGGCCCTAACTCAGAGGAAACGTCCAGATTACTTCCTTTCCGGGTCAGCAATTGGTTACTACGGGGACCGTGGTGGCGAACTTCTTAGGGAGGACAGTCCTCCCGGAGGAGGGTTTTCTGCTCAATTATGTCGCGACTGGGAGGAGGCAACACTTCCCCTGCAAAGAGCAGGAATCTGTGTCGGGATCATCCGCACTGCTATTGTACTCTCCACCCGTGGCGGAGC
The DNA here is from genome assembly GCF_052468405.1 of Microbulbifer variabilis. Classification (NCBI taxonomy): domain Bacteria; kingdom Pseudomonadati; phylum Pseudomonadota; class Gammaproteobacteria; order Cellvibrionales; family Microbulbiferaceae; genus Microbulbifer; species Microbulbifer variabilis. Next base: position 3,204,062 of record NZ_CP174343.1, read on the forward strand.
CCTGCCACAGATGTTACCAGCTTTCCGCCTTGGTCTTGGTGGGCCCATGGGTTCCGGGGAACACTGGATGAGCTGGATTCACGAGGAGGATGAGGTGGGGTTAATGCTACATGCGATTGACAAGCACCTGTGCACAACATTCAATGCCAGTGCTCCCGAAGCGGTAACCAATAACAGCTTTTCCAGATTGCTGGCCAAACAGCTGCATCGTCCATCCTTTATGCGTTCGCCTGCGTGGTTGCTTAAAACACTCTTCGGAGATATGGCAGAGGAGCTGCTACTGGCCAGTGAGCGGGTGGAGCCGCGCACCGCTCTGGACAACGGCTACAGTTTCCAGTTTCCCACTTTGGAACAGGCCCTTGCCGACCTTCTGAACGGCGGCAATGCAGCCAATAGAGCGCAGGCTTAGGGCACAGCTTCAGGCAGCCGCCATACTGCTCTCCAACGCCTCCGATAGGTAGCGACGACTGGATTCGCTAGTTACCAAATCCCCGTGGCACTCCATTGGTGCGGACCCTACCCACTGGGCGTGCCATCGATACCACTGGGATTCACCGGCTCTCTCGCGCAGCTCGATAAACTCCACCTCTGATGGGTTAAAGCGGTACTCGCGGACAATTTGCCCGGCGAAGGTTTCAAAATTCTTGCTGAGCTGAGCGCCACTCTCCGCGCCGGCACTAAGAAATAATAGAGTTCGCCCATCCTGTTCTACGCGCTTGAAGCCAACCCAAACCGCTCGATTCAAGCGGTTGTGTAATTGGATGGGAGTAAAAGAAACCGGGATGCCCTTCATCTTAAGGTTATCTCGTTTATTGTTATGTTTGTAATCCACAGTCGCCATTCCATGTTAAAAAATAATCAGTGGGTTAGTCCTGTGGCGCCAGTCATCCTAAATCCGGTGCAACTAGCATTCAAGAGTACTTTCTCTTGCTCGACGCCTGTTACCTCTTATCCTGTAGGCCTCTGAAATTCCTTTGATATAAAAGTTCCTCAACATTTCCTGGTTGGCGGCAATGGCCTAATGCTGTACCACGCCTGCCCCAGTAATTCCCGCCAGTAAGTCTGTGTTTGCAACAGGGCTGCCGCACTGGGAACCCAGCGTAGCAAACCCTCCTGTGCCCGCGGCAACAATTCTTCAGCGCTGCCAACAGGAAGCGGCTGTACTTCTAAGCCGGCTTTATAGAACACAGCTGCTGCACGGGGCATATGCCACCAGTGGGTGACCAGGACAATACGTTTCACACCCGCTGCACGCAATATCTCAGCGCTGTTTACTGCATTCTCTGCGGTAGTACGACTGCAATCATCACGCCAACTCACAGAGCGAGCCAATTTTCCCTCCAGTAGGGACTCCATCATTTGAGACTCAGCCGCTCGCTCATTTCGATAGACACGCCCTCCGGAAACCAAAATTGGCACCCCCCCTGGCGCCTGTTCAGCAGCCCACAGAACACGCTCCAGGCTAGCGGCCGACAGACGTTCACTGCCCGATTCCCCGTTTCTATAGCGCCCACCACCCAGGATTATGACTGCCTCAGGAGAAAAACCGGCAAGGTCCGGTGCAGCCCCCAGGCGCTTTCCCAGCCAATTCGAAAAAGCCGGAGTGGCACTCATCCAGAGCACAACAAATGAAACCAGTGCCAGCGGTAGGGAAACTTTCCCCAGCAGGGATCCTTCAGGCAGAAATCGTAGTAAAAACGCCAGCACTAACCCCAACATAGGTGCCAAAGGCGGCATTAGCAGGTTGGTCATAAACGTATGAAATTCAATCAATATTCAAGACCGCCCTCTATTTGTCGAAAGCAACCATAGCCACAGCGGTGGCACGGTGTGATCTGTGTATTCTCTGGTGGGAGAGCGCGGTAGCCACACCCCAAGCACTGCAGCTCCTCATCAGCACCCACATATTCGCCAGCCAGGGCCCAGGGTTTTCCCTCACGAATACAGCGCATCAGGTTGGGCCAGGCCGTTTCCGTCGGGTCTGCCGCATTCAGCAGCCAATCGCCACTGCGCTCTTCCAATGTACGCAACTCGCCGCCAAGGCCTTGGAGATAATCAGAAGCACGATGAAGGTCATCCTTTAACCAGGCACGCAGGAAGGCGACTTTATTCGCGGTTAGGTCTTCAACTGCCAGCTCACCCTCAACCAGATTCTCCAGATCCTCGCGAAACTCATCAGCTAGATCATCCTTCGGCGGCAACTTTGGTTCCTTCGTCACGGTATCCCTCCTATAATCTCGCGTTTACGCATCCTAATGGATGCCCTGGAGACAGCAATTGATCGCGATCAATCCTATGGATTGCAGATCATAAGCAGTCCCATCCAATATATGTAACGGTTTCCCCGCAAATTTTTGATCACAGAGTATAGGTCCCCAATCGATGGAAGAGCAGTACAACCCCTCCGCAGTCGAAGCTTCTGCCCAGGAATTCTGGGAGGCAGAGAAAAGCTTCGAGGTTAAGGAAGACACCGGCAGGGAAAAATTCTACTGCCTGTCCATGTTCCCCTACCCTAGCGGCAAGCTGCACATGGGCCATGTGCGAAATTACACCATCACTGACGTAATCACCCGCTACCAACGAATGCAGGGTAAGAACGTATTGCACCCTATGGGCTGGGATGCTTTTGGTCTGCCTGCAGAAAATGCAGCGATCCAGAATAAGACTGCACCGGCCAAATGGACCTATGCCAATATCGATTACATGAAGGGCCAGTTGAAAGCACTTGGCTTTGGCTTTGACTGGTCCCGTGAACTAGCTACTTGTCAGCCTTCCTATTACCGCTGGGAACAATGGTTCTTCACCCGCCTGTATGAAAAAGGCCTGGTCTACAAGAAGAACTCCGCAGTGAACTGGTGCCCCCATGACCAGACGGTACTTGCCAATGAGCAAGTGGAAGATGGGGCCTGCTGGCGTTGTGGCACTACCGTAGAACGCCGCGAGCTAGCCCAGTGGTTTATCAAGATTACCGACTATGCGGAAGAACTGCTCGAGGATCTCGACAAATTGCCCGATTGGCCCGAGCAGGTGCGCACTATGCAGCGCAACTGGATCGGCAAGAGCCGAGGTGTGGAGCTGAGCTTCGCCCTGCCTGCAACTGTAGCCGGCATGGATCACTTCGACGTCTATACCACCCGCCCGGACACCTTAATGGGAGTTACTTATGTATCTCTCGCTGCCGAGCATCCTATCGCCCTGGAGATGGCGGAAAGTAATCCGAAACTGAGAGAGTTTATTGCTGAGTGCAAAAGACAATCCCTGTCCGAAGCCGACATGGCCACAATGGACAAGAAAGGAATGGATACCGGGCTGAAAGCGATTCACCCCATCACTGGTGAAGAAGTCTCCGTCTGGGTCGCCAACTATGTATTGATGGATTACGGTTCTGGAGCCGTAATGGCAGTTCCGGCACACGACCAGCGCGACTGGGAATTTGCCCATAAGTACCAACTACCAATGGTACAGGTAATTGAAGCTTCCGATAGCCAGCCTATTGACCTGGATAAAGAAGCCTATACAGAGAAAGGCAAGCTGGTGAACTCCGGTAGCTTTGATGGACTGGATTTCGAGAGTGCTTTTACCGCAATCTCCGAAGCACTCGTCGCTACCGGCAAAGGCCGGGTCACCACTAACTATCGTCTGCGCGATTGGGGCGTCTCCCGCCAACGCTACTGGGGTGCACCTATTCCCATGTTCAATTTAGCTGACGGAGGGGAAATTCCGGTTCCTGCGGACAAACTGCCGATTCTATTACCGGAAGATGTGGAGCTAGATGGTGTTCAATCACCCATTAAAGCTGACCCAGAGTGGCGCAAGGACGAGTTCAACGGCACTACCGTAGAACGAGAAACCGATACCTTCGACACCTTCATGGAATCCAGCTGGTACTACGCGCGGTATACCTGCCCAGATTTTGAAGAGGGCATGTTGGATCCGGACCGCGCCAACTACTGGCTGCCTGTCGACCAGTATGTAGGCGGCATTGAGCACGCTATCCTGCACCTCCTCTACGCACGCTTCTTCCACAAGCTAATGCGCGATGAGGGGCTGGTAAACAGCGATGAACCTTTCAAGCAGTTGCTGTGTCAAGGTATGGTTTTAGCTGAGTCTTTTTATAAAGAGAAACACGGTCATAAAACCTGGATTAATCCAGCCGATGTGGATGTCGAGCGGGATGACAAGGGGAAACCCATCAAAGCCATTGAGCGTGCGACCGGCGAAGAGATTATTGCTGGTGGAGTAGTGAAAATGTCTAAGTCTAAGAACAATGGCATAGACCCGCACGCAGCAGTCGAGCAGTATGGCGCTGATACCGTACGTCTATTCACTATGTTCGCCGCTCCCCCTGAGCAGACCCTGGAATGGCATGACGCTGGAGTGGAGGGCGCCAGCCGCTTCCTGCGCAAGCTCTGGAAAACTGTTCACAGTCATGTCGCAGCGGGTTCAAGCGATGTAGAGATCGATCAACAATCTCTGAGTGACCAACAGCAGCAACTGCGCCGCAAGGCCCATGAAACCATCCAGAAAGTGGGTGATGACTACGGGCGCCGCCAAACTTTTAATACGGCTGTTGCCGCAGTTATGGAGCTGCTCAATGAAGTGGGTAAGTTAGCAGAACGGAATAATGAGCAGGGCCTCGCTGTAGAGCGGGAAGCACTACAAGCTGCCGTCTTACTGCTCGCACCAATTACCCCGCACATATGTCACCAATTGTGGCAAGTGCTGGGTAATTCCAGTGCATTGATTGATACGGCTTGGCCACAAGCGGATGAAAAGGCTCTTGTACGTTCAACCATTACACTGGTAGTCCAGGTCAATGGCAAAGTCCGTGCAAAACTGGATGCTCCGGCTGATGCGGATAAAGAGGGCTTGGAAAAAATGGCTCTGGAAAATGAAAACGTACAGAAGTTTATTGGTGATGCCACAGTACGCAAGGTCATTGTCGTACCAGGCAAACTGGTAAATATTGTTGCGAAATAGACTCGCAGCCCGAATGCCGGGAGCTATAAGCTCCCGGCTCACTCAGGCCGCACATACAGTTCAGGCCCGATTAAGCCAGGTAGTTTATGAAAAAAATCGCAAGACGAGTTATCTCCTTAATTGCCATTCTTGCCATTGCCAGTTGTGGCTGGCATTTACGCGGCACACCAAAGAACTTCCCTCCAGGCAGCACTATTTATATTTCCAGCGAAAACCCACGCAGTGATATTGCTGATGAACTCAGTCGCCTGCTCCACAACGGTGGTATTCCCGTTGCTGCAACTCCCATGGAAGCAGATTACGTAATGGTTATTAACAGGGAAATCGAACGCAAACTCACAGTTGCCGTAGACTCGGAGGGGCGCGCATCAGAATACGAACTGATCACCAGCGCTATCTATAGTGTTCGTACCGGTAGCGGTGAAGTCTTGCTAAACAAAGCCCAGGCAGATGTTTACCGTTCTCTTGAATGGGATGTATCTGAGATTGTGAGTAAGGGCGAAGAGGAACGCTTACTGCGTGCTGAAATGCGTCGCGAACTTATCAGCCGGATGATTGACCGACTGCGTCGAATTGATGTCAATGCCCCGCTGGAGGATAAAAGCTACTAAGTAGCTGTACAGTAATGCGTATCAACCCCCAGCAACTACTACAGAGTCTCAAAAAGGGGCTGGCCCCGGTTTATATTATTTCCGGAGATGAACCCCTGCTGGTCCAGGAGTGTTGTGACCAGGTTCGTAAGGCGGCGAAGAAGGTTGGCTTTGATGAGCGTGAGCTTCTCCATGCCGAGCACAACTTTGATTGGGGGCTTCTACTCGCCTCTGCTGGCAATATGTCGCTTTTTGCCGAGAAAAAGTTGATCGAAGTACGCGCACCTGGTGGAAAACCGGGGGACAAGGGCAGTAAGGCCCTTCAGGAATTCGCAGCCCTCGCCAGCCAGGACTTGGTTCTGCTTTTAATTCTACCCAAACTGGAAAGATCACAGCTCAACAGCAAGTGGGTAAAAGCACTGGAACAAGAAGGCGTACTAGTCCAGATCTGGCCAGTGCCTGCCCAGGAAATGCCACGTTGGATCAATCAGCGGCTTAGCGCTGCAGGACTGACTGCCGAACCCGAAGCAGTAAAAATTCTGGCAGAACGCGTGGAGGGCAACCTACTTGCCGCTAGCCAGGAGATAGAAAAGCTCAAGCTATTAAATAAGAGCGACACCACAATTACCGTCAGCTTACTGGAACATAGTGTTACCAGCTCCGCTCGCTATAGTGTATTTGACCTAATAGATAGAGCCTTGGCCAGTGAAGCCGATAAAGCAATAACAACTTTACAGGGATTACGCAGTGAAGGCATTGAAGCACCGGTAGTGCTTTGGGCCCTGGCACGGGAAATTCGCTCATTGCTGGAAATTGGGGAAAAGCTCAATCAGGGCCAACCACTGGCTCGCCTGGTGCGTATTCAAAAACGTCAGCCACTAATTCAATCCGCTCTTTCCCGGCTGGCGCCTCGCCAGCTTGAAACTCTGCTTTTACGCGCTCGCGCTATCGATACCGCCATCAAGGGTGGCACTGGACACCAATCACCCTGGACGGGCCTACTGGAGCTCACTTTAAACCTGAGTGGCCAGCGCAGCGTCTAGCTCTCGGTTTACCCTCACCTAACTACCAATCTATTTAATAAACAACCCCTGCCCCTAAAGGGGAGGGGTTGTTTAGGCGAACTAAAATCAGGGTTAGTTCTGAGTAATCGTAGCCATGTTGCTATCACCAATCTGATGAACACTGGCCATATTGAACTCGCTAGATTGAGTAACAAAAGTGGCGTTATTGTTACCAGACTGTCCCAAGTGGGCGCCATGCTCAAAGCCAGATTGAGACAGAACAATCATGTTGTCCCCGCCCATATCCTGGTGAACTTCTGCCAAGTTAAGCTCGCCAACCTGGTCAATATCAACCATGTTAGCTACGCCTTCACTGTAGCCGAAGGTAGAGTTAGCGCTACCAGACTGATCAATAGTCACCTGGTTCAAATCACCGGTCTGAGAAAACTCACTCCAGTTCATGTCACCATTTTGAACCAGGGCAGCAGTATTGCTGTTGCCGTATTGATACATGTCACCAATATTATTAGTGTCGTTCTGAGCGATAGTGGTTACGTTGTCATCGCCATACTGAGCTGCAACACTGGAGTTACCGATTCCATCCTGGGCAATGGTCGTAACGTTGTTAATACCCGCTTGGGACATATCCAGGTAGTTGTAATCTCCAGTTTGCACCAGATTTGCGGTATTTTCAGCACCGCTCTGGTAAGCGAAGCCCACGTTACCCTCACCAACTTGACCGCCCAGGAAGCCATCCGCCGATGGATACCAGGTGCTGCCCCAAACACTGTTTGAGTCGCCAACCTGGGTGCTCATAAACAGGTTGCCATCACCTTCCTGCTGCAAGAAAGCAGTATTGTCATTACCATCCTGTAAAGCATCCATGGTGTTATCATGGGAATTAGAGTACTGGTCCAGGTGCATTACGTTTTCACTGCCCATCTGGGTAGCAAATGCTGTGTTTCTGGCACCATCCCATTGGTGAATAACACCCTGGTTACCCTCTCCCTGCTGGAAAGTGTAGGCTTGTGAACCATCCTGGTTATTCTGGCTGGTAGTCGCATAGTTGCGATTTCCAACTTGGGTCTGGTCAATAAAGTTACTATCAGCAAATGACTGCTCGGTAGAAGCGAGATTGTCATTACCTTCCTGCCATTGATAAGCGGCATTATTGGTAGACTCGACTACCTGATAAATGTCAGCGGCATTATCGTTGCCAGCCTGCAGTTGATCACCGTAGTTACCATCAGCCATGGCCTGTCCAGCACCTACAAGCATTGCAATCGCGGCAGCAAGTGAAAGCTTTTTCATTTATGTTTCTCCCTCGGACTAAATAAACAAATACAAACAAAAAGAAAGCAGCGAGCTAGTCATACTGGACTACCTCCACCGCATGGTTGTCACCGAACTGCGCGACAAATCCAAATAGCCCATCACCGTTTTGAATGATGTTGGCTGAATTTCCATAACCAACTTGATTTATAAGGGCAATATTATCTATACCGTTCTGTATAGCAGTTGCTTGGTTGTAAGCCCCAGACTGTGAAATAGCCGCATAGTTATAGTCACCACTTTGGTGAACTACTGATTCATTGGACGAACCATCCTGAACCAGGAATACCTGGTTGTACTGACCTGTCTGTACTACTTCAGCTACGTTGTAGTCTCCTAACTGCGTTACTTCAGCCAGCTGTCCATTAATTGAATCATCCCGCTGAAGAAGTAGATCAAGTGCACCTTGCCCAGATAACAGTTCATCGTGACTATCGAGATCTCCAGCCCAGGACAATGTAATGGGCATTAAAACTAGAATCAGATAGAAAACAGCCGCCCTAATAGCAGTCACTCAGATTTCCTCAGTCAAATTAAATAAACTATATAAAGCTCATCTACTAAGGAAACTATAGGAATAATAAGAACAGGAATAAATCAGAAGAAAGCGTATTTTTCTATACAAAAATAAGCAGAAACGTAAAACTTTTGTATGATTAAGGAAAGATAAAAGCTATGAAACAGATAAAAATCTGCGAGAGCAACCAGGAGTCCCGTAAATTACACCAACTTACAGAAAAGTTCAACTCGCAAAAAAGCTGGCCACCTAACCACTTTTAATTCAGATAGATATTGCCAGCTTTTTGAATAATTAAATTATTATTAATCAACAATAATTACATTGTTTTCATGAGATCAGAGAATTTTCACCGGACTTTCAGAGTATTCATCCAAGATCGATGCAGGAAACTCACTACTATCCTGCAAAGCCCATAAATTTCCAGTAACCCCATTAGCAATAAGGTGAATCACGGCAGACTCGATAGCCGAAAGTACACAAAGCTGAGCAGGATCATTGGTCGTCATCCCAGCCTCAACCTCTAATAAACGTTTATATTCTACAAATGTGTAAATATCTCCTTGCACCTGCCGGGACAAAATCTTTTTACTGGTAAGCACGCTACTTAGTACACGACCCGTTCTTACATCGACAGCGCGCAAGTTTACTGTCACTTCATCAACACGGTACTGTGAAGAAAGGCCAATTCCAAAATACCTTGCCCCTGCTCCACCAGTTTTGATATTGGTGTCATAAGCGACAATCCCTCCTTCCAACATAATATTTGCTGACATCAAGGAGGGTAAATCAAAAGGAGGAACTGTATCTTCCTCTTTCAGTGCAGCACGAATTATCTTTCTCTCTGTCAGCAGGTTTTGCAGTCCTTCCCGCTCTAAAGTAACAAACCATCCTGATTCATTTAAGACCTGCACCAACATAGAAGCAGCGCCCTGAGTCACTGCAGTTGAAAACGAGCTTGATGGGGCCGGCCTGTACTGCCCTGTCTGGTCACTAAAACCATAAACTGCTACAACAATTTTCCCCCTGGGAGAGGGCAAATTGATCAAGTCGGCATAGGTGCTCATTCGATCTGTTAAAGTGGCCTTCTCATATCCTGGACCAAATAGAGCCTCACGGGTTTTCTGAAAAAAACTACAACCACTTATGAAAATAATAAATACTACAAGCAATATTCTAGGCAACATCACCACCACCCCTGAAATCCTCAAAAATGCCATCCAATGGCAGTATGGCTGTTAATTTCCCGGATCTAATCCTACTACGACAATCTCAGAAATTTCGCCGGTGACAGCATCTGTAATAGTTATTGTTAAAGTTCCATCCACATCAATTATATTTACAATAAAGTCATCGGTTACCAGAGTACCATCATTTCCATTACCTACATCGGTCAAGAGTTGAGACAACAATCTGGATTCCAAAGTATCAGTGAATCTATCTAGAGAGGAAGATTCTGAATAAGGTGACTTACCTGCTTTTGGATCTTTCTTACTATTCTGGGCACTCGCATTATTCAGTAGATAGTTACCATTTAATGGGTTGCCACCGAACGAGGGGTTAACCGGTGTGTAAATCAACTCAGTAGCATACCCTGCAAAAGGAATCATTAATATAAGCGTAAAGAGAGTAACTAAAAATCTTTTCATTAAATTTCATCCCCTGCCAAATCCAAATTTTGAGAGAACAACTCTTGCAGCCTCTGCTGTCGAATATTGTTATTTATTTGAGTTGCTGCTTGAGCAACAATCTCTCCAAAACGCCTTCGCCCAGGGTAGATCACAGTTCTAAAAACCTGTTTATTTTCATAGGTAACCCACACCACGCTACCCCACCTTGCTGAAGGTCGCTCATGAACGGTTAGGTTATAATCGAATTCCGTGAGGTTACTGGTGATATAAATAGAAAGAGAACGGGCAAATTCGTGACCAATACCGCTCACAGTACTGTCGATAACCAGCCCGGTAAGAAGGGAGTCCTCACCCTCTATTGACTCGAGCTCTTGCGACTGGACAAGTGGGGAGATTGAGATAAGCAGAATTAGGAGAGAAACTCTCTTAAAGCAGTAAAAATAGATACTCATTTTATAAGTTCTGGCTAGCCCAACTACTTGCTTCTAAGCGATTTTTACAGCCAATCTTTCTGTATATCTTATAAAGATGACTCTTAACCGTGTGCTCACTAACACATAAAACTTCTGCAATATTTGCATTGGTATGACACTCACATATCAACTGCAATATTTGCGTCTCACGCTGAGTGAGATTCGACGCTTTTTCCCGCCACTTTTTTGGCTTCCGGTGCTGACGTAAAAAATTATGCAGTACATCCCTGGGAAACCAGTATTCACCAGAAAAAATCCTGCCCAATCTTTCCATGATCACTTTGGGCTCACATTCCGAAGGCATCAAGCCAAGAACCTTCTCCCAGTGAAGAACAAAATCCAAATCAGTTGTATCCGCTACATTAATCAGAACAATACTGGGTGGATTGGAAATTGTATGAATGTCACGCAGAATCAGGTCCAGATCGGATGATGAGAGATCTGCGCAGTCCAGGAGAAGATATTCAGTGATAATTTCTTCAAGCGAAGAAATTGACAAACGCTGGAATATAGAACACTTAGTCCTAAACTCATCCTCTATACGCCCTGCAAAGATAGAGGATTGAAGATTAATAGAAGCCGTTAAAAAAGCTACTTCCGGCCCTTCGGATTCATGACCCGGAGTCACAACTTCAAGGCGTGCATAATCCTTATGCAAATTCATCTGGGTTCCCCCAACATGCGGTCCTTTTAAGATCTTACTTAATATCTGATTTGCTCTTATTTTCTATTTATTCTATGGCCGTCTTTCGCTGTGAGCTAAATCTATTCGATCAACTCCCTGCCTGCAACAAGAAGTGATCTAGATATCAAAATTTCAATCTTAAGTGTGCCAACATAAATTTAGAATGTCATTTTTACATACAAAGGTATTACATTTACAGCTGTAAACCACCTCATAGAACATCCTTTGGTATAGACTCAGGAGCCCACAAAAAATTCAACGAATATCGAGAAATTTGTACTGGTCCACAAAATTAATAGATTAATTTTGATAAAAAACAAATTTTTCTGATCTGAAGAATGTGAACAGTCACATATAATCCACGAAGCATCTTAAAATATAAATTAAATCGTTTAGTACTATTCAATTGATATTAAATAAAAGTCAAATGAGAAATAGAGCAAACGGTATTACTTTGAATAAAAGTCACAAAAAATATAAGTCTAAAAACACAGCCACAATTTTTTCTGAATTATCCGCAAACAGGTTCCGTATAAATAGTAATCAGTTTGAAGTTGATTTAACCTTAAATACAGACTTCCCAGTGTTAATAAAGCACTTGAAGCTGGGATGAATGTACCGATTAGACCAAGAAATAGGCTATATTCAGCCCAAACTGCATGGAATAAATTCATGAGCACCAGTATCCAACCCTCCGCACATGCATCCACTCATACAATCAATAATCAGGTTCCACCTCTTACGGGCCATAATTTATACGCGGGGGATCAAGCACTTAGAGAAGCAGTACATATCAATGGAGGACACTGGGCCGAGGAAGATTTACAGCGCTATGGAGAAGTATGTGGTCGCCCAGAAATGATTGAACGTGGTTACGCTGCCAATGAATTCAAGCCAATATTCGAAAGCCATGACCGTATCGGCAATCGTATAGATATAGTTCGTTACCATCCTTCATATCATCAATTAATGCAACTGGCACTCTCGGAAGGATTGCACTGTTCACCCTGGACGGATCCACGTCCGGGAGCGAACGTGGTAAGGGCAGCAAAGAACTATTTACAATGTCAGCTTGAAGCTGGTCATGGATGCCCAGTAACTATGACTTTTGCTTCTATACCGTCAATTCAACTCAACCCCATTGTTGCCGCTGAATGGGCCCCCAAAATATTAAGCAGAGGATATGACAACAGTAATCGCCCTTACTTTGAAAAGTCCTCTCTAACTATCGGGATGGGTATGACGGAAAAACAAGGCGGCTCTGATGTACGTGCTAATACCACGACCGCTATCCCTTTAGGGGATAACGTCTATGAGCTGCTCGGGCACAAGTGGTTTATGTCTGCTCCCATGTGCGACGGTTTTCTGATACTAGCCCAGGCACCCGGAGGGCTCTCCTGTTTTCTGGTACCCCGCTGGCGTCCAGATGGTAGTAAAAATCCCCTGGAAATCCAAAGGCTCAAAGTGAAAGCCGGTAATGTCTCCAATGCTTCTTCAGAAGTGGAGATGCGAGGTGCAATGGGTTGGTTGTTAGGAGAGGAAGGCCGAGGCGTAAACGCAATTATTAAGATGGTAGCCATCACTCGCTTCGATTGTATGGTCGGTTCTTCCGGAGGTCAGCGTCAAGCAGTTGTTCAGGCCATTTACCATGCCTCACAACGAAAAGCCTTTGGCCAAAAGTTGATTGACCACCCCCTAATGCGCAATGTGCTGGCGGACCTGCAATTAGAAGTTGAGGGATCCATTGCCTTAACTATGCGTATGGCAAGGGCTATGGATCAGGAGGACCAGGAGCACGAAAAAATGCTACTTCGTCTGGGAGCTGCGGTGGGAAAATACTGGATCTGCAAACGCAGTCCTCACCATGCCTATGAGGCTATGGAATGCCTGGGAGGAAATGGGGTCATCGAGAACTTTATTACTGCCCGCCTATACCGAGATGCTCCAATCAATGCTATCTGGGAAGGCTCTGGCAATATACAGGCTCTGGATGTCCTTCGGGCAATCACAAAAACACCCAGTGTAGTAAATCACTGGTTGGACGAAATGGCAGCCAGCACAGGTAAGAATAATTATTTTGATAAAGCACTAGATTCATTAAAGAAAGAATTGGCAGATTTAGATCAGTTTGAGTACCGAGCTCGCGCTATCGTAGATCAAATGGCAGTTACAATGCAGGCCCATCTACTTATTCAATCTGGTGATAAGGCAGTCAGTAGCGCTTTTATTCTATCAAGGTTGGAGGGCAAAGGCGGCCATAGCACTGGTAGCCTACCCAGGGGAGTCGATATAGAACAATTGCTCACACGCGGGAACCCACTTTCAGTATAAAAAATGAGCTATATATTAACTTAAACTGAAAACCCGGCATAACCGGGTTTTTTCTAATAAAAAATAAAGATCAGCTAAAAAAAACTATAGCGAAAGCCCAGTTGGCCACGAACCCCATAATACTCAACTTGCTTTGGCCTATCTTTATCACCAATATAATAAGTTAAAGGTTCATTCGTAAGGTTTAAGGCCTCAGCAAAAATAACTAAATTGTCCCCAATCGTATAATTTGCACTCATATCCAGGCTTGTGTAAGCACCGTAGTACTGGTCTTCATTTTTATTGCCACCATGCTCTTCAATATACTCTCCCTTATGGTTTTGAGCCAGGCGAATGGAGACAGTACCATCATCATAATAGATAGAGAGATTATGTAATAAATCAGCTTGACGGGAAATCGGCACCGCACCATCACGGCCCGGAATACGCATTTCTGAATCCAGCATAGTTAAATTTGTCGACAACCCGATATTTGAAAGAAATCCGGGAAGGAAATCCATTTTTCGCACCAGATTAAATTCCAATCCCCTCAGCCACGCATCTTCACCATTTTCCGGACTATAAATATCGACTCCTGACACTCCATTATATTCACCTTCTTTCACATCTTTAAAGATTGGATCTGTAATATCTTTATAAAATAAACCAGCAGATAAAATCCCCGAGTCATTAAAATAGTACTCATACATAAAGTCCAGATTCCAAGAGTAAGTAGGATCAAGATCTGGATTACCTCCTATAAACTCATTATCGTGCTCGGCATAGTACCCTCCCGGATTCAGATCACCAAAGTCCGGCCTGGCAAAGGTTCTGGTCAGCGCGAGCCTGATATTGCTATCCTCTGTGAGCGCATATTTTAGATGTGCCGATGGCAAAATGGATAAATACTCTTTATCACCATTAAACGGCACCAAATAGCCTTTATTAGCTTCATCGTTAACAAATACCTGGCTTTCCACCTTCGTTTGTGTCTGAGTGAGTCGTAATCCCATTACAAGAATGGCTCTATCTGAAAGCTCATAATTACCCATGCCATAAGCCGATAGGTGCCTCTCTGTTAGCTCAAAATTTCGCCCAAGAGCCCCTCCATTTTCAACTAGAGCTGATTCTTCGGGAATCAAAATGAATTTATCCCGGTTTTGGTTCCAAAAATTCTCCAATTGAGACATTGAAGCAACCTGAGAGAATTGGGAGTCATAGTTGATATCCAACTCTGATAGGAAATCATTTCTGCCAGGCTGATCAGACAAGGTAAAGTCAGAGAGAACTGGGGCAGGCCCATAGTTTTCCTCATCCCAAATGTAAAATGCATCGGAGAATTCAGACACCCGTTCCTTGTCCCGATATTTCATACCGAACTTTAACTCCAGCTCACTGGAAAACTGGGAAGAAAAGTCAAAAGTGGCTACCACTTTATCCTTTTCGTTGACATACACTTTATATAGTTCAACCCAAGATAGGCTGGACTGGGTTGGGTCCATTACAAAACCATCCGGGAGGTGAGTGGGTATATTTTCTGCTGGGTCAGTACCACCATCGATTTGGTTGTAAGCCAGCCCATCATCATCCAGGCCAACATAACCTACTTCCGTTTGATCAAAACGCATTACAAAATAAGAGCGATCATCTTTATTGGGTGTATTCCCATAGCGGAATTCATTATCATAGCTGGCTAAATTCCAATTCAGCTGCTTATCATCACCAAAAAAGTGCTCTCCACCAACTTCAACACCTTGCATACGAGTTATCAAAGTATTGTGGATATGCTGAAGTTCCATTCTATCTTTATCGAACCGCAACCTGTGCTTGTAATGTGTCTCCTCATCTTCTAATGTCCCATACAAACCACGAGCAAAAATCTTACCTCCTTCTTCCAATCGGTATTCAGTAGCAAGGTTTAACCCCAGGGTATCTCTGGTTCCGGTATAATCCCGCAGTTCCAATCGATATATTCCCTCCCCTTTACGGCGAGGCTCGTAGTTATCTGTTGCCCAATCCCTGCTCCAACCAGTTACATTGGCCAAAAATCCCCATTTACCACCTTCACTTCTATCCCCATAAAGAATGCTCATGGATTTAATATCACCGTCGGCTTTATCCGCATAGCCACCAGATAGGGATATATCCAAAGTGCGTTCTTCAGGGGCTGTACGAGTCACAAAATTAACATTGCCGCCAATAGAGTCACCTTCCTGATCCGCGGTAACAGCCTTAGAGACCTCAATACGTTCAATCAGCTCCGATGGAAAGAAATCAAATGCCGTAGCCCTGCTGGTAGTTTCCTCTTCTGCAGATGGCAAACGATGATCATTAAGGCTAGAAGAACTCCATTGGGACGGGAGGCCACGCACAGCGACAAACCGTCCTTCCCCCTGGTCACGCTCGATAGATACGCCTGCGACTCTTTGAACTGCCTCTGCGGCGTTACGATCCGGTAACTTTCCTATACCATCTGCCGATACCACATTAACAATCCGGTTGGATTCCCTCTGTAACTCCAGGGAACGTAACTCTGTCTCAAACATTCGTCCAAGCACAACAATCTCTTCTATTTCGCTATCATCCTGGACACTCTGCTTACTACTTTCTTGTGCATGAGCGTAATTTACTTGTCCCACCAGCAGAGTAATCGTTGCAGGCAATAATTTGACATAAATCATTTTACTTCCCCTGTATCAATCAAAAAATGATTGGCAAATTTTTATCGACACAAATTAACTTGCTCGATCATCAACATAAATCTGGACTAGACCAGAATCCTAAATTGCCGCTATGACGTTTGTATAACAGGTGTGTGAATATTCCCTGCGAATATATAAATGAAAAATTTTTACCATCTGGAATGGTTATTGAACTTAAAAAAGACTGTCACAAAAACGCAATCATAAGCACCTAAAATCTGGTCTAGACCAAATGGCAACTATCGATAAAATGGAAAAAACCAGTAAAAAACAGGAATCTGATTCCAGTGAAGATTTCAACAGTGAGCTTTTTTTGCTACTCTTTTCCGGAGTTGCTGCATTCTTCACTTATTTTTGTATGTATGCTTTCCGCAAGCCCTTTGCAGCAGCATCTTACGCCAACATTTCCGGCTGGGATTTCACTCTAGACTTTAAAACCGCACTTATAATTTCCCAAGTACTGGGTTATGCGTTTTCAAAAATTATCGGGATTAAGGTTGTCTCAGAGTTACGGCCATTGCAGCGGGGAAGAATACTGGTAATTCTAATTCTTTTCAGTCATCTGGCCTTGATAGCATTCGCATTGATCCCCGCTCCTTATAATGTTGTCATGCTTTTTTTTAATGGTCTCCCACTTGGAATGGTGTGGGGACTAGTATTCAGCTATTTAGAGGGGCGTCGTCTTACTGAAGCACTAGGCGCCATTTTATGTGTTAGCTTAATCGTCTCTTCAGGAGCCGTAAAAGCAGTAGCCGCATATCTAATGCTGGAATGGAAAGTCCCGGAAATCTGGATGCCTGCAACCGTGGGCTTATTATTTCTACCTGCACTGATTCTATCTACATTTACACTCAGTAGAATTCCCCAACCCAACAAAGCAGACATCCGTGCACGAAAACAAAGAGTACCAATGACGAATGAAATGCGTTGGACTTTCGTCAATGAAACGAATCTGGGATTGTTGGCTTTAATCATCGCTTATGTATTCCTAACGGCATTTCGTGACTTCTCTGATAATTTCGCTGCAGAGCTTTGGCAAGCTTTGGGTTATGGTCAAGCACCCCAGATCTTCCTTACCAGCACTCTACCCGTGGCACTGATAGTTTTAGCATCCCTGGCGCTACTTATTTTTGTACGTAACAACTATCGCGCATTGCAGCTAAACCAGCTATTAGTCGCGGCTGGGGGAGCAATCTGCATAACTTCAACTCTCGCATTTGAGTTAGATATTGTATCCGGGGCTGCCTGGATGATTGGGATCAATATCGGGCTCTATATAGGCTATGTTCCATTTAACTGTTTATTATTTGAACGTCTGGTCGCCTGCACCAAGAGCCTAGGTAACGCAGGATTTGTGATTTATCTGGCAGATAGTGCGGGTTATATCGGCAGCATTAGTGTCATGCTCTATAAGACTTTCGCGCAACCAAACCTAAACTGGTTACAGTTTACTCAGCAACTTTCCTATGCTACTGGTATTGCATGTATTTTGTTAATGCTGCTCTCACTTCTTTTCTTTCGCCGCTTGCACCGTAATTCTTCTTCACGGTTGAGGCTTATTACTTCTCCAGTGTAAAAAAGGCTATAGAGCAGTTATGAAATTTGATATTGCCATTGTCGGTGCCGGGATATTAGGCAGTTTTGCTGCTTACCATGCACTAAAATCCGGAAAAAAAGTGCTGTTAATTGAAGCCAGCACTAAGCCTCACGGAGCCACGGTACGCAATTTTGGCCAAGTAGTACCATCTGGTATGAATCTAAAACTATGGCGAAATCTGGGGCGACGATCGCTGGAACTTTATGGCGAGTTGGCGACAATAATGCCGGACGCACTCTGGCAGCATGGCTCTCTCTACGTGGCTTCTTCTTCAGAAGAGGCCAATCTACTAGAGGAAATGCATGAGATTAATCGTGAGACTAACTACGTTTCCAGGCTTCTTACCTCGACGCAGTGTCACAAGCAAATTAATTTACTAAAGCAGAGTTACTGCCATGGTGGCCTCTACTATCCACAGGAAATGAGTGCCGAAAGCTCCCTGCTAATGAAGTATTTTTGGAAACTACTTGAAGACACGAAAAATTTACATTTTAAAAAGGCATCTCCGGTAATAGCCGTAGAGGAAGTCAAAAATGGGGTCCAGCTTCGCTGCTCAACAGGTGAGTCTTTTATTTCAGAACAGGTAATGATTTGTTGTGGCCATCAACTTAGTCATTTATTTCCGCACTTATTACAAACAGAACAACTACGGCTTAGTAAATTGCAGATGTTGCGCACCCAACAAATCAAGGGAGTCAAAATACCAGGGAACCTGCTTACAGGTCTGACAATACGCCGCTATGAAGCATTTAAAAGTTGCCCTAATTATAAAAATCTACCGAAGCCCCATATTGATCCAAGCTATGGAAAATTTGGTATCCACCTTCTGTTTCGACAATCTGCCGATGGCAGCATCATCATTGGCGATTCTCATGAGTACTTTACTGCCCAGGACTCAGGCACTTTGAACTATGAAATATGTCAGGAAATCAACTCACTGATGGTAGCTGAAGCCAAGCGTATTCTTAATCTACCCCATTTAAATGTTGCCAGGATTTGGAATGGCTATTACAGCCAGGAAAGTAGCCAAGGCGTATTCCTAAAATCCGCAACAGAAAATATTCATTTAATAACCGGTATTGGAGGAAAAGGTATGACAACCGGACCAGCATTAATGGAACGGGTAGTGAAGGGTATTTTGGACAAGATCCCTCTAGATGAGTGCTTAATCGATGAGAGCTAATGTTGTCGATAAAATTAAACAGTTATTTTTGCAGTACGGGAATTTAACACTTGGAGAAAAATGCACGCAGCTACAGCATGCTACCCAGTGTGCCACCTTGGCGGAACTCTCTGGTATCTCCGATGAAATGACTGTTGCAGCGTTTCTTCATGATATCGGCCATCTCCACGCTATAAAGGAAAAAATACCCGGTACGGATACTGAAGGCTACAGTGCACATGACCTAATAGGTGCAGATTTACTCGAAAGGTGGGGTTTTTCCAATACAGTCACGAAGCCTATCGCCCTACATGTTCAAGCTAAAAGATTTTTAATGAGTACAGATAACATTTATGAGACACGGCTATCCGCAGCAAGCCACAAAACCCTAAAAAAACAAGGCAAAATAATGACAGATAAAGAAAAAGATAATTTTCTTAATACCCCCTTCGCCGAGGATGCTCTGCGTCTGCGCGAGTGGGATGATTCAGGAAAAGTGCCTGGTTTAGCCGTAGCTCCTTTGGATCACTGGCTAAAGATCTGCTCAAAGGTACTTAGTCGATAGATATTTTGCCGCTCAACTCCCTTATCAATTACCAAAAAGGAGATAATCCATGGAACCACTGCAACTTAAAGCTGCTATCCTCGACTGGGCCGGAACCTTAGTAGATTTTGGCTCCCGCGCCCCTTTACAAGCGTTTATGCAAATTTTTGCTGAGGCTGGAGTTACGGTCAGTGAAGAGCAAACCCGTATTCCAATGGGTACTGAGAAGAAAGAACATATTCGCCAGATGCTACAACAAAATTCCATTCAAACTGCCTGGCAAGTGGTTCATGGGCGCCCATCCCAGGAATCTGATATAGACGGACTATATCGCCGTCTGGCCCCGATACAGATTCAGGAAATCGATAGGCACAGCCAAATAATACCCGGAGCCGACAAACTATTTGTCCGCTTGCGTGAGCGTAATATACGTATTGGTAGCACCACAGGTTACAGTCGTATAATGATTGAGGGCATGCTGGCAAAAGCTCAACAACAAGGCCTAGAGCCCGACTGTGTTATTGCAGCAGATGAAGCTGTGGGCGCAAGACCAGGACCCGCAGCTGCATTAAAGAACGTCATTGAAATGGAAATCCCGTCTGTCAGCCAATGTGTCAAGATTGATGATACCGCCGCAGGCATTTATGAGGGGCGCAATGCCGGCATGTGGACAGTTGCAGTAGTACTTTCAGGAAATGCTTCGGGATTATCCCTGGGAAGTTGGCAAGCACTCTCGGAGGAAGAAAAAAGAAATCACAGTATTGGCGCTTATCAAAAACTTGAGAATTGCGGCGCTCATTATTTGATAGACGATATCAATAAGCTTGAACCCGTACTGGTCGATATCAATCGCCGACTGGCTCTTGGACAACGCCCCTGATAGGCTATCAAACTTCAGGAATACCAGTTTGGTAGCCCAGGCCTGAGACCGAGTTTTAGATCAAACCCAAGAGAAATACTGTGTCCTCCAGTTACGTAGAAATTAAATCACATATCCAACTGTTGATCGGTAATGGTCGCCTGGCCGCCAATCACAAGCTGCCCGCTGAGCGCGAGCTGGCGGAGCAGCTGCAAGTCACACGTATTACTTTACGAGATGGTTTAAACCGTCTTGAAGGTGAGGGACTGGTGTACCGACAAAATCGCAGAGGTTGGTTTGTTGCACCAGATCGATTTGTGATGAACCCGACACAAAAGGTAAATTTCAACTCCATGGCCCGACAACAGGGTTTTAGAGCAACCACCAAAGTACTTGGGGTCCGTAAGCTGACCGTAAGACACGATATTTATTCCGCCTTTAACGCCACTAAAAGTACCAGGTACTTTGAAATCCGAAGAGTCCGCTACCTGGACCAAAGGCCAGTCATGGTAGAAGAGAGTTATCTCTCATCAGAGTGTTTTCCTGAATTATCTGACTTCGATTTATCTGGATCTATTACCGAAATATTGCAAGATAATTATAGGGTAAATATCACTCACGAGCGTTGTAATATTCAGGTTGCGAACCTGGAGTTGCAATATGCAGAGCCATTGGGTATACCCGCTGGTGCTCCAGGCCTGAGAATCTTAAGACTTCGCTATGATTCTGCTGAATATCTGATTGATTATAATATTGAATACTGGCTACCCCACGCCATAGAAATGGAAGTAGCCACTAGATAGTACTTATTTTTTACCGCACCTAAAAAATTCCTTGCTCTTTAATTTTAATGAGGGAGATTGGTTAGTTGTTAGCTTTTAAATAGCTGTCTTTTCTTTGCAGTATCGCTGTAAAAATCCCTTCATTGGGATTTAATAGCTATCGTCTATTCTATCACCACTGGTCTAGACCAGAAAATCATTGAAAATACGGAATATTCGATATGAAGACACTTATCTCCTGCCTGTTGTTAATTTCGTTTGTTTCCAGTAACCAATTCGTTTTTGCCCAGAATAATAAAAAGGTACTTCTAATTGGCGTTGATGGGCTGCAGTACGAAAAGCTCAAGGATATAGACACCCCCAATTATGATCGATTAATTCTACACAGGGCTTATACCGGTGGTATCAGTGGCTCTCAAAGTCAACAGGACACTAAAAGTGGCCCCGGCTGGTCCACTATCCTTACAGGAGTTTGGGTTGACAAGCACCAAGTCACGTCCAATGACTCAGGCCTGGCAAATGCAGAATTCCCCAGTTTGTTCAAACGGATAAAGGAGGCTGATAATAGCCTTTGGGTGGGCAGCATATCCCATTGGAGCCCTATAAATACCAACTTTTTTACTAGCGACCTGGCACAGGCTAACCTGGTTTTAAGTGGCCTCTCCGATGCGGATGTCACCACACGCGGCGTGCAGGAAATATCCTCAGGTCATGTGGATTTCCTTTTCCTGCACCTGGATGACCCCGATGGTGTCGGCCACAGCTCCTGTTTTGGCAATCACTATAACGAAAGCATTCGCACAAGTGACACTCAGCTGGGCGCTCTGTTAGATGCCGTAGATACACGTATTGCAAAAGGTGAAGAATGGTTAGTGCTTGTAACTACAGACCACGGCCGTGATTCTCGCGGCTGCGGGCATGGGGCACAAACTGCCAGCGAGAAAACAATTTTTATTGGCAGTAATTTGCCGTTAAATGCTGAGCACAGCGAGTTTATTGGAGATATCCACAATGGAGATTTCAAGGGAATTTATGGCCATGCTGCCCAAACCTCCATTGCACCAACGGTGTTGCGTTTTATGGATATTGAGCTGCAAACGAATTGGAAGCTGGATGGTAACCCACTGATTGGCAGCCCTGGAATACGTAAAATGATGGCTGCTGACAATAAGACAATTAAATGGTATTCCACAGATGGCGGACCCGTGGAGATTCACCAGAATGACCAGTTCATTGATGTCGTCGACGCTAGCGCACAAAGCTGGACCGACTATACAGAAGCACAGGGAGTCCTGGACTATGTATTCGTACATAAAGATACCCCAGTTGCTTTGCGTAAATCGGCCCTGGAAATTACTGCTGGTCTGGACTGGAGCAGTGCACGTGCTTACTATTTTCGCGGTGACGATCAATATGTACGCTACAATAAAACCCTGGACAAAGCCTCTAGCGGTTATCCGCGCACGACCAATAACAGTACATGGCCTGGCTTGGGCGACTATGCCCACCTGATTGTTGCTGCATTTAAAGCCAACAGTGACAAAGGCTATTTCTTCTTAAATGACGGGCGTTACCTGCGCTATGACCTCAATGAAGATCGGGTCGATTCCGGCTATCCCAAATTGGTGGACAACAATACTTGGCCTGGATTGGCTACCTACGCGACAAAAATTCGCGCTGTCCTGAAATGGCCTAATAGCAAAGTTTATTTCTTTCTCAAAGACGGGAATTATTTACGCTATGACCTGGAAGAAGACCAACTTGACAGCGGCTACCCCCAACCTATCAATGACAGCAATTGGCCAGGACTCGGTCCTTATGCTACGGAGATTACCGCAGCCCACCAATGGAACACATTTCGTGCATATTTTTTCCTCAAAAACCAGCGCTATATACGCTACTCCATCACATCTGATCAAGCATACAGTGGGTATCCGAGAACAACAGATAATGAAACCTGGCCAGGCTTGATGACCCCCTGATTCACTACCAGGGCAAACGGCTACCATCCCAAAAAAACAGATTACCACTATCGGCGGGCGCCAGTTGTTGTAGTACATCCACAATACGCCCGGCACTCAGTGCCGGGCTGTATAATTTTCCCGGCGCCAGATTACCCTGGAAGGGTTTGGAAAGTGCTGTATCCGTAGTGCCCGGATGAATGGCCACCACACAACTGTTTTCCAATCGGCGCCCCCATTCAATAGACAGGTTTTTTACCAACATATTGAGTGACGCCTTGCTGATACGATAGCTATACCAGCCCCCCAACTCATTATCGCCGATACTACCCACCTTGGCAGACAGGGATACCCACAGCAGCGGCCGCTTGCGTTGTAATTTTCTATCCAGCGCCTGGGCCAGGTGCATATGAGTGAGGAGATTGATACGCATAGACTGTATCAACCAATCATCCTCACATTGCGCTAGAGATTTTTCCGGGCCATGAAATTCATCGTGCAACAATCCACAACAGTTAATTACCCAGTCAGGCGGAGAGGAAAATTCAGAAAGGAAGGTCTCGACAGCCCTGGTAGAGTGCTCGTCCGCGAGAGAGACTGTCAGGTGACGACGCTCGCCGGCGTGTCCAGGTACCCGATCTACTGTACCACGGCTCAAAGTCACCAAAGTAATATCGGGATAGCGCCGAACAATTTCGGCGCCGATCGCGCGAGCCAAACCGCCCGAGGCACCCGCCAGTAATACCATCCTTGGTTGATCAAACATACCGGCCTCCATGCCGGATAGCTCGTGTGGCTTTATTTTGCCTTTTTGCCGCCGGACTTTTTGTCTTTGTTTTCTGATTTCTCAGCGACTTCCTTGACTACACGCAGCATAGGTTCATCTGAGCGGAAAATCAGACCGTGAATCTCCGTAGTATTCTGCCCCTGCAACAACTGCTGCAAGTACTGCACTATCTGCTCAGAAATCTCCTGGCCAGGTACCAGAACAGGGATGCCCGGCGGATAAGGCACTATCTCATCGGCGCTGGTGCGACCGATAAGATTCTGTGTAGCGTCCACCCCATTGTCCATCAACGGCAACTCTTCCGTATCGGCAAAGTAGGCATCCGCCGGCAGACAGGTGAAGCGGGTAAACTCAGGCAGGCGGCGCGGAGTACCGACATGAATACGCTTGTGAGTATTCCCCGCCAGCTGCTTCAGTGCATGAATCAAGCGCAACAATTTACTCTCAGTACTGCCCAGAGTTACCAGTACTGTGATGGTATTGTAGGTGGTCTTTTCCACTTGAATACCGTATTGATCAAACAGCTTGATCTGCATCTCATTGCCCGAATAGCCGCTGCGGGAAATATCGATGGTTACCTTGGTGGGGTCCAGGCCGATATTGTCACCTGCTAGAGGCTCAGCAATCAGGTCATCGCGGGTGAGGGCTCGGAATACTCCGGTTTCATTGACTGCACGGCGAAGGGTTTCCACCATCTGCAGACACTGCTTGAGACGCCCATATCCCTCCATCGCCATCTGCTTACGGGCAACATCGAGGCTGGCAATCATGGCGTATTGCGGGCTGGTAGACGCATGCATGTTCAGGTTTTCGCGGAAGCGGAATTCGTCGAAGTCCGGGTCCTGCACATGAATCATGCTGGCCTGGGAGAAAGCCGACAACATCTTATGGGTACTCTGGGTCACATAGTCGGCGCCACACTCAAGCGCGGTCGGGCGCAGCTCTGGGTGGAAGAAACCGTGGGCAAACCAGGCCTCATCGACCAGCACCTTGACACCGCGCTCATGGGCGTAATCGATAATAGGTTTCAAATCGTAGCGCAGACCATCGTAGGTACAGGAAGTGATAACCAATAAGCGCGCATCGCTATGTTCATCAAGCGCCGCCTCGATATCCGAGCGCTTCACCGGGCCATAAATGCCGAATTCAGGGTGCAGTACCGACTTCAGATAAACCGGCTCACAGCGATTCATCACTATCGCATGGTGAACCGATTTGTGGCAGGCCTGGTCGACAATAATCTTGCCGCCGCCACCGAGTATCTGCTGAATCACGACCTTGTTGGCAGTGGAGGTGCCATTGGTCAGGAAAAAGGTATGGCGCGAACCAAACGCCTGGGCGGCAAGATCCTGTGCTTCCTGAATTACCGAGTGCGGTTCCAGCAGGCTGTCGAGTATCTGTACGGAAACAGACAAATCCGTATTGAATACATGCTCGCCCATAAAGCGGTAAAAGTCCCCAACCCAGGGGCTGTTGCGCAGGCTGTCACCACCGGAGTGACCAGGAGTATGCCAAGCGTCACGTGCGGAGAATACATATTCCTTCAGGGTATCGGCAAAAGGCGTGGAGGCGCGGCGGGCAATAAACGCCTGTACCAGGCGGAACATATGGTTGAAATTGCCCTCTCGGCGATCAAACAACTCGTCAAAGCGGCGACGCAGGTTGGCGAGGGATTCTGCCCCCGCCTCACCAATTGGCGAGGTAGCACCGGCAACATCACTGTGGGCCACCAGGAAGATATTGAGTTGAGAGCGCAGAGCATGGATGCGGTCGGCCAACTGGTCGGCCTCTTGCAGGCCTTTAGCATCATTGCCACCATCCACTATAACCGCTTGTAAGCGATCTTCATCGCGCCCCAGGCGCTCTACATCTGCGGGGGCTACCGCTTCAAAGTGCAGTCCGAAAGGATTTTCATGGCGAGCGGCGGTGCTGTTCAGGGCACTGATCCAGTCCCCCGCCAATTTGCTGTCTGCACTCACCAGAGCGATATGACATTCCAGCTTCTGCGCGCTGTCATTCAGGTTGCCCAATTCAGGCATTTTCAATTCCAAGCCCATATTCTTATCCATCAGCATAGCCAGCAACTTGTTGCAGGCTGCCGCCTTAATTATTTAACTATTTGATTTTATTAACTTTTCTTAAGTCCTCCAGCTATGGCGGAGGATCTGGAATTTCGCGGCTAAAAAGCCAGGGGGCAAATATTAATGGAGCAGGCGCGGGATTTCCGCGACAGGGAAGCATTTGGCGAAATTCGCCAAATGCATGGTGACCGACCAGATCTATTGCCAAGGAAAAGTGGAAAGTTAGAACTTTGCGCTGCGCACACTGCCATCGAACTCCAGGCAGTCCCTGACTCTCTGCCGCTGTACCTCGGAAAGCTGATCCAGAGGGAAATACGCCATTTCAGAGTGCTCGTTTGACAGGGTGATATGCCTCCTGTCGGTAAAGCGGGCCCGAAAGATAAAAACGTGGGAGTTATAGACCTTGTGGTAATAAATACCACTCAGATAATCAATATCTACATCCCGCCCCAACTCCTCGCGACACTCCCGTCGCAGGGCTTCGTGGACTGTTTCACCTGGGTCCAGAGCCCCACCGGGCAGCCCCCAGCTACGATTGGCGTAGGTTGCCAGCAGCTGCAGGACTTCGCCCACTTCATTGGTAATCACCGCATGCGCACTGAGTCGGTAGCTGTCTTCGAACCCCATCGATCCCGTCCCTGGCCGTTAGAGGCTGTTAGAACCCCTGAGCCAGAGTGAAACCAAAGCCCAGGGTCTGTACAGACTCATCGTAGTCGATCAGGCTCTCACCATAGCCATTGAAATAACGGATATAACCATCCACCCGCTTTCCCAGTGGGAATCCCCAGGTCAGCTCAACAGCGCCACGATTATCTGAGCGCAAATTGTTGCGCACCATAATCGCGATAGAGTGGTCACCATCCCGGTAGCGCCCACCCAATTCAAAATGACCGAGGTAGTGCTCAATATCCGGATTGTCATCATCCTCTCGCGCCTCCGGAATCCTATACCAGGGCTTAAGACCTATAGAAAAGTTATCCCGCTCAAAGATAAAGTTGGCATAAATTCGATTCCAACTGCGTGAGTAGGGCTCACTGCGTCCATTTGATTGATGATTAAAGGCAATCTGATTGGCGACGTTATGCCAGCCGAACAGGCTCCAGTCGTTGAGCCAGGTCAGGATTAACTCTGGCTCATGATTGGTCTCTCGGAATGGCGCCGAATCATCCGAGTTATAAGCCTGCCAAAAGCTGCGATTGGTGTAAGCCACACTCATGAAAGAGGCACTACCGAGAAAGCCACGCCAAACCGGTACCTGCACCGAGAGCTGGAACTGTACCTCGATATTATCCAGGTCGCGGTCCTCGTAATCGGTCACCCCCCCTGTCTCCGGGGAGGGATTGTAGGTGAAAGGCAAAATATAATTTGCCTTATGGGAGGCCAGGGTGAAAGGGTTACTGGCTGCATCTCGAATTGCCTGGGCCCGCCCTCCCAGCAGTACCTGATCGGTGGGAAGCTCCTCTGCATATTCCTCAACTACCGGATCTACCTCAAAGTAATCTTCCTCAATGCCCAACTGGGCACGCACTCTCTCGGCACAGAGTAGGCGTATTTCCCGTAGGGTGGTATCGGCAGAAGAGATAAGTAGCTGTTCTTGCAGGCACTGTTCATGCTCATGCTGCTGATCCAGCTCCTTAATCTCTACTTGGCGCTCCTCACCAATACTGGCCATGGCGGTATTCAATGGAAACTGGGCAACCACAAGCAGAGAGGCAAAAAATCTAACTCTATTGCGAGTGACGAATCTTAAAAAGGACAAAAGGCGCTCCCCCATTGGCACGCAGTAAAAGTGACGCAAGCTTACACTGGAGAACTGAAAAAATCCTGCCGCATTAGTTCCCGGATGCAAGTATAAAATCAGTATATTTTCCGATTTATTAATAACGGAAAGGAAATGTTAAGTCAGAAAATACCGGTAAAATAAGGAGTTGGGAGATGAATCAATATTAAGCACAGAAATAGGGCAAAAAGTTTACTCGGATACTTTATATGGATAGTCGCTATTCAAGCGACTGATAAAGCCATTCCATTCACCGCATGTTTCCGCAAACTCAGTCGGCGAAATTGCTCAACAAACCAGACTGGTCAGACATGGAGACCACTCGAGGTCTCTTAGGCGAACCTGCCATAGGCGACCCGTACTGGATGGCCAGTCGTAACCGACCAATAGACTGCGACTATCAACGTAGCAGTGCGCATCCCGCTCGGCTTCATCGCCCTGATAAATATAACCGCAAATATCTGGCCCCATATCCTGTGCACGCTGGCTGGCCAGATCTCCGGCCATAGTCCTAGCGCTGCGATGGCTGACCCTCGGTGACAGTAATTTCCCCCGCTGGGAAGGATCAACAATATCCGGAGAAACCACTTCCAAACCATCCTTGTGTTGTACAAGTGTCTTTAAGAGGGGCCCCATAAACACGCGCATCAGAGGAAATAACAGCCGAGACTCGCCCAGCAATTGGGCCTGCTGGGGGCCGTTAGGACCCTCCCAGGAAGCTTCAATCTCATCCCCTAAGCGAGGCGCATACCCCTGAGGACTGCTTAGACGATAATGAGCACTTACCTCATCCACCTCGTCGCGCCAGTGGACATGGCACTCACTTACCAGGCCGGCACAAAGTAGCGCTGAAACCTCTATTCCATAGCCCTGTTCACCTACCAGGCGTCGACTCACCAGGGTACGACGCCCCTCTGAATCGTGGCCCAATTGCCAGCTGTCCCGCACAGGCATTTCACGCCCGTCACAGCTGTAGTGATATCGACCTTGCGCAAGAGTAGAGTTCAAACGCATTGCAGATTTCCTCCCTGCTTACTGCAAGCACCAGACTGATAGTTCAGTACCCAAAAAGTATTGCACATGGAAGATTGACCACGAAGATTTTAGCGCCTGCTTGTGAGGGTTTCATCCTCTATAAAATAATAGCCCAGCGACCAAATATAAATTGGGCGACGTAATAACAAATAGTGAAACACCCACCTATAGGCTCCATAAGACAGTAAAACTGTATTCACAAGTGAAAACCGCAATTAATTTTAAGGGTAAAATTCACAACTCATGAATATCTTCAGGTTAACTGTGCATTACTATCACCTCTTTCTAACCCCCTTAAAAAACGGATAAGTATTCTGCATATAATTACAAAGCCTGAATAAGTAACTCCCTCCCTTTTCACTTCTTGTCCAATTCCGATTAATACAGGCCATTACAAACTGATCTCAATCGAATATTTGTAATGTAAATGTATTATTATGCTTTCATCGTCCCGAAGAGAGCAGTCAAATAATATTTGGCATATCTAAATGCAACGCCAGAATTAATTGACGAAGTAGAAAGCAAAAAAAGTTAGCTTAACGCTCAGCAATGTTATTAGAAATAAGACAAATTGTTTTGATTATAAGTGAGTTACTTCTATGCCAACTTTCGCCTATCAATCCATTAACTCAAACGCGAGTACCAATCATGGGGTTAGTGCCTCCAACAGCCAGCATTTCACCCGTATGACTCACAACCATCAAGCCGCCAACCAGGATCGCTGGCACCTAATTATGCCAACGGCTGACGGTTTGGACCCTCATGTTCCAATTCACGGCCCAGCTCAGCTGGTCGCACAAGCACCACACGGCTATATGGCTAAAGGCCAGCACAACAATGCACAATTTCTCAGTATGATTGAAGGTAAAGCTCGTCAGACTCACCAGCACCTGTATCGCTCACTGGGTCAGACCTGTGATCTTTTAGTGTATGGAGAAATGGACGGAGCCAATAGCGAATGGAGTTCCATGCAGCAACATGCTGGGGGGTTGGTGGGGTCGAGTTCTACAGGAAAGGCCTGTAACAGCTTCAGTGTTCACGCAGCCAATACCACTCAACATCAGATTCTCGGCTCTGGCATGGGCTGGATTGCAATCAGGAGCGGGAATGTGAATGCCGTGTTCGTGCATGTACCTAACAGTATTGCCAAGAAGGAAAGCGAATCAGTCATTTTCTATCGCAATATTAATAACCTTCTAATTCAGCAGGGTTATGGCGCTATTGACCTTGTTATGGGCGACACTAACCAGGGAAATGACAGTTTCACCCCCTGCGCACTTAGTGTGGCAACAGGCACACTATTTCGCGATGCACATACAGAGGACGAAGTAAATCCTTTTGATTCCTACCAGCGGAGTTTTACTGGTACCAACAGCACGGCCAGTAAAAAATATGACGTTGCCGCATACAATACCAAGACCATTCGAGTAATCAAGGTGGACTATATCTCACAGAGCACCCCGGTTAGCGTCAACGGTTCCGACATGGCAGCCGCGGTAACCGATCATATGGGAATTTTTATTGACGTTGCCAAGTGATAGTCAGAATAGATACCACAACGGGGAAAGAAAACTAAAACCAGGCTTATGATCGAATCTACCCTGCATTAAAAGATAGATTCGATCAAAAAAAACTCTATAAATTAAGCAACCGCAATCTGCTGGGCTTCAGGGGTAATCCACTTCATCAAATTGCCTGCTTGCTGATTGTCATACACCGCTTTGCCATGTAAGTCATTAACTACTTGTGCAGCTCGCCAGGCGGAAAGACTTAATTGCGGTTCCGCAATACCATGACTGGTACGGCCAGTGCCGAGGAAGTATAGGCGACGCTCACTATCATCCCCATTAAGCTTTGTTGCAAATGCATCATCAAGCAACAGGCGCCCTTCTACATCCCTAGGAATGCGCTCCTGTAGAGGAGCTAAACAGGCTGGAAGAGCCTCTCGTAAACCTGTGCACAAAATAACGATATCCGCATTTATCCACTCATTACCATCTGCATCACCCAGTAAGTGATTCTGTAATTGTAACTGGTAATCACCGCGACAGGACATATTCACTAATTCGCGATTGGGCATCAATGTCACTCGTTCGGAATCCTTCTCCAGATGCACGAGACGATAAAACAACTGATATAGCTCTTTGAGCGTGTCTGGAGAAATCCCATCGGATGCCAGTTTCTGTTCGGCAACAACCTCTTCACGGCGATGAGGGCTCAGCTGGCGGAATACCTCAACATATTCTGGGGTAAACCAATCATTTGTAAACGGTGTTTCATCCAGGGGCAGATAATTGCTGCGACGGGATACCCAAGTTACCTGCTGCGGGCGCCCCCAGTGTTTGCCAAGAAGATTTATTACCACTTCAGCACCAGTCTGACCACCACCAATCACTGCAACACGCTTGCCACTTACATCGGGGTTGCGCAAAGCTATTTCCAACGCATGGAAACAATTTTCAGAAAGGAATGGTCGGCTACACTCCGGGATATTTGGCTTTTTACCAGCCGCAACGCACAGATTCTTAGCAAGTATCTGTTCACGACCATTGGGCCCATGTACGTCCAGCTCAAAATAATCACCATTATCCACCACACTCTGAACACGGCTACTCATTTGGATACAATCCAGACGACGTGCAGCCCAAGCCAGGTAATCGGCAAATTCCCGGCGCATCACGGTACGTTGTTCTGCATGGAGAAAATCATAAAAGCGCTTGTTTTCCACTAAATATGCCAAAAAACTATAGGGGTTTGTAGGGTCAACCGGTGTTACCAGATCTTTTAAATAGGAAGTCTGCATCATGGCGCCCGGTAACATCAAACCCGGGTGCCAGGAAAATTCCGCTTTAGCGTCGAAGAAACGATGGCTCAGGAATTTATCCTGCATTAAAGCGGCAACAGCCAGGTTAAAAGGACCGGCCCCGATACCGGCAAGATCTAGGAAATTACTCATGATTAGGCCTCTAAAGCGGAAGCGGTTTCTGGTTGTGATTTGGGTTGTTGGGACTCTTGCTCAGCGAGCCAAAGAGGGTTGTGCAGGTCACCACCGACGATGGGGACCGGGCGCTCAGCGCTGTCATCATAGCCCTGCCGCAAGCGCACACGATTAATACAAACACGCTCGATGTGAGGGCGGAATAAATTAAACAGCTGGAAACGTTTCGCCATGTGAGCACTGTGCTGTTGCGCAGATTCCTGATAACGGCGCAGCACCCGAGCCAAAATTGCGTAGAATTCCAGCTCTTCCAATCCGATCTCTATCATTAATTGAGCGGACAGGTATCGCAATACTGTTACGAAGTGACCAGTGAACAGATCGTGAATAATGTAATTGGGTGGTAGCTGGTCGAGTGCTTGCACCGCTGCTTCCGGTAAATCTGCACGCTCAGGAAACTCCCCTTCGGCGAGACGCAGATCCCCTTGAAAATCCTTCAAGAGGACACGCACCACTTTATTATTACGCAACACCAACGTCAGGTTTTGCGAATGAGCCACCAAGCCTATGCCATAGCAACTCAGTAAATGATAAAGAGGCACTACCGTCGCCTCGAACAAATGCTCAAGCCATGCATGTGCAGAAAGACCGGAAGCTTTTATCAGAGCCACAGCTACAGATTTACCGCTGGCATCTCTCTGCAGCAAGGCAGCCATTAAAAGATGGCGCTCTCCCTCTGCACATAGTCCAGCTGGACTCTGCCGCCAGGTGGCCCCGAGCAACTCCTTGTAGCGATAAGGAGTTCCATCAATTAACTCATGATGAAAGTGCGGTACGTGCAACCCCGCCACTTCCTGTAAAACTCCTGTGCCACGAGATTGTAATTCGCCATCGCGTTCACAAAGCTGCTGCATCCATTCGGATAGCCCTGGACCGCAGCGCATAAATTTACCCGGAATTCCGCGGTAACAAGAAGTATTTAAAACCGTCAGTGGTAACTTTACATGCAGGGCTCGAGGGCGATCCAGATTCGACAGGGTACGCAGTGATACTTGTGGCAAGTACTGGTCACCAAATTCTCCAAGTAATACTAAATCGCCACGAAAAATCTGTTGTGCATAGTGTTGGCGAATATGATGTTGCCACTGCCAAGGGTGCACTGGTAGTGGCAAAAATGCTTGCCAATCGATACCCTGTTTGCGGCACACTTCAGACAGCTGCTTCAGTTGTATTTCATTAAGGCTCTCTGCCAATAAATCTGGCCAGTCCCAGGAATCATTATTTCCACTAACAACCAGCTCCCGCCGGACCGCAAGCCATAATAATCGAACACCCTGGGAAGCCTCTGTACCATAAGCATTAAACTCTTGTGCCCCCCAACCGATACGCCCTTTATTCACCATCGCTTTAGGATGACCATCCAGCAGGCATTGCAACTGTTCATCAGGCAATTTTGCCAGAGCTTGGGCATTTAATTTTTCGCGTTTTTGTAATAGAGCAACATCGGCAACCAGAGTGTTGGCAAGTTCTTGTAATAGATTACCCAGAGTACTGGACGAGGCCTCCAAATCCTGAGCGGCATCAATAAAAAATTGTGCCGCATCATCGGCTGGCTTCACTTCTGTATCCCGTATACGTTCAATGTCACATGGATCTATTAATAGCCAATCCCAGATGGTCAACTTGCCCTTGAAGCGATAAACAACCCCTGAGGAGAGGTGTACAGAATATCGACCATCTGTTTCTACTACAGCACTGAGCGCCTGCTCATAGCAAAGCTCAGCCAGTGACTTTACCAATAGAGCTGTATTTGCCAGCTTCCAGTGTTTGTCCCCGCTCATACTCCCCCCATGCTCCGAAAAAAATCTTTCCGCTTACACATCACCAACGCGGCGCGTTTGTGCGGAAAATCAAACTCTTTAATTTTTTTCCAGCTAAAAGTTCCGTTGATATATTTAAGCAACGCCCGGTTATCCGCCCGTGGTTCTCCAACCAAATTTTCAGTCCGTGTATCATCAAGGAACATAAAATGGGAAATACCATTAAACCAGGCATAGGCAAAACGCTTGCCTAAATAACGCAGGTCACCAACCAGCATATGTGCACCACGATCGAATGGCTGGCAATCGTAGTAGGGCGCAATACGATCTTCGAGGGCCCAATAAACTTCAAAATAGGCGAAGGGTTCATCATCAAAACAAGCGATCAAAGGGTATTTATGAGGATCCTCAATAACAGTATCGATAAACTGCCGCTGCTTGTCTGCATCACCCTCCTCTTCCCAAAATTGGGCTACACGTCTCTGGTTCATCCAGCCGGTAAAGCGCTCCAAATCTTTCTGAGGGTCTAAGTGGCGCAAGCTAAAATCCATTCCCAGGGAGTGGAAATAACGTCGATAGACTTCCCCTTTTGGTGGTACCGCACGGAGTGGATGGCGAACTCCCTGCTCATTCTTCACCCACTGCAGAGGAAATTTTCCAGCGTTATTTCCACAATACCAAAGCTCCGCACGCTGATAAAAACCACTGCGGGAAACCCGGCTTGCCACTGTATCTGTTTCAACGATATCTATGTTTTGTAATGCCGGGTTCAGTGCAAAGAGCCAATCAAACCATAGGTCTAATTCCACGAGCTGCGCATTACCGTGTGTTAAAATAATTCGTGCGCAATCCCGCCCTGGAATGTATTCAATTTGGAAGTAATCTTTCCCATTAAATTGACAACAATATCCACCAGGAGCAATTTGCCAAGAGCGTCCATCAGGAAGCTGACCATGCTCCCCCAGGGACTGTTCAGGCACAGCTGTTAAACTGGTCATAAATCTATCCTTGCAGTTTTTTTACACATATTAATCAGGCTTCTTCAGCTGTAAGCTTTACTGCCGATATCAGGGGATTCGCCATCTTGTGATAGATAGAAAGCGGGTCTTCGGTCGTGGTCTCATTCATCCCGATAACCGCACATTGGAAATTGCCCTTGGCCCAGATCTCAGGTGAATTGAGCAGGTACTCCAGGCAACTACTATCTCTTCGCTGACCTTCATGTAGCAATAGAAGGCGTTGACGCAACTGACGCAATAATTCCCGCTCAGTGATTAAGCCCGCAGCGGAAAGGGCGCAAATCAAACCGAAACAACTATTGACGATGAGATAGTAAACAAACAGTCGATTCGCCATTTGCTCATCAATTACATTTTCACTACCCTGCGCCAAATTGGGCAGATAAGGTTTAAGAAGTTGCTCCCCCAAACGGCTATAACCACTGCCCTGGCAATCTCTGAAATAACCAGCAACAGGCAGGGGACCTTCAAACGACAGGATCAAGTTTTGCTGGTGGGCACCAAACAAAATTCCGAAATCGGCCTGGGCAATCAATAAAGGTTCTATTACTGCATCGAGGAAGGCGTTAAACCAGCGTTTAGTGGCTGCCTCAATAGAAATACTCTCCTCATCGGCAAGACACTGAACTAATTGCGCGGCTCTGCAAGGAGATCCGTCTGGGTGATCCTGTGTCAAAGTAGCCAACAAGCAAGTATTTTCTGCTGATTCACCAAGGAAAGGATTTTCCCGGAACATAACCAGGCTTTCTATAATTTGCTTACCATCAATGTCGGCAAGCATCAGGTAGGCTGGCTCTGCCAATACCTGAAATCTCGGATAGCGGTTGGCAAATTCCTGTCCTACCGGTGTACCCCTTACCTTCAGCACTTCAAGTCCGCGAACCATTTCTTTCGGCTGCAGGGTGCGCACGGAGTTGGTTAACCGCAAACTGAGAGAGAATTTAAGCATATATGGGCTATTGCCACTGTAAATTGCGCGCAGAGAGGAAGTTGCTCGCCAGGATTCACTACCCTCACCCAGCTCTACAATTTTTCCAGCCTCAAGTAATTCCACAACACTCTGGACTTCACACAATTTTCGCCACTGC
Organism: Microbulbifer variabilis; assembly: GCF_052468405.1. NCBI lineage: Bacteria > Pseudomonadati > Pseudomonadota > Gammaproteobacteria > Cellvibrionales > Microbulbiferaceae > Microbulbifer > Microbulbifer variabilis. The sequence continues at coordinate 3,239,739 of NZ_CP174343.1, forward strand.
CAAGGATGTGCGGGAAAAGCGACAAACCCTTCGGGCGCTACGGGGCCACCATCTACTCCACGCACCAAGTCGGCGAACTGTACTTCACTAATTTCAGCGCCACTGGCCCCCTGCAAAAATTGAGGATCAACCCCCAGCCATACCAGGGCAAAGCGATTATTAAATTCCGGTGCGTAGCACTCGGCATCTTTATCGGTAAATGGGTCTCGGCTTTTCGGGGTTGGATGTATGGAGTGGCCACATAAAAGCGCCTGTTCTGCCTCGGCAAAACTGAGGGGTAAGGAAAATAACTTTTCTGTATCGGCACTACGTGCAACCAGTGCCTGGGTCATATTTTTTACACTGGACGCAACTCGGCGAGTAAATTGCGTTCGGGATCCCACAGTGGCGCCAGGAAAAAATGAGAAGTCCTGGGCGACCAACTCTGCAGCCTCGGCCATCTCAATCACCTTGCTGCTCCCATCATTCGCTCGCCATACTATGGGCAGAGCGAACTGGTGCCTACCACACTCACTGTGATAGGAAATGTTCAACCAAAGCTCGGCGCTAGATGCCGGCAGGGGAATACTTACTGCTGGAAGACCGATTCCATCCGGAAGTTGTTCACCCTCCTGCATGTGCCATGTGCCGCAACCCGTTTCTCTCAACAGCGCATTAAAGAAACAATTGGCTGACATTCGTTCAGCAAATGCATTGACCGGGCTGTATTGATCAGTCATAAATATCTCTTGAGTACCAACCATGCCAACAGTGCGGTCATACTGAACCGAACCGGGTTGGGGATCGTTCATAAATGGGGTTCTTAACTGAGAAAATACTAAATGCGAATGATTTGTATTTAGAAAATCATGCAGGTAAAATTTCCGTTATTCAAGCTTTTTCTTGAAAAAATGATTCGGATGAGAATTTCTGCACAGAAGCGGGCGTCCGTTTAGCTGTTTTCATTTAATCCGCGGAGTACCCAATGCGGCGATCCCCTCACCAGAAAAAAATCCACTGGATAGTAGCCAGCCAGGGAGCAGCTCAGGTCGTGCTGCTTACCCAAATCCCACTGATCGTTGAGCGTTGCGGCTTAAGTTTGGCCAGTATCGGTGGCCTTGTGGCACTGGGTACTCTGTGCCTGATGGTGGCCGGGCCACTATGGGGGGAACTCGGGGATAGGATTGGTCGCAAGCCCGTATTGCTCGCGGGACTGACTGGCGCCCTATTCGCTCAGTGCCTCTTTGTGGCACTGCTAATTGCACTGGCACAGGGGCTTATCAGCGAAGGTAGCGCATTGTTTGCTCTGGCGATTAGCCGGATCATTTACGGGTTAAATGCCGCCGCTATTTACCCATGCTGCCAAGCCTGGGCCGTTGAATTGGGGGAACCAGAAAAACGTTTGTCGATACTCTCAGGTTTAAGTGCGGCAGCGAACCTGGGGCGAGGGCTTGGGCCGCTACTGGCCTTACCCGCGCTGCTGGCAGGCGACTTGTGGCCCATGGCTTGGCTTGTTCTGCTACCTCTCACAGCTCTGTATTTGACCCTGAGCCTACCCCCCACCACAAATAAATCCCAACCTAGTTCCGGTGAGAAAGCAGCCTTGCCGCCGGGATCGCTGGCTTTATTTGCCACAGCATTACTCGGCACAGTCAGCGTCGGCCAGCTTCAGGTAATAATGGGGCCCGCGCTTAAAGATTTATACGGCCTGAGCGCCTTGGGAGCCTCCTCTGCTACCGCTGTGTTGTTGGCTACTGTGGCAATCTGCGGTTTTCTGGTTCAAGTGGGGTTAGTGCGCAGGCTCAAAGCACCACAGTTGAGCTTTATGCTGGGGGTCACATCGCTGTGCACTGGTAGTATTTTTCTCTCCTCCACCCTGGGGAGCCTTCTCGCAGTTTTTGGGTTACTTGCCTTTGTTGTCGGTATTGCTTTCCTGGTGCCGGGTTACAGCGCACTATTAAGTCAATCCCGGCAACGTGGAGGCAGGCTCTTTGGACTTTTAGCTCTAATGCACACCGGTGGATATACCATTGGGTTCGCGCTGGGAGGCTGGCTATATGAGGAGCACCCCCAACAACCTCTTTTAGGGATGCTCCTCAGTGTGGGGCTGATTGCTATGTGCGCGTTATTCGCACTTTTTCGTGCTAAAAAAGGAAAAGAAAAGCAAGCGAGTTTGGGTGTCTAGCCCATGATTTATCTTCAATAACACAACCAGCGCAAAATCAGTTCGGGCCTTATTGCCGCAGAGGCCTGAAAAGGAGGTAGGGGTTGATAGTAATACCAGCCCCAAAATGCTACAGGTATCTTTGCCAGAACTCTGCCTGACCGAACTCCTCATCTAACGTATAAGGTTTAAACCCCACCTTACGGTAGGCATTCTTGGCCGCAAGGTTTTTCTCTAGAACTTCCATTGTTAGCTTGCAGCATCCTCTTTTTTTTGCCTCTCTCACTACAAACTCCATCATAGCGGCACACACTCCGTAACCTCGAGCCTGCTCGCTGACGATAACATCGTGAATATTGATTAGGGGCTGGCAAGAAAAAGTGGAAAAACCAGTAAAGCAATTAATCAGGCCTAACGCTTTTTCATTGCTGTAGGCCAATACTGTAAAAGCTCCTGGAAACTCCGCCAGCTTGGGCAGCAGTTGATTGCGGCACTGTTCAGGCAGGGGTTCTCCTCCCCCAAAGGGGTGGCGGGAATACTCATCCATCAAAGCGAGAATATCTGCACCGTTGCGACTGTCTCTATAATCCGCCATCGCAACTCGCACGGATGCCTTTTCCTCAGATTTTACAAACTCCATTAATACTACTCTTTCAGCTCTCTGCGCAAAATTACACTTTACGCCATACCTTTAATATTCCCATAATAAAAACAGATTTTTAATAGTTTGGCGACTTGGTAAGTTTTCCACGGCTATTGACCAGCTCAAGTTCTGATGGCACTTGATAACACCTATAGCTTAAAAATGCGTTATCAAACTTCTTCTAGCAAGACTCCTCCTCAATCTCCTTAATACTGAAGCCCTCAGGAACAGGTTCCCGCTCGATCTCACCTCCATCAGTATGGCGGGATAAGGCGTTGCGTAGGCGGGCACGTCTAGCCTGTAACTGGCGCATTCTCAATCGGTGGCGATCCATAAATCCGGAACGCAGCGAGGAACCTCTCCGCCTGCCGGGTCCAGAACTTTTTTTTCTTGCCATTATTTATTCTCCCTTTTTCGACCTGGATCTAGAACACTTAGACCAAGCTCAAGATATTGGTCATAATCTAGGTTAGACCAACACCCCTTGGCCCGCGCGAACAAAGCCGCTATCCTGCAATCATAATGTCCACCTGGTCACATTAGGATACAACTGCATTGCACCCGCTTAATCATCTACTGAAAAATAACCAGCAATGGTCCGAGGCTACCCGTGAGGAAAATCCGGACTTCTTTCTCAAGCTATCGAAACAACAAACCCCAGAATATTTATGGATAGGCTGTGCTGACAGCCGCGTACCCGCAAATGAAATTGTGGGTTTATTACCTGGGGAGTTGTTTGTACATCGTAATGTCGCCAACGTGGTGGTGCATACAGACCTCAACTGCCTGTCAGTGTTGCAGTACGCGGTAGAAATCTTAAAGGTGAAGCATATTATTGTGTGCGGTCACTATGGCTGCGGTGGAGTCCAAGCCGCACTGCACAATGAGCAACTCGGCCTGATCGACAATTGGCTGCGCCATATCCAGGATGTACGCGACAAGCATCACACCCTGATTGACCTTTTCCAGCAGCAACAGCGCACAGACCTATTGTGTGAGCTCAATGTACTGGAGCAGGTAATCCATATCTGCCAGACCACCATAGTGAGAGATGCTTGGCGCGTAGGGCAGCAACTCTCCGTTAACGGGTGGGTTTATGGCCTGGAAGACGGCCTGGTACACGATCTCGGCGTCTCTATCAGCCACCCGGGGGAAATTGCCGACACCTACCAAAACGCCCTAGCCAAAATAGCCAAACGCAATAACGAATAGCAGCACTCCCTGCCGAACTCCCTTATATTTGCTCCTATAAAAAATTTCAGCCCCGGTGTCCTTCCATAGCCGGGGCCCAGGCTCGAGCAGGGAAGCGTTATGTCTGAATATCGCGTATGGGAATGCCAAAACTGTGGCTGGATCTATGATGAAGCTAAGGGCTGGCCCGAGGACAACATAGCGCCAGGCACACGCTGGGAGGAGATACCTGAAGACTGGTGCTGCCCGGAATGCGGTGCCAGCAAAAGCCAGTTTGCAATGCGCGAAGTCTCTACAGGTATCACCCGCCCTAGTAACATTTCACCATCAACATCTACAGCCACCTACCGTATCTGGGAGTGCATGGTATGTGGCTGGGTATACGATGAATCCAAGGGTTGTCCTGAAGAGGGAATCACCACCGGTACCCGCTGGGAGGATATTCCTGAAGACTGGAGCTGCCCCCAATGCGGGGTCAGTAAAGAAGAATTTGACATGGTGTTGGTCTCCTCTGTATCAGTGGAGACCAGCTCAGCAAAACCAATCACGAATACGGGAGAGCCTCTGGTAATCCTCGGCACAGGGCTTGCCGGATATAATTTGGCGCGGGAATTTCGCAAGCTGGACAACCACACTCCCATGCTGATGATTACTGCAGATGATGGCGCCTTCTACTCCAAGCCCCTTCTATCTGCCTCCCTATCTCACGGCAAAACCGCCCAGCAACTGAGCCAAATAAGCGCTGAGGAGATGGCCAGAGAACTAGATGCGGAAATTCTTGTGCACACCCGGGTTTCCGAAATCAACCCAAAAGACAAAACACTTACTCTCCACCAGGAGACTGGCGAGCATATATCAGAAATACACTATGACCGGCTGGTATTAGCCACCGGTGCCTGCTGCCCTCCTATTCCCCACATCGAAGGTGACGCCCAATCACACTTGTTCCGTATCAATAACCTGGGAGATTATCATCGTTTCCGCACAGCCTTGGTGGGCCATAGGCGGGTGATTCTTATCGGTGCTGGGCTAATCGGATGCGAATTTGCTAACGACTTGGTGCAGGCTGGCTTTGCCGTAGAGGTAGTAGAACCACTTAACTGGCCTCTTGGGAGACTGCTGCCGGAACAAGCTGGACGTGACCTGCAGAGGGCATTGGAAAAGCACGGGGTACGCTTCCACTTTGGCTCATCTGTTCAAGCCCTCAAGCGTACTTCCGGGGGGCTGGAAGCTCAACTCGTTAACGGCGAAACAATTCAGGGGGATATCGCCCTGGCGGCACTGGGCTTGAAGGCAAATATAAGATTGGCAGAAACCGCTGGACTCGCGGTCGAGCGCGGTATTAGCGTCAGTCGACACCTTCAGACCAGTAATAAATATATCTTTGCACTCGGTGATTGTGCCGAGGTGGACGGCCACCAACTTTTTTTTGTGGCACCTCTCATAGCCTGTGCCCGCGCCTTGGCAAAAACCTTGAGCGGCGAAGCGACTCCCGTGAACTACGGCGCCATTCCGGTTGCAGTAAAAACCACCTTGCACCCCACCACTGTGTGCCCTCCCCAACCCAATACTGAAGGCCGCTGGCAAGTTTTCGAAGACTCTGAAGGTGTGCGTGCCGAGTATCGTGATCCGTCAGGCAAGCTACGTGGTTTTGCTCTGACCGGCTCCTCAATCTCAGCGCGTGACCGCCTCTGTGAAGAATGCGTGCCAATCATGGACGGCCCTCCACACACAAACCATTAACCGAGCTTCTTTCGCTAGTATTGGAGGCAAAGCGCGCAATAAGTACGCTTTTGCCGTAAAATGGTCGGCTAGCACAGATTTTGTACAAGCAAGCTCCGTATGACGACAGAAAGAAGCCCCATCATCACCCCATCTACCCAACAAAGCCGCCTTTTGCGCGATACCTTGGGTCAATTCGCCACAGGTGTCACCGTCATCACTACCCAGGATATTAACGGCCAACCTGCTGGAATGACCGCAAACAGCTTTAATTCTGTCTCCCTGGATCCAGCGTTGGTACTCTGGAGCATTGACAAGCAATCTCTTGGCTATGAAGCATTTACCACTCGCGAACACTTTGCAGTGCATGTTTTACGTGCAGACCAGCAGCATGTCTCCAACCTGTTTGCTGGCCGCGGGGCCGACAAGTTCGGCCAGGTACACTGGTATGAAGGACCCAATGGCATTCCCCGTCTGGACGAGTGCGCAGCTTACTTCCACTGCCGCCGTGTGCAGTGTATCGAAGGTGGCGATCACACCATCCTTTTGGGCGAAGTTTTGGAGTTTTCCGCCCCCGGCGGCGAACCATTGGTTTTTCATCGCGGCCGCTATCGCGCCTTGGCTGGCGATTAATTATCCGTTTGCTTTTAGTTATCAAGGCACTTTCCGGAGAGCTACTTTGGCCTCTTTTCATACCTTGGCGCTATAAAAAATTTTTTTTTATACTTACAGGTCAATAGACTCGATAAACTTTGGTGGCGGCATAACCCCCTCGTAATAATTTAGTGGCAGGCTCTCAAAATTTACTGATTGGACTCAAAGGTAATGACTCCAGGCACTCTCTTCTGCTTTGCACACCGCGGTTACCAGCGGCGAGCCAGCGAGAATACCTTGCAGGCTATTGGCCACGCACTGGAAATGGCAGTCGGGGGTATTGAAATTGATATCTGGAATGTGGGTGGCCAACTTCTAGTAAAGCACGATCGGCGCCTGGGACGCCTAATCCCGGGCAGTGAGCTAATTACTGAGATGCGCCCAGAGGATTTGAGAGAAAGACCCCTCCCTTGTGGCAATACTATTCCATCACTTCAGGAAGTACTGGAACTGGTCGGCGGCAGCGCACAGTTAAATATTGAAATTAAAGGCCCCAATTGCGCTTCCTTACTGGCAAAGGAAATACGGCGTTTTGTCACTGAAAAAGGCACTACATTCGATCAATATATTATTTCCTCATTTGATCACAGACAGCTGTATGAATGCCTGCGCCTATTACCCGAAGTACGCCGTGGGGTGTTAATTAGTGGTGTACCCCTTGATTTAGCTGCCTGTACCGCGCCATTACAAGCATATTCGCTACACACCAACCTGGATTTTATTAGTGCAGATTTACTGGCTGATGCCGGACAGCGGGGACTCAAAAACTATGTCTTTACTGTTAATAACCCTAATGACCTGGCAATGCTGGCCGCACTAGGTGTAGACGGGGTTTTCACCGATGAACCGCAGATAGTACTGGATTTCAACACACGAGTTCTCGCCAGCAGCGCACTTTGCTAACAGAATATTTGGTATGCCGTTCATGTAATACCATACAAATAAACCCGGCAAAAGTGCCGGGTTTATTTCTTTCAATGGCCTCTTACGACGTATAGCTCTTAACAAAATAAAGTAGCCAAAGACTATTTACTTCCACTGTTTAGAACTCTGCACTAGCACGTAAATACCAGAAGCCGCCGTTGAAACCAAAAGGCGAGGTCAATGCCTGGTCTACGCCCAGAAACTGCAGGGTTCCATCCTGTTCGTCATCAGGCTGTACATCAAAGATATTCTCACCACCGATGGCAATTTTGTAATTCTCATAGAGCGTGAAGGTTGCCTCCAGGTCCACCAGTATCTCGCTGCCATAGCTATAGGTATCCGAAGCATCACCCGGCCCAAACAGCCCCCCTGTTGACTCCCAGCTGCTATAACGATTCAGACGTAAATAACCGCTGAATATATCTCCGGTATCAAAATCCAACGTTAGTGTGGTGCGATCACTGGGCACCTGGTTTTCCAGGTCAAAAACCCTGGAGGCATTGATGGTGTTTTCTGCAACATTACTCACTTCCTGCTGGTTATGATTATGGCGTAAATCTACCACTAACAAATTGCCAGCCACCTCAAAGTCACTGGTAACTGCCAAGTCGATACCCGAAATTTCAGAGTCATAAGCGTTGACAAAATAGTTCGCATTACTACCACTCAGAAGTGCCGCATTTTCAACTCCCGCACTCTGAAGGAGTTCAACTTCCGCATCACCAATCGCATTGTTGCGCAAGGCCAGCCGATCCTCAATATCGATGTTGTAGTAATCGACAGTAACGCTGGTGTTATCGAACGGTGAAAAAACCGCCCCCAAGGTAAAGCTGGTGGATTCCTCTGGACTTAACTCTGCAGCGCCCAATGCCATAGCAACCGGGTGACTCACCGGGTATGTTCCATTCGGAATCAGATTACCGCTGGAATCAGCAGTTGTCGTGACATTCAGGGTGTTTACCTGTCCGGGAGTAGGCGCGCGGAAACCAGTATTTACAGTACCCCTTAGGGCGAAACGCTCATTGATGTCATAGCGGGCTGAGATCTTCCAGTCAGAGGTAGACCCAAACTCATCATATTCTTCAAGGCGTAGTGCCGTACCTAGCGTCAGTGCATCAGTTACGTCCGCTTCAAGGTCAATATAAGCGGCAATACTCTCACTACTGTAACTGCCGACAGCCTCAGTGGGGAAACCCTGAAATCCATCCGAGCCGACGCCAAAATGGGCCGCAGTCGGGCCCACTTCAGTGGAAGCAGAATCACCTGCGCCAATTGAATAGGTTTCCTCTCTCCACTCAGCACCAAAGGCCACGTTAAGCGGCGAATCTAAAAAAGCCAAATCCACAGGTTTCACAAAATCCGCATTAAGGCTGGACTCTTCCTGGGTAAGAGTGCCCGGCTTGAAACTGGTGGGCGACAATAAACCGAGGCTAGGGTTTATAGAATCTTTCAGTACATATTCCACCTCATTCTCCGCAACCCGCGCGCGCAGGTCCCAGGTCAGTCCATTTTGCATTTCGCCTCGAGCACCTACCACGGCGGAAATATCATGAATTTCTGCACCGAACTGGGGGTTATAGCCGCCAGGGAACTGGGTGTAGATGGGGTTGCGCAACACATATCCACTGGGGCTGGAATTATCGGCTACCAAATAATCGGATGGGTTTAACCCCTGGCCGATAATGTAATCAATCAACGACTGTGGTGCCGGATCTGGCAAATAGTCGACACTTCCAGGGTCATTAGGATCACTGGGCATATCCACCTGTAAAGTACCGCGAGCGGTAAATTGATGTTCCGGGTCAAGTACTGGGCCACGATAGAAGAAGTCTGAAATAGTTTCGTTGGTTGAGTAACCAAAATTTCCGTACAGCTCGACATCATCATTAATATCCAGGCCGCTGTTTACAAAAAATTTCAATGTCTCCACATCTGGATCACCCCAGCGCTGGCCAAGCCCGTCGAGCGGCACCAGGTCCTCTCCAACCACAGATCCGACAAACTCGGCATCAGGACGAGCGACGCCGCGCCAGGTTTTATCGGCCTTGGAATATTCCACAGTGCCATTGACAAAGCCCTTATCCCAGAGATTAAAGCCTGCATTGGCCGCCAAGCTGTTACGAGCCCCATCTCCTTCAAAATACTCACCAGTTTGTGCAGAAAAGCCGAAACCTTCTGCATCATCCTTTAAGATAATATTCACTACTCCGGCAATAGCGTCAGAGCCATATTGGGCCGAGGCGCCATCACGCAGTACTTCTATCCTTTCTATGGCCATAGATGGCAGCGTAGAAAAATCCACAGCCTGAGCACCTTGGTTAACCGTTCCCAGCGGAGCAAGTTGTAAGTTTACAAGGGCTGAACGGTGTCTACGTGTACCGTTAACCAGCACCAGTGTCTGGTCCGGAGATAAGTTGCGCAGGGTCACCGGACGAATAAATGCTGTTCCATCCGCAATTGGGAAACGCTGGGTATTAAAGGAAGGGGCAATTTTTGCCAGAGACTCTGTCAGATCGAAACTGGCCTGATCAGCCAGTTTATCACCACCGACCACATCGACTGGGGACAGAGTTTCTGTGGGAGAGACACCCTCCTTGCGTGTACCGGTAGTAATCACCTCTTCCATCGCCCGGTCATCGACAGCCGGGGGCTGCTCGCTTTGCTCCTGGGCTAAGACGCCTGGAGCCGTAAGTACGACAGCGATTGCCAGCGACAAAGGTCTTAGCAAATAGGTTTGCATGTTGCCCGTCCTCTCTTTTCATTATTAATTTGGACAGCACACCACTGGATAACCTTGAATAGTGATGAGCAGTATTATTCTTGCGCGCACTGAGACCTACAGAGCACTTTTTTGCTATGGGAATATATCAGCCTACCCTTATCTCTGAAAATTTTCGCGTCAGTGCTAAAAGTCTCTCAATTTTTGACATTTTCCCTCGCCTGATTAGACAACAGTTACTCTGGAAACCAAAACTCATGGCGTTTAAATTTATTTATGTTAATAGTTGACACACCTGACTAATGGTCATTGCTGCCAGGTGTGTCAAATTTTCAATTTTCCAGTAAATATTATTGATAGGATTCACATACCCAGAGAAGAAACACTCCCAGGCCACTCGCCATTATTGCGGGGTATGGGTTACATTCAATTCAAAACTGGACGTTTGACGACTATAGCCTCGAACCATGATGTAAGCTTCGCTATCACCATTTGGCACCTGTAAAGTACAATTCTCATCAGAGCCATTTTCGTAGGGCCTGCAATCGTAATAACGCCAGGTGGGTGCAGCCCCAAAACGCACATATAAATCGGCATCATTTGTTCCCGTCATATCCGCAACAAAATTTGTGCCAGGCGTCACACTGAATGCCCCGTAGTGCTCCTCACCACCTCGCGACACGTTGCCCGAGAAGCTTTGGGTCTGCTCTTGGCCTGGATCGGGGTCGGGGTCAGGATCTGGATCGGGGTCAGGGCCAGGATCATTGCCAATGTACCCCTTGGCCAGTTCCGCCACATAGGCTGCCGCCAGTTTGCCAAATTTCACGGCATGATTGGCATCTCCACCACTATTAGCAAGAGTGTCATTTACAGTGTGGATATATGGGTTAGAACCATTAAAAGTCGCCTCAAAAGGGAAGGAAACCGCATACCCCTGATCGTGCCAGGAAGCGTGATCAGAACAAGCATAACCACAGTTAGTAGTGCCGACACTGAGGCCACCCTGATAGGTTTGCACCAGATCTTTAAGGAATGTGTTCTGGGCACCATTGGTGTAATCACCGATAATATAAATATCGCTATTCGAACCATAGTAATTGGTCATATCCAGCTGTAGCACACCAATCACGTTCTTATTCTGGTTCTTGTAATCTGTAGCTATATCATCGGAACCACGCAGCCCAACTTCTTCAGCCGCATACCCCATAAATGCCAGAGTTTTTGCCGGCTTATAGTCCGAAACTACTATTGCATTAATCACATCGGTCAAAGTTGCAATACCCGAAGCATCATCATCGGCACCCGGTGCTCGTGTACCCTCCCCGGTGCCAAACCCTACTGTTGAATCCAGGTGGGCCCCCAAAACCACTATCTCATCGGGATCTGTCTGTCCCTGAATGGTGAGAATAACTGAGGGCTGGGCCCAGCTGTGATTGTAAAGTTGCGCTGAAGCATCACTTCTTGAGCTGGTTAGATCCTGCCACTTATCCCGAATCCATTCGGCAGCATCCACCCCGGTTGTCGTTGTGTAATAGCGGTTGGTAAAGCTCGACAGGGTTTCAATAGTCGAGCGAATATTTGCCTCTGAGATTTTTCCTTGTAATGCACTGACCACATCCGCATTATCAATCGTATAACTGGCAACACTCTCTACCGTACTCACTAGCGGTGAAAGCTGCGCAGCCTGCGCCTCCTCCAGTGATTCATGTACCATAAAGCCACCACAGCGATTGTGGCTATTATGCATAATGGTAGAAATATCGGATAAATTACCCTCATCTACCTTTAATATCGTTATATCATTGTGCTCTCCTTGTGCAACCAGCGGCTGTTTTGACATTAATGCACTATTTTTTTTCAGGGTTTGATAGCCATCACTACCAATGGTTATCCACAACTCCTGCGCCAAGGCTATACCAGGCACTGCCAGGAACCCTATTAGCGATGTACGAATCATTTTTTTCATTATCTTCTCCACATTGATTTAGCCCCCTGCGCAAATCGGCAAAACCCAAGAAAACACAGACGGGCACCGTACACCCATGCAAAAATCTTGCACAAACAGCAATGCCGAAAACCAACAACATTCAAATAACATACAAATTATTGAATTTGGAGACGCAACCTGACTTAAAAGGAAATACTACAGGTCATCCAGATTTATTTTTATTATTCAAATTTTGAAAACGCGGAGGAGCCAAGTAAAACCAACTCGAATAGCTGGCAACTAAAACCGTAACACATACAAACAAATACTGAAATAATTTAGCAGTAATCACCAAAAAATAAATCATAAATTTTAAGAAAGATAAAAGATAAAAAAAATAAGAATATAAAAAACCCACTAATAGCAATTTGAACTAGGCATATCTCATAAAAAATATCATGAAATCTTTGCTGTAAAAAAATATACTCAATAAGCGAAAAGTAAAACTTCTTCGAATATAACGAGATTGGCAAGATAAAATGGGGACTTATTGTGACCTACTACTTTGAGACGAGGCATTCAATAGAGAGAAGTAAATTTAACGACTATTGAAATTGCATAAGCAACTCTTCTGCTACATTCCATTACCTGACAGTGAAGATGCACTCAAAGCATATTGACACTTATTAATTCCAGGACAATCGGCAACACCAATACGGACAATGGACTAACTCCGTAACAACCAACTTGAATAAACCCCTGACGCTACATCTCCGCTTGAAACCTGGAAGAACGATATAGGCGAGCTACCGCTCTACCCCACTCTTCTACTGAGACCACCAAGCCCACCCTTAAAATAATCTGCCAGAGGTTTTCTTCATATCTTCAGCCTACAGTCAGGTTCCAGTCAGTAAGCTCTATTAACAACCAGACAACAGGAAGCAACTGTGCAGTTAAGATATGGAATCCTTCTCGCCTCCCTCTCACTTCTGATTACGGGCTGCGCCACAATGAGTAAAGATGAGTGCCAAATGGCGGATTGGCAAGCAGTAGGCTTTGAGGACGGTGCAGCGGGCAAGGATTTAGGGTATATGGGCCGGCGTCGTGAAGCCTGCGCGAAACATGGTGTACAGCTTAATACCGGTGCCTATCGCAGTGGTCGCGATGAGGGGTTAGGGCTATTTTGCACAGAGCTGCGCGGCTTTGCCGAGGGGCGCTCTGGAGAAAACTACAATGGGGTATGCCCAGCCGACTTGGAAGGCTTGTTCCTGCGCGGTTACGAGGCCGGCCAGGATATATTCGTAGCGCACAACGCAGTAAAAGAGCTCGAAGCAACAATTCACGACCTGGAATTGGAGCGTGAGCACATCCTTGATGACATTACGGAGATGAGCGCTCTTATTGTGCTTGATGAAACCAGTCGGGATGAAAGGGTTATCTTGTTAGCAGATATTGCCCGACTAAAAATACGCCACACTGAGCTGGGGATTGAAATTAATGACCTGCTTTTTGCCTTAGGCCAGCGTCAAGCCGAGTACCAGGATGTTCTTGCAAGCTCACCTTACCACTAATAACTTGGTAATTTTCATTAGTGAAAGGCGTCTTATTTTAGGAAGCCTTTCTCTACTGCACTGTCTAGTTTCCCCTTTATTACTCCCCATAGCTCTTTACTACCCGCACCAATTCGGCTATTTAGGGAAAATACCTGGCTTTTACTTATTTCATATTCCTTCCACGTGTGCCCCTCATTATGGCAGTTTTGCAATAGTGGTGGCACCCTATCAATCGCCCGAGCAAACCGGGACTCTGCTGTTTCACCAGCCTCAAATTCTTGCCACAAATGCAGACACTCTGCCTTTAGGCCATCTGGCAACTTAGCCAATAAGCGTTCGATCCCCTGTTTCTCATTGGCTTTTTGCTTATCAGTCTCAGCAAAATAAATAATCTTATCGTCAGCATCTATTTCGCCCAGGTCATGAATCAGTAACATTTTGATAACTCGATCTATATCAACCTCCTCATTGGCATAGTCTTTTAACGCCAGCGCAGCTAGACAAACATGCCAGCTATGTTCAGCTGAATTTTCACGACGATTGATTCCGACCGGCCGAGTTTGACGCAAAACACTTTTCAATTTTTCCACCTCTATCAAGAAATCAAGAATCTGCTCAATCTCTCCCATAAAATTCCTTTGTTTATATTTCTTATTCAAATGGCTATTTAGCGAAAAAACAGGTATTAAATTCAATTCAAAATAATCAATTCTATAGCCATGCAGTATTAATTTTGCACACAATCAACGATGAAAAAAACTTTGACAAGTGAACTTATTCTTTGATCTTTCCTCGCATCGCCTTTACCTGAGAGCGTCGATTTTTGCTTTGCAGCCTTCTCTCTTTTGCTCCGCGACTGGGCTTGGTAGGAATACGCCGCTTTGGAACTTCAGCAGCCTGCTCAATTAGCTGTTGCAACCGAGAGAGGGCATCCTCTCGGTTTTTTTCCTGGGTACGGAAAGTCTGGGCCTTGATTACTACAATGCCATCAGAGGAGATCCGCCTATCTCTTATTTGCAGAAGCCGCTGTTTAATATTCTCTGGCAGCGAGGATTCATAGATATTAAAGCGCAAATGAATAGCACTGGATACCTTGTTAACATTTTGACCTCCCGCGCCCTGTGAACGCACAGCACTCAATTGAATTTCATCCTGAGGTATCTGGATTCGTCGCCGGGTGCCCAACATTTCACCTTTAAGTTCAATTCAAACACATCAGCAAGTGATAAGTCCTTGCATACCTGTGCATTTTAAGCTAACTCCTGGCGATAGAAAAAATACAAGTACAATACAAGTGTACCTATTTACCTCCTTAGGACTCTTCACGCAAATAAAGTGCAATGTGGAGAACGAGGTGAGTAATTTTAAAGTTAGGATGTATTTACCAAAAAAAAATCATCCAGTACTATTGCGCCACTTTTGTAGAGTGTCTCTCAAGGCCACTTCATCCCTAAAGTGACCAAGCAGCCAGCCTCTTTGCCCGTGACTTATTTTATTGTCTGGGTCAAATCCGCTAGTATTGCCACGCTTCCTTGAGGTACAGGAACAAAAAAAATAAAGACGCACACCGTTGTTTCCTCTGGATTCCTCCCGATGTTTCCTCTGGGTGTGCGATTACCGCGACTAGGAGAAAACCATGCCCAACGTCAAGCGCAGCCTCGCGGCCGCTATTGCACTTGCGACCATGACCAGCGCCTCTGCTTTTGCAGAGGAATCAGCTTTCAGCCAGGTTATTGCCTTTGGTGACAGTCTGACCGACGTAGGCAACTACGACGTATTTACCAATGGTGGTGATGCCAACGATATTGCCATCAACATCCTCTCTCAAAATCTGGGGCTGGGCCCTGTGACTGCTTCCTGCTCTGGAATGCAATCTCCTTTCTGCCTACCAGCTGTTGATCCAACATTGAGCCCTGCGGAACTTGAAGACTCAGTTTCAATGCAAGTTACCAGCGGTGCGCTTAATGCCGGTAGTGTTTGGGCTGTAGGTGGCCACAAAGCTGCTGATGTATTAATGAATGTGATTGGCACCGAGAACTATTTAGCTTTCCTTGAAGCCAATGGATTGCAAGATAGCCCAGCCCGACACAACGTCCTCAGTGCGCTGATGCCTCATGTCGGAGCTGATGGCCGTCCAGCCTACCCAGATTCTGAGCTTTTGGGCCTACTGCTTCTAAAGCAGGAAGAAGCTAAGCAACTGGCAATTAAAGCGAAAACTGCACAATTACAAGGTGATTTGGCCGCTGCAGTTGATCTTGGAAAGCAAGCGGAAGCAGCCAAAAATGAAGCCGGGCAGGCATTACAAGCGATTGTTGCCTCCACCGGTACCTCTGGAAACCCACACCCATTAGGCCGTGGTTACCTGGAAACCACCTCTGGAACAGCTGATGCCAATGCCCTCTACTGGGTCAATGGCGGCGGCAATGATCTGCTTAGTGGTTTTAGTAGTTTCGCTGCCGGTGAGATGAGCATTGAAGAAGCTACCGCTGAAATCGGTATAGCTTCCGCCATGCTGGCAACTGCAGCCGGAGCCCTGTCTGGTGCAGGCGCCAACTATATTCTGGTATCCAATGTACCCGATATCAGTAAGACACCTGCTGTTTATGCAAAGATTACCGCTAATTTAAATACTGCTGTAGAAGCAGGCCTCATGACTCAGGAACAGGCTGATGCAAAGCTGGAATCTTCTTTACAGCAAGCCAGCGCAGCCTCCGAAGCCTTTAACGCCAGCCTGCTAGCACAAGCCAAAGATATTGATGGCGTGCTGATGGTCGATCAGGCCGGCTTGCTCAAGGTGGCACTGGAAAACGCCGGCCAGCTGGGCCTTTCCGCTGAGTTCGACCAAAGCCAGTACTGTTACGACGGTAGCGGTGGTGAATGTATTGAGCACCCGGTTTACGGAATCAGCCAGGATACTGCTGACGCCTCCAAACTGATATTCAACGATACAGTACACCCGACGCAAGTTGGTCAGCAGGTACTCGCCGACTACTACACCGCTATCGTTAACGCGGCCCAGGTTGCCGGTCAGTTGCCTGATATCGGTGCCCAGGCGGCCCGCACTCACACCAACAGCCTGGATGAAAACCTGGCCGGTGTTCGTTATAGCCAAGCCCAAACTGGCGTGTTTGTGGGCAGCGTCTTCGGTGACATTGATTACGATAACGGTTTTGCCGCAGATATGAGCGGAGATAGCAATGCTAACCTGATCGGAATGACCTACGCCCTGCGCGACAATCTCGAACTAGGTTTGGCAGTGAGCCGCTCCGATATTGATGTGGACAACGCCCGCTCCGATATCGAGTCCACTTCCACTAACTACAGCCTGTTCGGCCGCTTCCACCACGATATCTTCTTCGTAGAAGGTAGCGCCACCCTGACGGACGTGGACTTCGACCAGGTGAACCGCGCCCTGGCTCTTGGCAATAGCTTCTCCTCAGAACTGGAAGGAGATACTTCCGGAGAAAACACCACCCTGAGTTTAACTGCAGGTGCCAATCTGTTCAGTTACTCCAGCTTCCAGTTCGGCCCCTTTGTTGGTTTAACTCGTGCAACTATGGAAGTGGATGGCTATACCGAAGACGCGATTGAGGGCTTCACCTATAGCGACTTGAATGGCAACGAGTTTGACCCGCTGGGTATGAACTATGGAGACCAGGAACGTCGTTACACCACCATGCGTTTTGGCGCCTTTGCCAATAAGAGCTGGAATACCGTTAACGCCTACGCCCAGCTCTGGTATGAAGATACTCGTGGTACCGACGAAGACACTCTGGAAGTTGGTGTTAAGTCCATGGCGGGCAATATGAATGCCATGCCCAGCTACTCTAGCGTAGATCAGGGCCTGTTCGACGACGGTATGGGCCTGATCGCCGGTATTCGCTGGCAAGCCGCTGAGTCTATTGCACTGAGCGCGAATGTGACTTCTCGCCCAACGGCAGAGTCGGCTTCCGTCAACGTAACCTACCGCTTCTAGTCCTGCGATAGCCTTTATGTTTATGTGCCTCCCAACTGGGAGGCACACTCTTCTCTCCACGCCCTTCTTCGAAACAGCCAGACTCAACTCTCGCCAACTGCTGACTGCCAAGGCAAAATAAGCGTTCAACTCAATATAACTGTGCGCCCTGAATGTTCCAAATTAAAACGCCCAATCTGGTTTTACTCGAGCTAGGACATGATGATGCAGAGCTGATGCTCAACCTGCTCAACGACTCCGACTTTTTACAGAATATTGGTGATCGAGGTGTGCGTAACCTTGAGCAGGCTCGCCAATATATCGAGAACGGCCCCGTGTCTATGTACCGACAGCATGGTTTTGGCCTTTATAAAGTGGAGCTCAAAGATGGAACTGCAATCGGCATCTGTGGCCTGATCAGGCGTAATGGTCTAGATGATGTGGATATCGGCTTCGCTTTCCTGCCGCAGTACCGGGGCAAAGGCTATGCACTGGAGGCCTCACAGGCCATAATGCTCCACGGCCAAAAAGCCTTAGGCCTGTTGCGTATTGTCGCAATCACTCGACCAGATAATACGCCCTCAATAAAGCTTCTGGAAAAAATCGGACTCAAAACTGAAAAGAGGATCACATTGCCCGGAGAGACAGAGGAACTACTGCTAATGGCCTGGGAGGCTGAGAATAACTGCTCTAAGGCATAGCAACAGATTGTTTCATATAAGAAAGTTATTGACTGTTATTGTCAGGCCCGCTTCCTGGAAGAGTTTCTCTCTTACAGAAAAGAGTGCCCCTCTCTATTACCTTACAATATCTAAGGTTTCTCGTTGACATACCCGAAAGCTGGGCTAGTCTCCTTTTACCAACCAGGAGAAGACAGCCATGATTATCGCGACAGATATGCCTGAAGTCAGCAGGTGTGCCGCCACTCAATGTGCCTACAATGCTGACGATGGCTGCCATGCCAGAGCTATCACTATTGGCCACGGGACAGATCCCGACTGCGATACATTCTTTACCAACTCGAAACATACTAGCAGCTCTCGCACTGCCGGCGTTGGCGCATGCAAAATGGAAGACTGTAAGTTCAATGACGATTTCGAATGCTCCGCTGAAAGTATTGAAGTTGGCCACACTGGCAACACAAACAACTGCCTGAGTTACACTCATTAAATTGATCATCGAAAGTCATTCGTAAAAAAAGCCCGACAATAATAGATTGCCGGGCTTTTTTGCATATATATGTTGGCTTCTAAGTTTATGTCTTAGCCAAATTCAATTCACCGCCTGCAAATCAGCCTTTGTTTTCTGAGTGCTATCACTATCTCGTGTCTCCCACACAATACCTTCCATATCTGCAAACTGCTTAAATAGATACTGGTAGTGGGCATCCAATACTTTACGTTTAATCTTCAAGGTGGGAGTTAAGAACTCATTTAGTGGAGTCCACTCCTCTTTGCAGATAAATATAGTCTTGATGCGTTCGTGATGAGGCAAGCGTTCATTTACTGTCTCCAATATTCTTTGGAGCTGTTCATTGACTTCGGTACGAGGCATTTTTTCTGCAGTTTCAGATAGTGTTGCCAACATTACCGGCTGATCCATTCCATGACCAAGCACACAAAGTTGCGCCAGAAGTGTCTCATTCCCAAAGTGCCCCTCTAGGCGACTGGGCTGAATAAATTTTCCTTTACTGGTTTTAAAAGTCTCAGAAATTCGGCCGGTAATATGTAACAGCCCATCCCCATCAATATAGCCCGAGTCTCCGGTATGGTAATAGCCGTCACGGATAACTTCCGCTGTTTTCTCAGGCTCCAGGTAGTAGCCTTTCATGAGGGAGCCACTCTTGAATAATATTTCTCCCTCATCAGAAATCTTCAACTCACAGCCATGGTATGTTTTGCCTACCGTACCCGGTACTGGCTCCTCCCCCGGCAATACAAAGCAACCATAGATAAAGTTTTCTGTCATGCCATAGCCATCGGCAATCTGCATTCCCATACGCTCATACCAGCGCAACAACTCAATAGAAATAGGCGAGGCTCCTGTTACCAGCATTCTCGCCTGGTCCAGACCAAGACCTGTACGCACCTTATTTTTTAGCCAGCTGCTCAATCCTGGTATGCGCAGTAAAACATTTTGTAATGCTGGTGGAATTTTTTCATCTATACCCTCTTTAAACTTGGTCCATAGTCTGGGGACTGAAAAGAACATCGTGGGTCGAGTACGCTGCAAATCCTCAAGGAACGTATCCAGGGACTCGGGAAAATGCACCGGGGTACCCGAGTAGAGGCAGTGAAATTCTACCAGGATACGCTCTGCAGCATGGGCCAGTGGTAAATAAGAGAGAACACGATCAGCCTCATTAAACCCGTAACCCCGAATCATATTTGGTACAACAAAAATTACTGAAGACCAGGTGTGCATAACCCCCTTCGGATTACCGGTGGTTCCAGAGGTATACATAATGGTAAAGAGATCGTCTTCATCGAATACCGGGCTTTCCTCGTAACGTGCACTGGCGTTTATAACCGCTTCGAGTTCCTGATCACAATGAATCTCACAACGCTGAATCGCTACACTCGGTAGAGAGTCTGCAACTTCCTGCAATGCAGCATTATTATCCGTGGCACCACAGAAAAGTAGTTTTGACTCAGAGTGCTGCAAGACGTAGGACATGGAAGACGCAGACTGCCCAGGGTATAGGGGCACGCTCACCATCCCCGCCAGCATGATACCTACATCCACGATAATCCAGTCTGCACAGTTTTTGGCATGGATCGCGATACGATCCCCAGGCTCAAATTGGCTAAGCAGGTAACCCGCAATCCTTCGGGCTTTGTCCATCACCTCATACCATGTGTATTCTCGCCATTGACGCCGCTGCATCTGGCGGAGAAATACTGTTTCTGGCTCTTCGGCCTCTCTCTTATAGAGGAGCTCCAGAGGCTGGAGGCCTTTCACCTTTTCGTATCGTTCTTCCGGGGTCATCGCTTTCCTCACTCATTATTGTGTTTATTGTGATCTGATGTGTTATTACTGCACCTAAGTACCATATCAGTGCAGTATGTTGCGCCCAGAGTATTTACCCTAGTTACCGTTTAGAACTAAATTACCACTATCGTCAGCCCTGGCTAAGACCAGAACTAAGGTATGGCAGTCGCAACACATAAGAAAGGCAGAATCTTCTTATCCTTATTATTCATCCAAAGTTACTGAAGATATGCGGTTAGTGCAATTCCTTGTGCCACCCTAAAAACAGTTATTTTTTATTAGATAAAATTAGACTGATCAGTCTGTGAGGTAGGTAGGAAAGTTCGCCAAATTGAAGTCTCAATAACTTTGTTGAAATAATCTGTGACTTGTCGACTTAGGCAACTGTACGATTAGCAACGGCAGCACTGAAGTTAAGGAAACCGAGCCACTAGTTAATAAGGCAATCAACATGTTTTTAAACATTAAACTTCAAATTTTAGAGCACCCCTAAATGGTGTAAATATTTGCAGCCTGCCGCCATACAAATGTTAAATTTTTTCCCAGGATAGAAACCTGTACAAATTGATAAACAATTTAAAACAGAGAGACAAACCTATACACAACTTTAAAAGACATTAATATCAAATTTCTTACTATTGTTACCCCAAATAAAACGCCCATTGATATAGCTTATAAAACCTTAGAAAACGAAGAGGCGAAAAAACAGAAGAAAGCATGTGAAGGAGTGAACTACAAACTCTAACAGTTTACAGATGCTGTCCGGAATTTTAAGTAAGAAAAGAAGAGAAACAGCTTTAGAGGTATTCAGTCAAAAGATTTACCAGGGGCAAATGAAAAATTTTCACTTGCCCCTGGTCTGCACTAGCCTACCTTCTCCCCGTGTGCCTGCTTATCCGCATGGTAAGAAGAGCGCACCAACGGGCCACAAGCTGCGTGCTTGAAACCGATTTGTTCTGCATAGCGGCGATATTCTTCAAACTCATCCGGGTGGACATAGCGCTGTACAGGCAAGTGCTCCTTGCTCGGCTGTAAATACTGGCCGATGGTGAGCATATCGATATCGTGCTCACGCATATCATCCATTACCTGGAAGATTTCTTCCTTTTCCTCACCCAGGCCCACCATCAAACCAGACTTGGTTAGTACATCCGGGCGGCGTTTTTTATATTCCTGTAGCAACTTCAGGGACCATTTGTAATTAGCTCCAGGACGGGATTCCCGATATAAACGGGGCACAGTCTCCAGGTTGTGGTTAAATACGTCCGGTGCCTCCTTCTCTAGAATATCCAGCGCAACATCCATGCGGCCACGAAAATCCGGAGTCAGGATTTCCACCTGCAGATCTGGTGACAGCTGGCGAGATTCACGGATGCATTCCGCAAAATGCTCAGCACCGCCATCGCGCAAATCATCACGATCCACCGAGGTGATCACTACATAGCGCAGGCTCATGGCGGCAATGGCTTCAGCCAGATTTTTGGGTTCTTCCGGATCGAGGGGATTGGGTTTACCGTGGCCCACATCGCAGAATGGGCAGCGGCGCGTACAAATCTCCCCCATGATCATAAAGGTCGCTGTACCACCACTGAAGCACTCCCCAAGATTTGGGCAGCTTGCCTCTTCACACACTGTGGAGAGCTTTTGCGAGCGCAATATGTTCTTGATACGGTCCACCTCTTTGGAGGCTGGGACTTTTACACGAATCCAATCCGGCTTACGCAAAACGGTATCACTGGCAATTACCTTGACTGGGATACGCTCGACCTTATCACCGTCGCGTAATTTTTCCCCCTGCTGGAGGCGGCGGGTGCGCTTTACCGGCACCAGATCGGGTTTTTCAGCCATTACTTAATTCCTGCTGTTCCGCGCTCAGTTGCGCCAAAGTGTGTTCGTCTAGTGGCTGCCACTCTGCTGAAGGCAGCTCGAGCGTGCGCAACAATTCGCACACAAAAATTTCTGCCACTTGCTTCCAAGTAGGTGTCTCTTGCAGTAACTCGGCCATTTGCACCATTTCCATACCTGCGTATCCACAAGGATTAATCCGGTGGAAGGGGGCCAAGTCCATATCGATGTTGATGGCAATACCGTGGAAGCTGCAACCACGGCGTACTCGCAGCCCAATGGAAGCAATCTTGCTACCACTGCGGGGGCCGCCCTCAGTCAAATACACTCCGGGAGCATCAGCGCGGGGGGCGGCAGCAATGCCAAAGGCCTTAAGCATCGCGACAGTGGCGCTCTCCAGTGCCGTCACAAGGTCACGTACGCCAATTTTGGCCCGACGCAAATCCAGAAGTGGATAAACTACCAATTGCCCAGGGCCGTGATAGGTAACCTGCCCACCACGATCCACCTGAACTACCGGGATATCCCCAGTATTCAGCAGGTGTTCGGCTTTGCCGGCCTGTCCTTGGGTGAATACAGGCTCGTGCTCCACACACCATATCTCATCAGAGCTATTTTCATCGCGGAGGTCAGTGTAGCGAGACATCGCGCGCCAGACGGTCTCGTAATCTCGCTTGGCGAGGTTGCGCACAACGGTCATCAAAGCACCATATGCACCGCTGGGTGCTCTTTCAACTCTTCAAACAGAGCTTTGAGCTGATCTTCACCGGTAGCGAGGATAAAGAATGTCATTGAGGTGAATTTACCGGTGCTACTGTCGCGCAGGGTAATTCGATCTTCATCCAGCCCGGGGGCATGGCGACGCATCACTTCCAGTACAAACTCGTGCGCTTGGTCATTGGCATCCCGCACCACTTTGACCATATAGTCTTCGCAGGGAAACTCAATTTTCGGGGGTTGCTGATTGGGGTCTTGGCTCATACCACTCTCCGAGGTCCGGCTGTCAGGTATTAAGAAGAAGCTTAGGCACAGCCGGGCGACGATTATACAGCGAGCAGTGTGCAGTGGACAGGGAGTGGCAGGGGGAAGTAGGCAGAGAGTTCGGGGAGCTGGCCAGGGGTGGCTAACAGCCACCCCTATCTCATAAGCTTGGTGAAGTTAGTTAAAGAAGCTGATCACGAAGCGCTTGATGGAATCCCACATCCGCTTAAAGAAACCGGCGCGCTCCACATCCTCCGCCGCTACGGCTTTCACATCGGCAACTGTCTGGCCATCCAGAGTCACAACAACTTTGCCCACTGGTTGGCCTTTCTTAATCGGAGCCTCCAGCTCACCATCAACAATCAGATCAGCTTTAATACCCTCTTCACCACCGCGGGGGATAGTGACAAAGATATCCTTCTCCACTGCGATACCAACGTTGGGCTCCTTGCCACCCCACACTCGCTCGGTTTGCAGGACTTCACCCTGGCCGTACACCTTGTGGGTCTGGTAATAACGAAAACCGTAAGCTAGCAGCTTCTGAGTCTCCGAAGCCCGCTTCTCGTCACTGTCAGTACCCACCACGATTGCAATCAAGCGCATACCACGCTTCATCGCAGAGGCCACCAGGCAGTAACCGGCCTCTTCAGTGTGACCGGTCTTGATGCCATCTACCGCAGAGTCACGCCACAACAGGCGATTGCGATTGGGCTGGTTGATACCGGAATAGCTGAAATACTTTTCAGAGTAGATATCGTAGTGCTCAGGGTGATTGGCGATCAGCGCGCGGGCCAGGATGCCCAGATCACGGGCAGTAGTCATATGCCCTTCAGCGGGCCAGCCAGTGGCATTAACAAAATTGGTATTTTCCATACCCAGAAGTTCTGCCTGCTGGTTCATTACCTCAGCAAACACTTCTTCACTACCAGAGACATGCTCCGCCAGGGCAATACTGGCGTCGTTTCCGGATTGAATAATAACTCCGCGCATCAGGTCCATAACTGGAACCTGGTCGCCAACCTTGACGAACATCTTCGAGCCGCCCTTCCGCCAGGCCTTCTCGGAGATACGCACTTTGTCATCTTCTTTGATACTGCCTTTGAGCATCTCTTCCGAGACAATGTAGGCCGTCATCATTTTGGTAAGACTAGCGGGGGGCACCTCTTTATCCGCTTCGTGCTCTACCAACACCTGGCCGGTATTGGCATCCACAAGTAGGTATGAGGTGGCCGCCAGCTGGGGCGGAGCCGGAATGAGTGATTGCGCCTGGGCCAGGCCCGCACAAAGCAACAGGAAAGAGCAGGCGATAATCCGTGTGATCATAGGTGAGAGTCTCGTTAATCCTCGTGTTCGTAGGCTGGCTGTTAACCCAATATTCATTTTAAAAGATTAATACACGACCATGGTCTGTCACCAAATGCCGTCAGCCAGGAATGTTGACAAAATACAAGAAAATTCGCGCCATTGCGCAGTATTTTGTAAACGGCTATTCAACTGACCGTCACCTATAGTAGCGGTCGCTGACTGCCAGAGCCTAGTGCAGGGCTCGTTGAAACATCAGACTTGGCTATTTATTCATATACCACCTGGGGATCACCCAACTGGTTCTTCTGCACGGTTTCCCGAGCGGTAGCCAGAGCCCTCTGCTGAGAAATTGGCCCAATACGCACCCGATAAAATGTCTTGCCACTACGCGTTACAGGACTGACAGAAACAGGATAGTCAATTGAAGCCGTCAGCTGTGCACGGATCTTCTCCGCCTGGCTGGCATTACGGTATGCACCAACCTGAAGAAAGGTATTTTCCGGTAACTGAATCGTCGTATCCTGCGGCAGGCTACGTGTAACGTCACCGGCCAGTATAGTTTCAGTCACAGGAGGCAGAGAGGCCGGGTCCAGCGCTTCTACCTCAACCCGTGCAATCCCCTTATCCACATACCCCAACTTCTGAGCGGCAGTATAACTTAGGTCGATAATACGCCCATGCACAAAGGGGCCACGATCATTTACGCGCACAATAATACTGCGGCCATTATCCAGGTTGGTTACCTTGGCATAACTGGGTAGTGGCAAAGTTTTGTGCGCCGCGGACATGGCGTACATGTTGTAGATTTCCCCATTGGCAGTACGGCGGCCATGGAACTTGGTGCCATACCAGGAGGCTTGGCCCCTCTCCTTATAACCTTTGACCGCACTGCGCACATGGTAAGTAACGCCCCTTACTTTGTAGGGAGATTTGTTTCCGGCTGGGCCAATGGGCTCGCGTACAGGAGTTGGCTCAGGTGTAGCCAGCATATCCACCGGGGCTGCTGGACCACTATCCTCAACGCTGTCGAAATCTGAATCGGCTTGCTTACCCGGCTGGGTTTGCGGCCCCCCACAGGCCATCAAGAATAAAGCGGCGAGGAGGGCCCCACGCCGCAAACTGCACTGAAACATAATCCCCCCGGCGCGCGGCAACCACTAGTTGCCGTCTCCAAGCCGCTATTATCTGAAACTACTTAATAAAATAGAAAGTTTTTGATTACAGGTGGCGCCATTGGTTCCACGATACTGGCAGTTTTTGCCGGTATGCGGCTATTAAGCTCTGCCTAGGATTTCCCTCCACGCGCTTTGACGATTTCCTGAGCCAACTCATTTACCGCCATAGCGTAGAGGCGGCTGCGGTTATAAGTGGTAATGGTGGAAAAATTATTGAGCCCCAACCAGTACTGCTTGCCCTGCTCTGTCTGCAGGGAGAAGACAATTGCCGGCATTTCCGGAGCAACCTGACTCGTCGCGTTGAAGCCTTTTTCTGCCAGCTCTCCCACAGTCCACTCTGGCAACAGGGTGTCATTGACGATTGTCATATCCGCATTGGGGCGCGGGCTCGCCAGCACGGTAACCGGCTCACCGGGTTTCCAGCCATGTTTGGCTAGATAGTTAGCCACACTACCAATAGCGTCAGTAGTGTTATTCCAGATATCCACCTTGCCGTCATTGCTGAAGTCCACGGCATAGGCACGGTAGCTCGAAGGCATAAATTGCCCGTACCCCATTGCACCAGCATAGGAGCCCCTAAGTGCAAGGGGGTCCATTTCCTGATCCCGGGTCAGAAGCAGGTAATTTTCCAGCTCTTTGGTAAAAAACTGTGAGCGGCGTGGGTAATTGAAAGCCAGTGTAGAAAGCGCATCCAGCACCCGGTAGCCTCCCATATTGCCACCGTAGCGGGTTTCGATACCGATGATGGCAACGATCATTTCAGCCGGCACACCGTATTTGTTCTCGGCTTCAGCCAGGGCTTCCTTGTTCTTATCCCAGAAATCAACACCACCGGCGATGCTCTGTGGGGTCAGAAATAGCTTGCGGTATTCATACCAGGGCTTGGCTTTTTCAGCCGGGCGCCTGATTGCCTTGAGTATCGAGTCTTTGCGCTTGGCCTCACGCATTAATTCCTGCAGCTCTTTGCGGTCAAATTGGTGCTCTTCCACCATGTACTCTACGAATTTCTGTGCATCCGCATTGTCACCATGACCGGGCTCCTGTGCGCAGGCGGCCAGGGCCAGCCCCATCCCAACCAATAGTCCCGAGGTCCACTTCAAAACGACCGCTCCTGTCTTCATCTCGCGTCTCTACACATCCAGTTATTAATGGTCAGCGCAAACTTTCAAAAATGCACTCTGCGCCGTTCTGTCCCTACAGCCATGAGGATACCGAATCCTGCCATCAAGGTAATCAGTGAGGTTCCCCCGTAGCTGATAATTGGCAAGGGTACCCCCACCACTGGCAGTAATCCTGTAACCATACCAATGTTTACAAACACATAGACAAAAAAAGTGAGCGTTATACTCCCCGCCAATAGGCGACCAAATAGGTGTTGCGCCATAAAGCTGATATAAATGCCACGCGCTATAACCAGGACGTAGAGTAATAGCAGCAACAATACACCGCGCATACCCCACTCCTCCGCCAGTACCGCAATAATAAAGTCGGTGTGGCTTTCCGGCAGGAAGTCCAACTGAGATTGAGTTCCCTGTAAATAACCTTTGCCATAGACGCCACCCGAACCAATAGCAGCTTTGGAATTAAAAATATTCCACCCTGCGCCAAAGCGGTCATCATGGGGGTTGAGCAGAGTTAGGATTCGCTGGCGCTGATAGTCACGGAGGCCCCACTGCCAGATCGGCCAAGCCGAAACCAGAACACCCAAGCCCGCAGCACCAATCATTTTCCAGCTCAAACCAGCGAGATAAAGTGCAAACAGGCCTGAGGCCGCAATCAAAATTGAAGTGCCCAAATCCGGCTGGCGCACAATCAGCGCAGCCGGCACTGCCACAATGGCCAAGGCTCCAAAAACAGTCATCAAAGATGGTGGTTGCGCACGCTGGTGCAAGAATGCAGCCACCATCATCGGCACCCCCAACTTCATAATTTCTGATGGCTGGAAGCGGAAGCCGGCAATTTCCAGCCAGCGCTGCGCACCCTTCGCACCAGTGCCAAATAGCAGCACCCCGACTAGCAAGGCACAGCCCCCTAAATAAGCCCATGGCGACCAACGCCGGTAAAAATCCAAGGGTATCTGGGCAACAATAAACATGCCCACAAATGCCAGACACATAAAAATAGACTGGCGCCGCACATAGTTTATATCTCCACCGGAAGCACTAAAAAGCACTCCCAGGCCAACCGAAGCCAACACCAATAGCAGCACTAACAAGGGCACATCAATATGCAGGCGACGAGCCAGGCTTACCGGCTTCCTGAGGCTGCCATGTGCATCGGACAGCCGGTGGGAAAAATCACGGCTAGCCATTATCCGCCCCCTCAGAAAAACTTACATCTGCGGTCGTATTGACTGCTGATTCGGTTCGCGGCACCCACTCAGCAAATAATTCCCTAGCCACCGGCGCAGCCACCCCACCACCGGCTTCACCGTTCTCTACCAATACCGCAACAGCGATACGTGGCTTTTCCACCGGCGCAAAGGCCACAAACAGCGCGTGGTCGCGATGACGCTCCTGTAGCGCCTCAGAGTCATAGCGAGCTCCCTGGGCGATACCCACCACCTGGGCAGTACCTGATTTACCAGCGACACGAAAATCCAGATCTTTGCCAGCTCGCTTACCTGTGCCATAGCTTCGATTAACTACAGCATCCATCCCCTCAAATACCAGATCCCAATTATCCGGATGAGCTTCCAGGTTGTGCAGTATTTCCGGAGGCTGTTCGGCCCCATTAATGGTTTTCACTATCTGGGGACGATAGTGAGTACCGCGATTCGCTAAAGTAGCGGTCATAACTGCCAACTGTAGCGGAGTGGCCAGTACAAATCCCTGTCCCAGCACCGCGTTGAGACTATCCCCCGGGAACCAGGGCATGCCTCGCGCACCGCGCTTCCAGTCCCGAGAGGGGAAAAGGCCAGAACGCTCCATCGGCAGGTCAATACCGGTTTTGGAGCCCAGGCCAAAGTGGGTTGCAATGTCGTGCATGCCGTCGATATCCCAGCGGTGTGCCATATCCCAGAAGTAAACGTCACAGCTCTGTGCCATCGCCTGGATCAGGTCCACCTTTTCACCATGCCCCCAGCGGACATGATCCCGATATATACGAGGATCATTCGGCAGTTTATAGAAACCCGGGTCCTTGATTTTGGTCTCGCGAGTGATAAGTCCCGCCTCAAGCCCTCCAAGCCCCATTAATGGCTTCAGGGTTGAGCCGGGCGGATATTGTCCTTGCACTGCGCGGTTAAAGAGCGGCACATCAAGTGAGTCGCTGAGGGCCCGATAATCGGCAAAGCTAATTCCGGTTACAAACAGATTTGGGTCAAAGGAGGGCTTGCTGACAAATGCCAAAACACCACCGGTGTTAACATCGATCGCCACTACAGCCCCACGGCGATCTCCCAGTGCATCGGAAGCCACCTGTTGCAGGTGCGCATCCAGGTGCAGGGTCAAGTCGGCGCCGGGCTTGGGATCCTGGCGTTCCAATACGCGCAATACCCTTCCCCGCGCATTGATCTCCACATTTTCATAACCCACCTCACCGAGCAGGGTTTTCTCGTAAGAGCGCTCCAGTCCCACTTTGCCGATACTATTGGTACCGCGATAGAGACGCACGTCTTCTTCAGTGAAGTTACTCAGGTCGCGATCGCTAATGCGACCTACATAACCAACACTATGGGCAAACAAATCCCCCAGCGCGTAATAGCGCACCAATTCGGCCTGCACTGAAACGCCGGGCATACGAAACTGATTAACGCTTATCCGTGCGATTTCCTCTTCGCTCAAACGAAAGCGGAGAGGCACCGGCTCAAACGGCCGACGGCGCTTCATGCGCTTGCGGAATTTAGACACATCGCTATCTTCGAGGCGAATTAAATGACCGATTAATTCAAGGGTTGCGTCCAGATCCTGCACTCGTTCACGGACAATAGAAAGGTTGAAACTGGCTCTGTTGTCAGCCAGTAATATTCCATTGCGGTCGTAAACCAGCCCCCGTGTGGGAGCCACCGGGCGCACCTGAATACGGTTCTCATCGGACTGGGTGCGGTAATCGTCGTAATTAACAACTTGCAGGTTATAGAAACGAGCTACCAGAACAGCCAGTAAGGCGATCACACCGACAATAGCCACCAACATACGGTTGCGAAATAACCGCTGCTCCGTGTGTGGGTCCTTAAGGTGATGGTCGTGAGGCATTAGAATTTATTTGAATGAATTTGACTGGCGCGCGAAAAGTCTAATCGCCTACATTACCACAGGGAATGTACGGAGAGAGAACTCGAATTGGCAAATCTCTCCGCCATTCATCGCAAACACTTTACTTGTGGTAAGGGTGCCCCGCCAAAAGTGTCCAGGCCCTATAAACCTGCTCTGCCAAAACCACTCTAACCAGAGGGTGTGGCAATGTCAGTGGTGACAGGGACCAGCGCTGATGTGCATTTGCCAAGCACTCCTGGGAGAGGCCATCGGGACCACCGATCAGCAGGCTGACATTTTCTCCCAGCAGTTGCCAGTCGCGCAGCTGACCAGAAAGCTGCTCGGTACTCCAGGGTTTGCCCTTCACATCCAGTGCCACTACATGATCGCGCGGACCGAGGGCTGCAAGCATTGCCTCCCCCTCTTTTTTCCGCGCCTTTTCGATCAACGCTGCAGAACTTTTCTGGCCGCGTTGCCCAAGAGGAATTTCCACCATTTCCAAGGATATTTCGCGGGGCAAACGCTTGGCGTATTCGGCATATCCCTCCTGAACCCAGCCGGGCATTTTCCCCCCGGCGGCAAGAATTCGGATCTTCACCCCACTTAGTCCTTGTGAGGGTCTCTGCCATCGGCATCATCACGGGTATTCGGTGTCATCGACCAGAGCTTTTCCAGGTCGTAGAAATTACGCACATCAGCCAACATGACATGTACGACTAGATCGCCATAGTCCACCAAAACCCACTCGCCCTGCTCTTTGCCCTCAACACCAATCGGGCGCACACCTTCCAGCTTAAGTTCATCCACCACATTCTCTGCCAGGGACTTCACCTGACGGCTGGAGGTACCTGTACAGATCACGAGGTTGTCCATTACATCGGAGAGTTCAGATACGTCCAGCGCAACAATGTCTTTGCCTTTCAGATCTTCCAGAGCCTTGAGCGCGATATCTTTAATATTTGTCATAACACCTTGATTCATTACTGGTCACCAATGGCAACCGCTTTTGTATAGAGTTGATGGTCTTCAATGTATTGCAATACGGTGGCCGGCAACAAAAATCGCGGCGACCGACCACTATTCAATAACTGGCGAATTTCAGTCGCCGAGATAGGCAACATGGTCTGCTCGCGCAATACCAAGCTTCCATATGCCTGCTCGTGCAAATCTTTTGCTGCCCCTTGATGGCTCTGTAGCAAGTCCATCAGTTCTGGATTGCCCCCCGCATCACCGCTTTCTGGAAGATGCCAGCCGGGGCGGGTCACTACCACCAAGTGTGCAAGCTCCAATAGCCTCTGCCAGCGGTTCCACCTATGCAGGGTCAACAGGGAATCAGAGCCCATACAAAAACTGATGGATACGTCCGAACCCAGTTCTTTGCGCAACTCCTCCAGGGTATCCACCGTATAGGTATCACCGCCACGATTTAGCTCCCTCTCGTCCAGCTGCAGCTCATCACAGCCCTGCAGGGCCAAAGCCAACATGTCGCTGCGCTGGCGCGAGGAAACCCCGGGACTTTGGCGATGGCGTGGCTGGTGGCTGGGAAGCAGGCGCATTTCATCGAAATCCAGGGCCTGGCGCAGTTCCAGCGCCATGCGCAGGTGGCCAAAGTGCACCGGATCAAAAGTGCCGCCGAACAGGGCTATCGTATGCCGCTTAGTCGCCAAAATTACCTCGTTACTGGCTCATGAGTGAGGGCCGGAATTAACGGCGAATGTGCCCATCCCCAAACACAATCCACTTCTGAGAAGTGAGCCCCTCCAGCCCCACC
The DNA here is from genome assembly GCF_052468405.1 of Microbulbifer variabilis. NCBI lineage: Bacteria > Pseudomonadati > Pseudomonadota > Gammaproteobacteria > Cellvibrionales > Microbulbiferaceae > Microbulbifer > Microbulbifer variabilis. Next base: position 3,271,434 of record NZ_CP174343.1, read on the forward strand.
GGGCCTCGGGCATGGATTTTATCAGTACTGATGCCGATTTCCGCCCCCAGTCCATATTCAAATCCATCGGCAAAGCGTGTTGATGCATTGATGATCACCGAGCTGGCATCCACTTCCGCCAGAAAGCGACGACTGCGCGTGTAATTTTCAGTAACAATCGCCTCAGTGTGTCCTGAGCCGTAGCGGGCGATATGGTCCATCGCAGCATCCATATCTGCCACCACCCGAATGGACAGTACCGGGGCCAGGTATTCTTCACTCCAATCACTTTCTTTGGCCTCTGCGCACTGGGGCAGTATCTCGCAGGTACGGGCACAGCCACGCAATTCCACACCTTTAAGCTCATAGGCTTCTGCCAAACGCGGCAGCATTCGCTCTGCAATCCCCTCCGCCACCAGTAGGGTTTCCATAGCGTTGCACACGCCATAGCGATGGGTTTTGGCATTCAGGGCAATCTCAAACGCCTTCTGTTCATCGGCCAAGTCGTCGATATAAACGTGACAAACACCGTGCAGGTGTTTGATCACCGGTACTCTGGCCTCACGGCTGACCCGCTCAATCAGGCCAGTGCCACCTCGAGGAACGATTACATCCACATAATCTGGCATGGAGATCAGGGCACCAACTGCCTCGCGGTCACTGGTGCCCACCACTTGCACCGCCGTTTCCGGCAATCCCACTTCCCGGAGCCCCTGGGTAATACTGGCCGCGATCGCCTGATTCGAGTGCAATGCCTCACTGCCACCACGCAAAATAGTGGCGTTACCGGATTTCAGGCATAAACTCGCCGCATCAATCGTCACATTAGGGCGGGATTCATAAATAATCCCCACCACTCCCAGGGGTACACGCATCTTGCCCACCTGGATACCACTGGGGCGATAACATAAGTCCTCAACTTCTCCCACTGGGTCAGGCAGGTCCGCAACCTGCAACAACCCCTCGATCATTGCGTCGATGCGCTCATCATTGAGTTCCAGCCGATCGAGCAGCGCCGCATCCAGACCGCGTTCACGACCCGCCTGCATATCCTGAGCATTGGCCTCAGCCAGTTGAATCCGTTGAGCTTCCAATTCTGCGGCAATTGCCCGTAGAGCGCGGTTCTTACTATTGGTATCGGCTCTCGCCATTAGTCTTGAGGCAGAGCGAGCGGCGCGGCCCATCTGTTCGAGTTTGACGCGGGTGGATTGCTGATCAGTGGTATTGGTGGCGGTCACTTGGCGCTCCGTGCGAAATCCGGTCGGCCGCGCAGTATACCCCAGTGGCTATGGGTTGAAACGGCATAAATATAGGATGCCAACGGAAAACAGGTCGCATTCTTACTCCCTCGCCCAGCGGTCCAGGTTCTCGGCGATACTAGCGAGACGCATCAAGGGGTCCTCAACGGCCAACAACTCTACTCGCGCCTTATCCTCTAGGGGAAGCAACTGGGCGAGCTGCCAGGAGAGGGCATCTGCAGAGTCGACACTATCGAACTTGAGTGACAACATCTCAGCGCGATCCTTCAGCTCATCAAGCACCGATAGCAGGCCATCGCAGTCTGCGGGAATGGGTTTGGGCTCTTCGTTTGGCAACCATTCAACCTCCCCGAACAATAAACCGTTATCAGCGCGCTCGGTGCTGGCAATGCGGAAGCGACGCCGACCAACCACCTGTACATTCAATAATCCCCCCTCTCCCTGGCTCCAGTCGACAATGTGTACATAGACACCGAGCGGCCATACGGAGGCGTGTCCTACCTCCCCTCCGGAGCGGATCAATACAACGCCGAAGCCGCTATCACTTTTCAGTGACTCGCTGACAAGATGTAGGTAACGCTGTTCAAAGATACGCAATGGCAGGGTGACCCCCGGATACAGGGCCATACTCAGGGGAAAAAGGGGAATCTTTTGCAATGCTGTTCTCACCAGTTAGCTCATTTTGTAAAGATACCACCCACAGTACTACTCCTAGATAAATAGGAAGGGCGTTTTAGCGCCAATCCGCAGAACTGCGACAGAGTTTCCGCTTTATCCAAGTAATTGCCGGTGGCATGCTCGCCCTACACCCATTAAGCTGCTGCGGTTTATCAACCGAATGGAGACTATTGATGCCCAAAGCAACAGCCCGCCATATTCTGGTAGAGAGCGAAGGCAAGTGCCTGGAACTGAAGCAACAAATCGAGAATGGTGCAGATTTCGGCAAAATCGCCGAACAGCACTCCCAGTGCCCATCAGGCCGTTCCGGTGGGGACCTGGGCGAATTCAGCAAAGGCATGATGGTGCCCGAATTTGACAAGGTCGTATTCTCCGAGGAGCTCCACAAGGTGCACGGCCCGGTGAAAACCCAGTTCGGTTACCACCTGCTGGAAATTACCAGCCGCCAGGATTAATTGCTTGCGAATTAATCTACAAATAAAAAGCCGGGCAACAGCCCGGCTTTTTATTTGTAGAGAGGGGAATTCCCTCAGGCTTTGGCTGCGCCCTCAGGAATGTCCACTTCTCCCTTGTCCACTGAAGAGCCAGCACCCAGCGGCTTAAATATCACCAGCAACAACGGCAGCAGAGTGAGTGATCCAAGCAATGCTGCAGACATCGCCAGTGCGGTCAGTAAGCCAAAGTAAATTGAGGGCACAAACTTGGACAGCGCAAGAATTGAGAAGCCGGCAATAATCGTAATTGCCGTATAGAACATCGCGCGGCCAATAGTCGCATGGCTGCGATGCATGGTCTCCAGGTAATTGCCGTCTTTGGCGAATTCCGCACGGAATCGGTACAGGTAGTGAATCGCATGATCCACACCGATACCCACAGTAATCGCGGCGATGGTGATAGTCATCATATCCAGTGGAATACCGGCGAGACCCATACCACCTAATACCACACAAGCAGCGAGCATATTAGGCACCAGCGCAATAATAGCGATCGACAGGGAGCGGAACAACACCAGGAACATCAGCAGGATGCCCACAAATACCGCACCCAGCGTCAGGATCTGGGACTTAAACAGGCTCTGCAGCATATTGTTATACAGCACCAGCAAGCCGGTCTGATGGATATTTTCCGGCGCTATGCCCATTTCATTATGGGCGTAGTTGTAGATACGCTCGATCAATTCGCTACGGCGCAAATTCGGATCGGTTTCCATCACCCGCAAAGTGATACGCGCCTGGTTGTTCTCAACAGAGAGATAGGGATTTACCAGCACGCTACTGATTTCAGGCGGCAGGCTGGTGTTGGCTACTGCCAACTCAAAGTCATTGAGCTGACCGCCTTTTAAATCGCGAGCCACCTTAAACAGGGTCGCCAGGGACTGGACCTTGCCAATTTCCGGCTGCTGCTCCAGGTAATCGTGTAACTGTTCCAATTTGGTGAGGCCTGCCACAGTAAACCAGTAACTCTGCTCCCGGGACTCCTCTTCTCCACCGAAAGGATCATCAGAGGCGAAGGGATCTTCTTCAACCGCGAACGGGTCCTCCTCCGCCTCCATGGCAAAAGGATCCTCCTCACCTTCGAAGGCCGGTTCCGCTTCCTCCGGCTTGTCGAGGATAATATCCAGGGTCACTGTGCCACCCAGGCGGCGGTCAATCACCAACATGCCCTGGTAGATTTCAGTGGAGTCATCAAAGTAATCGATAAAGCGGTTTTCCACTTTCAGCTGGGAAATACCCACCACACTGACCACAGCTGCCAACAGGGAAACGCCCAGTACGATGAATTTATGGCGCTCAGCAAAGCTGGAGAAACGCAGGGTAAACGCGTGCGAATTATCCTGGCTCACTTTGCCCTGGCGCTTGGGCAGGATCATCAGGAAGCTGGGGATAATCAGGAATGACAACACCAGGGCCAGAGTTACTCCCATGGTCATCATCCAGCCGAAATCAATCACCGGACGGATACCGCTCACCACCAACGACACAAAAGCAACGATCGTGGTCAGGGCAGTGTACAGACAGGGCTTGGCCATAAAGCGCACCGTCTGCAGCACCAATTCCTCGCGCCCCCATTGCGGATTCTGCGCAATATATTCGCGATAGCGCACTGCCAGGTGGATGGTGATCGCCAGGGTAATAATCAGCAGTAGCGCAACAAAATTGGCGGAGATCACCGTCATGCGCCAGTCGAGCCAGCTGAGCAGTCCCAAAATCATCACTGCTGTAGTGACACAGGTAAGTAGCGGCAACAGTACCCAGCGCGGCTGGCGGAAAATCAGTAATAAGGTAAGGATAATAAAGGCGAGGATACCCACACCAAAAACCACCAGATCACTCTTGATAAAGGTAATCATGTCTGAGGTGATCATGGTTACACCACCGAGGAACAATTCCGCCTCGCCTTTATAACTGGCGAGAATCCCACGCACCTCATCAACCCGTGCCCGCGCTTCCAGCTCCTGGGCCGTTCGGTGTTCCAGATAAACTGCGCTTACCTCTTCCAGACGCGTAGCCTCTTCCGGGCTCAAACCCTCGCTATTGCGCTTGCGGCGCAGGGCGTCGCGCTCGCGCACCAATTCGATACCACGGCTGTCCAGTTTCAGGTTGGCAAGCAGCGCGGTCGTCTGGCCATCTGGACTTAGAATAAGCTCGCGGTAAATAGGACTGGAGAGGAACTCCTGCCGAGCCAGGTCCCTGTCAGTATCCGGATTGGACAGGGTGCGAATCTCGTCAGTGATATCGGTTAAAGACAGCTTGGGGCTGTACAACAAGGGCACATCGAGAATGGTTTGTACACTGGAAACGCCATCTACCCCGGCCAGCTCATCGCGCAGCTTGGCGAGAGTCTGCAGAGACTCGTCGCTGAACAGATCACCATCGTTGTAGCGGTACGTCACTACCAGGAAGTCGCCACTGGCGTAGCGCTCGGCAATCTCACGGAAATAGTCCAGGGATTTGTCCGCTTCCAGAGTTAGGGAGTCAGCGGAGGCATCGATCTTAAAGCGGGGCAGGCCCATAGCTGCCACAAGGGTGAGTAAGCCAACAACCATTAACACAGCCACAGGCCGTTTGGTCACCAGGTATTCGTAGCAGGTCTTGAAAGCTGACAGCATAAATTTCCGCTTATATCCAATAAATCAGTGGGCCGCGATGCGGCGCATATTTTGATCGCCCTGGCGGTGAATACGCAAATATAAAATTTGCAATATCACGGCGCTATTGGAAATATTTTCAGGGAGTATCGATATGTCCCAGATCGCGCTCGGGAAACAGCAAGTCCCGAACGCGCCGTTTGAGTTCTTTTGCTCCGGGAAAGCCGCCATCACGCTTGCGCTCCCAGATCAAATTTTCACCAATACGGATTTCAAATACTCCTCCAGTTCCGGGTTGTAATGCAACCTGTTGGAGGTCATCGGCAAAGGTATACAGTAGTTCCTGGGCCATCCAGGTGGCTCGCAGCATCCAGTTGCACTGCACACAGTAATGAATCGTGATGCTCGGTTTCACGGTTCTAGCCTCCCTCCAGTCTACTCACCCCAATGCGGAAGCAGCTTTTGTTCTACCCCCAGCTGGTCTAGTAGTCGTGCCACCACAAAGTCGACAATATCCTCAACTGTGCTCGGCTTTTGATAAAAACCGGGGCTGGCGGGCAGAATCATCGCGCCCATACGAGTGAGTTTGAGCATATTTTCGAGATGAATCTCCGAGTAAGGTGCTTCGCGTGGAACCAATATCAGCTGGCGGCGCTCCTTCAGGGCTACATCAGCAGCTCGCTCAATCAGATTGTTGGAGGCTCCACAGGCCACTGCTGACAGAGTGCCGCCGCTGGCTGGACAAACCACCATACTTGCCGGCGCTCCTGTGCCTGAGGCCACAGGAGAGAACCAGTCCCGTTTACCGAACAGGGTCAGCTGCCCCTCCTTTGCCGCAAAGCGATCGGCAAGAAAGCCCTGCAGGATATCATCATCACCCTCGGGCAGCTGCAGGTCTGTTTCCGTATTGATTACCACCTGAGCCGCATCAGACAATAACAACCAGACACGCACGTTAGCGGCGAGCAGGCACTGTAACAAGCGCAGGCCGTACTGGGCTCCAGAGGCCCCGGTCATGGCCAGGGTAACGGTTTTATCAAAAGTAGGTTGCTGCAAGGTCAATCCCTCGGGTTTCTTGATGGGAAACCCAGGGGTTGCCCACCGGTATTCTTTTCTAGACTGGGCGATGGTATTTCTGTTCCAGAGCGCCGATCAGGCGCTGGTGGATACCACCAAAACCTCCGTTGCTCATCACTACAATATGGCTGCCCTCACCCGCAAGCTGGAGCGCAGATTCCACTCCCCCCTCAATGGTGTCAAAAACTTTGGCTGGAACCGGGGAGTGGTGGGTGACTTCATCCAGAGACCAGTTCATTCCCTGTGGCTGATACCACAACACCATATCCGCACCGCTACAGGAGTTTGCCAGCTGGCCCTGGTGCACGCCCATTCGCATAGTATTGGAGCGCGGCTCAATCAGGGCGATGATCTTATCTTCCCCCACCTTGGCCCTGAGCCCATTTAAGGTGGATTCAATTGCTGTGGGGTGGTGGGCAAAATCATCGTAAACACGGATGCCTGCCACTTCACCCAAGCACTCCATACGGCGCTTCACCCCCTCAAAACGCCCCAATGCGACGGCACTCAATTCCGGTACAACACCCACGTGTCGAGCTGCAGCCATGGCGGCGAGGCCATTGCGCACATTGTGCATACCAGTGAGTTCCCACTCCACTCGCGCCACCTCAGCCCCTTCAAGCTGCACAGAGAAGCTGCTGCCATCCGCCGCAATATCGTGAGCCAACCAGTCTCCCGTGCGAATGCCCGGCGGGCCTTCAACACCGAAACGCTGTACCTCAGTCCAACAGCCCTGCTCGAGAACCTGTTCAACATTTTCCTCAGCTGCAGCAACAATCAGACCATTGGCCGGTACGGTACGTACCAGGTGGTGAAACTGCCGTTGTATCGCCGCCAGATCATCAAAGATATCCGCGTGATCAAATTCCAGATTATTGATGATCACTGTGCGTGGGCGGTAATGCACAAACTTGGAGCGCTTGTCGAAGAAGGCAGTATCGTATTCATCCGCTTCCACAATAAAGAAGGGAGACTCCCCCATACGTGCCGACACACCGAAATTACCAGGCACACCGCCGATCAGGAATCCAGGCTGCATATCTGCCGCTTCCAGAATCCAGGCCAGCATACTGGCAGTGGTGGTTTTGCCATGGGTACCGGATACTGCCAGCACCCAGCGTCCACCGAGGAAGTGGTCACATAACCACTGGGCGCCAGAGGTATAAGGCAAACCTTTTTCCAACACCGTCTCTACTGCGGGATTACCCCGGGACATGGCATTACCAATAATGACCAGATCCGGGGCTGGCTCCAATTGTGCCGGGTCATAACCCTCGGTGATCTGGATACCCGCCTGCTGCAACTGGGTGCTCATTGGTGGATAGACGTTCGCATCGCTGCCGGTGACCCGGTGTCCTTCGGCCACGGCCAACTGGGCCAGACTGCCCATAAATGTGCCGCAAATACCTAATATGTGGATATGCATGGCGGAAATGTGTACTCCTGCTGGTTGCGGCGCAAGCTTAACACGGCAAATCAAGCCAGTAATTGCCAAATCCCGCACTTGCAATGCAATTTACTCGCTATTCCATTAGACTCCGCCCCCGCACTGGTCGGCCTCATCCCCTGTACGGTGGTAGGAATTTTCCAACAATGGCCGACACCCGATACGAGCTCCCGGAATTCCCTACTAGTACCGCTAATTGAATAGTGAGTACTGGGAAGAATTACCGGATCGGGACACTTCCCTAGATTTCTACGAATACAGGATAACCATGTCGAAGAAGAACGCCTTTTACGCACAGTCCGGTGGTGTGACTGCCGTGATCAACGCATCCGCCTGCGGCGTAATAGAAGCTGCCCGTGAAAACCAGGACAAGATTGGCAAAGTCTACGCGGGGCTGAACGGCATCCTCGGCGCACTGCGCGAGGAACTGATCGACGTGAGCCAGGAAAGTGTGGAAGACATCGCCGCGTTGCGCCACACCCCATCCGGCGCCTTCGGCTCCTGTCGTTACAAGCTGAAAAGCCTGGAAGAAAACCGCGCGGAATACGAGCGTCTGATCGAAGTGTTCAAAGCCCACGATATCGGCTACTTCTTCTATAACGGCGGCGGAGATTCTGCGGATACCTGCCTGAAAGTATCCCAACTATCTGAAACCATGGGCTACCCAATCCAGGCCGTACACATTCCCAAAACTGTGGATAACGACCTGCCTCTGACCGACAATTGTCCCGGCTTTGGCTCAGTGGCCAAATATGTAGCGGTATCCACCAAGGAAGCCGCAATGGATGTCGCCTCCATGTGCGCCACCTCCACCAAAGTCTTTATCCTGGAGGTGATGGGCCGCCACGCGGGCTGGATTGCCGCAGCGGGTGCCCTGGCCCAGGAAGAAGAAGGCGATGCACCGCATATTATCCTGTTCCCGGAAGTGGCCTTCGATAAAGAAAAGTTTCTCGCCAAGGTACAGAAGACCGTGGATGAAAAAGGCTACTGCGTTATTGTCGCCTCAGAAGGCGCCCAGTACGCAGATGGCACCTTCCTCGCCGATGCCGGCACCACCGATGCTTTTGGCCACAAGCAATTGGGCGGTGTAGCCCCGACTCTTGCCAATATGATCAAGAGCGAACTGGGCCTGAAATATCACTGGGCACTGGCCGACTACCTGCAGCGCGCTGCCCGCCATATCGCCTCCGCCACCGATGTGGAGCAGGCCTACGCCGTTGGTCGCGCCGCTGTAGAAATGGCGGTAGCCGGCAAGAACGCGATTATGCCGGCAATTATCCGTGCAGAAGGTGAAGAGTACAGCTGGTCTATCGCGGAAGCGCCGCTGTCTGAAGTGGCCAACGTGGAAAAATTCATGCCTGAAGAATATATCAGCGAAGACGGCTTCGGTATCACTGAAGCGGGACGCAAGTACCTGCTGCCGCTGATCCAGGGTGAGGATTACCCCCCCTACAAAAACGGCATCCCCCAGTACACAAAACTGAAAAAGCAGCTGGTGGAAAAGAAGCTGGACACTGAGTTTAAAGCGTAATCTAAAAACTCTTTAGCCCTGGTTCAAAAAAGCCCCCGAATAAAACCGGGGGTTTTTTATTGGCGCAGCTGGAAAAATTACTTTTGTAATCCTGTATCTGACCAAACTGCAAATTCATTACCGCAGGGCTCGGCAAAGTGAAAGCGCCGACCTCCAGGAAAGGAAAAAATAGGTTTTATTACTTTGGCACCGCAGCTCTCGACTTTTTGTAAGGTATCCTCTAGGTCAGAACTATATAACACTACCAGCGCTGCACCGTTGACTGTTGAACTGTGCAGATTCGCCTGAAAAAAACCACCATCCAACCCTGCACCGGAAAAAGCAGAATACTCGGGGCCGTAATCCGTAAATTCCCAGCCAAAAGCTTCAGAAAAGAAAGCCTTGGTCTTTTCCAGATCCTTCGATGGGAACTCTACATAATTAATCTTTTCGTGATTATCCATATAACCTTCTCCCGGTATTCTAATTAAATGACATCCTAATCCGTGATGGGCTTATCTGGCGTGTCCACAACTCGGAAACTGCCATTGGCCACCGCCAGGGGTTGGTCATTATGCATAATAACTGCGCGATCCATCATCAGATCAAAATCCAACATGGCGTAAAGAACAACTCCACTTCGTCCCTGGTAGATATCCGGACGATAAACCAGTGCTGCCATGCGTACTCCCATTGGTGCATACGAATAACTGGCTTTGCCGACCAGTTTGCCCCCCGCAGTAACATAACAGCTGGACTCGGTTTCATAACTGACAATATGAGTGGATAAATCGGGAAAATCTCCCCCTTCGGAGTAATGGGTGCCAGTCCACTCCAGACTTAATCCCACAAGACTCTCAAATGTACGTGACATAGAAGGGACTCCCCCCTGCAATCCAATTGGTATGAACAGACTCAAGTATGGCCGTTCTTTCGGGGCGCAGAAATCCAGGAGCTTAAAAATTTATTAAGAGTGATTAATTTTTTGAGGGGAGCGAAATAAAAAGGACCGCACCACCAGGGTGCGGCCATTCGCTTCTAGGGAAAAGCTATCAACTTCAAGAATCCTGGAGAAGCGACGACAGGGAGCTGATAACCCCATCGCCAGGACAACCAGAATATTTATTATTAATCAAAAATTGATATATATCAGCGTGGCCAGGAAATTTTGACTTCGCGAGAGGCGCTATCTTCAGCACCATCGCCATCACTCACTGTGAGGGTAATTTCGTAATTTCCAGTTTGAGAGTAACGGTGTAACGCCCAGCGCCCACTACGTTGTACGCCATCACCAAAATTCCACTGATATTGAAGTTTATTATCGCCATTATATTGACTGCGATCTTCTACCCATACCCAGCGAAAAAAGCGATGTAAATTAAAGTTCGCTTGCAGAGAGGCAACGTCATCTTTCACTTCAATAATTTGCTCAATAGTGGATACCGCACCACGATCATCTTTTACCTGCAAACGTACCAAGTAACTACCTGGGATATCGAAACTGTGGCTGGGGTTTTGCTCTGTGCTTCTCGCACCATCACCAAAGTCCCAAGACCAGCTCACCAGGTTCCCATCTTCATCGCTACTGTTGTCGATAAAGTGGAATATAAGACCCTCAGACGCCCAGCTAAATTCAGCCGTGGGGACCAGGTTGTCTGCACCCAGGTCCAGATCAACGATTAAAGGGTCGTGATCCGATGCTCGGTAAGGCCCCGCGGAGTACAGATTTTCCTGCTGCTCTACGCTTTTATATTCGGTGTTGTAATCCAGCGCACGCGGCTCATCGGCATTGATATGCCAATCCACTGTGGCAGTTACCAGTGGAGCCAGGGAAGCGCTGGCAAGAGCATGATCCAGGTAACCGGACTGGCCGTCATACACATAGGAATAAGCTTCGCCTGCTCCGTACCATTCCAGCAGATCGGTATAACCTGCATCCTTAAGCACGGTAATGGGGTTTTCCATGGCGTAGCTGTTGAGATCACCCAATACCAGCACGCGATCGATGCCAGTTCCTGCAGGGTCGCTATCGATCCAGCCAGCCAAGGCATCCGCAGCCAGAGTGCGTAGGGAGTTCCAGCAGCCCTGTCCATCCCCCTGATCGCTGTTTAGGCTGCCATCACTGGGGCAACTGCCCTTGGATTTAAAGTGGTTCACAACCACGACGAGACGCTCACCGGAGGAAATCTCAGCAAATGCCTGTAACAGCGGTTGGCGATTACCATCGTCGAAGGGATAATCCTGCAGTGTGACAGCACTGCCGATCGGCATAACACGGTCGCTGCGGTAGATTATACCTACGGCAATTTCATCGTCGCCGAGCTGTGGGAGATCCGGATTTACAAACTGGTAGCTCTGCCCCGAGCCTGCGCTGTTCAATCCATTGACCAAGTCCTGGATTGCACTGTCACTACCGTAGCCATCATTCTCAATTTCCATCAGGCCAATGACATCGGCATCCATACGCAGGATTGCAGAAATAATTTTATCTCTCTGGCGCTCGAACTCTTCCGGGGTGTCAGCACCACGAGCTGTGGGGAAGCCGCCTCCGCTGCCATCGCCATTGAAGTAATTCAGCACATTAAAACTGGCAATACGCAAACTGCCTTCACCAGGCAGGACAGGAGCTTCCTCACGCAGGTTTATGGGAGAGAAGTGCGGTATCTCAACCGGGTGTACTCGATAGGCACCAAACCCATAAGCCATCACGCCGGTAAGTTCTTCCAGAGTATCTCCACTGCGCAGCGTGTTGTATGCGCTCAAACCCGGTGCCGGATAAGGCATTTCTTCAGGGTTTTGTACGGTGGAGCCATCATCCAGAATAATTTGATTGAGCTCGTTGGCCGCTGCCTGGGCAATAGCCGCTGAGCCGGGAGCATTATTGTGGGTAGGGATGTAAAGTCTGCCGCTGGAAAGAACAATCTCACCATAACGGCCCAGGTTGTAGTGACCATTGACTGTCAGGCTTTGCGGGAATTTCACCAGCATGCCCTCGAGCTGCTCCTGCTCTTGGGCTGAGTTAAATGGCATCTGCACATTGGCAGCCGTTACTTCGTAACCGCTACCACAAACGCTAACGCCGTCCACCTGATTCAGCTCAGTAAAATCGTAAAACTCATCAACAATACCGCCAACCCGCACCAGATCTCCAACCTGAACATCCACCCCGAAAGCATTATCGTGGATAAACAGACCTTCAGAGGTCGAGTCCTGGCCATCCTGATCACTGTCCTCTTCCTGCAGGAAGAAGCCGGCAAGGCCTGTATTGGAATCTTGGAAATTGCCAACTACTACGGCTTCAATTTCGTGGCGTTCACCCTCCAACGAACTTGCGAACCCTTCACCCTGTATCTGGCTGATGAGTGTCCCTGCATCACCACAAGCACCTAACTCGATTCCACCGTTGCCATCGCCACCGCCTGTATCACCCTCAATATGCCAACCCAGGTGGTCGAAGTTGTTCTGGCCAACACTGGACCACTCCTGGGCGGGATTGAACGCACTATTGCCATCCGTACGACCACTGACCACATCCAGGTTGCGTATCAGAGTCTGATTCTGGGTACCGACACTGCTATTGCCCCACTGGCTACCGGGGTCAGTACCAATTTGACCGATTACATCGACGAAACCGTTAGGGCCAGCAAGTGCTACCGCATCGTCACCATTGAACAGGCCACCGCTATAAATCTGGTCGGCCACATCCAGCATGGCTGCATCAGAGCTGCCGTGGGCGAGAACAAACACTTCATCATCACCCAGGGTTCCAGAGAGTGTGATATTTACAGCGGCAGAATCGGAACCATTGAAAAAAAGCTGTATCGAGTAATTACCCAGATCTACAGCCGCTCCGGTACCGTTATAGATTTCCAGTGCCTTGTTATTGCCGCTGCCCTCGATATATTCCGAGATTATGAGGTCGTTGGCCTGGACCTCTTCAGCCATCAGTGGAAGACCCAGGGCTGCCAGAGCAGCCAAGCCAAATTCTTTCATCGCCATTTTTCCCAATTGCCGGATTCGCATTTAGCGGCGCAAAGAGTGGCGGGGAATTCCTAAATTTCGATGAAACAAATGTTAAGGTTAAGTTTCAGTGACTCGACTTGGCGACTCATCCTCAATTTGCACTCAACTTGAGTAGCAAGCTCTCTCCCTTTAACAAAAAGACAAGCTGATAGTTGCATTTGTCACCAGACAGTATATAGTCATTTATATAAGTACTTATATAAATATTAATTTATGGATTACAGTCAATTGGGAACTCGCCTCAGACACCTGCTTGAGCTACTGGATGGCGATGTCAGTAAGAGCTATAGCAGCTGCGGTATAGAAAATTACAAACCGCGGTATACCCCAGTAATGCGCACTCTAATGCAAAAAGGCGACGTTACCATCGGCGAGATAGTAGCCAGTGCTCAACTGTCCCAACCTGCAGTCAGTCAAACCGTTAAGGATATGGTGAAACAGGATCTGGTAGAAATAGTGAAAGGAGTAGATGCGAGAGAGCGCAAGGTTAGACTGACCCACAAAGGCGCATTACTTCTACCGCGCTTGAAAGCTCACTGGCAAGCCACTGTATATGCAGAAAAGTCCTTAAATGCAGAGCTACCCATGCCATTGTCAGATTTGCTGGATACCGCCATCAACGCCCTGGAAAGAAGCCGTTTTCAAGATCGTATACAGAGGCAATTACCCGAGGAGATCAAGAAACAATGAAGCCAGTCATAGCGCTTTTCCTGCCCTTGCTATTCTCTGCCCATTCAGGCCAAGCTGAAGAAAAATGCCAGTTCAATACCAATTCAGTCATCAAAGCGGTATCTGCCGCTGTCAGAGATAAATACGTACTGGCAGATAAAGCTGATATCCTGTCGAAACAAATAGCTGAATTAGCAGACTCCGCCGAATTAGAGCAGTATTGCAACAATACCCAGATATTCTCCCAAAAAATCACTGATAAAATCCGCGAGTTATCCGGCGACAAGCACTTCTACTTGGAACATGTTGGAGACCAGGATGAGTCAAATAACTGGATAGAACAATGGCGAATAGAAGCCCCAAAAAATAATTATGGAGTGAAGAAAATCGAGATACTATCTGGCAATATCGCCTATATATCCCTTTCCTCTTTCCATACTTTTGAAAATGCCAAGCCCACCCTAGGGGCAGCTTTTACACTGATCCAACATAGTGATGGCCTAATTTTGGACCTGCGTAACAATGGCGGAGGCGATGAAAATACTGCAGGCGCTATTCTGGAATCCCTTATCGATACCACTAAGCCGCTCCCCTTTGTAATAGAAAGCAGGGAAAAGAAAATAAAACCAAGTCGTATCACCACTCTACCCTGGCCAGCCTACGGTACGGAGAGACCACTGGTGATCTTGATTAATGACCGCTCCTTCTCCGCCGCTGAAAGTGTTGCATTCTCGTTGCAGCAATTGGGCAGAGCCAAAATTATCGGCACTGCCAGCGCCGGTGGGGCGCACATGATGGATACACCCCAATCCCTACCCTTCGGATTTGAGATCGGCATTCCCAGTAGCCGCCCGGTTTCTACATTGACTGAAGGCCCGGTTAATTGGGAAGGGCACGGTGTAAATCCAGATATTGAGACCGGTGATCAAGATAGCTTACAGGTTGCTCTAAAAACGATAAAAAAACAAAATTAATCGTGAATCGTTTACAAGGACCTCGGTAATGGAGTTTAAGGATTAACGATGGCCACCTCCCTTCGACTAATAACCAAGGATAATTACGAGGCTGTTTGCGATCTAGATGTTGCCTTGGAGCAGCAGGAATATGTCGCATGCAATCTGTGGTCACTGGTAGAGGCACAGTTCAATACTGGGTATGAAACCCGCGCAATTTATTTTGGAGAAAATCCAGTTGGTTTTTTTATGTGGGTCAAGGAAAACCATGAAAAGATGTCTATATGGCGTTTTATGGTTGACCAGAAATACCAGCAAAAGGGAATAGGCAGGGCTGCCCTGAAGTTAGCCCTGCATGAGATCAGGCAGACCCCCACTAAGCAAATAAAGATTTGCTACAACCCCAAAAACCCAGTTGCTAAAGATTTCTACTCTAGCTTTGGCTTTGTAGAAGTTGGAATAGATGACGATAACGAGGACATGCTTGCCATAATCGACCTCTCCAATACAGAAGTCCAAGTTGAGCCCTGTACGTACCAGTAGCTTTAGAGCATAGAGTTATGATTACTTAGCGAAATGGACAAACAGGCTTAACTCCGCTCCAAACGGTTAAGCTCTGATCTTCCTTGTTGTCGGTAGGCGCTCCACTCCGGCTCTTAAAAGAGCCCTCCTCTATAGTCAATCGCATTAGCGCTGTGCCCTTGCGTTCCTGGATGTTGGGAGGGCGGACCTGCTCCCATCGGTCAGGCTCAATATCGTTCATTATGACTTTAAAAGCCTCATCGAACTCCCGGGAGTCATGCACACGTTCCCCACGGCAAAACAACACTGCCGAGCGATAGTTGGCACTGTGGTGAAAAGCAGATTTTGCCAGCACCCATTCATCGTATTGTGCAAATGAAATACAGATTGTTTCCCCCGCATCTACCAGCTTCTGCAAACGGCTTTTATTTGCCACATGGAAATACAGGAAGTCTCTCTTCCGCCATACAGTCAATGGAATAATGACCACCTCCCCATTCTGTATAAATCCAACATGGCCGAGCTTTAGCTCATCTACCAGCTGATACACAACCTCCCTTTGATAGCTGGCTCTCTTTGCCGCCCGACGTATCCTGCTCTTTGCAGTGGCAGGCAACTCAGGGCCAAAATGATTGGTAGTGTCCATAGAAACCTCCTTACTAACCGCTGCTCATTCAATCTATATCGCCAATCTAAGAAGTTACTGGTACTATGAAAAGGTCCAGTTTTTGCTCTTTCATGGTGCCAGTTTTGAGTGTTCCAGACTTCACTGACCTAACCCTGGATCGGGCCCAACCACTACAGGCCCAGCTGTATCGAATGCTTGTACAGCGCATTTGCAGTGGTCGGTTGAGCACCGGCAGTAAATTGCCATCTTCCCGCAGAATGTCGGCGTCTCTGGGAGTAAGTCGCAATACCATTACGCAGGTATTGGAACAGTTAAAGGCCGAAGGCTTCCTCACCAGTAGATCTGGTCAAGGCGTGTTTGTCTGTGCATCACTGCCGCCACATGTGGAAGCCCCCCAGCGAATGAGCTGGCAATCGGATACTGATCATCCACCACAGCTGTCAACTTTCGGGGAATCGTTAAGAAATGCACCGCTTGTCAGGGAGAAGCTATTGCCCTTTACACCGGGATTACCGGATCTCGATAGCTTTCCTTTTCATCTATGGAATCGCCTCTATCGGCGGCATCAAGACAGAACAGCACTCATCGGCTATGGCCCCAGTCAGGGCTATCAGCCATTAAGACAGGCATTGGCAGAATACTTACGTAACTCCCGGGGAGTCCGCTGTAGCGCCGAGCAAATCATTATTACTAACGGTGCCCAGGAGTCCTTGAGTCTCTGTGCACAAGTCATACTAAATCCGGGGGATACCGTAACCATGGAAAACCCCGGCTACCGACGAGCACGCATCGCTTTTCAATCCGCCGGTGCAGACCTCCATTTGGCAGGACTAAAAAATGGCTCTCTGGATGTAGAATCACTGACAAAGCACAATCACACCGCCAAGCTTCTCTATACCACCCCTACACACCAATATCCGATGGGTGGAGTAATGCCTGCCAGTGACCGCTTAAGGCTGCTGGACTGGGCAGCAAGCTCTGAAGCCTGGATATTGGAGGATGACTACGACAGCGAATTCTCATTTGTACACAAACCCGTGGCAGCGCTGCAAGGAATGGCGGAGGACACACCTGTACTTTATATGGGCAGCTTTAGCAAAACTCTTCAGCCCGGTATTCGTCTGGGCTATATGGTGGTTCCCACACCAGTGATACAGGTATTTAACCACGCCAAAGAGATGCTATCTGGTCACTCCCCCCTACTTGCCCAGGCCATAGTTGCCGACTTTATTGAAGAGGGACATTTCGTACGACACCTGCGTAAAATGCGCATCAACTATCGGGAAAAATGGCTGCATTTTTGCGGTTTGGCACGACATAAACTTGAACCCCAGGCGCAACTCATCGCAAGTAGTGCCGGAATGCACGTGGTACTCGCCACGCCCGGCAGGAATGACGTAGAACTGTCAAAGCAATTAGCCGAACACCGCATCGGTAGCACTCCACTTTCTTTTTTCTATCCCGACAAATCCTTGAACCATGGCCTGGTATTAGGGTTTGCCAATACCAGTAAACAGCAGCGAGAGGACTGTATAGATCTTCTGCAGCGTTTTTTGACAAACTCATCCAGCTAGCAAACTTTCAATATCACTATTATTGGCAACAGCATTTCTATGCTATGACCAATAGAAAATACTGTTAGTGCACCTCCTATGCACACTCACCCTGCACATGCCTGATCAACCCTAGCCTGAAGTTATCCACACTTTCCTATTGCCGATAAAGACAACAACTGGGATAGATACACGCTGAAATAGCGAACTTTTTTTTGGCACAAGTATTGATCTATGGGAATCGAATTCAACTAGGATAGGATTTATGCACAATTCCAGCCAAACTTTAGATACTAGCCAAACAAAAACGGCAACCTCGTCAACTGCATGGCTAGCCATGATAAGCCTTTTTTTAGGCGCCGCCTGTATCCAACTGGTCATTACGCGCTACCTTAATGGCGAGGTGGCACCGCAGGCCTTTGCAGCCGCATTAGAGCAGCTTATTCAAGCGGAAGAAGCCCCCACAGCCATTCAATCTTTAGCCATATTTTTTACGCCGCACATCACCAGCCTGACCTACTCACTGCATTTTGCCATTCTACTTGCCGGAGCACTCTTAATATTGCGGATATTAATGCCCCTAGGCGCCCTACTCATGTTTGTAAGCTTCATAGTATTATGGGGCTTTACTTATATGGGCGAAAATAGCTGGTTCTTTGAATTTTTATCACCGGCTTTGTATGCATTAGTCTTAGCGGTAAGCAGCTATAGCCTCACCCCAAATATTCAGAAACCATCCGATCACCCCTCATCTCATCCAACGCCCTATTACCAGCGTCTATTGGGCGATATTCTGGCACCCGATATAAGCTTTTTGTCCTGGTGCCTCTGGGTGATTGTGGTATCTAGCGTGCTGTTTGCGATATTTTTGATGTCGCGCAATGGTGGCAATCACATACTTCTAGCCAGCCTATTATCCAGTATCACCATTGCCGTCCTAGCAATACTTTCGAAATTTTTAGACCGATATCGCGTAGTCGCACAGACACAACAATCCAATCTGCTGGTAGGACGTTGGATTAACCTGTTCACCATCATCATTGGTGTTATGTTGATTTTCCAGGTTTATGAAGACAGCTTACTGAACTGGTTTACCGTAGAGGGCTATAGGGGACTGGTGAACTCCTATGTAGAATACGGAAACACCCCGTTATGGTTTCGCAACGCATTAGCCTGGGTTGCAGAGCATGCCAATATTTTTATGCCCATTCAAAGGGTTTTCGAAGTCTCTGCTGCAATCTGCATGGTCATATTAGTTTTTCGTTTCCCTATTGTTCTATTGACCACCGGGCTATTCGCCATTCTTTCCTTTACCGAATTCGGAGTAACCAATATTTGGCCCCCAGCACCTGGCAAGCCCCCGGCCTGGGTGTTTGAGCTACTACTCACAACGTTAGTGAGCTTAACCTGTGGCCTCTACTATCTTTTTGATGCTTTGAAATGCAAATCCTGGCGTTACTGGCTGCTTGGTTCCAAGGTGTTTGAATCCATATCTAACCTGGATAAACGCCTACTTTTTGTCTTATTTTTCATCTTGGAAATAATTTTATTTTCTGAAGGAGCCATCAGTAAAGAAAACGATATACTGGCATTACATTTTGCATTACTCGCACTGATTCCTTTATTTTATATATTGATACTTATAGATATCTTTAGAAAAGATATCACAACGCTCTAACCATCAATTAGATTTAAACTTGGTTAAAATGATATCTGGCCAGGCTCAACTCCTCACTTTATCATTCACATAATTAATCCGTAGAAAAAAATTCGTTAAAAATACAACATGAGGTTAAAGCACCCCATTTGATAAGCCGCTACTTTAGCTAGAACAAACTAATACTATAAAACTACTCTTAAAGACAGATATCTATTGATACCTGCCAAATAGCACATAAAGAATTTTTAAAAAAATTATCTGATAAGCGTAATTTCTGTGCCGCTTTCACTCTGATCAACCCAGGTCCAACGGGCACTGGGATTGACGTCAGGGAAATAAATATAGTAATCGCCGGAGAGTGGAACTGCCGAAAGCTTAACAGTACTGTTTACACCTATACAGCCGCTTGTATCGCTAACGATATAGAATAAATCTGATATCTCGCCACTCGTTTTTGGTAATTCATCATAAAATTCGGCAGTGTCTATCAGAGGCTCTTTTTCATCTACAACAAATAATATTTGATCTGCCAGATACTGTTTGACCTTAATTATGTCTTTATCTTCCAAGCAATTTTGATTATTATTTCCGAATCCCTTGAAGTGTAAATTAAGATCATACCTATCAGCTTCCGTCTTTGTATCAACCACTTCGGGCAAGCCAATACCCTCATCATTGGTCTTCATATAAGTCCCAGAAGGACTGACGAGATAGACCCTATCAACACCCACACCTGCAGCCTTTGATTGACTGGCGCAAACCAACCCTACAGCTAACAATATAAATTTAAAATTAAAATTAGATCGAATATTCATTTTCCCAGCATCCTTTTTTACATTTAATCTAAAATTATATTGATTCCATCATCATACCTGATATTAATTCGATTATTTTTTAATTGAGTAGATTCAGAAAAATAACTTAAAACTGACGAACACCTCACAAAGATAACAGAACCATCAAGCTAGACCCGATATATCAGAAATTGGAAGATACGCAGGTGTAACCACTTAAATTAAACATGACACGATGACATAAGCTTCGAATAAGAGCGATTTTTAAGCTAAGAAACACTATCGAAAATATTATAATCAGTCTGCATTCCAGGAAAATCAAACTAAAATTAGAAGAAGATATAGTAAGTTATGAGGCTAAGTTAAACACCTCGCAATTCTAAAAGATTTCGCATTCGCTTAGAAAGTAGCAGAATTTTATCAATGGTTGATCTCGCCCCAGCTTTACCCAAAAAGAAAAAATGGCCTCCCGGAAGGGACTCTGAGAGATAGTTTTCAGAAGTCTTAACTAAGCGCTTTAGTTCTTCCCAACGTGTTAGAGAAAGCTCCTTAAAACTCTTATCTCTTAGCACTTCCCTAATTAAAACTCGACTTCTAATAAATGCCCAGTCGGCTGTATTTAGCAGTACGTTTTCCGCATCACAAAGTGAATCTCCGTGGATAACTACAGGAAAAGGATAATCTTCATAACCAAAAGTATTAGCTGACTGGATACTTCCTTGAATATCATCAATAAAGCGGTTTTTCTTATACATTAAACCGGTGCCAATCAGGCCTACTGGTGTAGCCCCCAGCATACGCTCTCGATAGACTTCTTTCTTTAGAATAGGATGGCCATTATATTTACCTTGATCTTCCAAAGCTTGAAAAAACCAAGGATATAGACATTCTCGATTGGCTAAGCCCTCGGGTGTCATGGTGATATTTTCTGAATTAGCCTTTGGCATAAAGCCGGGAACTGCAGGATCTCCAGACATTGCGACAAACATCGCAATTGAAATCTTCTTTCCAATAACCTCCTTCCCAAGAGCTCCGGCAATCTTACATCCCATACTCCAGCCGCAAACGATCACCTCACGTTGTAAGTTATTCCTAGAAACCACCTCATCAATCACTTCAGCGACTTGCTTTCCCCAATCGGCAATCGTAAAGCTGGGATAGAAGTCATCAAAAACCTTATTGGCAATTGGGAAAGAGACAGCCAGGAAGGGATGGCCTGAGCGATGAACCCAGTAACTGATAAAATCCTCTTCCCTGGCCTCAGGACAGCCATAGAAGATACGTGCCAGATGAGAGTTACCCGGTATGAACACCATTAAAGGTTTGGATTTTTCCGCAGCAATATATCGGTAAAGAACAGGAAAGCCAGCTGCAGAGCCCAAGACTTCCCCTTCTTGCAATATCCCAGGCTGTATTTTTTTCATGCCTTTACCAAGACTGAAGCCCTACAGGCACGCTTCGATGCAGGGTTAAAGAAACCACTATAGAGAAAGTAATTAAATGCTGCACCAGCCTGATTAACCGGGCGCTTTGCCCCAGACTTCCTCCAGTCGCTGATCTCGCCCACAACGGAATCGATAGTACTTATAACGCAGTGGATTACGCTGGTAATAATCCTGATGGTAAGCTTCCGCAGGATAAAATGTAGCTGCGGGTTTTATCTGGGTCACCACTTTCTTACCCAGCTCGGCCTCTACTTTCTTCTTACTCTCTTCGGCCAGTTGTTTCTCTTCTTCATTGCCGTAGAAAATTTCAGCGCGATACTGGTCACCCCGATCACAGAACTGTCCACCAGCATCAAATGGGTCCACATTGTGCCAGAAGATATTGAGTAAATCCGAGTAACTCACTTTGTTAGCATCATACTTAACCTGAACCACCTCAGCATGACCGGTACCACCAGCGGAGACCTGATCATAAGTGGGATTTTTCACGTGACCACCGCTGTAACCTGAGGTGGTTTCCAGCACGCCATTCACTTTGTCATAGGGTGGTTCCATACACCAGAAACAACCACCGGCAAAAATAGCGGTACGGATATTTGGGGAATCCTGGGCATATCCGAGGGTGGCAGCCAGGAAGATAAACAGAGTAAAGACGCCGCGCATAACTAATTCCTGTGGACAATTCTATTGATAGGTAATCTTCTGTCGGCTTACAGGGTGAAACTCTTACAGTGTGACACTACCCTGGCAAGCACGCAGGAAAATATCGCGATATTCCACTGCGTTAAAAGACATGGGATTACTGGCTGCAGACGGATCTTCTGCAGCCAAACGTCCAATCTTATCGGCATCATCGCTACCAATACCAATTTCTTCCAAAGTATGAGGAATACCCAGCTGCTTACGCAGGCCAATAACCCAGTTAAGCACTGCATCAAAGCCGCTCTCAAACATATCTTTCCCGGTCAATTGCAATGAGAGTGCCAATTGTCCCATGGGAACCTCTATGGCTGGCCTGTTCGCTACAAGGACATAGGGCATCAATATGGCATTGAGTAAGCCGTGATGTTTATCGTAAAGGCCACCAAGTGGGTGGGCGAGTGCATGGATCGCACCCAAACCTCGCTGGAAGGCTGTGGCCCCCATACAGGAGGCAACCAGCATCTGCTGACGTGCTTTTAATTCAGTGCCTATCATATAGGCCCGTGGAAGGTAACTTTTAATCAGGCGCATACCCTGTAGGGCAATTCCCTCAGCCATAGGGTGATACATAGGTGAGTAATAAGATTCCAAGTTGTGAGAGAGGGCATCCATCCCAGTCGCCGCGGTAATTTCTGGTGGCAATCCCAAGGTAAGTTCGGCATCGAGAATCACAATATCCGGCAAGATATTAGGGTGGAAAATCAAGCGTTTAATTTGCGCAGCTTCATCGGTAATCACTGCTACACGCCCTACCTCCGAGCCTGTTCCAGCAGTGGTAGGTACTGCAATCACTGGCACCATACCATTAGGATCGACACGCTTGTAATTATCACCAATATCCTCGAATTCCCAAATGGGCCGGCTCTGCCTGGCCATTAACGCGATTGCCTTGCCGGCATCAATCGCTGAGCCACCACCAAAGGCAATGACTCCATCGCAATTTTTACTCCTTAAAATTTCGACGCCTTGATCAATATTCTCACTATTAGGGTTGCCTTTTATCGCTGAGAAAACTTCTAGTTCTAGGCTATTTTCCCGACAGGGAGTATAGGCACGCTCAATCAGTGGCATAGTGGCAAGACCGGGATCTGTCACCACTAAGGGGCGCTGTATATTCAATTCAGCACAGGCCTTGGCAAGATCCGCTATTCGCCCGGGTCCAACCCAAATATTGGTAGGGAAATTCCAGTTTACCCGGTATTTATCCACATTTGCCTCTCTATTTATCCAGTCCAGCCAATGCCCTCAATGACTTTCTGAAAACAGCTAATCTGCAACCTGTAAACGGGGCTTTATTGAGTTAACCAGATTAAAAATCAATGTACGGTTTATCGAGTTACAATCTTCCCAGTACCCTATTCCAAAATGATCCTCACCATTTGCCATAGACCAAATCTCTCCACACATCCCTTCATCTTCATAGCTCAGAAAATAGCCGGAAAATTGTCCCAGTTGAATTGCGGTAAGGGCT
This sequence comes from Microbulbifer variabilis, assembly GCF_052468405.1. Taxonomy (NCBI): domain Bacteria; kingdom Pseudomonadati; phylum Pseudomonadota; class Gammaproteobacteria; order Cellvibrionales; family Microbulbiferaceae; genus Microbulbifer; species Microbulbifer variabilis. The sequence continues at coordinate 3,294,892 of NZ_CP174343.1, forward strand.
GCCTCACCCTCGTCGTAGTCATTTAGGAAAGTTTCAGTTTGTTGCTGTGCAGTTATCCCTTGAGAAAACCCTATTTTCAGTTGCGCATTGCTACACCGTTTCCTTAGCTCCATGCCCATTTCTCCATCAACCGTCTGTATGTACCACTTTTCCGGGAGGTCTATTGAATAATTTTCTAGCTCGTATTCCGCGGCACTAATCAATAACGGAGAAAAAAATGACAATACTATGCAACAATGTATGTACTTCACCTCAACACCTCCACCCAAATACCCACTCTATGTAACTTATAACTCACTAACTATTCAACGGTGTGAACTTTCATTGTGATAGATTTAACCACTTCGATTACCGGCGAGAAATCCACCGAATTACAGTCACTTTGAAAGTGTGCAACCAGTAAATCGATTCCATCGCCCAAAAACCAGTTTGCCATACACTTTCCTTTCGATTTAAAAGTGACGAAATAACCGGAATAATTACCAATCTGCACTGAAGAAACCGGATGTTCCAATGGATGTTGTTCTAAAAATACGTCAGGATCGCCACCATCTTTTAATAATCCCTCTCTCAGAATGTAGGCCATCAAGTTACCGGTGCCTTTCTGTCGAAATTGAATTCCTATCTTGTTGTAAGGGTCTTCGTACCTTGACCACTCACCGGGAACATCTAAAGTAATATTTTTATAAAGATAAGGTTCCGCTTTTAGCACCAATGAATTGAGTAAAAGTAACCCTGCAACACAACTTTTAATCAACCTCACAGAAATTCCCTCTTTAACGGTTCCCTAGCCTTAAATTTTAAAATGGAAGGACTTGGGTCTAGTTAACTGCTCAAATCCAACCCGGGACAAAGTACACCCCCTTCCGGACCGCTTTACCCCAGTCCAGGCCAACTCTGGGTCCAGGTAATCACACCGATTAAGGAAAACTGTGCCTACCTGTAAATGATCCCCAATTGCCAGGGCGACCTCTTCATCCTGTGAAAAAATTGCTGCGGTGAGGCCAAACTGGCTGTTATTCATAAATTCTAGAGCCTCGCCATCATCATGCACTTTTTGCACCCCCAATACCGGTCCAAAAGACTCCTCACGCATCAGGCGCATTTTTTGGCGTACTCCAGTCAATAACTGTGGTGCCAAATACTGGGTACCGCGTTTATCCAGCGGGAAGTCACTGGTGCTCAGGTGCGTCTTGGCGCCCTCGGCCACAGCTTCGTCTATTTGTACACGTACTCGATCAGCGGCTTCTGCACGAACGAGGGGGCCTAGTGTGGTGTCCGGATCATCCGGGCGGCCAAGCTGATATTTGCCAACCAGAGCGACGGCACGCTCTACAAATTCGTCGAATAGTTTTTCTTGAACATAAACACGTTCAATGCCGCAGCAGGATTGACCTGAATTAAAAAATGCGCCATCTACAATTGTCTCCACCGCCAGCTGAAGATCCGCATCTTCCCGTACATAGGCAGGATCTTTACCTCCCAGCTCCAAACCCACCTGAATAAAGCGGCCTGCTACGGTGCGCTCCAAGTTTGCCCCGGCTTCTACCGAACCCGTAAAAGCGATGTGCTGGATTTCCTCCGCGCATGCCAACCTTTGGGTGTAAGCGTGATTCAGGTGTAGAAACTGAAATACCCCGTAGGGTAGTCCTGCCTCTCTAAACGCCTCAACCATTCGCTCTGCACAGAGAGGAGTTTGCGCAGAGTGCTTCAAAATTACAGCATTGCCCGCCAATATTGACGGCACCACTGCATTTACAGCCGTCAGGTAAGGGTAATTCCAAGGGGCAATTACAAGGGAAATACCCAGCGGTTCGCGACGAATAAACCGGGAAAACCCCGGCTTGGCTGACAGCTGGATATCTGCGAGGGCCTCTTCCGCAATATCTGCCATGGCTGAAGCGCGCTCGGCAAAACCATCAATTTCCCCGGGGGCGAAACGTATTGGCCTTCCCATCATCCAACAAATTTCCTCAGCCAGACGATCTCTGCGCTCCGCAAAAAATTCCACTGCGCGGTGTACAATAGCGATACGTTCGATAAGAGGGGTTAGGCGCCAGGCCCGCTGGGCCGATGCCGCTCGATCCAAAGCCACACGAATTTCAGCTTCGCCAGCCAGCGCTCTTTCCAGGTACACGCTGTTATCTACAGGGGAAATACATCGCAGGTGGTGCATATTGGAAATCCCTTTAATTAATTTTCACCGGTTTCCTACCAGTGAAGGAAAGACAACTGGGTTACGCTTTCAAAAAGACGGGCAACTGCCCAATTAAAGTACAGATGTGAATGGCTTAAATCAGATTATTTCGAAATACCTATCCAGCTCCCAGTCAGTCACATGACGGCGATATTCACGCTCTTCCCATTCGCGACTGGCCGCGAAGTGCTCAACAAATTCACTGCCAAACAACTCCTTAGCAGCTTCAGAGCTTTTGAAACGCTGGGCTGAATCCCACAGGGTAGCGGGCAACGTTTGCTGGATCTCGGGCGTCAGTGCATAGGCATTGCCCTCAATAGGATCGCTTGGCTGCCATTGCTGCATCACGCCATACAGCCCAGAGCCGAGCGCTGCAGCCAGAGCTAAATAGGGATTGGCATCGGCGGCACCAAGGCGATATTCCACTCGCTGCGATTTACCGTTGCCAGGAATAGCGCGCAGCGCTGTAGTCCGATTCTCAACTCCCCAATTAGCGCCGGTAGGCGCCCAAAAGCCGGGTACCAGGCGACGGTAACTATTTACAGTGGGCGCCAACATGGCCAGAAACTCAGGCATCAGGCGCTGTTGGCCAGCAATAAACTGGCGCATAATTTCGCTGACCCCTGTGGGTTGGCTTCTATCAAAAAATGCCGATTCACCATTGTCCGCACTGCGCAATGAGAGGTGGATATGGCCACTTTGTCCGGGGTAATCACTGGACCAACGCGACATAAATGTCGCCATTAATCCCATGCGTTGAGCCAGGATTTTCATAAATGTTTTAAACAGGGCGGCCTTGTCCCCTGCAGCCTCTGCTTTATCCACTGCAATTGCGGCTTCAAGAACTCCTGGACCCGTTTCCGTATGCAACCCTTCCAGCGGGAAATCCATGCGCTCCCCCATATCCAGGATTTCCCCGTACAGTTCGGAATGCACAGAGTTGCGCAATATTGAGTAGCCAAACCAGTCCGGGGTGAAAGGCTTCAGATCGCGAAAGCCCTTTTCGCGCACGGAATGCGGCGTTTCATCGAATAGGAAATATTCATACTCAAGGGCAGCAAAGGGCTCAAAGCCCGCTGCCCGGCAGCGCTCCACCACCCGGCGCAAAGCCGCGCGGGGGCATACTGCCTGGGCCCGCTGATCAAACTCAGCCAGAAACAGCAACATATTCTCTTCAAAGGGAATATCTCGGCAGCTATCTGGAAGTATCCGCACAGGAGCATCCGGATACCCTGTATGCCAACCGGTATAGCGGGCGTTGTCATAGAGCTGGTCTTTTACATCCCAGCCCAGCACCACATCACAAAAAGAGAAGCCCTTATCCAAGGAAGAGAAAAACTTTTCGCGGCTCATATATTTGCCGCGCATGACACCATCGATATCGAAAAGGCCCACTTTGACATGACTGAGGCCGCGCCCTTCGACAATCGCACGGGCCTCCTGAACGGTTTTAACCTCCCTGGCTTTTAGCATTTCCGTCCCTGCCCCGTTGTTGTTATCAATGACTTACAGGATAGACCCGCCAGCCAAATCCTGACGCCCGATATTTCCCCAGGGGCGTGACTTTCAGCTGTGCCGAACTGCATATATAATCCGCGCTCCAAATTTTTCGTTTTACCCAGTTCAGGACCAGCAATGAGCTTCGACAAGATCCCCGCAGGTAAGGACCTGCCCAGCGATATCAACGTTATCATCGAGATCCCTGCCAACTCCGACCCCATCAAATACGAGGTGGACAAGGACTCTGACGCCGTATTTGTGGATCGCTTCGTTGCCACTCCGATGTTCTACCCGGCTAACTACGGCTACGTGCCTCAAACCCTGTCCGAAGACGGCGACCCCCTCGACGTGCTGGTTGTCGCGCCTTACCCGGTAATGGTTGGCTCTGTTATCCGCTCCCGTGTAATCGGCGTTCTGAAAATGACCGACGAATCCGGTGTAGACGCCAAACTGCTGGCGGTACCTCACACCAAGCTGACCAAGCTGTATGATCACGTACAGGAAATTGGCGACCTGCCGGAATTGCTGCTCAAGCAAATCGAGCACTACTTCGAGAATTACAAAGCCCTCGAAGCCGGCAAGTGGGTAAAAGTAGAAGGCTGGGCCGACGCTGAAGAAGCCCGCAAAGAAGTGCTTTCCTCTCGTGAGCGTTACCTGAAGGAAGAAGGCTGAGAGCCACTTCCTTTAGCTAGGCTCCTGGGCACAAAAAAACCGGCTTTATGCCGGTTTTTTGTGCGTGGAGACTCCCTCAGAGGGAATGATTTATGTTTAGTCCAGATCCCACTTGGGAATATTGACTGGGGCAGCCTCCGCCTCAGCGCGCTCACTCTTATCAAGCAAAAGTCCTTCCGCCGCACGCAGGCTGATATGGTCAGTGGAAACCTCGACCGCAGCCACTTGCTTGCGCTCATGATCTTTGACCAAATTTCCCTCCATGGGCGCAAGCGTCCAATTGGGTATCGGGGAACTGTCGGATTCAGGTGTTCCCTCAGGCTGAACAGTCTGTGCCTGTATGGTTTTGGGCTTGGCGGTTGCTATCCCACTCTCATCCTTCAAGGTTACCTGGGCACCGATTTTGGCCAAAGTGGCTTGAAACTGCTCTGCCTGGGCTTGGCTGAGGCCTTTTCGCAAGATCAGTGGACGACCACTGAAAAGTTTCTCCACTGCCTGCGGGGTGCTCTTAAACAGGCGCGCCATATTGGATTTCACATCGTTCGCAGTAAATCCGTCGATCAGGTCACCGCGGAAAACCAAGCTATAGGTGGCTTGCGACATTACTTAATCCCTGTGTTATTCATCCGGGTCCAGAGTCTGGTCCATGGTAAAGGCAGGAGCTCCCTCAATTCGGCCACCAACTTGGCGCGCTGGCACACCAGCTACCGTGGTGTGATCGGGCACATCGTGTAATACCAGGCTGCCAGCAGCAATCTTGACATCATCTCCCACCCGCACAGGCCCTAATACCTTGGCACCGGCACCAATCATCACTCCGTGACCGATTTTTGGGTGGCGATCGCCGGAGCCCCGGCCACTGCCACCAAGGGTCACAGAGTGGAGGATGGATACATTGTCCCCCACTACACAAGTCTCCCCCACAACCAGACCAGTCGCATGATCAATCATAATACCGCCGCCAAACTTCGCCGCCGGGTGAATATCCACAGAAAACTGCTCCGACACCCGGCTTTGGAAATACAAAGCCAGGGTGAAACGCCCCTGCTTCCAAAGCCAATGGGCAATTCGGTGGGATTGCAGCGCGTGGAAACCTTTGAAATAAAGAAACGGAGTCAGGTATTGATCGCAGGCCGGATCACGATCGTACCAAGCGCAAATATCAGCATGCATCCGACTGGAGATTGAGGGATCACTCTCCAGGGCGGAAGCAATAACTTCCTGCAGTGAAGTGGCAGTCAGCGCATCGTGATCCAACACAGCAGCCAACTGGTCGGCAATTGCATGCTCCAGCGATTTGTGGCGCAGGATAGTATTGTGGAAATAACTCGCCAGGATCGGTTCGCCACTGGCAGCGGCAGCGGCCTCCGCACGCATGGATTTCCAGACATCACGGGGCTCGATCGAGCTGTCGATAATGATTTCCTCGCCGGTCTTTTCCACTTTCCTGTTACTTCCCAATTGTATATGCCAAGGGCTGAAGCCCCGCGAAGCTTGGCAGGAATGGCAGGACCTTTCAAGCGCCGCCCACTGGGGAATCCGGGGGCATAACAAGGCGGCGCCCGCTTCGTTCTCAGAGCGGCATAATCTCCGGATAACAGTGATCCGGGATCCACACAAAGCGCGTATAGATTTCCTCAAGATGCTCACACACGGTATCACACAGGGCCAGGTCACCGCGGCGCAGCTGTTCCTGCAGGCGCTCAATCGTCAATAGATCCTGCAATTCCTTCGCACGCGGTGCATAACTCAGGTGCCAGCGCTCAGGGGCCACCCCCCCCTGATCTGTGGCGAAGGGGCGAAACAAGCCATAGCTCTGCGCGGAGGCAATACGCTCATCCAGCCAGAGATGAAATGGGCCAAAAATGCCATTGTCCGCCACTTCCTGGGGGGTTAGCTGAACATCGTAGCCCTCCGGGAGGGCAGCCGCATCGATCATATCGAAGTCGGTGCCCCAGTGGTGGCGGGAAGCACCAGGCAATGCCGACCAACGCAATATGGCCATGACCAGCTCTCGCGGTGGCAATCCGGAAATTTCCAATGCCACTCCCTCGCTGTCGAGCACCGGCCTGAGTCCCTGTGCCTTGCCGTTCCAGATCGTGCGCTGGCGCTCAAAGCTACGAAAGCCTGAGGCGATCTGGGGATCAAAGCCTGCCTCGCGGGCATCACGTCTCAGGCGCTGGAAGGCCACCAGGGCCTCGGGGTGCAGCAACTGGCCCGAAGTTGGATCGAGGATGACATGCTCATCGGTGAGTCCAAAGAGCATACGTTGTAGCGGAACAGATAACATTTGACTCCTATAAGCGGGCGATTTTTGTAATGCGGTCTAAAGTGAACAAACCCAAGGTGCCTACTCTATCAAAGAGCAATACGGAATAAGCAGGTCAGCCCGGAATTGTAGGAAAAGCAATTGGCGCTGTCACAAAGGTACCGATGGTTAGGTTTACTGATCGACAATTAAATTATGTTAAGTTCAGCCCGCGATCGATGGAGAGATCGTATTAACTGAACGTTAAACCTTGTAGGGAAAACTGAATGCACCCGAGTCAATCAGAGTTACTGAAACTGAAAAACCTGGGCCTGGCCTCTGTAAATATCCTGCACTCTATCGGCATCCGCTCCCATGAAGACCTGCGCCGCATAGGCCCAGTGGAGGCGTTTATCAGTATTCGCAATCGCGGCATCAATGCCTCCAGAGTCATGCTCTACGCTCTACAAGGCGCTTTATTGGACGTCCACTGGAACGACCTGGACCCAGACCTGAAGCAAAAGCTGGCCAGCGAGGCTGACCGACTGCTGGCCACTCAAAACTTAGACTAACGCGAACAGCCCAGATTTCTCCCAACGATTTAACGCCCGGATAGCCCCTGCGGGGATGGAAAGGGTGCTCGGCATGGTATTGCATATCGCCCGACTGTCACACAAAACGCCCCGCCCTATCTAAACTTACTCAAAGACGATTAGATGGAGAGAGCCGATGTTACGCATTGGGCTATTCCTGCTGACTAACTTGGCGGTCCTGGTTCTGGTTGGCATTATTTTCAACCTTTTTGGCATAGGAGGCATCCTCCAGGCCAATGGCGTTGACCTGAACCTCGGCGCCTTACTACTTCTCTGTGCACTATTTGGTTTTGGCGGCTCTTTCATCTCGCTACTGCTTTCCAAAACCATTGCACGGATGACCACCCGCACCCAGATTATTACCGAACCCCGCAGTGCCGATGAACAATGGCTGGTAGAGACAGTGCGGGAACTTTCACGCAAAGCCAACATTGGCATGCCAGACGTGGGGATATTCCCCATGCCCCAAGCCAACGCCTTTGCCACAGGCTGGAATCGCAACAACGCCCTGGTTTCTGTCAGTGCCGGATTGTTACAGCGTTTTAGCCGCGAGGAGGCGCGTGCAGTTATCGGGCATGAGATTGGACACGTGGCCAATGGGGACATGGTAACCCTGGCTCTGATCCAAGGAGTCGTGAACACTTTTGTCATGTTCTTCGCGCGCCTGGTCGGTTTTTTTGTCGACCGGGTAATCCTGCGCAACGAGCAGGGACTGGGAATCGGCTACTACATCACCTCTATCGTCATGGATATCGTCTTTGGTTTCTTTGCCATGATTATCGTCGCCTGGTTCAGCCGCAGGAGGGAGTACAGGGCAGACCACGCAGGTGCAACACTGGCTAGCCCCAATTCCATGATCGCAGCTCTGCAGAGACTCAAGGTGGAATCCGAGCGGGGCCACGAAGAGCCACTGCCTGGCAATATGAAAGCCTTCGGAATCTTTGGCAACATGGGCGCACTGCTGGCCACACACCCACCTCTGGATGATCGCATCCAGGTTCTGCAGAATTTCCGTAAATGATTTTCACGCAACTGCACAAGCGCTGTTGTTTCGAATTATCCACAGGTGCAGATTTTATTCTGGTAAAAAAAAGCCTGTGAATACATTGATCCTGCAGGTACAGGTTTGCATAAACGCCGCTGTCTTTTCGCCCCCGGCTCAGGCGAGGTAAACTTTCCAGCAAATTGACAAAGGAAAAACTGCTATCCATGACAGCGCTAAAAACTCTGCCAATTATTTTTTCCTTAATGCTCCTCTGCCTCACATCTCCCCTGTATGCACAAGTCCAGGACTTCGCTACCGATGATGAGCGCAACACCATGCAGGTGTTCAATTTTGCCAGCCCGTCGGTGGTTTACGTTACCAACGAAGCCCTGGTGCGCGATCGCAGGACCCTGCGACTGCATGCTGTACCCAAAGGTGCCGGTAGTGGTTTTATTTGGGACGAACTGGGGCACGTGGTTACCAATTTCCACGTAATTGAAGGTGCGCGCAAAGTTACCATTACACTACAAGACCGCAGTGAATGGCCTGCCCAGCTGGTGGGCTCAGCTCCAGAGAAAGACCTTGCCGTACTGAAAATTGAAGCGCCTAAAGAGCGATTAAAACCTCTTGTAGCCGGTACTTCCAGCAACCTCTCGGTGGGGCGCAAGGTACTCGCCATCGGCAATCCGTTCGGCTTGGACACCACGCTCACCACTGGGGTGGTGAGCGCTCTGGGGCGTGAAATTGAAGCTGCCAATAATCGCACCATCCGTAATGTAATCCAGACCGATGCTGCCATTAACCCCGGCAATTCCGGCGGCCCACTGCTGGATTCCCTCGGGCGCTTGATCGGCGTCAACACGGCCATTTACAGCCCCAGCGGTACCAGCGTGGGAATTGGGTTTGCCATTCCGGTGGATACAGTCAAGAAAATCGTCCCGGAACTGATTGCCCACGGCCGCCTGGTTCGCCCCATACTCGGCATTGAATCCGCACCGGATCAATGGAGCAGTCGTTACGGTTTCGAAGGCGTAGCCGTATTGCGCATAGCCCCGGGGCTTCCCGCAGAGAAAGCGGGCTTACAAGGCATTTATCGCACACGCCAGGGAGGGTGGCAGCTGGGGGATGTGATTGTTGAAGTGGAGCAGCAACCCATCCGCAGCTACGACGATCTGCTCAACGCTCTGGAAAAACATCAGGTAGGTGACGAAATTACTTTGGGTATCATGCGCGACGGGACAATACGCTACACCTCGATTACACTCGCGGCGCCGCAATAGAGCAATAATAGATCCCAGAGCCGACTTTATGCAGAAATACTTCCTGTGCCGCTACGATGAATTGAGCGAGGGACAGTCGAAAGGCTTTTCCCTCGGCGATACTGCCGCCGGAACTGACAATGTCTTTGCCGTGATGAAAGAGGGGGAGGTTTATGCCTATAAAAACACCTGTCCACACCGCGGTATCAACCTCGACTGGCAGGAAGACCAGTTTCTCGATCCGGATGGGGCCCTGATCCAATGTGCCTCTCACGGGGCTCTGTTCCTGATTGAATCCGGTGAGTGTATCGCTGGCCCCTGTACCGGCGATGCACTGACACCTGTGCCTGTGGAATACGCCCAGGACGGCCTCTACGCCCTGCTGCCGGAGTAGGGTTTATCTTGCCGGGCCGTTCCTGCCCGGCCATTCATATCAACCCCCTCAGCGAAATGGCAGTTCCTGCGCGAGGACAATTTCACTGGCGCCTAGTTGCGCCTTGTAAGCGAGCACCTGCACACCGGCTGAAACCGCACTGTCGAGGGCGTCAGCATAGGCGGGGTCAATCTCACGCGCGGCCTCAACACTTTCGATACCACTGTGCTGAACACAATAAAAGAGTACTGCACGCACTCCGTCTTCAGCCAATTTCTGCAATTCCCGCAAATGTTTAGCGCCGCGGGCACTCACTGCATCGGGAAAGTAACCGCGCTCCCCATCTGCCAAGGTGACATTCTTAACCTCCACATAGCAGTCCCCCTGATCACCGGACAACAGAAAATCAATACGGCTATTCTCATCCCCGTAACGCACTTCCCGGCGCAGGGACTCGTAGCCTTGGAGTTCGCCAATTACCCCGGAGCGTATTGCCTCCTCCACTAGAGCATTAGAGCGCCCCGTATTTACACCGGCCAGGGCGCCATCGGGGGTGGTGGTGATCTCTAAAGTATGGCGGTACTTGCGTTTGGGATTACCCGAGTCCGAATACCAACAAGCGCCACCCTCAACCCAACAGTTCTTCATGGAGCCGGTATTAGGGCAGTGAATAGTGAAAACCTCCCCTTCTGAGGACTCCACATCTGCGAGAAAACGTTTGTAACGACGCAACAGGGTTGCCTTTTGCAACGAGGGGGTAAACTTCACGGGCTGGCACTCTTGTACATTTCAGCGCCACAAAATAGCAGACAACTATTTGTGGCGCGAATCGCGTAGATTTGATAGCTTCCTCGCTCTCGGTCGCCGGGGTATCGGCGGCGGAAACAAGGATTAGCCTGCCACCGCAAGCTTTTTGACAGGTGAAAAAAGCATCAAACAAAAAGATTCCGGTCTAGGCTAGATTGAATTTGGTGGTATCGCCCCCATTATCGGGGGCCCGTATAGAAAGAGAGGCAACGACTATGCCCAAAACTGCTGCGAGCACCGATTCTCTGCACGGCTTTGAGCCCTACAAGGAGACTAAGGGCGAAGAGTACATGAATGAGAAGCAGCAGGAGCATTTCCGCAACTTGCTGTTAGCCTGGAAGGCCGAACTGATGGCGGAAGTGGACCGCACCGTTTCCCACATGAAAGACGAGGCCGCAAACTTTCCCGATCCCGCCGATCGCGCCAGTCAGGAAGAGGAGTTCAGCCTTGAACTTCGCACCCGCGATCGCGAGCGCAAACTGATCAAGAAGATCGACGCCACCCTGGAGCTGATTGACCAGGATGACTACGGTTTCTGTGAAGCTTGCGGGGTTGATATTGGAATCCGCCGCCTTGAGGCTCGCCCCACCGCAACCCTGTGTGTGGACTGCAAGACTCTGGCTGAAATCAAAGAAAGACAGATTTCAGGCTGATCCATAACTAATAGAAATCCGGTGATCCCTAAGGGGCACCCGGCGCGAAGGGGCGGTCGACGGGACCGCCCCCTGTCATTTTGAAAAGTACTCACCCCTATATTGGTCGATTCGCTCCCTCCCCAAGCGGCCCCCTGCACTTTGGCTCTTTGGTGTGCGCACTTGGCAGCTACCTGGATGCCCAGTCCCATGGAGGCCACTGGTTGCTCCGAATGGAGGATCTCGACCCACCGCGCGAAGAGCCCGGCGCGGCCACCCGCATCCTGAATTCCCTGGAGACCCACGGCCTGCATTGGCACGGTGCCGTGGAATGGCAGAGCAAGCGGCACAGATTGTACGAAGAGACCCTGGCGCAACTGCGTGAACAAGACCTCCTGTATCCCTGTTACTGCTCACGCAGCCAAATCCGCCAAAATGGCGGGCACGACAACCTTGGTTGCAGAGTCAAACACAGTGGCAGTGGCCCCTCTGCCCTACGCCTGCAATGTGCTGGTGACGAGGAGGTATTCGAGGATATCTGGCGCGGGGAACAACACCAACCGGTACGTGAAGACACGATCCTGAAGCGTCGCGATGGCCTGTACGCCTATCAGCTGGCAGTAGTGGTGGATGATATTGCCCAGGGGGTTACCCAAGTGGTGCGTGGCGCCGACCTTTTAGATACCACTGGCGCACAGATCCGTCTGTTCCACATACTCGGCACAACCCCTCCGGTCTTCGGGCACCTGCCTCTGGTAATGGGCCCAGGGGGAAAACAGAAACTCAGCAAGCAAAACCACGCGCCAGCTATCGATGACAATAAAGCGGCAGATAACCTGTGCGCCGCATTAATTTTTCTCGGTTTCCATGTGCCCGAAACACTGAGACAGGAGAAACCAGAACATATTCTGAAGTGGGCCACAGCCCGTTGGCAACGACACCAAATTGATAAGCGCGACCGGCAATTGCACTGAACTGCTGAGACATTTAACATTTTTGCGCCAGCCGCACCCACCTTTTGGGTAATATACGCATATCCCAATAGCGCCTTGCCCCTAAATCCAAGGTGATCCCGGCCACCATTAATGCCTTTTCCCAAACGGGTTTCCAAGACTGTCTATGAGCAATCGCACCCTGTTAATACTGCTCGTGCTAGTGGGCTATGTGTTTTCACCCACCATTTTTACCTGGATGATCAATCCCGTTGGCGCCTGGTATCGCCCTTTTATTCTCTGGTTCGTTTTGATCCTGTTGGCGATTTTTATCCAATGGAGACGCAAATCGAATGAGCTTTGAAATAGCCCATATCGCCCTGATTGGCGTCGTTTATATTGCCACTCTGTTCTTTGTGGCCTTCGCCACCTCAAAGGGCTGGCTGCCCGCACGCTGGGTACGCCACCCACTCGTTTATGTCCTCTCCCTGGGGGTTTCGCTGTCTGCCTGGACTTTCTACGGTATTGTCGACCTGGCCTGGCAGTATGGTTATGGCGTATTGGCCTACTACCTGGGCACCGGCGCTATGTTTTTATTTGCGCCAGTAGCTCTAGAGCCGTTAGCGCGGCTTGCCCAGCGCTACCAACTGTACTCCCCAGCGGATCTACTGGTTTTTCGCTACCACAGTCGCCAGGTAGGCATTCTCGCCACCCTGTTCATGTTACTGGCACTGTTACCACTGGTAGCTCTGCAGATACAGGCGGTATCTGAAACCCTGGCTCTTTTATCCCGGGATAGTGTTGCCGCGCTCGGTTTGCCAGACAGTGGGGTTTCCAGCAAGAACCTCATTGCTTTCTTCTACTGTGTGCTTTTGGCGGTGTTTACCAGCATGTACGGCGCGACCCGCGAACGGGGCGAGGGCCTGGCCAGTGCTATGGCGCTGGAATCCCTGGTTAAGCTGGTTGCTCTCACTGCGGTAGGTGGCTATGCCGTTTATGGTGTATTCGGCGGTTTCTCGGGGCTCGACCAGTGGCTACTTGAAAACAGCGATATGCAACAGCTGCTTTACACTCCCATTGAACAGGGCTCCTCCCACACCTTACTGTTGGTATTTATCGCCACCGCTGTGGCCATGCCGCACATCTTTTATCTCAGTATCGCTGAACGCCCCACAGGCCAGGCCTTGCGTACCGCCAGCTGGGGCTTCCCCCTATTTCTGTTACTGATGGCACTGCCAATCTTTCCGATTATGTGGGCGGGCTTCGCCCTGGATGTGGCAGAACCGGTGCAGTACTTCTCGCTGGCGGTGCCGAGAGCCAGTGGTTCAGCGCTGCTCACCACGCTGGCCTTTATCGGCGGTCTCTCCGCTGCCACCGGCGCGCTCATTATGATTACCCTGGCATTGTCCACCATGGTAATGAATCATTGGCTGCTGCCCGGTACACGCTGGCACTCAGAGGACAATATGTATCGCCAGCTGGTGTGGCTGCGCCGTGCGCTGATTGCCGCGCTGTTTATTGCCGGCTTTGCCTTCTACCTTCTGTTGAACAACCGCCTCTCCCTATCGGACCTGGCATTACTGGCGTTTATCGGGTCATTGCAATTCCTGCCGGGAATATTCGCGGTAATTCACTGGCCACGCGGCAACCGGCGCGGCTTTATCGGGGGACTGCTGGGCGGTATGCTGATTTGGGGCTGCGGCCTGATGTTGCCGTCTATTTTCGACTTAACCGGCATCACTCTGCCCGGTACATCGATTCAGATACCTCTAGGAATGTCGATCTGGACACAGATCACCACTCTATCCCTCAGCATCAACATTCTGCTATTTGTCGGGCTGTCACTCTTTACGCGCACCAGTAACCTGGAGCAATACGCTGCTGATCTTTGTAGTGATGACACTATTGCTCAAGCGTTACGATTAGGTCTCGATGTGGAATCCGCAGCAGACTTCCGTTTGCGTCTTGCGGAGAGTCTCGGTGCCGCCACCGCCAATAAAGAGGTCAAGCGCGCCCTCAACCAGCTCGACCTGCCGGATGATGAGCGTCGACCTTACGCCCTGCGCCAGCTGCGCAACAAGCTTGAGGCCAACCTCTCCGGGCTACTTGGGCGGGTGCTGGCAGGGCAGATTATCGACCGCCACTTCCCATTCCAGAACAGCGATCAACCGGCTAACAAGGATATCCACTTAATAGAAACGCGCCTGGGACGCTATAAACACCAGCTCACCGGGCTTGCAGGGGAGCTAAACAACCTGCGCCTCTACCATCGCCAGATGCTGGAAGAGCTGCCCATGGCTGCCTGCTCCCTGGGCCGGGACGGTGAGGTACTGCTTTGGAATTACGCCATGCAGGACCTGACCGGTATTGCAGCCGGCGAGGTAATCGGCTCCAAGCTGGAGTACCTCGCCGAGCCCTGGCGCGGGCTGCTGGCGGAATTTGCCGAATCCTCTGATGCCAGCCGTTTTAAGCAGCAGGTGAGTCTGGATGGCAACAGCCACTGGCTCAATTTACACAAGACGCGCCAGAAGCGCAGTCGCAACGATCGTGTACGCAACGAGCGCGGCGACGGCCAGATGTTATTGCTCGAAGACATTACCGAAACCCAGGTACTGGAACAGGAGCTGATTCACAGCGAGCGTCTGGCTTCGGTAGGGCGCCTCGCTGCCGGAGTCGCCCACGAGGTTGGCAACCCTGTGACCGGCATTGCCTGCCTGGCACAGAACCTCCAGTTTGACTGTGACAACCCAGAAGTACTGGACACCGCCGACCAGATACTTAGTCAAACCCAGCGTATCAGCCGGATAGTGCATTCATTGGTCAACTTCTCCCACAGTGGCAGTCAGGAGAGCGAGCATGCCCCAGTAGACCTCTATGCCTGTGTGCAGGAAGCAGTAAACCTTCTGTCCCTGCAGCGCGATAAAACTGAAGTGCGTTTCGACAATACCGTACCTGAGGACCTGATCGCTCCGGGAGATAACCAGCGCCTGATCCAGGTATTTATCAACCTGCTCAGTAACGCCCGCGATGCCAGCCCCGATGGCGGTCATATTCTGATCGAGGGCTACATCGACAACGGCAGCGCCTGTGTCTCTGTAACTGACAACGGGCCCGGTATCTCAGCCAAGCACCGAGACCGTATACTCGAGCCATTTTTCACTACAAAAGAACCCGGCGAGGGCACCGGCCTCGGCCTGGCGATGGTATACAGCATCGTTGAAGAGCATGGAGGCCAACTGGAGTTAGTGAGTCCCGCCAACCGGGAGACGGGACGTGGCGCCAAGTTTATTGTGCAGCTGCCACTATCGGGTTGAGGCGTAGATTGCCAAATTGAATATTTTTTAATCAAAAAGCAATCAATTCTCAGTATTTGAGTTGCATAGAAACGGCGCGCAGGTAAAACTAGGCGCTTATTGAGCATTTTGTAACCAGGCGTAACACATGAGCCACATCCTGATCGTCGAAGATGAAGCCATTATTCGAACGGCGCTGCGCAAACTGCTGGAGCGGCATCGCTACAAGGTCAGTGAGGCGGGGTCAGTACGCGAGGCCCTGAGCAAATACCGCGTAAATGAAGTGGACTTGGTGATCTCCGATCTACGCCTGCCCGGTGCCCCAGGCACCGACCTGCTCAAGCATGCTGGCGAAGTTCCGGTGTTGATTATGACCAGCTACGCCAGCCTCAGATCTGCGGTGGATTCCATGCGTATGGGCGCGGCAGACTATATTGCTAAGCCCTTTGATCACGATGAGATGATTGCCACTGTGCGGCGAGTTATCGGCAAGGCTGAGCAGAGCCGCGCACAGGCACCCTCAGAGAAAGATAATACCGGCACGATTGCCGGCATGATCGGTAGCAGCCAGGTGATGCGAGAGCTTTACAGCCGTATCCACAAGGTCGCGCCAACAGACGCCACTGTGCTGGTACATGGTGAAACCGGTACCGGTAAGGAACTGGTGGCCCGCGCCATTCATGAGGAGAGCCGCCGGGCAGGCAAGCCGCTGATATCTGTTAACTGTGCAGCCATTCCCGAAACGTTGATCGAGTCAGAGCTATTTGGTTACGAAAAAGGCGCTTTTACCGGCGCCCAAAGTGCCCGTGAGGGGCTTGTTGCTGCCGCTGATGGAGGCACTCTGTTTCTCGATGAAATTGGCGAGCTTCCCCTGGAAGCCCAGGCTCGCCTTCTTCGGGTGATCCAGGAAGGGGAAGTACGCCCTATCGGCTCTATCGAGTCACGTAAGGTCAATGTGCGACTGGTAACAGCAACCCACCGCAACCTCCGCCAACTAGCGGCAGAGCGCAAGTTCCGTGAAGACCTTTACTACCGTATCAATGTCGTACAAATGACCCTGGCACCTCTGAGAGAGCGTGGACGAGACGTGCTTGCACTGGCAGAGCACCTACTGGAAAGGTTTTGCACCAAAATAGAGCGTTCCCTGCTCCGCTTATCTCCAGAGGCCATCCAGGCTGTTACGACCTACACATGGCCCGGTAACGTACGCGAGCTGGAAAACGCTATTCAGCGCGCTGTGATCCTCACCGATCGCGACAGTCGGGAGATTAACCACAAGACACTGGATATCGACCTGGACCTGGTGCCTGTGGAAGAGACTGGTGAGATTCCTCGCCCTAGAAGCCTGCACACAGACCCCCGTGAGGACTTGTCACTGGAAGATTACTTCGCCCGCTTCGTGATCGAGCATCAAGACACTATGAGTGAAACTGAGCTGGCCAAAAAGCTGGGGGTCAGCCGCAAATGCCTGTGGGAGCGCCGTCAAAAACTGGGCATCCCCCGCAAGAAAACCCGCCGTAGCGCAGTTGCAGAGGCCTGATGCCCTCTTTCGGGGCTTAGGCCCTCACCGCGGCCCCCAGGTAACCCCCTCTAAATACTCACCCTCTACTGTGGGTGTACCGCACGCTGTCCCTTTGTGCTCCTCAACTACCACATCGGTAACAAAAGAAGTGTTACCCCAGACGCCCTGCAAGTAACAATTGCCGCACTTTACGTAACGCAATGGACTTAAAAAAAGTTCCGTCAAATTTCGTAAAGATCGTAACTTATTGATTTATATCAATTTTTAAAAGTTGGCACACTAAGTGCTTTACCCTTAGTACAAAATTTGAAAACGGCCAACAATAAAAATAAATGACCGTTAAAAGCCCTATAACTACTCACAATAAGCGGGCGAAACACAATAAGAATAATGGGGAGGCCGACAATAAAAGCAATGAGTGGCCAAAACCGTAAGAACAACAATAAATAATAACAATAAACCTTAAGAAAGAATAAAAATAACAACAAGCGCGTTGCAAACTGACTGAATTGTACCTGGGAGAGGGTGTTTGCTTGATAGCAAATTGAGAGCGCAAGGAAGCCGCTGCCTTCATACTGGTAATAATAATTCCCAAATCTTTTCTCCAAACTTCCCGGCACCCGCAGATTGCGGGCGCATTCCTTTGCGTGTGTTAGAATCGCGCCCGCGAATCCAACTCACCGGCAATCGATGCCATTGGCACCCCTGGTTACGGACTTCGCCCCCTGGGCCCGCCCAGGTATATGAGGCCCCAGCAGTGCCGCAGAGAACTCCCTGGTCAAAAGGGGTAGAGACGCGCGGGTACCAAACCTGCTGCCACCGGAAGTGTGGCCTGAGCACCAGCAGGGCTTTTCCGGTCATTTACGAATGGCAGCAGTCAAAATAGACAGCCGTATGCTCAACAATCTGATTAGTAGTATTAAGCGCTGGCGCAAGCCGGCCAACAAAGGCCCCCGGGTCATCGCCCGCAATGACCACAATATCTCCCGCCGAGAGATCAGCCGCGCGGCCCTGACAGTTATGAAGCGTCTACAGGATGCTGGTTACCAGGCTTATATTGTCGGTGGCGGTGTTCGCGACCTGATGCTAGGCGGCCACCCTAAAGACTTCGATGTTGCTACCGATGCGACGCCAGAACAGGCCAAGGAATTATTCCGCGGCGCTCGTATTGTGGGAAGGCGTTTCCGTATCCTGCATGCTCGTATCGGCCGCGAGGTCATTGAGGTAACCACTTTCCGCGGACACCACAGTGATGGCGAAGAGCATGAAGCAAGGCAGTCCGAGCACGGTATGCTGCTGCGGGACAACGTCTACGGTGATCTCGAAAGTGACGCCATGCGCAGGGACTTCACCGTCAATGCGCTCTACTACACCACTAATGGTTTTGCCATCCACGATTACACTGGTGGGGTCGAGGATATTGAAAAGCGCTTGATCCGTATGATCGGCAAGCCCACCACCCGCTATAAAGAGGACCCTGTACGGATGCTGCGCGCGGTACGTTTCGCCGCTAAGCTGGACTTCGCGATCGAGAGCAAAACTGCAGAGCCTTTACAGGAGCTTGCGCCATTGCTGCGCAATATCGCTCCAGCCCGCCTGTTCGATGAGATACTCAAATTACTAATGAGTGGACAGGGCGAGCGTACTTTTGAGCATTTGCACCGCTACCATTTGTGGCAGCACCTGTTCCCGGACAATGCCCGCCAAATTGAGAAGAGCCCCGCTGCCCTGGAGCTGACCAGGCGAGCACTGCGCAACACAGACAAACGTATCCAGGCGGATATGCGCGTCACCCCCGCCTTCCTTTATGCCGCCCTGCTGTGGCCAGCAGTAAACGAAGAGCAACAAAAACTGGTGGAAAAAGGTATTCCACCGGCGCCAGCCCTCGCCCAGGCAGCCCAAAAGATTACCAGTAACCAGCTGGCCCATACCGCTATACCCAAACGCTTCTCTATCCCCATGCGTGAGATCTGGGACCTGCAGCACCGCCTGCCCCAACGTGGTGGCAGCCGCGCTCAGCGCCAAACGGAGCATCCCCGGTTCCGTGCAGCTTATGACTTCCTGCTGCTGCGCGAGGAAAGTGGCGAAATTGAGGCCGGCCTTGGTAAGTGGTGGACGGACTTCCAGCAAGCCGATGACGAGCTGCGTCAGCAAATGGTGCGCAAACTACAGCGCAGTGGCGGAGGTAATCGCCGCGGCCGTAACTCTCGCAGTGGACGCCGGCGCAAACCCAGGGCAGCTGAGTGATGGAAAGAGTTTATATCGGGCTCGGCAGTAATCTGTCTGAGCCACAGAGGCAGCTGCGCAGTGCCCTCACAGCAATGGACAAAATCCCCAGCAGCTGCCTACTGCGCTGTTCCGGTTTTTATAGCAGCGCCCCCATAGGCCCAAGCGGGCAACCGGATTATGTCAATGCAGTGGCTGAGTTGAACACGTCACTCTCACCGATTGAGCTACTCGACCAGTTACAGTCTATTGAGGCCGCTCACGGTCGCGAGCGCTCAGTGCGCTGGGGAGCGCGCACCCTCGACCTGGATATATTGCTATTTGGAGAAAAGCAAATTGATAACGTGCGCTTGCAAGTACCACACCCACGTATGGCAGAGCGCAACTTCGTACTCCTGCCACTGGCAGAACTGGAGCCCCAGTTACAGCTGCCTAACGGCGATCCATTACAGCAATTGCTGCAGAACTGTCCGCAAAACCGCCTGAATAAAATCTGAGCAACCTCCGATAGCGCGATAAAAGTACTCGACTGAGCGCCCCGCTTAATAGTACTTTGGCGCCTGCAGCCCATCAGGGAAGACGCCCCAACAAGAGGAGTCGAACACGTGGTTATCGACAACAGCGAAACCAATCCGTGTGAATTCGGCCTGTCGGACAGGACTTTGCCGAAATTTATTGCCGTGGAAGGCAATATCGGCGTAGGTAAAACCACATTGGCCAAGAAGCTTGCCACTACCTTCAACTATGACACTCTACTGGAACTGCCAGAGGAAAACCCCTTCCTCGAACGCTTCTACCGCGACCCCAATAACGCCGCGCTACCGACTCAACTGCATTTCCTTCTGCAGCGGTCCCAACAGATTCAGGCCCTGCGTCAAGACGACCTGTTCGAGCCGGTACGGGTGGCAGATTTTCTGATCGAAAAGGACCAGCTGTTCGCCCAGGTAACCCTGGATAAGGACGAGTTGGCGCTCTACCAGCAAGTTTTCCAACACTTAACCTTAGAGGCTCCCAAGCCAGACTTGGTAATTTACCTGCAGGCACCGCTGGAAGTACTACAGGCACGCATTCGCAACCGCGGTATTCCCGCAGAGCGCGCCATTAGCAATGAGTATCTGGCAACGCTCAACGACGCCTACACCCAGTTTTTCCACTTCTACGACAGCTCACCATTGCTGATCGTCAATAGTGAGGAAATCGATATTGTCGATAGCCCTAAGGATTACCGTCAGCTGGTCGAGTACATGCTTACAGTGACCAAAGGCCGACACTACTACAACCCGGGAAGTTAATCGTTATGTATGCACCTTCTGAATTAGAGAAGCTCGTCACCGTTCAGACCCTGCGCAAAATGAAGGCAAATGGTGAAAAGTTTATTACCGTGGCCCTTTACGACGCGCCTATGGCAGCCATGGCACAAAAAACCGGAGTAGAAACATTGTTGGTGGGCGATTCCCTGGGTATGACAGTACTCGGGTATGACAGCACGGTACCGGTAACCATGGAGCAAATGATTTACCATGTGGAAGCAGTAGCGCGCGGCAACAAGAAATCCCTGATCATGGGCGATATGCCGTTTATGACCTATGCCACTCCGGAACAGGCTTTGACCAATGCCACCCGCATCATGCAGGCAGGCGCCCATATGGTGAAAATTGAAGGCGGCGCCTGGTTGGTCGATACCGTTAAGATGCTCACTGACCGGGGCATCCCCGTCTGCTCCCACTTGGGACTCACTCCTCAATCGGTTCACAAACTCGGAGGCTACCGTGTTCAGGGCCGCGATGAAAAGCATGCAGAACAGATGCTTGAGGATGCCATCCTGCTAGACCAGGCGGGCGCTGACCTGTTGGTACTCGAGTGTGTCCCAACCGCCCTGGCAAAACGTATCACCGAAACAGTTTCAATGCCTACCATAGGCATCGGCGCCGGTCGTGACACGGATGCCCAGGTATTGGTTATCAACGATATTCTCGGTCTCACCGAACAACCGCCAAAATTTTCCAAGAACTTCCTGGTAGAGGCAGAGGACATCCCCGGGGCCCTGCGCAAGTACGCTGAAGACGTCAAGCTCGGCATCTTCCCTGGCGACTCCCACACTTTCAGTTAATATCATTTGCCCGGACATTAAACAGCCTCGGCACTCTCGCAGGCAGCTCCATCGGAGGCTGCCTGCCCAGCGGTAACATTATGAACTTCGATCAACTACTCCTTGAGTGGAATCCAGGCCAGGACAACATCGCTGTCCCCGAAGGCTGGAGCCAGGGGCGTGCCACCTTTGGCGGCCTGGTAGCAACAATGCTCCAGGAAAAAATGACAGCGGAAGTAGCTGAGGACAGCAGCCTGCGCTCTGCAACCTTCTCATTTGTCGCCCCAGTAGGCGCAGAAGCGGTACAACGCTCCGCAGAAGTTTTACGTGCCGGGCGCTCCGTCACTCAAGTGCAGGGTCATCTGTGCCAAGGCGGCACTGTCGTACTTGCGGGGCTGGCCAGCTATGGTCGAGGCAGGGATTCCTCAGTGAAGGTGGGCGTGGCAACAGCACCAGAATTTAGCAAGCCTGAACAATGCATGGCGCTCCCCTACATTGAAGGTGTAGTGCCGGAGTTTACGCAGAAATTTGATTACCGTATTGCCCTGGGTCAATTGCCTTTTAGTGGAACTCAAGAGAGGCAGTTGGGCGGTTGGGTACGCTTTAAGGATGGCAGTGAGAATACAGTATCCATTAACCATCTCCTCGCCCTGATTGATGCCTGGCCCCCTGCCACTTTGCCAATGCTTAAAACACCAGCTCCAGCCAGCTCATTAACATGGACAGTGGAGTTTATGGAGCCCCTCCCCAATCACAAGGCATCTGACTGGTGGCAGTATCTTGCCGAAGTTGAACAGGCAGGGGATGGCTACGCTGTGATCCAAGCCCGCCTATGGGATGTCAGCGGCAAACTTGTCGCCCTGTCCCGGCAAATGGTCACAATTTTTGGCTAAAAAAACGAATTAGCCATGCCTATGGAAGAAGTGCCTTAGATCTTTCAATCCTTACCTGCCCCACGAGTTTGGCGCAATTCCATCTTTTCTTTTATTGATTTCATTATTTTTTTCCCAAAAAGTACATTTTGGCGCCGCCATTACATAAAAATAAAATAAAGAAAATATTTTTTACTCCAATTTGTAATCTACGCTTTCCATCATCCCCACCCGCGGAGGGACAAAGCCTCAACTCAAGAGCTTTACAAATCCCTCCACAATTAACTCGCGGTAACAAATGTGGAGAAATCAATAATGATAAAAAAAATATTTATTTGTCTCGCCTTGCTCACCAGTTTTCCAGCCAGCGCAGCAGATTTTGAAGACGTTTGGGATGCTATTACCTCGTGCAACTGGTTCGAATTTATTGGCGATGTCGATGACACCGGCTCGAAAGACCTGGACGGCTACGAGTATGGTGACACCAGCTTTAAAGATGCCAACTCAGGCACCTTTAACATGATTGTGTACAATATGGACGGTTTTTTACAATGTATAGGTGGTAATAGTAAGTCAGATTTCAAACAAATTATTCGCACGTTCAATGACAATCCCAAAGATCTGTGGTTAATGCAGGAAGTTTGGAACAAAACCAAAGCCAACTATCTAGATGACGACGATAAGCTAAGCAACGACACCGTTCCCTATCGTTCAAAACACTGGAAAGGTAGTGGCACCTCTTTTGGCAACGGTCTACTGACTTTTTCTAAGTTCCCCTTTGATCGGGACAATCGTGATGATAACGATTATTCCTTCGCGACCTATGAGGAGGAAACCTTCAATAAGTGCTCAGGCAACGATTGTGATACCGAAAAAGGCTTCACCGTAGCCAAGGTCGAAGTGACTGAAAATTATCATGTGCATATTTACAACACCCATATGGATGCAGGCCATCAGGATGAAGACCTCAGCGCCAAGGCAAAGCAACTCGATCAAATCGCCGATATGATCGTTGCACACTCGAGTAATGCCACCGTTATTTTGGCCGGCGATTTCAATATGGCATTTGATGAAAATGATAATGACTGGCGCGGTGTCAATTTTCAGACATGGAAGGCCTTCTTTGAGAAGACCGGAGGCAAGCACGCCTGCCAATACATGCTCTCCGGCAGCGATACCAGCCTGGAGGCCTGTGCCGATGAGCTTCAAAACGACACTGACCATGTAGTGGTTATCAACAATAATCCCAACTACACACTGGAAGTCACCAACTATTTTATCGGGTCCCCAGCTTATTCTGGATTAAGTGATCACGATCCAGTTTTTGTAGATTTTTCCTGGGCAAAAAACTAGCCAGATAAAGAGCTTCCTTCACAGGGGATTGGAGGGAGCCTCAGAGCCACTTTTTCCAGTAAAAAAAAGCGACTTGTCCGGCAAGTGCTATTGCCAGCAGAATACAAAATGCCAGGAACCCCTCTCGAGCTTGCGCCCATGGAATCCCACCGACATTAATTCCAAACAACCCGGTTAAAAAGCTTAAAGGCAGGAAAATTGCTGCAACCATCGACAAAACATACATACGACTGTTGAGTTGGTCGGAATTACGACTCAGCAGCTCCTCCTGGGCAATCGCCGCCCGCTCACGCACTGTATCTATATCATCGATGTGCCGCTGCAAGCGTTCGTTGATATCCGCCAGTAAGACATGGCTCCCTTCATCAAACCAGGATACCGACTCCTGCTGCATACGAGTTAAAACCTCCCTCTGCAGACAGAGGTATCGTCGCAGGGCAATTGTCCGCTTGCGAAACTGGACTAAATTCGCACCCAGGCCCTTCACCGACCACTCGAGTAACTGATCCTCAAGCGCGTCAACCTTTTCTTCAAAGTCATCAACCCGGTCTCCCATGCGCAGCACAAGCAGATCAGCCAGGGACACTACCAGTGCTGCAGTACCACGCGGTCCACAACCACTGCGCAGACGGGAAATCAAATCCTCCTCTGCCAACAGGCGTCTTTTACCGGTGCTGATAATACGGTTCTCTTCCACCCAAATTCGAATAGAGACCCGGTTTTCCCTCCGGGACTTGTGCTTTGGGTCCACTCCACACATTGCAAGGAAAAGTCCATCATCGACAGCCAGGGTGCGCGGTCGAATCTCTTTAGCCAACAACGCCTCTACAACCACAGGCTGCAGCCCACTATTATCGCGTATCCAAGCTGAAACCTCTTCATCAGCGCTATCGAAGTGAAGCCACAGCAAGCCCTGGCGGGGATGCCAGGACTCCACTTCAGGCCAGGTCATTTCCCGACCTGAGCCATTCCTATCAAGCAGGGTTGCGTGAATATGCCCAGATTCCATGGACTTAAAATTCCATTCGCTAAACATCCGGTGGAGAAGTCACCCTCCACCGAGGGTTTTAAATAGCGTCAAGTTAGCCCCGTTTCACTGCAGCGATACAAAAGAGGTGGGGCTCGATAATTACTCATTCTGGCTCAGGTGCGCCAGCTCTGCTGCATGCTGTTCCCAGTTCTGCCCATCGAAAGGCTGCACTTTAAGTCCCCGCGGCCGCTCATCCAGACATCGAGCATTGAGACTGTAGCCATCAGGGTTTGAGCGTGGGATATAAAAAGACTTCACCCCACAGCGGCTACAAAAATAGTGCTTGGCAACACCTGTATTGAAGGTGTAGCAGCTGAGCACATCCTCTCCGCTCACCAGCTCAAAATTCTGCGCAGGCACTATCAAGTGCAAATAGCCTAGCTTTTCACACATAGAGCAATTACAAGCGTGAGCTACCAAGGGGTCATCATTGTTACGCTTATACAGAGCAGTAAAACGCACGGCTCCACAGTGGCAGCCCCCTTGCAGTTTGGTAGTTATTTCATTCATCAGCAGATTTATCTCGGATAAACAACGGCCGCGCACATAGCAGGGAAAAAACAGAAACGGCTAAAAGGAGGTGGAACCAATTCGTGCGCGCCAGGCCCAGCAGCTTCGAAGAACCAGTACCGATCAAAAGCCCGTTTATTACCGCCAGCAAGGCACCACCACCCAGTAATAGAGCATGGTTTCGTGGAAGTCTGCCAGATCCAACTAGTTCCAATAGGGCCACCAATAACCAGAGCAGCAAACCCAGGGCTGAGTAGAGATCCACTACCGTCGAAGGCATCAAGATCCCACTCTCGCTGAAGCCAATTGCGCTGGCGAGGACCAGCACCATTACCACATAGGCTGGAGCCCGGTTATCCGAACCCCATGTTAGCTCTAGCCGAGCCCAAAGGAGGCCGATGCCAATTAGTATAAAAGAAGTAAAGCCGGAAAGTCGTGAGAGTGCCCGATGTAGCTCGGTTATACCGGGGTCTATTCCGTAGCGGTAAGCACCGACCAAAGCTGCGAGGGCCATGCACAACAATGCAGCGACAATAATCAAAGCCGCAGATTGGAAACGCTCTCGTGTGAGGTACCAGTATTGATTGGCCATCAACAGGCAGGTGAGCCCAAGTATTAGGTCGAGAAGCCAGAAATTAAGCAAGGTTTTCCCCTTTTTTCTTTGGATTCTAACCTAAAAATATCTTTACTAAATGCCATAAAGGCTCTGCCCCCCTTAAAAAATCCATAAAAAAACCCGGCTCAAGGCCGGGTTTTTTCAGGTCTTTTAAGGCTTACGCCTCTTCGGAACCCTGCTTCTCCTCTGCAGAAGCAGCCTGATCGGCTTTGGCTTCTTTGATAGAGAGCTTGATACGTCCACGCTGGTCCACGTCCAGTACCTTTACGAATACCTTCTGGCCTTCACTCAGGTAATCAGTTACAGCGTTAACACGCTCCTCAGCAATCTGGGAGATGTGTACCAGGCCGTCTTTACCCGGCAGGAAGTTAACGAATGCACCGAAGTCCACGATACGCACCACAGTGCCCTCGTAGATAGCGCCGATCTCAGCTTCCGCAGTGATTTCCTCGATGCGGGTTACCGCCGCTTCCAGGCTCTCACCGTCTTCACCGAAGACCTTGATAGTGCCGTCATCTTCGATATCGATGGAGGCGCCGGTCTCTTCAGTGATGGAGCGGATAGTCGCACCGCCCTTACCGATCACGTCGCGGATCTTGTCCGGATGAATCTTCAGGGTCGCGTAGCGCGGTGCGTTCTCATTCACGGTGGTACGGGAAGAGTCGATCACCTTGTTCATTTCCGCGAGGATGTGCAGACGCGCTTGCAGGGCCTGCTCCAGAGCGGTTTCCATAATCTCTTCGGTAATACCTTCGATCTTAATGTCCATCTGCAGCGCGGTCACACCAGAGGCGGTACCCGCTACTTTGAAGTCCATATCGCCGAGGTGGTCTTCGTCACCGAGGATATCGGTCAGAACCGCATAGCCTTCGTCTTCCTTCACCAGGCCCATAGCGATACCGGCTACCGGTGCCTTCAGCGGAACACCCGCATCCATCAGCGCCAGGCTGGAACCACAAACGGAAGCCATGGAACTGGAACCGTTGGATTCAGTGATTTCGGAAACCACACGCACGGTGTAGGGGAAGCTGTCCGGGCTCGGCAGAACTGCAGCGATACCGCGACGAGCGAGGCGGCCGTGACCGATTTCGCGACGACCGGTAGCACCGACACGACCCGCTTCACCTACAGAGTAGGGAGGGAAGTTGTAGTGCAGCATAAAGTAGTCTTTGCGCTCACCTTCCAGGGCGTCGATGATCTGTGCATCGCCAGTGGAACCGAGGGTAGCCACTACCAGAGCCTGGGTCTCACCACGGGTGAACAGCGCAGAGCCGTGGGACTTGGGCAGAGCGCCAACTTCCACAGCGATCGAACGTACAGTCTTGCTGTCGCGACCGTCGATACGGGGCTCGCCACGCACTACAGCGCCGCGCACCAACTTCTTCTCCAGCTTGCCGAAGTAGCTTTTTACCAGATCGGCGCTAATTTCTTCGGTAGCCAGGGCTTCAGCGGCTTCGCCGCGCAGTTCCGCCAGGCGGGTGCTGCGCTCTTGCTTGTTGGTGATGCGGTAGGCTTCGGCAACCTTCTCGCCAAACTGAGCGTCCAGGGCAGCTTTCAGCTCGGTGTTTTCCGCCGGAGCCTGCCAGTCCCATTGGGGCTTGCCCGCTTCCGCTTTCAGCTCTTCACAAACCTTGATAATGGCCTGCATTTCCTGGTGTGCGTAGAGTACGGCACCCAGCATGATGTCTTCCGGCAGCTCCTGGGCTTCGGACTCCACCATCAGTACGGCGTCTTTGGTACCGGCAACGACCATGTCCAGCTCGGAGGTCTTCAGAGCTTCGTAGCCCGGGTTCAGCAGGTAGCCGTCTTGCTGGGTGTAACCCACACGCGCAGCACCGATGGGGCCAGCGAAGGGAATACCGGAAACAGACAGCGCTGCGGAAGTGCCGATCATGGCAGCGATATCCGGATCCATGTCCTTCTCCGCGGAGAGGACAGTACACATCACCTGAACTTCATTCATAAAGCCGTTCGGGAACAGCGGGCGGATCGGGCGATCGATCAGACGGGAAGTCAGGGTTTCTTTTTCAGACGGGCGGCCTTCACGCTTGAAGAAACCACCGGGAATTTTGCCAGCCGCGTAGGCTTTTTCTTGATAGTGCACGGACAACGGGAAGAAGCCCTGATCTGGCTTGGCTTCTTTAGCGCCGATAACAGTACACAGGACGACAGTCTCTCCCATGCTAACCAGGGCAGCACCGGTAGCCTGGCGCGCGATACGGCCGGTCTCGATGGTGACTTGGTGTTGTCCGTATTGGAAAGTTTTGCTTACTGGATTCACTAGTTTTTCCTATTTCCTTACGGTTACTGGCCCATTCCAGTAACCCCTACATATTTGCCGGGGCCGGGGCTCCAAACCTCCTGCCCAGGGCGGTACGGGGATGTACCGCCACCGACCAGGGTGGCCGGTGCAAGCGCAGCACTTTCATTTGGGTTTATCCCTTAAGGCCATGCTGCGTGTCTGCCAAAAGTGACAACTAAGCCACTTTTTAGCAAGCATTAAAAAAGAATGCCCGCCAAAGGCGGGCATTCCAGGGTCTTAGCGACGCAGGCCGAGCTTGGCGATCAGCTGTGCGTAACGGTTCAGATCCTTGCGCTTCAGGTAATCCAGCAGCTTGCGACGCTGGTTTACCATGCGGATCAGACCACGGCGAGAGTGGTGATCCTGCTTGTGCGCAGAGAAGTGACCCTGCAGTTTGTTGATATTGGCGGTCAGCAGGGCTACCTGGACTTCCGGGGAACCGGTATCGCCTTCGGATTGGCCGTGCTCTTTCAGGATGGCTGATTTTTCAACTGCAGTCAGTGCCATAACGAATTACCTCGTCGTAATATGCTTTAAAAGATCCGGCTGGCCCGTGCATATTTACAGACCAGCTAATCGCTATTGTGGGCGCAACCGCCCGGCACTTTCACTCACACCGCTTAATTAGTTATCACCAATATAGCGGCTTGTGCTCAGGTGCCACTTACCAGACGCCGAGGCGCTACGCACCCGTCGTCAGTAATTTCTCCCACACCCAGAAAATCACCATTTTCCAGGAAGAGGCGCACCATATCACCTTCCGCACCGATACGATAGACCTGTAAATCCATTACTGGCTGCCCTTGTCGCACATAGTAACCAGAGTCATCTGGCAGTATGAGTTTGGCCAATGAGGAGGCAGGGGAGTCCACTGGTAACAGATGGTGGTCCAGCTCTTCCGCCCGACCCTCACCACGCTCTTCGGTGAGTTCATCCAGGGTCACTGAATCCGCTTCGTCGTAGGGGCCGGCGGCGCTGCGATGCAACTCTTCCACATAGGCACCGACACCCAGGGCCTGGCCCAGGTCTTCGGCAATACTGCGAATGTAAGTGCCCTTGGAGCAGTGCACCTCAACTTCCGCACGGGGCTGGGCGCCCGCTGTAAAGCTCAGCAGTTCAAATTCAAAAATCTCCACTTCCCGCGCCTCGCGCTCCACTTCCAAACCCTGGCGAGCCAACTTATACAGCGGCTGCCCCTTGTGCTTGAGGGCCGAGTACATGGACGGCACCTGCTTGATGCGACCGCGGAAAGCCTCCATCGCTTTCAGCACGGCTTCTTCGGTCAAACCGGAAGCATCTTTGGTTTCCAGTACATCGCCATCAGCATCGCCACTGGCAGTGGTCATGCCGAAAACAAAAGTACTGCGATAACGCTTGTCCGCATCAAGCAGGTACTGGGAGAACTTGGTCGCCTCGCCGAAACAGATCGGCAATACACCGGTTGCCAGGGGGTCCAGCGCTCCAGTATGACCGGCGCGATTGGCGAAAAAGAGTCGTTTGGCTTTTTGCAGGGCGTCGTTGGCGGTAATCCCGGCGGGCTTGTTCAATAACAGCACGCCGTGAACCGGCCGGCCCCATTTTGGTCTGCGGCCCATGGATCAATCTTCGTTAGAGTCGCTATCGTCGTCTTGGTGCTTGCGATCTTCTTTAACCGCCTTGTCGATCAGGGCAGACAGCGCCTGGCCACGCACCGAGGTTTCGTCGTAGCGGAAGTGCAAACGGGGAATAGTGCGAATCTGGATCGCGCGCGCGAGCTGCGTACGCAGAAAGCCTGCGGCTTTGTTCAGCACTTCCACGGAAGTATTAATTTTGCTGCGGTCGTCCTCACCCACAAAGGTGACAAATACTTTAGCAACGGTCAGATCGCGGCTGACTTCAACATCGTTGACGTTGACCATACCCAGGCGGGGGTCACGTATCTCGTGCTGAATCAACTGGGCCAGCTCGCGGCGCATGGCATCGGCAACGCGATCTGCGCGGTGGAATTCTCTTGCCATTGTTTACCTATTGAGAATGGCGGTTTAAAGACAGGAAAACCCGCACGGCCAAGCCGCGCGGGTTTCTCTTTCATCCGGTCCGGAACGCTTTACAGTTCGCGGGCTACCTTGACGATATCGTAAACTTCGATCTGGTCGCCAGGTTTCACATCGTTGTAGTCCTTCACCCCGATACCACACTCCATACCGTTGCGCACTTCTTGCACATCGTCCTTGAAACGACGCAGGGATTCCAACTCACCCTGATAGATTACAACGTTGTCACGCAGTACGCGGATCGGCTTGTTACGGTAGACGGTACCCTCGGTCACCATACACCCGGCAATCGCACCAAACTTCGGCGAGCGGAATACGTCGCGCACCTCGGCAATACCAACAATCTCTTCGCGAACTTCCGGGTCCAGCATGCCGGACAGGGCCTGCTTCACTTCATCGAGCAGGTTGTAGATTACGCTGTAGTAGCGAACCTCAACCCCTTCGGTTTCGGCAGTCTTGCGTGCGGCTGCATCGGCACGGGTATTGAAGCCCAATACAATAGCGCCTGAGGTCAGGGCCAGGTTGATATCATTTTCGGCAATACCACCTACACCGCTGGATACAACGTTTACGGAAACTTCTTCATTGCCGATATCCGCCAGGGCACCCAGGATGGCTTCCAGGGAGCCGCGCACGTCGGCCTTGATAACAACCGGCAGAACCTTGCGCTCGCCGGCTTCCATATCTGCAAACATGTTTTCCAGCTTCGCAGCCTGCTGACGTTGCATACGCTCACTGCGCTCTTTTTCAGCGCGCTGCTCGGCAACTTCACGGGCCTTACGCTCATCCGCGACAACCATGAATTCATCACCGGCATTTGGAGTGGAGTCCAGACCCAGTAGCTCTACCGGGGTAGACGGGCCAGCTTCCTTAACCTGCTTGCCGTGTTCGTTAGTCATGGCGCGCACACGGCCATAGCTCTGGCCGGCCAGAATAATATCGCCGCGCTTCAGCTCACCATTCTGTACTAACAGGGTGGCAACCACACCGCGACCTTTTTCCAGGCGGGATTCAATTACAACACCGGTGGCCGGCACATTTACCTTGGCCTTCAGCTCGAGCATTTCCGCCTGTAGGGAAACTGCCTCCAGCAAGTCATCAATACCCTGGCCAGTATGCGCGGATACGTTGATGAACTGGGTATCGCCGCCCCAGTCTTCCGGGATTACGTCTTTCGCAGCCAGCTCATTTTTCACACGATCAGGGTCGGCGGCTTCTTTATCGCACTTGTTCACGGCGACAACCAGCGGTACACCAGCAGCACGAGCGTGGTTTACAGCCTCTTCAGTCTGCGGCATTACACCATCATCGGCAGCGACCACCAGGATTACCACGTCGGTAGCCTGGGCTCCACGAGCACGCATTGCAGTAAAGGCGGCATGTCCCGGAGTATCCAGGAAGGCAACCTCGCCCTGGCTGGTTTTCACTCGATAGGCACCAATATGCTGGGTAATACCGCCAGCCTCACCGGAAGCCACTTTGGTTTTGCGGATATAGTCGAGCAGAGAAGTTTTGCCGTGGTCAACGTGGCCCATAACAGTCACTACCGGCGCGCGGGTAACCTCTGTGCCCTCCTGAGCCTGGGCTTGCGCTACCAGGCTATCTTCCAGCTCAGTCTCGGAGCGGTATACCACCTTGTGCCCCATCTCTTCAGCGATCAACTGAGCAGTTTCACGGTCCAGGCTCTGGTTGATAGTGACCATCTCACCCATTTTCATCAGGCGCTTGATCAATTCACCGGCCTTCACATTCATCTGCTTGGCGAGTTCGCCAACAGTAATCGTTTCGCCCAACTGAACTTCGTACACCTGCTTCTCCGTAGGCCGTTTAAAGCCGTGAGTTGGCTTCATTTTCACGCTCGCACGGGACAGGGAGCGCGTACTGCGCTTACTGGCTTCGTCTTCTTCAAATACTTCCAAGGCCTGCTCGTACAGCGCTGTTTTGCTGGACTTCTTCGGCCCGGACTTGGAGCGACGCCCGCGGCGTTTACGCGGCTCATCCTCGGATCGATCGGCCTCAGCCGGAGCAGCAGCCTCGAGCTTGCGACGTAAAGAAGGCTTAACTTCTTCAGTTTTCTCAGCTGCTTTCGCGGGCTTCACCTTGGCGGCCTGTGCAGCTTTTTCCTTCTTCTCTTGGGCCGCACGTCGGTCGGCCTCTACCTTGGCTTTTTTCTCTTCGAGTTCGCGCTTCTCCTGCTCCGCCTGCTGCTTGCGACGTTCCATCGCGGCAATACGCATAGCCTCGATATCGTCTACATAGCTTGAACGGATTGGAGCTGCGGGCTCCGCTTTCTGCGCGGGCTTGCTCTCAGCTTTCTGGGTCACATCTGCCTCTTTTGCAGCCTTCTCTTCGGCTGCGGCCTTCGCTTCTGCCTCTGCGGCAGCCTTGGCTTCCGCTTCGGCTTTCAAGCGAGCTTCTTCTTCCTCAGCGGCGCGACGAGCGGCCTCTGCTGCTTCTGCTGCGGCCTTGGCTTCCGCCTCGGCAGCTGCTCTGGCTTCCGCCTCGGCTTGCAGTCGAGCCTCTTCGGCCTCTGCAGCTGAAACGCTTTCCACGGCTTCCGCGGTGTTTGCTCCCGCTTCAAGTTCAGCCTGCGGGCGCTTTACATAAGTACGCTTCTTGCGAACTTCCACGTTCACAGTCTTGCGGCCTGTGCCAGAGCCGGTTTTCAGTGTGGTCGTGGTCTTGCGCTTTAAGGTGATCTTGCGCGGGCTCGCGCCCTGCTCCCCGTGACTACTTTTCAGGAAACTGAGCAGGACCTGCTTCTCCTCATCTGACACCACCGCAGTCGCAGAGGTGTGAGGCAAACCCGCTTCTTTCATCTGCTTGAGCAGACGGTCTTCGGTGGCACCAACCGATTTGGCGAGTTCGCTAACTGTTACTTCGGCCATTCTCTCTCCTAAAAGTCACTTGGTCGGAGGGGGTTATTTATACGTATGTCTTGTGTCGTTATGTTTAAGCCTGTTCGCCGCTGTCATCAGCGAACCAGGGCTCACGCGCCTTCATAATCAGCGCTGCGGCACGTTCTTGGTCGAGACCTTCGATATCGAGTAGGTCATCAACCGCCTGCTCTGCCAGATCCTCCATGGTAGCGATACCACGACTGGCAAGCTGGAAGGCCAGGTGACGCTCCATACCTTCCATGTTGAGCAGATCTTCCTGCGGCTCCGAGGCATCCAGCTTCTCTTCAGAGGCCAGTGCCTGTGTCAGCAGGGAGTCTTTGGCCCGGGCACGCAGCTCTTCGGCGATATCTTCGTCGAAGCCCTCGATCGCGAGCATTTCCTCAATGGGGACATAGGCCACCTCCTCGAGAGAGGTGAAGCCTTCGTCAACCAATACAGCAGCCACATCTTCATCGATATCCAGGCGGTCAATAAACACCTGCATAATGGAGCTGGACTCTGCTTCCTGTTTATTTTGCCACTCGTCTGTGCTCATGACATTGATCTGCCACTGGGTAAGCTCAGAAGCGAGACGAACATTCTGTCCACTGCGACCAATAGCCATAGCGAGGTTTTCCTCGGCCACAGCCACATCCATGGACCCGGTATCTTCATCCACAACAATGGATTCAATTTCCGCAGGCGCCATAGCGTTGATTACGAACTGAGCGGGGTTCTCGTCCCACAGTACGATATCGACACGCTCACCAGACAGCTCGTTGGAAACCGCCTGCACACGCGCACCACGCATGCCCACACAAGCTCCAACTGGATCGATACGGCCATCATTGGTGTTCACGGCGATCTTGGCGCGCAGGCCGGGATCGCGGGCGGCACCTTTAATTTCAATAACCTGTTCAGAGATTTCCGGTACCTCGATACGGAACAGCTCAATAATCATTTCCGGGCAGGAACGACTCAACATCAATTGAGGGCCGCGGGCTTCCGGTTGGATCTCCAGCAGGATTGCGCGCACACGATCACCTAGGCGGAAAATCTCGCGTCCAACCAGCTGATCACGAGGCAGGCGCGCTTCAGCGTTATTACCCAAGTCCACAGCAATAAAATCGCGGGTCACTTTTTTAACTGTACCGCTGACCATTTCGCCAACCCGATCGCGGTATTCGTCTACGACCTTGGCACGCTCGGCTTCACGCACCTTCTGCACGATTACCTGCTTGGCAGTCTGCGCGGCGATGCGGCCGAATTCAACATTCTCTACTTGCTCGCGGTAGATATCACCTGCTTTCAGCTCAGTATCTTTCTCGTGAGCTTCTTCCAGGGTGAACTGGGTGCCCAGTTCCGCCAGAGTTTCATCATCAACCACTTCCCAACTGCGGAAAGTTTCATAGTCGCCACTACGGCGATCAATGATAACCTCAATGGTTGAATCCTCGTCGTAGCGTTTCTTCGTGGCCGTTGCCAATGCCGCTTCGATGGCCTGGAAAATAATCTCCTGGTCAACGCCCTTCTCGTTGGATACCGCCTCGGCTACCAGCAAGATCTCTTTGTTCATGCAACTGTGCCTCAAAATCGCCTGAGCTCAGGCTCCTACAGGTTATTTGGTAAATTGGGGAATAATGCTTGCCTTCTCGATGCTGTCGATTGGCAACAGGTATTCATTTTCGCTGTCCACGCGCAAAACTACTTCATCGCCCTCTACGCCGGCCAGCAGGCCTCGCCATTTACGCTGCCCATCCAGCGGCATGCGCAGGCGAACTTCAATCTGGGCACCGGTAAAGCGCTCGTACTGCTCCAGTTTATAAAGAGGACGATCGAGCCCCGGGGAAGAGACCTCCAGTGTGTACTTACCACTGATTGGGTCTTCCACATCCAGTACTGCACTGGACTGACGACTCACTTTCTCGCAATCCTCAACCGAAATACCGTTTTCAGAATCGATATAGATGCGCAGCAGCGCGTTACGACCGTGAGTTTGATATTCAATACCCCACAGTTCGCATCCCAGCGATGCCACCACCGGCGCCAGAAGCTCTTCCAGCAATTCGCGTTTGCTCGCCATTTACGTCACCACATACAAAAAATGGGCCTGCGGCCCACTTCGAAAAATATCCGCAACTTTTCTTGCAGATACGAAAAAGCCCCTGACGGGGCTTTGACCGCACATTTACGCAGCCAGTATGCGTAAATGCAAAATTTGGTAGCGGGGGCAGGATTTGAACCTACGACCTTCGGGTTATGAGCCCGACGAGCTACCAGGCTGCTCCACCCCGCAACAACGAAAGCGCATCAAAGCCTTTATATAAAGGCGAGATTGGTAGCGGGGGCAGGATTTGAACCTACGACCTTCGGGTTATGAGCCCGACGAGCTACCAGGCTGCTCCACCCCGCAACAACAAATGCGCAATCAAAAGTATTTGCTTAAAAGCAAATTTGGTAGCGGGGGCAGGATTTGAACCTACGACCTTCGGGTTATGAGCCCGACGAGCTACCAGGCTGCTCCACCCCGCAACAACTCCAAGAAACAAAGCCTGGTTGACCTTCGTTTCCCTGCGGCGGGACTAACCCAACCACTCAAGAGGCTGCGCATTCTATGTATACAGCCCTGGTGAGTCAAGCTGTAATTGGCATTTGTTTTCGCCTAACGCGTAAAACCCCCTACCTTTTTCTGGCCCAAGCGCCCCCCGAAGATACTTTTATGCTCCGGGTATGCTCCGGGCTTTACTGGCCGCATAGAGATCACTGTAAAACTCCCCTGCGTAGAATCACCTAAAGGGCCACTTAGGGCCATTCGTTGCATATGACAGACAACCCTAAAGGAGGGCATAGTACGAACGACTATTGCGGCTTTGGGAACAAGTGCGAGTTGAACATCGAGCACTACTTCTTTATCCCTGCAATCTCCACTGTCGTCATTCCCACACCCAAAGCGAAAAGCGACAGCTTCACAACAACTAGGTAAACACTCGGGCCAGCAGGTCGGTATCCAGGTACGCAGTGATCTCTACGATTTTCGCATCGCGCATCACCATCGCCCAACAGTAAACCTGCTTGTATTCTACGCCATTTAATGCATGGCCGGTGCTTTCAAAGCGCAAAAATACCTTCTCTCCCTCTGCTGCAAGGTCGACAAAAGTTGTCTTGAGACCATCCTCCAGGTGATCTAATAGCGGGCCGAAAGCATCATCAATTAAAGCCTGCTTGGAGTGAAAGATCCCCGAAGCGCATGTAGTGCCTATCACTGTCCACAACACGTCCTCAGCGATCAGGTCAAAAAGGGGGCCACTGTCACCCGCCTCCCACGGGCGGAACGCTTCGCGAACCAAGTGCTTGTTGGCTTCAGGGATGTTCATGCGCACAGCCCACTCTTTACCAAACGCTAGCCGGAATATAGCTCACTTCGGAAGCTGCAAATCAGACAAAGCCCGGGAAATGGAAATATCTGCCGTGAGCATACGGCTGGGCCGACCATATAGGAGTAATTGCCACTGACATTATTGTCTGGCGCACCTCTA
The DNA here is from genome assembly GCF_052468405.1 of Microbulbifer variabilis. NCBI lineage: Bacteria > Pseudomonadati > Pseudomonadota > Gammaproteobacteria > Cellvibrionales > Microbulbiferaceae > Microbulbifer > Microbulbifer variabilis. The sequence goes on from NZ_CP174343.1 coordinate 3,331,351, forward strand.
TGCCTTACCCCATGCCAGTCGCTCTGTAATTGGTTGCCTTATCAGGCTTTTTGGCGATGAAAATACCGTTTTTTAACTAGCCGAAAGAGTACTAATCGCAAATGATACTTTTTACTCCCCACAACCACCTGCAAATACATTCGTCTCAACCAACAGGTTGTCGATATCACTTTCGATTACAGTCAACGCGGTGGTGTTCAGATTACCAAGTGCCTCCCAAAGTACCTCCACCGCAAGCTCTGCAGATTAAACCGCATAGAAATAGGCTACCTGCCTGGCCGAGAATCGGCTTCCATGCCCTATTCCTTTCTCGCTCGCAACCTACTCCCGTAGGCACGTATTTCACTATTTCGCACAGGCCTTCGGTCAGTGACGGGTAAGCTGGTGCACTATGGCTCGCCGCACCGGCGGAAAATGTTCGCTAACACGCAATACCGCCTTGCGCAGTAGTTTGGCCGGCAAGTGATCATTGGTGAACAGATCAACCACCCGATTTGTACCCGAGTAAATAGGCTGAGATTCAAGGCGATGTTGAATCTGGTAACGAGACAGCGCTCGAGCTAACTTCGCAGGCTGATACAAACGAGCCACAGTTTCTAATTGGCGACTCAGCGAGTCCGTGCCAGCAAGTCCCAGGTTAAAACCATGTGCTGTCACCGGATGCATCCCCACAGCTGCATCCCCGACCAAAGCAAAGCGCTCCGCATAGAATTGATGCGCATAAACCCCCACCAGCGGATACTTGTGGCGCTTACCACAAGGCTCCACTGAGCCAAGTATTGCAGTGCTCTCACGCTGCACATGAGCAGCAAACTCAGCATCACTTAGCTGCATAATTTCTTCGGCCCGGCTGGCCGAAATTGTCACAACTGCAGAGGAAGTCTTGGGCTCAGATAATGGCAGAAGCGCTAGCGTGGAACCGTAGCGAAAACATTCCCGTGCAATCCCCTGATGAACGCGCTCCGTCCGCACCCGGCCTACAACTGCCACACGGCCAAAATCCCGCATGTCAGCCCCAATCCCAGCCATGCGCCGTACCTCAGAGAAACGACTATCAGCCGCTATTAATAACGCAACAGCCAGATCGTCAGCCCCCTCAATATTCAAGACTCGGCAGTTATCTTCCAAGTGCATACCGGTAACGGCACTGTTGCAACGCAACTGAATATTCGCTTCCTCGCCAGCAACCTCATACAGCGTGCGGCGTATTGCTGAATTGGGTACAATAAACCCTAAGGGACCTCGCCCACGGCTATCAAAATTCAGGCTGGAAGTCGAGTTGCCATCTACCACCGTTGCTGCTTGTAAGACACCGACTTCATCATCCCGCAGGCGTTGCCAGACCCCGAGGCTCTCTAAAATTCTGACCGACTTATGGGTTAGGGCTATTTCTCGTCCATCATCATCAGGATTCCCCAAGGTCTCCTCGCCCTGGCGCTCCAAAAGCGTTACCCTAATGTCGCGCCGGGCCAACATCACAGCCAGGGCGAGTCCTGCGGGACCAGCCCCTACGATAGCAATATCTGTTTGCAACATTCCAACCCCCTAGAGCAAGCCCTTTTCCACAACAATTTTGATATCCGGCAACACTGAAAAGAAGTACCGATTTTACTTCTGGCGAAATGCCCAGCACCGGCCAAAGTGACGCAGACTGTAAAGTGGAAATACCGTTGAAATACTGATACAGATCAGGATCAAGGGGCTATTTAGGGGGTGATTGAAAAATCATTAGTGGTATCGGGCATCCCGCCCATCTTTATCATAGCTGTTTCTTCAGCTGAGCATTTCAATTATTGAAGGGAACTCTAGAATGGAACTAGAAATTAATATAGTCGACGCCTTCACCGAAACTCAATTTGGCGGCAATGCTGCAGCAGTCATAATTACAAAAAGCTGGCTTAGCGAAATGCAAATGCAAGCTATTGCGGCAGAAAATAACCTTTCTGAAACCGCATTCCTGCTCAAACAATCTGAAAGTGAATACCAGATTCGCTGGTTCTCCCCAATAACCGAAGTGGATTTCTGTGGTCATGCAACCCTGGCCTCCGCCTTTGTGGTCTTCTCAAAACACCCCCAACTGGATACCCTAAATTTTTCTGCGCAAGCAGTAGGGAAAATGCAAATTACCCAAAATAGGGAGGGCGAAATTTTTATGGACTTCCCCAACAGAAATCCGGAACGTGTAGAGCATACCCCCGAAGATTTGATCGATGGATTATCCAGCCCTCCCAAACAAGTTCTGCGCAACCAGCAAGCCTACTTTGCCATCTATGACAGCGAAGATACTATTTATCAACTGGAACAAGATGCAGAAAAATTAAAAAAGCTTGCACCTTATGATGTAGTAGTTACTGCTCGATCGAAGGAATTTGATTTTATTTCAAGATACTTCTGGCCATCCAATGGCGGGGCTGAAGATCCGGTAACTGGCTCTATTCACGCGGGGCTTGCTCCCTACTGGGCCGCTAAGCTGGATAAATCGCGACTCACAGCCTTCCAAGCCTCAAAAAGAGGGGGGGTGCTCAACTGCCAAATCAAGGGGGACAGGGTTATTGTCTCCGGCAAGGCGATTCAGTACCTAAAGGGAGTTATTCAAATTTAATATATTTATTTCACTTCTAAATATTTTGAAACTATAGGTATACCCTCAATAGGACTAAAAGATAATAAACCCAATCTATCTACTTATAGAAATAACGGTTCACAATCAACTGTTAAGGAGCAGCTATGAATAAATCAGGATCCTGCCTCTGCGGAGATATCCATTTCGAAGTCGACGGTGACTTTGAAAATTTTTTTCTTTGCCACTGCAACCACTGTCGTAAGGACACGGGCTCTGCCCACGCAGCCAGCCTGTTTTCAACATCGGCTAAATTAAACTGGATCTCTGGGAAACAACAGGTAAAAGTATTCAAGCTGCCAGCCACACGCCATGTAAAAAGTTTCTGTAATAATTGTGGCTCGGCACTACCCTTTGAAGATAAAGAAGGTGGTTACCTGGCAGTGCCTGCTGGCAGCCTGGACTGTGAGGTTTCCATGGAACCCACCGCACATATTTTTATGGCCAGTAAAGCGGACTGGGACCAGAATCTGGACAAGGCGCTCAAGTTCGACGCCTTCCCCCAAATGGATAATATTGAGAATAATTAGTGACAGCTGCCTGACAGGAGCGGCGCTCGCTAGTCGCTAGCCAGCGTCGCTATACTGAATATCCAGGTGCTTACCCCGGATGCCCATCTACACGAGGCTGAAAAAGAACCGGGGTGTAATACAGTAAGAAGAGAGAATAGCCTACAATCCAAGCAATAATCGCTGCAAGAAAACCGCTGGGAGCTGGGGCCCAGAAGATACGAGCCAACGCGGACAATGCCAGTGCAGCAAATGCCAAGGGCATCAAGCGCGGTGCTTTCAACATACGCCCTGTGTGACCAAGGCTGACTCGACTGGTCATAGCCAGAATCAAACCGCCAATACCACCTACCGCAAATGCATGTAATGCGGGACTCTGCCAACCGGGCGCTAAACCGCTCCAGGAGAGCGCTGCAAGAAAGCACCCCAATACCACCAACCAGTAACTCAAATGTAGTGACCAAACCATAGGCTCACTCCAAATCTTAGTCGGGTGCCAGCGCAGTACGCGCACCAGTTGTAACCCACCAAGCACCAGTGCTAACAAGGCCCAAACCATACGGGGTAGATCAATCACTACACTCAACAGAAGCAGCACAGCAGCTATGTGGGTACCCCACTCGATAACCGGTAGCTTATCGCGCTGACTTAGCTGAAAGCGCCTTGCAGTAAAGAAGGGAATCACCCTGCCACCAATCACCAGAATAATTGCTGTAACCAGCAACAGAGCCACGAGAGCTACCCTGCTCTGCGCGCTGGGCAGCAACCAATGACAGGCTGAAAGCCCGGCAAAAGCCAACATAGCAGGCAATACAAACAGATTGCGCCATTGCCGGGTGCGCAATACCCGTGCACCGAGTAAAAAGGCTGCTAATAGGAAAAATGTCACTTCAGCACAAACCGGCATCCACAGTGGTACTGCCGCTATGAGATAGCCCAAGCGAGCTAATAGCCACAGCCCCGCCAGGCCCATTAACTGTCCCCCTTTAGGTGAGGGAATTCCGGTCCATGTCTGCATGGCTGTGCCGAGGAAGCCAACTATCACCGCCGCAGCAAATCCAAATAACATCTCATGGGAATGCCAGGCTACGCCGACACGTAAAGCTGGAAGCTGCCAGCCAGAAAGCTGCATTTGCCAGATTAGCAGGGCAATCATGCTCCAGAGTGCCCCACCCCAGAAAAATGGGCGGAACGGCATCCGCCAGAAGGGCGCTATGGATTCCGCGCTAACACGGTCAACGATGGGTATCACAATCTGTTCTCCTTACCTAAAGGGAGGCTATTTCTCCCGAGACAATTAACCCAGCGATCGCAAGGGCTATCCAACCTAAAGGGCTCTCTCGGAGTGATTCACCTTGCTGTTGGCCAGGAACCAAAATCCTGACTTCGCTGTTTCCCATAAAAGCTATGGGGAATAAGCCACCGCAAGGCAAATTAACACCTGAGATTCCATTCCGAGGATTAAATGAGAGGATTATTTTTACCTAATTAACAGGATTAGTTAATAGGAAAATGCCGGGGATTTTCAGCCTATAACCACACAAAAAAATAGGTTTTTCATCAAACCGAATAGTCACAAAAAAAATGAAGTGAGTAAAACCACATAAAATACAGCATCAAATAAAACTTAGCGCCCCAAATAAGTTGAAGTTGCACTTTAACCTATTTGGGGTTCTCCCGAAGCTAAAAAAAAAGCAAGCCTCTTTCATTATTAGCGTTCAGCCAGAGAAAAACCTCAGTGAAGAAAGAGTCATCGAAGATATGCGAGACAAAGCCTGGTATCTGTCCAGCCTTGTGCCCACACAGACAGATCAGCCTGAGGCGACAGGCCCTCTTTTTGCAGGCTTGCCTTTTACGAACAAAATGCAGACAAGAAGTGCGGCCAAGGCAAGGTATGCATTGACACTGAAGGCCCGGTCAATACCTTCTGCAAGACTTGGAGCCAGGGCCACAATTGTTGTGTTCATCGCCAACCCGATAGCACCACCAATAATTTGGAACATAAATATGAGCGCTGCAGCAAGGCTGGAACGGCTAGACCCTACAGCGGTGACTGCCGCCGTGGTAATTGTGGGGAAAAATAAGCCTAACCCCATTCCGAGGAAAATCATACCGGGCACCAGATGCAAATATCGACTTTGCTCGAGTAAGCCGGACAATAGAAACATTCCCAAGCCCAGAAAAATAGCGGCTGCAGACAGAATTACTTTGGCTCCCATAATCTCAAATAATCTGCCAGCGATATAGGAAACGATTCCGTAAGTCACCATCACCGGTAACAGGCCAACCCCGGACCAGACTGCGGAGAAGCCAAGCTCTTTAATTAAAAACTGGGGAATATACAACAACATAGAAACAAAAATTACGGAAAGCAGTAGAGTAGTCACTCCCACTGTAAAAAATCGCCAGTTAGTCGCTACATCCGCTGGTATTAGCGGATCGCTCCTGGTGTTTGATTCAATCCAGGCAAAAATTATAAAGAACAAAACTGAGATCACAAATAGGCCAATTATCAACGGGTTTCTAATACCAGCATCAGTAACAAAATCTAGTGCCAATAACAAGGTCAATAAACATAGCGATAGGGAAACTATACCCCCATAATCCACCCTGCCTTCAATGCCCTCTGGCCGGTCATCTTCTATTACCCGCCAACTGACAAGCATTGCAATCAGTGCAATCGGGAAGTTGATAAAGAAGATCCAACGCCAACTGAGAAAGTCAGTAAAGAACCCGCCAAGTAGAGGCCCAACTGAATTAGCAAACCCACATACGGTCATAATCAGGCCACCTGCCTGCCCCGCCCGATCTTCCGACATCAATTGATAAGTCATACCCAGGATTGCCGGCCACATCAAAGCACCTCCCACCCCCATTAAGGCTCGACTTCCCAGCAACATCCAGTCATCGACTGCCAGCCCACCCAAAACAGAGAAAAATATAAAAATGCTGGTACCGATAAAGAAGAGCCTGCGACGGCCAAACATATCCGCTAGTCGTCCACCAGTGACAATTAGCACTCCAAAAACTAATGCATAGCCGTTTATCACCCACTGGACAGTAGAAATATCGGTATTGAAATGCTTCTCTATAGCGGGAATTGCCACAGAGAAGGCAGTAAAGTCATTGGCGATCAGGAAAATAGCAAAAGTTAGCGCCGTAAGGCCAATAATTTGTTGTCGGGATAACGGTGTTTTAGGGACAGACATCAGTTATTCATCTTACAGCGCACTTTTTGCATTGGATATTAACCCTTTTAGTCTGGACCAAAAAGAAAAGCACTGCTTAACATCACCTAAGCTTCTTCCCCCCTCTGTTTCAGCAAGCGTTTCTGTCATCTAATAGGTCAACTAAAATCCTACTATTAACAATGCACCCTAAAAATTAAACATATTAAAAACAATCGTTTTTCACCTACGATTATTGGAAGGGAACGCCAGTTCTTTTTAGTTAAGGAAGTAGTGGGCATGCTTAAACGTAAATTTGTATAAGAGGTATTTAATTCTTTACGTGCTGATCCAAAACCATTCCTGGAATACATTACCAATAATGTGCACTGGATTATTAGAGGCGCCCACGATATGGCCAGGAAGTACACATGCAAGAGACAGCAGAGCATTTAAAGAGATTGGCGAGGTACTTCAGGAGGAAAGGCGACGATGAAGGTAAAACGGACACTAATTGATGGACGTTACGCTGCAACTGAAATGAAGAACACCTGTACCACTTTAAATGGCAGGCGCTACAATAATACCTACTGCTGAATTGTAAAAGTTAAAAATAATCTTATTACCGAAGGTACTGTTTATGTTGACTCGGCACTATTATAGGAAATTTGAGTGAAAATTTATAACTGGCAGCATTTTTACTGCTGAACTTACTTCCCTGCGTATCCCAAATGAAGCCGATGACCCTTCCAAAAAGCCCGGCAATAAAACTATTGCCGGGCTCGCTGATTGAGTAAAGCCGCTATTTAAACTGCCTCTTATTGTTAGTTCTGGTAGTCAATCGTCATATCAAAGTTGCCTTTCACACACTTTGCATAGTCGCCTTCATTGAGCGCAGAATAGGCTGTTTGATAGTTCACTAATTGACAGGAGAAGCTCTCATTACTGGGGTTATCCGCTGACCATCCCCAATTTTTATCCCAGTAGATATTCAGGGATGCCGCACCACCAGACTGGAACTGGCCCATATTGGCACATCCTAGCTCTTCATCCGCCGGAATATCCACTCCCAAGTACTCGGTAAAGCTCCGGTAATAATCCATACGGTATTGCGAGCGGTAGTCTTCACTGCCTTTACTACATTCGATAGCGCCATTAACGATATTAGTCGTAACTCCAAAACCTGGAGTTAGATTATTGGCCAGATCAATACTGTTTGGCTCCCAGGTGCCATCAACAACATGCAACATGCTCGGTTTGGGTGGCTGCGGGTATACGAAGAAGAATATGGCACTCGCCAAGTTCAGCCAGGTATCTGCTACCAGCTCAGGGTTCTCCAGCAAAGTGTAAATGTCGCCATACATTGCCTGAGAGAACGGGCCATAATTATAATTCCAGCTCAGCTGTTTGGCGCCTCGGCCAAAGTAACTCTTGTACCCACCATCGGCATTGATTGCACAGGGCCATACCTCTGCAGCCCAGCTACTACCAGAATCACAGGCACCGTACCCTCCGGAAGTTTCCTCTGTCCAACCAATCTCTCGAATCCAGTACAAGCCCTGACGCCATTCCGGTTCATCCCAGGCAGCCGCATGCGCACCGGTTTCCTGGCCAAAATGAGCAAACATAACCGACAGTACCTTGCGGCAAATGGCATCTGAATCGCGGCCATCGGTATATTCCCCACAAAACGCTGGGAACTTAGCCACCGCTCGCAGAAAGTTGGTATACGTATACTCATCGGCCCGAACAGGGAATAGGTAATCCCAGGTATCCTCGGAAATAATACTCTCTACGCGCAGCACATTTTCCGGATTGGTATTACGACCTGGTTGAACCGCTTCTACAATCGCGTTATTACGGGTTTCAACTGTATCTTTCACTTCTTGCAGGAGTGAATTATTGGCAAGGGTATTTTCTGCCGCTTCCAATTCATTCTGGCCCATCACATGGCCCGCTGCAGGTGCACAACCCGCCTGGCTGATGGTAACCTCATCAACATCACTAGCAGCAGAGGTGTCGGTTGCGGTCAACTGGAAAGTATAGGTTGTATCACTGTAAACCTCAGATAGCACAGCCTGGGTAGAACTACCTACATAGCTGGACAGTTTTACAGAGGGGCCACTGGTCTGGCTCCAGATATAGCTCATACTGCCGCCGCCAGTGGATTGAGAACCATCCAGAGTGATGGTTCCGCTACAACCAATGCTATTTTCAGAAGTAGAGATAATTGCTGTTACTGAACCATCGGAACCGTCATTCTCTTCGGGCCCACCAGTGTCATCCCCAGCCGCTAAATTCTGTATCGTTAGCTGCGCTTCTTCAGTGCTTTCTCCATCGCTGACAATCAGGCTAAAGACATAACTGATATCATAAGCCGCGGCCGGTAAAGTCACTGAAGTTACAGCGCCGGTGGCGGTAGAAATACTTGCCTCTGGCGAACTGGGGGAAAGCTGGGCCCAGCTATAGCTCAGTGTGTCGTCTCCTCCAGAAGCAGTTGCACTAAGCTGGACTGTGCCACCACCAATGATCTGGGACTGGGAGGATGAAACACTCAGGGAAATAGGAGTGGAGTCAGTGCCCTCACTATTATCGCCACCGGTATCACCACCATTGTCTCCACCATTGCCGTTGCTGCCAGTACAGCCATCAGTTTCTTTTAAAATCCAAGGGGAGTCCCAGGTGTTTTGCGCGATCAGAGCATCAGAGGGAAGCTGATCTCCATTTGCCCACCATTGGGCAACAAAAATATCACCGGCATAGCAAACCTCACTTCCCTTTCGGTAATTCTGTCCGGGCTGATAAGTCGCTATTGAGCTGGAGCCATCGCCGGAATCCAGGTTGCCACCATCTGTACCATCGTTATCCGAGGCATCGTCACTATTGGAATCATCACTTTCACCACCGGTATCATTATCATCGCTGTTACTGCCCGAGCTATTACAGGCTCCCGCCCCCTCCAGAATCCAGGGAGAATCCCAGGTATTTTGCGCTGTCAGGGCATCGGAGGGTTTCTGATCAGGTGTAGCCCACCACTGCGCTTTAAACAGGTCTCCGGCATAACAAACCTGGCTACCACCGCGATAATGCTCACCGGCAACATAGTCATCGGCTGGCTGAGAGGCCGCCGCACCCTGAGCGCCAATCATCAGTGCCGAAGCTATAGCTGTGCGAATAAAAAGAGGGGTCATAGAGTCTCCGGTTATCTTTTTTAGGGCTTTATTACAAACACCGCAGTACTCGATAGGGACACCCAGCAGAGATCATATGTTATTGCAGTAAAAAATCTTATAAGAGTTTTCGTGAATAATGTGTAACGGCAAATGGATTTGGATAGCTAAAAGTGTGAAACCGCCTTGTTCTTTCCTAGAGAGGCTAAATACAGTGAAGCAACACCTAAATTACCAGTATTAGATTTTTATACATCACTGAGAGTGAGGACACCCTACCCCATTTTACTCTTACCCGTTCTACTCTTATTAGTTCAGAAAATTGAACTCTTAATATTTTCACAAAAACTTAAAATTTTTCTGCGCTCTGCCGATAACACCCCACACAAGCACAGCTGATTCGATAAGGAAGGCAAGAATTGGTTCCCGATTCGCAATACAGCTTTACCTGAAGCAACCACCAGCAAAAAACAATGTTCTACTATAAGCACTTTAAATAAAACATAAACCCAGAGAGGGCAGATTCAGCAGAGTCACATCAATCATCAAAAGACATTAAAATGAAATTACATTTTTTATTTATTTTTTCTTTTGAAAAAAGAGAACAGCAAAATCCAACCTGGAAAAGTCAAAAATAAAAACTTACACATTTCTTCCTTATTTATAAATCGTGATCAAAAAACCATAAGACATAACCCAAGCACGATATACTTTTTTCTATACAAAAAATGCACCACTTTACAGATGAAAACCCGCTCTTCATATCCAAACACTATCGGCCCACATTAACACCTGTCTAAGTCAAGCTTTCTATCTAATAAACCCATACTTACATAAGAGAAGGAGAGCCTAGCACGGCCCTCATCATGTGAGCTTGTCCAATAAATAACTGCCACCAACTATAATTCTGCAAATTGTTGTAGCCTGCCTTGCCGCTTTTCCTCAGAGAAATCACAACTGGTTAAACGAAACATCAGGGAATAATCAGATAAGCAACGAGTATCATGAATATCGCCTGGGAGGAATGCACTACAATCACCTGGATGCATAGTATAAGAACCCCGACTTACAAGCTGCTCTTCGCCTTTTACAGTTCTCACCAGTCCATAAGTGGACATTTCAACCTCTCCATGCTGAAGTGCATAAAAAACCCAGCCATTGCCATGATTATGTGGATTACGATATAAACCTTGAGTCTCCACATGTGCCAATAATATAAAGCCAAGTTCTGAGTCCCTATATAGCTCAGTCGTTGCCTCTCGATTTTGGTGTAACTTTGCAAGCCACCCCTCGGAATTTGAGGAGCTTGCCAACTTAGCCAGTACTGCTCGACAGTGAACCACGGTATCCGAGTTCAAACCCATCCAGTATTTACGTAATTCTGCAATATGGCGCTCCAAAGAATTACTTACCATAACTTATCTCCAGTCAAATTTAGGTTTAGCTGGTGAGATCTATCGGAAAATAGATTCCGGTAACGTAAATCTGCAATCGATATTTTGTATATTGCGTACTCTCACCAAACAGGGATAAGTTACAACTTCAAGCTCACTTTAGGTCAATAGGTAAATTACTCATAATTCTGCCAGAAGCCTTAACCCAAAAAACAACCCAACAGGTACCCTATTAGCTGTTGAGAGGGCAAATATAAAGTAATGACTAATCCACAGATTCATAATTTACGACTGACCAGGATAGATACCGTCTGAGCAATAAAGGCTATGACAAGAAACAGTAAAGCCAGCAGGTACACTTGATTAAGGCCGGAAACTACCAGCCCTGAATCAAAAGAACTCAAATATGACAAGTGTGAGGTTTTTGCAAAAACCACACTCATCAACGACGCCCCTGTAAGTAGCCCTAGATTTCTCGATAGATTTAGGAGGCCTGAAATACTGCCTTTTACTTTTCTACTAGCACCGTTCATTGTAAAAGTATTGTTAGAAGACAAGTAGATCCCGTACCCTATGGCCATTGCTATTGAGCAGACTAAATAGCCAGCTACACCATAGATCTGTTGCAAATTAGCCATCCCCAAAGAACCCAGTACCAGGAAGAACAAACCAATAATCACTATGCTTCGCGATCTGAATCGGTCAACCAAACGTCCAGCAATATTTGAACAAACGGCAACGACGAAAGACCCCGTAGACATCACCAGGCCTGTCTGAGAGAAACTCAATCCTAATGCCAAAGTCAGATAAAATGGCCCAACAACCAGAGAACTCATTACCGAAGCAGCTACCAAAAGATTAGTAGCTAGGTTCGTATACAAAACATAACCGCCCAGCGCGGGCCCAGGATCGATGCCTCTGCTCAGGTATAAACCCAGTACACCGATGGCAGACAATAAAAAAGTCAATATATTGATAATTCCATAATTATCATTCAGGGGCTTTATCGACAGGGTATAAAAAAGAATTGCTGAAAAGATACAGAATGCGGCAAGAATATTACGTGGATGACGAGCTTGTTCGAGAGCTATGTACCTGGCATCCTCGGGAAGATATTTCTGAGCCAGCCAGTATACGATTACACCCAGGGGCACTTTGACCAGAAAGATTGCTTGCCAGCTGGAAACTTCCAGTAGTAGTCCACCCAATACGGGCCCCGAGCCAGTGCCCACCGCCGAGATACTTCCCAGGAGACCCACTACCGTGCCCACCCGAGCTCTGGAATAGACGTCACTGGCAATTGCCATAGAAACAGCGGTAAACATTGCCGCTCCGATACCTTGCAATGCTCGGAAGAGAACCAATACCCAGATATTTGGCGATAGAGCACAGAGTAAAGTCGATACACTAAAAAGCAGCATGCCGTGAACAAAAATTTTCTTGCGCCCCACTTTGTCGCTGGCGCGTCCGGCAATTGCCAGAGCCGCAGTTAGAAAAATCATAAAAGCGACAATGATCCACTGCGTCCGCGCGTAGGTGGTTCCAAGGTCTGTAACTAACTCCGGAAGCGCAATATTAACACTGCTAACCGCCAATGCATTGAGCAGGGTTGCCAGGCATAAAGCGGTCAGGATTCCCCGACTGGAGAGGTTGCTGGTGGCACCTTTGCTGAATGGTTTCAGAAGTCTTTTAACTGCAAGCATAAAATCCCAAGTGTGGTTAGCCAGACACCGATAAAAAATTAGTGTGCTCAGAAAATACGGAGAATCATGAAAAAAAATACTATTTGCTCACCTCGTTAACGGATATACCACTTTTTGCTCCGATATAACTGTGGATAAGCTAAGTGTATATAGCGAGTAACTGGTATACATTCCATCCTTCCCTGCACACTCCTTAGCCCCTGACTCCCTGAGTTATTTGTCTTTCTTTTTGATTTAAGACTTGCCAGGGACCACAGTGAAAACTAGGATACAACCTCAAGTCAGCTTGAGGTCAATAGAGATGGATGATCATCGGGAAATAGATATTCGGGAAGTCTCCAAACGTACGGGACTACCCTCCTCAACACTGCGATATTATGAGGAGAAAGGCCTAATTAAGTCTATCAGCAGGCGTGGTATCACCAGGGTGTTTCCCGGCAGCGTAGTGGAACAACTGTCATTGATATCCTTAGCGCGCTATGCCGGGTTTTCTCTCAATGAAATCGCCTCTTTGTTCACCTATGGCAGCAAACCCAATATCGACCGTGAACAATTACTTGATAAAGCTGATGAATTGGACAAAAACATTCGCCGGCTCAAGGCTATGCGCGATGGTTTGCGACATGTGGCTAATTGTCCAGAGGAGAACCAGCTGGAATGCCCCAATTTCCAGGGGCTGATCAAGAAGGCGATGAAACTGCAGCACAAGGAAGACCGTAAAGTAAAATCCACCAAACCTAGTAGACGAAATTAGCTACAGAGAATATCTAAAGGTATAGTGCTTGTACTCAAGAAACACTGAATTCCGTCATCATGCCTGAATCTTCATGTTCCAATACATGGCAGTGGACCATAAAAGGCATATCTGGCATCGCTTCCCGTGGAAAACGTACATATATCTCTGCACTGCCGCCACCTGAGATAGGTACCGTATCCTTCCATCCACACATATATGCTGGCGGTAACGCCCCATTAAATTTAACGACTCGGAACTGACAGCCGTGAATATGTACTGGGTGCAGCATCAAATCACTGCCTTCTGAAATACGCCAGTGAAGATCTCTATTGATTGGCACCTTGAATCCTGGCTCGGTAAATGCAAAGGAGACCCCATTGACTGCATTGGCGGTGAGCTGTGCCTTTAACGGCATTGCCGGAGCCTGGGTAACTAATTGCAATACCTTGTCTACTACTGCTGGATCTGTCCGCCCTGTGGCGATCATCTGTGGCAAACCTGTAGCGTTAATCAGTTTATTGGCCTGAGCCTGCCGGTTCATTTGCATCACCAGACGCTGAGAGATAGGCGGCAATGTTTTAGGTATTTGAGGCAGCGGTACCAACTGTTCTGGCAAGGTGCCCCTTCCCTCTGCTGCTGTAGGTATCACTCGCAGAAATGCCACAGGGCCATCAAACGGGGGTAAACGCATTACCGGCTGCGGCACAGGCAGGGTGATCAAATCAAAAGGCTTACCATCGCGCGCATCGATCATCAGCTCATAACGTTCGCCCGCCGCAATAGGCAGAATATCCACCTGTACCGGTTCGTGTAGGAAGCCTCCATCACTGGCAATCACATACATTGGGCGTTTATCACTAGTACTCAAGCGATAATTGCGCCCATTTGATCCATCCAGAATACGAAAGCGCAGCCAACCCCGGGGAGTTTTCACCTCTGGATTAACGGCCCCGTTAGTCAATAGACAATCACCACAATAACCTGCAGCTACGGTTATCTCATTGAAGCGATGAAAGAAACTACCATCTTTGTTAAAGCGGCGATCCTGAATAATCACTGGAATATCATCAACGCCCCATTCTTTTGGCAGAGGCAAAGTATCACTATTTTCATCATCAATAATAATCAGGCCAGCCAATCCCTTAAGCACCAGCTCGGCTGTAGTAGGGTAGAGGTGAGGATGAAACCAGAGCGTAGCTGCCGGCTGGATTATCGGCAGCCTTGCATGCCAGGTCTGCCCAGGCACGATCGGCATATAGGGGCCGCCATCCTCATGGCCTGGGACAATCAGGCCATGCCAGTGGGCTGTCACATTCTGCGTCAACTGATTATTGACACTCACTGTAACTGTCTGCCCTTTGCGTAAGCGTATGGCTGGGCCGAGGAAAGGCCCGTTAAATCCATAGGTAGGTGTGGTTAAACCCTGAATAAAACTCTGTTGATCCGGTTTTACCACTAGATGTATATTCCCCGCTGAATCAGCTCTCAACTCCTTTGGGATAGGCAGTGCCAAACGTTTGCCCCCATTAGGAAGAGAAGACTCCTGAGCCCTTACTTCTGTACCAGTGAATAGCGATGCCGCCATAGCACCAGTACCAAGACAAAACTCCCGACGCGTTAGACGAGACATCCTCCCTCCTTTGGAACCAAGCACATAGATAGCTCTATCCACAAATAGTAGAAAAGCAGGTGCTGTTGGGTATTGAATTGCAGGATAAACTGCCAAGCGTCATTTCAGATTAGAACAAGTAAAAGTATGCCAATTTAAGCGCCCCAGTAAGAACGCATACAAATACAGACAAGAGCAAATCAGTCTTAGAACTCCCATGATTCTGATTGTGGAACAATGGTACCTGTCAGACAGCCGGCATACTTAGTCTTGGCTTAGCGAAGCCGCTCGTTTACCCTACCCCCCTTTTGTGCAGTTCCTGGCAAAAGCAGTAGCTGTGTAGTCCTCTAAGCCGGATAAATGTCTTCCCAATATGCCGTTTTTAGTTCTCTCCATCCTGATACAAGTCGCTTTTGTTATTCACGTACTGAAGACCGGGCGCAATACCACCTGGATATGGATCCTGGTCATGCTGCCTTTGGCGGGACTTATTGCCTATCTGATTTTAGAAATATTGCCAGAAATGAATAATTCCCGAAACGGACAAAAGGCTCGTAGAAAAGTCCAGAAACTGATGAATCCAAATCAAGATATCAATCAGGCAGCACAAAATCTGGCCAAATCCAGTAGCATAAAAAACTATATAAAAATGGCGGAGGAGTGCCTTGAGAAGGGGCTGAACCAGGAAGCCAAGGACTTATATCAAAAGAGCTTGCAAGGCCCCTTTAAGGATGACCCTCAGATTTTGTTCGGATTAGCTCGATGTCTATTTTTGCTCAAAGAATTTAACAACTGTAAGGAAACCCTGGATTTTTTGATAGACAAGAGTCCAGAGTTTAAAGATCAGGATGCCCATCTACTCTATGCTCGCACCCTGGATGCCTTACAGATGATTGCCGAGGCTGAACATGAATACGAGACACTGTACAGCTATTATAGTGGGCCCGCCGCAGGTCTTTACTATGCAATCTTTTTAAAAAGGCTTCAACAAGGAGATAAAGCTATGAATATACTGCAAAGAATCCTAAAAAATGCAGATGAAACAAACAGTTTTTACCGCAGCATCCATAAGGATATTCTTAAGCAGGCTAAAGCAGAACTGTCAGGATAAGGCATAAAGCAGGAAATATTCTTACTCCTAAATACTTTGCTCTAAAGAAAGTAACTCTTTTCTAATACTGGAGCTTGGTAAGTGATCCCGGCTGTTGATGTAAACTATCTGGAGCAGCTACCCCGTAAAGAACAGACACGGAAATAAAAAAACAACCAAGCACAAACGAGGACTACTTTGCATTTTAGCTCTAATCAAGGAAAACCAACTACAATCGCAATTTATTGTGATTGATAACTATGTCACACTGGGTTCAGAGCTGCAGCCCGACCTAAGGACCTATCTATACCAAGTGCTAACATATAAAGTCCCAATTATCGGATCCGCCAAAAAACGATATAAAGGGACTCCAGGCAAAGCTGACACTCTACAAGGTAATAGCATCAAGCCATTATATATAAATAGTTTTGGTGTTGGCCTTACAACCTAAAAACCTCATATCCTACAAGGTATGGCCAATACAGAATACCCTCACTTTTGAAACTGGTAGATAGAGAATGCAAGCACTATCCGGTTAGCTGGTCCAAGGAAAGGATGCCCTAAAAAGTAGTGGCCTGCAGCCGAACATCGACTGCTGGCCATTGCACTCGTACAGCACAAACCCCATCCCCGGCAAACACTCTAGCAGATAACATCATTCCCCAGAGTTTGTTCAACCCTGCACAGGCAGGGAAACATCCACACTCCGACTAACGATTTCTCCATCGTCGGTTCATCCCCGTGGGCACAGGGAAAGTTCAAACTTTGAAGATTTAGTAATCAGCTAATTATTTACGTCGCCAGAAATAGGCGCGATAACTTACCACTAGAATTATGAAAGTGCATTACCCCTAAATAGGTAATTCAACACAAGGAGGGAAATTATTAAAGCCTTAGTCGAGTTTTATCAACTGCCTCCAGACCATTGAGAAGCTCACGCCTTAGGCTAAGCTATTGCTCCCACAGTAAACTGACCCCGCATAGCGGGGAACATATTGGCCTTCATCTGTATTTTAAAAATACTACCGGCTAAACCCCACCCATGTGGGGAACACACCTGGAGAAAATCAATCGGGATTGATTTTATCGGTAAAGCCCTGCCTGAGCTGGGAAATTGACAATACTTGTTTCATACTCGAGAAAGTGTCTAATATATACGCCCTCATCAAAAAAACTCAGCCTGCAAATACTCTACTCTTCTAAAAGTCAAATGCGGCGTATCAGCATCAAACCACAACCAAATGCCTTGGCCGGACCAATACCCGTACAAATCTTCTGTAAGAATAACTCTGGATCAGTCACCAGCAGTTCTCCACGATAATCTACTGAGCAGAAACCAGCACCGCGTCCTTTTTTCGGCAGAAGGTTCCAGCGATAGCCATTACTGTGAAGTTTTGGAGGGTAAATATCAAAACCCATGCGCGAGCCCCTATCAATCAGCCAGTGACGAGAAGCTACCACGGATACCTCCTGGAGCCGGGATTCTATTTGCCCACCTGCATAGAAACCTGGTTTTGCATCCAGTAGGCGCTGTTTCAACTCTCCCTTTCTTCCGCTTTGCAAAAGTGAATGAGTTTTACATTGATCACGTAACCAATGATATTGAGCATCCATCAAAATATCATGACGCTTACCTCGGCCAGCCACAGCCGACTTTCGTGAAATAGTAGGGTTGGCTCGCAGGCGAAACGCCAGCCGATCCCCGGCCTGTAACCGAGGTATAAAAGCTTTACTCTCTACACTAAACAGCGACCCATCTCTAATCGGCTTCTTCCGAGAAAGCAGGTAAAATACTGGCAGACTTCGCTCACTCAGGAGCTGCTCACAGGCTGATTCCTCACGAAACAGAAAACGCTCGCTACCATTGAATAACTCCCATAACATCTGATGGATACCGTAGCTGTTATTTTTCAACAGGGTCGCCAATTGCGCTTGTATGGCTAAACTGGAGGACACTTGAATTCTGGATAAGTACATAGCCACTTCCTTATGAACGCCAGTGATATTCCATACGCGGCTGGAACTGCCAGCGCTTGCGAGATAGAGGTTCGTCCAGACGACTCAATTGCTGCACAGCTCCCAAGGAAAACTGTTCATCTTCCTGTGAAAAATCCTCTATATCACCCTCCCAGTAGTATTGGCTATGCAAATCATCAGGTCGCCAGCGCTCCTGCCTTGCCCATGTAAGTTGATACTGCAAGACGTCAGTCAATGGGTACAGATCAAGTGCATGCCGAAAATTCTCAGCCTCTATTAAATGAGCAGCAGTGGGTACCGACAAAGGAAAAGCCTTACGCCCCAGATACAGATGAAACTTGGGGCGAGCCAGTGCCCCAGCCAGATCTTTCAGCGACCAATGCGCGCTCTCTGTTGCTTTAAGAGCGACCAATACTTGAGCATCGGCTAAGTATTCGCGCTGAGACAAGATAGTGCCCAGCCGACTGCAGCCCACTACCAATTCGTCCCTACGTGTGCGATAACGGAATTTACCGGCACTGTCTGGAGCTTGTATTGTATGAAAGTCTCTTTGCAGAATTCCCGAGTTAACTATTTTTATTGCCTGACAATACCCTCTCGCCAACTCCAACTGCTGTGTTTCCTCTGATCTTTTAATACCCAATGCTGCACCAAGCAAACCTGCAATAGCTGACTTGCTGGGATAACACGCACTTTGCCTGATTCCACCAACTGCAACCTCTCCCCAGGATGCCATGGCGCCATAAAGGCGAAATACCAAGTGTTCCATAAAGCCACCTATTCGCTAACGAATGCCAGCAACTCTCGCAGGCTACCCTGCCCATTTACGGCATTGAGAATATAGCGGCTGTCAGCACATTGGCCATATACCTTGTCGAAATTATGCAGTTGTCCTTGCAGCGCATCAATCGCCTCCTGAGCGTAATCCTCGCTATAGCGATCCACGGGTTTTAAATAGGCTACGGAAAGTGATCGCGGCTGCTGATCGCCGACTTCAGCGAGCACATAAGAGGCATATGCACGGCTGGCATAACTGTTTTGTTTTCCGGCAGGAGCAATTTTGAGAATTGTTTCAGTCAAGGCTGCAAGTGTACGATCGGCAAGTGATTTATCTTCACCAAGGTTATCAATCAGCTGCTCTTTGTTGATACAAATATAAGAGTAGAAAAGTCCTGCGGCAAAACCGGCTTCTCCGAGGTGAGCTGCACCATTATTCTTACCATGATTATTGAGGTCGTCCACTGCGGTAAAATAATCATCCTCAATGACTACAGAATGTACTGATAGTGCATGAGCCACTTGACAAGCGGCTTCGATATTATAAGCAGGCTTGGAGGCGAGCATTCTACCAAACAGGGCGATATCTACCGCCATATTTTCTATACGCAGTAAGTCCAGCTCAGATTTTTCCGGCTCACGACCTTCTGCTGCAAGTTTGTATAACAGATCCTCAATACCCTTTTGCTCAGCCAAACTCAGGTGCACCAGCTGCTCAATTTCGAGATCCGCACTTGGATTATCTTTTTCCGACTTTTTTAGTTTGCCAAATTGTTCAGCTATCCTCTGAGCCCATAGTTTTGCTTTCTTCTCTGCTACTCCCAGCCTAAGTAACTTTTCAAAAACCAAAACACCTTGTCGCTTACTACGCGTTCCAACTAAGCCATTTTCTGCCTCTCTCCCTAAGGCACGCTGGAATAAATCTGAAGTGCGCCAGTGACGTTTTAGACTCTGTGAGGATATGCGAAGTCGATCATACCCCCCCATTTTGGCAGTTTTTGGTCTCCCTAAATCATCCCGGTTCAGATTAGCTGGTGGATAGGCAGTCAAAACATGTAATTGGATAAACCGACTCACTACTCTCTCCTTGTTTTGAGACGATTGTTCGCTCAAAAGCACTCACGCCAGCTTTGATACCGATAAGAACTCTAAAGGAAGTTCATAATTTGAAAATCAACTTGCTGACTAAAAAATATTAAACTTGAGACTAACTAATAATCTAACAGCCTTGCGTAATAGTCCGTTGCCCAACGAACAGCCAATCGCTCCCTTACATTTCGCACCGGTGCCACTCGCCTTTCATGCTGCCAATGCAACAAATCATTAGCTAGACTGGCGATATCTGCTTTTCCACTAAGTAATCTTAGAGCCCTGACCAGACGTCGATAAAATTCAGGAGTGTCTCTACTCCGTTGCAGTTGGGAAAAGCGCATCTCACTCATCACCGGCCGTCCATTTCCTTCATCAACAGTAGCTAGAGAATGAGCAATTGTTTTCGCCACATCTCTAGGAGTATCACTGCTAACGTGAGCAGCCAAAGTCGCTACAAGTGCAGCATCCTCCAGACGAATATCTTCGTTGTTTTGCCAACGGTCGGGCATTGCCTTCAAAAAACGAATGAATGCTGAAGTAACCAAAGCGTCCATTGGTTCTACAGCACGCCGTAGCCGCGCACGGTCTGCGCGTCCCTCTAACGTATTGAGCCAGGTATGCCATGCACGCAGTTTCGAAACATCTTCACTTTTGAGAAATTGATAACTCGCCATCACGCTCTCTCCTTGCTCAAATTCAGCGTCACTATCCAGTAAATTCACTCTGGCCATACGACTTAACTTGGCTTGTAGACCCTCCCTAGCTCCAAAAACTCTTTTCTGATTTAAATCTTCTACAAAATTGTCAAGTATCCACCGATCAAAATTTTCTTCTGCAACAGTTTTAAGAGTTCTGTACCAGCTTGCTATCATATTTTGTGACACAGATTTTAGTTCTTGAGAGTGTGTGGAGAGGATGTTCAGCATTTTGTAAAATTCCGGCTCAGTAATTCTCCAGAAATTTCGATCAATAAATGAAAGATTGCCTTTAGCTTCTTTATATTGAGGAAACCACACAGATTTGATATAAAAGCGCAGTGCCTTTAACACATCTCTTGCCATCTTTATTAGCAAACTTACTTGCTCAACAAAATGCACTTGTTCGTGCTGCTTTACTAAAATTACAGGCATTTGATATTCGGACCAATAGCGGGCCTTCATGTTGTCCATGTCATATCCAAAGCACCACAAACTCAGATGATTACCACCAGTCTGTTCATTAATTAATTCACCATACTCCTTATTAAAATAATGCACAGTTGCACTGGCACGATCACCTAGAGTATCGTCATGCCATAACAGGCCAAGCCAGCGTTGATAACCGATTGCATCCCGCTGCCCCTTTAAACTGATTGGTGGGCTCTTTTTCTTTGGATCAAATCGATAGGGTGTTAACGGATGAAGCCAAGCACCATCGTAATTGACACCATAGTTCTTGGATATAAAATGACTAAGTAAAGAAGAAGAGTGCTCGCCGCATAAGTCGCATGAGCCAATATGTAATGTCGCTAGATCCAGGCGAATCCTTCGAGGCATGGACCAGTACATTTGCAAAGGGTGTGTATCTTCGGGGTAAGTAGGCATCCCGTTGGTGTTGGAAAGTCGTGTAGGAGCCAGCCAAGGAAAAACACTGGTATCCTTATTACTCGGCCTAGTGGGTATTTCCTCCATTGGTAATACATTCAGCCAGAGCTTTTGCCAGAGACTACTTTCATCTGAAGACGACATTAGCAGCGTGGTTAAAGGGCCCCCGCCACGCAGGCTGGTTCTATGCCCCAGCCCACCTGAAGGGGCATTGATCTGCAAGGTTAAAAGAGCAGTGGCAACACAGCTAGGACAGATACCTTGAACCTGGTTACACTTAATAAAGTGATCCAAATTTGCCTTACAGGTTTTATTACCGGGCGCTTCAATCAATAAGGAGACAACCGGCTTGGACTCACCAGTAACCAAACCCAGATCCTGCATAAAAGCTGGCTCGGTCCAAGCCATTAACTCAAACACATTTTCATAGTATGAAAAAACAGCTTTGAGTGACTCTGGTGAAGGGGATTCCTGATATAGCCTCCCCCAAGAATTCACATTTCTCGGTGCAAAAGTAGTCTGTAGCAGGCCAATCAGAAACTGATACAAAGCCCCGCGAAAATCTGCACGTACTGTCACAATATCAAGGATCGAATTATCCCGATCCGTAATCTGCCAAGGGGTGACTTTAACTCTTGCTCCATCCTGACGAATTACCGGTATCCATGAGTCACTAATAAGATTCACTTTGATCCTCCCTGATCAAATCCTATCCAGTTTTATTGCAGCAATATTACCAATCCTTTTCATAAGGACCAGAAATTACATTCACCTTGATACTTGGAGGTCTCGCTATAAATATTTGATGGCCTATCGGCTCTCACTAATAGACATTCTAAATTTAATTGATTCTTCTCCCAATAAAATGATCTATCTCAATTAATAGGTATTTTTTTCGTTTATTGACCAGGGCTCTTCATTAATTTAGCAGTAGAGTAACTGTCCAGTTCATTAATATTGCCCTCCTATAGAGACCGAAGTCTTTGTGGTTATTGGATATTGAACTCACGCCCCTTAAAGTGATGCTATTATTTTCACTAGCTCATCGAGGATTTTGTCTGGTTGGATCTATAAGGCATATATTAAAAGTTTTAAGCTTCTATCAACGGCCAATGTGAACACCCCTTAAATCTTAACGAATCTCATTAATCATGGCTTCAACAAACAGGCTTAATAAAAATAAATAATTCCAAAACAGGACCAAGTGGCAACCTTAGAGATTTTTGAAAACGATCTTAATTTTTATAAACTACGATATACAGATGATCTATCTAAGACATGTGGTTAAGACATTGCCCCCAGCAAGCAACACCACAAAATTAAGAAAAATAAAATTTATTCATATAATTGCATTATGCAACTATCAGGGAGTAGTGGCGCTCGAACGCATAGAAAATAGCAGCTTTATTAAGCTCATGTTCTTATTAAGTGCCTAGCTAATTTGAGACACAATTAAAACCCAAGCTCTACAGCTCCATACCAAATATTAAGTAATTACTCAAAGATAGGGGGTCTCATACTTTTCTCAATACAAGGTAATTTTAGATCCTCAAAGGGTTTAACTTGGGTCTTATAATAAGTCCACAATCAGTAACGGATATTACATTGAAACAGAGTCCGACTATAGGATAGCCGGTATTTCTACCGGCACTATCAATCTACGAACTAAAATACCTCGTAAATATAAACTTCTAAATCTACATCTTTGATCACGTCCATATCACCTTGAATATCGACTGTTAAATTATCGCACTTGCCTTCTGTAATTAAGGTATTATCGATAGTTAAGATTACCTCTTTGCGCAAATCTGAAATAGGTACGTTGGTGTAGATATTCTTGTTGTCCCTATCAGCTCCTATTGCAATTTTGCTACCATCTTCAGCAATACAGCTAGCTGTCATCCTGATGTCATAAACAAAATCATAGATCTTGGGACGATCCATGGTATAACAATTTTCTCTGGCGTATGAAGAGCGACAAATGACGTCTGGTTTAATTTCTCCTAGACCTGATACGACTGCAGTAATATCAAAGGTAATTTCCTGTCCACTGTCACCGAAGATTTCAATATTTGCAATGCGCCGGGTATCTGAACTATGGGAAAAATCTGTAACACTATGCTTAACACCAGCAATTGCAACCACTTCCGCAAACAATGGGCTGGAGAGCAAAAAAGCCAACACCAATAACATAACTTTAAAACACTTCATTTTTTATCCTTAAAAAATTAACATACGCAGCGGCAGTATAAATACCCTTTTATTTACTAACAAGTAAATATCGAACTCAGTCAGCTCAATTACATTGACGCACTATAAATCAAAGGATTTCAGTTCAATTATCATTTATGGCGCTGGCAATTAAACGCTTAACTTCACCCCTACTTTACTCTTAATAGAATGTACCGCGGTGCCATTTAGAAATAATCAGACTGGGGAGCTAATTTTACTTAGCTAAACAGAAGAGTTCGGGTTGCTCTCACTCCGAAGAGCACATTAAAGTTTGATTCTATCTGCTGACTTGTAAGAAGCCCCAAGTGCGAACCCTGCAAGTCCCTGGCATAGCTACATAATGAATAACGGCCTCACTTCTTGCAGGGAAAATTTACCTATCTATCATTGGGTGCTAGATAGCCACATACTGTTCGCTAAAGCCTGCCGTCAAACTAAATTATTGACTTACGGATTCTTGAAGTGAAAGTACAGTAACTAGTTTCCCAGCTACATTTAGCTCCGCCAAGACAATTGTGGAACTATGAGCAAGTTTGCCAAACTGAACGGCATAGCAACAAATTCAGCGAATATCCCGCAAAACCCGTAGAGCAACATGCATTACATCCCGCTCCTCAATATGACGGACAACAGAAATTTCATCTTGGGAATGCAGGTAGGTGTTAGGCCTTTGCCCAATTTGAAAGAAGGTATTATTTCTTAACCTGGCTCGCACATGATCGGCGATCCCTTCTGCCTAAATCCCTTTTTGATAATTTCATCACTCTTCCACAGCTGCAGAAAAATTTCAGTCTATTCGAATCTCACCTGGTGTTTTTCAATGTGCTTTCTACCAAAAGAGGCACGCCTCCTACGAATAGCAAATTTATTCCCGCAACTTTTACTACTTCTGCTATAGGCAATCCCGGAGCCAGCGTTCATTGCTTTGCCTGGAATCGGCATCCACGCGGCCAATACTTTACTCCAGTAGATTTGAGCACAAGCACAACCCCTGGCCATCTGTTAGCCACTGGTCCTTGTCGCTTGGTTTGACCTGCTTGGTTTGGGCATTCAGAGCCATAGTGGTGTTACCAGTTTCTAAATTGAACCAGGTAGCACCAAATATAGCACCGGATGACAACGAACAAGAGCGGGGGGCTGTACCCTCCAGATAGCAAAAAGCCCGGATTTACCGGGCTTTCTGGATGATTCCGAACTTCTTCGGATCTTGATGTGGTGCCCAGGGCGGGACTTGAACCCGCACGAGCATAGCTCACTACCCCCTCAAGATAGCGTGTCTACCAATTCCACCACCTGGGCTTAAAATTTACTGCTGTTCCTCATTTTCCTGATCAGCTTCAGACTCTGTGGAGTCACTGTCAGTGGGAGCCTGGGGAACATCACCAGATTCCAAATCTGCTTCGAGTTGCGGGATATCACTTTCGATTTCGGGCAACTCTGTAGCGGGGGCGCCCTGCTCTATTACAGCAGGTATTTGCGGCAGGTCTGCATCGACATTAGCATCGGCGTTCTGACGAGCCAAAAAGGCCAGCCCCAAACTGGTGACGAAGAATACCGTCGCAAAAATTGCTGTCAAGCGAGAAAAGAAATTTCCGCTACCCTGACTACCAAAAACTGTCTGTGATGCACCCGCACCAAAAGAGGCACCTGCTTCCGCGCCTTTACCTTGTTGCAGCAAAATCAAACCGATAATGCTCAACGCTGTCAGAACGTGTACGACTAATACCAATTTTTCCATTTTCTGGAAACTCTCTGCCGGGGTTGAACCAACCCGTTTTCAGTATTCCCTAACCCACCCGCTGTAATCTAGATTGCAGCGTGGCAAATTGCAGCGAACTCTTTCGCATCAAGCGAGGCTCCACCAACAAGGGCACCGTCAATATCAGCCTGCGCAAACAGCGCGCCGGCATTAGCGGATTTTACACTACCGCCATATAAAATCTGCACTTCAGCACCAATATTACCGAGCTGAGCACGGATAAACTGATGCACACTCTGTGCTTCCTCTGGAGTCGCAGTTTTTCCTGTGCCTATGGCCCAAATTGGCTCATAAGCAACAACAGCGTCTTTCCAGGCGTTTGTATCAATAAGATCACTTATCGCCGCAATTTGTGCAGTAACAACCTCTAGAGTACGCCCCTCTTCCCTCTCTTCAAGGGTTTCTCCCACACACAAAATGGGAATAAGACCAGCCCGCTGAGCAGCAACAAATTTCTTCGCTACCAGCTCATTGGTTTCTGCGTAGAGGCTACGGCGCTCAGAATGACCGACAATTACATATCGGGCATTCCAGTCGAGCAACATGTTTGCAGAAACTTCACCAGTAAAAGCCCCTACGGGCTCCTGGCTCATATTCTGCCCGCCGACCCAAATGCTGCCTTTATCCTTCGCTACCTGAGCAACCAAGGGGAGGTAAGGGAATGGCGGACATACAACAACGTCGGAAGTCACTCCCTCCAGATCGAGGTCTGCAAAAAAATGCTCGGCAAACTCTCGGCTGCCATTCATTTTCCAGTTAGCTGCTACCAGCGGTGTTCGCATGTGTGCTCCTTCAAGGGGCGCAAATCTTAGCGACATTGCCGCCAACATACAACCAAAAATATACGACTTTACCGTATACCCCGCTCAGTCCAGCTTACCAAGCTTTCTTCAATTCGGAATCAGCTATTCCCTATCCGCTCAACCACGGAGGAAATCTGTTTTGCCAATTGTTCAACCAGTGCACTGTCGCGTCCTTCTACCATTACCCGAATCAGTGGCTCAGTGCCTGATGGGCGCAAGAGTACACGTCCACTATCGGCAAGCTGGCCCTCTGCATCGCTAACGGCCGCTCTCACGTCCCGGTGCTCAATTACACCATCTCTATGCCCCAGTCGCACATTAATCATGTGCTGGGGTAGCATTCTCATACGCGATTTGAGCTGATGCAAGGGCTCATTAAATTCACGCAAAGCACGAAGTACCTGAAGTGCAGCAACAATACCATCACCGGTGGTGGAGGCATCAGCACAGATAATATGGCCCGAAGATTCACCACCCAGCATCCAACCATTTGCAGACATTTTCTCCAGGACATAACGATCCCCGACTTTTGCCCGCTCAAATGGGATATTGCGCTCTCGCAAGGCCAGCTCGAACCCATAGTTACTCATTAGGGTGCCGACCACCCCTTTACACCCACCAAGGAACTCTTGCTGGTGCAAGCCGATAATAAAAAGCAACTGGTCGCCATCGACGAGTTCACCGTTACGATCCACAAATAGTACTCGGTCACCATCGCCATCGAATGCAATTCCCAAATCCGCTCCCTGTTCCAGCACTGCCTTCTGGAGCTGCTGGGGTTGGGTCGAGCCGCACTCAAGGTTGATATTCATTCCATCAGGACTAACACCCAAGGCTGTGACCTCGGCTCCAAGCTCACGGAATACTTTCGGGGCAATATGGTATGTCGCTCCATTGGCGCAATCCAATACGATCTTGAGCCCATCGAGGGAAAAGTTCCAGGGAGTAGATGCCTTGCTGAACTCGATATAGCGAGCAGCAGCATCATCAATTCGGTGGGCCTTGCCGAGATCCTTTGCGGTCTCCATAGGCAGGCTCAGCGCCGCCTCAATTTCCATCTCTATCTGATCTGGTAACTTGCTACCCTCAGCACTAAAGAACTTAATACCGTTATCATGGTAAGGGTTGTGAGAGGCACTGATCACAATACCTGCGCGCGCATGGAAAGTCCGGGTTAAGTAGGCGATTGCAGGCGTTGGCATTGGCCCAAGCAATCCCACATCCACGCCGGCATTTATCAAGCCAGCCTCCAGTGCGGCCTCAAACATATAACCGGAAACCCGTGTATCCTTGCCAATCAAAATACAGGGTCTGCCCGGACGCTTCTCGCCAGCCATTTTTCCCAGCACCTTACCGGCAGCATATCCCAATCGCAGCATAAAATCCGGGGTAATCGCGCCTTCGCCCACTCGCCCACGGATACCATCAGTGCCAAAAAATTTTCTTTCCATAACTCTTCTCAGTAACGTCAAATACCGCTTTTTTATTTTGCGGAAAATACAGAAATTTCCCAGCGGCTCGGTTTAACTTTGTCAGTGGAACGGGTTAGCCTTCGCGGTCAACCATTTGTTGTAAGCGCAACACATCCACGGTCTCTGCGACGTCATGGACCCGCAGAATCTTAGCTCCTCGCTGCGCAGCCATCATGGCGAGAGCCAGACTTCCAGGCAGCCTTTCATCCACTTCACGTTTTAGCAGCCGGCCGATCATTGACTTGCGAGATAACCCGGCAAGGATAGGAATATTGGAGGGGGCCAGCTGAGATAAACCACGTAATAGTGCTAGGTTATGCGCATCAGTTTTTCCAAAGCCGAAACCCGGATCAATGATAAGCCGCTCGCGTACTATTCCCCGGCTTTCACATATCGCGATTCTCTGCTCCAGATAAGCGGCAACTTCCTCCACTACATTTCCATAGGAAGGCGCCGCCTGCATGCTACCTGGCTGTCCCTGCATATGCATCAGGCAAATTGGTAATCCAGTTTGCGCCGCAGCTTCTAAGGCCCCAGGCCGCTCCAAAGCACGAACATCATTAATTAAGCCTGCCCCAACTTCGGCAGCGGCCTGCATCACCGCAGGAGTACTGCTATCGACAGAAATTACAATTTCAAAGTTCGAGCTAATAGCCTCAACAACTGGAATAACCCGATCTAACTCCTCTTGTTCCGAAACCGGGCTTGCTCCTGGGCGGGTGGACTCACCACCCACATCCAGAATGGCAGCTCCTGCCATCAGCATCTGTTCAGCTCGACACAGAACCAGAGACAGGTCCAGGCTTCCGCCAGCATAGTAGCTGCCGCCGTCAGAGAAAGAGTCCGGTGTTGTATTCAGGACCCCCATAACAACAGGCTGGGATAAGTCCAGCGCATGTTTTCCACAAATAATTTTCATGTCAAAGATAAAAAAACGGAATGCCAGAGCGGAATAGGCATACGCCTTATCTCCGATCGGGCATTCCGTTAGTTATGTCCTTGTAATTCTGTTTGGAGCTCAATGCTCGTTCAGCGGGCCGCCCACGGTATTACTTTTATCGGCTTCGGTAGAAGCTTCATGAGTCTCAGTATCCGCTTCGCCGGTAGAACTGTTACCGCCAGAACCAAAATTATTGTCCTGCCAGTCCCGCGGCTGGCGTACCTTACGGCGAGCCATCAAATCATCAACTTGCTCTGCATCCAGGGTTTCATATTCCATCAACGCATCTTTCATCGCTTCAAGAATATCCCTGTTTTCCTCGAGCAGTTTACTCGCTCGTTCGTAGCAGCTATCAATAATACGGCGTACTTCCTCATCAATTTCATTGGAGGTCTTACCGGAAACAGGGTTGCCCTGCCCTGGCTGTCCACTGTCATCCTCACCGTAGTGCAGCGGACCCAGTTTCTCGGAAAGCCCCCACTTGGTCACCATATTGCGCGCCAAATCAGTGGCTCGCTCGATATCGTTGGAGGCCCCAGTCGTTACGCCATCGATACCCAAAGTCATTTCCTCAGCGATACGCCCACCAAACAGAGAGCACAACTGCGATTCAATCGCACGCTTGGAAAGGCTGTACTTATCTTCTTCTGGTAGGAACTGGGTGACTCCAAGCGCGCGGCCACGAGGAATAATGGTTACCTTATGTACAGGGTCATGCTCCGGCACCAGGCGGCCAATAATAGCGTGACCAGCTTCATGGTAAGCAGTATTCACTTTTTCCTTTTCATTCATAACCATGGACTTACGCTCGGCACCCATCATGATCTTGTCACGGGCACGTTCGAATTCTTCCATAGTCACAGTGCGCTTGTTTGCACGAGCAGCAAACAAGGCTGCCTCATTTACCAGGTTGGCCAAATCAGCACCGGAAAAGCCGGGAGTCCCACGAGCAATAGTCTGGGCATTGACCTTGTCATCCAGAGGCACCTTGCGCATGTGCACTTTAAGGATCTGCTCACGTCCACGGATATCAGGCAGACCCACAAATACTTGACGATCAAAACGGCCGGGGCGCAAAAGGGCATGGTCAAGCACATCAGGGCGGTTAGTTGCGGCAATAACAATCACCCCTTCACTACCCTCAAAACCATCCATCTCCACTAGCAACTGGTTCAGTGTCTGCTCGCGCTCATCGTGGCCACCGCCCACACCGGCACCACGGTGGCGACCAACAGCATCAATCTCATCGATAAAGATGATACAGGGGGCCTGCTTCTTGGCCTGTTCAAACATATCGCGTACGCGGGAAGCACCCACACCGACAAACATCTCTACAAAGTCGGAACCTGAAATAGAGAAAAATGGTACTTTGGCCTCACCGGCAATAGCCTTAGCCAGCAGAGTCTTACCAGTACCAGGAGGACCGCACATCAAGACCCCACGTGGAATGTTGCCGCCCAAGCGCTGGAACTTGGTCGGGTCACGCAGGAACTCAACTAACTCCTGCACTTCCTCTTTTGCTTCATCCACACCCGCAACGTCGGCAAAGGTGGTTTTGATTTGATCTTCGCCCAACAAACGCGCCTTGCTCTTGCCAAAGGCCATTGGGCCAGAGCGCCCACCGGCACCGCCCTGCATCTGGCGCATAAAGAACATAAATACAGCGATGATGATTAGAATCGGGAAACTGGCAACCAACAGCTGCTGCCAGATACTGGGGGACTCCGGCTCACGACCGACGAACTGCACATTGCTGCGCACTAGCTCATTAGTGAGTTCGTCATCAATGATTTGTGGCTGGATAGTCTTAAAGCGGTTGCCATCCGCCTTCTCCCCGGTGATCACCAGGCCATCTACAACCACACTTTTTATCTGGCCCGACTGCACATCCTGAACAAAGTCGGAATAGCTGAGAGCCTCATCCCGTGACTGCGGTTTAAAGTTCTGAAATACCATCAGCAGCACCGCCGCGATGATCAACCACAGTACAAGGTTCTTTGCCATATCATTCAAAGGGATAGCCCTCTCGCTTTCGCACTCAAAATCCGTTCATCCGGCAACGCCGGTCACATCGACACTGATTCAAACCAGTATAGGTGCGGGGGTCAACAGCCCTGCCCCCGATCTTGGTATCGCTTATACCATATCGGGCGCCCAGACCAGAAATACACCGCTCGCCTCAACCGCCCTTAAAACCACGCGCTACCAAGTAGACTTCGCGGGAGCGGGGCCTGGAAGCACCGGGCTTACGGGTCACAACACTGTTGTAGCTGCCGCGTAGATCGCGAATCAGCTCGTCAAAACCCTCGCCCTGGAACACCTTGGCAACGAAGGCCCCGCCGGGTTTCAGAACCTGGCGAGCCATATCCACAGCCAATTCCACCAAATACATGGAGGCGGGCTGATCCACGTCGCGTATCCCACTCATATTGGGGGCCATATCGGAAATCACAAGGTCTGCCAGATCATCACCTAAGTGTTGCAGCAGCTCATTGAGCACTGACTCCTCGGTAAAGTCGCCTTGTACAAAGTCCACGCCCGCCAGAGGGTCCATAGGCAATATGTCAGACGCCAAAACCCGGCCTTTGTGCCCCACCAGCTCCATTGCGACCTGGGACCAGCCACCCGGCGCCGCTCCCAGGTCGACAACCGTCATGCCCGGTTTGAACAAGCGGTCCTTATTGTGCAGCTCCTGCAGCTTGTAGCTGGCACGGGAGCGGTAGCCCTCTTTTTGGGACTGCTTGACGTACTGGTCATTAAAATGTTCACGCAACCAACGGTGGCTGCTCTTAGATCGGCCCATCAGGTACAATGCCTACAATCACTACAGCTTAATTATAAAAGCGGCCACAGACCGCGCATGTCCCAAACGTCTGCTGGTGACAATCGAGGTCTGTGGCTGCTTCCACATCGATATCCACAAAGTGGTAATGGAGTATTGTATGCCTTTAACCGCCGACCGCAAAAAAGCTCTTCGCTCTCTCGGTCACAACCTGAAACCCGTGGTGACTGTAGCCGGCAATGGGCTCAGCGATGGCGTGATGGAAGAACTGGAGCGTGCGCTTGAAGATCACGAGCTGATCAAGGTCAAATTAATGATTGCCGACCGTGAAGTTCGCCACCAGATCGTGGGCGACCTCTGTGCGAAATCCTCCTCGGAACTGGTGCAAGAGATTGGCAAGATTGCATTGATTTACCGTGCGGCGCAGAAGCCGGATGTTAAGAAATCCAACTTATTGCGTTAATTTTTTGGAGCGGCAAATGCCGCTCCAAAAAATCACCTCGAAGCTATCAATACCCTGCTAAACCAGCGAAATTATTGCCTTTCCCTTCCAGGCTCCAGAACTCAACTAATATCCTACTCTGCCGGTGAAGGATCTGTATTATCAGGGATATTATCCCCATCAGTGTCAGGATTAATGGGGTTTGTACCCAGCTCAAATTCCAGGGCATTCGTCAGGCCATCACCATCGGGGTCTTCACCACGATCCTCTGGGCGACTGGCATCCAGGCCGTATTGGTTCTCCCAAAATGTAGGAAGGCCATCTCCATCAAAATCATGGCGATACTGCGAGTTGGTTGGGAAGCGATCTTCGCCATCCTCTACCCAGTCACCATCGCTATCACGCTCTTGCGGGTTAGTGCCCAGCTGGTATTCCTGCAGGTTGCTGAGACCATCGTAATCTTCATCAAAAATAGCATCAGTGGGATCATCGCTACGGAGGCCATGTTCCTGTTCCCATTCGTCCGCCATGCCATCGCCGTCTTCATCACGACTGTAGCGGGCATCGGTTGGCAATAAGTCCTGGCCATCTGCAACACCATCATGATCGCTGTCTGGATCACGCGGGTCGGTGCCAGCTTGGTACTCTTGTAAATTCGTCAGGCCGTCACTGTCGGTATCTTCCGCTGCATCACCGGCATCGCCATCATTAAAGTGATGCTCCTGTTCCCACAATTCCGGCAGGCCATCGCCGTCATGATCAAAACGATAAGCGGCATTTAGCGGTGCGATATCTTCGCCATCTTTAATACCATCAAAGTCACTGTCACTAAGATCTATTCGGGTGCCTGCTTGGTATTCCTGCAAATTGGTGAGACCATCAAAATCATTATCCTGAGTTGCATCTTGAGCATCGTCATCATTCAAACCACGGCTGACTTCCCAGGAGGCGGGGATGCCGTCACCGTCATGATCCCAGTTCTTATTTGGGTCTAGTGGCCACCAGTCTTCACTATCACGGGCGCTGTCCCCATCAGTGTCAGGATTAATGGGGTTTGTACCCAGCTCAAATTCCAGGGCATTCGTCAGGCCATCACCATCGGGGTCTTCACCACGATCCTCTGGGCGACTGACATCCAGGCCGTATTGGTTCTCCCAAAATGTAGGAAGGCCATCTCCATCAAAATCATGGCGATACTGCGGGTTGGTTGGGAAGCGATCTTCGCCATCCTCTACCCAGTCACCATCGCTATCACGCTCTTGCGGGTTAGTGCCCAGCTGGTATTCCTGCAGGTTGCTGAGACCATCGTAATCTTCATCAAAAATAGCATCAGTGGGATCATCGCTACGGAGGCCATGTTCCTGTTCCCATTCGTCCGCCATGCCATCGCCGTCTTCATCACGACTGTAGCGGGCATCGGTTGGCAATAAGTCCTGGCCATCTGCAACACCATCATGATCGCTGTCTGGATCACGCGGGTCGGTGCCAGCTTGGTACTCTTGTAAATTCGTCAGGCCGTCACTGTCGGTATCTTCCGCTGCATCACCGGCATCGCCATCATTAAAGTGATGCTCCTGTTCCCACAATTCCGGCAGGCCATCGCCGTCATGATCAAAACGATAAGCGGCATTTAGCGGTGCGATATCTTCGCCATCTTTAATACCGTCAAAGTCACTGTCACTAAGATCTATTCGGGTGCCTGCTTGGTATTCCTGCAAATTGGTGAGACCATCAAAATCATTATCCTGAGTTGCATCTTGAGCATCGTCATCATTCAAACCACGGCTGACTTCCCAGGAGGCGGGGATGCCGTCACCGTCATGATCCCAGTTCTTATTTGGGTCTAGCGGCCACCAGTCTTCACTATCACGGGCGCTGTCCCCATCAGTGTCAGGATTAATGGGGTTTGTACCCAGCTCAAATTCCAGGGCATTCGTCAGGCCATCACCATCGGGGTCTTCACCACGATCCTCTGGGCGACTGACATCCAGGCCGTATTGGTTCTCCCAAAATGTAGGAAGGCCATCTCTATCAAAATCATGGCGATACTGCGGGTTGGTTGGGAAGCGATCTTCGCCATCCTCTACCCAGTCACCATCGCTATCACGCTCTTGCGGGTTAGTGCCCAGCTGGTATTCCTGCAGGTTGCTGAGACCATCGTAATCTTCATCAAAAATAGCATCAGTGGGATCATCGCTACGGAGGCCATGTTCCTGTTCCCATTCGTCCGCCATGCCATCGCCGTCTTCATCACGACTGTAGCGGGCATCGGTTGGCAATAAGTCCTGGCCATCTGCAACACCATCATGATCGCTGTCTGGAGCACGCGGGTCGGTGCCGGCTTGGTACTCTTGTAAATTTGTCAGGCCGTCACTGTCGGTATCTTCCGCTGCATCACCGGCATCGCCATCATTAAAGTGATGCTCCTGTTCCCACAATTCCGGCAGGCCATCGCCGTCATGATCAAAACGATAAGCGGCATTTAGCGGTGCGATATCTTCGCCATCTTTAATACCGTCAAAGTCACTGTCACTAAGATCTATTCGGGTGCCTGCTTGGTATTCCTGCAAATTGATGAGACCATCAAAATCATTATCCTGAGTTGCATCTTGAGCATCGTCATCATTCAAACCACGGCTGACTTCCCAGGAGGCGGGGATGCCGTCACCGTCATGATCCCAGTTCTTATTTGGGTCTAGTGGCCATAAATCCAAACCATCTGGCACACCATCGAAATCGGTGTCTTCTTTTCTTGGGTTGGTCCTAAGTTGGAACTCAGCCAAATTGGAGAGCGTATCCATATCCAAACTAGTAAGGGCATCATCTGCTGAGTAAATATTCAACCCATAAGCGCTCTCCCAGTAATCAGGCATGCCATCCATATCAGAGTCAAAACTATCGGCATAAGACCAACTACTGAAGACTGACGCAGTGAAAAGTAAAGAAAAGGAACAAGATACAGAGAATGGTACAAAACGATTCAGATCGCGACGGCGCATGGCTTCCAGCCCCCGATTATTTAAGCCTTATTTCACCTAGCAATTCCCAACAGGTGAACATCCAGATTGAAGTTTGGCGCCAATATATCTCAATCCAAAATATAAAAATACCATTTAGCTTGCACAAAATAAAATCAAATTAATAGATTTATACCAATTTGAAAGAAAAATCCTAGAATTTCAATAACTGCAGGGCAGAGAATAAGAGGCAAATTGTTAAGCGCCCCAAGAATTCAAACCAGTTGCTTTCTTATAAAAATAGCGAAAGAAAGAAAAACGGAAAAGAAAATATATTTTCAGAGGAGTAGAAAAGCACTATTGATTACTGGGTGCACAATATAGAAAAATGAGAAGGCTATACCTCGTTGCCTTCTTCATTTACAGCTATTGAATATTACTTTTTAACTTACAAGAAACTTGTAATTCCCATAGTTTTCCATCAGTAAGACGCTCCAGCAAGCATCTATCTCCATCAGAAACAAGCTGAAATTTAGTTGGCCGGCTATACTCACGACCAATACTTCTCATTTGCTTACGGCCAGGCTCAACAACCAGCAAGCTTTCATAAGTAAGCGCCTCAACTCCAACAGTTACCTGTATACCTCCCATAGCCTGAGAAACAACTCGCTGTAGTTCACTGTGCGCTTGTGGACTCATCTCATCAATCAGAGCGGGTTGAAGGCTTTCAGATACCCGCTGAACTCCACAACCTAAGCATACTAGAGCGATTAATAGTAACTTTGTTGTAATCAAGGCTTTCACTTTTACCTCACCATAATACGGTTACTGCGAGAAATCTCTTTTGGTACACTTACATTTGATTCAAGTAATCGATTGCTTGTACCAAATTCAGCGAACGCTTTCACCGCAACATCACCGCAGTCACCGCCCTCAATATAATTAAGCGCTGCAGCAAATCGCGCCTCATTCACATCCCCTAATAAATGATCAAAATCGTCGTCCACCTCACAACCTGGTAAATCTGCTTCAGTACCAAATGGGCCATTAGGAACAAATCCATCCGAATATTCACCAAATCCCTTGGCATTGGCACCAGAAAACTGGATTGTGAAATAAGTAGTGCCACAATTATCTAGGGGATAAAAACCGTAAGGCTTACCACAGGTGGTCTCACCGATCTGGATTACTTCCACATCCACTCCCCGCAATCCATTAATAATGGCTTCACTGGCTGAACATGTATTACCACTAGTCAAAACAAATAATCGCGGGAGATTCAGGGTCGGGAGCGGATATCCTTTTAAGGAATCATCAGCAAGTCCCAAAGCAGAAGTATGAAATGGAGTTGGATCAAGAGGTGCCCCAGTAACTGGGTTTATTTCTGGGTGTTGATCATTGAACTGCATATGTTCAAATGATTGCCCAACACTATTATCGCCAGCAATCATATAGGCTAATTCAGCCGCAATATCCAGGTAGCCTCCACCGTTGTAGCGAAGATCCAAAATCAGATCATCAATACCTTCAGATTCAAGCTCAGTAATCGCATCAATCAATTCTCCCTCTGCCTTGGCAATATGGTCATTAAACAGCATATAACCCACTTTACGATCAGAGTCAGTGGTTTCCACCTTCACATGCTGCACGGGATCTGACTCAACCTCGGCCGATACTAAAGTAACTGTCACAGGGTCAGAGGCACCCAAAGGTAGTATTTTAAACTCGTGAGACTCACCTGATTTAGCGGGCCACATGCCTTCATTCAATGTATCGACATCGCTACCATTAGCCAGGTCAACGCCGTCAACACTAATAACTTCAGCGCCGCGAGTAATGGCATCCGGCAGGCTGCTATCTTCCTGATCAAGGTAAGCAACTAGCGCTTTGCGTGGCGGTTCGCTCGATATCAATGCCCATTGCACACCATAGCCAATATATATCCCGGACTCGCTTTGAGATAGCCATTCATTCGTCGGCTCAGTGAAGTGAAAACGATCTTTTTCTCGGCCAGAGGGGGTTAAAGCGAATGTTCGCAACTCCTCAAAATAAGTCAGAGAGCTATCAAATCTCGCAGGATCCTTATCTTCGATTTCGTCATACCAAAGATAGAGTTCATTACTCATTGAACGCAGCCAGTTATTTTCATCCTGGCGTGTGCCCAATACATCAGCATAAGCAGATCCGGTTATAGGATCAGTGCCACTACGCGGTGAAACACAACGGTCGGTGAAAGTTGAGACTGGCAGAAAATTACCCTTTTCCCATGAGCCACCAACAGGAGTAGGGTTCTCCACGCCAGTAGCCCCCCCTTCCGAGTCACTACTCCCACTTCCACAAGCCGCAAGCCCAAAGGCTCCAAGGGCAATAGCTCCCACCAAGGCCAATTTATGCAAATGGATTCCCATCCCCAGACTCCCACTTATTATTTTTCGTGAAGATATGCAAAGGACTGGAGGTTATCATTAATCAGTAAGCCGAGCGATAGCCTAATTATTACTGAAAATAAATAGCTTTCCGTGAGAAAAGAGGCTTGGAGGTACTGTAGTCCCTGGACACCAGTCCTCCAAGCCGGAGGGATTTTTTACGCTTTCCTAAAGCCGGCCAACAACGAATCAGGATTAGTCACTGACCCTGCCTAGCACGCCTTGAAGACTGTCTTTCGCATCCCCAAAAAGCATTCGTGCGTTTTCTTTATAAAAGAGTGGATTGGCAACTCCCGCATACCCCGATGCCATAGAGCGTTTTAGTACAACAACTCTGTGAGCTTTCCATACTTCTAGCACCGGCATACCGGCTATGGGAGAACCCGGCTTTTCTACCGCATCTGGGTTTACGGTGTCGTTAGCACCTATAACCAGTACCAGATCAGTACTGGGGAAATCCGGATTGATCTCATCCATTTCCAGCACTATGTCATAGGGCACATTGGCCTCAGCGAGAAGAACATTCATATGGCCAGGCAGGCGTCCCGCGACAGGGTGAATACCAAAGCGTACCATTTTACCCATGCCGCGCAGGCGATCGGTCAAGTCACTGACTGCTTGTTGCGCATGGGCAACAGCCATTCCGAACCCAGGCACGATGATAATACTATCAGCGGCCTTGAGTTCCTCGGCAAGCTCTTGCTGGTCAATCGCAATAACCTCACCATCAACCTCCTCATCGGAAACTTCACCACCATCTGAACCAAATCCACCGAGAATCACACTGATAAAGGAGCGGTTCATACCACGACACATAATATAGCTGAGTATCGCACCGGAAGAGCCAACCAGAGCCCCCACTACAATCAGCAGGTCATTGCCCAACATGAACCCGGTCGCAGCTGCGGCCCACCCTGAGTAGCTGTTCAGCATGGAAATAACCACTGGCATGTCGGCACCGCCAATCGCCGCCACAAGGTGAATGCCCAATAGCAACGCAATAGCAGTCATCAGGAGGAGATTTATAACCGTCCCCGCATGTACATCTGCAGGTACAAATAAAATCCCCAATACAATACAGGCCAGGATTGCAATTAAGTTCAACCAGTGACGAGCTGGCAGCATTAATGGCTTGCCGGAAACTAATCCCTGCAACTTACAGAAGGCAACCAAAGAACCAGTGAGAGTTATCGCACCGATAAAAACACCGAGATAAATTTCAGTGCTGTGTACAACATGAGCAGCACCGTGCAGAGTAATTCGAGGATCAAGGAAGCCCCCCCAACCAATCAACACTGCAGCGAGGCCAACAAAGCTATGCAGCAATGCCACCATTTGCGGCATTTGAGTCATGGCGACACGCCTGGCCAGGGAGAGCCCTATCACAGCTCCTACAACCATTGCGATAGCCACCATCCAATAAGCTCCGGTAGCCACGCCTGAGATTG
Organism: Microbulbifer variabilis; assembly: GCF_052468405.1. Lineage (NCBI taxonomy): Bacteria > Pseudomonadati > Pseudomonadota > Gammaproteobacteria > Cellvibrionales > Microbulbiferaceae > Microbulbifer > Microbulbifer variabilis. The sequence continues at coordinate 3,370,039 of NZ_CP174343.1, forward strand.
TGGCAATTATGGCAACTGCCATGCCCACCATGCCATAAATATTTCCGCGACGAGCTGTCTCATGGCTTGACAAGCCTCCGAGACTTAAAATAAACATCACCGCAGAGAAGAGATAAGCCATTGCAATCATACCGTTCATTACACTCTCCCTCCCTTACCGGCGAAACATTTTCAGCATACGGTAGGTCACAAAGAATCCACCGAATATATTAATACTGGCAACCAGTACACCAATAAATGCGAGCAAAGTTACCAAACCAGAACCAGTAACTCCGAGCTGTACCAGCGCCCCGACAATTACGATTCCAGAAATTGCATTGGTCACACTCATCAGAGGCGTATGTAATGCATGAGTGACATTCCAGATTACTTGCCAACCGACAAAAACTGCCAGTACAAAAACAGTAAAGTGGGAAACAAAATCAGGTGGAGCAACCCGCCCCAACCAAAGGAGTAAAACAGCGGCAACGGCCCAAAAAATAAAGATAGACAGAGGCGACCTTCGTTTTTCAGCCTTCTCCTCAGTAATCACCTTCACTTGTTCAGCAGCTTTACTGGCTGCTTTTGGCTGTGCAGAAATTTTAGGTGCAGGAGGTGGCCAGGTAATTTCTCCAGACTTAACTACTGTTGCACCACGGATAACTTCATCATCAAAATTTAGGTTTATGGTCCCGTCTTTCTCTGGAGTCAATTCTCCAATCAGGTGAGCAAGGTTGGTTGAATACAATCTGGAGGACTGAGCTGCGGCACGACTAGGCAAATTGGTATACCCAATAATAGTGACACCACTCCTCTCAATCTTTTCATGCGGCACTGTATAATCACAATTTCCACCCATTTCCGCTGCCAAATCCACTACCACCGATCCTTTCGACATGCTGTCAACCATATCGGCAAGCCATAGTTTCGGCGCTGGCTTACCAGGTATCAAAGCAGTGGTAATAACAATGTCCACATCCTTGGCCTGCTCCCGAAATAGAGCCATTTCAGCCTCGATAAACTCCTTGGACATTTCCTTGGCATATCCGCCAGAGCCAGAACCTTCCTCCTCTATTTCAACAGTCAGGAACTCCGCTCCCATAGACTCAACCTGCTCACGCACTTCTGCACGGGTATCGAAAGCACGCACTATCGCTCCCATACTTTTTGCTGTTCCAATAGCAGAGAGACCAGCAACTCCGGCTCCAATAACGAGTACTTTTGCAGGGGGGATTTTTCCCGCAGCGGTAATCTGCCCGGTAAAGAAGCGTCCGAAGTTATGTGCGGCTTCGATGACCGCTCGATAACCGGCAATATTGGCCATGGAGCTAAGAGCATCCATCTTTTGTGCGCGGGAGATTCTTGGGACTGATTCAATGGCCAGGGCGTTAATATTTCGTTCAGAAAGTTTCTGCAGAAGCTCAGCATTTTGCGCTGGCTTCAGAAAGGCAATCAATGTAGCCCCCTCGGGAATAAGAGCCAGCTCAGCATCACTAGGTGCTTGTACCTTTAAAACTACTCCGGCACCTGCCAGACACTGTTGCATATCCTCGCGAATTTCTGCACCGGCTTCAGCATAAGCTTCATCAGTAAAGCTGGCCTTTTCGCCGGCCCCCTTCTCCACCGCTATAGAAAATCCCATATCGCGCAAACGCTTTACGCTATCAGGAGTTGCCGCAACACGAGTTTCCCCCTCTGCGGTCTCTCTAGGTATGGCTATTATCACCGCCGTGCCCCTCTTAGTTAGTATTATGAACTTACAGCTACATCTACCTCAAAAAGTATTGGACTGCCCAATTTATAAACAACTCGAGTGTAAACCTCGCAACAAGGGATGAAAAGAGGAATAGTCTGATAGCGGTAATTGGCGAAATTTATAAGACTATTAATTGGAATGGCCTTGTGAAAGAGATAACCACTAAACAATAAACCGTCTCAACTGAAACTGTATTTAATCAACGGCAACTTCCAGGCTCTCCTTGGGACAATCTACTTAGTTTTGTGTGGATAAAAAATAACCCATATGCACATCAAAATTTCCTTCCCTTATTCAGATCCTGGCTATGAAGCCCTAAGATGGCTTTTGCAATGACCGTCCTTAAGACAAATTAGACTTTAGCGACTATTTAAAATAGAAAAATTTACAATTCAAAACTATAAGAATTAGCCGATTTTTATCTGTATGCCATCTAATACTGGGACGGATATCCTTGTAAATATGCATGGAGGTTACAGAAAACCAATAATAAGAAAATTTTAGAATATAACTTTCAGCCATCGAAACTAATCACGGTTTTATGCAGGCTATTTCGAATAAAGCCCCCCACTTGTGCAAGAAATGCAATATACGCAGAATATCGCACCAGGAAATAGCAGTAACAGCCACTCTAACTTCATGGAAATAGAAGAAGATATTTTGTTTATCCCTCCTTGCACGCTTGGCATAACTATTGATTGACACTTGGATAAGTGTATAGAAATCATTTAACGAGTGCCGCAGTAATACAGTGACTAACGCAAGCCCCGCCATCATGCTGGTCGATGACCATTCCGAGCGTGCTCACCTTGTTTGTGAGCGATTACGCGCAGCCGGGTACACTGTTGTTGCCCAGATTAATAGTGCTGAGGGATTACTTTTCCAGGTAGAGAAATATCGCCCCGATGTAGTGCTGATCGATATTGAATCCCCAGACAGGGACATTCTTGAAAGCCTGGCAATTGTCAATCGTGAAGCGCCGACCCCCGTAGCCATGTTCTCCAGTAGTGGCAATGCCGAGTTCATCAGTCGTGCCGTCGAGTCCGGAGTGAGCGCCTATATGGCCGAGGGCATTACGGCAGAGAAGGTAACACCAGCCATAGAAATAGCCATGGCGCAATTTAGAAATTTCCAGCAACTGCGCCAATCCCTGGAACGAACCCAACAACAGCTAACAGAGAGAAAAGCCATAGAGCGGGCCAAGGGATTATTGATGGCCAAGAAAAAACTCAGCGAGGAAGACGCACATAAAACGCTGCGCAATCTTGCTATGAGCAGTAACTCCACCATGCGTGCAGTTGCCGAACAAATTATCCACTATTTCCAGAGCGAGCATTAACTTACCGATGTCACTATCTCTGCGCCCGGAAAAGACTTCAATAAAATTGTTATACCTGCGCCTGACCGACAGTGCGCCCTTAATTATCGCCAAGGAGAAGGGCTACTTTCATCAGCTTGGCCTGGATGTGCAGCTACACAGGGAAACCTCCTGGGCAACCCTGCGTGACAAGCTGATCGGACGTAAAGCAGACGCTGCTGCTATGCTAGCGCCGATGCCGCTGGCACTGAAGCAGGCTCTGCCAAACTGTCGGGAACAGCTCTTAAGCGGGCTTATCCTTAGCTGTAACGGCAATGCCATTACCTTATCGGAAGACCTTTTCCATCGCTTGCAAAACTATATCAGCGGCAGTTCACAAGCTGATATCGCCGCGGCACTCAAGCGGTACCTACTGAATAATGCAGGCTCCACCCCGGTGAGGCTCGCTACGGTATACCCTTTTTCCAGTCACAGTTTACAGTTGCGACACTGGCTGCGCTCAGCAAATATTGACCCAGACAGGGAAATACAGTTGGTAGTGCTGCCCCCGGAGCAGATGCTGCAGAACCTTCATAGTGGTGTTATCGATGGCTATTGTGTGGGTGAGCCCTGGAATACCCTCGCCGCTCACAAAGGAGCCGGTGCAATCATCACAGCCTGTAACAGCCTACTGCCAGCTATGCCGGAAAAAGTCCTGGCAGTTACTAAAAGCTGGCATGAAGCTCATCCCGCCACACACCTGGCTTTACGCGCTGCATTACTTCAAGCCTGCACTTGGCTTGCCGCACGGGGAAACCGTCGTATAGCTGCAGGTCTGCTATCACAGAAACAGTATCTTGACTTACCCGAAACACTAATTCAGCTCTCACTCAGTGATCAAATCCTGTTCCGCAGGGATGCAGCGATCATTGCCAATCCAGGCTGGCACCTCTTCGCCCACAAGGACAATGTTAGTGGCCGACCTTGCGCAGACAAGGCAAGTCAGCTGTTGGAGATGTGCAAGGGCTTTAGTGAAGTATCCCCCCAGGCAGAGAAGGCCTTTAGAGCCGACCTCTACCGGCAAACCGTGGACTTTCTCCTCTCAAAAAAATAGTGGCACATTAATTGAATGGAAATATTTCGATGATGCAATTGCCTTCCCTCTGGCGCATCAGCACGGTGAAGTGGTTATTCGCCGAAAATCACGGGCAACGAAGTCCATCGACTACAGTCTACCGGCTGTGGCTATGGGCTTTTTTTTGTGCCTGCGGAATTAGCAAATAAAGGAAATGCGCATGTCCAGTGATACACTCAATCTATTCTCGTTCCGCGGGAAGATAAAAATCCTTCACCTTACCTGGGTGGCTTTTTTTATCACCTTCTTTGCCTGGTTTAACCATGCTCCCCTATTAATGGCAATTGCCAAGAGCTTATCGCTTAGTCCGGATCAAGTTAAAACCCTACTGATCCTAAATGTGGCTCTGACTATTCCTGCTCGCATCGTAATAGGAATGCTGACAGATAAATATGGTCCACGGCTCACCTACTCTCTCCTGCTGGCGATTGGTAGCGTGCCTTGTTTTATTTTTGCCCTGGCAGACAATTTTGTACAGGCGGCAATAGGCCGCTTCCTGCTCGGGTTTATTGGTGCGGGGTTCGTGGTCGGCATTCGCATGGTATCGGAGTGGTTCCCAGCCCGCCAACTGGGAACTGCCGAAGGCATTTATGGGGGCTGGGGTAACTTTGGCTCCGCTGCCGCAGCTATGTCCCTACCAACCATTGCACTGTTTTTTGGAGGCGATGATGGTTGGCGCTACGCCATTGGCCTTACAGGAGTGATTGCGCTTGTATACAGCGTGATTTACTACTTCTCGGTTACCGACACCCCCAAGGGGTCTACCTATTTTAAACCAAAGAAAATTGGTGCAATGGAAGTTACCAGCACTGGGGATTTTGTCCTCTTGTTGGTGATGAAAGTACCTATGTATGCAGCTCTGGCACTGCTCACCTGGAAACTATCCAGCGGAGTCAACTTAATATCCAGCCTCACTGCAAATCTGATTTATTGCGGACTGGTAGTACTTTATCTATTGGACGCACGAAAAACCTACAGTATTAATCGGGAGGTACTCAGTAACCCTCCTGCACCTGTGCACCGTTATAAATTCAAGCAGGTCGCTGTTTTGAACCTACTCTACTTTGCAACATTCGGTTCTGAGCTGGCCGTGGTCTCCATGTTACCCCTGTTCTTCTCCGAGACTTTTACCCTGGATCCGGTAAAGGCTGGCTTATTGGCTTCCGCCTACGCTTTTATGAACCTGATGTCGCGCCCAGCGGGAGGACTGATCAGTGATCGCTGGGGACGTAAGCCCACTCTGCTGATACTGACTGCAGGCCTCGCTTTGGGTTACTTCGCCATGAGTTTGATCGATGCAGAATGGCCACTGTACCTGGCCGTTGCGGCTGCTATGGCCTGTTCCTTCTTCGTACAGGCTGGTGAAGGGGCCGTATTCGCTGTTGTTCCTCTAATCAAGCGTCGACTTACCGGGCAGATCGCCGGAATGACAGGGGCTTATGGCAATGTGGGAGCAGTGTTCTACCTTACAGTGCTAAGCATGGTGTCCTACCAGACTTTCTTCCTGGTCATCTGCGCCACGGCAGTACTCGGTTTTACTGCCCTGTTAATGCTGGAAGAACCAGAAGGGCAAATGGCGGAAGTACTTCCCGATGGCAGCGTATCCATGATCGATGTCGCATGACAGCGGTATAAAAATAACTGCGGGACTGAAAGGTGACAGTCCCGCTACCACAAACTGTGGGCAGGGCAATTACTATGGTGCCTTGCAGCTGTTTAGTGCCTCCTGTGCCGGTCTTCGGCAGCATAATGATGACGCCTGCGCGGTCAGGCTTCCGGAAGGAGCCGAGCTACAGCGCCACGGCAGCCTCGCAGCGCTCGCTGATGGAGTTGCCAATGCAGAGGCTGGCGGCGAGGCAGCTCGAGCCGCTATCAATGGTTTTTTTTCTGACTACTACAGTACTCCGGAAACCTGGTCGACCAAACACGCCGTCGCACGTGTATTACATTCCCTCAACAGCTGGCTTTTCCGTCAGAGTGGCGGCAGCACTGAAATCCAGCGAGGATGGCTGACTACTTTCTCCGCCGTTATATTCAAAGGTACCAGCGCTCACCTGGTACATATTGGAGACTCTAGAATTTATCGTCTGAGAAATAGCAGACTGGAATACCTTAGCCGTGATCACAGCCATACCCTTGGCCCGGGGCGTACCTTTCTAAGTCGCGCATTGGGTATGGATGCGCATATTGACGTGGACTACCGCTGTGAAGCTTTACAAGCAGGTGATGTTTTCCTGCTCAGTAGTGATGGTATCCACGATTTCCTACAGGAAGATACTATTAAGGCGCTGCTGCAGAATTTCTGTGCCTACACTCCGCAACAACTAATTGATACAGCCTTACAAGCAGGATCCACAGACAACTTAAGCGCAATAGTTTGCAGGGTAAACTCCGTTGGCCTACCCGAGTGTGATGAATTGGCAATGCGCAATCGAGAATTGCCATTTGCGCCGGACCTGCGCCCGGGACAGAAACTCGATAACTTTCAAATTCTACAGGAACTGCACGCCAGCAATCGCAGCCACCTGTATTTGGCACGAGACCAGAACACAGACAAACTCCGAGTAATTAAAACCCCTTCGGTCAATTTTTGTGATGATCCCCTATATATCGAGCGTTTTGTTGCCGAGGAATGGACCGGACGACGAATAACTCACCCTGGAATTATTAAAGTTTTCGCTCCCAACAAAGAGCGGCGTTGCCTTTACCATATTCTCGAATATATTGAAGGCCAGACTTTACGGCAGTGGATGCAATTAAACCCACAACCACAAATCCCCCAGGTACGGGATATCCTCGGGCAACTGGTCAGTGCTCTGCGAAGCCTGCAGCGCATGGAAATCGTTCACGGCGATCTCAAACCAGAAAATATTATGATGCGCAATGACGGGCGCCTCGTAATTATTGATCTGGGTGGTGCTGATGGTCCCGGACTCAGAGAACAATTACACTTATCCGGCGAATGTGCCCCCGGTAGCAAGAATTACACAGCACCGGAGTTCTTTTTTGGTGATAGCGCCAGTCACCGCTCAGATATATTTTCCCTCGGAGTAATCACCTATGAACTTCTCACCGGTAAATATCCCTATCCAGAGCGTCTCGGCAATTATCACTACCATCTGAAAAGTTACAGCCAGATGCAATTTACCAGGGCTTCCCGGTATCGGGACGATATTCCGCACTGGATAGATGGAGCTTTACACAAAGCCTGTGCGGCAGATCCAAAGAAACGCTACATCGCACTATCGGAATTTATCCAGGATTTGCAGGTTCCAAATCCAGAATTCAAGTTGCCAAATAAGCGCCCACTCCTGGAACGCAATCCTCTGCTGTGTTGGCAGTTACTGGCTCTATTATTACTGCTCTCACATCTGCTCTATTTCTTCTGGCTCTAGCACACAGGATTTGAATAAGCACTTTCAATGCGCAAGAAAATTGCCGCATGCACTAATTTGTCGCAGATATCGTAGACAATCGAGCCAAAACGCTACCATTTCTATAAATAAAGTTGGCATGGAGATTGAATGTATTTAATTACCAACAAAATACTCCCCTATTTCGAGGCAACGGCGCCTGTACTCTTCGGCAGAAGAGGAGGCGCCCTTGCTGCTTTTCCTGGGCCTGCCCCTGCCGAACAAACAAATTGAGACGGCAGGAATGTAAATGAGAGTAAATACAGAGAAACAAAAGCTGATCGTGATTGGCAACGGTATGGTGGGACACCATTTCCTTGAACAGCTGGCCAATCATCAAAAATCCACAAGTTTTGAAATTTCCATTTTCTGTGCAGAACCAAGGCCAGCCTATGATCGGGTTCATCTGTCTGAATATTTTTCTGGTCTCAGTACAGAAGACCTGGCTATGGGTAAAACTGAGCAATACCAGCAATGGGGATTTGAGCTTCTGCTCAACGACCGGGTTGAGGAGATTGATAGAAAAAATAAAATAGTCACCGCTGCCAGCGGCATCACTCGTTCCTACGACCAGCTAATACTCGCCACCGGCTCCTATCCATTTGTGCCGCCAATTCCGGGCCATCAGCACGAGCGCTGTTTCGTCTACCGGACCATCGAAGACTTAGATGCAATCCGCTCTGCTGCCGTGAATGCCAAAACAGGTGTTGTAGTTGGCGGCGGCCTGCTCGGCCTTGAGGCTGCCAATGCATTAAAGACTCTGGGGCTCGAAGCTCATGTAGTGGAGTTTGCACCGGGGTTAATGGCCACCCAGCTCGATGACGGCGGTTCAACGCTGTTACGCAATAAAATTGAAGACCTGGGGGTCCAGGTGCATACCAGTACAGCCACCGAACTCATTGAAGAAGTGGATGGTCGCCTATGTATGCAATTTAAAGGGGATAGGAAACTTATCACCGATATGATTGTATTCTCCGCCGGTATTCGCCCCCAAGACTCACTCGCAAAATCTTCGGGCCTACAAACCGGAGAGCGAGGCGGCATAGTTATTGACAGCAGTTGCCGAACCTCGGACCCGGATATTTTTGCTATCGGTGAATGCGCCCTGTACGAAAATCAAATATTTGGTCTAGTCGCGCCGGGATATAGTATGGCGCGTACAGCTGTTGCCCAGCTGGTTGGAGAAGAGGAAAATTTCACCGGCGCCGATATGAGTACCAAACTCAAGCTTCTCGGGGTTCAGGTAGGTTCTATTGGTGACGCCCATGGACGCAGTGACGGTGCTGCCGCTATCACTTTCGTCGATGAGCAGAGCGGCATCTATAAACGCATGATTACCGATAGCACCGGGAAACAATTACTCGGCGCCGTAATGGTTGGCGATACCAGTGAATATGATAGCCTGCTGCAATATCACCTGAATAATATCGAGTTGCCCGAACACCCGGAGCAACTAATTTTACCTGCAGCAGAAGGTGCAACTCCTACCCTGGGTGCAGCAGCCCTTCCAGCAACCGCTACAGTGTGTTCCTGTCATAATGTGAGTAAGGGCCAGATCGTCGATGTTATTGCCGGAGGTTGCCACTCCCTAGCTGAAGTCAAGGAAGTAACCAAGGCTTCCACTGGTTGTGGTGGCTGCACCGCCTTGCTGAAGGATATTGTTGACGACGAGCTGGCCGCACTGGGCATGGAAGTAAACAATCATCTCTGCGCTCACTTCCCCTTCTCACGCCAGGAGTTATTTCACATTATTCAGGTGGAGGAAATTAAAACCTTTGCCGGACTGCTGGAAAAACATGGCAACGGTCATGGCTGTGAGGTCTGTAAACCCACCGTAGCCTCCATACTCGCCTCTTTATGGAATGAGCATATTCTCGAGCAGTCCCATGTCGGACTGCAGGATACCAATGACACTTTTATGGCGAATATGCAGAAAAATGGCAGCTACTCAGTAGTGCCTCGTATTCCCGGTGGTGAAATTACGCCGGAAAAGTTGATTGTTATTGGTGAAGTCGCTAAACGCTATAACCTCTATACAAAAATTACCGGTGGTCAGCGTATCGATCTATTTGGTGCGAGGCTGGAGCAACTACCGGAAATCTGGAGCGAACTGATTGACGCAGGCTTTGAAACCGGCCATGCCTACGGAAAGTCTCTGCGTACAGTCAAATCCTGTGTCGGCAGTACCTGGTGTCGCTTCGGAGTGCAAGACAGTGTTTCCATGGCTCTGCTTGTGGAAAATCGCTATAAGGGCCTTCGCTCACCACACAAAATTAAAATGGCGGTATCGGGTTGCACCCGTGAATGTGCTGAAGCGCAGAGCAAAGATGTGGGAGTAATCGCCACCGAAAAAGGTTGGAACCTTTTTGTCTGTGGGAATGGAGGCATGCGCCCTCGCCATGCAGATTTATTTGCCACCGATCTGGATAGCGAAACCCTGATCCGTTATATCGACCGATTTTTAATGTTTTACGTACGTACTGCCGATAAATTACAGCGCACATCAGTATGGCTCGAAAATCTCGACGGCGGTCTCGATTACCTGCGTGAAGTCATTATTGATGACAAGCTGGATATCTGTGTGGAGCTGGAGGCGCAGATGAAACGTGTAGTCAATACCTACCAGTGTGAATGGAAAACTGCGGTCAACGATCCCGAAAAGCTCAAACGTTTTCGCCAGTTTGTCAATAGTGACCAATCAGATGAAAAAATAATTTTTGTCAAAGAGCGTGGTCAGCCACGACCGGCAACTGTGGAAGAAATTGTGGAAACCGCAGAGTCCGCATGACACCAACCCGGCAGCTTAACCCACCGGCCCGCAAATGATGAAGACTTCACTTTTTAACCTCTTAAAGTCTTGAAAGGAAATTATTATGAGCTTAGCCGCACTGCAACAAAGCAACACAAATTCAATTGCCATAACCCACCCTCAATGGTTACCAATCTGTCAGCGATCAGATCTGGTGAATAACTCAGGGGTGTGTGCCCTTTGGGGTGATACCTCTGTATATCCTACGGAGATGTTCAGTAGAGCCAATAAAATTATTGAACAGAGAAGTATCGCCCTATTTTTTTTACCCGATCAGGAGCAACAGCTTTATGCCGTTGACAACTGGGACCCGATCGCACAAGCTGGCGTAATTGCAAGAGGAATTATTGCGGAAATGGAGGGGGAATTGACTGTTGCTTCCCCACTTTATAAACACCACTTCCGCCTAAGCGATGGAGTCTGCATGGAAGATAGCGATATCAGGCTTGCCACCTACCCACTGGCACTTTATGAGGATAAGGTTTACATCGGCTGCAATAAGATACAGTAATGGCAGTAACGGAATTTTTGAGCGCGCGCCGCTCCTGCACTACCTGCCCCTATTGCGGCGTAGGCTGTGGAGTAACGGTCGACAAGGAAGAGCGCGCGGACACTACGGCTATAAAAGTCAGTGGCGATACCCAACATCCCGCTAATTTTGGCAAACTTTGTGTCAAAGGCGCCGCGCTTGGGGAAACCCTCGGTGAACGTGATAGGCTGCTACGTCCTCGCTTGCATGGAAAGGAGTGTGACTGGGATAGTGCCATGTCCTATGTGGCCGATAGCTTTGCGCAAAATATCCGTGAATATGGTCCAGACTCCGTAGCCTTTTATCTCTCCGGGCAGCTACTTACCGAAGATTACTATGTTGCCAATAAACTGATGAAGGGATTTATTGGCAGCGCTAATATCGATACCAATTCACGTCTGTGCATGTCCTCAGCAGTTGTCGGGTATAAACGTGCATTTGGAGCAGACGCCGTACCTTGCTGCTACGGTGACCTGGAACACACAGACCTTATTATATTAATTGGCTCCAATGCCGCCTGGACCCATCCAATCCTTTTCCAGCGCATGCAGGCAGGCAGTGCAAAACTGGTCGTCATAGACCCTCGTGCGAGTGCTACCAGTGAAATGGCCGACCTACACCTCGCTATTATTCCAGGCAGTGATGCATCCCTGTTTAACGGCTTGCTTAATTTCCTCGCACAGCACAATCAACTTGATCATCAATATATTCAGCAACACACTCAGGGCTTTGAGGATACCCTCGTCGCAGCTCAGCACTGGTCTCTTCAACAAACCGCGCTGGCCTGTGGAATATCTACAGAAAAATTACAGGCATTCTTTCAGCTGTTTGCCGAAACAGAAAAAACAATCAGCTTTTATTCCCAGGGTATCAACCAATCCAGCAGTGGTAGCGATAAAAACAACGCTATCATCAATTGTCACCTGGCTACAGGGCGCATTGGAAAAACGGGAACGGGCCCTTTCTCAATCACGGGACAACCCAATGCCATGGGGGGGCGTGAAGTGGGTGGCCTTGCGAATATGCTCGCTGCCCATATGGAATTCGATATGGATGCCATTGATCGGGTAGGCCGTTTCTGGTGCGCTCCGCAGGTCGCACTGACTCCCGGCTTAAAAGCAGTAGATATGTTCCGCGCAGTGGAAAGTGGGCAGATTAAGGCCATCTGGATTATGGCCACCAATCCTGCAGTGAGCATGCCAGAGGCAGACCGAGTGGCAGAAGCGCTGCGCAAGTGTCCGCTGGTAGTTGTTTCCGATTGTATTGCCGATACAGATACCGCACGGTGTGCCGATGTACTGTTACCAGCTACTAGCTGGGGAGAGAAAAATGGCACGGTTACCAATGCAGAACGGCGTATCTCCCGGCAAAGGCCCTTCCAGGAACCAAGCGGAGAGGCTCGGCATGACTGGCAGGCCATTTGTGACTTGGCAGGTCGTCTGGGATTCGAGGATCAATTCAGCTATTCACATCCCGCAGATATTTTCCGCGAGCACGCTCAATTATCCGGCTTTGAAAATAACGGTAGCCGAGCCTTTGATATTTCCCTCTTTGGGAATATCCAACGCAGTGACTACGACAAGCTACAACCGGTGCAGTGGCCGGTCAATACTGCAAACCCCAACGGCAGTGCACGCTTGTTTGGAGATGGAAGATTTTTTACCGAAAGCGGACGCGCTAATTTTATTCCTATCACACCCCGCTCTCCCCAGCAGCAAATTAATAAGGCCTACCCATTGTGGCTCAATAGCGGACGCATGCGTGACCAGTGGCATACTATGACCCGCACCGGCCGCTCACGCAAGCTGCTCGACCACAGCGAAATTACTGAGGTTCAGATCAATCCGAGAGATGCCAGGGAATACGGTGTTGACGAGGGAGCCCTGGTAGAGCTGCGCAGTGCGCAGGGCAGAATGTGCGGACGCGCAGCGCTAAATGCCGCACAAAAACATGGAGAGTTATTTGCGCCCATCCACTGGAGCCAAACTCTTGCGCAGGAGTCCAAAGTCAGCGCCCTTACCGAAGCAGTTGTTGATCCCCTATCAGGCCAACCCGAGTTCAAACAGGTACCAGTTCAACTACAGCCCCTCGAATGCCACAGTTATGCCACCCTGATCTGCCCTGATCCAGTAGCCAAAAGTCTATGGCAGTGGTTACAAACACATAACGACAGCAACCTCCTGCACTGGTACAGAGTGCCTTGTGATGGTGGTTATCGCTTTGAGCTGGCTCTGTGCCATCCCCTGGATGGCCGCAAGTTAGGTGCAATGCTATTGCAAGATATCCCCGATATTCACTGGCAACAGGTCGAGACGTTAAAGAGTCAGCGCTGGCTGGCCTATAACGATGAATTCCAACTACTGATTATTGCTAATAACGACTGGCACAACCTACCGGATCGACGGACTCTAGAGCGCTATTTGCAACTCGATATGCCCCAAATTCCAGCTCAACTGCTACACCCTATCCCAGCCGGTGTGCGTATGGTCTGCACCTGTATGCAGATTTCCCGGCCGCAGATCGAGCAAGCAATTGGAAATGGCATCCACTCCGTAGAAGCGCTAGGTCATGCACTCGGGTGTGGAACCCGCTGCGGTTCTTGTAAACCGGAAATATCTGCCCTGATCCGCACAGCGCGGGAAAGTGGTGTTTCCGGACAGGCAGTAGCCGCTACGATGGAGACCGAAGTGGTTAAGTCTGCCAAAAATAAGCACAAAGAACTTAAAGAAAACTACGCAGCTGGCGCCTAGGAAGTCCTTTTGAATTAACAGAAGGGTCCAATTCATCCCCGCAATATCCCCAAGACAATAACTATCTGTGGATGAAATTATTTCCTTTAGAGGCTGACCTGCCGATTTAGAGCAGAAAGGCCTCTATTATGGCGTTGCAAGGGCCCTCTCAAGTTAATATCAACTTTATTCCCTCTACAATTAAGGCCGATATATCTAGCGCGTCATAGCGAAGCTTTTCAATCAAGCACACGGGGTTTCCATGTTCAAAATCGACCATATTGATCACGTGGTTTTACGCGTAAAATCACTAAGCGCTATGCGCGATTTTTATGAAGGAATCCTCGGCTGCAAGATGGAGCGGGAAAATGAAGACCTCGGGCTTTACCAGATGCGAGCCGGCAACTGCCTGATTGACCTGGTTCCGGTAGACCACTCCATTGGTTTAGCGGGAGGCTCAGCCCCAGGAAAAGAGGGACGTAATATGCATCACTTCTGCTTGCGTGTTGATCCTTTTAACCCAAGGGAAATTCACAAATACATGAGTGAAAATAATGTCGAAGCCTCCCCAGTAGAGCAGCGCTACGGAGCCGAAGGCATGGGGCCATCAATCTATATTTCAGATCCCGAGCACAATGTTATAGAGCTTAAGGGCCCGCCAACCACTTAGGGAACCCCGAAACAGCTTGATAATTTTCCAGTCCCGAAGAACAGAAATGTAAAAAACCTGAGATGGCTGATTACTCAGCCAATGAAGATTTTTTAGCAGCTTTCACGGATGGAATAGCAGCATTAAAGAAAAGCCCCTGGAGTATCCCGACATTTTAATCACAAACCACCTATCAAGCTCATTAAAAGCAGTATAACTACATTTTTTTGAAAAAAGTCATTTAGGGATCGGCAATTATTCTAGCCAGCTATTGATATACCAAAATCCTGAGTTAGTATCGCAACACAAAATATGATTATCACAAAAAAACCACATACAATAGTGCACGCTGGCGAAGGGAAATATTGAGCCTCCTATTCAATAATTGATGGCACCCTGAGCATTAATAAGAGTGTTCACATCTATGGCTTAATATACTTGGGACGATTAGAGGATTATATCTTTATTACGCATCCCGAAAGGCCAAATTAAAGCCCACCATTTCAATATGGAATTCTTTCCTATAGAAAAAATGATTTAACTCACTTTGACCATTTATGAAAAAGCTGTTTTCAATCAACTTGCATGCAGCCCCAAAAAGGCTTTTACTGACGGATATCAATAATTATCAACAGGAAAGCTATATGTCTTTACTTTTAGCTATGTTCGGATTTTCTCTGGCCATGTCGATCACGCCGGGGCCAGTCAACATGGTAATTATTTCTTCCGGCGTCAATTATGGTTTTGGCCGGACAATGCCATTTGTTTCAGGAGCAACAATAGGATTTACCCTCTTATTGGCAGCCATTGGCTTCGGTTTTTATCAATTACTGGCTGTTTATCCCAAGTTTTTACAATATCTGGCCATACTGGGTTCGGCTTATGTGATATATATCGGTTATAAGATAGCAACGGCTTCTGATGCAACTATTGATATTGCAGAGCAGACTAAACCGAGATTCCATGAAGGATTTTTGTTGCAATGGCTTAACCCTAAAGCGTGGGTAGCCTGCATATCTGGAGTTGCACTATTCTCGAGTGCAGAAAGCCACTCCAGTTTAATGACCTTTGTACTAATCTACTTCCTCGTATGCTATACATCTTTGGCAATCTGGGCTCTGGCAGGAGATAGAGCTCGATTACTACTAGGTACCGAACACCGGGTAAAAGTATTTAACGGTATTATGGGGGGGCTTCTGATCCTTTGTGCGCTCTATCTCTTGTATACAAAGCTCCTAACTGGACAATCCGGGCTCACCAATTTATAGAGCTCTTCTATTTTTGCCTTTAACCCCACTAATTTAGTGCAGGGTTATTTAAAAAATTTTTGGCCGACCAAAACTATGCAAATCAAGAAATGCTTTCATTATATATCGCCATTGACACCCTTATATAATTTAGTTAGCACTTCTAGCAATTTTTCTTGCTTAATTTCTGCTAGAAGCCCGTCTCTGAACTCACTATTTAAGAATAGCATCCAAATTCAGTATTAAATGAAATGACTTTATTGCTTTGCAGATGACGTAACTAAATATAATGTTTAAGTTCAACAAACGATAGGACTGTGCAATTGGACGCCAAGTAGATAATTTTGGCCTCTATCAGCTCTACACTTGTGTATGTCTGATTGATTTTGTGCCAGTGAATCAACCACTTGGCCTAAAAAGTGCGGCTACTCTGGGTGCTGGAATATGCAATTTACCTTCTTGCAGATCCTTTTTATCCTGGTACCACTCAACAATTTTTGCAATAAAATAACATTCAATCCTCATCTGTAGAGAAAAACTATGATACCGAGGATATGGGTTTTTCAGTATATTTTAATAATCTTGAAGTCAACATTACTAAATTGAAGGCGTTGATTGGCAAAATTATTTAATCAATTATCTCCTATAGAAACTTTGAGATTCAGACATTTTTATCAAGTAAGCTTACAATTTTCTCACAATTCAGGCCCTGAGATTATGGAAAATGAAGTCATAGATTATACGGTAAATGGTGATTCCTTTACCGGTTACCTCGCG
The DNA here is from genome assembly GCF_052468405.1 of Microbulbifer variabilis. Classification (NCBI taxonomy): domain Bacteria; kingdom Pseudomonadati; phylum Pseudomonadota; class Gammaproteobacteria; order Cellvibrionales; family Microbulbiferaceae; genus Microbulbifer; species Microbulbifer variabilis. The sequence goes on from NZ_CP174343.1 coordinate 3,386,359, forward strand.
TGGGACAGCGGTATTAACGAAAAGCGCCCCGGAGTCATTCTGGTACATGAGTGGTGGGGACATAATGCCTTTGTGAGGGAACAGGCAGACCGGCTGGCCGAACTTGGATACTACGCTTTTGCAGTGGACATGTTCGGTACCGGCAAACAAACCGATGACCCTGCCGAGGCGCAGAAATTCCATGATGAGGCCCTCAAAAGCCCCGTGGTTCTGGAAGCGCGTTTTCGTACAGCACTTTCGCTATTACAACAACACGCCGGTGTTGATCCCAATCGCATTGCTGCACAGGGATATTGTTTTGGTGGCGGCGTGGTATTAGCCATGGCACGCCTCGGCCTCGAGTTGCGTGGTGCCGTCAGCTTTCACGGTGCTCTGACCAGCGATGTTGTCGCGAAAAAAGGCAAGATCCAGGCCGAAATACAGGTCTATACCGGCGGTGCCGATGCCATGATTCCGCCCCAACAGGTCGGTGCTTTTGTTGAAGAGATGCAAGAAGCGGGAGCCAAGCTCACACTGGTGAGTTATCCAGGTGTACTGCACGGATTTACCAATCCCGCCGCAACTGAGCGAGGCGAGAAGTTCGGCCTACCACTCGCATATAACCAGGAAGCGGCGATGGATTCCTGGCAGGGCGCCCTGGATTTCTACCAAAAAATCTTCAACTGACAATGTTTGTGCCCGGTAAATTTACTACCGGGCACAAATCGCCTTTTAAATTTCAGAACTCTAATCTTCACTCAGATAGAGAGCACCTCTACCCTGCTCTGCCGCCTGGTCCCCTGGGTTGCGTAACGGGCAGTTATCCATAGAAAGGCACCCACAGCCTATACAACCTTCCAACCGATCGCGCAGCTGGGTCAGCTGGCGAATACGCTGGTCGAGGTCCTCACGCCAGCCTGCCGAGAGCTTGGCCCAATCTTTAGCTGTCGGCGTGCGTCCATTCGGAAGGGTTGCCAACGCCTGACGGATTTCGGCCAGTGGGATACCGGTACTCTGTGCCACCTTGATAATGGCCACACGCCGCAATACATCGCGGGAGTAGCGCCGTTGGTTACCACTGGTGCGCCAACTGCTAATCAGCCCCTTACTCTCATAAAAGTGCAGAGCGCTTACCGCTACATCACAGCGCTCTGCCACCTCTCCAACAGTCAACTCACGCCGGATACTTTGCCCCGGTTGGATAGCAGCTTTGTCATTTTTCGCCTTAGTCACCTAAAGGCCTCCCAAAACCATTGACCTCAATATTACTTGAGGTTTTACACTGCGCCGCGATCCAATGCAAGTAAAGGAAGGAAAGTGATGAACTGGAATCGTAAACAACCGAATCCGACTCTCCAGACACAGTCAGCACCGGGCTTCTTTCAACTGATGGTGGCAGCACAGAGCCTGAGCATCAGCCTGCTCAAAGAAACCAAGCAGCAAGAAAGTCCATCGGCTGCCAATACCGGGATCGGGTTGAATGCCTGCAAGGTCGGGGGCCAGTCATGAAAACTGTTGCTGCGATTGCAGTACCTGGTAATTTTACGGTTCCCACACCCCAGCGGCTGACGTTATTGTGCCTCGCAGCACTCACAATTATGTCCGGCGCTACTGTGGCGCCATCCCTGCCGGCCCTGGAAAACTATTTTTCCCAACACCCAGATAGTGCACTGCTGAGCCGGCTGGTTTTGAGTTTGCCCGCCCTGATGATCGCCATATTTGCACCTCTGGCCGGGATTATCTCAGACCGCTACGGAAGGCGCAGACTACTGCTATTGGCGGTAGGTCTGTATGGCTTTGCCGGGACTTCCGCTTTATTGCAAAACAGTCTGGAAGGAATTCTCGCCAGCCGCATTCTTCTGGGGGTGGCCGTAGCCGGCACAATGACCTCTGTCACTGCCTTGGTAGGAGATTATTTCACCCCCAGAGAGAGGCAGGTTTACATGGGGCAGCAAGGCGCTTTTATCAGCCTCGGGGGAGTTGTCTGTCTACTGGCCGGGGGATTACTGGCAGACCTGCATTGGCGTGGCCCTTTTGCCATTTACGGGGTTGCGCTGCTGTTGATTCCCGCGGTGCTGATCTACCTTCCTGAACCCAAACGCAGCTATACACTCAAAAAATCAAAAAGCATTGCAGAAAAAAAAATCTACTGGCTGGGATTCTCCGCCTTGCTCGGTGCTGCCATGCTGAACAGCCTGGCTTTTTTCCTGATCCCAACACAGCTGCCTTTCCTGCTGCAAGAGATCGGTGCCAGCTCTCCCAGTCAAGCCGGAGTAGCCATTGCTGCGGGTAATCTAATGGGCGCTCTCGCTTCGCTGACTCTGTTCCCACGTGCACACAAAATTTTTGGCAAATTTGGAATTTTCGCCTTCAGTTTTACCGTTATGGCCACCGGCATGGGGTTGATTTCCATAGCAGAATCTTTCTCTGGAATCATTATCGCCATGGCAATCTACGGTAGTGGTATGGGAACACTCATACCACATATTTTTTCTACAGGGTTGGAGTCAGCTACAGAAAATATGCGCGGGCGCATTTCGGGAGCGCTGACCGCCAGTGTATTTATTGGGCAATTTTTATCTCCTTTTCTCAGTCAGCCATGGGTTAATCACTTTGGTCTTGCAAGTGCCTTCTCTACAGTGGCTCTAGGGCTATTGTTACTGGCAGTTATAGCCCTGATAACCCACTGGCTTAAAACAAAAACATCCACTGAAATTAAATTGCGGTAGGATGTAGACCCGCCCGACAACGCAACGCCAAAGAAGTAACCGTAACTTTGGCAAGGAGAGAAAGTGAAACCTATTATTTCGATCCAGGGCCTCGGCAAAACCTATGCTGGAGGATTTACCGCCCTAAATAATGTCGACCTGGAAATTCAGCGTGGGGAAATCTTTGCCTTGCTTGGCCCCAATGGAGCTGGCAAAACCACCCTGATCAGCATTGTGTGTGGCATCGTCAACGCCAGTCAAGGCAGTATTCGCGTCAACGGGTTTGACATTCAGTCAGACTACCGCAAGGCCCGCAATGAGATCGGTTTGGTGCCGCAGGAAATTTCCACCGATGCCTTTGAAACCGTATGGGCTGCTGTGAAATTCAGTCGTGGCCTGTTCGGAAAATCCCCGAATCCCGCCTATCTGGAAAAGATTCTGCGGCAATTGTCTTTATGGGAAAAAAAGGACAATAAAATTATTACCCTGTCTGGTGGCATGAAGCGCCGCCTGATGATTGCTAAAGCGCTTTCCCATGAGCCGAATGTCTTATTCCTGGATGAACCCACCGCAGGTGTAGACGTAGAGTTGCGCCAGGATATGTGGGAGATGGTACGCGGACTAAAGGATTCAGGCGTCACCATTATCCTGACTACACACTATATCGAGGAGGCCGAGGAGATGGCCGATCGCGTCGGCGTCATCAATCATGGTGAACTGGTATTAGTGGAGGAGAAAAAAACCCTGATGCAGAAAATGGGTGAGAAGGAACTCAGCCTCAACTTGCCCGAGCCATTACAGAGAATTCCCGATGCCCTTGCCGACTTGCCTCTAAGCCTAAGCGGAGATGGCAGCCAACTGGTATACCGTTTCGATGTCAAAAGCGAAGACACTGGCATTGCGGAGTTTTTGCGCCGCCTCAATGCAGCCAGTATCGATTTTCGCGATCTACATACCAGAGAGAGTTCCCTGGAGGAAATCTTTGTCAACCTGGTGCACGGTGCGCGCAGGGAACGAGAGGAACAGCTAAGCAAGGAGACCCAGGAATGAACTGGTACGGAATCGCGGCGATTTACAAGTTTGAAATGGCGCGCACATGGCGTACTCTGATGCAGAGTATCGCCTCGCCGGTACTCTCCACCTCCCTCTATTTTATTGTGTTTGGCGCGGCCATCGGCTCGCGTATGGGGGACATTGACGGTGTTAGCTATGGAGCCTTTATTATCCCTGGCCTGATTATGCTGGCACTGCTAAGCGAGAGTATTTCCAATGCCTCTTTTGGTATTTTCTTTCCGAAGTTCTCAGGCACCATTTACGAAGTGCTATCCGCACCAGTATCGGCTTTCGAGGTTGTAGCCGGCTATGTGGGAGCTGCAGCATCCAAATCAATTATTCTCGGGCTCTTGATCCTGCTCACTGCACGCTTTTTTGTGGACTACGAAATTGTCCACCCCTTCTGGATGATCGTATTCCTGGTGCTGACTGCGGTCACTTTCAGCCTGTTTGGTTTTATCATCGGTATCTGGGCGGATGATTTCCAGAAACTGCAAATTATTCCGCTAATGATTATTACCCCCCTGACTTTTCTGGGTGGAGCTTTTTACTCCATTAGTATGCTGCCGGAAATCTGGCAGAAAATTACCCTGTTTAACCCGGTGGTCTACCTGATCAGCAGTTTCCGCTGGGCGTTTTATGGGGTTGCCGATGTAAACCTGGGCCTCAGCGTGGGAATGATCCTTCTTTTTCTTCTCCTTTGCCTGACAACTATCTGGTGGATTTTCCGCACCGGCTACCGGATTAAAACCTGATCAGTGAGATTTTAGGGATGGGGGAAATTCACGAGGGTGGCTGTGCCTGTGACGCCGTGCATTTTCGCGCCGCTGGCACTCCTCACCGAGTGAGCCTCTGTTCCTGTAGCTGGTGCCGAAAACGTACCGGCAGTCTAATCGGCGTGTCGGTGTATTTTGACAAGGCCAACGTAGAGTTCATCCGGGGCAAGTTGAAAAGTCACCAGTTAATATCCGATGCGAATCGCTGGATAGAGTGCCAGTTCTGCATCAGCTGTGGCAGTGCCGTTACCTGGACCCTGGAATTTCTGCCTAGGTATCGCGGTATTGCCGGAGGCGCCTTCGACGACCCGGTATTTATTCAGCCAGAACGCTACGTCTACTACCAAAATAAACCGGACTGGCTGGAAATAAATAGAGATATCAGCCGCTGCCCGATGATGGCGGGCCGCACCGACCAATATTAGAAATCAACGGTAACCGCGCATAAACAGTGCCACCGCCTTGCGCACCCGCTCGCGTCGCTCCTCCTCTGCCTGCACCTCACAGCAGCCGATCAATACACGCATATGCCGGCAACCCAGCAATATACCCATAAAGTCCTCAGCGGCCTCGGCCGGGTCCTCCACCCTCAACTTACCCATCTCGGTAGCACGGCGCAGCAACTGCTCAATATCCTTCAGAATTCGCTGAGGACCCGCATCGAAAAACAGCTGTGCCAGTTTTGATTCCTGCGCGGCCAGTGCGCACAAAAGCCGTAACAAGCGAATGCTATCTTCGCTGTCCACCATGCTCAGGAAGGCTTGGCCAATGCGCTCCAGTACTTCTGCCACCGAATCCCCCTCCTCCAGGTCGAAAATAGGCAGGGGCATCATCATCTCGCAGCGGGAAGTGATCGCAGCACTGAACAGCGTCTCTTTATCAGAGAAGTGGCTGTACACCGTCAGTTTCGATACACCCGCAGCAGAGGCCACCGCATCCACACTGGTTGCGGCAAAACCTTTGGTCAGAAACAGCTCCTTGGCTGCATCGAGAATTGCCTGGCGTTTGGCCAGATCCTTGGGACGCCCGCGCTGGGCAGCCGCCTGAGACTGTTCAGACATAGCACTCCATATACTGGACTCACCAGTTTAATAAATTTACTATACTCGCCAGTATAACATTACCGGCCGCCCGGCCATGACTCGTCCACTTCTGGACTTACCTTGTCGCCTCGCCGCCGAGGAAGGGAGCCCCTATGTACCGACCGCTACTCTTCACCGCGCTGTCGTTCAGCCTGCTGTTGTCCGCCTGCGCGCCATCGGAGCCCACCGAACAGCAAGAAAAACCCCGCCCAGCAGTAATGGTCCAACCCCAGGTGGCCAGCGCACAGATGGATGTATATCCCGGCGAGGTACGCGCCCGCTTCGAACCCGCCTTAGCCTTCCGCATCAGTGGCAAATTGCAGCGGCGCCTGGTTAATGTGGGCGACCGCGTTGAGCAGGGGCAGGCATTGGCCGAACTGGATACCGAGGACCTGCTCCTGCAGCTGGATTCTGCGCGCGCACACCTCACCTCTGCCGAAGCCGACCAGCGCTTGGCGAGCAGCGAGTTAGAGCGTCACCGTAAACTATTGGAACGCCAGCTGGTCAGCCACTCACAGTTCGATGCGGTGGAAACCCGCTTCGAAGCCAGCGATGCGCGTCTGCAACAGGCCAGGGCGCAACTGGATGTAGCGCGCAACCAGGCCACTTACGCAGAACTGAAGGCGCCTGAGAGCGGAGTGATCGCCCGCCGTATGGCTGAAGCAGGCCAGGTTGTCGCCGCTGGCCAGGGGGTTTTCGAGCTGGCCGCCGACGGTGAACGCGAGGTGCGCATCGATTTGCCGGAGCAGGCAATTGGTCATTTCCGCGTCGGCCAGCCACTGACCGTGGAACTTTGGTCGCAACCAGGTAAATCCTTTCCCGCCCTGGTGCGTGAGCTATCCCCCGCCGCAGATCCAGTATCCCGCACCTTTGAAGCACGCGTGGCTTTTACCGATAAAACCACCGGCATTGAAATAGGCCAGAGCGCCAGGGTCTTCGTTCCCAAAGCAGCAGCTACCGATGTTTTACAGGTCCCCATGTCAGCAGTGAGCGCCGATGAAGGCAAAGCCTTCGTATGGGTACTGAACCGCGAGCAGCAAATCCTGCATAAAACCGAAATCACTGTGGGGCCCTATGGCCAGGAGTTTGTACCAGTTTTCTCCGGCCTGCGCGTCGATGATTGGGTCGTTGCCGCCGGCACTCACCTTCTACTGGAAGGACAACAGGTTCGCCCAGTGGATCGCATGAACCGCCCAATCGAACCAGACCGGGCCCTCGCGCGCCAGGACTGAGTGGCGGCCGCACTCAGAAAAGAATCTGACCGGGCGCGCAGTAAAAGGCGCTGCTACGAATTTGCCGAAATACGGCTTGCTCGATAGGGCCGTACTTCAACACAGAGAAATTGCCATGGGTTTTAACCTTTCCGAATGGGCACTGAAAAATCGCCCGCTGGTACTCTACGCCATGATCGTACTGGGGCTGCTTGGCGCGGCCTCTTACACGCAACTTGGGCAAAGTGAAGACCCGCCCTTCACCTTCAAGGTAATGGTGATCAATACCCTTTGGCCCGGCGCCAGTGCCGAAGAGGTATCCCGCCAAATTACCGAGCGGGTAGAGAAAAAACTACTGGAGACTGGCGACTACCAACGCATCTCCTCTTTCTCCCGCCCCGGCCAATCCCAGGTGCTGTTTGTCGCCCGCGACGATATGCATTCGCGGGATATTCCTGATCTCTGGTACCAGGTACGCAAAAAGGTCAGTGATATCCGCCACACCCTGCCACCGGATATCCAGGGCCCATTTTTTAACGACGAATTCGGCACCACTTTCGGCAATATCTACGCACTGACCGGCAGCGGCTTCGATTACGCCCTGATGAAAGACTATGCCGAGCGCCTGCAGTTGGCACTGCAGCGGGTCAAGAATGTGGGCAAGGTGGAATTACTGGGTCTGCAGGACGAAAAAATCTGGGTGGAAATTTCCAACACCAAGCTCGCCTCCCTGGGTATTCCCCTCACCACAGTGCAAAGCGCACTGCAATCGCAAAACCAGGTCGCTGATGCCGGCTTTGTAGATACAGTGAGCGACCGTGTGCGTATTCGCGTGAGCGGCCAGTTTCACTCGGTCGATGAAATTCGCCGCTTCCCCATCACCGCCGGTGGGCGCACCCAGAGGCTGAGTGATATTGCCGAAGTACACCGCGGTTTCAGCGATCCTGCACAACCGCGCATGCGCTTTATGGGCGAAGACGCCATCGGCTTGGCCGTATCCATGAAAGAAGGCGGTGATATCCTCAAGCTGGGCAAACAGTTGGACACTACTTTTGCCGAGCTGCAGGAAGACCTGCCGATCGGCATGCAATTGCGTAAGGTGTCCGACCAGCCTGCGGCTGTAAAACGCGGTGTGGGTGAGTTCCTGCAGGTATTGGCAGAGGCGCTGGGCATCGTCCTATTAGTGAGCTTCTTCTCCCTCGGTACCCGCCCCGGCTTGATAGTAGCGCTATCGATACCATTGGTGCTGGCCATGACTTTCGCATTAATGAATTACTTCAATATTGGCCTGCACAAGATTTCCCTGGGCGCCCTGGTACTCGCCCTTGGCCTGATGGTGGACGATGCCATTATCGCCGTGGAAATGATGGCCATCAAAATGGAACAGGGGCTCAGCCGACTAAAAGCGGCCGGCTTCGCCTGGACCAGTACCGCCTTCCCCATGCTCACCGGTACCTTAATCACCGCCGCCGGTTTCCTACCCATCGCCACGGCCGAATCCGGCACTGGGGAATACACCCGCTCGATCTTCCAGGTAGTCACGCTTTCCCTGGTTGTTTCCTGGATTGCCGCAGTAGTATTCGTGCCTTACCTGGGACATTACCTGCTGCCCAATTTAGCTCGCCATGATCACAGCGGTGAGGTTCAGGACCCCTACCAGAAGCCCTTCTATCAGCGCTTCCGCCGCCTGATCACTTGGTGCCTGCGCCACCGCAAAACTGTCATAGTGGCAACCCTGGCGATCTTTATCGGTTCCCTGGCCTTGTTCCGCCTGGTGCCACAACAGTTCTTCCCCTCTTCCGGGCGCTTGGAACTGTTAGTAGATCTCAAGCTGGCCGAAGGTGCCTCACTGAAATCCACCGAGTTCCAGGCCAAGCGGCTGGAAACCCTGCTGGATAAAAACGACCTGGTGGAAAACTATGTGGTGTATGTGGGCACCGGTTCGCCGCGTTTCTACCTGCCACTGAACCAGCAACTTCCTGCAGCCAGCTTTGCCCAGTTTGTAGTGATGACCCGCAGTGTTGAGGAGCGCGAGCAGGTTCGCAGCTGGCTGATCGAAACCATGGCGGAGGAATTCCCCACCCTGCGCAGCCGGGTATCCCGCCTGGAAAATGGACCACCGGTTGGCTATCCGGTGCAGTTTCGTATCTCCGGTGAACATATTGGTGAAGTGCGCAGCCTGGCCCGCCAGGTTGCCGAGCGTGTGCGGGAAAATTCCAAGGTTACCAACGTACATCTGGACTGGGAGGAGCCCAGTAAAACCGTCAATCTGAATATCGATCAGGACCGCGCACGCACCATGGGTGTGAACAGCGCCTCGCTTTCCCGTGCCCTGCAAAGCTCACTCACCGGTATTACCGTTAGCCAATACCGCGAAGACAACGAGCTGATTGACGTACGAGTGCGCGGCGATGAGCAAGAACGCTACGCTCTCAGCCAACTGGGCAATCTGGCGGTGCAAACCGACAGCGGCCGCAGTGTCCCCCTCAACCAGATTGCCACCCTGGAGTACGGCTTCGAGGAAGGGATTATCTGGCACCGCGATCGCCTGCCCACGGTCACAGTGCGCGCAGACATTTATGGTGAAGAACTGCCCGCTAATGTTGTAAATGAAGTATGGCCGCGCCTGCAGAATATTCGTGAGCAATTGCCACCGGGCTACCTGCTGGAAATTGGTGGCAGTGTGGAGGAATCCGAGCGCGGACAAAAATCAGTGAATGCCGGTATGCCGCTGTTTGTGTTGGTGGTATTTACCCTGCTGATGCTGCAGCTGCGCAGCATGTCCCTGTCTACGATGGTCTTCCTCACCGCGCCTTTGGGACTGATCGGGGTTACCTTGTTCCTGCTGCTGTTCGGCAAACCCTTCGGTTTTGTCGCCATGCTAGGCACCATTGCCCTGGCCGGTATGATTATGCGCAACTCCGTCATTCTGGTGGATCAGATACAGCAGGATATCAGCCAGGGCTTGAGTGCCTGGGAGGCAATTATTGAGTCCACTGTGCGGCGTTTCCGCCCAATCGTTTTAACCGCCCTGACTGCGGTATTAGCGATGATCCCACTGTCGCGCAGTGACTTCTTCGGCCCCATGGCTGTTGCCATTATGGGGGGATTGATCGTAGCTACCGCCTTGACCCTGATCTTCCTGCCAGCCCTGTATGCCGCCTGGTTCCGGGTGCGAGAGGAGAAAACAGAGACTGAGGTAGAAATTCCAACGGAGTTAAATGGTGCTGAGCCGCAGGTATCCTGATAATCGCTGACACCCTAATAAAAAGACTCAAGTAAAAACCAAAAGAAAAAAGGCCCGGATATTTACATCCAGGCCTTTTTCATTCAGCAGCTTTTAATCGCCACCATCAACATACGATTAAGACTTCTTGGATTTTGCAGCCAGAGAGTCATACACAATACCGGTCCAAATATCCGGGGTCATAAAACCCTGTCCATACTGATCATCGAAATCCTTGGTGGGCTTGGCAGCAATGACTTGATCACGACTTTGACCACTATCGACCAATTTCTGAATGCGATCCCTCAGGGTCTCCAGCATATCCCGTTGCACTTTTAACTCCGCAGGATTACTCAGAGGACCATGTCCGGGAATGATTTTTGTGTTTTTACCAGAAAGCGCCAATGCGGTGTCCATAGCTTCAATCATGCCATTCACCGAACCACCAGAAGAAAGATCGATAAATGGATAAGTGCCATTGAAATAGATATCGCCCATATGAATCACATCGGCTTTGGCGAAATGCACAATAGAATCACCATCGGTATGGGCTGGGCCGACATGCTGTACCTTAACCTCATCACCATTCCAGTGAAAAGTGGTGGCATCGGTAAAGGTGATTACCGGTAGTGCTGCTGGCGGTGAGGGCTCAACCTTACGCTTAAAAGCCTCTATAAACTGTTCGGTACTCACACGTTTGCGCACATTCTCATGGGCAACGATCAGGGCACCACTTTTACCCAGGTTTTCATTGCCGCCGGTATGATCGCCGTGCCAATGGGTATTGATCACAAAGCGCAGCGGCTGATCTGCCAAACCCGCCACCGCTTTCTGTATTTTTGCAGTGAGTGGTGCATATTGGTCATCCACCATAAAGGTGCCGTCCTCTCCGACCAGTACTGCGATATTGCCACCAGCCCCCTGGAGCATATATACATTACCTGCCACCGGCTCACTGCTAATTTCGATCTTGGCAAATCGGTCTTCGGCCAATAGCGGGGTGCTGATTAGAGACGCTAACAGCACCGCAATAGCTGCAATCTGCTTCATGAATATTTCTCTGTTTTTATTGTCATATTGCTACAGTGATATTACTCAATTCAGGACGCCTGCTCTAGCTGCTTAGGCTCGCCCTTTGCTTCCTGACCGGACACCATGGCCATTAATATATCAGGGCGGTCGGTAACAATACCATCCACGCCCAGGTCGATGTAGCGTTGTAGATCGGCCCGCCCGTTTACTGTCCACACAGAAACATGCAGGTTGAGTTTGTGTGCCGCACGCATAGTACCCGCAGTTACCACATCCAATCCAAAGTGGAACATTGGCAACTGCATTGTCTGATAGTGAGGGGCCAGCAGGCCTTCCGCTCGAATTAATTGAGCAAAATACAATAGTGCCGCTTCCCAGGTCACTGCGCCTGTAGCAACATCCGGACTGAGACGCCTGAACGCACGAACAACTCCATGATGAAAGGAAGAAACAATCACCTGCCCATGCTTTTCCTTCGTCTGTAATACCTCGCTCAAAACCTCTGCGGCAGCGTATTTAGCGCTTTTTAACTCCAGAATCAGAGGAGTATCACCCACTTCCTCCAATGCCTCTTCAATAGTAATAATTGTCAGAGGATTCTCACGATAGGGATAGTTCTCTCCATCGGGGCTCCAATGATAAGCAATATTTAACTCGCGCAACTGGGCAAGGGTCATATCCTCAACAGAACCACTGCCATCTGAAGAGTCTTTCAACTCAGGATCATGTAATAAAACCAGATGGCCATCGGCGGTAAGCCAGAGGTCCACTTCGATACCATCGACACCCAGCTCCACCATTTTTTGTAAATACAACGAGGTATTACCGGGATACAGACCGTTGCTGCAATCATTACCATGGGAAATCACCATAGGGTTACGTGTATGTGTAAGCCGCAATGCCGATTTTTTCGCAGGTCTTGATCTGGCGTAAATCAACAGCACGATCAACAGACCAGCAAAGATCAACAACATAGACATGAATCAATACCATTTATACGCGACAAAGAAACAGTTGCTCTGGCATACCAAACACCGCTTGCAGACACAGTCAATACACAAAATCCTATAAAAGTCCTTATACCACGTAGAATTTCAACCATTGACAGCTGGCTCGGCCATTAGCTCTTCTCCAGCTCTCTCATTATTTTCCGTAGTATTCTCTCTCCCGCCACTGCCCTTATTAGCTCTCTCTTTCCAGTAGTGAAGCAATACATCCTGTAACCACAAAGGAAAAAAGATCACCAAATCATAAAAACGATTTAACAGTATGCCAGTATGCATTACTGAAGTGGCCAAAAGGCGCAGCCCACCACAAAGCAGACGTAAACTGAGCACCAGGCAGGTGCCTATTACAGTACGCGCAGAGGAGATAAATTGCTCCAATGGAATTGCAGTAAAAGCCAGAATTAAAGGAAGGATAAAACCAAGCCCCATCTGCGTCAGAGAAACAGGCCAATAAGTCCCCATTCCCGCCATCATCGGCAAAGCCTCACCTGCACTGGCAGCCAGCAGCTGGTCATACTGTAAAAGTAATTCACGCGTAAATGCCAAGCAGGCCTCTACCATAGAAAAAAGTAGCAACAGTGCCAAAGCAGCCCAGTTCAAACGACGCCGGATATTATCTGACAAGGTATTGATCGCCGGAAACATCCGTGTGATTTGCAAGCATTCCATCACCATGATTCCAAGGCTCACCTGTAAAAAGATAAGTACGTAGGCGACAATATCTGTAACAACAAAACTACCGAGAAAACTATTACCACCCAATATTTCTGCTACCGGGCGCGCGATTAACTGAAAATTAACAGAAATACCAGCCACCGCCACCATTAAAGCCATGGAAGCAATTAAAAATCGGCCCATGGAAGAGGCTGACAGAAAGCGCACACTACGATCACTTTCCTGCAATATTTCCTCATAGCGCTCCATATGTAAGTCCAGGGCTTTAGCACGCCGAATGACCGACTCTACATTTTTATTGATTCTCCCCAGTGTAATTAGCATTGCACGCCAACTGGGCATCATTCGTTTCAGTAACTGATGTCGCTCACGAGTAGATTCCCGATAAGACTCCAGAGCCTTGGATTCCGCCTTTCGCATGGAGTGATTAATCGTTTCCAGCACGTCTGCCACAACAGAATCATCCTGGGCGGGAATTTCTGATACGGAGCGAATAGCGCGAGCCCAGTTGGAGGGTTCAGGAGGCACTTCAGCACTGCGTACATAGTCTTCATCGATAGATGTCAGCTGCTCGCACAAACGACGGTGAAGTGTTGGATATTGCGCCAACTCTCTCTTCATTGCCCCTTCTATACGCTCAAATTCCCTTTCGATATGACGCTCTGCCGTCGCCCTGCCAGCTGCCAGCAAAACTTCTCGATTGCGCTCAAGGAGAGTCTGCTCTGCGGTGCCCAATGCACCAGCCGCAAGGCGCAGGGAACGATAACTAAAGCGCGCCAGAGCATATATAGCCCTATGTACCGGCCTCCTGGCAAGGAACATTGCGAAAAGGCCGAATAGGAGCCAAAGCCACAGCGGCAAACTATTGATTAATGGACTCACGATGTTAGCTCCCTAGCGACAATTCAATTGCCCATCCTATCAGCTAGCAGTCACACAATCGCCCAAAATGTCACAGTTTATATTGCTATAAGACGACATCACCCTATCAGAGATAAACCCAGACAAAATGGTACCAGGGTATCTATTTCAACAAGATAAACCGGCATCGAAATAGCATTTGCAGCATTAATGTACTGAATTACCCAATAGTGTTTATTCGCACGCCACACCTTCTCAAATTACAATGCCGACAAATTCTCGGGAAAGAGTCCTCCTCAAATATTCACTAACCAGGCAGTATTCCCAGATAAAAAATGACTCAGGAAATTCTCCAAATATTAAGCACCAATAAAGCGAAGCATTCAGAATAAAAAGAGGTAGGACTGAGAAGCTAAAGACGCAAATGACACAGCAAAAAATCACGACCAGGGAGAAGTGTTTTTGGGAAAATGACACTCAGGGATACATGAGAACAATTTTCACAGATAGTTCCACCAATAAAAAATAACTGCGACATTTTCTTAATGTGGTTTTTTTATAACTAAAAATAAGGCATCTATTTTTCCAAGCCGTCCCACCCCACGTCTACACTCCAAACTAAATTCTCACTGGGTGAGTCATTTTCCCTAAGCACAAAAAGGGAATATGCGTAAGCAGGGATGCCTTCAAAAGAGGCATCAAAAGCCAATCAGGAAACTTATGTAACAGGAGTTGATAGAGGATCTCAAACTCAAATTTGGGAAAGATCTATCTGTATCAAGGAGAGGTACGAGGTATATGCCGGTTCTTTTTTTCAGCAATTCCGGCCTTCAGGGCGATCTTTTATTTTCACTTTTTTCTCAGTCTATTCCGCTCCCATGGGAAAAGGCGAGCATAGGAAAACAGCGCCATTGCCTGCAGCACTATGAGGCAATAATTGTTGACTGTTGGCAAATAGGTATTGCCGCCACATCCAAAGAATTTCTTTCCGATCTGAAAAAAATCAGTCATCCAAAAGCTATCCTTATTAACTTTCCAGTGGACTTACCTTTACATATCTTGGAAAAACTGCGCCAAAGTGGTTTCTACCTCCTCTGTGACAGTAATACCAGCCAGGAAAATTTAATTCAGAGATTAAGTACTGCTATTCACAGCTGTGAAAGCAGGCAGCATGGCAGTACCCCAAATCCTCTTCCTCTAACACGCAGAGAACAGGAAATTCTAGGACAACTGACTACGGGTGAACCCAACAGTGTGATTGCCACCAAACTTCACTTAAGTGAACACACTGTAAAAAACCACATGTATAACATATTCCGAAAAATCGGCGTAAAGAATCGCCTGCAAGCCAGTAATTGGGCAAAACTCAATCTCCAGGAAGAGAAAATATGAGGCTAAGCCTGCTGATATTTTTTCTCTGTATGTCAATTGCCTATGCTCAGGATGACACAACCGTCCCTCCTGCAGACACCGACTCAGGCAAACTAGAGGATGAAATCAGCGGGTTTAATATTGATCGAACAATAACGCGAACCGGGCATGATTTTGCGCGTTATCTGAGTGAATACAGAAATCTGAACTATCCAGATTCAACTTACAACTTAACAGTTTACGAGCGCCCCTCCGCACGGTGGGGCAACCTGATTTGGGTAACCTATAACGACAAAATAGTTTTTCGGCGCTTTATCACCCCAAGCACCAACAATATACACCGGCTGGCCGATGAGGCAGCACAGTATATTCACCAAGCGGTACTACAAGATCGCGTAAGCAGTGCGTTCACAGATAATTTTGATTTGGGAAAGGATGAATTCTAATGCAAATCAGATATTTGATAGTTCCTGCTGCCCTGCCTGTGATTATGTTCCTGTCCAGCAGTGGCTATGCCACAGAATTAATTTACGAACCAGTAAACCCCAACTTTGGTGGCAACCCATTAAATGGCACCTACCTGCTACAAAATGCGCAAGCACAGGACAGCCATGATGACCCCGACAAGCCAGACAGTCTGTATGAGCAGCCCAGCGCTCTGGATCGTTTTACTGACTCCCTCGAAACACGGCTTTTAAACCAGTTGCTTACTGATGTGGGCGATGGCAATAGCGGTGAACTAATAACTGATGACTTTATCGTGCAGATCGTTGACAACGACGGTGTACTGACCGTGTTGATCACTGACCGGAGTACTGGAGATAAAAGCGAAATCGTTGTAAGCGGGCTCAACCCGACTAATTAGCATAGTACCCAACTCCGAAGGAAAACTGGCAATGCGTAATGCAATAAAAAAAGCCATAGTTTTGCCCGCCCTGGCGTTCATATTAACACTAAGCGGCTGCTCCGCATTTAAAAGTCTTGGTGATGCCATTTTTGGCCCAGGTCGTACTGAGGCCATGCTCACACCGCGTATGAACACCTACAGGGATTTACTTAACCTGCCAGAACCAAAGGGTAAAATTCTGGCAGCGGTATACAGTTTCCGGGACCAAACGGGACAATACAAGCCTGCCCCAAACAGCAGCTTCTCTACCGCTGTCACCCAGGGCGGTGCCGCCATGTTGATGGATGTGCTGAATGAATCAGGATGGTTTATTGCGCTTGAACGCGAGGGATTGCAAAACCTACTCACTGAAAGAAAAATTATTCGCGCTGGTCTCAGCAAGCCGGATGCCCCTGCAAACAACAGTGTCCCTCTACCTACCTTAATTGCCGCCAATGTCTTATTGGAAGGGGGAATTGTCGCCTACGACCAGAATATTCAAACTGGTGGCGCAGGAGCCCGCTACTTTGGTATCGGAGCTGATGAGCAATACCGTATTGATCAGGTCTCCGTGAATCTGCGTGCTATCGATATCCGCTCAGGCCGAATATTGCATTCGGTATTGACCTCGAAAACCGTTTACTCAAAAGCAATCAGTGCCGATGTATTTCGCTTTGTAAGATTCCGGCGCCTACTGGAAATGGAAGCCGGAGTGACATACAACGAACCCGCACAACTTGCTATGCTTTCAGCAATGGAATCTGCGGTAATTCATCTGATCAGTGAGGGAATTATTCACAATTCATGGGCACTGGCGAACCCCGATGATATCAACAACCCCGTACTGCAATATTACCTGAATGACAGCACGGTGATTATGTGATGAATCCACTTGAGACAGGACGAGCTTAAAAGGCTGAAGCAACCATGCCAAGTATTAACAAGCACCATCTCCCCCTGAGCCTTACCGCTGCCCTCTTTCTCTTTTCAGGGGTTTGCAGCGCCACAGACCTGGATTCCAGCAATGAGCTGGCGATCTCCAGTGAACTGAGCGCCGCCAACCTTATTTCTGTTTCCAATCTCACCGTCATTAACCAGGAAGGCGGTGTAAACCATATCAACGTACGACAGTCAGGGCGAACCAACTACACATCTGCTCATCAGGATGGCAATCGAAATAATCTCTCTGTCACCCAGGCTGGCGAAGACAATGTTATTCTATCAAGCCAGATAGGAGATCAAAACTTAAGTGGCCTGATCCAGGTAGGCTACGAGAACCTAATTGATATCGAGCAGTACGGCATGGGAAATTCTGCCGGGATTTCCCAATTCGGTACGCAAAACAGTGCCCATGTACAAGAAATTGGCATCTTGCATAAGGTCAATATCTACCAAAGTGGCCATGGATTACACACGTCTGTCACAGTAACAGGCACTGCGACGACCACCTATATCAGCCAATACGATTAAAACTGGTATTTGATCAATTCTCTACTGGCACTATTTTTTATTGGTTTTCTATCACCACCAAGGTCTGTCTCTCATTAAAAATTGCTTTCGGCGCATTTCACCTAAGTTAATAATGATTAATCCTGCACTGATTTCAACTCTGCTATCGATATAGTACATTCAACTCAACAAACCCTGTATATCTGGCCAGTCGCATATTTTGCCGAAATAGAAAGTTCCATAAATTTACCATCTAACGATTCGAACTATTTTCCTAGTTTTTAGAGAGTTACCTCCTATAGCCGTCTCGCAGGATTAGGGCAAAACTCTAAACATATCCGATCACTTGTTGTTTACACCTCTCGGACATTACGTCATGCAGGCATTAGGTTGTTATATAGAGATCATCTTCTCTGGGCCAAACCGGCCCTTCTTTACCAAGGTCCCGAATGTTGTACCTGGGAGACACTTGAATTTTCAACCTGGCATTAGAGCAGTACCGCCATCTTAATGAAATTTATCTAGCGACAGGGAACGATCAGTCGCTGGTAGCAGTATTCAGTCACGGATCAATAGTGTTTTAAATTCCCCAGCGGGATAAAACCGTATTGCCGTAATTACCCTTACCTGAAAAGGTACGGAAGTAATTCAGCGTAAATTTCGCTGGTTTATATAGCGTCGGAAGAAAAGGAGTATCTCATGAAGACGTTAACCCCTATCGCAGCAGTGGTCGCCATTGCCATAAGCAGTGGCGCACTTGCAGCAAGTAACACCACAATCCAGAATCAGGGAGGCGTTGGCAATATCGCGACTTCCACTCAAGTCGGCCCAGGTGTTGACAATAACCTGGTAATTCAGACTCAAGCTGGCACTGTCAATACATCAACTGCTCTACAAACTCTTGGCAGTGACCTCAATACTATCAACCATCTCCAAACTGGCGCCCTGAACACTGCTACATCCACTCAATCTGGCGGACTCCTGAACACCGCTTCTATTACCCAGGTTGGTAGCGGTAACAGTGGTATAACCACACAAGCCGCCTCGTCATTTGCATCTACAGCACTTATTAACCAGGTCGGTGATTTTAACACTGGCGTGGTTACTCAAACTGCCAGTTCACTGGATCTTGCTTCAATTAATCAAGCTGGCGACTTTAATGTTGCTACTGTTACCCAGACACTCAGCAGCTTAAATACTGCCATTGCCAATCAAGTGGGTGATGTTAACATCGCCACACACATTCAAACAGGTGCACTCCACACATCAACATCCACACAAGTGGGCACCCTCAATGTTGCTACCGTTTTCCAGGCTGGCTTGGGCAGTGATTCTTTCACACTACAGACTGGTTTCGGCAACGTATCCCTTCATGCCCAAACTGGCTTTTTTAACGATGCATTCACCAATCAGCTAGGCACTATCAACATTTCCACCATCACCCAAGCCGGGTTTGGGCACGATGCAATTGTCAATCAGGTTGGCACCGCCAACTTGCATACCATCACTCAATTTGGACTTAACGAAACCGCTGTTGCCACTCAGGTCGGTACTGGTAACGTCGGCATAATAGTGCAGTAGGAATACCGACCAAACCTTTTGAAAATGGATGTCAAATCACTCGTACTAGGAAGTTAGAGGTTTTACCATGAAGAAGTTAGCCCCAATCGCCGCAGCAATTGCCCTCACCGCAACTGCCGGTGCTTTCGCAGCGAACAACACAGCTGTTCAAAGCCAGTTTGGAGTTGGAAACCTGGCCACTGCAACTCAGGTTGGCCCAGGGGTAGATAACAATACCATTACCCAGACCCAGGTTGGCCTGCTTAATCTATCCACTGCATTACAATCTGCGGGAAATAGTTTGAGCACCATCAATCATACCCAGGCTGGTGCCTTTAATGCGGCCACCTCCTTCCAAATTGGTTCCACACTAACTACTGCAAATATTACCCAAGTAGGTGCTGCAAACGTTGGTACAACCACACAGACGGCCCCTTCCATCGGCAGTGTGGCAAATATCAACCAAAATGGATTTGTAAACTTTGCCAGCACTTTGCAAACTATCAGCTTCTTTGATGTTGCCACCGTAACTCAAAACGGTCTGCTCAACCTGGCTCTGGTAGTACAACCGCTGGGTGCCTTCAATACTGCTGCAGTTACTCAAACCGGTGTCCTGAACAGCGCATTCCATTCCCAGGTTGGTGCCTTTAACACCACTACCTCAAACCAGCTCGGCGCATTAAACAGCGCTACAGCTATCCAAACCGGTTTCTTCAATGATTCTGGCATCCTGCAAGCTGGTGCCCTGAATTTTGCTCTACATACTCAATTGGGCGCATTCAATGACGCACAGTCAAACCAAGTGGGCCTCTTGAATATTGCCACCAAAACTCAGATAGGTTTGGGCCATGATGCAGTAACAACTCAAGTGGGACTGCTCAATAGCCACTTCACCACTCAGATCGGATTTAACGAAACTGCATTCGCCACCCAGGTTGGCATTGGTAATGTCGGTGTAATTACACAGTAGTTCCTTAGAGAGAGAAGCTTGTGGCGGTCATTAAATGACCGCCTTTTTTTAAACCCTGATTTCTCTTTGCTTTTATAACCTCGAGGTACGATTACTTTTTTCTCAACGAAATTTGCGAAGCTAAAAGCTCCTGGAAATAGTAGAGGAGGCTGAAAAACCTTAATATCTAATCCCATGGTGTCACAGATTTATTTACTGTATGGCATAAGTATCGTTAACTTATAAAAAAGCCCACTTTATTCCCAGGTTTTCAAGACTTCTGTCCTATAGCCGTAGAACCGCTCCTCATCAAAACTCTACTCAGCATCAAGATGCTGTTCATGAGGTATCGCAAGGTTGATTTCCTGAATGTCAAAAATTGAAGTTCTGTCTTCAAATATTGATTGCAAAACTGCCACCTGGAAATACCCAGAAATTTTTTACAGTGTGAAAGTACTTTGCAGTACCGGATGATGCTGTTTTATCAATTTTTCCGCATTAAAAAGCTTCTCAAGCTGATCAAGATATCTCTCTAGGAGTACCGATGAACAAGTACACACCCTTAGCGGCAAGTATTTTTCTTGCAATCGCCAGTACCGGAGCCGTCGCTGCAAACAACACTGCCGTACTTTTCCAGAATGGGGCAGGAAACTCAGCTACTGCCGATCAAAGTGATCCAACCGTTAACAATAACTTTATTTTCCAGACCCAAGTGGGAAATAACAATACAGTTTATGCAGAGCAAACAAACGGCAATGGCTTAGGGGTGATTACACAAACCCAAACCGGGGATAATAATAACGCCGAATCTTACCAGGAAGGTAATACACTGGGCACCACGGCCACCATTACCCAGATTCTGAATAATCACAATGCGGTAACCGATCAGGATTTCAATACTGGCGGTGCCGCGGTTATTATCCAGTCTGGAGATATGCAGACAGCCCAGATTGATCAAGTTTCTAACGCACTAACTGTTGGCGTAGCAACACAGAGTGGCTTTAATAATAATGCTTTTGTATTCCAAATCATGAACCTGGCTGACGTGGCTACTGTTGTGCAAGATGGCACCACAAACCAAGCCAATGTTTTCCAGGTAATGGGTACCGGAGATGCGGCTACTGTCGCCCAATTTGGAGTAACCAATATTGCCACAGTTGCTCAAACATCGGGCACCGGTAACGTGGCCACTGCTACCCAGATTGGCACAATTAACGTTGCCAATATCACACAAACTGGTGGCTTTGCGAATACTGCCACTCTCACACAAAATGGCACCAACAGTGGCACTCTATTACAGAGTAACAGTAGCTTAAGCTCTATTAGTGCAATCCAATCTGGCACATCCAATGGTGTAGTACACAACCAGGTATTAGCAACAAACGCTACATCACTATCAACCCAGGTTGGCACCTTCAACCAGTTTAATATCACTCAACAGGGAGGTGACAACTACAGTGAGCTTTGGCAAGTTGGTGATAACCAAGTTGCTATACACAGTCAAACTGGTGACGATAACTGGGCACTAACCGAGCAATTTAGTAGCTTTAACTTTGCAACAGTCATTCAGCCTGGCAGCTCAAACGACTCCTTCATTTTGCAAGGTGTAGGAACAGGAAATGTCACAAATGTATCGCAGATTGGTAGCTTCAATAGCTCTATTGCAACTCAGGTCGGCAATGCAAATATGATCTCTGTTACCCAGCTAAGTGATGGTAATGTTTCCATAGAAAACCAAATTGGGGATGGCAATATGGCCGTTGTTGTTCAGTAGTTCAAACTTGGGAAGGCCGACCTGACAACAGGTTAGCTTTCCCAGCACTTCAATTCCGATCTCTGGAAACACTAGACACTTGAATCTTTACTACCCCTCCACGCCACAAAATTAGATTCTTTTATGTATTACGGTTTCATAGCTGCATCTTCCAAGTAATATTGAAATCCAGCATCTCTGGATATGTAGATGCACAACCAAAGGTAAATACCATACCAACAACTACCATCAACTGGTTTAAGTATAAGAAAAAAGCATCAGCTGGCACTATTAAAATCCAATACATCACCCAAGCAAACTAAACGACAATACGATAATTCGCATTTAATTAGGTGCCAAGAAAAATAGATTTAGAAATACACATCAATTGAAAAGACATATCTGCCAAGGCATTTTTTTTACGCTCACTTCAGCTAAAGTTTCCTGTAAGGAAATTTTGTAGGCCCCGGCGATGGCTTCACTTGGAAGAGGCCATCCTCGTGTAAATGGATATGAATGGACTCGAGTACACGGTAATACGCAGGAGTACACAGTGAGGAAGGTTACCGTTCTGCCCCTGGCAATTTTGTTGTCAGCCAGTGGTATCGTAAGCGCTTCAGATAACACCTCAACAATTGAACAGAGTGGCAATAACAATTCCGCCACGGCCGACCAGACGGACATAGGCGCTATCGACAACCATATTGAAGTTAATCAAAGTGGCAACCATCATAGCACTGAAGCCATACAGACCAATGAGGCTGACAGCACCATTTACCAAATTCAGGAAGGTACCCTGAATGACATGTACAGCCTGCAGATGGGTGGCATCGGAAACAATGTACTGATCTATCAATCAGGAATGGACAATCGAGCCAGTACTTACCAGATTTCGGCACAAAATAATGAGGCTATGATTCGCCAGAATGGAATGGGCAATGAGGCGGAAATCCACCAGCACCTTGGTAGTGATAATGTTTCAGTTATTGAGCAAATTGGCGATATTCATGGCGCTCTGATTGGCCAATATGCAAGCTTTAACTCCGAGGCTTATATACTGCAGGAAGGTTCCTATCACGAAGCCTTAATCAGCCAGGAAGGCAGTGGTCACTACGCCAATATTCATCAAGCGGGTATGTCCCACACTGCTGAAATTGAACAGGCTGATATGTATAACGAAGCTGATATAGTTCAAAATGGTGAAAGCAACCTGACTACGATTGTCCAGGTTTCCTGGTACAACAGCGCTTATGTTAATCAGGATGGATTTATGAACCATGCCACTATTATGCAGTCAGGTGGTGGCGGACTTGGTGGCGGACATATGGTGATAGTGAACCAGTCCGGTGGATTGAATAACGCAACGGTGATCCAGTCTGGGTTTTCTGAGTCAGCAAATATTACCCAGGTGGGCACAGGTAATACCGCCATAGTGCATCAGTAATCCAGATATTTCATGCTGAGGAGATTAATTAGCTCCTCAGCCATTCTTATTTTTTGGAGTTAATTTCCGGGCAATAATTTAATTTCCCTTACCATTTAACTCCCAGCTATTTTTTTGGGGAGCTACCCCCATATAGCCACACTTAATTTCCATTATCCCAGACCTACTAAACCGTAGAATAACTGCAAACGTCATCGAAATTGGATATAAATAATCACAAGCAGGTCACATAGTAAAAATTTTTTATCCGAAAACTAAATCATCCTTGCCATTCACTCAGTAAACTTTAATTTTTCGATAGCTATCTGTCGCACTTTGACTCCATTACGCCTCCCCTTATCTGCGCAGATTTTAGGTAGCCATATTGAATCACCTGACAGCGTCGCCAAAATCACTATTTTTCCTCTCTCTATTTCTACAAATAAAACTTTATTCCTAGAGAATTAGAACTTCTCTCCTATAGCCGCATCTCACTGCAGCTACAAGACTGAAGAGGACGGAACGAACATTTGGACTCCTAAGCAGTATCAAGGATGCCAATTATCATGTATTTGTTTTCCCCTCACCTCGATTTTCCATCGATACGCTATTTCATGCGGCCACCTCCTATTGCTGGCCGTATTCCCGATTTACAGTTGCGCTGACTCTGCCGGGCTAGTGCTTTCGCTGTAAAAACCTCGGCACAGGATGACGTGCCATCCCTATCAGCACTTGAACGCTGACCCCAATCGTGATGCTCATTTTTATGTAGTAATGGAGACACTCATGAAATCTTTGACCCCTATCGCTGCCGCAATTACTCTCGCTATCAGCGGTACCGCTTTTGCGGCAGATAATGTTACCGAGCAACTGCAATATGGAAACGGTAACACGGTAAATTCTTTTCAGGTTGGCGCTGGAAGCCATGACAATTACGTAAAACAAGTACAATATGGTGATCACAATGCCGCTGTCGCTTCACAAGGCGAAGAGCATGACAGCGAAGCCATACAATACCAATATGGTGACGGTAACTTCTCCAACATAACCCAAATTTTTGGGCACGATAACCATGCCACTTCCAAGCAGGTAGGGGACCACAATACTTCAGTAACCCTGCAGGTTAACGAGCACCATAGTAAGTCTTACCATTACCAGGAAGGTAACGGTAATGACGCTAAAACGCTTCAAACTTTTGGTGGGTACAATGTTGCCAAAATTAAGCAGAGTGGCGACTATGGCAAGGCATCCATAACCCAGCTGGGTAGCTACAATGGCGAGGTAATTATCAAACAAAAAGGCGACCATGCTGACACCGATGTTATACAAACCGGCGAAGGGAACTACGTCCATATCTATCAGGGTCATGGTGGTATGAACGATGCCGACGTACACCAGAGCGGTAATCACAACGATGCTCATGTTAAGCAAAAAGGCTGGATGAACGACGCACATATCAACCAGCCGGGTGATTATAACTACGCAAGCATCAAGCAGCGTGGCTATAAAAATGATGCCGAAATTGATCAACATGGCGATCATAATGATGCCAAAACTCGTCAAAAAGGCTGGAGGAATGACGCGGACGTCGATCAATACGCTGATAAAAGCTATGCAAATATAGAGCAGTACGGATATAAAAATGATGCCGATATTCGCCAAGCTTATGGGGAGCATAACGATGCCTCCATTGATCAGAAAGGCTTCTACAACGAGGCGGATATCTCCCAGGCCGGTTACTATAACTACGCCAATGCCAAGCAGATTGGATATGGCAACGACGTCTATCTAGGCCAGATCGGTAGTAAGCATAAGGCGTTAGCAGTCCAGGTCGGCGGATACAATGAAAGCTTGGTCGGCCAGCTTGGCCACTGTGAAACTGCACTGGTTCTTCAGGTAGGCCATGCAAACAAGAGCGTTGTTTTACAATAGGAAACTATCAGAAAGAAAAAGGGCGGCCTATGGCCGCCCTTTTTTGTGGTGAGGGACCTTATTACAGGTGCTCTACCGTATCAATCTCATACTCCACTGCGCCAGAGGGAGTATGCACCACAACCACGTCTCCCACTTCCTTGCCAATCAGGGCACGGGCAATCGGTGAATTTACTGAGATTTTGTGTTTCTTCACATCAGCCTCATCGTCACCAACAATCTTGTAGGTTACTTCCTGATCATTATCCAGGTGAATAATCGTTACTGTAGTACCGAAAATTACCTTGTCGCTGGGCTCAATCGACTTTACATCGATCACTTGTGCATGGGAGAGCTTGGCTTCAATTTCCTGGATACGCCCTTCAACAAAGCCCTGCTTCTCCCTCGCCGCGTGGTACTCGGCATTTTCCTTCAAATCACCGTGTTCTCGCGCCTCGGCAATAGCCTGTACAACAGCGGGGCGTTCGACTTTTTTCAGATTATCCAATTCTGAACGCAGCGCATCTGCGCCTTCAACGGTCATTGGTACCCGGTTCAATGTGGGACCTCCATTATAGTTACTACGAAACCGGGCCCTGTGTTACCACAAGGCCCGGTCGGAACTTACGAATTGTTGTGAATGCTTAGGACAGCTTTACCACACGCTGGTGCAAATCCTGCAGGCGGCGAACCTGCAACGGCTGCTCCTGGCGCATGGCCATCGCCATGGCCTGAGCGGCCGCCAGGGTGGTGGTGTAACACACCTGATGGTTCTCGGCACTGCGACGGATATCCGCAGAGTCGCGAATCGCCTGGCGACCTTCGGTGGTGTTTACCACCAGTGCAATCTCGTCGTTTTTAATCATATCGACGATATGCGGGCGACCTTCACTCATCTTGTTGACGGTTGTAACGGGAATATCGTTTTCTTGCAAGACCTTGGCGGTGCCACGGCTGGCAATCACCTCGAAGCCCAGCTCCACCAGATCGCGGGCAACGCCCACTGCATCGGCCTTGTCGAAGTCACGCACAGAGATAAATACGCGGCCGGACTCCGGCAGGCGATCGCCAGCGGCAACCAGGCCCTTGTCGAAGGCTTCCGCGAAGGTGGCGCCTACGCCCATCACTTCGCCGGTAGACTTCATCTCTGGGCCAAGAATCGGGTCCACTTTGGGGAACTTATTGAAGGGGAATACAGACTCTTTGACGGAGTAGTAGTCCGGAACGATCTCTTCAGTAAAGCCCTGCTCTTTCAGGCTGATACCCGCCTGACAGCGCGCGGCCACTTTCGCCAGTGAAGTGCCGATGCACTTGGAAACGAAAGGCACAGTTCGGGAAGCGCGCGGGTTCACCTCGATCACGTAGATCTCGCCGTCCTGGTAGGCCAGCTGGGTGTTCATCAGGCCAACTACGCCCAGTTCGCGAGCCATGGCTTTCACTTCCTCGCGCATACGGTCCTGCACATCCGACGGCAGGCTGTAAGGTGGCAGGGAGCAGGCGGAATCACCGGAGTGAACGCCACACTGTTCGATGTGCTGCATGATGGCGCCGATTACAACATCCTGGCCATCGGATACCGCATCGATATCCACCTCAATGGCGGCGTTGAGGAAGTGGTCCAGCAGTACCGGCGCTTCGTCGGAAACCTGTACCGCTTCTTTCATGTAAGTGAGCAGCTCGTCTTCTTTGTAGACGATCTCCATGGCGCGGCCGCCCAGTACGTAAGACGGGCGCACAACCAGCGGGTAGCCCACGTCTTTCGCGGCCTGGATGGCTTCGGAGACAGAGCGCACGATAGCGTTCTTTGGCTGTTTGAGGCCGAGACGCATAATCATCTGCTGGAAACGCTCGCGGTCTTCGGCGCGATCGATCTGCTCTGGAGTGGTACCAATAATCGGCACACCTTCGTTGGCCAGGTAGCGCGCCAGGTTCAGCGGAGTCTGACCGCCGAACTGTACGATTACGCCTTCCGGCTTTTCTTTGGCAACGATTTCCAGCACGTCTTCCAGGGTTACCGGCTCGAAGTAGAGGCGGTCGGAAGTGTCGTAGTCAGTGGAAACGGTCTCCGGGTTACAGTTGACCATGATGGTCTCGTAACCGTCTTCGCGCATCGCCAGAGCGGCGTGTACACAGCAGTAGTCGAACTCGATACCCTGACCAATACGGTTGGGGCCACCGCCGAGTACCATAATTTTCTTCTTGTCGGACGGCTCTGCTTCGCACTCCTCATCGTAGGTGGAATACATATAAGCAGTGGAAGTACTGAACTCAGCTGCACAGGTGTCCACACGCTTGTAAGACGGGAATACGCCCAGCTTGTGGCGGAATTCGCGCACACTCTTTTGGCTCACCCCCAGTAAGTCGGCGAGGCGGCGATCGGAGAAACCCTTACGCTTGAGGAAACGCATATGCTCAGCAGTCAACGCTGAGGTAGGCAGTGACTTGAGCGGCTCTTCAATTTTGATCAGCTCTTCGATCTGCACCAGGAACCAGGGATCGATACCGGACAGATCGTAAACTTCGCCGACGCTCATGCCCATGCGGAAGGCGTCGCCCACATACCAGATACGCTCGGCACCGGGTACGGAAAGTTCGCTGCGCAGACGGCTCTCAGCGCCGTCTTTGCCCGGGTCAATCTTGCTTTCCAGACCGAAGCTGCCCACTTCCAGGCCGCGCAGGGCTTTCTGCATGGACTCCTGGAAAGTGCGACCGATCGCCATTACTTCACCCACAGACTTCATCTGGGTGGTCAGGCGCGCATCGGCCTCACCAAATTTCTCAAAAGTGAAGCGCGGAATCTTGGTGACAACGTAGTCGATGGACGGCTCGAAGGACGCCGGGGTAGCACCGCCGGTGATATCATTTTGCAGTTCATCCAGGGTGTAACCCACTGCCAGCTTGGCCGCGACCTTGGCGATCGGGAAGCCGGTGGCCTTGGAGGCCAGTGCGGAGGAGCGGGAAACGCGGGGGTTCATCTCGATCACCACCACGCGGCCAGTCTTCGGGCAGACGCCGAACTGTACGTTGGAGCCGCCGGTCTCAACACCGATCTCGCGCAGTACCGCGATGGAGGCGTTGCGCATCAGCTGGTATTCCTTGTCGGTCAGCGTCTGCGCCGGGGCAACAGTGATGGAATCACCGGTATGTACACCCATCGGATCGAAGTTCTCGATGGAACATACGATGATGCAGTTGTCGTTCTTATCGCGAACCACTTCCATCTCGTACTCTTTCCAGCCGAGCAGGGATTCGTCGATCAGCAGTTCATTGGTGGGGGAGAGGTCGAGACCGCGCTTACAGATCTCTTCAAACTCCGGCCAGTTGTAGGCCACACCGCCACCGGAGCCCCCCATGGTGAAGGACGGACGGATAATCACCGGGAAGCCGAACTCTTCCGGTACCTTCTTCGCCTCTTCCATGGAGTGGACGATCTTGGCGCGCGGAGTTTCCAGGCCGATCGCCTTCATCGCCTTGTCGAACAGGTCGCGGTCTTCCGCTTTCTCGATAGCGTCTTTGTCCGCACCGATCAGCTCGACATTGAATTCCTTCAGGACACCGTGCTTGTCCAGGTCCAGTGCGCAGTTCAATGCTGTCTGGCCGCCCATAGTGGGCAGGATGGCGTCGGGGCGTTCCTGCTCGATAATCTTGGCTACGGTGCGCCATTCCACCGGCTCGATGTAGGTGGCATCGGCCATGGCCGGGTCGGTCATGATGGTGGCCGGGTTGGAGTTCACCAGGATCACCCGGTAACCCTCTTCGCGCAGCGCCTTACAGGCCTGGGCGCCGGAGTAGTCAAATTCGCACGCCTGGCCGATCACGATGGGGCCTGCGCCGATAATCAGAATGCTTTGGATATCTGTGCGTTTTGGCATCTTTCTTCCGTTCTACTACCGGCTAAGGCCGGCTGCGCTAAATTTCATTCGTGTCTTGTAAGGAGACTCTAAACAACTCCGTAATGCCTCTGGCTTGCAGAGCGGTTCACAATCAAGGCGCGGCTTCGCAGGAATGTCTAGACCTTTCAAGAAGTCGCAACGCGGAGTGTGAATCGCTATGCAAGCCCCGAAGGGCGGGCCTTGAAGGCCACAGCTGCTGCGTTGCAGCTCTTGCAAAGGGCTACGGCCATTCGCGGCGAGCTGCGCCTAACATCTGCAGCCTTCAAGGACCCGCAGAGGTATTACGGCGTTATTCAGAGTCTCCTTATAACCGCCGCAAAAGCGGCGGTTGTTTGCCCTACCCTGGGCGGGCTGCACCCTTAGGCGCGCTCTTTCATCAAATCGATAAAGTGGTCGAACAACGGTGCCACATCGTGAGGGCCCGGGCTCGCTTCCGGGTGGCCCTGGAAGCTGAAGGCCGGCTTGTCCTTCAGGTGAATACCCTGCAAGGTGCCATCGAACAGGGACTTGTGGGTAACTTCCACATTGTCCGGCAGGCTGTCGGCGTCCACTTCGAAACCGTGGTTCTGTGCAGTGATCATCACCTTGGTGCTGTTCAGGTCCTGTACCGGATGGTTGCCGCCATGGTGACCGAACTTCATCTTGGCCGTTTTACCGCCCACCGCCAGGCCCAGCAGCTGGTGGCCCAGGCAGATACCGTAAGTGGGAATGCCCGCGTCGAGGATTTCGCGGATAGCGGTAATCGCGTATTCACAGGGCTCGGGGTCACCGGGGCCATTGGACAGGAATACACCGCTGGGATTCATCGCTAGCACTTCAGAGGCCGGGGTCTCCGCCGGTACTACGGTGATATCGCAGCCGCGATCCACCAGCATGCGCAGGATATTGCGCTTCACACCAAAGTCGTAAGCCACCACTTTGAAGGGCTGTTCCGGCGCGGCCTTGTGGCCTTCGCCCAGCTCCCAGGTGCCTTCATTGAAGGGGTAGGCTTCCTTGGTGCTCACTACCTTGGCCAGGTCCATCCCTTTCAGACCTGCAAATTCCTCGGCCTTGGCCAGGGCTTCTTCGCGGTCGATATTATCACCGGCAACGATGCAACCGCTCTGTGCACCCTTGTCGCGCAGCAGGCGGGTCAGGCGACGGGTGTCGATATCGGCGATACCAACGATATTGCGCTCGCGCAGGTAGTCTTCCAGGGACTGCTCGTTGCGGAAGCTGCTGGCCAGCAGCGGCAGGTCGCGGATTACCAGGCCGGCAGCCCAGATATCAGCGCACTCTTCGTCTTCCTGGTTGGTGCCAGTGTTGCCGATGTGTGGGTAGGTCAGAGTCACAATCTGGCGGGCGTAGGAAGGATCGGTGAGGATCTCCTGATAACCGGTCATGGATGTGTTGAACACGACCTCGCCAACAGAACTGCCGTGGGCACCGATTGCGCGTCCTTCGAAGACACTACCATCAGCGAGCACCAGCAGCGCGGGAGTTGTACTCTGCATAAAGTTGTGGGGCATGAAGGCCTCCGACGTAGGGACAGCTTTAGTCAAGTTGAACTCCAATCTTCAGAACTGCTTCCGGGCGGGGTTTGTGGGCTTTGGAGCACGCGGCTCCTGACTGGCACGCGCATAAAAAAGCGAGATGAAACATCGCAGCTTCATCTCGCTTTAAAAATCTTTTCACGCGCGGCTCTCACAAATTGGCCGATGCTTGCCACCGGCTTTTTAGTGGGCTCGCGCTGCGCGATCAAGCTTCGCGGCACCGGCCCAAATTCGGGCGCAGATTCTACGCGAATTTACCTCTGGACGCTAGTGCAAAAATACGCCAAGCCTGGCGGGGCGCTCTTCTTTACTCTGGTTTCTGCCCCAGGCGGAACAAGCTGTTTCCCATTTTCAGCTCAGCCTTTTCCAGCATGGTCTTGTTCATGCGCAGGGCTACTTCACCACCGCTATCGGCAAACTCAATCATACCGCCAGTTGCAGCAAAGCGCTGGGCATCACTGATAGTGAGAACCGGGAAGTACTCTACAGCCACCAGGGCCTTGAGTAAGCTGGCACGCTCCATGGCACCGAGTACTACGATCTGGCACTTGCGCGCCTGCAGCATCTCTTTCAGGTCAATCTTTTCCAGCTCCACCCGACGACCGTCGATACGCTGGTTCTTAAAACGCTCCGCCAGGGGTTCACCTAGAGAATCGCCTCCCATCAGGCATACCCTGAAAGGCGCGCGCTGATTGGCAAAAGCATTGACCGGCCACTGCAGGTTGTATGCGAAGTGCAGAATGTAATCCACCATCACCCTTCTCCCCAAAGGGGTATCGGAAAGGTTCACTGCCGCCTGCACTACTGGCGCAGCAAGTAAGATTAGAAGTAGAGAAAGACAGGAGAGGGTGCGACAGCTGGGAATTTTCACGATCGTTAAAGCCCTGGGGTTGCGCCGTCCGGGGCCATACAATTATCGCCCCAAAACGGTTTTAATCGGCGGAGGCCCACGGTTTGGGACCTACACCGGGGCTCTGGTTGCGCGCCTGCAAAAAGCCCGGCCACCCCTGAAGGTTAGTCTACCGGGCCTGCCAGTGTCGGCGCCATTCCCGCTCCAGCGACAACTACACCACCTGCGGACTGCCTCCACTGCCATCGCCTGTTACCGCCGGGCGCCATTTGAGCGCCTTCTCAATAGACATAATCATGGCGCCAGCCACATCCTTACGCGTGGCACTCTCAATCCCTTCAAGACCAGGAGAGGAGTTCACTTCCAGCAACAACGGCCCCTTACTCGAGCGAATAATATCCACCCCGGCCACCTTGAGCCCCAATACTTTGGCAGCCTTAATCGCCAGGCGCTTCTCCTCCTGGGTGACTTTCACTACCGAAGCAGTCCCACCCTGATGAATATTGGCACGAAACTCCCCAGGTGCCGCCTCCCGCTGAATTGAAGCCACCACGCGACCATCAATGACAAATAAGCGCAGATCCTTACCTTGCGCTTCGCGGATAAACTCCTGCACCAATAAATTCGCCTTCAGGGACTTGAACGCGTTGATCACCGACTCCCCCGCTTTGCGGGTTTCTGCCAGCACCACGCCGCGCCCCTGGGTACCCTCCAGCAGCTTCACAACCAAAGGTGCGCCACCCACCATTTCAATCAGCTCATTGGTATCCACCGGGGAGTTGGCAAAACCGGAGGTAGGAATACTCAGACCGCTCTGCTGTAACAGCTGAAGGGAAAATAGCTTATCCCTAGACTGGCTGATCGCTGCAGAGCCATTCAGGGCAAACACATCCAGGCTTTCAAAATGACGCGTCAGGGCGCAACCATAGAACGTCTGGCTTGGGCGGATACGCGGAATCACGGCATCCAGGTTATTGAGAATTCGCCCGTCCCGATAGTGCACCTCTGGCTCACTCGGGTCGAGCTTCATGTAGCACTGGCGTATATCGAGAAAGCTCATGCGATGCCCCCGCTCGGCACCGGCTTCCATAATGCGGCGGTTACTATAGAGATCCGGATTGGATGCCAGTACACCGATACGCAGGCCAGTACCCGCAATATGGTGTTCATCCCGGTAGAATTCATCCAACTGGCTTTGGGGAATCTCACCCAGGCAAAAACTCTCTGAGGGGTCCACCAACATACGCCCCAGCATAGCCTCCCGACCAAGCAACATGCGATACCCCATACTGTCGCGATTAGTCAGGGTCAACTCGATATCCCAGACACTGCCCCCCACAGACATGGATGTGCGAATGACCGGGCGCTTCTCGCTTTCACCTGAGGAGCTCCGCACCAGGCGTTTATCCAGCAGGCGAGCCTCGCAACGCACAGAGGGGCGACGCTGGTGCTGCAATGGATGAGCCTCAAAACTTACCCAGGGTTCACCGTCGCGCTTAAAGGTATGGATGTTATAAGCGTGCAGACAGGAAGTTTTCGCTCCAGAATCCACTCGCGCCTTAATCGCCGGAATGCCAAGTGCAGGAAATCCGCACCACTCCTCACTGCCGACAATCAGCTTCTTTTCCAATAGCAGTTCCTCAAAAAGGGATTACAGGGTGGCCAATTAGGGAGGGAAACCCAGCGGCCTTTTATAGCTTCGCCCACAAAAATGGCGGGCAAATGAAAATTACAAAATCATCTGGCGGCGCCCCTGCAGGCACCAAAAATATCTGTTCAGGGTGAGATTAGTTCAGCCCCAACACATCGCGCATATCATAGTGTCCAGGTGCGCGCACGCTGCCATCACCAGCCAGCCACAAAGCAGCCCGAACCGCGCCACGGGCAAAAGAGAGTCGGCTGCTTGCACGATGACTGATCTCGACCCGCTCCCCTTCAGCCAGGAACATCACAGAGTGCTCCCCAACTACGTCACCACCACGCACGGTGGCGAAGCCGATCGTATCGCGCTCACGGGCGCCAGTCTGGCCCTCGCGCCCATAGATCGCCACTTTTTCCAGGTCGCGGCCCAGGGTCTCGGCGACTACCTCTCCCATACTCAACGCAGTGCCCGAGGGCGCATCCACTTTGTGGCGGTGATGCGCTTCAACAATTTCTATGTCCGCATCCTCCCCCATTACCCGCGCAGCGGTCTCCAACAACTTGAAACACAGATTTACACCGGTGGAAAAGTTACTGGCCAGGCATAGAGGCACCTTCTCCGTATTGGCCAGCACCTGTTTTTTCTGCTCCGCATCAAAACCGGTAGTGCCAATGACAATGGGACGCCCATGGGCAGCACAATAGGCAGAGTTATCCACAGTTGCCTGCGGCGCAGTAAAGTCAATCAACACATCGAAGCCAGCCTTTTCCAGGCTATCCACAACGGCGATACCATTACGCCCGAGCCCTGCGACTTCGCCGGCATCAGCTCCCACCAGGCTGGAACCCGGGCGTACAATTGCGGCGCTTAATTCGGCATTATTCGCAAGCTGTAGCGCCTCTGCCAGCGCCCGCCCCATACGTCCGCCAAATCCTGTAACCGCTATCTTTACTGCCATTCCCACCGCTCCTGTGTGCACCCTTAAGGCCTGAGATTCTACCCTGCACCCTCAGTGGCGCATAGCGAAATAGACCCCCTTTAAATGAAGAAGAGTGCAGACAATAAAAGCTGCTACCAGGCAGCTAACACACCATGGAAATATCAATGGTAATCTTTATTCCCAAGAGAGAGTTTGCTGCCAAAACGCTCTTGACCACCGCTGCTAGTCTTTATGTGATGGGATAAATGGAGCGCCAATATGCGACTTATGATCCGATCTAACCACCTGCCGCATCTACT
Source organism: Microbulbifer variabilis (assembly GCF_052468405.1). Classification (NCBI taxonomy): domain Bacteria; kingdom Pseudomonadati; phylum Pseudomonadota; class Gammaproteobacteria; order Cellvibrionales; family Microbulbiferaceae; genus Microbulbifer; species Microbulbifer variabilis. The sequence goes on from NZ_CP174343.1 coordinate 3,420,427, forward strand.
TGTGGTGGTTATTTCCCTGACCCTGGCTTTTGGCAGCATGCCGGGCTCAGCCCAGCAACAAGGTGCCAATGCGGATTTTTGGGAGAAATACGATGACATAACAGATTGGGTGACGCTGCGTCTGCAGCTCACCCCTGAACAGGAAAAAGTCGTCTTGCCCATCCTGCAAGAGAGTTTTGCGGAAAAAAAGGCAGTATTGGAAGCCTATAGCTTGTTGAGCGACAAAAAAATTGATTTAACCCCCAAACAACGTGGAGAGATCGGCGCACAAATGGCTGCCATCAGCGCTCAAACGCTGAAGGAATTAAAGGGAAAATTAAATCAGAAACAACTAAAGGAGGCGGGCAGAATTCAGCACGAATTCCTACGTGAATTTGCTAACAGGTTACGGGTCCGGGCAGCCCAGGAGCGCTGACCCAGTAAAGATATTACTGGGTCATTCCAGTGCTCACTCAGCCAGCTCTAGCAACTGAGGGAGCCAAGTAGAAGATTACAGCTTCATATCCCCAAAGAAGTTCTTCACACCTTCAAACCAACCGGTCTGGCGCGGTGCATTTTTCTTTTCGCTCAGGGTATTGGCAAATTCCTGCAGCAATTCTTTCTGTTTGCCGGATAGGTTAACTGGAGTTTCCACTACAACCCGACACAGCAAATCACCGGTAGCGCCGCCGCGCACTGGAGTAACGCCTTTGCCACGCAGGCGGAACAGTTTGCCTGTCTGGCTCTCTGCCGGGATCTTCAGCTTCACCTTGCCATCCAGGGTTGGTACCTCCAGCTCACCGCCCAATGCAGCGGCGGCAAAACTGATCGGCACTTCGCAGTAGAGGTTCTTGCCATCACGCTGGAACAGTTCGTGCTCTTTTACCACCACTTGTACATAGAGATCACCGGAGGGACCACCATCGGGGCCTGCTTCACCCTCACCGGACAGGCGGATACGATCACCGGTATCCACACCGGGGGGAACCTTCACAGATAGAGTTTTGGTTTCTTCTACGCGACCACGACCGTGGCAGCTGCCACAGGGATCGGAAATGATAGTGCCACGACCGCGACAATTGGGGCAGGTTTGCTGTACAGAGAAGAAACCCTGCTGCATCCGCACCTGGCCAGCACCACCACAGGTGCCACAGGTTTGCGGCGAAGAGCCAGGCTTGGCACCAGAGCCGTGGCAGGTATCACAGGAAGCCAGGGTCGGCACCCGAATCTTGACTGTGGTGCCGCGCACCGCGTCCTCGAGGTCCAGCTCAAGATCGTAGCGCAAGTCGGAACCCCGCGCCGGGCCACCGCGACGGCCACCGCCGCCACCACCGAAAATATCGCCGAACACGTCGCCGAAGATATCGGAGAAACCACCGAAACCGCCGGCGCCACCACCGCCCATCTGGCCCTCTACACCAGCGTGGCCAAATTGGTCATAGGCAGCGCGCTTCTCTGAGTCCGACAGGATCTCGTAAGCTTCGTTAGCTTCCTTGAATTTGTTTTCCGATTCCTTGTCATCAGGATTGCGGTCCGGGTGGAACTTCATCGCCACCCGGCGGTAAGCTTTCTTCAGCTCTGCATCTGAAGCGCCGCGCTCGACGCCCAGGACTTCGTAATAATCGCGTTTCGACATAAAACTATGTTCTCTGGTCCGGCATCAAGAACGGCCAAACTCTTTCTACTTCTCTGTCCCTAACCAAGCTCCGCGTTGCGGAGCACTGCCAAAAGAAGAAACATCACTTTTGGCAGCTATCTGAAACAACACAGGGCGCGGGGCCTATCAAGAAGGCGCCGCGCCCCTGAAGTTTTCCGGCAGCCACTGTATAAGCTGGTGCCGGAAATGCAAGCGAACGCTTACTTACCTTCTTTTTTGTCGTCCTTTACTTCTTCGAACTCGGCGTCAACAGCATCGTCGCCAGCGGAAGATTGCTGCTGCTCACCCTGCTGAGCGTCTGCACCAGCGGCACCTTCAGCGCCCGCGGCCTGGGCCTGCTCAGCGTACATCTTCTGTGCAACCGGACCAGAAGCTTCGGTCAGCTTGGTGGTGGCAGCTTCCATAGCAGCCTTGTCATTGCCTTTCACTGCCTCTTCCGCTTCAGTGATAGCTGCTTCGATTGCAGACTTCTCTTCAGCGGTGGCTTTGTCACCGGCTTCTTCCAGGGTCTTCTTGGTAGCAGAGATCAGACCGTCGAGGGTATTGCGGGTTTGCACCAGCTCCTCGAACTGCTTATCCGCTTCGGCATTCGCCTCAGCGTCCTGAACCATCTTATCGATCTCGTCCTCGGAGAGACCGGAGGAAGCCTTGATCACGATGGACTGCTCTTTACCAGTCGCCTTGTCTTTCGCATGTACGTGCAGGATACCGTTGGCATCGATATCGAAGGTCACTTCGATCTGGGGTACACCGCGGGGGGACGGCGGAATATCAGCCAGGTCAAAACGACCCAGGGATTTGTTCTGGGAAGCCTGCTTGCGCTCACCCTGTACCACGTGAATGGTTACCGCAGTCTGGTTGTCTTCCGCAGTGGAGAAAACCTGGGACTTCTTGGTGGGGATAGTGGTGTTTTTGTCGATCAGCGGAGTTGCAACGCCACCCATGGTTTCGATACCCAGGGTCAGTGGCGTTACGTCCAGCAGCAGTACGTCTTTAACGTCACCGGACAGTACGGCGCCCTGGATGGCAGCACCCATAGCAACAGCTTCGTCAGGGTTAACGTCTTTACGCGGCTCTTTGCCGAAGAAATCGGTGACTTTCTGCTGTACCAGCGGCATGCGGGTCTGGCCACCAACCAGGATCACTTCGTCTACGCCTGAAGCGGACAGGTCCGCATCTTGCAGAGCGATTTTTACCGGCTCCAGGGAACGGGCTACCAGGTCTTCTACCAGGCTTTCCAGCTTGGCGCGAGTCAGCTTAACCACCAGGTGCTTGGGACCGGTGGCATCTGCAGTGATGTACGGCAGGTTCACTTCGGTCTGCTGGCTGGAGGACAGCTCAATCTTGGCTTTTTCCGCAGCTTCTTTCAGACGCTGCATGGCCAGGGGGTCGCCTTTCAGGTCGATACCCTGGTCTTTCTTGAACTCTTCCGCGAGGTAGTCGATCAGGCGCAGGTCAAAGTCTTCACCGCCGAGGAAGGTGTCACCGTTGGTGGACAGCACTTCGAACTGCTTCTCACCGTCGACGTCTGCAATTTCGATAATGGAGATATCGAAGGTACCACCACCCAGGTCGTATACCGCTACAGTGCGATCGCCACCCTGCTTGTCCAAGCCATAGGCCAGGGCTGCCGCAGTCGGCTCGTTAATGATGCGCTTAACGTCCAGGCCCGCGATACGGCCGGCATCTTTGGTTGCCTGGCGCTGGGAGTCATTAAAGTAAGCAGGTACGGTAATTACCGCAGCTTCTACTTTTTCGCCGAGGAAATCTTCCGCGGTTTTTTTCATTTTCTTCAGGACTTCGGCAGAAATCTGCGGCGGAGCTTTTTTATCGCCTTTCACTTCTACCCAAGCGTCGCCATTGTCAGCTTCGGTGATGGTATAGGGGACCATCTTGATATCTTTCTGTACAACGTCGTCTTTAAACTTGCGGCCGATCAGACGCTTAACCGCAAACAGAGTATTCTGGGGATTGGTCACCGCCTGACGCTTGGCGGACTGGCCCACCAGAATTTCGTTGTCGTCAGTGAAGGCAACAATAGAAGGCGTAGTACGATCGCCTTCGGCGTTCTCGATTACGCGCGCCTTGTCACCATCCAGTACCGCTACACAGCTGTTAGTGGTACCCAGGTCGATGCCGATAATTTTTCCCATCTGTAAAATCCTCATTTGATGCGCGCCGCCAGCTCTGTTCTGTATGCAACGCGCGAATAATTCCTGATGTCAGCTATATTGGTGCCGGCCAGCGAAATTCAAGGCCGTTCCACTCATTTGCCGTTACGGGGCCTTACTAACCACAACCATGGCCGGGCGAACCAAACGACCGTTGAGGCGATAGCCTTTTTGAAACACCTCTAGAACCGTATTCGGCTCCACCTCCCCGTTGGGTACCTGGGTCATTGCCTGGTGCAATTCCGGATCAAACGGCTCGCCAGCCGGATCAACTACTTCCACAGAATTTTTCGTCAGGGTATCGACGAAAGACTTGTGGGTAAGCTCAATACCTTCCACCAATGCCTTATTGGATTCATCAGCGTTATCGATGGTGGAAAGAGCCCGTTCCAGGTTGTCCACAACCGGTAACAAATCCTGCAACAATTTCTCTACAGCAAACTTGCGTGCACGATCGATATCCTGCTGGGCGCGGCGGCGGGCATTCTGCTCCTCCGCCTGGGCGCGCAGGGCGATATCCTTCTGCACAACCAGCTGTTCCTGCAGTTTGATAATTTCATCGTGCAGCGCATCGGCACTTTCGGCTTCTTCGTGCAAAGCCTCTTCAGCCTGCTGGCGCTCCGCTGTGGAGGGGTCTTCTATCTCCGCGGAAACCGCCTCGTCTGTAGCTGTTCTGTGCTCGTCCGCCAGCGCTTCCGGCTGCACTCCCTCTGTGATCTGATCTTCTTCGCTGCGCTCTCTGGCCACTGCTTTCTCCGTCGCGTCGACTCTGTCAGTAATGAGTTGGGGCCCGTCCCGCGGGCTCTGGTGGCTATATGGGGCCATCCCCGTACAGTTCAAGTGGTTTTTTGCGCTAGCGCACAGTGACAGGGGAATCTGCGCTTGACGCTATAGCTAACCCAAGGTGAATACTGTATAAATAACCACTAATTGGGCATTCATACCCATCCATATAAAAGGACACAGAAGCGATCTCTATATGTTGCTGCACTTGTCTATCAGCCAATTTACCCTGGTGGACCAACTGGAGTTGGAGTTCGGTCCCGGTACCAGCACCCTCACCGGCGAGACCGGCGCGGGCAAATCCATCACTCTGGACGCATTGGGGCTCGCCCTGGGTGGTCGCGGCAGTGCCGAACTGGTGCGCACTGGGGCCAATCGCGCCGATATTAGTGCCACTTTTGATATCTCCGAGCACCCAGCAGCGGGCCCATGGCTCAAATCCCAGGAGTTGGATGCAGGACAGGAAGTTATCCTGCGCCGCACTATCGGCGCAGACGGACGCTCGCGGGCCTATATCAATGGCCAACCGGTTACCCTGCTGCAATTGCGCGCCCTGGGTGAGCAGCTGATCGACATTCACAGCCAGCACGAACATCAATCTTTACTGAAAAAGGACACTCACCGTCGCCTGCTGGACGAGTTTGCCCAAGCCCAGGAGCTGGCTGCTGAAACCCGCAGCCGCTACAAGACCTGGCAAGATCAATACCGCCGCTACCGCACCCTGGCCAACAGTGTTGAAGAAGCCGAGGCACGGCGCCACCTGTTGCAGTACCAGCTCAAAGAGCTTGAGCAACTGGACTTGAGTGAGGGAGAAGTGGAAGCCCTGGAGAGTGAGCAGCGCCAGTTGGCCAATGCCGGTGAAATCCTAAGCGGCAGCTACCAGCTGGCCGCCCTTCTGTCCGGCGGCGAAGGCGATATCGCCGAGCAAATTCACCGCGCCCTGCAGCTGCTATCGGCCATGCCCGAGCAGGCACCGGCACTGGTGGAAGTGGCGCAAATGCTCGACAGCGCTCGCATCCAGGTGGATGAGGCTGCCGGCACTCTATCTCGGCATATCGACCGCTTTGAAATGGACCCCGAGCGCCTGTCAGAAGTGGAGGAACGCCTCAGCGCTATTTACCAGGCAGCGCGCAAACACCGTGTACAACCCAAAGAACTGCCATCCCTGCAGCAACAGCTGCAAGAAGAACTGGACGATATAGGCTCCGCAGACGCCCTAGAGCGACTCGCAGCGGAATGTGAACAACTGGAGCAGCAATTCCGCAAAACTGCAGGCAAGTTGAGCAAACTGCGGGCAAAGGCTGCCACAGCGCTTGCCCACGCAGTGAATCAACAACTGGGCGATCTGGCCATGCCCCATGCAAAGGTCGAACTGGCCCTGCAAACCCTGGACAAGCCCTGCAGCCATGGGCTCGAGGAGGTGGAAATCCTGATCTCCACCAATCCCGGCCAGCCCCCTCGGGCACTGGGTAAAATTGCCTCCGGCGGTGAACTTTCGCGAGTCAGCCTCGCGATCCAAGTGGTAACAGCACAGACTTCACGCACCCCCACACTGGTCTTCGATGAAGTGGATGTGGGCATCGGCGGTGCCACAGGTGATGTTGTGGGGCGCCTGCTACGCCAGCTGGGTGAGACCCGCAATGGCCGCACAGGCCAGGTAATCTGCGTTACCCACCTGGCACAGGTGGCAGCCAGGGCCCATCGCCAGTACCTGGTGGAAAAACACAGTGACGGTGAGCGGGCCTTTGTGGCTCTGCGCGAACTGCTAAACGGCGAGCGCCGCGAGGAAATCGCACGAATGCTCGGCGGTGCTCCCAGCACCCAATCCCTGGCCCACGCAGAAGAGATGCTCTCCAGGACCCACTAATGCAAGGCTGAGCCAAGCAGGTTCTACTTACCTGTTTGGCTGCCACCCCAGAACAGCCTGACCGCACAGACAGACAGAGGCATCCAAAATCCGGCTGTTGAGCAATGAAATCCCGCAGATCAATAAATAACCGCCATACAATCGGGCAAAATAGCCTGCTTGCCGGTGAGATATGCCGTTTTAGGACAAATTGACCAAATATGACTGGGTATGGCGGCAGAAGTCACCATATACTCAGCCGCTTGTTTAACTTTGTTTGAGTAGTATCGGCCGAGTTTATGCAGAGAACGATTTTTAACACCCCCATTGTCACGCCCCTGCTGCGCCAGGTAGCCAAACTGCTCCTGAAATTGCACGGCTGGCGCGTTAATGGCGACCAGCAGTCACTTAAGCTGAAAAAGTACGTATTGATTGGGGCTCCCCACACCACCAACTGGGACGGCTACTACTTTATTCTCGCCGCGCTCAAACTGAAGATGACCCCGCAGTGGATGGGCAAGGACAAACTGTTCAAGTTTCCCCTCGGCGGACCTATGCGCTGGTTTGGCGGTATCGCCGTAGATCGCAGCAAAGCCAATAACCTGGTGGATGCCACTGTTCGCCAGTTCAAACTGCACAAAGAACTGGTCATCGCTATCCCACCCGAAGGGACACGCGCCGTAGCCGAGCGCTGGAAGTCTGGCTTTTACCATATTGCGCGCAGCGCCAAGGTGCCACTGGTATTGGGCTTTATCAATTTCTCTAAGAAAGAAGTGGGTATTGGCCCGATTGCCCAATTAGGGGAAAACCTGGAAGCCGAATTGGCCAAGTTGAGGGAGTTTTATGCGGACAAGATCGGCAAATTCCCGGAACTCTACACGCCGCCCTGCCAGCCACAGCAATAAGCAGGCAAGGGAATGGGTGCGGCGAAGGCCGCACCTGAAATAATCTACTTTTCTTTCGCTTTCACATAAAGCACCAGACTGTGGCCTGTTAGCTCATAGCCGTGCTCTTCGGCGATCTGGCGCTGCAGCTCTTCGATTTCCTCATTGTGGAATTCGATTACCTTACCGGTATCGGTACACACCATATGATCGTGGTGATCACCGCGATCCAGCTCAAATACAGAGTGGCCGCCATCAAAATTGTGGCGCACAACCAGGCCAGCGCTCTCAAACTGGGTCAAAACCCGGTAAACAGTAGCCAGGCCGACATCCTCACCCGCTTCCAACAGTAGCTTGTAGACATCTTCTGCACTCAGATGCTGCTCACTGGTGCTCTCCAGCAACTGTAGAATCTTAACCCGCGGCAGAGTGACCTTGAGGCCCGCTTTGCGCAATTCCTGGTTTTCGTTCGACATGAATAAATTTTTCCCGACAGGATTTTATGGATTGTCTTTACTTGTAACAGCCCGCTGCAGAGATCTATACCCGTATAAGACCTCAGAGTTCCGTCTGTCAGCGAACCAACTCTTCGGGTATTATCCCATGCCCTACGGAGTTAGCGGAACCCCGATCACTTCGACAGGGGCAAATCGCGCAAGCGGGGGAACTTTCCTCCTCTCACGGAGCCTATTTCGGTTAACCGTATAAAATTTGTGCGAGAGGTGCCGTGTGAAAGAACATCATAATGGAGCAATGAATGCCGTCTAGCCTGAGATTTATCGCCATCGCCAGTCTATGCGCCTTATTAGGTGCCTGCACACTGGTTAAGTTTCCCGGCGTACACCGCATCGAAATTCAACAGGGTAATATCATCACCCAGGAAATGGTGGACCAACTCAAGCCGGGCATGACCCGCCGCCAAGTGCAGTTTGTTCTGGGCACACCGCTTCTGGAAGACACCTACAACCCCAACCGCTGGGACTACGTCAATCGCATACGCGATAAGAAGGGACAGTATACCCAGAAGCGCTTTAGCGTTTATTTTGATGAGGACTCACTGGTTTCTACCAGCGGCGACTGGAAGCCGGCGGGCTGGCCCTGAGTTCAGGACCCCTCCGCATCCTTCTTTTTCTCAGCCAGACGCTTGGCCTTCTCGGCGCGCTGCTTGCGCGCCTCTTTCGGATCTGCAATGAGCGGCCGATATACCTCTACCCTGTCCCCTGGCTGCAATTCATAGCTTTCCGCAGGCGGTAGCCCCTTACTGCCGAGGGGTTGGGCAAATATCCCCATCTTGGCGCTGTCCGGATCTACCTCCGGATACTCATCTGGAATTCCCGAGCGAATCAAAGCTTCCCGCGCAGTAGTTCCCTGCTTTACCAATAAGCGCATCAAGCGTTGCTCGTGAGGCAGTGCATAAACCACCTCCACCGAAATCATCTTTTCTTCTGTCATTGGGGTTTCCCGTAAATCACTTCGGCACGCTCACACATTACTGCCACCATCTGGTTGGCCAGATCACTGAAAAGCTTGCCGGCAGCGGCGGCGATCAAACGGCTTTTCAGGGAAAATGCCAGGGTGAAAGTCACCTTGCAGGCATTTTCAGAAAGCGGGGAAAATTGCCACTGGCCGGTAAATGATTCAAAGGGACCATCCACCAGTGTCAGGGTCATGCTTTGGGGTCGATCCAGTTTATTGCGGGTAACAAAGCTCTGGCGTATACCCGCGCGCGACAATTCCAGCCGCGCCTCCAATGTCTGTTCATCGCTATGCAAAACTTCCGCCCCGCGACACCCCGGTAAAAACTGCGGGTAACTGGCCACATCATTGACCAGGTCAAACATTTGTTCTGCGCTGTACATCACCAACGCGCTGCGTTCAATTTCAGTCATTCCTGCTGCCTAAGCCAGTCCTTCGGGCACAATCGCCCAGGATCGTCGTCTGGCCGCTAATTTTGCCAGCCAGCGCTACTCAAGCAAGACAATTCCTGTAACAATCGCGTTTTTTGCCATCGGGACACCCCCAGTCTCGCTGGAATAACAAAAACGAAAGCTGTATCCGATAAAAAATAATAGCGAGAGTACTATGACCGCCGTGAGAGAGCATTTTGGGTCAAGGCTGGGCTTTATCCTGGCCGCTGCGGGTTCCGCAGTTGGAATTGGTAATTTGGTGGCATTTCCAGTGGCGGCCACCAAGAGCGGGGGGGGTGCCTTCCTGCTGGTTTACGCTCTCTTCGTTTTCCTGATCTGCCTGCCGGTTATGATGGCCGAACTCGCTATAGGGCGCCGCTCCGACAAAGACCCTGTCGGCGCCTACCGCCAACTCTCCAATGGCTCAAACCTGTGGCGTATTCCCGGATGGCTGGCCCTCGCTACACCTTTTATGATCGCGGTTTTCTATTTAGTGGTTACCGTGTGGGTACTCGGTTACTTAATTGAAACCGTCACCGGCAACCTGGCCACACTGGCAACACCAGATTTCTTTATTCACTTTATTAACACCCCTCAGGTATTTATTTACCTGGTGGTACTGATGCTGATCATCAATGCCATTCTCGCTATGGGGGTTAAAGACGGTATTGAACGCGCGGCAAAAACCCTGATGCCGATGCTGTTCGTTATGCTGCTGGGCCTGGTAATTTTTGTATTGACCCTGGATAACGCCATCCTTGGAGTGAAGTACTACCTGGTACCGGATTTCAGCAAGATCGACGGCAACGTGGTGAGTAAAGCCATGGCCCAGGCTTTCTTCTCGCTGTCTCTGGGTATGGGCATCATGATTACCTACGGCTCTTATATGAAAAAGCGGGACTCCATTCCCGGCTCTTCCCGTGCGGTAGCCATTACTGACACCCTGGTTGCATTTACTGCAGGCCTGCTGATCCTGCCGAGCATCTTCCACTTTAACCCGCAGATTGATCCCTCTGAATTGAGCGAGTCTTCCGCAGGCATGATCTTCCTGTTCCTGCCGAAGATCTTCCTCGCCCTGCAGGACAGCATCGGCTATTTCGGCGCAAGTGCCGTAGCTGCGATCTTCTTCTTCCTGGTTCTGGTAGCGGCAATCACTTCCCTGGTTTCCATTATTGAAGTGCCCATTGCCACCCTGCGCGACGAGCGCAATATGGAGCGTCAAAAGGCCATTTACGTTGTCGCCGGAATACAGTTTGTACTGGCCATCGCTTGCGCCGTTTCCTTTGGCATGGTCAACTGGCTCACTGAATTTGTACAGTTGGCCGGCGTCAACAAGTCCTTCTTCGATTTAGTGGAGATCATTTTCTACGACACCATCCTGCCCCTGAACGGCCTGCTGGTATGTCTGTTCGTGATCTACAAGTGGAAGAAAGCCAACTTTGACAAGGAGCTTCAGGAAGGCGATGCGGCCTTCGCCGGCTCCTTCTCACAAAAATACATAAACTTCTCCCTGGGCACCTTTATCCCACTGATACTGCTGTTGATCTTTATCAACACCGTGGCCCTGAAGTTTTTTGGACACAGTTTTATCTAGTCATTAGAAGTTTTCATGGCCAAGAAAAAGAAAGCGCAAACATCCAATACCATCGCCCTCAACAAGAAGGCCCGTCACGACTACTTCATTGAAGAGAAGTTTGAGGCGGGCGTTGAGATGCAGGGCTGGGAAGTGAAAAGCTGTCGTGAGGGCAAGGCCCAGCTCACCGACAGCTATGTCATTTTCAAAAATGGCGAAGCCTGGCTGCTGGGTTCCAATATCCAGCCGCTGCCCAGTGCCTCCACCCACTATGTCACCGAGCCCGACCGCACCCGTCGCCTGCTGCTCACCAAACGCGAGCTATCCAAGCTGATTGCCGCCGTGGAACAAAAGGGACACACCGTGGTGGCCACCGCCCTGTATTGGAAAGGTCATCTGGTCAAATGCGAAGTTTGCCTGGCCAAAGGTAAGGCTATGCATGACAAACGCGAAACCGAGAAAAAGCGCGATTGGAACCGCGAAAAGCAACGCCTGATGCGCGCGACGCACAAGTAGTGCACAGAGACAAATAAAAGAATAATTACGGGATTTATCATGAGTGCACCGCGAGGACAGTTCAGCTCGAATATTGGCTTTTTGATGGCCGCGGCGGGGTCCGCCGTGGGCCTCGGCAATATTTGGGGCTTCCCCACCAAAGCCGCCAGTAACGGCGGCGCCGCCTTTGTGGTGGCCTACCTGTTTTTGGCCTTTGCCCTCGCCTACCCGGCACTGATGGCCGAACTCACCATTGGCCGTTACGCACGGCGCAATATGGTACAGGCACTACGCGCTATCTCCACTGGTCCTGTGAGCCGCTTTTTCGGCAGCCTTACCGGCTTTGGCGGTATCCTGGTGGCCTCCCTGATTCTTAGCTTCTACGCCATTGTGGCCGGCTGGATGGTGGCACATCTGGCCGAGCCATTCGCCGCCCTGTTTGGTGCCCAGGAAGCCGCACAGTGGCTCACCGAAAACAGTACCCAGCGCAATCTGATCTTTACCGCAATTTTCAGTGGCCTCACCATGTTGATTATTGCCAGCGGTGTTGAGAAAGGTATCGAGCGCTGGTCCACCCTGCTGATGCCCTCCCTGATCATCCTGTTGCTACTTTTGATCGCCTATGTACTCACCCAGCCCGGCGCCTTTACCGGCCTGGAGGTGTACCTGATGCCGGACTTCAGTCACTTCACCCCGAAGCTGCTGATTTCCGCCATGGGCCAGGCTTTCTTCTCTCTGTCTCTGGGTGTAGGCACCATGCTGATCTATGGCTCTTACCTGAGCCAGCAGGAGAGCCTGCCGCGCCTCGGTGCCCTGGTCACCCTGATTGATGTTGGTATCGCCTTCACCGCCGGCCTGCTGATCCTGCCCGCCATGTATGTAGCCCAGGAAGCCGGCACCCAGATCTTCGCCGCTGACGGCGCCCTGATTGCCGGGCCCAACCTGATCCTGCAGGTACTGCCAGCACTGTTCGATACCATGGGCGAAGCTGGTGTATTCGTAGCCATTGCCTTCTTTGCCCTGATGGTGATTGCCTCCCTCACCTCCTCCATCTCTATGCTGGAAGTGCCGGTGGCTTTCTCGATTGAGAACCTGGGGATTCCACGCCGTATCGCCACCCCAGCGGTAGGCCTAGTCATATTCGCCATCAGCAGCACCATTATTTACAACTTCGACACCCTGTTTGGACTGGCAGTCAGTATCAGTACTGAATACGGGCAGCCCCTGCTTGGTATCGCCCTGTGTATCTTTGCAGGCTGGATCTGGCGCCGTGACCAGCTACTGGGTGAGCTGAAAAAAGGCCACGAGGATATTGAACACACCCTGTTCTGGAAGATCTGGCCCTGGTATGTGCGCATCGTATGCCCACTGTTGATCCTGGTAGCCTTCGCCCAGTCAATTATGTAATCACTCCTCATACCTGCCCCGGCCGCAGCCAGCCGGGGCTACCCTCCACTTTCCTAACACCGCACCAAAACACCCCCAAACAGCCAGCAAAACATCTAGCACGTAAAAACTTATTGCTGAGGCCAAGTTTGAGGTATACTTAGATGACACACGAGAGTGTTTCTTATCGGGGATGACTTGGATTCGACGCCGGTTACGAAACCTTGGGTGCATGCCGAGATGGCAGCGAATCTCGTAAATCCAAAGCTGTATTTTATTAGTTGCCAACGACGACAACTACGGTGCCCAACTCGCTGCGTAAGCAGCTTGTGAAGCGCTAACTAAGGGTTCGTCCCTTAGCAGTCTTCAGCAAGGTTCCAGTATCGCGCTGTAGACTGTTATACAGAACTGGATCGCCGCAAGCCATACCCGTGGGTAAGCGGTTAAACAACTTTCGGGATCGCCCTATACGTCCTGACCGCCGGGCTGTAATGGGTTAAATCAATAGACGGAGCTAAGCATGTAGAGCCTCTGGCAGAGTGCTGACGGACGCGGGTTCGACTCCCGCCATCTCCACCAAATTGCTGTCTCAGACAGCCCACGAAAGCCCCGCAAACCTAGAGTTTCCGGGGTTTTTGCTTATCTGGACCATCCCAGTTAATCTAAGCTAACCCGTCCAAATTCCATGGAAGGTGAGCTATGCCGCTGTCTGACACCAAAGTCCGCGCCCTCAAGCCACGCGAGAAGAAGTACATCGAGTCCGATGAAAAAGGACTGGCTGAGAAGTGACCCCGACCGGGGCCAAGCGCTGGGTATTCCGTTTCCGCCTTCACGGCAAACGCCCGGAGACGGCACTAGGGTTCTCCCCAGATATGAGCCCAAAATATGCCCGCGAATTTCGCGATGAAGCCCGACAGCGTGTTGCCGAAGGTATCGACCCTCGCGATATAAAACATGCCCGTAAGAAATCCGCCTAGAAAACCAGCCGCAACATCCTCACACTATAGCGAGACTTAAAACCCTATCTGAGTTAATGCCCCATTTCCGAGATAAGCCCACCTGAAGTTTGCCATCTGCTAACTGCCATAGACGAATACCATGGCACCCCCGTAGTAAAAGCAGCCCTAAAACTATCTTCCCCTCCTATTCTGACAAGAAGCCATCATTATCTTTCACGCCTAATGTGGGTACAAAAAGCTTCATCCCGGCGATTCCTTACCCAGTTTTTTTTAGGGAGTATTATGACAAGTGATTAGCCAAACGCTTCGAAAGGTAATGCGGATATAATCCAGTATCGATTTATCTATCTACCAGAGGCAAATAGAGGAAAATGATTATGTGATTTTATAGTGTGCAATCAAGATAATTGACACCAAGGTACCGTTCATAAACTCAAATACTTAAGCTTTGTATGTGGCTATAGACAATAAATCCAGCCCTTTTTATGGACTCAAAAACTACTCCCATGCAAAGAAGTACTTTCCTGACTTACCATTACGATAAAAATTAACTAGTCGGCCCTAAAAAATGCCGTGAAGTCTTGTAACACTATGGTGATGTAGATATACCATATGGTACTGACCTCCTTGACCAACTTGATCCGTCAGATCCACTACTATTACTCTCAAAAGTAATCCCCTGAATAGATTTTGATCGCACTTTTGGACACTTTTATTCTGACAAAAAAGGACACCCGAGCATTCCCATTCACCTCCTCATCAGTCTACTTATACTCAAGCATTGGAACATTTGAGTGACGGGAATGCTGTACTTCAATGGTAACGAACCCCCCACTATCAGTCCTTCTGTAGTTTAATATCTTTCCAGAATAAAGCCCCCTGCCCCATAGAATGGGTGCATTTTCGCAGCCGCATTGGCGAGTTCATTGTTGAAAAAAATTTCAAGATGTCGGTGCAACTCCATGCCAATCTTATTGAAGATAAAACCGTAAATATCGATACTAAAGTACAAGAGAAATTTATTTATTACTTACCCATCGGATGGTAAGCTCGCGATCAAATTTATTAACCGCCTTAATAAACTTGCTAAACACAACGGTACTCAGCAGCACCTAGCCTATGCCAAGGAAGAAAAAGAAATGCGACTTAAACTGCGTTTCTTTCACCATGTCAAGAAGCGTTCCAACGCAAAAAGAATTAGCAAAATGGTTGCGTACCATAACGGGCATTTTTTGCAGGAATTGAAAAGAAAATTACCTAAAAGTCTTTTACATCTGTCAGGGTGATTTTGCGCTGCGTGAGTGTATCTTGAAACAATATAAAATGATAAAGATAAAATCTACAGCTTACACGAACCGCAAGTGTATTGTGTTGACAAGGGTAAAGATCATAAGCCATATGAGTATGGCAGCAAAGCTTCTATTGTCTCTACCGCGAAAGACGGCATTATTCTAATCGCTATGAATCACCACGAAAAAATTCACGATAGCAAGACCTTAGATGAAGTGATTAGCAAGGCTTATGAAGTCAGAGAATCCAAGATTGAAGGGGCCATATGGGATCGGGTCTATCGCGGGAAAGAAGATGGTCGAAGGTGCGAAAATAATTTTCGCCCAAACCTGCTTTGAAAAGGGATGATCGCTACCAGCGAGAAAAGAATCGGAAAAAATGTCGGCGTCGAGCGGCAATTGAGCCGTTAATTGGACACCTGAAATCTGATTTTCTTCTGTCAAGAAACTTCCTTAAAGGCACCGTGGGTGATGCGATCAGCCTTTTCAAGGCCGCATGCGTCTGGAATTTAAAAAAATGAATAGTTAAGGCTCTGGAAGCTTTTTATTTCGACCTAAAAAAAGCGCTTTCATCAATATTTTTAGCCTCAAATCCACACTCATTAACAATATGGCTCTTTTACTTACGCCTTGAAAGCTGAGTTTGGTACGAATTATCCCGTAATCCCACGCTGCCCGGTACTGGGGGTGGGTGTTTGTTTTTTTCAGGATCAACTACTTAAATAGGGGGTTTACTATGCGCGTAAAACCGATTCCGCAGTATCTAGCAGCGACCGTCTTGGTTACGTTACTGCAATCCGCGACGGCCGATCCGGGTGAAAAAGCTTCAGAGTCTCGTTCTCTGCAGTTGAGCGTGTCCCGCGAAGGTGCGTCTCAGTCGGAGCCCAACAGGCAAGCCTGGCCGGAGGTGGTCAGATATCGTGCAGATGAAGAGGTGCGTATTATCATCGAACTGCACGGGCCTTCGGCTGCGGAGCAGGCTGGCTTTCGTGCATCGGGCGCTATCGGCACACGGCGGGATATGCGCGCTTTCGTCGCCCGGCAGCAAGAGTTGGGCCTGCGCCAGCGGCAAATGGTCGCCAAACTTCAACAGCGCAAACTGATCACGAGCC
The DNA here is from genome assembly GCF_052468405.1 of Microbulbifer variabilis. NCBI lineage: Bacteria > Pseudomonadati > Pseudomonadota > Gammaproteobacteria > Cellvibrionales > Microbulbiferaceae > Microbulbifer > Microbulbifer variabilis. Next base: position 3,436,468 of record NZ_CP174343.1, read on the forward strand.
ACAACCACCGCTTTACTCGTGCAGTAAACGCCATCAGCGCAACCGCCAGGGTGGATCAGCTGCCCGCTATCGCCGCAATGCCGGAGGTACGCGCGGTAACGCGGGACCGGCAGGTACGCGCTTTTCAGGCCGGCAGTCTGCAACAAGTACGCGCGCCGGAAGTGTGGGCAATACGCGATGCGCAGGACAGAGCCGTGGAGGGATAAGGGACCAGCATCGCCATTATCGATACCGGTATCGATTACACACACGAAGACCTGGGCGGCTGTTTCGGCAACGGCTGCCGCGTGGTCGGCGGCTACGATTTCGTGAACGACGATAGCGATCCCATGGACGACGACTCTCACGGCACCATGGTAGCAGGGGTGGCCGCGGCGGTAGCGCCTGCTGCCAAGCTCTACGCCTACAAGGTACTGAACAACTATGGCTTTGGCAGCGAAAGCAACATCATCGCCGCCATTGAGGCCGCACTGGACCCGGACGGAAACCCGCAAACGGATGATGCGGTGGACGTGATCAATCTGAGCCTGGGCGGCGCGGGTGGCAACAACTCGGTTCTATCCGTCGCCGCCAATAATGCCATGCGCGCCGGTGTCGTGGTGGTCGCCGCCGCCGGCAACGACGGCCCCTTTCTCAACTCCATTGGCAGCCCCGGTTCCGCGGAGGAAATTGTCACCGTAGGTGCGGTAGATGGGGCGGGCAACCTGGCGGACTTCAGTTCCCGGGGCATGTTCGGTACCAGCCTGGACCTAAGCAGCAACAGCGTCAAGCCGGAGATGCTCGCGCCGGGCGTGGATATCACCAGTGCCAACCTGGGCGGCGGATTCCAAACTGGATCCGGTACTTCATTTGCCGCGCCCCATGTGGCAGGCGCCGCGGCGCTGCTGCGCCAGTTGCATCCGGAACTGACCAGCGCCGAAATCAAGGCGCTGCTGGTCAACCGCGCCTCGCAGGTGGACGGCAAACTGGCCGAGGTGGGCAACGGGCAGTTGGATGCCTTCGCGGCGGCGAGCGCTCGTTTTCTGGTCAGCCCGCCAACTCTCTATGCAGGGCACTTTGGACAGGGCGCTCACAGCCAGAGATCCCTGCAGGTGGCGGTTAAAAACCTGAGCGCTCCTGCCGAATTCACAGTTGCTACCGGGGGTACTTTCCCCGCCGGCGCCGGCTTGGATCCTTCCGCCGACCAGTTCGATTTGGAAGTGGGTGCAAGCAGAGCCGAGCTCGTCGACCTGAATGTCGATCACAGTCGGGTGCCCTACCTCGAACCACTTTACCTCGCCTACGATTCGGCGCTTGAATATTTGTCCGGCGAAGAGCGGGTGCGCCTGCCGGTGGCCTTCCATCGCGCGGAGATACTGGCCATGCGTGAATCCGAGGCGCCGGGGGGATTCTGGTCCTATTACGCATTGGTGTTCAATGAGAGCTGGTCTGCCAGGGGGAGCCTCTTCGATTTCGAAAGTACTGAACCGGTCCTGCATATGGCGGTGCGTGACGAGCCGATCAATATTCTGTTCGGTACGGACGTCTTTGCTGATGGAGAGCGGTATAACGTCTGGCAAGCGTTTGAAAACCGGCACGGGTCCGATGGTGAACTAGTAGTGCCTGCAAGAGTTCGGGGGGCTGGCATTCCCCCTCTGCAAACAGAAAGCGGCAAGACGCTCCAATTTGTGGAACAGTCACTTGAGGTGACCCACCCCGAAATTCACGGGTCGGCCTTGATCCAGAGGTACGGTGGGGATATGCCGACGACAACCCTGCGCAACCTGTCTGATAACTTTCATGTCAACTATATGGGTCTGGCGGAAGATGGGGACGCGCACCCGCAAGACCGCAAGCTGTATATGGTTAAGCACAGCCAACAGGGCATGTCTGAAGATCTGCACTTCGATCTCAGTAATTCCGGCAGTACGCAATTACTGATCGGTAATTCGTTCTGGAATCGGGAGGGCTATACCGTGGGTTACGGGCTCAATACGTACGATGCCGATATCAACATTTGGTCGAACCCAATCGAGTTGACCCACAAATCGTCCCTGCTTACCCTGCATGGGCAAGAGGAGGATATCGCTGCTTGGCCCACATTTTTGAGTTTGTATGTCCCCATAGGGGAAGATCAGACCACGGCGGCCCACAGTAACGAAATTTCCGTCGGCCGCACGGTCTACCGCAAGCTGCGACCTAGCGATAAGGACTTCACTACCCCCGAGGTAATACTGGAGCGGTCCAGCGGAATCATGCTTATGGGTCAGGGCCCCAGGTATTTTGCTGGGGGCCTGCGCAATGACGGCGGCAATCACCGCTTACTTCCCAGCCACATCGGCAGTATTTCTTCGAGCTGGATAATGGACAGCTGGGGCAACGGCTATAGACCGGAGTCGAAATACCGCGCCCTGTGCCTGCCCGGCGATAGTGAATTGAGCAGCAGCGACTTTATTCAAGAATACTTGTTCTTCGCCGACAGCGAATGCACCTTGGTGCAGGTGGATTTCGAGTACACCACGTCTCTCGGTGAAGATGAATACACCTCCAGCGCCCGGGTGCAACTCAACAATCTGGACGGTGCCGCCGCGCCGCGTATCGCTATGCTGGAACTGCTGGATGACGGCGTGATTTCGCACTATGCGCGCCGCAACGCCAAGCTGTTTTTGTCCCTCGAAAGCCAGTTGCCGCTCGACTCTGTGACCACCGAGCTGGCGCTGGGTGGGGGTGACTGGTTGCCGCTGGAAACCGCACCGGTAGACGGTCGCTACGTTGCCCAGCTGCCCGAAGTGTCGGAATCCGCCGTCGCCGATCTGCGCATTGTCGCCACAGACAGTGCCGGCAACAGTATGCAGAACACGATTCGCGGCGCCTTCGTGCTGGGCTTGAATGCGGCAACGGTAGTGGATACCGATAATGACGGCACGGTGGACAGCGAAGATGCCCAGCCCTTTAACCCCCGGTTCCAGCAGGCACCAAGTTCAGGTGTGAAGTTTAATTCAGGTACTGCGGGCGATCGCGAGGCGAGCCCCGGCGAGGAGGATGTGGTGGTGCAGGTATTAAGCCTGGAGACGGACGTGGAGTCGGAACTCAACACCCTGACCTTACAGGCATCCGGCAGCGGGGACGATGGATTGGATATCGCCCGGGCAAAACTCTACCTGGACAACAACAATAACGGAAACCTGGATGAGGGCGACACCATACTTGCCAGCAGTAGGTTTCAAGCAGATGACGGCGAACTGACTTTCCAACTCGACCTGCCGGGACCGCTGGCGCTGGAGCCCGGCGAGAGCCATTTCATCGTCACTTACGATTTTGTGCAGTGAAGGAGCGCAAACTGATGAACGGGAAAAACTTCATACTTAAATCTGCGGTCCCCGCTCTGCTGTTATTAGCTCTGAGTGCTTGTGGCGGCGGTAGCGGCAGTTCGGGTAGCCCCAGCAGCACAGACGGTTCTAGCAGTTCTAGCGGTTCCGGTGGTTCTGACGGTTCCGGTGGTTCTGACGGTTCCGGCGGTTCTGACGGTTCCGGCGGTTCTGACGGTTCCGGTGGTTCTGACGGTTCCGGCGGTTCTGACGGTTCCGGCGGTTCCGAATCTAAAACCTTCTCCAGCAGTATTACCGCCGTGAATATTAGCCGAAAGGACAGCGGTGATTTGCTGCCGGTATCTGGATTGCCTGCGGAAGGAGCAGAAATTACACTGAGCGAATGAATTACTTTTGGGTATAGGGAGCCTAAAAGCCCTTTTTGCTACCTACGAGTAAACGCCAACTGTAGCGTTCCACTTTGGATTCTGTCGCAAACTTTGCGACAGAATCCAACAATAGTCACCCTAAGAGCCGTCCCTGGGCTTTGCACAAAAATATCTTCAGTTGCTTAGAGTTTCGCAATCTTTTCCTCATAGGTGGGGCAACCCCCAACTATTAAACTCTCTTCCCCCTTTCCAGGTAGCGGTCTTCCGCTGGTATTCCCCCTCCTCACAGGTAGTTAGTACCCCACAACCAAGGGGTTATTATTTCGTCAAACTCAAGTAGAAGTTTTATCAAAGAAGGGCTTACCCTAATGTTGACACCTATAAAGGTTTTATTCGCGTCAGAACGGGGGCTTGGATACCCTAACTATTGAGCCAGGCCAACTCTCAGGAACATCAGCCTGTTAGTATCCTATACAGCACACACCAGCACAAAAAAAGCCATCAGTTCCCGTAGTTCGCTCTATAGGAAAGATTTATTGACGGGTTACCAAGTGCACGAAATATTTAATATAGCTTTATCAAAAAGTTAAGAGATATTTTCAGCCGCCATCTCCTCCAAATCGAAAAAGGCAATCCGGGACAGTTGACTTTTTTATTGCTTGTCCGTGATATATTCAGAAAAAATTACCCTTCCTCGCTCAGCCATTGAGGAAGCACACACGGGCTTAGCCGCAGGCGGTATTCCCATTGGTAGTATATTAGCCCGTGATGGTGAAATTATTGGCAGAGGCCACAATCAGCGCATCCAACAGGATAGTGTTATCAAGCATGCTGAAATGGACGCGCTGGAAAAGACTGGAAGATTACGAGCGATCGAGTATCAAGAATGCACGCTTTATACGACTCTTTCGCCCTGCCCAATGTGCAGCGGAGCCATACGTCTATACGGTATTAGGAATATTGTTATCGGTGAAAACAAAACCTTTCAAGGAGATGAACTATTACTCAGATCTGAAGGTATAAGCCTAACTATCCCAAATAATTCTGATTGCATTAATCTTATGTATGAATTTATCCAGCAGCACCCTGAGATCTGGCATGAAGATATTGGCAGGTAAAAGCGGCTGGTCAAAAGTCGAAACTAAATTTCCTTCCGAATATTACAAAGAGTAATTCACGAGCACTGTAGATTATTACTTAATAGGCGAGAAAAATCAAAGGAAGGTCTAGCCAGGCACCAAATATACCAAACCCACAATTTCACTTTTCAACCAGTTCATTTTTCAAAATATTATCAATCACTGTTAATAACTGTGGAAATTTTCTAAATCCATCTGAAGCCAAAAAATGTCCCGAATCAGGAATCGACACAATTGTTGCCTGGAGCTGATCAGCCAACTCTTCTGTCAAATAAAATGGGACTATGGAGTCTTGTGGAGAACCAATCACAATTATCTTGCCCGCCGCCAATATCAATTTACTAAAATCTAAATCCGTTTGAGTAAAACCATCAAGCTGCGGCAGATTTGGAATATTAGAAATAAAACCTGACACGAGTACAAGCCCAGCAATATGCTTCTCTTTTTTGAGAGAATTAAGATAGTTCAGTGTTGCAATGCAGCCAAGACTATGTGCGACAACGATACTATTACTGTCGATCTTACCTAACTTATCTGAAAGGGTCTCCTGCCACTCTTCGGGGTTCGGAACCGATGGATTTGGTAGCGACAAAACTTCAGTAGTGATACCACGATCTTGAAGCTCATTTCTAAGCCAGGGAAACCAGTGATCATCTGGTGAACTCATATACCCATGAACAACTGTAATATTTAAATCCCTAACAATTGGGCCTGAGTGCACATAAGTAGATACTGAGATTAATATTGTGACAATCGTGATCCGAGAAAATAAGAACACTGAAAGACTTTTAAAACAGTTAAATTTCATTGAATTTTACTCTGCCATTACGTTTAAGCTACACTGTAAACCTTAACAGTACTGTCAGAGTCAACCCTCAGAAGAGAAAAAATGCGCATTGGTGAACTTTCAAAAATTACTGGTGTAAGTCAGAGAATGCTAAGATTTTACGAAGCTGAAAAACTGATTACCCCTACCCGGTCTAAAGCGGGGTATCGCGAATACTCAAAGGAAGATATAAAGCTGATAAAAAATATAAAAACATTAAATGAAAGTGGAATTAAATTAAAAACAATAAAAGAATTATTACCTTGTATAGAGAGCGAGCATTCAATCCCTCGATTTTATGGGTGCTCCGCTGTCAAAGCCTCACTACAAAGTGAGTTAGAAAAACTTGATGAAAAAATAGTCCAACTAACACAGAGTAGGAATGCATTAGCGCAGTATGTTGGCGAGCTTCTACCAGACAGGGATTAGATTATTTCTTCTACCATTTAAACCACGGTGGTGCAAGCTTCCCACCATGAATATCGTGCTACATCGCATTTTCACCCTCACCAAAAGCCCAGTCTTATCCGGCTCTTCAAAATCTGATAACAGCTTTTTGGCACGTTATTTAGCCCTCTCCTTCCTCCGTTTTTCATATCCAAGGAAGCATTTTTGATCCGTCACACAATACTCATCCCGTAGCAATAACCTCGAGAGCCATGGATAAAGCCTTTGCTACTGCAATAGTGGCGTAACTTTTTACCGAAAGATTCCTTATAGAACATCCCAACAATGGCGCAAAAAATGTTATCAAACAAAAGACATTAACATTTTCCCTGATAATGCCTTCGACCTTGTTGGCTGATGCCCTTTTGAAGAGTAACTTAGGGCGGGTGGCAATTTTCTTGTGGGCCAGATATTCAATTGCTGTGTCAAAGAGGGCGCGTGGCGCTTCCCAGCTATTTGCCTTCTCAAAAAAATTTAATACGGAGCATCATCATGGACGAGACTCTCACACTCTCTCCCGACGACCTGCAGCGCCGACTCAAAAAACAAAGCGCGCCCCTCACACTCTCTCCCGACGACCTGCAACGCCTGCTGGGCAAGCAAGCTACACAGCTAGATAGTTCGACCTCGCTCTCTTTCGAATTCACGCCAACATCTCAAACAGACCCACTGCGAAGCGACCCCATCCTTGGCCAGCTCTTGCAACATGAAGCTCGCATGCTGGAGTGGCTTGGTGAATCTGAAGGCAATGCACGTCAGTTCGTGCTCGACCCAATTGCGACTTTTCAGCGGGTATGCGATCCGCGCCCCGAGCTGGTCCAGGGACTGCGCGGCCTGGTTGACCGAGAAGAGCCAAGCGACTTAATTGAAGAAGAAATTGAAGAGCAGCAAGGTCTTCAAGAAGTTGAATCCTCGCCAGATCCAGACCTTTCGCAGGGCTGGGACTTGATCAGTGCCTCGACTCAAGGCGCAGTCAACAATTGGATTAGCGAGCTCTTCGAAGGCGACTCCGGCCAATGGTCATTCAGCGGAAATGTCGGCAAGGGCCCCGCCAAGGTTCGCTACGAGTTTGCATTTGATTGTCCCGCCTTCATCGCTCCCGAAGACCAAAAGGCGACGCTCGACCTGCCCATCACAGGGTTCATCAAGTTCCCAGGTATCACAAGCAACATCGAAGATGCGCAGGGCCAAAGCCCCGGTCACGCCCGGCTCGTTCTTGACCTCGACAAAATGCAAGCCAGCGCCAGCATCAACCACGATGGGCAGGTCACCGTGACCATCCAGAAGCCCAGCTGGCGCATGATGGAGCTTGATCTCAGCGACGTTCAACTCTCGCAGCCGATCAAGGGTCTCGACATTACCGACGCGATGAAAGGCGCTGTCGACCAACTCATCTCAAGTTTCGAGTGGCCCATCAAGTACACAGTCGCTCAACGCACCCCCCTGCCCGCCGGGAGCCTGGAAATCGGAGTGATGTACACAGCCTTTGGTGGCGACTCCGACTCAAACCTGTTCGGGCTTGGGATATGCCGTAGGAATCGCCAGCCAATAGACGCGCTTCTGCCGCAAACTGTCCCTAGTGGTTGTACGTCGGCACTCATCGTATCCAACGACATAATTTTGACCTCGGTGGCCGCAGCGATTGCTGAAGCAACGCCACTGACCTCATCGCAGCTGACGGTGACCGATACCTACCCTGAAAAAATGTACCTCAACACCGACGTCGAAGATGTGATTGACGGCGCGCACATCAAGATAAAAGAGAATAACCTTCAAGCGGCCTTCAATAACGATGGCGACCTTGTTCTGAATGCCGACGTCAGGGTGAAGCGGGGGGCCATGACGCTGTGGGTCTACCAGACCTTTAAGCTCTCTGCGACAGTCAGCTTCAGTGCCTACGACGATGTGCTCAACATTCAGGTGAAGACCAAGGCAAAACTCCCCTTCTGGTGGGCATTCGTACCGCTTGGCTGGGTCATTCAACTGATCCTCTCGATTCTGAGTTCGAGGAAAGGGAGTATCGACATTGCAATTCCCGGCTTCCAGGTCAAGAAGACGAATTCGCCCGCCTATCTTCAGATTGGTGGTGACTGGGCCTATATGCCAATCAAGCTTCATTCCACCCCAATCGCGCCTCCGAACATTCAGATGATGCACATCAATCAGCAGCTGGATGAAAACGGCGGAAGGTTCCGGTTTGACTTCAGCAAATATGGCTCAGAAGTGACGAGCTTCATCGTTGCCGCCACCTACTGGTTCTTCAAGTACGAAGGAGGTACAGACCACCAGACGCAAACGCTGGGCCTTTCGCTCACCCAGGTCCACAACAAGAATGCCGTCCTCACCGTCACGCCTGACGCCACCTTGTTCGGCCAGAAGAAAGTCATAAGCCCCTCAGACTCCCAATTGACATTGTCGTGCATCGCAGTCGTCGACGGTCCTAAAGACGGTGTGATCCTACCGAGAACCATCACCGATATCCCCGATGAATCAACCAGCCCATACATCCCCCTCGATGAGCCAGAGGCTTATGCTGCCCTTGGAGGCTGGGCGTGCGAGTACCACAAGGACAACGACCCGAGCGAACCCCCAAAGTCACACCACGTTCGCACCATTGAGCTCGATGCAACCACCGCGGCTCCTAACAACTACGAAGTGGGTATCCAATCGACTGCACAGATGCACGATGACTCGGGCAACAATGCCATTGCATCGATTGATGGCAATCTCATTGAGCTGAGCAATAGCCCCCCTCTGATCGCAAAGTACGTGACAAACCTCCAAAACACGAGTGATGACGTCCCTGTCGAGATGGGCCAGCCCATAAGCGACGCGGCAGTATTCCTGTCTGGCTATCGCGTCCACTACGACAGCAGTGACCACGACATCCGGCAAGTCGGCGGAGGTTCGGAAACCTACTCCACATCAGGCTCGCAGGTCATACTGCACAATCCACACGCACTGATCGGCGACGGCGACTCGGGGAACTGCAAGCACACTCAAGAAAACAGCGAATCGCACGTGTCGTTCCTAATTATCGCAGTACCGGAGTAATTCGCGCGGTTGCTCAGGTGGCCATTACACGCCTGGGCAACCTATTCGTTACCAGAATCCCGCGACGGTGTGTACACGCTCCAGTCTTCTTTGGACGCCGCACCGTCAACGCGCCACGACAAACTGTAGTGGCGCGCAGTTTGTTAGTGAAAAGTAAGCGATGCACGAACTACATACGATACTGAATACTGTGATTTATGTACCACTGACTTTGCAGGAGCGTTTTGACCCTTTGCCTTCAAAAGCTTTATGGATACTCCATGATTTCTAGTGGGCAGGTACGGAAATAGTATTTGAAAATTTGTTGCAGATTTATGGAGTGAAAGCCTCAAAAGTCGCCGTAGTCCTAGCGAAAAATAATGTGCCTGAAAAAGAACCCAAGCAAACGAACCTTTAATCAGAATTACCCTACTTTATCGACCAGCCACTTCATATTGTTGAGATCGCGTGGTTTATGATCAGTAAAATCAGGCACCTTGGTGTGAAGAATGCATCGACAAATACGCTATGCCCTATGCTTCAAGTACTCTTAACAAATTAAACAGAGTGTTGCCATGAATAAATCCAGGCATGAAACTTTTATGCAAGCAGCGATTGAGGAAGCACGTAAGGGTTTAGCTGCAGGAGGTGTCCCCATTGGTAGCGTAATCGTACTGAATGATGAAATTATCGGCAGGGGTCACAATCAGCGTATCCAACAGGATAGTGTGATCAAGCATGCTGAAATGGATGCACTGGAAAACACAGGGAGGTTGCGCGCTGCCGATTACCAAAAATGCACGCTTTATACGACTTTATCACCCTGCTCAATGTGTAGCGGAGCCATTCGCCTATACGGTATTAAAAGTATTGTTATCGGTGAAAATAAAACTTTCCAAGGTGATGAATCATTACTCAAATCTGAAGGCGTAAGCTTGGTTTTTCTTAATAACCTTGAATGTATTGGTCTTATGAATCAATTCATTCAGCAACACCCTGAAATTTGGCATGAAGATATTGGCGAGTAATAAACCATTAACTGCAAAGTGTCTTTATAGTGGCCAACCTATAAACCAAATTATTAGAAAAGATTGACATTTCATGGATTCTTTCGATGTTTACACTGTGGCTTTCAAGAATTCAATTATGTTTGAGAAGCTCCACGGCCCCTCCTCAGCACCAATATGACACATTACTGGTCAGCCTGATAGTTGCTAAGCAGGCCCATTCGGTGAAGGCTGCAACAGCCACCAGATATGGGCCCTAACCTGAGGATACCTGAGGTACACAACTATCCTAGATCGAAATTTCAGCAGTAAGAGCAGCTCTAAAACTACCCTCTCTCCTATTCTACCCCCTGGAGAATTGGAAAAACTTGTGTGGACAGAAATCAGTTGGGGTGCCAAGCACATAGAACTGCCCAGCGAAAAAGTGAAAATGGGTCAGCCACACATTATCCCTCTTGCTGAACAGGCTATTGCCTTACTGCAAGAACTGGAGCCGCTAACAGGTCATGGCAAATATGTTTTCCCATCAGCTCGAGGCCAGTGCCGTCCACTGTCTGATAACGGTGTGAAGACTGCGCTCAGGTCACTGGGCTATGGCAATGAAACCATGACCACCCACGGATTCCGTGCAATGGCCCGTACTCTATTAGACCCCGGCACTCGGCAGATTTGATTTAGAATTCTCGTTTTCATCAAGGAAAAAATTGAATGTGGCACATGCATCTCAAATCAGAGAGGTAGAACACATTCATCAATGGATTTACGAGGATAAAAGGATATGTCTATCAACGAACATGCAACCAAGGTACAGGTGAGTCGACTGGTTAACACCGCTCTGGCAGCGATTAAGAATAAAGATCCGAGACTTGATCAGACTCTGGTCCACACTTTGGATCAACTCAGCTTAATCAGCCGGAACCTAAATACCGCCAAACATAACGTACAGCACTTTGGTGGAATGATGGCGAGCGGCGCTCATGGACAAAACGCCTACCGAGCCAATCAATCCATGAACTCGAAGCTTAGGACCCTCTCATCACTTGAAGCCTTCCTCGCAGAAGAATGGAAAAAGCTTGGTAAAGCAGTTGACGCATATAGGAAACAGCTACCATGGGAAGGCAAGACCGAATTGGAACTCCTGGATATGCTTGCGGGAGAAATCGAGTCGTTCGATAAATTACTTAAGAAAAACGTCATTCAGGTTCCAAAGCACCAGTCCAATCCACATCAAACGATGACCCTTCAAAGAGAAATCACCCAATTAAAGGCAATACCCGCTCATACAGCGCCAAGTATGCTTGTCTTAATTACCATCGGCCTTCGGTTATTTGCAATGTACGTCGGTTCTAAAAAAGTGACTAGCAATAGATAGTCTCGATTTCCCTTTTAGCAGTTTGCTAGGCGTTGAACGTTTTTCATCCGACAGGATCAATGCCTGTCGGAGCCTTATAAATAAATGGGGTCAGATCAATATTGTGTTAGGAATACCCACATTTATGGTAAAGCCATACATAGGCGTTCCAGCAGCATTTCCGTCACCCGCCTGGCAAACTGTTTCTCGATAGATTGAACCAGACAGGATTTGTAGCCCCCCACCAGAAAGTTCCCGAGCACCGATACTCCCGATTGAAGTAACGCACATAAAAGGCGTGATGGGACATCCACAGAAGATAAAGCATCCTACGTCACACCATATTGCGCTGTTTATACACCAGCAACACGCGGATGACTGGGATCTAAAAGAAGTGGTGTCTCGTTGGTATCGATTATGCAAAGGCTCAGCTTTATCACAGCGTTTTTGTAGAGATGAAACCCAGATCACGCCGAACCCACCCAACTCACAGAGGTAGTAAAAATTTGGAAGGCACGACTTACCGATGCCAGTTGGTTCATGCGCTATCTGAACGAATCTATTGCGAGAGAGACCAACCGTGAGACTGGCCTTTTATATTTTTTTCAAATTAGAAGGAATTTCTAATTCCCCAAAGCCCACCTAGTAAGGGGCTAAAAGGCCAGGAACTGTTGCCTCTAGCACAAATTTATTGTGCCGGTGGATTAAGGTAGTCGAAATGCCAGGTTGATCGAATATTGCTACCTAGAGGAGAAAATCATGGCTCTGTTTTATGGTGAAACACTACAAGAAAAATTGACATTGGATATTTTTTAAGTGGATATGTACCCTATACAGAGGAAGCCTCTCGTCTCTACAGGTTCTTCTTAGCCATGATTAAAAGCCTAGTCAGAACTACCCTGTAATGGGTGCTCAGAATACTGTCCAGAAAAGCGATACAAAACTTCAGGCGGACACCTTTATCAAAAGGGTTATAAGCAGTAGCGAGACAATTACAATGAAAACGCGCAAAACCAAACCCTTAAAAAATATTTCGCAAATTTAAAAAGCTGATTGCTTTGAAAACTGCAACTCTCATAAGACTCCAAAACTTCATTTAAATTCTGGGTTAGAGAAATGAAAGCTTCTCGACACCCCCTTTATAAAGCTGCATTTCTTCGCGGTAAGTACACCTAAAAATATAGGCGCCCAAATAATCTTATTGGAATTTATTCAGTTTTCTTCAGCGTCAAAGCTGCGTAGAATCGAAAGATATTTATCAAGATTCTGGGCACTGATCAAACCGGCTTCTACAAGCCAACAGCCCAGGATAAAACAAGGACACTAAAAATTTTCTAAAAGACCTATTCTCAAAGGAGAACGGTAGCGTGACGTAAGAGTAAGTAAAAGGCGCTGACCCAAGGTGCGGCAACACCCGGGGCCAGCTAACCAAATTGATATCACAGTTATCAAAGTGGCTACATGAATGGTACGCTAGAAACCCGCTCGTCTTCAATAAAAGGTTGCAAATTCAGTAACCTGAGGCGATTCCCCAAGCACTGGGAATCTAGCGCCCGTCTTTTCTTCTTTTACGCCTACCGTTCTCGCGCCCCTCCTAATGCCTGCAACCGATATTACTTTCCTGGCCTTCCCGTTGCGGGAGGTACGCCAATGCTTTGCGTCTCATTAGGAAACCAATATGTTGATTTTAAACCGCCGTACTGGCGAGAACCTCAGGATTGGGGAAAACGTCTCAATCACAATATTAGAAGTTAAAGGTAATCAAGTGCGGGTAGGCATAATCGCCCCAAGGTCCTTACCGGTTCACCGAGAAGAAATTTATAGAAGAATCAAAAGACAACAGGGGCAAGACAACGGGGGGATAAAAAAACAGATTCTCCTAGTAGAATGAGTCCTAACAATCCTGCTTAGGCCCTACTGCTCCAAGGACGATAACAACCGCAACCCTTGTATAATCGAACAATCTGTCCAGCATTTAGGGTTTCCCTATTCCAAAGGTCCTAAATGCTGGACAGAAAACTTTAACAGCGCCTAGGCAATGTTAATTAATGTAACAATTTAGCCGGCTGTACCACTTAATGCAGAAGATACAAAAACCGGTAAAATACGTTGTTCAATCAAGCCCAGGGTTTTTTCTTCATCGCCGCGGCCGGTGATAGCTATCACCAAATCCAGGTCTTCGATGGATATCACATACTGGCCACCACCGCCCCAGCCAAATTTCGCTAGGTATTTCTTGTCGCCAACCTTCAGAGGGGTTCGCCAGAAGAAATAACCGTAGGAGAAATTGGTGTAGTCAAACTCATCATTTGTAGGAACAGCTACCTTACCAGTGGCCTTGGTGATAAACGCTGCCGGAATCAGCTGGTGGCCATTCCATTTGCCTTTATTGAGTACCAATGTACCCCACTTAACCATACTGCGAGATGTCATCATGGCTCTTGACCCTGCCTGGGGCACCCCACTAACGGCTTCCTTCCAGTGATAGCTATCGATCCCCATCTTCTCTAGCAGCTCTTTTTTAATAAAGTCGCTGGCGGAACCGGGAACCACGGCATCCAGAACCAACATTGCAATCATTGGGTCTGAGCCTTGATATAAATAGGTTTGCGATTCTGAGGTTATCGGTTTGCTATGGCTCAAATAGATTTGAGCCAGCTTTTTCCCAGTTAACTGCTCTTTATTTTCCAGTAAGGCACTCAGTTTTTCCTCTTTAATTCGAATTCCTGACTGCATGCTCATGGCATGATTCAATGTGACAAGGTCTGCGCCTTTAACAAGTTGCTTCTTATCCAACCCCTTTAGGAAGGAAATGACTGGCTTGTCCAAGTCTGCCATGGTCAAATAACCTAACTGTATTGCCCGCCCAATTGCCAGGGCTGTATAGGCCTTGGTGGCAGATGCTTGTGGGTGAGGCAAGTTGACACGGCCAAGGGAATAGTAGGATTCAAATACCAGCTTGTTATTTAGGGCGATAAGCAGGCTATCGTAGGGGGTATGTTGATTATCGGCTATTTCCTGGGCCAGCTTTTGCAAGCTTTCCTTAATTGTATCTATCTCACCAACAGGAATACCGTCTTTTCTATCCGCTGGCGCCGTATCAATAAACGCCTTTTTGAGCTTTGGAGTGGATCTCTCCAGGTTTGGGAGGTCACTACGATAGTCGGCCATATTTATTTCTGGTGCCTTTAAGTCTCCCGCGCCTGCAGTAGCGCTTATGCCGTACATTAGGCCGATTGTGATTAGTTTCTTAAAAATCATCTTATATCCTCAATTTAACTTTGAAGTTTTTTTAATATGACTCGATATACCATTGGTTAGTGTTTCAGCTTATCGGCAAGCCAATAAATACTGCGCACTGATGACTTTGGGAATGCTGTAGTGTGATTCGCGGATTCGATAACCGCTGGCTCCAGAATTAAATTAGCCAATTTTTGGCTCTTTAACTTACTTACGAACCTTTCTACCGTTGCACCCAGCTCCTTTTCTAAAGCGCCGTAGGCAATAAATACATTGGTTTGTTTTGGTAGTTCCATCAATGGTTTGTTAGGCTCTAATTCAAGACGAGAATCCATATAAGTGCCTATCAATCTTGATGGACTACCGATAATGTAGTTCTGAAAAGTATCCGGTTGATTGATTAAGGCATAGACTCCAAAGAGACCACCAAATGAGTAACCGAAATATGTCCGATTATCTGGATTCGCGCGGTAATTGCTTTCGATATACTTAATAACGTCATTTCTGATAAAGGCGAGATGCTGATGGGCCTCTCCTTTAAAGGATTCTTTATCGTTATCTTTATTATCTGAGGGTAGTGCTGGTTTAAAGTCCCGATATCGACTCGACCATTCTTTTTCAGCACCGGCCATATCTTTCTGCCAACTAATACCCACCAAAATGGCATCTTCCAGTGCGTATTCAGTAGTGGCAGATAGCATTTCAACCGCCCATAAAGCGTCTGTATAGTAAATAACCGGATGCTTTTTGGTATCACTCTCCCCATATTTCTCAGGCAGCTTGATATACAGCTCGTATTCCCTGTTATTGCCGGAGTCCTGAATAGGTATCACTTGGATTGTGGATAATTCCAGGGCTTTATGCTCACCGGCTTTAAGAGCCGTTATAGGTAGTAGCAAGAGGAAGGCAACTAGTAAACGCTTTTTCATATCAGTATTTATACCGTTACATGTGATCTGAGAAGCGCTCAATCTAAACAAGGAGACTATGAAACACCTGAAGTGCCCCTGACTTTTGAATGATTTTGTTCTGTTACTATAAAGTGCTTATTTATCAATAAGTTACAAAGTCTGCTTTAGCTGTAATCAGGGTTTATGCTAGTATCCATTGCCAAAATTCAGCTCAAATTTTGTTCAGGTAGATACATCAATGACTTCACAATATTGGGTGGGTGACTTCTTTGTTGATTTATCCAGAAACCAGATCACCCGACATGAGCACTCGCAAACTGTCCCCCCTAAAGCCCTTGCTGTCTTAACCCACTTAGCAAGACATCAGCGAAAAGTCGTGAGCCAGGATGAGCTACTGTCTGAGGTCTGGCCGGATACAATAGTCACACCCAATACGCTGCAAAGAAGTATTGCGCAACTTAGAAAAGCCTTTGGGGAAGATCGGAAGCAGCAGTCTTATATTAGAACCCATGCCAAACAAGGTTATAGCCTGGAATGTGATATTGTTTGGCAAGATGATTCTATTCCACAAGATAAGACAGCACCGAGAGAGGAAGCTCCCTCCCCTTCTTCCCCCAAGCCGGAAATAGATATAACACCGGCTAATCCAAGCCACCAAACCCAGTCTATCAAACCAAATCGATTTCCAATCTTTGCACTTGTCGGCTTGGTATTATTAGTATTTATTATATTTAAATACTCTCCGCCCAAGCAAAACGCTCAGCTTATATTTGATCGATTACAGGCAGTAACGGCTACGGATCACAAAGAATTTGGCCCCTCATATTCACCTGATGGTGAATATATTATATTTAATCGTTATTTGGATAAGCTCTGTGTGAATAAAATCTGGGCCAGGAATATACATACCCAGAAGGAAACGGAGTTAACTCCAGAATGGGGTACTTATGGCCGCCATACACTGTCACCGGATGGCAAGAAACTGGTATTTATTTCCGAAGAAGACTGCACCATACCGCTAACCCAGAATACCTGTTACAACCTGGTAAGCCTGGATTTTCAAAAGGCATTAGTCAGCCCACAACAGCCAAATGTATTAATGCGCTGTAAGAACTCGGCCATTAAGAACCCCGTATGGTTAAATAACAATAATCTCGCTATTTTGCATAAAGAGACTAACCGTTGGCGGTTGATCAACTATTCAGTCAGGGATAATACCAGTCGAGTCCTTTATGATCTGGAGAATGGAAATCTGGCCTATTTTGATTACTCAATAAGTGATGGATTAATAGCCGTAACCAGCCATCATCAAGATGGCCAGCTTTATATCGATATGCTGGATTCCAAGGGGGCGCTTTTATCCAGCCACCCGATAGACTATCCGGATGAAATCCCCCAGCGCAGGACCATATCCCCTAACTTTTCACCGCTTACAGATGAGTTAATCTTTAGCACAGGGCGGCGGCTCTTCTCTCTCACTTATGATGGAAAGGTCAGTAAGCTTGATTTACCCCTGGATCAGTCTGCCAGCTCGCCGGAATTCCACCCAAATGGGCAGAGGGCACTTCTGATTAAGGGCCGATACGATAGTGACATTGCATCAATACCGCTTAACCAACCTGAGTCAATCGATACACCTTCGGACGAAGATGTCAGCGAACTCTACCCAAGCACAACACGGTCGATTTTGGGAGAAGATGATGGCATTTTCCAACCCAATGGCAACTTGATTGCATTTACATCCAGGCGCTCTGGTGAAGATCAGGTGTGGATAACTGATGGCAGCGATTTACGGCAAGTCAGTCAGTTTCCAATGGATACCAATATCTACGGTATTAGCTGGTCTGCCGACGGCCAAAGCATACTGGCGAGTGCCAATCAGATACTGACTAAGATCTCCCTGGACGGTAGCAGAGAAGCCTTCTCACTAGCCCATCCAGTTGACCGACTATTCCAGTGGGATAGCGTGAGTAACCTCGCACTGTTAACTTTAACGGTTAAAGGCGTTACAAAGTTTGCAGAAGTAAACTTGGATAATCTCGAAGTTAGCATTATCAACGATACCCAAGTTAACTGGGCCCAACGAAGCGAAGATGGCCGGCTGATCTATATGGATCATATGAACCGCTTCTGGCAACCCGGCCCAGCGGAAGATCAACTAATCGAAGAGCTGGTTCATCAGGGTAGTGAGAAAAGGTTTGTGCTCAAAGAGAATGTGATTTACTCAATCAATCGAGATGACCAGCTGTGGTCATTCGATCTCAGCACTGGTGACTTTTCCATTTTGAGAGCAGTACATAGAGATATCGATTACTTGACTGATATTAATCAGGAAAACCTAATGATTACCTATGTTGTTGCCGCTAAAAAGGAAGTGGCTGAGTTATTCTTACGGGAATAGAAATACAGCCTGTTTTAGTTTTCAAAAATAAGATGGTTAGCTATAAACCATCTTATTTTCCTACCTCGATTTAATTCAAGATATCACTCTTATTTTCTATCAACTAAATTGCATGGCTACTTAAAAAGTTTCATCAGCTGTTCAACCATCCACATATGAAGCTGGCTATGGTTAGATCGACTATGCCATGCTGCTATAACCTCAAATTTTGGTGTTTGCGTGTCCAACTTAAGAGGAATAACTTTTTTGTTGGGTAGTAGTCTTGAGGGGTAGAACGCAATAGTGTCTGTCGCTGCAATAATATCTGGAGCGGCAGAAAAGCTGGGTATCGACATAACAATATTGCGTTTTAGCCCCTGCATCGCAAACCACTCATCGTGTGATCCTTTGAGGTTTGCCCGTGACGGTGAAATGATCAGTTGCGGAAGCTCGGCCACGTCTGCCAACGTTAATGACTTACTCTTCAGTGGAGACTTTTTTCCCGCTATACAGACATGTTGCTCCTCAAATAGCAATTTGTATGGCAGGTCATCCGGGATGAAATCAGGAAAGGTAAGCGCTAAGTCGATCTCACCAGCAACCATTAACTGATTGAGATTATCTGTTTCAAAGTCCCTGACGATAACTTTAAGTTCCGGGGCAGATTTACGGACAACCTCTAATAGCTGGGGCAGTACCGATTGAATTGCGTAATCCGTGGCACTAATACTAAAAATCCCTCTATAAGTTGCCGGATCAAACGCTATTGGGGTTAGCAGTGACTCTACATCCTTCAAAATACTACTGATCCTGCCTCCCAGCTGCTCAGCAACAGGGGTGGGCACCATACCGTTGCCTTGCCGGATAAACAGCCGGTCATCAAACACTTCTCTCAGCTTACGCAACTGTTCGCTTATCGCTTGCTGGGTTAACCCCACCTTTTCGGCTACCCGGGATAGGTTTCTCTCTTGCAGTAGCGCTTCCAATATACGTAGCTGTTTCAGGTCTAACCGACTTATACCATTCATATTTGTAACCAGGACAAAGAGTAGTTGTTTCTAATTGTATCTTTGCCTATCTATTATTCCCACCATCGTAAGGCACAGCCACATCTGGCTGGGGCTATTTAATAGCCCAAGTAGTTACTCTTCTAATTATCTGGAGATAGATATGAGCCGACCCACTAAGCGCTTTGCTCCTCAGGAATCTTATAAATTATTTATTGGTGGTGAATGGGTTAATAGCAACTCGGGGCGTACGATGGACAGCCTCAATCCTGCTACAGGCGAATTACTGACTCGCATACCGTTGGCCGATTCAAGTGATGTCGATGCTGCTGTCATTGCGGCAGAAAAGGCGTTCCCCATCTGGAAACTTACTTCCGCTATTGAACGACAGGATGCACTGCTCAAAATTGCAGACATGCTTGCAGAAAAGAAAGCATTCTTCGCCCACCTTGAGGCATTGGAAACCGGCAAGCCAATTCGCGAAACTTCAAATATTGATATCCCACTGGCCATAGACCACTTTCGCTACTTTGCAGGGGTTATCCGCTCTCACAGCGACGAAGCGGTGATGATTGATGATCAAACCATGAGCTTGGTATTCAGCGAGCCAATGGGTGTAGTCGGTCAGGTAATCCCATGGAACTACCCTCTGCTGATGGCCGCCTGGAAGATTGCACCCGCTATCGCAACCGGTAACACCGTAGTGATTAAGCCATCCGAGATGACTTCATCCACCCTGCTGGAGCTGACCAAGATTTTCAAGGAAGTATTACCAGATGGTGTGGTGAACGTTGTCACCGGCGTAGGCCCAGAAGCGGGCCAGGCTTTACTGGATCACCCTAAAGTCGCGAAGCTGGCCTTCACCGGGTCTACTGGCATCGGCTATAACGTGGCCAAAGCTGCGGCTGATAAATTGGTACCAGCTACATTGGAGCTGGGTGGCAAGTCAGCCAATATCGTATTCCCCGACACAAACTGGGAAAAAGCCCTGGAGGGCGGAGCCCTGTCTATCCTGCTGAACCAGGGACAAGTCTGTGAATCTGGTGCCCGCCTTTTTGTCCACGAAACTATATTCGACCGTTTTACCATTGAATTAAAAGCCAAGTTTGAATCTGTAAATGTCGGCGATCCGATGGACCCCAACACACAGATGGGCAGCCAGATCAGTGAAGCGCAAATGAACCGTATTCTTGGCTACATAGATATTGCCAAAGAAGAAGGTGCGAAGATCCTTACCGGCGGTAAGCGGCTGCAAAAACCCGGAATGGAACAGGGTTTTTATATTGAGCCGACAATTATTACCCATGCCGATAACGCTATGAAAGTGGCTCAGGAGGAAATCTTTGGCCCTGTGGTGGTAGTGATTCCTTTCTCCTCTGAGGAGGAAGTTATAGCGATGGCCAACCAATCCGATTATGGCTTGGCAGGTGCTGTTTGGACTCAGGATATAAACCGTGCACTGCGCGTTGCACGAGCCGTGGAAACAGGCCGCATGTGGGTGAATACCTATCACGAACTCCCTGCCCATGCACCGTTCGGCGGTTACAAGAAATCAGGTATTGGGCGTGAAACCCATAAATCGATGATTGATGCCTACACGCAGAAGAAGAATATCTTTATCAGTCTTAATGAAAAGCCCTACGGTCTTTTTTAAACCTCACTGCAATAAGCTTTTAGCAGGAAAGTAGTTATGAAAAACGAAGCACTATTCAGTGAAATCAACCTGGGCCCTTACACCCTGAAAAACCGCATTGTGCTGCCGCCGCTTACCCGGTCGCGTAGTTCACAGCCTGGCAACATCGCTAATGACTTAATGGCCAACTACTACGCTCAGCGTGCCGGTGCCGGCTTTATGGTTACAGAGGGCACGCAAATTGAGCCCCGGGGTCAGGGCTATGCCTGGACCCCCGGAATTTATTCACAGGACCAGATCGAAGGCTGGAAAAAAGTGACCAAAGCCGTACACGATCAAGGCGGTATTATTTTTGCCCAGCTTTGGCATGTGGGGCGTGTATCCCACACATCACTGCAGCCGGGTGGAGGGGCTCCCGTTGCGCCGTCTGCAATCCGAGCAGATGCGGTAAAGGTATTTATTGAGACAGGGCCAGGGCAAGGTGCTTTGGCTGAACCCAGTGAGCCCCGCGCGCTGACAACAGAAGAAGTTAAAGAACTGGTGCAGCTCTATGCCCAGGCAGCACGCAATGCTTTGGAAGCAGGCTTCGACGGTGTTGAGCTGCATTGTGCCAATGGTTATCTTGTAAACCAGTTTATTTCTGAGCATACCAACCAACGCGATGACGAGTATGGCGGTAGCCTGGAGAACCGACTGCGTTTCCTCAAAGAGATTGTTGCAGCGGTATCAGCAGAGGTAGGTAATGATCGTCTCGGCGTTCGATTTGCTCCGCTGTTTGAAAGTACCGATGTGGACCGTGTTTATCTTGGCCTGGTGGAGAGTGACCCACACACAACCTATATCGAAGCTATCAAACTATTGAACGAGGCGGGAATTGCTTACCTATCTTTAGCAGAAGCGGATTGGGATAATGCACCGGATTTACCTGAGAATTTCTACCAGGAAGTACGAGAGATCTTTGGCGGGCGCATCATGTATGCCGGCAAGTATTCCCCAGAGAAGGCTTTGCGGGTGCTGCAGGCGGGTAATGGAGATATCTTTGGTTTTGGCCGCCCTTTCATTGCCAATCCGGACCTTCCCATACGTATTCGCAATGATTGGCCTCTTAATAAGGTTGACCCGGAAACCATGTATGGCGGTACCGATGAAGGCTATACCGATTACCCTTCTTACCAGCCATAATTTTTAACAGTTCCTTAACAGGACATAAAAAAAGCCCCAGTAATTGAAGGTTACTGGGGCTTTAAACTTACTCGTATAACTTCTTGGATTCCTGAGGTAATTTTCAGTGTTTTTCCAGACACTAAAATAACTATTAATCCCTTTGGACACCTCGACTAAATAGTGATTTACTTCGAAATGATTATTAAAAACTAAAAGTCCACTCGGGCATCCAGTTCAAAGCCCAGGTTTCCAGGACTTTATCAAAGCCACTCAACACCATAATCCCAAGCAACAAAAGTATGGCGCCAAGTGCTACTTTGCCACCAACAGCAAAAGCGCCAACTGATGGTGATAAGCGGCTATAAATTTTCCGTGATAGCCCGCCTGCCACCAGTAGCGCAGCGCCGGTACCAAGCCCAAAAGAAAACATCACCATAAATGATTGGCCTAGTTGCTGGCCCATTGAAGCAAGCGCGATTGCTGCACCTAGCGTGGGACCTACGCAGGGCAACCAGATAATTCCTGTGAGAAAGCCGATACCAAACTGTCCGGCCCAGGCGCCATCACCAGTAATGCTCGCCCCTGCGGTAACTTTCGACAAACGCAGAGTCACCCAGTCGGAAAGGGGTTTGATCAGCAGAATAAGGGCAACGGCCACAAGCAGGATTGCAGCAATATAGCGAAATAGCTCTGGGTCCAGCCCTAAAGAAACCAGCAGGAAACTGAGTACAGTTCCAGCCAGGGCAAATGACAAGCTGAGCCCTACGGCGAGCGCATAAGGTCCCCAGCGCCCAGCACTGCTGGAGGCGCCAACCACCATTGGCACCAGCGGCCAAACACAGGGGGAGAGAATACTAAGTGTGCCCGCAATTAAGGCCAGGGGGATGGCGCTGACTTCAAGCATTTTCGCCGCAGGCCTTAACTGAGTTAAAGATATTCTGGCGAATAACATCAGCGCGTGTTTCAGCAACACTGAACCATACCTGCTTGTCCCCACGATAGAGCAGCAGGGTTGACTGCCTGGGCGCACGGAAATGCTTTACCCACTCTTTTTGCTTGTCGAAATTCACATTAAGGATTGTGAGGCCGCACTGGGGGTTATCTTTCTGGAACTGCGCAAGAATTATGCCCTGCTTCTTGCAGGTAGGGCACCAGTCTGCCCGCACATCAATCAATACGGGTTGCTTCGCAGCTTGCAGCTCTTTGAAGCGCTCTTCAGAGAAGGGCTCTCCGGCTGATGCGAAGGGCACGCTAAGAAGGAAGGAAGTTACAAGCAAAGAGCGTAGAAATAAGTGAAGAACTTTCATGCTAATCATATCCTCGGTATAAAAATGCACACCCCAGCAGAAAGGTAAAATTGGGTGCATTGCAACCTTAGTCGGCGTAGGCCGCAAATTATTACAGTCCATAATGAGGAATTTCTTAACAGATACTTACTGTAGAGCCGTCCACATTTACCATGGTTTGGATACAACACACTCCAAAAGCCAAGCCAGCTCAGGATTCAAAGGAAAGCCTGAACCCCGGATAAAAGAGAAATCCAGGGGGGAAGACGTGAAAATGTGCAGCTAATCCAATCGCTCAAGAAATGACTCAAAGCCCCAGATTCTTCTTAAAAGCTGATTATATGCCCCTGACTATAAAGTATAAAAACGCAAAGATTTCGTCATGCTAAGCCAGGAATGCCAAGTACATTTCAAAGGCCCCAAAGCCAGGCTAAGCAGATTCTCCTACTCTCTAGGAAAGCATGCACATTGGAATTCTGAGAATTCTGGCCAATTAATCGTTGGGAATGGGGAATCTGTAGGTCTCAAAAGTTAACCTAATTTATTGAAGGATGAACATAGAATACTAAATTAGCGATTTTTTATTTCCGGCCAATATTTTTATGTATCACCATTAATATCAGCGGAATCACCAGCCAACCCAAAGACCAAACCACAGGGCTGATGAATGCAAGTCCAATAGTAAGTACTGCGACGAAGGGTTCAGTCGTTGCGCTTTTGAAGACGTTATTTTTTTCATTGCTGGTAAGGGATGTGTTAGCGAAGCCCATCTTGCGGGCATACTGCCAGCCCGCGAGCCCGATAAATCCCGATAGAGCAAGGCATACACTCTGGCCAACGGTGGACGAGATGCTAACTAATTTAGGGTCATTGATCGCAAAATAGAGATAAAAACATACGACCACCTGCTGCAATAACACCAGCGAAGTATGGATATTATTGGACTGCTCAACAGGCCCAAGTAATTTATGCGTCAGATTCCACTGTACGAGCGTTAGTCCTACGGCAATAAATAGGCGGAAAATCTCTTGGGAATTCTCTACTAAAAGACTCAGAAGGCCAAATTCAAGCTTTATCCAAGCCATATCTTCTCCCGAAGGAAGATATAAAACGAAGTTGACAAATAAGAGCGCGTAAGCGACATCAATGAAATTTTCAAGTCGCCGCAGGCGGCAATGCCTTATTGCAATAGTTCCAGTATCTATATGGCGCATCAGGGAGACCAGACTTTTTAGCCACAGTGAGTCTCGTTATAGCAGACACCGGATGCTGTATAGATGCAAAAAATAGACTGAAAGCCAGTAATTTTTACGCCTCCCAGTAAAAAGAGGCAGAGAAAAGGGCCGGCCTGTTATTTGCTCTTAGATAACTTTTCGCCTGAAGAAGATAGTTCGATTAATGATCTAACTGGTACTACTGCCATCATTATTACACTAAAAGCTGATAGCCGGCCAATTTTGGTTGATAAGCAGACAGATCGAGCACAATTCAAACAAGGCAATACTATTAATCGATTGACTTCAAACAGAATCTACATAAGATCCTACGAAATTAACCCGGATAAAGATTTAACAACCATTTGCATAGCTATCCGGTCGCTGAGTTTGGTCAGTAGACCTCCTGACAAGATCCCCACTTTTCCAGGGTTAAAGGAATACAATTTTTACAGCCAGTAGAAAAAAGTATAATTATTTTTCTAGAAAAATTGATGATGCAAAAAACTTTATTGAACTCAATGCCGGTAAAAATACCTTCAGCTGCAAACCTTACCGTATCCAGTATGAAAACCAGCCTAAGTAAAAATCTCAGAGCTGGCTTTTGAAAGAATTGGCACGGTATCCTGAAGCAGTCAGATTAGAGGCTGAAAACACTCAATCGTCAGAAAAAATAGCAAGAGGAGTGACAGTGCTCCTTATCCATTTACCTTGGACAGCCCAACCTAAGCATTGCTTTGAATAATAAGTCAATAATACCCAGCAACCATATAAAAATGGGGTAATTATGGAAGGTGAATTACTTTCACTTCGAGCCGAACTCGCCCTGCTGGAGCGGGACAATCAACGCCGGCTGGAGACCTTCGAACGACGGCTCTCCGCCCTTGAGGCACAGCTCAGGCGGGACGATACAGAAACCAAAGAAGCCTTGGTAGAAAGTACTGCTGAGTTAGAAGACGAACTGGCCCTGCTTATGGGCACACCCTCCAAGCCCCGCCAAACCATTCAGCAAGCTCATTCAGCAACCATACCTTTAGCAACGGCAACTCCTACCCCGAAATCTTCTGAATCCAAATCAACGCCTGAGAGAGCCGGTAAACCATCAGTAGCCACTCCATGGTTACAAGAAGGCCTGGCCAGCCTATTGGCACCAGCCCTGGAACCGCTCAATCGTGTGTGGGAGCCCCTTGCAAACTTTTATCGCCATTACCAGCGCCAGGGTAAAGCCCCGGTATTCTTTATGACCGCTGCCGGCATACTGGCACTGGTATTTGGCTTCGCATACTTGCTGCAGTTCTCTTTCAACAACTATTTGGGCCCGGCCGGTAAGGTAATCTTGGGCTTTCTGGTTGCGGCGGCAACCACTTTTGGCGGTGTGACTTTTAGCCGGCGTATGCCCCATATGGCGGACTACGGCTCTGGATTAATAGCGCTCGGAGTGATTCTTCTCTACCTGTGTGGGTACTTTGCCGGGCCTTACTATCAGTTGCTGCCTGTTCCTGTTGGAGTCGGCCTGTTGGTGGCGACAACAGGGCTCTCTTACTTACTGGCCCTATTATTTGAGACACGAGTGGTGTCTATGGTGACCCTGCTGGGCGGTGCCACCATGCCTTTGGTGGCGAATCATTTTGATCCTTCCGCACTTGTTTACCTCAGCTATTTATTGGCACTCGCCCTGGCGATGCTGCATTTATCCAGGCAGATACGCTGGCCACAGCTTGCGATCGTCACTATGGTACTGAGCGCAGGCATGTTGGAGTTTTCGATCTCAAACCTGGATGGGGCTACATCTACCTGGGGACCATTGTTGATATTGCACGGCTTCTTTTATGGCTTTGCCCATTACGCCTTGCGGGGTCTAAACGCTGAATTGATAGAGTCCAAAGGGCTGGAGCGAAGGCGCCTGATTATTATTGCCGCAAACCTGGTGCTGTTTATCCACATCAGCTGGTCGCTGGCACCCAACAGTAACGCACTGGGCATTGTGTGGCTGCTGAACCTTCTACCCTGGATGGCTCTGGCCATTTATTCACGCTGGCTGTTTGGCTACAACGCCATCAGCATTTCCGCCCGTGTTGTACAGAATATGGCTCTACTACACGGTGGATTACTGGCAGGCTTGGCAATCCTTGCGTTGTGCAGTCCCGCTTTATTGGGGATTGTCTGGTGCCTAGAGGGATTGTTGCTGATTTTTCTCGGTGCCCGTTTTGGTTTTATCAGTGTAAGAAGCGAGGGTTACATCGCCCTATCTGCAGCTGGCATTACCATGCTGTGGCAAGCTCTGACCTGGGTAGCTGGCGGAGTTGTTCCCGCACCAATGTTGCTGTCATTAAGCGCAGATGCTGGTTGGGGTAACTGGTTGGCGCTCTGTGCGGCCACCTTCGCATTAACCCGGCTGTTGCAGCACTGCGCAGATCGGATTACTCCTAGAGAGCACCATTTAACCTCTTTCGCAGATAACGCTTTTGTGGTGTTTTTATCCGCAAGCTTTCTGCTATCTGTTGGCATCCTCTGGCCCCAGGGTATGTGGCTGCTTGCCTTGCTACCGATGGGCTTTTTAATCTGGCACGGCAAGCGCACTGGTTCAGCATTTAGTGAATGGTTTGGACTCAGCCATTACTTACTGCTGTTTATCCCACTACTCGCGAGTGCATCGATTGTGGGTAACTTGCATTTCTACGATCAAATACCTTACGGAAAGATCGCTAGTGTAGAGGCCTTCCTTAGCTTGTGGATGATTGCAGCTCTGTATAAACACCTGGATATGCAATCCACTGGCTTCTCTCTGGCACTCAATTTGCGCAAGCTGTTTTACGCTCTGGTGCCAATATTTTTCCTACCAACAGTACTTTATAAGGCCAACGACTACTTCCCCATCGCCGTTTGGCTGTCTGGCGCTATCGCCCTGGCACTTTATACACACCTGAAACTGGAGGTATTAAAACAGGAACTGCGCATATTGATCGCAGGCGCAAGCTTTGTAGCAATAATCAGTTGTGCTCTGCAGGAGTTTGCCAACTGGCAAGGGTTTGCCTTGAGTGGGTTGCTGTTGGGGCTGGTATCAATGGCGGCACTGTTGTGGATCGGCCAGGGATTGCGGCGGAAGCCAGCCGGCCAGGATTGGCGGTTGGCCCTGCATCGGGCACTTAAGCCACTCTTTCCATTGGCCTTTTACTATCTCGCGGCAACGCTACTTATTATTAGCTACGCGCTAAGCCGTGACTTTGCACTGGCACTTTTACTATGCCAGCTGTACTTCGCCGGTTTGTATATTTTTAAACCCCAATTAGCGCCGCTGCGCAACCAGTTGACCCCCCTTTATATGCTGAGTCTGCGCCTGTTTGAGTTTATTACCTTGTTGCAAGTTGCAGCGGTCATTGCCAATTCCGCTAAGGCGCCAATGTTGGGAGTGTATAACCTGGTGGCCCTGGGAATCGCTTCACTGTTGGTTTATCAGCGCTTTTTCGCCAATAGAGCCGTATGGCCTGGCCGCAGGCTGTTTAACCTGTGGGTGCTGCACCTTACAGCCATCCCAGCTTATATTGCGCTGCTGGCGCAAGTGCTGGAAACCATGTGGCTGCCAGCCATATCATTTGCCTTGGTGGTGCATGCAACACTGCTACTGTTCCAGACTCTAAGACCTGATACCCAAAAGTTACTGAAGCTCTCACTCATGTTGTTCGGCATTGCCGCACTAAAAATTGTGCTGTGGGATATGCAGGACTTTTCCCTGATACAAAAGATTGTGGTCTGTATGCTGGTGGGACTGTGCATGCTGGGGGCTGCATTCCAGTATCAGAAATTTCTGACCCCCAGAAAATGAAAACACCAAAAATACTGATCAGCTTATCTCAAAAATGTAATGGGCCTTTTTAGACCCATTACTATTTACAGTTGTTAAATTAGTTATGATTTGTGTGGGGTTATACAAGAACTCCATATGCTCTATCTTTTGAAGCAATACTTACAAAGGTTTGGCACAGATCACCCTCTATATATTGCTGCTAAAGACGTCTTATCACATCAAAGAACGCCTTACCCAAACCGCCCATTTGCCGGCCAACTACACTGAATGCGTAACTCCATTTCGATAAAATGCGCAGGGAAGCAAGAAATGAAACGGCTTCAGTTGGCAATAACGCTTTTTGCCGCCTTACTCATTAGTAGCCAAGCTTTGGCAGAGTATAAAAAAGGAGACTTTATTGTTCGTGTTGGCGCCGCCGCAGTTGATCCCAATGACGATTCCGACAATCTGCGCCTAAATGGCACCATACTGCCTGATACACGGGTTTACGTGGATACCGGTTACTCCGTGAGCGTTACGGGCACTTGGTTATTCGCAGACCACTGGGGATTGGGGCTTTTGGCAGCATTACCATTTAAACATGATCTCGACGTGCGCGGCCTGCCCGACCCGGTGACTGGCGAACCTCTCGGACGGGTGCGCCTCGGGGACATTAAACATCTGCCTCCTACCCTCACCTTGCAATGGTACCCGGTATGCACAGAATCCTGGGTGCAGCCTTACATTGGTGTCGGAGTAAATTACACCCACTTTTTAAGTGAGCATATCAATCGTGCGGCTCAGAATTACTTTGAAGCTGTACTCGGTGCAGAATCACGAGCAAGACTCAAGCTGGATGATTCTTGGGGCCTGGCTGGGGAAGTTGGAATAGATATCGCCTTTGGCCAGGATAGCCGTTGGCTGTTTAATGCCGCTATTTGGTACCTGGATATTGATACCGATGCAAATATCCGCTTCTATACAGGTGCGGAAGCTTACTCCCGTATCAATGTCGATGTGGACATAGATCCGTTTGTTTTCTCGGTCGGTATCGGTTATCACTTCTGATTTGGAGTGCCGGAAATCCGAAAGAGTGATTTTAATAGTTTCTTTTTAATGCCAGTCTGGGCATCAAAGAAATAAGTTATGGACTTTCCTTCCAGTCTGGCGGTAGCTCGCCTCTTCAGTAATCCACTCTCATTTTAATTAATCGAGCAAGCACTTCCCGTTGCGGCGTTCCGATAGACTCAACATTCATTCTATTTTCCCGAATCATACGGCCCGTTTTTAGCAATTTTCATCCTGTCCCTGCCCGATAAACTGCTCCCCATCGATAGAGGTTGCCCATTCCCTGGGGCACTACTTTAGAACTCACAGATTGAGGAGCGATACCATGACCACTTCCGCCCTGAGCACAATTCAAGATACCAACTCCATGTTTCCTGCTATTACCGACTTGGCTGGTCGTATAGGCCTGGCTGCGATTTTCTTACTGGCAGGTGTCAATAAAATTCAAAACTACGAGGGCAGCGCCCAGTACCTGGCCTACGGCGGCCTGCCTGAACTCCTGCTGCCACTGGTGATACTGTTTGAAGTAGGCACCGCCCTTGCCTTGATCGCAGGCTTTCAAGTTCGCTTGGTTGCATTAGCCCTAGCTGGATTTAGTGTGATTACCGCTGCCTTGTATCACAACAATCTGGCTGACCAGATGCAATTTATTATGTTCTTCAAAAACATCGCCATGGCCGGGGGCTTCCTGTTACTGGCTGCTAATGGTGCTGGACGATGGAGCCTGGACGCTCACAGACAGGGAGCCAAGCAGTAATTCCTCATAAAATAGACGGCAGAAACCCCGAGAAAATCGGGGCCTGCACCCACTCTTACAGGCTTTTAAGAGGTACAAAATGGGACTTTTAATCAGCGGAAAATGGCAGGACCAATGGTATAACACCAGCGAGTCTGGTGGCGCCTTTGAGCGAGAGGCGGCCCAACTGCGCAACTGGATAACCATTGATGGTAGCGCAGGGCCCAGTGGAACTGGTGGCTTTAAAGCCGAGCCCGGCCGTTATCACCTCTATGTATCACTTGCTTGCCCTTGGGCCCACCGCACACTGATCTTTCGCAAGCTGAAAAAGCTGGAAGGGCATATCGGCGTATCGGTAGTAAGCCCTGATATGCTGAACTCTGGCTGGAGTTTTAATATTGAAAAAGGCAGTAGTGGCGACCCCCTATTCAGATTCGATTACCTGTATCAAATCTACACCCACAACAAAGCCAATTACAGTGGGCGCGTAACTGTGCCGGTGCTATGGGACAAACAGCAGAACTGTATTGTCAGCAATGAATCTTCAGAAATCATACGTATGTTTAACAGCGCGTTTAATCTGATTACTGGCGATCAAACAGACTTTTTCCCACGGCAAAAGCGCGATGAAATTGAGGTTATTAATCATGAGATCTACGAGAATATTAACAACGGAGTTTATCGCTGTGGCTTCGCTACCACCCAGGCCGCTTATGGGGAAGCCTACGACAAATTATTCAAATCAATGGACCATGTGGAAACACGTCTGAGCCAACAGCGCTATCTTACCGGTGATCAAATCACTGAAGCAGACTGGCGTTTGTTTACCACACTAATACGCTTTGATGCAGTCTATCATGGGCATTTTAAGTGCAACCGTCAGCGCTTGGATGACTTCCCTAATATCCGTAACTATGTGCGCGAGCTGTATCAATGGCCCGGTGTAGCCGAAACTGTAGATTTTCACCATATCAAGCGCCATTACTACTTCAGCCATACTTCGATTAACCCCACCCAGGTTGTACCGGTGGGGCCCGCTATCGATTACAGTAGCCCCCACGACCGCAACAGGTTCCCCGTAAGATAAATCTTTAAGCCCGGCCCCACCTCAGGACTAACCCCAACCTCGGCCGCTCTGCGGCCACTTTTACTCAATCATGGGCAATGTCGTCGCCACCCATCTAAATTTTCGAACAAATCTTTCTATAATTCTGACTATCATTCGATTCTGGCGAACATTAGAGTAGCCCTTCGACAACTTATCCTGCCATAGGCATCAAGTTAAATGATCAACGGGAGAAGGCACCCATGCAGAAAACCACCCTGGAGCAATGGCGTATGTTTAAGGCTGTGGTGGATGCGGGAGGTTTCAACCAGGCCTCTTCAGTGGTGCATAAAAGCCAATCGAGTATTCACCATGCGGTAGGGAATCTGGAGACGGCACTGGGTGTAAAGCTTTTTGAAGTAACCGGGCGCAGAGTTACATTGACTGAAGCTGGCCAGCTGATGTTGCGCCGTGGAAAGTACTTACTGGATGAAGTATCCCGTATAGAGGCAATTGCGGAGTCTCTTAGCAGTGGTGTGGAATCTGAGCTGCGTATCGCTGTAGATGGTGCCTTCCCCCAGCAAGTGGTATTTAAGGCTCTCGAAAAAGTATCCGGAATATTCCCACAAACCAATATTGATATTGTCGATACCATTTTATCTGGCACTAATGAGTTGTTACAGGAAGGTGCTGTAGACCTGGGTTTATCACCAATGACAATGGCCGACAATCTCAATGAAGAAATCTGTACGATTGAATTTATCGCAGTGGCATATATCAACCATCCTCTGCATCAATTCAAACGAAAGTTAAACTATGATGATTTAAAATCTTACCGACAGATTATTGTGCGGGACTCAGCCACACAAACCAGCGTCGACTCGGGGTGGCTTGGCGCTGAACAGCGCTGGACAGTAAGTAGCTTGCGTGCATCTACAGAGCTGATTTGCCAGGGAATGGGGTATGCCTGGCTACCCATGCCAATTGCCGCCCCGCTATTGGAAAACGGAATGTTAAAACGTCTTCCATTGGAAAAAGGCGCATCCCGCACAGCCAGTTTTTATTTGAATTTTAGGGATCAAGACAGCCTGGGCCCTGCTGCGCGTGAATTTATAGGGGAATTACGGTTGCTGACACTAAATATGCCCACTTCGGAAAATTCACTTTAATAGAACAGCGAATCCTTATCTATCCAATATTTCTCTGGTGCAGACTTGAATAAAATAAATAAAACCATTATTCAAGTACTTGGATCTTGTTATGTACTATTTTAGACCGGCGCAGGAACGAGGAACTGCCAATTTTGGGTGGCTCCAAAGCAAGCATTCTTTCTCCTTCGGACACTACTACGATCGCATGCATATGGGGTTTTCTGTATTGAGGGTAATCAATGATGATACCGTCCGTCCCGGTGCAGGTTTTGATACTCACGGCCACAGGGATATGGAGATTATCTCCTATATCTTGGAAGGCGCTATTGAACATGTCGACAGTGAAGGGAATCGTTTTGTGGTCCCCGCCGGAGAAGTGCAAAGAATGAGTGCCGGAACAGGCATCACCCACTCAGAATATAATCACTCAACATCACAGAGATTAAAGTTCCTGCAAATTTGGATTCAACCCAATTGCCAGGGCATCAAGCCTGGGTATGAACAAAAATCAATTATTCAAACAAAGAAGCTGACTCCCCTGGTTACCCCAGATGGACGTGATGATTCACTAACCATGCAACAAGATGCCAGTTTGTATCGACTTCACTTGAAGAGCGGAGAAAGTGTGGTTCTGGATACCCGAATTCGCCCCGGATATTTACATGTGATTGGGGGGAGTGCCACTTTTAATAGCAATCATAAAATGATGGCAGGAGATGGCCTTGGACTGTTTAAAGAGGATATACAATTACAGGCCGGTATAGATGGTATAACGGCCTTGTGGTTTGATCTGCCACATCAATGAAAATTTAGTAAAATAAAGTCAACTCTTGAAATAAGGCAATTCGAAGTAATCATCAGCGGCAATATATATTTTTTCAATCAGGCGCAGTAATCGCCCTACCTGCTCTCTGGCCGATTCCCTCCTAAAATAGATCGAGGCAATTGGGGATCAATTGATGGGTGCAGTTGGCGACACGGATAGTCGCGATAGCAGGCAAGCCGAACCGGGGAGACTTATCTCCCTGCTCTCTCCTGTGCCCCCCACTATTTTGACACTGATCCTGTTGTTCTACATGTCAGATATATCTGCCGGTCGCGAAATTAGTTTTGGTGTGACCTGGGTATCTGACCTCGGTGTATCACTGCTATTTTTTATTGATGGTCTGAGCTTTCTTTTCGCCCTACTCATCAGTGGCATCGGCGTATTTATTACAATTTATGCCGCATCTTATTTACGCGGACATATGCAACTGCGCCGTTTTTATCTGTATCTCTACCTATTTATGATCGGAATGCTGGGTCTGGTGCTTGCCGGTGATCTGATTACTTTATTTGTATTTTGGGAAATCACCACTATCGCCAGTTACCTGCTGATTGGCTTTAATAACACCAGCGCCATTGCACGCCGCTCAGCGCTACAGGCCCTATTGGTAACCACCCTTGGAGGCCTGTGTTTACTGGCCGGTTTTATACTGCTTGGTTCACTCACAGGCAGTTTCGATATGGTGCAGGTACTCGCTTCCGGGGAGACAGTACGCGCAAGTTCACTATATGTGCCAATCCTGATACTGATATTAATCGGATCTTTTGCCAAATCCGCACAACTGCCTTTCCATTTTTGGCTTCCCAATGCGATGGCAGCTCCGACCCCTGTCAGCGCCTACCTACACTCTGCAACTATGGTAAAAGCAGGCATTTATCTATTGGCGCGCCTGCATCCAGTTCTGGCACAGACAGAAACCTGGGAGTGGATTTTGACCTGTACCGGTGCGGCTACCGCAGCAGTGGCTGCATTGGCTGCTCTGCGCCAGACCGACCTGAAACTTGCCCTGGCCTACACCACAATGATCGCACTCGGTACCTTGACTATGTTCCTTGGTTCCGATGCCTCTGCTGCAGTTGCAGCCGCTATCACCTTTTTAATAGTGCACTCTTTTTATAAGGCTGCACTGTTCATGGTGGTAGGCATCATTGATAAGCAGACTGGCACCCGCAATATGATCAAACTTGGTGGGCTCGGACGTGTCATGCCTATCACTTTTTTTACCGCACTGGCCTCAGCACTTTCTATGGCAGGATTCCCACCATTTCTTGGCTTTATTGGTAAAGAATTAAAATATGAGGGAGCGCTGGCTGTGGCATCCGAACCAGCTCTCGTATCCACTGCCGCAGTATTCGCCAATGCCGTCACTGTTACCGTGGCTGGTATGGTTGCTTTAAAACCCTTCCTGGGAAAATACCCACACAACCTACCCAAAGTCCACGAGGCATCGCTTGGCTTATGGATAAGTCCACTAATTCTCAGCTTTCTGGGACTTACCTTTGGTCTTGCCCCGGATCTCGTCGGTGGGGGACTTGTTGAACCTGCATTAACTGCTGTACTGGGTATTCCAGAGAGTATCGATTTACGCCTCTGGCACGGGATTAATATTCCTCTGTTAATGAGCATATTGACCTTTGGTCTTGGGGTCACTATGTATCTGGGCTTACGCCACCTGCGGGCTTGGCTGGCATGGGATTTCAAACATGCGCCTACCAGTGCCGATCTACTGTGGGACAAGTCCCTGGAGCTGTTGAGGTCCTTTGCGGCTTTCCAGACCCGGATATTGCAAAACGGGGTTATGCGGCGTTATTTGACGGTCATTTTTGTGACCGTTTCGATATTCCTTTCCTATGCCTTGTTACGATCGGGGCAATTCCCACTGGAATACAACTGGCCGCGTCTGAACCTGAAAGAATGGGCCGCCCTTCTACTTACCGTGGGTGGAGCTTTTATGGCGGGTACAGCACGCAAACCATTAATTGCAATATGCGCTCTCGGGGCCCTGGGTGTTGGAGTTGCATTAATCTATCTGTTCTTTGGTGCTCCGGATGTAGCTATTACCCAGCTCCTGGTTGAAACCCTATATTTGGTATTGGTTGCCGCAATACTGCCTCGCCTGCCAGTATTCAGCCCCGGTAGAAAAATCCGCTTTCGCCCTAGAGATGCCCTTTTGGGTGGCATGGTCGGCCTGTTGGTGACTTTGAGTATTCTTGCCGTATT
Source organism: Microbulbifer variabilis (assembly GCF_052468405.1). Classification (NCBI taxonomy): domain Bacteria; kingdom Pseudomonadati; phylum Pseudomonadota; class Gammaproteobacteria; order Cellvibrionales; family Microbulbiferaceae; genus Microbulbifer; species Microbulbifer variabilis. Next base: position 3,471,612 of record NZ_CP174343.1, read on the forward strand.
ACAAACACCCTTCGATAGTCCTACCAGTGACTTCTTTGAGCAGGCCGCAGTGCCCGAGGCTCATGGGCGTAATATTGTCAATGTCATCCTAGTGGACTTCCGCGCGCTGGATACCTTCGGAGAAATCATTGTGGTATTTACTGCTGCCGTAGCGGCAGTAACGCTGCTGGGCCATCAATTACGGCGGGGGCCACAATGAACTCTCTGATATTGCAAACAGCAACCCGAGTGCTTGTGGCGCTCATTCTGGTTTTCTCGGTATATATGCTCTTGCGCGGCCACAATTATCCTGGAGGGGGTTTTATTGCCGGGTTAATTGCCGCTTCGGCATTTGCACTCTTTGCCATAGCCTGGGGTATGGAAGCGGCCCAGCGAGCACTGCGGGTTCCTCCCGGAAACCTGGCAATGAGTGGCGTATTGATTTCGGCACTGTCCGGTATGCTCGCAGCTTTTAAAGGAGAAGCGCCTTTCTCGGGCCAATGGTTTCAACTTATCGGCGATAAAAACTCGGGCGGTATCTCCATCAGCAATGTACTAATTTTTGATATTGGCGTTTACCTGGCGGTACTCGGCGCTGTACTCACCCTGATTTTTGCCCTGGAAGAGGCTGGTTAATATGGAGGGTCCCCTCGCACTTGTGGTTGGCATATTGATTGCCACCGGAGTCTATCTGATGCTGGCCAGGGATCTGCTGCACTACCTGTTCGGGTTAATACTCATCAGTAACGCCGCCAATCTGGCCATATTTATTACCGGTAGATTAACCCGCGCGGCTCCGGCCCTGGTTCCCAAAGGGCTGGAAGTACCGCCTATGCCTGTAGCGAACCCCCTGCCCCAGGCACTTATCCTGACTGCCATTGTAATCGGTTTTGGTCTGTTGGCCTTTGCCCTGGCATTAATCGCCCAGGCCTATAAAGTGCTGGGTACCCTTGATGTGGACTCCATGCGCATTGCGGAGCCGGTGAAGCCCAAGAGGAAAAAATCCCCTTGAGCTGGTTACTCGCCCTGCCCTTCCTGATTCCCATCTTCACCGCACTTGCCGCTTTTCCTGCGCGCGGGCGCCCTTTGCTCTGCGGCTCAATTTCTATTTGCGGCTGTGTGCTGATGCTGGGAATAGCAATCGCCATTATGATACTGGTGGAAACCGGCAGTCCGCGCGCGGCCCAAATGGGGGATTGGGCGGCTCCCTTTGGGATTACCCTGGTAGCTGATCGTCTGAGTGCAGTAATGTTGCTAATCAGTGCAATTGTAGGGCTCTGCGTTTCATTATTTTCACTCTCAGACATTGATGAAAAACGGGTAAAGCTGGGATTTCACAGCTTCTTCCAGCTTTTATTGGCAGGCGTTTGCGGAAGCTTTATTACCGGAGACCTGTTTAATTTGTATGTCTGGTTTGAGGTGATGCTAATCGCCTCATTTGCCTTGCTGGTTTTGGGGGGAGATCGTATCCAGCTGGATGGCGGTATTAAATATGTCGCGCTGAATCTTGTGTCCACCCTGCTGATGCTCACATCCATTGGTATGATTTACGGGTTGACCGGCACCCTAAATATGGCACAGCTGCATATATCCCTGGCCACGGTCGACAATCCGGTGGCTGTATCTGCCCTGGCGGTATTGTTTATCAGTGCTTTTGGGATCAAAGCAGCTATCTTTCCATTATTTTTCTGGCTGCCAGCTTCTTATCATGCCCCACCTGTGGCAGTAACCGCTGTATTTGCCGGGCTGCTTACGAAAGTTGGAGTCTACGCGCTGATAAGAACCTTTACCCTGATTTTCCCTACAGACCTGGGCTTTACCCACAATATCCTTTTGGGGGCAGCATTACTCACCATGCTAACCGGCGTACTGGGCGCTGCCGCCCAATATGAATTTCGCAAAATCCTTGCATTCCATATCATTAGCCAGATCGGTTTCCTGGTGCTTGGGCTGGCTCTCAACTCCCCCTTGGCACTGGCCGGATCAGTGTTTTACATGGTGCATAATATTGTTGCCAAAACTAACCTGTTCCTGATCAGCGGTACCGCCCAGCGCCTTACAGGCAGCTATGAATTGAGCGAAATCGGTGGTGTTTATCAAGCCAGCCCTCTGCTTTCTACCTTTTTCTTTATTGCCGCTTTCAGTCTTGCCGGCTTTCCTCCCCTGTCGGGTTTTTGGGCCAAACTATTGTTATTAAAAGCCAGCATGGACCAGGCGGCTTACCTTGTGGCAGCTGTTGCGCTAATTACCGGCGCTCTAACCCTATATTCCATGAGTAAAATCTGGGCAGAGGTTTTCTGGAAGGACCACCCCAAAAGCTACTGTAGCAATTTGTATGAGATACCACGTACTGAGAGATTACAGCGCCTGCTACCTGTTGCCCTATTAGCATTCATTACCTTAGGGCTGGGGCTGGTTCCAGAGCCTTTTATTGATTACTCCCTAGGGGCCGCAAATGAGCTTCTGGAACCCCGGGAATATCTGGATGCGGTTTTGGGCGAGGGTTCCGCCCAGTACACAGGAAACCACTGAGTATGCGCGTATTTTTACTCAATCTGTTATTGGCCATCAGCTGGTCCGCACTTACCGGTAATGCGACACTGACGAATTTCTGTTTTGGTTTTTTAATTGGTTACTTGGCACTGAGGGTATCCCCCAGTTTACCCGGGGGAAGTAAGTATTTTTATCGTCTGCCGCGCTTCGCCCACTTGGCCTTTTTTTTCATTCAGGAGCTGATACTGTCCAGCCTGCGTGCTGCCTATGAGGTATTTTCACCCAAACTAAAGAGCCGCCCCATGGTCGTGCGTATCCCCCTGAAAATCACTGATCGCAACCAAATTTTTATTCTCACTAATTTAATCTCGCTAACTCCGGGAACCATGGTGCTGGAAATTACCAAAGACCACTCTGAACTTTTGGTTCACACCATGTTTGTGGATGATCCGGAAGCTTTTCGCGAGGAAATTCACCAGGGTTTCGAAAAGCGGGTACGGGAGGCCTTTTCCTGATGCCAATTACTATTGCCGACATACACTCCCCCATTATTGTAGGGGCGATTAACATCTCTTCACTGATGTTACTTTTGGCCCTGGCAATGTGCTTTTTGCGAATATTTTTTGGGCCTACGTTAGCCGATAGAGTTGTTGCCCTGGATGTATTAAATATTCTCGCCGTCGCATACTGTGCACTATTGGCAATTGCTTCAGGACAGCCTGTATACCTGGATGCGGCTATTGCACTGGCACTTGTGGCATTTCTGGTCAGTGTGGCCTTCGCGCGTTTTATCGAAAAAAGTGGCAAGAAAACCGTGATTCACGAAGGGGGCGGTGGTGGTAGTTTTCGATGAGGTTTTTATTGCAGCATTGATACTGGTAGGAAGTACTTTTGGGTTCAGTGCCGCCCTGGGATTACTGCGCATGCCGGATTTTTACACTCGCATGAGTACTTCCGGTAAGGCTGCTACCCTGTGCTGTGGTCTTTTACTGGCCGGAGTGGCCACCCTGTTCCATGATACCCAGGTTACGGCACGGGCGGTGGCTGCAATCCTGTTCCTGCTACTCACGGTGCCGGTGGGCGTGCATATGATCGCACGCGCAGCCTACCGGGTTGGTACCCCTATGTGGCGGGGAGCATCAGCCCGCCCCCGTTTCAAAAATCCGAAAAGGGACCTCCGTTAACCGAAAGTCCTTTCGAGGTGTCCCTAAATTAGTGGCTCTTAGAATACAGTTCAGCGATAACTGCATCACTGCGCCGGGAAAGTCGACGGGAACAGTCATCGACAAGGATGACATGCCCCATCTTGCGTCCCTCTCTCAGGCTTTTGCCATAAAGCCATACGCCTTCATTTTTCTGCGAGGGTGATTTATTCACTCCGAGCATATTAATCATGGCAGTTGGGCTGGAGCACTGTGTATCCCCCAGCGGCATATCGAGAATGGCGCGCAGGTGGTTGGCAAATTGACTGGTCTCTGCTCCCACCAGGGTCCAGTGGCCACTGTTATGGACCCGCGGCGCTATTTCGTTAACGATCAATCCCTCAGTTGTCACGAAACATTCCAGGGTCAGCGCGCCTACATAGTCCCAGTCACGCATCAGTTTATCCAGGTAGGATTGGGCCTGACTCATTAGCTGGAAGTCATGAAACGGCGCCTTGGAAACCAGAAGAGTGCCCTGGCGATGAAGGTTTTCAGTCAGGGGATAGGTTTTTACTTCCCCGGATACAGAGCGCACTCCAACCAGGGAAACTTCACAGGAAAAATCCACCGCTGCTTCCACCACGCAAGCTTGGCTCTGAGCTTCTTCGATAGCATCTTCAAGTTGCGCCTGGTTTTTAACCCGCCATTGGTTTTTCCCATCGTAGCCATTTTCACAGCTTTTAATAAATACTGGATAGCCCAGGGTGCCAAGGGCGCGACGTAATTCATCAGCCCCCAGCCCCGGTACAAAGGACGCCACTGGAAGACCGCTCTCGGTCAGTGCTAACTTTTCCCGCAGGCGGTGCTGGGCTTTTTCAAAGATATGGGGATCGGGATAAACCGGGCAAAACTGCTGTAACTTTCGCAACAAGGCCACATCCACCTGCTCTCGCTCGGCAGTAATTACCTCTGGCCGGCCCAAGGCTTGATACAAAACCTCACCGCTCTCATGCTCTTCAAGCTTGACCAGCTCTCCAAGCCCTTCGACACAGCTGGTGTTTTCCCCTTCCTCGGCGAGGAAGCTGAAAGTAATACCGAGGGGCTGGCCCTCCTGCGCCATCATCTGTGCCAGCTGCCCACAGCCAACTATAGCGATATGTCTGGTGCGCTCACTCACAGTGCCTTACTCCACAGACAGAGGAACTTGCTCACTTTGCTGCTCCCGCCAGGCAATCAGGCGCTGCTGCAGACCTGCATCGCTCAATGACAACATCTGTGCTGCCATCAGGCCCGCATTAAAAGCGCCGGAAGCGCCTACTGCCTGAGTGGCAACGGCAACACCCCGTGGCATCTGTACAATCGAAAGCAGGCTGTCCATACCAGTCATAAAACGGCTCTCAACAGGGACAGCAATCACCGGCAGCGGGCTCATGGCAGCAATCATGCCCGGTAAGTGCGCAGAGCCACCAGCACCAGCGATAATCACCTGGGTACCTTTTTTATGTGCCTCACTGGCAAATTCCACTAAACGTTGGGGGGTTCTGTGGGCAGAAACTACGGCGGTAGCGAAGGGGACCTCCAGCTCTGTAAGAGGCTTGGTCGCATTGGACATGGTGGCCCAATCCGAGCGCGACCCCATTACGATGGTGACTTTTTCAAAAGGCAGAGACTTCACTTGCAGTTAACTCCAGTGTTGGATGAAGGCCAGATAGACGGGGATCGCCACCAGCACGTTAAAAGGAAATGTGATTGCCAGAGACAAGGTGATCGAAACACTGGCATTAGCCTGGGGCAGAGCTACGGCCATCGCTGCAGGCACTGCGATATAGGAAGCACTGCTGCCCAACACCGCTAGCAGGAAGACGCCTCCGGCAGACAGACCGAGCAGGGAGCCGAGAACTCCCCCCGCAACGCCACCCATCAAAGGCATGAAGATGCCGAAGCTGAGCAGGAATGCGCCCTGCCCCTTTACGTCTCGGAGACGCGCCGCGGCTACCCGCCCCATCTCCAATAAGAACAGGGCGAGAACGCCGTGAAATAATTGACCAAAGAAAGGCATGACAGACGCAGTACGCTCTCCAGCCCAGGCACCAATAACAATACCGCCAAGAAGCAAGAGAACGCCCTGGTTACAGGTCAGCTCGTGAAACAGCTTGCCAGTGCCAGCGTCTTTAGCAGACTGCCTCGCCAGCAGAATGCCCACCACAATTGCAGGAACTTCCAACAAAGCGACAAACAGAGGGAAGTAAGCCTCGTATTCAATACCGCGTGAATTGAGAAGTGCAACAGCCACAGCGTAAGTCGCGACACTGACGGAACCATAATGGGCAGCTGTGGCTGCGGCATCGAGGCGGGACCACTTGCCAATCCAGTGAAGGACCGGGAAAGCCAACAGAGGTAGCAAGGCACCAAAAGCCAGAACAGCCAGTGATTGTGGTACCAGGGTAGCGGCAGAATAGGTGCTGAGTGCCGCACCACCCTTGAGGCCGATAGCCAGCAACAGAAAGATCACACAGCTTTGGTAGAGGCCAGTTGGCAGGCGCAGGTCACTGCGAACCAACTGTGCCAGTGCACCCAGCAGAAAGAAACCTACAACAATATCGAGTTGCATTTTCAGTACTTCCGACGCTGGGATCGTACTGGCTGTCGCTCCTGTCTGGCGATATCCACCCTGATTCGCCGGCGGCTTCGACTGGTAAACCAGTAACCGACGTTGGCAAGTAACACCAGGAGACCAACAGCCATGAGGGCTCCGGCTACGATACCGGCCAGTGTCAGGGTCCAGCCAACAAACATGACCAGTAATCCAACAGACGCGCCAAAATAAAGTTGTGACTTATGCATCAAAGAGGCCCCCGCTGTTTATTAAGTGGGCGCATTATCGATAGGACTATTGATAGATAAAAATAGATAATTATTATGTTATGTATCAGCAATCCTCTATACAGGTGCCTTGTGTCATCCAGCAGAGCCCACGCCCGCATCGGAACCGCACGACAATTGGAAATCCTCCTCACCGTGTTCGAGCAACGCAGCATTAGTACCGCCGCCAAAACCCTGCACCTGACCCAGCCCAGTGTGTCTATGCAACTGGCCAAGCTCTCCTCGGCAGTGGGGCTACCCCTCTACTATTCTGTCGGCAAACAAATCCACTTCACCGAAGCAGGCCTGACATTGGTGGAAAGTGCCAGAGAGATACTAAAAAGCTATGAGTACCTGGAGCTGAAACTGGCTAAACTCCGGGGCCTGGAAAGCGGTAAACTCCAACTGGCCGTTGTCACCACAGCCAAGTACTTTATCCCCCACCTAATTGGGGAGTTTTATGAACAACACCCACAGCTGGATATTCGCTTTCGTGTAGGTAATCGCCAACAAATCATTGATTATACTGGGGAGGATGCTGATGATTTTTATGTATTCAGTCATCCCCCGCAAAATCCCGATTTGGAACTGGTGGAGTTTTTACCCAACCGCTTGTTGGCTATCGCCCCAGAAAAACACCCGCTTGCAAACAGGAAAAAGATCTCCCTGAAGGAGTTTGCCAGTTGTCCTTTCCTGCGTCGGGAAGAAGGTTCCGGTACACGTCATGCAATTGAGCGCTTCCTGAGAAAAAGGGGGGTCGATCTCAATGTTCGTATGACAATTGAAAGTAATGAAGCCATAAAACATGCAGTGATGTCTGGTCTCGGCGTATCGATTCTCTCCGAGCATACACTTGCCTTTGGCGGGCGTGCCGGCCTTGCCATGCTGAATGTAGAAGAACTGCCCATTATCACTCATTGGTATCTCGCCCGGCGAAAATCCCGCCCCCTCTCTCCTGCTGCAATGGAGTTTCTGGATTATGCCCGTAACCTGGAAACTGTGCCGGAAGAAATTGGAAGCCCCAAAATACTTCAATCCAAGTAATTAACCTTCCCCAACTAAAACAGGGAGGTAGAGGAATAAATCAATCTTATATTTACTGGTGTCTACAGAAGAGATTGTTATTCGTACGATCCCTGCTTTTCTATTTCCTTTAAAAGTCATGCCTTAAAGTTCGTCAAATCCCCTGCGGCCGGCCCGAATCCTGCTACTTTTGGGATACCCGCCGGCAACCTCAAATAAATCCTGGCGGAAAAATCACAACGGCAGAAAAGAAAGAAATTTCCTGCGCAAGTACAGAATTTTTATAGAGGGACATAGTGATGAAACTTAAGGGACTAAGTTGCACCGCAATTACGTTTCTTTTGACCTTTGGTGCAAACTTTTCTCATGCCCAAGAGGACTGGCGTGACATAGAGTGGGGTGACTTTATAGTTAGGTTCGGGCTCAGCTATGTTACTCCCAATGATGCAGCTACATCACTGAAATATCGAGTTCTTCAACAGTGGGATCTTTACAATACAACCTGGGAAATGGACACCGCGCAAACCTGGCAGATCTCAGGAGTTTGGCGCCCCACAGATCGTTGGGGCTTTGAACTGATGCATATTAATAACGCTTCATATGACGTAACCCTGGATAACTTCACAGGCAATCCGGGCCGTGACCAAATCCAGTTAGGAGATTTCAAGGCCTCTAGCACACTCGCTTTCGCAAACTGGTATTTCTTGGACCCTTCCTATTTCACCCGTCCCTATGTAGGAGCTGGGATTAACTATACCAATTACCATACAGTATCAATCAGCCGCCAGTTTAATGAATATCTGATAGATTCAGGCATGGCCGTTGCACCTGGATCATTTAATATGGGGCACTCTTGGGACTGGGCGCTACAGGCCGGGGTGGACTTCAATTTGGATTTTCGCCAGTTTCAGTATCCACTAATAATTAATCTTGCAGCGCTTTATTACATGTCTGATACAGATCCCACAGTGGATTTCCCCACCGAACTGGGCAGTGATCGACTTTACGCCCACTTTGATTACGATCCATGGGTAATCAATATTGGCGTGGGAACCAAGTTTTAAAAACACCTCATTAATTGCAGCTATTAGATTCACCTGTTGAATTTTACCAGTGGATCACAGCAGTCAGCCTACATGAGTCAATAGCTGTCTGCTCCCCGTATATTATTTATCGGAGTCATTGTGGTCATCAAACATAAATTAAACCAGCTGCTCATTATCTTTAAACCTCGATACCTTATTTCATACCTCTTATTATTCTTACCTTTATTATCGATCCATCCTGCTGTAGCGGAGTGCACTCCGGGAAATACCGGTTCAGATGGCCCAGATCAAATTACCTGTGATGAAGATAACGATGCTGAAGACGCAGACGTTAATGCCTTGGGAGGCAATGACACCCTAAATCTAAATGGCGGCAACCTCAATAATGCCTATGGAGGATCCGGTGACGATGAAATCCATATTCTTGGGGCCATAGTGACCAACCTGGTTGATGGTGGCGATGGCGAAGATACTATTGTCTTGAACGAACGCAGTAGTGATGTTGGCACTTATCTTGGCGGTGGAGGTATTCACGGCGGTGCCGGCGATGATGATATTCAAATTCTGGACGGGTTGTCTTTCCATGTTTGGGGTGGCGATGGAAATGACAAAATCACCTTGGATGGTGGTTTTATTTTTAATTACCTGGATGCCGGCGAAGGGGACGACTATATCCACTGGGATGAGGGGCTCAGTAATGAAATTCGAGGTGGCAATGGCTCAGACACTCTGGTTATAGATTCCTACTCCTTCGAGGGCGACGCCATACTTAATGGTGGTGATGATCTCAGCGCTGAAGATGGTGATATTGATACTCTGATTTTCAAGCTGGATTATCGCGTAGATGGAACCCAGTTAGATAATTGGGAGAGGGTTGTTATCTGGGGTAGTTCTAAAATGATTTTTTCCGGCAGCCTCAACGTCGGCGGAGGCCAGGATAGCAATGGCAACCCTCTGGGATTGCACGTCAAGTGGGGAGGGCAAGCTTTTTTTGATACTGACGAATATACCGTGACTGGCAATGTTGCCAATGATGGAACTATCGATCTGGTTAATCAAAAATTCAATAAACTAACAGTAAAAAAAGATAGTAATGGTAACTATGGCCAATATATTGGCGGCAATGGCCGCCTATGGATGGATGTAATCCTTGAAGGTGATAATGCGGGAAGTGACCACCTGTTTATTGAAGGCGAAGCCAGCGGCACTACAGCAGTTACAGTTTTTAACCTTGATGGACAAGGAGCCCGCACCGAAGGTAACGGCATTAAACTAATTTCGGTATCAGAATCATCTACGGACAATGCTTTTGTGTTAAATGGTGATTATGTCACCAAGGATGACCAGCAAGCAGCTATTGGCGGAGCTTATGCTTATACCCTTCATCACAACGGAGTTTCAGGTAACAATGATGGTGACTGGTACCTGCGCTCTGTAGTAAATGACTCAAACAAATTTCCACAAGGTGGAATGACTCGCTGGCAACCCACTGCGGTATTATATGAATCCCTACCACAGATACTTCGCTCCCTGAACCTTCCCACCCCCTTACGCAGTCGTGTAGGAAACCGCTTTTGGGTGGGTAGCAGTTATAAAGATCTTCTTAATACTGATTACAGTAGTTCAGAAGAAACTGCTATCGATAGCAAAGGCCTGTGGATACGTAGTAGTGCACGTTATATTAGCGCCTCACCAAGCCAATCCACCACCTGGGCCAGCTGGGATCAAAATTATTTTCAATTGCAACTGGGAGCGGATTTACCCCTGAATGTTTCAGTCCTGGGCAGTTCGCCAGTTGCAAGTATGACCTTGCATTATGGCGATGCTAAAAATGATGTGGATTCATTCTTTGGCGATGGTGACATTGATGTCAGAAATTATGGTGTCAGCGCATACTTAACCTGGTACAGCTACCAGGGCTTATATCTGGATACGCAATTAAAACTGGACTGGTTTGACTTCGATTTTGATGCCTACGATCTACGTACTCTGCATAACAGTGGCGAAGCCTACGGTTATGCCATATCCATAGAGGGCGGATGGAGCTTCAAATTATACGATTACTATTCCATTACTCCTTTGGCCCAACTAATTTATACCTCTGAGGAAGCAGAGGATATCGAGGATACTTACGAAGTTCTCGTGAGTGATATCAATAACAATGGTCTTTTATTGCGCCTGGGTACCGCATTCGAGAAAAGAAAAAGCCAGCGCAAATCAAGCCGGAAAATGTATGGTTCGCTACCTTTGGAGCGCTTTAGCTTCTATATGACACCAAGCTTGATTTTTAATCTCGACCAGGAAACAGATTTGCTTGTTTCAGGAACCCGCCTATATCAGGAACCGGACAACTGGTTTGGTGAGCTTCGTATGGGCGCCAGTTATGAAGAGTGTGGAGATCATTGCTCAATATACTCAGAAATATTTTATTCAAGTAGCCTGGAAAATCTTGGGGATAGCTTTGTTGGTGGCCTGGAACTAGGTTTCCGCTATAAATGGTAGCAAGTACCAATTATAGCGGCTCATTATTAGCGCTTTTTATTGCAGCTTATCTAGCAATTGATATTCAGAAAATACCTTCTTTAACTTGCAATCATTGCCAGATTTCCTTTTCAGGTTTGTATTTTTTAAGCCAGATCCTTGGGCACCTGGTATTGTTAAAAACCGATCCCGCCAGTGACGGTGATCCGACACACGGACTGCCTTAGTTCCCTGCCTGATACTCATCGCCTTTAGCCAAATATCATCCGCATCAGGGCAAATTTTGAGGAATTTCTCACTATCAAACGCATCTTTATGCAAAGCATGAGGGTGATAAAGCACTCCTCCAACCCCGGTTGGGAATACCATATGGGAAGGTTTGGTATTGGAGAAGCCACACCAGCTTTCCCTCTTTAATCTCCATTTCTCATAGGGAAGTAGGTTTCCAGTCTTATCAAGGGTGATTTGATGGGCACGATGACAATGGATATATGAGGGTTCCCGTAAATAAGCCTGGTACAGCATATCAACCATGTCCGGTGGGTATAAGACATCGTCATCTACAGTAATTATTAAACTATCCGGGAACTGATTAAATGCGTAAAAGTATTTTTTATAAGAGCCAAGATCACCGTCAACAAAAAAGATCTGAAGACCTCTCTGCTGCTGCTTCAGCAACATCTCCGGCACTTTTTCATCGGGAAAATTTTCTCTGGACAACCACAGAGCTATAGCGTCAGCCTTGAGGGATTGTTGGAATAAACTTTCCACACATAAATAAACATCATGGATACGTCGACCGAAGGATGTCAACGAAACAACGATTTTATCTGGCTTATTATTTCCTACCCCCTCTTCAACACTGGTTAGAGTTTGCTGGCTCAACAGATGACTGCGAACCAGAGACTCCAACTTTAAGTTGTTATTTAAATCGTGGCTTCTGAGCCTTTTTTTCAAAAAGTATTGAAGCATGTCATGTAACCGAAAACTATTTTTTTTGACCATCAAGGTAACCAAAATATGTCACTCTTCTGGTTACCTCTTATAAAAAATAATATACATCAAGGTGTACATGAAAAATGCTCAACAGTATCAAATTTGGAACTATGGTCCATCAGCATAGATAAAAGAACTGTTGATACGCACCTTAAATAGAATAACTCACTGATTCGCGGCCATATTTAGTCAACTTACTCACAATAGCCAGGATTTACCCTGTCCAGTTTGCGCAGAAGTCCCGGCCACGCCAGCAAGCCTCCCTGGCTACCTGTAACCATGTCTCCCTCACTAACGATCTTATCCACAATTTCCTGGGGAACTGGGGTCAAAGGAGGATTACCGGCGAGCGCAGCAATTTGTATTTCACAGGCACGCTGCAGGATAAACATGGCGAGGAAGGTATCTGCAATGGTGGAGGCGCAGGTTAACAGGCCATGATTACGTAGGATCATGTAGTTCGCCATTCCCAGGTCAGAGACCAACCGCGCTTTCTCATCTTCACGCACGGCAATGCCTTCATAATCATGGTAGGCAATGCTCGATAGGGGAAAAAGGGATTGCTGGGAAATCGGCAACAGCCCTTCGGCATGTGCTGAAACTGCCACACCCGCAGTAGTGTGGGTATGCATAACACAGTGAGCATCCTCTCGAGCCTCGTGAATGGCACTGTGGATGGTGAATCCCGCGGGGTTCACCATCGCACCGCTGTCGTCAACCTTTTCCCCACCCAAGTCGATTTTGACCAGACTGGAAGCGGTAATTTCCTCGAAAAATACTCCAAACGGGTTAATCAGAAAGTGAGATTCGAGGCCCGGAATACGCACGGAAAGATGAGTGAAAATCGTATCATCCCAGCCGTAATGAGCGATTAGCCGGTAGGCTGCAGCCAAGTCGACACGTAATTGCCACTCTTCCTCACTGACCTTTCCCTTTAGTGAAGGCATGATTTCCAGTTGCATGATGCTCTCCTGTTTTCTTATTCGAGCCTCGATTCTGGATGAGCCTTACCGCAAAGACTGTCAATTTGTTTACACTTGGCGAATGAATACTATTGCGGCCATTTTAGATGCCTGTCCTCTGCTCTCCGGATTGCCAATTGAGGCCATGGAGCAGCTTGCGCAAGGAGCACAAGTACGGCGCTTCGGCACTGGGGATATGATTTATCCACCTGCCTCTTTACTGGAACGCCTGTCAATTATTGCCGAGGGGCAGGTACGTATTTGCTCGAGTAATATTTCAGGGCGCGAAGCCACACTTGCCATACTGGATTCCGGAGCCTGGTTTGGCGATACGGTATTTTGCCCTGGTACTCCCCGAGTATTTGGCGCCAACGCTCACAGTGACTGCACTATTGTGGATATTCAAGGCGAACAATTACGCGACTTGATGCGCCGCCATCCAGAGGCTTATCCAATAGTATTGGAACAAGTAAGCCTCCGCTTGTGGGCAGTAATGTCGATTATTCAGGACGACGTCCTGCGGGGTACCGAAGCAAGAGTTGCACGGCGCCTGTTCTTTATGGCACAGATGCATCATGGTAAGGATATTAGTGGCGCAGTGAGCTTTCGACTCACCCGTGAACTACTTGCCAACACCATGGGCATGACCCGGCAGGGAGTTCATCGCGTACTAAAAAATATTGAGTCTAAAGGGCTGATCGAGTCCTCTTACGGTCACATCAAAGTACCAGACTTAAGCCGTCTTCATGCCTATATTGAAGAACTTGATTAAATCACAGCCCGAGCAAACATTGGTTGGCCAGGCTATGACTGACAGAGTTTCTACCCAGCCTCTCCAATTTCTTCAGCCTGTTTATCACCTGCCCCTTCCATCTCCCGGGCTTTCTTGCGGCCATAAAGAGCCAGCAACATGCCCGATGGGAACATCAGGACGCCATAGACCGCAGAGGGCACCGACATTTCACTGGAGTGTAGAAGAGTCAAGGTTACCATCAGGCCAATAGTGCCATTTTTAATACCTAATTCAGTAGCTACCGCCAAGCCCTCACGGCTAGGCAAGCCACAAAGCCGGCTGGCCATTAAACCCAACAAAACACCCAGAATATTTAACAGGACTACTGAAGGCCCGGCCTGAGTCGCCAGCTCATCAATACGATCGCGCATGCCCCACACAAGCCCTACCACAAGAATCAGCAACACCAACGCGCCAAAGATGCTGACAATACCCTCTGCACGGCTGGCCAAGTGAGGATTCCAGGCTCGCACCAACATCCCGATAACTACCGGCAGCAATACGATGACTGATAACATCACGACAGTTTTCGCAAACGGCAGCACTATTTCCTGTTCAGCACCGAAGTAGGTTCGCAGTGCATAGTTAGTGAAAAATGGCAGGCTGAGGATAGTGATCAGGCTTGCAGACACAGTAAGAACAATAGACAGGGCTACATTGCCACGGGCGAGCAGGGTGAAAAGATTTGAGGTAGTGCCTCCCGGACATGCCGCGATAATAACGAGGCCTACGGCAATCGCAGGGGGCAGGCTAAGAAGCCAGCACAATGCGAAAGCAACAATCGGCATCAGGAGAATCTGGGTGATAGTACCCACCACCAAACCAGCGGGTTTCACAGTTACCTGATGGAAATCCTTGGCCGTCAGGGTCATCCCTATTCCGACCATAATAATAAACAGCGCAATCGGCAGACCGATTGAGATCATGGGTCCTGATTCCACACTAGCCTCCTGAGATTATTATTATTTTGGTAACCCGGTTAGTAGGTGGCCACTTGCTAGAGCGACACGCATGAAACACCTATGTAAAACCACTATTTCGAGTTACCAGATTTTATTTCGTATTTTTATTGTTTCGCTGTGCGATATTGAACCCTAGCACAGTCCACCGAAGAGTGCCGCCTCTGGTACACTGCCCAGCATTGATTTCAGGGCAGTCACACTTTTTATGTCACAGATTTTCCCTAGTGCACCAGTGGATCACTGGTCCAATTTACTATGGGCTGTGGGGAGTCCGGGTATTACTGGCTCACTTGAATCAAGTTTTTTACCCACAACATTGCCATGGTTGCCGGAGAAAAGACGAGAAAGGCTACTGGAGTATTTCGCTCAGTCACAGGTCAACAAGAAACTTTCACCGCAACTCGAGGCATTCCTGCAGCACTATAGCGAGCGCAAACCCACATCCCGATTGGGTGTGTACTTTGAGAGGCTGTGGGCCTTTGTCTTTGAACATCACCCCGACTACCAACTGCTGCACCACAACTTACCTCTGCGTATCGCTGATAAAACATTGGGTGAACTGGACTTTGTGGTACGACACCTCCCCAGTGATACTTGCGAACACTGGGAGGTTGCAGTGAAATTTTACCTGCAGCTACCTGGCCACTTTTGGATTGGCCCTGGGCTCAGGGATCGTCTGGACATCAAGCTGAGGCGTATGGCGGAGCACCAGCTGCCATTAATCCGGCGCCCTGAGGTAGTGTACCTTCTGCAAGATCTAAATTTAAAAATTGAACAGCAGTGGGCCTTGATACCCGGACGTTTGTTTTACGCATTGGAGGGCCCTGCTAAAGCCAGAGGGAAGCTATCAAAACGACAAATGCAATTCTGGTGGGCCGACCCGGATAGCTTCAACCTCTACTTAAGCACTTTCCCTCAATATCAATCTTTACGCTGGTTTTATTTATCTAAACCTACCTGGCTGGCTCCATTGCAACCGGACCTCACTAGCGAAAGTCACTCTGATGAGCTTCCGAAGGCTTTGGACAAAGCCCCTGTTGACCGCCCTCTCTGTGTTGCGGCAAAGGATAAAAGCGGGGAAGTCTGCCGCGGATTCATTGTTCCAAAACACTGGTATCCAGAGGCACTGGCAAGCCTGCCTGGCCACTGAAAACAGAGGTGAGTGTGGTGTACTCAGCGAGCAGCCCAAACAGCCTCTATCCGAAATATCCCTCCTAAAGTTGTCTCCTTTCCTTCCCTGTAACTCGCCTAAGGCAAACAATTTCCGATTACTTATTGACATAGATCAATTTATATTTACAATTTTCAGAAATTTCTGAAATTTAAGAATTCCATGAAACTTTCCAGTCAAGCCCAGGCGTTCGTACTGCATTTCGGCGAGATGGGCAGCCGGTGGGGCTTTAATCGTACTGTCGGCCAGATGTTTGCGTTGCTCACTATCCACCCATCGCCCCTCAATGCAGAGCAACTTGCCCAGGCTCTCAAAATCAGCCGTGGCAATGTGAGTATGGGGCTTAAGGAGTTACAGGCCTGGCGATTGATCGAACTGCACCACCAGCCGGGAGATCGCAAGGATTACTTCACCGCAGCCGGTTCAATCTGGGACCTGGCACGCACAGTCTTTGAAGAGCGCCGAAAACGGGAACTAGACCCAACCCTGAGCCTACTGCGCCAGCTGTTGCTCAATGAGCCCCAGGATGAGCAGGAAGCCCAGGCCCAGGAAAAGATCCAGGAGGTCTACAGCCTATTGGAGTTACTGGAGGAGTTTGCCAATACACTGAGCAAACTGGAGCATGATGACCTGCTTAAATTGATGAAGCTTGGCTCAGGCATCGTCAAGCTGCTGGAACTCAAAAGCAGACTTACAGGTGGAACGTCAAGCTCCGACTAAAAGTACGCCACGGCAATAAAAGAAATACATAGAAGTAGTCAGCCCGGGGATTGAGAAATCCAGCGGGCTACAGAAAAAGCGGTATAGGGATATACCGCCGCCGACCCAGCGTCGGTAACCGCTCAAAAAATACTGGCAGGTCCATACTTCTGCATTGGTGTTTTTTCGGGCACCCCCGGGTTACTCAGGAAGAGTACCCGGTTATCTGGTTAAAAATAGTTCCGACCAGCAGAGGCACCCATGCTAGATACTCTGATCCTCTCCAGAATACAGTTTGCCGCCAACATCAGTTTTCATATTTTATTTCCCACTATCACTATCGCTCTCGCCTGGATTATCGTCTTTTTCAAGCTCCGCTATGACCAGACGAATAATCCTGTTTGGATGCGCGCATATCGATTTTGGGTGAAGATCTTTGCCCTGACATTTGCCCTTGGGGTTGTCAGCGGTATTACCATGTCATTCCAGTTTGGCACCAACTGGCCAGGCTTTATGGCTCAAGTCGGTAATATCGCAGGGCCATTACTGGGTTATGAAGTACTCACTGCTTTTTTCCTCGAGGCCACATTCCTCGGTATTATGCTGTTTGGCATAAACCGCGTTCCCAGCAAAGTTCACACCTTCTCGGCATTTGTTGTAGCCATAGGCACAACACTCTCCGCCTTCTGGATTATCGCTCTTAACTCCTGGATGCAGACCCCTTCTGGCTTTGAAATGCGCGACGGTGTCGCTTACCCAGAAAGCTGGCTCGCAATTATTTTCAATGCCTCTTTTCCCTACCGCCTGACACATATGCTGCTGGCTTCGGGATTAACGGCAGCCTTCTTTGTCGCTGGAATCTCTGCCTATCGCATTCTGAAAGGCGACCCCAAACGCGCCCCGCGCCTGGCATTGAAAACCGGTCTGGTGCTGGCGGCAGTTCTCATTCCTATCCAGATTTTTGTGGGGGATTTACATGGTCTCAATACCTTTGAGCACCAGCCGCAAAAAGTGGCAGCTATGGAAGGTGTATGGGAAACGGAGAGAGGTGCGCCCTTACTGCTATTCGCAATTCCTGATGGCGAGGAGAAAACCAATCACTTCGAGATTGCCATCCCCAAAATGGCCAGCCTGATCCTAACCCACGAGCTGGATGGCGAAGTACGAGGTATTAATGAATTCCCAGGAGACCACCCCCCAGTAGCGCCGGTATTTTTCGCCTTTCGCATTATGGTGGGTGTAGGCCTGTTGATGCTCGCCGTGGCCTGGGGCGGCTGCTACCTGTTATGGCGGCGAAAAGAACTTCCTCGTTGGGCACTGAAAACCCTGGTGGGAATGACCTTTGCCGGCTGGGTAGCGACACTTGCCGGCTGGTATGTAACAGAGATCGGTCGCCAACCCTGGCTTGTTACAGGTGTATTAAAAACCGCTGACGCAGTCACCCAGCTACCTCCCTCTCATGTCGGCTTCTCGTTAACTCTTTACCTGATTGTCTACGTGATCCTTTTATACGCCTATATACACACCCTGAAAGTAATGGCCTTGAAGTCAGTCAAAGTGGAGGAGTTTGAGACACAAGAACCGCTCGCAGGAGGCAGCCTGACCAACCTGCCTCATTCAACCCAGAAGTCGACAAAGGGGGATTCACAATGAGTGAGGGGGCAACTTCCGCTGCCTATTGGCTGCCCGTAATTTTCATTGGCCTGATGGGGCTCGCAGTACTCGTGTACGCTATTCTCGACGGCTACGACCTGGGAGTCGGTATCCTACTTCCTATGGGCGAAGAGGATGAGCCTCAGCGAGACACTATGATCGCCTCAATTGGCCCCTTCTGGGATGCCAATGAAACCTGGCTGGTACTGGCTGTCGGCCTGCTGCTGATCGCCTTTCCAATCGCCCATAACCTAGTATTAATGCACCTTTATATTCCCGCGGCAATTATGTTGGTCGGGCTAATCATGCGAGGTGTGGCATTCGACTTCCGTGCCAAGGCCGCCGTAGGACACAAACTCGCCTGGGACCGAACTTTCAAAGCGGGCTCCCTCACCACCAGTCTCTCCCAGGGCTACATGCTGGGGCAGTATGTCATGGGTTTTACACCCGGCTGGCAGGCACAACTGTTCTCTGCCGTCAGTGCATTGGGTGTTACCGCCGCATACAGCTATATGGGCTCGGCCTGGCTGGTGTTAAAAACCGAAAATGAGCTACAGGCGCGCTCGGTGCGTTGGGCACGCAGGGCCGGTCGCGCAACCCTGCTCGGTGTTCTCTCGGTATCGGTAATCAACCCCTTGGTCAATCCAACCGTCTTTGATCGCTGGTTTACCTATCCGCTGGTAATGTTTGTGCTGCTGATCCCCACCCTTTGCTTCCTGGCCTTTATCTTTAATGATGTCCTGCTGGCAAGAATGCCGAAGAGTAATGACAGACATAGCGCTCTTCCCTTCACTATGGTGGTGATCATCTTCTTGATGTGCTTTATCGGCTTAGCTTTCAGTTTCTTTCCCGATATCGTGCCGGGACAGCTGAATATTTGGCAGGCGGCCAGCGCCACTGCATCACTCAAGTTCATTTTGGTTGGTGCGCTGATTGTTATACCAGTCATTCTTGCCTATACCGCTTTTTCTTACCGGGTATTTCGCGGCAAAGCAACCGAGCTTCACTATCACTGAAGAAATAGTTTCCACTTTCAAGGGGTAGCAACATCTATTCAAATAAAATTTGGTAGCGCGGAACTACCCCACAAATCAAACAAAATCCCCTTGCTCGCCGAAATTGGTACGATAATAATCATCAATTCCAGAAGACAATTTTTTACAAGGAAGTAAAGCGCATTTCTGGCGCTTTCAGATTGCGCTTGTCTAAGGGGGAGGTGAATTTGAACCAAATCGATCGACGGGCTATCAGCCGGCGCGACACTGCTAGTCCGCGCAAACCACAACGTAAGAACGGCCGCGAGAAATACGAGAAGCTTCTCGATGCGCTGGAAACCTTAATCGCTGAGCAGGATTCAACCGATATCAGCCTCGCAAACCTGAGCCAGGTAGCCGGGGTTCCTGCAGCATCTGTCTACCATTTCTTTCCCAGTGTGGATGCCAGCCTTACTGCCCTGGCAGAACGGCACTACAAGTCTTTCGGAGACGTAGTGCTGGGCCATTCAGACTTTTCACCTGCGGAAAGTTGGCAGGATATGCTCAATCAGCTGTGTGATCTGGTACGCAGCTACTATGAAGACAATATTTCTGCACTGAAGGTACACTACGGACCGCAATCCAGCTGGGCATTGCGTCAACTGCAAATGGAAAATAACTGGCGTTTGGCAGACACCTTGATAAAGAATCTGTCTCGCGAGTTTGAACTGCCTCCATCGCAGGATTGGCGCGACCGCTTTATGTGTGCGATCAATATCAATGACTCTTTCTGCTCCCAGGCTTACTCGCGTTTCGGAAGAATAACCGATGAGTCCGCGGCTGAAGGTAAGCGAGCGGCAGCCGCATACTTGAAGCTTTACCTGGGAGAACTGTTACAGAGGCGCCAACTGCGCTTCGCTCCGCTGGAGGCTTCGGCCTAAACAGTGTACAGGCCTCTTTTAGTAGAGGATTCTCAATCCACTCTTGCTTAAAAAATAAACCCGGCAACAAAATTGCCGGGTTTATTTTTGCCCATCACTTATTCGCCACATCCTATTCTTCAATTCCAACAAACTCAAAAACAAATAACCATCACAACCCAAAACCCCTAAATCATTAGCTTTCCAAAAACGAAGGCCTATTTGAAAAAGAAAAATATCATCAACTTCCCAGGTAAGATAAATCACGGAAACTTCTTTAAAAATCACTCGTTTATTACTACTTATTCTTGATTTTTCATCGATATCTGTCATCACAAATTGCCCATCTCAGCCCTAAAAGGGCAGTATTCAATCGACCCATTTGTGACCATCTGGACCCGAACTAGAATTCGTAGTGAAACTCTTACTGGATTAAGTGGAGGTTCTCATATGCCCATTGCCGCGCACGAGCTGGAATCGGACTTCCCAGAGTATGCAGAAACCATCAAGATACTTCTAAGGGATGACCTGCAATTCAAACTGGAGAACGACCTCTACCGAAAACTTGATAAACAAATTCGCGGTCTTCAAGACAGCGGGATAGGCACTGATGACGACCACTACTCCAGCCTAAAAAAACAGCGTGCTTATCTTAAGCAGCATCTCTATAACCGCATCACAGGAATGATTACCCATCATTAATTTGCGATGGCTATTGTCTGGACATTGCCGGCGCCATTCAGCACACTGAAATCACAAGCAATCAGAACAAGTTGATGGCGCCATGCAACTCTACCTGACTTATTCCTCTCCCTTTTCTCGAACTGCCCGTATTGTCGTTCATGAACATAAACTCCAGTCTGTTATCACTGAGCAATTTTCCCATCCATTTCACAATGAACAGGAATTAATCTCCAGCAATCCCCTTGGCAAAGTGCCCTGCCTGAATCTGGACAATGGCAGTGCCATTATGGACAGCGAAGTTATTTGTGCCTACCTGGACAAACAACTTGGAGATGGCCACCTGAGTAAAGCCATGGAGAATGACTGGGATCTGCGCACACTTTACAGCACGACCTCAGGATTGATGGAAACCCTGGTGCAGCGACAAATGGAAAAACTGCGTAAACACGAAGGATTGCACTCAGAGTTCTGGTGGCAACGTTTTAACGACGCAATCACCAGGGCACTGGACTTCCTTGAGTCAAATGTATCAAAGCTCCCCAAACAGCTCAGCCTGATCCATATTAACCTTGGCTCAGCCCTGTCATATCTGGACTTCCGTCATGATGATTTCGATTGGCGCAATGGACGACCACAGTTAACTGCCCTATCGGAAAACCTTGAAGCTCGTGAAAGCTTTCGTGCCACTCACTTGCACGAATAACCCTAGTTTCCACCCTCAGGCCAGGTTTCAATTCCTGGTCTCATAAATTCTTCTCTAAACTGTCATATCCTATCGATAGCCTGAGCGCTTTTTGAGGCGCCGCCATGTCAAATAGATCGAAGAGCCCTTCGTGGATACTTCTACACGGCGCCGCTGTTGTGGCGGTAACTTGTAGCCTTTTCAGTGGATTGCGTATTGCAACCCTGGATAAGCCTGCGCTTATTACTATTGCAGAGCTTCTCCCCCAAGGAGAGGTCCATACTGTTCACTTTGTCTCCGCAATTTTACTTTCCCTGGCCGCTGCAGGATATTTGATCTCACGCATCCCCTATTTTCGAAACCTGTCTGGAATATCGACGCCCAAGCCTATCAATTATCACAGACTAGTTACCTGGGGTGGTGTTTCCCTGCTTATAACTTCACTGTTGAGCGGTTGGATGCTGTTTAACGGCCTGGGCCCACTCCCCTGGTTTCGCTCGATTCACTTTTGTAGCGCCATCGGACTTGTCTTTTATATTTTTATGCACGGCGGTGTTTACCTTATGCAATTTGGCTTGCGTGCACTTCCATTTATCCTCAAACCATCACTGCCCAAAAGACAATACCTTCCTTTAGTTTCACTATCTCTAGGCACGTTCTCCCTTGGCTTTCTTTTAGTGGGAAGCTGGTATTTAATTCACGGATATTCCCATCACCCCCTGGCAGTCGCCGGGATTTCACCAAATACCATCATCAACATCGATGGCATGGCCTCAGAACCACAATGGCAACAGGCTCAAATACTCACCTTACGTACTGATGGTGGGGCCAATTTTTATAAAGGCCGCTCCGATGTGCAGTTAAAGGCCCTGCAAAATGGTCAGGAAATTTTTTTTCATATCACCTGGCAAGATCCCAATGAGAGCCTCGCCCACCTGCCCTTGAAAAAAACTACAGAAGGTTGGGAAATCTTGCAATCAGGCTATAAGATATTTGATGAAAAACGTCATTACGAAGATAAATTCGCAATACTCCTTTCTGAAAACTGCTCTTTCGCCGCAGCTGGCACCGCCCATTTGGGACAATCCCCACTGGCTGATAAACCCGCAAACTGGCACGGCAAAGGCTACCATTACAGTACCTCCGAGCAGGTACATGACCTCTGGCACTGGAAGGCAGTACGTAGCAATAAGATGCACCTGGCTGATGACAACTTTATCGGCAAACCGGATAAAGTGCGTCCCGGTGCACGTCGCTATACCGCAGGTTACCAGCAGGATAGCAAAGAGTCCGGTGCTTATAGAATGAACTGGAAATGGTATTCTCCCACTACAATCACCCCCAAGCGCCTACCTGCAAAAATAGATCAGCTGGCTCCCTATCAGTATTCTCTCCCCCACAGTCAAAGCCCGGATTGGACTATTTCCTGGTTCGATTACCAACCCTATTCTTCAAGTCACGACCAATTCCCATTGGGTACCTTGATGCCCTCGGTTCTGTATACCTCCAATCGCTTTGAGGGCGACCGTGCAGATGTCCGCGCTCGTGGTATCTGGCGCGATGGCCACTGGTCCCTGGAATTGGTGCGCAAACTGGATACCGG
This sequence comes from Microbulbifer variabilis, assembly GCF_052468405.1. Classification (NCBI taxonomy): domain Bacteria; kingdom Pseudomonadati; phylum Pseudomonadota; class Gammaproteobacteria; order Cellvibrionales; family Microbulbiferaceae; genus Microbulbifer; species Microbulbifer variabilis. The sequence goes on from NZ_CP174343.1 coordinate 3,494,737, forward strand.
CTCTTCCCAAGATATTCCTATTGTGGACGGCATCTGCATGTGGGTCTCCGCCTTTGACCGTGCACAAATTGCCCATACTCGCCACAGCCGCGCCATTCAACTCAGCTTTGATAAAACCTTATGATACTTCGCCTACTTCTGGTCTTCGCTCTACCTTTCACACTGGTTGCGGCAGCAATAGTCCGTGCCCCACAAAATCCTGAGCCACCGGAACATTACTTGGTCAAGGTCAATATGCAGGGGGAGTTACTCGGCGCCTGGGAAGGTCCCTGGTCCTGCGTCTGTGACAAGCGTAGTGGTCTCTTATGGGAAGTAAAAACCGACAACGAGGACATCCACGATGGACGCTGGACCTACTCCTGGTTTATTGATAGCGAAGGCGTTGCCAATAATGGCGACTGCTACTTTGAGCTGAACCGCTGCGATACTGAAGACCTGATCCGGCACACTAATCGCGAGCGCCTGTGTCAAGCAGGCAACTGGCGCCTGCCCACTCTCAGTGAGATCAATACGATTATCAGCAAAGACAATAAACCGGGCAGTCCCACAATTGAGTCCGAGTACTTTCCAAAAACCATGCGAGGCGATTACTGGACCAGTGAAAATAAACAGAAACTGAGCGGTATTTACCGCTATTTAACAGTCGGCGGTACTGCTGTGAATTTTATTGGTGGGGACAGGGTCACAATTCCCTATCGTAATGCCGCATTCGTCCGCTTGGTAACCAGTCGTTCAACAGCCTGTCACAAAGCTCCTCAATAATGCCTGCGCGTTGCTGCCATGCAATCCACCCCCCCTCCAGGCCGCGACGCTCTCACAAAAATGGTCCCAATTTCCAAAGGATTTCTCTAATGAGACGATATTTTGGCAGTGCTCTTACAATCTCGGCGTTGTTACTTACAATGGGTGCCAGTGCCGCAACCAAACATTACAGGCTCTCTTGGGATGGTGATGCTTCCAGCAGCGCAGTGATTGGCTTTTCACCTGACGGCAGTAGCAATAACCCCTACCTAAACTATGGCTACTCCACCGACGAAAGTAACTGGAATAGTGCCTATGTCAGCAACAGCGAAAGCTTCGATGGCGGTATCACCAGTCACTTCGTGCGCTTACAGGATTTAAATGCAGACTCCCCCGTTTATTTTCGTATCTGTGATCAAGATGGCTGCGGGGATCGTTTTTGGTTCCGGACTGCACCTGCGCACAATTCCCCATTTGTAGTGGTTGCCGGCGGTGATACCCGAACTGGCCATACCACCCGCCGGCAGGGAAATGAGCTGCTCGCAAAAATTCGCCCCCTCGCCGTTATGCACGGTGGAGACTTTACCAACGCGAATAGTGCATCGGAAATGCGTGAGTTTCTGGACGACTGGGAGCTGACTTATTCCAGCGATAATATCGATGGTTACAGTTACAAACGCATCTACCCGTTAATTCCCACACACGGCAATCATGAGGACGATAATTATTCCACCATCTGCCAGGTCTTCGGCGTGGACTTTAATGGCGACGGTGACTGCACTCCCAGCGACACCTATGGTGCTGTGCAGGTTTCTCCCCTATTGCGTGTATATACCCTCAACAGCCAGTTCCAGAACAGTGGCTGGTCCTCCTATGCAACTGCCATGAATAACTGGCTTGAAAGTGACTTATCAGCATCAGGCAGTGCTGCCAGCTGGCGCTTTGCGCAATACCATAAGCCTTTATTTCCCCACTACACAGGCAAGTCTGACAACCCCACCCTGTTCAGCTGGTGGGCACAGCCTTTCTACGATTACGCCATGAACCTGGTAGTGGAGTCCGATACCCACCTCACCAAACTTACCGAGGCAGTCATCCCAAGTGGTAGTAACTTCTCCACAACCACTTCCGGCGGCACTGTCTATGTCGGGGAGGGCAGCTGGGGGGCTCCGGCCCGGTCTGCCAACGATGCCAAGTCCTGGACTATCGACATGGCCAGTATCCAGCAATTCAAAGTAATTCAGGTGAGTGCAGAGGAACTGGTGGTGCGTACTGCCGAATTTAACGATACCGCCAGCACCTTATCGCGAGAAGATCGCACCGCAGATCCACTGGTATTACCCAGTAATGTGAATTGGTGGAGTGCCAACCGTATCGGTGAGGCCATGACTTTAATACGCAACAACGCGGACCGCAGCGTTATTTCTGAAGATGGCAGCGGCAGCAACAACTTTATATTGCCAGTGACTGACGATGTGTTTATTTCTTCACGCTACTCATCCAGTAATTTTGATGGGGATTCCGGTGGGCTGCTTGCCGATGGCAGTGACTCCACTTTTGGTACCCTGTACTCGCTGATCAAGTTCGACCTCTCAGACCTCACCGCCTGTAGCTCGATCAATACCGCCACATTGGAGCTGAATGTCACCAATAGGTCCGGCAATACCTACGGTGTTTACCTGGCCGCAAATGATTGGCAAGAGGAGTCTGTAACCTGGAACTCCGTTGGCGGTTCCTCGGTGCGCGATGACCTGGCAGAGAGTTTTGTCCCGTTCTACACAGGTGTTGAGCGAATCGACCTGACTTCTTCAGGGCTTATAGAAAGCTGGATAAATAGTGGCAATACCGGCCTGGTTATCGCTCCCCGCTCAGGCAGCAACGGGGTCGACTTCACCTCCAAGGAAACCGGTACCTCGGCGAAGTTAACGGTTGAGGCCGACTGCACCACTATTGCCGGACCTCTACCCAAAGCTGTAAAAACCGATGATTTTACTTTGCTATGGCGTAACGAGATTAAAGTTCCGGTCAAACTTATCGAAGAGCCTGCCGAATTTAATCAGGGCCAGGGGATTGCCACTCACCTTCAAGCGGCCCTCCCTGATCATGGTGGGCGCACCTACCAAGCCGCCAAACATCAAACGCAGATCGGTGCTGCTCAAGGCGAGGCTGGCTGAGGGATCATCACTGTGCCGACCGGGATAGCCATGTAACACCCCGTTCTGCACCACGACCAGGTATTTCTCGCTGGTGTCGGTCATATCAATATTCAGGCGGATCTCCGCATCCGCCGCTTTCTCTCCGTTTAGTCGCACGGCCATGGCATCGAATAACAGCTGCAAGGGCACCCTGGCGACTATTTCCTCAGCCGGCAATACCTCTTCTCGAAATTCAACACCATGACGCAATTCTTTCGCACCTGAGAGGTAAAAATTGCGCCAAATACCGGATTCTGCCTGGTAACCCAGCTGCTCCAGGCTGTCGGCTAGCAGGTAACGGGCCTGGTCGTTATCCGGCTCGGCAAAAACCAAATGCTTCAGTACCATGGCCACCCAGCGGTAGTTACCGCGAGCAAAGTCCCGCCGTGCCCGCGCCATAATGCTTTCCTCCCCCCCCATATATTCCACATAGCGCTGAGCCGCCTCTTCCTGGGGAACCGGGTGCAGGTTAGCCGGATTGCCATCGAAATAACCTAAATAGCGATTGTATACAGCCTTGGCACCGACATTAACCGTGCCGTAATACCCTCGGTTAGCCCAGGCCTGTGAAAGGCTTTCAGGCAATTCCAGCCTCTCAGCAACTTCGATCATGTCATAGCCGTGATTGGCGAGGCGCAGCGTTTGGTCGTGGATATATTTGTACAGGTCCCGCTGCTTGGCGAGATAATCCATAGCCTCCCCTTTCCCCCAGGTAGGCCAGTGATGGCTACTGAATACTACTTCTGTCTCCCCACCAAACTTCTCCATCGCAAATTCAATGTAACGACTCCAGGCCAGGGCGTCTCTTGTTTTGGCACCACGCAGGGTATAGATATTGTGCAGTGTATGGTTGGCTATTTCACTCATACATAACGCTTTAAACTGGGGAAAGAAAAATACCATTTCAGTCGGCGCTTCCGCCCCCGGAGTATTAATAAACTCAATCTCCACGCCGTCAATTTTCATTTGTGCACCGGCTTCAGGGATTACAACCGTTGGTGTGGCAATGCCATGCTCACCATCGGATACCCGGTTGCCAAGCCCTGAAGAAACAAACCCATCAGGGCTTGAGGGCAAGAGGTCACCAAACTGGTATAAGGCGCGCCGTTGCATCACATTGCCAGAGCGCACATTCTCGCTGATCGCTTCCTCTGCAAATCCCTCTGGAGCAATAATATCAATCGAACCACTCTGCAGTTGCTCAGCCGTCAGGACCCCCGTCACCCCGGCAAAATGATCCGCGTGGCTATGGGTAAAAATCACCGCGCTGACCGGCCTCTCTCCCAGAGATTTATTGGCCAGGGCGAGCGCCGCAGACGCAGTTTCCGCAGATGTCAGGGGATCGATAACAATCCAGCCGTTATCCCCCTTTACCAGGGTCATATTCGCCAGGTCCAGGGAGCGCACCTGGTAGATACCATCCACCACCTTAAACAACCCATTGTTCAACGCGTTGAGCTGGGCCTGCCGCCATAAGCTGGGGTTTACCGTATGAGCAGAACTACCTTGCAGGAACTGCATCTGGGATAAACCATACACCTCACGTCCCTCAGTATTTTTAATCTGGGCGCCGGGAATAGTGGCAATAAATCCTCGTTTGGCCAGTTCAAAATCTGTCTTATCAGTAAATGGTAAGCGATCAGAAACTGTTTGGTTGTGGACGATAGTTGCCTTCGAGGCAGGCTTTATTTCAGCATTGAAGATATCAATACCGGCTTCGGGTTCACTGCCACAGGCAATGAGGAAAAGTGATAACAATAATATCAATGAACGCATAGAGGCTCCCCCAGGCTGGTTACGCATGACACTCCATTTCCATACTTAAGACAGGAGAGGGTAACCAGATACAAAATGGTCCCCCACTCTAATTCCCTGAAACCTCGGTGGAATTCTGCCAACGAAAGACAGAAAAAGTCACACCATTCAAAAGGAAAGCTATTTGTTGTTTTTGCCGCCGAAATTTAGTTGGCGCAAATTAAGCCAAATCCGCTGTAAGAACCTTGATATTCAAGCGACGAAATAAGTAGTAATTTATATTTCTTCAAGGCGGCAGAAAAAACCGTTACGACCAAGTCAACAAACAATAATTTCCAGCGCCCCTATAAATCAGCTTAAAAATGAAATACGCGAAATTTAACCCTGCTCTTGAGCAACCCTTCACGATTAACAAACAGGATTTAACCAGACGTTGAAAAGACAGGCATATACTGTGCGCTGGCACTTGAGATAGCAGAATAAAGGTAACCAAGTCGCCAATATAGTCTATATAACCCTTTTGACTCCGGCAGTGAAGGACTCACACCCGGTATAGAGCCGAGGTCTGCATTTCAAATGGTATGGAGATAATTTCAATGCTAATAAAAAGACCCCCACTCTGTGGCGCACTGATAATCGCCATGTCACTGCTGACGCTAAAATCCTTTGCCGCCAATGAGGAGGAAGTTGTGACTGATCCTGTAATTCGCCAAGGCCCTGTGGAGGGTCAGCCAAAGTCCAATCAGTTCTGGTGGCCCAACCAGCTGGATCTTAGACCCCTGCGCCAGCACTCACCCAGGTCCAACCCCATGGGGGATGACTTTAACTACGCAGAAGAATTTAAAACGCTGGATTTAAAAGCAGTCAAAAATGATATCGAGGCCCTGCTCAAAACCTCCCAGGACTGGTGGCCTGCAGACTTTGGCCACTACGGCCCATTTATGATTCGCATGGCCTGGCATAGTGCAGGCACTTATCGTATCGACGATGGCCGGGGTGGTGCCGGTGGTGGACAGCAGCGTTTCGATCCCCTTAACAGCTGGCCAGATAATGCCAATCTGGATAAAGCTCGCAGGTTGCTCTGGCCCATCAAACAAAAATACGGTCGCAAGCTGTCCTGGGCAGACCTGATGATTCTCACAGGCAATGTCTCACTGGAATCCATGGGATTTGAAACTTTCGGCTTTGCGGGTGGACGTATCGATGACTGGGAACCTGACCTGGTTTACTGGGGGCCGGAAACCGAGTGGCTCGCAGACGAGCGCTATACGGGTAACCGCCAGCTGGAAAAGCCGCTCGGTGCGGTACAAATGGGGTTGATTTATGTCAACCCTGAGGGGCCGAATGGCAAACCCGATCCGGTAGCTGCCGCCGTAGACATTCGCGAAACCTTTGGCCGTATGGCCATGAACGATGAAGAGACAGTGGCACTAATTGCCGGCGGTCACACCTTCGGTAAAGCTCATGGAGCCGTCAAGGCCGACTGCCTGGGACCAGAGCCTGCCGCAGCTCCCACAGAACAGCAGGGGCTCGGCTGGAAAAACAAGTGTGGTAAAGGCAATGCGGATGACACCATGACTTCTGGCCTGGAAGGTGCCTGGTCTGCAGCACCAATTACCTGGAGCCAACAATACCTGAATAACCTGTTCAACTTTAACTGGGTAAAAACCAAGAGCCCTGCAGGCGCGGTACAGTGGATACCTGATGATTCCGCTGCCGCCAATCTTGTGCCTGACGCCTTCGATAAAAACAAACGTCATGCGCCAATCATGTTTACTACTGATCTGGCACTGAAGTTTGATCCAAGTTACAAGGAAATTGCCCAACGCTTCCAGAAAAACCCTGAGGACTTTAAACGCGCCTTTGCTAAAGCCTGGTTCAAACTGACCCACCGGGATATGGGACCCAAAGCACGCTACCTGGGTATTGAAGTACCCGAGGAGGCCCTAATCTGGCAGGACCCCATTCCCAAAGTGGATTATCCCCTGGTCAATGACAGCGATATTGATAACCTTAAGTCGGCAATCCTCAACTCTGGCTTAACGATTCCTGAACTGGTGAGAACTGCATGGGGATCAGCTTCCACCTTCCGCGGCTCCGATATGCGTGGCGGAGCGAATGGAGCGCGCATTCGCCTGGAGCCACAAAAGCAGTGGCCGGTAAATGATCCCGCCGAATTGGCAAAGGTGCTGACGCAGTTGGAAAAAATTCAACAGGACTTTAATAGCAATCAATCCGGCGGCAAGAAAGTCTCGCTTGCCGACCTGATCGTGCTCGGCGGCTCCGCTGCCATTGAGAAAGCCGCTGCCGAGGGTGGAAACAATATCAAAGTACCCTTCAGGCCTGGCAGGGCTGATGCAAGCCAAGAGCAAACCGATGTGAAATCTGTTGCGGTACTAGAGCCCACCGCCGATGGATTCCGCAACTATTTCGCTAAAGATAACAGCAGAACGCCCACGGAAATGCTGGTGGATCGCGCTAGCCTACTCACCTTAAGCGTGCCCGAGATGACAGTCCTGGTAGGAGGAATGCGTGCGCTCAATGCCAATACCAGCGGATCTCCCAACGGGGTTTTCACCGATCGCCCCGGTGTACTCACTAATGATTTCTTTGTTAACTTACTGGACATGTCCACCGAGTGGAAGAAGTCTGAAAAGTCAGAAGGGCTTTATGAAGGCAAGGATCGTAAAACTGGCAAAGATAAGTGGACTGCCACCTCAGTGGATCTGATATTCGGTTCCAACTCAGAGCTACGAGCAGTGGCTGAAGTCTATGGTTCCAATGACTCCCAGGAAAAATTTACCCAGGATTTCGTCAAAGCCTGGACGAAGGTGATGAATCTGGACAGATTTGATGAAGTTAATCGATAGCTAAAATCTATTTTTTAATTAGTCCCTATTATCCATACCGGGCAGGTATGCCCGGTATGGATTTTGAATTAAGCCATAGAGTATTTCTATACATCCTGAGTGATCGGAAATTTTGCTCCTCTGTAAGTTGGCCCCTAAAAACAACTTCAAAGAAAAAATTAATCAGTAAAAAAGCCAGGGCTAGCCCTGGCTTTTTTACTGATTTACAAATCAATTATAGAAATTTAGCTTCTTTAGTCTGCCTTAACTATCATCGCGAAGGTGTTGATCAAAGAATTCCTTAATCATAGTGTACTGATGAATACGAGTTTGCTTGCCACGTAAACTATGCTTCTTACCTGGATAGGTCATAAGTTCAAACTGTTGGCCATTATCCTGCAACTGTTTAATCAGACGTGTAGTGTTGGTAAACAAAACATTGTCATCTGCCATCCCGTGATAAATCAGCAGAGGACCTTTCAGTCCATTCGAATAGGGAAATACAGAGGAAGCCTGGTAGGCCTCAGCATCTGTATTGGGATTACCCATGTAGCGCTCGGTATAGTGAGTATCATAAAGCATCCAATCGGTCACAGGAGCACCAGAAACGCCAGCTTTAAAATAATCTCCGGCCTTAAACATACTCATTAGTGCCATGTAGCCACCGTAACTGTGGCCATAGATACCAATATTATTGCTATCAACAAAAGGTAGTGTGCGCAGGAATTTAACACCTGTTACCTGGTCCTCTACCTCCGGGCCTCCCATATTTTTGAAAATGGGATTTTCAAACGCTGTACCCCGGTTTGCAGAACCACGGTTATCCAGAGAGAAAACGATGTAACCCTGTTGAGCCATAAATTGGTTGATGTGCTTGTCCCAACTATTGGTTACTACCTGAGCGTGGGGACCACCATAAACAAATACCATGACCGGGTAACGTTTACTCTCATCAAAATTGGCCGGCTTATATAGGCGGTAATTAAGCTTATGTCCCTGTGGAGCTTTGATAGTGCCAAACTCCGGAGTAATCCACTGCTCCATATAAGGAAATAAGGGATGCCCTTCAACAACAGCGTTCTCCTCCAGCCAGGTTATCAGCTCGCCACTTGAGCGGTGTAAACTTACCTGTGGAGGAGTAGTTATGCTGGTGAATTTATCGATGTAACCTGAACCATCCTCAGCAAACTCAATACCGTGCATACCACTGCGTGTGGATATTCTCTGAATACCCCCATCACCTTTTATTGGTACACTATAAAGGTGCCTTTCTATGTCAGAATCCTTACGGCCACTGAAATACACAACATCTTTCTTTTCATCCACAGCTTCCAGCTCATCAACTATCCAATCACCAACAGTTAATTGCTTCTGTAGTTTTCCATTTAAACTGTACAAATAGAGGTGCTTGAAACCATCTCGCTCAGATGACCAGATAAATTGGTCACTGTTTTCCAGGAAAAATAAATCATCGCTGAGGTTTACCCAGGTGTCACTGGATTCTTTTAACAGATTGCGGGTCTTGCCGTTATTGAGATCAAAAACACGAAGCTCAAGTTTCTGCTGATCCCGAGACTGCCATTGAAAAGTCAGTAAATTATCGCGAGCCCAATCTACTCGGGGAATATAAATATCCTGCTCTTCCCCCAGGTTTACCCAACGGGTTTTTCCAGACGCCACCTCCATCACACCCAGGCGAACCTTAACATTAGCTCGCCCTGCTGCGGGATAACGCTGGCTTATCATATCGATGCGATCTGCATATATCTCGCTGCGGATCACTTCATCTACAGGGGACTCATCAACCTGTAGGAAAGCAATATGGCGGTCGTCTGGAGACCACCAATAACCTGTCATACGATCCATTTCTTCCTGGGCAACAAACTCGGCCATGCCATTTTTGATAGGCCCATTTCCATCGCTGGTTAGCGCACGCTCTTTACCACTTTTCAGGTTGACGACAAAAATATCCTGATCACGAATAAAAGAGACATATCGCCCTTTCGGGGAAACACGAACATCGGTCTCAAAAGCTTCGGTTTCAGTCAAGCGCCGCGCGGATTTCTTATCCAAATTGTAATAATAAACATCTCCTGCCAGCGGAAATAACAAGGATTTCCCATCCTCAGACCAGCTGTATTCCATAATACCGCTGCCATAGATTCTTTGACGCTCACGTCGGGCTTTTTCCTCATCGGATAACACTTCATCGCCGCTGTGCAGGCTGTCAGATTTCACCAGGATACGGGACTGCCTATCGGCAATGTTGTACTCCCATAAATCGTAGCGGTTGTAATCTTCATCCCGTCCCTTCAGAAAAGTTACCCGACTACCATCGGGAGAGTACTCAAGGGCACGGGGCGCTGTGCCCCCAAGGGCCGGATCGGAGAATATTCGTTCAATAGTCAACGTATCCGCGGAACAGAGTCCCGCAAAGGTTGTGCAGCTAAGCAGGGCAAGCAGTTTTCTTTTCATAGAAGGGCTCTTTGTTTTAGTGTTTTATGCTAGGCGCAAATCTGCGGTGAGAAGGGCGTAAGACCGCTTTCTCTGCAAGCAACAAAGTCCTTGAATTCTACAATGTAATCTCCAGATAACGGAGGGGATCGAGCTCTCCTTCTGAATTTAACAGAGTGACAATCAAACCTTCTGTAATTGCCTTCCTTTACCGTCATTTACTCTGCACCAAGTATGTTTACAGTGCCTGAAGACAGTCTTGGAGCTGGCTTTTGCGAAACAAAAACAGTGAGAGATGTACCTTGTTTCTTCCATTAAAACAATTCTCACCTCCTTCCATAACAACTCGATCCCAAAGCGAGACTCTTCCCAATGACCACCGCGAACCCAATCACAATCGATTCACTTTCTTATCTAACTTTGAGGCAGACCCTGTAGTCGGGGCAGGCAAGATGATAGAGGGACCATCTAAGTGTGCGACGGTGAAAAGCGTAGGACCCTGCCAAAATGGGCAATTTAAACCCCAAAATAAGCAATCAAATAGCACAATAAGCCGTATATTGAACTCAAACCCCTGAATAAATTTTATTTTGAAAGAGTATTTTGGATTTCAGTGAACCATTGTGTGTGGCCGAATATTACTGGAAGCTTCTATCGAGATCTAAAATCGACCATACGCCCAGTATCATAGGTTGTCGGTGCCGATCTCCCCGTCTAAGTAACCTTTCCCTGATCCCCAGCTTGAAACTACCAAAACAAAACACTCTCCCTTGCATTCCAAGACGATCGGTCATATATTGAACATTAGTTAATAGACGACCGGTCTAATTTTAATGGCTCGACCACGTAAAAGCGGAAACACCAAAGAAGCATTGTTAGAAACAGGCACCGCAATGCTGACCAGCCAGGGATATCACGGCACTGGTATCAAGCAGGTGCTGGATACAGTAGGCGTACCCAAAGGTTCGTTCTACAACTATTTCCCCAGTAAAGAGGCCTTCGTAGCCAGCATTATTCACCGCTACGGCCAACAGATTGATGCGGAACTAGCGCAGACGAAATTAAACATGGATCAGGCACCCGGCTTGATCCAGCTTTGGTGCTGCTTTCAAAACCGTGTTCAGAACAAAGTAAAAGTTGGCCAGTCTTGTGCCTGTCTGCTCGGAGCGATGTCGGCCGAGGTAGCCCAGGCCAGCCCTCTTTGCCGTGAAGCCATTGAGTCTGTAGAGCACAGGTGGCTGGCAAATCTTCAATCGATATTACATTTGGCCCAAGATCAAGGAGATCTACGCAGTGACGTCCCCGCCGATAACCTTGCGACACTGTGTTATAGCGTTTGGCAGGGCAGTATTCTGCAATACCAGGTATCCGGTGATCCCAATGATTTACTCAGACAACTACGGACTTTTTTTAGCACCTTGGTGACGCAACAAGGAGCACAAACACTGGCCAGCATTAAAACTTACAGGCAGGACATTCATTTTGAAAAATAGCACTAGCGCCTTAAAAAACACCGATCGAGCTACACCTCTCGCTCGCCCACTGAGTATTCTGCCGGGAACCAGTGTGAAAAACCGCTTGTTTAAATCTGCTATGAGTGAGCAATTAGCGGATCCCAATCATGCCCCCACCAAGGAGCTGATTCACTTATATCGCACATGGTCAGAAGGGGGCACAGGTTTACTGGTCACCGGTAACGTCATGGTTGATCGTACCGCTCTGGGTGAACCGCGGAATGTGGTATTAGACGAGGAGTCAGACCTTTCTCTGTTCCGGAAATGGGCCGAAGCCGGGCGCCAAAACGGTACGCAAATCTGGATGCAATTAAATCATCCAGGCAAGCAAACACCCAACTTTTTAAGCACTGAACCCGTCGCACCATCTGCAATTCCACTGGCTAACGGCTTAGAGAAGACCTTCAACTGCCCTAGAGAACTCACCGAAAATGAAATAGTTATTATCATTAAAAAATTCGCCTGGGCCGCCGCACAGGCAAAAGAATTTGGATTTACCGGAGTTCAGATACATGCTGCTCATGGTTATCTGATCAATCAGTTTCTATCCCCTCACCACAATCGGCGAAATGATCAGTGGGGAGGTACCTTAGAAAATCGCATACGGTTTTTACGCGAGGTATATAGCGCTATTCGCGAAGCGGTTGGTGAAGATTTTCCGGTAGGCGTAAAACTCAATTCAGCAGATTTTCAAAAGGGTGGATTCAGTGAAGAGGAATCCATGCAGGTTCTAAAAGCCCTGCAGGATGAAGGTATTAACTTAATTGAAATCTCCGGCGGCAACTATGAAAACCCAAGTATGGTTGGTGCCAATGTGAAGGAAAGTACTATAAAGCGAGAGGCCTATTTTCTCGATTATGCAGAAAAGGCACGAGCACAGCTGCAAATTCCCGTCGTAGTCACCGGCGGCTTCCGTTCCGCAGCTGCCATGGAGGCCGCCCTTGTATCAAATGCCGTGGATATGATTGGCCTTGCCCGCCCATTAGCGGTTGACCCACGGCTATCGCACAAACTTTTATCAGATGGCAACCATAAGATAACATTGAAAAAGCTCACCACAGGTATTCCCAACCTGGATTTTATGGCTATGCTGGATGTCACTTGGTACGAACAACAGCTGGCCCTTATTGGCAAGGGAAAGCCAACGAAACCAAATATGAGTGCTTGGACCTCAGTATTAAAAACGCTGACTGCTGTCGGATTACTTTCTTTTCAGAGGCGACGAGCCTGATAAAACTTTATTGCGCCTGGGAGTACTATAGTTCCTCACCGTAAATCACAGCAGATAACTGAGGCAATACAAGGACGTACCGCCGCCGGCCAAAACCAGGGCGAGTTCGTGATAAACAAGGAGTTTTAAATGCCTGTAACAACATTTTGTTGTCAGATTATGGCTTTTCTACAGGTCTTTGTAACTGAGGACACCTTCCTAGCGCTTCAGAAAAATAAGCCTCTCCAGCTGCCGAAGAGACACTGTGCACCCTAAAATCAAACCCAAAAATTTACTCACTATCTCTCCTCTATAAATTGCCATAGAACTACAAAGCCGCTTTATTTTTGACGCTCTTATCCCATTTTCAAGCCACAGATCACAGTAAAAATAATCTGGGCAGGGCTCTACGCACATTTAAAAATACAGGTTTCAAGAATAACTTATTCAGGTAACAAGAAAATAACCTGTAAAGGCCCTTAAGAAAAGAAACACCTTATTGAAGTAATTGGCCTTAACAATTGTTTACTCTGCTTAACCGACATTTGTTCAGGGCGACGGTCATACTTGAACCGAATTACTCACAGGATAACAACAATGAAGGTTCAACTAATTGCCTTTATGGCGACGACCCTGCCCATCAGCGGTTGTAACTCCACCCCAGAGGCTCCCACCACAGAATCTTTTGTTACTAATATTACTGAAGTAGGCCACAAGCGCTTTGTATATAAGGCGAGCCTGGGGACCAGGCCACATGGCCGTGGAGGCCAGAACTCTGGTGGCCCAGGTATAGGAAGTGGAGCCAAGCCGCCGGGAGGCAAACACAGCTCAGGTAAATCTGGACGCAATAAGTCAACCTCAGGCGATATTAGGAAAATGGCTATGGAGCGGATGGAGCTTCTGCTAATCGAAAGCGGCTTCTGCCCTAACGGCTGGTTCCTGATTGAGCAGACATTCCACCAAAACCAGGCAGAAGTCCTCGGTGAATGTCGTGCAGCTGCACCTCAATAAAGGAAAATACCCAGGTAAATTCAATCAATAGCCAGTAACACTGCAACCGGGCCATTCTCCTATGCTCGGTTGCAGCATTGCCCTGCGTGTATTAACTGCCGATTTAGATTGCAGTTTTATCCCGCTTCAATAAGTAATCCGCGTGGAAACGCAGATGCTCTTCAATAAATGAGGCAATAAAGTAATAGCTGTGGTCGTACCCTGCATGATGCTCTAGCCGAAGCGGGTAATTACAAGCTCCTGCAGCCATTTGTAAAGCCTCAGGCCGCAGCTGCTGCTCAAGGAACTCATCATCATCGCCCTGGGATACAAGTATCGGCACATGAGTTGTAGCTCGGCCCAGCAGCACACTCGCGTCGTACTCCTCCCAACTAGTGGTATCTGCCCCCAAATAAGCTCCCAATGCCTTCTCACCCCAGGGACAGGCAATAGGATTGCAAATAGGACTAAAAGCCGAAATTGAGGTATAACGCTCAGGGTTGCGCAAGCCTATTACCAGGGCTCCGTGCCCACCCATAGAATGACCACTGATTGCACGACGCTGACTCACCGGGAAGTGAGCTTCAATAAGTGCAGGAAGCTCATCCACAATATAATCGTACATTCGGTAGTGCAGCTTCCAGGGTTGTTGAGTGGCATTGACATAGAAGCCAGCCCCCTGCCCCAGATCATAGGACGGATCATCGGCCACATCCTTGCCGCGAGGGCTCGTATCAGGAATAACCAGTACGATACCCAGCTCTGCGGCCAGGCGCTGGGCCCCCGCTTTCTGGCTGAAGTTTGTATCGGTACAAGTGAGTCCAGATAGCCAATAGAGCACCGGATAGCGATATTCAGGGTCAATTTCCGCTTCCTGTGGCAAAAAAATAGAAAAGTGCATTGGGCAATTTAAAACATCGGAATCATGCTTATATTGCCGTTGTGAGCCATCGAAAGACCTGGTGCTGCTGACAAGTTCAATAGTCATGGTAACTCCGCTCAAGCTTCACCATAGTGAATAACACTGCGTATACTTTTACCTTCATGCATCAAATCAAATGCATGGTTTATTTTTTCCAGCGGCATGGTGTGGGTAATAAAATCATCCAACTTAAACTCACCAGCGAGATAACGCTCTACATAGTCCGGTAATTCCGAGCGCCCCTTTACCCCTCCAAAAGCCGTGCCTCGCCATACCCGCCCTGTTACCAGTTGGAAGGGGCGAGTACTAATTTCCTGTCCAGCTCCTGCCACACCGATAATTACCGACTCCCCCCAACCTTTATGGCAGCACTCAAGGGCAGAGCGCATTACGTCTACGTTGCCGATACACTCGAAGGAATAATCGACACCACCATCGGTGAGGTCGACGATCACCTCTTGAATCGGCTGCTCATAATTCCGGGGGTTAATGCATTCAGTGGCGCCGAGTTTTTTTGCCAGGGCAAACTTCTCCTCATTCACATCTATGCCAATAATGCGCTCTGCACCCGCCATTTTGGCACCAATCACGGCGGATAAACCAATCCCGCCAAGCCCAAAAATAGCAACGGTCGAACCCGGTTCTACTCTGGCAGTATTCATTACCGCGCCCATTCCGGTAGTGACACCGCAGCCAAGCAGGCAAACCTCCTTCAACGGCGCTTCCGGATTAATTTTTGCCAGCGAAATCTCTGGAAGGACTGTGTACTCCGAAAAAGTGGAAGTACCCATATAGTGATAAATGGGTTGTCCGTTGATAGAGAAACGCGTGGTGCCATCGGGCATCAGCCCCTTACCCTGGGTAGCCCTGATTTTCTGACACAGATTGGTTTTACCAGACAGGCAGAATTTACATTCGCCGCACTCCGGCGTGTACAAAGGAATCACATGGTCACCAACTTTCAAGCCAGTAACCCCCTCCCCTACTGACTCGACAATACCTGCACCCTCGTGGCCGAGAATCGCAGGAAATACTCCTTCAGGGTCTTCGCCAGACAGAGTAAAGGCATCGGTATGACAAACTCCAGTAGCCGTCAGCTTGATACGTACCTCTCCCTTCTGGGGAGGCATCACATCAACTTCCTCTATAGAAAGTGGCTCACCTGCCTTCCAGGCCACCGCAGCTTTACAGCGAATAGTCTCCGCACCCATAGTATTTTTCCTTGGTCATGCTCATTGAATTCAGCAAGGGGCCAGGATAGCCCGGCGCTGGAATAGAGGCAAAGAGGAACAGGGTCAAGGGCAAGCAGATAAAAGGGGGGGGGCTAGGTCTAGCTTCACGGATTGGTTAGTTTTCCACCAGCTCTAATACCTGGGCCTTAAGCTATTTCTCTTTGTCGTTTACGCCACTGTAGTGGTGAGCTGCCATGTAAGGTACGAAAGGCTTTGGAAAAAGCACTGGTGTCGGTATACCCCAAGCTCGCAGAGAGCAGCCCAATATCAATACTGGAAGCGCGCAGATGCCACCGGGCGGTCTCCATACGCGCCTCCTGGAGCAATTGTTTGAAAGAAGTACCCGCCTCACTCAAACGTCGCTGCAATGTACGCACGGGCGTATCCACCAACTGCGCGACCTGAGCCAGACTGTGCTGCTGGGCTCCCAGAGTTTGCAATATCAAAGTACGTATCTGAGAAGCAATATCCCCCTCATATCCCTTGATCAATCCTTGGGTAAACTCTTCAAAATAATTCACCAGGCTCTGGCTAGGGGCATTGAGGGGTCGCTGAAGTAATTCAGCATTAAATGTCAGGCAATCGCCCTGTTGGGCAAACAGGACTTCCGCCTGAAAATAGTCCCGGTATCGTTGCCTGGAAGAAATTGGGGCATGGCAAAACTGTACCTGTAGCGGGCGGATATCTTTACCGGCCAACTCCTGAAATAAGCGGCAGGCGGCACCCATAGCGAGTTCGCTGTACTGCTCCGCAGCGCCAAGCCCACCAGAATGGCTGACTCTCTGTGCCATCAACAGACCATCCCGCTCCGATATTCGCCAGTGATCCGCCTGGTTATGTAGCACCATGTAGCGGTGGCTCACTGTCAGGGCAGCATCCAGGCTCCCTTCATTGAGTAATAGCTTTCCCAGTACCCCAAGCATGCGCAAACCCTGCATCTCTGCCAAACGCAAACCAAAATCTTCACACTGCAGTTCTTCCACACAGAGATTCAGTAAGTCGACAAGGGTCGCGATAGAAATAAGGATATCCGGGCGGCGCACACAGTCTGAAGGTAGGCCAACGCTTCTCAGGAGGGCAGCGGGATTCCCACCCATTTGCGGCACCAGAGTATTGAAACCCGCAAGTGTGCCGCTGCGAATCTCATAAGTGGGCTTCATCGTTCCATCCCCACAGCTTCAACCTCTGCTTTATTGACCACTATCTTCCACAGTGTTTAGCCGCGCCATCAATATGGCCCCGGATCGCGAGCACACAGGGAAAAAGAAATCGGGTAAATTAGAACTGGCATGATATCAGGCCAAATGCCTTCGGGTAACAGAGTTACTTATGGGGATAAATATCCTTACCGATAGAAAAACTAGGCAGCTAAAAGAGATGTCAGCCGCTTTTCTTCACAAATTTCGTCAGAATCACGATACGCTGCCCCTCAACACGTCCCTCAATATGCTCGGGGTTATCGGTAAGGCTGATGCCGCGCACAGCAGTACCGCGCTTGGCCACAAGGCTGGAGCCCTTTACATCCAGGTCTTTGATAATGGTGACATTATCACCGGCCTGCAGTATTGCACCATTGCAGTCGCGATGCACGAGTAGCTCCCCCTCTTCCGGAAAAGTACCCGCCTGGGCCCAATTAACCAGGTCATCATCCAGGTAGAGCATTTCGAATAAATCTTGAGCCCAGGTCTCGACAGATAGACGCTTTAGCAGCCTCCAGGCCAATACTTGCACAGCAGGTTCCTGACTCCACATACTATCTACGAGGCATTGCCAGTGGGCACTGTCTAAATGTGCTGGGTTATCCAGTTGCTCCCGGCAAGTCTGACACAAAAGCACCTGTGGGTTTGCCTGACCCACTGACTCAGCTACCTCATAGACCGCTAGGTTTTTTTGTGCCTTGCAGAGTTCACATTGACCGCCACTGCGCTGTTGCAACTGTTCCTGAGTGATCATGGTTGACCTCAAAAAAGTGCGCAGTATAAGCGCTAATTCGCCCATATGGGCAAACGACGTGGCTATCGAAACTTTGGAATAGCGAGGTGAAAAAAGTTAGCCTGGAGAAATGATAGGGGAAAGGCACATAGCTCTAAGACCGGTATCAACAGGGACCCACGGCCCCTGTTGATAATCCTTCGCTAGTAGCGAGCTCTAATGGTGTGCTGAGATCGCCGAGGCAAAATGGCCACCCTGCTTACTGGCAATGGCCGAAGTAATATCACCCAGGCTAAGAATACCCACCATACGCTTTTCACTGTTCAGTACTGGCATACGGCGAAGTAGCTGCTGCTCCATTTTGTGTACAGCTGAGAGGAGGTCATCTTCCTCCCAACACCACTCAATGCCTTCAGTCATCACGTCGCGGGCAGTTAGCGAGGACAAATTACCACCCTGCACTACACCTCGACATACAATATCGCGGTCAGTAACCATGCCGATCAGGCGATCATTTTCTCCAATCGGGACGGCACCTATATCTTCATCACGCAGGATCTTCGCCACTTCCTGTAGCGGGGTGTCTGGAGTACACCAGGTAGCTCCCTGGTGCATTGCCTGTTTTACTTTCATCACGTACCTCCGCCAATTTCTTAAATATATTCAATGGGTGGCGGCATGGCCGCCACCCATTAGAAAATCAGTGCACTTCAATACGCTTTCGTTGTGGGGGATGCCCCTCATGCTTGGGCACCGTCAGGGTCAGAATACCGTCCTTAAAGTTTGCGTCGATCTCACTCTCACGCACATCATCACCCAGGTTAAAACTGCGTAAAAACTTACCGTAGCGCCGCTCTTGACGAAGCACACGGCCATCTTTTTCTTCCTTCAGTTCGCGATGTACTTCTGCCTCAAGGGTCAGGACACCATTTTCAAGAGTCACATTGATATCGTTCTTACCAACACCTGGCAATTCAGCGCTTATTTCATACTTGTTTTTACGTTCACTCACGTCGATACGCGGAGAGAAGAAACCCTCCCGCTCATTGGTAATGCCACGGCTGGGTGAGAGCATCTGTTCAAACATATTGTCCAGATCCAGTAGGGACCCTCTCGGTATCAGACTCATAATCACAACCTCTTTGCTTCCACTATGTCGCAGGAAGCGCAAGCTCGCTCCTCGGACCCGGCTTGCGCCTCTCACATCTTGACTTCATTCTAGGTAATTCAGCGACACTCGGTAGGAATAAGTGCCCACAGTAGCCATCGCAAATAGCATTAAAAAATATTTTTTATTTACTTTTTATCTATATGGGAATTGCTGGATATCTTGCAGTTAAGGATATTAGTCAGTGGCATCGAATTTAACTACGATAATTACAGGTAAATTAAAGAGGATAAGCGCATGGCTCTAGCATGGGTCCTCGTGGCCAACCAGTCGCAAGCCAGGATTTTCGAAGCAAAAAAACGCGCCGGAAACCTCCACGAAATCGAAGCTCTCCTCCACCCTGAATCCCGCTTATCGGGCCGCGATCTCGAAAGTGACGCCCCTGGACGCACTTTTGACAGCCGTGGCAAGGGTCGCCACACCATGGGTAATTTTTCCGATCTACGCCATCGCAACGGTGAGAAATTTGCCAGAGAGATTGCTCATACCTTAGAGCGGGGGCGACAGGAGGGACGCTACGAAAAACTTTATATCGTAGCCGAGCCATATATGGTGGGTAGCCTACGGGATGCTCTCAAGACTCCAACCCGCGCTACCATTGCGGGTGAGACCGGTAAGAACCTGGTAGAAAGCCAACCAGAAGAAATTCGGGCCCAACTGCCCATCTGGTTGTAATTAAATTTTGTAGCAGAAAAATAAGGGGCTACTTGACTAGCCCCTTTATTGTTTTTCTGGAAAAATCAGACTCTGCCGCTATCGGCAAGCAATTTACCAATCAGCATATCTTTTTCTCGCCACAGCTCATAGACCCATTGATTGAATTCAGCACGAAATACCTGATCATTTACGTAGTCCGCAAGAAAGAACCTTTCCGGAATACGAATCTGCTCAACACGAACAATCACCCTCTTTACTTTCCCACCAAGGAAATCAGCAAATGACGGGATACCATCCGGGTAAACTATGGTTACATTTAACAGGCGGTTTAGTTGCTTACCCATACTTTGCATTGCGAAAGCGATACCCCCGGACTTAGGCTTGAGCAGATGGGCAAAGGGAGATCCCTGCCTGTCGTGTTTGTCTTGCGTAAAACGTGTTCCCTCAAGGAAATTCATAATACTGGTGGGGGTTAATTTAAAGCGTTCACAGGCTTTTTTTGTCGCCTCCAAATCCTTACCGCGCATTTCCGGGTGCTTCTTCAGGAACTCCTTGTTATAGCGTTTCATAAAAGGAAAATCCAACGCCCACCAACAAACCCCCATCACCGGAACCTTGATCAACTCCTGTTTTATGAAAAATTTCAGGAAAGGAATTTTTCGATTGAAAATGGACTGCAGCACAAAAATATCCACCCAGCTCTGGTGGTTTGACGTCACCAGATACCAACCATTCTTATCCAGCGACTCATCGCCCTGTACGTCCCACTGGGTTTTCTGGGTGAGTTTCATCCAGCCTTTATTCAGAGTGAGCCAGGCTTCAGCACAAGAAATAAAAATGATCGCAAAGAACTTGCGCAGCGCAGCAAAGGGCAAAATCAATCGCAGGACCACAAAAAATAATATGGGTATGAAGCACAGAATGGTGCCAATGGCCAACAGAGTCGAGGCCAATATCAGCAAAACAATCGAGGGAAGAAAATTTAACATCTTGCGATTCTTTAATAATTGAATAACGAATGAAGTAATTTACCGCAGCTCCCTCAAAGAACCACATAGTTTCACTCTTGAGCTGACCGAGGCTAACCGGTCAATTCAAGCACTTGGTAGACCACTTCCTGTGAATAAATCCGTTTTACCGGACACACTTATAAGTTGCCAACCTCAATCATCATGGCTGTGTACATTTTTAGATTCAGACGGAATTGTTCCACAGTGATAAATTCATGCTCAGAATGGCCCGTATAAGCACTGCCCGGCATGGAGGGACCAAAACTGACTGCATTCGGCAGCAGTTTGGCATTGGTAGAACCACCTATGGCGACAGGCTTGGCATCTTCCATACCAGTAAAATGGCTGAAAACATCCAGCAATGGTTCAACATGAGGCGCATTGTCTACCCGGTAGGGATTACCCAGGGAAACCTGAGTATCGGCAAATATTATGCCGGTCCGTTCCTGCCAACTTGATAGTGCAGAATGAATTTCTTTTTCCAACTGGGTAGCACTTTTACCCGTGGGGCGGCGCAGGTTCAGGTAACTGGTGAGCCCATTTTCAGTGACTTTCACCATGGTAACAGAAGCGGTCATTGGCCCCATAAATGTATCGTTATAGGCGATATCCCCAAATTTCTCTGCCTCAATACCAGTGCCTACCAGGTCATTCAGGTAACGTACAGTTGCTCCAGCAGCATTAGCCGGCCATTCGTGCACACTAAGAAGATCGGCCAGGAAGGCAATTGCATTGACTCCATGTTCCGGCTCAGAGCTATGGGTGGCTTTTCCACGAGCAGTAACAACTAGCTTGTTTTCACTTTGCGATATTTCAAAAGTCGCTTGGGAGTGTTTGGCTGCTCTGGTGCGAACCGCCTCAACCAGTTCCGGGGTGACATTAGCCAGGGTGGCTCGGGCTTCGTCCGGCACTTGGCTGCGGAAATAACCACCGGAAAAATCCTCAACATAGGGCTTGGCAAAGTCCGCCGGCAAACTTCCAAAAGTGCTAACCTGTATTTCACTCCACCCTTTTTCTGCGGTCACTACCGGGTAGCTAGCATCAATTGTGATGTTGTAAGCGGGAATTGGGTAAGTTTTCAGAAAGTGTCTCAAGGGCTCCCAATCAGACTCTTCAGCCAGGTAAATAAGAAGCTCTATCCTGCGCTTAATAGGCGAGCCCTGGTCCTTAATTGCCTTCATGGCATAGAGTGCAGTTGCGATAGGCCCCTTATCGTCTTCACTGCCTCGGGCAATCAGCTTGCCGGGTTCACTTTCACTATCGAGATAAAAAGGGCTCTTTTGCCACTTCTCAGGGTTTGCCGGCTGTACATCCCCATGAGTAACAATACCGACCTTTTCAGGCCCCTCACCCAAGGCCACTACCAGTACATGACCATAGTCCTGGTATTCAAGCCCTAGCTCCTTCGCTTTTAACTCCAGCACCTTTTTAAATCCTACAAAAGCGGGGTTATCAGCCAAGGGGGTTTCCTCACTTGCAACAGTCTCGAAGCGCACCAGGCTCGCGAGGGTTTTTGTCATGGCCCCTTCGTATTTTTCGACTGCGTAGTCCGCGGTGTCCTGAGCCAGGGAAGAAACTTCAGCCTCTGCTCCAGCAGATAAAAAAGCTGGTAAAAGCAATAACAAGAGAACAGGCTTCAACCTCATAATTCCCCCAAGTGAGTAAAAGCGCCATTGTACATCTCCTCTTATTAGCATGACTCACCTTTTCACCCCAGTCCCAGTGGTATTTATCACCACACGACAACCACCCATCCCCGGCTTGGAAGTACTGACTGCTAAACTATTCAGTGACCATGGGCCCAAACGGGTAACCTAAGCCTGTCTCCCTTTGCTTGCATTCCCATTTAATGAGCCAGCCAGATCCCTGGCTTCAGGGAGGGGGTAAGAAGCAGGCAAATACTTCGGACTATCTATTTCCTAAAATCCTTACCCCACCCGGGAGTAGTGCATGGGAACCGCGATTGGCAAACATTTCCACCGCAAGCAATGGCTGAGTGTTCAACAGGCTGTCAATCACTTGAGCGCCCTCTCGGAGGAGCCCCTAACCAGCGCTCATTTAGCGGACCTTGCTGAGGAGAAGCTCCTTGACCTTTACTGGTATCGCCCTGGGCAAAAGTTAATGTTCCTGGATCAAATCGGCAGCCTCGAACTGGTGGAGCCCCTGCGCCTTTGTACGGATAATCAAAGTGATTGGCGGGCAATTGTCGGCGTATTACGCCACAACCCCGCTCTGCCAGCATATGAACAAGATACCCCCCTGCTTGAAGACGCCCAAGGTAATCGCCTTCGGATTACTTTCGATCATCATCAACTACCTGAACCCTATAGCAGCCGTTGGTATCCCAACCTGGCTGAACTGGTACTCAAACGCAGTGACCTGGAGCAGCTGGAACCCCGTCTGTTCTCACCTCAGGAGGCCAGTATCAACCTGGAGCGCGACTTGCTACTCGACGTTATTTGGCAACTGGAACAACTGGCCCTGGATGGCGAGGAGCACTCTACTAGCTGGCTGGCTGAGCAGCTCGCCAGACGCTCAACATCCCTGGACCGTAATGCCTGTGAGAGGGTTCTTCTAGCCGCGGAACGCGAGCGGACGCAAAGGCAGGCGCATTAGTAAAAATCACTCGAAATACCAATACCACTTGAAGTAACCACTTTTGACCTCCCTCGCAGAGTCTCATTCCAACCATTGGTCATAAGCGACAAAGGCTGTACCCTAGCGCCAGTCATAATAAAGCAATACCAGAGATCTCCGGAGGTAAGCCGTGCAGGCACGGAATAACCAGACTCGCTATGGCTGGGCTGCCATCGCTTTGCACTGGTTGATGGCACCAGCCATCATCGGTCTTTTTGCCTTGGGTTGGTGGATGAGGCAGCTGTCCTACTACGATCCTTGGTACCAGCAGGCGCCAAATATTCATAAGAGTATCGGTGTGTTGCTATTACTGCTGCTGGTGTTACGGCTCTTTTGGCGCCTGATCAATGTTACGCCACAAGCAGAACCCAATACGCCACGCTGGCAAACACTTGTGGCTAAGGGAGCACACCAACTCATTTACCTCCTCCTGTTTGCCATTATGTTTTCCGGCTACTTGATCTCCACCGCTGACGGGCGAGCCATTGAGGTTTTTGGCTGGTTCAGCCTGCCGGCCACTATTCAAAGCATTCCCAACCAGGAAGATATGGCCGGTAGTGTGCATGAAGTTCTGGCTTGGAGCCTGATTATTCTGGTAGCCATTCACGCCTTGGCAGCACTGAAGCATCACTTTATCGACCATGATTCCACCTTGCTGAAAATGCTAGGACTATCCAAAGATTCTGAGCAATCAGAAGAACAAGCCCCCATCACAACCACAAAAAAGGAAACAGCCTTATGAAGAAGCTCACTGCACTTTTATTCGCAGCCCTACTCGGCACCACAGCCCAAGCCGCCGAATATAAAATCGATACTAAAGGTGCCCATGCTTTTGTACAGTTCCGCATCAAACACCTAGGCTACAGCTGGTTGTATGGCCGCTTCGATGATTTCGACGGCTCTTTCTTTTACGACGATAAAGCGCCAGAGAAATCTTCGGTTAACGTCAATATTGATGTTACCAGCCTCAACAGTAACCATGCTGAGCGCGACAAGCACTTGCGCGGGACCGATTTCCTAAACACTGAAAAATTCCCCTCAGCCACCTTTAAAAGCACCAGCTTCGAACCTCTCGCAGATGGCAAGGCTTTGTTAAAAGGTGAACTTACCCTGCACGGCATTACCAAGCCAATTACGATCGACGTAACCAATATTGGCGGTGGTAAAGACCCCTGGGGCGGCTACCGTCAGGGCTTTAGTGGCACTACAGAGTTCGAACTGAAAGACTTTGGTATCGATTACAATCTGGGCCCTGCCTCCCAGAAAGTAGAGATGATTCTGGATATTGAAGGCATCCGTATCTAAGTCCAGACACAATCGCCCAAATACATACAAAGCCAGGGCTCCATAAGCCCTGGCTTTGTTATCACCAGTCTCACTTATCTTTTCAGCCCATCAATTTAAATATCCATCACGAGCTATTTACCAGTGCAAAAAATTAGCATTGTGACAACTGTAATTTAGTCCCAAGTAGCACCTAACCGGTCGATTCAAATTTGAAATTGCGTACTTATTAGGCAGGGTGGCAGGAATTGCCGCTAAGTTGGCATTCTTGATTCGCGGTGATTCTATTAGGTTAGTACCAGTTATAGCTTGGATTTTACTGTAGTAAGTTTGTACAAGTGCTGCTCAGATAAAGATGGCCTGTGGCTTCGAGAGCTTAGCTGGTAGCCCTGATAAGAGAAAGAAGTGCAAATTTTTATTCGATTTCAGCCTCCCCCAAGCTGCAAATAGCAGTAGAAATTCAAACCAGTCCACACTGAGCAAGCACAAATGATTACGGCGCTTTTGACGTCAGAACAACTTTTCAGCGAAAATAGCGGCAATTAGTATCAATCATTGCAATCGTTCCTTAGATCGGTATAAATGGAACGATTATACAGAGCAACTTCAACCTCATAGTGACCACTCACTTAGAGCAGGATTTTAGCACCGGATAAGCTGCCCATCACACTGCCAATATCCGTGGCGGTAGCGGCAATCAACTTGGTTTACTGCAGCTTTCTAGCTGGCGCTTAAAGAGATAAACCTCATTACCTCAGGTTTTCTCTTACTCACTTGAGTAAGTGCTTACCATGTTTTAAGCCTGCTGGAGCCAGATTCGCAAGAAGTTTGAGCATTCTTGCCAGGGTAAAAAGGACAAAAAAATGGCTTGCCTACAGCACCCAGATAGGGAACAACCAGTATATTTAATGGCCCACCACACTATTGGTCGCCGCCAGGGCGCAGTGGACACCCGTATCACCAGTGCTGAGATTTCCGGTATTCACTCGGCAATCCAATGGACCGGCACCCATTGGAATATTCGTGATCTCAGCCGCAACGGAACCTGGCTCAACGGCCAACAACTGGTTCCCGCCAAGAGCTATCCACTACAGACAGGTGACAAGATTTGTTTCGGCCGGGCTGACAACCCAGCCTGGATTATCGAGAATCTTGATGCGCCAGAGAATCTACTCATTGACCTGCAAACCGGGGAAGCACAACCTCTTGAGCAATACCACTTGCTCCCTGATGAGAGTGAACCATTGGCAAGCTTACACTTCAGTCCCGTAACTGCGCAGTGGCAATATGAGTTCACTGGCAATTCCGCTGAAGTCGGCAACAAGAAGCTAGTGAACCATGGCGACCGCATCGACTGCGGCCTTAACAGCTGGCAGTTATTTCTGGCAGATAATCAAGGCGCCACCAAGGAGCTATCCCTACAACAGCTGTCGATCACCGACTTCGGCCTGCGCTTCTCAGTCAGCTCTCACGAAGAGCATGTTCAGCTACAGCTGCAGCGAGAGGGAATGAAGCAATCCCTGCCTGCACGGATCCACAATTATCTGCTGTTATACCTTGCCCGAGCACGCTTCAGGGACATGCAAAACGGCCTAGATATGGATTCGCAGGGCTGGGTCTCGATCCAAGTAGCTACCCACGAGCTGGGTATTACTGTCAATCATCTAAACACCCAGATCTTCCGTGCACGCAAACAGATTTCCGAATCCCTGCCGGACGCAGTTGATACTTCAAACCTGGTTGAACGCCGCTCTTGGGAGATCCGTATTGGCTGCCACCAGTTTGAGATATATAAAGGTACCCAACTGGAAGCAAAGGCTGATTTACAGGAGGCATAACTTGATGCTTACGAGGATAGTTAGGACCAACTATCCTCTCCATCATTAATAATCAGGAACATCCTTGCAAAAGCACCCTTACTCCTGGCAAATCTATAATATCAATTTAACATCTCTAGCTTCCAGACTTTAGGCTGCTCAATACCGGAAAGCATAAAAGCTATCCAGTTTCTACTGTCGAACTCCAAGTCCATTACCAATGTACCCACACCAAATAGAGGCTAGCAAGCCTAATAGTTGATACTTTGTCTTAATCCATTAGAAGCCAACTTACAGCCTTTCAAACCAAAAGATATGGAATAACGTGAACCATTTCCTTCAGAAAGGGGGTAGATAGCTTCACGAAAATGTTCTATCAGGTAGAATGGCTCATCCATCCGAGAAGAACTAGATACAATGGACGTAGTTGCGCTGGAGAAAACTAACGAATACCAAGGCCGTTACAGGGTTGAGCGCACCCTAGGGGCTGGAGGTATGGGGGTTGTTTACCTCGCTGAAGATATCAAACTCGGACGCAAAGTCGCTATCAAGCAGTTGCGCTCAGATATGACAGGTAATTCAGCTGAAGCTCGTTTTCGTAGTGAGGCACAATTATTAGCCAAGCTTAATCACCCAAATATTGTACGTTTGTACGATGTTATTGAGGAAGAACATAAAATAGCTCTTGTCATGGAGCTGGTTGAAGGGGTCACTCTCAAGGAGTGGATGCGCGAACACACCCCCACACTGGCAGAAAAGCTTGAGTTACTAATGCAAGTATCTCTCGGGCTTGATAGGGCACATAGCCTCGGTATTATTCATCGAGATCTCAAACCAGAGAATATACTAGTCACTATTGATGGCGTTGCCAAAATAACTGATTTTGGCATCGCCAAAACTCTCGACTGCGACCAGCAACTGACCAGGGAAGATCATATTGCAGGCAGTGTGCAAGCTATGTCCCCTGAGCAGCTACAAGGAATTCCTCTGGATGCACGTAGCGATTTATTTAGCTTAGGTAGTATTGCTTATGAGTTACTCTGCGGTTGTAAACCTTTTGAACGAGGTAGTATGAGCGCATTGGCTTTCGCTCAGCAAATCACAACCAAACCCCATATACCACCTCAACAAGCTTGGCCTGGTATCCCGAAAACTCTTGGCGCACTTTTGGATAGACTTCTTGGAAAGCGTCCAGATCTGCGACCAGATTCTGCACAACAAGTCTATGAAGCCCTGGAAATAATTTGCAAATACGGCATTGATGCCAATACTAAACAATACTCTGAAACCGTCACTCAACTACTAATCAAACCACGTAAAAAGCATGGCCGTATTATTGCTGCCTTAATGGGATTAGGACTATTGACGATGTCTAGTCTTTGGGGGTGGTATTACTATTCGCAGCTGCCTCCTCAGTATATTGCCGTTTTGCCTGTGAATTTAAATGGTGATATCCATGGCAAGAAAGACTCTGATATGCTACTGAAGGCAATGGTTCGGCAAGCCTTAATGAGTTCCGCTACTCAGCTTAAATCTAGCGCCATAGTTAGTTTTACTCCGGAAGAAAACACTAATCAAGAACAACAACTAGAAGATTTACACAATCGAGGGGTGACAACCGCATTAGCAGCTCAGCTTAACTGTCTTCAACTACGCTGCAATATTGAAATACAAAGAATAAGTACGGCCGATGCAGAAATTCAAAAACAAATTAGCTTTGTTTTCCTAAGCGACAAGCATCAAGAGGCTCAATACACTATTGGTAATAGCACCCTAGAGCTATTCCCAGCCAGCTATAGGAAAAATTTAAACCGTGAAGTGAAAATGGAGTCCGATGACTACAAGCACTACCTATCAATTCTTTCTAAAGATACCTCCAATATAGCTATTACAAAACTTGATCTAGAAATAGTTGAAAACCTTATTGGAAAATATCCTCAAAACACCAATCTATATGCACTATATGCTAGGCTGGCTTCTCGCATGCATAGCATTAATAATGACAGCAAGTTCCTCACGACAGCTTTAGGTATTATTGCTAGTGCAGAGGGATCAGGGGCCGAAGAAACAGCCCTGCTTGAAGCGAAACTACTGATTAAAGCTTCTGGAACAGACAAGAAAGGTTTTGAGGCCACGCTTAAGAAGCTTCAGGCTAAAGGCCATCCATCTGCCCACTTACTAGTCCAGTTTGCACGTTTTCAATATACACAGGGCAATTACGATCAAGGACTAATTTATGCAAAAGAGGCTGCAGCTATGTCTCCGTCAGCCCGCAATCTCTATTTTGTTGCTATCAATCAGTTAGCAATAGGTGACTACGAATCCACAAGAAAAACAACAGTAAAATTAATTGAAAATTATCCCGGTTACTGGCCTGCTTACGCAATTCTTGGAGTGATAGAGTTGGAAACTGGTAATTTAACTCTCGCAGAAAAAGCGATCACTTCAATACCAGAAGATATGCGTTCATGGAGAACTCAATCCAACTTAGGAATTATTTTCTTTTTACAAAAAAAATACTCTGAAGCACTAAAAGTATATCTTAGAATATTAGAAATTTCCCCCAACAATATTCAAATGCATGGTCAAGTTGCTGAAACCTATCTGATGCTAAATGACCGAAAAAATGCAGAAAATAATTTTGATCAAGTGTTACAGCTAACTCTTAATAGCACTGAATTGAGGGCTAGGCGGTGGAGAGCTGAAGCGCTAGCAAACTTGGGGAAAACCTCAGATGCAATAGCTCTAATTAAAGAGCTACTACGTGAGTCTCCTGACGACACTTATGTCAAGTACTCAGCCGCTCAAGTGTATGCTCTTGCGGGAGAGTGGCAATCTGCGGGCTACCACTTAAATGAGCTATTAGCTCTAGGAATGAGTAAAGAGTGGTTCTCATTACATGCATTCAAAGAGCTATGCTCTCAATCTCAAGAATTCAAAGATTCTATTTGCCTGTACCACTAGGAGGATAAGGATCAACCCCAGCTTCAGGATCCCCGGAAACAAAATGCATGCCAGTCTCTGAGTCAACACACATCCATAAAAAGTTAAACCGATCAGGAATTTGCTCTCTATCCCTGATCTTGATAATCAGTGTTGTGTAATCCCCATCCGCTTCCTTGGCACGAGCACGGAACTGGTGACGGAAATCCGGGCTCAATGCAATAATGCCATCGAGTTTATGATTTTGCTTGTAACGAACAAATTCTAACTCTCGTCCAGGCACTTCCGTAAGATCCAGAGAAATCCTTAGGGTAACTACACCCCCCTTATGAATCTTAAAGAGCATATTCCCAAAGTGTTCTTCCGGGTTAGCTGCATTGTAAAGAGGCCAATACTGAGGCTCGCCATCCTTCTGCTCTCTGGGCCGTAAAACCAGATCCAGCTTTAACCCTTCTTTAGGTACCTCGCACTCCAGTACGGGTAAGTCGGCACAAGCGACCATTATTCATCCCTCTCGTAAGAATTTGTTATTTGGTGTCACCAAAAGACGTTTTATCTCATGTAAACTACGTCTGTGACCGCGCAATCATAACCGGTACCGGTTTAAAAAAAAGCCGGCAGTACTGATACTACCGGCCCGGAATGATGGTCCCAACCATCGACGGTTACAACAACACTATCAAGAGCAAAATTTGGCATCCGTGCCCCGGGCAAGCTCATCCAAAAGTTCCGACTAAGACTCTGCACCTGTCGGTTCCAGCTCGACCGTTCAGCTTGCGCTGAATCCTTTTAATCCCACGCTTGCGAAAACGTGAGAAAACCAAATCCATCCGAAGTTATGTTGCGGGGGCTGCCGATCCATGGCAGGGGAACTGCTTAACAATCTCCCGCCCCCCTCAACTGGAACCTACTTTACGGATTTGAGAATTACAGGTCTATCACGCCCAATTACAGAAAATTACGCGCCAAATGTTTTATACGTCGGCATAGGCTGTTAGAGTCGCGATATAACAAAAAGCATCGCTTAGTGAGGATACGATGGAAGCGAATCTCGAAGATGTAAAAATTCTCTCTCCCCGCCGCAACAGTACTGAAGCCACAAATATTGAGGAGTTGGCGCGTGAACAATTACAGCATTTCTGCATCGATTCAGACTCAGAGCACGGCCAATTACTGGAGCAAACTGCAGCACTGCTATATCAGGCCCAGGGGAATCTGAACCAACTGTGGAGCCAGGTTACAGACACCCTGCAGCGCTTGGATCGCTCAGATAAAATTGCTTATTTCAATGCCAAGCGCTTTATGAGTTTCCAACTGGCAAAACTGCTGGATACTCTACAAAACCCATTGCGGGCTAGCTTTCAAAGTCTGCAGGGAGACGATTTCAATATCACCACACGTGGTGGTTATCCACTATTCGACAATATTCCAGCGATTTTTTCCGCAACCCCGGTGATCGCACGCACTGCCACCTACATCTATGCCTGTACCGAGTGGGTAGATGACGCCTTTCGCGGCCGCGAACCCAGCCACGACATTTACTCACGCCTGCTCAACCCGACTTCTATCTCCCTCGCCAATGCCATTGTGGACCTAGAGTGCGGTCCTGCAGCAAACGAATATATGGCCTGGAACTTTAACTCTGGCATGGCAGCCATTGATGCACTGCTTTCCAACCAGCTGCGCCGCGACGATATATTGATTGTCTCGCGTAATATCTACGGCGGCGTACACCAGCTGCTTCAAGATTTTTACGCTCGAAAAGACAAGCTAGCAATCCAGCTGGTTTGGTTTGATGGCACTAGCGGAGAGGATTTTAAAAAGCTTTTAAATGAGACCCAGCAGAATTATGCCGATAATCTTGCTAGGGGGGCGAAGATCCACACCTATATCGAATCACCCTGTAATCCACACGGTATCATGTTGGATGTACCGGGTATCTGTAAGATGGCACATCGGGAAAATATCCTCGTAAGCCTGGATGCCACCTTGGCTACCCCCTTTCTGTATCAACCATTACGCCGGGAGGACCGTGAGGAGCGCCCGGATTTTGTTGTGCACTCCTATACCAAGGATATTGGCGGCACCGGCGCTGCAACAGCTGGCGTGGTTATTGGGGAAAATCACCGCATGTTTATTCCCAAGGGGGATAGTGCCAAAGGGCTCAACTGGGACCAGTGCATGTTCTGGGATGTATATTATATTAAAGGCGCTTTCCTGGATGCGGATAAGGCATGGGAAGTGCACTGCGGCATGCGTACCCTGGAAATGCGTATGCTTACCAAATGTATCAATACATTGAGCCTTAGCCATTTCTTTGCCAGCCACAATAAAATCCGCGTGAATAGCCACGCGGTAGAGAGTCACCCGAATTCAAAAATGCGCGAGTCATTAATGCGCTATGAGTTCCCAACACCGTTGTTCAGTATTGATATGGAGGCGGCACAGATTCCCACCGCGGCCTTCAAGAGCTTCTTTGATGCATTGGAACCGGCCTTTGGGCAAATGGTGAGCCTGGGGCAAACCAATACCATGGTACTCTGCCCTGCACTTACCTCTCATTCGGAGCTCTCTCCTGAAGCGATGGAAGCAGCAGGCATATTCCCAACCACCATCCGTATTTCAGTGGGGGATGAAAATATGGCACAGCTCGCAGCCCACGTGATTAATTGCGCACGTCTACATCTGGACCCTGTGAGTCCAGGGTTCAGTGACGGCTTTATCTCTCCGGAGGAGGCCGATGCACTCTTTACTCACTTCTATATGCAATCCCACCAGAAGGTAGTGGAAGCACAACCGAAAATTGCCGATTACCTGTAAAGGAAATTGATTTAAGGGAATGAATGAAAGTGGCGCAGCCGGTAACTACCGTTGCGCCGCGCTTGTTGCACTACCCTATATCCCGTAGTATCACTATTTCTGTCCATAATTTAATCAAACAAAAATGCCGAAAATTTCCGCATGCCTTCTGGCCTGGGTACTTTGTTGCCTTTCTGCAATGGTGCTGGCCCAGGGATACGAGCAGCTTTACAGCGACTACCGCGGCAGCCTCTACCAGATTCGCCTGATCGAAAAATCCTCCAACTCCAAAGCCGGTCTCGGTTCCGGGTTCCAAATCTCAGCTGATGGGTTACTTGCCACCAATTACCATGTAGTCGCTCAGGCCGTCAGTGATCCTGAAAAATACACTCTGGAGTATCTATCCACTGACGGCACTAAAGGCACTCTGGAGTTGCTGGATATAGATGTAGTGAACGATCTGGCCCTACTGCGCCAGGACAATCCAGGTAAGGAGTATCTTCAACTTGCCACCGACACCCCCAAGAAGGGTGAAACCATTGTTTCACTCGGCAACCCTTTGGATCTGGGTATGACACTGATTCCAGGCACCTACAATGGTATTGCCGGCGGCAGTTTTTATGATCGTATCCACTTCGCCGGTTCCATCAACCCAGGAATGAGTGGCGGCCCAGCAATCAATACCCGAGGCCAAGTGGTAGGTATTAATGTCGCCACTGCTGGAAATCAAGTGAGCTTCCTGGTACCAGTAGATAAGCTATCCACGCTAGTAGAGCACTACCATCAGCGCGACGAAGCCCTGGACTTAAAGGCTGTGACGTACCAGCAGCTTGTCGACAACCAGCAGCGAATTATCAACTCCATCCTGCAGGCCGACTGGAAACGCCGTTCACTTGGTGAAGCAAAGGTAGTTGGGGAAATCGTGCCGGCCATTAAGTGCTGGGGCAATACGCAGGATGATGACGATAGCCCTATAAAGCGCATCGACAAGGGCTGCACTGGGCAAGATGTTATTTTCCTTTCTGACGAGTTCAATACCGGCAGAGTGGAGTATGAATTTTTCTGGCTGGAGGCCGACAACTTGCTGCCTGCACGCTTTTACGCAGAATATGAACAACAAATGAGCACGTTTTATCCTGGCAACAGCGCTGGCGAAGAAGACGTAACTAATTTCCACTGTCGCCAGGGCTTTACTTCGCAACCGCGTACTGGCAATGGCCCGGTATCAAAACCAGACCGCAGTAAAAAACCACTGATTGCGCGTACCAGTTATTGCGTAAGACGTTATAAAGATTTTCCCAATTTATATGACATCTTCTTTCTGAGCCTCAGTGTGGACCAGAAAAACCGTGCACTGGTGAGCCACTTTACCCTCTCTGGTTTTACCCAGGAGTCCGCCGACGCCTTTACCGAGAAGTTCACGAGCGAGATCCAATGGCACTGATTATTGAAGAACTCAACCGTGCCCATCGGGTACAAATGCGTTACTGCATGGATGGGGAAAAATTCACTCTGGGTCGCGCTTTCAGCAACGATGCTATCCTAGAAGATATTCACGCCGATGGCCGCCACGCTGAAATACGCCATGAAGAAGACGGCAGCTACGTTCTGCATGACCTTAATTCAGTTAATGGCAGCCAGCTATTAGGTAACCTGCAGGACAAGTCGGTCAAGCCTGGAGAAATCTCCTCACATCAGATTACCTCTGGGGATATAGTGCAATGTGGCAAATCCCGGCTGCGCCTGTTCTACTCTGATGATGCTGTGCCAGCAGCTACCCCACTGCACTCTCTGGAAAGTTTGTTTTCAGGCCTATCCCGCCCCTTGAACGCCATATTGCTAGTATTGGCTGTGGCCTGCTCCACTGTGCTACTCAGTTACCTCAACTATGCACGTAGCTATGAATGGACACTTGCCATCAATATATTGGCAAGTGCTACCATCGGCCTGGTGATTTATGCCGGTGCATGGGCTTTCATTGGCAGAGTGGTAAAACATGAAACCCACTTCTTTGCCCACCTGTCTATCGCCGCTATAGGCGCCCTAAGCTATACCGTTTGGGAGTGGTTCAGTGGGGTGTTGAACTACAACTTCGCTATCGGCGATATGATGGAGGCTCTCGACTTCCTCGTGCTCGCGATCATTCTGCCAGCCATGCTCTGGTGTGCCTGCTACCTGGCCACCAATCTTGGACGCGGCTGGCGTTGGGCTGTATCGATGGTATTACCCATCGGCTTTTTAGGACTCAGCCTGGTTGAAAGCCTCAGCAAGCTCAATGACTTCAGTGAGGCACCGGAGATTTCCACCGAACTCAAGTACGATAATATGCTGCTACGTAAACCGGTGCCGATGCAGGATTTTATCGCCGGCTCAACAGCACTATTTGATATTCCCATCGAGAAAGAAGAGTCGGAACCGGGGAACATGGACAGCTCTACCGCAGAAGACACAAGCAGCAACGCGGAGGTTGGGCAATGAACAAGTCATTTTGGAGCCCTGGACTGGAGCAACTGGAACCTTATACTCCAGGCGAACAAGCCAATAGTAAAAACCTGGTCAAGCTCAATACTAATGAGAACCCTTACCCTGCCTCGCCGGGGGCGCTCTCACTATTAGCACAAGGCGATTTCGCTGATGCTCTGCGTCGATACCCGGATCCAGAATCCCTTGAGTTACGCGAAGCTATTGCGGAGCGCTACGATCTCAATAGCAATCAAATATTTGTAGGCAATGGCTCAGATGAAGTCCTTGCGCTGAGTTTCTACAGTTTTTTCCGTCGCAGCGACCCTCTGCTATTCCCCGATATCACCTACAGCTTTTATCCGGTGTACTGCCAGCTTTTTGATATAGAACCTAAAACCATCCCTCTACGCGAGGATTTCACCCTTGCTGTAGAGGACTATGCCGGTAATGCCGGGGGTATCATTATTCCCAACCCCAACGCACCAACTGGCCGCTACTTACCACTCGATCAAATCAAAGAGTTATTGCGCCTGCATTCAGAACGGGTAGTAATTATTGACGAAGCCTATATCGATTTTGGCGGAGAAAGTGCCACCCAGTTGATTGATCAATACCCTAATTTATTGGTGATCCACACCCTATCCAAGTCCTATGCCTTGGCCGGCCTGCGCCTCGGTTTTGCAATGGGACAGGAACATTTGATTGAGGGATTGCTTCGCGCCAAGAACTCCTTTAACTCTTATCCAATAGACTCCATTGCCCAACAGGTTGCAACCGCCGCAATACGCGATCGCGCCTGGCATGCAGATAACTGCGGCAAGGTCATCGCTACGCGCCAGCGTAGTGGGGCAGCCTTACAGGAGCTGGGCTTCCAGGTCGTGCCTTCCAAGGCAAATTTCATTCTGGCGAAGCCACCGGAGCCAGGGGCTGAAGCCCTATACCTGGCACTGCGTGAGCGGAATATCCTGGTGCGCTACTTCAACAAGCCCCGTATCAGTGATTACCTGAGAATTTCCATTGGCACAGATGATGAAATGGACCAGCTTATACGGAACTGCAAAGAGATACTTGCGTCACAGAGCTAGCAGGCAACCTGTCTATACTCGTCGGGTCCGCTTAACTGCGATCCGACTACAGTGACTTACCGGTAACATGGGAACTATGTACTTTCCATCAACGTCCCCCTCCATCAAACACCCCAGGTTGATTGCCCGCGCCCTGGCCATTACCTCAATCGTTCTCAGCAGCATCGCCCAGGCCAACCCCTGGGAATATACTGAAAAGCCCAGCGCTCAGGCGGCCTCCAGCATTGGCACCTACACCAATGGCTGCCTTGCGGGGGGAGAAACCCTGCCCTTGCGCGGTGAGGGTTATCAACTGGTGCGCACAGGCCGCGAACGCCATTTTGCGCACCCGGATACTATCGCCTTCCTAAAAGACTTTTCGCAAAGTGTGGCACAGAATGATCTGGGCAGAATCCAGATTGGCGATATGTCCATGGCCCGCGGCGGCCCCTTTGGCAGCGGTGGGCATAGCAGCCACCAAACCGGCCTGGATGTGGATATCTGGTACTCCCAGGATCGGCGTGCTGCCAAGCGACCACTCACGCAGTGGGAGCGCGATAATATCTCCGCTATTCCTCTGGCAGATGCAAAAAAACATCGCCTTATTGACGAAAACTGGGATGAGCGAGTCCCCAAAATCCTGCGTATGGCAGCAGAAGACCAGAGGGTGGAACGTATCTTTGTACATCCCACAATCAAGCGCCAGTTGTGTGAAGTTGTGGGCAGGGATAACGAATGGCTCCGCAAAGTGCGCCCCTGGTGGGGACATAACTATCACTTCCATGTACGCTTGGCTTGCCCCGAGGGAAGCAGCGATTGCAAACCCCAGGCACCGGTGCGAACAGATCCCTGTGGCAACGACCTGGACTGGTGGTTTAGCGAGGAATTCTACGCAATACTAAACGGCACCAAGCCCCAACCGACAAAGCCCAAACCTAAGACGATGCCGCAGCAATGCCAGCAGGTACTATTGGCACCCCCTGCCGGCACCACGACGGAATAAATCTATGATCAACACTTTGCTTATCTGTGGCGGTGGCGGCAGCGAGCACGAAGTGTCCCTGCGTACCGCGGATTTTATTGAAGCGCAGCTGACACAAGCCGAAGATATTGCCCTGAAGCGGGTGGAAATGGATGCAAGTGGCTGCCTCACCGATAAACAGGGCCGGGTTTACCATATCTTTTACGACCGCAAGATTCGTGATGAAGAGGGCAATGCCTGGAACGTCGATTACGTTATTCCCTCCATCCACGGTTACCCCGGTGAGACAGGCGACCTGCAATCCCAGCTGGATATGTTTGGTATCCCCTACTTCGGGTCCGCACCTGAAGCCAGCAAAATTTGCTTTAACAAAATCAAAACCAAGATGTGGCTGAGTGCGCTGGGAATAGACAACACACCCTATCTTTTTTTGCACAGCATGGAAGCTGAGGAGCTGAATAAAGCTCACGCAGCGCTGGAGGAGTGGGAGGCGATATTTGTAAAGGCCTCCAACCAGGGTTCCTCAGTAGGTTGCTTCAAAATTACTCGCAAGGAAGAATTAGTAAGCGCAATTGAAGAAGCCTTTACTCTCTCCCCCTATGTTTTGATAGAAAAAGCCTTGAATGCGCGTGAACTGGAAGTGGCGGTCTATACCTTTGAGCAAGAACTAATCGCCACTCGTCCCGGCGAAGTACGCGCTCCATCAGATACTTTTTACACTTATAAAGAAAAATATGCTGCTGGCAGCCGCGCTGAAACTTTTATTGAAGCGGAGGGACTGAGCGAAGAACAACTGGAATGGATTCGAGAAGTTTCGATGCGTACTTTTAAAGCCTTAAAGCTAAAAGATTTGTCCCGTATCGACTTTTTCCTGACCGATAATAACGAGCTTTACCTCAATGAGGTAAACACTTTTCCAGGTATGACACCCAACTCCATGTTCCCAAAAATGATGGAGAACTATGGCCACGATTTTACCGAATACCTGACAGGCCTGATTCGTGCTGCAGTATCTGAATCGATACAGGATCGGTAGTTAGAAAATAGTTATTAACCGTTCGAAATCTGAAAAACCAAAAGGGGCAATAGGCCCCTTTTTATATCTGACATTTATTTTACTTTTCCAATCTATCTGCCAATCAGAGGTGTAACCATCCCTGCTGCCTGCGCCGAGAGAACTGACCACGCAAGAATTCCATTTGGTCACCTCGAATACGCTCACTGTTAATTAGCGCCAGGTATTCCGCCGCATTTGGGCAAAATGGCAATGCCAATAATTCCATATCAATGTCTTCCAACAAATGACTTCCTTTGTGCTGATTACAACGCCTGCAAGCTGTTACCACATTTTCCCAGGAATCCAAGCCTCCTTTGGATACAGGCATAACATGATCACGGGTCAGATCGATAGATTTAAAGGGCACGCCACAGTACAGGCAGGTGTGAGCATCACGAAAAAATAGCGCCCGGTTTGTCAGTGGAGGTCGGATGCGCGGGCGCGCCATTCTGGCACCACCACAGGCAATGATTGCCGCCAGATCCAATGTGGAACGCTTACCGCTACGATTGAAACCACCACGTACCCGCTGCACAATCCCCCCGAGTGACCATGTGACCAAATCCCGCACATACAGGCAGGAAGCCTCCTGCCATGTAAGCCATTCCAGTGGCTGCCCTGCCAAATTCAGGCGTAAAATTCTTGCTTGCATGACCTCGCCTCCCCGCAGTCAAACGGAAAAACCCGACTCGTACCGAAAGTCATCACAGCCAGCAGGCTAAATAATTTTAAAAATTGGCTGTTTGTATACAGGCAACCTTGATAGGCCGGATAGAAAGGTTTGGGATGGGATTCAATCTGTAAGAGAGATTTCAGTGTTGAAAAAATAAAAACTATGACAGGAAAAGTGCAATAACCTGCAAATAA
This sequence comes from Microbulbifer variabilis, assembly GCF_052468405.1. Taxonomy (NCBI): domain Bacteria; kingdom Pseudomonadati; phylum Pseudomonadota; class Gammaproteobacteria; order Cellvibrionales; family Microbulbiferaceae; genus Microbulbifer; species Microbulbifer variabilis. Next base: position 3,533,279 of record NZ_CP174343.1, read on the forward strand.
TTTCACCGACAAGAAAACAGCACCCCAACAACTCGATGATGTCTGGGGCAAAATGGGCACTGCTGAAAGTAGATTACTGAATGCGCCACCCTCCGCCAGCCCGAGCAATTTTGGCCGGCCTATCATTATTAAAGCGGATAAATATTACAAATTCCAGACAGCTGAAGCCACCATCAAGAGTAAACTCACTCTCTTAAACCGTCCGAGGAGTGGAACAGAAAAACATTAATAGATTTTATTTAAATAAAAATGTGAGGAAGTTTGGGCACAATAATTAAAACACCGCCCAGGCAATCCGGCCCGGGCGGTGCGTCTCACAGGATGGTGCCCATATCCTTAGGGCGAGCGGCGCAATCCATTTATCCTTTGCCGCAGAGGTGCAGTCCCTTTTGCGTCCCTGCCAGTTAATTATGGACATCAAGCGAGAAAAAAGTAGGGGTAATCTGCTGAAATTTGTGTAAGACATATCTCACAAAGTGAAATATTTCCTTCACAAAGGAGGGGGAGACCCTGTAGACACGCTGTGGTAAAACAAGGGTAATTAGGTGAGCGCGGCCACTATAAACACCTTTATTTCAAGTGCAATCCAATTAGGGAAAATAACGTTGAAATATACGCTAATTTTTTTGCTTATCTTTACCACTGTAGTTTCAGGCGCCTTATCCGCAGTTGCTTCAGGAATAAGTGTTCCTTGGCGCCAACTTTTTGGTGGCATTAAAACTACCGAGCAGCAGGTTTTAAGTGGGCTCTCAAACGCTCAGGGATACAATCTTCAACTATTTGCCGACGATGTTCCCGGGGCACGCTGGCTGGTGATCACCCGCTCAGGCGACATCCTCGTCTCGCAGCCAAAAAAGGGACAGGTATCTCTGCTATCCCCAGACCGTAACGGCGACGGACAAGCGGATGCCCAGCGGGTATTAATCGATAACTTAAACCGGCCCCACGGTCTAGCTCTACATGAAAACTGGCTTTATATCGCAGAGAGCGATGCCGTTGGGCGGGTTCCACTCGATCATTCCGATGGGCGCCTTGCTGGAAGTTACCAAAGGATTATCGAAAACCTGGAGGACAGCGGTCACTGGACCAAAACCATTGAAATGGGTCCAGACGGCTGGCTTTATCTGAGCAGCGGTTCCAGCTGCAACGTCTGCATCGAGAAAGACCCACGGCGCGCCACGATAATGCGTATGCGGCCAGATGGCAGTGACTTCAAAATCCTTGCCACTGGACTTCGCAATAGCGTTGGATTCGACTGGTCCCCAAAAGATGGCGGTTTATATGCCACAGACAATGGCCGCGACTGGCTCGGCGACGACCTCCCACCCGATGAGCTCAACCTAATTCGGCCAGACAAGTTCTATGGCTGGCCCTATGCCTATGGAGACCGGATACCCGACCCAGATTTCATTGGTGATGAAAACCCGACAGTAAAAGAGATGATCGCATCCTCAGTTCCTCCGGTACACGAATTTGCCGCACACAATGCGCCGTTGGGTATTCGCTTCCTGCGCAGCCCGGAGCAATCGGAAGACTACCGGGGGGCAGCTCTCGTAGCCCTGCACGGCTCTTGGAATCGCAGCGTCAAAGACGGTTACAAAGTGGTATCCCTACACTGGGATGAAAGTGGGGATATCACCCAGCGGGATTTCCTTTGGGGGTTTCTCAGTGACGATCGCAAAGAAGTTTCTGGTCGACCAGTGGCCATTGCTGAAGATAGCCAGGGCTCAATTTATATTACCGACGACTACGCCGGGGCGATTTACCACCTGTCTCCCGGTAGCACGCTAAAAGCCTCGGCCCCCTATCCTCTCAAGGTCACTAATAATACTCCCAGAAAACCACCTACAATAGACTCCGACGCCGCTCGCGAAGGCAAAGCCCTCTACCAGGATCATGACTGCGCTCATTGCCACCAACAACAAGTGCTCTTGAAAGAGCTGAGCAAAAAATACACTTTGGAGACACTTGCCAGTTATTTCGATGCACCGACACCTCCTATGCCTAGATACAACTTTACGGATCAGCAGAAAAAAGCACTGGCCCATTACCTGTTATCTCTCGAGGCCCTGAGATAGCTCATCTACTGGGAAGCGAGTGCACTCTAATTGACCCTTGTCGCGCCAGCGGCTAAGGTTGCCTCGGAATTAAGAGGCGATGCTATGGCGGCAAAGAAAAAATCAGCAACTTTTGAAGAAAGCCTGGAGGCCCTGGAAGAATTGGTGGAACGCCTTGAGGCCGGAGACCTGCCTCTTGAAGAGGCCCTGGCTGACTTCGAACGTGGAGTAAAGCTCACCCGTGAGTGCCAGAAAAAACTGGCCAGCGCCGAGCAGAAGGTCAAACTGCTGATGGAAGAGAGCGGTAATATTCGCGAGCTACCATTCGATACCGATGATTCCGCGGATGATGCCTGAGTGAGTAGTAAAACCGCACCCGTAACACTGCGGGCCTTTCTCCATGATGCAGCCACAAGGGTTGAAGCACGAATCAAGGAAGTCCTCAAGCAACCTGCCCCCAATGCCGAAAAACTCTTTGAGGCTATGCGCTATGCCGCATTGGGCCCAGGCAAACGCCTGCGTCCGGCCCTGGTATATGCCAGTGCCAAAGTCTTTTATGGAGTAGATTTTGATCCAGCTAAATGTGATGCAACCGCGGCGGCCCTAGAGTGTATTCACGCCTACTCCCTGGTCCACGATGACCTACCAGCAATGGATGACGACGATCTGCGCCGGGGCCGCCCTACCTGTCATATCGCCTTTGACGAAGCCACAGCAATCCTTGCCGGCGATGCACTTCAAACCCAAGCATTTGAACTGCTACTGGCAGATAACACTGAGCCTGCACTCAAGTTACAACTTTTACAGGAGCTGACGACAGCGTCTGGCAGCCGGGGAATGGTTGCGGGCCAGGCTATCGACCTGGACTCTGTAAACAAAACCCTTACTCTGGAACAACTGGAGCCTATGCATCGCCTGAAAACTGGCATGCTGATCTGCGCCAGTGCACGAATGGGTGCTCTACTCGGTGGCGCCAACAGTGTCCAGCTACAAACTATTAGTCACTATGCGCAAGCTATTGGCCTGGCTTTCCAGGTACAGGACGATATCCTCGATATCACTGCAGATACTGAGGTTTTAGGTAAGCCCCAGGGTGCAGACGCGCTGCTGAACAAACCTACTTATGTCTCCCTTCTTGGCGTAGATGGCGCTCGGGAGAAGTTGCAGGGACTGCACAACCAGGCCCTTGATGCCCTGGTTACACTGCCTGGCGATACCTCATTACTGCGAGAGCTCGCTGATTATATCGTCCAGCGCAGCCACTAGAGTGGGGCGTCCGTCTCCCTTTGGGATGCAATATGCCTGTCACGGGCATACAATCCCCCTCACTATCATTATCTGTAGCCATTGATACGATTGATGCTCGAAGACATTCCACGCTCACGCCCTCATACGCCGCTGCTCGACTCTATCGACGAGCCAGCCCAACTGCGCGCGCTTGACGAACGCCAGTTGCCCGAACTCGCCAACCAGCTGCGCGAATACCTGTTGTACTGTGTCGGCCAAACCGGCGGACACTTCGGCGCCGGTCTCGGCGTGGTGGAACTGACTATCGCCCTCCACTATATCTATAACACTCCAGAAGACCGCTTGGTGTGGGATGTAGGCCACCAGACCTACCCGCACAAGATTCTCACAGGTCGCCGCGAACAGATGCTCACCATGCGCCAGCAGGGCGGCCTATCAGGCTTCCCCAAGCGCAGCGAGAGCCCCTACGACACTTTCGGAGTCGGTCACTCCAGTACCTCTATCGGCGCGGCCCTGGGTATGGCCCTGGGCTCCCCCGATGAGCGTAAAGTCGTAGCGGTTATCGGAGACGGCGCCATGACCGCAGGTATGGCCTTCGAGGCGCTCAATCACGCATCTCATACCGGTCGGGATATGTTGGTTGTTCTCAATGACAACAGTATGTCGATCTCGAAAAACGTCGGCGGACTGGCCACCTATTTTGCCAAGATCCTTGCCAGCAAGACCTACCTCAATATGCGCGAGGGCAGCCGCAAGATCCTGTCTGCGATACCCAAGGCCTGGCAGCTGGCACGACGTACAGAAGAGCACGTCAAGGGCATGATTACCCCTGGTACACTTTTCGAGGAACTGGGATTCAACTATGTCGGCCCACTGGACGGCCATAATATGCACGATCTGGTGCACACCCTGCGCAACCTGCGCAGCCAGCCAGGTCCCCAGCTACTGCATATAGCCACTACCAAGGGCAAGGGCTTCGGTCCGGCGGAGGCCGACCCTGTCGGATACCATGCACTGAACAAACTGGAACCGGAGAGTAAAGTTCAAGTTGCAGTGCCAGGCAAAAAGAAGCTGCCCAAATATCAGGATATCTTCGGCCAGTGGCTGTGTGACACTGCCGCCCAGGATGAGCGGCTTATAGCTATTACACCCGCCATGTGTGAGGGCTCCGGCATGGTGGAGTTTTCCAAACGTTTTCCACAGCGCTTCCAAGACGTAGCCATTGCCGAGCAGCACGCTGTTACTCTCGCCGCCGGCCTCGCCTGCGAGGGCCAAAAGCCGGTTGTAGCCATTTACTCTACTTTCCTGCAGCGCGGCTATGACCAAATGGTGCATGATGTTGCCATCCAAAACCTGGATGTCACCTTCGCCATCGACCGCGCCGGCCTTGTTGGTGAAGATGGCCCAACCCATGCAGGCAGCTTCGATCTGACCTTTATGCGCTGCCTGCCCTATCTCGCCATCGCAGCGCCCAGCGACGAAAACGAGTGCCGCCAGTTACTGTATACCGCCTACTGCCACAATGGCCCCGCCGCTGTGCGTTATCCGCGCGGTACCGGCATGGGCGCTACGATCGAAGAAGAGATGCGAGAGCTTCCCATCGGCAAGGGCCGTTTACTCCGCGAGGGCAGCGGCGTGGCGATATTGAATTTCGGTACCCTGCTAGCCCCCGCTATGGCAGCTGCGGAGCGCCTTGGCGCCACTCTCGCCGATATGCGCTGGGTCAAACCATTGGATGAGTCGCTCATTGACGAGCTGGCGGATAGCCACCAATTGCTGGTGACCATCGAAGAGAACACCATTGCCGGTGGAGCCGGCAGCGCAGTGCTTGAGTACCTTAATACTACTGCCAGAACCATGCCTGTATTGCAGTTAGGTCTGCCAGACCAAATTATCGAGCACGGTAAGCATAAGGACCTGCTTGCCGGAATCGGTCTTGATGCTGCCGGAATTGAAGAGCAGATACATCGCCGACTGCAGATACTTAACCAACACAACTTCAAGGGGCGCACGGCAGCGGCCAACTAATCGGGTTCGTTCCAGGACCTTCCCAGTCCAACGAACCAATAACTTCAATTGTGTGTCCAGCTTTATTCAGGTACTGCGGGCGCGACCGGGGCTTTTTACTGGCCCTTTTTCTATCAATTTCTGCTTGGATTCGGGGGAAAGATGTCGTTTTTTAAAAAAGCCCTTGTCACTTCCATAGGCCTGCTTGCCAGTTTCAGTGCTACCGCCATGGACCAGAAAGCTTTCAGAAAGGCCTTTAAAGCCCTTCCCTCTGAGAATGCCTCGGAGCAGTTGATAGCTTTGCAAGACTTCCGCTACCGGTGGATTATGGAAAGCTATCCCAGCATGGCCACCTACGAAGGCTACCCCGGACAGAATGACCGCTGGGTGGACAACTCAAAGAGAGGCATCGAAGTTCGGCAGGAACAGACCCGTCGACTTTTAGGTGCTACTCGCAATCTAGATGCCAGCGAGTTGCCCGAAAAGCAACAACTGGACTACCAGTTGCTTTACCAGGATTTACTCGGTGAAGTAAAAGGCTTCCAGTTTCCCGATCACCTACAGCCTGTGACCCATATGAGCGGTATCCAGCGCAGCGTGCCAGCTGTGCTAATTAGTATGCCGCGCCGCTCGGTGGCCGATTACGAGGATATCCTGGCTCGATTGGAGAAGCTGCCAACCCTGGTTGAGCAAACCCAGGAATTGATGCGTGAGGGGCTCAGGAGGGAAATTACTCCACCACAGATTACCCTGCGTGATTTACCGAGGCAGATCCGCGCCCTGATTCCAGCAATTCCGGAACAGAGCCCGCTGCTCAAGGTCTTCGCAGACATGCCAAAGGGCATTCCGGTTGCCAGGCAACAGAGCCTGCGCCAACGTGCTCTGGATATTTACAACAAGCAGTTAACGCCGGCCTGGCGGAAAATGGCTGAATTTATCGAGCGTGACTATATCCCCGGTGCGCAGAAAAATATCGCTCTTAGCAGCCGCAATGACGGCCTGCGCTGGTACGCCTATAAGGTTGAGCAAAACACTACTACAGAACTAAGCCCTGAGGAAATCCACCGCATAGGCTTGGCCGAAGTCAAGCGTATCCGTGCAGAGATGCAAGCTGTCATGCAAAAGACTGGCTTCCAGGGAGACTTCAAGGCCTTTACCGAATTCCTGCGCACTGATCCACGCTTTTACCACACCAGCCGTGAGGCCCTGTTAAGAGACTACCGGGATATTGCCAAGCGCATCGATGGCGAGCTGCCCGCGCTGTTTGGCACCCTGCCCAGATTGCCCTATGGAGTTAAACCCATTCCCAGCTACTCGGAGCAGTCACAAACCACGGCCTATTACCTGCCAGGCTCCAACGAGGCTGGCCGCGCAGGTATTTTCTTTGCCAACACCTACAACCTGCCCAGCCGGCCCAAGTGGGAAATGGAGGCGCTGACGGTACACGAGGCAATGCCTGGCCATCACTTACAGATTGCCCTGGCCCAGGAGCAAAGTGATATTCACCCACTGCGACGTATGGCTCTCTATACCGCTTTTGTGGAAGGCTGGGGCCTCTACTCCGAGAGCCTCGGATATGACCTGGGTTTGTACAAAGATCCCTATAGCGAGTTTGGTGCACTGACCTACGATATGTGGCGCGCCGTGCGCCTGGTTGTAGACACCGGCATGCATCAACTGGGCTGGAGTCGTGAACAGGCAATTGGTTATTTTATGGAAAATAGTGCCAAGCCTCTGCACGATGTCACCGTGGAAATTGACCGCTACCTGGTTTGGCCAGGACAGGCACTGGCCTATAAATTAGGGCAGTTAAAAATTAAAGAGCTACGTGCAAAAGCAGAAGAAGAGCTAGACAATAATTTTGACATCCGCAGCTTCCACGACGTCCTTCTTGGCGCCGGCGCGCTGCCCTTAAATATTCTCGAGACACGAATGAACAGCTGGATTGAAAGTCAGGGCTCTGCATCGGCTCAGGCTTCTCCCCCAGCAACATCGCAAGCATCGGCGGGCTAGAGAAACTAAAAGGGCAGGAATTCCCTGCCCTTTTTTTATGACTGAAGTCTCCGCTAAAAGCCCTCTAATCACCACTCGGAAGATACTGACAAATATATTGAGCGTGGCTCCCCTGGAAAGTATCTGTCCCCAACAAAGCTGCTGTAGTCCGCTCGCTCTGCGTAGGCCTTATTGGTAAGGTTTAACGCCCTTATAGAAAGAGCCCAGCGATCAAATACCCACTCGGCCCGCAGGTTCAATAAATTGTGCCCGGAATATTCATGCTGATTTTGGGGATCTGTGAAGTAGCGCGCCTGATGTAACCATTCCAGCTCAGCGGTTATCTCTTGCCGGGGTTGCCATTGCAGGCGATAGCTACCGAAAGCCCTGGGGGCTGAATCCACAAGATTACCATCCAGTAACACTCCCTGCAGCTCTCGCTCATCACGGTAGCGGTGCTCCGCATAACTGGAGGATGTCTCCAGTCGCCAGCTCTGGGCAAATGCATAGCCAAGCGCCATCTCCACACCGCGATGTGAGGTTTTCCCACTGGATTGGTTAAAGTACTCCGTATCCCGAAAAATTACATTGCGCTTGCGCATTCCATAAGCCACAAGTTCATAGGAAAGGTGCTCTTTAAGAATTCGCACCCCCAGTTCAATACTGCTGATTTGTTCAGAATCCAATTCGGCAACAGTTTGTTCTCGCTGTAAACGATAAAGTTCTGTTGCTTGGGGAACCCGATGTCCTTGGGCCATATTGACAAAAAACTGCAAGCCAGGTTTGAGATCGTAAGTAGCTCCTAGTTTGGGCGACCAATTCTGGAAGCTGTCTTTGCGGTCTTCTGGCCGGCTAAACCTACAGCCACCAAAGCCACAAGGGAGACCATCCTCGGCCGTACGGCCAGACAGCATTTTATTGTTGTAGTCATACTGTACCGATTCTAAACGTACGCCGCTGTAGAGCTTTAAAGTATCGGTAGCATTCCAGGTAGCCAAAGTAAAAGGGGCAACGCTATAAGCATCTACTTGATAGTCATAGTGCTTACCTACGGGGATAGTCTCCCGTAAAAAAACCGATCCCTCTGTTGGCTCTTTCTGGAGTTCTCGTAAATAGCCTTGGGTAAATTCCATATCTAGCCCCATTACTATTTCCAGGTTGCCTGCCCTGGTAAAGAAATAGCTGCTTCGCAGGCCGATACTCTCCTGGCCATTTTCTTCCAACGCCTGCCCCGGTAAATAGTGCTGTAGAAAACGCATATCTGTTTTTCTAAGGTAAGGGGCCAGTGATAGCTTTTTTCCCGAGCCCAAATCAATATCGAGAGTAGAGTAAAGCCGTACCGCGGAGGCATCGCGGAATGCTTCTGGGTTCGGGTTTTCCCTGTCCCTCCGATCATCTCGATAGACATTGTGTCCTTCGATATAACCCGCTGTTTCCTGATTTAAATTCGTGACTGCCAGACGAGAACGGATCTGTGTCTGCGCTGTAGAAACAGAGTGCAAAAGACTGAGCTTTTGCTGGTCATAACCAGAGTGGTCCCTATAACCCCCATCAGATGCCAGGGAAAGATCTGCTCGTACTCTGCCTTCGTTAGAAAGATCAGATTCAGCTGAAATACTGGTTCGATAGTAATCATGGGGGCCACCTTCAAAACCTAAAGTTCCAGAAAAGGCTTTTGTATTTTCTTCAATTTCCGGACTCAGAATATTCACGACACCATGCATAGCGTTGGAACCATACAGAGTGCCGGCTGGTCCGCGAATAACTTCAACTCGCTGTGCCACTTCACTATGGGATTCAAACAACTCATTTATATTGCAGAATCCATTTGCCCGCAGAGGGATGCCATCCTCCATTGTCAGCACACTGCCACAGGCTCCAGCCCCTGACAGTACTGGCGAACGCAATGCGGGCAAATATTCCAGACCGTTGCCTCTTGCCACATTGGCCCCAGGGACTCGCGCTAAACTTTGCTGGATATGATTGTGCTTAATCAGCTTTAATTCCTGACCGGCAACCATAGAGAAGCTTTCAGGATACTCCTGAAGCTGTTTTTCAACACGACTAGCTGTAACGACGACAGACTCGATATTCGCTTGGTCGGACCAAGCCACCTGGCTGACCGACAATAGTATTAGCCCCAGACTCTTGATTTTTTTTAACATGCTTCCAGCTTGATTCTCCTTCGATTACAGTCAACCATACAGGACCTGAGCAGAGTTTTCCCATTCTCTCCCTTCCCACTATCAAATTCCCCTTTCCGCCTTAGCCTATCAAGCTCCCAGTCAAAACCTGTGCCAATGTAAAAACACGCAGTAGCGACACCCCACCGGCATATTAGTCGATCAATTTTCTCTAAACTCTTAAGTAAAGTGGCAGTTAGCTATTCTCCGACCTAACCTCCAAAAGGAGAATGAAATAGGAATTTTTTAAAAATTACGTTTTAAAGAGGAAAAGCATGGCCTGGTTCTACCTATTGTTGGCTGGTCTTTGTGAGATTGGTTGGGTACTGGGGCTGAAAATATCCCAGGAGGTATCTACCCGCCTGCTGGGTGTTGTAATGGCTGTTGTGTTTATTGGCCTCAGCGGATTTTTACTGTGGTTGGCCCAGCGGGAAATCCCCATTGGAGTTTCCTATGCGGTTTGGACAAGTATCGGTGCGGCCGGTGCCTTTCTGATGGGAATCGTTTTCTTTGGTGAGACGGCCAGCCTCGGTCGATATCTCGGGGTACTGCTAATTATCGTCGGGGTTGTCACATTAAAACTGGCTCGCTAGCTTACATAACAGTTTTGAAGGGCAGCTAATGCTGCCCTTCTATCCCTGGTTGCATACCACTTATAAAAATTAGAGATTCAGGAGTTACTTTCAATCCTCCCCGTGATACTTGCGCTTACGCGCCTGGTTTTGCACAGATCGATACATCTGGGATAGCGCTCTCTCCCCCGCCCGTTTCTGCGCCAGAGTTTGACCGTTACGGCTTAGTTCCTGTTGCAGTTTTTGCCAATTGCGCAAGCGCCGATCATCCAACGAACCGCCCGTTATCGCCTCTTGTACCGCACAGCCTGGCTCTGACTGGTGCTGGCAGTCAGAGAAGCGACACTCCCTGGCCAAGGCCTCAATATCGGAGAAAGTCTCCGCCACGCCACCTTCAACATGCACCAACCCCAGCTCCCGCATTCCAGGGCTATCGAGTAACAGCGCCCCCCAACTCAGGGAGTGAAGAGAGCGTTTCCGTGTGGTGTGGCGCCCTTTGCTGTCAGCTTCACGAATGGTCCCAGTCTCAGCCAGAGATTCGCCAGACAGCGCATTTAGCAAAGTGGACTTACCCACTCCAGAAGAACCTAACAGCGCGATAGTTTCCCCAGGTAAGCACCACTGGCGCAGCTGTGCCACGCTCTCTCGATCCAGACTATTTACCATTGCAACAGGTAATTCACCGAATGGGCGCAATGCTTGAAGAAAAGAGGCAGTATCTTCACACAGGTCGGCCTTAGTCAGTATCAGGTGGGGGCGGCAACCGGACTCCCGTGCCAGAGCCAAATAGCGCTCAATACGTGAGAGGTTAAAGTCCTCATTCAGGGACGAAACAATAAAAACACTATCGACATTGGCGGCGATCATCTGCACCTGATGCCCCCCAGGTGCCATGCGCTCAAACTGGCTGCTGCGGCTCAACAAACGCACAAAATATCCACTGCTCTTCTCTAACAACAACCAATCCCCCACCGTCGGCAAATTAGCCACAAGACTCCCGGTTAGGGGAAGGGACACAGCCCCCTGCTCGCCGGCCAATTCCAGGCGACTGCGGTGTACAGCCGTAACCCGCAGCGGCAAACACTGTTCGAGTTCTTCGAGCGTCAGCTGCTGTTGGAAAAAAGACTTCCAACCGAGCTTTTGTAGCAGAGAAGCTTCCCGCTCAATTTTGATAGATGGGGATTTAGTGCCGAATCTGTTAACAGACCGGCGGGTAAAGTGAGATTTACTCAAGGTTGAAACCCTCTGGGCGCAACAAAGCACCAAGCGACCGCAGATACGCGGCCAACAGAGCTTTCTCAGGGAAAGCCCGACGTCTAGGAATCTATCGCCGGGCGTGGGCAGCTGGAGGCTGCTACTGGACCCGACGGAGGGTTGCAACAATCATCAATCATCCTCCGCAGTTATTGAATTCTGGATTCCGCCAGAGTACCTGGCGGGTTATGGGCAAATTAGCACTACCCGGGGATAGGAGCAAGGATAATCCCGGGAAGCCTCTCAGTAATTGCCCCGCCACAAAAAGCAAAGCCGGCAAAAGCCGGCCTTCGAATCTGATTACAGCGAGTGCATCACCTTTCTCGACTCACCATAACCCGATCAGTTGAGTATAGATCCGGCTTTTTCTTTCGCCATCGCGTTTACTCGGGAAACATCTTCTCCTGCGGGTGTTTCCACCAAGTGACGAATTTATAAAGGTTTTATGACACCCCCAACTACCTCTCCCAGACCTCCACCTCCTCGGGGTGGGAGGCCGTCAATGCGTGACTGCGATTCAATACCAACTGAGAGAACCGCAACAAGTACAACAAAAAATGGGAAGCGCTATGCCAACAACAAAATTTACAGGACCCGGCACAAGGGCGGGGCTGATTCTGGGGGCAGTTTTCTGCTCCATCCAAATACCGGTTTGGGCATCTGACACACCAGATCCCACAGAGGTCAATATTCCCGGCAACCTACAAAGCCAACTGGGCTGCGATGGCGACTGGCAACCAGGTTGTGTCGCCACCCTGCTCCGCTATGACAGCGAAGACGACAAATGGCAGGGCAACTTTTGGATACCCGGCGGCAACTGGGAGTACAAAGCCGCTCTCAACAACAGCTGGGATGAAAATTATGGCTGGGGCGGCCAGCGGGACGGCGGTAATATTTCCCTTAGCCTGGATGAGGCCCGCGAAGTTAAATTTATCTACGACCACGAGAGTCACTGGATCACCGACAACCACAATAGCGTGATCGCCACTGTAGCCGGCAACTTCCAATCCCTGCTGGGGTGCCCGGGAGACTGGCAACCCGGTTGCCTGCGCAGCTGGATGCAGTATGCCGATGGAGATGGCACCTACACCTTTATCACCTCTGCGCTGCCTGCCGGTTCCTATGAATTCAAGGTAGCCCTGCACGAAGGCTGGGAGGAGAGCTACGGCAACAGTGGAGCCAACGTCAGCTTTACCGTGGCCGTCGATTACGACGAAATCTATTTTGCTTTTGATTCGAATAGTAAAGAAGTCACCGTCAGCAGCGACGGCTTCGCCAAGGGTGACCTGAGCAGCGATAAAGCGCACTGGGTGGATACCAGCAGCTTTGCCTGGGATATCCAGGTGCAGGAAGGTGCAAAGGTTAAATTGCACTACAGTAACAGCGCCGAGCTAAAACTGGAGGACGGTGATATCCGTTCCGATGGCACCATCGATCTCACCCCTCTCGCCACCCTGCCCGACAGCGCCCAACAAAAATTCCCACACCTGGCCAGTTTCAGTGCCTGGCAATTGCCAGGGCAGGCCTCCATCAGTGATCTGGTCACCCAGCAGCTCGCCCTCGCCGCTTACGATGCGGAGGGCAACTTACTGGATGCGACTGGTGTGCAGATGGCAGGTGCGCTCGATGATCGCTTTTACTACGACGGTGAACTCGGTGCCCGTGTCGGCGAGGAGAGTATCCAACTCGATCTTTGGGCACCCACAGCACGGGCAGTAAAGCTGCACCTGTTTACAGACTCCAGCAGTCATAGCGCCGATCAGGTGGTATCCATGCTGCGCGATGAATCTACCGGGGTTTGGAGTGCCGATATCGATAAGCAGTGGGACCGCAGCTTTTACCTCTACGAGGTCGAGGTGTACTCCTACTTCAGCCGCCAGGTTGAAACCAACCTGGTCACCGACCCCTACTCCCTGAGTCTCTCCATCAATAGCGGCAAAAGCCAGATCGTCAACCTGGATGACCGGGACCTGAAGCCGCGCGGTTGGGACCGCCTGCGCAAGCCCCAGTTAACCCAGCCGGAAGATATCAGTGTCTACGAGCTGCACGTACGCGATTTCAGTATTGCGGATCAAACTGTCCCCGAAGCAGAGCGCGGCACCTTCAAGGCTTTCACCCGCAAGCACAGCGACGGCATGCGCCACCTCAATAAACTGGCCCGCGCCGGCCTCACCCATATCCACCTGCTGCCGGCCTTTGACTTTGCCACAGTCAATGAGGATCGCACGCAGCAGCAGCAAACCCCGGACCTCTCAGACTACGCATCGGACAGCAGCGAGCAGCAGGCCCAGGTGGATTCTGTTCGCGATACCGATGGCTTTAACTGGGGCTACGATCCATTGCACTACACGGTCCCCGAAGGCAGTTATAGCAGCGCCCCCGATGGACCTGCGCGCATTCGCGAATTCCGTCAAATGGTGCAAGGGTTATCCCACTCCGGCCTGCAGCTGGTGATGGACGTGGTTTACAACCACACCAGCTCCTATGGCCAATACGACAACTCCGTACTCGATAAAATCGTCCCCGGCTATTATCACCGCCGCAATCTGGAGGGCGGTGTGGAAATGAGCAGCTGCTGCGCCAACACCGCCAGTGAGCACGCCATGATGGAAAAGCTGATGATCGATTCCCTGGTCACCTGGGCCCAGGCCTATAAGGTGGACAGCTTCCGTTTCGATCTGATGGGACACCACAGCCTCGACAATATCCTCAAGGCGCAAGCGGCATTGCAATCACTGACCCCGGCAGCCGATGGTGTCGATGGCAACGCTATCTACCTGTACGGCGAGGGCTGGAATTTTGGCGAGGTGGCTGACGATGCTCGCTTTGTACAGGCCCGACAGGGCAATATGGCGGGCAGCGGTATAGGCACTTTTAACGATCGCCTGCGCGATTCCGTGCGTGGCGGCAACCCCTTCGGAGGCTTTGAGGAGCAGGGCTTTGGTACCGGTCTGTTCACCGACAGCAACGGCAAGTTTGAGGGAGAAGATGAGCGTGCCACACTGCTAACCCTGACAGATAAAGTCCGCGTTTCCCTCGCCGGCAACCTGGCGGATTATCCTTTTGAAGATGCCAACGGCAATATCATTACCGGCAGCGAGCTGGTCTATAACGGCCAGCCCACCGGCTATACCGCCGACCCGCAGGAATCCATTAATTATATTGCCGCCCACGACAACGAGACGCTGTTCGACGGAGTACAGATCAAAGCCAGCGACAGCGCCGACTTGGCTGAACGAGTGCGTATCCAGGCATTCAGTAATTCCCTGGTTCTGTTCGCCCAGGGAGTGCCGTTTATCCACGCAGGCCAGGATTTCCTGCGCTCAAAGTCGATGGATCGGGACAGTTACAATTCCGGTGACTGGTTTAATGCACTGGACTTCAGCCTCGCCACCGATAATTGGGGTATAGGTTTGCCTATCGCCGATAAAAACGAAGATAACTGGTCCCTGATGCAACCTTTACTGGCAAACCCGGAATTGGCTCCCGAGCGCCGGCACCGCTTGTGGAGCTCCGCTCTATTCCGCGAGCAGCTGGCGATTCGCAACAGCTCTCCTCTGTTCCGCTTGTCTGATGCAGAGTCCGTAGAGGCACACCTCAATTTCCTCAACACCGGACCCGGCCAGATTCCTGGGCTGATTGTGATGGAGTTATCCGATGCCAATGGCAACATCGATCGCCGCTTTGAACGTATTGTGGTGCTGTTTAATGGCGATGACGAATCATTAGAATTTAGCAGCGAAAACCTCATTGGTGAGTACCTGTTCAAGCACCCACGTCAGCGTCGCTCTGTAGACTCACGCCTGTACAAAGTGAAATTTGATCGGAGCAGCGGCACCTTTACTCTGCCCGGCCGAACTACCACAGTATTTGTGCAGCCACGCCGCAGATATTAATTCTCCACAGATTAAAAAAGGCCGGATTTTCCGGTCTTTTTTTGGATTTTTTAGAAACTTTTTTCCGGCTCTCACCAAGTAATAAACCCATAATTGTCATATTCCGCAGATTGATTTAGCTTGTGCTTAAATAATAAATAGGTACACAAATCATGAAGCGTTTCCTTCTCTGCGGTATCGCAGTGACTCTTTTCTCTTCCTCAGTGCTGGCAGAAACCATTATCCACGCAGGCACACTCCTCGCTGTTCCCGGTAAAAAACCTTTAAAAGAGCAAAGCGTAATAATCGAGGATGGCAGGATTACTTCCATCAGCCCTGGTTATGTGAACAGAGATGATGCCGAAGTCATTGATCTTAGGGAAAGCTTCGTAATGCCGGGCTTAATGGATATGCACGTTCACCTGCAAAATGAGCTGGGACCCCAAAATGATTCCGAAACCCTTAAGATGTCCATGCCACTGACCCAAATGCGCTCGCAAATGTTTGGCATGCGTATTCTGAAATCTGGTTTCACCACTGTGCGCGATGCGGGTAATAGCGGTGAAGAAATGTATGCAATGCGCGATGCAATCAACAATGGCTGGGTAGATGGCCCACGTATTATTGCAGCCGGCGGAGTGGGTATTACCGGAGGGCATGCAGATATCAGTGGGGTCAGCCCCGAGTTAATGGCGTTGCATGACGACAAAACCAGAACTGTATGCGACGGCCCCTACGATTGCCGCCGTGCGACCCGTCATGCGATCAAATACGGCGCTGACTTTATCAAGATTACCTCTACCGGTGGTGTACTTACCGATCGCGCTACAGGTACCGGCCAGCAGATGGAAATGGATGAGCTAAAAGAGGTGGTCCTGGCAGCCCAGCGTATGGGGCGCAAGGTAGCCAGTCATGCGCACCAGGAAGAAGGCATTATTGCCGCATTGGAGGCTGGTGTAGACAGTATTGAGCACGGCACCTACGCGGGCCCCCGCGCCCATAGGCTATTTAAAGAAACCGGCGCCTACCTGGTTCCGACCCTTCTCGCCGGTGATACCGTGGTACAGCTGGCAAAAAATACCGATGTTTTATCTGAGGCTCAGAAGGAAAAAGCCATACGTGTTGGCACGGACATGCGCGGCAATTTCCGTAAAGCGGTCGATGCCGGAGTAAAAATTGCTTTCGGCACCGACTCAGGTGTATCCAAACACGGCATCAATGCCCGCGAGGCGGTCCTGATGAGTGAAGCCGGTATGGATAATATGGCCATCCTGCAATCCGCTACCGTTAACGCCGCCGACCTGATCGATATGAGCGATTCACTGGGCACCATTGAGTCCGGTAAGTATGCCGATATTATCGCCACCGATGGCTCGCCACTCGATAATATCGATGAACTTTTAGATGTGGATTTTGTGATGAAAGGGGGCAAGGTCTTTAAGAATTAAAAGCCTCTGAATAGTTTAAAACCGAGTTTGAAATATCCGAACTCAGCTTTAAATAATTTCTACAAAATAAAAAAGGCCGGATAACTCCGGCCTTTTTTATTGGGATACTTAAAGAGAAGTGAAAGTTAGTTTCCCTCTTTTCCTTCTTCACCCTCATTTTCAATCAAATGACCAAGCTTACCTTTCTTGGTGGACAAATACTTGGCATTGTGGGGATTGCGTCCGGATTGGTGCGGCAAGCGCTCAGTCACATTAATCCCCAAATCCTCCAACGCTTTTACTTTGCGCGGGTTATTGGTCATCAGACGAATAGCATGGATTCCCAGGTGCTCGATCATCGCTTTCAGAATAGAGTAATCCCGCATATCAGCACCAAAGCCCAACTGCTCGTTGGCTTCCACCGTATCCGCACCACAATCCTGTAGGTGGTAAGCGCGAATCTTGTTTAAAAGGCCGATGCCACGACCTTCCTGGCGAAGGTAAAAAATCGCTCCGCGCCCTTCCATCGCAATGCGATGCATCGCATGCTGTAACTGGGCACCGCAATCACAGCGCAGTGAGAAGAGCGCATCTCCGGTCAGGCACTCTGAATGAATGCGGGCTAACAAGGGTTCATTGGTGTCGAAATCCCCCATAGTGAGCACCACGTGCTCTTTACCGGTTTCCACTTCCTCGAAACCGTGCATCTCAAACATTCCCCAGGATGTGGGCAGCTTTGAGGACTCTACATATCGAATGGTCAACTTAATACCTCTTCAATTCAGTTCCGAGCACGCAATATCAGTACGCCACTCTGCTGTTCCATATCTACCCGCCCCAGAAAACTGTTTCCCAAAAGGACGACACGGGGAAAATCATCAGAGTGCACAGTGGCCGCGACATTGTGCAGTTTAATACCGCCGATAGTGACACTGCTGAGATTTATCAGGTATGCACTCGTCATCCCATTTGCAGTAGAAATGGGTATTTTTCTAGCTGAGCTGAGGTTCAAACCCAGGCGCCGCGCAGTAGGATAATTGATTGCGATACTGGTTGCTCCAGTATCCACCATCATCGGCACCCGCATTCCATTCACCCAAGCATCTGTACTGTAGTGACCTCGGCTATCAGCGGAGAGCCGCACCTCCGCCTTATCCGCTTTGGCATAGCTCGCCGCTATAGGTGCATCCAGGGTGAGTTTCTGTTCTCGACCAGCAACATTGATACGTGCGTGGCTGCTAGTTGTCTCCAGGAGAAGGACGCCTTCAGGGGATTTATCACCACTTTTCAAAATTCGCTGGCGACCATCGATTTCCAATAAGGCTCTATCGCCGAACAGGCCTCTCAATTGTACCTGCTGTGCTCCTACCTCGGCGGTAATCAGAAAGCCAAATAAGAACAGTATGTAGCTGCGCATCGCGTCTTCCTTATCCCGCTAGGCTCCCAGTATCCAGGCAGTCAGTTGCAACACCAGACCTGCGTAAACGGCAGCAAGTATATCGTCCAGCATAATCCCGATGCCACCTCGCACTTTCTTATCAGCCCAATTGATGGGTGGGGGCTTTGCAATATCAAATATGCGGAAAAGCACAAAGCCATACAGGGCCCACGCCCAACCTGCAGGGGCCAAAAACATGGTAAGCCAGTAACCCACCATTTCATCCCAGACTATCCCACCGTGATCATGGACACCCAGCTTGCGAGCAGCTGCACCGCATAAATAACAGCCCAGCAGGCCCGCCAGAAGAACAATCCCTAAATACCAGGCTGGCGACAACCCCTGCATTAACCACCAAAATGGAATCGCAACTAAAGTGCCGAAGGTGCCAGGCGCCTTTGGAGCGAGGCCGGAACCAAAACCAAAGGCCAGTAGCATGGTGGGGTCACGCAGGAGCTGGGGAAAAGTCGGGTTCTTTCCACTCATAGTGTTTGTATCCAAGGCCTCTAGTGGCGTTCTCTACTCATTAAAAGTGCCAGTTCAAAAGTGTTGGTAGCCCTTTGACGGCGCTTGCCAGGGCTCACCATTGTGCCAGCAACGCACTTCGGCAGCGCCAGCACTTAGAGTCCCAATAGCAGTCACTCCTAGCTCCAGCTTTTCCACTGATTCCACCTTTTCCGGGGGCACAGTAAAACAAAGCTGGTAATCATCGCCACCACCAGCAGATAAAGAAAGGGCATTCGCACCAGCAAGTGACTGCGCTATGGGAGAAACAGGCAGGCGCTCCAGATAAATATCAGCGCTGACGTGGCTGGACTCACAAATATGGGCCAGGTCTGCTATCAAGCCATCGGAAATATCTAAAGCGCTGCTGGCGAAGTCAGAAATCGCTGCCGCAGTGGCGAATTGCGGCTCGGGAAAATAAAAGGCGTGCTCAGCCTGATGTTGCACCTCAGCTGGCACCCGCTGATCACCGAGAATTACCGGCAGGGCAGCAGCTGCCGCCCCCAGAGGGCCACTAACATAAATAGAATCTCCACAACCGGCACCATCACGGCGCAATGGCCGGGCAGTCTGTCCAATCACCTGGATAGTAATCGACAGAGGACCGGCTGTAGTGTCTCCTCCCACCAGGGAAACGCCAAACTGCGCAGCGGTTTGCAGTAAACCACTGGAAAATTTGCGCAACCAGTTAGCGTCACTTTCAGGTAAGGTAAGCGCCAGAGTAAACCAGAGTGGCCGGGCATTCATGGCAGCCAGGTCACTGAGGTTAACCCGCAGCGCTCGGGCAGCTATCGCCGCCGGGTCGGCCTCGGCGGGAAAATGTCGACCCGCCACCAAAGTATCCATAGACGTAGCCAATTGGCCCTGGCTGGGAACCTGTAGCAAAGCGCAATCATCACCAATTCCCAGAACCACACCCTGCCCTTGCGGAGCACTGGCAAAAAAGTCACGAATAATTTCAAACTCGCCCGGAGCAGCTCCCATTTTCTGCTTCAGGCTTTCTTGTCCGCCGCCACTTCTGGCGCACGCAGATCCGCAGCTGTTTTATCCAGGATGCCGTTAATGAATTTGAAGGCATCGGTAGGACCAAATTTTTTCGCCAAAGCTACAGCTTCGTTAATGACAACTTTGTAGGGCACATCAATACGATTTTTTAATTCGTAGGTGGACATACGCAGAAGGGCTCTGGAAACTGGGTCGAGCTCATCCACTTTACGGTCCAGGTGCGGAGTGAAAGCACTCTCAACTTCGTCCAGATTCTTGGCAACACCGTGGAAAATATCGCGGAAATATTCCACGTCGGCCTTGCTCATATCATTGTCAGCATGAAACTCAGCTTCAATCGTATTAAGGCTGGCGCCGGCAATCTGCCACTGGTAGAGCGCCTGCATGGCGTAGTGACGCGCCTTGCGGCGAGCGGATGCAGTTACGGTCATTGTTTTTTCCGGTAGATACTTCACAGAATGGGGGTGCCGGCAAAATAGGCCGGCACTTCGGCAATTTAAATTTTGCCGAGCAGGGAAACCATTTCCAGAGCCGTCTCGGCAGCCTCACAACCCTTGTTACCAGCCTTGGTGCCGGATCGCTCAATCGCCTGTTCGATAGAGTCCACGGTAAGCACACCAAAAGTTACCGGGATACCGGTATTCAGTGATACCTGGGCCAGGCCCTTGGTGCACTCGCCAGCCACATATTCAAAATGTGGGGTGCCGCCACGAATCACCGCTCCCAGGGCAATAATGGCATCGAACTTCTTAGTCTCAGCCAGTTTTTGAGCGGCCAATGGGAATTCGAAAGCACCCGGCGCATAGTAGATAGTGATATCTTCATCCTTGATGCCCTTGCGACGCAGGGTATCCAGTGCACCATCTTTCAGGCTCTCAACGACAAAACTATTCCAGCGACTGACCAACAGCGCATACTTGCCAGTGCTGCCGACAAAATCCCCTTCGATCACTTGAATATTATTCATAATTTCCAGTCCATATTTCTTTCTATAACGCCGGTACTTGTCGACGTTACAGCTCTATTTACTCTTCGGCGTTCAGGTACTCTTCCACTTCCAATTCAAATCCGGAAATGGCACTGAACTTAAACGGTGCACTCATCAGGCGCATCTTGCGTACCTTGAGGTCACGCAGTATCTGAGAACCTGTGCCCACCTGCTTGTAGACCAGGTCCTGGCTGGGGCGCTGCTGCTTGCCGCTGATCAGCCAGTCGATACTTTCCTCAATCTCTTCGGTGGTTTCGTTGTGGCAGATAAGCACCACAACGCCTTTACCTTCTTTCTCAATACGCTGCATTGCGCGGCGGAAAGTCCAGGGGACAAATTTTTCGTCGCCTCGGCGAATTGTGAGTACATCACGCAGTGTATTGCCCACATGCACCCGCACCAGAGTCGGCTCTTCCGGAGTGGGATCCCCTTTAATAAATGCGAAATGTCTCTCCCGTCGTGCTTTATCGAGATAGGTGCGCAATTTGAATTCACCGAATTCGGTACGCACTTTGCGCTCATTAACACACTCAACGGTCTTTTCATTCAAAGCGCGATAGGTAATCAGGTCGGCGATAGTACCGATCTTGAGATCGTGTTCCTTAGCAAACTTTTCCAGATCCGGGCGGCGCGACATAGTGCCGTCTTCATTCATGATCTCAACGATCACAGCGGCGGCCTCAAAACCCGCCAGACGCGCCAGATCGCAGCCTGCCTCGGTATGGCCGGCGCGGCTCAATACGCCACCAGGCTGGGCCATAATCGGGAAAATATGGCCGGGTTGTACGATATCACTGGGCTTGGCATTCCTGCCCACTGCGGCGCGTACGGTGCGCGCTCGATCTGCAGCAGAAATACCGGTAGTAACCCCCTCAGCAGCCTCAATAGATACGGTGAAGTTTGTACTGAACTGGGCACCGTTTTCCCGCGACATCAGCGGCAGGTCCAGTTGCTCACAGCGCTCCTTGGACATGGGCATACAAATCAGTCCGCGGGCATGGGTAGCCATAAAATTGATGTCTTCGGCGCGTACCTGCTCCGCCGCCATCACCAGGTCACCTTCATTCTCACGATCTTCATCATCCATCAGGATCACCATTTTGCCCTGGCGGATATCATCGATCAGTTCTTCAACCGTATTTAATTCCATTGTTAACTCTGGATAAATTTATCAATTGCTAATTGAGCGGCTATCCCTGCTATTCACTCCCACCCGCCCTCACTGGCGCGGCATGCCGGGATGAAACCGGCTAGCGCTTGTAAAACCCATGCTGGGCGAGAAACTCAAGAGTCATACCCTCATCGCTGGATTTGGCTGCTTTATCACCGAGTAACAAGCGCTCCAGATAGCGTGCAATAAGATCTACCTCGAGGTTGACCCGGGTACCTGCGCTGTAGCTTCCCATAATGGTTTCCTGCAGCGTATGCGGCACAATCGTCAGTTCAAACTCTGCACCATCCACCGCGTTGACTGTGAGGCTGGTGCCGTCAACAGTGATCGACCCTTTGTGCGCAATATAGCGGGCCAGATTTTCCGGCGCGCGCAAACGAAAGCGCTCGGCCCGGGCCTCGGATTTGCGCCACACAACCTCACCAATGCCATCCACATGGCCACTGACAATATGCCCACCAAGGCGGGTTTGCGGGGTGAGAGCTTTCTCCAGGTTAGCTCGATCGCCTTTTTTCCAGCTACTGACACTGGTGACGTCGAGTGTCTCTGCAGAGACATCCGCCCAGTAGCCATCGCCAGGCAGATCCACTACTGTCAGGCATACGCCATTGGTTGCGATACTGTCCCCAAGCCCGACATCGGTAAGATCCAGCTTGCCACTCCTGACGCGCACACGCAGATCTCCCCCTTGGGGCTGCAGCTCGGCGATTTCACCAACAGCTTCAATAATTCCGGTAAACATCAGCGCTCAATATCGGTAGTTGCAGTGATACGCCAGTCGTGACCGACGGCGCGCATATCAGTGATCGTGATCGGCAGCACCGAGCCCATACGCTCAATTGGCAGCTCGAATAGCGGCCGCGCCGTGCTGCCGAGCAGCTTGGGAGCCAAATAGACTATCAGCTCATCTACATGGCCGCGATATAGGAACTCACCGGAGAGGGTCGCACCACTCTCCACCAGGATCTCATTACATTGGCGTCGCGCCAGCTCCTCGAGCAGAGCGAGCAGGTCCACCCTCCCCTCTTTGTCCTGTGGCAGAATGATGACTTCAGCACCTGCCCGTTCCAGGCGCTCGCGACGCTCCGGGTCCGCACGCTCGGTGGTGCACACCAGTGTGGGGGCATCGCCCTGTAAAATAAAGGCTTTTGCCGGGGTGCGCAGCTGGCTATCAACAATCACCCGCAGTGGCTGTACCTCAGCTGCCTGTTCAGCAGCGAGCAGCTCAAGGGCCATTTCATCGGCGCGCACATTTAGGTTTGGGTTGTCGAATCGCACTGTTTCTACACCGGTCACAATTGCGCAACTGCGTGCCCGTAAACGCTGTACATCGGCACGCGCCGCAGGTCCGGACACCCACTTGGACTCACCACTGGCCATCGCCGTACGTCCATCCAGGCTCATCGCAGATTTACTGCGCACTAGGGGAAGACCCAAAGTCATCCGCTTGATAAAACCCGGATTGAGCGCGCGGCACTGATCCTCTAAAAGAGGCCCCTCCACTTCTATATTGGCATCGCGTAGTTTTTGTAGCCCCTTGCCACCCACCCTGGGGTTAGGATCCTGCATTCCGTATATCACACGAGAGACACCAGCTTCGATCAACGCCTCAGTACAAGGGCCAGTGCGACCAGTATGGCTACAGGGCTCCAAGGTCACATAGACCGTAGCACCCCGGGCTCGCTCTCCTGCATCGCGCAGGGCTTCAATTTCTGCATGGGGCTCACCAGCACGTTGATGCCAGCCCTCGCCGACAACAACACCCTTACTATCGGTGATCACACAACCCACACGGGGGTTGGGCATAGTGGTATACAGCCCACGCTCCGCCAGTTGAATAGCTCGGGCCATCAGGGATTGGGGTGTATTTACAGCCACTTGAATCATTTCCGT
The DNA here is from genome assembly GCF_052468405.1 of Microbulbifer variabilis. Classification (NCBI taxonomy): domain Bacteria; kingdom Pseudomonadati; phylum Pseudomonadota; class Gammaproteobacteria; order Cellvibrionales; family Microbulbiferaceae; genus Microbulbifer; species Microbulbifer variabilis. The sequence goes on from NZ_CP174343.1 coordinate 3,556,893, forward strand.
TGGGTTTCCTTACTGGTCAGGCGCTCAATCTCATCACTGAAGTCACTGACATCCTCAAAGCGCCGATAGACCGAAGCAAATCGCACATAGGCCACCTGGTCCAATTCCCGCAGCTGCTCCATAACCAGTTCACCAATAGCGCGCGCCGGCAGTTCGCGCTCACCAGTCGCCTGTAAAGCATGCTTGATTTGAGATACTGCAGATTCTACCCGCTCAGTGCTGACCGGGCGCTTTTCCACCGCACGCTGAATACCCGCACGCAGCTTATCCTCGTTAAACGGTTCGCGTTGACCGTTTTGTTTGATTACCCGCGGCAGAAGCAATTCCGCTGTTTCAAAAGTGGTAAAACGCTCGTGACACTCAAGGCATTCGCGCCGGCGGCGCACTTGGTCGCCCTCGGCCACCAAGCGGGAATCGACTACTTTGGTTTCTTCTGCGCTGCAGAACGGACAGTGCATGTGGGATCGTCCCCAGGGGAGTGGAAAATGGGCCGCAGTTTACCACAGCCGTTGCACTGTGTGTCTGCGCGACGCACCGCACCGGTGCAGTCGGCCAGACAGATTAAGAACGGGCATGTACTTCCATAAAAAAAGCGGCCAACAAGCCGCTTTTTTAACTGGAAGAGCTATCAGGCCTTCTTGTACACAGGAAATTGCGCACAGATTTCAAGAACCTTCTGCTTCACTTCGGTAATAGTGGACTCTGCATCACCCTTTTCCAAGGCATCGAGAATGTCACAAATCCAATGAGTCAGTTGCTGGGTTTCCTTCACACCGAAGCCACGGGTAGTAATCGCCGGGGTCCCAACACGCAGGCCGCTGGTGATAAATGGAGAGCGCGGGTCATTGGGGACTGCGTTCTTGTTCACCGTAATGTTTGCATTACCCAGGGCCTCATCAGCATCTTTACCAGTGTATTCTTTACCAATCAGGTCCACTAGCATCAAGTGGTCATCGGTACCACCGGAAACGATATTGATACCACGATCCAGGAAGGTCTCCGCCATTGCGCGAGCATTCTCTACCACCTTCTTCTGGTAAGCCTTGTATTCAGGGCTCATCGCTTCTTTAAAAGAAACCGCTTTGGCTGCAATAACGTGCATCAGCGGGCCACCCTGACCACCGGGGAATACGGCGGAGTTCAGCTTCTTCTCAATTTCTTCATTGGCGCGCGCCAGGATAATGCCTCCGCGTGGACCGCGTAGGGTTTTGTGAGTCGTAGAGGTTACTACATCCGCATGGGGAATCGGCGAAGGGTACTCTCCAGCAGCAACCAGGCCAGCAACGTGTGCCATATCGACAAACAGGTAAGCACCAACCTTATCCGCAATCTCACGAAAACGAGCCCAATCCATTACACGGCTGTATGCAGAGAAGCCGGCAACAATCATCTTAGGCTTGTGCTCGAGAGCCAAACGCTCCACTTCCTCATAATCTACTTCGCCAGTTTCCGGGTTCAACCCGTATTGGACCGCGTTGTAAATCTTGCCTGAGAAGTTGACTCGAGCACCATGAGTCAGGTGACCACCATGGGCCAGACTCATTCCTAAAACGGTGTCTCCTGGCGCGCATAACGCCTGGTAAACCGCAGAGTTAGCTTGAGAGCCGGAGTGAGGCTGCACATTGGCATAATCGGCACCGAAAAGCTCTTTGGCGCGCTCAATCGCCAAAGTTTCCACCTTATCCACATACTCACAGCCACCGTAGTAACGCTTACCCGGATAACCCTCTGCGTATTTATTGGTCAGGCTGCTGCCCTGGGCTTCCATGACTTGCGGGCTAGTGTAGTTCTCGGAGGCGATCAGCTCGATATGATCTTCCTGGCGAGAGTCTTCTTCCCGAATGGCTTCCCAGATTTCGGGATCGTAAGAAGCGAGTGTGACTGATGAATCAAACATGGTGTTCCCTCGGTAATGCGGGCTGAGTAGAGTTTTGTGTAGCTCGGTACCACTTTGCTCAGGTCTTACAGCTTGGCTTCTGGCGCCAATCGGGCCACATGGACTACTCAAAGAATCCTGAGCATTTTAGAAAGGCGCGCATTGTACACCAAGGGCAAAGGGATTGCGCAAAAACGAAAACGCGGCCATTTGGCCGCGTTTTCTTTTAGCCATATCGGCTTAGAACCTCACAATCAGGGAGCCAGACCAATAATCCACATCCGCCTCAATAAAAGTGTACTCAGTTTCAAAGATGACTTTCTCTGACAGCTTGAAACCAGCTCCGATACCAGCAGAGGCACCGCTGTCGGAATACTCACCAAAGTAGTCTACATCCAGTTCCTCATGGAGATAACCCAGACGCCCTTTCATGTAAATATCACCTTGCGTGCGATAAGTAGCATATAGCGCCTGCGTGGCGAGGGAGTAGTTCTCATCTCCCCAGTAATAGTCATACTCACCCTCAACCAGAGAGTCAGTAAGCTCAACTTCAATTCCCCAGCCTGAGTTCGAGGTGTAACCAGCGCGGATACCGGCATTAAGGGGACTATCTCCACTGGCATCAGTATTCATCACACCGAAAACACCACCGACATATGCACCTTCTGCCTGTGTAGTCGCTGAACAAACCAAAGCCGCAGCTACAGCCAAAACCTTAAAATTAAAACGCATCATCTTCCCCCTACCTCTGAAGATATAAAAACGGGCGGATTATAGGGGGGTATGCAATGTATGCAAGCACTTACTTAAACGCACTATAAAAAGCCAAGTGTGAAATAGAAAAATCACTAGAAGTACTTAAGACGCGGGCGCCAAATGTAAAATTAGGCCTCGCTACAATGTCACCTGTTGAAAAATTAAAAGCGATAACTAAAAGCCCCGGACAAAAATCCTACATCTTTTTCGAGGATGGTGTACTCCAGCTCAAAATTACTACTGGCACCAAGAAGAAATCCAATACCTGCCCCAGCAGTAATACCAAAATCGTCACTGTTATCAATGCCCACGGTGACATCCTCATATAGCAGCCCCAAACGCCCTTTGAAGTAGATATCACCAAGTGTTCGATAAGTTGCATAGCCAGCCAGACTATACATATCCACATCCACTTCTTCCCCAAGGACTTCTACCTCACCACTTATCAAGGAGCCAATATATTCAACTTCAACTCCCCAGCCCGATACCAGGGAGTAGCCAGTTCTCAATCCAACCCCCGTGGGATTATCAACCCCCTTGAAGTCAAAATTCATTGTCCCGACAGCAGCCCCCCAATAACCCCCTTCCGATAATGCCGCAGAAGACAATAGTGAAAGAATACCGGCGACTATAAATTTTGTAATTTTTTCCATGGATATTCCCAAATTTGCCAAACGCTTAACTAATTAATAGTGAAATAACCACTCTTATCCTGTCCACCATCCAAATATCTATAACTATATTTCACTTAGATCAATACAAGCGGCATGAAATAAATAGTCATACTCATGAAAAACATAAAATATCTATTCAAATTCTTATGAAGAGCAATCAGTCGAAGATTAGCGCAAAAGAAAAGAGCGGATTTGAATTGAAAGTAGGCGTGGATTAGTAAACGGTCAAATTAATATCCATCAATATTATTCAAAATAATACCAATGACTGACTAACCAGTAGATTTAACCGACAAAAACAATGTTCCAAATTAATATTGCTTTCAATCATTACACATAAGGAGCGGGGGAAGCAGTAAAAGAATAGGTATATTGCATTATATTCCTCTCTTCATCCTACAAACTTTTCCTCACTTGATCCAAATCAACTCTCGCTTGCTCATCCCAGCAACAATATAGCCAGAAACTGATCGCGGAGGTCTGGGATGAATACCATCTATCGGCAACTGTGCTGTGACCACAAACATATGCAGCAAATGCTCAACGCTTTTGAGCAGTTATTGCTGGATCTATTTGGACGCAGCGACCGCGACCCCAACACATTGACGTTAATACTTGATGCGCTGGATTATTTTTCGGTCTACCCAGATAAATACCACCATCCAGTTGAGGACTTGATACTTGCCCGTCTCCTGACCAAACCAATACATGGGCGGGATGCCATCTATGAGGCACAAATGCAACACGAGCAAATTGCAGCTGCAACCAAACATATGTGCGCACTATTTTATGCTGTTGCGAATGATGCGATGGTAGAGCGAAGAGTATTACAGGGCGCCAGTAACAACTATTTACAACTTCAGCGCAGCCATATCAGCCTGGAGAATTCAGCGATTTTTCCCCAGATAGAACAATACCTAGACGCTGAAGATTGGAAGCAGATAAACAAACAAGTCGCGGAAATCAAAGACCCGCTTTTTGATGAGAATGCAAAAAAAATCTACGAATCTTTGCGTAACTACCTGGTACAACCAGAAACCGCAGAGAAAGCCCTCGCTTGAGGTGTAAAAAAATTACTACTAATGAATCAAAGGAGGAAGCATGAAAACTAAACGCCACGGCATTTCAATTGGCATGGAGCGTATTGATAATGATTTCTTTCTCTATATCAAGGCAATTGGCCAGTTGACCCATGAAGATTATGAGCATATTACGCCATTACTTGAGTACGCCCTCGAAGGCGTAAAAAGCCCACAAGTACAAATGCTAATTGACCTCAGGGATTTCGAGGGGTGGGGATTACATGCAATTTGGGACGAATTCCAACTAGCATTAAAACACGGCAATGAATTCTCCCGGATCGCCGTACTTGGGGATGAAGAGTGGCAGGAAATCGCCACCAAAGTAGGAGGATGGTTTATGAGTGGTGAAGTGCGCTACTTCGAGGAGCAGCACAAGGCCATGGATTGGCTGTCACAGGCAACAGAAAAAAAAGTTGAAAAAAGTGAGGCCAGGGAAGATTTAGCTTTCTCCACACACTCCTGATAAGTAGTGGATTAAGGGGGCGTTTTCGCCCCCCTTTTTTTGTCACTAATTTTAACTATCCACCTCGTGCATGAAAAAGTGACCCAACCCTCTAGGAATAACTACTCTACATTTTCATTATCAAAGCCACAATGAGTTCCGGCTACTTCACTAAGCCCAAGTAAATCCACAATTTTTACAACTCTGCCATCCGCCTTAATCAGCCCTTCTTTCTGGAAGCGAGAAAAAATCCGGCTGACTGTTTCAGCGGTAAGACCGAGGTAATTGGCAATATCTGTCCGCGGCATGGAGAGAATGAATTCGCTGTGAGAATATCCACGACTGGCATAACGACTGGATATGTTGATCAGTAAAGCAGCTAGACGCGTATCCGCCGAGCGTTTACCCAACAGCATCAAAATATCATTTTCCTGACGTAACTCCTCGGAAAAAATACTGTAGATTTGTTGCTGTAATGCCGGAACTTGTTGCGCGAGTACTTCCAATTGCGCAAACGGTAAAAGACAAACACTACTATCCTCCAAAGCTTCAGCATAACTGGAGTGAAGACGCTTACTGTAGGCATCAAGACCAAGCAACTCTCCAGGAAGAGCAAAATGGGTGACTTGGGTATCCCCATCTGAGGCTATTACGACACTTTTAAAACTACCGGAACGGATTGCGTAAAGATTTTGAAATGGATCGCCTGACCGGAACAAAGCCTCACCAGCTTTGACGATTTTTTTCCTGCGGGTGACTTTTTCCAGTCGATCAATATCCGTCTGAGACAAGCCAGCAGGAAGGCATAGACGCCTGACTGAGCAGTTACTGCAACTTACCGCCACTGATGAATCTATCATGCCTAAGCGACCGGTTAACAATTTGCGGCAATTGTACCCACTCCTCCAACAAGCGTCTTTAGCTGAATTTCAAAAAACAAAAAGTGAAAAAAATTTCCTATCGGACATTCAGTCAAGCGTTCAATTTCCTTAAAAATAGCGTGTAAAAATTTAAGAATTATTTTTTACACAAAAGAATCACGGCTGACCACTAATATCTTTTCTGTATGCTTAGCCTTTCTGTCGTTTAATAAAAAACCCGCTACTAGAACTACCACTTTCAGTGAACTGATGACCAGCCAGACAGCATGGCATGCTATTCACAACCATCCCTTGCTGTTTTTCCCTGTTGGATCTATTTCGGTTTTGAGCTTACAAAACTCTTCTGCCCATGCAGAGGTGCGAATACGCACCGGTGCCTTCTTACTCTCTATGATCTCCAAAACCACCTGTGCAACTTGGTCAGCGCTCTGGTAACGCCTTGCAGTTTGTTCTGGAGTCCGCTTGTGGATACGGGAGAAGTACGGCTCGAATTCCCCCCCCATAGCCCCCTTCCGGCATTCCTTCATCCAGCTCCAACTGCGAGAGGATACTATTGGCAAATTCAGAGTGGATACCACCTGGCACTACAGCACTTATAAGATAGAACCGCCTTGGTACTGGGTACTACCCAAGGTAATTCACATCCGTTATCCGTTGGGGTCTCCTCGTCACTGGCCATTTCAGTCGTTTTGACAGACCCAGCGCCAGTATTAGTGACCAGGTTATCAATCCGGCCCAGCTCCCTGATAACAGTCTCAACACAGCGCTGCACGCCCTCGATGCTCAGAACATCCAGTGCCAAGACCCTGAGACTCCCTCTATTTCCAGTCCTCTCTTTCAGGAAGCCTGCCTTGGTGAGGTTACTCATGGTTGTATAAACGATATATTCCTGCGCGGACAGTTGCAGAGCCAGATTGAAACCCAAGCCGGTAGATGTCCCACTATTCAAAGTAACCTTTCCCATTTATCGATTCCTAGAATTTAATACAAATGTAAACCAACCAGTGTATTTTATGGTACACCAAGAAAGTAAACCGATTCGTTTACTTTTTAAATAAACAGAGACCACTGCTCCACTTTTCAGCTACCAGTGAGAAGCTGATACCATTAGCCGCAATTGAAACGGCATGCCTTATGGTCCATGTCCCAAATCCCTGCCCAGGTAAAGTTATTTCTATGAGCATCGCTGATCCAGATTTTATTAAAGCCCTGCCCAAGGCAGAGCTTCACCTGCACATTGAAGGCTCCCTGGAGCCAGACCTCATGTTTGAATTGAGCAAACGGAACAATATTGAAATCCCATTCAATAGTGTTGAGGAGATCAGGGCTGCCTATAAATTCCATAACCTGCAGTCCTTTCTGGATATTTATTACCGGGGTGCCTCAGTCCTGATTCATGAGCGTGACTTTTATGACCTGACAATGGCTTACCTCGAGCGCTGTCGGGAGGATAATGTTGTACACACAGAGATTTTTTTTGATCCACAAACCCACACAGAAAGGGGGATCGATATCGGCGTGGTCATTCGTGGAATCCACAGTGCCCTCAAGGATGCGGAAAATGAATGGGGTATAAGCAGTCATCTGATTCTCTGCTTTCTTCGCCACCTGAGTGAGGAGGAAGCTATTGCAACCCTGGAAGCAGCCAAACCTTACCTCGATTTCATTAAGGGGGTTGGCTTGGACTCCTCAGAACTCGGCCACCCACCAGTTAAATTCCAGAATGTTTTTGCTATAGCCAAAGAACTGGGCCTGGAGCGTGTCGCCCATGCAGGAGAGGAAGGGCCGGCTGAATATATTAAAGAGGCTCTCGATATACTCGATGTTAGCCGTATAGACCATGGGGTTCGCTGTGTGGAGGATAAGGCTTTGATTGATCGCCTTAAAGAAGAAAAAATTCCACTAACTGTATGTCCCTTGTCCAACACTGCACTTTGCGTCTACGATGATATGAGCGAGCATCCGATCCTCAATCTGCTTGATCAAGGGCTCTGCGTTACTGTAAATGCCGATGATCCGGCCTACTTCGGCGGCTATGTCAACCGAAACTACCTGGCTCTAAGCGAAAGTCTGGGGATGACCAGGGAGCAGGCAAAACAACTGGCTCTAAATAGCTTTAAAGCCAGTTATATTTCCGAAACACAAAAACAGAAATGGGCGAAAGCAATTGCTTCAATTGAGACAGTCGCAGAGCTTTAATTAATTTTCTGTTCCAATTAAGGGATTCTTGAGGGGCAACCGAATATTCAGTTGCCCCTCATATCAATCCTCATCGTAACCGCAATGGGTCCCGGCCAATTCACTGAGCCCAACCAAATCTAATATCTCCACCGCCCTACCACTCACTTTAATTAAATTCTCACGCTGAAAACGTGAAAAAAGTCGGCTAACTGTTTCTGCAGTCAATCCCAGGTAATTCGCTATATCAGTTCTTGGCATAGACAAAACGAATTCACTGTGGGAATAACCGCGACGGGAATAGCGACTGGAAATATTAATCAGTAGAGCCGCCAGGCGAGTATCGGCTGAGCGCTTGCCGAGTAACATCAGAATATCGTTTTCCTGACGTAGCTCCTCGGAAAAAATACTGTAGATTTGCTGCTGCAGGGCTGTCACCTGATGGGCCAATAACTCCAACTGGGTGAACGGTAACAGGCAGACACTACTGTCCTCAAGTGCCTCAGCGTAGCTCGGATGAACCCGACTGCTATAGGCATCAAGTCCCAGCAATTCTCCTGGCAAAGCAAAATGAGTCACCTGCGTATCACCATCAGCAGCAATCACAGCCGTTTTAAAACTACCGGAGCGAATCGCATAAAGGTTGGCAAAAGGGTCGCCAGAGCGATAGAGGGTCTCCCCTGCTTTTACTATTTTCTTTCGGCGAGTGACCTGCTCCAGTCGATCAATATCCGCTTGAGATAATCCCGCGGGCAGGCATAAACGTTTAACGGAGCAGTTACCGCAACTAACCGCTACTGAGGAGTCAATCATACTAAACCAGCCGGTAAACTAATTTGCGGCAATTGTACCCGCTGTAAAAGCGATCGTCTCCTGTAGTTACTTAAAGAACCCGGGAATATTGCGCATCGGTATGCTGATTATGTAAATAAATATCGAAAGCTGAAGCCACATTGCGTACAAACCACCGCCCTTGGTCAGTAACAGTAATATTGTTTTTATCCTGGTAAATTAGACCATCCTCAAACATAGGCTGCAGGCGTTGGAGTTCTTCATAAAAATAATCATCAAAAGGAATCCCCACCCGACGCCCGGCTTCGTTTTTGTCCAGGCGCAGACGGCACATTAACTCTGTTATAGCCCACTGGCGCAAACGGTCTTCTTCACTCAAAAACCATCCTCTGCAAGACGCATTACCCCGCTCTCCTATAGCCTGGGCATACTCTTTCAAGCGATGCAGGTTTTGCCAGAAACCATCTCGGCTATAGCTAATCGCCGAGGCCCCAAGCCCCACCAAGGCGTCGGCAGGCATCAAGGTATAGCCCTGGAAGTTTCTTTGCAGCATCCCGCTATGGGAAGCCTTTGCCAGCTCATCTCCCGGGCGAGCAAAATGGTCCATACCCAAGAATTCATATCCAGCGCGTCCCAGGTGCTCTACTGCGGCCAATTGCATAGCCACTTTTTCTGCGGCTGATGGAATAAGGTCAGTATCGATCAGACGCTGCGCTTTAAAACGATGGGGCAGGTGTGCATAGTGATAAAGTGCAATTCTGTCAGGCTGCAAATCCAATACTTTATCCAGGGTACTGTGCAGGCTGTAAAGATTTTGTTTTGGCAGGCCGTAAATCAAATCATAGGAGATAGACTCAAAACCCCGTTCGCGCGCCGCAACTGTCAATTCAGTAACCTGGTCAGCGCTGCAAATACGGTTAATTGATCTCTGTACTTCGATATCAAAGTCCTGGACTCCTAGGCTCAAGCGGTTAAATCCGAGTTCCCGCAGAGTATCCAGCGTCTCCAGTTCCAGGGTACGTGGATCGGCCTCAATACTGTATTCCACCCCATCGCCAGGATGGAGGTTAAACACCTCACCCAGCCCTTCCATCAAACGCCGCATATCTCCATCACTGAGGAAGGTGGGAGTCCCGCCCCCCAGGTGCAACTGGGTTACCGGTACCTGCGCTACCTTGTCTCGATACCAGCGAGCTTCTCGTAGCAGGTTGTCAAGGTAGCTGGAAGCGAGGCCATATTGAGAGGTAATAACTTTATTGCAAGCGCAGAAATAGCAGAGTGAACGGCAAAAGGGGATATGAACATAAAGGGAGAGGCTGCGAATATCCTGCAAAGCTTCCCAAGGCCTAATATTGCCATCCAGTGGTTTGAACCGGTCTGCTGTAGGATAGGATGTATAACGGGGGCAGGGCCCGCTATAGCGGGACAGCAACTCTTCTGACAAGCCACCCATGTTACTTTTGGTTTCCTGCATCATATTCCTACAACCTCAATCAATCGTTTGCGACAGCCCCCCCGCACAAACTAAAAGGCAGCCACCGAGTTCCTTTTAAGAAAACCGCAGCGACTGCCCCATCCCAAACTAGAGTGTCGCTACCTTAGAAGCGGTAGCCCAGACCCGCCATATAAACCAGCGGATCGATATCCACTTTAGCGGTGATATTACCCACACCCGGTACCTTGACGGTGGCATCGGTATCGATATCCATCCAGAACACGGAAACATTGAACAACCAACGCTGGTCAGCGCCAAAAGCGAAGTCGACGCCAGCTTCTGCAGCCAGGCCGAAAGAGTTATCCAGGGAGAGCTTGGCGTCCCCAGTGGCATTAAGCAGCTCTTCAAACTTCGCATCTGCAGTGCTACTAATTTCCTCATCGAAGAAAGCGGTGTAGTTCACACCGAGACCAACGTAGGGCTGGATTGTGGACTGAGTATCCATCGGGTACCACTGCACTAACAGAGTCGGCGGCAAGTGCTTGGTTTCACCCAGCTCAAAAGTGTCTCCGAGGCCTTCAGCTTGAATTTCATGAGTGAAAGGAGTTGCGGCTACCAGCTCCACACCCCAATGATCGCGGAACATATACACACCGGTCAGGCCCAATGCAGAGCCATTATCCACATCAACACCAGTATTCGGGACAGCATCCCCATTGGCAAAAAGTGTGCTGGAACTGGTGTCGGGCGCTACAGTGGCCATACCACCACGCAAAATAAAGCTACCCTCTTCGTAGGCCAGTACTGGGGCAGAGAGTACGGCGGTCAAGGCGGCTGCTGCATAAGCAGTTTTACGATTCATCAACTTCTCCATATAGCGATTTGGCATTTTTCCCGACTCAGGAAGGGCCCCCTCCAGGCACAATCACAAGTCGCAGGAAGGTTAACCCCTGGCTACAAAAACGGGCTTGATCCAAATCAAGCTGTCGAATTTAGTAGATTTAAAACCAGCAGTTCACCAGCTGCAGTCATGTAACCGGGCTTGAAATCAGGGCACGTCCCAAGGCGGGCGGAGGAAGATAGCGAGAGCGGCGCGGCTAAGGAATGGTGACAACTGAGCTATTTGATACCTCTTCTCTATTTTGCGAACCAGTACCAATTTTTAGCGTTAGGTGACAGGCATACCTCACCGGTGCGCCTGTCATTTTGATACAGTTCCCGGGTCTTGCTGGGGCACGGAAAACCTATATCAATTGAACACACAATTTACCAGGTCAGGGTTCCAGCGGGCCTGCGGAACATATTCTGAATACTGGAGAAGTCGAGCTGTTGATTTTCTTCACTCGCCCCATGAAGCTGATACAGGTTTTTGGCCAGCGCTCCCATAGGCGTAGAAGAGGCGCTGGTGGAGGCCGCATCCATTGCGAGCCCCAGGTCTTTCAACATTAGCGCTACACTAAAGCCACCTGCATACCCCTTTGCTGAAGGTACATTTTCCATGGCGCCAGGATAGGGGTTGTAATTGGAGAGCGACCAATTATTGCCTGAACTCTCCTGCATAATCTCACTGAGGACCCTGGGGTCCAAACCTTTATCCACACCCAACTGTAAAGCCTCTGCAGTGCCGGTCATATGAATCGCCAACAGCAGATTGTTACAGATTTTGGCTACCTGCCCCGCACCAGCCCCACCCGCATGAAATATTTTCTTTCCCATAGCCTCTAGAACTGGCCGGGCCGAATTCACAACTACCTCATCGCCACCGCACATAAAGCACAGTGAGCCAGCTGCCGCTGCCGCAGTCCCACCGGAGACAGGTGCGTCAATCGCACGTAATCCTCGCTCATGCGCAGCGCTACTCACAGTAGAGGCATCTTCCGCGGATATCGTTGAGCAATCGATAACCAGGGTGCCAACCGGAAGTTGTTGCAAAAGGCCCTGATCACCGAGGTAGAGCCCTTTGACAGCCTCACCACTGGGTAACATCGAAATCACAACATCCGCACCTTCAGCGGCCTGAAGTGCTGTATCACAAGGAATACAGCCATCCTTATGGGCTTGAACCAATGCCGCGGAATTTAAATCGAAAGCAGCTACTCTGAAGCCTGCCTTTGCCAAATTGGCAGCCATAGGGCCACCCATATTACCCAGACCCAAAAAGGCTATTTTTTCCATAAAAGCCACTCCGTGTTTTGTTGTTTATATTCCGGGCATAAAGCGGCCAGGACGCTTGTAACAGGCTTTCTACAAATCTATCAACGGATGATCGCTATCCCAGGGACCCACAAAGCAATCTGCCACTTGCTGAGAATTCATTTCCCCTAGGGATGCCGGTTGCCATTTAGGTGCGCGATCCTTATCAATCAACAGGGCACGTACCCCCTCCTTAAAGTGTCCGCTAGCGCAAAGATTAACTGCCAGATTCAACTCCATACGGAAAACATCGGCAAGAGACAAATGGCGTGCCCTGCGCAACTGCTCCCACACTATCCAGGGTGTTAATGGCGAGCCTCCCGCCAGGGTAGCAGCAGCACGCTGTAACCATTTATCCACTCCCTGATACGTAGTGACAGCCGCACAGACCTCCGGCAGAGTCGAGAAATCCGTGAGCTGTTGAATTTGATCATAATGCTCGCGCAACGCCGATTCCGGCCGCTGCAGAGGAGATAGTTCGAGCCCTTTAAGGCAATCACCCACCAGCTGATGATTCACGGTGCAATCCGCAACAAAATCCAGCACCGATAGGGACTGTAAAACCGACTCACGCTGGTCTTGGGCAATAATTCGGTCCGCCATCCCTGCAAACAGGGCGTCGGCACCATTAAACTGGGCACCGGACAGGCCGAGGAAAAGCCCTAGACGACCGGGCATACGATTAAGGAACCAGCTCCCCCCCACATCGGGAAACAGGCCAATGGTAATTTCCGGCATCGCCATTCGCGTAGTTTCAGTCACAATGCGATGGCTCGCACCAGCCATAATGCCGATACCGCCTCCCATCACAATACCCCCACCCCAGACCACTATCGGCTTGGCATAAGTGTGTATCTTGTAATCCAAACGATATTCACGGGAGAAAAAATCAGTGGTATAGCGATAATCCGGCACTTCACCATAAGATGTCGACTGCTGATATAGCGCCACTACATCACCACCGGCACAGAGGGCCTTATCGCCACGGCCCTCAATCCAAACCGCCGCTATATCATCGTCTTCAGCCCAGGCGTCCAACTGGGTGGACAGCAGATCAATCATCTGCAGATTCAAAGCATTCAGTGCCTTGGGCAGGTTTAGGGTCGCGACCGCCAATGCGCCGCGCCGGGAAAACAATACCGGGGAATCCTGATCCATTGTTATCCGTCTTATTGCTCTTGTACTAGTTAGCGTCGCAGTTAAGCACATATCAGATTCGACGTCAGCCACACGCGAGTACAGCGGTGACAGGCACTAAGGTGCAGTTGCACTTTTTACGCAAACTGATAAGTTGCGCGCAAAATCTGAGCGATTGCAACACCCAGTTACGGAACCCCAAATGGCTGAATACGTATACACCATGAACCGGGTGGGCAAAGTAGTGCCCCCCAAACGCGAAATTCTGAAGGACATCTCCCTGTCTTTCTTCCCCGGCGCCAAAATCGGCGTACTCGGCCTCAACGGCGCCGGTAAATCCACCTTATTGCGCATTATGGCGGGGGTCGACCAGGACTTTAACGGTGAAGCCCGCGCCATGCCGGGTATTAAAGTCGGCTACCTGCCCCAGGAACCGCAACTCGATGCCAGCAAGACCGTGCGCGGCAACGTAGAAGACGGTGTACGCGAAGCCATCGACGCCCTCGCCGGCTTGGAACAGGTCTACGCCGATTACGCCGAGCCCGATGCGGACTTCGATGCCCTGGCTAAGAAACAGCAACAGTTCGAAGATATTATCCAGGCCTGGGACGCCCACAACCTGGAGCACCGCCTGGAAGTCGCCGCAGACGCCTTGCGCCTGCCGCCCTGGGATGCAGACGTCAACAACCTGTCCGGCGGTGAGAAGCGCCGTGTGGCCCTGTGCCGACTGTTGCTGTCCCGCCCGGATATGCTGCTGCTCGACGAGCCCACCAACCACCTGGATGCGGAATCCGTGTTCTGGCTGGAGCGCTTTCTGCACGACTTCACCGGCACTGTGGTAGCCATCACCCACGATCGCTACTTCCTCGACAATGTTGCCGGCTGGATTCTGGAGCTGGACCGCGGCCACGGCATCCCCTGGGAAGGTAACTACACCACTTGGCTGGAACAGAAAGAAAAACGCCTGGAGCAGGAGCAGCGCGGCGAACAGGCGCGCGCCAAAGCCATGCAAAAGGAACTCGAGTGGGCCCGCCAAAATCCCAAGGGCCGCCAGTCCAAGAACAAGGCCCGTCTGTCCCGCCTGGAAGAAATGCAGTCTCAGGACTTCCAGGCCCGCAACGAGACCAACGAAATCTACATTCCGCCCGGTGAGCGTCTCGGCGATAATGTGATTGAGTTTAAAGAGGTGAGCAAAGGCTTCGGCGAGCGCCTGCTGATCGACAATCTGTCTTTCCGCGTGCCCAAGGGCGCGATTGTGGGTATCGTCGGCGGTAACGGTGCCGGTAAGTCCACCCTGTTCCGTATGATCAGCGGCACCGAGCAGCCGGACTCCGGCGAAATCAAAATCGGTGAAACCGTTAAGGTCGCTTACGTTGAACAGGGCCGTGAGAATCTGGACGACAGCAAGACCGTATGGGAAGCCATCTCAGACGGCCACGATATGCTCAAGATCAACAGCTATGAAGTGGGTTCACGCAACTATGTTGGCCGCTTTAACTTCAAGGGCAGCGACCAGCAAAAACGCGTAGGCGAACTCTCCGGTGGTGAGCGCGGACGCCTGCACCTGGCCTACACCCTAAAGCAGGGCGCCAACGTACTGCTGTTGGACGAACCCTCCAATGATCTGGATATCGAAACCCTACGCGCCCTGGAAGAAGCTCTGCTCAACTTCCCCGGCTGCGCCCTGGTAATCTCGCATGATCGCTGGTTCCTAGACCGCGTCGCCACCCATATCCTCGCCTATGAGGGTGAGAGTGAAGCGGTCTTCTTCGAAGGTAACTACACCGAGTACCACGAAGACTTTGTGCAGCGCAAAGGTGAGGATGCAACACCTCATCGGATGCATTATAAAAAGCTTAAGACTTGAGAATAAAAAAGCCCGCTTCTGCGGGCTTTCCGTCACTTATTGTAAAAAGTGTCTATAAATTACAACATTATAAACCTCAGCCAAGCTACCAATTTATATCCGCTAAAAAATGGTCCTGAGTAAGCAAACCCAAACTATCCTGACAAAGAGGAAATTCGCAACGAAAAGTTTTCTCATGAAAGGCCTCAAACATACCCACAAATTTATAAGCCGTATCCACACCAGCACTAAAACATTAAAATCCTTAGACTTTAAAAGAAAAACCCAAAAAAGATAGGATTATACAACACATTAGAATGGCGTCCTTGAGGGCAAAAAAAACGAGATAGGCACAAAGGGAATAGGAGTGAAATAGCACCTGAGAGATCAGCAAATCTACCAATAAACAGAAATTATCTTAGGGTAAACAAGCGCATTAAGGGCTCTTTAAATTTAGAAAAGCCCAAAAAATTCATCAGACAACCCTTCGAAAACTAGGAATAGTCTGCTATATATTTCCCTAGAGAGTAGATAGTAAACTAATATAGGCTTTTTAAAAACGGACTGAGGTACTTAAGCAAAACTAGGCAGCGCTCTAGCACTAATGCTGATGACACCCCTAATTAGCCACCTTGACAACTGAAACACTTATCGATATGAAAAGCCTCAGAATAAGTCAATGAAACGTCAATCCGTCTTAACATCTAATAGAATGTAGATTTAATTTGGCGGAACATCTACACGAGCTTCTGGTCCAGCATGGATATCGGTTTCGGCATTCATTTAATTCACTCCTAACAATAATAGTTAAACACTGCTCTCACCAGAGGCAAAATTTTGACCAACGAGAATAAGTCCTCGCATATTTGGTACGTTCGAACAATTTTACCTCTGGAAGTATCAAACCATTACATTAGACCCTTTCAGTTGGTGGGTCAATACGCGCCTCAGGACCAGCTTGAATATCTGTTTCAGTATGCATATTAATTCTCCATTATATTGATTGGGCATTGCTATCCATCATTTATTCTCAACATGATAGATGGTTCAAGCTTAACTCGAATACAATAAAACATGCTATAAACCAGCCTCGATTATGGGTGAGCGATCACAATTAATGTATTTGCGTGCCTTCGTATACTACCTATAGTCATAGCCATAGTCTTAGGATCTAACGCTGCCAAGCTCTCATCCAAAATTACTAGTTCTGAACCTTGCAAAAGCGCACGGGCAATAAACAATCGGCTCATCTCCCCGTGGGATAATCGCCAACCCATTTCTCCTACGGTCTGCAGTATCCCCGCAGGCATTTTATTTAACAGGGGAGTCAGGCCCAACTCATCACAAACTGCATAGGCCTTTCGCAAACTCTCTTGCGTTGGTGGCCACTCATTCCCCATCAACAAATTAAATAGGAACGAGTCACCAAGTACATGATTTTCATGGAACTGAGGGGAGGAAGCTACGATTCGACGCCATTCATTCAAACCAAAACTGGCTCTATCGTACCCATTTAATAACATCAGTCCGTCACTTGGCTCATGGATACCTGTAATAATATTCGCTAAAGTAGATTTGCCTGACCCTGAAGCGCCTTGCAGTAATATACGATCCCCAGAATATATATTCAGTGTACATCCGGCCAGTATTGACCTGCCTTTTCCAGAATAGCTGAAACACAAATCCTTCATGGAAATGAAAGGTTGATTAGCTGTAAGCGTTTTCACACCATTTGCTTGCACGGTCCGAAACAAAGTGTGTGGTTGTGGTATTTCAAGGGCAAATAGCTTTCGTACGTTTTCCCAAGCTAAAAGGGCACTCAGAGCACTGGTGAAACCACTCATACATTTAAGCACTGCACGGTAGCCGAGTAGCACACCACCAAAGGCCACTGCTAGCTGAGCACTACTCACATCACCACTAATGAATACCGGTAACAATCCCACTACCCCAAATAAGAGCCACATGCGCGGTAAAAGAGCTACTAAGCGCACCATGGTACTATCTACGTCTGTAGAAGCTTGTAGGTAATTACTCAGCTCCCGATCTTCACCACGATGCCAATCCACCGGAGCTTGCTGGGCAAGGCGAGTGCGGTGACCCAACATCTTTTCAATTAAGCGATCTGTCATTGATAGCCGCTGGACAACCCAGCTGCGACGACTTTGGTACTGGGCACTCCCCAGGACAATCGCCACAATGAAAAACAAAGGCAAAAGCAATAGATATATATGCCCTCCTGCACCTATCAACAATACAAAGACAGCCATAAGTAGCTCTGTAGCCCCTAACACCAAAAGGAAACTTCCCTGTAACGCGTTAGACTCAATATTTTCTGCATCATAAACACGCCCTAATACTTGGCCAGTGCCCATATGGCGCAAACGGTCTGGGTTGATACGCAGGGCGCTAGCAAGTAATCGTCGTTTTAGGAGTGCTCCGCTTTCTATCGATATAGAACCGCGTAGATGTAAGGTAAACAATGACAGAGGAACTTGAGAAGCCATCAACAATATCCAGGCAACAAGCCAGCCCGTATCGATATAGCCACCCAATACGGCACGTCCAATGACCCACCAGCTAGCCAAGAAAAAAACCATTTGTGTTGCGTGGCAGGCCAGCATGCCTAAAAATTGCCAGTGCTGGCTTCGCAAGCGTAACTGTTTCCAAACAGAGCGATGTGCAGGCTGGCGCAGTAACCAGCAACCTTCAATGCGCACCCCTGCCAGATTCTCTTTAAGTAGAGCCTCGGTCGCACGCGCGCGTCGTCGCTCCCCAATATTAATACCATCAAGTAAACGCGCTATACGCTCACGCTGGAAGGTCACTTGTCTATGACTGAACTGGGCCTCCACCTGACTAAGAGAATTTTGAACCACTTGCAACGTTGGGGTAAGTAAACGCAATTGACGGCGATTCCCCCCACATAAGGCGGCAAAATAGTCACCCTCACCAAAATTTAAGCGAACCAATGCAGGTGAAGCCTGTAACAACATCTGGCTCAACTCGCTATAACTACAACTAACTTGCTCGACCTGTATATCTAGAGCTTCCGCACTCGCTTGTAGACGAGTGTTCGTGTCCAACTCATTATCTGTTGAAGAGTAATCCAGTATTTCCGGCTCCAATCCACAATGCCGGGCTAACGCCTGTAAGGCAGAATCTAGTTGAGAGGCAGGCCAACAACGGGAGCGGAGTTTGTCGCTTGAAATTTCAGAATTCATGGACCACCTCCTCGGACTGCCTTTCTTTTGGCTGTATCAGCTCCTCTTTCTTAATGGGCCTTTCTACCTCTGACAGGCTTCCTGCAGCCATGCGCAAGTAGCGCCAATCACTACTCTGCCAACACTCTTCCCATGCCTTTTGTTCAGAAACTACTAACCGCGCATAGTGGGAATCCCTACGGGATTTCAGCTTTTTAGGTGCGCCGTCCTCTATAATACGCCCATCCTTTACTACCAGCACACGGGGAAAATCCTGCGTCTCAGAAATATCGTGGGTAATGCAGATCAAAGTGGTATCTTTCCAAATTTGTCGCACACGCCCAAGAAGTCGCTGACGCTGTTCACGATCCAAACCTCGAAAAGGCTCATCCAAGATTACGCAACAGGGGTTTTCCTTTCCCAGGGCTCGCCCCAGGCGTACGCGTTGGCCTTCTCCACCGCTAACAAGTGCACCACTTTCGCCAAGGGTACTTTGTAATCCATCTGACAGCGAAGCCACTAGCTTGAGTAGATCCGACTGCTCAAGAATTGGATACAAGGATTTATTAGGGCTGTTGCCGTAATTCAGGTTATCAAGGAGGCTACTATTCCAAAGCTGGATAGCGGGGTCTACCCAAGTACAATGCATGCGAAATTGAGCCAGAAGCTGGCCTTGCAGTTTCAAGCCATTCAAGAGCAACTGTCCACTGGAAGGTTTATGCCACCCTAACAAAAGGCCAGCAAGACTGGACTTTCCCGCGCCGGACTCACCAACGATAGCGACATGTTCTCCTGGAACAATATTCAGGTTAATACTATCAAGAATGGTGCGACCGCTGACCTGGACACTGACATTTTCGAAGCAGAAATGTGCCGGTTGCGTCAGGCAAAAGCTCTCTTCTTTCTCATTGTCATCCGTTACTCCTTCCTCTGTTTTATCATTAACCGCCAGTAAAGGTTCTAAGGCGCGCAGTAAAGTATTTCGCTGTCTTGGATACTCCCGCATTAATACGGCAATATCTTCTCCCAGAGGTGGAAGGGCTAAAACCCAATAAATCAATAGCAATAGATCAGGGCTCGCTCCACGAACTTGGATGCAGTAAGCCACCAGGGTACAGACAAGTACACAATTTATAATCATCTGCACCGCCTGGCTGTTTAATTGCAAATGCAGAGAAAGATAACTGGACTTCACCCACTCGGTAAGTAAGCTCCCATGCTCTTTGCGCACTGACTCGGCAGCACCATGAGTGCGAATCGGAACAAGCCCTAAGAGCGCATCCATATAAAATCGAGCTAAGGCACCCGCATGTGTCTGGACACGCATGTGATGATCGTTAAGTAAAGGCTGGAACACCAGGGGAATCAATACCTGGACAGCGACCATCAGAATTACAAGCGGCGCAGCAGTCGGCGCAATCCATATAATTCCAGCAGCCGTAGCAAACAAAGAAACTACTTTAAAAAGAATACCACCTCCCAGCACAGGGAGTTCTCGTAATGCACTAATACGGTGACTGCGCTCGGCAGTATCTGAAGTTGGGCGACTCTGAAAAAAGTGATCCGGGATACGCGGCAATGCTGTGAGAAAACGCATACGAAAACGGTTTTCCAAGTGCCTCCCAATCATCAGTTGAATCTTTGCTGCAGGATACTGAATGAGAACTACAGTCAACATAAAACCCAGCAATAGCACCACAGTACCCGTCCGCTGTATTTCAGTACCCAGCTCACTATGGATATCGATCAGCCCCCGAAAGAGCAACGCTTCGGCCATTAAGCCAAATACGGCTCCCATCATCGCCAGGATAACTATGAGTGGAGCGAGTAAGCCATCATCCCGCAACATTCCAAACAGCTCCTGCAATGGACGAACAGGAGGCTCCTCTAAAGCTCTGGATAAGTTCTCAGAGCTTGGTTTCACTTCAGCATCTTTACGTAAGCCTTTAACACTTACTATTACTGCACCGCTGAACTCCAATTGTTCTGGAAACTGTTCGAAAGGTGTATTTAAGTCAGTACCAGGTGGACAATGAGGACGGGCACACCAATAACTCTCTGGCACCAAATTAAAAGCATCAGCAGAGCTTTCAGAAAATTCATCCACCAGCTTTTGTAGTATCCCACTAACTTCGCTTCCTCTGCGTAATGCCCCGGAGGACACCAGGGCGGTCATCATACGGACAGATGCATCAAGAAACGCTAAAGGTAGCCAACTGTCTGACTTCAGTGCAAACTGACAAAACTTCGCACAGAGTGATTCGGAAATTTTTAAGCGAACTATTCTTGTGCGAAGGGGATTCATAAAGTCATCTCCTCCCGCCCAGGCGCGCCACCCCTGGGGGGGAACACGCATAGTATGAATATGCAATTCTTCGAGGAAGCGATGAACATTGGGCCAACGTCGGCCACTGGCTGGGTCCATTACCTGTATAACACTACCGTGATTACGCCAGGCAACAACAAAATGAGTATTCCCATTAGGTAAACGCACAACCACCAGCCCAGGTAAATAACCAGGAATATCCATTAGCAAGTGGTCTTTTGGAACGACCATTTGAGCCGCATCTAATCCTAATTCAACAGCAATTTTTTCCAGCGTATTTATAGAAGTACCATCCACATCGGTCTGGCAAGCATCGCGCAAGTGGCCATAGTGGACATTGACTCCAAACCCCTCCAACAGGCTTTTCAGAGATGCCGGACCACAGTCCATATTAGATGTCTGTACAATTTCAGGTACTAGCCAGCGGATTTTCTGCCTCACTGAGAAAACCTCGCATTGTTTAGCTTACTATCTGGCTCCCCTGTCAACATATCTCCAACTCGCTGTAGTAGCAGTTGATAAGGAGTTTTTATCCCGGTAGCAACTTCTACTCTCGCGGGCAGGTCATGCATTAATGGTAGTTGTTGGGGCACTTCGCCTTGAAGAGATAGCTCGACCAAAATTCGATCTCCATAAACAGCACTGGCAACCCTCTCTACACGAGCATGAAGCTGCCCATAGCGCGCCCAGGAAAAGCCATCTAGTTTAACCCGGGCACTTTGCCCTTCACGAATATGCCCTAAAGCCATGGCCGGAGGAAAAAAGGCTTGCACGCTAATCATGCCTTTTGCTTGCATTGTGGCAATCTGTTGGCCAGCAACCAGAACCTCTCCCTCACGAATATCCGCTAAAGAAGCGAGCTTACCCGAAATTGGAGCACGTAACTGTTGCTCATCCACAGCCAAGTTACTCCGCTGTATGCGGGTATCCACCTCTGCAAGCTTACTTTGAATATCCGCCCGACGCTGCTTTAACCCACTAAGAGCAAGTTGATATTCACTGGCAATTTCCTCAGACCGATCAACGGTCGCCTCAATTTGGGCTTCTGAAGCCAGAGTTGCCATAGCCATTTGCTGGTAAGTTCGCTTTGCTGCCAAATAATCCAATTCAGAGCTTTGCTGTTTTTTCAATAATCGCTCATAACGATCTGCCACATCAGCCTGTATCCTCTGATTACTTATCTGAAGTTGGTGCTGCTGGCGAATGAGTTTTAACTGCCCGTTGAGAGCTTTATTATCTTTTTCAAACTTTTTATCCAGAAGGGTTTGTTCCCGCCCGATCGCCTCCAGCTGTATTGCAAGGCTCTGGGAAATTTTATTATTCCCATCCAAATCAAGATCATACGCAGCAGTATCAAGCTGTACCAATATATCTCCCCTTTTGAGGATATCCCCCAGAGAAGCCTGGATAGACACTACTCTCCCTGTTCTTTGGGTGCTCACATGTACGGTATTTTGCTCCTGCTCAAGCCTGGCTTGATCACTAACGCTGTATGTAGTGATATCTTTTGTCAGAAACCAAACTATCCAAGCCACCATCAGCGATATACCAAGAGCTGTAGCCCATGCTAACGAGTAAAAAGTATCCGCAGAGATAGATCGAGTTGTATTAATGAAGGGGGTTGGCAATGCGATTCACCTAATTTGTACCAACTATGGCCAGTACTATTTATATTTCACCTTTATATGCGTACAGCCTTTGGCTGTTTATCGCGGAACCAAATCTAAATGCCCTATAACAGATAGTCAAATTCGATAAATATTGAACTATTCAACTAACTTATCGCTGTCTTTCTTGCCTATATGATCAAAAATCCAACATTGCACAAAAATAAATTTACATTTATCAAATAGTAAAATTCTAAAAATTTCTTATAGAGACGACCTACTGAAGAACTGTTATTAAAGTTAGAAATTAAAAAACATAACTTACTTTTATATTTTTAATCTAAAGCACCTATTAATACCTAACCTTACAGTCATTTTCCTAACTTGTATGCCGCTCCCCTACTCGAACAATTTCTCCCCAACCAATACATAAATGAAATCGATAGAACAGAAAAACACGTATATTTTTTACACCTCACTAAATTAATCGTCATGGAATCTTTAGAGCAAAAAAACCTATGCGTTAGTACACGGGCTATTCCATGGTGGCTGGTGCTGGTGGCGGGTTGCCCAAAGGCTGGTCGCAACTTGACACCGCACCTTCAGCTCTACCCCGACAGGTTTGGATGAAAAGCACCATCTAATCCACCCCGGTATTGGTATCGAAACTTTTATTGAATATATAGTCAGCGTCATTGAATGGGAGGAGCTTGACAATATCATCTTGGTTGGCCATAGCTTTGCCTGTATTACTGGTACAGCTGAGGCAGACAGAGTCAGGAAGCGCATAAAAAGCTAAGCTACCTAGATGCAGCAGTTGCCCATAATGGGCACTGCTTCTATGAACAGTGACCAGATCCGAACCGGGCTATGAGGCTGGCCCAAGCTAAGCTGGCAAGGGGTACTGAGTGTTTCCTAACCATACCTGCCCAGTCATTTAATATTATAAAACCCAAGGATATAGCCTGGGTTGAGCGCCACCTGACTCCCCATCCGGTAAAAATCTATCTTGACCCAATACATCTAAGTAAGCCGGAAAGATCTGGGCTGCGTATATGTTACTTGTACAAATCCTGTACACTCCTCTCGCGCACAAAGTCGAACATGGGCAAAAAGCTGGCTGGCTGGCTGGCTGGCTGGCTGGCTGGCTGGCAAATGATAGAAATCACCACAGGCCATAGCGCCCCTATTACTAATCCTGACATTGTTAGCAGTCTTTTACTAAGCCTATAGCCATGCTTTTTTAACACCTATATTCTCACCTGTTCGATACCCTCTTCTTTTTCCGAGAGCGCCAAAGCAGCATTCAAGGTCAACAGCTATAATGTAATCAGCTGAGATTTTCATATTGAGAATTATTGAGAAATGTATCTATCGGCTAGCCAGTCATGAAGTTATATCAGCTTAAAGCATCTAATCAACATCACCCTTTCTGGTAGAAGCACATGCCCAGCTGCAAGATATTTATAGAGTCCTCAAAACTGGTTCCAGATTCTGTGCCAGCCATATTTAATGAAATTCTTATCGAGGGGCTTGAAGCCAAAGGAGAGCATGCAGTTACAGCGGTGGTTGAATCAAATTATGTAGAACCCGCTGGCTGTTATATCGAAATAATATGCAGTAAAAAGCCTGCACGCACACATGAAATATTGCAAAAACTTGCTATCCGGATTGATGAAACAGCAAGAAGGATTTTTCAAATCGAAGATCCTATCACAGTAAGAATTTTATTGTTTGATGAAGACTTAATGTCGGGAATCAACTAACATTTTGACCACAAAAATAACCATTAGAAAAAATTAACAATCAGCCAAAACTATAAATAGCAACATCAGAGGCCGCCTCCTCTTCAGCTGAAGACAGCCCCTACTAAAAATACTCCTCTTATTTTAAAAGCGCGCACTTGCTCCAAAACGTAAGTAACGAGGAGTTTGATAAACCTGATTGATACCCCAATTCGGATCAGCAATCCCTGGACTCAATTCGGCAAATTCATATACTTCAGTCTCAGCATCTGCATCCAGAAGGTTAAAAATTTCAGCTCTTAATTCTAGATCAGCTAAACCAATTCGAGTAGTATAAACCAATGATAAATCTATTTGTTTAACCCAACCAGTTCGTCCACTACTGCCACGCTCTGCTTTTATCAAATTACCATCGGAATCCGTGAGATAATAAGTATCCCCATAGGAAGGAGTTCCATTAGGATGCCCCGCACCAAAAGAGTTAATAGGTCGCCCTGATTGCCAAAGTAGATTGACCCCTAAGAGTAGGCTTTCCATTATTTGATAATTACCATATATTTTAAACTTATGGGTACGATCATTAGGAAGAAAGCCATCGGCTCCATCCATTAACTCAGGGAAATCGAAGTCTTGAGTTATTCCCGCATCATCTTGTGCATTATCTGACTTTACATAACCCTCAGTATTCCCCTTACTTTCAGACCAGGTATAGCTCGCACTGATTCCCCAGACCCCATCAAATCCTCGCTTGGTCGAGACCTCCAACTCTTTATATTTTCGTTTTGCCTCAGGGTAAGCTAATAGCTCTGCAGGAAAAGTTGTCATCTCCAGCTCGCCAGTTCCGTACCTATCATAAGGTATAGTAATATCATTACCTGGATTAGCTAGTACATATCCATGAGCATCTCCAGTATGCTCATAACCCAGAGCATCAACAGCATGATCAATACTCACATCATCAATATGGGATTTCAAATCACGGTAAGTGGCCTTTAACCCAACAGTCCAATCACTGTTTAAAACCTTTTCATAACCAAAAATAATTTCATCCTGATACATCGGCTCTAGATCCCGATCCGATAGCTGCGCGCTATCAGGAACTTCGCCACTGGAAGTTATCTGAGTGGAGCCTATTTCTTCAGAGAGAGGGATACCATCGGTACCTACATTAGATGGAGCAACAGTGACGGGGTCATAATCCCCATCAAATATAAAGTAGCGCTGTATCCCTAATTCACCACCAGACAAACGCACATTGGTATTTGAGGCAATCGGCATAAAGTACCGCCCCCAATTACCAAACAAACGAGATTCACCATCGCCAAAGGGGTCCCAAGAAAAGCTTAGCCTGGGCGCCCACTGATCATCAATTTCAATAAATACATCTCCCTCACCGTTATAATTAGAAAAGGTCTCATTGCGAAGCCCTGCACTTATAGTAAGGGTGTCAGTGATATCCCAAGTATCCTCAATGTAAAATGCTTTAGACTCCACTTCAAAGTCACCTGACACTTCCCCCAGGCGATATCGAACAATGTGGACATCTGATCCATCCCCATGAATATCGGGAACGATCCCCCCATTTGATAGTTCTGCACCTGGCGTAAAAGTATAATATCTATAGTAGACACCTCCATCTGCTCGCAACCCAGTACCCGAATAAGTTTCTGCAGAACTTGAGGAGTTATTTTCTTGATCATAACCAAATCGTAAGGTGTGATCCCCTAAGACCCATTCAAAATCTATACGATCAGCAACGCGCTCATCACCACCAGTTTGAGGCCTGGCACTAGCCTCACAGCCAGGAAATGTAGAAGAATTCCCCGGTATTGCTCCATCACTTGTATCAACAACATATGGGCATTCTGTATCGGTAGTGCTCGTAGTGGTTAGGGAATATTCATTCTCACCATGGAGAAGTGATACACTAAAGTTATCAGTTATTTGCCCGTCGTATCGAACAAGCCAGTTTTCTCCTCCTCGCTCATCCCATACTGTACCTTTATATCCTTGATCATCCTTATTGTAAGGGTCATAGTTTAATTGCCTGTTCTCTCTGGTGCGCTCATCTGAGAAATGTACGTAGGAAAATATATGATTATCAGTAATATTCCAGGTTAAATTTACTCCCCAGAAATCATCACCAATCTCTCTATCATTGAAAGTACCCGGATCAGCCCTTGTTGTAAATTCTTCAATCGTTTCCTGTTGCTCATATAAGGCATAGAAAAATAGTTTATCAGGAACTATCGGCCCACTGACATAATAGTCAGTCGTATATCTTGATTTTTCGTTTTCGGAATTTAAATCATAAAGAGTGCCATCAGTGGATATTGTATTAGGACTAGTTGAGCGAAGGTCCGCAGGCTCGTAATAAGCAACCACTCCATATTCAAATTCATTACCTCCCCTTTTAGTAACAGCATTCAGTACCCCACCAAGTGAACGACCAAATTCAGCGCTATATCCCCCAGTTTTTATTTGAAACTGATCATAAAATTCAAAGGGGACTGAAGAACCACCAAGTCCATTTCGGAAATTTGTAACATTGAGACCATCAATATAATATGCATTTTCCCCTACAGAGGCGCCACCAAAAGAAATCAGATCCTTATCTTCCCCAAAGCCGGAATCCCCCAGAACTGTCCCAGGCGCCAACAAAGCTACCGATTCAATGTTACGAGAAACAGGCAGCATCTCTATATCAGCCAACCCAATATTAAGTGAGGATTCCGCTGTTCCCCTACGTATTTGCGGAGCTACCTCCCCAAAGACTACAACCTCTTCAAGATCACCCAGTGACAAAGGTATATCCAAGCTGGCCGAACTACCAATCGAGACTAAAACCTTCTCAATAACCGTAGGTTGATAACCACGTTTTTGCACCGTAACTTTATAGGCCCCACTGGGAAGGTTAACTCTGAAATCCCCATTCACCCCAGTAGATATTGTTCTTTTAAATCCATTTTTCTCATTCTCGATAATAATGGTGGCGTCAGTTATCTCAGCTCCATTATGTCCTAAAATTGAACCATCAATCGTTCCATTAACATTTCCTGCAGCTATGGCTTGACTGCCCAAAATCGACAGGCTAATAGATGCAGCTACTATTGTCTTCTTGAATAAGGTCATAAAGCCACCCTTTTTATTGTCAGTTTATTTATAATTTATCGGCTTTTATATCAGGCTCAAAATATCTACCCCGCTACCACAGCCTCCAATATCAAACCAAGTAGACGTTCCACTCCTTCTAAACAACCAGTTATAAACTCATCCGACCCATAGAAATCCTAAAATGGGATCAAAAGCAAACGTCCACTTTGAAGAGACTGAGACACACATTATTCCTTCATATTTTGTAAAACAATCTCTTTAGCTCTGCATTTGTTAGAAATCAGAGAGAATCACGCCAAGAACGTGCTAACCACTCAATAACCAAATAAAATAGATAACTGAAAATGTAATTTGTCCCAGAAAAATTAAAAAGACTCTGGAATTTATAAGCTTGATATGAAAACCCTAACAATCACCACAAATTAAAAATGATTATTTCTTATCAAATTAAAAAATTATTATTTACATCAAAATCAATACATTACTGGCAAGGTTGCTTACACAATATCTTCTTATTCAAAACCCAAATTTGATTTTGCAATCAAAGGATATATATCTTGACCAAGACTGATGAAAATAAAAAATTCTGCGGTAGGGTTAAAGTGATGAAGAGGCAAGATAAGAGGACGAGAAACCCGCCCTCTTGAAATATATTATTTGCGCAAGAACTCCAACATCCACTTGGCAACGACATTCTCATGGATATCATTTTGTAAAGAAGCCTGCCCCTTCTGCACAACTTCTTCGCCGAAAGCTTCCCGGCGCAACTCCATCAAGCTATTGGAATAGGGCTTTGTAAACTCTGGGTGAGCCTGAAAGCTGAGCATATGGTCATCCACTTGCAACATAGCCATAGGGCAAAACTCGCTGGAAGCCAGCACACGGCCGCCCGGGGGAAGCGCTTCAACTTGATCCTGGTGGGTAACCAACAAACTAAAGTTATTCAGCGGCTCAGACATCCAGGAGGGAGTTTCCTGCATCTCATAGGTATGCACTCCCAATCCCCAACCTTTGTCAGACTTGCGGGTTCTTCCTCCCAGAGCCTGAGCAATCAGCTGGTGTCCAAAGCAAATGCCAATAGTGGGCTTCTTTACATCGTGTAACTTGCGCACAAATTGCATCAGCGGCGGAATCCACTCTTTATCATCATAAACACCGGTTTTACTACCAGTGATCAGATATGCATCTACTTCATCTATCTGCTCCGGGTATTGACCGTGCTGTACCTCGTAGGTAGCGAACTCCAACCCTGAATCCTGACTGCGCAATAGCTCGGCAAACATCTCCGGATACTCGCCGAATTCGCCCACCAGCTCCTTGCGCACATCGTCGGTCTTTAACACTCCAATTTTCATTATTTCACCGCTGAGTTGACTGCTGAGTGTTGGGATTATGGCATATTCAAGAATGACAGGTCTCTTAAGCTGACCTGTTAAAAGACTGTCACAAACTCACAGTTTTGGTGACCGAAATAGAAGTGCCGTTTCTTTAAAACACCCTCCCCAGTGTATATCTGACTGGTGATTACCGATCCACCCGTAGGGAACATTCCCCCCTCAGGCATTCTTACCCAAAGGACTTTTGTGTATGATCGCGCCTTAGCACATTTTTCAGCCAATTATTCGGCTAACGGACGCTCCAGAGGCAATTAGGAGCAGCCGACACCAAAATGATTGAGGACAAACAATGACCACAACGACCTCCCCCAGCGATCAGCAGGATAGTTCGCCTGGGCGCAAGACGGCTTTTACTCGCTTCCTAGATGTAGTGGAGTGGCTTGGTAATCTGCTTCCCCACCCCATTACCCTGTTTGCACTTTTTGCCGTTGGGGTGGTAGTGCTTAGTGGCATAGCTTCCTACTTTGGCCTGTCCGTCGCCGATCCCCGCCCTGTGGGCGCAGCTGGCCGTGACCCAGATGGAGTCATTGAAGTCTTCAACTTGATGAGCGGTGACGGCCTTAGGATGATCGTCACCAGCCTGGTGAAAAACTTCACCGGCTTTGCCCCTCTTGGAACAGTATTGGTCGCTCTTCTCGGAGTAGGGATTGCTGAGCATTCAGGCCTGCTGAGTGCCGCAGTACGCGGCTTGGTATTGCAGGCTTCCAAGCGTACTGTCACAGTGATCGTGGTCTTCGCCGGTATTATCTCTAACACCGCCTCAGAACTCGGATATGTTGTGCTGATCCCTCTGGCAGCCATGATCTTCCACTCCCTGGGCCGTCATCCCCTGGCGGGTTTGGCTGCTGCTTTTGCCGGCGTCTCTGGTGGTTACAGCGCCAACCTGTTACTGGGCACTGTGGACCCACTACTCTCAGGCATAACAGAATCAGCAGCCCATATGATTGACCCGACCTACAGCGTCGGTCCGGAAGTAAACTGGTTCTTTATGATCGTCAGTACTTTCCTGATTACCCTTGTCGGCAGCTGGGTCACAATGGCAATCGTAGAACCCAAGCTGGGTAAGTATGACCCAAATGAAGCTTCGGTAGATTTAAGCCAGGACAAGCTGGGCACTTTGACCGATGACGAGAAACGGGGACTTAAATACGCGGGTCTCGCTGTCTTAGCCGTTTCCGCTCTATTTGCTCTTTCTGTTGTACCTGAGTGGGGAGTTCTGCGTAACCCCGAAACCGGCTTGGTAGCCGGCTCCCCATTCCTGAAAGGTATTGTATCCCTGATCCTCGTCTTCTTCGCCATCCCTGGCTTTGTTTACGGCAAAGTGGTTGGCACCATGAAGAATGACCGCGATGTGATCGATGCCATGGCCAAGAGCATGAATAGCATGGGCATGTATATCGTGCTGGTGTTCTTCGCAGCGCAATTTGTTGCCTTCTTTAAAGTCACCAATCTCGGTACTATCTTTGCTGTACTGGGCGCCGACGCTCTACAGAGCATTGGCCTGACCGGGCCACTGCTGTTCCTGTTCTTCATCATGATGTGCGGTTTTGTAAATCTGATGCTCGGTAGCGCATCTGCCCAATGGGCTGTAACCGCCCCGATCTTTGTACCCATGTTGATGCTGCTCGGTTATGCCCCCGAAGTTATTCAAGCGGCCTATCGTATCGGTGACTCTGTGACAAATGTGATTACGCCAATGATGAGCTACTTTGGCCTAATCATCACCTTCGCCGCCCGCTACAAAAAAGACCTAGGCATGGGCACCTTGATCGCCACTATGATCCCCTACTCTATTTTCTTCTTTATCGGTTGGACTGCCCTCTTCTACATTTGGGTTTTTGCCCTGGGCCTCCCTGTTGGTCCAGGAGCCGCAACCTATTACGGCGGCTAAACCATACACTCCAGAGCCCGCCCTATGCGGGCTCTTTTTTTTACAACCCTTTGTCCTAATCCTAACTACAGCCACCAAAGAAAGTACGTATGTCCCAATTTCGGGCAGGCAAGGCTTCTTGCAGAGAACATATTTAACGAAAACCGATTTCTAACAAATTTTTCTGAAAAACTATTATTCCCAATCGCTTAGTCGCCATAAAACAAAAAATGCATTTATAAGAATTTAAGGAATTTTTTTCTTAAATGACCAAGCATACGGGTATTTTTTTTCTTTAGGCGACAAGGTTTAAATCCACATATCGATTAACAGTCTTCAAAAGACCTAAAAAAAACAAGTAATATAGATACTTGTAATAACGTTAAGCGGAGATCAATACGCGGATTATCGCCACCAGCGCCTTGCCCTGATCGAACTATCATTCACTATCCGCTCAGGATGAGCACCATGGTTGTGCCCTGCACTGACCTTATTCTTATAAGGCAGTGACTGTTATTGCCCATCCATCCATTGACATATCCGGACGTCAAAACAGAGCAGACTTCCGCCGACAAGATTGTCCTTATAACAGACACAGTAATAACCCTTAGAAGAAAACCATAAATAACGTGCCACAAGGCTCCGTTTTTTATTATCCCTGGGTTCTGCTAACAGTCGTTTCACTAACGCCAGATTGAATTATTTAACTCGGAACAAGTTCATAACGTCATTTATCCGAGTGGTATACAGGATTCTAAGAAATTGACTCAACAAATAAGAACTACGCTGTTAACGGGCTTTTATGAGTTGGTGAGCCAATTTAATGGCAGCCCTGAGGCCTTGCTAATAAATGCCCGAATAAATCCCCAGCAAGTTGAAAGCCTTGAGGGTTACCTACCCTTAAGATCCGTAAACGACCTGATGAACAGAGCTACGCATCAACTCAACTGTGCAGATTTTGGACTGCGCCTTGCTTACAGCCAGGGGGCGGCTGCATTGGGATCGCTGGGAGCAGCGGTACTGCAGTCCCTAACTTTGGGGGAGTTCCTCAACGCAGCAATTAGGCAGCTCGGAGAGCCACCCTATAACCTGCGTGTGGAACTTCAGAAAAAAGGCAAACACACATATCTTTATTTTTATTGCATAGACGACCTCCAAACAGAGGAGCGGGGAGCCCCCGCTATTGCCCTGGAACAGTGCCGAGAATTTCTCCTCGGGGTCTCCATGGTCGCATTACAAAATCTTTGCGGAGAAAACTTCCAATTGGAAGCCGTGCATCTGCAAACAGAGCGCCCCCTGCATGACCAGTATGAAAATTTCTTCGGTGTCCCGATACACTTTGGGCGGGAAAAAGATGCACTTATCCTGAGCAGTAGCTCCCTATTACACCCCACTGAAAAGTGTAACCCGAGCCTACGTCCACTGCTAAAGACATATATTGAAGAGCTCCTACAACAGGGGGAAGCCAGTCTGATAGAGCAAGTGCAGCAGCTTATTTATTGCCTGATGCCGCTGAAGCGTTGCAGCCTGCAAGAAGTTGCTAACCAACTTGGCATGCACAAGCGCACCCTGCAAAGGAGGCTGCGTGACCGCAATCTCGTATTTGAAGATTTACTGGATCGCATTCGCCGTGAGCGTGCCGAATACTACTTGAGTACCAAACAGCCGCCCATGTCACAGATATCCAATATGTTGGGATACCGTGAGCAGAGCTCTTTCAACCGCGCCTGTTATCGTTGGTTTGGAACCACGCCGATGCGTGTGAGACGCCAAATGATAGCCAGCATCGCTGCCAGAGAAGTAGCAGAAACCGAGTAATTGGACCCTTCACCAAAAATGGCAGGGTGCTTATTATGATAACATCACCCTGTCGGCCTCAGCGCATTAAGCTGTAAATATATAATCAGTAGGTGCTAATAATCAAAACCAGTTGGCTCAATCCTTACCGCAAGGTTTAGGCCTATGCCTGCAGTTGCTTCATTACCACTCAATACCTTTACGTGCTGCGAGACCACTAGCAAAGGCATGCTTTTCCGCGCGCATTTCACTAACGGTATCCGCAATATCCCTCAAATATTGTTTAGCACCACGGCCGGTAATAATAACTGACTGTTCCTTGGGGCGATCCCGTATAGCTGCCAATACTTCAGCCTTATCCAGCCAGTGAAAATTTAATGCATAGGTCAATTCATCCAAAACAACCAATTACACGCTTTCATCACGCATGGCCATCAACCCCTTCTCCCATAGCGCTTGTGCTGCGGCCTTATGTGCATCAAAGTTCTGGGTTTCCCAGGTAAAGTCCGTACCCATCTGGTACCACTGCAAAGGGCGGGAAGATCCCATCAATAAATTCTTCTCCCCGCACTCCCAAGTACCTTTTATAAACTGTATGACCACCGTAGAGAAAGCATAACCCAGAGCCCTTGTTACCAACCCCATAGCTGCTGTGGTTTTACCTTTACCATCACCAGTATATAAAATTACAGTTCCACGCTCATCCTGCGCTCTAGATACCGTCTCATCAACGATCTGCTTGCGATTCCGCATACGCTCCTTGTATTGTCTACTTTCATCCTGAAATTTAGAGCTCATAAAAAAACCAATAAATATTTAGGCACATAACTATGTAAACAAATTGATAGCAATATTTAAGTCAACTTAAGAAAACTCAAAATGACACCCCAAATCAAAGTGTCCTGCCATAGTACATGATGCCCACCTTCAAAAATTCCCAGGCGAGATTCATTTATTTGCTGGAATAAAGCCTTCTGGTTTTCAAAAGGAGCGATTCTGTCATAGCGACCACCACAAATAAGTGTCCCAACCCTGAGCTCAGGCAAGCGTTCAAAGGTATCATGTCCCTTTCTTGCCTGGAGTTGTCGAGAACGGCATAAAGCCCCTTCCGGCTTATTTATAGAAATCTCACAAACTTGCTTGTAGTAATTCCGCAGAGGTGTGTAGAGCGCCGTTTCTATTTGTTCATTATTGGAACTCGGCATACGGCTATCTCCAGCCGAGATGAAAAAGTTAACTTTTTCCTCGACGTTCATTGCTTCGATATCATATTTATGGAGAGGAAATGAAGCTCCTCCCGGCCCCCCAGAACTGGTGACTATCAAAACGAGTCTCTGCACAGCTTGTGGATAGAGAAGCGCAAACTCCTGCAATACCATTCCACCAAAAGATTCGCCAATAAACAGTGCATCCTGCCAACCTATATGCTCCATTAAACGCTTGAGATCCTGGGCATAGTCAAACATCGTAGGAGAGGCATCGGGAGAATTGGATTGCCCAATTCCTCGTGGATCAAAACTCAGTATTTCAAAATGTCGTGCCAATGGAGAATCAAATACAGTCGGATGTACTCTGAGATCACTGAGAGTACCGGGATGGAATACCAGGCGAGGACCATTCCCGCGAAGCTCAAAGTACAGGCTCACGCCATCCTGGCTAAATACCGACATACAGTTCCACCATCAATACCAGATAGCTGTAGTAAGAATAACTACAAAGGTATAGTTCAGCAGCAGAAAGTGAGTGACAAAGAGATTCACCTTAATCCCAATAAATAGGGAAATGGCACCTTTTCCGGGTGAAAAGGAAGAAAGGCCTGAAATAGCAGCTATAAACCACTTCACCTCATTTTTTATAAATTTACCTGCTCTCCACCATATACACACCAGAATCGGTAATGAAGCCGATGTGAGACTTTCCACTTTTACTGCGACGTGAAATGGCTGGCCACTATAAAGACAGACTGGATTCTGTTTCAAAAATATTAACGAGCCTCCTTTACCCAAATAAAGTGAAACATCCACTACTGGGTAACAAAGCAACAGCAAGTATGATAGCGCGACAGTCCGACCATAATGAACAGGCCGGTCAAACACGCGGTTAAACATGAAGCTCTACCTGGTACCAGCGCCCTTGCTTACTTCCACATTTCTTTACATAAATTCCACATTCCTTGCGCATTCCTGAACTATGTTGGCTCTCATCGGTTAGTGAAAAAAGCCTCCTTCCCAAGATAAGGCTCCACACCAGTTATGAAATACTGATAGCAACAATCCACTCAGTCGAATCCAAAAAGGAGAGCACTGTGAATAAAATTCTGATTCCCATCGCTATGCTAGCCATCGCCTCTACAGCAACGGCACAACCTCGCAAACCGCCTCAGGAGGCCTTTGATGCATGTAATGAAATGTCGGAAGGGGATTCCTGCACCGTTGAAACTCCACGAGGTACATTGGAAGGCACTTGCCGTATCCCTCCCAAGGAAGAGCAACTGGTCTGCGTACCGGCAAAAATGGAGGGCCACAGACCGCGCAGGGACAAAGAAGCGGATTCCGAATAAATTTTCCGATCTGTCAGGGGCCGTGCAGTTTTAGGTTGTCGTATGAAAAAGTGGTTATTACTAACTCTTGTCTGTGTTGCCCCGACTGCTCTAGGTCATTTACCAGAAACAGCAACTGAAGCCTGCCATAGCCTCACTCCCGGTGCCAGTTGTGCTGTCGGGCATAGTATTGGCCAGTGTTTTAACTTAACAGAGTCCCAGACACTCATCTGCCTACCGGAGAGATTGAATATTGCCCAGGCCCCCTCCAAAGACCGTATTGCAGGCAGACCTCCCACTCGCAAACACCTAGCAATACAGTCAGATGGGTTGCAAAGCACTGTTCCTGCAAATCGTACGCCTATCGCCTCCAGTGTGGTGACGGTGTCTGTGCAGGGCCCCTGGAGAGTGATTGAAGCCAATGGTATCTCAACCCATAAAACAGGCGCTTTTCCCAACGCAGGTAATCCACACAGAATTGAAGCCCAGCGCTATAAATACAGAATTCCAGCCACCCCCAAAGTGGCAGCACAAGTCACACCCGTCACACTGCAGAATTTCGGCATCGGCATTAACGGTGTGCCTTTTGATCCAAGTGCAGCAGAATGGTATCTGGGTAATCGTGGCCCTTGGCGATATGAAGCGTTATCAGGTGCAGTCCCCTTAGGTGTGGATGATAACTTTGCGCATGTGCAGCCTAGCGGAGCCTACCACTACCACGGCCTGCCGACCGGACTTCTGGCACGCTTGCAAGTAACCTCTGAGCACCACTCACCGCTAATTGGTTGGGCTGCAGATGGCTTCCCAATTTATGCCTTGTACGGTTTTCAAGATGGCCAAAATAGTGAATCCGGTATCGCAAAAATGCGGTCCAGTTATCAAGTGAAAGCTGGGCAGCGTCCTGCTGGCAGCAATCAGCCAGGCGGTTACTATGATGGTACTTTCGTAGCTGACTACGAGTATGTGGAAGGCTCAGGCTCCCTTGATGAGTGCAACGGCCGTTTCGTGCGCTCCCCCAACTTTCCCGAGGGCACCTACGCCTACTTCCTCACTGAAGAATGGCCAATTATTCCGCGCTGCTACAAGGGTACGCCTTCAGAAGATTTTCGCCGGGGCCCACAGAGAACACCCCGCGACAGAGGAGCGGGAAGGAGATTCGGCTGACTCAACCAAACCTGCCAATTTATTTAAACAATACGTTTAAAGGCGATCGCTAACCGGGTAACAGTTGAATCAACAGCAGTTTCTCCTCAAACAACAAATTACAATGATTTGCTGAAAAAATTTAGCAGTTTCAGCTCATATCTATAACGGAAAGGGCTTCCGCCAGAGTTTTTACCGAGTGCATTTCCATCCCCTCGATATCATTTTTTAAGCGGTTTGCGGCGGGCACTATCGCCTTGCGGAAACCGTGCTTGGCCGCTTCACGCAAACGCTCCTGGCCTGAAGGCACAGGTCGAATCTCACCAGACAGGCCCACTTCACCGAACACCACCAAATCTCGGGGCAGAACGCGATTACGGAAACTGGAAACCACAGCCAATAACAAAGTCAGATCAGCACTGGTTTCCATGACCTTAACCCCACCTACCACATTGATAAATACGTCCTGGTCGCCCACCAATACACCACCGTGTCGGTGCAGCACCGCCAACAACATGTTCAAACGGTTTTGGTCGAGCCCCACTGCCACACGGCGCGGATTACCCAAACTGCTGTCATCCACTAACGCCTGCAACTCCACCAAAAGTGGGCGAGTACCCTCCCAAACAGAAGTTACCACCGAACCCGCGGCGATTTCCTCTGCGCGCTGCAAAAAAATAGCGGAGGGGTTGGAGACTTCTTTAAGACCCTGTTCGGTCATAGCGAACACCCCCAGCTCATTGACCGCACCAAATCGATTTTTGTGCGCGCGCAAAGTGCGGAAACGGGAGTCGTGAGTACCTTCAAGTAAAATGGAGCAATCGATAATATGCTCCAGTACTTTGGGGCCGGCGAGGCTGCCATCTTTCGTGACGTGGCCCACAAGAATCAGTGCCGTGCCGGTTTGCTTGGCGTAGCGGGTCAGGTAGGCTGCACTCTCCCGTACCTGAGCTACCGAGCCTGGTGCGGACTGTACATCGCTCATATGCATGACCTGGATGGAGTCCACCACCATCACTTGCGGATTCACCTCCCTGGCCGCCAGGCAGATGCGCTCTACATCAGTTTCGCTAAGTAGTTGCAGGGAGTCTGTAGGCAAGCCCAGGCGCTTGGCCCGCATAGCCACCTGCTGTAAGGACTCCTCCCCGGTGATATACAACGCTGGCATGGAGATAGCCAAATGACACAGAGTTTGTAGTAGTACCGTGGATTTACCGGCTCCGGGGTGTCCACCAATCAGCACCACCGAGCCCGGCACCAGACCCCCGCCCAGCACACGATCTAACTCAGAGGCGGAAGTGGGAATTCGCGGTAATTCGCTCAGGTCAATTTCCGAGAGCTTTTGCACCTTGCCAGCACCAGCAGTGCCGGCATAGCCGCTCTGCGCATCGGTAAAATTGGCTGCACGGCTGTCCTTATGTTCAGGCCCAAGCCGTACCTCTGAAAGGCTATTCCAAGTACCACAGGCACTGCACTGCCCTGCCCATTTGGTGTAGTCCGCACCACATTCATTACATACATAGGCAGTTTTGCGTTTTGCGGCCAAGGTTATCTCCCGAACAGTTGCCCGAATAATTTGGCGTACAGTTTACCCCTTATCAGGGAACAACGGGCAGCGCTGAGCAGACATAAATGACTCACCTGTATCGGTCCAACGCAATGGCACTTACTTCCTTAATCTACGCCGTCTACGCGATTGATCTAGATCAATTCCCTGGGTCTCCACCGAGATAATATCCGCCGCTGCCTGTACCCACTAATGGGGAGGCATTCAATCACACTGACCAATCACCAAACAGGAAGTAAGCATGTCGTCTATTTCTCTTCGCGGCGCAATTCTAGCGCTCGCCTTGGCCTCGACCTCCGCCCTGGCAGCAGACCACGAAGTTAAAATGTTGAACCAGGGCAAGGATGGCATGATGACTTTTGAACCAGCCTTCCTAAGCGTTGCCTTGGGCGACACAGTAACTTTTCTTCCCACTGATATGGCCCACAACACCCGCTCCGTATTTTCCCCAGCAGAGGGCGCTTCCTGGAACGGCACTATGGGGGAAAAAGTGACTGTAACCCTGAACAAAGAGGGTGTTTACCTATACCAGTGTGACCCACATCTACCACTGGGTATGGTTGGGGTAATTCAGGTCGGCGAAGCCGGCAACCTTGAGGAGGCCAAGAAACACGCCGAAGGGATGAATGATCGTATTGCTGTAAATAAGGAGCGACTGCAACAGTACCTCGGCTTGGTGAAATAAGGAGAGCCGCGGCGTGGACATCCTATTTGAAAAAGGCCACCACCTGGTTGCGCGTTTCTGCGATCTGGTCAATGAGCAGAATGGCAGCGACGGCGTTCAGGCCAACCAGTTTGTAATTCGCCGCGGTACCAAGGGAGCGCTCATTGATCCCGGCGGCGATCTAACCTATACACCCCTGACTATCGAGCTCAGCCGCCACCTTAACCTGAGCGATCTTGAATACATTCTGGCCTCACACCAGGATCCGGATATTATCGCCTCGTTGCCGCGCTGGATGCTGCATTCCCGCTGTAAGGTGGCAGTATCAAAACTTTGGTCGCGCTTCTTGCCACATTTAGTATCTGGCTTCGTAGCCTCTCGGGCGGGCAGTGAGAAATGGCAGGACCGCATAGTACCGCTCAATGATAAAGGCGAAGTACTGCCTTTTGCCGATAGTGAAATCTGGGCCCTGCCCGCTCACTTTCTGCATTCATGTGGCAATTTCAGCTTCTATGATCCGGTTAGCCGTATCCTGTTTTCCGGAGATATTGGTGCCTCCCTCGGTGGCGAAGAGGGAGAGGTGTTAGATTTCGACACACATATCCCATCAATGGAAGGTTTTCACCAGCGCTATATGGGAGGCAATTGGGCCTGCCGGCTTTGGGCCAAGATGGTGCGTGAATTAAACCCGTCTATGATCGTGCCTCAGCACGGCGGCTATTTCTCCTCGGACGAAACCAAAAACCGATTCCTAGGTTGGCTGGAGAAGCTGGAGTGCGGCCCAGATCTATTGCGCCATCAAGATTTCCGCCTGCCCCTCGGCAAGTCCTGAACCCAGAGATATTGACTGGTGGCGCCTACAACGCCACCAGTGTTTCACCTCATTAACCAACACCCCGGTCACTGTTGCGCCCCTAAGTGTCAGCTCATACACTGCGTCCCTGTACTTATTCAGGCCGAAGCCATGAACCCCGGATTTTTACGCTCACTGCTACTGATACTGCTCCTTGCCTTTGCCGGCTTGGCTTCGGCGGTACCTTGTATTGAGCGTGGTGAGGTAGCACCGGCCTTAATGAGCGCTGATTCCAACGAACAGAGTCACTGTTCCTCAGAGAAGCCTGACGACTGTAGCAATGAGCACGCCGGCAATTGCAGTATTGAGTGCGGCTGCTGTCCTGGGCTTGGCAATAACCTCGCTGCCCCTTCTGATAGCAAGCCCATTTTTATTACGCAGAGCTCGTGTAATACAGCCTATTTCCGTTTCAACGTCCCTCCAGAGCCAGATACTGAGTTGCGACCTCCTATTCACTCCTGAATTGCAACAGGCACCACAGGGCTCTCCTGACCCAGACAATCCACCAGGAAATTTTTCACGCGCGAACAGATCTCCGCGTGCCCAGAGCCCCGTGCATTTTTCACATGACGCGTAATCAATTTTGAAAACAAGGAGACTCTCCATGTACCGAACTTTCCTGGCTGCTATAGCCTCTATCTTTATCCCCATGGCATTGAGCGCCTGTGCCGAGTCTATTGAATCACCGGCACAAAGCCCCAGCCTGACCACCTACAAGTCAGCCACTTGCGGTTGCTGCAAAGTCTGGGTTGATCACGCTCGGGAAACTGGCTTCGATGTGGTAGCGAAAGATGTCGATGACCTTAACAGCGTCAAAAAGCAGCATGGAATTGAACCCCGCTACCAGTCTTGCCACACCAGTGTGTCCAAGGAAGGCTATGTTTTCGAAGGGCATGTGCCAGCCAAAATGATTCACCAATTTTTGGAGAATCCACCGAAAAATGCCCTGGGGCTGGCAGTTCCCGGTATGCCCCTGGGAAGTCCTGGCATGGAGGTAGGCGATCGCTTTACCCCCTACCAGGTAATGCAAATAAACAAAGATGGCAGCAGCGTGGTTTATGCCGCGATTAACTCTGCCGGAGAACAGTTCTGAGGGCTGTCGATGACAAACCCCCCATGGTGTGGTGCGATCTCGCGCCGCACCTTTGTGACCGGCCTTACCGCCGGCGCAGCTCTATTAGGCTTATCTAGTCTTCCCCTCTCCGCCAGAACGAGGGTGCCTCCACCCACGATACTAAGTGGCGAGCATTTCTCCCTGAAAGTGGGCCAAAGACCGGTCAACTTCACCGGCCAACGACGCAGCGCTATTTCAGTTAATGGTTCAGTTCCCGGCCCAGTTCTGCACTGGCGTGAAGGGCAAACTGTCACCCTGAATGTGTTCAATCAGTTACCCAAGGATACTTCGATTCACTGGCACGGTATCAGAGTACCGAGCAATATGAATGGAGTGCCGGGGCTCAATTTTTCTGGAGTTAGGCCTGGGGAAAACTTTCGCTATCGTTTCAAGGTAAAACAAAGCGGCACTTACTGGTACCACAGCCACTCCAGCTTCCAGAGGCAACAAGGACTCTATGGAGCCATCGTCATTGATCCAATTGACGAAGACCCGGTGGCCTATGACCGGGACTATGTGGTGTTGCTTTCCGATTGGAGCGACGATTCCCCCCAGCGGATTTACTCTAACCTGAAGAAAGATGGCCACTATTACAACCGCCACCGCCGCCGCACCACCACAGATCTTTGGCGAGATGTACGCGCAAAAGGTATAGAGCAAACCTGGCGCGAACGTCATCCATGGAACTTCGCTGGCATATCTGATCGGGACGTATCTGATATCACCAGCGATACCTACAGCTACCTGATCAATGGACAAACCCCGGAGGACAATTGGACTGCCCTATTTGCCCCCGGAGAAAAAGTACGGCTACGTTTTATCAACGCCTCAGCCATGACAATCTTCGACCTGCGCATTCCTGGCTTGGATATGACAGTGGTCAGTGCCGATGGCCAGAATATTCAGCCTCTGCGGGTAGATGAGTTCCGCCTAGGCACCGGGGAAACCTACGATGTGGTCGTTAGGCCTAAAGAGGACAGAGCCTACACTCTGTTTGCCCAAGCGATAGACCGCGGTGGTTTCGCTCGCGGCACTTTAACGCCAAATCAGAAATTCACTGCCGAAGTTCCCTCCATGGACCCAATCCCAATACTTGATGAGCGCGATCTGGGATTCATTCCTGCCAGTGGCGCTAAAGCCGCCGGCAGACAGCCTTCCGCTGAAGAACGCAGTGGCAAACTGGCCCCCGCCGGCCAGGGAAGCAATAGCTCTATCATCCACCAACCAACAGAAAAAGGTCATGGCGTAGCCCTGCGCGCGCTCACTCCAAAAAATGGAGTGTATGATCCCGGCGTGGGACTGCGTAAACATCAGCAGCGCTACAACCGCCGCGTACTTTGTTACGCGGATCTTCGCAGCCTTACTCCATCGTTAGGCCAACGCGAACCGCAGCGGGAACTGCAGTTACACCTCACCGGTAATCCAGCACGTTATCTATGGTCAGTTGATGGCGTTAAATATAGGAATGCCACACCGATACTATTAACCTATGGCGAGCGCATTCGTATCACTCTGGTAAACGACACTCTGCTCACCCAGCCCATGCACCTGCATGGTTTATGGAGTGAGCTGGAAACCGGCGATGGAGAGTACCTGCCACGCAAGCACACGGTGATAGTGCAGCCCGGCGCCAAAATCAGTTTTCTGGTAAATGCCGATACCCGAGGGCGCTGGGCATTACACTGCCAAATGCTCTATCGCGCACACGGCATTTTCCGTGAGGTCCGTGTGGTATGAACCACCACACAATAATAAAAGCCACAACAACAGCCCTCATTGCCCTATGCTCCGAGCCGAGTTTTCAAGCAGCTTTAGCCCAAAATCAGGAAGATCTGCACCACAGCATCCAGTCTCGCTCCAACGAAACTACCGTTGGAGAAGGTAATGGCATCGCTGGGGAAGAAGATAAACCTACAGCCAAGTTCAGTTTCGACCAGTTCGAGCGGCGCGGCCAAAATGGCGCAGCAATTGAAGGGGATTTCAGTTATGGAGGCGACATTAATAAGCTGGTGCTGGAAATCGATTTCGAGCGGGGAGGAGGTGAAACAGAAAAAAATGAGCGATGGCTGGTCTACAGCCGCGCTATTTCCAAAAACTGGAATTTCCTCTCCGGCATACGTCACGACCTCCAGAGAGAGAGTACCAGCCGTAACTGGCTGGCGGTTGGTTTAATCGGAGAAACACCTTACTCATTAGAAATGGATGCGGTGTTATTTCTTGGGAAAAGTGGCAGCACAGCTTTCCGTCTGGAAGCGGAATATGAGGCCAAACTCGCAGAGAAAGTCACTCTGATTCCGCGCCTAGAACTGAATTTTTTCGGTCAAAATGACGAAATCGCCGGTAGTGGTACGGGATTATCTCAAGCAGAATTAGGTTTGCGCCTTCTCTATGAGATTCATCCCAAGTTTTCCCCTTATGTTGGGGTTCATCATGAGCGAGAAGTGGGCAATGCAGCGGACTTTGCCCGTGAAGAAGGAGAAAAAGTATATACTACCGTGTGGGCTATCGGTATTCGTGCTTGGTTTTAATCCCCACCCTACCAATAATTTCTTTCACAACAAACTACTGTTCGTCGAGAAAATTCAATAGACATTCTAAATAATTCATCATGGTAGTTTAAATACACGACATTTTCTTACTCATAGTGGATTAACAGACAGACCTCAGTAAAATCGAGAGTTTAGACAGGCGATATACTTATAATCATTATTAATTCCCTACAATTTACAAACCTAAAATCTGTAAATTATCAGCGTCATAAATATCTTTTGCGGTGGATGAACGAAAATTCCATATCAGACAAAATGAGGTTAAAAAGGGCTAAAGGTGTCGCACTTCAATCCTACAGCTCAGTGCCATATTCCTTCATCACACCTTTGCAAAGATTTTTTTGCACTCACCACCGTAGATTTAACTAGATATCTGACCCTCATATGGAAGTCCTGCCAAGATATAAGACAACCTCTTTCACATAAAGCACCAATAACACCAGTAATTATTTTTTTATTACTAATAGGAATGCAGCCTGCCAAAGGACAGTCTCAAGGAGATTTACATCACTCTATCCAGTACCGCTCCACACTGAATGATACGAACATAAGAGAAGACAAGCCGATAGCCAAGCTCAGTCTTGACCAATTCGAATTACAAGGCAATAACGGAGCCACCATCGAAGGTGACTTCAGCTATGGCACAGATGAAAGTAAGATATCAATAGAGGTTGATTATGAACGCACCAATGGAGAAACTGATGAAAATGAATTATGGGGAGTTTATAGCCGCTCAGTTTCTGCCAACTGGAATGTTCTTACCGGAATACGCCATGATTTTCAGTTAGAGAACACCAGCCGTAACTGGTTTGCCATTGGAGTTATTGGCGAAACGCCCTACTCTTTCGAAATGGATGCTGTACTTTTCTTTGGTAGAAGTGGTAGCACAGCCCTTCGTATAGAAGGGGAGTATACGTTCAAAATTTCAGAAAAAGTGAGCTTAGTACCACGTGCTGAGCTAGATTTCTTTGGGCAAAATGATGCGAGTGTGGACGGTGGTTCTGGTCTATCCGAAATAGAAATCGGCGTGCGCTTACGTTATGAAATTCACCCCAAGTTTTCCCCCTATATTGGCATTCATCAATATCGAAATACCGGTAATACGGCTGACTTTGAACGCGAAGAAGGAGAAATGGTATACGATACTGTATGGGTTCTTGGATTTAGGGCTTGGCTATAAGGCCGAAGAGTACTATTCTCCGAATGCCTAGTATCTACACTAAACCAATAAGCCCTCTAAAATCTCATCCTCACGAATATCCCAGCATCAACTCAAACCGCCCCACACTAAGTTGCTAGTAAGAAGAACTTTTAAGGGTACCCAAAGGAAATCAATAGACCAGAATACAGACAGCCAATTGACGCTCTAATCTACCTTAAATATTTCTCTAACTCCGATGCTGTATCCTACCGCGGGAACTCTTCAGTGATTTTCGTCATTGTATTTTTTCTTTGACAGTTTAAGGCAAGGGAAATTACGCGTCTCTTACCTGCGCGCGATTTGCTTCCAAGCAACGAAAGTCATCAATTGCTGGAAACCCAAAAAAACCTATAATACCACTATCAAAATAACCCTTAAAAGCTAAGCCTTTTTGTTATTTACAATACCTTTAAACACTCTGCCCGATAGCTTCAACAACATCGCTCGGCTCAATAGTCTAGGAAGTAAAACAAGCGTCCACTTTTGCTTACCCGAAAGCACATAACTTTTCTTTGCCAAGAATCCATTGATTCCAACCAGAGCAACGTGCTCAGCGGTTTCATATAAATTTTCATCAACGCTTACCTTATTATTTGCCACCTCAGCAAAATTTGTCTTGGTTCCACTGGGGCAGAGGCAGGTAAC
This sequence comes from Microbulbifer variabilis, assembly GCF_052468405.1. Lineage (NCBI taxonomy): Bacteria > Pseudomonadati > Pseudomonadota > Gammaproteobacteria > Cellvibrionales > Microbulbiferaceae > Microbulbifer > Microbulbifer variabilis. Next base: position 3,601,519 of record NZ_CP174343.1, read on the forward strand.
AGTGACTCCCGTTCCAAGCAGTTCATTATGTAGAGCTTCTGAGAAATTTAACACATAACTTTTAGATGCAGAATAAACCCCTGCATAGGGTACTGGCATTAAAGCTGCACTGGAAGCCACATTGATAATCCCCCCTGTATTTCTTGACTTCATTTCAGGAAGGTATAAATAGCATAACTCAGTTAAGGTATTAATATTAAGCTGAAGTAAACTTCTGTATGTCTTCAAGTCAAAGTCTTGGAAATTCCCCCATTTACCGAATCCTGCATTGTTGACTAAGATATCTATTGCCAATCTCCGCGATTGGGTTTCGATATATAGTTTCTGTGCGGCACCTTCAACGCTTAAATCAATTTCAATAATATCCACTTTAACTGAATATCTCCCTTCAATCTTCCTGGCTATCTCCGATAAAGCCCTATAGTTACGGGAAACTAAAATGAGGTTCGCGCCTTTCTTTGCACATTCATAAGCAAAGGCTTCGCCGATACCAGAGGAGGCGCCGGTTATCAATACAACTTTTTTATCCATCTGTATGTTCCCCTTGTAAGAAATTCAACTGAATTGCCATAATCACGGTTGCACAACCAATTCAACCTGTCCTTCTGCAATAAACTTCCTCCACCAGGGAAGAGTCGGAGCCGGCATACGCACATCAACCGGGGCACCAATAATGGGGGTCAGGATCGCCGCCCCATGGGGTTCTGCAGCAGCTAGCGCTCGCTCTAGAGGTTCAAACCAATCATGCAGGGCAAGATCAAAAGTACTGTTATGGATGGGCACCATAGCGCGACCACGCAGATCCAGGTGAGCCTGCACACTCTCTTCCGGCATCATGTGAATTTCACTCCACAGATCGTTGTAGGCACCAGTTTCAATCAAGGTCAGATCAAACGGGCCCAAGCGTTCACCTATCTCCCGAAAACCACTGAAATAGCCGCTATCACCGCTAAAGAAAATTCGGGCATCGCGCCCGGCAATCACCCAGCTGGCCCACAGAGTCTTATCACGGTCAGTAAGGCCGCGTCCGGAAAAATGTTGAGCCGGAGTTGCAGTAAATTGCAAGCTGCCAACAGCATATGACTGCCACCAGTCAAGCTCGGTAATCTTGTCTGATGCAACCCCCCAGTCCCGCAAATAATTGCCAACCCCCGTGGGAACAAGAAATCGTTCTACTCTCTCATCCAGGATACGCACGCTGGCTTTATCCAGATGATCGTAGTGATCGTGGCTTATTATTACGGCTTTTAGTGCTGGTAAGTCCTGCAGAGACAGAGGTAGCGGGTGAAAACGCTTCGGTCCCATCCACTGCACTGGTGAGGCTCGCTCACTGAATACCGGGTCAGTAAGCACGTATTCTCCATCGAGACGGATCAGTACTGATGAGTGTCCCAAACGATAGACTGTAGGCTGATTCTCGTTACTGGTAAGTACTTCCTTTGTAATCGGCTGCAGAGGAAGGGGCGCTTTCGGTAACGGCGCAGCCCTCTCTGCGCGAATGTAGGCACCGATAATCTCAACAACCTTACCCATCCCGGCTTTATAGTCGACTTCTGAGTTTTGAAACTTATTCGGCTGAGTAGCACAGCTGTTAAACAGACCAACGGACATACCTACCACTCCTAATAATAACCACCAGTGTTTTTTCATAGATACCACCAAGTAAACTATACAGTGCAGTTTATTGCCGACAGATACAAAAGTAAACTAATTAGTGTAAAATTAATTGTGAAGTAAGATTCACCGCCAGGCGGATTTCCTAGTGCAATCAGAAGTACCGAGAGTCATATGAACGAAAAGAAGCCAACCAGAAGTGAGCTGAAGCGCCAGGCCATTATTGATGCCGCTAAACAAGCTTTTCAGGAACTCGGTGTTCAGGGTACCAGCATGGATGAATTGGCAGCCCGTGCTCAAGTATCCAAGCGCACTGTATACAATCACTTTGCCAGCAAGGAAGCGCTGGTTATGTTTTTGATTGGCGAACTCTGGCAGCAGGCAACCCAACCCCCTGGCTGCGAATACAATCCGAACAGCGACCTCCATACACAGTTGCGCGCCCTGCTCGAGTTGGAGATTAAAACCATCTGCAACCCCCAGTATATTGAATTGAACCGAATGGCTTTCGACTACTTTTTCCACCAACCGGAAGCCCTGCGCAAAGAGATGGAAAAGTTCAAAGCTAATGAAACCGGCGTACAGCGCTGGATAAAATCTGCTTTAGCCGATGGCCGTTTGAGGCAGCTGGATCTAGAGATCGCCAGCGGCCAGATACACAATTTGATAAAGGGAAGTTGCTTTTGGCCACAGCTGCTCCAGCTTTCTGGCCAACCGACCCCTACTGAGCAAGAAGCTCTGGCCGAGCGCACTACAGCTATGTTTTTGAGTCATTATCGAGCTTAAAAGGTATAGTGTTAAATATCAATGAAAGCACTTAGTTCCTCCTGGGTCCGCCTATAGAAATTATCTAACCCACTAATCGTAAAAATTTTAGTGGCTTAGTTTCTCGCTATTGAAGCAAGAGCAGGCGCTATGGCAGAAACCCGCTTCAAAATAAATGTGGCACTGGAAGTTTCCCGAGATCTAAATTGATTATGAGAATTGTTTCATTATGAACAACGGGAAGATAAGATATTGATATCAATAATTAAAATCAGCCTTTTCATGAAATAAATCTAGAAGCCCCTAAAATTCATAGTGGGAAAAATGTATTAACATTTCACCTAGATAAGGCCACCTAATCCACCCACTACTAGATTAATAAACTTAGATACGGCCTATGTATTCGATATAAAGTTTCTACGAACAAAGGGAATAGACATATATGATCAGAGAGTACAAATTGAGTGACTTGGACATCATTTTAGATATTTGGTTAACAGCCTCGATCAATTCACACAGATTTATCTCTTCTGAGTTCTGGGAATCACAGCTGGAAGATATGCGCGATATCTATATCCCAAACTCAGAAACCTATGTCTTTGAGAGAGACAGAAAAGTAGCTGGGTTTTATTCCCTCAATGGTAGTTCATTGGCTGCAATCTTTGTTTATCCACACGTCCAGGGTCAAGGTATAGGAAAGCAACTTCTGTCTCATGCAAAGTCTCAACGGTCTCATCTGACACTCTCCGTCTATAAAGAAAATACACCCAGTTATCATTTTTATCTCTCTCAAGGTTTCCTACCAATAAAGGAACAACTAGATAAACATACGGGACATATTGAATATCTAATGAGTAATAAAGCACAATAAGCCACCCTACTGTCTACCTTTTTTGAGCCTCACTTCGGATAGCTTCTATTTATTGCACCAATACGAAAAAAATGAAGCAATGACAAGGACGATGCTATGATTACACTTCCACAGTTAACAGAATTACTTGGCTGGGCATCAATAATCAATATTGCCTACCTTCTCCTGGCAACAATAGTTATTTCTTTTATGAATAAGTGGTTATCTTCTATTCATAGTAAGCTATTTAGATTAAAGGCTGGGGAGTTGAACTCCAAGTACTTTGACTTCCTAAGTATTTACAAAATCGTGACACTGGTATTTATCGTGGCGCCATATATCGCTCTGAAAATTATGGGTCAGTAATTATCCAAACAAACTGCCAAATTTCATTTAAACCTAAAGAACCAATAAAATGCCTACCACAGATCTAAAGTCAAAACTTGACGCGATATTCGACAAGCATGTACAGGCTGAACTTGCCGGCGATCTCGATGGAACCCTGTCCACTATGGCGCCCAATCCTCATATCGTAAATATACCAACCATGCTAGGTGGTCAAGGCCCTCAGAGCATCCGTACATTTTACTCCAAACATCTTATAGGGCAGTTTTTTCCACCCGATGTTACTTTCGAAACTATTTCTAGAACATACAGCGAAGAGCGACTCGTCGATGAGTTGATCATATCATTCACTCATACTGTAAAGATGGACCACATGCTACCGGGAATTGAACCAACCGGAAGGCGAGTTGAAGTAATATTTATTGTTATTGTGGGCGTTGAAAATGACAAGGTAGCTTACGAGCATATTCTGTGGGACCAGGCAAGTGTTCTGGTCCAGCTTGGCCTATTAAACCCAGAAGGTCTTCCGGTTGTTGGCGCAGATGCCGTAGCAAAAATCAGAAATCCAGCCTTGCCGGATCCTTTTTTTAATGGCTCCTAAAAAATCAGTATTTGCGACCCATTCATTTCATGTTATAGATGTTGCTTATCTAAATTTTCCAGGTGTATTAGTTGAGCATTGAGCCTAGCCTATATTTTTATCTTAATATTCTTTTAGATATTATTTATTTTATATAGAGAGCTATTTTCAAATCATAAAATGTACCCCCCAATTTACTGGTAAATTCTGCGGTAGATTTTATTCATTAATGAAATAGAGCCATAAATAACACTACCTAAGGCTAAGAATCTCGCACCCTCTGGCTTAGAAAATTTTATTTCTTTACTTCTGAGAGGTCCTTTACAACTCTCACATGCTGCATCATACCGCCATCTTCATGATATAGCAGGTGGCAGTGTAAAGGGTATTTACCCGTAAAGTCTTTAAAACGGGTTCGAAATTTTACATATCCATGTGGAGGCACCTGGAAAGTATCGCACCAGAATGGCAGCTTCAGTGTATGGTGCATCGGGTCTTCACCTACCACTTCAATAACATAGTAAGGATTGACATGAATATGTATCGGGTGAGGAAACTCACTCTCATTGACCAGAGTCCACTCCTCTATCGCATCTAACTCAACATAGTGGTTTACCACATCACAACCACCAAATGGCGCATGATCAATACTTACATTTAGACCACGGAAATATTTATCCGGATCATCCAGCGTATTGGCCTGCAAGGTCAATCGCCGTGTATTAGTGATCTCATCATCTGTAATAGGCTTTAAAAGATCAACCTTAAAACTCTCAGGAAATGGAGGTGGAGCACACCTTGACGGAGGCTTGCTGGGAGCGTAAATAGCAGTACCAATCTCCTCACCCTGCTCAATCGCGATAACAAACAACGGGCTATTATTGTGGTACTTGTAGTGCGGCATCTGCTGAAATTCAATGGCGTTATTATATACATAGAAATGCGCACCGGGCGTTGCAGCCTCACTAATTTTGAGAAACAAGGAAGCGCGATTCGCGGGACCCAAACTTACGCCATCCTGCAGGCGGTAGTCTTCTGTGGGATTCCCATCAAAGCCGTAAATGTACATCTGCGCGAACCAAGGGCAGTCTATGTCTATTGACGTGCGAGTGGTTGCATTGAGGAGACGCAAGTTCAGTAACTCTCCCACCGTCGCATGTATCACTGGGCAATATTGACCATTCACAGTAATGCAGTATTCACTGTCGGGGAACTTGGCAACCTGATGTTGGTCCTCCACTCTTCCTTTTTCATCTACCGCAATATTTTGAAATACCAATACATATTCCTTAACACCCATCGCCTCCAGTTCATCATCAAAATCGTCACGTACAATTAAGGCACCAGCCATACCACTTCCGACTTGTATCGCGACAGAGCCGTGTTTATGAGGGTGATACCAGTAGAGGCCGGGCGGGTGATTTTTTGGAATATCATATTCATAGGTGAAATTTTCACCCGGCGGGATTTTCATACAAACATTATCACCTGGAGACTCTGGGGAAACGTGAAGTCCGTGTGTATGCAGGTTATAAGTATTGAATTCATGAGGAAAATTGATCATTCCGGAATCACCCTCTTCCTCTTCAGGTGGCAGCTTGTTATTGGTTTGAATTGTCAGATGGCTACCGGGGCGTATTTCAATGGTCGGCCCGGTAAGGGTAAACCCAGCTTCCCGGGTGATTGAAGATGAAAATACACGTGTCCAGACAGGAGTTTCATTTTTTTTGTAAAAACTGAAGACATTGTTCTCTTCGTACTGAACATCCAATTCAACACGTAGATTCCTATCTGCCTTACTCATCGAATATACCGGTGGGTTTACCAGCGGCTCTAAGAAAGAGATATTCTTTCGATTATTCACGGTATCGCCTCAAATCCTTTTAAAGGCATAGAAAATATTAATACACTAGCATCATCGATATAACCGCTCTCTTGGTTATAACTTCTGGAAAAAAGTTCTCTATATAGTATCCCAACCTGGGATCAACTTATCCAAGTATAGAGTTCAGTGTAGGCCACTGAGTGTCTGTCAAAGAATGACATCTATATAAGCCTGGAATGAAACAGGTAAGAGAAGTAATCTACGCTTTAGCCGATCTAATTACGAGTGTAAAAAATCCCCATCAAGGAGCCTTTCTCCAAAACTTACAATTTATCTTAGGCATATGCCAATTACGACCTCTATTCGGTTCATACCGGCGCGCCACACGGCTCCAGTGAGAACAGTATCCAGAGTTAGGGATTAGCTTCATTCGATCCTCAGTCATCAGCAACAACAACTGAGATTTAAGTAACCAATAGGTGGTCATCTAAAGAAAAATAGCCTTGAACAAAAAATCTTTTAATCTGAATAGAGAAAGACCAAGCATACCGAAGTCTTGATTACCTTTGCGAACAAAACAACAGAATCTATTCACAATACTTATAAATTTTACTTTCAGAATCAAACTCCAAGGCTGATTATTTCAGTTAAAAGATATGCATAAATGAATTGTTGAGATTTTATTCGGCTAAGAAACCTAGAAAAATTTCCCCTGGCTACTTAATTTGAGAATATCTGCTTACTACATTATTGGCTCTGCATCCTTGCGACCAGGTTCCATCTTTGAATTTTACGGCGCTGTAAAAGTAAACATTAATTTCATCAAATTACTATTCCTTTGATGTTTCTACAGCTTGATTATTTTGACATATCTGGTGCCTGAAACTGATCATAATGATCAAATTCGCAATAAACCAAAGGTCTTTAATGATAAAAATTCCACTGGATGCTAGAACCCACGGTTTTTCCCAGCTCCCGGGATAACTAAGCAGGAACGTTTGGGTAGTAACAAAAACAGCCCCACAAAGTAATACTCCAGGCCAGAAGAGTGCCCTAACATGAATACCTATAGCCAATATAACCAAGGCAAGCAGATCATAAACGCCAATAATATTGGATGCTTGCTGGACACTGAAAAAGTTATACAACCAGGACATCAATGGGGAACTATTCACCAGCCCTTCGATACCTTGGGCCTCTATAGCGGTGAATTTCATTCCTCCAATCCACAATAGAACCAAGCCAACTGGTAGAAAATTCAGCCATATATATTTCCTTGAAGGTGCAGATTTATAGCCGAGCCAGGTCAGTCCTATTACGATCAGGGAAAAATATTTTATGACTCCCTGCCCAGAACCTATAGCTGGAAAACCGCCAAGTGCGTCAATCCAGTGTGTGCTGCCAAAAAGGCTCAGCAGGGGCACTATGGATAGTGCGATGATCAAGAGCGCCAAAGGCAGGATAAATTTTTCTATAAAGATAGATAGCACAGAGAGTAGGGCAGCTATGGTGAAGATTATCGCAACAGCGGTGGCAATTCGTGAAAGTCCCGCGCCTCCTTCGAAACCATAAAATGCCATGATGGATCCCAGCCCCCCCTGCTGACCGGAGAAAAGCGCGGCTGCGAGCAATGCGAAGGAAATAGCCAGGAGGGCAAATGGTAGTTTCCGCAAACAAATATTCATCATTCAATGACCTGGAAGTAATTAAACTTTCAAGGAGCCGCCTTACGGCAATCTCCCATTCCTTATGCCTTGCCAGCAGGAGCAGCCTGATGGCAGATGCTTTGAAGGAACTTACTTACAGTTGTCGTCACGACTTCGGGAATTATTACAACTCCAACGTCTTTCACTTTGACTTAGCAGCCAGGCTTAGTCACAACTGAGCCTACTCCAGAATCAGGGTGCCTCGGTACATCTGCATCTGACAGGTAAATGGATATTCCCCAGGGTTTGCTGCCGGCAATATAACCGGAGTATCCCTGTGCAGAGTAAGCTCAGCGCTGACTTCCAAGTCTGGAAATAACACCCACTCCGAGCAGGGACTCGGATCTTCGCGAAGAAAGTGCAAGGTTGCAGCTCGGCCCGCCGGAAGGCGAATATGATCTGGCTCATATACCCCATCTTTGACCAGTATTTGCAACTTATCTGCGGTGGGCATGGCTTTGTTGGCTTTGCGCTTTGGTCCTAGCCAAAACCACCAGACAATGCCAACAATGAGCAGCAATCCCACCAGATTAACGAGTATCGCTCCCATTAGCGCACCTCCGAAGGTTTGAAAAAGCGCAGGCGATTTGCATTACTAACAACAGTTAGCGAGGAAAATGCCATTGCAGCTCCCGCCACAATCGGGCTTAGTAGCATTCCAGTTATTGGGTATAAAACCCCCGCGGCGATAGGAATGCCCAGTGTGTTATAGATAAAGGCACCAAACAGGTTCTGCTTGATATTGCGGAGGGTCGCACGGGATAGCTCTACAGCGTTGGCAACGCCGTGTAACGATGAGCGCATCAGAGTGACATCTGCACTCTCAATTGCAACATCGGTACCTGCTCCAATAGCAAAACCCACATCTGCACGAGCCAGCGCCGGCGCATCATTGATTCCATCACCTACCATGCCCACACGTTCACCACCTTCTTGTAGCTCGGCGACAATGCGCTCTTTATCCTCCGGTAAAAGATCTGCATGAACTCTATCGATCTGCAGCTTTTTGGCGACTGCCTCTGCACTCCCTTTGTTATCACCAGTCAGCATCTCGATTCTTAGTCCCAGCTTGCTCAGGCGCTCTATGGCTGCTTGAGCATCATCACGAATAGGGTCAGCTACAGCAATTATGCCTTGCAGCTCTCCGTCCACTGCGGCGTACATTACTGTACGCCCGGCCTCAGCCAAGGTATCAGCTCGGCTCCGCCAGGAAGCCAGGGGTATATTTTCTTTGTGCATTAGTTTGCTGTTACCGAGCAGCACCTTCTTGCCAGAAATAATCCCTGTCACACCGTGGGCAGTTATTGCGTGGAAGTCACTGGGAGACTGCAGCTGCAGTTCTTTTTCTTGGGCCGCGCTGACTATAGCTTCAGCCAGAGGGTGCTCAGAGCCCTGCTCCAGACTCGCGAGCAGTTGCAGTAATTCATCACTGTCACCATTGCATTCGATATCGGTAAGGCGTGGTGAGCCTTCCGTAAGGGTACCTGTTTTATCAACAACCAGGACGTCCAGATTACAGGACTGTTGCAAAGCTTTACCATTGCGTACCAGCACTCCATTTTCAGCGCCCTTCCCCACTCCCACCATTACGGATAGCGGAGTAGCGAGCCCCAAGGCACAGGGGCAGGCTATGATCAATACCGAAGTAAGCACCACCAGCATATGGGCAGCTTGGGGCTCTGGGCCGAAGTTAAACCAGATGAGAGCCGCAACAACAGCAATAATCATAACCACCGGTACAAAAATCGCAGAAATTCTATCGGCCAGGCGTGCGATGGGTACCCGCGACCCCTGGGCGTTTTTCACCATTTCAATAATCTGCGCAAGGCGTGTATCGGCTCCGACTTTTTCCGCAAGAAACAGCAGGCTACCGTTTTTATTGAGAGTACCTGCTGTCAGGCTATCCCCTTCGTCTTTTTTTACCGGGACCGGCTCACCGGTGAGCATAGACTCATCCACCAAGCTTTTGCCCTCGAGAACCCGGCCATCCACAGGAATTTTCTCCCCCGGACGCACACGCAGCTGGTCACCTTCCTGTACCTGCTCTATCGGGAGATCTACCTCTTTACCATCTCGCAACACACGAGCCGATACATCTTGTAGTTCCAGCAACTTTTCCACCGCGGCACTGGTGCGCCCACGGGCCCGCACTTCCAGGGCCTGTCCCAGGCTGATCAGGCCAATAATCATGGCACTGGCCTCAAAGTACACATGGCGAGCAGATTCTGGCAACAGATGGGGAACCAGCACCACCATCATCGAGAAAAGCCAGGCTGTACCAGTACCCAATGCAACCAAGGTATCCATAGTGGCACCGTGGTGGCGCAGCGCCTTCCAGGCCCCACTAAAGAAATGACCGCCGCAGAAAACCAGCACTGCCAGGGTAATCAGTCCTGTTGCACCCCAAGCGAGCTGCTCATTGAGGGTGTTCACAGATACTTTATCGGTAATCAGACCCCAGGCCATCAGCGGTACGCCCACCCCCAAGGCGAAGGCTGAGCGCCACAACAGCTGGCGATAATGTTGCTGTTCGTGGGCTCTTTGCTCGGCGCGCTGATCACGCTCACTGCTCTTTGCTATCTCGGCGTCATAGCCCGCGGAACGCACCGCCTCAATACAAGTCTGAGGTTCTGCTTTGCCGTGAACTATAAGGGTTTTGTCAGCAAGATTTACCCTGGCATCCTCTACACCACCAGCTTGCCGTACCGCACCTTCGATCTTGTTTACACAGCCGGCGCAACTCACGCCGCTGAGGCGGAACACCATTTGTGCTGAATGCTGCTTCTTGGCCATATTGCTCTCCCTCAAAACCGTTTCTGGCGACAAAGTTACAACCTTCCCGCTAGGGTAAGGCAACAGTTTGCGCCAGCAATCCCTTCTTTTATAGGGTTCGGCCGCCAATCTTCAGCTTAGTGTTTTGCTCAAAGACTTGGAGCTACGCACAAGGCGAGTGCAAAGGCCGCGCAAGCCCTTCTCCGGGGTGTTATTATCGCGCCATGAAACACCCCCTGCTCCCTGAAAGACCCCTGAGTATCTCACCGACTCTGGCTGCAACCGTTGGCCTGGAGGAGGCTGTATTGCTCACAGCGCTCGGCGACTTGACGCCTTTCCTACCCTTGGAGCCTTATGGGGGGCGGGATTGGTACACAGCACAGGGAGAACAGCTATACCTGCTACTACCCTTTTGGCAAGCAGCGGATATCCAGCGTGTGGCTACCAGCCTGCGTAACCAGGGTGCACTGTTACTCGGTGCTGCCCCTTTTGGCAGTAGCGAAATCCTGAAATTTGCCCTGCCGGGAGAATACAAACACCCTATAGCGACACCGCCAACTCCCCAGGTCCAAATCCCACCGAGCCGCAGTGCCAATACTATTGCACCAGGCTGGCAGCCCGATGCAGAGACCATGGCGCGTATCAGCCAGCTGGGCATCCCCGAACACTTTGTGCGCGAGCAGTTACCGGAATTTGTAACCTACTGGCGTGAACGCGCCGAGCCGCGACACTCCTTTGGTTCACTATTCCTACGCCAGGTTAAAGGCAAGTGGGAGGCTTTTCGCGCCACCGCTCAACGCAAGCAAGCCCTGCCGGATAACTGGCAACCGAGCAACGACACCTTGCGAAAACTGGCCGACGAGGGTGTGCCCAGTACATTTGTCAGCCGCGGCCTGCAGCGTTTCCTCGATTACCACCGCTCCAGTGGCAAACAATCCATATCCTGGGATCTGGAATTCAATGACTGGATCATGGAAGACTGGGAAAAGCAGGAAACCCCATTTATTGAAAAGCGTAAACCCACCGCGATGACCCGTGACTGGCAACCCAGTGAACATACCTGGGAGCAGTTACAACGCCTGGCCATTAATCCGCGCTTTGCCGCAGAGCTACTGCCAGAATTTATCTATAAATGGACTGAGCGAGGTGGCCACAGCGCACGCTGGGGGGAGCTGTTTATTGAATACGCTCGAGAGGAGTGGGCCTACTACTGCCAGGGTATTGAGAAAAACCCTGTGGCCAAACCTATTCCACGCAACTGGCAACCTGGGGGCGACTGTCTGAGTCACCTGGTGAATCAATGCGAGATCGACCGAGATTTTGCCCTGTCGCTAGTAGCGGAATTTATTATTTACTGGCGCGGCCAAAACGCCGCACGCAAAAGCTGGGACGCCGTTTTTGTGCGTCACGCACGCCACCAGTGGGCGGAGCGCAACAAATTGGCAATAGGAAACTCTTATGGCAACCCACAAGACTCCAATAGCAGCGCAAACCAGCGCACCCGCGACCGATCAATCGGCGACATACTCACAGACACAAACTGGTAGTGGACAGAGCCAGGAACAAGTCAACGAAAAGAAGCGTGCAATCAACGAAGTATTCGCACTGTTTAAGTTAAACTATCATAACCAGTTCAGTGCTGCCTTCCCGGACACAGAAACTCTACACCATGCCAAGCGCCTATGGCTGGAAGCTTTACTCTCATTTGCCCCCGAAGACATTATGCAAGGCGCAAAGCGTGCGATCCTCCAGAGCGAATACTTGCCCACAGTGCACAAAATGCTGCAGCTCTGTGCCGCCGGCGAAAATGGCCTACCGGAATCCCGCGCGGCTTACCGTGAAGCCTGCAATGCTCCCAGTCCAAAAACCAATCACAGGTGGAGCCACCCTGCAGTTTATCATGCCGGACGCGAGTCTAATTGGTTCTTCCTCGCCAATAATCCCGAATCCGTAGCCTACTCCGTATTTGCAGAGCACTATCGCAAGTTTTGTGCTCGAGTGTTAGAGGGAGAAAAGCTTCCGGCCCCGGAGCAGTTGAAGCTGGAGGAAAAGCCCGGCACCCCACTCTCCAAGGAAGAAAATGCACAAAAAATGGCGGAGCTACGCGCGGAACTGGGAATCTGACCTAAGACCAGGATATTTTTAGTAAGCCGGCAAATCCATGTCGGCGGCAACTTCTGGCTCCACATTCTCCTAAAAAGATAACAGAAGAAATTGTTTAGAATTTAACATTTAGATACACCAAAATCCCTCAATAATAATTAGAGGAAAGTATTCCTAAGATACTTAAGGATCATTAAAAAGGACCCATTAATGAAACTAAAAATCTTACTACCCATCCTTATCTCATCTTTCCTGCCACTCCAAACCTTTGCAGTCACGGACCATTCTCACAACCTCACCAGTATTTCTGATGAAGATGTTGCACATCAACGTGCAAACCTGGCAAAGAACACACAAGGAAGAGGTTTTGGACCCCAATCTCCCCGCGATATTGACCTCATTGAAGGTAGGAATACCATTTCTTTTAGTTTGGCCCCTGCCTACTCCAGCATGAATCTTTGTAATATCCACTTTCATAAAAATGCCGAACATAAAGGAGGGGAATTTACTATCTTTGCTGGGAATGGAAATGGCCTTGGATACGACACTGGCTTTAAATTTTCCGGAAGCCTGTCAGCGGCTGAGCTAGCAGCTATCAATCAAGATATTTGCCCCAGTGAACATGGCGGATTGCGCCCAGGTGATACCATTGAAGTTCACTATGTTCATTCATCTGCCAAAACCATACCTGGCCCCTCCCTGGGCGCCTGCCTGAATGACTCAGTCAGGAACCCCCAGTTACGGGTTGAAGCTCAGGTTTACGTACTGGTGAATGACCACAATGCCCTTGATTTCAGAGAACTGACAAAGCTCGGAGAGCATAAAGGGTTTCATCAAGCAGTAAATATTCCAGCTAACACCGGACTGCCAATTCAATATCCAGGCTCAACAACTGGCCCTGGATATAATGAACAAGGTTCTCCTTTCCAAGTAACCTGGAGCGTCAGGCCTCGTGTTGCAAAGGTCAATATTAAATCAGTAGACAATTGGTGCCGTGAAAATGTATTCAATGAAGATCATGCCCACGGCGTAAGAAATCTTATTACAAATCCAGACCTTCTTTCTGGGGTTAATCCATAACCTTGATCAAAGCACCGGAATATCTATAGTTCTAGCCTAGGGAGTGCTTACTTAAATAAGCACTCCTAAAATAAGCAACCAGAGTCTGGAAATGTGTTACGCCACACCCTAATTCAATACGCTCGCCCCCAACACCTTCCAACATATACAACTTATAAATTATTAAATCTCACCTTAAAAATCATCATCCCATAATATCGATTTGGAGAAGCATTCACCACGGCATACCGACAAACTGAATCAAAAATCATATGACAAACACTGTATCTATATACAGCAAAATGACACTGAAGTAATTTTACTTTCTTTACGAAAGAAATTTCATGCAAAGCCTTGACAAGTTAACCATATAGCCACCTAACTTTCTGTATGTTATTTTTATGGATACCGAGCCCCTATGTGACATCCATATGCAAAAAATATTAGCTTTATCGACCATATTGTTTTTTGGCTTTATTTTGTGGGTAATTTACTTAGCTAACACAGGCAGCAGCAGTATATTTTTTGAACTGGTGAGAGCTATCCCCTACGGGGATAAAATCGGGCACATAGTATTATTTGGCACGCTTACATTAATCTTGACGCTGTCTTCAAGGAAAAAATTTTACTGTCTGGGCTCCATACATATTTACTATGGGGCGATAGCAGTATTTCTTTTTGCTTTAAGTGAAGAAGTCACACAGGCTTTCCTCCCCTCCAGAACCTTTGACTTCATTGATTTAGCAGCTGATCTTATCGGTATAGGTATAGCGAACATTACGGTTAATCTCTTACAAAGAAGAGAAAAGTACATTTGAATACGAATGGAAAAATTTACTTTTTCCATCCTTTTAAAAAAATTTATTGATGAGCAGCCATCTGACAATTTCGGATGGCCGCTGGAAATAGAAGCGCAAGCAGAACAATAAAACTATCAGTTTGCTGTAGCGGAAGATAGATTCAATATATTTTCAATTTTCTGCCAGGAAACCAGCTTAAAGTTTTGCCTACCACTTGGCATACGGTTTCTTCCATCCTGAACCACTAATAACCCCATTGGGAATTCAGTACCAAGGTTTGCACCAGTTACGGCCAGGCCATCAGTCTCTGAGCTGGCATCTATACCTAACTCCCTGTTCATGTCCACACGGAAATTACCGATAAACTCAGTCCCAGAGCGACTGAATAATGCATAGCTGTTGTTCCCCTGGCTAGATGCCACCAGATATCCACTATCTTCATGCAGATATAAGGCCAGCCCCTCTACATCAGCCACTAGACTTTTAGTATTAACCTCCGCTACAAGTTTAGGCTTACCCATCCCGGCACTGTATCTGTGCAAATCCAGCTTCCATATTCCCCTGTCTTCTTCACCGTAGAAAAGCCGGCCATTCTGGGCATCGACAACGCACCCTTCTACCTGACCCTCGACAGGTAAACGGGATACGTGTTTAAGTTGCCAATTTCTAGCATCTTGACCCAAGTGAATATCCAGCTGATGTAGCTCTCCCTCCTTATCAGATACCCAGACGCTAAGCCGGCTATCCATATAATAAAGGCACAAGCCATAGGGGTCCTTCATATTCAGTTTCTGTAATCCCAGATATTCAACTTTCCCTGATTTTTCTATGGCAAATAAGTCAATACCCGGCGTGGAGCGGTTGGAAGCTGCTGCAATTGCACTATAAGTAGGATGCTGTATTTCGCTGATATCTACATTATTCACTCGCCCTACGGCAAATTGCTGCACCAGTTGCCCGGATAAACCATAGATATTTAAGCCATGTTTTTTATCAGTGCCCAGAATTAAGCTTTGCTCAGGGTGAAGCCGATTCACCCAAATAGCTGGATCATCTGCAGCGTCTCCAGCTGAAGAAACCGGCTGTGTTTGGGCACTGGCAGGAATACGCGGTATGAATTCATCCACCAGTTGCAGGTCAGGATGTTCAGGAGGATTGAGAGGTTCATACTCAAAGTACAGAAGGGAATCTACTTCCTCATCCAAAACCACAATATTTTTGCCTATAACGCCAACAGAAGCTGGATAATAATTACTATCAATATAGATAGTCTGATCAGACCCTTCTTGTAAATTTTTTAACTCATAGCCTTGCAGGCGAGCATCCGCTGTTAACCATAAATAATTGCCAGAGTGATCAATCCAAAGGCCGCCAAAATCCTCCCCGAGTTGATCTGCTTGCATGAGTAATTTTCTTTCCTCATCCTTTTCAGCATCAGCATTCATACTGATAATACCGATTGGCGGCTGGGAGAAGAGCAGCTTCTCATTAAAGGGAGCGACTGCACATGCATTCACCTGCTCACCAAAATACAGGGGGCGAATTTCTACAAGCTCCCATGTAGAAGGTCCAGGGCTTACCAGGTATTCGTGCCCTAACCCATCATCTCCAATAGTAAATAGATGAGTACGATCATTATTCTGATAAAAACACAGGGCGCTTTGCGGAGAGATTTCATCACGGCCGCCAAGATACTGCAAAACTGGTTTGCGATCGATCCCTCCCTTTAACTTGTAAAGTTTCACCTCTGCAGATAGCTCATCATAGGCTGCCACAAGGAGGCTGCCTTGTGACAAACTTTGTATAGCCAAAGTTTCTACCCGGCCAGGAGCAGATACCAGGTGATCTCCATTGCTATCTAGTAATAAGACGCCTTTATTTTTACTGGCAATTAATAGTGCACTCTTTCCCGGAAACTGAACGGGTAACATCTGTTCAGCTCCAATGCCCTGGAGATCGATTTTTTCTATCGGCTGCACCTTTTTGACACGTAAAACCTGATCCCAACGAGCATCACAACCTCCGAGAATACTACTCAGTAAAAGGCAAATCAGGAGGTAGTACTTATTTTTCATGGTAATCCACCAGCAGAAAATATAAACCCCGCTACTAAATAGGGGGTTGGCAATACCTATTAAAATTTTAGAAAGTGCTATAACTCAAACCCAGTGCATAGGTTGGACCATACTCCTCATACTGGCCATTAAAGCCTGAATTATGTGCGTAGTAAGGCTCATCAGTGAGGTTCACCCCGGTAAAGGTCAGTTGCAGTCCGTTATCGAAACGATAGCGTGCGGATAAGTCCAACTGTAGATGATCATCCTCATAGCGATCAGCAGTAGAATTCTCCAAATCCACCTCCAATAAACGCTCGCTGCGATAAGCAGCTGATAACCGCATGCTAAATGCATCGCGCTCATAACCCATCACAAAATTAGCCACCAGATCTGCTTGCGAAGGCAAAGAAATCTTATCGCTACGCTCCCTATCTGGCCCCAGGCCCAAGCGTGCTTCAGAGTCTGTCACAGTGGCATTTGCGCGTAACAGGAACCCGTTTTCGAAACCCCTGGTCCAAGCCAGCTCCATACCATTGAGACGGGCGGAATCACCATTTACCGGTTGTAATACTTCAGCCTCGTCAACACTCAAATTCCCCACATACTGACTGTAATCCACAACACTGGAAACATCGGACAGAACAATGAAATTGTCGATACGCTTGTGGAATAACCCCAGGGAGAGCATACCCAAATGGTCTGCATAGTACTCGGCAGAGAAGTCCAGATTGCGCGACTGGTACGGATCTAGCGCAGGATTACCGGCCTCCACTTCCAGCTTGTCATCGTCATACTCTATCTTGGCCGGCGATGGGTTCAGGTGTCCGAAGGATGGGCGCGAAAGAGACTCACTATAAGCCGCACGCAAAACAATATTATCGTTGTAGTCATATTTATAATTTACACTGGGAAAGAAGTCATCATAATCGCGCTGATAGCGTATCCCAGCTGCATAAACCTCGTCGGCAATTTCCTGTGCACCGGGTACCGGCTCTTCAGACTCGACAACTTGCACACCCTCAGCGGTAAAGTCTGTGCGCTCGTAGCGAACCCCAAATACCAGCTGCGACTGGTCAAACTCAATCGTATTCATAACGTAGAACGCACGGATATCTTCCTGCATATTGTAATCGCGCGCGGAAGACAAAGCCGTTTCAGTTTCATCAACTTCAAAATCGTCAATATGACTGTTAATAAAGTAATTTAAACTGCCGCTACTAACCCCAGGGCCAAAGCTATCCAAGCCGTAGTCGATGTCATTGCGAACAAAATCTGCGAGGGTGTAGTCTCCCGCAAAATCCTTATACACGGTCGCATTCAAGTCTCCACTCTTCTCACGCTGTCGCTCGTGTATGCCAAACTGGATAACTGATGGATTACCGGCCCACTGAATTTCCCGGCTAATGTCGAAACGCAGGCTCAGCTCTTTATCCTCTGTAAAGTTATCTTCAATGACGAGCTCATCCAATTGATAACTGGACGGGTCTAAAACTCGCTGCGCATCTTCTGCGCCCACTGCCATACGCGGCGTTTTATCTGCCTCTACATAGCCAATGCGCACAGGCTCCAATGCAAAATCTGTATCTCGTCGGTGAGGTTCAGACTCCTCCGCATGGGAATATCCCAGTGCATAGGAGATATCCACCTGATCAAAATTATGCTCACCACCGAAAACAGAGGAGATGATTTCCTGCTCTTCCAGCCGGTCCTTCAAAGACTTTTCCAGTGCAGCTTCCTGCCACTGTGCGGAGTTCCTTGAAATCGTTTCCGGCTCATCCCGCCTGGCATCCAACTTCCAGGAGTTGCGCTGGCGAATTTCCTTGTCGGAAAATTCTGAATAGAGATTGTGGAAGTACATACGTGAGCGATCACTAAGATCCAGATCGAAGTTGGCAGCAACACCTGTTCGCTCGCGGGTAATGGAATAATCACGCTGTTCGATCTCTGTCGCACCAATGCCGGTAGTACCATCCTCAGCCGTAAATTCCTGCCAGGTACCATCAGTCTCAATATTTTCCGAACCGAAATTCCGCTCTTGATGGCTGAGGGCCAGGGCCACGCCAAATCGTCGATCGCCACTCAAATCAAAGACATTGGTTAAAGTGGCTGCGACTTTGGGACTATTTTCCCCCTGAAGTTCACTGTAACTGTTCTCAGCACTGAACTTATAGCGACGGCCATCATAATCGAGCGCATTAAGGCTTTTGATTTCAATAGCGCCGCCAATAGAGTCTGCACTCATGTCGGGAGTCAGGGTTTTAAAAACCTCCAGGCTGGCGAGTAGGTCTGAGGGAATGACATCCAGGGCGACCGCGCGACTATCTGTTTCCGGGGCCGGCAGGTTAATTCCATTTATTGTTGCCGCGTTCAAGTTAGGATCAATACCGCGCACACCCACAAAGCGTCCCTCCCCCTGATCACGGGCAATAAAAACCCCCGGCATCCTCTGTAAGGCTTCAGTAACATTGGCATCTGGAAGCTCACCGATTGCATCAGATGTCTGCACTGCAACCAGCTTATTCGCATCCCTCTGGCGATCCAGGTCACTGCGCGCGTTACTTGCCTGGGCAGTGACGACCACAGTCTCCATAACCTGTGAATCCTGGTTTTGTGCACTTGCATTTGCGCTCATAATTGCAGCGGCAAGTGCCGTAACTGATGTACCTAGCAGCCGTAAACTGATGATCTTATATTTCATAAAGCACCCACTCCCGTCATTGCCAGTGGCGTATTAGATTGGGCGCAGACTAGTAGGCGTTTATGACCCTTCAGTGACGTTTTTTTTAAGCTGTCATCAAGCTTTCAGAAAAAATTGTAAATATCTGTGCCAATCAACCAAAGGGCCAAACAATCAGGCCTGAAAAATGAGTTATAGAGCAGTGACTCCGGTCATAGACTTTTAAGCAGAAATTCCCACTTAACCAATGAGATTCGCCGAGCCAGCGATCCAGAACCAGTAACCCAAAATGGAGTGGAGTATGAGCGACCAACCCAGTAACCCAACACGGCGCAAACTGCTCAAAACCTTGGGTACTGTGACCGCCGCGGGTACAGCAAGCTCAGTATTACCCGGCTGTATTGCGGAACACAGCGCTGAAAGGGAAAGCCTTACTTTTTCTGAAATTCCTCATTCGCTGGATTTCCAACACCACCTGCCGGAACACTACAGCGCCGATATCCTTTTGCGCTGGGGAGATCCAATTCAGGAAACCGATACTCCATTTCACCCGGAGAAACTGGATGCCGCAGAACAGGGACAGCGATTCGGCTACAACAATGATTTCATTGCATTTATGCCTCTGGCTGACAATGTCGAACCTTCACGTGGGGATTTACAACTGCAAAGCGGCAATAGCAACCGCGGACTACTGTGTGTAAATCACGAATATACTCAACCCCACTTAATGTTCCCCGGCTATAACGACGAATACAGTGCCACTCGTGGGGTTAGTTCTGAGCATGTCGCGATAGAGCAGGCGGCCTGTGGTCACTCCGTGGTGGAAATTGAGCGCAGTAGCAACGGGTGGCGTACCGTGCTGGACAGTCCTTATAACCGCCGAATAACCATGACTACCGCCATGGATATCAGTGGGCCAGCGGCAGGAAACAGGCGATTGAAAACCGCAGCCGACCCCAGCGGTACCCAAGTGCTGGGCACCATAGGGAATTGTGCCGGGGGCAAGACGCCTTGGGGTACTGTCCTTATTGCTGAGGAAGGGTTCGGTGGCGCTTTCCAGGGTAACCCACAAGAAGTCGAAGACCCCAGGGAGGCCCAGAACCACCATCGCTTTGGCATAAGCCCAAGAAACCGTAATTTGGGTGACTACGATCGCCGCTTTGACATTCAAGCGGAGCCCAACGAGCCAAACCGTTTTGGCTGGATGGTAGAATACGATCCCTATGATCCCCAATCTAAGCCGCGCAAGCTCACTACCCTCGGCCGCTTTGAGCACGAGGGCTTCACCCTGGTGTGTAAACCCGGTCAGGCGGTGGTGGCCTACGGAGGCGATGATGACGAACACCAGTTCGTCTATCGCTTTGTCTCCAGGGGTATTTATCAACCTGAGGATTACCAGGCCAACAGGGAACTTCTTACTGAAGGCACTCTCTATGCCGCCAGGTTCGATGAAAATGGTCACGGGCAGTGGTTAGCCCTGATTTATGGCCAGGGATCTCTCAACAGCGATAATGGTTTTCACAATCAGGCAGATGTACTGATCGATGCACGGCGTGCGGCAGCCCTGTTAGGCGCAACCCCCATGGATCGCCCCGAAGATGTGGAAACCAACCCCCATAACGACTGCACTTATGTCATGCTGACGAAGAATAAGAAGCGCCAGAAAGATGAAATCGATGCTGCCAACCCTCGCGCTAAAAATGTTGCAGGCCATGTATTGGAAATAGTACCACCGGGTAAAAATGGTAATCGTGACCACACCAGTGATCGTTTTCAGTGGCAACAGTTTTTACTGGGGGGAAACCCAAATGCAGAACGCCCAGAAGAGAGAGGTGCCTACGGCCAGCAGGCCAGCTACAACATTTCCGCCAATGGCTGGTTTGCCAACCCGGATAATGTCGCGTTTGATAGCCACGGCAATATGTGGATTGCCACTGATGGCTGTGAGCGCTTTGGATTCCATGATGGGCTCTGGGCCATGGCGACAGAAGGGCCCCTGCGCGCTGCACCAAAACACTTCTTCGGCTGCCCCAGAGGTGCAGAGGTTTGTGGACCGGAATTTACACCCGATGGCACAACCCTTTTCATAGCAGTGCAGCATCCCGCCGAAGCGCGTAACTCCACATATGAAAATCCCATACACCGCTGGCCGGACAATGACCCCAAATTGCCACCACGTCCATCCGTATTGGCAATCTACAGGGACGATGGTAAAGAGGTTGGCAGCTAACTTCACAATCAATTAAGACGGCGTCAGTATTGCTAAAATTAACTCTAAGTATATTTTTTTACCGGCTTGCCGCCTGTAGTCTCTCCTAAGAGCGCAGGCTTTGTGGTTGAGGTTAGCCATGCAAACTACATTTATCGCTGCTTTACGCCACATTGGCGTCACTCTGGCAGTTGCTGCTGTATGCCTGCTACCCCAGATCAACGCACAAACCTCTGAGTCCACCATTAATCTGCGCGGCAGTGGAGCCCGTTTCCCCCACCCAGTCTACGTCGACTGGTTTCGACAGTTTACCCACCAGGATAACGATATATTCGTGCACTACGGATTAAGTGCCAGCACAGATGGTATCCGGGATTTCCTGGGAAATACGGTAGACTTTGCTGCCTCAGATATTGCCATCGAGATTGACAGGCTAGAGGGCTTAAAGGGAGGAGCCGTAGTACTACCTGTCACCGCTATTCAGCTTGTATTGATATTCAACCTGCCGGGCATTGAGGCGTTAAAACTTTCCAGGGATGCCTATGCAAATATCTTTTTAGGTAAGGTCCAAACCTGGGACCACCCCAGTATTGCTGCCAGTAACCCTGAAATACAGTTACCTAACACTGAAATAACGGTGGTAACTCATACTGAGAGTTCTGGCGCCTCTTATCTTTTCTCCGGGCATCTGAGTAATATCAATGATGAATTTCGCGAAAACATCGGAATAAGCCAAGCGCCTAACTGGCCCAGACAGCCCGGTTTCGAGCGGGCCGCAGGTAGCCAGGGAGTGGCGGCTAAGGTCAGAGCGACCCCAGGTTCCATAGGCTTTATAGACCACTGCTTTGCCGAAGTTACCAATCTCCCTGAAGCACTGCTGGAAAACCGTTCGGGGAATTACATTGAGGCCAATGTAGAGAGCGGCACTGCAGCATTGGAAGAGGTTGAATTTCCTGAAGGCAAGCTACCAGGCAGTAACGCCCCTAACCTGATTGCCTGGGTTTGGGATCCCGCTGCTGAGGGCGCCTATCCAATTACCAGTTTCTCTTGGCTATTGCTTTACGCGGAGCAGGACGATAGTAAAGCCAAAGCTCTACGCAAAATGTTGTCATTTATTCTACATGCCAACTCCCAGGCAAAGGCAGGTGAGTTAGGGCTGGTGCCCTTACCGGAACACGTTCGGGAGAAAGTGCTGAGCGCCATAGATTTTGTCCAATAAATCAAAGATGTATTTAGATTTATTTCCCTTGAAATCAACTTATATTAACTCAGTGGTGACACCAAGCTCCCTACCCTCCTGCTAAAATTGAATTTGAAGCCAAGTTTTACCCGGCTCGCCATCAGGAATCGATTAAGGTACTGGCGGCCCTTTAGTTGAGGTTTTCCATGCTATCGAGGTATGCCACTACTTTATGCCGCCTGGCTGCCACTCTTTCAGCCGCTATTTTTGGCGCAATTTTCTCTCTTTCCTCCCTGGCCCAAGTACCGGAAAACCCTATCAACTTACGTGGAAGTGGCGCAAGTTTCCCATATCCCATTTACGTGGAATGGTTTCGTCAATTTACTCATCGAGAAAATAATATTTTTATTTTCTATGAAATGAGCAGCAGTGGTGATGGTATCAGGGACTTTCTTGGACACACAGTGGACTTCGCCGCATCCGATGCAGCGATTGATGTTGATGAATTAAGACGTTTAAAACAGGGCGCTGTGGTCTTGCCGGTAACCGCGGGAGAGGTGGTACTGGTATTCAACCTTCCAGGCATCGAAAAGCTGAAACTATCCAGGAAAGCCTATACAGGGATTTTTCTGGGTAAAATAAGAAACTGGGATGATTCACTGATCGTTGCGGATAACCCCGATATCACGTTGCCACGAACACCGATCAGCGTGGTCACGCGTTCAGAAAGTTCTGGTACCTCTTATATTTTTTCCGGTCACTTAAGCGCTATCAGTAAGGAATTTCGTGAGAAGGTTGGCCTGGATAGAGTTCCCAACTGGCCTAAGCTTCCCAGCTTCAAGCGCGCACCGGGAAATCAGGGCGTAGCTGCCAGAGTAAGGAAAATCCCTGGCGCCATCGGCTATGTCGAGCATGGCTTTGCCGAGATCGTCAACCTGCCAATCGCAACACTGGAAAATCATGCGGGTAACTATATCGAAGCCAGCGCAGAAAGTGGTGTTGCAGCACTAAAAGAGGCCGAATTTCCCAACACCGAACTACCAGTAAGTGGCGCTCCCAATTTGATCACCTGGGTTTGGGACCCAGAAGCGAAGGACGCCTATCCAATCACCAGTTTTTCCTGGCTATTACTCTACTCGGACCAAGAAGATGATAAAGCCAAGGCCCTGAGGCAATTACTGGTATTTATGTTGAGCAGGAAATCCCAGTCGGAAGCGGGCAAGCTTGGATTAGTGCCACTGCCAGAGGATGTACGATTAAAAGTTTTAAATGCTGTTACCTTTGTGCAGTAGAATCCGTTACAAATTTAAATAACGAAATTGAATTTAAGACGATGAATATAAACAGCATTAAACTAGAGCGCGTCAGGCACTGGCACCCGCTGTGGAAAACTCCAATATCCTATTGCGCCCTGTTCTCTTCGCTTGGTAAAGGGCGCTATCTGCCTGCTGTAACAGTTCCAAAATATCTTTATGCCCTTGCAGACAAGCCACCCCAATACTCGCGGTAAAACTTACAGGTCCCTGAGCCGATTTAATAACAATTTTTGCAATATCTCTATGTACCCTCTGCGCAATACAAACTGTGCCCGCGACATCCGCACTCACCAACAGCGCAAATTCCTCACCACCAATCCGACCAAATACATCCACCTCACGCACATGCTGGGCTATTACTCGTGCTGTCGCACACAGCGCCTGGTCACCAATTAGGTGGCCGTGAATATCATTTATGGATTTAAAATGATCAATATCAAGCATCAACACACCCAGGGGAATCTGCTTGCTCTGGGCTAATTTTATAAGTAAAGCAGCTTCCTCGAAGAAGCTGCGGCGATTGTATATTCCAGTGAGCGGATCTGTACGCGCCTCTATTTCCGCCCGCACTTTTGCTGCTTGTAACTCCCTTGTGCGCAGCTGTATCAGGTGCTCAAGATCTGTTTTGGAAACTTCCAATTGTTGCATATATTTTTTTTCTGCCAGGTCTTTTTGGGTGCGTAAACGCTGCACCATTAATCCAATCGCAGCCATTATGGCCATCATTTCCACAAATGAAGCTACTGGAGGCCAGTAATAGTTGACCGGATTATGCACCACAAAGCCTAAATCACGCATAGCCTGCACCAGTAAACCAAGCACCAGGGTGGCCCAACCTATTGCAAATACCGCGGCAGCACTATTACCCTGCCGCCAGCGCACCAAGGCAATTGGCACCACAAGTGGATAACATAACAATGCTACTGTCATGGAAATCTGGGAGGCAGATTTCAACCCCAGCAATACACAAACTAACAGGAAAGCACTGTTAGCCATCATTACCTGTAATAAGTAATCAAGCCTGGGAGTATAGCGCCTGGTTTCCAGAAAAATCCGCGCAAAAATTAGGCCTGTTAAAATCGCGATAGCTCCGCTAATAGTGGCATATCCCCAGTGAAATCCACCACTTACCAGATATTGATGTGTATAACCAAGTACGGTGCCCCACACCAAAATTTTACTGGCGCAATACAGGGAATAAAGGTAGAGAATATTTTCTTTAACCGTAATTGCCCCAACAAACGCAAATAGGGCCATGAGGAAATAGCCTCCGAAAAGGAAGGCTATTAAACTAATCTCACCCTTGCTATTTTGTTGCAGCTTTTGGGGGCTCCAAATTCGCATACTGGGAAAAACCACTCCCAGCTCACCGGAATCAAATTTTACCAATAATTCCTGTGTAGTCTTGGCTGGCACAATAATTTCAAAAACAAATCGATTGTGCTCTACCTGGCGAGTGTCAAATGGAGCATATATGGATAAGTTGGCGAGCTTCCGATAAGGTCCGGCACTGGATAAAGCACGGGAATACACCTGTAATCCCAGCAACTGATGATCCACATACTCAATATGTAATTTGGCTGGCTGGTTTGTGCTATTGCGCAAAGCAAAATGCGACCAGAAAGCACCGGGTTGAATACCGGTTGAGCCCGCAGTTCTCAAGGGGGTAAATGCTCCACGTTCATAGGCAAGTAAAGCATCCGCAATATCACTGTGGCCACCTTTATCATGCCAAGTCTCATGGAATCCTGTGAGCTTACTTCCATCCTCCAACTGTGATACTTCAATTGGCACATGGGCCCAGGCCAAGGCTGAGGGTAGAAACAGGCAGTTGATAAGTATCAGAGTTAGCGACAATCGGGCAGAACGAAGGTACCACTTTAAGTTTATGGGGCATCGGAGATACAATAACCGCTGTCTTATTATACTTTTCTTCATGCTCTTGGCACGTAGGCGATACAATTCCGCTTTTATAATGTCTTCGGCCGGCTCAGTAAATCACAGTCTCTCACGCGGAGAGTCATCTTCAGTTCCGGCAGCAACCGGCTTCAGTATCTTTGGCCACTCCCTGCTGAGCTACTGTCACTTTTAACTCCCCCCATCACGAATACTGCGATGGAACGCCAGAGCTATACAACCTTCGAAATCGCAAAAGATGACGGAGTTCTGACCAAAACCATTTAACATCCGCCAGAAAACACTCAGGGCCTAACGGTGATGAGACATCCAAAGTAATAGTTATATATATCTGGACTTAAAGAGAGTCTAGATTCCAAAAAGTGACAGGGAAATTAAGCGGATCACCTAACGGCATGGCGTCTTATGTACCCCACGAATGGCCAAACTCAATCACGGCCCTACAGATCATTAGACAAAGAGGAGAAGCCGACATAGAGAAGACCAAATCTGGCTAACAATAAAATTGAAGCTTATTTGAATTAATTGACCAAGCTTATCTCCTACTCTCTCAAAAACTCCATTTTAGCCTGCAAACATACCATTCATGTCTCCACTGAACTCCCCGGTAAAAACACATTACATAACAAGTATGTATTGGTAGATGGTCATTAATTAATCTTTATCCAATTGACCTAAAGAAATCACTATGTTTAATAATATTGGCTGGACCGTGAATACAAAGATAAAAGAAATCCAAGGCAATACTTTTACAGGGTTTGATCGTGCAAATACCTGAACAGATTGAATACCTTCTCAGTCAGAGCTTCTCGCTATCGACTAATATCAAATCTAGAAAGATCCATAAATATCTATATACGCTTCTGCTTGGTTTATTAGCTTTATCTGAACCAGTTGAGGCAGTGCCTTCAATGACAACACCAAACCACAGATGAACATAAGGGCAAACATATAGTAGTGAAAACACTGTGTGCTAATACGCAATATTCGACGTTTTACTGGGTAAACCCCTATGATCCCCCCAATACCTATAGCAATACCCTAGGTAAGTAACTCTTTGGTAATAACTTCAAAGCTTAGGCAGGTCAGTATTTTTGTTCCCTGTAACACCAGAGTGTTCAAAGCTTTGGTGGCAAGCAGATTTTCCTTATCAATACCATAATTCAAAAAAAATGGATTTTTTACTGGCCCGATAGCCCCGATGATTCCGGATAAAAAGGCAGTAACAAGTCCCAGTATAAAAAAGTAAGGAAGGCGCATGGGAAACGAATACTTTGTCTTGCCCAAACGGTATTGAAAAACAGTAGACATTAGAAAGACTCCAACAAAAATTGAAGCCACAGGGGTGCATCTGAGAACAGATATAGGCTCCAATTTTAGCCCCCAGAATGCTACCGGGCATGATCCAGCAGGCCACCTTCCAGTTGATATAGGACCAAAAAAACAAAGTCCTGAAGGGAGCAGCATCACGCTGCCAATTGTGACAGTCGGTGCAACCAAGTGAGGACCCAGGAGAAAACCTACCATTGGTACTAGCAACATGGCCCCGCCACCGGCGGCCAGAGTACAGACATACCAGGGTAGAGCGCCAAAAACCAGGAGAGTTGCAGCTATCATTAGTTGGCAGCCTCAACCACTCAAAGCACTCTCCTGAAAGTATCTATCCAAAACCACAGCCGACAAACCCAGCCAACAAATACAGTCCAGAGAGGCAATCAGTAAACCGGTGGTCGCCAAAGCACCCCTCAATGCTGCTATCAGGGGGTGCTCAGAAAGTGTATGCCGATTAAATAGAGAAGAATTGCTGGATGCCCACCAAAACACTTGTGGTGGCCACAGAGGCGAGAATTAGGCCCATCACCCGACTGACGATGCTGGCACCAGCATCACCAATAAAGCGATAAATCCAGTTAGCAGTCAGTAACAGTGCAATGACTACAGCGAGTACCGCCAGCATGGCCGATGCGGTGTTTAATTGGTGAAGTAAATCAAAGCGGTGATTATCAGTCAGCACTACTGCGGCAAGCATGGCCCCTGGCGAAGCAATGGACGGCACTGCCAGCGGAAATATGGCAGTCTCATGCCCTTCTTTGACGATTTCCTTTTCCCGCTCGGGCTTACCCTCACCAAAAATCATTGTGAGGGCAAATAGAAATAGCACTACACCACCTGCAACCTGGAATGCGGATAGAGGCACCCCAATGGCCTCCAGTAGAAACTGACCTGCGATCAGGAAGAACAGCAGAATACCAGCCGCCACCAGTACAGAAAGCCAGGCGATTTTACGTTTTTGCCACTCTGCATGGCGGGAAGTCACTGCAATGAATACCGGCAGGGTACCCACCGGGTCGATTACAGCAAAGAAAAAGACAAAACTACTGATCCAATCGTTCAATTGGTACTCCGGCGTGCCGTGCTACTATCCGCTTATTCCTTGCCGCGGGGAGACCGGCAAGCACCACAGCAATATTGCCCGGGCCATCCCCGATGCCATAGGGAATGGCCTCCGCGGTGGAAAAGCTTAACCTGAAACTCAGTAAAAAAGTCTAGTGCATGACCAATCACTCACCGACCGCCCGCCGCATCGCGAAGACCATCCTGAATGGTTTTGATGCGTATTTTGCAGACTACCAGAACATCACCCTGGGCGCCAAGGCGCGCTTTGAGACCGCCTCCTGGCAAGCCGCACACCAGGCCAATAAGGAGCGCATTGATCTATACAAGACCAAGGTCAATCAGGTGCTCAAGCTGGTACACTCCGTCACTAGCAAAGACACCAGCCAACTGGATCTATGGCGGGATGCACGCGCAACTTACGCACAACTAATCGCCAGCCATAGCAATTACGAAATCGCGGAAACATTCTTTAACTCAGTGTTTTGTAGCCAGTTTAAACACGCCAATATCCACGATAGCAATATTTTCGTTAAACCTTCCCGCCCCCCGGAAGACAAGCCGCTGCGGGATTACAGTATCTATATCAGCTATAGCGGGCGCGCCGGCCTGGAAAACATGATTGAGGATATCCTCAAGGATTTCAGCTTTTCTGCACCCTGGGAAAATATGCAGCGGGATATTGAAAATATCTGTAGGGCGCTACGTGGACGCCCCCTTGCAGACCTGGAAAATGAAAAATTGCTGCGCGTGGATATGCTGGAGTCAGTTTTCTACCGCAATAAGGCCGCCTATCTGGTTGGGCGCATGATATTCCATGGTGAGGTAGTCCCCCTGATCCTCCCCTGTCTGAACAACGGTCGAGGCAGTATCTTTGTAGACACCTTGCTGCACAGCAATGACTCCGCCAGCATTATCTTCAGTTTCACACGCTCCTATTTTATGGTGGATGCACCGATTCCTTCCCGCTTCGTGCGCTTTCTCTCTACCATTATGCCTCTAAAGGAAAAATCGGAACTGTATAACTCCATAGGCTTCCACAAGCATGGCAAAACGGAGTTTTATCGCCATATTCTCGCCCATATGAAAGTGAGTAATGACAAATTTGTGATTGCTCCTGGCATCAAGGGCATGGTGATGAGTGTATTTACGCTACCCTCTTATCCGGTGGTATTCAAAGTCATCAAGGACCGTTTTGATCGCCCCAAAACTGTCACCGAGAAAATTGTGAAGGAGAAGTATAAGTTTGTTTCCCGCTCAGACAGGGTCGGGCGTATGGCTGACACCCAGGAGTACACCAATTTTATTTTCTACCGTAACCGCTTTAGTGATGAATTACTGGAAGAACTACAAAAACTCGCTCCCTCCAAGCTGCTGATCGATGACAAGTGGGTAATCATCAAGCATCTCTATGTAGAGCGGCGTATGGAGCCCCTTAACCTCTATCTGCAAAATGCCAATGAAGAGGAAACAAGAGAGGCTATGGAAGAATACGGCAATGCAATCAAGCAGCTGGCCGCTGCCAATATTTTTCCTGGCGATATGCTACTGAAGAACTTTGGAGTCACCCGTCATGGCCGTGTCGTCTTCTACGACTACGATGAGCTTTGCCCTCTGACAGAGTGCAATTTCCGCAAGATCCCCGAAGCACAGACCGCAGAGCAGGAGCTGGCGGATAAGCCCTGGTATACGGTAGATGAGGCAGATGTTTTCCCCGAGGAATTCCGCCTATTTTTCTCTGGCAACCCTGTTGCTCGCGCAGCCTTTGAGAAGCAACACAGCGATCTTTACGATTACCGCTATTGGAGACGACTACAGGACCGTATTCGCGCTGGACATGTGGAGAGCGCCTTCCCTTACCGGCGCAAGTGGCGCTTCCACCGTCGAGCACCGGCTATCGCAAGGAAAAAGTAAGTGCTCAATCTGTGACTATATTGGTAGGAGGTATTTCCTATTAGAACAGGTGATAAGTGCGCATATTTGCATGGGCCACAACCCCAGTGGCCCTGGCTTTATTATTTGCCAAGGGCTGCGGTTATCTCCCCAGCGAAATGACCATTGCCGGGAAAGAAAAAGCGCCACCGCCCCACGCTCGCATCACAGGCAAACCCCAAGTGGTCAGCTGTGCCACCCCAGCCAGGGGGTTTCGCCCAATCGCTTTTGATGCGCTCTACACCTTTACAGGCGATGAACGCCAACCATTCCAAGAGAAAACCAGTATTCCGGCGCAATTTGATGTGGAAGCCTATGTATGGGGCAGTGAACGCTGTGCTCCTAGCGCCTTCTGCAAGCGCGGAGACTATTATTGGCTAATTGGTCGCGGGCCGGGAAATGAGTTCAATACCTGGGTGGTTACACCTCAATACCCGAGGATGATTATTCAATCTCCTTGTTACGAATGGCTTCGGATCGGACAGCGCTATCGCTTCTCTTTTAGCCGTGGGAAGCTGGTAGGATTCAGCCGAGACTAGGTGAGTGCTGATTACTGTGGGCGCTTTTTAAGGTAGCGATAAATAGCATCTTGAGAACGACACCCCTTACGATCACTATTGGCAATTCTGGTATTACTTTGCTTTGCATCCATAACCCGGGCCTTTTGATTGTCACTCCATTGCAGCTCCAGTATTTTCCGTACAGTCTCACGATGCTTACTATTGGTCAGGGGAAAAGTAACTTCCACTCGATGATCCAGGTTACGGGTCATCAAATCTGCCGAGGACAGCCACATAATCTCCTCACCACCGTTGTGGAATATATAGACACGCGCATGCTCCAAGAACTTATCCACCAAACTGATAACCTGGATATTGTTGGAGAGTCCCGCAGTTTCACATACTAACGAACACATACTCCGCACAATAATTCTAACCTGCACACCAGCAGCACTTGCACTATAAATCCGCTCTATCATCTGACTATCCACCAAGTTATTGCATTTTATGAACAACTCGGCCTGATCACCTCTTTGTGCAGCTTCGATTTCCCGATCTATTGCCCCCAGCAGGGCTGCGCGGTTGGTCAGTGGGGAAACCGCGATATGCTGGAATACCGGGCGACGTCGAGTACGCTGGATAAATTCGAAGACATTGTAAACATCCAGGCCCAGATCCTGGTTATTAGTTAACAAACTAAAATCACAATAAATTCGCGCGGTACTCTCATTAAAATTACCTGTTCCCAGATGACTGTAGAATTTATCCTTGCCCTCTTCCCGCCGAACAATAGAGATTAATTTGCAATGAACTTTTAATCCGGGAACGCCATAAATTACCTCCACTCCCGCATCGGATAACTCCTTGGACCAATGGATATTGGCTAGCTCATCGAATCTCGCACGCAACTCAACTACTGCAATCACCTTTTTATTATTGCGCACTGCATTTATCAAAGCAGCAACCACCCGTGAGTTTTTTGCAACCCGATATAAATTGATACGAATTTCCCGCACCTGGGAATCTATAGCTGCAGAGGCCAGCAAATTGGTGATGACACGAAAATCATGATAAGGGTAATAATAAAGTCGGTCTGCACTGCGAATTTGTGCAAAAGCACCCCCATCACTCGGCAGCGTAGGCAGTGGCACCAACGGCTTGTAGGTATAACGCCCAGAGTCCGCTGGAAATTTCATCAGGTCTTTGGAATTGTGGTAGCGGCCACCTGGTGTATAAGTATCGTAACGCCCCATCTTTAATTTTTTTTTCACCAAATTAAGGAGCACTTCGGGCATTTCTGCATCATAGGCAAGGCGCACTGGATCAGCACGTTTACGTCTCTTGAGTGATTTTTCTATACGATCTACAAGATTCTGGGTGATTTGCTCGCCCAGCTCCAGCTCGGCATCGCGACTGATCTTGAACATGAATGCCTGCGCCGAGCGAATGGGCAACACTTGGCGAAACACCTCTACCAAACAGGCCCGTATAATATTGTCCAGAACGATATAAACCTTTTCCCGCTTACCTTCACGGGGTGGAATCACTACAAAGCGAGATAGAGTATTAGTGGGAATTTCCATAGCGGCATAGCGCCGACTGCCATCTTTTAGGCGGAGGAAAATCGCAAAATAAATACTCGCCTCATTAAGTAGCGGCATAGTATCGCGGTCATCAATAAAGAAAGGCTCCAGCTCAGGCAACACTTCGCGATGAAAGTAATCCTCTACAAACTTACGCTGGCGCTCGCTGAGCTTATTCTCCCTAACCACATGGATGTTATGTTTATCGAGATCAGCCAGTACTTTGGCGTAAGCACGTGCATAGCGCCGCTGAAGACGTAACACTCGCTCATTAATTTGCCCCAATAGTTTGGCAAAATGCCTCTTCTGTTGTTCACCAACGGCAAAGGCCGCGAGGCGACGTACATCCGCTACACGAACCCGGAAGAATTCATCGAGGTTATTGGAGAAGATCCCCAGGAAGCGCACCCTCTCAATAACGGGTACTGTTTCATCTTCCACTTCCTGCAACACCCGCTCATTAAACGACAGCCAACTCAACTCTTTGGGGTATAGGGGCGTATCGTTAAACATCGACAATCTGCCAAACATCTCAGCCGCAAATGAATTTCCCCATCCCAGAGGGCTTGGAGTGAGCGTGTCCCAAGCAGTCAATTTAGAAGGCGCAGTAATAAGCGGAAACGAGGCACTACTGCAGAAAAGAGGATTTACACGCTTTTCGCCAATTTCAGGGGCGTATTCCCGCCAGATTGAAACAATCTAAGTGGGCACAGGGTTATACAGTTAATAGTAGAGCAGTTTGCCGTCTCAATTAACGCGGGTGCCAGGATGTCGATGCAATCACCAAGTGAACGCTACGCAGCGCTCGACCTGGGTTCTAACAGTTTCCACCTGTTATTGGCGGAATTTCGCGGTCAGCGCATGGTGCGCCTGCATACAGACCGTGCCATGGTGCGCCTGGCTGAGGGACTGGATGCCGAACGCAATCTGGATCCAGCGGTGTCGGAACGTGCATTGGCAGCTCTCAACCGTTTCCAACCCGTACTGGATAAACTACCGACCGATCATATTCGTGTGGTAGGCACCAACACCCTGCGCGCTGCAGCGGCCAACGCAGACGGTTTTCTCGAAGAGGCGGAATCCATCCTGGGGGTGCCAGTGGAAATCATCAGCGGCATTGAAGAGGCTCGCCTGATTTACTCAGGTGTAATGGCCGCCGCTGACGGTCCACCCCGGCTACGCTGCATAATCGACATCGGTGGCGGCTCCACCGAACTGGTGCGCGGTAGTGAGTCCCCAGAGCAATTGCAAAGCCTGTACATGGGCTGTGTTTCCTACAGCAAGCGCTACTTCGCCGATGGCATTATTAGCAGGCAGACCATCAATCATTTCAAGCACGCTCAGCGCGCTGCACGTGCGGAGCTTCAGGAACTCCAGCACATGGCCACCGAAGCTGAAGTAGTAGGCTGCTCAGGTACCATCAAGGCGGTATCTCGAGTACTGAACGGTGGCGAAGTAGAGGATATCAGGCGCGAGGATATTGATCGCCTGGCGCAAGAGGTGGCCCAAGCCGAGCATATCGCCGATTTGAATTTGCCCTATCTCGATGAGGAGCGCCGCCCTGTATTCGCTGCGGGCCTGGCAATTTTGCACGCTATTTTTTGCGAGCTGGATATCCAGCGCATGGAAGTCTCACCTTACGCAATACGCGAAGGCATAGTGCACGACCTGGCTGGCCGCCTGCATGGAGGGGACAGGCGCGCGGATACAGTGGCCTGGGTAATGCAGCGCTGGCAGATAGATGCCAACCAGGCTCGCCGCGTAAGTGATACTGCCCTTAAGCTATTACAGCAACTGCGTCCCGGATATCCGCCGGAAGGACGCCAGCGATTGCGCTGGGCCATACAACTCCATGAAGTTGGTTTGGCCCTGACGCACAGCAGCTTTCGCAAGCTCGGCGCTTTTATGATCAAACACGCTGATCTGGCCGGGTTTTCCAAGGGTGAACAGGAGCACTTGTCCTATCTCGTGCGCAACCAGCGCGGACGAATAAAGCACCCCAAAGAACACTACGGCTTCCACCCCAGCCCCGACCTGCTTCTGTGTCTGCGCCTGGGCTGTATCATTCACCGCGATCGCACCGAACGCACATTGCAAGGAATCAACCTGGCCGACCAGGGAGATGCCTACCGCTTGCAAATTGAACGTGAGTGGCTGGATAGCAGCCCGGCTATTGAGGAGCTGCTCTACCAGGAAGAACAGCATTGGCAATCACAGACACGCCCATTGCGCCTACTTGCGGTATAGACACCACTGTGAATAGTTATCGATACCGGTAACATGCCCGTTAATATCAATTTTTATCCTAAGCCCAGAATCTATGAAGCTCAGCGAAGTTACCCTCAGCCACCACTATGCAGATCTGGGCGACGCCTTCGGCACGCGAATAGATCCCACCCCCTTCGATCACCCCCAGTTGATCGACACCAATCCAAAAGTCATGCAGCTACTCGGTATCGATGCATCTGAGATAGAAAATGCCGCATGGGCGCAACTGGGCTGTGGCGCCAAACTATTTCATGGCAGCCGCCCCTTTGCCATGAAGTACACAGGTCATCAGTTTGGGGTCTACAACCCGGACCTGGGTGACGGCCGCGCATTGCTGCTGGGAGAAATCGAAAATGCCGGACGGTGTTGGGAGCTGCACCTTAAAGGTGCCGGCAAAACCCCCTACTCCCGTTTTGGCGATGGCCGCGCGGTATTGCGCTCCACTATTCGCGAGTACCTCGCCGGTGAGGCCTTAAGCGGCCTGGGTATTCGATCCACCCGTGCACTATGTATTGTTGGCAGCGACGAACCGGTAACACGTGAACAGATTGAAAATGGCGCCATGCTGATCCGAGTGGCCGAGAGCCACGTGCGCTTCGGCCACTTCGAATACCTGTTTTACACTAAACAACTACAAGCCCTGCAACAGCTCATCAGTGAAATCTGCCAGCGCTTTGTGCCAAATTCACAAGGGCTCGGTGTCCGCGAGCAGGCTGAGGCGATGCTGCGATTTACCACTATGCGCAGCGCCGAACTGGTAGCTGGTTGGCAGGCAGAGGGCTTTGCCCACGGAGTGCTCAATACCGACAATATGTCGATTATCGGCGATACCTTTGATTTCGGCCCCTATGCCTTCCTTGACGACTACGACCCCACGTTTATTTGTAATCACTCAGATCACACAGGCCGCTACGCCTTCGAACAGCAGCCGGGTGTCGTATTGTGGAATTTAAACGCTCTCGCCCACGCCCTGTCCGGATTTGTTGACGTGGAAACATTGCGTGATTGTTTGGAGCAGTTTCAGCCCCAGGTCACCCGCACCTATGCTGCACGTATGCGCGCCAAGCTTGGGCTCACCACAGAAGAGGATGGCGATCCAGCACTCTGTGCAGATCTACTAAAACTGTTACAACAGGGTGAGGCGGACTATGCCCGTTTCTTCCGCGCATTGGCACACTATCGCGGCGAACGCCCAGCAGCTGGGTTATGTGAATGTATCGCAGCAGTTAAACACGATGCGCTGGATCAATGGCTGGGGCATTACGATCGACGCCTGTCACGTGAGAATAGTAATTCCCGCACGCGCAACCGCGCCATGTTAGCAGTAAACCCCAAATATATTCTGCGTAACTATTTGGCACAGAAAGTCATCGAGGCAGCCGGACAAGGTGATTATTATCCCCTGCGTACTTTGCGCAATTTGCTGCAATCACCGTTCGAGGAACACCCGGAGCATGAGGCCTGGTCTGCCAGACCACCTGAATCCGGCAAGCGTATTCCCCTAAGCTGCTCCTCATAAAGCGGCAAAACTGGTACGAAAATCAGATAAAAAGCGTTTAAATGCGGCTAACTGCCGGATATATGCGGCTAATTTTTGCCCGATGGTGACTATCCTCCTGCCGCCAACGATGACTTCATGTAAGATCTGGGTCACCACTTAACAGAGGAACTCCTACAGATGATCAAAAACCTGCTCCTGGCCGCTTTCGGCCTGATGTTCGCCCTGCAGGCCAGTGCCGCAGATGTTGTAGGCAAGTGGCGCACTGTCGACGATGAAACCGGCCAGCCCAAGTCCATCGTGGAAATCTACGAAAAGGATGGAAAGTACTACGGGAAAATTGACCAGTTGCTGATGAAACCCAATGACACCGTCTGCGAGAACTGCCCCGGTGATCTGAAGGGTAAACCTCTCGTTGGCATGGATGTGATCACCGGCATGGCGAAGAAGGGTGATAAATACGAAGGCGGAGAGATTATGGACCCGGTCACAGGCAAGGTATACGACTGCAAGTTCTGGCTGGAGAACGACGATACCCTGAAGGTGCGCGGTTACCTTGGTTTCTTCTACCGCACCCAGACCTGGCACAGAGTTCAGTAATTAAATATTAAGAAGGCCCATCTCGCGGGCCTTCTTAATATCTGTTCTGGCAAGGGAAGCCCTTCCCCTGCAAACTTTTCGTTTTTACAGGACCACCCTGCCACTCTCATCGGTTGAGGCTCGGGCCGAAACCACCTTGGCATCCTCGCTGGTGTCGATACGCACCTTTGCACTCATACCGGCCCGTAACTGCGGCGCATCCTTTAGAGGATAGAGACGCAAGCGCACCGGCACTCTCTGTACTACTTTCTTCCAATTGCCGCTGGCATTCTGGGGAGGCGTCAGGGCAAACTCGCTACCACTAGCCGGGCTCATACTGTCCACCTGGGCCTGCCATTCGAAATCAGGATAAGCGTCGAGGGTCACCTCTGCCTGCTGACCGGTACGTACCTTGGCTAGCTCAGTTTCCTTAAGATTGGCTTCCACCCAAAGACCACTAGACCCAATCATATTGAGTAAGTTAAGTCCGGCAGTGGCCATCTCCCCAACCTGGGGCACAGTATTGGCGATGGTGCCATCTACTGGCGCAATAATACGCGTACGAGACAGTTGATAGTTGGCCTTATCCAACTGTGCCTGGGCCACTTTGAGATCCGCCTGATCTTCCAAAGCAGAACCAGGATCGCCTCCCAGCTCTGCCCGCAGGCTGGACAGTTTTTCTGCATTGATAGTGATCTGTGCCCGAGCCCGCTCCAATTGCTGGCGCGCACTATCCAGCTCCGCTTCAGAAAAAGCCACTTTGCCTAGCTTTTCGTTGCGCTCCAGTTGGCGCCGGTAAAAATCTGCATCTTTGCGCGCCTGCTGTAAGGCGGCATCGGCCTCCGCATATTCGGCACGGCGGGCCAGCAAGTCATTGCGCACCTGTGACAAACGGGCTTCTGCCTCGGTGACCGCCAACTCAAAGGCTGTGCGGTCGATCTGAATTAACAGCTGGCCCTTGCTCACCACTTGGTTGGCACTCACCAGTACCTTGGTGACCACACCGCTGACTTCTGGTGCCAGGGAGACTTTTTCCGCCTTCACATAGGCATTCTCTGTCTCGACGATATCGCCACTGCCAAACAGGCTCCAGCCAACCGCCAGCGCAGCAAGCACCAGGACCAGTATGAGCCCCAGTTTGCGCTGTGTGGTTCGATCCAGGTTTAGATTCAGCTTGTCAGTCAAATTCAATCTCTTCGCGTGTCAGGTTTTTGCGCAATCGCTCCAACAACGTTTGCAGCTGTATTACTTCCTCCGGGGAAAAACCATCCAGGGCTTGGGCGCGAGTCTCTTTTTCGAGCCCATCCAACAAAGCCATGGCCGGTTCCGCCTGCCCGGTCAGGTAAATACGAAAGCAGCGCCTGTCCTGCGGGTCAGGGCGCCGCTCTACCAGCCCTTCCCGCTGCAGGTTATCGAGTTGGCGCGCCAGGCTAATCGGCGCCATATCAAGGCACTCAGCCAATTCTGCCTGCTTCTGCCCCTGTTGTCGCACCAGATGCCACAGCACCTGCCAACGGGAGCCGCTGAGACTATGCCCCCTGGCTCGGCGGTCAAAGTTGCGCCGCAGTAAACGCGCCGCGCTGTGTAGCTCCAGGCTCACCCCAGTCGCAATATCCTCGCCCTGCGTATCTTTCCCTGACATGCCTAAGACTCCCTTTTTGAGGGCGCTCATTATAAGCCTGCTTATTATTTCATCAATGTATCAGTTATCAATACGGGATTAGCAATAAAAAAGGCGGTCAGAATGACCGCCTTTGCCAGCACAGGTGGACTTCAGCTTACTTTTCCAATACCTCAATCCGATCGACCTTCTGGAATCCCCGTGGCAGCTTATTACCACGGCGACCGCGCTCGCCGCGGTAATGATCCATCTCTGCGATCTTAATCTTGGTATGACGCTTTCCAGCGTGGACAACCAGCTGGCTCTTACCCCCCAGCACGGCAACACCCACCACAACTTCCTCACGGCTCGCTGCGCGGGCCGAGGTGATATTGATAATCTTATTACCCTTGCCCTTCGCCAACTCAGGCAATTCAGTGACAGGGAATACCAGCATACGTCCTTCCGAGGTTACTGCCGCCAGCAGGGCCTCCTGTGGATTTTCCAGTAAATGAGGTGGCAGCACCTGCGCGCCCTTGGGCAGGGTCAGCATGGCCTTGCCTGCCTTATTGCGCGACTGCAGATCCGAGAGCTTGGCAATAAAGCCATAGCCGGCATCGGAGGCCAGTAAAACCCGTTGTTCGTCCGGCCCCATGAGCAGCCCCTCAAAGGTGGCACCGGAGGGTGGATTGATTCGCCCGCTCAGCGGCTCGCCCTGCCCTCGCGCCGACGGTAGAGTATGGGAGGCAATGGAATAGCTGCGCCCTGTGCTATCAAGTAACAGCGCCGGCTGGTTGCTCTTGCCTCGTGCGGCGAAGCCGAGACTATCCCCAGCCTTGTAACTCAATGCCGCCGCATCAATTTCATGGCCCTTGGCCGCGCGAATCCAACCCTTTTCGGAAACCACAACAGTGATGGGATCGGAAGACAGTAACTCCGCTTCGCTAAACGCTTTGGACTCTTCACGGGCAACGATGGGGGAACGACGCTCATCACCAAATTCTTTGGCCGCCGCCAATAGCTCTTTCTTGATCAGCGTCTTCAGGCGACGTTCGCTATCCAGAGTTTTAGTTAGAGTATCACGCTCTTTCTCCAGCTCAGCCTGCTCACCACGAATTTTCATCTCTTCCAGACGCGCCAACTGACGCAGCTTGGTGTCGAGAATGTAGTCTGCCTGGATATCCGTGAGCTCGAAACTCTCCATCAACTCCTGTTTGGGTTCATCGCTGGTGCGGATAATTTCGATCACCTCATCGAGATTGAGGAAGGCGATCAACTGCCCGGCAAGCAGGTGCAGGCGTTTCTCAACTTTGTCCAGGCGGAACTGTAGGCGGCGGCGGGTGGTAGTTGCCCGGAAAGTCAACCACTCTCGCAGGATCTTATCGAGGGACTTCACCTGGGGGCGGCCATCGATACCGATCATATTCATATTGACGCGGTAGTTGCGCTCAAGATCGGTGGTGGCGAACAGGTGGTTCATCACCGATTCCATATCCACCCGGTTGGATTTCGGCACAATTATCAGGCGCGTGGGATTTTCGTGATCCGACTCATCGCGAAGGTCATTCACCATAGGCAGCTTCTTCGCCTGCATCTGCTGGGCAATCTGCTCCAGCACCTTGGCACCACTCACCTGGTGGGGCAGCGCGGTAATCACGATATCGCC
The DNA here is from genome assembly GCF_052468405.1 of Microbulbifer variabilis. NCBI lineage: Bacteria > Pseudomonadati > Pseudomonadota > Gammaproteobacteria > Cellvibrionales > Microbulbiferaceae > Microbulbifer > Microbulbifer variabilis. Next base: position 3,641,314 of record NZ_CP174343.1, read on the forward strand.
GTCTTCCTTGCTCCATAGGGCGCGCATCTTGATAGAGCCGCGACCGGAAGTGTAAATCTTACGAATATCATCGCGCGGCGTAATTATCTCTGCTTCAGTGGGCATATCCGGGCCGAGAATATGCTCACACAGCTCTTCTACTGTGGACTTGGGGTTTTCCAGCAGCGCCACAGTCGCGTTGACCACTTCGCGCAAGTTGTGCGGCGGAATATCTGTAGCCATACCCACGGCAATACCGGTGGTGCCGTTCAATAGAATATTGGGCACCCGTGCCGGAAGAACACAGGGTTCATCCATGGTGCCGTCAAAGTTCGGCTGCCAATCGACAGTGCCCTGCCCCAATTCCGACAACAGTACTTCCGAATATTTACCCATGCGCGACTCGGTGTAACGCATGGCGGCAAAGGACTTGGGATCATCCGGCGAGCCCCAGTTGCCCTGACCGTCGATCAATGGATAGCGGTAACTGAACGGCTGTGCCATTAACACCATTGCCTCATACACGGCACTATCACCGTGGGGATGGTACTTACCGATCACATCGCCGACCGTACGCGCGGACTTCTTATACTTGGCGGTATTCTTCAGGCCCAGCTCGCTCATGGCATAGACGATACGCCGCTGCACCGGCTTTAGGCCGTCTCCGATATTCGGAAGGGCGCGATCCAGGATCACATACATGGAGTAATCCAGATACGCCTTCTCGGTGTACTCCTTTAACGGCAGGCGCTCTGTGGCCTCATAGACAGAGGTGTCGGTCATACAGCACTCGTTATTCGATTCGGAAGGAGCGGATTATGGCGGACTGGAGCGGGAGGTTCAAAGGGAAGCAATGAGTGTTAAAAAGATATATCGCGGAACTGGAGTAGGAGTAGGAGTAGGAGTAGGAGTAGGAGTAGGAGTAGGAGTAGGAGTAGGAACTAGCTTCCACTTCTCAGCTAACCTAGCAAAGCAGTACAAACCACTGAGTCAAATTCACACGACAGGTGTATAAGCATTTTAGAATACTGGCAGGAAACTAAAACCACTAACTACAAAGTAGTTAGCAAGTAACCCCTGATATGCCTCAACTAAAATTAGAGACACTGAGTATCGGCTCACTTGAAAAAATAGCGCTGGATGTACCGCCGGGAGAAGTCATCTGCCTATCCGGCTCCTCCGGCTCCGGTAAAAGCCGCCTACTCAGAGCTGTGGCTGATATAGAGCCCCATAATGGCAAGATATCTCTTGATGACAAAGAACAGAATAAAATACCTGGCCACCAGTGGCGTCGCCAAGTCATGCTGGTACCGGCACAGAGTGCCTGGTGGTATGAGACTGTCGGTGAACACTTTAATAAACCGATGGACGAAGCCTTAAAGGTATTCGGGTTTCCCGCAGAGGCCACAGGGTGGCAGGTGAGCCGGCTCTCTTCGGGAGAAAAGCAGCGCTTGGCGCTTATTCGCGCTCTCTCCTATGAACCAAGTGCGCTTTTACTGGATGAGCCCACTGCCAATCTGGATGCAGAAACCACGAATAAAGTAGAAAAGTGGCTGCTTGCTAAGATTCAAAAACATCAATACCCGGTAATCTGGGTGGCCCACAGTAAAGAACAGATACAGCGAGTGGGCAGCAGGCATTTTGAGATTCAGGGAAGCCATCTTGTGGAGCGGGAGATATCACAATGAGTGTGATCGACCTGACCTGGTGGCAGTTATCGCTGGCTGCGGCGCTGGTGGTTGCCCTGGCAATTTGCACCCATATCGCACGATTACAGCTCGGCAAGCCACTGATTGTCGCGGCAGTACGCACTGCAGTTCAATTGGCGCTTGTCGGAGTCATACTGGAAGCCCTGTTCGCTGTTGGCACCCTGTTATGGGTCAGCCTGCTGGGATTGGCAATGTTATTGTTTGCCGGGCAACAAGTCGTCTCACGGCAAAAATATCGCCTGCGTGGAGGCTGGAGTTTTGCCATTGGCACTTTATCCATGCTGGTTTCCGCATTTAGCGTCACAATACTGAGTCTAGTGGTGCTAATCGGTCCTCAGCCCTGGTACCAACCTCAATACTCTATTCCCCTCCTGGGAATGCTTCTTGGGAATACCATGACCGGCGTTGCCCTGGGCCTGGATCGACTAACAGAAAGTATGCGGCGCTCAAGCGATATTATTGAAAATCGCCTAATGCTGGGAGAAACCTGGCGGCAAGCCAGTATTGAATTTCGCAGAGACGCAATGCGCGCGGGATTAATGCCAACAATCAATTCGATGGCTGCAGCCGGCATTGTATTTCTGCCAGGTATGATGACTGGGCAGATACTAGCTGGTACATCCCCCACAGTCGCAGTGAAATATCAAATTTTGATTATGTTTACTATTGCTGCTGGTACAGGGTTTGGTACTTTTGTCTCTGTTGGTATGTGTGCGAAACATCTCTTTGATCAGAGAGAGAGGTTATGTATAGATAGATTAAAGGAGTTAAAATCACCTTGATTTAATCTAAGTTACTCAATAGCAGCGCAAGTGTTACAAGACAAATTAAAATACCTTTATTTAGAGTATTAATTGAGTCTGAATTATTATCAAAATATTAAAGCCCCTTTAAAGGTAACCTTCTGGAAAGGTAATTTTCTGGAAAGGTAACCTTCTGGGTATTACTGATTGCTGTGAGCTGAGAATCCCCGACAATATCCCAAGACATACATTCCAAGAATTAAATTCGCCCACGACTTCGATATTTCCATCTTTATTCATAATATCAAAGCCAGGAGTTGCTTCCCGAAATACAGTGGCACCACCATAGGTCAATTCAGCAAGGGGCTTAAACTCACCACTAATATTGTAAGAAATAGGAAAACCAAATTCGACACTTTCAATTTTACCCCAATAGGCTCCCCCAGCTGCAATACAAGCAGAGTCAGTACCCCAACCCCAAAAAACTGGAGCATTGAATAGACTACCTGAGGCTGGTTCCTTGACTGTGCTAAATTCAATAGCCATATAGGTTTCGGGCCCAAATATGCGTGATAAAAGAAGCAGTTTCTCTTGAAATGCCTCTAATGCACTTATGCGAAGACCAATCCGTTTCTCAAGGTCAGGATGTAAATAAGTCTGCTCGATGCCATTAACTCGATCGAGGTAACCAAAAACATCCGTCTTAATAGGAAAGGTATCGGTATACTTGTCTGAAAAATTAGTACCTGAGTCAACTAGCTGTAGTTTCCCATGGAATTCCAGCAACCCATCGGGAGTACACAAATGAAAAAAGACTGGAAAAGGCGTTAACGCTGGCAAACAGCCAGCGTTTTCAAATTAATCACGTAGCTTTTTATGTCCGACCTAAAAATAAAACTAGAGCGGCTATAATCAAACCAACTAACAAAATCCAAACCCCTCTCAACATCAAGGAGCGTGCATATTCTGCCTCTTTATAGCGCAGCGCATAGGGAATACCAGTGATTGGACCCAAGAAAATGGTAATGATACCCCAAACCCAATGCTTGTTACCCAATGCTGTAAGGGCTGCCATTAGTCCCCCAAACCAGCATAAGGTAACACCGATCACACACACCACAAGTGCAATGATTGACCACCACTGGTTGGCCAGGAAAATTTCTACAATTTGAGTTTCTGTCATGGTGACCTATTACTCCCTATTACTACTCGGTCATTAGAATACCTGCTCCCCGGTTGACAACTCTCTGATTATCCATCCAAGCCAGGGAAAGATACCCCCAGTAAGGCGGCACCTATGAATGGCATATAATAACCTTTAAGCGGAGCAAATAGTCTCCTTAAATAAAAACAAGAAAGTTGGCGAGCACTTACTCTCCTGAAAACTCAGTCACAAGCTCTAGTCCCGTGATATTCCTGGTCTCATTGGCAAAAGCATAATATTCCGGCTTTTCATCGATAAAGATCTGATGAGTCATTTTTACTTCTTTAGGTAGATTTAAAATTCCCGCTGGTATTGAATACTGCTGGGTTTCTTTTAAACGGTAAAAAAGATGAGATCCACATTTGGAGCAAAAGCCACGCTCTGCCCAGTCTGAGGAGTCAAATACGGAAATATGCTCCTCTCCAGAGATCTCAACATTGGTTTGGCAGTCCACCGCCAACAAAGGACCACCACCCCACTTTTTACACATTCCGCAGTGGCAGACACCCAAATTTGATGATGGTAACGAGGCCTTAAGGGTAACAGAACCACACAGACAACTTCCTTGTACTTGATTAGTACCGCTCATATTACATCCCCTCTGTAATGAACAACTTTATTATCAGTGTCAGTATTTGCCAGCAAACACTGTCATCAAAAGAAAACTACACGCTTGGAGGGAATCACACAAGGGTTCCGATGAATACTTCTGGACTAAAGATCACACTAAGATCTCTATAAGTTCTCATTTATGAGACTTGGTTCTAACCAAAGTTAGTTATATCTTCCAGCGAGCTTCATAAATTATGAGTCACTTTTCCTATCTTAGACCTGAAGCCTCCCCCCAGGAAATATTCAGTCACTTACATGGTGCAGGACCATCAATATTAAAAACATTTGAAGCAGCAATGAGAAGCCCCTCAGAACTATCTCGTGGAGAACGTGAATTAATAGCAGTATTTATTTCCTCCTTGAATGGATGTCGATACTGCTATCTATCCCATGCAGAAGTCGCACGCGAATATGGAGAGGCAGATGAACTTATAGAAGCTGCGCTTTCAGGTGTTATCACTCAGTTTCCCCAAAAGCTGCAAATAATTTTTAGTTTCGCTGCGAAAGTGGCTGAAAATGCTCATTCGATTTCGAAAGAAGATATTGCAGATGCTATTAGTGCTGGATGGAAGGAGCAAACAATATTAGATGTTGTCTTCGTCGTATCCTGCTTTTCTCTAGTTAATCGCTTAGTATCCGCCGCAGGTATAGAACCCTTATCACAGCAAGGTAATATAGAGGCAGGTAAATTTATTGCGCAACAAGGCTACTATCAAGATAACAAGTCAAAGTAATTTTACAAATCTTGATTAATTTGAAAACTCGACTCTGGGCTGGCCAAAATCTCTTCCATTGTAATCTGGTGCGCAGGGGATCAATTCCGCCGCTGGAATGCCTGCATCAATAAGATATCGCTCAACCTTTCGACTACGCTCTTGTGCCAGCTTCTCAAACTCTTCACGCAAGAAAATAGGGGGGTTATGGTAAAAATCAGCAAGGAGACGGCGGCTACCTCTTAGGCCTACGGTAGACTCAGGATACATTGCGCTCCAGTCTCTGGCATTAGCTATACCGCACACTCCGGGGCGGGCCTTCGGATGTTTATGCAGTACAGTTACCATTTGCTGTAATTGCCCCATAGCCAAACTACTTAATTCTGAGCTGCCAGGAGCAAACTCAATTGAATCAAAGTCTTTTGCCATAAATCGTCCCCACGCCAACTTAACCAGCAGGTAAATTCCATAGGGAGTTAGGTAGCTTAACAAAGCATCGAAGATGGCTTTTTGCAGTAATTCACTGAAGACAAAGGATAGAGAAAACTTAGGATCTCGAATATTACCGGTTACAGGCATTCCAAATTTCACATTTCCCTGGCCATCTTTCAGCAACCATAAAGCCACATTTAATGGGATAATTTTTGATTTAACGGGCAGCTGGTCATCCTTACGAACACGACGCACTTTGATTTTTTCTAGCTCAACATCAGCAAAAGCATTCAATTGATTTTCCCGCACATGAATGCTAACCACCGCGTCCATTTGTCCTTGTAATATCTTATAACCAAGTAACTTAGCCATATAGGGAGTGGCCGGAATAAGATTTACATTCTCCATATACCCCGTTAAATCAGCATCCCATATGTTCTCCCCTAAGTAATCGATAGTTCCCCCCAGTTGAATGTCACCAAAACCACCAGGCCTGCCATTCGCTACCAACACTGCCGGTGGGTGTTCGCCGAGATTACTAAAATGGCTCAAATTTAGATTGATATCACGTACGGGCAGCCGAGCTCGAAACTCGTCCTGCCGATCAACCCAGGTGAAAGTGCCATGTCGAAGATGAACATCCCTTATATGGTAGGAAAGGGGGTCATTTTTTTCTCTCTCAACAGAAAGTCTGTTTACCCCTTTAAACCCTCTTAGCTCAGCTATTTCTTGCTTTATTGGGAATCTACCCCGCTCATCCCGCACTAAAATAAACCGCGGCTGTAGAAAATCAATAAATTCTACATTTAGTAATTTATAACGCCTATCGAAACTAAATCCTTCAATATGCAGTAATCTAAAGTCCCCCACTGTGCTATGTCGATGATACTCTGGCTCAACTGGATTCCTGTTAAAAAAGTGAAAATGAACCGCTTCCCCCCAGGAAAATCGCCACTCCTGAGCACTGATCGCAAATTGTGAAAGCGTTATACTCTCCCCCTCCACTAGCAGTTCACCTTGGGGAGAAAAAAGATCAACTTTTTTAGCCTTTAGTAAATTGAACTCCAGGCCCTGTCCAGCTGTAAAACCTCCATCCAGCTCCAAATCCCCCAGCCTGAAACAATGATCTCCCTCATCGAAATAGCCGTTGGGTATACAACTGGCAATATTATTCAATTGCAACTGCTGTACATGCACTGATCCAGAGCTGAAGCGTAGTTGTCTCACCCGTAGACTTTCTGTTTTTAACAGCTGTTCCGGTAGTGCCTGCGAAAATCCTGCTGCATGCATCTGTATATTTGCCGAACTAATATCGAAGACTTTAAATATTCTTCCGGAAAGCGTATTTTTACTTACTACTTTGCCAAGTTTCAGCCGTTCTAACTGATAACAAGGCGCTATCTTTCGGTCTTTAAGTAATCCTGCCGGAAGACAACCACTTATGTTGCCAACTTGTATCAGTGATTTCCCCTCGAAGGAAATATTATCCAATTGCAAGTTAGGTACCCTAATCGGTTTAGTATTTCTACGCACTAAAGACAATCCACTTAGCTCCATTGAACCCTTTAGAGAAAATGGTCTACTGAGTGATATTTTTTGCACACCAGGCATCAGGAGCTGGTCGAGCCCATAGCAACGTCGCGTATCCCCTGGGCTAGCCTGTTTCAATAGATGAATATTTACCTTCCTGTCGGAGTCAGGTAAACAGACCCTGATATTTTCCAGGCGAAAATTCGTAACGGAAAAATCTCCATCACCATCCCAGGTCATGCGCTGCCAGCTCATCTGTTGCAAGCCAGCCTGCAAGTAATTATTCCCTTTTTGCCAAAAAGCAACTGGTGCAGTTTGCATAGGTCCAAAATCCAAAAGAGCTGTATTTTCATTTAATCCAATACGAACCGGTCCTCTATTGAAGCGCAATCGAGGAGTTTCAATGCAATCAGCCAGCTGAAACCTATTTGCCTCACTAGGTAATAGCCTGTGCAAACCACAGATAAGAATGTTATCAATTTCCAGATGGTACAGATCGAGTGTATTGTGCGAGAAGGCGATTTTATCGACGGACAGCTTTGAGAGCTGCCAAAGTGGTTCTCCTGTTCCTATAGAAGTAAATTCTGTCTCTCCAATAGATAAGCCGCTACTACCAACTGAGTATATTTCTTTACTGAACACACAATGTGGCAATCGTTCTGCGGAATTTAAATGGCTAGGCAAGCAGGCAAATAGCGACTCTATGGATAAGTCCTGCATTTCTACCATAGAGTCTTGTGTGTTATTGCCAGACCATAGAAACTCCAGCTCAGGTATGGATAGTTTCTGGATTTCCAGTAATGGAATATTGCCACTTCCCAAAAGCTGCAGTTGCTCAATATCGCTGTCATCCAGATTACCCGATACCCGATCATGCCCAGCCTCCAGTTTAAAGTGCCCTCCGAGTTGCACTGTTTGCAATTCCACACATCGCAGCTTTTGGGTCAAAGTACTCTCTAAATCTGGCAGGCAGGCATGCAACTGGCCGACTGAGCTTTCGGGTAAGGCAATATAAGTGCTAAACGTATCAGCAGGAACAATACGAATCCTGGCCAATGGCAAGTTAAGGTCGGCCAGGTTAAGCAGGGGTCTGTTCTGTACAGTAGCTGCAGTGGCGCGGCCAATAGAAAGCTCCGCAGTGGCAAAATCCACCCCCCCCAGCCAGGCCAGCACAAGGGGGCGCTCTTGTTGCAGGTCGCGCACATCAAAGCAGGCTGGCATTTCCTGCGCTGCTGCTGACGAACGGTAAATCAATTTTGCCCATTCAGGGGGCAAACACCCATCCAATCGAAGGAGGGAGCTGCTCTGTAGCTTGAAATTAGGGGCACGAATACTGGCCAATGCCATACTCAGAGCCTCTCTCCCTGTTTTCGATTCCCTAAGGCGCCCCTTTTCCTTACCGTAATCCTCTTGCCCCACAGCGCCTTCCGTAGCTGAAAAGGCATTGGCCCATGGGTCCTCAACAGGTTCACGGCGAAAATACCCTTCACCGGTGCTGAATTTTTGCAGCAGAAGCCCCTTATTACCTCCTCTAGATTCTCCCAATAACAGCCGTTGCACTCCCAGCTTACCAAAGATGGCATAACCATCCTCACCACCTTGCCAGGCAAAATTCCCACGTCCATCCAGGCTATTCAGTTGCGCACAAAGTGGTTCCCAGCCCGTAGGCAACAATCCTCGCGACATGCAACCGGAAAGGGACTCGAGGGAAAAATTCTGAATCGAATAAGGTGTGTCGACACCCAAGGTATCAATTCCACGCCACTTTAATTTTTGCAATTGCAGCTGTTCTTCACCGAGTCCAGACAGCTTGAGCTGAGCAAGAGATAATGGTCCACTGGCAAAGCCCCAGGGAATTTCTAGTGGGGAAGAGCCGAAGCGTAAGGCAGCTTTTTCCTTAGCCCGCAAACCGACCAAACGTACGCAGTGATCCGGTTTTTTCCACATATCGCCGGGGACACAACCATTGGCAGTTCCCACCGCCAAGCTGTCCACAGCTAGGATGCGACTGGTGACATCAAATTCCAATGAACCCAATGCTGCTTGCTGAGCGGTTAAAGGCTGGCGATGGGGTTGAGCAACATCGAGATAGCGCAACTGCTGCGCAGCACTGGTTCCGGTTGTAATTTTAAGTCGATGGCTCCAGTCAAAAGTGGTTGGTTCAGGCACCTGCAAAGTGGTTGCGCGGATACAAAAATGATGATTGTTATCACGCAGGTGCTTAGGGCACCAATCAAATGCAGTAGCCCGGCCCCTGCGCCAATGTATCCGCTTTATTGAGCGGACAAAATCGAAGTCACGAATAGTGATGGTTCCAGCGCGCCAATCCTGCCAACGCTGATTACTCTGCCGGAGTAAGACGCCCTCCCCACTCGCATAACGCCAATGTGCCAATCCTTCACGGCCAAACCCAAATCGAAGATCACCTTCAACATTGAGGCGACGCGCAGCAGCGCAGTGGCCAACCAGGCGCTGTAAGCCGCGAATTGCATCAGCCCACTTCTGAGGCGGACAGCCAGAAAAAAGCTCTGCTTGAAAGGATTCCGCTCCGGTACGCAAACTTGGCCAACGGAAATCTCCTTGCTTCAAGTGCAGATGCGCCAAAGTAGTATTGTAATGTGTCGAATTTTTTTCCCTGGCCAACAATTCCTCTAATTGGATATCTGTAGCTGCGATATTGACCTTGAGGGGCACATCTCCCTTGCGCCACAGCCCCAGCAAAAAATCCTCTATTTTTGCATCGCCAACATAGGCACAGGTCGCAGTTGGCCAGACAGGCCGGTGGCGATAACAGAGTTCACTATCGCGTATCCTGGCCCAGCCGATACCCATTTTAAAATCACGATCCCTGCGCTTCACCTCTCCCAAGTCCCAGCCGCCCACTTCCCATTCCCGGTATTTTTCTCCGGGAACGGATTGCAAATCCATGTAGGCGCCACTTACCGAGGCGCGTGGTAAGTGGGCTCGCCCGCGCAGCAACTGCCACCAGCTGTAATCCAGTGTTACTTCACGTGCGGCAAACCCCCTTCCTTCACGATTGGAAGCACGCACCCCTACAGCCAGCACAGACAAATCTAGTAGGGACACCCGGAAATAGTCGGCATGAAAATCCAGGCCCCGCTCAGCCAGCCAGGCATCTGTTTTATCTCGCACGAAGTCCGAGGCGAAGATAGAAAAGCCTTCCAGTAGCAATAAGCCACCAACCAACCACCAAAGCAGATGGCGAAACTTAGTGTATTGATGGACGGGCTCTGGTGGCATTGGGAAAATAGCGCCGCAAAAAATAAATTAAGCGCAAGCTGCAACGACAGCCAAGCCAATAAAGTAAAGACCAGCACCTGTGTATTTTTTTACCCTGGCGCTTCGATTCGCGATAATAGGAGCCGGTGTCGTGCTATAGGTCTCACTTCAACTCATGCTGTCTACTATTTATCCAGAAGTGAATTTGCACGGCGGAAGAATTTGGCAGGCGATCAGGTTATATATCGCTGCGACCATTCCATTAAGTGAGCAATGAGTGAAATGCAGGAGCACCCAAATTACCAGGATATCGTTCTGGTCGGCGGTGGCCACGCCCATGCCATAGTGCTGCAAATGTGGGCTATGAACCCACTACCAGGCGCGCGTCTAACACTGGTTTCCCCACAAGTACAAACCGCCTATTCAGGCATGCTACCTGGTATGGTAGCGGGCCACTATTCATTGGATGACACCCATATAGATTTGATCCGGCTATGCCGTGCGGCTGGGGCTCGCTTTGTGCAGGCCTGTGCGCACCATATTGATCCCGAAGAACGTAAAATTTCCTTGTTGGGGCGCCCGCCACTGGAGTATGACCTACTGTCATTGGATGTGGGCGCGACTCCCGCACGGGAGCTGCCGGGTTCGGAGTTAGCAATCCCAATCAAGCCCATCGGGCACTTCTATCCTTTTTGGCAGAAACTTTTACAACATGTGCATAAGACCCGGGCACCGCTAAAACTCGGCATTGTCGGCGGTGGTGCTGGTGGCTGTGAACTGGCCATGGCAATGGCCCACGCACTGGAGGAGCAAATTTATTCCGGGCGTGTGCAGGTACACCTGATTCACGCCACGGAAAGAATCCCCCAAGGCTATCCACTGCTTGCACGCAAGCTTGCAGAGCGCGAACTCGACCGTCTCGGAGTACAGCTGCATCACAACTGGCCTGTTCAGGAGATTACAGAACAAGGCGTACGCAATAAATGCGGCGACCTGCTGGAACTCGACCAGGTACTCCTCTCCACTAATGCTTGTGCACCGCCATGGTTGGCTGATTCACAGCTTGCCCTGGATGAAAAGGGCTTTGTGCTGGTGGATCGCAGGCTGCGTGCCCAGGGCCGACAGGAAATTTTCGCTTGTGGTGATGTGGCCAGCTTTTCAGCAGAGCCACTGCCCAAAGCCGGCGTCTACGCCGTTCGCCAGGGGCCAATTCTATTCCATAACCTGCGCGCCACTCTCACTGGTCACCCGCTAAAGAGCTATCGCCCGCAAAAGAGCTTCCTGAGCTTGCTATCCTGTGGCGGCAAACGCGCCATCGCTGTACGCAATGGGATTGCCGTCTCAGGTGACCTGCTATGGCGCTGGAAAGACCATATTGATCGCACTTTTATGCAGCGCTTTAGCGACCTGCCCGTTGCTATGGAGGAAATGCCTGAGGCCCAACCCCGTGAAGTATTAACCCAACGCAACGGCATCTCATTGTCGGGTATGCGCTGCAACGGCTGTGGTGCCAAAGTCGGCGCAGAAGTTTTACGCCGCGCCTTACAGAAATTGCCCCCCCAGCAGTCAGAATATCTTTTACGTGGCGTGGGCGATGATGCCGCAGTGATGGACCTGCCCCCAGGCCAGTTGCTGGTCCAAAGCTCAGACCAGTTGAGGTCTATGGTGGCGGACCCCTGGTTGTTTGGACGAATTGCCACACTGCATGCACTCTCAGACTTGTTCGCCATGCATGCGCGCCCCGTCAGTGCACAAGTGCTGGCAACCCTGCCTACCGCCGCAGCAGAAATTACCCAACGAGATTTACAACAACTATTGGCCGGGGCCATTTACGAACTCAACCGCCACAATTGCACCCTATCCGGTGGTCATACTGCCGAAGGCGCGGAGATGCAGTTAGGGCTCACGGTGAATGGCTTGGCGGAACGTGAGCAGTTACTGGAAAAAAGCGGAGCTCGCGAGGGAGATTGCCTGGTGCTGAGCAAACCCCTCGGCATAGGCACAATTCTCGCAGCGGAGGGTATGGGTGAAGCTGAGGGGCGCTGGGTGCAGAAGGCCCTGGAGTGCATGCTGCTCAGCAATGCGAACGCAGCCGAAGTACTTGCCCAGCACAGCGCACGCGCCTTAACAGATGTTACAGGATTCGGCCTGCTCGGCCATCTGCTGGAAATGCTCGACGCCGATAAGCTTGGCGCCACACTAATCGCCGAACAACTTCCGCTGATTCCGGGTGCCGCTAAGTGTATCGAGCGCGGCTGGCTCTCCAGTCTGCAACCGCAGAACGCACGCGCCTACCTTTCTGTGGAAAACCCTCAGGAGTGGCAATCCCTTCCACACTGGGCACTGCTCGCAGATCCACAGACCAGTGGTGGGCTGCTCTCCGCCTTACCACAGGAACACGCTGAGGCCTGTGTGCGTGACCTGCTACAAAGCGGCTGCAGCCAGGCTGCAATCATTGGCGTTATCACCCACACTGATGGAGTGAAGCCCAGTGTGCGCCTGCAACGAGAAGGAAACTGGCGCCAGCTGATAACTCGCGACAATGAGGCGGTGCAAAGCCAGGTTTAAGTTGCCTCCAATACCGATGAGAGAGATACTGGCGCCAGAACAAGCGCCGGCAACCAAGTATTCCGGCGTATAGGTCTTCACAGATTGGGGAGTCGGCTTTTTAGCAATCGACAGGAAGACCAATCACCATGAAGAAAATCGTGATTGTTGGCGGAGGCGCCAGCGGCCTCCATCTGGCCACACGACTCGGACACTACTTCAACTTTACCCGGGGGCTGCCACGACGGCGTAAAACTCCCGCCGTACAAGTAACTCTGGTCGATAAAAATCGTACCCATATCTGGAAACCCCTGCTCCACCAAGTCGCTGCCGGCGCACTTGACGCCAATATGGACGCGCTCAATTATCAGGTTCATGCCCGCGCTAACGGTTATGAATTCCAACTTGGTGCACTGGAGTCCCTCGACAGGAAAAGACAAGTGCTGACACTTGGCCCTGTCAAGGACGACGACGGTGACGAACTGGTGCCGTCACGGGAGCTGGAGTACGACTACCTGGTGCTGTGCATCGGCAGCCAGAGTAATGACTTCAGTACTCCGGGAGTCCGCGAACACTGTGTGTTCCTCGATAGCAGCGAGCAAGCACAGAAATTCCACCAACAGTTGCTCAATCATTTTTTGCGCTTGGAAACCCATGTCGAGGAAAAACTGCAAATTGCTATCGTCGGCGGCGGTGCTACCGGCGTGGAGCTGTCCGCAGAGCTGGTAGATGCCAGTAAGTTAATGGGAAATTACGGCCGCATTCGCTCCAATGCCATTGAGATAACGGTCATTGAAGCCGGCCCACACCTACTACCAGCACTACCCGCGCGGCTGGGCAATAACGCCGAACGGGAATTGGCAAAGATGGGAGTGCGTGTGCTCACTGGCTGCAATATCGCCAGCGCCAGCGCCACGGACCTGACAACCCGCGACGGAGAGAAAATTCCTGCAACGATCCGCGTCTGGGCTGCCGGGGTAAAAGCCCCCGAGTTTCTCACCCACCTGGATGGCCTCGCCACTAATCGCCTCAACCAAATTGAAGTGACAACCACTCTGCAGACCCAAAGCGATCCAAAAATATTCGCCATGGGAGACTGTGCCAGCTGTATAGATGGAGATGAACAAAGAGTGCCACCCCGCGCCCAGGCTGCACAGCAGATGGCTACTCTGACTGCCGACAATCTGGTCGCCCTGATTGAAGACAAACCGTTGGAACATTTCTACTATCGCGATCGCGGCTCACTGGTCTCCCTGAGTAAGTACACTGCGATAGGTAACCTGATGGGCGCCCTGGTAAAAGGCAGCCTCACCGTAGAGGGGCGCATTGCCGGTTTTGCCTACCGCTCCCTCTACCGGATGCACTTGGCAGCGATTCACGGCTGGCCAAAGGCCATGCTGCTCTATCTGGTCGGCCAGGCCAATCGCGCGGTCAGCCCACGGCTAAAATTGCATTAGACCAAACACTCTGATTTGACTCACCACAGGGATTCGTAAATTATCAAGGCGCAGGGGTGCGCCTTAAGAAATTCAATATAGGCACTTGCCCCCATGCTGGTAGCGTAATTTTTTTGCGATCGACATAGTATCCAGCCGCATACCTATTCTGAGAATAAGAAAAAACCGATAAATATGCAGTATCAAAGTATTGTGGTCCTGACTGGTGCCGGAGTTTCAGCGGAATCCGGGATTCGCACCTTCCGCGGAGCCGATGGCCTGTGGGAAAACCATCGTATTGAAGACGTTGCTACGCCGGAAGCCTTCGCGCGTAATCCCCGCCTGGTGCAGCGCTTTTACAATGAGCGGCGCCGTCAATTGCTATCGGGTGAAATCAACCCCAATAGCGCCCATCATGCACTTGCAAGACTAGAACAAGAGTTCTCAGGAGAATTCCTGCTGGTCACACAGAATATTGATGATCTACATGAAAGAGCCGGTAGCAGCAATTTGATTCACATGCACGGGGAGCTTCTGAAAGTGCGTTGCAGTACTAGCGGCCAGCTGTTTCCTATCGACTCAGACCTGGATACAAGCGACCTTTGCCACTGTTGCGCCCTGAGGGGCACCTTGCGGCCCCACGTAGTCTGGTTTGGGGAGATGCCCCTTCAAATGCGTAGCATTTACGATGCCCTGAGTCGGTGCGACCTATTTATCAGCATAGGTACCTCTGGCAACGTTTATCCCGCAGCGGGCTTTGTGGAATGTGCCAACCAGGAAGGTGCCCACAGCGTGGAACTCAATTTGGAGCGCAGCAGTGTTGGCGATGCCTTTGCCGAGCACCGCTATGGGCCCGCCTCTGAGGTCGTGGATTATTTTGTACGAGATCTATTGGGCTAAAATCCTTACGGTTCTTCCACAGCTGCTTCAGTTTTCGATTTACGCTCAGCTTTAGCACTACTATCGGCACCATAACGCTGTAACAAAGTTGTCACATCTCCGCGATTGCGTATCACGATATAAAGCCGATCGTACTCATCCAACTCCCTGATTGGCCGCCCCTTATCACCGCCCAACAGCTCCACCAGCTTTGGAGTTGTATTACTGTGACCCACAACCAGCACCCGCTTACCGGCCTGATCGAATTGCCGTGCAAATTCCTTCAGTTTACGGGGATTATACGTCTGAATCGGCAGGCCCAACTCCGCAGCTAGTGGCTCTGCGGTCTCTTTGGTACGGACATAGTCAGTACTGTACACCGCATCAATACCCACCTCGCCAAGTACGCGTGCCAGCTGCTTGGCGCGCTGCCGCCCAGCTTCTGTCAGGTGCGGGTTTATTCCACTTTCCAGGCCCCGCTGCTTCTCAGCATGGCGCACTAAATAGATAACCTGGCTATCAGTAATTGCAGTTTCACTCTCAGCCCAAGCCGCCATTCCAAACAGGGCCAGGAGTGCGCAAGTAAAGCGAACCGTTAAACGGGACAACACGGATTAATACTCCCTATCAATAACTCAGTAAGACGTTATGCAGGCAATGATAGAGCAAGTAAATCGGAATGCGATAAAACGCAGGAGTATGCGCTCAATATGTAAAGAAAAGTAAATATATAGGGAAGGATATCCGGTGCCAATAAAACGGCACCGGACTAGCGATCAAAAAGAGATTAGATCTTCCACTCTTTTACAGTGTCCAATCCATACTCATCGATCCACTGGCTTAAAGCCTTCGGATTACGCTTTTTCTTTTCCACAGTGGCACCGGTATAAGGGTTGCGGTAGTGGCCGGTTTCCAGCTTGGGCTCCGCAGACTTACTGGCGGGCGCTGCACGACGACCGCGACGGGGAGAATCTCCCTCTTTCTTCAGGTGACGGGCAACACGGGACTTAAGAGTCTGAACAAAGTCCTGAGCATCCTCATCACCCAGCTGGCCAACCAGCCATTCAACAATTTGCTGACCGCGGGCGACGAAGAACTCTTCCTCTTCCATCTGGTATTCCGCAGCCAAATTAACCAGCGCCTTATCGAAAGCGATTACGCCATCTTTTTTACGTTCTGCCTGGGCCATTTGCTCCTGCAGCTCTTCGATTCTCGCCTGGTGTTCGGCGATTTGTTGTTCAAGTTGTTCGTATTCCTGAAACATTCAATAAACCTCAACGACGGTTATTAAAAAATACAGAGGAAACCCTGTGACGGCAATCGACACAGAGTCGAGTCCCGGGTATTCGAAATATAAAAATTTGTAAACAACAGCGTTAACCGATTGAGTGCGGTTAAGAACTGTAATATTCGACACATTACGAACGGGCCGAAACAAAAAAGTAGATACCGCTGCGCAGGTGGACTCCAACGCTAGATATAATCGGCAAATACATTATTTAAAACTAACCGAGTTCAGCCAAAAGTGGTGATATGCCCGAATGGCTGGTTATATTTCTCGGCTGAGGTCGCGAATAATAAGCTTTCGCCAATAAATATCAACTGTTTACACACTGTCATTTGAATATAATATGGATCTTCGCCCGTATCGCTACTAAAAAGTAACAAAGGCGGGGATATCTCCCTCAATGAAGGGATATTCAACTGTTCCTGTATTGGCTATATTGTACCTGCAGTCGCCAATTGCAAATTACTATGCTGGTCATTGCAATAGAGTTCATTGCCAAAAACTATTGGATACTTATTGTCAGCTATGTCCAATCCCCACAATATCCATCATATGCCCACACTTGCGGCATTAATGACGCCCTTTCCCTACCACATTGATATCGATGCCACTGTCGAGGACGCTTTGGCTGTGATGGAGGAGCACAAGGTACGCCATTTACCAGTTACTCGAGCGGGTGAACTGGAAACTGTTATCTCCAGGGGAGATATAGAACGCGCTAATGCACCCGGCCATCGCCTGGAAGAGCAGCAGCTATACGTGCATGACCTCTGTGCACGGCGCCCCTTTATCGCCGATATCCACGACCCTCTCGATAAAATCCTGTTGGCCATGGCCGATACCGGGATCGGCTCGGTATTGGTAATGCGCGAGGGAGAACTGGTGGGTATTGTGACAGTGACCGATATATTGCGTTTTTGCAGTAACTACATGGCGGAGTTAGCCCAGCCGGTAGACGATTCCATCGCCTGATTTCGGTAAAAAAGCAATTTCACAAGGGCCAGACCCACAACAGCATGGGGATACTGACTAATACGACCAGTATCTCCAGAGGCAGCCCCATGCGCCAGTAGTCACCGAAATCAAATCCTCCCGGTCCAAGGATTAATGTATTGTTCTGGTGTCCGACCGGAGTCAGAAAAGCACAGGATGCGCCGATGGCCACTGCCATCAGGAAACTGTCCGGGTTTACTGCCAGCTGCTCCGCAGTGCTGAAGGCGATGGAGCACATCACCGCCGCAGTCGCGACATTGTTCATAAAATCCGACAGGGTCATGGTGACAATCAAGATCAGCGCTAATGCCACTACCGCACTGCCCTGGGCCAGATTATCCAGCAATACCTGCGCTAACAGGTCTGCGGCACCAGTGGTTTCTATCACGTCCGCTACTGCAATCAGGGTACCCAGCAATACGATTACCGAGCCATCCAGGGACTCATAAATATTTCGTAACGGTACAACCTTCAATGCCATAAACGCCAATACGCAGGCAGCAAATGAGATCGCAGCGGGAATTAAACCAAAAGCAGCTCCCCCAACCGCCAGTGCCATAGCAATTAGTGCTATGGCTGACTTTTCCTTATTCGGCATACTGATATCCCGCTGTGCCAGGGGGACGCAGCCCTGCTCGCGGGCGAAATGATTCAAGTTGTCATCTGCCCCCATCATTAACAGGGCATCTCCGGCCAGTATCGGGGTAGAGCGCAACCTACGCACTGAGCGACGTCCCCGCCGGGAGAGAGCTAACAGGTGAATCTGGTAGCGCGCAGACAGATGTAAGAATTGGATAGAGCGCCCAACCAAAAGGGAGTTGGGCATCACCACGAGCTCACGCAGCTGCATTTCCTCACGGTGATTAGAGTTTTTTTCCTTCTCTGCCGATTTCTCTTTACGCCCAGCTGTGGCTTGACTCATTTTATCTTTCAATTCTTCTTTATCTTTCTGCACACTCTCCGATTCCCCCACCATCTTGAGACCGAGGCTCGACAAGCTGGCCGTAAGGGATTCGGGTTCAGCCTCAATAACCAGAATGTCTCCGCTGTGCGCTCGGTGCCAAGGAGTAGCTGGCGAAACTCGGGCATCGTTATGAACAATCCCTACAACCTGAGCATCTTCAGCACCAAGCAGTTTTCCAATCTCGCGAAGGCTCTTACCTGCAGCGGCACTCTTTTCGCCTACAACCGCCTCGGTAAGGTAGGTACCTGTGTCAAAACTGGAGGCTCCAGCCTGACTGCGCCCCGGTACTAAGCGCCAACCAATCAGACCGATGAACAGCAGTCCAACGACCGTCACTAGTAGGCCCACCGGAGTAAAATCAAACATACCGTAACTGCCAGCACCTGCACTGGCACGAAAGCCCGATACCACCAGGTTCGGTGGGGTGCCAATCAGGGTAGTCATACCGCCGAGAATAGTGGCGAAGGAGAGCGGCATCAGAATTTTGCCGGGAGCTATATTCTGTTTCTCAGCCATATCGGCAGCCACTGGCATCAGCAACGCCAAGGCACCAATGTTATTCATAAAACTCGACAGAAATGCGCCGAGACCGGTAAGCAATAAAATACCCAAGGTGATATTGCCGCTACGCGGTACCACTCGCTGCGCCAGAGCATCCATTGCCCCGGTGTTTTGCAGGCCTCGGCTGATGATTAACACGCAGGCCACAGTCACCACCGCAGGATGTCCAAATCCGTTAAAGGCATTCTCAGCAGGTATTAAGCCGGTAAACACACAGGCAAGCAGGGATGCCAGTGCCACCATATCGTGTCGCCAAGGGCCCCAAATAAACAGCGCAATGGTCACCGCGAGGATGGCTAAAATAAGCAACTGGTCGAGAGTCATAAATTAGGTATGTCCTGAACACAGCATTCGCGAGAATTTCGTCGCGATGACTTATTCAGGGTATACAAGGAACAGTATCGAGCGAGCAATTGAGTGTCAGAACACTGATAGAATCAGTGCCGCTATTTCCAAAGGCAACTCTGTCAGCTTCACCCTTAAATAGAAGTGATAAGTAATCACACATCCCTATGCGATATTAATTATTGATTCATCGATGCGTTAATTCGCCAGGGAAAAAGTGACCGCGCGCTCCTCCAGCGGGTAAAAGATTGTACCCACTTTGATACAGACCCGGCTGGTACTGCAGGAAAACCAACCCGTATACCCTGTTACCTGAAGACTCCTATGACTGCTCACCATCTGCTGGAGCAGGCGTTGGGCCCAGGGCCTCAGCTCCTTACCATCATAACCAGAGCCACAAGCACAGACATGCAGGTTAACGAAGTTAGCCGGTAAGCCTTCCTTGACCAAAGTGCTCGCCAATTGGGTTGGCGTATAGGTTTTCCACTCACCACCCTGCCATTGCGCCATACCATTTACGTATACTTTCTTTTGTTTGTTATTACCACTATTGCGTTGGGCCCCAATCATCTTTCCATCGGGTGCACCTGTGCCATGGGTAACTATGTAAAGAGTGTCAGCTGAGGTGAGTTTACTGAGACACTTATCCACCCATCGGTACATAGCCTTGCCAACTCCGGAAGTCACCTTATTGGCGAGGATCTGGTTTGCAGGAATATTCCAGGCACCGGCCAGATCTTTTGCAAATTCCTGCATTTCATCGCTGTTAACTGGAATGTAGATATATTTTTTTGCCATTTCTTACATTTTCCCTGGAGTTGCGCATATTTTTCCAAATTACACACTGAATTTCTACTCAGGCTGAGTGAAAATGCCACTGGCAATCAGGAGAAACATTCATCCCCGGTAATATTCAACGCTGACTCTGAACAGGAGCCAGGAAAATCAATAATAATTTTCCCTCCTGAAATTCATGCACATTAATGAACCACAAAAAAATCAGATAATCAATCCTAAATTCAGGTTAGAGGTTGTACCTACCCCGTAATTGTTTTTCATCCTTTAACTTAGCAGCAATCCAAAAACAATCAGTTGCAATCCCTATTTGAAGATAGGGGAAATTCACTCGCTATATTAGTTTTACACAGCACCAGCTAACGCTTTTATAATTATTTTTTACCATATTTTTTGGACCTCCTTATTTTGTGCACAACTTACCACCAAATTCACCTTTGACGACATATCTTGCTCCACACTTTCACGAGCTGCCAATTCTCCAATATGATGCTTTTTACTGATGACTGCCTGGGCAGGAAAACCTCAAAAGATAAGAATCAAAAATAAAATTAGGGGAACATAAAAAATATGACAAAAATAGAAGAGGCGGACGCTCAGATTAACTTTTGCACATGGTGTAAATATCAGGTTACTTCCAACTAACGGCCTACTACATAAGTTACATTTTCAGACAGATAAATATTATTACAGTTTATTGAAAATTTTTTCTAAATTACACTTCACGAATAAAAATTCACACAATCAATTTTCCAGTAAAGAGTTTTTCTCTCGGCAGAAATAGATTGATTGACAATAAGGCTTACCTCTCCATATTAGGGAAAAGTACAGCCTCTAATAAGTTGGTTAAAACTACTAAGCATTTATACCCTCAAATAAGCTGGTAACAGCAAAACCTGCTGCCTGTTCCACACTGGCCTGCCCCTGACCGATCAACCACCAAGCTGAGTAAACCTGGGCATCAATCATTGAACTTATCCACTCGATGGACAAATCCTTGCGAATGTCGCCATCTTTTTGCGCCTGTTCTATCAGACTCGTTAAATCATCCAACTGCTGACCATAATACGCCAGCACTTCTAAATCACCCTCTGCGATATTCCACAGAGATAGCAGGAAATGATAACTATCTGCCAGGGGCATCAGAGCCTCGAGCCCCCTGCGCACCTTTTCCCGAGCCGAGAGCTTGCAATCTGTATAGATGGGCCGCAGAACCTGGCTGGTTAACTTAAAACACTCTCTGGCTATCTCCAGGATCAACTCCTCACGGGTTTCAAAGTGCCGGTAGAGGGTTGCCCTTCCCACCCCGGCAACCTCGGCTACTTCTTTCAGGCTGGCTTTTGGGTTCTTCATCAGTAGCTCCTTGCCGGCTTCAATAAGGCGGGCTCGGGAGCAACTGACTCTGGAATCATTGGTATTCATAGCAACTCTTTTTTGAGACACAGTTGTCTCATTAATGTCTGACGGTTATGATACATAAATGTCTCATAAAAATTTTACACTGTGAGTGGCTCCATGAGTATTGATGATGAAGACTTGTTATCCGAATATCGACGCACGGCCAATTCCCAGCTTCCTAACGCCCACTGTTTGCCCTTCGGGGCATATACGTGCGAGACCATATTTCACAGGGAAATGGAGAGCATCTTTGAAGGGGGTTGGGCGTTTGCCGCTGCCGAAGCAAGCCTCTCTAAACAGGGAGATTACTGTGCCATTAATATTGGACGTATACCTGTAGCTGTGATTCGTGGGGCAGATGGACAGCTGCGGGCTCTGTCCAATACCTGCCGGCACAGAGGCACACCATTGCTGGATACCGGCTTGGGCAATGTTAATAAGCGCATAGTCTGCCCATATCATGCTTGGAGCTACAGCCTGGAAGGTTCTTTACTCGGAGTACCCTTCACTGGAAAACAGGAGGTGAACAAAGCCAGGCACTGTCTACCTATCTACCCGGTAGAAACCTGGAATGGCCTGGTATTTGTAGATGTCAGTGGTCAGGCACCCCCCCTCTCAAAACAGCTTTCCAGCTTATCGAATTACCTGCCAATCCAACAGCTTGACGTTTTTGATGCATTCGAGCCTGGCAAAACCGAGTATTGGTCTGCCAACTGGAAAGTGGTGATGGAAAATGCCATGGAGAGTTACCACCTGTTCAAAGTACATCGGAAAACCTTAGAAACAGTCACACCAACCCAAGATGCCTACTACACCGCGGGCTGCAGCAGATGGGCCCTGACTGGAGGCACAATCAAGTCCTTTCTTGGCTTTGGCAAGCCAGAACATTACCAACTACTGATGCTGCCTCCTAACTTTGTTGCCATTATCGATCCTGTCTCTTTTAGCTGGATGTCCGTTATTCCACGCCATGCGGGTGAAACAGAGGTCCAATCCGGTTCACTGATTTACAACGGCCATGGCAGCAATCGCTCTACCCGTAAATTTACGGACAGATTCTTTGCCGAAGACCAATGGATTTGTGAACGAGTTCAACGAGGTATGAACTCATGCTCTGGAAAAGGCGGCACTCTAGTTGAGGCAGAGCGCATTGTTGTGGATTTTCACCACTTTCTTGCTTCGCGCCTATTTGGCTGTCCCAGTATCCCTATTTATCGAACATCTACGAGCCGGGAGAGTAGAAATTGAAACTTTGTCATGCCTTACTTTTAACAGGTGTTATTGCCGGCTCAGTGACTTTTCTTGCCTGGGCCCAGCCTTTAGCTCCTGAAACAAGAGCACATATAACCAATGCAGCGAGTGAACCAGGAATTGCCACAAAATCTGATGCTAAATCCTTAACGCAATCAGGTTCAGAGATTCTTCCAAAAAGAATCTATGGCATGACCCGCTTCATTGCTTTGGAAAACGCTGGTAACCTGGTTGAATTACTATTGCAGCGCGAGGATGTATACACTCGGCTTAAACCGGGCCCTCATAAGATATTTATTATCTACCAGAAATTTTCGAAGAACTACCATGAAGCCCGGGTAACGGTAGGGTTACCGAAGGAAAGCTTCTTATTTCTGAGCAACGTCAGTGAGCCCATACCGGATGGTGATGTCACCCACATTGGAGGAAGCACGGATACTTCCCCAGATGGACTTGAAGGGCACTGGCAACTGGTTCACTTTGGCCCAACACTGCAAGCAGTCATTGAGAAATATACTCTGTCAGAAGACGGGATTGTTCGCTCTGTTGATATATATCAGGTTAATGAGAAACAGTGACATGAACTTTTTAACTGCAATGTTTACCCAGGAACAGATTGAACACTTAGAGGTGTGGGTGAATGATGGCTTCTTTTTACTGGCTATGGTGGTATTTGTATTCGAACTGCTACGTTATGCTCTCAAGCGCAAACTGACCCTAAACATGCTAGGCGATTCGGCTAGCAACTTCATTACCCTGGCTGCTTTTATTGCAATTACCTCATTAATTGCTGCGCTTTTTTATGTGGCCGCATTTTTCTTTGTTTTTGAAAATTTCAGCATCGTCCAACTACCCATTACCGGCTGGACCATCATGGCCTGCCTGATCCTTGCTGATCTGGCTTACTACTGGGAGCACCGCTTTGCCCACAGAGTCAATTTGGCCTGGGCTTCCCATACAGTGCACCACAGCTCACCCTATTTTAATATTTCTGTAGCCTACCGATTTGGACCACTGGATGGCTTGTTGCCTTTTTTCTTTTACCTGCCATTAGCCATGCTCGGGTTTAATCCACTTCTCATTTTCTTTAGCGAAATGATTGTGCAGGTTTACCAAACATTACTGCATACTGAGGCAGTTAAAAAACTACCTAGACCGATCGAATGGATTTTAAATACCCCATCCCATCACCGGGTGCATCATGCTGCTAACCGTGAGTATCTGGATAAAAATTATGCCGGTATTCTAATTATTTGGGACCGGATTTTTGGAACCTTTGCTGAGGAAAAATCAACTGTGCGGTACGGGGTTTTTCCCAGAATTAACAGCATCAACCCGTTTACCATCTTTTGCCACGGCTACGCCAAGCTATTCCGGCAGCTTTGGCAGGCTAATAGCTGGAAAGCACGCTGGCATCTATTGATAAAATCCCCTGAGTGGATATGGAAACATCACCAGAATCGCAATAGTTTTCAACAAAATTAAATACTGTGCACCAATAAAGGCAGATTTTTCTATCTGTTAACTATAAATTAAATGGTTCTATCTCATAAGCTATTTTGACCATTTTTTGATAAGTGATACTCACGAACAAGCCTGAACTAGTTAACAAAGACAAAGCGATAATTGCACCCTATTTATTCTCATAATTTAATCTGGCATCAATGTGGCAGAGTATTTCTCCTAAAATCCCAATAGAGAAACAGAAGTAAAAGAGATCCATTTTATTACGCTCAACAATTTCTCAGGAACAGCCCTGCCACTCGCTATATTTGTTGGATATTCCATATTACATACGGACTATTAGTGCTTTTTTACCATCGACAACATATCTTATCTTCCATATCTCAGTTTTCCTCACTCCGGCGAATGACTTTCAAAGCCAGGATATTCTCTTCAGGCATCTGGTTCACAGAAGCGGCATCAAGTATCTTATCGATATTCCCCATATTAATAGAGAGGCTTCCATTGCGGCAGGGTACATCCAATTACCGAGAAATTTTCCTCCGTGATACTCCACTACTGGATGTGCGCGCACCGGTAGAGTATCAGCGTGGGGCCTTCCCCTCTGCAGAAAACCGTCCATTACTGGATGATCACCAACGCGAACTCATCGGCACCGAATACAAACGGCGAGGACAGCAGGCCGCCATAACCCTTGGATGGAAACTCGCCACTCAAGAGGTGGTACAGGCACGTCTCACCGCCTGGGAGGCTTTTCTCGATGAGCACCCACAAGGCTATCTCTACTGTTTTCGTGGTGGCCTACGCTCACATACTACTCAGAAACTGCTTCGCGACGCAGGTTTTGATTACCCTCTGGTAGAGGGTGGTTACAAAGCTATGCGCAACTACCTTCTTGGTGAACTGGAAATCCAAAGCCGGCAGTTATCATTTGCTGTTATTGCTGGCCATACCGGCAGTGGAAAAACGGAACTGATCCAGTCGGCCAGTCGAGCTCTGGACCTGGAGGGCATAGCCAAGCATCGTGGTTCCAGCTTTGGTCGCACCGGATACAAGCAACCAACGCAGATCAATTTCGAAAACCAAATCAGTATCGACTTACTCAAGCTGGCACAAACCTCTGAAAGGGTTTTTATCGAGGATGAAAGTCACCTCATCGGACGCTGTGCCCTCCCCCCCGCCCTGCAAAGCGCAATGAAAGCAGCACCACGTATTCTGGTTGAGGAACCCGTAGAGAATCGTGCCCGCCGTATTGTGCGCGATTATATCAGTGAGGCCTTACCACGTTTTGGCGACACTGAATCCCCTGCTGCGGCACTTGGAGCGGATCTGCATAAAAGCTTGGGGAAAATACGCAAACGCCTAGGCGGGCTGCGCTATCAGCAATTAGACACACAACTGGCCGAAGCCAATGGGGAGCTACAGCGCAGTGGCAACAGCGACGCCTATATTCCATTGGTGATGGCACTGCTGAAGGAGTATTACGATGGGAGTTATAGCTATCTGATGAAGAAGCGTGATAGTGAAGTCCTATTTCGCGGTACCTACGCTGAAGTGAAAGCCTGGTTGGCAGATTCGGAAACTCTTAGCCCCAATTAACTTTCACCCAGCACGATTACCGCAATAATCAGAAGCTACATATCAAGCCTTATGTGCCAACCGATTCAATTTAAAGCGACGCAGCATTATCCAGTCCCGAAGTCCGCGGGGCAGCCAGCGTGCCAACCAGGGCAATAAGCTACTGCGGTTTCCAATGCGTACCAGAGTTCGTGGTCGCTTTCGAAGTAACTCACGCACCAACTTACGTGCAAGCGTGCTGGCCAGAGTGGCATTTTGCTGCGACTCCTGTGCGCGAGAGCGCACGGCCTCCTCCTGGCGCTTATATAAAGAGTCCGGCGGCAGTAACCCGCGCAGTGATACCTCTGCATGACGGCCAAATTCCGAGGCGATAGCCCCCGGCTGCACCGTCATCACGCGAATGCCAAAAGGCTTTAACTCGAGACGCAGTACTTCGGAAAGTGAGTGAAGGGCAGCCTTGGAGGCACAATAAGCACCAGAGAAAGGTGTCGCCAGTACGCCGGATACCGAACCAATATTACAAACAACACCACCCTTGCCGGCACGCATTAACGGCACACAGGCGCGGATCAGTGCAAGCGGTGCGAATACATTAGTGCGAAACTGATTTTCCAGGGCCCGAGTATCCAACTCCAGCAACGGCCCCATCTGGCCATAGCCGGCATTGTTGATCAGAATATCGAGGCGACCATAGGCGGCTTTAAGAGCGTGAACAACGCGGTTTATATCCGCCTGGCTGTTTACATCCATGGCTTCAGTGGCAATGCCCAAATCAGCAAGCTCCTGCAAGCTCTCCGGACGCCGCGCCGTGGCAATAACAATTGTACCGCGACGATGCAACGCCAGGGCCAGCTCACGCCCGATACCGCTGGAACATCCGGTAATCAGTGCGACTCGGTCTGGCGCCACATAGCCCCGTCCGATCTGGGCCAGGCTCTCAGCTGCAAAGCCCTGACTTGAAGTGCGAAAGCTGGATACTGGCGGTCTGTTCACGGGGACTACTCCGTTAACTGTTCCAAAACCTCCGGCTGAACTTGTGGGTGCTCAATCAACCCAAAAATATTGCCGTAGGGATCGAGAAAACTTGACATCAGCACGCCCTCGCCAACATCCACCACATCGCTATGTTGTCGCGCACCCATGGTTCCGAGACGTTCGACCTGTGTGGCCATATTCGCAACCGCCCAATAAGCGACCACGCCATCCGCACGGCTGATCGCACTGCGCGCGTCTGGATTCAAGCCCAGTTCACATTGGCCAATTCGAAACCCCACATAACACTCACTATCAAAATAGGGTTTCTGCTGCAGTAATTGTGTGTACCAGTCTTTGGCTTCAGCAATATCTGTTACACCGTAAATAACCGTGTGCAAGCCGAGAATCTGCCCCATTTGAGACACCCTATTGTGTGATTTTTATCCACTGATGGGGCACTATGGCGCAGCTTACTGCAGTTCCTGCTCCAGCTGCTCCAACAGGTCGAGTGGTTCCAGCTCCACTCCCTCCAGTTCAACATTCCAATTTAACCCTACCAGCAGCACGTCTTCATGCATACCGGTAAGCCAATCGTCCATAAACTCTTCCAGATCGATAGCTACAGCTTCATACTCGGCCCAATCACCTTCACAGTGCATCTCAGCAAATTCACGCTGCGACCAAAACGGCATTACTTCAGTCTGTGCACGTTTTTCTGATTCACACAGCGCAAAACCCTCTTCCCCCTGTAGTGCCCAAACACAGCCCTGCTCAGCAGCCTCAGGCAAAAAGCGCGCACAGTTCTCTTCAAAATCATTCGTTAGGGGTGCACTTTGCATAACATCTTCGCTTAATGGATTTGCCAGCAGTGTACGTTAGTTTTCTCTTCGCACCAATGCAGTAACCTGGCGTAATTTTCCCGGCCTGGCCTTAGCGAGGCTCACCAGCCATTTTTAACTTATGCATAAAACCCAGCTAATTTTTTCTTTATCTCGAATATTTTTGCTTAGACAATTATCGGCTTAGGCATCCCTTTCAAATACCGCCATAGATTCAACGTGATCGGTATGGGGAAACATATCCATGACACACGCCTTTGTCAGGTGGTAACCGAGCTGTGTCAAGGCCTCCGCATCCCGCGCAAGGGTTGCAGGATTACAGGACACATAGACAATTTTCTTTGCATTAAAACTCGCAATACTCCGCACAGCCTGCAAAGCACCACTTCGCGGCGGGTCCAGCAGAATCTTATTAAAGCCGCCCTGGGCCCAAGGCTGATTTATTATTTCCTCATTCAAGTCTGCTGCGTAAAATTGCACATTATCCAAAGTATTCAGCTCGGCATTCTCTACACCGCGACGGGTGAGTGCCCCCACGCCCTCAATGCCAACCACCTCGCCGGCACATCGCGCCAAAGGCAGGGTAAAGTTCCCCAGGCCACAGAAAAGGTCCAATACCCGCTCATCGGGTTGGGGATCCAGCCATTGCAGGGCTCTACTTACCATTTGGCGATTAATTTCGAAATTGACCTGGATAAAGTCCAATGGCTGGAAACGCATGGTGAGATCAAACTCTGGCAGCGCGTAACTGAGGAAGGCCTCCCCCTGCTCCGGCCATAAACGTCGAACTGATGTCGAATCACCAGGTTGTATATACATGTGTATACCAGATGCTTTTGCGAAGCTTATCCAGCGCTCTCGGTCACCTTCCGATAACGGCTTTAGGTGGCGCAGTACCAGAGCCGCAACATCATCACCCACAGCCACATCCAACTGAGAAAAATAGGCTTTGCCATCGCAGTCAGCCACAAGCTGTTTTAACGTCGGTATTTGTCTGGCAATTGCCGGGTGCAGTACATGGCATTCATCGATATCCGTCAGATCATTACTGCGTTTTTCACGGAAGCCAAAAATTAACTCTTTCCCCCTACGGGATTTTAACTGGCGAATGCCGATACGTGCCTTGCGCCGATAGCCGTAGGATGCAGCAACCAAGGGCGGTAATATCTCTTTGGGCTCAATACCAGCAAAACGAATAAGTTGGTCCAGCAGGATTTTTTGCTTCTCAATAATCTGCGCACCAATTTCCAGGTGCTGCAGAGAACAACCTCCGCAGAAGTTGATATGAGGACAGCAAGGCGTGCTACGCTGAGGTGATGCCTGCAAGATTTCCACCGCTGAGCCCTCATCGAACCGGGCCCGACGAGCGCTATAACGAAAAAGTACTTTTTCACCAGGCAAAGCGTTATCGATAAATACAGTTTTCCCCGCAACGCGGGCAATGCCACGCATATCATGGCTGAACTTCTCTACGCAGGCTTCGGCCTGCGCCGGCAAATTTTTTGTCACCGGCTTGCGCGAGGTAATAAAACGCGGTTTCTTGCTCATGTTAATTAATTGAAGAATTCGAAAGATCTGATTTGTACTGATATTTTTTACACAGTGAGGCGGTGGCCATTATCACGGAGCCAACGGCGCAATTCTTTGAAACGGGGACAAACACTTTGCACCAACACCCAAAAGTCACGGCTGTGATTGTGATGTTGCAGATGGCAGACCTCATGGGCAATGAGGTAATCCACTACAGGTTCCGGAGCCAGACAAACCAACCAGTTGTACTGTAGCTCTCCACGGATACTGCAATGCCCCCACTTGCTTTTAGTACGCCGTACCCGCACTGAAGAAAATGTCAGCCCCAGTCGATCCGCCACCAACTGGGACTTTTCCGTTAACAGGACCAGTGCTTCGCGCTGATACAAGCGCTTCAAAGCTCCTTGAAGTTGCTCCTGTTCAGGAAATTGGGTGCGGGTATAAAGAAGGATTGCCGCTTCACCAATTCCTGCTGCTTTAGTACTAGAGGCACGCGCAAGTGGCAATGACCTGCCGAGCCATGGAAATCGCTCACCAAAAGCATATCGGTAACGCGGCACCTGGGATGCCCGCTGACTGGCGGCCAGTAATTGGGCTCGCACCCACTGAATATTGTCCTGCAGAAACTGATGGCCATGGCGAGCTGCACAGCGCTGAGGGATACGTACCTCTACCCCTGACTGCGCCAATATCAATCCCAATCGCTTGCGTCGGGGTGAACGCACCAAGCGATAGGGAATATCCTCAAAAATAAATTCATCCGCCTCACTCATTGGAGGCACCCCAAAAAATTTGGCATCTGCTAGCCACCGTGAGCCACCACCGCCATGGTGATTCGGGAAATACAGCTTAACTTGCCATTGGGTGCATAAATCAATATTTCCCAAACCTGGCTGCTTCGTCCAATATGCACAGGCTTAGCCCGGCCAGTAACTTCACCCTCCGGCACCGGTCGCAAGTGGTTGGCATTAATCTCCTGCCCAACACAGTAGTATTTATTGGGATCCACCAACAGGTTGGCACCAATAGATCCCAGAGTCTCTGCCAGCACCACATTAGCACCACCGTGTAAAATCCCAAAAGGCTGGCGTGTACGGTGGTCCACCGGTAGTTTACCCTCTAAGTAATCTTCACCAATTGCCGTAATTTCCAAACCGAGATAGCCGGGCATGCAGTTAGCACTGCCCTGATTAATCTCTTCCAAGGTCGGAGTACTGTGCCAAATTGCCATGAAAAACTCTCTAGAAATGAAATCGTAAAGGTGATCATCTGAGTTTAACCACTCGGTAGCACACCACCGTTAAACTCACCAATAAAAAAAGGCGGAGGAGAAAAAACCACGGGGATAAAGACCGGGGATAAAATAACGAGGACCGAAAAGCCCATAGCGATGCAGCTCCAAATCCAACATGCGTATCTCCCACTCGAGCCGACTGTGCTGGAAATACAGGGCGCGGCGCTGGCTGTCACTGTCAGTGTGCCGGAGGGCATAATGCAGAGAGTAAAGCTCCCGCTCTAAGTTGTCGCGACGCCACAATAAGTTTTGATACTGTTGTTCGATACGGTATTCAACGAGTCCACGCTGGTAATTTTCGACGAAGAGATCAGCAGTAGGGCCTGTACATACCCCTTCATACTTGTACCCCCGACGCCCTTGCCGATAACCATTATCCGGGGTGCAGAACTGCTCTATACCTTCCTCATGACCGCGCAACCAAGCCTCATTATCCACATAGATTTCGTAACTCAGGCATTCCTGAGCCAACTCCTGCACCAGCAGCGGGGAGCGTCCGCGGGCACCGTCCTGAACGCCACGCTCATACCAGAGCCCAGCGCGGCACTCATCTTCGGAAATTACTGCACAACCACTTAACACAGCAGCAAAAATAAGTAGGTATAAACTCACTTTCGTAGGCATAGGGTCGGCCTCCCGTATTAGTTACTGTTCTCCCACAATAAAAACTCAGCCGAAACGTTTATCAGCTACGAAGGGGTTGGTTTTACGCTCCTGGCCAAAAGTCGACATAGGGCCGTGCCCAGGTACAAAGCGTACCTCGTCACCGAGCGGCCACAAGCGCTCCTTGATCGAGCGTATCAGAGTATCGTGATCTCCCTGGGGAAAGTCTGTGCGTCCGATAGAGCCAGAAAACAGCACATCCCCCACCAGGGCAAGGTTACTGGGACGGTGAAAAAACACCACATGGCCCGGCGTGTGGCCGGGACAGTGATAAACTTCCAGCTCTTCCTCACCCACAGTAACGGTATCACCCTGCTCCAACCAACGATCCGGAGTAAAAACTTCCACCGCGGGAAAGCCAAACATCTGGGCCTGCATGGGCAGCTGTTCTATCCAAAAATTATCATCTTGATGAGGGCCCTCAATGGGTAATTGCAGCTGCCCGGCTAGCGCAGCTGTCCCCCCCACATGGTCCAAGTGGCCGTGAGTAAGGAGTATCTTCTCCAACTTGAGGCCGCGCTCCTCTACAGCGGCAAGGATCTTGTCAATATCACCGCCAGGGTCCACTACCGCAGCGCGCTTGCTGTCCTCGCACCAAAGCAATGTGCAGTTCTGCTGAAAGGGAGTAACCGGGACCGAATGAAATTGCAGCGACATAGGTATCCTTAATGGGATCAGTTACAGGGAACAGAGATTATACCGTGAGTACCCGTTGAGATCGCTGAGCAGGTGCCGAACCTCCACGCTGTCCGTTTTGCAGCAGCGCGCGCAAGTCCCCAAGCAGCTGTTGCAGCACCAGGTCACTGGACCAGTAATCTTCCAGAGGCAACACCTGTGGACCTTGGCTACCCATATGGGAATCACTTAGTGGACGCGTCTCATAATCTTTAAACACGGCCTGGTTATAAGTAGGGCTCAGTGGCTTTAGGGGCCAACCAAATAAATCATCGGGGTGATAGAAGTTCTTCCAACGAAATCGATAGCCGCGGGAGTCCGCGGTGACCGCCTGGATCTGCTCACGCCCCCTGCCAGCACACCAGAGCGGATTACTGGCTCCGAGGGTGTACCAGTAGCTCAGGGTCTTCAGTCGCAGGAAGCGTTCTCGCGCAGAACCCTTACGCACACCTCCGGGACCACCATCACGCCAAATCCCATGGCCAACACTCGAACGCTGGGCATCCCAGAGGTAATTGGAAAAACTGACGCAACCGAAAGAATGACTTAATAGCACCACCGGTGTTCGCTCACCGGCCGCTGCTGCAGCCTTTTGCAACATGCGATAAATCGCCCCTTGGGTTTTCTCATAGGCTCCATCACGCTGCTGGATATCTCCCAATTGGGCTGCGCTCTGGGCCATAGTACAAAGCAAGAATTTGCGCGCGCGCAGATAGTCCATCTCGCTCTTGCACATCCCCTGGAACACCCGATCTGTATTGCCCTGAAGGGATTCCACTGCCGTCAGGGTATCGCAATACAAGCGCGACCAGTCACCGCCGAGAGCATCTTTTAACGCCGAGAATAATGGGCTCGCAAAATCCCTGGGGGCCACCCCGGCTCCCGCAACGGCCAGGACTACAATATCTGCCATATTTGCCTCTTCTTATTATTTTTGTTGAATTGGCATCAGACCCTCTGCACACCCGACAGTGATCCAAATTGAACTCACTGCGTAAAAATATGTTGCGTATTTTGGCAAAAATAATCCGGTCAGGAGGACCGGAAATTGCCGCTATAACAATGCGCTAGAAGGTGATTAATCTGGTCGGTAAGACCAGTTTGCACGCCAGCTTTCGGGGGCAAAGGGACGTGCCCCTGCCGGCGGCTAATCTTAAGGGATCAGTGTGACTAATTTGATCCGCCCAGTAATATACTGCCCAAAGTCAAGTCCGCGCCAGTCTTAATCGAAACAAATCTACCAATTCTACCCCTGCCCCCTGTCGCAGCGCTGTAACATTAGCGCTTTCCTGGTGCATAATAACCTTTGTACAAAAATCAGACGTTTAAAACGATCCCGCCCGCAGCGATGCTATTAACCTCCAAATACAGCCTGCCGGATTGCCCCGAGCACACACTGGCGCGCCCCCGCCTGCTTTCGTTACTTAACGACGGTCACAGCGACCAGTTGCTGTTGGTAACTGCACCGGCGGGCTACGGTAAAACCACACTTGTCACCTCCTGGGCCTCAGGCCAGGATAACCCGGTGGCCTGGTATACCCTGGATGCCAGCGACAACGAACCGAATCAATTCTGCCGCTACCTTGTGGAGAGTGTGCACCGCGCAACCGGCAACGGCGTACCCCAGACCTACCAGTTGCTAACAGCACCCCAGTGTCCGGACCCAACCTCTGTCGTCAGCCATTTGCTGGCTGAATTGCGCGGACTGCCTTGCGAGCTGCGCATAGTGCTGGACGATTATCACCAGATCGATAATCAGGTAGTACACGACACAACCCGTTTTCTTCTGCGCCACGCCCCCGCCGGTGTGGGCGTCGTCCTCACCAGCCGCAGCCAGCCGCCCCTGGGGCTCGCTACCCTGCGTGTACAGGGACGCCTACTCGAGCTGGGCAGCGATGCCCTGGCACTCACTACCGAGGAAATCGCCCAGCTGCTGAAGCAGCGCCTGCCATTTAACCTGGACGCTGATCGCGCCGCCCAACTACAGCATTTAAGTGAGGGCTGGCCCCCGGCTGTGCAACTATTCACGCTCTCTGTACGCGACCGCGAAGAGGTCGACCGTTACCTGGCAGAACTGGAGCAGGGCCATAGCCATATTCTCGACTACCTCGCCGAAGAAGTACTGGAACGGCTTGAACCCCAGCTACGTGAGATGCTCGCATGTACCTCAATCCTCACCCGCGTCAATGCCCAGCTGGCAGAGCGCCTGAGTGATCGCAGCGATGGCCAGCAAATGCTGGAAAGTGCGGCCAGGCGTGGGCTCTTCCTACAGGCACAGGATTCCAGTCGACGGTGGTTCCGTTTTCACCCAGTGTTTGCGCGTTTCCTGCAGCGTCAACTGAGCGACCGAGATCAGTTGCAGCATTTACACACCATTGCCTGCGACACCTGGCAAGAGCTGGGCCAGCCGGTTGAAGCCCTGCGTCACGCCCTCGCCGGTGGTGACCGCGAACGCCTGCGCCAGCTGCTGAACGAGCAGGGAGAGCGGTTACTGCGCGGGGGCCAGTCCCGCCTGTTGCGCGATTGCCTTGAATGGCTGGGCGCTGAAGAGCTACAACTCAATGCGCGATTTACCCTGCTTTCAGCCAAGATGGCGCGGGAAAACTTTGAGTACGACCAGTGTGAGAAGAACCTCGCCGCCACTGAGAGCTGGCTGCAACGCCAGGATCCGCAGCAATGGCACCAGTATGAGGGTGCCTTTGCCACTATGCGCGCCCAGGTCGCTATCGCCCGCGGCCAAACCCTACAAGCCAAGGAATACGCTGAGGAAGCCCTGGGGCTGTTGCACCGTGAACAGCTGGGGGAGCGAATTTCCGCATTACTGGTGACCGGCGAAACCAGCTTCTGCCTTGGCGCATTGGAACAAGCCCTTGCACATATGCAGGAAGTGGAAGCCCTGGCTATTGCCGAGAAAGATATTCCCAGTGCCGCGTGGGCCATCTGCCAGCAGACCGAGATCGCTTTCGCCCAGGGTCTTTTGAAAAAATCCGCCACCCTGCAGGAAAAGGTGTACAACCTGGTGCAGAAACACCACCTTTCCACCCTACCAATTTCCGAGTTTGTCTGTCGCCTGCGCGGCCAATTGCAGTGGGAGTGTGGAGACCTGGAAGGCGCCGAGCGCTCCGCCCGCCGCGGAATGCAAATCAACCGCAAAGTGGGAGAGCACTGGCTTTTGCCTGAATACACCCTATTGCTGAAAATTGCTCAGGCGCGCGGCGAGAAAGAGGAGTCCCAGGAATGGCTCGACCGTATTGAGCGCCTGCTCTCAGACGAACGCTATCATCGCGACTGGGTTGCCAATGCCGACGCCACCCGTATCCGCACCTGGCGCGCCCTGGGCAATCAACAGGCTATTACCACCTGGCTGGAACAGGCCGAACCGGTAGCCGACAGGCCCAGCAATCACTTTGAGCAATGTCACGGACGCAACCATGTACGCGCATTGATTGAGCTACATCGCTGGTCTGACGCCAATCGCTTGCTGAGCCGCTTGCAGCAGGTCGCCAAGGAGTGCGGCCTGGTGACGGACCGTCTACGCAATCGGGTATTGGAGTCCCACCTGCTTTGGCTGCGCGAGCGGCACAGCGAAGCAGTGGAAGCCATTTCCGTGGCGCTGCAGTTGGCCGCCGGGCGAGACTTCCGCGCCAGCTTCCTGCAGATCGGTAAACCACTGATCGTCATTCTGAAGGCCGCCCTGGAGCAGGGTCTGGAGGAGGCAGAAGCCACCAAGGCGCAGGAATTGATTCGCGTGACCCAGCAACAGCCTGAACTGGATGGTGGCATTCGAATTGAGCTGGATGACACCATCATCCGGGAGATTCTCGCCAGCGATGCGGTACCCGATTTTCTGCGCCATTCGCCACTGACTCCCAGGGAGTGGCAGGTACTCAATGCCATTCACTCGGGGCTATCGAACGAGCGCATTGCGCGTCACTTCAAGGTGGCACCCAGTACTATCAAGACCCATATCCGCAGCCTCTATCAGAAACTGGATGTCAAAGACCGCCAAGAGGCCATCGCCCTGGCCGAGCAAATGCTGCGTTCAGTGCAGGATCGCCCCTGAGACCACTCACAGCACAAGGATGTACTGACGCATTCCCACCGCAGCTCACTATAATTTGACGACACACCCAGGGTGAGTCAGATATTAGTGTGTCCTCCAACTACTCTCCCCCAGCGCGCCACAACTCTCAGCCTCTCCCCCCTGGGTGGGGAGGAGGTAGACCACTGCACGCTACCCCATACTCGGCGCATCCTTCCAGAGTGGGCCTGTCCCACCCTTCAAATAATGAAACAAGGCAGTAATCCATGAGCGGCAACAGCACAGAATGGTGGCGCAATAGTGTTATCTACCAGATTTACCCCCGCAGCTTCTGCGATGCCAATGGCGATGGTATCGGCGATCTTCCCGGTATTACGCAAAAACTGGATTATGTGAAATCTCTAGGCGTAGATGCCATCTGGATCTCCCCCTTCTTTAAATCCCCGATGGTGGATTTTGGTTATGACGTGGCGGATTATCGCGATGTAGACCCGATTTTTGGCAAACTCGAGGACTTCGACCAACTGATCGAAGCAGCCCATGAGCGCGGCCTGAAAATTATTATCGACCAGATCCTCAGCCATACCTCAGACCAGCACCCCTGGTTCAAAGAGAGTCGCTCCAGCCATGATAACCCCAAGTCAGACTGGTATGTATGGCAAGATCCCAGGGACGACGGCACCCCGCCAAATAACTGGGTATCCGTATTTGGTGGTGGCTCATGGCGCTGGTGTACCCGCCGCCGCCAATTTTATCTGGCTAACTTTCTCAGGGAACAGCCGGACCTCAATGTGCACAACCCAGAAGTGCAGGAGCAGCTGCTAGCCGACATGAAGTTCTGGCTGGACCGAGGAGTGGATGGTTTCCGCCTGGATGCAGTGAACTTCATTTTCCACCAGCAGGCCCTGGCTGATAATCCAGCGCGCCCACTCAGGATTGACGAAAAAGGGTTGCCGCCGGTGAATCACTACGATTATCAATGGCATCAACACGATAAGTCCCAACCTGAAAACCTCGTCTTTTTACAACGCGTGCGCAAGCTGATGGATCAGTATCCGGGCACGGTTACCGTGGGCGAGGTGGGCGATGACAACACCCACAAGATCATGGCCGAATACACCACAGAAAACCGACTGAACATGGCCTACTCCTTCGATCTGTTGACCGAGGATTGCAGCGCTGAATTCCTGCGGGAAACACTGGAGAAAAACCGCGAGGTAATTGAGAGGGGTTGGCCCTGTTGGTCCATCAGTAACCACGATGTACCCCGCTCGATTAGCCGCTGGAACAAAGGCTTCAGCGATGAATTAACCCATGCGCGCGCCCCGCTATTCCTGCTTATGCAGCTGACCCTGCGCGGCAGTGTTTGTATATACCAGGGGGAAGAACTGGGCCTGCCGGAAGCGGATATCGCTTTTGAGGATTTGGTCGACCCTTATGGCATTAACCTATGGCCCGAATTTAAAGGTCGCGACGGTTGCCGTACGCCTATGCCCTGGTTGCAGGGGGGCGGCGAAAGCGCCGGCTTTTCCGCCAGTAAACCCTGGCTACCTGTTTCAGAAGATCACCAGCGACGCGCCGTCAGCATCCAGGAAGATAGCCAGCACTCCATGCTGAACCAGTTTCGCGCCCTGATTGAATGGCACCACACATTGCCGCCAAGCTTAGCGACAGCACAACAGGCAGTGATCAACACTGATAACGAATTATTGGTATTTATTCGCCGTGCCGCAGGAGAGGAACTCCTTGTTGCCCTGAATCTAGGTAAACACAGCGAGCAATATACCCTGCCTGAAGAGTTTACTGGTGCCCAAGACATTACCCCAAGCCTGTTTAAAAACCAGTTTAACAACAGCACCTTAACCCTGGATCCTGCTGGAGCCTGTGTACTGCACCGGAAAAAACCCAATTCGTAACCCGCTAACCCAGGTTTTTTTTTGACCGGCAGTTACTGCTGCTGATCGCTATTTTCAGGAAAATAACAGCACCTCTCCCAGGTATTTTGTGTTGCTTTTCTGTGTCTCTGCAACGTCAGCTTATCCTTTCGACGTCTGCTTCCTCGCCGGCCCCGTGCCGGCCTTTTTATTCCCCATTGAAAATCCTCGCAGGCAGCTCTTACAACATTTGGCTTCGACCCTGCTGCTAAATTAGATATTTGCAAAAGTACAAATTAACTGCCCTGTAAAATTACCCGGAATTTATGCTCAACGCCTGCGACCAAATGGAATATGCCCGTGCCTGAATCTGGGCCAGGAATTCAAACTGCGAATACCTCGTCGGTAGTGGCCAGCCAGGTAGATCTGCAAAAGGCAGAGCTTGGCGACGTCTATTCTGCACTCAAAACTACACCTAAGGGCCTAACCCGGAGTGAAGCTACAGCTCGGCTTAAGCAGTACGGCCCCAATACGATTCAAGAGAAAGAACAGAGCGCACTCGCCAGGTTCTTCCGTTTTTTTTGGGGCCCCATTCCCTGGATGATCGAAGCCGCCGCTTTACTTTCCGCACTTATTGGGCACTGGCCGGACTTCGCTATCATCATGGCACTGCTTCTCTACAATGCCATTGCCGGATTCTGGCAAGAGCATAAAGCCTCCAATGCCCTCGCCGCCTTGAAAGCCAGTATGGCTCCACAGGCCGAAGTACTACGGGACGGCAAATTCCAGACTATTGCAGCGGCCAACGTGGTGCCAGGTGATATTTTGCGTATAAAGCTTGGTCAAGTGGTACCAGCTGATGTGCGCTTTATCGACGGCAAATCTATTAGCATTGATCAAGCCGCTCTCACCGGCGAGTCCCTGCCGGTCAGCAAAAAAGTGGGAGATATTGGCTACTCAAGCAGTATTGCAAAACGTGGAGAAATGAGCGCTGTTGCTATTGGCACCGGCCGCAATACTTTCTTTGGACGCACCGCAAAATTGGTCGCAGGTGCAGGCCAG
This sequence comes from Microbulbifer variabilis, assembly GCF_052468405.1. Taxonomy (NCBI): domain Bacteria; kingdom Pseudomonadati; phylum Pseudomonadota; class Gammaproteobacteria; order Cellvibrionales; family Microbulbiferaceae; genus Microbulbifer; species Microbulbifer variabilis. Next base: position 3,679,929 of record NZ_CP174343.1, read on the forward strand.
GAGGCCTCGCACTCACAAAAAGCCGTCACTCATATTGGCGACTTCCTGATTGTGCTCTGCCTGATATTGGCGATGTTACTGGTTGGAACCCAGCTGTATCGGGATATAGTAATAGCGCCCAACTGGCACTGGTCCGACATTATCAACATTTTGCGCACAGTATTGGTGCTGCTAATCGCCTCCATTCCGGTAGCTATGCCCTCAGTGATTACTGTTACCAATGCCCTGGGTGCGTTGGCCCTATCGCGCAAAAAAGCTATTGTTTCCAAACTCGAATCTATTGAAGAACTCGCCGGTGTAGATATCCTTTGCTCCGATAAAACCGGCACTCTAACGAAAAACCAGTTGAGCTTACATGATCCAAAATTATTTGATGCTCAAAGCAGCGATGAACTTATTCTCGCCGCAGCTCTAGCTTCAGAATCCGCTTCCAGTGACCCCATCGATCAGGCAATTTTTGCCGGCCTTAAAAATAAAAATCAATTAAATAACTTTCGACTAAAAGAATTCACTCCTTTCGACCCCGTTACTAAGCGTGCTCAGGCGCAGGTCACAGACGATAAAGGACACTTACTTTCTTTTTGCAAGGGTGCCCCCCAGGCGGTGATGGCACTGTGCAATCTCAACGGTGATAAAGCAGAGAAAGCAAAATCCTGTGTAGAGGAATTAGCTTCTCACGGCCTTCGTTCACTGGGAGTGGCACGCTGTAATAATGGAAGTAACTGGTCTTTTCTCGGAATTCTTTCCCTCGAAGATCCACCTCGGGATGACTCTAAACAAACTATCAGCAGGGCGCGGGAACATGGGCTACAGGTAAAAATGATTACTGGAGACGATGTCGCGATCGGTAAGGAAATCGCCTCCCAGGTAGGTATCGGCCAGAATATATTTGCAGCAGGGGATGTATTTGATCAATCGGAAAATATGGACCACCTGCCAAAGAAAGTGGTTGACTGTGTAGAGCGAGCTGACGGATTTGGCAGGGTATTTCCAGAACATAAGTATGCCATTGTAAAAGCATTGCAAGGGCGCGGGCATCAGGTAGCTATGACTGGTGACGGTGTAAACGACGCTCCTGCCCTTAAACAGGCCGACTGTGGTATTGCCGTCAGCGGCGCCACCGATGCCGCTCGCGCTGCGGCTGCTATTATTCTTACCGCCCCAGGATTATCGACCGTTGTCGATGCTATCGACGAAGCACGAAAAATATTCGAACGTATTATTAATTATGTGCTTTTTCGGGTTTCCATGACATTGGACATCATGGTTGTTGTGGTATTCGCCACCATTCTTTTTGGATTCTCTCCCCTTACCCCCGTAATGATTGTACTTGTCGCATTACTGGATGATATTCCCATAATGACCATCGCCTACGACAATACCTTACTGCCCAAAGAGCCGGTACACTGGGAAATGCGTGATCTGCTGCTTGGGTCAACGATTATTGGAATTTTTTCTATTGCACAAACAATGGGCCTCCTTTTAATTGGCATGGAATGGCTACAGAATAGCCAGTGGCAATCCTGGATATCACTTAGTAAGGAACAAATCCAGACAATTATTTTCTTGCAAATTGTCGCTGGTGGTCATCTGCTGCTGTTTGTAGTGCGCTCACGTAAAGCTTTCTTTAGTAAACCATTCCCAGCAATGAAACTGTTTTGTGCGATTGTCGGCACTCAAATCCTGACGGTGCTAATGTGCGGATTCGGCTGGCTGGTTCCCGTCATCCCTTGGAGCATTATTGGCTTGGTATGGCTATATATGATCATCTGGATGTTCGCCCTGGACTTGGTCAAAAAATTACTCTACCGCCGCCTGCAGGACATTTGAAAAGAGTTTAACTTTTTCTCAATTCACTAAATGGGAATAGCCATGGATTGTTTTAAAACCTTTCAGGTTAAACCTGGCAGTAAAGTCAAACTGGATAAAATAGATCCAGGATTCAAAGACTGTTACAACAGTCGCGAAGAAGCCAATCCAATAATAGAAAAGCTCGATAGGAGAATTCGAGCCCAGCAGTACCTGATGTACGCAGAACATAAGCACTCATTATTGATCTGCTTGCAGGGCCGGGATGCTGCGGGCAAGGATGGCACTATCAATCATGTATTGGGTGCTATGAATCCCCAGGGTTGTAACGTAACCAGTTTCAAACAACCATCTAAAGAAGAAGCTGCTCATGATTTCCTCTGGCGATGCCATAAGGTAACACCGGCTCAGGGCCATGTGGCTATTTTTAACCGTTCACACTATGAAGATGTCCTGATTCAACGGGTTCACAATATGGTACCCAAATCGATATGGTCTAAGCGCTATGAGCATATCAATAATTTTGAAAAACTACTGGCCGACCATGGCACCCTGGTCCTGAAGTTCTTCTTGCATATTGATGCAGATGAACAGTTAAAGCGTTTCAAGCAACGTATTGATGATCCCACAAGGCATTGGAAAATCAGTGAAAATGACTACACAGAGGCAAGCTACTGGGATGCCTATACCAATGCCTTTGAGGATGCATTAAGTAAATGCAGTACGGCTTATGCTCCGTGGTTTATCATCCCAGCAAATCACAAATGGTTTCGTAACCTAGCAGTAGCTTCTATCGTTGCAGATGCTATGGATGCTCTGAAGATGAAATTCCCTGCCCCCACTGTCGACATAGACAAAATCAAGAAAAAATATCACAGCCTGGATAAGATAGATATAGAGGAGGGGCTGGTAAATGCCCCTAAAAATAAAAAGCAGTGAATCTCAGCCACACAGGCTAATTACCTTGCACGTTCTTTATGGAAAAGAATTTCTCAAAAGCATCATAGACAGCCAGATGTAAAGCATCACCGTGATCCAGCTGCCCAAAATAACCAAAGTGCACCCTGGCTTTATTTTTCTCACTATCTAACTTAGTGAATAGCGACCTTGTCAATCTCTCCATAACCTCACCCTCTTTCCCTACGCCGACATAAACTAATTCATCAGCACAGCAATCTTTTGGAAGATCAGCCAATAATGATCCTCCACTCCACCAAAGACTTGGACTGATGATAATATAATTGTCGAAGTGTTCTGCACGCCTAAATAGAATTTCGGTAGCTAGAAGCCCTCCTAATGACTGGCCTATCAAGGTAGAATCCCCTCTCACCCGATAGTGACTTTCAACCAGTGGCCGCACTTCCTTATCAAAAACTCTATAAATTGATCTGCCCCCCCTGAAGATGGGAATTCCTTACGATCCCGGGATTCCGTAGAGGGGAAGGTAAAATCCCACTTTCTGCCTACATTCACAACTCCAACAAGAATCGACTCAGGAACCATATCAATCCAGAAAAAGGAACCAAACTGTAACAAGGCTGTAATATGAATAAAATCTTCATTTGTAGATCCATCCAAAAGATATATTACTGGATAGTCCCTTTTTGGTTCTCTTTGATCACTCTTCGGCAGGTAAACATTCAGGCTACGCTTTTCATCCGATATCTTGGATGGAAAACTTATAGAATCTCCAATAACCAAAGGTGGTTTTTTAAAATCCTAAGGTCCCAACAACAGCTGACACCAGTGAAGTACAAAAGAGGATAAGCTATTTAGCTATTATTTTCATAATGGTAAAAATAAATTTTATTATTGAGTAAGGCGACATTAATCACTAGATTTCCACCCAAAATCATACAGCAATCAGTATAAAATTAACTATCGAAAAAACTATTAGATAGTACTACTACCCAAACAGTTTTTCTGCAACCGGACTGATATATCCAGTCCGATTGTATGTCACAGACTGCTGCGTGGTTAACTACCTCAGCATTCCTGCTGAGCATTAAATTCCCTTTTCTTGGCCTCATACCACTCCTGCATCACTTCAGGACTTTCCATCAGATTCTGCTTTTTTGCATGGCTTGTAAGTGAAGGGGATCCTGTTTTTGATACATCTCGACACCATGCCTTTTACTCATTTCCGCCATCTCTTCAAAGGTGCTGGCGCGAAACTCAAGGTCACAAGCATCTCCTAATTGTGTACACGTCATTATTCTCATTGGGATATCCCTCATTCAGTGATGGCCTTTTCAGCTCCAATCAACTTAGAGTCAGGCATCTTTTCAAATTTAGAGAGGTCTGGGTCCATATAATCCCAGGAAGCACCACTGCCCGAGTACACGACCATGGATGGTCTGAACTTTTCCAAGTCGTGCAAAGTTCCTGCCCGCAAAAATTCAAACTGGGGCATTCCACTATTTTCCGCAGATATATGGGAGCCGCAATGAGGACAGAACCCTCTTGTTATCAGGTTGCCACTTTCCGCATACTTTTCATGGTATGTGAGCTTGCCAGAAATATTAAGACTATCTTTTGGAACTGCAATATTCGATATGTGTCCTGCACCACTAATTTTCTGGCAGTCCGTACACTGGCAATGCCCCGCCATTACAGCATCACTATCACACGTATAACTTACAGCACCACATAGGCACTCCCCTGATAAATTTGACATTTTTTCCTCCATAGTAACTTACGATTTTGAAGTTATTAAATCCTATAAGCATAACTTCAATTTTGCAAGTTACTGTATTACTATTTATCGCATTGAATCGAATGGAACAACCGTGACCCCTGATAAGAACTTTTTGCGCTCCGGATGTCCGATAGTGAGCGGACTGGATGTATTTGGTGACAAATGGACCTTGGTAATACTCAGGGACTTGATTTGTGGAAAAGAGACTTATACCGAACTCGCTAATTCACCAGAGAAGATTCCAACAAACCGGCTGGCCGAAAGGCTTAGAATGCTGGAGTCGGAAAAAATTATTGAAAAATCCTTGTACCAGGAAAAACCCAAGCGTTACAAATATCTGCTAACAGAGAAAGGCCGAGATATTTTGCCGATCCTCCAGGAAATTGCCCGATGGGGCAATAAATATATTGAAGATACCTGGGTTCCACCTAAATGGTTTATGCAAGAAGAAAGGTAATTTAAAGCAAAGTAGAAGTTGTTCAGCTGTTAGACTGATTATCAGTCATCCAGAGCAAGAATTAGCTTTGTCACAAAAGGTAAATACCACAAGATCATATACGGTATACAGCGCAAATAAAGCAACCAGGAGCCGCATTGTGAATATGAACATAATCAACCTTTGCACTACTGAACATTTTTTTAGCCCAGCTTCCAAATCAACTCCCTGGCATACCTCTGCCGCCACCATTAAATCATTACAACAGTATGCCCTTAAAGAGAGTAGTCGGTGCTTCAACATTTCTGGAATTTCATTAACATTCAATTTTATCGATTTTGCACCCTCCCTAATAAAAACCGGACCTGAGGTACAGTAAAAGGTTCGTTAATTGAAGTGTACGAATGGTATACAAAGTATTTGTTCACCAACCTCAGCATCTAGCAGTGAGATCCTCAGGGATAACCAGGGCTGGCATCTGCGAATTTCCAATCCATATTTTTAAATTTTAGATGAGGTTCTGAGCAGTTATATAAGTGATGTAAATTCGCTGGATCAAGACCTTTAATTTGAAAATTCACGCTAATTTTTCCCTAACTAATAATTAGGCCAATAAGCATAGTTTCCAAACAAGCCTTCGGCAGGCCAATTTCGGAAGTGCAATAGGTACCAATATGATTTGCAGGTAACCCTAAAATAGGATTATTCTTAAATGCTTCATTAGAAATGGCGACATCTATGTATAAAAAACAGCAAGCCAAACTGTAGCTTCTTCTGAAGAGGTCTCCAGTACCCGATGCTTTCTCCCCGCTGTAATCTCGACAAAATCACCAGCCTCCAAGCGCACCTTCTCTCCGCAATTAAATTCAATCAATCCATACCCTGATAAAACGATTACCCACTCGTTCTGTTCCTGATTATACCAACCCTGTTCAGGGGAGGATTGCCCATAAGATACGATTCTCTCAATACGCATATCCCCTGATTTAACAATGTCTGTAAAGTGCTCCACAGATGTATCTGCAGGTAAGTGAGCGAATATATTTTTCATCCAGGCCAACTCATTATTGATTAGTCGAGGATACATAAGGTAGCTACTTGTTCAAAATTATTCTTTCCAACCAGAGAAATACTCCACCAAGTAGTCAATCGCCATTCTTGCGCGTAGTGGCAAGAAGCGACGATTCTGGTAGACAATCCAGCTACTGGCTCCCCTGCTCCAGAAAGGTTTAAGAATTGGCTTTAACAAACCTTCCTCAACAACTTCACTAAAACTGCCCTTAGGCATATAGGCAATACCTAACCCCTGTTTACAGGCTTCTACAACGGTATGGGCATTATTACTTCTCCAGCGCCCCTTAACCTTCACAACCTCTTGTCCTCCATTTACTTCAAACATCCATTGATCATTATTTGTCACAATACAGCTATGTACTTTCAGTTGACCAGGGCGCTCGGGAATGCCGTTTCGTCTTAAATATTCTTTGCTGGCAACTGCCATCATCTGCCGGTCTGCAAGCTTTCGAGCTACCAAACCGGAATCTTCCAGGCGACCATAGCGAATGGCAAAGTCGATACCATCTTCAACAAAATTAACCATCCGACTATTGAAATCCATATCAATATTTAATTCTGGATGCTCTACACCAAATTCCATCAGGGCCGGGGCGACATATTGCTCGGCAAAGAGGCCAGCACAGCTCACCCTGAGGGTTCCACTGAGCTGGAACTGCTGCTGGCTTACCTGTTCATTCGCCTGTTGCAATCCAGTCACCAGTTCCTTACAGCGCTGGTAATAGACTGCTCCAGCCTGGGTAAGGCTGACCAGGCGTGTGGTGCGGGCCAGAAGAGCGCAGCCCAGACGTTCTTCCAAGCGTGAGACCTGCCGACTGACATGGCTGGTGCTACACCCCAACTGCTTCGCTGCCGCAGAGAAACCCTGGCTTTCCGCCACAGCTACAAACTCGACCAGGCCGTCAAAATTTTCCATATTTCAAACTTCTATTGTTGCTATACAGCAAAGGTATTTAACCGAATAGATATATTATCAGCAGATTAAGGACAATCTACAATCCCTCCCCACTGAATGCTTACCGATTGAGGAAACAGACATGAAGAAAGTACTTATCCCGGTTACCAATCACGCCACCCTGGGTGAAACCGATCAAGCCAACGGCACCTACTCACCCGAACTGACCCATGCCGTTCATGTATTTAAGGAGAATGGCATCGACTACGATATTGCCTCAATCAAAGGCGGCAAGGCTCCTATTTACGGTACGGATATTGAGGGCGATGAGGTGAACCAGAAGATGCTGGACGATGAGGATTTCCAGAACCGTATCAACAATACCATCCCCGTAGATCAGCTGAATATTGACGACTACGATGCAGTATTTTATCCAGGAGGATTCGGCTTGCTCTCCGATCTGGCAACTAATGAAGAATTCGCCAAACTGAGTGCTGAGCACTATGAAAAAGGCGGCATCCTGGCGGCAGTCTGCCATGGTCCAGCTGGCTTCCTGCCCATCACCCTAAGCAACGGGGAAAAGCTTTTGGCCAGCAAATCGGTAACGGCTTTTACCCGCGAAGAAGAGATTGACTTCGGTACTATTAACGATATTCCCTTCCTGCTAGAAGAGTCTCTCGTTAGAACTTCGGCCCGGTTTAACAAAGTCCAGCCCTGGCAGGAGTTTGTTATTGAGGACGGACGTGTAATCAGCGGCCAAAACCCAGCTAGCGCACACGGCGTAGGCTTGGCCATTGCCAAGCAACTTGCCAGCTAATAGGGCTGCGGGCCGGTCCAAGTACCGGCCCACAACCTTGAGTAGAGGTTCCAAAAGTGCAAAATGCAATTTTTTATCCGTCCTTAATGCTCCTGGCAGGTGTCGGTATACCGGTAATGGCAACACTGAACAGTGGTCTCGGTGTTAAGCTCGGTAGCTCAGCCCTGGCAACGACATTACTGTTTTTTATTGGATTGGTAATCTCCTCAGTTTACCTCTTTAAAACGGAAGGAATCCCAGGCGAAATTTTTCACAAAGGCATTTCCTGGTATTTCTACCTCGGCGGGATTTTAGTCGCATTTTATATATTGAGTGTCACTTGGGTGTCCCCAAGATATGGAGTGGGCAATGCAGTATCTTTCGTTCTTCTTGGACAGCTGCTCGCTATTAGTGTTATCGATCACTTCGGATTACTTGGGGCGCAGCAATCCAGCCTGGACACAAAGCGCCTAATTGGACTGGCCATGATGGTTATTGGTGTTTTGCTAGTAGTTAAACGCACTTCGTGACCTTTTAAGCACAATTTAAACCTTTGGAGTAGAAGCAATGGCTAATTTATACGTTATGGCGCGAGTCACAGCCCAGCCGGATAAGGCATCCCCGGTATTAAAACTGCTAACAGAACTGGCAAAGGAATCTGAAAATGAATCCGGCTGCCTATATTATAAAATACTGCCCGCCACGTATCAGAGTAATATATTTACGACTCTTGAACTGTGGGAGTCTGCGGAAGCTGAGCAGCAGCATTGGAACACAGACCATTTGAAAAATATACTATCCCAGCTAGCCCCACTTTTAGCAGAAGAAGCAAGAATTGAAAAATACACTGAATTATAAAATATAAATTAAGTTAACTGATTATGGAGTTTTCACTCAATAGGTAAAAGCAAGTCCACAGCATCTGATTAACTGTGGACTTGCTGGGCTTTTAAAGGTAGGCCTTTATGAATTGGAAAAGGGTAATAATGAAGCGGCTATCAAACTAGTTGTTTCCAGAACTTCTTCCTAAAAGTTCAGCCCAACTAACACGCTCTGCTCGGTAAATTGTGGTATCAACAACCTCCACCTCCCAAGCAGTCTCAGGTATATCTCCTGATGTCACTTCTATCAAGTGCGCATTGCGATCACCACCTGTACTTGCACTTCCTGGGCCCCCAGCACATATTAAGATATTTCCACCTATAAGCTCATCGACATCTCCAAGAGATGCAGTATATTTAGGCGCAACAAATTCCCAGGTTTGCTCCGCAGACATAGTTTCCGTATCTAATCGAAATTTAACTGCGCGGCTGTTGTAAATATCTCCACTTAATTCAGACTCATTTCTATTGTCATAGACTAATATTTCTCCATCGCCTGTCTTCATTGCAGCATGCTGGGAAGCCATCCAGCTTCCATTATCAAGGGCGAACAACTTCTCTGATAGCTCTTTAGAAACTACTGAGTCCCTCCCCATAATCCAGTTAATTTCACCACTCTTATGGTCGATACTGACCACCCAACTTTGGGAACGGCTGGAGAGAAGAATAGAATCATCTTCAGCGATATAATGCAGTGCATTAGAGTGAGTCCAATCCAGAGCCCCATTGGGTAACACTCTTGCGGCCAGATCGCCTGGGAAACGGCCTGTATCCAGGTGATCAAAAGCAGACCACTCCCATACAATGTTACCCTGGGTATCGAGCTCTATAATTGCGTCTCCCTGTAATAAAGTCCCATTGATTGTTTCGGTTTCATTGCTCAATAGCAGTATGTGACCATTTTCTAGTAATAGAGCATCATGATGGTAAGGGGGCAGCTCAATAGAGGATAGGGTTTCCCCTGTAAATGAAATAGTGCGCGCCTCACCACTCAATAACAACAGTAGGCGTCCATCATGCAGATTTCTCGCTATCTTGGTACCTGTTGCAGGCAAATCACCATGTAAGTACCAGACAAGCTCGCCCTCTTCATCAAATCCCCAGAAAGTACTACCAGTATTGCCTGATGGCGCGAAAACGGTAAGCCCCCCTTCACCCTGCTCATTTTTTGCAAGAAGATTTACCTCAGGTACTCCAGTGGGTTGAGGGCCCGTCTTAAACTCCACAGCCTCACTCAATATTTTTTCACCAGACTCAAATACAGCTACTGCTGTGAATTGATAAGTCGTATCAGATCGCAAACCGAGCACTACTCGGTTATGATCAGTCCCGAAATCAGTATAAGCCGTACGCCTTCTTTCTGTATCAGCAGAGTTGAATCTGATGGCCACTCTCGCATTAGACGCTGTGACCACACTGGCATTAACCATCAGACTATTATCAGGATGAGGGCTCAGTATTAACTCCACTGCCCCCAGAGTTGTTTCATCCGCCTGACTCACCTCTGCCCTGGAAAACCCGCTAAGGAATATATAAAATAATAAAAAAAATTTCAGTAACACATTCTTCTTATACATGCTCTACTCCGTTTATTTATGGAAACCCAACTATTCAACGGAACTCAAGGGATTTGGTTTACATAAAATTAATTTTTTACTCTTCCATAAGCAAATACCACATTCATAACAATATCTATTCGAACATTTTCATAAAAACAGGAAAAAGTTTAATACCATCCCCAAAAAACAAATAACATACGTAAATCAGTTTTTAATATCGGCAAACAAAACTTTAAGCCAGCATAAATCTTCTGGGCCCAGGTGTGCTTTTTACGCCAGCTTTTATTAGAATAAATATCTTTATATTAATGAAAAATTGCTTTCTCAGTTAATCCTCTCCAGTGCTTGCCATCCAATTTTTGAATTGATCCACTAGCCAGATTAGGGTCATTCAACGGATCATGTTGTTCTTGCGTAATTCTTAAAGCCAATTCCAATTCCTGTAAAATTGGATTGACAACCTTGAGAGTACTAGCCTCAGAAAACTTTAGGGCAACGTCTTTCTCTGCTTTTGCTATGGCTCTCTTAGATTGAGCTTCATCAATTTTCTCACCGACTGGACGCAATCCAAATTTGTTGACTATCCCACCTACACCGGGAACCAGTACTTTCGCTGCCAATCCAGCACCAACAATAGGATTGAAAACCGCCGCCACACCACCAATGAGCAACATTCCCACAGTCATTTTTCTATCTAAAGCGTCAATATCATCGGCAAGCTTGGCTTAAGGATTTCTGTGCTTTTCTTTATGCTCAAGTGAAAATTCCACGGCAGACTCCACCATGAATTTACGCAGGCTGCCTTCATAATATTCATTGGAGAAGTGAAAATACGCCGCTTAGGCAGGTCATTAACCTCTGGGGTTTCTTTGGGCAGACACCGCATAGTATGCAAGGTAAAACCTACCTCTGAAAGTTCAAAAGGAATTACAAAGTAGTGTTTTTCATCAAAGATCTGAGCAGTTTTATTATTCCTCTCGGAAGAGGCAAAAACAGGCAGCTCTTCAATCAAACCCTGAACAACCTTAACACCGGAAGTAAAGCCCTCAGGAATTCACGAAGATAAATCATCCAGTATATTCTTGCTCTTATTTAGATACTTTTTCATAATTATTTTACTCCCCCCTTTTTACTACATCACGTCTCCATCTCTACCAGTTATCCGGAGAATATTTTTCTATTCCATGAACTTAAGTTTTCATAAAACCCCTTTCGCTCAATCTTTTCTGTCAAAGGATAATCGGTAGACAAAATAGGGGCACCGAGTAGTCCGAAATGGTATCAGCTTTATTAGTTCAAACGCTGACCAACAAGCTTGGCACTAACAAAGAAGTCCCTTATTCCATTTTGGTGTGATTGGCCCAAGATGGCGACCTTAACATCCTCTTGACCTGTAGTGGCAAATACCACTGCTAACCCATCCCGCAGTAAATGCCGAATATAACGGCAATCTGCACTGGGGAATCACTCACTGTTGTCTTATCCCGCTTAACTGGGAGCCTGTCTCTCGCCCTGGGATTAGTAACAGTAGTTCGCAACTGCGGTTGTTTGCACAGCCCACGGGCAATTGAGAGGTGTGTAATGCATAACCGACCTTCGCTGCAAAATCATCGAAATATACATACACAACGGAAAACACCCCTACAAAAAGTGCAGGGATCTCTACGTAAAAACTCTTCATTCGCCGCCGCACTGGTGGTTGTAGGATCGGCAATATTAGCTCCCCTGGCCTATGCCGTAGATTACTCCAATCCCCACGCCCGCCAAGGCTCGAGATATGTCTCTCACCAGGGACATGGAGGGCACTATGGCGGGCATTCCAGGTACAGCAGGGATTACAGATACAGAAGGGATTACAGGGGACACTCGAGATACAGCAGGAATCAAAGGGGATATTCAAGATACGGCCGATACCAAAGGGCACAACCACGATATGGCCGATACCAAAGGGCACAACCACGATATGGCCAGCATATGTGGTTCAAAGCCCATGTGCAGGGTACGCCACGCATTGTGATCGACCTTAGTGACCAGATAGCCTACTTCTATAAAGGTGGGCGCCTTGCCGGTATGTCTCCTGTCTCTACCGGCAAACCCGGCCATCGCACTCCCACAGGCAACTTCCGTATTTCTGAGAAGAAATATAGTCATCGCTCAAACTTATACGGTCACTATATCAGTGCCCGCGGCCAAGTACTGCGCAGCAATGTGGATGTACGCCGCCATCGCAAACCCGCCGGGTCTCGCTTCCGCGGCGCATCAATGGATTACATGATGCGGATTAACGGCCCGGTCACCATGCACGCCGGTTATGTACCCGGTTACCCGGCCTCCCATGGATGCATCCGTATCCCCTGGCATATGGCGAAGATTTTCTATCGCCACGCTAGAGTTGGAACAAAGGTATCCGTCGTACCTTAGGCAAAATTGGAGCGCTATAAAAAGGCGGACTTAACAGTTCGCCTTTTTCTTTTATTGGGAAACTTTTGCCCCCTTCCGCCTTGAAACTTCCATGCGGGTGAAATAATCATGAGCAGCTCGATTAACATGTCGCGCCAGCAACAGTGTAGATACCATGGTAGGTACGGCCATCACAGCGTACATGCCAATAATAATACTGTTAACTGCACTCAAGGACGCCACCGCCCCCAACACAATCAGCACCATATAGAGCCCGGTATAAAGCCCCTGCCAGCGACTGCCAAAAAGAAACACATAGCACTTCATACCGTAGTACCAGCAGGTAACGATTGTACTAAAGGCCAAGGGAAACACCATAAACAGCAACAGAATGGGCCCCAACTGGCCAAACACCTGAGAAAATGCCTGTGCGGTCAGAGTCACACCAGCCACACCCTCACCTTGCTTCCAAGCCCCGGTAAGTAATATTACCAGGGCGGTACAGGTGCAGATCAGCAGGGTATCCACAATAGGCCCCAACATAGCAACCACGCCTTCGCGCACCGGCTCGCAGGTTTTTGCCGCACCGTGCGCCAATGATTCGGTACCGATACCCGCCTCATTAGAGAAAGCCCCTCGGCTTACGCCGATCGTGATCACTGTACCAAGAGCACCACCGGCAATCGCTTGGCCACTAAACGCATCACTAAAAATAAGGGCAAATGCCGCTGGAACCTGCTCCCAAAAATTTCCGATCACAATCAGGGTCAAGGTGAAATAAAACAGCACCATCCCTGGCACAATTCTCTCGGAAAATTTGCCAATACGCTGGATTCGCCCGGCAATCACGTACGCTGAGGCAATAGCGATTAATAAGCCAATAATAAAATCAAACAACAGAGAACCACCCGGTGCTACCCAGCCCAGCGGTTCGGCGAAAGACTCTCGCAATAATTGAGTAGTCTGGTTGGACTGAAATACCGGCAACATGCCGCACAATCCGGCCACAGCAAATAAAACAGCCAGTGGCATCCAGCGTTTACCAAGACCTTCACGGATGACATACATGGGACCACCCTGCAGCTCCCCATTCGTATCACTGCCACGAAACATCACGGCGAGGGTCGCGGTATAAAATTTTGTAGCCACCCCCACCAAAGCGGTAACCCACATCCAAAAAATGGCCCCCGGCCCACCGGCGGTAATGGCAATGGCCACACCGGCAATATTGCCCAGCCCCAGAGTACCAGAAAGTGCTGTAGATAGTGCCTGGCTATGATTTACCTGGCCTGGATCATTTGGGTCATCATAGCGACCACTTAACAGCCCGATACTGTGCCCCAAATGACGATAGGGTCGGCCGCGAGAATAAAGCAGTAATGCCAATCCGCCACCAACTAGCAAGACAAGCAGCGGTGGCCCCCAGACAAAATCGGCAAAGATCTTTAGCGCTTGTTCGATTACATTAAAAAAGGACATAGGAGATTATAATTTTCTGTGAGACAGGGCCAGTCTAGGTAGACAGGCACCAAACTGTCAAAATCCAGGGGCTCCCCCAGAGTTTCTGGCCAATCCATTCAGATAGACTAACACCAATAAAAAAGCCCCTGAATAAGGGGCTTATTAGCGGAAAAAGGGATTTAATTTAAGCTGTAGTACCAGCCCGTAATTCAGTTTCCGATTCTACAGTTTCCCGCACAAAAAATACTGATACCGCACCGAGCAGCATACTCACCCCGGCCAAAACAATAATGTAAATCGCCTGGTTGTCGAACACCGACTTCAAGATCAGCCCCGCCACCAAAGCAGAAATTATCTGGGGTGCAGCAATTGTGAAATTAAAGATTCCCATATACACACCGGTTTTATCTGCCGGCAGGGTGTCGGATAAGATCGCGTAGGGCATTGCCAAAATTGCCGCCCAGGCAATACCGACACCAATCATTGGCAGTAACAAACCCAGTGCACCGTTGGGCACAGAGACCTGGGTGATCAGCAGATTCACCTCGGTCGGCTCGCCACCCTGAAACAGCAAGAACCCAATATAACCCAACCCTCCCAGCGCTAAAGATAGTGAGTAAGTCAGTCTGCGCCCCAGCAGTTGAGCCACCCTCGCCAACACAATCGAAAACAACGCAGCAAACAGCGAATAGGCAGCGAAGATAATGCCCACCCAGTCACCCGCCGCACCCTTAGCTGCGGCGATATACGTGGGAATTTCACTTACAGTTTCAAGGTAAGCGGGATCAAACCACTTGGCTTCCACTCCCCAAACATGCTGGGTAATCGCTGGGGTTGTGTATACCCACATAATAAACAGGGCGAACCATGAGAAGAATTGCACCAGGGCCAACTGGCGCATAGTGCGGGGCATACTCAGCATCAAACGGAAAAAGCCACCCAAACGTTGTAAAAGTGTCCCTTTCTGTTCCCGCTCTTTTTGCAACTGCTCCGCATCAAGGCCTTTATAAGCATTGTACTGCTCCGGTGGGTATTCCTTGGTACGCACAACTGTCCAAAGCACACTACCCAATAATACTGTTGCACCTATATAAAAAGCCCAGATCACCGAAGGGGCCACTTCGCCGGCACGGGCAGTATTTTCCAGGCCGATAACATTGGTGAGGATAAATGGAAGCATAGAGCCAAAAATGGCACCGATATTAATCAGTAGGGATTGGATGGAATATCCCAAGGTGCGCTGCTCTGAGGGCACCATATCTGCCACCAGTGCGCGGAAAGGCTGCATGGTGACATTGAAGGCGGCATCCATCAGTGCCAGCATTACACCGCCGAACAAAATTGGCGCCACCAGAGCTACGACAATTCCAGCATTGGGCATAAACGCCATACCCAGAGCTGCGGCAATAGCACCAAACAGGATATACGGATTGCGGCGCCCAAAACGGCTCCAGGTACGGTCCGAAGCAGAGCCCACGATAGGCTGCACAATAAGCCCCATCAGCGGAGCCACTATCCAGAAAAGTGACAGCGAGTGTAAATCCGCTCCCAAATCAGACAAGATCCGGCTGGCATTCGCATTTTGCAGGGAGAAGCCAAACTGCACTCCCAGGAATCCGAGGCTGACATTCCATACCTGCCAGAAGGGCAGGCTCGGCTGTTGGGCCCGGGGCGCGGCGGCGCCGTTTACTGATTGGGTCATTGGGATCACCGCATCTCTATTTATGCTTATTTTGCCATTCTGTCACGCCAACCTCAGGTCTCCATCCTCCCCACAGGGGGAGGATGCAAGCACTAAATAGTGCCTTAGCATAGGCTTGGGTCCCCTGTGCCCGCACAGGTCCTGCAGCCACAAATAGTCAAATAATCAACTGAAGTTCCGCGCGATGATCCCAAATCTGCCCCTTCTGCGTCTAATTGCCCTTGCCAGCACCCTCTGCTTGAGCGTACTCGCTGTAGCCGGTGAATCAAGAAGTTACCTGGCACATCAGCAAAGCAAAGACTCACTTACCATACAATTAAATGATGGCGAGGTCTCCCTTACACCGGTCGGCCCTTCGGCACTCTCCCTGCACTACCACAGCGAAGGTATCAAACAGCTGCCTTCTTTTGCTATTGACGACAAGCCGGAAAGTTCGTTCAAGGCCCAGTTGCGGGACGGAGAGGACAAGCTCATCTACCAAACTGGCTCCCTTACAGCAATTATCCACAAGTCTCCCTTCCGAATTGAGTACTTTCGCGGTAAAGAGCCAATCCTAAGTGAAGAAAGCGGCTTCTTTGCCACCGAGACAATGCGCGGATTCCGCTTTGCACTGTCGCCAGAGGAAAAACTACTGGGCGGTGGAGAGCGGGTTATGGGGATGGACCGTCGCGGTCAACGCCTGCCCCTGTATAACCGTGCCCATTACGGGTACACCACCGAATCCAACCAGATGTATTTTTCCCTGCCTGCAGTACTGTCCAGCAACAAATACATTCTGCTGTTCGACAACTCTGCCACCGGCACCCTGGATCTGGGCGCAAACGAAGAAGATATCCTGCAATTTGAAGCCGTAGCCGGGCGCACCGCTTACATCGTGGTAGCCGGTGAGACTTATCCACAGTTGCTGGAAAATTATGTATCCACCACCGGCAAACAGCCCCTGCCACCCCGTTGGGCCCTGGGTAACTTCGCCTCCCGCTTTGGCTATCACAGCGAAGCCGAAGTCCGCGCAACCGTGGATAAGTTTGCCGAAGAAGATTTCCCCCTGGACGCCCTGGTGTTGGATCTCTACTGGTTTGGCCCGGATATCAAAGGCCATATGGGCAACCTGGCCTGGGACAAGGAAGCCTTTCCCGAACCAGAAAAGATGATGGCCGACCTTAAAAAACGCGGTATCAATACCATCCTGGTGACCGAGCCTTTTGTCCTCTCCACCTCCGAGCGCTGGCAGGAAGCCGTGGCGAATAATGCCCTGGCCAAAAACCTGGCCGGAGAGCCCAAGCGTTTTGATTTCTACTTCGGCAATACCGGCTTGATTGATGTCTTCTCCGAAGATGGCCGCGACTGGTTCTGGAATATTTACGACGGGTTATTGGAACAGGGCGTAGCTGGCTGGTGGGGCGACCTGGGTGAACCGGAAGTTCACCCCTCCGATACCGTTCACGCAATCGGTATGGCCGATGAAATCCACAACGCCTTCGGCCACGCCTGGGCACAATTACTACACGAACGCCAAACGGCAAAACACCCTGAACGCCGCCCCTTTATTATGATGCGCGCCGGTTTTGCCGGCTCCCAGCGCTACGGCATGATCCCCTGGACCGGCGACGTTGCTCGGGAATGGGGTGGCTTACAGCCCCAGGCGGAATTGGCTCTGAGTATGGGCTTGCTGGGCTTTGGCTACACCCATTCAGACCTGGGTGGCTTTGCCGGTGGTGAGAAATTTGACCGTGAACTCTACATCCGCTGGTTACAGTACGGCGTATTCCAACCGGTTTACCGCCCGCACGCCCAGGAGCATATTGCTTCCGAGCCAGTTTTCCACGACCGCCGCACCCGCGACATCCTGCGCGAATATGTAAAACTGCGCTATCGCCTGCTGCCCTACAACTACACCCTCGCCTTCGAAAACAGCCAGACCGGCATACCGTTGATGCGCCCGCTGTTTTTCGAAAACGAAAGTGATCTGTCCCTACTGGACTACAAGGATGCTTACTTGTGGGGTCAGGATTTCCTCGTTGCCCCAGTCGTGGAAGAAGATGTGGATGAGGTCGCGGTAAAACTGCCCGGCGGCACCTGGTTCAATTACTGGACTGATGAACAATATTCTGGCGATCAGGCCCTGGTAGAAGTGAACCTGAAAACTATTCCTGTACTGGTGCGGGCCGGCGCCATTATTCCCACCATTGACGGTATTCACAGCAGTCGTGATTACTCCAGTAAAAACCTGACCTTGGATTACTACGCGCACCCATCAGCAGCAAAATCTGAGCGCTATGTTTATGAGGATGATGGTGCTACCGCGCAAGCTTTTGAAAAAGGCAAATACGAGAAGCTGCATTTCTCAGCAGAAAACAAACAGCAGGGTTTATCCTTTTCCTTTAGGCGTGAAGGCGAGGGCTATACCGGTATGCCGGAGTCCCGCAAGGTCACTTTAAAGATTCACAACTGGCAACAAGTGCCCGTGCAGCTCAATATTACCGGCAAATCCCTGCCTATTTTCGACAGTGAAAAAGACCTTGCTCAGACACCCCGTGGGGCCTGGTACAACAAGCGCAAGCAGCAACTGCTGGTTAAATTTGTCTGGCATAAAGAACCGCTGGATTTAACGCTCAAAAATCAATAATTCAGCAAACCGCTGTTCACTGACTAAAAACTTTTAAAGTCATCAGGAAACAATGAAGAAGTTACATTCCCTGTTTATTGCCAAACTCATTTCGGCTTCATTACTAGGTGCTGCTCTATTCGGCGCTGCCAGCTGCAGCCAGGAGAGCGGCCCGGAAGAAATACAGCCCGCTGAAAAAGTTGCAGAGAAAAAAGCGGTTATCTACCAAGTGCTGCCGCGCTTATTTGGCAACACTAACAGCACCAACAAACCCTGGGGCACACTCGAAGAGAATGGTGTGGGTAAGTTCTCCGACTTTACCCCAAAAGCACTGAATGAAATCCACGCGCTGGGCGCCACCCATATCTGGTACACCGGTGCCCTGCACCACGCGCTCGTTGGCGACTATACGGAATACGGTATCAGTAACGATGATCCAGACGTGGTTAAAGGCCGCGCCGGCTCTCCCTATGCCATCAAGGATTACTACAGCGTAAACCCGGACCTGGCCAATAACCCAGCAGAGCGATTACAGGAATTCCGCGCACTGGTGGAACGCAGCCACGCGGCCGGTCTGAAAGTGATTATCGATATAGTGCCCAACCATGTAGCCCGCGCCTATCATTCTCTCGATAAACCCCAAGGCGTACAGGATTTTGGAGCTGGCGACAACACCCAGGTCACCTACGCCCGCAACAACAATTTCTACTATGTGGTGGGCGAAGACTTCCGCGTGCCCGTTGCAGAAGACAGTTATCAGCCACTCAATGGCGAAGTCAATGATCTTGTCGATGGGCAGTTTATAGAGAGTCCAGCGAAATGGACCGGTAATGGCGCGCGCAGTGCACAACCTGCCATGCACGACTGGTATGAAACGGTCAAAATTAATTTTGGCGTTCGCCCCGATGACAACAAGAATTTTTCTGAGCTACCCCAGGAATATGCCGAGCGCGACTACCGGGCCCACGCCCAGTTTTGGGCAGACAAGAAAGTCCCGGACACCTGGGAAAAATTCCGCGATATCGCCCACTACTGGCTGGACTTTGGCGTGGATGGATTCCGCTATGACATGGCCGGTATGGTACCGGTAGAATTCTGGAGCTACCTGAATTCCTCCATCAAAATGCGCAACTCCAACACACTGTTACTTGCCGAAATCTATACTCCGGAGCGCTACCGGGACTATCTGCATCTGGGCAAAATGGATTACCTCTACGATAAAGTCGGCACCTACGACGCTATTCGCGCGGTCATGGAAAACAAGGGCAGTACAGATAAAATCGCAGAGGTGCAGGCAGGCCTGGTAGATATTTCCTCTCATATGTTGCGCTTTATGGAGAACCACGACGAGCAGCGTATTGCCAGCCCACAATTTTCTGGCAACCCAGAGGCAGGCAAACCTGCAATGCTGGTATCCGCCGCACTCTCTCCAGCCCCTACCCTGGTTTACTTTGGCCAGGAGTTAGGAGAACCCGCCAACAAAGATGCCGGCTTTGGTAAAGCCAGCCGCACCACCATTTTCGACTACTGGTCAATACCCAGTGTGCGCCGCTGGAATAATGAGGGCGCTTTTGACACTGCTCTGCTGACAAAAGAAGAAAAAGAATTGCGCAGCTTCTACCAGCGCCTGCTCAACTTCTCCAAGCAAAGCTCTGCCTTACGTGGTAACTATTTAGATTTGCATAACTACAATCGCAAGCAAAGTACTGGCTATGGGGAAAAGCAATTTTCCTTTGCCCGCTGGGACAAATGTGAAAAACTATTGGTAATAGCCAACTTCAGCAGCCGACATTCTGAATTTGATTTTGTTTTACCAGAAGGGTTACTTCGTAAATGGAATTTGAAAGATGGAGTGTATCAGGTTAAGGGCCAGATTTCTGATAGGACGATAAATCTCCTAATAAATAACAGGCTAGGGAAGATTCACTTTAAACTAAAACCCTTCGAAAGTAACATATTCCACATTTCAAGTGCATCACCTCAAAATTCACCAACAAATATTTAGTGAAATTATATCGGGGAGTGGACACTCCCCACAAATTCAGAATCGATAAAAATCATATTTCTGGCTATTTCTTTTCTGGAAATCATTCACATCCCCCATTTAAAACCAGATATACGCATCGAAAAACTGTGAAGCAGTCAACAATTACTTAAAGAAATAAAAAATTATTTATTTTGCCTCCCATTACAAATAACATGCATCGATTCCAATAATATTAGCTAATAGAATACTAATAACTGAGACACTCGAACCAGTTACAGGGAAATCATGTTGATTATTGCTGCAGATACATGGAGGACAATGTGAGTATATATATTAATAAACCCTGGATTAAACTCATTAATCTGGCAACTATGTCTATAATATTGACCGCTTGTGGAGGAGGGTCATCCAACAGTAGCTCTAATAGTGAGCCCTCCTCAGGTCAAGGGGATGGAGCAAACAATACTCCTCCTGTAATCAATAGTTTATTACTATTACCTGAACAGGCATATAACGATACACCCCTCTCTATTCAGCTAGATGCAACCGACGAAGACGGTGACCAACTGGAAGTCAGTTATATATGGAAAAATAACGAAGAAGTTATTGGTGAAGCAACCAATAGCAACCTTGAACCTGCCTACTTTAACCGCGGCGACAATATTCTTGTAGAAGCTTCTGTCACCGATGGCAAAGATACGGTAACGCAAACCGCATCTATTACTATTCAAAATAGAACACCGGTTATCGAGAGCCTAAGTTTTATTAACTTGCCTGTTTTTACCCAGCCGGATCTAAAAGTTACTTCAACAGTCTCTGATGAGGATGGTGATCAGATAACCTCCACGTATCGGTGGTCAGTTAACCAAAAAGAAGTTATCGGTGTAACAACAGATACATTACCTTCGGACTACTTTTCAAAAGATGACCAAATAACAGTAACATTAATCGCCTCAGATGGCGATCTAGCTACCGAGCTATCTGCCAGCACTAAGGTACAAGATTCCCTGCCTGTACTGACTATTGTCAATATGCCGGAAACCGCGCAATATGGTGCTGAAGCCACTTTTCAAATAGTAGCTGAAGATTTTGATAACGATCCATTCACGCTTGAATTTCAAGCACGCCCCAATGGTATGGAAATGGATGAAAGTGGTATGGTCAGTTGGACGCCAACTGGGCCTATGTTCGATACGGAGATGGATGTCACTTGGGAAATCCTACTGACCCAATCAGAATATTCACTTAGTGAAAGCAGAACAATTAAAGTACTCGACCAGAATCGGCAATTTCCACTTGCAAGAGGCCATTCAAACATATTTTCTAAGATTCAATTATCAACTGTTGGAGATTTTGATGGAGATGGAGCACAAGAAGTATTGTCCACCAGTCAGAACAGCAGGCGACTTTCTATCTGGGGATATGACGGTTCTGATTTCGCAATCAACTGGGAATACCCTTTCTCGATAAGCAACTATAATGATGGTCTTTCACCCGCATCAACTATTTCATCTGTTGCCTCTGCCGACTTCGATGGCAATGGCCTAGATGAAATATTGGTAGGGTTAAAATATTATAACTCCTTGGTAGGAGATCCGCCCCAATTAGGCCTGTATAAATTCAATGAAAATTTTAAGCCTGCGAAAATTTCAAGTGTTGATGGTTACGATATTCATGAAATCAAGGTTTACAATCTGGACAATGACCCAAATTTAGAGATCATTCTATTAGTCCAAACCACAACCTCCCCCTTTCCAGTACCTGACGGTTATCAGCGCAAAGAAAAACTAGTCATTCTGGACAGCACAGATTTTTCAATTAAATGGCAGTCAGAATCACTAGCCCTAGGAACTAATTTTACCATCGGTAATTTAGACCTTGATGATGAAATGGAAATCGTAACCGGTAATGGCTTTCTATTGGACCGTGATGGAAATAGTTATAAAACAGCTTGGCACCATAAGAATGGTTTTACTAGAGAATGGCGTAGTATAGAAACAGCAGATATAAATATGGATGGGGTAGAGGAAATTATTGGAATTCACCCGGACACCGGATATCTTACTGCGTACGACACTACAACGAAAAGCATAATCGCTGAGAATCCGGGTTCCATAGATTATTTTCGCATCATCCAACCTCCAGAGGAAACGTCTGCAAGGTTTGTGACGACATCAGGTTCGTTCCCAGTAGTATATTCCTTTAGCCCAGATACTCTCCAATTTACCAGCTTATTAACAGGAGAAAGAACAATACCTAATCAATTCTCCTCAAATGTGATGATTTTCAATATGGATGGAGATCCAGAACTGGAGTATCTTTATTACGATGGAAAGAATTTGGCAATTTTCTCAGAAAATCCAGGAGACTCTAAGCTCCAGTTAGAATGGAATTCAGATGAAAGAGCACCCAACTTCCGCAGCTACATGCTTCCTATAGAACAACATGAGTCTAATACTTCTGAGATCCACGCTTTAGTTCTTTCGAATTCCCTAGATGAACCCACATATGTATTTTCTTTAGACTCAAGCAACGGAAAAACCTCTTTGAGCCCAGAAATCTACCTTCCAAAAGGCGATGATTATGACACTCAATTAACACTTTTAGACTTACAGGATAACGGCATAAAAGAGCTAATTTTCGTAAATAATGAAAGGCCTGGAATTTATGATTTCTTTTCAGAGTCAATAATCTGGTCTGGAGAAGCCACAGGGTCAGATCCAAGGCACATGGTAGTAGGTAAACTTGGCAATAATACGGAAAGCAGCATCGTAGTCACGAATGAGGACTCATCTCTACAAGCCTATAATGCAAACACTTATGAATTAATTTGGAGTAATACATCTGATGGTGGCAACCATCTAGAATTATTCAATATCAACAACAGTGGGAAGATGGGTATTGCTGTCTCAAACTACGACAAAATAAGTATTTTAACTGAAGAAAATAGCTACCAATCCCCAGTATTTCAATTCCAAATTAACGATACTCCAGATGGGTTTAGAGACCCAATATTTTCAGAAAATATTGAAGACATATGGTTCAATCCTATAGAAACGGGGGATATAGATGGAGATTCAATTGATGAAATTATTGTCACGATGGGTTTAAGACCCGAATACAACCACCATTGGGTGATGATATTAAATCAAGATTTAAGTGTGAGGAGTGTTGCTTACCTTCCAGATGTCGATCGGGTTAATGCAATACAGATACAGAACTACGGCTTATCACACAGAAACATTTTATTAGCTATAGCTAAATTTAATACAGTTTACATTGCGGAAATGGACCCCAAAACTGGGAAAACCATTAGCATATCACCCGAATTGGCATCCTCTCCGTGGAGGCACATGAATTTTACAGACACCAATAAAGATGGAATTTATGAATTAACATGGTTGTCGGGGGAGCTCACTATTAATGTAACTCGATAACCTAAACTATTCTTTTCTGTATATATTGACAATTTAAAGCAAGAAAAAATAAAGCAGGCCTAATGCAAGGCCTGCTTTATTTGTTCATCTATAGACCATCCACATTGTAAGTCATCGTTTGATCATTAATCCGCACCGTATAAATTCCTGTAACAGAGATGTAAATATCAGAACCATCCCGCTCAAGAATTTTGTCGGTATTGTTATCGCCGTAGTTTTCACTCCAGTCACCATTGACATCAAATTTAAAACGCTGCTGGGATTGACCATCGAAGTTAACCGAAATTTCCCAAAGGTTATCCGCCACTAACTGCATTGCCTCAGCTCCCCAATTATTTGGCGTTCCACGGAAATATAGGGAGGAAAAATTAGAGGCGTGGCCGCCACAATCCACACAGGTTAGGGAGTAACTGAGTGTTTTATCATTCACTTCAACAAGATAAGTACCAGCCACATTGGTATAAATATCATTGCTGCCCTGCTCCAGAAACCCATCGGCATTGTTATCCCCGTAATTTTCATCCCAGTTAGTACTTACATCAAACTTGAAACGCTGATTACTACTGCCATCAAAAACGACTGTTGTACGCCAGGTATTATCCGCTACCAAACTCATGGCCTGAGTGCCCCAGCCATTGGGCGTTCCCCGAAAATGCAGTGCAGTGAAGTTTTGTGCATAGCCTCCATTGGGATCAATCACTGTAATAGTCGCAGTGGCACTATCCGTCAGGTCATCGTTATCCGTTACCGTCACTGTTTCTGTATAGGTACCAGCACTGTCGAAACTCAGGGAAGTACTGACGTTGCTGCCACCACTACTCCAGCTATAGGACACCACACTGCCATCAGTATCGCTAGAAGCGCTGGCATCCAGAGTGATACTTTGATTGATCGCAACGGTAACTGCTGAGGGAGAGACAACCGCTACCGGTGCCTGCTGGGAGGAAACTTCAGTAAGGGTATAGCTCAGGCTCTGATCATTGACTTCGATTCGATAATTACCACTTACAGAAGTATAAATATCTGCACCGGTCTTATCCAAAGTACCATCGGCACCATCATCGCCGTAATTTTCGGCCCAATCACCATAAATATCCAGTTTAAAGCGCTGGTCCGCCTGACCGTCAAAGTTCACTACCAACTGCCAGATATTATCGCCCACCTGTTCAAATGCTGTACTGCCCCAGTTATTGGCAGTACCGCGGAAGTACAGGCTAGGGAAGCCAGGTTCAGCGCAATCGTCACAAGGTGTTACTAACTGGCCACCATGAATTGCCGCAGCAGAGTTGGCAGCCACATTAAAGGTAGCATAGCCATTGCCATCCACAGTAATCACATCACCACTGCATTCATTATCGTCCGCCAACACATTGCAGTAATCCCCCGCGGGCATGCCGGTGTAGAGACTTTGGCTCAGGGAGCCCCCCTCATTATTGATCACCACAAAACCCTTGTTGCCGCGGCCAAAAGCAATCTGGTTATTGCCATTGTCCCACCAATTGTTCATGGCAGTACCGTTGGTATAGTTACGGAAACCTACCATATTGGCGATATTGCCCCAGCGGTGTTGACAGACCCAAGCACCATTTTGACAATTATTCGGGCCATTGCTGGGAGGACCAATATCAGTATCGGTAAAGTCATACCCCGACATTACCTTGGGATAACCGTAGGGATGAGCCAACATAAAGACATTGGCCAGGTTGTATTTGGCCCCATCGTGATAAGTCAGATTACCACCACCACCATGACCTCGCTCGCGGTCGTGGTTATCGATAAAATGTACCGCATCGCCAGAAGGGAGCAGCCCCCAGCTTTCACCAATAGTGGCAAGA
Organism: Microbulbifer variabilis; assembly: GCF_052468405.1. Lineage (NCBI taxonomy): Bacteria > Pseudomonadati > Pseudomonadota > Gammaproteobacteria > Cellvibrionales > Microbulbiferaceae > Microbulbifer > Microbulbifer variabilis. The sequence goes on from NZ_CP174343.1 coordinate 3,705,504, forward strand.
TTTTTAATCTGACCATTGAAGTTACTGGCCACATCAGTGCCATATTTGAATTCGGTGACACTGCCTAAAAAAGTGTAATTGTAAGGCTGAATTTCCGAAGCTTCGCCGGCAGCGCCAATAACCTCAGAGAAGACCCAGGGGTTGCCCGCTTGATTCACAATGGCGTGTAAATCGCTTGGGGACATATGCTTGACCGCATCTATACGAAAACCATCAATTCCCATGCCTTTTAATTTACTCAAGTAACCAGCTAGTTTTCCCTGTACATAGCTGGAACCGGTATCCAAATCCGGCAAGCCACTCAACCTACAGCTCCATACGTGATTGGCATCATTGTAGTTATTGATGGTGCAATCGGAGTGATAGTCGTTATAAGAAAACTCCGGATGGTCCAGCAAGGTCCACTGAGTGCCCCCCCAACCGGTACCACCGCCATTCCAGGCCGCCGTATGGTTAATTACCGCATCGGCGTAGACTTTCACACCTGCTGCATGGCAACGGTTGATCATGCTTTGCAGTTCCTGCTCAGTACCGCTGCGACTGGTTAAGTTGGTATAAGTCACGGGCTGATAGCGCGCCCACCAGGTGGATAGGCTGATATGCTCATTGGGCGGAGATATTTGCACCGCATCAAAACCCTTAGGCCCGAGAAAGTTCTCACACTCACTGGCGATATCATTCCAGCTCCACTCGAATAAATGTACAAAAGCGGTACCGGCATTAACATGGGCACTAGATAGTGTACCAAGCACAAGGCCCGTACTGGCCAGTAGCCTTTTTAGGGGAAATGGATTGTTCATTATTGCTTTCTCTTAGTCATCTTTTCGCTGTTATTTTTTTAATCCAGGTATCTGAGCCCTCAATCACACAAACGGCAGGTCAAGGGAGCAAGATTTCCTGAATTTAAATACCAAAGTCACCAATTTAGAAACAGCAAGCCTTAAAGCTCAGGAGAGCTTCCCAACAGAGATAAAAGAAGCTAATGCATAACAATCAATATGAGGTTCAATTTACTAAGTACTCACAGCAAATGCTCACCAGTTGAATCCAACCAAGCGAATGACTTGCATCAGTGAGTGCAAATGATTGCCGGGAAATGACAACCTGAGAGATAACTAAACCTAGTTATCGTTGTTATATTTAACCCTAATAAGTGCTTCTAACCCAGTGACTCCAGTACAATGGGCCACCCTCCATGAAGAATGACCTATAGCAGAGTAAAGAAGTGGTACTAATGCATACATCCCCCTTCAGGGGGGCGTAGTAGCTTTATCTGCAGAGGTTTGAAATTAGCGACAAGTGAAGCTCTGCACTGTTCAAAAAACAAACTTAGCTTGTCGACCAGCTTTCCGCTAAGCGCCAAGCCAGGCCCAACTACGGACGTTAATGATCACAAAACATGTGAGAGTCATACTCCTCTTTTTTAGCAGCCTGCTTGGCACGTATGCATTTGCATACTCAGGCAGTGAAACTTCAAAAATTTCAGAACAATATAGTTCTTCTGATGCTGTCGTTCTGGCAAGGCTTAGAACTACAAGTTCTTCCTAGTTTAAGTGGGAGATAAGTGAGGTAATAAAAAGCTCCAAGCCGCAATTATCAAAAACTATTGAGCAAAGTATAATTTCTTGTGACCCACGGCTTAAGGAGGAACAAGAATGACTTTATCCACCAAAGGAAACGAACCCCTATACTGAGCAGGTGCAGCTTTAACATTCAAACTGAATGTCTCAATAGGGACTGGCGTAATAAGCTATCGAACAACCATTAACATATCTAAACAAACAAGCATACTAACGCGTGTATTTGTTCAAAGCGTTAAAACATGATAAATACGGTGAGCTTAAAGAAATCCTCTCTGATAGTTTTTGTCTCTTGTATTCTTTCAGCATCCTCTTTTTATGGTTACCTACTAATGCATGATCAGATAAGTAGCTACATCAGGTTCGAAGATAGAGCAGGGAGCAATCAATTTATTGAGTACAAGCCAAATAGCTTCCACCTTAGGGCACAATTAGAAGAATCTAAAGGCAACATAGAACAAGCATTGCTAAATCAGCTTCATCAAGATTTTGAGGAATACCAGGGATCACTATCATTATGTAAAGTTAGGCAAATTTATGGTGACCCTAACTACTCTGTTTTGGAAGAAATAGACTGCGAATACTCCCAGTGAGTTTTAAAAACGGCTTTTCTTGCCCCTTCGGGAGTTGCCCCGCTACATTACGCTTAATTACCGCAAATTCAGGGTGTTAAGAAATTTTTCACTGGAAGAGAAGGTGTCAATAAATCAATGTAAAATGCCTAACCAAATTGATTGCCACTCCCTGCTGAACTAACATATACGGCACCATGCACCCTAGTATAAAAACAACGGCACTAAAATAGGTAATCACTTCTAGATATGTTGGACTTGCTTCTTAACCGTCTAAAGCAAAGCAACTGCCCAGTTATAGAAGCCTTCTCCCGCAGGGAAGCTATTCCCCAAAAAATCTGCACAAGTCGCGAGCCTGTCCAAATCAGTAATTGCAACTATTGCCAATACCTAACAAATACTGCCATCACTAATAGCTGAGTAATGTATTTCAGCCAGATAGTGATTATTGTATCGATAGCCCCAGAGGATAGCCCTGCTGGCAACTCAACTTGATCTAACTCAATACGTGCTTCCCCCATTGCTTCATTATGCGCCGATAACAGGGCCAAATGGCGCATATTTCTACGTATTTCAATAACAAAATCTCCGCGCCACTATCGCCCCGTGATAGATTAGACCCAAGAGTCAACTGCATAAGGCAGGGACCAGAAATACCCTTTGATCTGGAGGAAAGATGGAGCAGCAAAGCACCGTATTCGTGGTAGTGGACCCCAACGATGAAAAGCATGTAGCTCTGGAGCGAGCTCTGACCACTTCCCGCGGGCGCAATCCACAACCGCGCCTTGCAGTGTTTGTAGCCGTTGATGGTGAGGCTGTAGATACGCGCGCAGTAAACGACCACCTCTTTCGTGATGAATCCTGGTTTCGCGAGCAAATCCGCGAGCCTATTTCCGAAGCAGGGCTATCCTGTGAAATTACTGTATGCTGGTCCAGCGACTGGCAAGCAGCCATTGTGCAGGAATCCAAGCGCTACAATGCGGAAATGATCTATTTGCCGGTACACGCAAAATCCAGCCGCCGCTTTACTTTTGCCGAGTCCAAGTGGCAGGTATTAAAAACTGCACGCTGCCCAGTGGTTCTAATCCGTCCTGGCGCCAAGGAAGAGCGAAAAGTGGTATTGGCCACCGTGAACTACCAGGCTAAAACCCTGGAACAGCGCCAGCTAAATCGCCAGATCAGCGAGCGGGCTACTTATATTGCCGGTCACTATGGTGCCGAACTGCACTTGGTAAACGCCTACCTGGATTCCATGCTTTACCCGGATCGAGGTGCGCTGGCCAAACTCGCAGACAAAACCGGAGTACCAACACACCGCATTCACGTGAAGCAGGGATATACCAGTGATGTGGTGGAAACTATTGCCCGCGAGATTGATGCGGACCTGGTGGTAATGGGAACCCTGAACCAGTACGGTGAAACCGGCTCCTTCCTGCGCGGTAACACCGCCGAACGAGTGATCGGCCAGCTAGACGTGGACGTGATGGTGTGCAACCAGTTCACTACCACTAAAATGAAACACGATTGAACGGCTTTAATAAAGCCCTTTAAGGCCTGGCAATCGAAAAATTGCCGGGCCTTATGCTTGCTATGATTTCTTCGGCTTGGCCGAGAGCAGCAGTAACTCAGCCTGAGTATCAAACATTACCCTACCGCTTTTAACCCTGGCACGTTTGCCGGAGTAGTAGTCCGTCAGCTCAGTGCCATCAGCAAAAACCCCCACTACAGAGACAGTCTTTTCTCCACGAGGCAGATCCATAGCAACTACGACCGATTGCTCGCCGGATAAGGTACGAGCGAAGGTGTAAGGTATATCAGCGATTTTCTTGTGCACACCAGCACCCAGCGCTGGGTGGGCTTGGCGGAACTGGCCGAGCTTTTGCCAGTGAGCCAATAATTTACGGGTCTCAGGCTTTTTTAGGTCATCCCAGTTCATCCTGGTACGCATGGAGGCATCTCCATAGGCACGATCATCGATCATGGGGCGAGCCAGTTCATCGCCGTAATAAATCTGTACCGCACCGGGAGCCAACATCAACTTGGTAGCAGCACTCACAGTTTGCTCGCGCTCACGATCAAATGAATGGTGATCATCGTGTGAACCCAAGTAGTTGAGTACCCCTAAACCTTTCAAGTCTCCGTTATTTAGTGCTGCTGAATAGCTGGAGAAGATCTCCTCAGCAGATTGGCCGGCAACTTGGGCGAAGTCAAAATTGATCAAACTGTCGAAGCCATGCCGGTAGAAATCCACTTTCTTATCATTGTAATTGTAGGCACGCCCAACTGTGGGACCGAAGTTATTAACCCCAAAGTGATAGACCTCCCCCACCATAAAGAAGTCACGGTCATCAAGTTTCTTATGCGGGTTTCTGGCTTTCCATTCCGCCAGTGCCAGATCTGCTTCTTTTCTCAATACTGCCCAGGCTTCTGCCTCTACATGTTTTACTGTATCCACACGAAAACCATCCACCCCATACTCACGCACCCAGTCTGTCAGCCATTTGATCAGATAGTACTTGGGCGCACGGGGATAACCTGTACGCTCGAAGAATGCATCCAGTTCACTCTGCTCCTGCTCCAAGCGTCCCTCATCCTTCCACTTTTCAAGCAACTGCGGCGGTAACGCCACAGCATCTTCACTTTCCGTAAGAATATCTGTGAGGTTCTCGTGTATCGCACATTCAACATTCCCGGCGTAATCAGACCAGTCACACTGCTGACCATTTCTCAACCAGGAAGCCGGCCATTTCGCGTCTTGTTCCGTAACAGGCCCGGTATGATTAATGATCACATCCATTAGTATGCGAATACCGCGGTTATGGGCGACTTCAATCAGCTCCGCTAACTCGGCCTCAGTACCGAAGTTTGCATCCACAGCGGTCCAATCCTTGGGCCAGTATCCATGGAAAGCATAAGTGCGCTTATCGGACTCGTTATAGCCGTGGATATTCTCAATCACCGGAGCCATCCAGATAGCATCCACCCCGAGATCATTAAAATATCCCTCCTCAATTTTCTCTATCACCCCACGCAGGTCACCGCCCTCAAAGCCGCGCAAATAAGCTGCGTCAGCTTTCCGTTCGTAGGGGAAATCATTTTTGGTGTCGCCATTCAAAAAGCGATCCGGCAACATAAAGTAGACAGTAGCATTACGCCAGAAAGGATCTACCGGCTCGACAGCTACAGCAGCTTGCGCGGCTCCCAATAGCAAGGCCATCAAAAAGCTGGTCAATTTATACATTATTTCCTCTTGTCTCACCGCTCACTATTTGCCCATTGCACTCTAATATGCACAGTAAAACACACATCCTCCTGCTAGGGGGCGTAGATTCGGGCTATTGCGACCGCAGCGTCCGGTTAATATCCCTTTTTCACCATAAGCCTCATGAAAGCACAATTCCCCTTTGCGACTGGCTGCAACGGAGAGTAATGTAAAACTCATACACCACGGAGAAACCGCAGGGCTTTATCGTGGTCCAACCGTTACATTCTGATAGCAGCAAAAAGGAGGCAGGGAATGTCGGAACACCAGTCTAGGCAAGGGTGGATCATCGGAATTATTGTGGTGATTGTCGTCGCCGCGGCAGCCTATTGGTTGTGGACCGGCGAGGAAAAGAAGAATGAAGTTCCCATCACCAAAGTAATCGAAGAGCCCCAAACCACCCCCGAACCGGAAACAATGGCGCAGCCAGAAGTGGCCGCACCCATTCCAGAACCCCAAGAACCCGCACCGGCAGAAGAACCCGGTAGAGAACCCCCTCCTCCACTCAACGAGAGTGACAAAGCCGCTTATGATGACCTGATGACCCTGGCACCAGATAACGCACTATCCCGCTGGCTGGTGTCCGAGGAGGTAATCCGCAAATGGGTAGCCGCTGCCAATGCAGGCTCACGCGGCCAATTGATCCACAAGCATCGCCCACTCAAAACAATTCGCGGCCCGATTATTGTCGATGGCTCATCTATGGAAGGCTACCAGTTATCTCCGGATAACTATCGCCGCTACGATCAACCCGTGCGAATTTTCGCCCTGATGAACACCGATATGGCGGTAGGTCTCTATCAATACTGGTATCCGCGCTTGTCCCAAGCCTGGGGTGAACTGGGTATCCGCGATAAAAGCTTCCACCAAGTAGTACTTGAAGCCATTGACCAAGTGCTGGCAGCACCGGAAGTAGAGGGCCCTATCCAGCTGGTACGTCCGTCGGTTTACTATAAATTTGCCGACCCTTCACTGGAAAAACTGCCCGGTGTGCAGAAATTGATGATCCGTATGGGTCCAGATAACGCCACACGAGTTAAAGAAAAACTCAAAGAGCTAAAGGAAAAGCTACAGGCCATACCAGTACAACAGCCCCAACAGGAACAAAACCAGTAATTCCCATAACCAGCCTGTGCCAACCTACTGGCACAGGCTAATAAAAGCCCTCTCTCAATATCTTATTCGCCCCCTGATCTCCTTCTTACCGATAAAGCCCCTGCTAACAAGCCTATAGAGGCCCACTTTGAAATATCTTGCCCCCGGCAGGCCGCTGGCTGTCGCACTTATCCTCATTGATTCGGTCGCGCACGCAACCCTGGAAATACATTTTGCACCGGCTCCAGAATGGGTAGTAGAGCTGGCACCAGTAAAATCCGGGCGGCCACCAGAAGACAATGTGCGTGTGCATTTATCCAAGTCCCAGATACTGCACCAGGGACAAGAACAGAAGTATTATTTCCAAGCCACTATGCAGCCACTGTACCAGCTTTAGGTCAGTGAAATTGTGGAGCACAACTGGCCAATGGGAAAATATTGAAGGGTTATTTAAGCAAGCTATTGAAGCAGATTTTCCCGCTGCTTATTTTCATTATGGCAGTTATCTGCTTGAAATAAGCGATAAAGATCATAACAGCAAGGGGATTGAATATCTGAATAAATCCGCCAATTCAGGATTTCCTCTCGCTCTCTAACTGAGTGCATATATCGCCAAAAACAAATTGTATAACCAGCAAAAAATGGACAGCTAGCCCCGAAAAACTAAGAAGCTACCGCCAAATGTCGATGCATCAAAGATCAGTTTTACATGGGCGCTCTGAATGCCAATGGAAATCTAGTACAGACCAACCACGAAAACGCCTACGACCGGTAGGCTCTCTGTGTCAAGACAAATAATCTGGAATGCCTTACCAGCACTGCCTTAGGGCTGGTGTAAAACAGAACTATCAGCATGCAGCGGAAAAGAATCAGTATGCTGTAATACAGGGTTCTGTCAGGGCCAGTTATAATCTAGGTTCACTCTATCAGGGTAGTCAGGAGGTGGAGCAGGACCTCGGGCTGGTAATCGAGCTCCTCACTCAGGCAGCAGAGGGCGGCTCGGCAGTGGCAATGCAAAACTTGGGCTTGATCTACTCAAATCCCAAATATAGGCTAAAGGGTTACCTCAACGCTCTCCAATCGTTTGAGCGAGCAACGGAAAATTAATTTTCATGAGGTTATTTTAATCAAACTCGCATGCTTGAAGAATGTCTAGAGGTAGACAGAAATCAGGATCGCGCAATAGAACTCTATAAGAAGTCTTCCAGACTTGGGCATGCTACTTCATCTCTTAAACTAGCAAAGGTATACAGTAAAAAGTATTCCAATGGCAGAGACCAAGCAAAAGCATTGCATTATTTAAAAATAGCCATAGAACAAAGCGAGAATAAAACCATAAGACATACTTTAGAGAATGTGTCAGAAATCACAAAGTTGTGATTTTATAGATTTAGAAACAATAATCAGTTATTTATCTACCGAAGATCATTAAAAAATTACTTATAGTTCCAGCACCTTAATAAGATGAGCATCCTGCTTGTGATACTCCCCTCACACTAGCACCTACCCCCCGTTGGCTCATATGGACGGAAATCAACTGCTTCAAACTCTAAGGTTGTTCATAATTTGTAATGAAACCTTAAATTCATACCCGACGTCACAGAATAACAATTTACCCTCCCTATAATTCGATTCAATTTTCATCAACTACATTCGAATTAATTAAGAAATTATGAGAGAGCCATTAAAACTACTAACAGTCTTCAGTTTATCCGTTTTCTTGACAGCCTGCGGTGGCGGCAGCGGTGACAGTGGCCAGAGTCCGGACGATGACAATGCCAATAACCCCGTAAGTGATGGCAGTGGCGATAACGGTGATTCCAATAATGGCAATGACGGTTCAGACAATAGCACTGGCGGCAATACAGATACTGATACCGGCAATGACACAGATAGTAACGGAGTAATCAGTGGAGGTGAGGGTAGCGTCACAGAAAATGTTGAAATAACTACTTCAGGTCAATTGATAGATAGCGGCAACACAGATCAAACCTTTGAGGAAACTGGCCTTCAAGGAAAATATGGCAACCTGAAAGTCTCTTCAGATGGCAATTGGAGCTATACCCTAGAAAGTAATCTGGCTGATCCACTAAATGCAAACGAACTGGTTACAGATGAATTTTCTGTTGGCATTGGAAGCACAGAAAAAACAACAACTATTACCATATCAGTCACAGGTACTGATGACGCTTACACTTTTGATCCCGGCTCTCCCTTAGCTACTATGATCGTAAATAGCAGAGAGCATGCTAACGGAACTATGATGATAGAGGATGTCGATGGTAATACTCCAGAATTTCCTGAGGAGACTATTTCAGGTAGCTATGGTGAGTTCAAACTTCTAAAGAATGGAGATTGGGAGTTTACGCTAAACAACAATGCAGATAGCCTGAAAGAGGGTGAAACAGCTGAAGATACCATTGCATTTCAATTAACAGACGGGACAGAGCAATCTGTTACTTTTACCATAGCCACTATTGACCCATCAGAGAGTAGTATAGTATTTATTTTAATGAACTTCTCTGATGGCCTGGCAACAGACCAGGGGGATCTTACTCACATAGCGAATACTGTCTTCAATGATAAAGATTCACTGGATAATGCCTATAGAGAAAACTCTTTTGGGCAGTTAAAGTTCCTACGCCATAGAATCAACGATAAGTCTCTACAGCACTACTGTTACGGCGAACCAGGCAATGAGGATACCTCTGTTGACTGTGTGGTCTTCAATATTCCAGATAGCGAGAACGGCGGTACATTAAGCATTGCAGATGCAGTTGCCCGTGCCGAGGCCGGCCAGGAAGGGGAATATACAGATGACGGCTTCACATGGCGTGACAAAGCCTACCAGTGGGCTAGTGATAATCTCGTTGACGAAAATAACCAGCCACTAAACTTACGCAACTGGCGTCATCAGGTCTTCATTTATCCAAACGCGTCTTACAAAGCTGGTCTTGTAGGAGCTGGTGTTGCCAGCGTTGGAGGGGGTATGAGCCTTGTTGCCTCTTTCTCCGATCAAAATGTTATGGGACATGAACTAGGTCATAATATCGGCCTAAGCCATGCAGGCCTGGATAGCAATAATGATGGTGATACTAACGATAGCGGAGATAGTGAATATGGCACTGATGGCTCATTAATGGGCAATCGTTCTCGATCAAGATTATTTGGCAGTGCGCATCGAGAATATATGAAGTGGTATAACCTCTTCCCTGAGTACACAACAACAGTTGAACAAGTTTCCAGCTCATCCCAAGATGTGGAAATCGAAGCCATTGAATTAACTGCTGGAGAGCTTTCTGGCTCTCTTCCCCAGCAATTAAAAATAGAGAGTAATGGTAGCAGCAATGGACAAAACCACTATTATGTTAACTACCATGTAGCTCACGATATACTGAATCCTAGGCCTCACTTTGAAGATTCAGTAACCGTTCACTATCTCAATGGTAGAACGTCCAACCATGTAGCAGTTTTAGAGCAGGTTGGTGATAGCTTCACTGACTCAAAAATCGGACTCACAATTACGTACAAATCATCCGACTCAATCAAGAAATCTGCTGTAATCACAGTGAGTTACAACTAATTACCTTAGAGAAAGTTAACAAAGTATTGGAAGGATAAATAATATGCTTAGAGTTTTGACACTGATCACAGGTATAACACTCGCCGTTTTTGCTCAAGCAGAGGAGGTCGTAACCGGCACTTTGGAAGAAATTATTTCGGAAGACTTTGAAACGGGAAAGGTAGAAAGACGCTTTTCCCTCAAAGATGAGCAAAGTGGTCATTATTACTTTATTGAAGCTGAAGAATTAAAGCGCAAGGGTATGAAAACTGGGGATCGAGTAAAAATTCGCGGTGAACGCGGAAAAAAACGGATGCTACATATCAAGGAGACCCAAAAACTTGAGACTGAGGGAGAGGAATAAGTTAGCCTGTCGATTTACTATAGTAAACACTGACTATTTAAATTTTTCTCTCTGGACGCCTACATATAGTGCGCCCAAGAAGTTACAGCTTTATACTGACCTCCAGCCCCGCTTTACGCGGGGCTCTTAACATCCCTGGATTGCAATGCATCTACGAAACAAGTAACTTCAACTGTTGAATATGTGAGGTAAAATTTAGGGCACAGCGACGATTAAAATCCATAATTTCTTCAATTTTATACTTGTTCGCCAACTCATTACCTGGACGTAACTGCTCCTGTCCCGGGTAAATTCCCTTGCCAGTCAATAGGCAATTCCAGGATACATTCGGGAAATAGACATCCAGTTTTTGATCCAGTAGTTCATCAGTAATATTCTTGCCTGCCATCCAGGACATCAAGATTGAGCGCAGGGAGGGAGATATCTTTTCATTAGTGCCATTGGCAATCCAATAATCCGTATCTGTTCTCGAACTAATACGGTAGTGACAGACAATATAGTCCCGTACCGCATCAAAACGAGCGCTGATACGATCATTAAAGTCAGCCCTATACTTATCTGTATGATCACCATTGTTATAGGCCTCTATAAAGCGCACAACGGTTTCCTGAACCATATCCAACGCCGTTGCCTCCAAAGGCTCAATAAACCCTTGGGAGAGCCCCACTGCCAGGCAGTTCTTGGCCCAGTGTTCGGCAACCCGACCCACCTTGAACTTTAATCTACGCGCCTCGACATCACTGTCCAACAGTCCCAAGTGAGCGCGAAATTCCGTTTCCGCCTTGTCATCATCGACAAAGCGGGAACTGTAAACATAGCCGTTGCCATTGCGATTAGTCAGTGGGATTTTCCAGGCCCAGCCATATTTCATCGCAGTAGAAATAGTGTGCGGTGCATACTCCCTTTTTTGGTCTGTAGCAAATACAACCGCAGAGTCGTTAAACAGACTCTCAGCGCTACTAATAAAAGGAATTTTCAGGGATTGTTGTATGAGACTTCCACGAAAGCCGGAACTATCCACATACAGATCCGCTTTGAGTACCTCACCATCAGAAGTTTTCAGGTGATCAATATTCCCCTGTGCATCGAGCATGGCGCCAGCCACTGTCGCCACCTTATAGCGAACCCCTTTCTTTTCTGCAACACGCCGCAGGAACTGGCCCAATAAACCAGAATCAAAATGGTAGCCATAGGCAATTTCAAAGGGGAAGTTTTCCGATGCGACTGGAGCTAATTTTTGCCGGATCAACTCAGTTGCCAGAAAGAAGTGGTCCGGGTGCCCCTCCAGGTCAACGCCTTTCCTTCGCAGATAACTATTATGAAAAAATGCCGGGATAGTAAATTGGTCCGGCTGGCCGACAAAGGGATGAACATACTCGGTATAGCCCGGTTTGACCGACCAATCCCTAAAGGTAATACCGACCTTGTAAGTAGCGTTACAAGCAGGCATCCACTCCGATTCGCTAACCCCTATAGTCTCCATAAAACCCTTAAGTGGCGGAGTTGATCCCTCCCCCACACCGATAATCCCAATATCCGGTGATTCCACCAGGGTGATTTCAAACCCTTTATCCTGCCAATGGGTCGCCATCAGATTGGCGGTTATCCAGCCAGCGGTACCCCCGCCAAGAATAATTATTTTTTTACATTGATTGCTCATGGCGACTCTCAAAAATTCGGCACCGCACTTGTTTTCGGGCCATTTGATATTCCAAAAAAAACCGCCCGGCAAGCGTAGCTCAGCGGGCGGTCTCTTATCACATCTCCGGTTTTACACCGAAAGAATCAGCGATACTTAGTAGCTATAGTTCAAGCCGAGGTAGAACTGACGCCCAAACTCAGTGTATTCACCGAGAACGCCATCTACTCCGTAGGATTTCACATCAGCCTCATCCGTAAGATTGTTCGCTGAGAAAATCACATCGATACCATTATCAAATGCGTAGGATATCTGTGCATCGACAGTGGTATAGGCTTGTGCTTCCACAGGTGTGGAGCTACCTGGTACCGGCATATTCAGGATAAATTCATCCCGATAGCGAACATTGACGTGGGAGCTGAAATTACCGATGTCCCAGAATACTGTAGTGCTCCAGACATTTTCAGAGAGGCCCGGCAACGGCAGGTTTTCACCATAGAGGTTACCGCCACTCACTTCGGTTTCACTCTCAGTATATGAATAGCTGGCGGTCATACCCAAGCCAGCCCAAATACCAGGCAGCTGATCAAAGGTTTTGGTACCCGCAAGCTCGATGCCTCGAATATAACCACCCTTGTCGTTGTTCACGTAAGTCTCGAAAGCGCCGGCTTCCAGACCCACGGGAATTTCAATGCCCAGGGAATCAAACAGCGCCGTTCGATCTGCCTGGCTGTCCAGGTAGATATACTGCTTTTCTACGAGGCTTTCGATATCTTTCCAGAAAATGGCTGCAGTTACCGCGCCGCCATCTTCGAAATAGTGCTCATAAGCCAAGTCAAACTGGTTTGCACGGAAAGGATCGAGGTAGGGAGACCCCTTGGTCCAAACGTTGTACTCCGTAGCGCCATCGTTGTTAACACTGTTCCAGGAGCCAGCGCCGCCCTTCAGCTGCCCAACCGGCGGACGGCCCATCACTTTAGCTGCAGCAAAGCGAATGTAGTCCTGCTCGGTCAGCTCAAAGTTCAAGTTAAGGGAAGGCAGGGTGTCTGTGTATTCGGGGCCGTACTCAACATAGTCGTAGCTATCTGAAGTTACATCCACGTCATCAGTAATTTCGATACCATTGCCAGCACCCACATTTTGGATACCGCTGGACTTCACATCGGTTTCAACAACCCGTACACCGAAATTACCAGTTACTGGAATACTACCCAGCTGGGTTTCAATATTGGCCATCAGGTAGTAGGCAAAAACTTCCTCTTTCACAGCACCGGACTCAACGAAAGTCCAGTCCTGGCTAAATACCTTTTTACCTTCGTAATTACCGGCACCAAAAATGCTGGAAGCCAGGGCATCCATATCGTTGACTACGAATTGTGGTATCCCATTGGTGGATTCAACGCTGACATAGCCGTCCAGTAGTTGCGGCTCACAATCGATGTCGGACAGGTTATCCGCACAGTAGTCATTGAATTGACCATCGCGGCTACCGTACAGGAAAGCACCACGCTCAGAATCGAAAGTACGCTCAGAGACACGGAATCCAGTCTCAATAGAGGTAATCGCTCGCCACTCCAAATCAAACTTGTAATCGAACTTGAAGGCTTCAACTTTATCGGTGTACTCGTGGGGGTACTCTTCGTAGCGCGACAAACGCATGGTATCCAGATCGGTGAAATCTACACCGGAGAAAACGCCTGAGGGAATACCGTCACCATTAAGGGAATAGGCAAAGCTCTGCCCAGCAGCTTCTTCCCAGGTCTCTAAGTTCCCATTGTCATCGTAGGTCAGGTCGTAAGCGTGCATGGATACAATCTGATCCTTGCGCGTCTTGGTGCCCTTACTATAGGAGTAGTCAACGGCCAGAGTGTGGCGGTCACCAAAATTCCACTCCAGGTTCAGGCCAATACTATCGCTATCCGCCTGAGTGGATTGATCCTCAGAGCGGGATTCAAACCAGGGGCTGGAATCGTAAACAGTTTTTGGATCGGTAATAATTACCGTTCCATCGGTAACCACTCCGCCGTTTACTTCCGTATCGGAAAGGGTATACATGTCTGTATTGGCCAGCCCACCAACCGTAATACCGTGGCGGGTATCCACACGCTCAAAGTCAGATTTGAAGTAATCCAACTGGGCCTTGAAACCATCGGTAGGCTCAAAAACGACGCTGGCCAGGTAACCATTACGGGTATCGGTACCATCACCTGACTGCCATTGGAATGCGCGCGGCAAGGCATCTGCGCTGCCGTCACCATCGTAATCGCTTGCCGGCGGTTCATAACCGATCTGGGCGTCTGCACCCGTGCGGGACTTTACAAAGCTGTTCGGCTGCTCAAGGTGGGAATAACCCAGGGCGACGCCCACCTTATCATCCATAAATTTACCCATGTACGACAGCGTGACACGCTCACCGAATTCGTCGGCACCGACGTCGTCGGCTGCGTCGTTAAACGACATACGCACATTGGCATTAAAGTTGTGTTCTTTCTCGGCGTCGAGAGGATTGGCTGTTTTCAGCTCTACAGAGCCCGCTACACCACCTTCAATATGAGAGGCTTTCGGAGTCTTGTAGACCGCTGCCTGATTAATCAGCTCAGCTGGATACTGGTCAAAAGAGATCCAGCGAGTACTTTCGGTATAACCACTGGTAGAGGCCTGCTCACGACCATTCAGGGTGGTCTGCAGGAAGTCGCCATTCATACCGCGGATATTTAGCTGTGAGGACTGACCGTTGGATCGCACGGTGGTTACGCCGGGCAAGCGGCCCAGGGCATCAGCGATTGATTGATCGGGAAGAGATGACAGAGCGCCCGCATCTACCACATCGGCCACAACATCGGCGGCGCGCTTGGCTTCAACTGAGTCCAAAACGCTGGTGCGAATACCGGTAACTGTTACCTCTTCCAGTGTTTCCTGCTCTTGCGCATAGGCCCCAACCGAGGTGGACACGGAGGCCGCGATGGCAGCAGATAGCAAAGTGGGTCTGAGCGCCCCTTTACCTTTATTGGATAGACTCATCATCTTCTCCCTGGACTTATCGTTATGTTGAGACCCTGCATCCTAGGGCGGCCCCTAATCCATAACATCCTCCCCCGAGGGGGGAGGAGGTGGGAGAAACTGTGATTTTGTTCACAGGGGCGCATCTCTACACCCCACACTTTAGTATGTTGGCTATTTATACAGGAAAATCACCCCTCAAGCTGTACCGCAGCGCCAATCAAGGCTTGGTAACCGGCTTTAAGAGCATAAACAGGCACAGCCTCCATCCACTGGGCTACCCGGCCCTTATTCAGAAAACGTTGCTCGAATTCACTCTCCGGCAGCAGTTCCGCAATACGTGGCAGTATCCCACCACCTAAGAAGACACCCCCTCGGGCCCCGATATACAACGCCGCATCCCCAGCCGCACTTCCAAGGAAATTCAGGAAATCCAGTAAAGTTTCACGGCATACGGGATCTGTTCCGCCCAATCCGCGCGCGCTAATGTCGGGAGGGCTCAAGTCTTCCGGTTCCTGTCCATTCAATTCGCAGACCGCACGATAGAGGTTCACCAAGCCATTGCCCGACAGCACCCATTCATTAAAAATAGGTGCGCGGCTCTTCATCATGATTTGCAGAAGCTGTAATTCTCGCTCAGTGGATACTGTCAGATTGGCGTGGCCGCCCTCTCCAGCAAGGACATGATAGCGGCCATCTGCCTCAGCCAAACCTGCTACACCAAGACCGGTTCCCGGCCCAAGTACAGCCATTGGCGCACCCCGCAGCCGGGGAACATCTCGCAATACTTCATAATCGTCTTTTCCCAGACGAGGCAGGGATTGCGCCAATGCGGCGAAGTCATTGATCAGTTCGAGGTGCGGAAAGGAAAACTCCCTGGCCAACTCTCCTGCATCAATACTCCAGCCAAGGTTGGTCATATAGACGCGGCCACCGGAGGCGGTCTTTTCTAGAGGGCCCGCGGCCGCAATACACGCCTTCTCAGGCCGGGGGCCTTCCAGTTCATCAAGCCAGTGTTGCAGGGCGGCATCAAAGCCCTGAAACCGCTTACAGTCCACTACTTTCAGATCTTCAAGCTGGTAACCAGCCGCCACCGGTTTGGCAATGGCAAAGCGGGCATTAGTGCCGCCGATATCCGCTACGATACTTGTCATATTTATCCCTATGAGATCCCCCCAAAAAAGGCGATATAAGTTACGGTGTCAGAGAAAATATTGCCAGCCCCAAAAGTTTGCCAAAGGGGCTATCTCAGCCCGGAGAGGAACCGGATAGTCGATAGACTGGCCATATTTGCGATTAGGCACTTAATAACAGCAAAATCTAGACTGCAGGGCTAGATTTGGTCAAACAACCAAACTAGCTTTATACCTCTTTAAGGGCTTTCAGCGCTCTTGAGGGGCTACTCCCTTCACGGACACAGCAAAGTCCTGCATCTCCTTTTTACTGTAGCGACTCAAAACTCGCTTTTGCGATGCAGGTTGAAACCGGATCCCCACTCCTTCACGTCTTGCCAACCGCGGCCGTACAGGGCGAGGGCAAAATCCACCACCGCAATTGGGGCAGACATTACTCAAAACCTCTTCAACACAGGATTTGCAGAAGGTGCACTCATAAGTACAGATCATTGCCTCAACAGAATTTGGCGGTAGATTTTTATCACAACATTCACAATTCGGCCTCAGCTCCAGCACTGGAAACACTCCTCTATTATTTTGCCAACTCCACTAATTGATCATCTATCGAAAAGAAAAACCAACCCATAATCAGATAGACATGTCTGTTTTTATACTGAAAATTTTTCTCATAAAAAATAACAATAAATTTCTCTTCTACTTAAACTCGTTTTACAAAAAGTCCTCACTTTTAAAATAAGCGAAAAGCAGTTAAATACCTCTCTCATGCTCTATGACCAGAACCCTTGCCACCCCTAAAGGATGTACGAGATGTTCTGTACCTTCCGACGTATAAAATATACCCCTTGCATTTAGCACTCCGGAGCATACCTTACCTTCACGCTTGTAAAATATTTCCACGCTTCCATCCATAACCGCAAAACCTCCTGTCCGTCATTTACATGCCCAACATAAGATTTGTCCATCCAGTGCAATTTGGTAGTAATTCCCTTCATATTGACAATCAACTTTGATTGCCAGGCCTTCTCTCCAACAAATTGACAACGCTTTACAATTTCCATCAGATATAAAGTTCCAAACTCAACAGAGAGACAAAGATTAAATAGCCGCTGAAATTTATTACTAGAAAGGGGTGCCCCCAATCTCCTGTGCCTGTTTAGGACGCTCAGTCTCATCATTATAGTTCTCAGCAGCATCGTCTATTCTGCGCACGCCAAAAGTTACAGTAGGAGGAATGCCCATGCTCAAATCAATATCAGCAACACGATAATTACATCCCTTGGCCCTCAGAATGGCCTTCACTTTCTCCTGTTTTTCTACCGCTTTAATAACCGTATTGGCAATCACTTCATCACTACTAAATGCGGTCACAGATTCATTGACCTTGTCGCCAAGTTCCCTGGCTTTATCAAAAATACCCACATCTGTTCCCCTTATCATCTTTACCTATAAAATGAATAAGATCATAGGGAATAACTCAACCCTTAGGAACTGTCTCCAGGCATTCAGCTGGGATGGGTTGCACTACCCAAAGTATTACTTTTACCCAATATCCCTTTACTTATAACCTGATAAAAGTGTACAAAATTGTTTGAATAGTAAACGGTAATCTGACGAATCAGTCATTAACCTTATTATCACAAAGGTAAAATTTATACTGAATATTAGTGGGGGTTGTGAAACTGAGAAGTAAAGATTGACTAACCAGCCACCTCCAGAACTATCCTCTACAAACAAAGCAGGACGAACCTTACCCTGCAGTATCAACGGCTATAGACATCCTGAAACTCTATATTTTACTCTGTGCCGCTCCATGTCTTGCCCCCCCCCTGGTCGTTATGTCAATATGATTTTTTTGATGTTTGGTAACAACGCATGAGTGGACGCAAACAGTTCAATGAGTCAGAAGTCCTCGATAAAGCCATGCGCGTCTTTTGGGAGAAGGGCTACAAAGGCACCTCCCTGTCCGACCTTGAATCAGCTATGGGTCTGAATAAATCAAGCATCTACAACTCATTTCACAGTAAAGAAGAGTTGTACGGTCGCTGCTTGGAACATTTCCACTCCCAGTACGCCTGCGACGCAATGAACACCCTGGACCACCCGGATTTTAACAGTGCCATGGGCAGCTTTTTGGAGATGCTACAGGCGGGTATGGAAAGCTCAGAAAATCCAGAAGGGTGTATTGCCACCATGGCAGCTATGGAAGTTGGCGCTAGCGAGGGATTTCTCGCCGACCTGGTGGCCAAAGGTACAAATGAAATGCTGGAGCGTATTGAGTCCAGAATGCAAAAAGCGGTAGAAGATGGCCAGCTGAAGGTTGATACCGACTGTGGTGCTCTTGCAGCACTTGTGATGGCTGTAAGCCGTGGCGTTGTAGCCTTGAATAAAGGTACTGGTAACAATATAGCGGGCAAACGCAGTTACCAGCAGCTCACTGCAATACTGGGCCAATACACCAAGCCCTAATCATCTTGCTGGCTGGAGCTATTTTACGCTGTAATTACATTGCCCTGAGTAACATAAGTAATTTACTTCGGCAGCATACCTTGTAGTGGTGCAAATTCGTTTAGCTCTTTAAATCTGCGCTCGGCCAATGGCCCGGGATGCAGACGTGGTATCCTCGTCCGATCTGTTGCCTCGTTTGCCCGCTCAAAGGCTTGCAGAAATTCCTGGTCGCTATTCAAATGCCCCTGTTGCCTTAGAATTACAGACATTCTGGCGATCTTATTAAGGCCTACCGTGCGACTAAAACGGCGAAACCCTGCATAACTAAAAATTTGATCGACATGGTCATTACTCATGGCTAAGAGCTGATCCATCAACGCAAATAACAGTGTGTTGGCATCCAGCTGGGTTAACAAAAGGGTAATCTCTCCTGTTTCTAACTCCGGTAAATCGCATCCATTTGGCAATTTCATAAAAATATCTACAAGCCACTGCCCTTTGTAGCGCATTTCCATATTCCACAGTTGAAAATTCGCTCCAGCATATTCAACCTGCTGTAAACAATTTCGTAACACATTGGTAATTTCACCTTCATCAATAGGTGAATCACCCAAAATAAAGTACTCAGAGTTGCGCGCTATTTGCGAAAAATTATGATGGTTATTAAATGGCGTGCTGGTATGACAGCCTACTTTCAGGCGAAAGCGCTCACGTATTTCATGCTCTCGCGCTTTTTTGATCGCCAGAAAAACAGTTTGAATAATTTCTAAAGTTGGCAACTCCGGCTCTACCCGCCACTTACGCCCATATGCAATTTTGTTTCCCCAACCCTTACTCCGGTAGTTATCAGGACCAATAACACCAACTTGAATAAAAATTCCCCCGGCATCCTGGTCTACGAATATCGGATAATTCTCCGAGCACTCAACTTCGGGTATTAACTGTTCCACAGTTTCCCCTGGTTTGTTTGTAGACCAGATAATACTGTGGAATGCAGTGATTCCCATTTTCCATGGCGAACACTGGGGGCATATTCGATGGGGGACTCCCCCAAGCCGGGAAGAAAAGAAAATTCCTTTAGGTTTATCTTTAGGTTTATATTGTTCAAGGTTCCAACATTTCGATGATTGATGCCGATCACAGGTTGATATTCTAAAGCCGCACTCTATACTGGGAAGCGCAAAAAAAACCGACAGTATGTGGCGAAAATTCACCACTAGACAGCCCCCTACAACTTCTGCTTATCGTAAAAAACACCCTTTCAAAACTGATTTTGGAAAGGGCGCAGAGGGGTTCCTGTGAAAACTATTTTTTAGAAATAGCGACGCAGCTCCAGTTGTAAATAGTCGTCGTTGCGTAGGCTGTAAGTTGGATCCCCCTCATCGGCATTACCGAAGAAACGGGCCTCGGCCTCCAAAAGCCAGCGATCGTCTAATCGATGAGTAACTTCCAGGTTGGTAAAGCGGCTGCCATTATCCAGATCGGTACTTACTGCCAGCAGGAACTCAGTATCCTGTGTATTATTAAGAGCGTAACGAACCCCTACCGCTATATCATTTTGGTTTGCAGTAGACCAAGGCCCACGGCGATCATCAAATTGATATTCCATCAACAAGCCAAGATCGGCCACAGTTTCACGAATACCATATAAACTATATTCGAAACCGCCGACAGCAGCTGTCTGACGATCTTCACCGCGCGGCTTAAAAGAAATGGCTTCAAACTTCCACAACCAATCACCTCGAGTAGTCTGGATATCCACTCCTGTTTGGTCTACCTGAGCATAGTAAGGTGTTAGCAAGCCATCATTGCTCGACAACAGCAGAGGATCCCGATTTGTACCAGAAAAATGACTTAACCCCAGATCCCAATCTCCAAGCACATGACTGTAGCGTAAGGCCCAATCTATGTGTTTTTCTTCCCGGTCAGACTGGTAGATTGCCCCACCCTCATCAACAGGTAGGGAAGCACGCAGCCGTCCCTCACGACCAGCAAATTGCCGCTCGCGAAAACCCAATAAGCCATAAACCTCTAAAGTGCCCCAATCACGTTCCATCAGAAGGTTCACCATGGGCTGGCCTAACTTGTCTTCACCATCGATATTTTCCAGAGCATCGTCCTGATTAATCACATCCACTAAATGCAGGGTTTCAGTAACCCCCCAAAAAACCTTACGCACACCAGCATAGAGTTCAAAACTATCATAGGCCTTCCACCAGTACAGCTCACCGAGATCACCATGGCTGCGCTCGCCATCCTCGCTATCCCAACGACCAAAGGCACTGGCTACAAAGCGCTGATTACCATCGTCAAGGTCCCGATAATACTCAAGACTTAAAGATGCGGAAATCCCTGCATCACTCTGGATAGAATCTGCTGGGTCCGCAGTAAAAGCGCGAGCCTCCAGGCCCGCGTAACCGGTTAACTCATTTGCCACTGGCGCCTGACTCAATGCAGCCATCAACGGAAAAAAGGCGAGTATTTTTCGGTTTGCCATGGGCACGCTTCCTACTTCGCCCTTGACAGACTGTTTTTGGTAAAGTCACGATCGGTAAAGCCGTTGCCAAAAACCCAGTCGCTATACTGCAACACAGTAGATTTACCGGTTTGGTGATTTACCATCTCCATTTTATTTGCGCGCCAGTATTTATCGTCATACTGGTTGTAATCGGAAACCGTAAGAGTCTTCATCAGGTCTCCTTTACGATCATAAAAATCTGTCCTCCACGCCCGATATTCTTCCATATCAATCCAGATATGCTGGATGGAGTAACCGGATTTAGGGTCTACCGGGTCCAATTCCAAAACAAAGTGATCTCGCCCATCAAAAGTCTCATTGCGCAGATACTTGTAGGTATATTTCTCCACTTCTTGAGAGGCAATATCCTCATAGGCAAATTCACTACCCATAAACGGGCCGGATTTATTGCTGGAAGAAATACGCTTAACGCGTTTTAGTGCAGGTAAGTAGAGCCACTGATCATCGGAACCCACTTTATGGGTAAAGGACAAAAATGCAGTGCCCTTCACATCTCGCGGGTTGTCAAAAATTACCAGGGATTTATCTCCATCATCTTCCTGCTCAAGTGTCTTGGTACGCATAGAGCGCATGCTCGCCTCACCATATTTATTTCGTAAAGTCATTGTGAGGTTGTTACTGATATCACCGAATCCTAAGTCGCGGCGATCGGCCTCTTTCGCAATTTCCAGGCCTTTCTCTGCGGCCAGGTCCAGTTCATTAGCAGCGACTGAAAAAGTAGCCAGTGCCAGTGCCAGTGTGCCGGCAAGCACTCGAGTCAGAAATTGTTTTTTAGAGCGGTTGGGTTGCATAGTCTTGCTCCTTACTTTCAATAGAGGGGATAGCTGGGTCATATGCCTTGGCATCAAGTTTCATCAGAAGAATCGGTAATAGTAGGAAGTCCGCCAGTAAGGCCATCAGAATACAAATTGCAGTTAATATGGCCATGGAGGAATTCATACCGAATGAAGACTGAGCCAGTACCATAAATCCGGCAATCAGAATCAAAGAGGTCACTACAATTGCCACACCCACAGAAGAGAAGGCGTAGCGCAGCCCATCTTCCACGTTGTAGCCGGCACGGCGGCGACGAAGATATTTACTGAGAAAGTGCACGGTATCATCCACCACAATACCCAGTGCCATACCAGTAACCATGGTTACCGCAACATTGACCTCCGCTACCAGGGCACCCCAGAGGCCAAAAGCCAAGCCAGCGGGTAACAGGTTGGGTATCAGGCTCAAGGTGCCGAGTTTTACACTGCGCAGGGCAATACCAATAAGAGCGGAGATCAGCACCAGTGCCACCAGAGTACCCACCAACATGCCCTCCATATTACGCTCAGCAATATTCGCAAACATGATGGCCGGACCTACTCCGTAAGCAGTGAGGCCAACATTTTTTTCCAGCCAATTACTGCCGGCGTCAGCCACTGCTTTGAGCTCTTTCGACTTTAGATTGTCGAGGGTTACGACTACCTGCGTGGAGGACTTGGCCACATTAAGCTGGTTATTCAAGTCCAGACCATAAGGCAAGGATAATTCATACAACAGTAGATACTGAGCTGCCAGCTCCTGATCGTCAGGCAGCTTGTAATACGCCGGATCATCACCATGCAGGTTTTTGTTCAAACGTTTGAAAGTATCGCCAATCGTATTGACATGACGCACGCCTGGTTGGGTTTCCATCCACCCGGTAAAACGATCCAGCTTAGCGAGGAACTCAGGGTTACTTACACCATTGCTATCGCCAGATTCCAGGGAATAGATCAATTGGTAAATACCAGACAGGTTTTCACTGATGTAATCGGAGTCAGCCCGGAACTCTACAGATTCATCAAAGTAACCAACGAAGTCATCATTGATTTCGTTACGCGGCACCATAACCAGTAAAGCCAGGGAGATGATGACACCAACCAGAAGTATCGGGCGTTGGCGACTTATAACAAAATCTCCAAGGGCATCCATAGAGCGGCCAATCTTGGATTCGCTGACACGGCTCTTGACCGGCAGAATCGCCATCAGTGCGGGCAGCAAAGTGATTGACAGGAAGAAGGCCACCATCACACCCATAGCAGTGATATTACCCAGATCATGAAAAGGGGGCGCATCGGAAAAGTTCATTGACAGAAAGCCGATCGCTGTAGTGATCGACGTAAGAAACACTGGACCCATGTTGAGCTGCAGGCTCTCTTTAATAGCCGCATGCTTACTGAGGCCACGGCGCATAGCAGCAAACAAGCTGACCAGGATATGTATCGAATCTGCCACCGCGAGGGTCATAATAATGGTTGGAGCGGATACAGAGGGAGGAGTCAGTTTAACGCCGATAAAACCAGCCAGTCCCATACCTGCGGCCATGGAGAAGATAATTACTAATAACGCGGCAAATGTGGCACTGACACTGCGCACCAGCAAGAAAACTACAGCAATGATGACAAGATACATGAGTGGAACCAGAGTACTCATGTCTGACTGAGAAGCTTCAAAGAAGGCATTACTTAGCAAAATGATACCAGTCGCATAGACTTCAACATCATACTTAGCTTCAATCTCTTCCATCAGCGCTTGAGCCGCGGCAGCTGCCTCAGGTGTTTCATTCATGGATTTCTGCGGTAGCTGGAAGGTAATATTAATTCCAGTCACAGAGCCATCACTATTTACCAGACGCTCTTTCAAGGTAGGATCCGCAAGAGCTGTGGATTTAATGGAAGCTAATGTTTCGGTATTGAGCCCACTGGCATTTTCCACCAAATCCTGAACTAAAAGATCATCTTCCTCAGCAATGGTATGCTGGAAATTAGTAATAGAATCCACCCGCAGTGCATAAGGCAACAACCAGGATTTTTCGGTCATTTCTTCCACCGCCGCCAGGGCACTCGTGGAGAAGGCTTCGCTACCTTTAGGCACTATGGCAAAAAGAATGTTGTCATTCTTGGTATAAGTACGCTGAATCTGTTCATAGGCCTGTAACTGAGGATTAGCATCACTAAAGAATGCTCGGTAATCGTTGTTAAAACCGAGGAACCTAGCACCACTTACCGCGAGAAAGGTTAACAACAGGGCACCAATAGCGACCAGCCAGCGATATCGAATGAGCCAGTCCGCATAGCGGCCAACCCAATTCGACTGTAATTGGGGGGAAGACATAAAAGCAGCTCCTTCAAACTACCTGATAGAGAAGAAAAAATAGTCTTTAACCAGTATTAATAGATTTCATTTCCCCATGCGGATTGAGGAAATTAAAAAGTGGGCAGCAAATTCATTAAATAATTCAGTGTAATTTTATTAGCATCAAAATAAATGCGGACCTATATATATTAACTTTTAATTGAATTAACCAGCCAAGTTTTTATTGGCACACACCCACCCCTCCCAGTTAAAGGATGACTATAAAACCTTAAAATTAATTTAATAAGAATCTAAGAAAAAATCTAATGTTGTAAATAACAAAGCTATTCCTAGTTAAGCCAAAATTTTTAAGTCCTTTCAACCCCCATTATTAAGAAGAAGAAAAAAATCCGGGACAGAGGGTGCGCCTTTATATTGGTTGGGCAATCTCCATCTCTCAATACATGCCTTCAAGTCATAATGAAATTAGTAAACGGGCACACAATGCACTCTGTGAAATAAGCACTTTTCCCTTCCGATCCATTAGAGTTCGGATTTACTAGTCATTACATAGCAAACACACTTAAAAGACCGGCCTCTAGTATCCATTCGAGCATCGCATGCCCTCTTATTATTTCTGTGGTTGTATTGATTCCCACAAGCTCTGCCAGCAATCTTGAACCGTTCGGTTCATCTTGTCAACAAATTATGATTGCCTGGTAGCACGAGAGGATTGCCTAAAAATACGACCACCTAAGCCTCATCAGTCGGACACTGATTGAATTAGTCATCGGAGCTTCAAAGCCTATGAGGTTAGAATCCCAATAACCATAACGATAACCAAGGAAATATGCTGTGAAGAGATTACTCCTGCCCTTGGCCATCGGCGCCTCGCTGCTGGTCACTCAGATATCTGCTGCCGACACAAAACCCCAGCAGTTGCTGGAAAATACCGAATCCAAGGTTATTGAGTGGCGTCGCCACCTGCACCAGAATCCAGAGTTGGGTAACCGCGAGTTTGAAACAGCTAAATATATAGAAAAACATCTCCGTTCATTAGGACTGGAGGTAGAAACTGGCATTGCCCATACCGGGCTTGTTGGGTTTCTGAAAGGTGCCAAACCAGGGCCGACAGTAGCGCTACGCGCCGATATGGACGCTCTACCGGTAACTGAAAGGACCGATGTTCCTTTTGCATCCAAGGTGAGAACCACTTACCAGGGCAAAGATGTAGGCGTAATGCACGCCTGCGGCCACGATACCCATGTCGCCATGTTGATGGGCGCCGCTGAAGTACTTGCCGGCTTACGTGAAGAACTCGCCGGCAATGTACTCTTTATTTTCCAGCCTGCCGAAGAGGGGGCGCCAGATGGTGAAGAAGGCGGAGCCGAGCTGATGCTCAAAGAGGGAATTTTCAAGAAATACAAGCCAGATGTTGCTTTTGGCCAGCACGTTACCTCCTCACTTCCTGCTGGCGTAGTCGGTTACCGCTCAGGCCCCTTGATGGCCGCCGCTGATGAATTCCGCATCACTATTAATGGCCACCAGACTCATGGCTCCCGCCCCTGGGGCGGAGTGGACCCTATTGTTGCAGCCGCGCAGGTAGTTATGGGTACCCAGGCAATTGTCAGCCGTCAGATAGATATCACTAAGGAACCAGCAGTTATCTCTTACGGACGCATTGATGGCGGTGTGCGCAATAATATTATTCCGGATAGTGTTTATCTAAATGGCACCATCCGAAATTTTGATATGGATAATCGTGCGGAAATTTTCAAGCGCTTGAAAACAACAGCTGAATTAATTGCTGAGAGTTCTGGCGCTAGCGCGGATGTAGAAATTTTGGAAGGATACCCTGTAACTATCAACAATGCGGAATTAACTGAAATGGCTCTCCCCATTTTGAGATCCGTAGCGGGTGACAAGCGGGTGATAGAGATACCTAAAGTTACTGGTGCGGAAGACTTTTCCTACTTCGCCAATGAAGTGCCCGGTTTTTACTATTTCTTAGGAGTAACCCCACAAGGGCAAGATCCCAGCAAAGCCCCCAGTAACCACTCACCTTTATTCTATGTGGATGAAAGCGCTATGCGTAAAGGGACTGAAGCTCTAACCTTACTAACCTTGGACTACATGGCCAATTATAAACGACGGTAATGGAAAGCGAGCCTCCATTGAGGCTCGCTTACACTATTTTTATTTTACGCGCTTTCCGAGCGCCCCCTTGCTGGACGGCGGCGTGGTGCACGTTGGAGCCCTTGTGAATCGGAGCGGTCTGTTCCTTCAACTCTATCTCGCCCCTTGCCATTATTTCTTGAGCGAGTCCCAGCATTCCCACCATTATCGTTATTACTGCGAGAACGGCTTTTCCCACGCCCCTCATTATTACCGCGGCTGTTTGCGCGATTACCTGAACGACTGTCCTTGCTGCTTCGGCTACCACGGCTGTCGTTATTGCCGCGAGCGCTCTCTCTGCGTTTTTCCCCACCAGAACGGGAGGGCTGAACTCCTCTGCGCTTAGGGGTGCCTGAGGCCGGCAGCTGATGATCTGGCTCAAAATCCTCAATTTCCTCACGGGGGATCGGTTTACCAATCAAGCGCTCGATATCGCGTAATTGCTTGATTTCATCGGCGCTCACAAGAGACAAAGCTTGCCCCTGAGCCCCCGCACGCCCTGTGCGACCAATACGGTGGACATAATCCTCGGGGACACTCGGCAGATCAAAATTCACTACCTGAGGTAATTGATCGATATCAATTCCGCGGGCCGCGATATCCGTTGCAACTAGGATCTGCACCTTGCCAGCTTTAAAGTCCGCCAGGGCCCGGGTTCTGGCATTTTGGCTCTTATTGCCGTGAATAGCAGCTGCCAGAATGCCATCTCCTTCCAGCTGCTTCACAAGTCTATTGGCACCGTGCTTGGTACGACTAAATACCAGTGCCTGATGCCAGCTATTCTCCCGAATCAGATGACTAAGCAGTTTTGTTTTTCTAGCTTTATCCACAGGGTGCAGCTTTTGGCGTACCGTTTTTGTGGTGGAGTTACGAGGGCTGACATCAATCTCCAGCGGGTCCTCCACCAATCCTTTGGCAAGCTGGCGAATTTCTGGGGAGAAGGTTGCAGAGAACAGCAGATTCTGGCGTTTGGTCGGCAGAATTTTCAACACTCGCTTAATATCATGGATAAAGCCCATATCCAGCATACGGTCTGCTTCATCCAATACCAGAGCCTCTAGCCGATCGAAACGGATTGCCCCCTGGTTGTGCAGATCCAACAGGCGCCCGGGAGTCGCCACCAGAATGTCGGCACCGCCGCGCAAGCGGGATATCTGGGGATTTATCTTAACACCACCAAATACTACCGCATGACGCATTGGCAGGTACTGGCTATAGCTCTGCACATTATCGAACACCTGAGCGGCCAGCTCGCGGGTTGGGGTAAGTACCAGCGCACGCACATGCCCCTTACGGGCACGTTCACCGGCACTGAGCCGGTGCAATAGTGGCAAAGTAAAACCGGCTGTTTTACCTGTACCCGTCTGGGCCGCCGCCATAATATCACTGCCCCTCATTACCGCAGGGATAGCCTGCGCCTGAATGGGCGTAGGCGTACTGTATCCCTGCTCTGCAACTGCACGGGCAATATCCTGGGCAAGCCCCAGATCTTGAAACAACATAAAAACCTCAAACTGCGCTCCAGGCGCAAGCAAACACATTCGCACCACAAGGGTGCAAATTTAAAAATCGGAGTGGGCATACAGAGCTTGTTGGTGCTCAATGCATACAGCCGTCTATTCACCGGTCGTCCGGCGCGCGGCATTCAGTAGAAAGTTCCGGGAAGAATTTAAGAAATGTTCCTGGGAGGGCACCGGTGAAATACCGGCCTACAAATGACGCAGCTGAGAAATCACAGCGCGGGCACTATAACATAAATGTACTGACTGTATAGTTCTATCTGTTAACACCCAGGCTTCATAGCCTTATACATAGGGGTTGTTAGGGAAACGCCCAGCGCGACCGTAATATAGTTTTGCGTTCGCAACGCGAGCGTCTATCTTTTTGATATCCACCCCCGTTGCGAACTAGAAACAAAGCTGCCAAGCGCAGTTGGGATTTTTATTGATATGTCATTTAACAACAGAGTTACCCCGGAACGAAAAATAGAATTAATCACTCTCGGCAACGGGCG
Organism: Microbulbifer variabilis; assembly: GCF_052468405.1. Classification (NCBI taxonomy): domain Bacteria; kingdom Pseudomonadati; phylum Pseudomonadota; class Gammaproteobacteria; order Cellvibrionales; family Microbulbiferaceae; genus Microbulbifer; species Microbulbifer variabilis. Next base: position 3,733,977 of record NZ_CP174343.1, read on the forward strand.
CAGGGTATCAATCCGCCCCATTTGCCGCAGTGACGGGCAGCTGGAGAAAGAGCTCATTGAGGACCTCTCCCCCCAAACCCGACGCGATCGCTTTATTGGGGGCAGCTGTAAAGCGAGCCAGCAACTGATTGAACTGCTCACCGACAACGACCATCAGGTTCATGAAGCTTTTATTGCCCTTTGCAGTAGCGACCACGCCCAGAGAGCGGTTGCCACCGCACACTATGCAGTAGATCCAGACGGACGAGCCTGTGAGTGTGCCGTAGTGGTTAGTGATGATTGGCAGGGCCTTGGCCTTGGTAGACTGATGTTAAAACGCCTAATTCACTGCGCCCAAGAACAAGGCTTAGAGCGTATCTACTCTATTGAATCTGCCGAAAACAAACGCGTTCATTCTTTCGCAAGGTCAATGGGCTTTGTTTGCCAGGCCGACGCTCGAGATTACACCTTACTGACTTATACTCTAAATCTACAGCCGGCAGCGCAAACCCTCGAATTTGAGCAGAAGTCAGAAGATAACCGAATTAATCTAAACTGAAATACCATCGATTAGGGGCTGCCTGGTATGGCTTGGCAGTCCTTCATCGACCTATTACCTTGGCCGAATCTCCAAAAACATAACGCACTGACTAGCCGGTCAGCACTATATTCTTTCCAATACTCAAAATCCAAGCATTAACAGCTACACATTAAACAGTCAGCCTTTAAGCCGATAAAAAATCAAACAACGATTAAAAAAAGTAAATGAAGCTGAAAAAACTATTTCTAGTTTCGTACTATGTTTCTGCATATCATCCTGCTCTTCAAGTATCTCCTGGTATATTAATAACTCAAAAAGCTTCCCACACAATCGCTTAGTTACTCAAGAACAGATTCAGCTATGGGGATTCAATAAGAGGAAATATTGCCAGAGAAAAAACAATCTTTGTGTTAACTATTTTCATGCAACTGCTTAAACCAATAAGAAAATTAATTATTCTATTGAAGTTGAATCCTACAAGTCTGAAAGTACAGTTAATCTCGAACTTAACCGAAATGCTTTGGAAAGTTCTTTTTCAGGTACTGTAATGCTTCTACATGGATTTCGCGCTTCAAAGGAGTTCATGCTTAGCTCAGCGCTCTATTTTCACTTTCTTGGGTTTGATGTAGTAATCCCAGACCTTCTGAGTCATGGAGAATCAGGTGGCAAAAAAGTCTTTGGAGTGGGCGATAGTGAGATCTTCAACGCTTTGGTCGATAACCTTATTCAAAAAAGCATTATTAAGAAAGATAATCTCTATTTGCTAGGCCATTCAATGGGAGCTCTAACCGCTGCACGAATCTCTGCTTCTCGTCAAGATATCCGTGGCCTAATTCTTCAGGATCCCATGGTGAAATTTGATCAAGCAGTAGTAAACTATGCTCGAGCCGCTCACCCTTTGATTAGCGGCCTTATTCCAGAAAATAACTTCCGCGAAGGAGCTACTCGCGCACTGGAAAAAGCCAATATCTATCTCTACGACACAAGAATAAAACCACTCCTAATTTCCTCCAATACTCCAACGCTTCTATTCCTCTCACCATCAGACCCTTTTGCCCCCTATAGCGAATTCAAGGACTTAACAGATAGTAATATAAATTTGGTCTTACTTAGGGAGAGAAATCACCCCAGTATGGGAGTGATCGGAAAAATGAGCATGAGGCACTTATTAATTGGCTAAAATGGTATGCTTAGGACTGCATGCTAAATATATTTTTATTTCATCATAATTTCAGCATTCAGTGATACTTTTTGTATCACTGAATGTCAAATAAAAACTAAAAGTAGGTAAAATCAATTCAACAGCTATTCAAAAAAATCATCACACGCTAGTGGACCACTGAACTCCAGCAAGGCTTGCGGCATTGTGACTGTCTCAACAAGATCTCCTTTTTTATAAAGCGAGAAATTTACGTTAGCCTGCATAGATTTCATATATCTCTGCTCCCCACCAAAAATAATTACAGAAGGAAATTCAAGAGGATAGAAACTATTGATATCAGCCTTAGCTTCCACAACAAGCTTATATCTTATCTTATTGAGTTCAATTCTCATAAATCCAGAACATGAGTCTATCACCCTTTTAACAGATAAATTATTAAACGCAGGATAGAATATCAAATCGTGCTCATCAGAAATATACCGACCGGCCCACATTTCAAAGTCAGAATTACCAAGCTTGGCTCCAGTAAACATATAGTAAAGTTTATCAGATAGCCCCATACTGTATGCCATCCCCGCACTGGACTCTTTGTCATACCAACCTTTGTCCAGCTGGGCATACCCTACTCCCATCAGTGATTGTGTACCATCGTGAAAGCTATACTGTATAGGAGTCCCTACCGTGTATAGAAACCATCGCCCCCCTACTCCTGGAATCTCAGGAATAATACCAAATGGTGTTTGCCCCGGATTCAAACCATGCCAATAATGATGGTGTTCACCATTCCATCGCATACTGAAATTAAAATTTTCATGGTTCACCCAAATAGCTTCATCATCAGCCACAAGGACTCCGGGCACTTCATAATAAAACTTACCGGGATCATCCGGGTGAGTTAAAATCACCTCATCCAAAAACAAATCATATTTTACAGATTCTCCATTTATCGGCGTAAAAGCCAGATGAATATAGGCTTTTGGAATGGGGTCAGAAAAATTTGGAGCAATATATGTCTGAAAGCTGACCTTGAAGTAGCCTACATCAGGAACCGCAATATTGTAGAACCACTGTTCGGCCCAGGTTTTATCTGAGGTTGGGTTATGAGCCTTTACGTCATCTAGAGTTGTTGCGTACCCTTTTATATGTGAAAAAATCAATACTGAAGCAAATAGAAAATATCTTAATTTAATAAAGCAGCGCATAGTATCCTTCCCATGAGAAATACTGTAGACCAGCAATATAACTGACTATCCTTTACAAAAAATGTAAATAGTAATAAATGTCAGATTGAAAAGCCCACCGAGCTAAAAACAGCTAAGCCGGTTTTTTGGCGAACAGGAGCATAACAGTCTTTATCAACCAGATAGGATACCCACCAACATTAGACTGCATAAAATGAGAGAGAGCCCACAATTAAAATCAAAATATCTTTTATATTGAATGCCATTACATAATTTTAACAATAATTAGTGAAATCAAGGGATATCGGCCTGACCAAAAAACCTTGAATCATTAAAACTGGTTAATTTTAGGTTCTATTTAAATAATATGTGGCGGATAATTTCTCTTTTATTTTTGAATCACATCTAAAATAAGAAAATCCAATTCCCAGCCTGACTCTCTTAAAATGGATAGATCTATTCCTCCCAAACTCCCAATCTACATAAATGGTACATGGGTAAACTCTAACAGCAAAAAATGGCTAGATGTCACCAACCCCGCCTCTGGGGATACACTCTGCCATGCACCATATACAACTTCAAAAGAGCTACAAAATGCAGTAATTTCTGCCACCGAGGCATTTAACGACTGGAAAGATACACCAGTTTCCATAAGAGCTCGGATAATGTTGAAATATCAAGCTTTATTGAAGGAAAACCAGGAATCACTAGCTGAAATACTGAGTGAGGAGACTGGTAAAACCTTTGAAGATGCCAAGGGCGATGTTTGGCGTGGTATTGAAGTGGTCGAACACGCAGCGAATATTGCCAGCCTGATGATGGGCGAGACCGTTGAAAATGTCGCCAATGGTATAGATTGCTATTCCTACCTCCAGCCAATAGGTGTTTGTGCCGGAATAACTCCGTTCAACTTTCCTGCAATGATTCCCCTCTGGATGTTTCCCATGGCGATAGCTTGCGGCAATACTTTTATCCTCAAACCTTCAGAGCAAGACCCGATTACTCCCTGTAAGCTCGCAGAACTCTTTGAGGAGGCCGGTGCGCCGAAAGGAGTTTTACAGGTAGTACATGGAGGCAGTGAGCAGGTAGATTTCCTACTGAAAGATCCAGGCATCAAGGCAATATCCTTTGTTGGATCAGTACCCGTAGGTCGTCATATTTATCAGACAGGGACTCAACACTTAAAGAGAGTCCAGGCATTTGCAGGAGCTAAAAACCATATGGTTGTTATGCCTGATGCTAACAAGAGGGCTGCGATCAATAATATCATCGGCTCCTCTGTTGGTGCGGCAGGTCAGCGATGCATGGCAATTTCAGTCGTGGTGCTAGTAGGTGAAGCACAGCAATGGATACCTGAAATCCGTGAAGCCATGGCAAAAGTTAAACCGGGCCATTGGACAAATCCAGACTCTGACTTTGGCCCACTGATTTCTCCAACAGCCAAGAAACGGGTATTGGGGTATATTGCGAGAGGAAAGGCAGAAGGCGCAGACTGCCTGCTGGATGGTTCCAATATATCAGTCGAAGGTTACCCCAATGGGAATTGGGTAGGGCCAACCCTGTTTGCTAATGTCTCTCCAGAGATGTCCATTTACACTGACGAAATATTTGGGCCGGTCTTATGTCTCGTCAATGCGGATTCACTGGAAGATGCTATCCATCTGGTCAATTCTTGCCCCTATGGTAACGGTACTTCAATTTTTACTTCCAGTGGTGCCGCCGCTCGCAAATATCAGCATGAAATTTTAGTGGGGCAGGTAGGAATAAACGTTCCCATTCCTGTCCCCCTACCTTTCTTTAGCTTCACTGGCTGGCGAGCCTCATTTTACGGGGATCAACATGCCTATGGAAAGCAGGCCGTGCGCTTCTATACGGAAACGAAGACGGTAACTGCGCGGTGGTTCGACTCCGATATCGAACATGCGGAGCATACCAATATGACTATACAGCTCAAATAAATTTAAAAGTGCATTAAACTACGTTCAGTTAAGGAGATCATCTTGGCCACATCAGTCGCCTTTTTTGGATTGGGGCATATGGGAGCTCCAATGGCATCTAACCTGGTAAAAGCTGGATTTCAGGTCAAAGGGTATGATCCCGTTACAGAGCTCCTCAATAACGCAGAAAAGCAAGGTATAGAAAAGTGTGTATCTCCACATCAAGCAGTTGTGGGTGTAGATTTTATTGTGAGTATGCTACCTAATGATAGTGCCGTCGAATCACTCTATCTTGATGAAGAGAAATTACTGGAGCAAATTACCGAAAATACATTGGTAATCGATTGCTCAACTATTTCGACAAAGAGCTCCAAGAGACTTCTTGCTTCTGCTCAAGATAAAAAGTTACATGCTATTGAAGCTCCTGTATCTGGTGGTGTCGCCGGTGCAGCAGCAGGTACGCTTAGTTTTATGTGCGGTGGAAACCATAGCGATGTCGAGCGAGCAAGGGAAATTCTTCAGCATATGGGGGCCAATATCTTCCATGCTGGTCCCGCAGGCGCAGGACAAACCGCAAAAATCTGCAATAACATGCTACTGGCCATTCATATGATTGGTACAGCCGAGGCCTTGCAACTCGGGGTAGATAATGGCCTCGACCCCATTGTACTCAGCGAGATAATGTCGAATAGCTCTGGGGCCAACTGGTCACTGCAAAAATATAACCCCTATCCCGGTGTAATGTCTGATACCCCCGCAAGTAAGGATTACACCGGTGGATTTATGGTGAAGCTGATGTGTAAAGATTTGGGACTTGCGCAGCAGGCTGCAAATAACAGCCAAAGTTATACTCCACTTGGTTCCCTGGCCCGTAATCTTTACGGGCTACATGATCTTGCAGGCAATCATGAGCTGGATTTTTCCAGTATACAGCGAATGTTCCAGAAGACTTGATAACTACCTGAAATCTGCTGGAATTAAGTACGAATGCGTTTCCTCAGGAAAAAATAATCTATTTAGAAAACTAGACCTAACTGTTGTAGGCCCCTATAAAAGAGAGGCCTAAATTATACTTGGGATTAACTATTAGCGCTCTTGTCCTGTAGGTGCTATCTGGATTTCTCTGATAGTTACTTGTTGAGGCTGTGAATACATAAATAGTGCTGCGCGTGCTATATCATCTGCATTTATTGCGCCACCAATAGAATCCTTCCACTTTAGATAGTCGTCAATAATTGCCTGTGAAGTGGTATGGCTTACAAGATCAGTTTCCACTGCACCTGGACTTATTGTCATCACACGTACGCCACTGGATGCGACCTCTTCTCGTACCGTCTCACCAATGGCCGTAACCGCATATTTGGTCCCACAATAAGCAGCGTGGTTAATAAAGGTTTTCACTCCTGCCAGTGAACTGATATTGATAATACTGCCACGCTTTCTGTTTTTCATGCCACCAAGTACTGCCTGCATACCATTTAGAGTTCCAAGCACATTCACATCAAACATCTGCCTCCATTCAGCAGGGTTTTGGGTTTCCACATTACCTAAAAGCATCATACCGGCATTGTTAATCAAACAATCAACAGGACCAAATTGATGTTCAGCTTCTCTAATTGCTGCTTCGAGGTCCTCTCGATCGGTGATATCTACCTTCTTACACAAGGTATTAGGTAGATTAAGGGATTCCATCTTCTCCAAACGGCGCGCCAACAGTAGAAGGGGATATCCAGCATCTGACATATGCCGAGCGATGGTGGCGCCGATGCCTGAGCTGGCTCCAGTAATCACAATAAGTGGTTTGGTCATAACAATCTCTCTTTTCTTTTCCATAGCCGGTCTATCTTTCGGCACTCATTTGATGGACCAAGTATAGGATTTACGACTATGATGATTATCCTCACCAATCTGAAAACATTGTTTGGTTTTAATGAACAAACTATCCTGGCGAGCCATCAGGGCCTTTTTATCTGTAGCAGAATATGGGAGCTTTACTGCCGCCGCCGAGCACCGTGGGTTTTCCAAGGCCAATCTGAGCCAGCAAGTATCTGAGTTGGAAGCTGCTCTCGGGGTCCAACTCCTTTACCGCACCACCCGCAAGTTGCGGCTGACGGAAATCGGTGAGGGCTATTACCAGCGTTGTAAACTGGCAATGCAGCAGCTGGATACTGCCGCGGAGTGGGCATCTCAGAGCAAAGCAGGGATTAAAGGCAGTATTCGGATAAATGCTGTTGGCGGGGTGATTGGTGAAGAGCTTATTGCGCCACTCGTGATAGATTTCCAGCGTAAATATCCCGAAGTGCGGGTTCACTTAGACTTTTCCAGCGTACGTGTAGACCTGGTTGAAGAGCAATACGACCTGGTCATCCGTATGGGTACGCTGCCGGACTCATCGCTGATAGTGCGCAAGCTGCATAATATTAAAACCCGGTATGTCGCGAGCCCCGACTTTTTAAGTACCCACGGGCCTATAACCAAACCTTCTGACCTTTCCCTGGTGCCTCTGGTTTATGGCAGTGTTGACCAATGGGTCATGACACGAGGTAAAGCCCAACAGGTTGTTCAAGCTAATCAAGGAATTAAACTCGTCAGCGGCCGGGCTATGCATCTCGCATCATTGGCTGGCCTGGGAGTGACTCGCTTGGCAGATGTTTATGTGCAAGCAGATATTGCCGGGAACAGGCTTGTAGAAATCTTACCTGGCTGGTCAGAGTCCACGATATTGTCTATGGTGTGCCCACCCCTGAAGCACCAGCTAATAAGAGTTCGCAGTCTTATGGAATGGCTAAAAGAGCGCTTCCCTAACGCATATCAACTCTTACTGGAAAATGGTCCGGCTGGTTAACTCCGCACCTGCTTATTTTTCTTCTTGTTTTCAAAAAAAATTCTATTAACAATTTGTCTCGGAAAATATTTATTCCTCTGATTTATCAGCTCGCTTAATCGCCTCTAACTCTTCCAAAGTTAACGACTTATAACCACGTAAATAAGGCCATCCAAACCCCCACCGAAAAGGTGTAGGCAAAAAGGGTGTCCCACCGATACGGACTCCCACCAACATTAGTAGCGCAACTTCGTCCTCACCAGTACCAACAACACAAGCTTTTAATTTTTCATCCGCCAGCTTGCGCTCTTCATAGGTACCGCCTTTCCAGTAAGCGTAGTCATGAGCCAGGCAACAGCTCATCCATAGTTCTCCATGCTCAACAGTCCCATCAGGAAAAACACTACAACCATCTGTTTGAAAAGGTTCTATTTCCAAAGCCCATAATGTAGATGAATAAAACAATACGATTATTAATAGGTATTTCATAATACTTTAATTTGATCAGCAGCAGACACAACCTACCCAACTAACTCCAGAATAGGATGAACTATATTTTATAACATCCTCCTCCAGTTAGGGGGTTTACCATAGAAATAAATGGGAGCTTCTAAGATTTTCCTGCGATCAATTCTTCCAACCAGTTGGCTACAGGTACCGGTTAGATAAATAAAGTTTCAATCAATTCTCATTGGGCTCGAGCCTTGCCCACAAGAGTTTCAAAAAAAATCCAAAGAGCTTGCTGGTGGAGCTGGATAACTATGCTGTTCACCTAAGGCAGCAAGAATAAGTGTGTCACCAATGACCTGGCGCACTCGAGCAAAAATCAAAGTAGCACGAGAATACCTGCCATGTGAGGACTCAGCGCTGACCAGGCTAAGATTTGGCTTATGACTATGGACTTCGGCGCTCTGATATCGCTATCGCTCATAGGAGATCAGCCCTTCCATAGCAACTCTTCCCTGATAACGTTCCAGCATCAACAGCTCTATATACTTAGCTATGGATTCCACCAAGAAGGCTCTATCTCATTTAATCCCATTTCAAACCAATGGCCAAATCATTAGCCAAACCGTTAGCCAAACCGTTAGCCAAACCATTGGTATGCAGTTTTATGAACTGCACGGCGATAGGCCTGACTGCTATCTTACCCTTTATTTGGCACCCTTATCTTACAACTACCCCTGAATATTCCTACATTAAGTTTATTACCATCAGAAAATCATAAACCTTTCGACACACTAAATTTGCTTGTGGTCTTGATTTTCTGGTTAGTCACCACTCCTTTAATTTTGGCCTTCGAGCGAGAACACAATACTCGGAAGCTCGCTGAACTGACAAATGAACAGACCCAGACTGAGCTAAGAATGTTACAACAACATGTTAATCCCTACTTTTTTTAATACACTAAACAGTCTATATGCATTACGCTTAATGCAGTCGAATCAAGCGGCACCGATGCTGCGGATATTATCTGACCTTCTACGCCATTTGGTGTATCAGGGTCAAACAGCTGAAGTAGTACTAAAAGATAAACCTGCCTATTTACAAAATTATTTTGAACTGAAAAAAATAGGAGTAGAATTTCTCTGCAGGATTGGAATAGATATAAATTACCAGAGGAATCAAAAAAAATTCCGCCTCTACTACTGATTATACTAGTAAAAAATACCTTTAAACATAGTGCTGAAATCAGCCACGATAAATGCTTTGATCACATCCTTTTATATGTGCAAAGTAACAAATTAATGTTTGAATCTATTAATCGCGCACCTGATCAATCTATCAATAAGAGCACCGTGGGTATTGGTCTGGAAAATATTAAACATCGTTTACAATTAAGACAACCAAAACGTTTTACCCTACAAAGGGTAGTTGCAGGAACAGCATTGGCATGCTCGACTAACAATACAATTATGAAAACCTTAATTATAAATGATGAACCATTAGCTCATGATATCCATATACACCAAAGCCATATACATGTTGATCTTGAAATAGCAGAGCAGTGTTATAGGGCTGCTGAAGGACTTTCTTTTCTAGCTGACCAGGAATTTGATCTGATACCATTGGATATTCACATGCCTGTTTTATCCGGCCTGAAAATGATTAACATACTGGCTAACCGCCCTCAGGTTGCTCTTTGCACTGCCTATCAGGAATACGCACTTAAAGGTTAAGAATCAGATGTAACCGACTATCCGTTGAAATCAATCCGTAATGAACATTTTCCCCAAGCCATGGATAAAGTCAGACGTCATTTTGGAGAGTCAACACCGCCAGTAAACCTAGAAAATATAAATTGTATCGTAGAAAGAGTAGAACAAAAAATCCTAAATATTAAATTATAAAAATACTTTATTTTGAAGCTTACAAAAACCATGTAAAAATCTGGCTTGGGGATAATATTTGCTTACCGCATCTACCAAAAAAATTTAATCAGAACTCTACCTTATGGGCACTTTGTTTAAATACATAAATTAATTTTACCTATTAATAAAAATTTTTTAGCCTAAACAGAAAAATGTCATATCGGCCAAAAAAAGCAGTAAAATTTGGTAAAAAACTTCAGCAAAATACTATAGATTAATGGTCATGCTAAGTTCATTCATGACTGCTCCACAATAAGAAAATTAATATAGACAAACCTCAATATGCCATCCGGCCTATTAGAACAATAGTATAATTATAAAAATTATTACAATATATTCATAAACCATCATTTTTTCTAAAAAATGAAAATTTGAATTTCACATAAAGCTCTTTTAATTACAATTAAAAATTTGTCCGATAATCTTAAGTCATCTTTCTTTTCAAGTTGCCTCTATCATTACACTCAAATAACTTTCTGCAGATATCTTATTCCGAGCAGCCTTAGCAAATCTATAAACTTCTTCACTTATAACTAGCATCTCAGCAAGAGACTTCACATCTACTTATCTTCATACTATAAGTAAATACATATAAATATTTAATCTTCCTTGGGAAGCGGTACTGCGGTATCTAATATCGTTACCCCATTCAAGCTATAGCCATTTATATCTGGGTAATCTACTTGCATTCTTTTAACGAATTCACTAACCAAGAAGTCTAGCCCAACGTCTGAGATAGGTCCACGAACACGACCAAAATTACTGCAATGTAGAGTCCAAGCTTTGTCTGCCTCTCCCCCACTAACAGTATAATTAATTAAAAGTAGCTTTGGACCAAAACGATTCCACAACATACCACCTAAATTAACAATCTGTAATAAGACAATAATTATCATTATGCCTAATACTGTAGCATCCATTTAAAACTCCTACATATAACTTTTCAGTAGATTAGATTTACTCTTCGGTTGAAGGCCTTTTCCAATGAATAAATTTACTTTTAGCCTCTGTAATTATGGCCACTCGTTTTCGTTTCTGACGCGCATCTTTACGTCGTAGGCTGTCACACGATTTGCATCGACTATCGCGACCACTACTATTTTTGGAGTTTAAATAGTAGTTCTCTGGAGTTTGCCAGTAACGACATATGCAACACTGTAGACGGCCTTGACTATCTGTCTTCCGGCGAGGGCGTCCTACTGTAGGGTGTTTAATCATATTAGGAGACTACCTATGAATTTATACTTATTCTGCATGCCAGGTTTTAATCCGTGGGGTGCGAGGTTGGCGCTGCTCAAACGCTGTCTTTTTAAAGTTTGCTGCGTTAGCCTTTCCGAACAACATGCCAACTAACATCCAGCGTCCAGTATTGAGATACTCCACATATTGACGACGACTCATTTGAATAGACTTGGCTCTTGCAACTTGAGTTTCAAGGCCCGGCTTGCCAGCATGTAACTCTAACTCTACGACTTGACGAGCTTCAGATAGAAGCTGCCCTAACGTCATTAGACAGCGATCTACTTCTTCTGCTCGAGGGCATTGATAGCCATTATGCGGAGAAGTTGATCGTATTATTTCACCACCACTAGACATAAGTGCAGCAATTATATTTCCGCCTCCTGATAACCCTTGGGGAAGGCCGTCATACCCTGCGGAGCTCCATTGCAACCACTCCTCTAAGCGTTGCTCTAAAGCTTTTTTTAGTTTGTTATCTAATTGCGCCATAAATCTATAGTCCCAATCCTGTGAACAAAGGCGATCTATAATTTTTAGAATGTCACTCTGATGTAAGTAACTCTTAATAAATTATTTCAAGTTTCAGTGATATCATTTTTTCATTGTCAGCGTGGTTAGTTTTTTTATTTAGCCGGTATGACCTTTTTTCCTTTATTTAATGATCGAGAATTTTCTTAATACGTCAGTTGCGCTTTAGTTCTTTGTATTTGTTGTTATTTCAACTATAAATATCTCCCTGCTAACAATTAAGCCAGGAGGAGTTTTGTCAAAGTACAGAGGCCAACAGCTGACTACCTCAAATATTCACTTAAAGTGAACATGCAGAACAATGTACATTTGAAGCGTACTTTTATCAACATTTATTTCTAGATTTTTTGTGTAACGTTCATCTCGAATGGGCTTACCCCTCACAAAAAGGGTAATTTTTTGCTAGATGGAGCTGTAGATTGAGTTATCAACTTCTCGTACAAAAGTACATGCTCTATAGTTGCGTAGTGAGTTCTACCGATTAGAATGTGCCTGCGCCTTAAAGGAAACGACGTTCGTTCCCCGCTGAAAGGTTCATTTATAATGGACTTATGATAGTGGTTCACCAACAGACAAAATGAAGCATGAAAACAGTGAAAACTGGTAAGAAGAGTGAAACTTTGAAAGATCCCAATAGCCGGGGAGCTAGTGAACGTTTACATAAGCTCCTCACCCAAAAAGGTTACCCCGTAGGGCGTGGTCGATTGTCTAGCTTCTGCAAGGAGTTCGGTATTGGCAAGACTACAGCAGCAGCTTGGCTTAACAATGATGTATTGCCTAGAGACCGAATTGAGCAGCAACGCATCGCCAATGCACTGGGAAGTAGTGTTGGCTATTGGGCGACGGGTGAGGGCGAAACAGAATTACGACAAATTGACTTTCTGCTAGTTGGTAAGTGCGTCAATGCTATCGTGATCTATTTACGCGATGAGTGTGAACTGGATCCGGATACTTTACCAGACGTGGTACTGGCTGATGCATACGGTAGCTTGTATCGTTACGCCCAGGAGAACAATGGCGAAATTTCCTCAGAGTTAGTCGCCAAGGTTTCTGTTCAGGTACTTGCGAAGCTGGCTCAAAAAAGTTAAACATCAACCTCAGAAAACTACTATTACACATACTTAACTAATAAGTAATCACCTATTATCGAGAGAGGTGTATTAGCTGATTTTGAAGTTATCCTACTTATAAAGCAGAGAATACTTACCGTGAATGAAAACTATTTCTCTGACCATAAAGCTAATAATATAACTCTGATACTTACGAATTTTCAGCAAGCTATGGCTGTAGCGCCGCTTGAACTTGCGTTGTGTAACGCTGGTTTTTCCCAATACTGTGGGTAGCCTGATCCACAGTCCATACACCATCAATTTGCTGGTGGAAGTTACTTAAGCGCAGAGGGGTTTTGGCTCTAAGATTGGGATTTCCATCCAGGGTAAATGACAGCTTTCCGCTCTGGCGGTTTAGATTACGTAGACGAGCAGCAGCTGCAGTTTCCGCATCTGTTGGTCCAGATCTCAGTTGTGGTAACCGATCTACCGCCCCACTGCGATCGCCGATTAAAACCAATTGTTCTGTAGCCGTAAGCGGGTCATGCCAGCGAGCTTCAACACCACTATAGAGATTACGATCGGGTAGGGTAAATCGCCAGTTCTCGCATGTATCTGAGTTAATTTGCATCTCAAGTAACTTCTTACCACTGGCACTTTTGGCTTCATCTACTGGAACAAAAATCAGACGATCCTCTACCAGCTTGGCTATAGCCTGCATTTCCAGTGCAAGACGAGTAAGTAAGTTCATATCACTTTCGTTGGTTTGATCTAGATGCTGGAACTTGTGATTTGCTAGGGATTCAGCCACAACTGGAGTTAAACGGTTATCTTTACAGATTTCTGTGATTAGCTCCTTTAAAGTAAGATTATCCCAACTACGTGATTTATGCGTCTTTAATTTATCACGAAAGTTGCTACCACGGGCAGTTATAGTCATCTGACGCAGCGGCCCACTTAATTCAATCTCATCTACAACAAACCTTGGTAACATTTGTAAGTCATTGCCATAACCTAGCTGAGCGGAAATTAAAACACCCTTTCGCGGTATAGCTAGGCGACCTTCCGTATCATCCAAAATGACACTAAACGTATCAGAAGTTTGGCCTGCCTTATCCACCCATGTGAACCCTAGAGCTCTTTGGTTGAGTTCACTTCCTTCAATACCATCCACTTCTATTACAAAACGCGGCTGCATAGAAGAACCTCTAATCCCATAAGTTAATCATTGGACTTTTTACCTTCGCCTCGCTCAATTCTGGCAGAATTATACGCACGCCCTCTGGCAACACTGAAGGCAAAAGGGCTAACTTAGGATTTGCTTCTAGCACTTCGGGTACGGCGGACTCTCGGCCATAGTAACTTTTGCAAACTTGGTCCAGGACATCCCCAGCTCTTGTACGGTAATCAGTGATCATACTTTGCTCCGTAATACGTCAAAGAAATAGAAAACTCCACACAGCGAGCCACTCCATCTGCCAATGGATCTTTGTCGGTGCGCTCTATACTGGTAATTGCCCAAAACCCCATAACTTCACCCACTCCGGATACAAGCTGTAAAGGCTCTCCTTGAGCAGCAGTATCTGCCATTTCTTGAAGTTGATTAGGCTTACCAAACTCTAAAGGATAGATTGTCCCACTCAGAGTAATGTCACGTGTTCCCTGCCCAGTAAATTGAGGCTGTGGATACCCCCGAGGACGGTTACTATTCTGCCAGTTGAATTTCCATGCCTGGCGCAACTGATCGTAACCAGCGGTCTGTAGAGCAAATGGAAAGTCTCCTAATTTCAGCATAGTTTCAGATACGTTCATCACGTCGCCGCTCCATTCAGTATACCCAGGTCAAACAATACACTGCGTTGCTGCGCTTCTTGATTTCGTTGGCGTTTATCCAGTTCTTCCCCTACTTTTCGTCCTATCGACTCTTCATCCACTCCTGCTGAGGGGTAAATATTGATTGGGGAATTCATACTATTTTGTACCATGATATTACTGCCACCTCGAGGCCGCACGTCTGTTTGCGTGTCTATTGTCGTTGGCTGATTTTCAGGATTCTCTTCTTTACCGAATAGCTTTCCACTCAACCAGGAGGCTCCACGAAATAGCAAACCTAAAGGACTTTTACCCAATATTTTGAAGGCAAAGTCTTTGATCTTGGTTAGGGATTTACGTGCACCTTCAGGTAGCTTATCCCATAAACTACCCAAAGTTTTATCGCGAATCTCTTTAAGCCAATCTCCAAACTTACCAACCGCTGCAACAACTTTGTCCCAGTGCACCCAGAGTAAGGCTACGGCAGCAACGATACCTGCAATAATAATCCCAGGGAGTGATAACAAGCTAATAAAAGGCAATATCGCAACAGTCATTATTCCAGTTAGCACAGCACCAATAGACTTAGCTATTCCGCCAAATTCACTAAATTTACTGACTAAAGAGCCAACGCCTTTAACCACTTCGATTAAACCTAGAGCAAAATCACGGATAAACTCTTTAGCTTCTGGTTTTTGTAGCCACTGCGTAAAATCCTTGAACATACTCATAAGTGTTGGCATCAGCTCAGTAGCAAGGAGATTTTTAAAGCCAGTAAGCGTAGTGGTCAATTTTAGCCAGCTAGTGTTAAAATCCGCAGCCAGCTGAAGTTGTTTACGGTCTAAAACATTACCTGTCGCGTTAGCTTCTTGGTGCATCTGCTCAAGCCCACTACTCCCACCACCCAACATGTTGACCATGTCGATGCCTTGAGAACCAAAAAGTTTATCCGCTATAGATATACGCTTACTTTGACTTCCAATAGTCACCATAGCGTCCGCTATAACTTTCAATTGTTCTTCAGGTTTCATCTGGGCCAGGTTCTGTGCATCCAAACCCAGATCCTTAAGCGCAGACGATGCCTTCACATCACCCTTCGCAGCCGCAGTAATACCTTTGATCATATTCTGAGCGCTCATATCAAAGGTTTTGGCGGTTATGCCTGAGCGCTCTGCGGCAAAACGATACTGCTGCAATCCCTCTACAGTGAACCCAAGCTTGTTAGCGGTATCAATCGCTTGATTACCTGAGTCAGCCGTACTTTTTACAAAATTGAAAAGCCCTAAAGCTGCGGTGGTTGCACCTGCTCCTATGCCTTTTAAGTGAGAGATGGATTTTTTAGCTATGCCAGGTAGACGCCCTAGGGATTTAAGGCCTGCCGAGCGTCTTTCTAAGCGCTCTAATTTTCGATCCACATTAGCAACACTGATACCATATTTTTGAGCTGCTGTGGCTGCTCTCCAAAGCTCCTTACGTTTACGCTCAACAACCTGACGAGCTCTCTCCCCTTTAATACTACTGGCCTCGTAACGCCTTTCCAGTTTGGAAAGACCATCTCGTTGCTTTTTTAAGCCCTCGGCCGCAGCCATTGCTTCATCGGTCTCGTTAATAGACTTACTAAAGCGCTGCAACATTGTCTGGCCTTGTGTAACAGCACTTTTAAATCCAGACGTTAAGGTGCCATCTAGGCTCACTAATAGGGAAAACTTGCTCATGGATACGGATCCAAAGGGGATAAATTAGATAGATTGCCTCGGTACAGCTTCATCTTTAGGCAGATGATCAACCCAACTACTCAGTTCCTCACAACTCATATTTGAGAGTTCTGCGAGACTCCAGCCAGTCCAGCTAGCCAAAGTTATTAATAGTCTTCGGATAGCAGAGGCGCTTAGGATAAAAAACCTTCATAGGTCTCATCTAGTTTTTTGAAGTCTGCAGCATCCATATCTTCAATGACTGCAGGGGAGACTTCACAGAGATTGGCATAGGTTTCAGTTGCCAGCTCACCATCTCCCACTGGCTGGCGTTTGCGTTCTGATTCTTTTTGTTTACGTTCAATAGCTAGCAAGTCACGCACCTTGGGACGCCGCATTTGCAATTCGGAATAGATAATACCTTGATATTCAACTGGAAAATCCAGCTTAATTACGTTCTCGGACATATTTTCCTCAAAAAAAGCCCACAAGCATTAAGAGCCTGTGGGCAAGTCAATTTAGAGAGTGATAAAAAAAGAGGGAATTGAAAACTCTTAAGAGCCTGGGTTATCGGCCAATAGCAGCGCGAAGCTCTGCCGTCTGGTCAACACCATCAACAACACGCTTACCATTTAACACGTCAATCTCAACGACTTGACGACCATCAATGCTCACAGAGTAATAACGCAGTTCCGCGCTGTATTTCTGTTTGTTCATCTCACCGGGCTTATGAGAACCAGCTTCATAAGTACGTACCAGCCCTCGCATCTTAATAACCACCGGTACCACCGAGCCATCGGCTTCACTTTGAGCTGCCGCGCGTAGGGTCAGGGGTGTACCGGCTTGCCCTGCTTGACCCCACTGGGCCAATGTTTCGGCATGGTAGCCTGCCAGGGTCCAACTAGCTTCCAGTTTTTCAACCCTGCCCATATCTACACCAATAGCGGCTCCTAATCCGCCACCGTTATAGTCTTCAGTAACGACTTTGAGGCTAGGTGCTTCAAACTCTTCCACCAAACCGGCATACCCCTTACCATCGGCAAAGAGCTCCATATCTTTAAAAATAAAACCTTGCATTTGTTTCCCCGCGCAGTCGAAAATATTATTAAATTAAGCTACCAGATCGGTTAGGTAGCGATTAGTGCTAGCAACTTGGAAGCGGATACTCTCTGCGATACCAACAGGGGTATATTCTACGTTGAAGTACACTCGTCCAGCAGCCAATTCACTTGTACTATTAAGCTCTGGATCTGGGGTACAAGTGCCTCCATGAATTGCTCCAAGCAGAGTCAAGCGACGTAAGAAGTTATTAACACTTTCTGCGACATCTTCAAAAAAGGTTCGATTTAAATTACGATCTACTGCCCAAGCAACACCTTCTTGAATGCTGTCATCAATTGCATCAGCGATACGTACATGCGTTTCAAATGCCCACTTGGGATCTGCAGAACAAGTACGGTTTCCCCACAGACGAAAACCACCTTGGCGAATCACTGTTGTAATCTCATGTTGATTCAGCAGGTTAGCGCGGCTATTAGGGTCACCTTGAATGAAATCTACAGGGCGACTGCTACCAACAATTCCTGAAATTTCCTGATTGGAGATGGATGCCCAAAAACCTTCTTCGCTGTCTCGCTTAGCACGGATACCTGCGGCAATCGCCGACAGAGGGACTCGTTTATTATCTCCACTGTTCTTATCAAATTTGAGCACGAACGGATCAAAAATCTGTAGACGCTTACTGCCGAAGTTAGTTCGAAATGCTTTTGCAGCAGCATCATCGGTGTCAGGGGCATCAATATATGCAACGCCTTTAACTCGATCAGCGACGACGTTCATTTCACTCGCGACTGCCGGATCAGATGAAAAGCCTGGGGCAATCACAATACGGGGGCGCTCTCCCACAGCACTTTCCGCACCACGTAATGAATGTAAACCAGTATATTGGCCAGCGCTTTCGCCCCCAATAACGTTTGCACGAGTGGAGGAGTCATCAGGGCCTTCTGCTACCCTTACTACTACAATTAAAGCACCGGCCTGATCTAAAATGGCATCAAGAGCATCAGGTAAACTGCCTTTAGCAGTACCCAATGTATCCAATGCTGATGCCTGCAGTTCAGAACCCGCAATCAATACGGGTTTGTTGAGAGGGAAAGGTTCATCGGTACCGCCAGACATCCGGAGTGCTGGCTGCGGCGAAAGAACACCACTACCATCACTATCACCGTTTGCCACAGAAAATAGTGCTGAAGCCTCCGCATTTGCTGCTAATGCCGTGCGAACATTATCAGCTGTGCTAATAAGCTTGCTACTTGAATCTGTGGCGAGTGATACCGTTACTGATTTACCATTAATGTTAATGGAGAGAACGGCATCTGCGGTATTTGGATTGACAAACTCAATACTGATGGCATTGCCCGCATTGCCAGGGCTTGCTGCCGAAAAAACAAGCTCTGTATTTGCTTCAGTAGTGCCAATAGCCAAAGAGGCATTGGTTGCTGCCGCAGCATTTGGGGCCGTCCCCACAATACCAATACAACCCAGTTTGACTAGGTTGATATCGCGTGCGCCGGCGTCACTATGGGTTACCCCTACGCCGTGTAAAATGTTGGTGCTCATAGAATAGCTCCTGCTTTTAGTGATCAGTTAGTAGAGACATCAGCTGATAGCCAGTGCCGCCAGTTCATCAATAGTTTGTTGCGCTTGGGCCCCATAGTCTGAGCCCTCCGCAAGCTCCAAAATCTGAGCCTTACCACGTAGGCGGAGATCGCGGATTTGGTCGAGTGCCTCGAGCCAGACACTATGTTGAAATTTAATTTCTGCCACTGCTTCTACAGCAGTTTGTCCAGAAGTATCCATTTGTACTTGTACAGCTAGAGGGGTGGGGCCAGGAAATCCATCAACCTCATAAGCTATTGCTACTTCATAAGCTCGGCGACGTTCTTCATGCATAAATTCACCGGGCCCTAAGAGTTGAGCACGTACTTGGCCGGCAAAGTGATCAATGCTGATTAAAGCATCAGCACGTCTCTGTTCCTCGCTACGGGTATCAACCTGCAGCTCTGCCCACAGAGTGGCATGGTCAGCAATTACCTGCTGAAAATCATCGAGAGTTAAAATTACATCATTAGGGCGAATGGGGTCTTGCCATTCAATCTCTCCCTCTACGCCATCGAACTGTACTGCGTGCACTGCATCGAGAATATCGTAGTCAGCCAAGTCCATTTCCACAGTGTTACCATCCACTGTAACTAAGCTCTCGGTAGCCATAATCGTCAGTTGCATTATCTTTGCCTCTAGATTTATGGTGCTATACGCTGTACATAGGCCAGCGCATAATAAGGAGGTAAAATCGCCACAGTGTGCTCATGGCCATCATGAGTAGAGGCGCTTGCCGTGTGGTTATGTGCACCACCACCACCACTGTAGCGGGTATAAGTATTGAGCCCGTTATCCCAAGTACCTCCATCCCACTTAAGTATCCATCTTTGCTGGTATGTTCCGGTACTTCCGTTCGTGTAGGCACCTAGATCATGATGGTGCCGGTGGCTAGGAATTTGTGATAAGGTCAATGTGTGGTTATTAACTGTTATCGCGTGGGAGTGGGCACCATTCTTACTTGTCCTTGCTGATGTGGCACCACCAGTCGCCCCAACTGAATAATTGTCTCCAGCGCCAAGTACAAATCGGTTACGCAAATCACGTGTACCGTTACTGCCATTACATAGCTTGTATCCAGCTGGCAAATCTTGGATCTCCCCACCCCAGATATAAATTAACTGACCAGGAAATTGCTTATTGATATATCCCTTTAATGTTTCTGGAGTGACGGCCTTTTTCTTTTCATTGCCAATGTCAACTTCACTCTGACTGGCCAGCGCTACGATTCCGCTCTGGCTAGTACCAGCTGCTACTGGTTTATTATCATTGAGTTTATTCTGCAGTGTCTTTGGAGTAACTACGAGTGTTGAGCTATTTCCATCATCCACAGCCTCCTGGGTAGCCAAACGGGTAAAACCATCTCGATTCGTAGTTGCATAAACATGACTGTGGCTGGAAAGAGCCAATACCGACAAGCGCTGATGGAGCGTTTTTGGCGTTACCACTTTATCATCAACGCTCCCTATATTAACTTCGGCTTGAGTCGCAATAGGAATAACGCCCGCACGTTCTGTGGTAGCTGTTGGGTTGCTAAAGCCTGTATCTCCAACGGAAATATTATCCGCGTTACTACCAGATAGTTTGATATCTAGGGATAACAAGTAAGTTGAATTGGCTCCTTTATTCCCTACCGGGTCGGCTCCAGGGCCTACCGAATATACGGCATAAAGTATTCCCGTATCGGTATACAAGCCAAACTCATTAACATCATAGATATCACTGCTCTCATCTTTTAAGGTGATATGCAGCATATCATTGGCAACTTCTACGTTACCGGATATGGTAGGCAGTCTTTTAAATTCTTGTTGCAACCCTGTAGCACTGGCATCCGGGTTCCAGCGCCCTGTACCCAGGGCAATCTTTGACAGTTTTACCGGTAAAGTACCGGCGTTATTCTCATCCACAATGGCCTTCTGGCCTGCAGTGGTAAGTACTAGCGCGAGTGTCACGGGTTTACTCCATGCACGGGCGAGCCACTCAGCCAAAAAATACCGAGTGACTCGCGGGCAGATTTATGGGAAAAGTGTTTAGGTCGCGGTAAACCGCAATCGGTCAAATACAGCAGCTCGCGCTAAACCTACAGATAAAGTCGTAGCACTTGCCTGTGTCCCCAGTCGCATAGTGAAATGGGAACGAAGCGGTTTAACATATGTTACCGCTTTCACAATATCTTTCTGAAATTCAGCACTCACTGGCTTACCAAATGCATCCACAGCATTTAGTACCAGATCAAAAGTATGAGGCTTACCTGGAGGATCAGTTTGAAACCACTCAACAATTGCTACATCTCCACCAAAAGCTGCAGCTGCAGTTTCTACTGCAGATCGAGTACCTTTTGTTGTATGTGTAGTAAACGCTGAGCGAATTACGGCACGTTTGGTAGCGGTAGGCCAACTATCATTCCATGTATCCACACTATGTTGCCAGGCTAAAAAAGGTAGGAACGTTGGTGGACATTTATCTGGGTCATAGAGTTCTGTAATGTTTACCGGTATTGCATTGAGTCTGGTAGCAATAACAGACTCTACAGCTAGCTCCAACTGGCTCGCATTGGGTGGCAATAAAGTGTTATTCAAGATTTACCCTCCATTAGTCAGCATAAAAAAGCGCGTTGGTCACAATATATTTTGTACCCTCTAACACTGGTAAAGATTCATGTAGCTCCGAGGGTGGAAACAGCAACAAATCTCCAGTAGTCGGAGCGATATTCTGACCACTTTGCAAAAATTTTAGCTGTCCACCTGAATAGTTGTCGTTCAAATAAAAGACCAGGGTGAATACTTTGCGCCACCCAAGGTAATAGTGCCCCGCACGAGCCCCATGATCAGGATTTTCATGAAAACTCAGCGGACGAGGATTATCCTCGTGAGCCCGTAGGTATTCACCCATTTGGTAACGAATTACACGAGACTCATAGAAGTAACGCTGAGGTCCTCCACTTCCTAAGTATTTATCTAAAGTACGTGTAGCAGCCGCTATCAATTGATCCCTTACCCAAAGCAGTGGCTCATAGCGCTCAACCCAAGTTTCTGAACTGGTTCGTGAATCACCGACAAAATTATCTGATGTATAACCAACTTGACCCGATCGTAGCCACCGACCATGTTTCTCAGCAGCCTCAATAATTTCTGCACATATTGCTGGAGGTAGAGCTCCCTGGTTAAAGCAGGCTAACTCATGCGGCAGCATGGGATTCTCCCTTTTTTATGCCTATTAGTTCAGCCTTATCCGCAAGAATATCCTCACAAGCAGAGAGCCAATTTAACAAAATATACTTATTATCATTTTCCGGCGGGAATGCCTCATGGAGGTAATTATCAGATACTGGAAATACTACCGCGCTCCCGGGATTTGTATTACAGCAGACATTCTGCTGAGGGAAAAACAGCTGCCCACCATAAGTGTGATTTAGATTAATGACCATAGTTAATTGACGCCATTCACCTGGTCGGCAATGGCGTAAGTCAGAATGCAACCGAAAAAATCCGGTTGGCCTATAGCGTACTATACGCGCAGGCTCGGCCACTAAGTAAGCCTCTACATTCGCTACATTTTTTCGATATAATTCGGCAATATCTTGGTAGAGAACTTCCAGTTTTTTTTCCAAATCGGTCAGCTCAGAATGCTGACTAAGCCAGATCTCATGACAGCGGCGACTACTGGGGACCACTACATTTCCCACGCCGTTCCCCATTACTACCCGGCCGGGCGTGTTAAATTTTACTGATTCAGCTAGCTGGATAATTTGCTCACATTCAGTTTTTTTAAACACATCGTGGACGTAAATAATTCGGGGATCCGTAGTACGTTCTATTTCCATCGAGTTCTCCTACGGAATATGTATTCCCATACCTACGCCTATACCCATACCAACTGTAGAATATTTTGTAGCTTTCAGGCCAATAACGTCATCAAAAAGGTAACTACCACCGATTAATTTTATACGTACCCGCACTCCGCATGTGTAGGATCCATTACTGGTTCGATTGCGGTATGCATAGCGAGTACCATTAATAGTCCCCACAGAACCTACTGATGGCGAAGCACCAGAAATATCGGAATTGTCGCCGGATACACTGGCATTATCGAAGCGCATCTGGAATTTATCACCTACAGTGCTACTAGCAGGCTTAATCCAGGCTCCCTGACTAACGGGAGAACTAGACTGACTTTCCAAATATATGTATCCGTTGCGGGCAATTTCTAAACGTGCTACCGCGTTAGTCGGTGAGCCCGCTGACGCTGAAAAACTACTTGGTAGATTACCTGGGAGAAACTGGTAATGGTGAAAGGTTATCGTAACCGTATTACTGTAGACAGTACCTACACCATCGGTCACCTTGCAACGGTATTGGCTGGTTGTTATTTCTCCTGTGTCGGAGCGGCTAAGAGTCACGCTCCTTCCATTAGCGGAAACTGACAAAGTGGTACCACTGACCTTTTGCCAAGTGTAAATAAAATTCCCAGTGCCATTGCTCGGTTGGCTACATGTCAATGTAGTACTACAACTTACTGAACCCGTACCGGCATTTTGCTTGACTGTGGTACCAGATAAAGATGGTGTACCCATAGCTACATAATCGGTAGCGCTATAGAAATCTGCACTATCAGCAGCACCTGAAGTCGGAATATTATTATTTTGTGAAATGTTCGGTACAAAACTGCCGCCTCGATAAAATTGTGAAGTATTACCGGCACCACTCTGTCCAAATACACTTTGTAGATTGGCACTACTAGCCTGGCCGCTACTGGGCATAGTTGCCATAATTATCCCCGCTATTTAGTTTGATCTCGCTGATTTTTCCGCAGCTCTTTTATCGTTTTACTACATTCTTTGATGATATCAGCCTGCTGTTCAAGTCGTGCTTCCTGGTCTTTACATACTTCAACGAGTAATCCCGTCACAACATTATAATCGGCCTGATCATACCGCTTACCATTCCTCCTGAACTTTGATTTGTAAACAGTACCTGGTAGTGCTTTACGAATATCGGGGCTCATCAAACCGCCAGAACCACGACCACTGTCTTTCCAATCGAAAAGAACGCCATTAAGTTTTTTCAATCTGGAAATTGGCTTGTCAATCGTGCGTACATTGGTTTTAAGAATTGGGTCTGATCCAACCGAACTAGACTGCCAATACACATGGCCATCAGCATGGAAATTACCATTGGAAACATCGAACAAATATTTCGTTGTGGTGCCCGAGCGAATATATAAGTCACCAGTATGTAGACTCAAATAACCGTGGCTTCCGCTATGCATCATACGCATATCCGCACTGTTGCCCCAACGAACCTCCTTGAGGTCCTGCCATTCAGTATGTCCTGTTACATTATCATCAGTATCAGAACGGATAAGTTGTGAACCGTGTAAATTATCTACGGTATCCGCATTCCCCGCACTAGTAGCACTGGTAGCACTATTAGCACTAGTGGCATAGTTAACGTTCAAATTCAATGAGAGATCGCCATTTGCATCAAAACTTGCTGAGCCATTGGCATTACCGCTGACTGAAACAGTACCACCGGTTTTTATCGCACCGATTTCTGCTGGGGTAGGCTTTTGCCCTTCATGATAGATTTTTTTATTATCGCCATAAGTCAATCCGCCAGATTGTTTTATATAAGCTGCGCTAGGTTCCGCAGCCTGCCAAACGGCCTCATCATTGTAGGTAGTAGATACGCCATTAGATTTCGTCGCGCCAATTTCGAATACACTTACTCCGAAGTGATCAACAGCCTTCTGTACCCACAGCTCAACCGGCTGACCATACCCCGCACTAATCAGCCGAAAAGCGTCATCTTTAAAAGCTCCACTATGGTTAAATGCATAGGAGATACCGCTATCGGACACTAGGGTATTTGGTGCGGTCTGCTGAACGACATGGACACTCACCATTGCATGACCACGAATAGATGAACCATTAGTTGTCAATAATAAAATCGATGTGGCATTGGCATAATCAGAATTGGGCATATTGAATGTAGCAATTTTCGCCCAATAATTTGCACTGCTCATTCCCGCATTCTTTAAATTGCAAACCCGCCTCCCCAAGCCCTCTACTGGAAAGGGGCCGGTGTTTTCTTTTACTCCATCGGTATAGGTAATTCGCAAGGTGCCATCAACTAAAACTTCCATGCTGGAAATACCGCGCCCGGAGTCGCCCTTGGGACCGGCCAAGTTACCAATTATGGACCAACTACCAACACTCTTTTGATAAAGAATTTTATTTGGGCTATCCAGCTCCACATAATGCTCGCCATTTCGGCCCAGGCTGTCTGCAGGTATACCATTACCAGCGAAAATACCCAGGCCCTGTTCGCCCTGAATTCCTTGTATACCCTGGTTACCCTTATCGCCCTTATCTCCTTTTGGGCCTTGGGGGCCCCGTAGATTACGCAACTTCGCCCAACTGTTATCACTTTTTCCATACAGGTCGGCACTATCATAGTCCAAGTATTGGTCGCCATTGTTACCGAGGCCCGCAGCAGGTATACCACTACCCCAATGAATTGTTGCGCCTTGAGGGCCAGTTGGGCCGGATGGGCCCGCTACACCGCTCTGCGCCAGAGTTAATGTCTGGGTGATTTCGCTCATAATTTTCTAATGGTTAAACAGTGACGTGCGGCGTCACAGTGACGCAGCCATATATCAGGCATTTGCACTATCAGTTTTGGATTTTAAAGAGAAGCTGTAGAGGGCAGCAGGCCAAGCAATTATCAGCCTCGCAAGGGCTAAGTGTGCATAGCAAGGAGCAATACCCTCACGACTAAAGTCTTGAGATTTTTATTTTTGTCTAGCTAAAAATAAGCACTGCTTACTTAACTTTCGCTAGGTATAACGGCATAGTTAATACTAGTTTTCAATCCGGCTTTGAAGACTTTTCATCATATGCTGGAGTTTATTAACAGTTTTACCTTGGTCCTTGATAGCTTTAAAGTCATCACTCTGCCGCTGCAATCTATTCTCCAAGTCTTTACACACCTCAACCAACAAACCAATGACCGCATTATAATCGGCCTGATCATATCGCTTACCATTCTTCTTAAATTTGGATTTGTAAACGGTACGTGGTAGTGCCCTACGAATATCCGGGCTCATCAAACCGCCAGAACCACGACCACTATCTTTCCAATCGAAAAGAACACCATTAAGTTTTTTCAATCTGGAAATTGGCTTGTCAATCGTGCGTACATTGGTTTTAAGGATTGGGTCCGATCCAACCGAACTAGACTGCCAATACACATGGCCATCAGCATGGAAGTTACCACTGGAAACATCGAACAAATATTTCGTTGTGGTGCCTGAGCGAATATATAAGTCACCAGTATGTAGACTCAAATAACCGTGGCTTCCGCTATGCATCATGCGCATATCCGCACTGTTGCCCCAACGAACCTCTTTGAGGTCCTGCCATTCGGTATGTCCTGTTACATTATCATCAGTATCAGAACGAATAAGCTGTGAACCGTGTAAATTATCTACGGTGTCCGCATTCCCGGCACTAGTAGCGCTAGTAGCGCTATTTGCGCTGGTAGAATAACTAACATTCAGATTCAGTGAGAGATCGCCATTTGCATCAAAACTTGCTGAGCCACTGGCATTACCGCTGACTGAAACCATGCCACCGGTTTTTATCGCACCGATTTCTGCTGGAGTAGGCTTGTGCTCCTCATGATAAATCTTCCTATTTTTTCCATAAACTAGCCCGATAGATTGTTTGACATAAGCTGCACTAGGCTCCTCTGCCTGCCAGCTAAAATCGTTATGATAAGTAACCGTCACTTCATTAAGTGCGGCAGCCACTTCGTGAACACTCAAAGATACAAAAGAATGCTTCTTTCTCACCCAGAGTTCTACAGGCTGACCATATCCATTAGATATCAATTTAAACGAATCATCTGCAAAAATTTCACCATGATTTGCAGCAATATATACCCCAGACTCTGCAGCCAAAGTATCGGGGCTGGCTCCCTCACGAAACTTTACAGTGATCACGGCCGCGCCATGTACTGCTTGATCCCCACAAACTAGAGCTAAAACCAGACCAGCATCAGCTGTACCTGTCGTAGTTCTTAACGTTGCGACTTTGGCCCAGTAATTTGAATTATCAGCTCCTGGATTTTGTGATAGTGCTACACGCCGTCCCAAACCCTCTATCGGAAAAGGGCCAGTATCTTGATTCGTACCATCAGTGTATGAAACTCGCAAGGTGCCATCTGTTAATACTTCCATATCGGAAATACCTCGGCCAGTATCACCCTTTGGACCAGCTAAGTTACCGATTACAGACCAATTACCAGCACTCTTTTGGTAAAGGGTTTTACTTGGGCTATCCAGCTCCACATAATGCTCTCCATTTCGGCCCAGATTATCTGTAGGTACACCATTACTAGCAAAAATACCTAGGCCCTGTTCACCCTGAACTCCCTGGATGCCTTGATTGCCCTTATCCCCCTTATCTCCCTTTGGCCCTTGAGGACCACGGAGGTTGCGCAGCTTTGCCCAGCTATTATCACTTTTTCCATATAAGTCGGCACTATCATAGTCGAGATATTGGTCGCCGTTGTTACCGAGGCCCGTGGCAGGTATACCACTGCCCCAATGTATTGTTGCACCTTGAGGGCCTGTTGGGCCGGATGGGCCCGCTACACCACTCTGTGCCAGAGTTAATGTCTGGGTAATTTCGCTCATAGTTTTCTCATAGCTAGACAGTAACGCGCGGCGCCACAGAGACACTGCCATATATCAACCGCTCAGCACTATCACTACTGGGATTTAGAAACAGATCGTAGATAGCATCGCGCCAGGTAAAACCAGCGGTTACGAGACCCGGAATTTCAATTTTTAGCTGGCCATTATTTGGGTCACCGCTGTCGCCTCCCACCTTCAGCCCATCTAAATTGTCTAAAGATAGCAGTAGTGTTTTATCATCATGGTTATCACGTATTTGTAGACGTGCCGTGTAGCCAGTCAAGTTACGAGGTGTGCCTGGTGGAGCTTCAATAGTCATTAGCAAGCCATAGCCAGCCCCTTGCTCCAGTTCAATATTGTAATTAGAGCCGTACATATTTACCCCCGTATAATTTCAATACCTGCACACCACGCGGTCTGATGTGGTTCATTGAGGATATCGAATTCTGGTTCGTGCAATTGCACTCTTTCTATACCCTCTTGATGCAATACTTTGGATAACCCCGATCTGGCTACAGTAAGGCCCAAACCATGGCGTTTCTTTGCATAAGCAATTGCGGCCTCTTCAGCACGTTGATATAACGCTTCATCCACAGGTCCTGGCATTGGAGTCAGAGTTGCACTAATAGAGTACTGTTTAATTTCAGGCTCTATTATCTCTACCTTATCAGTTAGAGGACGTATGGACTTTTCTGATAAGGCATTATTCACAGCTTCAAGTAAATCCGGTGAAGCCGAGCCATTACCCTCAGTGCTGAGGATAACCACATGTACCACTCCATCACTAGGACTGCTTGCCAATGCATCTTTTACGCGGGGGTCAGCTGCAAGCGCATGGCTCTTATAGGAGCCTTTAGGACCAGCAGTGGTGAGGCCCTCGAAGGCAAGAGGAATTCGCCCGCGGTAGCGGGTGTCATCCTCACCTTCTAGCCGGCGAGTCTTGTTGTTCTCTCCCAGCCGATCCAAATCTCCATCAACCGCAAAAGCAACCATGACGCCCCGAGCCGCATCATTGACTCGCTGACGAGTGAGCATCTCTCGGTAGGCAGCTACTTGTAATAAGCGAGCTAAAGGCTCGCTTTCCATTTGTACATAACTAAGATTCATCAGAGAATCCGCTGGGATTTTGAAGTAAGGTGCTCCATCATCAGTAACTAGGTCTGCCCTCACTGTTTGTGGCTTAATCACCTGCCCCATTTCATCTAGTAATAGAGGGGAGGCACCATCAAGCAGAGCTACCATTTCGCCATAGATACTTTCAAAATCTAGAGTTTCCACTATATTTGGTGCTGGTAAGCGACTGATGTCCACTGCACTTTCTGTTGTCATATTTTTATATTCTCCAGAGTTATAAACTCGCCGCTGTCCACCATATAGCCGGACAGTTTCATAGTTATACCGCTGCTCTCCATACGTACTACCTGCATTTCTGTACTCTGAAAGCGAGGTTCCCAAAGGCTTAAAGCCTCTGCTGCATTGGAGTAGATATCCACTATGGTGGAGCGAGTTAATGGTGCATCCAAGGAATGGAAAATTTTTGCACCATAGTTCCGACGCATTAATCTAGACCCTACTGGAGTAGTGAGAATGTCGGTGATTGACTGACGCAAGTGCTCCAGCTCTGTGATAGCCACACCACTACTACTATCCATACCGTATCGCTGCACGCTTCCCCCTATTGTGGTTTCTCAGTGGGGCTACCCACCGATTTCACTATATGTGTATGCTTGGGTAGGCTGATGCCATTACTGCTAAGGTCATCACCGGTATGCTCAACCTTTCCTTTCATTTGAATTTCAGTCCCTTCTAGCCTGAGACTTTCGCTCTCTAAGTTAATATTTTTCGCTTTTAAACTTATATTCTCAGCTTCAGCAACAATCGAGCCCGCCACTTTCAACTGGGTATTACCATTTTGATACTCAATCATGTCACCATTGGCGAATGTGCGGCGAAAAAGGTCGGCAGTATCGCCATTAGCTGGTGCTTTATCGCTATAGATCGCTGGTAAAATCACACCTGCACGTAGCTCTCCACTAGGGCTTAATACTGCAACCTGTTCACCAATACTCGGTGGACGCCACTCGGTATCATTAGTCCCAGCCGCTGGGGCAAACCAACGTAACCAGGTTGTTAGGTTTTCTCCTAAGCGCACGCGAGCGCAGGCTGTGTCATAGTCCACCTCCTCCACAGTACCGAGACGTACTATATTGTCGACCCGACGCTGTAACTCACCAAGCTGCTGTAGAAGTGCAGTTACTACTTCTGAGTTCATGCCTCGCCCACCTCACCAATTTTGGTATAGTCATCGCGATGCTTTAAGCCAACTTTTGGTTCATAACCCACATGAACTTCTACCGGCTTAGGTATTGGCGTAAGATCATGTCGCCGGTCTTCTCCGACCCATATTTTCTGAGTAAACCTTAAGGTGTAAGCAGCAAGAACACCGTCACCAGTTTCATTAAGCTGCAAAGGCTGAAGCCCTTGGAAATTCAAACGTCCAGACTTTTCAATTAACTTGGCTTGTGAATCGGTCAAGTGCTGCTCAAATACTAGGACTGTTGAAACCGCAAGATCTCGAGCTGCTCGGTTATTAGCCACCAAAGTAGTCAGATTGCCTACAATGACTATAATTTCCCATTCTACTGAAAGCGGCTGCACGCCATTATTAAAAGCAGCTATTGGTTCACTAGAAACGAGTCTTAACAGTAAGGCTGGAGTGCTATCAGGAATCTCACTACTACCTACCTGAAGTTCCTTTATTATTTCTTCACATTTAATTATGCCGGGAATACTTTGTAATTTAAGTAAAATATTGTCAGATATAGTGTTAATACTGGTCATAAATGTGCATCTCTTATCCGACCTCAAGGAGCAAATAAAAATTAGATCCAATGTGAAATTCAAAAACTAAATCTGAACCACTGAAATTTTAAAAACCCAAAAAAAATAAATAAATTTGAGCAACACAACCCAAAGGAATTTAAAACTTTTGAATCTAAAATTTTTCGGCCACTAAATAAATTTAGCTATCTTTAGATAAACCCGAAGGAGAACGGGCCATATGATAGCGAGCTATCGCTTCGCTGATTTTATTCGGAGCAAAATAAAAAGTAAGAATTACTCCTACCGGTAATCCCATTTTCGAGGCTGCTGAAAAAGTAATTTCAGCAGCATTAGCGAAACTTTGACTATAAGGCTCAAATGCTGACCACACACACAATATCAAAGCTACGAGACTTTCTAGCAGCCAAATAAACGTAATTGATAACGCTAATAAACGCCGGGTAAGGTTCTGGCCAGCAGTTACCTGCTGCCACTTCAGCATCCAATCTAATACTCTTGCTTTGAAATCAGCTTTTTCCTCTTCAGTATAAACTAAAGCATCACCGGTTCTAATTACGGCATCGACACTCTGTTCGATAACATCGCTAGTATCCCATAATCTCTTCCATAAACTCATGATTTAAGCCCCAATTTAATTCCCCACAAGCATGGCTCTCGAGATAAATATTGATAAGCTGCTTCCGCCGCTTTATCATAAACTTCGTTTAGAGTTAAGAATCCGGCATTAGTTGTCTCTATATATGGATATTCCTTTAGTGGCTTAAATAGCCCTCCGCCATTACATTGCCAGACTGTCATAGTTTCGCTATTAGTAGATACTGCTATCATAAATTCTTTTGTTGGCACCACTAATACAAGTACTTCTGATGAACCTATAGACTCTAAGGTAAGGGGGCTCTTTTCAGTTTTGTTCATATTTGTGTACAGGATTTCGCATTAAGAAATTCTTAACTTGGTTCACATCAGCTCCCACTTGATCAATACTATTCTGTAAATTCTCAAATTTACGGTCAGTTTTCTCTTCCAGGCGACGATTAGCCTCATCCAGGCGTGCAATATCATTCTTGTGGTTGTGCTCTAATGCTTGCCATTTGCTCCAAAACATTCCAAAAGAAAAAACTGCCCCACATAGCATAATTACCAAACCAATAGCCACCGGTGTATCACGGTCGATCGCTTGAGGTTGATCACAACTCATAAATTCCCCAGGATACAAAAAAGCCCCAGAATTTCTGGAGCTTTCTCAATATTCAGATTAAACGACTTCGAAAAATATTAATCGAAATTAAATTTACTGTCTTAGCTTCTGCTGGTCTTACCTTACCCACACTACAGAAACCTTATCGAAAAAATCTGTAATCACCAAATATATGACCCTTTTAAATCGGGCCTGTAATTTGACTATGGACTAATAAACAATTTAGGCACGCAATAACGACCACAAAAGCATACTTCAATACCTGTCATTCTCCTCAGAGCATATAGACAGAAAATTCAAACTATCAAGCCAACTGCCACCAAAGCAGCACTGGTGGCAGCTATCAATCAAGCATAATTAATTAACATTTTTGGAAAACCAAAAAAATCTGAGAATTTGTGACGCAATCGATTAACAGCCGCAGCAGCTATCGTCACATCTCATTTTCCTACCCTCACCTTTATGGGCTTACTTCGCCCACAATGCAGAAACTTTAGCAAACAAATCCGTAACTGCAAAATACATGACCCTTTTAATAAACCTCAAAGATTATATCTATATTGCAGTGTATAACTCTACCTAAGAATGCAATACGACTCTTATGAATACCCCTCAATAACTTCCATTTTCTTCAGAGGATATAGATGAAAAAATTGCACCATATAGATATCAAGCCAATAGCCGCAAAATTAAATTTTACAGCTCTGGCCTGTTATTCACGAGCTTACCTTGCCCACGATACGGATACTTTAGCGAAAAAATCCGTAATCACCAAACACATGACCCTTTTAATTCAGACCTCACTTATAGAATATGGAAGGAACAATAGATTAACAGCCAATAAATTCTTCACACTAATCAATATGTAAGCAGGCATTGCAGTAAGAAGAGTTCAAAAACTGAAGCTAGCTTGATAGCTTAAGCCTAACTTACGAAAAACTAATAAGTGCTAGAATGAGTCCTCACCACTAAATTCCTCCATAGCTCGCTAGGCTAGAAACTTCTTGTGCCCAGAAATTTAGACCTCAAAAAAGTGCGTCACGGCTTCGCTCTATACCTGCCAAACACTTTAGGTCGTTTAGTGCTCGCACCGGTTAAGTTTCCGATAGCTGTGCGCCATTGTTTATTCCTCCTCAATCCCTCATTGCTTATAAATTTCCGAAGGAGTCTTGAATATCTGGATATCCCACCATAACTATTACCTCGAATTTGACAATTCTCTTGCACAAGTCACAAAGCGACGACAAATAATTATTTCAGTAATATTTGCACTAAATTGCTCAGAAATTTTTTACAAGATATTTCGCCATAATACGAGATAAAATAGGACCTAATAGGTTGAAGCGTTTTATTTAGATTAATTAAGGCTAAATATATCGCAACAACCTGAAGTCGAGAAAAGGTAATGCTTTAAGGTAATTTGATTTGTTTTACTCTATCTAACTTTGTCATCGGGTACAGTTAAGCTTTAATGTACATGCCTCGCATTTTCTACAAAGATCTGCACGTACGGATGCAATACAATGTAAGGTGCCCTTTGTTTTAACCTCAGCTTTGTAGGTATCCTCAGACAGTGCTTCGAATAGCTGCCGTTGAATAGAAAGGGCTTGTATCATAGTGGCGCCCTTAGCTAGAGCAATTTTTGCTGTTACTCTGGCAGCTACTCGCGCAGCTCGATTTTTAGTGTTTATACCCCCATTTTTTTCCTGAAATTGGGTTATTTTTCTAGCTTCCATGACAATCCTCTCACTTTATTGTCGTAATACAACAAACAAGAGAACAATATACCTATTGAGGTCTATCGTAAAAATCCCTGATGGGTCAGACTTGAACCGGTTTATTAAAATAGATTCGACATAGATACGATTTCATGAAAGTTGCACTATCGTATAAATGCTTTTAAGGAGAATGGTGGTGAATCGCTTACCCACTAACTGGCTTGAGTTGAGCCCAGGGTTGCGCTTGGCTCAACAGCGTCGAGCGCTGGGTTTGAGTCTAGTAAAAATGGCTGCGATCTCGGGTATCAGCGCAGAGCGCTTGCAGCGTATAGAGAGAGGCAATGGCAGGTTGGCTCCTGGAGAACTATTGCCTTTACTGGGCGGCTACAATTTGAGCCCCAATAGCTGGCTGGTCGGTATGGAGAAAGTGCCATTATTAGGCATCGAAGCCAGCCCGCAATTCCAACAACACCTAAGCCTGCTAGACCTGGATGAAATGGAGGCTGTAGAAAAATTTGTGTTCAACATCACCGCGGGACGTAATGCCCAGCCGTGAACCCACCAGGGAAGAGCGGGACTATATGGAAATGTTGGCAGCGATAGCGAAATCTCTGCGCTTGGATGCCGGGCAGGGAATCACCGCTACGGCACGGGCTTTGGGGATGAGTCTATCGAGTTACAAACGTTTAGAGCGCAGTGAATACCTAGCCAATGGAGCGGATTTACAGCAGCTCGGGCGCTTATATGGGCTTGATGCCAACCTCTTAGTTTATGGGGTAACCTTAGTCGGGCAACCGCTTTCTGGTGAGGCGAAGTTAGCGCGCACCTGGCAGCGTCTACTATATCGTCTACGCGCACTGGACATTCAGACTCAGGGAGCAGTAGGGGAATTAGTGGCAGATCTATATCAGTTGCACCTAAAGCGTGGTGGAGCTCCAGCCGAGATAGCTATAGCAAGAGATCAGCGACGCTTACAAGCATTATTAAAATCAGAGTAAGGGCTACTAGCTACAGTATATTCATCTTGTCTTGTCGCTCCCTGCGATGCATCTCAACCAGTACCCTTACGGCTGCGCGTGCTACTAGGTCCTTGCTAATTTTGCCTTTGTTCTTCTTGGCATCGGCATAAAGTTCGCTGTAGGAACGTGTAAGGATTTCATCATCTACAGCGATATCTACATCCCCCCCCAAGGCCTCATCCAAATAACACACTACTTCGTTAACACATTGGCCAGCGAGTACAAAGTCTTTGACAGTTTTTGGGGGGGGGAGATCGGAGCATAGAGAATTACGATCGGCAGCATAGGCCCACCAAATAGCATCTGAACCCAAAGCTTCGGCGATATCATCCATTTCCTTGAGGTCGCGGGGGAGAATATCCTGACTGAGCCAGCGGGTGGTATTTGCCTTACTTACTCCAAATCTGCGTGAAAATTCCGCGCTACGTCCCGATCCTTCAGGAGGAAAGCCAGCTTTATCTAGTAAGAGATTCAAACGCTCACTACATCCCTCTGTAGCCACTAAGTATTTATCAACCATTTTCCCCTCTACCTATTGTTGAGTTGGGTAAAAACCTTATGGCTATCTACCCTGTCATTGCGCACTCAATTGTTTTCTATGTACTGCTAATACGTTGACAGCTGTAAGTGATACATGGTCCGGATCAATGTTTCCGCTATTACTACATGCATACTCGTAAAGCTCGATATAACCGCAGTTCAAAGCCTCTCCTTCAAGATCCAGCGGTCTATCCATCAGGTCTGCCAATCGTTTTAGAAGTGCATTTGCACACCGGCCAAAAAGTGAAATATCGAATACCTCTTGCACAGAGGACTCCTCTTCTCCTTTACCTATTGCCCACCAAAATGGATCTGTACCCAGAGCATCAGAGATTCGTTTCAATTCTGTCATATCACGAGGTACTTTATCGTCATTAAGCCATCTGGTCGCGTTAGCCGTATTTACCCGAAACTCCCTCGAAAAGGCGGCTACACGCCCCTTACCGTCTGGTGCGAAGCCTTTTGCATCCAACAGTCGATGCAGGCGCGCGCTACTCCCGGCAGTACCTAATGACTTCTTTTTGCTCAAGTGTATTTCCTTAGTACTGCAAGTATCACTTGCGAAGTAATCTTTGACCCGTCTTCTGTAGCGTGACTTTTCTTTTCCAAACCGCCCAAAGTCGATTGATAGTGGGCCTTTTGTACTGAGAAATGATCATACCATAAGTGTCACTATAAATTGTCAGAATAAAAATCAGGCAATTAAGCCTAAAATTACACAATGAAAGAAATAAATTTATCAAATTTTGGTGAAATAATATCCATATAGCAGGTTAGACAGGTTGCAACAAGCACCACATGTGGAGTATTGTTTTTTAATCCACAAGCGATACCTAAGGGAAAGGGACTGTGAGTTTAGAACTAATGACGCGAGTCTGGAAGCTCGAAAATCTAAATAGTACCGAAAAATTTGTTCTTCTAGCTTATGGTAGCTACGCCAATGAAAAGGGTTGCTCCTGGCCGAGTAAAGAAACTGTTGCCCGTCGAACTTCATTATCCAAAGCCACTATAAAGCGCACAGTAGCTCGGTTATGTGCCACGGGTCGCCTAGTAGAAATGCCCTTACACGTGGGGTATGGCGCAGATAATAAAAGACGCAAAGTACGGGCGTATTTGGTTCAACCCGAAGGACTATGCAACGACGAGAGCGAGGAGAAACTAGGTGCATTAACTGGGGTTCCAAAGCACTGGGTGCAGAGTGAGCCAGGTTCATTGAGTTCCCAAACTAGGAGCACCGAGTACCAGGAACACCGGAAAAACGCGTCAAGTGGGGTTACTGTTAGCCCCAATAATGTAAAAAATAATAAATCTATAAAGTATATAAATCGACACAGAGGAATTATCCTTGATAACTTGCCTGATTCTATTGATCCAGAAATTGCTCGGGAAGTTATAGATCACCGAGAGAAACAGAAAAAACCACTAACCCAAGGCGCATTTAATCGACTGATAAAAACTGCTCTGCAAGCACCCCAGATCGCAGGTATAACAGCCAATGAAGCCCTACAAAAGATTCCCGATCGTGGCTGGTACGGACTGGAATTGGAGTGGCTCGTACCTATGCAGTCAAAGATGTCCCCTCGTACATCAAGCAGCAACCGCCGCTCTCGTGATATCCCCATCGCCGACATGCTCAATGACCAATGGTAGGTATGAAAATTATTTATTCAACCACCATTACTAAGCTTTTGAGCCTCCACAATGCTTGATTTTTTAACTCCAGCCAATAGAAATTATTTTTCTTATAAAGAACTGCAATGTCGCTGTAACAACTGCATAACAGAGCGCCACCAGGGCGATACTTGTGTGGGCAATGCACAGAACATGAATCATGAATTTATGCAGCATCTAAATCGGGTACGTGAGAAAGTGTACTGTCGCTCAATGCCAATTTCCAGCGGCTACCGTTGCAGTCGCCACCCTGTAGAGTTGCGCAAGCGTGAGCAAGCCAAGCGAGATGGAAAACCATATATTCACGGCGATCATCCCAGTGGCGTGGGTGTAGATGTAAGAATATATGGTGCTAATGCCCATGATTTGATTGAGGCACTGCACATTTACAATTGGTGGCATAGCCAAAGAGGCATGCCGCGCCCTTTTACTGCTATTTGTCCCAATCAGCGCGGACCATACACAGGGCGCTTTATTCATATTGGAGGGAACACTGATTTCCCTGGGCGCCCGCGCCCCTGGCTATGGACCTATTGAGGGGACCGAGATATGGAAACAATATTTGTCATAAATTCCCATCTATATTGAATTTCCCTTATTTACGATGAAAACCAATATGGATTTAACCAATTTTTAAAAAAAAATAAACTTGTTAGGAGACAAAAGAATAATGGACAGATTTGCAATTTTTTACGGCAGCTATAATCTGCAGATGGGTGGAGCAAAAGATTTTAAAGAGTCTCACCCAAATAAAGAAGAGGCACGGAAAAGAGCAGAGGAAATTGCCAAGGAAAATTTCTTTGCTAGCTGGGTTCAAATCTTTGACAAAGTAACCGATGAGCTCACCATCTACAGTGTGGTTGATGGTGAACTCAAGGAAAGGGACTGCGATCAATATTTGGCTACCCCCAAGTAAAAATAAAAAAAGGCCAGGAAGCACTTATCAAGTACATAACTTAGATGGATCAAATTAAGCAAAAGCTGGAAATTTGTCTCTTGAAAATAAGCGTTTTACTCAGCTGATCAAGGCAACTAAATTTAAAAGTAAA
The DNA here is from genome assembly GCF_052468405.1 of Microbulbifer variabilis. Taxonomy (NCBI): domain Bacteria; kingdom Pseudomonadati; phylum Pseudomonadota; class Gammaproteobacteria; order Cellvibrionales; family Microbulbiferaceae; genus Microbulbifer; species Microbulbifer variabilis. The sequence continues at coordinate 3,771,692 of NZ_CP174343.1, forward strand.
AATGGAGGCGATCGCATGAATGAAGAACTAACGTAAAGATAGATATCCTACTATTCATCGTATTTAAATGAAATGGTACTATTAATGACAGATCCTTTTAATTTACGAGCAGGGATATTCCCTTCATGAGATATTTAGAGCTTCCTTGCTCAGACAATATACGTTAGTTTAATGCTTTCCCCCCAAATTTATAAGATGTTCCTGCACTCCAATAAATTATTGCTACAACCTAAAAAATTAACCGACCTCGGCAAGGTTCCCTTTACTCTCCAGCCACTGCTTACGATCACCCGCACGCTTTTTGGCAAGTAACATATCCAACAACTGATTGCTGTCATCACCGGCATCTATATAAAGCTGTACCAGGCGACGGGTATTGGGATCCATTGTGGTTTCACGCAGCTGCATAGGATTCATTTCACCTAGGCCTTTAAAGCGAGTAACCTGGATCTTGCCCTTTTTCTTCTCTGCACTGATTCGATCGAGAATGCCCTGTTTTTCTGATTCATCCAGCGCGTAATAGACATCTTTGCCAATATCGATACGAAATAATGGCGGCATTGCTACATACACATGGCCATTGGTCACAAGCGGGCGGAAGTGTCTCAGGAATAGGGCACAAAGCAGAGTAGCAATATGTAATCCATCTGAATCGGCATCTGCAAGAATACAAATTTTGTTATAGCGCAAACCTTCAAGGTTATCGCTACCGGGATCTACTCCCAAGGCTACAGCAATATCATGCACTTCTTGGCTGCCCAGGATTTCTGCTGAATCAACCTCCCAAGTATTCAGAATTTTTCCGCGCAAGGGCATGATAGCCTGAAACTCACGGTCACGAGCCTGCTTGGCGGAGCCACCCGCAGAGTCCCCCTCGACCAGGAAGAGTTCACTGCGGGAGGTATCGGCACTGGAGCAGTCTGCTAATTTGCCGGGCAGTGCAGGTCCCTGGGTTACTTTTTTACGTGCAACTTTTTTGGCGGAGCGCATACGTTTTTGCGCATTGCTGATGCATACTTCAGCGAGTTTATCGCCCTCTTCCGTGTGCTGGTTCAACCATAGGCTAAAGGCATCCTTAGCCACACCGGAGATAAACGCAGTAGCTTCGCGAGAGGACAGCCGCTCTTTGGTCTGACCTGAAAACTGAGGGTCAGCCAGCTTGGCAGAAAGTACGTAGGAACATTGGCCCCAAATATCCTCAGGACCCAACTTAATACCGCGAGGTAACAAGTTGCGGATTTCACAATACTCCCGCATGGCATCCAGTAAACCTGCTCGCAGCCCATTCACATGAGTGCCACCCTGAGCGGTGGGAATCAGGTTTACATAGGACTCTGCAGTAATTTCTCCACCTTCAGGTAACCACTGTACTGCCCAGTCAGCAGCTTCTGTAGATGCAGTAAAACTACCGACAAAAGGTTCTGCAGGCAGAATTTCCCATCCTTGGTTAGCCGCAGCAAGATAATCTTTTAGTCCATCTTCGTAGTACCATTCGTCCGACTCCCCGTCCTGCTCATTGATAAAGGTAACGGTGAGCCCAGGACAGAGCACAGCTTTGGCACGTAGCAGGTGGCGTAGGCGCACCACGGAAAATTTTGCGGAATCAAAATATTGCGGGTCTGGCAAAAAACGAACGCTGGTTCCGGTAGTACGCTTGGGGCAGTCACCGACCACTTCAAGATCAGAGGCTTTTTCTCCATCCTTGAAACCGATTCGATGTACTTTACCATCCCGCTGGATAGTCACTTCAAGCACCTTCGACAGGGCGTTGACCACGGACACACCCACACCATGCAAACCGCCAGAAAACTGGTAGTTTTTATTGGAAAACTTACCTCCAGCATGCAAGGTGGACAAAATTACTTCAACACCTGGACGCCCCTGCTCGGGGTGAATATCCACGGGCATGCCACGCCCGTTATCACTAACAGAGATCGATTGGTCTTTGTGTAAGACGATTTCGATTTTATTGGCATGACCTGCGAGGGCTTCATCGACACTATTATCGATGACTTCTTGGGCCAAGTGGTTGGGGCGGGTAGTATCTGTATACATACCGGGGCGTTTGCGCACCGGATCCAACCCTGTGAGAACCTCAATATCTTCGGCGGAATAATTGGCCATAATTTAATTAATTACTGCTGATTAAATAAAAATTCAACTATAGGATCGCAATATCGTGCGAACCCCTGAAAGCTGTGATCACCACCGTCTTCGATAGTTTGACGCTGGCCCCGATAAAAGTCCTCTGCATCACGGTAATCGAGTGTTTCATCACCTCGCTGGGCTAAAAGCCAATAGCGACTGCTCAAAGGGCTGGGCAGCTCAGCTTCCAAATGCTCCAAAGTATCTACGTCCCCCCTACCAAGGCGATAGTCTCGCTGTTCACCACTATAAGGCCGTAATACCTGCCCAATATAGGCGGGCATAAAGCGGGACGGTCGTACTGCAGGGTTGATAAGTGCTGCTGGCAGGTTAAAGCGCTCTCCCAGATAGGTGCACCAAAACCCTCCCATAGAACTTCCCACCAACCCAATAGGGCCACAATCAGCAGACTTCAGGAAACCCTTTAATAAGCTAACCAGGGATTGCTGTGCAATTGCCGGATAAGGAGAGATTTGTGGCGCACAGAAAATAATGCTCGGATGATCAGCACCGAGCTGTTCGCGCATCAACTGACACTTAAAAGATTGCGGGGACGATAGAAAGCCGTGCAAGTAAATCAGCAGCGGCCTTCCCTTGGAGTCTTGTGTTTGCATAGGCGGGGATTATAGCGCCCTTGAGAGCCTGTGGGAGCGTAAGCTCCATACCTACCCGCCGAATATTTCACATTATCTACAGTAGAGCCTTATCGAGGCTGGCAAAGGCCCGGCGCATATCTACACGCATATCAGACCAAAAAGTTACGCTTGTAAAGCGCTCAAGCCGCCCCCCCGGCCCGTTCGTACCAAAGTTTTCTCCAATATCCCGCCGGTCGCGAAAGCGCATCACCGCATTGCCATCGCGGTCGTAGAGAGTTCCTACCAGTACACCATAGGCACTCTGTTCAGTGTACACACGCCACGCCCAGGGTGAGGGGTCCAATGGAGCAGCCACTGAAAATTTTTCCAGTGACATTGCCAGGGTGTAATCGGCCTCTGACTGCTCAGAAACCAGCACACCATTGCGCGCACTAAGAAACTTATCCGAGAAAGTTTGTGCCAACAGGTTATTAAGGCGCTGCAGATCCCGTTGGTCCAGCTCATAGTCCTTCTCGCGATAATTACTGCGTGGCAAAGTGGAAAAACGCTTGCTGTATTCAATTTGTACAGGGCCGACATAAACCTTGGCGCCACTGAGATCCAAAGCAAAAGCTGCTGATACCTCATCCAAATGGCTGGGACGAGGCTCCAAACCATCCTGCTGTACCTGAACAGAGCTACCTTCAGCAGATGTAACCTGTATTGGTTGCTGGGTACAGGCTGTAACTATTAATGCTGTACCCAACATTGAGCTAAGTAATAATTTTTGCATTTCTAAACTCCTGACTTCCCGATGTTATCAACCCGGCGAATGGAGCTCGAACACAGCGATCAATTACCACACTTTTTAGGCTGCTCATTGCAGCGTCACACTTTTATAGCTCTGATTTTCGCCGATCAATCCCTATACCAATGATTGGACTTGCGCCCAATCCAGGGAATTTCATTGTACGGCGACCGGGGAGGAAAGATAGTAGTTAGTTCGTTAAGAATGGTTTTGTACTATTCAACAATCAAGAGACAGAAGACAGGCAACCCGCTACAGCTAATTGGTACCGGGTTGATGCAAATCAATAACCTGAAGAGGCAAGATCCACATAATATTTAGAGATGGCCACGCGCTCCACGCCAGTGGTGTAGGTGCCATCATTGTGCAGCTCAAACCAACGATAGCCAGGCATTTCGTCATCTACCGCGAAAGGGCCGCTGCCAGGGGTGAACTGTACCGAAGTAGACGGCGTTGCGTGCAAGCCGATCTGTCCTCGGTTGCTGTCAAATTGCTGGTGTACATGGCCCCACACCAAGGCTTTAACTTGAGGTGCTTGATCCACCATCTGTAAAAGTTGGTCACGCCCCGCACGAAGCATATGGCCATCAATCCATTTACTGCCCACAGGAACAGGCTGGTGGTGCATCATAATCATCACCGGATGCTCTCGAGTTTCCCATAGTAGCAGTTGAAGGCGTTCCAGTTGTGCCTCACCCAGTCCACCACATATCTGGCCCTCCACACTGGTATCCAGCAGTAATAATCGCCAATTACCCAGTGCGATCAAATCCGTGCTCCGATTGGGAGCCAACTGCCGCATACGTGCACTCACATCATGATTGCCGGGAAGCCAGTACCAGGGAATAGGAATGGTGCGAATTTTTTGCAAAAAGCGACAATAGGAGGCCTCCGAGCCGTTCGCACTGATATCACCGGTGGCAACCAGGGCTTGAGCACGGGGTTGTTTGGCGATAACTGTCGCCAAAACCTCGTCGAGTGTGTGGCCGGTATCCAGACCCAGCAATTGATAATCGGGCCTGCTGCCGATATGTGGATCTGTGATCTGGATCAAACGGTGCGATGTCGCCCCAGGGGGAGACTTCGACTTATTGTGTTCGCGAATCACTTGCTCACCTTGTGTTCACATCCATGTGCTCTACTGCAGAATCAAAATCTCCGGCCATCCAGCACCAGATCAAATTCTGCGCGACCATTTGCGAGACAGTACTCAAGCCATTCGCCGAGATAACGGTTCGCCTGAGGTCTCTCATCTGCGCGTTGCATACGGGGATTCGGGTAAGCGGTATCAACTCCTTTACCACCCACCGGCCCGCGACCATTGGCTGTGATTACCTCCGCCATGCACGCATCGTGATAAAGACGCACAGTTAAGTCCGGGGGTTCCAGCCAGCGGCACTTACTGAGGCTTACCTCCGCGCTCAGGGACACTTCCGTCGTGTACCTAGATCGCGCCTTCACTCCCAGTATCAGAGTGCCTCCGGGCAATTGATAGCGCCACAACTCCCTCTCTGAAAGCTGTGGCAGCAATTTGATCAGACGCAGGTAGTTTGCATCGCAGTCGGCATGATATGACGGCAGATCGACTCTATACACTGCACTTTCATTGCCATTTGGCGACAATTGTTGCCGTTTGCGCTGTCGCGCCTGTGCCTCGCCCAGTACAGCCATTATCAACACTCCGATTCTATTGCCGCCGTGACTCAGATCTCAGTTTGCCCTTACAGCAGGTAACAGAGTGCAAGGCATAATGACCGGTCAGGCAGTTAACGTCATCTTTACTAGTTTTTCCCGGTTTAACTCCAGCCATTGCATGCAAATGATAGTGGGTGCATTATCGATAGGGTTCTCCCCTGGAGCATAGTCCCCACCCAAAGTCCTAAGAATCAGATCCCGGGTAAACACCCTTAGGTGTATATCTTCATTCTCATCTTCCAGGCCAAAGTACCCCTCTGCAGAACTCAAGTCCACTAGCCCACAGTAAAGGTGTAATCGCTCTGAACTGCCCCCTACACTGGGCATATAGCTGTGGATAAAGTGCAATTCCTGCACTTTCAAACCGGCCTCTTCCTGCACCTCGCGTTGGGCCACATCCCGCAGATCTTCTCCCTCCTCAACCATTCCGGCGACCACCTCCAGACACCAGGGCCCAGCTGAACGCTCTAGAGCACCCGCGCGAAACTGTTCAGTTAATGCTACAAGGTCCCGTTCTGGATCATAAAGTAGTACTCCGACAGCAGGCCCACGGACAAACACCTCGCGTTGAAATGTGCTGCTCCAACCGCCGCGGAATAGCCGGTGGCGTAGCCTCAAGCGCAACATGGTGAAAAATCCCTTGAACACTGTTTCCTTGGAAAGGATTTCCACAGAATCCGCAGAAAACTCAGGATACAAATCGTTTTGACTACTTTTTCTTGGCATTGTTCGCCTTCCTCTTTGCGATACAGGTCTTTCGCACTCTGGGTAGTACAGGGCTATATGGACCCGAGCCAGCTGTTATACTCTGCGCCCACCGTAACAGCCTCTGAACCAAGCGGCCATACGAATTATCTCCCTGGATTTTAGAGAGTGCGCCACTATGAGAGTGCTCAATATCGCCTATCAGCAACTGCGTCGCTACGGCAAGACACGGGTCAGCTGGGCGCAGAAATTGACTTTTGGCCTGATCAAAAATGATCACAACACCCAAGTATTCAGCGATCGGGATGTAGCCGCATTTGAGGCCCCGTTTGGCATCCGCGACCTGGGTGTGAGCAAAGCCAACCGCCGTTTGTTAGAAACCGTAGAAGCATTTGAACCGGACTTGGTGATCGCAGGCCATTGCGACATGATCGGTAACGATACCCTGAGGGAAATTAAAAAGCAGCAGCCCAACTGCATGATTGCGCACTGTAATAATGACCCTCTGTTTGTCCCCAGTAATGTGGAGCGAATTAAATACCGCGCGGAAATCGCCGATGCAGTTTTCGTGTCCACTGGGCGCCGCGAACTGAAAATTTTTGAAGGCTTCGGCGCTCGGGTTTACCACATGCCAAACCCAGTAGAGACATCGATCGAAAACCTTAATAATGCTGAGCGCACAGATCTGCCCATCGACTTATTGTTTTGCAGTAACAGCAACAATTTTACCAAGCGCCTGCAGATGGTTAAGAACCTCAAGGATGCCTTGGGGGACTCATTGAATTTTAAAACCTATGGCAGTTTTGGTGAGCCGCCGGTCTGGGGAAGAGATTACGATCGTGCACTCTCCCAAACTAAAATGGGGCTGAACTTTAATCGTCAGGATACCCACTACTGGTATTCATCCGCACGCATGGCACAACTTGCCGGTAACGGCATACTGCAGTTCACCAGTGACAAATTGCACTTTGATGAGTTACTACCGCCAGAGAGCATCGTTTATTTTTCAGAAGAGCAAGATCTACTGGAAAAAATCCGAGAGTTTCAAAATGATGATGCCAAACGCCGTGCCTGGGCAGCAAAGGCCCGGGAATTTTTCCATACGGAAATGAACTCCAAGCTCTATGCGCAGTATATTGTCGAAGCCACAAGCTTGCAGCCATTTAGCCATGACTATGCCTGGGCACGCGATATCAACCTGGATGGCACCCTGAATTAACGGCACTGCCAAACCAATCACACTTAATATGTTGGATTTATGAGTAACAAGCCAATTCGAGTGGCACAAGTCCTCGCCGGCGCCGAACACGGTGGTGCGGAAAATTTTTTTGTACGCCTGGTAAGTGGATTAAACCCAAGAGGGGAAATTAACGAGAAGGCATTTATTCGTAACCACGACCATCGCGTACAGGCACTGCGTAACAATGGCGTTGAAACTGAAGGCTTCAAGTTTGGTGGCAAGCTGGATTTTCTCGGCCGCAGAATTTACCGGGAGGCCTTGGGCAACTGGCAGCCCGATATTGTGATGACCTGGATGGGGCGCGCCACGATTATCACCCCCAATTCAAAAAACTACTTACTGGTTAGTCGCCTAGGGCACTACTACAATCTTAAGTACTACCGCCATGCAGATTACTGGATTGGTATCAGTAAAGGCATCTGCCAGCATATGATTGATGGCGGTATCCCCAAAGACCGCATTTTTCATATCCCCAACTTTGCCGACGAGACTCCTGTAGAACCTCTACCACGCAACAGTTTTAATACTCCGGAAGACAAACCCCTGATTCTCGCTGCCGGACGTCTGCATATCAATAAAGGGTTCGATGTTCTGCTGCACTCCCTGGCACAGATTCCCAATGCGACACTGTGGCTAGCAGGTGCTGGGCCAGAGGAGGCCAAATTAAAGGCCCTGTGTCACAGGCTTGGCCTGGATCAGCGGGTACGCTTTCTGGGCTGGCGCAACGATGTCACCACCCTGATGCGCACTGCCGATCTATTTGTGTGCCCATCACGCCACGAGGGATTGGGCTCGATCGTAATGGAGTCCTGGGCGCACCGCTGCCCAATAGTAGCAACCAACTCCCAGGGGCCGGGTGAGGTAATTACTGACGGTAAGAGCGGCCTAATCACTCCGATCGATGATGCAGACGCACTAGCTAAAGCCATTAAATCAGTACTGGACAACCCTGAGTTGCGCCAGAGCCTGATTGAAAATGCGTCGGAGGTCTATGCAAATGGCTATTCGAAAAAGTTTATCGTGGACTCCTATATTGAGCTCTACGATAAACTAATGCACCGAGGGCGCCCTTAATGAACAAAAAAAGCCACCAATTTATGGTGGCTTTTTTCACATCAGGCCAAAATTTTGGCACCTACTACTGATAAGCCTCCGGTAAATCCTTCAATAAGGCGCTCACACCCCGGACAATGAGACGCTGGCGCTGCTCAATGCTATCTGGGCGAGTCAGTAGTTCACTGGCACTTCCACCCCAAATAATTTCCCCCCCTGGGCGACCAATCCCCACACTCATAATCACCAGAGGGGCATCAGTAAGCGGCGGTAACTCTACAACCTCTTGGGGCGCATTACTGTCAAACTGTTTATCCCAACTGGGGTCCCTAGTATCCCCGGAAAAAAACTCATCAACAACGGCAACCTGGTAGTCGACCACCATGTCGGCTTCCTGGTCCTGCCCCACCTGACGATAACCTCTTTGCTGCAACTGCGCCGCGACTGTGCCACGCATTTCTTCATCCAACTCCACCAATTGCGCCGGCGCATCGGGCGCATCCCCGAGCGGCGTTACTCCCCATTTGTAGGTGGAAAAAGCCACCGGCTGGGCTCCTGTATTTACTCGCTCCACCTGCATCTCCTGGCATCCTGCCATTAATAGCAATGTCACCAGACCCGTCATTATGTAACGCATAAATACTCCTTAACTTTCATACTTATTTAACCGGTTCAGAAAAATCATAGAGTTCTATTTTGGGACTCCACTTATACCATTCAGGTTCAGCTTTTGGGTACAAAGGATAGTGACTGCCGCTCTCCACCTCGAAACCCATGAAGGGCGCTTCCGGCGTCGCAAAGGCAACCCCCCCTTTTATCAAGGCTTGAGCGGATTCTGTATTGACATTAAGACCGCTCCTCAAACCAAAATTCACCTCTACACCACTGGCATTCCAAAACACAGTGTGCTCACGCACTAATGGCTGATACTGCGGCTCGATATGCACATAGATGTAAACTCGGTCAGCCAATTCTCCCAGGGAAAAACCTGTAACCTCACCCACCTGGACCTGCCGGTAATAAACGGGGCTCCCAGCTACCAGAGAGCCGCGCCTCGCGGCATCCAGTATCACAGCTAACCCCGGTCGGCTCATGGTATCGGCAAGATCCTCTTTAGGCGCTTGCAGCTCTGCATAAAACTCCGTTTGCATGGGCCCCAGGCCCGGCTCTAAAGCCAAATAGCGCCCGGTTATCAATGTATCCAGGTGGGCAACTTTACTTATGCCTATCTGTGGCGACACCACCCAAATACGTGTGCCTGCACGGGCAAAGCTTGCACCACGGTGATAAAGCTTGGCACGGGCATGGACCTCTCCGAGGCCTGCGCCAAGACGTAACCGAGTAATTTCCCCAATTTGCACACCTTTATAGCGCAGAGGGGCCCCAACTTTCAGCCCTTCCGCACTGGGAAGGTTGATTCGTATTTCAATCCCTTCTTCAAGTGCATCCTCACGACTGCTGTACAGAGGAAATTGATCACCATTTTGCACTGGTGCTGATTTCGCACGATCCTCACGCCGGATGCCAAAAGCAACGCCCCCACGCAACAATGACATCAAGGAGTCCGCCTGTACTTCAATCCCCTCACTAAGACTGGCACTGGCGCGCAGACCGCTGACATTCCAAAAACGAGTACCCTGGTGTACCAAGTGCGCATAGCGCGGCTCAATTACCACGTACACCTCAACCCCCTCACCATCTCTACGCAGCTCCATTCCCTGCACCTTACCCACTTCGATACGCCGGAAGTACACAGGAGCTCCTCGTTGAAGTGAACCTGGGTTGCGTGTGGTGAGACGCAGGTGTAAACCGGGTACGCGGGGATCTCTTGGCGGTGCCGAGGCACGTGCCGTAAAAATACGCTGGGATCGGTTTCCCCGGCGAAGATCTACTTCGATGCGATTGCCCTGAATCAGCTTGTTAAGGCCGCCAGTAAAGTCAAATGTGGGGGGGGCTAGCCAGAAACGAGTATTTTCACTGAGGAGGTCATCAGTTACTGGGTCCATCAACACTTTAACTTCTATGCCATCCATACGCTTGTTAGCTTTTGCCCTGCTGACTTCACCTACTTGAATCCCCTGGTAATACACTTTGGTGCTGCCAGGCGTAACATCTACACCGCGATCAAAATTTAAAGTGACAGAAATCCCTGCATCTGCAGCAGCAAAATTTTTATATAATTTAAATTCTGTGCCATTTACGGCTAAGGGGGATTGACGCTGAGATTCCGGGGTATAAAAGCTGACACCGCCGGCAAACAAGGCGGCAAGAGATTCCAAATTAATGCTAATTCCGCTGATGCCACCTTCAATTGAAATACCTGAACTGTTCCAAAAACGGCTGCCCCGGTGAATTAGATAGGCATATTCACGACGAATAAACAGCTCGATACTGACTTCATTACCATCCTCTTCAAGGCTGTAATCCGCTACCTGGCCCACCCTTAACTGGCGGTAATAAACAGGAGAGCCACGGCTCAATGAGCCCAAGCGGCGGGATTTGAGCACCACGCGCAGGCCATCTCCGCGAATAAATGCCGGGGGCTGGTCCAACGCAACAAACTCGCGCTTGCGTTTGCCGCTGCCAGATTCAACTGCAATATAGTTACCTGATAGTAATGTCTCTAAACCACTGATACCTGTGATGGAAAGCTCCGGTTTCACTACCCAGAATTCAGTCCCTTCAACTAGCAGATACTCTGCACTGCGATTGAGGCTGACCTCCGCCAACACTCCATCAGCACCATTTAACTCCTTAGCATTGGGTACCAGGCGTACATCCTGCACAAGGCCGATATCTACACCAGAATACTTCACGACGGTCTTCCCCTTCACCAAGCCATCGCCAGAGTGAAACAGGATGCTCGCCTTTACATCTCCCTCGGCCACGTCCTGGTATAGCAGCCAAACTGCTATCAGTCCCGCCACCAAAGGCAGAATCCAAACCAACGGTAATCCCTTACTCGCACGCACCACCCCCCGCTGGGCCCCACCGTTTAAACGTGCCCCTTCAACACCATTATTTTCAGGGGGCAAATTATCAGCCATTTTCTGCGGCACCCCGATGTGCCGTCTCCGGTGCTACATCCTTACTGTATAAGTCACCATCATAAGCATCCCAAATAAGTCGGGGATCAAAAGAACGTGCAGCCAACATAGTAACGATTACCACAGAGGCGAAAGCGGTGCTGCCAGGACCCGCCACCACCTGAGCAATAAATCCCATATCGACTAATGCCACCAAAATGGAAATCATAAAAAGATCCAGAAGAGACCATCGCCCAATACCGGCAACTACCCGATAGATTTTCATTGCCTGGGAAGGTACAAACGTTAAGCGCAGTTGCATCTGAACCAGCAATAAAGCCAAGCCCAACAACTTCATTACTGGCACAGCAATACTTGCCACAAAGACAATAAGCGCAATTCCCCACATCCCGCTGTTATATAGCTGCATAACGCCACTAATTATGGTGGTTGGGTCGCCGGCACCAAGGTAAACCACCGTCATAATCGGGAGAATATTTGCTGGTAACAATAATAGGGCCCCGGTAATTGTTAGTGCCCAGGTAAGCATCAAACTCCCCAAAATACGCCTGTGCACCCGTCCACCACAGCGAGGGCATCGGCAGTGCCCACCCGCAATTGGCAAAATAATTAATTGATGGCAGCTGAGACAGCTTGTCAGGCCCTCATGAATCCCTTTGCGAGGGAATTTCGAACTCATGTCAGTTTCTCCCGCTGAGCACGCCGAAGTGCCAGCCGGTGCCAAATGGCATTCTGGTCAAAACTGAGTGAAGAGAGATTCGCAACCAGCATCATGGCGCCAAAGCAATACAGCCCCGGTTCCACATCCATTTTTCCCAGATCCCTTAATTTAATCAGCGCTACAAGAATGCCGAGCATATATACATCCAGCATCCCCCACTCTTTGATATGTTGGTACCAGCGCACCGCAATAGAAACCCAGCGATCCAGCAGCCCCAAAAAACTGCCGCAACAAACAAATAACAGCAGCAGAAATTTTCCCAAAGGAGCCAGCACACTGCAGAATAAGACCAGTGACGCCAACCAGATATAGCCAGCTTTAAATAATGAATAAACACCATTCATCAGGGTATTCTCGGCACCAAAAGAGAATAACGAGAATTTAAGGAGCGGGAGACTCGCTGAGGGAATAAATAGCAGTAGCCCAGTCAAGCTTAAGGCAATGGTGTAGTAGACGCTGTGATTGGCATTGCGATGCAGAGTGCAACCACAGCGCGGGCAAGTCAGCTTTTGACCGGGCGGTGCCAACCCGCCAGTCAGCAATAGATCGCACTCATGGCAAGCATGCTGCCAACGTATCTGTTTATCATCACGCAGCTGTTCCATGTGCGAGAGGTCCTTGCCTTATCCTGCACAATTTTTGCCGCATCCAAATGCTTCGATGGCGCGTCTATTGCAATATAGGGCCATTGCCCTATTCAATGCTGCCCTGACATTGCCAGGCAGTTACCGGTAAACGCACATTCGCGTCGGTTTAACGAAGATATACCAAAAAGCCGAAAGCGTCGCCTCGACGCTCAGGCTGGCCGCGGGTACACTCTCGCGACTGCTGATTGGGGAGACTGGCAGCACAACCTAACTTTGCGAGCCAAAGGAATCCACCGAGTACCCAGAACTCGAGTGCCGCTCCAGATACTTTTTAGAAGCTTGAAGACCGCACCCGCCACAGGAAGTTGAAACAGATGAAAAGAAGTAACCGCACAGAGCCGCGAGGCCGCCAGTTGCGTCCACTGAAGAAACTACTCGCCGCCGCCCTACTCGGATTCGGTGCCATGCAGGCCCAGGCCGACACCCTGTGGGATATTTATACTCAGGCGCTAGATAACGATCAGCAACTTGCCGCCGATCGAGCCACCTACCATGCAGGTATCGAGGCAAAGAACCAGCTGCGAGCACCGCTATTGCCGCAGGTAAATGCCAGATTCGAGGCCTCCAGAGTCCATGAATTTAACATCTCAAACGGGGCACAAATTCTTGAAGATGGCCCCGTTGATGGTGATCTAGTTGACTTTAACCGAAGATCAACCGGGACCTATCAAAATAGGGTGTACAATGCCACACTGACCCAAGCAATTTTTGACGCCCCTGCTTGGTTTGATTACCAACGGGGTAAAAGATTAACCAAAGTTGCTACTGCAGAATTTAGTGCCAATCAGCAAGAAATGATGCTTCGAGTCGCCACAGCCTATTTCGATGTACTACGCGCCTATGACATCCTGGAATCCGCAGTGGCCGAGGAGAAAGCCCTAGCCAAGCAGTTGGAGCAAACTCAGCAGCGATTCGAAGTAGGCCTAACCGCAATTACTGATGTGTATGATTCCCAGGCGGCCTTCGACAGCTCTGTAGCCCGCCGCTTAACCGCTCAAGACGAGCTGCTCAGTAACTTCGATGCCCTATCAATCCTCACCGGTAGCTATCACGATGAGGTTGCTCCTCTCGTAGATACCTTCCAAGTCGCACCTCCGGTGCCGGCTGAACGTGCAGACTGGGTCGACTTCGCTTTGGCCAATAACTTCGACTTGAAAGCTGCACGACTGAATGCCGAGGCGGCCCGCTACAATGCCCGTTCTGCCGCCAGTGAGCACCTGCCCACTCTTACCGGCTCCCTCTCCTATAACAAGCTCACCTCAAACGGTACTGAACGTGTGAGATTCAGAGACGAGACTCGCCAATCAGATACTGAGTTTCCCAGGGACTTGGACGACCGTGATTCTGTAGCCGCAGTCACACTGAATATACCGATTTATACTGGTGGCCTTTTGAGCGCCAATCGACGTGAAGCGCGTAACTTATCCTTTCAAGCACAAGACCTGCGCAACCTGGCTGAACGCAATACTATCCAAAACACCCGCACCCTACATCGTGCAGTGGTAACAGATGTATCCCGTGTGGCAGCCCGACAACAGGCTGTGGTCTCCGCAAAGAGTGCATTGGATGCCACTCAAGCCGGCTACGAGGTGGGTACGCGCAATATCGTAGATGTGCTTTTAGCGCAAAACACCCTTTATTCAAATCAAACCGAATATGCCAACGCCCTCTACGACTACATCATCAACACCTTAAGCCTTAAGCAGGTAGCGGGTCTCCTTTCACCACAGGATCTACAAGAATTGGATGTTATGTTGAACCCGGCCAACAATGTTCACCGTGTAGCGGAAGCCGGCCCAAGCGGTTCCAAGTAGCTAACTCGACTCCAAAGAAATGTGAGCAGCTCCAAGAGAGCCGCTCACACTTTTCCTGAACTCGGCATCAGCCTGTCTATCTCTTCCAGCAGGCGCTGCAAAGCCCCACTATTTTGCTTCGCTACTGCCCTAGCTCGTTGACCTAAGACCTGTCGCTCCTTATCGTTCAGTAACCACTGCTTTATCTGATTACTCAGTGATACAGCATCCGCCGCAATTGCCAATCCGCCAGCATTCTTTAAAAGATCAGCCACGGTCGCGAAGTTATGCATGTATGGCCCGGAGATAGTCGGTATCCCCCAGGCCGCCGGCTCAATCATATTGTGCCCTCCCACAGGGACCAGGCTCCCCCCCACAAAAGCCACATCACAGGCACCATAGAAACGCAGTAGCTCACCCATGGTATCCCCTAAAAGAACCTGATCATCCGCTTTTGGAGCACCACCACTACTGCGCCTTGAAACCTGAAAGCCTCGCTCCTGACATAAACGGGCAACATCATCAAAACGCTGAGGGTGACGCGGTACCAAGACTAAAAGCAGATCTGAAAAGTCCTTAATCAGGGTAGAGAACGCATCCAGTATGATCTCATCCTCGCCGGCATGGGTGCTGGCTGCCAGCCAAACCTTACGATTTAAAGAGCCGCGCCATTGGTGGGATAGCGCCTGCGCTTCGCTGATGAGGCTCAGGTCAATATCCAGGTCAAACTTAATATTGCCGCTGGCCACTACTTTCTCTCGAGGCAGGCCCAGAGAAACAAAACGTTCAGCGTCTACTGGGTACTGGGCAACAACTTTATCCAAATTGCCCAACATTGAGCGGGTAAACCCAATAAATCGCCCATAACCCCGGGCAGATTTCTCACTCAAACGTGCATTGGCAAGCAATGCAGGGATCGCCCTCTTTCGACATAAACGCAGAAGGTTTGGCCACAATTCGGTCTCTACAATCACCAACATAGTGGGGTTGAGAGCTTCCAGAAATGGATTGAGGAACTCGGGTAAGTCATAAGGTAGGTAATAATGGAGCAGGCGGCCGCCCAAAATCGGGCTTAAGGACTTTGTAACCCGCTCGGAGCCTGTAGGGGTACTCGTTGTAACCAGCCAATGCCAATCAGGATAGCGAGCTGCTAATTGAGCAATAACGGGGATCGCAGCGAGGGTCTCCCCCACAGATACGGAGTGAACCCATATTAATGGAGCTTGACTATAGCGTTTTGGCACCCGTCCCAGCCGCTCCTCGAAACGCTGACGATAAGCTGGCTGGCTACGGCCGCGCCACCATAACCGAAAAAAAATAAATGGAATGGCTAAGCGAAAAAGCCAGTTGTAAAGGGTCTGCATATATCCAGCTGTCACCAGTTGGCAATTATTTGGAATCCGAGCCGAAGCTCCAGCCAGCTATCTTACAGGCAGAGAGTACAACTTGAACTTTTTATGTGACTTACTAGCAGTCCACAACCCGGTAAAAATCTGAGCGAGCCCCAAACACTCCACAGGCCATGCCTACAGAACGACATAGGCGCAACCAAGGCCGGGAACCCAGGCGGAGCCCTCCAAAAACCAAGCCAAACAAGCAGAGAACCCCTGCAACCATAAGTTGGAATATCGCTGAAAGTAAAATTCCTAGCCGACTGCGCCCAGATTGCAACTTTTGCTTTGCAAGCGTGATACCTGCTGAATATTTGCGACGGGAAAGCCAGCGTAAGTTCGCGCGGCTTATTGGTACAGGTTCGAATACTTTTGCTTCAGCGCAATGAATGATGTCTCCACCCTTGGTATGCAGCTCAGAAAAGAACAACACATCCTCACCACCTCCAAAGGGATCCCGCTCATCAAAGGACAAGCTAAACTCACGAATTATTTTCATTGGAATCAGGACATTATTGGTGGCACAGTAGGTGAGGTGATCACCTGTTTGCCTCTTCCTTCGAGAGAAATATCTTGAGTAATAAGCCGGCACTGAGTCTGGCAATTCCCGTATCACACTACCATTTACTACCGTGTTGCCACCAAGCTCTTGAGCAAATCGAAACAACTTGACCAGCCAGTCTCGAGCCACCCATTCATCATCATCAATAAAAATAAGGTAATCCGCATTTTTGCCCTGTGCCTCTTGAATACAGCGATTGCGAGCAATGGGAATTCCACGGCGTTCTTCAAGGACGTAAAGAATTGGGAGGGACGAATCTGTTGCGAAGGACTCCACTACCGCCTTCCCCCCCTGCTCCTCAGGGTCATTATCCACTACTGTCACACTTACATCTGCATCTGCAGGTAAATCAAGCTCGGCAAGACTTTGCAAAGCAACGCGAAGTTGCTCCGGCCTTTTGCAGGTGCAGATACAAATGTCTAGCAGTGGTCGCAATTTAAACTCCACAAACAACCAAATATTAAATCAGGGCGTTAGCAATAGCAGCGCAGCCTATACCCCTCTATTTGGCATGTCTATAATATTTGACTTTTAGTAAGCCTGTAGTCAGCTCATCAACTTATTGCCCGTTGAGCTAGACAGTCTGAGTAATACCTAGTACACACTTATGTCGTGAAACAATCCATGAAAGTAATGCAACTGCTTCCCGCTTTAAACTCCGGGGGAGTCGAGCGGGGTACGCTCGACTTGGCAAGAATGCTCATTCAAGCCGGCCACACATCTATCGTTGTATCTTCTGGGGGCACCATGGTTCCAAAATTGGAATCCGAAGGGTCCAGGCATTTTACACTGCCTATCCACAAAAAGTCCCTAAGTAGTTTGCTACAGGTTAGACCGTTAAGACAACTTATCGAATGGGAAGCTCCAGATATATTGCATGTTCGATCCAGGGTCCCCGCCTGGCTCACTTTCTTGGCTTGGAGAAAACTAGATATCCAGTCGCGGCCACGCCTAATTAGCACCGCCCACGGCCTGTATTCAATTAATCGCTACAGTGCCATTATGGCCCGGAGCGAGCAGGTAATCGCAATATCCGAGTGCGTGAACGATTACTTACATGATAATTACCAAGCCTATCTACAACGTCCCCCAGAAGTGATCTATCGCGGAGTTGATACCGAGGAATTCAATCCCAACATCTCGGTTCCAGCTGACTGGAAAGCGAACATTGAGAAGGAATATCCAAATCTAGCAAATAAGCAATGGCTTCTCTTGCCCGGCAGGCTGACTCGCTGGAAAGGTCATGAGGATTTTATTGAGCTAATCCAGCGTTTGATCAGTAAGCATCATGATATTCATGGGATCATTCTCGGTGGGGCTGAGGCTAACAAGAGCCACTATGAAAAGGAACTGAAACAAAAAGTAAGAGAGAAAGGAATAGAGGGGCACCTTACCTTTGTCGGCCATCGTAGTGATATTCGTTATTGGTATAAGGAATCTCGTCTCGTGTACAACCTATCCAAACGACCTGAGCCATTTGGACGTACCGTGATAGAATCTGCAGCTATGGGAACACCCGTAATTGGATACAACATCGGTGGTCCCGCAGAGTCTCTGCGTGTTTGCTTTCCACAAGGGTTGGTAGAGCAAAACGATGCTGAAGCACTTTATAATCGCTCACGGGAATTGCTAAAAGGCCCAAAACAAAAAGCCTCCCTTTCTGAAGACTTTACCCTCAAGCGCCAAGCAGAACATACCATCGAAGTCTATGAAACCATGATCAAAAAGTCGCCCGGAGCCTGATATAGTGATTGATTTAGGCTACAGTAAGCCTTTTGCCAGTGGTGGGAACCGCTTTTGCTACCGCCACCCAGAGAAACCTCTGCTCTGCATAAAGGTTATGCGCCCAGGGCGCACCGCAGAATTGCTCGGACGAGCACCATGGTACAAAAAGTGGCGCGGTGAAGATGATTTTGATGATAATTTGCGTGAACAAGAAGGCTATTCGCAAAAAGCTATCCAGCAAAATAAAGAAGGCCTCTGGCAACATTTACCTCGCTGGTACGGGATACAACAAACCAGTCTGGGCCCCGGTGCAGTAACAGACCTTATCCTGGAGAGCGAGGGCAACCCAGCCCCTACCTTGCGCCAATATCTGAATAAGCATGGCCTAAACAGTGAAATAAGATCTGCCCTTGAACGCTTTGCAGCATGGCTCTTGGAGTATGGTGTACTGACCAAGAACCTGATTGCACACAATCTAGTTGTACGCAGGGAAAATGAAAAATTAGAAATTTATATTATTGATGGCTTGGGTTGTGCATCTTTTTTGCCCTTGCCTCAAATTTCTGACTTCTTCGCCAAACGCTACATTCAGCGGCGAATCCGGCGCATGTGGCTTCGAGTTGAGTGGGAGATTTCAGATAAGAAAACTCCCTGGAGGAAGTTTGAGTCTCAAGGCCTCAAACACTAGCGAAATGGCAAGTCGCAGCGGCGGAGTAAAGCCTGGGCACATAGGAGATATTGATCCAAAGGCTCTCGTCGCTTTTGTTTTGCCACCTCAGCTACTTGGTCACTAATAATTCCCTGGTCTACCAACCTTTGCACCGCAGCCCTGACTTTATTGGATCGTGCTCGACTTGGCACACGTATAACACCCACCTGGGCACTGCTCTGTAAAGATTCAAACAGCATAGAGATACTGTCTTCACTAACCCAAATTTGCTCAGCCGCCGCCATCTCTTCTTGTAACCACATGGGGGAGCAGGTACGCCAATCCACCATCTGGACATTGTCTACCAATAGTGAAGTAATCGTGCTCTCAGGAGTTCTGCGGCTATTGGACAACTGCCATTTAAGAGGTTGTTGAAGTAACTGATCCACTTGGTGATGAATAGAACTGTCATCCCATAAATAGTGACTACTTGGTCCCCCCAGTAATATTAGCCCCCGCCCAGATTTTTTAGACCCTTGTGGCAAAGGGCCTGTCAGTGCACCCTGACTGAGAATCACATTATCTAAAGGAGGCGGGCGGTCGTGCTCTGGCACTATCGAAAAGTCAAACCAGCGAAATGGCAACTGTGGGAGGTTAATAGCTACTGCACGCCCCCCAAAACGGTGACGTGCAGCTAACATAGGCAAACGACTTCGGCGGCCAGTTCCAATAAGAAAATCCGGCTTAGGGAGCTTGGGAATCTCACCGGCAGTTCCGAAAAGGATATTAGAGGCCGTAATGGAAGTGGAGATATCAAAGCTCCTAACCTGGCCCACGAAACTACTTCGCAACCCAGTGATCAATGCCGCACTTTGCTTTTCGTGTGCGCGGTTACCATCTAGAAAGCACCATATTGTCAGTTGCAAAAGAAATCCTTGATATGCAAACAGAGGCCAATTATTAAACAAGTCATCAACTTACTGGCGCCAATTGCTAAAATCTTGTAGATGCTTTTACAGGGGCCGCCACTGTTGAACCCTCACCTCTTCCAGTATAACCTTCCAGCCGGTTGTGCGGATGCTTAGAACCCTGCACATCTAAAACTTATCAATGCACTAAATATATTACCTATTTCGAAGATTGTATCCATCTTAAGCTCCCCAGAGTATTGCTATAGCATTTACCGTTGGCAACCCATGGGCAGCTTCAGCAAGCCTTGTTTGCCTAAAGCAGAAACATTATCAACTACACACTTAGTTATGTCAGAAACTGGAAGTAACTCCAATCCACTCCCTCCAGCACGTTACCGAAGGCAAGATTCCAGGTGGGTCTCTATACCGCTCCGCATAGTTTACTTGGGGCTATTCCTTCTGCTTTGCGGTTTTTACCTGACTCCCAAGGTCTCGGGCGTACAAACAAGCTTCTATTTAACTTTACTGCCAGCGACACTTTTTCTGCTGCCTTGGAGAAAAGACTATTCGTTCATATTTTCATGGCAATTTGTTGCTTTTTGCAGCCTTCCTTTGATATTGGCACTATCCACTTTTTGGGCCGACGGTGCGAATGCTGATGTCGTGCGAGAGGCAACATACTACTGGAAGCTGGTACTCTATTTAGCGGCTTTTTACTGTGCGATATATCTATTATTAGAACAATATGGAGATAAAATTTTACGAAACCTATTACTTGCAATAATTGTAGTGGGATTAGTTTCCGGGATCGCCTCATTAATTGCATATGGTATTGATGGTGGGTTTCAGAAATTTTACCGTATAGGTGGAATATCTTTAGAAGGGAATATTGATAAAACCGGCATGCTATTTGGCTTCCACGCGTTGTTCTGCTGCTATGGAATCAGGCACTCCTCTCTATTTTGGCGCTGGCTATCTTGGACTGGATTAGTGATTTCCTGCACCTATATTTTTCTTTCACAGACCAAAATTCCGATAATAATGGCAGGGGTTGCTATTCTACTCTCAGCAACTCTAACTCCTTCGCGTATATTCAAAATACTTGTGGCACTGGTACTTTTTACTGCTATACCCTTTGCCTACTTTATTATGTTTGGTGACTTGCCGCTATTCCATCGAAGCGTCGCCTATTCAGCTCGCCTGGAACTATGGGGCAAAACTTTCGAAGAATTTATGCTCTCCCCTATCGTTGGCTCAGGGCTGGTTCACAAGCAATTTATCACGCTAAATTATGTACTGCCTCATCCACATAACTACCTCTTGGATGTGGCTCGCTTTACAGGCCTACTCGGCATCGCAGCTTGTGCCTGGCAGGGGCTAGGCGTGCTTTACACTGTCGCAACCAAGAAAAACCTACTTAGTTGGGTTCCAGGCTTATATGTTGCCTGGTTCCTGTTCGGTACTTTAGCGATGCTAATTTACGCCCAACAACCTTTGGTCAAACCTAACTACATCTGGTTCTTCTATTGGGCTCCTCTCGCAATCCTTTTGGCCCGCAGTTATCTTGAGCAAGGTAAACTCAGGCCCTCGGGCTCTGCTTACCAGCAGATCTACCAGAAACAAACTCCTCCAAATATTGAGTCAAACTGATGAATGTCACCGTTTTCGGCACCGGTTACGTAGGTCTGGTGCAAGCTGCTGTACTGGCTGAGGCCGGCAATAAAGTAGTCTGTATTGATATTGATAATGACAAAGTCGAGCGTCTGAAACAGGGGCATATCCCTATTTTCGAGCCAGGCCTTGAACCGATGGTGAAAAGTGGGATCAACACCGGCAATTTGTCATTCTCGACCAATGCCGCTTATGGTGTTGAACATGGAGAGCTTATTTTTATTGCGGTCGGCACGCCACCAGATGAGGATGGCTCCGCCGATCTTAGACACGTCCTTACCGTTGCAAAGACTATTGCGCAACATATGGACAGCAAAAAATTTATTATCACAAAGTCAACGGTGCCCGTAGGTACTGCCGACAAAGTCCGCGCGACAGTCGAACAGCAGCTAGCTGGCCGCAATAGACCCGATTTAACATTTGATATTATTTCAAATCCGGAGTTTCTCAAGGAAGGATCTGCTGTCTCAGATTGCATGCGCCCTGATCGCATCATAATAGGCACCTCTGAGGCCGAATCGGAGCAAAAACTCCGCCATCTATACGCGCCATTTAATCGCAACCACGAGAAGATTCTCGTTATGGATGTTAAAAGCGCAGAGCTGACCAAGTATGCGGCTAACTGTATGCTCGCTACCAAAATCAGCTTTATGAATGAGATGGCAAATATTGCCGATAAAGTTGGTGCTGATATCGAGGCCGTGCGCAAAGGTATCGGCTCTGACCCACGGGTTGGCTATCACTTTATTTATGCTGGCATCGGTTATGGCGGCTCTTGTTTCCCAAAAGATGTCAAAGCCCTGATTTCTTCTGCACAGCAATTAGGCTTGTCGGCGGACATCCTCTCTGCAGTCGAATCACGCAACGAACAGCAGAAACACTATCTAGCCGAGAAAATTGTGGGACATTTTAAGGGGAACCTGAAAGGGAAAACCTTTGCGCTCTGGGGCCTTTCTTTTAAACCCAACACTGACGACATGCGAGAGGCACCGAGCCGTATCCTACTAGAACGCTTGTGGGAGCAGGGTGCACGGGTTCAGGCTTTCGATCCAGAAGCCATAGAAGAGTGTCGCCGTATCTATGGAAATCGAGCAGACCTAAAACTCTGTGCATCAAAAAATGAGGCACTGCATAACGCCAATGCCCTGATTATCGCTACAGAGTGGCAACAGTTCAAAAGCATCGATACAGATGAACTGAAAGCAACTTTGGTTTCTCCAGTCATTTTCGATGGCCGCAATCAGTATGAGCCAAGCGAAATGCAGGAAGATGGATTTGATTACTATTGTGTGGGAAGGCCTGATACCAATGCAGCCCCATAATAAATAATATAATTACAAGTTTGATGAGTAATAAAAAACCCAGTTTTCACCGGGTTTTTTATTATCTCTGACCAGCATCTTAAGCAATTCGAATATTTACTTCAGGTGCATCAGTGACATCGCTCAACCACCCCCGATGAGCGGCGCTACGTCCCTGAACCACATCGAAATAGAGACTCTGTAAGCGGCCGGTGATTGGCCCGCGCCGACCACTGCCAATTGAACGCCCATCTAGAGAGCTGATCGGCAGTACTTCAGCCGCAGTGCCCGTAAAGAAGGCTTCATCGGCAATATATACTTCGTCCCGGGTAATCCGCTTCTCCACCACCCTGTATCCGCATTCCCTGGCGAGTTCAATTACAGTATCGCGGGTAATTCCATCCAGGCAGGAGGTAAGCTCCGGCGTATAGATGATACCTTCGCTAACGATGAAAAAGTTCTCTCCACTCCCCTCTGCCACATAGCCTTCTGGGTCTAATAGGAGCGCCTCATCACAACCGTTGCGCACAGCCTCCTGTAGAGCCAGCATAGAGTTGATGTAATTGCCATTGGCCTTGGCTTTACACATGCTGATATTGACATGATGGCGGGTATAGGAGGAGGTATTCACCTTGATACCTTGTTCCAAGGCCTCCGGGCTCATATAACTGGGCCATTCCCACGAAGCTACAATGACATGGGTTTTGAGACCCTCAGCACGTAACCCCATTCCCTCGGATCCGAAAAACACCATGGGCCTCAGATAGGCCTGATGCAGGTTATTCTCCCTCACTACCAAACGCTGAGCTTCATTCAGCTCATCAACATCGAATGGCATTGGGATATTCATAATTTTTGCAGAGCGAAATAGTCGGCGGGTATGGTCCAGCAAGCGAAAAATACTGGCGCCTCGGTCAGTTTCATAAGCCCGTACCCCCTCGAACACTCCCATCCCGTAGTGCAGGGTATGGGTCAGTACATGAACGCGTGCATCGCGCCAGGGGACCAGCTCACCGTCAAACCAGATAACGCCGTCGCGGTCGGCAAAAGACATGGGAAACTCCTACAAATCCTGAAAAACAGTTTAATCGGGCAGCAGGAGGTAGCCGGCCTTTAACCGAGCAATTGCTGCCAGTTTGTTTGAACGGTCTTTCTTTCCGCTGTGAATCGGTCATCGCTCACAATCCCTGGCCGTTGTTGTAGTGCCAGGCGATGACCCTCAGATCGGTAGGCTTTGTAGGCGTCGATCAGATGTCCAGCTTGTTTGGCTGGCATCAGGCCCGCGTCAATCAGACTTTCGAGAATGCGAATATTATCGGTATAACGCACTATCGAGGGCGCAGTTTGCGCCCAGGCCAGAGCAGCATATTGAACCAAAAACTCAATATCGACAACACCGCCCGCTCCGTGTTTCAGGTCGAACTTTTGATCATTGCTCTTATCGAGATGGGAGCGCATTTTATTTCGCATTGCGATCACTTCCTCGCGCAATTTCTGCTCATTTCTGTGCTCGCAAAGCAATCTCAAACGAAGCTCCTGGAAATCCTCACACAGGCGGCTGCTACCCGTCACCGGCCGGGCGCGCACAATTGCCTGGTGCTCCCAGGTCCAGGCACTCTCACGCTGGTACTTGTCAAATGCCGCCATAGAAGTGACCAGTAGCCCTGAATTACCAGAGGGCCTCAGGCGAGTGTCCACTTCATAGAGTGGTCCGCTCAATGTGCGCGTTTGCAGAATATGGATCAGGCGCTGCGCCAGACGGGTATAAAAACGCTGGTTATCAATGCTGGTATCCCCGCTAGTATTGAGCTGGGGGTCTGCATCATGCACAAACACAATATCCAGATCAGATCCATGGGCCAACTCGAGACCGCCAAGTTTACCGTAGGCGATAATGGCAAAACGCATATCCTCTACGGTAGCGCCTGCAGGCAAGCCGTATTTGTCCACCATCTGCGCCCAGGCCAGATGCAAAGATTGCTGTAGAATTGCCTCAGCAAGCCAAGTGAGGGAGTCGCTCACTCTCATCAGCGGCAGAGCCCCACTTACCTCCTGGGCAGCAATACGCAGGCTTTGACTCTGCTTGAAGTAACGCAACGCTTCCATCTGTTGCTCCAAATCAGCAGGATCAACGCGCAATAGTTCTCGACGCAGCTCATCTGCAATATCCTCCGCTGTAGCCGGCGCTAACAGGCGACGTGAATCCAGTAATTCATCCAGAAGTATCGGGTGGCGTGCGAGCTGCTCTGCAATTCGCGGGCTGGCACTACAAAGCCGCACTAGCTGGCTCAGTACCGGTGGGTTTTCATTGATCAAAACCAGGTAGGCGCTGCGGCGCAGTACTGAGCGCACTAGGGGCAGTACTCTAGCAAGCACTAGCAGCGGCTGCTCCTGTAAACTGGCTGCCGCCAATAGCAGAGGCATAAACTGGTCCAGGCGCTCCCGGGATGAAGCAGGCAATGCGATCACCATTGGTGAGTTGGATAGCTCCCGCAACAGATTCAGGGCCTCCCCAGCAGGGACAAAGCCAGCATCCGCCAAGCTCTGCAGGTTGATCTCCTCACTTCCCGGCTCATTACAGCTGCCCCAAAGCCCCTGCCATTCCTCCGCTACACGCGGCTCAGCGATCTCCTCCGGAGGCGCGATTACAGTATCGAATTCACTTTCGACTACATTGCGCACCGATGCCAACTCCCCGAAGAGTTGTCCCCAGTCATCTCGCCCCAGGGCATAAGCAAGCCGCTGACGTTCCTTATCATCTTGGGGTAATGCTTGAGTTTGCTGGTCTCGATAAGCTTGTAGCGCGTGCTCAACCCGGCGCAGTAACAGATAACAGTTTGCCAATTCAGAGGCTACACCGGGCTCTACATGCCCATCACTTTCCAATAGTGGTAGGAGCTTCAACAGGTTGCGTTCACGCAGTGCCGGTTGGCGGCCACCGCGAATTAACTGGAACGCCTGGGCGATAAATTCGACTTCGCGAATACCACCTCGACCGAGCTTGATATTGTCTGTTAGGCCTTTTGCACGCACCTGGCGTTGAATCAAAGCCTTCATCTCCCGCAGCGCATCGATCGCACTGAAATCGATATAGCGACGATAAGTAAACGGGCGCAGCAGCTCCATCAAATCTGCCGCAACTTCCTTATTACCGGCCACAGGACGCGCCTTGACCATGGCATAGCGCTCCCATTCGCGTCCCTGGGTCTGGTAGTAGTCCTCCAGTGCAGCAAAATGGCTCACAAGCGGGCCACTGTCTCCATAGGGGCGCAAACGCATATCCACACGAAACACAAAGCCTTCGGCATTAATAGCATCCAATGATTTGATTAGTCGCTGTCCCAAACGCTGAAAAAACTTCTGGTTTTCCACGCACCGTTCGCCATCTGTGTGGCCGGGTTCGGGATAGGCAAAGATCAGGTCTATATCTGAGGATAGATTCAGCTCTCGCGCACCCAGCTTGCCCATACCGAGCACTACCATAGATTGCGCACGCCCTTCTCTATCCCGCGGCTCGCCGTAGCGCTTTACCAGCTGGGAATGGTGCCATCGCAGCGCCGTATCAATACAAAGCTCCGCCAACTCACTCAGGCGCAGGCAAGTCCGTGGAATATCCCACTGGTCGGCAAAATCGCGGAATATCACCTCCGCGGTAGCGCGATTGCGCAGAAACCTCAGTGCGCTGTCGAGGCTCTCATCACTATTGAAGTCTGGCAGTGCAAGCCCAAGATCCTCGGCTTTTAACAGCTCAACCAAGAACTGAGGTTGCCGGCAGCAATGACGGTGAAAAAACTCAGAACCAATAAAGCTTCTTGCCAATCCCGGCTCTAGGGCCCGCTCTTCTGTAAGCCTCTCCACCTCATCACTAAAAGCAGTGCCCGCCTGTTCGCACCAATCACTCCACAATGAATCCAGCTGGTGTTTGAGTGACTCGGGGCAATTGGCGTGGTCGAACATGGGGTATCAATCCTTAGAGCAGCTATGAGGCTGGTGTGCCTGTTCATTTTTTCCTAGGCCGAATTCAATTTTGAAGCCAGCAGCTTAGAACAGCTAGCTTCTTAATACCTCCACCTGTTCTTCACCAGCTAGGCAATCCAGCTCCAAACTTTAAAACGCAATGTCTGGCGGCGGAGCTACACGCAACACTTCCGCAACGGTAGTCAGGCCGGCTGCCACTTTTTTGGCACCTGAGAGACGCAAGCTACTCATACCCTCTCGCATTGCCTGACGACGCAGCTGCTGCAGATCGCAATCAGGGGTAACCTGTGCTTGGACAGGCTCACTGAACGGCAATATTTCGTAAATGCCTTGACGTCCCAAATAACCGGTATTACGACACTCCAGGCAACCTATCGGTGCATATACCTTTTCCGGGAGCGGAGCCTTCCATGGGCGCACCAGGGATTGCCAATCGGCCTCTGCTATCTTATCCGCACGCTTGCATGACGGGCACAGGGTGCGAACCAGTCGCTGCGCCATTACCCCGAGGATGGTCGATTTAAGTAGGTAGTGAGGTAACCCCAGGTCAAGCAATCGAGTGACCGCCGTAGGGGCATCGTTGGTATGTAAGGTGGAGATCACCAAGTGCCCGGTAAGCGCCGCCTGTACCGCCATCTGCGCTGTCTCAAGATCCCGGATCTCCCCCACCATAATGATATCCGGGTCCTGGCGCATCAGGGTCCGAATACCTGCGGCAAAATCGAAACCGATAGAGTGGTGCACCTGGGTTTGGTTGAAGCTCTCTTCAACCATTTCAATCGGATCTTCCACCGTGGAGACATTCACCGCGCTGGTAGCCAACTGTTTGAGGCCTGTATACAGAGTGGTGGTCTTTCCCGACCCCGTAGGCCCTGTTACCAGTACAATGCCGTTGGGACGCGACAACATTTTTTGCCAGCGGGACAAATCTTCACCACCCAAGCCCAGGTCACTGTAGGAGCGCGCCAGCACTTCGGGGTCGAAAATTCGCATCACCAGTTTTTCACCAAAGGCTGTAGGCAACGTAGAGAGGCGCAGCTCCACTTCACTGCCATCGGGCCGCTTGGTCTTGATACGTCCATCCTGGGGCTTTCGCTTCTCAGCCACGTTCATTCGCCCGAGAATTTTCAGGCGACTGGTCACAGCAGCATTCACCTGATCTGGCAGCTCGTGAATAGGGTGCAGCACACCATCGATACGGAAACGGATTCGCCCCACTTCCCGCCTTGGCTCGATATGGATATCACTGGCGCGCTGGTCGAAGGCATGTTGCAGCAGCCAGTCGACAATATTGACGATATGTTGATCGTTGGCCTCGGGATCCTTTAGGTTGCCGAGCTCCAGCAACTGCTCAAAATTGTTCGCAGTAGATGTACCTTGCAGGCCGCTGGCCCCAGAAATGGAGTTGGCAAGAGAGTAGAACTCCACGCAATAGCGCTTAATATCTGCGGGGTCCGCCACCACTCTCCGTACCATACGGCCACTGGTGTGCTCCAACTGCTCTTCCCAGCCCCTAGCGAAAGGCTGTGCAGTTGCAACCAAGAGTTCTTCTGCTCCCGCTTCAACACATAAGATCTGATGGCGCTTGGCAAACTGGAAGCTCATCACCTCGGTCACCGCACTGACATTCACTTTAAGCGAGTCAATATGATAGAGGGCATGAGAGGAAATATCTGCTAACCAGGCACTGAGAACTTCGCTGTTCAATAGGGCTCCGGGGGCTTTCCGGTTGGCGAGGTCGCAGCTTGCGATGTAGCTGAGAGGGTGCATTTGTGCCTGCTCAGCAGTACGCGGAGTACCTACAATCCGGTTAGCATCCTGCCTGCTCACATAGCCCTGACCGACAAGGTCATCCAGCAGCCCATGTAAGTCCAGCAGCCTGTCCGCGGCTTTGCTCTCTGCCATTGGTAAACCCCCTTTATTCTCATATGGCGACGCCGCATTGTAGCCCCATCCTCAGGGTACAACAGTGCATCGTTAACGCACTATTACCGAAGTTGCTCCGATTGGGGTACCATGCCGCCGTTTCGCACCCTGAGCAATGGAGCTAACCATGGCCCTGTCGAATATTGCCAATCTGTTTGGCCGCTCTCCAATCAAGCCGATTGAGAAGCATATGGCTACGGCCCACGAGGCTTCAGCCGATCTGATTCCGTTTTTTGACGCACTGATCAAAGGTGATCTGGAAGAGGCGGAAAAAATTCAACTGCGCATCTCTGCCACAGAAAACCGCGCAGATGACATCAAAAGAGATCTGCGCCTGCACCTGCCGGACAGCCTGTTTATGCCGGTCTCCAGATCCGATCTGCTGGAGCTGTTGCACGCGCAAGATGAGGTTGCCAACACCGCGCAGGATATCGCCGGGCTGGCAGTGGGCAGGAAAATGCAAATCCCACAAAGCCTGCAGCCGCTCATGGCCACTTTTGTTGAAAGTGCTGTGGCGACCTCATCCCAGGCACTGCGCGCCATTAACGAACTGGATGAGCTGCTGGAAAGTGGTTTCGCCGGCCGTGAGGTCACCATCGCAAAGCGCATGACTGAAGAGCTGGACGAGCTGGAGCGCAAGTCAGACAAGCTGGAAATTGAAATTCGCGCTGCGCTTTTCGCCATAGAAAAAGACTTACCGCCGGTGGATGTAATGTTCCTCTACCGCGTTATTGAATGGATCGGCGAACTAGCCGACCGCGCCCACAGCGTGGGCAACCGATTGCAGTTGTTGTTGGCACGTTAGGGGGTTCAGCGTGGAAATTATTAGTCAATACGGCCATATTCTGTTGATTTTGGCCTGTGTCGCAGGCTTCTTTATGGCCTGGGGCGTTGGTGCAAATGATGTCGCCAACGCCATGGGTACATCTGTGGGCTCGCGCGCACTGACTATCAAGCAGGCGATCATTATCGCCATGATTTTCGAGTTTGCCGGTGCTTACCTAGCTGGCGGAGAGGTAACTGCCACCATTCGCAAGGGTATTATTGACTCGGAAATCTTTGCCTCGCAGCCAGAGTTGCTGGTTTACGGCATGCTATCTGCCCTTCTCGCCGCCGGCACCTGGTTACTAGTGGCGAGCATCCTCGGCTGGCCAGTATCGACTACCCACTCAATCGTTGGTGCAATTGTCGGCTTTTCTGCAGTTGGCATCTCTGCCGACGCTGTGGCCTGGGGTAAAGTTGGCAGTATTGTAGCCAGCTGGGTGGTTTCTCCTCTGCTAGCTGGCACTATCTCCTTCCTGTTATTCCGCAGCGTTCAGCGGCTGATTCTCGATACCGAAGATCCATTCAATAACGCTAAGCGTTATATTCCCTTCTACATGTTCGCTGTAGGCTGGATGATCGCGATGGTGACCCTGACCAAGGGCCTGAAACATGTCTTGAAAGATGCCAATATCCAGCTGACATTCGTGCAGGATGCAGGCATCGCAGCCATTGCCGGTCTTATTGTGGCGGGTATCGGTATTGCCATGCTCAAGCGCGTGAAGCGCGACCCCTCCGCAGAATCCGAGAATCGCTTTGCCAATGTGGAGCGAGTCTTCGCGATTCTGATGATCTTCACTGCCTGTGCCATGGCTTTTGCCCACGGCTCTAACGACGTGGCCAATGCAGTAGGCCCACTCGCAGCGGTTGTAAACACTATCCAGAGCGGTGCGGTAACCGCCAAAGCCACTATGCCCTCCTGGATTCTGCTCCTTGGTGGCCTGGGAATTGTTGTGGGTCTTGCCACTTACGGCTTTAAGGTAATGGCCACTATTGGCAAGAAAATTACCGAGCTGACTCCGAGCCGCGGTTTTGCCGCCGAGCTGGGGGCTGCCGCCACCGTCGTTCTGGCCTCGGGAACTGGACTGCCAATTTCCACGACCCATACCCTGGTTGGCGCAGTTCTCGGTGTTGGCCTGGCACGCGGTATTGGCGCCCTGAATCTGCGTATGATCACAACCATTGCAGCTTCTTGGGTAGTAACTTTGCCCGCAGGTGCCGGTATTGCAATCCTGTTCTTCTACTTGTTTAAAGGTATATTTGGCTGATAAGCCAGTCTTAGGCTTTGAGAAAAGTCGATTAGAGGGAGGCCCCAAAAGCCTCCCTTTTTTATTGCCTCTAATTCGCCAGCTACCTGTTTGAGCTACGCTGTTGCAACGCAGGGCGAGATAGCCTGCCCTTTTATCAGCCGGGAATTCCAGCCTCTCCAAGCAATTGGCCTCCACTGCAATGAAGACTACTAACACATGCCAATGGACTGTCGGAACCTACCTCGCGCAGAGGTTAAAAGATGCGGGAGTCCGGCATTATTTTGCTCTACCTGGCGACTATAACCTGGTACTGCTGGACCAGCTATTGATGCACAGAGACTTACAGATGATCAGCTGTTGCAATGAGCTAAATGCTGGCTATGCCGCCGATGGCTATGCACGTGCCACTGGTGGGCCATCAGCGGCGGTGGTCACATTCTCCGTTGGTGGATTGAGCATGATTAATGCCGTTGCAGGAGCCTATGCCGAGGACCTACCGCTAATCGCTATCTCTGGTGGGCCAAATACCAATTCTGAAGCTGAGTGGGAATACTTGCATCACACATTGGGCAAGGTCGACTATAGCTATCAGCGAGAGATGTATTCCCGCATAACCGCAGAAACCGTGATCATCCACCACCCCTCACTGGCACCCGCCGCTATCGATCGCGCAATTGATACGGCAATGTTGCGCCGCAAACCGGTATACATTGAGATCGCCGCAAATGTCGCCAACGCTCCAACTTCCGCACCCATACCCCGCGGTTTTGCCAGGCGCGCTACCAGCGATCCCGATTCCCTCAACGCTGCAACCAAGCATGTTGCCGAATTCCTTAATGCCGCTGAGAGACCGGTACTGATCGCCGGAAGTAAAATCCGTGCAGCCAATGCCCGCATCGCCCTTCGCGATTTGGCCCAAAGCTGTAGTTACGGCATCGCCACCATGCCCGATGCTAAGGGCATAGTGTCTGAGGCACACGAGAACTTTATGGGGATCTATTGGGGGCCAGTGAGTACGCCAGGTTGTAGTGAGATAATTGATACCTCCGATGCGCTATTGTTCGCAGGACCACAATTCACTGACTACACAACTACCGGACACCAACTGGGTTTTGAAAAAAGCCGGGCAATCTTCTGCCACCCGGCCTCAATACAACTCGGGGAGACCTGTTACAGCAATGTGCACATGAACGACCTGCTTGAAGCTCTTGTAGGACAACTCAAACCCAACGATGGTGCACTCAAGGCCTACCGAAGAGTCAGCAGTCCAAAACACATTCCTCAGCCAGGCAAAGCCAAGACTCCACTATCTATCCGGCAACTGTTTACACGAATACAGAAACTGCTCGACCGTAAAAGCACTTTGCTGGTGGAAACAGGGGACTCATGGTTTAACGGTATGGAGCTATCCCTGCCTGAAGGTGCACAATTTGAAATCCAGATGCAATACGGGAGTATTGGATGGTCAGTAGGGGCGACTCTTGGTTACGCACTGGGGAAGGACAAAGGCCGCCTTATTTCCTGTATTGGCGACGGTTCTTTCCAGCTGACTGCACAAGAAATTTCCACCATGATCCGCTATCAGGTCGACCCGATTATTTTCCTGATCAACAACGGTGGCTATACCATTGAAGTGGAAATCCATGATGGCCCTTACAATAAGATTAAAAACTGGAACTACGCCCAATTAGTTGAAGTATTTAGTGCGGGAGAAGGTGATGCCTGGGGCTGTAAAGTCAGTACCGAGGGGGAACTGGATAAAGCTATTAAGGAGGCTAAAAGCCGTAAAGAGCTCTGCCTGATAGAAGTGATCATCGACCGCAACGATTGCAATGTGAATCTGCTGCGCTGGGGGAACCAGGTTGCGCGTAATAACGGCCGTGCAAACCGAAGCATGTAAAAAAACCAGGTAAAATGAGAACTACGTTCAGCTCTCAAGTAAGAGTATTAGTCGCCCAGCCTTAGCCTCTATTTAGAAAATCTAAGTGCTCTATAGCACTGCTTCCAATTGGCTAGCACGCCGGTAATACTACTTTTCCTGAACATAATAAAGTCCATTACTTAAAAGCTTACGTCTTATCCATGCCACTGCTACTCTTTGTCACCTTCCTTTGGGCCCTTTCCTTCAGTTTGATCGGGGTTTACCTGGCCGGCCAGGTGGATAGCTACTTTTCCGCAATGAGCCGGGTATTACTCGCCTCCCTGCTATTTTTGCCCATGTTGCGGTGGCGTCGCTCAGGCACTCGCATTGCCTTAACCCTTATGACTATTGGTGGTGTACAGCTTGGGCTGATGTATTTGTTTTATTACCAGTCATTCCTACTTCTGAGCGTCCCGGAAGTCCTGTTGTTTACCATATTTACTCCTCTGTATATTGCCCTTTTATACGACCTACTCAAGAAACGAGTCTCTTTATGGAATCTGGCAATCGCACTATTAGCAGTTTCCGGGGCAGCTATTATTCGCTGGGATAAACCGAACGGCGACTACTGGAATGGATTCGCCATGGTCCAAGGGGCAAATCTATGCTTTGCACTGGGCCAAGTAGCCTACAAGCAGTTCATGCAGCACCGACAGCCACTTGAGCCCAGGCAAACTTTCGGCTGGTTTTTCCTGGGTGCCAGCTTAGTTACCGTGACAGCCTGGACACTATTGGGTGAAGCCAAATATCCGCAAAACGAAATTCAGTGGGGTGTACTAATCTGGCTAGGGCTGGCCGCATCAGGGCTTGGCTACTTTCTTTGGAACAAAGGCGCTACCCAGGTTTCCGCCACAACTTTGGCAGCTATGAATAACGCCTTGATTCCCGCGGGCTTATTGGTAAACCTGTTAATCTGGAATCGAGAAGCCGATATCACAAAACTGGCAGTGGGAGGTGGTGTAATTACCGCAGCCGTAATAATTAGCGAATGGCGCAACAGGAAAAGGGAGATCCACTATGGCGAGTACCGCAGTACCTAACCTCAAGGAGCAACTGCGCCAGCTTGTTGGCACCCCGAGTATCAGTGCCACAGATCCAGCGCTCGATATGGGGAACCGACCGGTGGTGGAACTATTGGCAACCTGGCTGGAAGCCCTCAATTTTAAAGTGGAATTGTTGCCCCTGAAAGGCAACCCTCTCAAGGCCAACATGATCGCCACTTTGGGCGGCAGCTCCGATGGCAATGGCGGACTGATTTTATCCGGACATACCGATACAGTGCCTTATGATGAGGGCCGATGGCAGTCCGATCCTTTCAAGCTGATAGAGCGAGACAATCGCCTATACGGCCTCGGTAGTAGCGATATGAAAGGGTTCTTCCCCCTTGCCATTGAGGCGGCCAAGTCCTTCTTAAATAAGCCTCTGCGCCAACCCCTTACGATTCTTGCAACGGCCGACGAAGAGACCTCAATGGCTGGGGCACAGGCATTGGTCGAAGCAGGGAAACCCCACGGGCGCTTTGCGATAGTAGGTGAACCCACCGGCTTGCGCCCTATACGCATGCACAAAGGGATAATGATGGAGGCAGTGCGAATCACCGGCCAGTCCGGTCACTCTTCCAATCCCAGCCTTGGCGCCAATGCCTTGGAAGCCATGCACTCAGTAATTGGAGAGCTGATGTCTTTGCGAGCCGAATGGCAGCAAAAATACAATAACCCGGGCTTTGCCGTACCTGTCCCAACCTTGAACTTGGGCTGCATCCATGGCGGCGACAACCCTAATAGAATATGCGGCTCTACTGAATTGCAATTCGATGTGCGCCCACTACCAGGCATGCATCTGACAGACCTGCGCGCTGAACTGCAAAAACGTCTAGCCAGCTGTATCGACAACGACAGAATTCGCCTGGAAGTGATTTCCCTATTTCCAGGTGCACAACCTTTCGAGCAAGAGCAGAATTCTGAGCTGGTGCAGACTGCAGAAAAACTCTGTGGCCATACCGCCGGAAGCGTCGCCTTCGCTACAGAGGCTCCCTACTTGAAGAGCATGGGCATTGACACTATTGTGCTGGGTCCAGGTGATATTGACGTAGCCCATCAGCCAGATGAATACCTTGGGCTAGAGCGTATCAATCCCATGGTGGATATATTACGCAAACTGATAGCCCGCTTCTGCCTATAAGCACAGCACCCTAACTCGGCATACAGCAGGAGTCTGGGCACTTCGCCTGGAGTAGATAAAACCTCCAATACTTGTCTTTAAGCTGGCAAGTACCTCAGTAAACGGAAAGGCATTAGTGAGCGACGATAGCGCCTCCCTCAACTGGTTCCGCCATGCGGCACCCTATATTAACGATCTTCGCGGTCGCACCCTGGTGATTGGAGTCCCTGGTGACGCCCTGGAACACACCAATTTCCGTAATTTAGTGCATGACCTAGCGCTACTCGCCAGCCTCGGCGTGCGCTTGGTAGTCGTTCATGGCGCCCGCGCCCAAGTGAACCGGGCCCTTGCTGAGAGCGGCATAGAGAGCCGCTTTCACGACAATAACCGGGTCACCAATCGAGAGAGCCTGGAGATAATTAAAGCTGCGGTGGGTAGATTGCGATTTGATATCGAAGCCGCATTTTCACAGGGTCTACCTGACTCCCCTATGGCCCGCTCAGCTTTGAAAGTGATTTCCGGTAACCTGGTTACCGCACGGCCCTGCGGAGTGCTTGATGGTGTCGACTTGGGCTGGACAGGTACCGTTCGGAGAATGGAAGTCAATACCATTGAGCAAGCCTTAGACCAGGGTGCGCTGGTATTGCTCTCTCCACTGGGCACTTCGCTGACAGGGGAACTGTTCAATATCAACTACCTCGACCTGGCAGCGGAGGCAGCGCGGGTATTACGAGCAGAGAAGCTGGTACTGTTCCGCGAACCTGCCCAGTTAATCTTGGACGGTAACCCGGTTCACGAACTCAGTATTGTACAGGCTGAACAAGTTTCTGCTCGAGTACGAAGCAAAGCTCTAGGGTGTGCCATACGCGCCTGTAATTCCGGGATCGCTCGTACCCATTTGCTCAGCTACTGTCAGAATGGCGCTCTTATCCAGGAGCTGTTTCGCCGCGAGGGTGCCGGTACCATGATCTACCGGGATAGCTATGAAGTGGTGCGCCGTGCGCGTATCACCGATGTTGGTGGCATTCTCGGCCTTATTCGCCCGCTGGAGAAGCAGGGTGTCCTGGTACGTCGCTCTCGGGAAAAGCTCGAAGCAGAGATTGAGCATTTCACTCTGGTAGAAGTCGATGGGACCCCGGTGGCTTGTGCTGCTCTCTACCCGATCAGAGATGACAGCGGGATCACATCAGCAGCGGAAATTGCCTGTGTGGCCAGCCATCCCGAATTCCGCGGCGGTGGCCGTGGCGCCAAGTTGATGCGACACCTGGAGCGTCAGGCCCGCACCCTAAATGTCGATGAGCTCTATGTGCTCACCACGCAGACCGAGCATTGGTTTATTGAGCAGGGGTTTAAGCAAGTGGCGATCAAGGACCTGCCCACATCTCGCAAGTCTCTCTACAATATTCAGCGCAATTCGCGGATTCTGCGTAAACGCATCACTGCCAGCCCTCCTGCATAAACCGCTCCATCCGAAATTTTCATCCTAGTAAGTCGCGCAACTTGATCAAGTTGCGCGAAAATATCCCAGATATCGGATTTTTTTGATAAGCTGACGCTCTAATTTACACAGCCGGATGCTTGTACCATGCCCAGATATCGTTCCCGTACCTCCACCGCCGGACGCAACATGGCCGGCGCCCGGGCACTGTGGCGAGCCACAGGAATGACCGACGCCGATTTCCACAAGCCGATTATCGCCATCGCCAACTCTTTCACCCAGTTTGTGCCGGGCCACGTACACCTGAAGGATATGGGACAACTGGTGGCAAGGGAGATAGAGCGAGCCGGTGGTGTCGCCAAGGAATTCAATACCATCGCCGTAGATGATGGCATTGCCATGGGCCACGACGGCATGCTCTACAGCCTGCCCAGCCGTGAGATTATCGCCGATTCAGTAGAATACATGGTCAACGCACACTGTGCTGATGCCCTGGTATGTATATCCAACTGTGACAAGATCACTCCGGGAATGCTGATGGCCGCTCTACGTCTGAATATCCCGGTTATTTTTGTATCCGGCGGACCAATGGAGGCCGGTAAAACCAAGCTGGCCGATCATAAACTGGATCTTGTCGATGCGATGGTGATCGCTGCTACGGATACAGCAACTGATGAAGAGGTTGCAGAGTACGAGCGCTCCGCCTGCCCTACCTGCGGCTCATGCTCCGGCATGTTCACCGCAAATTCTATGAACTGTCTGACTGAGGCACTGGGCCTCTCACTGCCAGGCAATGGCACCCTGTTGGCCACCCATGCGGACCGCAAAGAGTTGTTCCTGCGCGCAGGACGAGAAATTGTTTCGCTAACGAAGCGTTACTACGAAGAAAATGACGAGAGCGCCCTGCCTCGCAATATCGCCAACCGCAGTGCTTTCATGAATGCCATGGCTCTCGATATCGCCATGGGTGGCTCGACCAACACGATATTACATCTACTCGCCGCTGCCCAGGAGGGCGATATCGACTTCAACTTACAGGATATCGATCGACTCTCCCGCGAGGTACCGCAACTGTGCAAAGTCGCGCCTAACACAGAGAAGTACCATGTTGAGGACGTCCACCGAGCCGGTGGGGTAATGGCGATTCTCGGCGAATTGGAATCTGCTGGGTTAATTGATGCCTCCCTGCCCACAGCCTACGGTGGCTCATTAGCGGATGCACTAAAGCAATGGGATATCTCTCGCACCGATAAGCAATCGGTGCGTGACTTCTACCGGGCTGGTCCCGCAGGAATTCCCACACAGACCGCATTTAGCCAGGCCTGCCGCTGGCCAACTCTTGATGTCGATCGCCAGCAAGGCTGTATTCGCTCAGCCGAGCACGCTTATTCTGCTGAGGGCGGGCTGGCAGTTTTATTCGGCAACCTGGCCCCTAATGGCTGCGTAGTGAAAACTTCCGGCGTAGACGAGGCGCTTTGGCATTTTGAAGGCCCAGCTCATGTGGTTGAGAGCCAAGAGGAGGCGGTTTCGCATATTCTCAAGGGCAAAGTTCACAAAGGTGAAGCCGTGATAGTGCGCTATGAGGGCCCCAAAGGCGGCCCCGGTATGCAGGAGATGCTCTACCCCACCAGCTACCTGAAATCCAAGGGATTAGGGGAACACTGTGCATTAATTACTGATGGTCGCTTCTCAGGCGGAACTTCCGGCCTCTCTATCGGGCATGTATCACCAGAAGCAGCTTCTGGTGGCACTATCGCCTTAGTGCGAAATGGAGATCCAATACATATTGATATTCCCGCCCGAAAAATAGAGGTCGCGATTAGTGATAAGGAGCTCGAGAAACGCCGCCAGGATATGGTCAGCCTCGGCCCACAAGCCTGGAAACCGGGTGAATCTCGCCCCCGCAAGGTAAGTAAAGCTCTTAAAGCGTATGCGTTACTCGCCACCAGTGCCGATCGGGGCGCGGTGCGAGAAATTGATTGACTAAAAACATGAAGTAAAAAGGCCCTCTTTGAGGGCCGTTTTTTTATTTCATTGCGCCAACTTATAAGTAATACGATTACGCACACCATAGCGCTCTACAGGCTGACCGTCTTCCATTTGCGGCTGGTATTTAAATCGCTCAGCCGCTGCCAGTGCCGAGCGATTGAATACATTGGTAGGGTTCCCAGCGCTGTCGAATCCCCCAACTACCTGGGCATCACGCACCGCTCCGGTTTTGGTTATCGTAAACTCCACAACTACGTAACCCTCCATGCCTCTGCGCATAGCCACACTAGGGTAACGCGGTGCGGGCTTATAAACAGGGAGAGGTTCTCTCGATACAATAACCGGGTTACCCCCAGTTTCAGCAACCGGCGGAGCAACCGTTGGTATGGTATCTATAATCTCTACGTCTCTGATCACCTCAGTGCGCTGAATTGGTGGCGGAATATCCTGAGGGCTGGGCGGTGCCTGGTACTCTTTAACCGTTACCACCTTTTTCTCAGTGATATCTATTGGTTGAATCGTCGGTAACGGCTTAGCCACCGGCTCCACAAAATTAGTGGAAATCAACTGGCTCATTAAAAAAATCAACCCGAGAGTTATCAGGGCAGCATAGGCCAAACCTTTGGCATAGCCAGAAAGCTGATAGGTAAGTAGAAATTCAGGGCTGGAAATTGGCGGGCAAGCTCTATCCATAACACCTCTCCTATTATTGTTAGGGTGCAAAAACGGCATCTGGAGTGCCGAAATGGAAAAAGCTGATCAGCTGACTCTAATCATTAGTCAATTCACGAAAAAATGCAAATAGTCCATTAATACAGGTTATTTAGCCTGGGCAATTGAGAGAACTCTAGAAAAGAAAAAAGGCCATACATTTCTGTATGGCCTCCTAAAAAAAGGTAAATAATTGAAGGAAATTAAATCGCTAACTGCTCTTCACGCTTTTTCTCACCCTCAACGTAAGCGATCCACTGCTGCGCAGACTTTTTAGAACGCTCATCTTTTGAAGCTTTCTTGAGACTTACCAAAGCTGCGTCATAACGTTTCAGGTTAGCATTAGCCATACCCATCACGATGTGAAGCTGATCGACACGCTTAATTTTGCCTTTTGCAAAAGCCTTCTTGCCCATCGAAATGGCTTTCTCATTCTGATCCAGATCCAAATAGATACCGGCCAAACGTGAGTAAATTTCCCCTTTGTCTGACAAGCTAGCTGCAGCCTCCAGCTGAGGGATTGCTTTTTGCAGCTCCTGAGCCATCTGGTAAGCCTGGGCTAAAGTCTCCAGGTTCTTAGCTGTTCGAGGGATCTTCTTCTCTTTAATACCTCTGGCAATAACCTTGGCACCTTTATAAGGCATTTCATGCCCCATAAAGAGATAGCCCATGTTCAGTAAATCCCGATCTTTCTCCAAAGCACCAGCAATATAAGCTGCTTCCATCATATGAAGCTGGTCTTTGTCACGCTTAAGCTCACCGTACATAGCTGCAAGAGTTTTGTAGTACACCGGCTTCGGGTAATAC
This sequence comes from Microbulbifer variabilis, assembly GCF_052468405.1. Classification (NCBI taxonomy): domain Bacteria; kingdom Pseudomonadati; phylum Pseudomonadota; class Gammaproteobacteria; order Cellvibrionales; family Microbulbiferaceae; genus Microbulbifer; species Microbulbifer variabilis. Next base: position 3,811,333 of record NZ_CP174343.1, read on the forward strand.
TGCACTAATTTTTCCAGAACACCCGCTACTTTTTTGTAGTCGTTGCGCTCGAAATACACAAACTGCTGCAACCCGTACCAGCCTTCCTTCGGTACCTTGCCCTCTTTCTCATACATGGATACCGCTACGTTGATATCCTTCAGTGCCTTAGCTTGGTCACCAACTTGGTTATAAGCCTGAGCGCGCAATGCATAAGAATCTGCAGTAATACGATCAGAAACCTTGAACCACTGGTTCAAGTAATTGATCGCCTGCTTATAGTCTTCGGTTACGAAATAAAGTTGGGCCAAGGTAAACAAAGTGCCCACTTCAAGTGCTACTGGCAGGTTTTTTTCACCCTGACTCAGCACTTTCTTGAAGTAAGGAATAGCCTCTTTGTAGCGCTCGGTACTGTAGTAAACCACACCAAAGAAATTGTACATCTGTGCTATTTCATAGCCATTGTACCGTTTCTTGCTCGCATCCATTTCCTTCAGCGCAGCAAGAGCACCCGCCCAATCCTCTGCATCTGCAGCTTCCTGGGCCTTTTCCAGTTTTTTATACGCCGCTTCGCGCATTGCCGGAACTTTACGGGTCTTTTCTTTACTAGGCTTTTTTTGCTCTTGTGCCTGTGCCGAGGCGAAAGATGCGGAAACACCCGCTGCTTCAAGCACGGTAACACTGACTGCTGGTGCCAAGACCAGGGGCAGCGCTACTGAGGTGCGCAGAGCGAGCTTGGACAAACTTTTGCTAATGCTTGTCAACTTCATAGTGCTTCCCCTTAGTTTTTGGCCATATTAAAGCTGATCTTAGTCCTTACATTGGGAACTTCGGTCGGCTTGCCATCGACTACCCGCGGCTTGTACTTGTATTTCAGTGCAGACTTAAGCGCAGCTCTGTTGAAAACAGAAGTAGGCTTACCATCTAGCGTGAAAGCTTCAATTACGATGGGGTCACGTACAGAGCCGTTTGTGGTCACCGTATATTCCACAATCACATACCCTTCCATTCCGCGCTGCAGGGCGCGTCGAGGGTACTGAGGCTGCACCTTAACAATTGGCAGATAATCCCCCTCACCAAAGCTGAAGCCCGACAACTTGACGCCGCCACCTGCTCTAGGGGCAGCAACACTGATACTGGTATCAATATTCGGGTCTTCAAACTCAGGCTCTGGCATCTCCGGCGGAGGCGTTTCTGGCTCCTCCGGTTTCACCGGTTTGGTCGTATCGTACTGTGTTTCGATCTTCTGCTCAGGCATCACCACATCGGCAACTTTGAATTGCTCCTTTTCCTCTGGAGCCTTCATGTTTGCCTGAATCAGCTGATGCATGGTGAAGATGAGGCCGAAGGTGGTGGCTACCGCCAACGTACCTGCCCCAAGAAGTCTTACCGGATTCATAGCTGTTAACTCTTTTCTGTCGCGACCGAAACTTTCTTGATGCCAATTTTCCTGGCAGCTTCCGCAATCAGGGCAATCTTCTCAATACTCGCTTCCTTATCGGGCTGAATTACCAACCACCCTTTTGGGTTTTCCGAGTAGAGGCGCTCCAGGACAATTCTCACCTGGCGCTCATCAACCTTATCTTTGGCAATCCAGATCTCATCACTGTCGTTGATCGCTACCAGAATAGAGGCGGCCTTGAGTTCAGCGGTTGTCGCATCCGGCTTCACAACATCAGCACCCGGTTCTTTAATAAAAGTCGCGGTGACGATAAAGAAGATCAGCATGATGAACACCACATCCAGCATGGGCGTGAGGTCAATAGCACCCGCTTCTTCTGCCGTATTTTGTCTTTTGCTCATAGCAACTCTCTTAGCGAACTTTCCCGCGAGGGGCTCCAAGGGAGCACCCTCGGTGAAAATATCTGGTTGGCTAAACCTTCACAGCAAATAAGCTCACCTATTCGCTTATGTGTGCTTAGTGGTCCATCGTCAGATGGTCTTCCAGCAGCTGAGTCTCACGCTCTGCTTTCCGGGCAAGGTAAGTGTTGGCAAATACACCTGAGAGGGCCGCAACCATTCCCGCCATTGTCGGGATAGTTGCCATGGATACACCACTGGCCATCTGCTTGGCGTCACCACCACCAGTAATCGCGAGAACATCGAACACATTGATCATGCCCCAGACCGTACCCAGCAGCCCGAACAAGGGCGCAAGGGCAACACAAGCCTGGATCATATCCATATTGTCCTGAATTTTCTCGGATACCCGGGAGATCATCGCGTAGCGGATCTGGTGGGCCCCCCAGGATTTGCGCTCACCGCGTCCCTCCCATTGGTCAACCACACCTTGAACATCAACCTTCAACGCTTTGTTGAAGTAAAAGACCCGCTCAAAAATCAGCGTCCACATAAAGAAGGTCAGGCCGGCGATCAGGAACAGTACTGGCCCGCCCGACGCCATAAAGGCGTTGACGGCGGCCCATGCGTCGATTAATGCGTGCATGTTGCCGCCTCCTCTTATTTACGCTCGGCGTTTTCCGCCACGATACCGGCACTCTGCTCTTCCAGAATATGCAGAATACGCTTGGCGCGGCCGTTAACGATGGTGTGCATCAATACAGTCGGGATAGCAACACACAGACCGAGAACGGTGGTAATCAATGCAGAAGAGATACCACCAGCCATAGCTTTAGGATCACCAGCACCGAAGATAGTAATCGCCTGGAAGGTAATGATCATACCGGTAACGGTACCCAGCAGACCCAGCAGCGGAGCTACCATTGCAATAATCTTCAACAGGTTGAGACCGGATTCAATTGCTGGGCGCTCTTTCAGAACGGCTTCTTCCATCTTCAGCTCTAGAGTCTCGCCGTCGACACCTTTGTTTTCTTCAGCTACTGCCAGTACACGGCCCAGTGGGTTATTCGTATTAGGGGTAGCTGAACGCAACTGAGCACTTACCTTGGCACTAACACCGGTCAGAACAATCAGGCGGAAAATGGCCAGCAGCATCGCAAATACACCAACTGCAGTGATGATATAACCTACGATGTCACCCTGGTGCCAACGCTCAACAATATCCGGGCTGTTGATCATGGCTTTCAGGTAGGAACCACCGGTAGGACCAGTCGGGTCAACACCAAATGCACTGAAGCCAGCTGTGGAGGCCTGCAGGCTTTCTGCCATACCCTGGAACTTGGCATCCGGCTGACGGATCAACTCAGCCATTTTGTAGGCTTTATTCATCTCCAGGTACTTGCCGTTGGAAACCAGGTTGAAGTTACCAACACGCACAACTTCCTGCTGAGCCTGTTCTCCGCTAGGCTTGATCACAGTTGCGTTGAACTTAACAACCTTGCCAGACTCCACGGTCTCACGCTGAATCTCAAACCACAGGCGTTCGATCTCTTCGATAGTGGGCAGCTGAGTAGCGCTGTTCATCTTTGCCAGCAGGCCATCAATAAACTCGGTACGGCCAGGATACTGGGCAGATACCAGAGAAGAGCCAACATTCGCTCTCAGGTCTGCTGCAGTAGAGGACATATGGCCGAATAGCTCTTTCAGGGAGCCCAGACGCTCGTCCAGCTGCTGGCGCTTCTGGTCAACAGCAACTTCCTGTTCCTGGTATTTCTTTTCCAGCTCGGCAGAGCGCTTTTCTTCCGCCGTGCGAGTGTCTTTGGCCTTGTTCAGCAGAGATTGCTGATTAGCTTTCTGGCGACGGAAATCAGCTTCACGCTGTTTGTGCTCTTTGGATTCAGCAATTTTGGATTGTTGAACCATTTTCAGCAGATCGTCGAGGGAAGCTGCTTTCTCTTGGGCAACAGCAGAGAAGCTGATCAGGCCAGCCGCTGCTGCAACTAATACGCGTTTGGCAATAGAGGATTTCATTGCGCTGCCTCCGGAGCCGGGATCGGCATGGTCATGATGTCGATAGTGGCCTGCTTCTTGGCGATCTTCAGGCCATTCATGAGGGCGCGGCGATATTCGCCAGCATCGATTTCAACCCAGGCTTTCTGGCCTTTATCGTAGGCAAGAGAGATCTCGGAATCGGTAGTCTGAGCCAGCAGAGCGATACGGCCGATCTGCAGCACGTTTACTTCGCGCTCCTGGCCATTTACGTTCAGGGAATCACCGTAAGTGTCAATCTTACGCGCGTACTCCGCTTCGAAGTTGTACAGCTCCAATACCTGACGGAATTTCTCCGCAACAGTAATATCGGAACGGTCCATATTGTTCTTTACACCTTCGAGGTTTGCCATGCGCTCGTCCAGTTTGAACGGGGCATCCAATTCGATGAACTGCTCCAGACCTTCCAGCATGCGCAGGATCAGCGGCTGGATTTGACGTTCAATGACAGTAACGTTGGCAATAGATGCATCCAGCTCATTGATAACCTGGAGCTGGTTGGCCAGCTGCTTTTCCAGCTGACGGTTGTATACGCGCAGACCATCGATTTCTTTATTGACCACCTTGAAGTCCTGCAGCAGGCTGCTAGTTTCTTCGGCAATCTTGTCGATGCGCTTTTGCGATGCCTGGGCCGCAGTGGTTTTCTGCTGGCCGACGGCGAGTACGTTATCGAGAGTATCCGCAGTGGCTACGCTGCCGTAGAGCGCGCCGGCAGACAGCGCAGTGGTCAGCGCCACAGCCATGAATCGCTTGGTTTTCATTAGACCCCCCAGTGGGTTCAATATTTCACAACATGGTCGCGATGAGTTAGCTGCCACAACGCGGTGTCCTTTTGTTTTAAAAACATTGGTTAGAAGACAGCTAAGAGCCGCACATTGTAAACAGCCGATTTGATTATTCAAATGCCGATTGTCAGCATCGGCCCGCATGGGTAGCAAGGTAACAACCGGGTAACAAAACCGGGTCACTTGCACACATTGGCGGCGGTGTTCCTTGTGTAGGCTGTCGCAGAATTTAACAGATTGATCAACTTTTAATCAAATTGTTTTTATTTAAATCTGTCGTACTGAACTAATGCGTAGTTGTACTCATTCTTGTCTGAAGCAGGGTAACACTCCCGCACCACTTCGACCCATGAGTCGTCAATCTCTGGGAAGAAGGCGTCCCCTTCCACATCGGCATCCACCTCGGTGATATAGAGTCGCGCTGCCATTGGTAGGGCCTGGCGGTAGACCTGCGCCCCACCGATCACCATCAATTCAGCCGCACCTGCCAGTGAGGCCCGCTCACCGGCAAGGTCCAGGGCGGACTCCAGAGAGTCCACCACTTCGACACCTTCAGCTGCCCAATCACGATTGCGGGTGATCACGATATTGACGCGACCCGGTAGAGGTCGGCCGATAGACTCATAGGTTTTGCGCCCCATCACTACAGGTTTGCCCATAGTCGTGCGCTTAAAGAACTGCAGATCACCTGAAATACGCCAGGGGAGCTCATTGTTTTTACCGATAGCACCATTGCGCGCTATAGCCGCAATCAGGGCGATAGATGTATCCATACCTCTCCCCTTAAACCGCGACCGGTGCCGGTATATGCGGATGAGCCTCATAGTTTTGCAGCTCGAAATCTTCAAAGCGGAAGGCGAACAGATCTTCCACATCGGGGTTTAGTTGCATCTTTGGTAGCGGCAGAGGCTCACGCTGCAATTGCAGCTCAACCTGCTCCAGGTGATTGGAGTAGAGATGAGCATCACCAAAAGTATGAATGAACTCGCCCGGCTTAAGGCCACAAACCTGTGCCAACATCAGGGTTAGCAGGCTGTAGGAAGCAATATTAAAGGGGACTCCGAGGAAGATATCCGCGCTGCGCTGATACAGCTGGCAGGACAACTTACCCTCAGCCACGTAAAACTGAAACAGCGCGTGGCAGGGAGCGAGCGCCATACGCCCCTCACGGGCATTATCTGCCGGGGAAATCCCCTCATCGGGAAGATCTGCCGGGTTCCAGGCACTGACAATCAGGCGCCGGGAATCGGGACGGGTTTTTAATTGGTGTACCAGCTGTTCAATCTGGTCGATTTGGCGGCCATCCGGTGTCGGCCAGGAGCGCCACTGATGGCCGTATACCGGACCCAGGTCACCATCTTCTGCGGCCCACTCATCCCAGATTCTTACCCTATTTTCCTGCAGGTAACGGATATTGGTATCCCCCCGCAAGAACCAAAGGAGTTCGTGGATGATCGAGCGTAAATGGCACTTTTTCGTGGTAATTAGCGGAAACCCCTCCGCGAGGTCACAGCGCATCTGATACCCAAAAACGCTTAAGGTGCCGGTGCCTGTACGGTCACCTTTTTCCGTGCCGTGATCGCGCACATGGCGCATTAGATCGAGGTACTGCTTCATCTATTGCTATGCTCCGCCATTAACTTGGGAACGCGTCCGCTTATTGCCATTTTTACCAACACGCCCCTCTGGTAGAGGCTGGGTTCGGTAACTCCACACCAGCAGAGCGATACCGGCCAAAATCATCGGCAGGCTCAGAAGCTGGCCACGGGTCATCCAGCCAAAAAGATCGAAACCGATATGACCATCCGGTTCCCGCACAAATTCCACGAGGAAGCGGAATATGCCGTAAAGCAGAACAAACATACCGCCTACGGCAAGGCGTGGACGCGGTTTACTGGAAAACCACCAGAGCACAGCAAAGAGCACAAGCCCTTCAAGAAATGCCTGGTAAAGCTGGGAGGGGTGCCTGGACAGCAGCTCAGGATCGCGGGGAAATACCATGCCCCAGGGGCCTTCAGTCGGCCGGCCCCAGAGTTCCTGGCCGATAAAGTTGCCCATCCGGCCCAGTCCCAAGCCAATAGGCACCAAGGGAGCCACAAAGTCGATTAGCACGGGGAAGGTTGTACCAATTTTACGGGCGTATAGAACGGTAGCCAGCATCACTCCCACCAGGCCTCCGTGGAAGCTCATACCGCCCTCCCACACTTTAAGCAGCGAAAGCGGATTCTCAATCAATTGCGGCAGGTTGTAGAAGAACATATAACCGAGTCGCCCGCCAACAACTACGCCTATTGCACAGTAAAGAATTAAGTCTTCGACTTCTGATTTAATTACCGGAGACCATGGTTTGGTGCTGCGACGCAGTGCCAACCACCAGGCTGCGATAAAGCCGAACAGGTACATCAAGCCATACCAGTGCACTTTTAATGGGCCAATAGCGATGGCCACCGGGTCTATTTCAGGGTAAGTCAGCATGGGGGAATCGAGATTGTTTGTTAAGCGCGTATTATGGTCGCAAAGCGCCCCGTAGCGAAAGGGGCGCGCCCTTCCCCACCGCCCAGGAAGCCGCTATGTGCCTACTACTGTTTGCCTATCGCTGCCACCCCGAGTACCCACTCCTGTTGATCGCCAATCGAGATGAATTCTACGCTCGTCCTACCGCCCCAGCAGCGCAGTGGAACACGGGAAGCTTGGTAGCCGGGCGGGATTTGGAAGCTGGCGGCACCTGGGCAGGCATATCCCCCGGCCGTGTCGCCGCAGTCACTAATATCCGCGAACCCGGCACACCCGAACCTGACAATGCGTTTTCCAGAGGGGAAATTCCGGTTAATTTTTTGACTGGCATGAGTACACCAGAGCAATTTGCCAGGACCCTTCAAGGGCCTCGCTACCGCGGCTTTAATGCGCTGCTATTTGACCTGAGAGCAGAACACCCCCTCACCTGTGCCGGCAATCGCCACACTCCATTTTTATTTACGGCAGGGGTTCACGGAATTTCCAACGGAGCACCAGATGCCCCCTGGCCCAAGGTCGAAAAGGGAAAGGCCGGTTTAGAACGGATTGTACAAAATATCAAGGGCCCAATTTCCGGCCATAATTTCGTAGAGCCAGCCCTCAGCTTGCTTCAAGACAGACAAAGAGCTGCGGACGCAAACCTTCCCAAAACGGGTGTTGGCCTTTCCCTTGAACGAGCCCTGTCGTCAATATTCGTACAGATAAACCATAGGGAAAAACTTCTGCCAGCCGGCACCAAAACAGATAACTTGACTGGAGGTTACGGTACTCGCGCCAGCACCGTAGTCGCTTTTAATCGAAATGGCGCCAGCCAGTTATGGGAACAGACCTTTGAAAATGGTGAGCCGCAGGGACCCTTGCGTCACTTTTGCCTCGCTCCTCCAGAGCCATAAAAACCCCATGAAAAACTGTGACTTAGCCCACTTTTCACATTTGATTAGCCGTATCTAATCGTACAAGCACCCACCCACTAATGGAATTATTTCCGCCAAAAAGAATAAATGTGCATGGTTGATACAGCTAGATTGTCGCTTTTTTCTTTCACACTTAATCTAAGAAGAAGCAAACGCCAAGCAAATTCCTCATTTGTTGCCATACTTACTTTCACAGACTGAAATTGGTTGATATTCGCGCAAGTGCGGCGCCAATTGTGGTCTAAATAAGAGGATGTCGCGCGGGACGCATGACAAGTGCGAGTCAACGCTGAACACCAAAATGTTTCTGGATGGGCTCGCCACAGGTTGGGAAGGTATGAACGATCTGGCGCCCGGTATTATCCGCAAGACAACCCCGGGCCCCTGCAGTATCGCTGAGGTACCATGTCTTATTTCAACCCTGAGCTCCGCAAACGAAAATCCATTCTGCCCCTACTAACCCTGGGCACTCTTTGTGTCTCTATTCTCTATTATGCCTTTGCCGCGAACCAAGAAACGGTGCCGGTATTGCCTGAAAACGCCGTACGACCTCACTTGGTTCACTGGCTGGAAGAAAACCCTGACGCTTGGCCAGCCCAGGATCCTATATTCAACCCTGCCGCGGTGCGCAGAATTTACCAGCGCACGGATTACCGTCTACTGTGGTTCGATAACTACAACCTGAGTGAAAGCGCCAACGATCTGTTGAAGCAACTCACAGCAGCCAGCTCAGGCAATCCCAGCAGCATGGTGGATTACCGCTACCATCTCGGTTATTTCGACCGCACTTTGAGAGACACCCCCCAGCGACTGCAGATGGCCGCAGTTCTCGATATCCTGCTCACCGACGCGTTTGTCTCCTATGCCCAGGACACCCAACTGGACCGGCTAAGCCCCAAGAGTCGACCACGTCGCGGTATCACTCCTGTGTTCCGTGATGACCAGGGATTTCGCATGGTTGCTCTGATACAACCCAGCCAGCGAGAGACCAATGAACATCGTGGGCGCAAACATTTTCGCGGCTACAACCGAGCGCGCATTATCGGCAGCACCCCACGCAGCCGCCATTACTCACGCGATTACGAAACTGACCGCGATCGCAATTATTCCAGCTCATCAAGCGCCAATCGCAGCTACAACCGCTCACGACACAGCTCTTACCGAGATAACAATGTAAATGGCTCTGGAGCCGGGAGTAATGGCAGCCGCGTATATTACAATCAAGGCCGTAATGCCAATGGTCGGGGAAGCGAGGCGGTCCCGCGCACGGAAAATAGCGAGGGGCCCTACTTCGAGGAGAATAAACCCTACGGTAGTGATGCATATGCCTTGAGAAATGAGCTTGAACGGCTGCGCAAAATCTCTGCTAGCGGGCGCTGGCGTCCCATTCCTCCAGGACCTGTTATGACTATGGGAGCACGCCACCCCCATGTGAGCCACCTGCGGGATATGCTCTCCCTATACGGTGACTATTCCAGTCGCTACAGTTATGGGGGCGTCGACCCCAACCGATTCGACCGCGGACTGCACGAGGCAGTGCTGCGTTTCCAAAAGCGCCATGGCCTTAAACCCGATGGAATTGTGGGCCGCGGCACGCGCAAACGGCTCAACCTCTCCCCTACTGCTCGGGCAAAAATTGTTGAGATGAATATTCTCCGCAGGGAGGAGTTGCCGGCCAATCTTGGGGAGCGCTTTATCCAGGTCAACATTCCCGCTTACCGTCTCCAATACGTGGAGAACAACCAGGTAAAGCTGGCCATGAATGTAGTTGTGGGTAAGAAAAAACATGCAACGCCTGAAATTACTACGAGGGTTAGTAAAGTAGTGTTCAATCCCACCTGGACTGTACCACGCAGTATCCTGGTGAATGAGATCCTGCCCAAAGCGCGCAAGAACCCCACCGGCATGGAAAACATGGGCTATCGGGTGGTTAGTGGTAGAGGGGAGTATCTACCGCTCACATCCCAGAATCTCTCGGCGGCAGGTGCGGGTTCCTACCTGATGCGCCAGATGGGTGGGGAGGAGAATATGCTCGGCCGGGTGAAATTTGAAATCCCCAATAAACACGATGTCTATCTGCACGATACGCGCGCGCGCAAATTATTCTCGCTGACCGACCGGGACTATAGCCACGGCTGTATCCGGTTGGAGAAGCCACGCCACTTGGCTGAGGCGTTATTGCGTCCACAGGGCGAATGGGATCATTGGCGTATAGACAAGCTAACCGTCGGCGAGGAAACCACCGAAGTAGACCTGAGGCAACTGGTCAAGGTGTATATCACTTATTGGACCGCCTGGGTGGATGGCCAGGGCAGGCTGAACTTCCGCCCTGATATCTACGACAAGGACGGACTCAGTGATAACCAGTTCTAAGTTATCGGGGCGGCCCCAGGGCCGCCCTTAGCCTCGTGAAAGTAATACCTATATACCTTTTCCTGTGAGTACCAGCAGCATCCATTCCCCATAATTATTTAGAGTTTCACGGTCACAAGTTACCACTGTGAGCAGAGTGATCATTTCCGGTGATCCTTCTTTGCTTACAGGGGTGACTTATGGGTGTTGGCTTTTTCCCTTCTCGTTTGCGTGTTGCACGAAAACCGATGTGGTGCGGTTGCGCAATAATATTGGCTGTTGCACTGGGCTTTGAGCAGTCGATAGCAGTCGCCGCGCCAGGAAACGCCAAAAAAGATGATTCGATTGAGGGCGTTTCTGGCAGTGATCCTTTTTCCCCTTACGGCCGTCAATATGCCTTGCTAAGCGAGGAGCTGGCGCGCTACAGCGCCTTAGCGGAGGGGGAACAGTGGAAGCCCCTATCTAAAGGGCAACCTATAACTCCCGGAAGCCGCAGCCCTAGGGTCGCGCAGCTCCGCAGCCTGTTGATGCTGTATGGCGATTACCGGCCAGAAGACTTTGCTGAAACTACCGAAAAAGGCAGCCTGGAAGCTGATGTCTACGATAAGCCCCTGCAGCAGGCAGTACGCCGGTTTCAAAGACGCCACGGCCTGAAAGCCGATGGACTTGTGGACGAACGCACTCGCAGTCGTCTCAATACCAATCCTGCCAAACTGGCACAAATCCTGAGCGCCAATCTTCAGCGCTGGGAACAACTGCCCAAAGACCTGGGGCCACGCTATATCGTTGTTAATATCCCGGAATTCAGCCTCCGCCTGATCGACGGTGATCGAGAGCAGTTTCGTATGAAAGTGGTAGTGGGCAAACCGAAGCACATGACTCCACTGATCGCCACGCGTATGACCCGCCTGGAATTCAATCCAGTGTGGCGTGTGCCGCCGAGTATCGCGCTGAAAGAACTTTTGCCAAAAGGCAGCTCGGCCCTGAGCGCCAAGGGCTACCGGCTGGTCAACCACCGCGGCAGGGCTGTTCCCTTTACCAGAGGTAATGTCGCTGGCGTTCGCCGAGGAAAAGTAACGCTGCAGCAAAAAGGTGGACCGGGCAATGCACTGGGACGGGTCAAGTTTGTTATACCCAATCGCCAGGCAATTTTCCTGCACGATACAAACAGCAAGCACCTTTTCAAAAAAAACCAACGCGCTTTCAGTCATGGCTGCATTCGTCTGGAAAAACCGCTGAAGTTTGCCCGCATGATGCTGGCTCAACAAAATCGCTGGAATAGGGCGCGCATAGACCGGGCACTGATGAGTAGCCGCACCCATGGCGTACAACTGAAAAATCCTCTTCCGGTCTATATCGCCTATTGGACTGCCTGGGTGGATGAGCATGGACAGCTACAGTTCCGACCGGATATTTACCAACGTGATAAAGCCGGTGCGGGGACAAACCGTGGTTAAGCACAAGTATCACCACGGGAGTTATTTATGGTCAAGATTCCCCGCCATCTAGGCCTAGCAGCCTTACTCAGTTTGGCTATCGCCTCTGCGACGCCAATACACATTGCCATGGCAACTAAGGAATCTGTGGCTCTAAACCCAGTCAATATCAGTAATCAACTGCGCTCTGAAGCCAACCATTATCGGGAGATTGCCAAACGCTGGCGGCCTATTAATGAAGGGGGCCCTCTTCAGGCAGGGGATAAAGACTTACGCGTGCTGCAATTGCGCAAATTGCTTGAACTATATGGAGACTATCGCGGGCAACCGGGACCTGCGTCAGCCCCTCAGAAGGATCACTTGCGCTTCGACAGCGCCCTACAGTCAGCCCTTGAAAATTTTCAGCGCCGCCACGGACTTCCCGCCACCGGGGTTGCCGATAATGAAACTCTCTCCGCCCTGTCAGTTTCCCCCGTTGAGCGAGCTAGGCAAATGACCCTGAATGCGGATCGCTGGGACCAACTATCCCTTCCCGAGGATGGCCGCTATATATTGGTCAATATTCCCAGCTACCGATTGCAGTTGGTCGAGAATGGTCAGGTTAAGCTGGACATGAAAACAGTGGTTGGCAAAAGTAGCACCCGTACGCCGAACATGCACAGCCGTATTACCAGTGTCGTCTTCAATCCCACCTGGACAGTGCCGCGAAGCATTCTGATTACCGAACTCCTCCCCAAGGCGCGGCACAACCCCGCCGCCATGCACCGTCGTGGCTACCGAGTAGTTCAATATCGTAGCGGAGCCACATCACCAATTACCGATGAAAGCCTCGCCCGTGCAGCCGGTGGCCACGCCACCTTGCGTCAGGTGAGCGGTCCTGACAACACCCTCGGCAAAGTAAAATTTGTTATTCCCAATAAGCAGGCAATCTTTCTACACGATACTCAGGCCCAGAGCCTATTTTCAGAACAACAGCGAGCATTCAGCCACGGGTGTGTACGGCTCCAGCAGCCGGAAGAGTTAGCTTACTCACTTCTTGAGTCTCAGGGATGGGACAGAACTCGCGTTGCCCAGGCCACAACCGGCAGTGAGGTCCTCAATGTTCCGATCAAGCCCGCCCCACGGCTTTTTATTGTCTATATGACAGCCTGGATAGATACCCATGGGCGCCCACAGTTCCGTCAGGATATTTATCACCGCGATAAACATCAGGCCCCTCTGAACTAGCTCCACAAGTGAGTCCGATTTTTGACAACCTGAAAATGATCTACGCTTTAAAACCTAAAAAAATAGTGAAATAAACGCGAACAAAATTTTAGTTATCTGGGCTAAACGTTTTTGTAATGAAAGAAGCACAGCGCTTTTACGGTATCTTTAGGAAAAATCTCAATTCTTAAAAAATCAGATTCAAAAGCCCCATAGCGCTAAGATATGGAATTGAACAACTTGATTTTCTTTCTGGTTGTTTAGCTAAAGGCTCTATTTCGACTAAAAAGTCCAACACACATTGAATACTGATAGAGTTACAATTCTCAAAACTGTAAAAACGGCTGCAGCCTACGGTAGTTTTTAAGTACTGAAAAAAGAAGGTCGCAAAGGCAACTTTAGCCACAAACCCCAGCTAAGATTTATAGCAATGGGTAACCGAGATCGCAGAATTCTATAGCTTTGCAAGAATTAAAAAAGGAGTACTGTGGCCAACATTCTTATTTAATAAAAATATGAAGCATCCTGCAGAACTTTTACTTACACCAATCAGGCGCACTCTTATCCACAACCATCACATCGAGATAAGGTATCTATCTGAAGGATATGTAGGAATCATACCCTCAATGTTGTATATACATGTACATACATTCAAAGGGGAAGGGGTAATAGATAGAGGTGGACTTTCTCCCATGCTACATAGGGCTTTCTAACAACCTACCAGCAGCACTCTTCGTATATTTGAATAGCTCTCAAAAGAGTAGGTAATAGACCTCTCACCGTGTCCGAGCCCCACTTTTCTATCACTTTCCCAGCCCTATGGAACCTAACAGTCGCAGAAAAATGTTTTTTTAACGTTGGCAACAAAATGACAACGCTGTCTCATTGCTAACAGGTATCCTTGAGTTATTTCTGGAAAATTCCCACCCGCCGGTAGCATAAGAGAAAAAATTTACCAGCATAGCGGTATGATTATTTCCGAATTAGCAGCTGCAAATTTGTAACAACTGGTTATTTTTTGTACATTTTCCGCCGTACCCGGATGCGCTATCCGACGCGCTCCGAAGAGAATTAACGACGAGGCGGAATTATGAAGAATCCATCCAGACGTCGATTCCTGGCAGTGACCTGCGCAACTGCGGCGGCGGTCAGCGCCGGACCGACTTTCGCTAAAGTAGGTAGCTCCCGCACCCTGAAGATGCGCAACCTGCACACAGGGGAGAAGCTGGAGGCCGCCTACTGGGCTAACGGAGACTACAGCAGTAATGGCTTGAAACAATTCAACAAATTGCTGCGCGACCACCGAGCCAACGAAGTGACTCGAATGGACCCGAAACTGTTGGATATCGTGTATAAGCTGAAGGAAAAGTTCAATTACACAGGTACCATCGAGATTATCTCGGGATACCGATCGGCCAAGACCAACGCCAAGTTGCGTGCTGCAGGCCGCGGAGTTGCCAAGCGCAGTTACCATACTCGTGGTATGGCCCTGGATATCCGCATGCCGGGCGTCCCACTGTCAAAACTGCGACAGGCGGCACTGGCTCTAAAAGCAGGCGGTGTTGGCTACTATCCGAAAAGTAACTTCGTCCATGTAGATACTGGCCCTGTACGTCGCTGGTAAGACTGAGAAAGTACTCCAAATCAAAAACCCCGGCCATTGCCGGGGTTTTATTTTGATCAGTTCCCTATCGTAGGCAGGGATACCGGCATAACATCCTTTTCCGATAACGGAACCTGGGTTGTTCCTGCCATCAAACCCGCCATACGTTCAAGCAGTTTACGCGCCTGCACCAATTGCCCCGGCTCAGCCAGCTCAAACGGATCCTCCATCTTCAGCAACAAGGCCTCAAAATCCGAAAAAGTCTCTTCCAGTGCACTGACCTGATGACGGTCAAGCAATACTTCCGCCATGCCGCCACCACCGGTAGGTATCCAGTTGGACTGTAAAGTCGCCATGATGCCCAACAGAGCCTGCTTAGAATCCGCAGCCCGACCACTTTCCACGTCACTCTCTGATCCCTCGGGAAGGCGCCGTAATACTTGTTCATCAATTACCTGAGTATGCGCAGCACGAATTTGCTGTAGCCGTGCTACAGGCCCCAGAGACAGATACTCACGCGACAAATTATTGGCTGAAGTCGGCCAACGGCGCGCGAGACCGGCCATATCCTCTTCCATACCCTTGGCAATCAGCCGGGTCAGTTCGCGGCGACGATTCACCGCCAGCGCCTCAGGTTTCTCACCGTTACTATCGGGGATAAAGTCCTCTGCAGTGCGCTCTCCAGTGGGCCCCCAAAGCATGACTTCCAAGGCATGAAACCCCGTACTGGCTTCCTCATGGGCGGTAAGCCTGTGTTGCTTACGTAAATTAGCCAGGGTCAGCTCGATTGCAGTGTCATTGACAATGCCGCTGTCTGAATACCCTGGCACCGTATCCAGGTAGCCAGCCTGGGCTGGCCAACTGTCCAATGCCAGCATCAACTTGCGCCCCTGGCTACGCAAGTCCACCGGGGAAAACGCCAACTGTATATAGGGAAGGGTTGCCGCAAACTCCCGGTGTGCATCCAGCCAGGAGAGCCTGGCCTCTTCAAGCTGGTCCTCACTGGGATTTGCCAGTAGAGCTTTAACTGCGCGCTGTAAAGTTTCCACTGATGCATGCGTGTGGAGTACCTGGGCCTGTCCCGCCTGCCAAATTGCCAGAGAAAGGTCTGAGGCCGCCTGTTCACTGATCTGTTGCGGCGCCACATCCCGAAGAGTCTTGGGCGGTTCCACGGGCTCCTTCTCACATCCCAATGTGAGCGCCAAGCCACCGAGCAAGAGCACCACAACCAGATACCGAATGCTATGTCCGTTCACTCAATTCCTCATTATTCCCATCACCGCAAAGATCTTGGCTACGCAATTCAGCGGCTCTCCCGCAAGCTGATAACTGGCCAACCGCGCGCTTCTGCCTCTACACGCAGGCGCGCGTCGGGATCTACAGCCACCGGGTGCTCCACTTCGGCCAATAGGGGCAGGTCATTAATGGAATCGCTATAAAACCATTTCTCCCTGCTTTCAAACTCTGGGTTATGCGCCAGCCATTGGCGCAGGCGCAGCACCTTGCCGGCCTGGTAACAGGGCTCTCCGACAACCCGCCCAGTAAACCGGCCCTCTAATTCTTCGGGCTCTGTAGCCAACAACGTGTCTACTCCCAGACGCGCGGCAATGGGCTCTACCACAAAACGATTAGTGGCTGTGATAATCATAATGTGATGCCCTTTGCGGCGATGTTCGCCGATCAACTCCTGCGCCGCAGGCAACCACAACTCACTGACCACTTCCTGCATAAATTCGCTCTGCAGGTTTTCCAGTTGACCGCGTGAAATCTGCGACAATGGTTCCAAAGCGAATTCCAGATAGGCAAAAATATCCAGATCACCACGTTGATAATCCTGGTAGAAGCGGTCATTGGTGGAGCGATAGCGCTCACTATCCACATGCTCCCGATCCACAAGGAACTCGCCCCAGGCGTGATCACTGTCTCCACCGATCAATGTATTATCGAGATCAAATATTGCCAGATGCACCGCCAGCTCCCCCGTAAACTATAGATTCCCAAAGGGTATTTCACCGCCATGGTTAGGCCACCATCAACGTAGCGGCAGTCAATTTTACCTCGCACTTGCCCGTATCACACGGACTACGTCACTGAATTGCTGTAAACCCACCTCTGTGGAACAATGCGGGACAAGTAAGTGCTGCGCACGGCAACACACAACAGTATTGAGGACGGTATTTTGGGCGACGGCAAGCCGGCACAAGCCGGGCGAAGAAACCGCCGTAGGCCCGCCAAACAGTCAAATCGCACCGATAACCCCGCAGCCAACAACCGCAACCGGGGCCAGGGTAGCGAAAACAGCAGCAATATAGATACCGAGGGTTTCCGCCCCAATGTCGGTATCATTGTGCTGAATGTCCGCGGTCAGGCACTGTGGGCTAGGCGGGTAGGTGGCAAGGACGCCTGGCAATTTCCCCAGGGAGGTATAAACCCAGGCGAAACCCCAGAACAGGCGCTATATAGGGAACTGTACGAGGAAATTGGCCTTACTCGCGATCAAGTCAGTCTGATTGCCTGTACTCGTGGCTGGCTGAGATATCGCCTGCCTCAGCGACTGATTCGTCGACGCTCTGAGCCACTGTGTATAGGGCAAAAACAAAAGTGGTTTTTGCTGAAGCTGGAAGCGCAGGAGTCCTCTATCAGCTTCGATAATGGCTACAAACCTGAATTCGACCACTGGCGCTGGGTGAATTATTGGCATCCACTGAGTAAAGTAGTCACTTTCAAGCGCGAGGTTTACCGTCGTGCTTTGACCGAGCTGGCCCCCCAACAGCTTCAGCTGGAAAGACGCTGGCTGCGCGACAAGGGTGAGTGACCCGAAACCTGCTCCTGGTGCGGCTCCGCACCTCCTCTGGCCCCAGGTTAGCCCTGGGCCTATAAATTTCTCCGTTGATTGGCGAGGACAGGCCATTGCTCGGATCTTTACGTAGTATCGTTCAAGAAGTAAACACCGCCAGAGACCTTCCTGCGGTGCTCGAAATTATTGTTCGACGTGTGCGTGAAGTGATGCATACCCGAGTCTGCTCCGTATACCTTCGTGACAAACAATCCGGAAATTATGTCCTGATGGCCACCGATGGCCTGCTCCCAAGTGCCGTGGGTCAAGTGCACTTGGCGCCTGGCGAGGGCCTTGTGGGCAACGTGGTTACCCGCGAAGAGCCCATTAACCTGGAAAAGGCCGAAGCTCACCCCGCCTTCCAGTATTTTCCCTCCACTGGCGAGGAGCGCTTTAGCGCTTTTCTGGGCACGCCGATTATTCACCACCGCACCGTACTTGGTGTTTTGGTTGTCCAGCAGGAGGAACAGCGCCGTTTCGATGAGGGTGAGGAAGCCTTCCTGGTCACGCTGTCCGCTCAATTGGCCGGGGTTATAGCGCATGCGGAGGCCACCGGTATGCTGGCCACCATCCGTAGGCAGCGCCAGGAAACCCATTTCTCCGGTATTGCCGCCTCACCTGGCATTGCCATCGGTCGTGCACATATTGTCACCCCCCAGGCCAACCTGGCCACCGTGCCCTATTCCCTGTGCTTGGATATTGAGGACGAACTCGCCTTATTCCAGCAAGCACTCAGCACTGCCAGGGAAGAAATCCGCGAAGTAGGAGAAAGGCTCAAAGGAGACCTGAACCGCGAGGAGCGTGCGCTGTTCGACGCCTATATCAGTATGCTGGACGATAACTCTCTCGCCGTTGAAGTCTGCGACCGTATCCAACAGCAATTGAGTGCCCCCAGGGCCTGGGCCGAGGTCATGCTCGAACATGTAAGGCGCTTTGAAGCCATGTCCGATTCTTATTTTCGCGACAGGGCAGCCGATGTTCGCGACCTGGGCTCCAGGGTTCTCTCACATCTGCATCAACGCCAGCAGAGCGAGCGAGACTACCCGGATAACACCATTCTCGTGGGAGAGGAGTTAACAGCGGCTGTATTGGCTGAGGTCCCACGGGAAAAGTTAATCGGCGCCGTCTCTGTAAAGGGCTCCTCCAATAGCCACGTAGCTATCATTGCCCGGGCCATGGGTCTGCCTGCCATTATGGGGGTGCAGGATCTCCCCTATGAGACTATCGATGGTGTCGATATGGTTGTGGACGGCTATCGGGGCGACCTACATATCCATCCCGGCGCGGAACTGAAGCGCCGCTATGACGATATTGTGGAGGAGGAACACCAGCTTGCCCGTAGCCTCGACCATATGGCCGGGCTACCAGCGGAAACAGCTGATGGCCACCGGGTTTGCCTGCTAGTTAATACCGGGCTAATGGCCGATGTAGTGCGCTCCCTGGAACGAGGTGCGGAAGGCGTGGGCCTATTTCGGACTGAAGTACCTTTCCTGCTGCGCGACCGCTTCCCCTCTGAGGAAGAGCAGCGGGAAATCTACCGGGAACAGCTGGAGGCCTTCGCGCCCATGCCGGTCACCATGCGAACCCTGGATGTCGGTGGCGATAAGGCGCTGGCCTACTTCCCTATCGAAGAAACTAACCCCTTCCTCGGCTGGCGCGGTATCCGCGTTACCCTGGACCATCCGGAAATATTCCTGGCGCAGGTGCGCGCCATGATGAAAGCCAGCTTAGGGCTCAACAACCTGCGTATCATGTTACCAATGATCAGCGGGCTCAATGAACTGGAAGCGGCGCGCAGGTTAATAGAACGCGCCTACGGAGAGCTGCTGGAAGAAGGGTATGAGATTGAAATGCCGCCGGTTGGTGTCATGGTGGAAGTGCCTTCAGCCATTTACCAGATTCGCGAGCTGGCCGAGCGCGCCGACTTTATCTCAGTAGGTAGTAACGACCTGACCCAGTATCTGTTAGCGGTAGACCGCAACAACACACGTGTAGCCAATATCTATCACGCCCTCCATCCCGCGGTGCTTCGCGCGCTACAGGAAATCGTCACCATTGCACATGCAGAGGGCACCAAGGTGAGCATCTGTGGAGAGCTGGCCGGCGAACCCGGGGGGGCGCTGCTGTTAGTGGCAATGGGCTATGACAGACTATCGATGAATGCCACCAATTTGCCAAGGGTAAAGGCTACCTTGCGCGCTGTGCGCCAGGCAGATACCGAGCTGCTTCTACACCAGGTGCTCAAAATGGATTGCGCTGACGAGATTGAACAAACCGTGAGCGCCTTTTTGCAGAGGATCGGCCTCAAAAATATTCTGCGCCCAGCAAGTGCACGGCATTAAGTCCGATACTCTTCAAACAAAAAAGCCGCTGCATTTGGCAGCGGCTTTTTTGTTTGAGAGCAGGAAGTAATTACTCCGCTGACTCCTCGCGATACGCCTCGGCATCCAACATATTGTCCAGCTCACTCACGTCACTGGGCTTGATACGGAAGAACCAGCCATCATCGTAAGGGGAAGAATTCACGGTTTCCGGAGAGTCTTCCAGAGCCTCGTTCACCGCGACAACCTCACCGGAAACGGGGGAGTAAATATCGCTGGCAGCTTTCACCGACTCGACCACACCAGCCTCATCTCCTGCAGCCAGGGTGCTGCCAACTTCGGGGGTTTCAACGTATACCACGTCGCCCAGAGCATCCTGAGCGTGATCGCTGATGCCGATAGTTACGGTGCCATCCTCTTCCAGGCGCGCCCACTCGTGGCTGGAGAGGTATTTCAGTTCATTGCGGATTTCGCTCATGCTGTTATCCCTTGATTAAGCATCTGAATTTATTGTCTTGCCAACGCGTACACCTGCGGGCGACGCTTAAATAACCGATTTGCCATTGCGCACGAAACAGGGCTTCACCACCCTGACTGGCTGCAGCTTTTTGCGGATTTCCACCTCAGCGGTATCGCCAACACTGACCGGTACCCGCGCCATGGCAATGGAGTAACCCAGGGTCGGCGAGAAGGTCCCGCTGGTAATGATACCGCGCTCTTCTGTACCGTCTACCACCACCTGTTGGCCCGCCCGCAGTACACCGCGCTCCTCCAGGACCAGACCAACCAGCTTGTGCTTAACGCCCTGCGCTTTTTCTTCTTCCAAGACTGCACGGCCAATAAAGTTGCGTCCCTCCGGCTCCCAGGCGACGGTCCAAGCCATATTGGCCACCAGTGGGGAAGTCTCTTCATCCATTTCGTGGCCGTAGAGGTTCATACCGGCTTCCAGACGCAGAGTATCGCGAGCACCCAAACCACAAGGCGCTACGCCAGCATCGGCGAGAGCGCGCCAGAAGCCGCTGGCGTCCTCACCCGAGAGCATGATTTCCAGGCCATCTTCACCGGTATAACCGGTGCGCGCCACAAACCAATCACCACGGGCCACACTTTCAAATACTTTCAACGCATCGATTGCCGCAGTCCAGTCGATACCCAGGACTTCCTTGGTTTTAGCGATTGCATTGGGACCTTGGATAGCGATCATTGCAAGATGAGGACGCTCTGTGAGAGTCACATCAAAAGATTCTGCCTGCTTGTTCATCCAGGCTAAGTCTTTGTCGCGGGTCGCGCAGTTCACCACCACTCGATAACCAGGATCACGCAGGTAGACGATCAAGTCGTCGATTACACCGCCTTGGTCATTGAGCATACCAGTGTAGAGAGCCTTGCCAGGCTTGCCGTCTAGCTTGGCCACATCATTGGCCAGCAAATAACGCAGGTAGTCGCGAGCAGCGGGCCCATCGACATCTACTACGGTCATGTGGGAGACATCGAACATCCCCGCATCGGTGCGCACCTTATTATGCTCATCCAGCTGGGAGCCGTAGTGTAGCGGCATGTCCCATCCACCGAAGTCCACTATTTTGCCACCCATGGCGACATGTGTGTCATACAAAGGCGTTCTGTTTCCCATCTTAATTCTCAGTCCGTCAGGTTCCGAAGCGGCGTATTCTAGCGGCTTGAGTACAAACCTTGCCAGCAGGCTATCCGCGGCGACATTTATGGTCAGCAAGCTTAGCAGCCGCCGGGACTAAAACCTGCGCAGAATGCCGGAGGCCGTCAAAGATTCCGCTGGTGCCACCGGTAGTAAAAAAAGTGGCATGAAGAGCGGATAGATTAGTCCCGCGGACGCTCACTCTCCTTATTGCTTTCTTCTGGTTTTTTCTCTTCTTGAGCCGATTCGTCCACCTTTAGACCATATTTTTTGGAGCGCCAACGCCACAGCCGCTTAGCCAACTCCTGGCGATCAGGGGTTTTATCAGCCTCATCGACAATCTCTTCACCGAGCAAGGTCTCAAGAAGATCCTCAAGGGTAATCAATCCCTCAAGGCCACCATACTCATCCAGCACTGCGCTGATCTGCACCCGACGAGATAGCATTTTCTGGAAGGCCTGATAGATCGTGGCAGTTTCCGGCAGCATCAGCATCTCACGGCGGAAATCCTCCAACTTACGCTCGCGCTCTCCCTTGGCATAAGCAAGTAAAAGCTCCTGTTTAAGTACAAAACCTACAACGCAATCTGGATCGCGATTTTCATAAACAGGGATACGCGAGAAGCGCCCTTTTTCAACTTCCTCATAAGCCTCAGCCAATGTTGCATCCTGGGGCAGGGAAAAAACCACGGTGCGTGGAGTCATCACCTCTCGTACCGAGTGATCCCGCAGGGTAAAAAAGAGATTGCGTAAAATATTGGACTCACGCTGTTCCAGCTGGCCCTCAGCCTCACCAATCTCGGCCATAATCGCAAATTCATCGCGGCTAAAGCCGGTCAGGGTCGGCCCATGGGAGAGACCGCGGGTTAACATTTCAGACATTTTGACAAACGGATAGAGCAGCCAAACCAGCCCCCGCAACCCGTAAGCAGTAAATGGTGCCAGTTGACGCCAATAAACCGCTCCCAGGGTTTTGGGGATAATCTCAGAAAAAACCAGAATTAACAGTGTCAGGATCGCAGAGGCAATTCCCAGGTATTGATTGCCAAAAACCGCCGCTGCCTGGGCTCCAGCCCCGGCAGCACCGGCGGTATGAGCGATAGTATTCAGGGTAAGAATTGCGGCCAGGGGCGCATTGATATCCCCCTTGAGTTTACGTAGCAGAGGGCCGGCCTTATGTCCCTCGCGCTCCAATAGTCGCACGTAGGGCGTTGTTACACTGAGAATGACGGACTCGGCTATAGAGCACAAAAATGAGAAACCGAGAGCGATAAATACATAAGTAATTAAGAGAAGCATATATCCCTGGTTACAGAAAAACTGGAATTGAATTTTTGCGTACTGCCAACGACACAACAAGCCTGTAACAAGCTAAAAAAGCAAAAATATTACCAAATGGGCCAATAACAGCCGGACAAGGCCCCACTTATCAAAACAGGAACAACAAACGCAAGTGCACCTTAGGGAGCGGTTCAGCCTGGAATAAACTTCCGCCCCCCGCCCACAACGCAATACACTAAAGCAACGACTAAGCCGCTAACGAAGCCCCCTATATGTGCTGCGTTTGCAACCCCGACTCCGGTGAAAAATGTCACAACCCCCAAAGCGCATAAAACCAGCCAAGCCAAAGCCACGGTGATAATACCTACGGGAATATCACGCCATGCTGGCTGAAAACGCTGCACTACCAAAGCAAACCCTACAAGGCCATACACCACTCCAGACATACCACCAAAAAGAACCCTCGGCTCCCACAAATACTGGGAAAGATTGGAGGCGATAGCCCCGATAAGTACCAGCAACGTATACATGAGGCTGCCACCCCGGGCTTCCAATGGCCGACCTAATATCCAAATACCCAAAGCATTGAACAAAGCATGGGGCAGGGAAAAGTGCACAATAGCTGGTGTCAACAACCGCCACCACTGCCCATTTTGTAGATGCCAGGCAAGAGAGGAATCTGAGAGAGGATTGCCTGTTTGATCCGGGTAGATCAGCAAAGCACTGGAAAAATTATTCGCTTGCAGAAACCAGCCAACAAAACATAGTGCAATCAACAAGAGGCTGACTGGTGTCTTATCCAGGGGAAAACTTGGTAACACTGAGACTTGGTTATGTGCCTGTTCAGACGATACATTTTTTTTAGGTTGATGCGCTGATTCCGTCTCGGGATCATTCGCTTCAACTGCCGAATCAGGCGCACCATTTGGCTGAGCAGCTTGTAACTGGACCCTGTCGAGGTCAACTTCACCAGCATCCCAGCGCTGCAGCAGGGGTTTAAGTACTTCTGCTAGGTTGCCATCAAAGGTCATTATCTGCTGCCGGTTTTTCTCCTCAACGATTCGCAACGGCAGTTGATAACGTTGAATAAAATGCGCCAGTGCACAGAGATCCTTCGAAAGAGGAAAGGAATAAATAACTAACCACTGGCTCAATTCGGTAAACCCTTCTAATTGGATTGCCTGACATCACTCATTCCAACGGGCCCTTTTGCACTTACCGGCGCTATATTTTAACGGCAATTACAAGGGGCAAGCTCTCACTACACCGCCATGGCCCGCAGAATGATACGCTTTTTTAACATGGGGCTGGCGTCCACCATACTCAAGCCAGTATTGCGCAGCCAGCGCCAGTGCAAATCGCCAGCACCAAACAGAGATTTAAACGCACTCATGGCTTTTAAGGTTGCAGCATTATCCCCGCGGCGACGACGTTCGTAACGCGCCAACACCGAGGCGTGTGCAGGTTCCAGCCCGCGGGACAAGGCACGGTCTACTTCATCGGTGAGAACACGCACATCCTGGAACCCAAGATTCACGCCCTGTCCAGCCAGAGGATGGATACTATGGGCCGCGTCCCCAACCAGCACGGCACCGGGGCCATGATAGCGCTCCGCATGGCGAGCACGCAGAGGAAAAGAAAAGCGCTCACTCACTGATTCGACTTTACCGAGCCGACTTTCGAAAGCTTTTTCCAGATTCAGAGCGAAGGCCTGGTCATCCAACATCAGCAGCTCCCGAGCGAGTGGGTCATCCGCCGACCAGACAACGGCACAGTGATTGTCATCCCCGAGTCCAGCTAGAGGCAGGAATGCCAGGGGGCCACTCTGCAGGAAACGCTGCCAAGCGGTATGGCGATGAGGCTTTTCGCAGCGAGCGACACATACCAGGGCTGCCTGATGATAATCCGTATCCTGGCAGCGAATTCGGAGCAGGTCTCGCACTTTAGAACGAGCGCCATCGGCCCCAATCAGCAGGCGGGTGCGCACTATCTCGGCCCGCTCACGCAACTCTTCTATGTCATTAAGCTGCTCACCACGCGGCTGTAAGTGCCAAAGCCCACAGTCTCGCCACCAACTTTCCAAACGAAAGCCATTGACCAGCTCCACATTCGGCAGTGCCTCAAGCCGGGCCCTCAAAGCAGCAACAATCACATTGTTTTCAACAATATGGCCGAGATTTGGTAATTGCACATCGCGGCTGTTAAACCTTACTGAACCGGTGCCGTCGGCATCCCAGACTCGCATTTCCACATATGGGCAGGCGCGGCGCGCAGAAATCTCCGCCCAGGCACCAACCTCCTCAAGTAACTCCCGTGAAGCTTGAGTTAAAGCCACCACCCGAGGCTCATAATTTTGGGAGGGTTCCGGCACAGTCCCCTCGGAGGCCTCCAGCAGGGCAAGACGCATATCCGGGTGGCGCACCGCCAACAGTGCGGCCTGGGCCATCCCCACCATACCTGCGCCAACAATGGCAAAGTCCAAACGGTGTCTATTCATATTCAAGCCAATTCCGCTGTTGCACCCTCACAAGGGCACCGTTAAAGCCCAAATCCTGCCGCCTGGCTGACAAACTCCGCTCTCAGCGGCGGTACCAGTGTAAGGCCGAGCAAACCCATTTGGCGCACAACTTGCTGAAAGGGGTTCTCTGATGTGAATAGTGACGGTATTTGGTCACTAAACCCAACAGTCAACTGCTGGTCAAAACTGCGACATCGACCATAGGCCCGCAGGCGATCCAATTCTGCTTTTGAACCCTGCGCAGGTTGATCGCCCGCTAAAGTCTGTGCCAGGGCATAGCAGTCGCGCAGAGTCAGGTTAAACCCCTGCCCGGCTACCGGGTGCAGGAAGTGCGCGCAATTACCAACCAAAACCAGGTTGCGGCGCCATTGCTCCCGCGCTAAGGACAGACTGAGCGGGTACCCCTGTAGGGCTCCAGCCCGCTCAAAACGGCCCGCACGCCAGCCAAAATTTTCTTGCAGACGCAGCAGGCGCTCCTCCTCCGACAGCGTAAAGAGGGCCACCGCCTCATTCTCTGGGCAAGCCCACACCAGTGCAGCGCGATGTCGTCCCTGTCGTTGCTGCAAAGGCAATAACGCCATAGGCCCCAAAGCGGTAAAACGCTCAAAAGCGACGCCACCATGGTCCCGCTGTAGACCAACAGTAGTGACCAGGGCCCTCTGTTGGTACTTTACCGTATCAATTTCTATACCCAACTGCCGACATAGGGGCGATTCCACTCCATCGGCAATAACCAGTAACCTGGTGGTCAATTTATATTGAAAGCCCTGCTCAGCGGCACTCCAATTCAGGTGTGCCCCTGCGGAATCCATTCGAACCCGGCTGACCCTTGCGGGAGCCAACAATTGCACCGCTGTATCCGCCAAAGCGCGATGCAGGATCGGCCCAAGCGCAGCATTCTCAATCACAGCACCGAGCATGCCCTGGAAGCTTGCTTGCTGCTGTGTATGGGTGGACAGAGATGCGCCAAAAGAGTGGCCACGGTCACTCACTTGGATACGCTGGATGGGCGCACAATATTCACGTAAGGCGGACCACAAACCCAGCTGTTGGAATAACTGTAAGCTGCCAGCGGCGATAGCTGTGGCGCGGGTGTCAAAGCTGGGCAACTGGACACTGGCAGAGGCATCAGGTAGCGCTCTCTGTTCCAGCAGTGCAACACTCAGCTGAGGGCAAAAATGTGCCAGCATAAGCGCCAGACTGGCACCGGCCATACCCCCACCAACGATAGCCACATCAAATTGTTGACCTGCCTCAGTCATAAAACTCCCCCAGGCTCTCTATCCATCAATGTAAAGGGCCCGTAAGCCGCAAACTCTTAGTGCTATTTTTAGCGGGTCAGTAAATCCCGCCCATGACGCATTGCATATTCGATCTCTTCTACAGACTTTGGCGCTGCGGCGGATAGGACTTCCACCCCTTCGCCAGTTAGGGCCACGTCATCTTCAATGCGAATACCAATTCCCCGAAACTCTGTTGCAACGCTCTTGTCGTTCAAGGGCACATAAATACCCGGCTCGATGGTCATCACCATGCCGGGCTCCAACTGGCGCCAGGCGCCATGTACCCGGTAGTCTCCGACATCGTGTACATCCATTCCCAACCAGTGGCCTACCCGGTGCATATAAAAGCGCTGGTAAGCACCTGCTTCAATCAAACTCACTAAGTCGCCTTGCAACAGCCCCAGATCTACCAACCCCTGAGTAATTACCTCAACGCTAGCTATATGAGGCTCATCCCAATGGTTGCCGGCCTGTACCCGCTCGATGGCAGCCAGCTGCGCGGACAAAACAATTTCATACAGTGCTTTTTGTGCGCCATTAAAACGGCCATTCACCGGATAAGTTCTCGTGATATCCGCCACGTAACCGCGGTACTCACAGCCAGCATCCACTAACACCAGATCGCCATCACTCATCTTTGCCTGGTTGCTGCAATAATGCATAACCAAGGCATTGCGACCACTGCCGACAATGGTTGGGTAGGCCGTCTCTCTTGCACCAGCATCGACAAAGGAATGCAGCAAGGTCGCCTCCAGTTGATATTCATAGAGGCCTGGCTGGCAGCGTGCCATGGCTCGGCGGTGTGCTGTAGCACTGATTTCTGCCGCTTGCGCCATCAGACGCAGTTCCTGCGCGCTCTTAATCAAGCGCAACTCACGCAATTGGTAATCCAAGTCCACCATCTCCGGGGCACCCTTGCTGCCTGGAGCCTCGGTAATATTTTGCAAATAGCTGCGAATACGCCGGTCGAGGTGGGCATAGCGTCCCATGGGAAAATAAATACGTTCACGCCCTTCCAGCAGCCCAGGCAAAATGTCATCGAGATCACCTATCGGAAAAGCATCAGATAAACCAAGCCGCTGCACAGCCTGTTCCGGGCCAAGCCGCGGCCCATCCCACATTTCCTTTTCCGCATCGCACTCACGACAAAACAACAGGGTTTCGCCCTGGGTGCGTCCCGGCACCAGAACCAACAGGGCTTCAGGCTCTTCAAACCCACTCAGGTAGAGAAAATCACTGTCCTGGCGGAAGGGGAAGAAAGTATCGCGGGATCGCAGTTGTTCACCAGCCGAAGAGACAATCGCCAAGCTGTCTGGCGCCAGTTCAGCCATCAGGCGGGCGCGACGACGGATATACTCCGTCTTGCTGATTACCGCTTTTTTTCCGCTATTGGACATTAGTGTACAGTTGGACCGCTATCGGATTGCTTGCCGCGCACTTCGGTGAAGATATTGAGTACCGCGACGCGCACGTACTCCTGTAATTCCAGCAGCTGTTGTTCGTTCTCCTCACTCTCCTCTACATGATCGGCATCTACTTGTGAAATTGCACCAATGTCCTTCAGAGCTTCATCGCTGGTGGGAAGCAGCTTCCCCTTGGCACTACCAATACCGAAACCGTGTAAAAAACCTTCGCACCAATGCCCTAGCGCCAGAGTACGCGCGACAATATCGTCATCGTCACAGAGCACCAGTCGGAAAGAAAAGTCGGTATCACTGAGCTGCTTTTGGCTCTCTTTCGCTAATTGCAGAAAATCCTTGTTTAAATCCGCCGGCACAGCCTCCAAATCGAGAAGTTCCGCCAGTTCATGCTGCCAGCGTTTTTTGTCCGGCTCCGCACCTGCAGCCAATATGCCACAGATAAAGCCGTGCAGTTCACTGGGATCCGCCTGGCCGCCGGCCGAGAGAATAGCATTAGCAAGAAGCTCAAATCGGTTGGTTTCTGATGTCATAGTTACCGTGCAATTTTTCTTGATCGGGATATATTCGATGCGTGCAATAGCAGCAGCATGGAAAAGAACTTGTGTTTTCAGGACAATTTTGTGATTGCCCGCGCAGGTGGAGCGATTGACCCACCTTTTCACCGGCAATATAGTAGCGGAATCCCTCGCAGTCTGTCGTGTTGCGAACCCAGACGTCGACCCCAAACGCAGGAAATATGGATAAGCTGCAAGCGTTAGAAAGCACTGTGGATTCACTGATCGCCCGCTGCCAACAGCTGGCCGAAGACAATCGTGAACTGCGCCGGCAGGAAGCCGACTGGCTACACGAGCGCCAGCGCCTGATAAAAAATAATGAGGCCGCCCGCTCGCGGGTCGAAGCTATGATTAATCGTCTTAAAGGGCTAACGCAAGATTCCTGATGTCTGACTCCGTACCAACATCTGAAACAGTCACCGTATCTATTCTGGGCAAAGAGTACCGTGTGGCCTGTGCAGACCACGAGCGCGCAGGCCTGCAGGCTTCCGCGCACCTTCTGCACGAGCGCATGGCGCGTATCCGCTCAACGGGTACCGTTATTGGCATTGAGCGTATCGCCGTTATGGCCGCACTGAATATTGCTCACGAATTGATCCAGGCCAAAGCGGAATTGAGTAGTATTCCTCTCCAAGAGGAAATGATCGACCGCCTAAAGGACAAAGTACAAAATGCGTTAGGTGAGATAGACCCGGAGCAGGAAACCCAGTCACCGCAAGGATAAAGGTATACGCCGTCCTAATTACAGGCACAACAATTTCCTTTAAATTTCCAGTTAACACCCCCCCCTGCCCAAGTTATAATTAACCTATACCCTGGGGTGTTGGCCAGCAGACTATGTCCTTGAGCCGATAATCTTACCCCGGTGGTTTCCAGCGGGTGCTGGTGCGCAGGTCCGCCATGCAGCGGAAAGCCTTATGTACTCCGGATCCCACCACCTTGAACCTTACGGTTCAAGGCTCCGTCTACAGCCGCACACTCGGGGTTCCTATTTCATCTCCAGTCATTCCCCTACTAATGAGTGAAAATAAAACGCAACTGCGCCAACGTATGCGTGCGGGACGGCGGGGGCTCAGTGCTTATCAGCAGCGTTTGCATGGTCGTGCAGCAATTACCTTATTGAGCCGAATACCACAGATAAAACGCGCCCGCCATATCGGTATGTTTTGGCCTATGGATGGTGAACTGGATGTTCGTCATTTGTTACGGCGTTATCCCAATAAGTATTTTTACTTGCCGGTACTGCCTGTAGAGCCACATCCGCACCTCGGCTTTAGGCGCTGGGCTGGCGAACCATTGTCATTCCGAAATCGCTTTAATATTCCCGAGCCAGTACGCAGCCCCAGTCGAGCACCGAATTTATTGGATTTGGTTCTGGTACCGTTGGTGGCCTTTGACCCCAGCGGCGCCCGCCTGGGTATGGGTGCAGGCTTTTACGACCGAACTTTCGAACACAAACTACTGCTGCCGGGTACCGGGCCACAGCTGATTGGCGCTGCCCACCAACTGCAATGCGTGGAGCAATTGCCGACGGATAATTGGGATATACCTTTGGATATGGTGGTGACAGAAAAGCGTATCTATCGCTGCCGTTAATGTTGGAGTTAAAACAAAAAAGGCCGAACACTTTAAGTATTCGGCCTTTTTTGCTGTTTCGTGGGCAGAGCGCCCCCCGGCATCAGCCTAACGGGTAACCACTCCCTGTTGCAGAGCAGCCGGTGGCTCAGATTCCGAGGCAAATACCTCGGTCAAACCACTGGTGCTCAGCAGAACGCCCGCGACAAAGACAACCACAGCGATTGTCAGCGCATCGGCTTTCATTGGGACCATCCTGTACAATCAATTTTTTTGTTATATGCGTTTCGCCTCGCATATGACCTGAGCCATAGCAAAAGTTCCACGATCAAAGAAGATACTGAAGAATCGGCGTGATAGTAACTGTTTATTGGATAATTTATGCGTTTTTTGTCGCATTTTTACGCAAAGGGGTTCGACAAAGCAGAAATTACAGTCTACACCCCAATAACTTCTGAGACGCTTAACCCAATTAAAGGTTTCTCTTCACCTCAGCTACCCAAGAAAAAGCGGTAAGCTGGATTTTCCGTTTCATCCCAAAAGGGATATTGCAGCTGCTCAAGTAAATCCAAAAGTTCTGTGCGAGCCTCGGGCTCGACTTGCAACCCAACCAATACCCGCCCATACGCAGCACCATGGTTACGATAGTGGAACAAGGTAATATTCCAGCGGCCGGCCAAGTGCTCGAGAAACTTCCGCAAGGCTCCGGGCCGCTCAGGAAATTCAAAGCGGTATACAACTTCATCGTGTAATCCAGGTACCCGCCCACCCACCAAGTGGCGAATATGTAACTTTGCCATCTCATTCTCGGTAAGGTCAGTTACCCGATAACCGCCCTCTTTAAGCTTGTCGACCATCTGGCGCCGATCGTTATCGGTAGCCACCTGCAGGCCAACAAAAATATGTGCCTCTTCATCTCCTGCATAGCGATAATTAAACTCGGTAATAGCCCTGTCACCTAAGTCACGACAAAATCTCAGGTAGCTGCCTGGGCTTTCGGGAATACGAACCGCAAGTACCGCCTCGCGCTTTTCGCCAGTTTCTGTGCGCTCGCTAATATAACGCAGCCGATCGAAGTTGATGTTGGCTCCGCTACAAACAGTGGCGAGAGCCGAATTGCGGCAATCAGTCTGTTCAATAAACCTCTTCAGCCCCGCCAACCCAACAGCCCCAGCCGGCTCGGCGATAGAACGGGTATCCTCAAAAATATCTTTAATCGCTGCACAGATCTCATCGGTACTCACGGTGATCACACCATCCACTGTTTCACTTAGAACTCGGAATGTCTCCTCACCAATTTGCGCTACGGCAACACCATCAGCAAACAACCCTACTTGGGGTAGACGCAAACGCTCTCCACTTTCCAGGGCAACTTTCAAGCATGCGGCATCTTCAGGCTCCACCGCATAAACCTTTGTTTCCGGCCTTACATACTTGATGTAGGTAGCCATGCCGGCAGCCAGCCCACCTCCACCCACGGGAATAAATACAGCTTCAAGGTTGCCAGAGAATTGGCGCAGCATCTCCATAGCCACAGTTCCCTGGCCAGCGATCACATCCGGGTCGTCATAGGGGTGTACAAAAACCAGGTCGTGTTCCTTCACTAGTTTCCTGGCACGCGCGGCAGCCTCATCAAAGGTATCCCCGTGTAATACCACTTCAGCTCCGCGCATTCTCACAGCATTAACTTTGATCAGAGGTGTGGTCTTCGGCATCACAATCGTTGCACGCACCCCCAACTGGGCTGCACCCAATGCCAATCCCTGAGCATGATTGCCAGCCGATGCCGTGATTACCCCACGAGCACGTTGCTCAGGGGGCAGTTGTAACAACTTGTTATAAGCACCGCGAATTTTGAAGGAAAATACTGGCTGCAGGTCTTCCCGCTTGAGCAGAATGCGGTTACCCAGGCGGTGGGATAGCTGGCGCATCGGTTCTAATGGCGTCTCGGTGGCGACATCGTAAATGCGCGCGTCTAAAATGCGCTTGATATAAGACTTGGGCATGATGTGTATCGGCTGCCGTTGCGATTAATTTCTATGCACGACTCAGGAAAGCCTAGTAGCGTAAGCACTGGCAAAACACTCCCAGCACGCGCAACACCGGCAGGCCAGTCTAAGTCTTGATCAGCACAATTGCCAACAATTTGGCCTTATTGCGCTTTTTTTTGTCGAAAGGTAAAAATAAAGCATAAATAATTGCACAGGAAACTATCCAGAGTATGACCCAGGATGAACTGAAGCAGGCCACTGCCCGCGCCGCTATAGACTATATCTCCCCTCGCCTGGAAGCTGACTCCATCGTCGGAGTGGGCACAGGCTCCACAGCCAATTTCTTTATCGACTATCTGGCGGAGATCAAAGGCAAGTTCGACGGTACTGTCGCCAGCTCAGAAGCCTCGGCACAAAGGCTAAAATCTCATGGAATTCCGGTCTATGAGCTGAATAGTGTAGATAGCATCCAATTTTATGTAGACGGTGCCGATGAAGCTAATCCGGCACTGGAACTAGTCAAGGGAGGCGGTGCCGCCCTAACTAGGGAGAAGATTGTCGCGGCTTGTTCCGATGAGTTTATCTGCATCGCCGATGAGAGTAAGTCTGTAAAGATCCTTGGAGACTTTCCACTGCCGGTGGAGGTGATTCCCATGGCGCGCTCCCTGGTAGCCCGAGAGCTGGTCAAGCTCGGCGGCGACCCGGTTTACCGCCAGGGGGTTATTACCGATAACGGCAATGCAATTCTCGATGTGTACAATCTAAAGATCGAACAACCTGTCGCACTGGAAGAAGCAATCAATAATATTACCGGTGTGGTTACCAATGGCATCTTTGCCAAGCGCCCAGCAGACTTGCTACTGCTCGGAACCAGCACCGGAGTCAAAACCATCACCGCCTAACTGTGCAGTAAATTTATGCAAGAAAATAATAAAAAAAATGGGATTCTGGTGGCGCTGCTTGGCGCCACTGTCCTGAGCGTGGGCTGCGCCACTAGCCCACCCAGTAACCCTGACAATATCTGTTCTATTTTCCGCGAGAAAAAAGGCTGGTATGACGACGCCAAGGCGGCAGAGGAGGAATGGGGCTCCCCGGTTGCAGTGATGATGGCAATCCTGCATCAGGAATCGCGCTTCGTACATGATGCGCGCCCACCGCGCAGCAAGATACTGGGCTTTATTCCCGGACCCCGCCCCTCAGATGCCTATGGTTATGCTCAAGCACTGAAAAGTACTTGGCGCGGATATCAACGTTCCACATTTAGTTATGGTGCGGACCGGGATGATTTTGGCGATGCCATAGACTTTGTCGGCTGGTATAACAACACGAGTGCGCGCCGCTGCCAAATCCAGTCCAGAGACAGTTATCACCTGTATCTGGCCTATCACGAAGGACACGGTGGTTTTAATCGACGCAGCTTTAAAAATAAGGCCTGGCTCAAGAAGGTGTCACATAAGGTCTCCGCGCGTGCCCAGCGCTATCAGCAACAACTTAATAGCTGCGAGCAATCCCTAAAGAGGCGCAAGAAATTCCTCGGTCTTTTTTAGGTCCAACCAGTCGAGATCAAAAATTCGCGCGAGTGGCGGGGAAAGGCGCCACGTCCGCGCCGAAACTGGCTACCCTGAAACTAATGTCCCATAGCTGAAAGCACTAAGCTCTCACCTAGTTCCGTACATAACGCCCATTGCCCTAACGTGACGCTGGGTGCTCCCTCTGAGAAGCAAAAGCGTCCACCGACTTTGGAGTGCCCAATGAAGCCCTTTGCCAAATTCCTAACCCTATTTGCCCTGCTGCTCACTGTCCCATTCGTCGCTGCACAACCCGCGTCCCCTCAGGCTAACGCCCCCAAAACCAGTGCCCCCAAGGTATCCTTCAGTGAACCTCAGCTCAAGCAGTTTGCCGACGCCTACCGTTCTATTGTCATGCTGAGTCGGGAATATGCCCCAAAACTTAAGGCTGCTGCTGATATCAAGGAAGCCGAGGCTCTTAATAAAGAGGCCCAAGGCAAAATGATTGCGGCAATCGAGAAAACAGGCTTATCCAAGAGCAAATACCAGGAAATAGCCAACAGCATTAAATCCAACCCGGCACTGTTGGAGAAAGTTAATAAGATACTGCAACAAACCCATACCAAGCCGCAACAATGAATACAGGCGGCACATCAACCTGATGTGCCGCACTAGTCATCCAGGGTGATTTCCAACACCTGGCAAATGGCCGGCAAATTACTTTTCACCCAGACTCGGTCAAAAGACCCCCAGTCTCGCAGCAGATAATAGCCATCGTTGTGGCGCACTCCCTCCTGGACGAATTCCACACGGGTTCCGTGACCAGGCAGCCCCTTGGCGATTATGTCCTGCACTGTGCGGCGCGGCCAACCAGTCACCTCTTCCAGGGCCGGATTATTCGGGCGGGGAATCTGCTCAATTAAGTATGCAATCAACATGCGCCGACAGATTGTCGGATTCAGCTGGCTCTCAACAGTTGCGGACGGCATTTGGCCACTCCCTCATTGGCATGTAGCTTAATTGTTAACCTCTATGACCTTGAGGTCTAGTGATTAGACGACCTCATCCTCTCCCGCCGCAGGCCTTTTTCCAAAGTAAGCGCTTCCAGCGAGCTACCCGATAAGCAATACAACGAAACGGGATAAAATTTTTCGTTTAAACCTAAATAATGAATAAAAACATGTAATTAGCAGCAGAGATTTCAATATTAGAAAAGTGCATCAGGCACATTTCGCGCCGTTCTATTGATCGATAGGGGTCACCTCCCTTATCACTTTGTTACTCCCACCGGCGATAAACCTGACTTTCTGACGCGCATTGCGCATAATCCATGCCTGCACTTGAGCGAAAATATGCAGCTTACAAAATAAAGTTGAGGGCTGAGAGAGTGGAAACTGAAAACCCCAAACTCCACGAGGACCCGGGTATACCTGCCACGGTCGTGCGCGCCCAACTGGTTGGTGCCCACAAAGCAGGATTGGACTGCTTGCAGATACTGCACGACAGCGGTATAGATCCCACCCTGCTTGAGGACCCTGATAACCGCATCAGCCGCGATCAGATGGCCAACCTGCTACGCAGGGAATGGGATCTGCTGAATGACGAATCGGGGGGCTTTCTGGCTCGTCCGTGGCTGCCTGGCACCTTCGCCATGATGGGACATGCCTGTATCAGCTGCCCAAACCTGCGTCGTGCCCTTCTGCGCTCCGGACGGTTTATCAGCATGGTCAGTGATGACCTACATATCAAATTGGTGGAGGATGGCGAGGAAGCTCGCTTGATTATCCATCACACTAATGACAAGAACCTGCCCAACCAGATTTTTGTCGAGTCTATCGCAGTTATATGGCTGCGCTTCTTTAGCTGGTTGATCGATCGCACCATTCTCCTTGAGCGCGTTTTACTGGCCTTCCCTCAGCCGGATTACAACGAAGATTACAGTGAAATGTTTCCCTGTCGGCATTATTTCAATCAAGCCGAGACCTGCTTGGTATTCAGTACTCGCTACCTGCAAATGCCACTGGTGCGCGATGAACAGCAACTGGCCGAATTCTTGTCCCGTGCTCCCGAGTGTCTTCTCACCCAATACAAATCTGACCACAGCTTCACCGGCCGCATTAGGCGTATGCTGCAACAACAAAACAGCATAGAAAACCTATCCCTCGACGATGTAGCCGCACGCTTGTATACATCCCCACAGACGCTTCGCCGAAGACTCAAGGAGGAGGGTAATAGCTGGCAGGATATCAAGGACTCAGTGCGCCGAGATATGGCTGTATACCAGTTAAAACAACAGGAGACTGCAGTAGCAGAAATTGCCGAGCGACTTGGCTTTTCCGAGCCCAGCGCCTTCAACCGCGCCTTTAAAAAGTGGACAGGCCTTGCCCCCGGCGCCTACCGGGAAAAATTCCGCAATGATTAAAGAAAATCCGAAAACTAAATTCTCTTTGGCTTAATGCAAAAATCAGAAAACTAATTGCCCCAAAATACAGCCCCACAAAATTAGCGGGGCTTTTTGCTCCTTTGATTTTCACGAGCTCTGTTATCAATTTTCAGTTGCTAAAAGTTACCACCCGCACGCTGATACGCTCATTGCTCATCTTTCTCTGTTCTCTCTTCTCTGCTTCATCCTCTGGGACCTCCTTGGCAGATCCCATACCGGTAGCAGTAATTCTGTTAGCCGCGATTCCCTTCTGCAAGAGTATCTCCCGCACTACATCTGCACGCTCCTGGGAAATCTCCTGTTCCTGGATTTCATTACCCTCACCCTTTACATGCCCCTCAATAGCAATGCTCAGGTTCGGGTTTTCCTGCATTATTTTTGCCAGAGCATTGATATCAGGTGCCGAAGGATCGAGAATCTTCGCAGTCCCCCCTTCAAATTGAACCCTGAGTGGAAACTCCCGGTCAGGCTCCCGGGCAAAACTCTTCAAATAGTCGCGCAGGTTGCTGGCAAAATCATCCGGTCCAAGTTCCGCCTGGGCATTGCTATCGGTTAATGGGGAGTCTCCAACGGGCTCAGAAGGCGATTCCATAAAAGCCTGCTCCTGAGAAGTCAAAGAGGGGCGATTCTCAGGCGCCTCCTCCCTTCCCTTATCCATGCACATATTCAGCGCATAAAGAGCCACCAATACAAGTAACAGCGGAAAAAACCAGCTGCTGAAACTTACTGGTTTACGCTTTTCACCATTACCATGCAGAGCTTCTGGGCGGGGTTCTTGTGGTTTGGCATGGCCGTGAGTAATCAGTGATGCACCCAATTGATCAAAGCTGGGAACATTTAGGGCTTTGAGCAATGCATCGGGGACTTTGCCCTGGAGAAATTCACGTTGGCCGATCAGGAAAGATGCCAAATCAGAAACATCCATTTTGTGCATCTTTACTTGGCCATTCAGTAAGGATGTAACAATTGGCAGGGCCAACTGGAGCAGGCGGCTGCCATCGCCACTAGGCAATGTCGATGAAGCCAGTTTTTTCACTTCTTCAGTACTGGTACCAAAAACCTTTTGCAACATTCCTGCGCCGGTTTGCAAAATGGCACCGAGTTTGTCTTTGTCAGAAAAACTTTCTGTTACCGTCGAGAGGTCCAGTGCTTCATTATCGGTAATCATATTGAATAAATATCCCATACCGGTTTTGCTGCTGGCTTTATTCAGCATACCGGCCAGGGAATACGCGATACCACTATCCAGTGCCGCTTGGCCTTTCTCTGCCGGAATATTGAGGGCCGAAGCCAGCGCACCAGTGCCCGAAGCACCCAACTGGCTCGCTGCTATTTCCAGTAGATTTTCTGCCATAGCCAAACCTCACTGCCAATATTCGCGCAATCTGCCAATGGCCTTCTCGGGTCCCAGTACGCGAAAAATTCAATATCATTCAAATATTTATTGCGTAATTACCAAGCCTTCGCCCCCAAATTGCACCCGTATTTTCTCTTTACGAAGCAAATTGATCCGCCAAAAAATTTTTGGTGAACAATAAAAAATAGAGCGCCTTATTTGAGTGTACGGCAGCCGAGTCACCGGGTTAGTTTGATTTGGAATAATGAATAAAAATTATCTTCACTCACTTGATAACCACAGCAGACATCTGCGTCACCGTCCCTGTCGTCTTTCATCATTGCACCTAATCTGCACGTAACTATGGTTATACCCACAATCAAAAATAAAGAGGCGAGAACCGTGCCCACAACAGAAGCCTATATTTACGATTCAATCCGCACTCCCCGCGGAAAGGGAAAATCCAGCGGAGCACTACACGAAGTCAAACCCATCACCCTGCTTTCCGGCTTACTGCGAGAATTACAGGGTCGCAACCAATTGGACACCGCCAAGGTCGATGACATCGTCATGGGTTGTGTCACAGCAACCGGCGATCAGGGTGCAGATATTGCTAAGGTGGCCGCTCTCGCCGCTCAATGGAACCAGGATATTGGTGGCGTCACCCTCAACCGCTTCTGTGCATCCGGTGCCGAAGCCGTCAATTTGGCAGCAGCCAAGGTACGCTCAGGTTGGGAGCACCTGGTCGTGGCCGGCGGAGTGGAATCCATGTCCAGAGTGCCAATGGGCAGTGACGGCGGCGCCTGGGCCCTGGACCCTCAAACCGCTATAGACACCAGTTTTGCTCCCCAGGGTATCGGCGCCGACCTGATTGCCACCCTCGGCGGTTTTTCCCGCGAGGATGTGGATAACTTTGCCCTCGAATCACAGCGCAAAGCTGCTGCAGCCTGGGAAAGAGGCGCCTTTGCCAAGTCAATCATTCCAGTACTAGATGAAAATGGCCTGCTAATCCTGGACAGAGACCAGCTTGTGCGGCCCGACACTTCCCTTGAGGGCCTGGCAAACCTAAACCCCTCCTTTGCCGGAATGGGGGACCTGTGCTTCGACAGCATTGCCATTTCCCGTTATCCACAAGTGGAGTCAATTCACCATGTACACACTGCCGGTAATTCCTCAGGGATCGTCGATGGCGCTGCTGCAATCCTGATTGGCAGCGAGCAGGCCGGTCGCGATCTGAGTCTGACACCGCGGGCGCGTATCATTTCCGCAGCTGTTGTTGGCAGCGAACCCACCATCATGCTGACGGGCCCTGCACCGGCCACACGAAAGGCCCTTAAGGCTGCAGGCCTAACCCCGCAGGATATAGACCTCTACGAAGTGAACGAAGCCTTCGCCTCAGTAGTGCTCCGTTTCCAGCACGAGTTGGATATCGATCCACAAAAGCTCAATGTGAATGGCGGCTCTATCGCTATGGGCCACCCACTGGGAGCCACCGGCGCCATGCTGATTGGCACTGTGTTGGACGAACTGGAACAGCGGCAGCAGCGTTACGGCCTTGTGACCTTGTGCGTGGGTGGTGGTATGGGCGTAGCAACCATAATTGAGCGGGTTTAAGGGGGACAAAAAAATGAAATCTATTCGCCTAGAAAAAGACAGCGACAACATTGTCCACCTGATTATGGACAATCCCAATGCGTCGGCCAATGTGATGGACAAAGACTTTACCGACTCTCTCCAAGCCGTAGTGGAACAACTGCAAAAACAGGACTACAAAGGCATCATTGTTCGTTCAGCTAAAAAAACTTTCTTTGCTGGTGGCGACCTTAAATCTCTCTACTCTGCTCAACGAGACGACGCCGAAGCATTTTTTGCCTCATGTGAATCGCTAAAAGCCAACCTGCGCTGGCTGGAAACCCAGGGCAAACCGGTTGTGGCTGCGATTAATGGTGCCGCACTGGGTGGCGGCTGGGAAATTGCCCTTAGCTGCCACCAGCGGATAGCCCTGGATGACGGAGCAGTTAAAATCGGCCTTCCCGAGGTCACGCTTGGCCTTCTTCCCGGTGGTGGTGGCTGTGTACGGATGCCCCGCTTATTGGGTATCCAAAATGCCCTGCCTTTCCTACTCGAGGGCAAGCAGGTGCGAGCAAAACAAGCCCTGGAAGCCGGTCTGCTTCACCAGACAGCCAGCGACGCAGATGACTTGTTAAATAAAGCGCGTGCTTTTATCCAGGCCAGCAGCGATACCCAGGTTTTACAGCCCTGGGATAAGCCCGATTACCGCATGCCTGGCGGGGATGCCAAGAACCCCAAAAATGCCCAGCTGCTAATGATCGCCCCAGCCATGCTGGAAAAGAAAACTCGTGGATGTCTACCTGCTCCCGAGGCAATCCTCGCTACCGTAGTCGAGGGCGCACAGGTAGATTTTGAAACGGCAACACGCATCGAGTCACGTCACTTTGTCGAACTCACATGCGGGCAGGTGGCGAAAAATATGATTGGCACATTCTGGTTTGCTCTCAATGAGCTGAAGGCCGGTGCCTCCCTACCTCAGGACACTCGCAAACTGGAGACTCAGCCTATACAAAAAATTGGGATCTTGGGCGCCGGCATGATGGGCTCTGCAATAGCTTATGCCTGCGCCAGTAAAGGGGTCGAGGTAGTCCTAAAAGATGTCTCTATGGAGGCCGCCCTAAAGGGTAAAAGCTATGCGGAGAACTCTCTGCAAAAGCGCCTGCAGCGCGGTCGTACCGATGAAGTGCGTATGCAATCCATCCTGTCCCGTATCCTCCCCACCGACAACGCGTCTGATCTAACCGGCTGCGAACTGGTAATTGAAGCAGTCTTTGAGGATCGCGAACTAAAAGCCAAAGTCACCCGCGAAGCGGAGGCAGAGTTAAGTAACGACGCTGTCTTCGCATCCAATACGTCAACCTTGCCCATTACTGGGCTTGCGAAAGCGTCAGCACGTCCAAAAAACTTTATTGGCATGCACTTTTTCTCCCCCGCCGACAAAATGCCTCTGGTGGAAATTATCTGCGGAGAGGAAACCGGTGAGGAAACTCTGGCCCAAGCCTTTGCTTTCGTATTGCAAATAGGCAAAACCCCTATTGTAGTTAATGACAGCCGTGGCTTTTTTACTTCAAGGGTATTCGGCTGCTTTACCAATGAAGGGATTGGCATGCTCAGCGAGGGCGTAAACCCCGCCACTATTGAGAACGCTGCTTCCCTAGCAGGATTCCCGGTAGGTCCCTTGGCAGTTAGCGATGAGGTTTCCTTAACACTAATGGGAAAAATTCGTCAGCAAACTATCAACGATTTACAAAAAGAAGGGAAAACAGCTCCTACTCATCCAGCCGACGCCGCGATAGACCATATGTTGGAACTAGGCCGTGCCGGTAAAGCTGCGGGTGGCGGGTTTTACTCCTACCCAGAAGGCGGCAAAAAACACTTATGGGCAGGACTACATCAGGAGTTCCCGCTCTCTAATCAACCGCCAATAGAAGATATCAAAGAGCG
Organism: Microbulbifer variabilis; assembly: GCF_052468405.1. NCBI lineage: Bacteria > Pseudomonadati > Pseudomonadota > Gammaproteobacteria > Cellvibrionales > Microbulbiferaceae > Microbulbifer > Microbulbifer variabilis. The sequence continues at coordinate 3,852,207 of NZ_CP174343.1, forward strand.
CCTGCTATTTATCATGGCGCTAGAAACCTTGCGCTGCTATGAAGAGAAAGTACTGCGCAGTGTGCGAGATGCAAATATCGGCTCCATTTTTGGTATTGGCTTCCCACCCTGGACAGGTGGATCCCTGCAATATATCAATCAGTATGGCGTTGCTAAGTTTGCCCAGCGTGCGCAGCAGCTTGCGGAAGCTTATGGAGAAAGATTTTCTCCTCCGGCAGTATTGATAGAACTGGCAGAATCCAGGGAAAGCCTGAAAGACAAAGAGTAATTCCAGAAGCAGTATTTACGTACCTTTCAAACCCGTGGCCCGCAAGGTGCCGCGGGGTCAGTATTTCTGCAACAATACCTTTCTCACACAAAACCAATACAAATGAGACTATTTTTATACTGATCTAAGCACTTACTATTATCCGAAGTTCCAGATAATAACGAATAAAGATGGAGTAACTGATGATACCGAGAACTGTTTACAACGAAGAACATGAGCAATTTCGCGATACAGTGCGTAAGTTCCTCGAAAATGAAGCCATCCCCTACCATGGCCAGTGGGAAAAAGATGGGCAAGTCGATCGTGCTTTATGGAATAAAGCTGGAGAGATGGGGTTCTTATGCCCGCAAATTCCAGAGGCTTATGGCGGCTTGGAACTGGACTACGGTTACAACTCCATTCTCGATGAAGAAGTTGCCCGCGCCGGATTGTCAGGTATTGGCTGGGGACTTCATTCGAATATAGCCGTGCCTTATATCATCAAATATGGTACAGAAGAGCAGAAGAAAAGATTGCTGCCCAAGTGCATTAGCGGTGAGATAGTTACCGCAATTGCCATGACTGAACCCGGCGCAGGCTCAGACTTGCAGGGAGTGAAAACCACAGCCATCAAACAGGACGATCACTACCTGCTCAATGGCTCTAAAACATTTATTACCAACGGCCAGCATGCTGACCTCGTCATAGTAGTTGCTAAAACTGATCCCAGTGAAGGGGCCTCTGGAGTTAGCCTACTATTAGTGGATGCAGACTCTCCAGGGTTCAAGAGGGGCACCAACCTGGAAAAAATTGGTATGAAAGCCCAGGATACCTCCGAGCTATTTTTTGATGATGTAAAGGTACCGGTAGAAAATTTGTTGGGAGCCGAGGGCCAGGGATTTATCTACCTAATGCAGGAATTACCTCAAGAGCGCCTCAGCGTGGCCATCTTTGCAATGGCCAATGCTGAAGCCGCCCTGCAGTGGACTCTCGACTATGTGCGAGAGCGCAAAGCTTTTGGAAAACCTATCTCGGCTTTCCAGAATACACAATTTAAATTAGCTGAACTCGACAGTGAACTCACTGCACTGCGTGTTTTTGTAGACCGCTGTTTGGAGCTACATTATGAGAAAAGGCTCGATGTCGCTACCGCCGCCAAAGCAAAATTACTCAGTACTGATTTTCAGTGTAAATTACTTGATGAATGTGTTCAGTTACATGGCGGTTTCGGCTATATGTGGGAGTACCCCATTGCCCGTGCCTGGGCGGATGCTCGTGTCCAGCGTATTTATGCAGGTACCAATGAGATCATGAAACTGATTATTTCACGCGAACTCCTTCGCGATACCTGATCACCAGTAGCGGATTAGCTGCCTGCTTATCGGCTAGTCCTCTCACAGTACAATGCACTATCGCTAATAACTTCTGATCTCGAACTACCACGAGACCAGATTATTCACATAATCATATAAAGATAAAACAGGCTTGCGATGCTATGAAAGATCAGAATGCCCCCCTGCAAGGCCTCAAGATACTTGATTTCTCCACCCTTTTACCGGGTCCCTATGCCACTATGTTATTGGCCGATATGGGGGCTGATGTTTTACGGGTCGAGTCCCCAACGCGTCCAGATATGTTGCGCAGCTTCCCACCCATGGTTGATACTAAGCATCCCCTTTCAGCGGCGCACGCTACAATCAATCGTAATAAAAAATCCCTGGCACTTGATCTAAAAAAACCGGAAGCAAGGGAGGTTATTCGCCGTTTACTTGGGAAATACGATATTGTCATTGAGCAATTTCGACCCGGTGTTATGGATAGGCTTGGATTTGGATATGAGTCCCTTCAAATCATCCGCCCAGATATCATTTATTGCTCAATCACCGGATACGGGCAAACAGGCCCACTGAAACAGCGCGCCGGTCACGATATCAATTACCTGGCTCGCTGCGGCCTAGCCAGCTATTCAGGCAGGAGTAAAAGCGGCCCCAGCCTAAGTGGTATGCAAATTGCCGATATTGCTGGTGGTTCGCACCACGCGGTAATGGCGATTCTGGCCGCTGTATATAAGCGTCAGCAAACCAATAGCGGGACATATATTGATATCAGCATGACCGACTGCGCATTTGCCCTAAATGCCATTAGCGGAGCTAATGCCCTGACTGAAAGTTGTGATCCGAAGCTGGAAATGGAACTTCTTAATGGTGGTAGCTTCTATGATTATTATCAAACTGCGGATGATCGTCACCTGGCCGTGGGTAGCCTGGAACCGCAATTTGCTGAGGCATTTTTTGTAGGCATAGGTCATCCAGAGTGGGAAGACCGTATATTTGATGAAACTCAAAAAAATCAACTTAAACAAGATATTGCCAACATTATTATCCAGCGTGAGCTTATAGAATGGATACGTGTTTTTGAAAAAAGCGACGCCTGTGTAGAACCCGTGCTCAGCTTCAATGAAGCCGCTGAAAGTTCTCTAATGCAAGAACGCAAAATGCTAAGTGTGGCATTAACAGCTAACGGAAATAGGGTCAAGCAAATAAATACCCCTTTTCATTTTGGCAATGAAAAAAGTCAACAACATATAGCAGGCGCAGATCTTGGTGAGCACAGCGAAGGTATATTATTGTCTTTGGGATTCACCCAGGACGAAGTAAAGCAAATCTGTGCTCAAAGCACTTCTTGCTAAAGACTCAGGAATAACTGGTCGTCTTTAGCAGTTCTCAATATGGACAAGCTATGACTCATAGAAATAAAGGGCTTACAGGCTAGCTAGTGCAAACTAGCTCTTAATCATCATTTTATGAAAGGAAGTACAAGTTATTAACTATTTTCAGTGTCGATTTGTTAATCAGCTCAACAATCACTGGATCTAAGAATCAGGCTCACAAAAAACAGATTCTTCCGATCACACCTAATACTGCGCTCTACCCTCTCAATTGTATTTATGGTACTGCTTGGGCATAATTTAACGTGATAAAAATAACCCTAGGATTCGAGATTTATGACAAATCCTTTCTGGCGATTTATCGCCGCCCGGAGGGCGATTTTTCGCAAGTCCTCCTACCTTCGCGTTACCGGTTGGCTTGAATCATTTAAGCGTGGCTACCCTTGTGATGTAGATGGCAATGCTCTTCCATGGATGAATTATCCTGTAATTCACTTTCTCAAAGAGCGCCTAAGTAAAGATATCAATGTATTTGAGTTTGGAAGTGGTTTTTCAACCCGATTTTATGCCGAGCGGGTATCTTCAATACAAAGTGTGGAAGACAATCCCAAGTGGTTTGAAACAATGGCTAAGCAATTACCAGATAATGCCAAAGTCATTTTGCAAGAGGCGGATGAAGATGGAGAGTATTGCCGGTCAATCAACAAATTTGAACAGAATTTCCAGCTTGTGGTAGTGGATGGACGTGACCGGGTAAACTGCTTTAAACAAAGCTTATCTCGCTTAACCGGTGACGGGGTCATATTGCTGGATGATTCATCCCGCAGTAAATATTCTCCAGCTATTGATCTTGGAAAATCTGCTGGATTTAAAGTTCTTCACTTTGAGGGGATTAAACCCACGACAACAGGTTTACACCGCACCAGTTTGTTTTATCGATCGGAAAATTGCCTGGGTCTATAATCAAGATCATTTAGCTCCGAAATAAAGTTAGTTACAACTTATCTACTCAGCCTAAAAAATAAGAAAACTATCAATGTCTCCCCATTTTAACTGGGGAGACAATGGATTTGAGAACTTCATCATTCTCAAACGGGACACCGGTTGAGTCAGAATACCTGGTCAGCATATTGAACCAACTTAACAGAAAGATTGCCCTGCAGGCCATGTCATAGGTTCCATAATGATCCACAAAGGCCTTCACTGAATCTTCAGACATTTTTGCGTTATTGGTTATTTCATCACAGGCCTTGCAAAGCACCTGATGCCAGGTTTCCAGAGGGCCTAAATCATCAGAAAGCACTATATCAACAATTTCTTGAGGGAGTGCAGCGGTCTTTCGATGAAAATTTATTTCATACTGAGAATCATTATCCTTACAAATACGATAAAGAATAATTTCCCGATCATCATCCGGCAAATAATCATCACTAAATAACGCAGAAACTACCGAATATATTTCGGGTGCAATTCCAGTCCTAGCTAGCATTAATGCGATATTGACAGGTGGTAAACCCTGCAATAACTCTTGAGTTTTATTGTCGAAGTCCTGTACTGAAGCCAACGGTATTCTGCTCATAAGGCGCTCCACAAATGACTACTTGGACAAATTAAAGAGTTTATTTTTATAATCCATCCCGAGCGACCATCGTATTGTAGGACCAACTGAAAATTAATCCCTTTTTCAAATAGTTACTCACATATAAATTATAAAATGACTGCAGCGGTAAAAATATCTTTTGTATAACCGGCAACTCACTACCAGGCTAACTGTTTAAGCCCGAAGAATAAGCAACAATGTATTCCCCTCTGGAAAAAAGTTCTTGAATCATCTTCGATGATTCATTAGGGTATATGGTTAAAATAAGTATCCACGTCCTGAATCTCCATATCTTATACTTCGATTGGAGCCATTTACGCCGATGAATTAAACCCGCACTCTATTGCGGTCCCTTTTAATCCTATGCAGGTGATTAATCCTATGCAGGTGGCGTAATTTCGACAAGAATATATCTTCCCTGAAAGTAGAAATACGCTGCCCAATTCGATCATCGGAGGGCATATGATAGCTATTTGTACTATTGAAAACCTTTCTCTAGCATTTGGAGATACATCTCTTTTCCAAAAAATGAATTTGGAATGACCTCCCGGTATGATCGGTCTAGTTGCGCCAATGGTTATGGTAAATCCACTTCTAAAAATACTCTGCGGGCAAACCTCAGCTGATAGCGATAGGGTATCCTGGATAAGGCCCTACCACATGGTACAATAACCTAATGATCATCCTGAATTAAAGATCGTCGATTGTCTCGAACAAGGAAAGCTGTACGATATTTTTTAAGGTTAGAACGGGGGCATAAATCAGAAAATGATCTGATATCTTTAGCAGACTATTGGCACCTACCTCTTACTTGGCAGTACCAGCTAGAAGAGGCAAATATTATTGCTCCATTAGATACTTCCTTAAAAAAATTGAGCGGTGGACAGAGAGCCAGATTACTCCTTTCCCATGCATTTTCACTTTCAAATAACTTCCTGCTTATAGATGAACCTAGCAATCACCTTGATGAGAATGGATGTAAATGGTTACGAGAAAAAATAATCAAGCATATAGGAGGAATATTAACAGCCTAAGATTTTATGGAGATGAATGCAGCACTTATATACAATAAAAAGAAGTGGAACAAACTGCTCTACTTCAAAAAGCAGAGGGTAATCGAAAAGCGTTAGACCAATTAAATAAAGTTAGACAGCAAAATATTAATAAATATGTCATTAGGCAACAGCAGGGTAAAAACAAAAGGAAACCTCAGAGTATGAGTCTTATGGATGCACAGAAAGATCGTGCAGAAAAAGGCCCTGGGAAATTAAAGCGTAATCTGGAGCAACGCCAATTACTGTTAGAAGCAAATCGAGATGGGATAAAAAACATCTACAATTGATTCACAAAGATTAAGACTACCGAAACTAACTCTCATTAATTGGAATTCTAGAAAGACGATACAATTACATATCGAAGATTTACAACTCCTTTATGGCTCTTATAAGAGGCCCATATCTTTGACTCCACGCAGAGAAGACCGTTGCAGGAGTTCCGGAATATATGGAAGCGGGAAATCTACATTATTAAAGGTCATCACTGGTCAGCTAAAAGCGCGAGGTGGTGTTTACAGAAATCATGATAGTTTTTGCTATTTAGATCAGGATTTCAGCATTCTCGACAAAGAATTATCCGCCTTAGACAATCTATCCAATTTCTATCCAGGTAAAAAGGAACCTGAATGGCGTACCATACTTGGAAGCCTGCAAATAAGAAGAAATACGCCTCTGCGCCCCCTGAAGTGCCTAAGTGGAGGTGAGCAACTCAAAGTGGCGTTAATTGCAGCTACACGAGGCATTACCACCACGCTACTACTGGATGAACCGGATAATCACTTGCATCTGGCGTTCCCGCCAGCTATTAACAGATGCCATTGCAGAGTTTCCTGGCACGATTTTATTGGTCTCACACGATTTAAATTTTATTGATGCTATAGGTATCGACAGTCAACTTATACTGGACTAAGAGAAACCCCATTAATTACCCAGCAAAAGAGAACACTAACTTTGAATACGCTTCGCTTGATCCTTGGGGACCAGCTGAATTATAAACACTCATGGTACAGAGAAAAGAATCAGAAAATCATATACTTCATGGCCGAAATGCGCCAGGAGACAGACTACGCCGCTCACCATATTCAGAAGGTAGTCGCTTTTTTTGAAGCTATGCAGAATTTCGCTGAATGGCTAAAATCACGCAACAAAGAAATTTTATATTATCAATTACAAGATAGAGAGAATCAGCAAGATCTTTCTAAAAATATAAAACAGATAATAAAAAAATATGACATCAATAAATTTGAGTATCAATTACCAGATGAATATCGCCTTGATAAACAACTAGAGATTATATGTAAAGAAATACATATTGAATCTGAAACATATGATAGTGAACACTTTCTTACCAAAAGAACAGAGTTAGGTGATTTCTTTGATGGAAAAAAAACTCTTCTAATGGAGAATTTTTATCATCACATGCGCAGAAAGCATAATATTTTGATAAAAAACACAGGAGAACCTGAAGGGGGGAAATGGAATTATGATCAAAGTAATCGAAAGAAATGGAAAGGCGAGATTACAATTCCTAAACAATGCCAAATTAGAAAAGATGTAAAAAAAACACTGAGGAGAATAAATAAATCTGGAATTAAAACCATAGGAAGTATTGACCCAATAAATTTTCCATGGCCAAGTAATCGAATAGAAAGCCAAAAAATGCTTCGGCATTTTTGTAAATATTTATTACCTTATTTTGGCGATTATCAGGACGCAATGGACCCAAATGAAGTTTACTTGTTTCATAGCCGCTTGAGTTTTTCTCTCAACACCAAGATGTTAAGCCCTTCAGAAGTTATTGAGGCAGCAATTTCCCACTGGAGATCTAATAAAAAATCTATTCATATCAACCAAATAGAAGGGTTTGTTCGCCAAGTACTTGGGTGGCGGGAATATATGAGGGGAATCTATTGGAGAGAAATGCCTGATTACAGTAAGGAAAACAAACTAAATAACTCCAGTCCACTTCCTGCCTTCTACTGGGATGCGAACACGGATATGAACTGTCTTCATCAAACTATAAGCAACAGCCTTCAAAATGCTTATGCCCATCATATTCAACGCCTGATGATCACCGGTAACTTTGCGTTACTAACCCAAACAGATCCAAACCAGGTAGAAGCCTGGTATCTGGGAGTCTATATCGATGCTATTGAATGGGTGGAAATGCCGAATACTAGGGGGATGAGCCAGTATGCGGATGGAGGCCTATTAGCAACAAAGCCCTATGTAAGTAGCGGTTCTTATATTAATAAAATGAGCAATTACTGCAAAGATTGCCGATATAAGGTTAAGGAAAGAGTAGGAGATGATGCATGTCCGTTCAATAGCCTTTATTGGTACTTTCTACTTAAAAAAAAGAAATACCTTAATGGCAATCCAAGAATGGCAATGATGCTCAGCACATTGGATAAAATGACGAGTCAGGAGAAAAATGATATTCAGAAACAGGCAATTAGATTTCTAAGAAAGCTCTATTCTTAAGCAGGCTGTCACTTTAATTTAATTAGTACATTTAGATCAGTTAGTTCCCTATAAAAAATCTAATCGCCATACCTTATATGTGTGAAATGTATCACGATATCAACAATGACTTATTACATGTAATTACATTCCCACCACCTGTAACTTGTACGAGGATACTATTCATCCGCACTCTAAACTAATTCCACTCTGGCACTATTTTTTTATCCCGCATAGATACACAGAGAATTTTTTTTGCGTATGGGCGTCCAACCTGAATTTCAAATATTTTTGAATAGAGGCGTAAAATAACAAATACCTTTTTAGTATTTTTTTAGATAAATTTATGCAATCACTCTTTCTAAAATAGCTTTGAAAACACAATGACATTGATAAGGAATCATCGATGAGTACTCTTCCCGAATCTGCCAGCAGCATGGGACTACAACCATTTGGACAGTCGGGTACTGGCCGCTCAATTATGGCTAATGGTCAACTACATGGACTGTTAGAAGGGTACAAAGAGCTTAGCTCTATACCAAGCAGCGAGGGATATCATGCTCTAGCAATTACCAGCGCGGTTAATAGTCTTCGCGGTAGCGTGGCTCCAGTTAACTCTTTTCTTAAAGAGGGTAGTTCTACACGTCGCTGCGTTATAGGGGCAGGCTTTGAAATAGAATATGAGCTAAATAATTATTATGGTGGCCCACAAACTGATGTGGTAATTATAGATATTAGACTTACTGGAGATAAATCAGAAAGCAGAAACCGAGCTGCTTTGTGGAATGCAAATTTTTCATCTTCAGTTGATAGATGGATATCTAAAGATGCCCCTGAGTACATATTGGAAAAATCATCTAAAGTATCTGGATCAAAAGAATCTCCTTTTAAAATCGGAATCAACGGCTATAGCAGGGACTTGGATCACGCAATCAACATTTTGCCATCACATATAAGCCGTGGAGATACTAATAACCTAAATAAGTTGAAAGAAAATGGTTATCTTCTATTTTATGTACCACAAAAAGGTGCGCTTAAATCTGGATGGCGATGCGTAAGAAACTTAGGAAAAAGTATCACCAGGGAAGATCTAGAGGCTGCACGAATATTAGCCAACCACATGAAAGAAGCGCATGATAAAAATTATCATGTTGAGTGGACCAGCCATAGAGGGGGCTCTAAAGTTCTTACTGAGGCAATGAAGTTACTGGCTCAGAGACAAGTAGATCTTGCTGGAAAACAGAAGGTATTTCTTAGTGACCACACATCCAGCCAATATGCTGCGGATGTAGTTCGCCGTAAAATTGGCATGAATACAGATGATGCAACATGGAATAAATCTACACCGGGAATTGCCCAGTTAATAGGAGGCAAGAACCTTGGTACGGCAGATTTAGCCATATCTGCAAATACCCTTTTTAAACATACAGAGAAAGAGAATCGTCCAGGCCAGGCTGTTGATACTCTGCACCATGGGAGAAAACTATATAAAGCTGGTAAAAAAGCAGTGCTTACGGGTACCGGTGCATGGACGATAGTAACTACCCTATCGACCAAATTTGGAATATCCTTTACTATGGCACAAACTATAGTAGGCTTACTCGGCCTCAGTGCAGCACAAACAATTTTATCCAGTATACCGAGCCTTAATGAAGGCTATCATAAAAGTGCAGCCGAGCCTTCCAAACAATTGGCACAAAAGCTCTTTTCTAAAAAATAGGCATATAAAAAATGCTGTACAATAGAAGTAAATACCCTAAAGGGCCTGACTTTCAAAAGGCCAGGAAAATTCAAAAAGAACTGTCAGGCTGTAAAACCTCTTTTTTGGCACCTCCGCAATCTGACCCCTATTCCTCAATGGGAATCTGGGAGTCAGAACCTAATATCATTGACATCAATGACTTATCAAAATTCAAACCCCTAGAATGGAGGTTGAAATCTGGTGAGTTAAGGTATTTTTCTGAAGTACAAACTCTGTGTATTTATTCAAATAGATGGGGCTTCAATGGCTTACCCATTATTCAGGGACAGCGTGGAGATGTCAGTTTTTTTATAAATGTTAATTTAATAAAAGATTTACCCGTTAATGAAACTTTATTCCACAATAGAGTATTGGCCCAAGAAACATTCAGAATTTTTGATCTTACTTTTCTACAAAACTTACACAAAGGAAGAAAATCCACCCCTTTTGATCTGACTCCGTCTAGATGGCCATCTTTTTTAGGTCCTATCAACTTTCAATGGGTTAACCAGGGGGGCAGCGATTGGCTTTATTTCGAGAGCCAACCCCTAAAAGATGACTTGGAATTGATTAACTGGAGTACTCCCATTACAGAAAAGCACTTGCTTAGCTGTCAATTCTATATTAACAGATCTTCCACGAACGCTGGAAATGCTTATCGTATAAATCAAAGTGTACAAAGAGAAAATTACTTGAGACTGACACAAGAAATCATGAACACTTTTGAAATAGAGCTAACATCCAACCATAAACAGAAATACAAACGCACTCAGTCTCTTTTGGATGCTAATGAGAAACCCATCTTAACTTGCACCAGCAAACAAATTGATAATGCAAAGCATGTCCTTCAGAGTTGGAGTGACCTGGAGTTTATAGACAGTAAAAAAAATAGTGAAGATGATCACAAAGCGTCAATCGAAGAGGTTTCAAAATTTCTTGAGGATCGCATTCAACCAAAATTAATGCCAAATAGCTATCCAGCCGAAGAGGAAATACAGATATCCTCTCGAATACCCCCGAAAGAAATCCAAAAAATTTTAATTGGTGAAGAATAAAAGAATATAGATAAATATACCCAAAACAAGCTGATTGAATTACGACTACAGCTTTATAGTTTTTATATTTTATTTATACCACATAGTCAACACTGGGATAATCTATGACAATTACCATTAGCTATTCGCCACAATAGTAAACTTAAGATCACCGAGTGTCACCAAGAAATCCAACGGGACCAAGTTTCCTCAAGACAAGGGGAATTGAAAAAGATCTCTCCGGCTGCCGGCTAGCCTTTATGGACCCTCCAAGCCAAGATCCTTATTCTTCTATGGAGAAGAGGGGAAACTGAACCTGATTCGCAGAATATTTTTGACATTTCCAATTTTCGCTCAATTGAGAAGCCTATAAAGAATGGGAAACGAGAACTTTTCTCAGGAATTAATTTTTTGAGGTTATATTCAAATCGTTGGGGTTTTAATGGTTTACCACTGTCACTTTTAAAGTGTGGGTATTTTAATTTTATTATTGATGTTCATACAATGGATGACTTACCTATCAATAATAGTCTTTTTAACACTAAGATCTTGGTTGAAGAGACATACCGGTATTTCGACTTAGCTCAGCTGCAAGAATTACACTAAGGTATTAAAGAAAATCCATTTGATCTTACACAATATAAGTGGCCGTCTTACTTAACGCCATTAAATAGCCAGTGCATTCATCAAGGTGGAATAGATTAGTTTTATTTTGAAAGTCAGCCCCTTATTAGTGGATAAGATATATTAAGTTGGTTTACTGCTATAGATGAACGAATCAAACCCAGACCACTACCTTATAGTTATTCGCTAGACAACCTAATGAAGATCACTTCAAGGCTCCCTCTGAAGAAATACAAGTTGGCTATGAACTTGAGAAGTAGGAGAATGTATAAAGATTGGCAATCTGCCAGAAAGAGAATTTTTCAACCAGCCCGACAGTTAATCTTATCGAGCTGGTTTAGCTCTATACTTTGAGAGCAAGCTGAACTCTATTTAAACATCAGCTCCGGATTCACCATAGTCTTCATCTCCAAAACATTTCCGTTTGGATCTTCGATAAAGAAGGTTTCCTGCTCATATTCATTACCGACAAAACGGCGATAGGGCTTATCCAGATATTCGAGGCCGGCGGCCTCGATACGACCTTTTAAGGCTTGGAATTCATCATCTGGTAGATGAATGCCAAAGTGAGGCACTGCAACTTCGCCCATATCCACTTTGTGGCGCACATTCGGCAATTTTTCTTCGCTTTGGTGAAGGGTTAGTTCATTACCCCAAAAGTCGATATCTACCCAGCGCCCCTCTTCACTATTGCCAGTTTTACACCCCAGAACATCACAGTAAAACTTCTTTGCCGTCTCCAGATCTCCTGCAGGAATTGCAAGATGCAGACAATTGGATTTCATATAGCCTCCCACTACTGATCGCCCCTTACTACCTAACAAGTTGACACCATATAGTCATAAGCCAATGTCAAAATGATTAGATTACTTGAGCAACCGATATACACACTCGGAGCCAATTGACCCCATTTTTTTATTTATTTGACCAGGCGAAGTACAACGATAGCTACTTTCACCTGGGAGGATAATCAGAGCTTTCAACCACTCTTTACGTCTGCAAATACGCATCTATTTATAAGGAGTGGTAAGCGCAGAGACCACCTATGATCAAAAAATCACCGACAACTAAATCTAGGTCACAGCCAATAAGCAAGCTTTGAAAAATCCTCCTAAATGAGGGGTGCACTGTAACACAAGTGTTTCGAGGAATAACCGATAAAGTCTTCACTAAAGAACTCTAAGTCAATCTCCCCACCAATATTTATATTTCAAAAGGGCAGCCCCTAATTGATGGGAACTTCTATAGAATCTCGGCCAAAAATCCCTCCTCCTTCCTTTATGTAAAGAAACTATTCATAAGTGCACCAACTTGGTGCTTTTACTCTATAAACCTTTACAAATGAAACCAGCTGGTCAAGACCTGAATCAATCACCGCGAACCTAACTACCCTGGTAATCAGACCAACTCCTCACTAGACCTTTTTTCCACTCCTCGTATGTGAGAGCAGTAAAAGATAACTTTATTTTTCTATTACGGATTTCGTTGGTACAGATTTGCTTTCCCTCTGTTTTAAAGCCGCAAATGCTGCAAAAAAAATACTGGAAAACAGTCGGTAAATTCTGGTACATTCCGCGACTATTTTTTAACCAACTCCGCCGATTGGAATGTCGGCCGCCAGTGCGGTTTCCGCCTGTCGCCGTAACAGAGGTAATAGAATGAAACCAACCAAGCCCCTGCTACTAATGGCTACCGGCCTGTTGTCTGTAGCTGCCCAAGCTGAAATGACCTGGAGCGACAACAGTCTGAGCCTGCTGTATGGCCGCAACTATGAAGTGAACTACAGCCTTTCGACGGATGATTCCGAGCGTTCCGTAGTAACTTTTGAGCACGCCAGCGGCCATAGTTGGGGCGATCTATTTATCTTTGCCGACTACCTGGACTCAGAAGAAGGTTCCAATGAACTTTACGCTGAAATTTCACCCCGCCTAAGCCTGGGGAAGCTCAGTGGCCGTGAGCTGGCCTGGGGACCTGTGACCGACGTACTAGTAGCTTCCACCGTTGAACTGGGCAATATGGATGACCCGGACGGCCTCACTGCTACCGGCCCGCATTTCACCAATACCCTTGTAGGCCTTGGTTTCGATGTGGCAGTTCCAGGATTCTCCTTTGTGCAAGTGAATGCATATCGCCGCGACAACGACGACAAAGCCAGCAACGAACAGCTGACCCTCGTTTGGGCCATGCCGTTTAGCCTGGGTGATGCCAGCTTCGTGTATGACGGCTTTATTGATTGGACCAGTGCTTCTGAGGATGCACACCCCAGCATGAACTTTACTTCCCAGCTGAAGTGGGATGTAGGTGCCAATTGGGGCGAGCCTAAAGCCCTATATGCCGGTATCGAATATGTACATTGGAATGACAAGTTTGGAATCAAAGATGGTTCCTTCGGGGTTGATTCCAATGAGCGTAACGTAAACCTGTTAGTAAAGTACCACTTCTGATATGAAACCCACTGATATCCAAACATCGGCGACCACAGGGTCTGGCATCTCCCAGGCCCCTCTGCTGGAAAAGCTGTTTAAGCTGTCCGAGCGCCAAACGAATGTTCGTCGGGAAGTGATTGCCGGCGTTACCACATTCCTAACCATGGCTTACATCATTTTTGTAAACCCCAATATCCTGGCGGCTGCCGGCATGGATAAAGGCGCCGTATTTATGGCGACCTGTCTGGCCGCAGCGATTGGTTGCCTGATTATGGGACTTTACGCTAACTATCCAATTGCCCTGGCACCTGGAATGGGACTAAACGCCTTCTTCGCCTACGTAGTAGTCGGCGAGATGGGTTACAGCTGGCAGGTGGCCCTGGGTGCAGTGTTTATATCAGGGGTGGTATTCCTGCTACTCAGTATCTTTAAGTTGCGGGAATGGATTATTGACAGTATTCCTCTTTCCCTACGGCAGTCACTTGCCGCCGGCATTGGCCTGTTCCTGGCCATTATCGCTTTGAAAAGCGCAGGTATTGTTGTTGCGAGCCCGGCTACTCTGGTAACACTCGGGGATCTCAAATCTATTGAAGCCATGCTCGCAGCTCTGGGCTTCTTTATTATCGTGGCCCTCTCTTACCGCCGTATGCTCGGCTCCGTGATGATCGGTATTCTCGCCGTAACAATTATTGCGCTGGCAATCGGCAAGGTTGAGTTCACTGGCCTGGTATCCGCGCCGCCGAGCCTGGCACCCACCTACCTCGAACTGGATATTGCCGGTGCCTTCGAAGTTGGCATGATCAGCGTAATTTTCGCTTTCCTGTTTGTAGACTTGTTTGATACCGCAGGCACCCTTCTGAGTGTTTCTGACCGGGCCAAGCTGTTGGACAAAAACGGTAAGCTTCCGGGTATGGGCAAAGCCCTGATGGCCGACAGTTCCGCCTCTGTGGTCGGCTCTGTTTTAGGCTCCTCAACCACCACTTGTTATGTAGAGAGTACCGCTGGTATCACTGCTGGTGGACGCACCGGTCTAACCGCTGTGGTTTGTGCCGTACTGTTTTTGCTGGCAACCTTCTTCTCACCACTGATCGGCATGATTCCCGCTTATGCAACCGCCGGGGCTCTGCTGTACGTTGGTGTCCTGATGACTTCCGGCCTGTCTTCTATCGATTGGGATGACATCACTGAAGCCGCCCCAGCAGTGATTGCTGCGGTTATGATGCCGCTGTCTTTCTCTATCGCCCACGGTATTGCATTGGGCTTTATCGCCTACGCAGTCATTAAAACACTGAGTGGGCGCAGTAAAGACGTCAGTATCAGTGTCTACGTGTTAGCGGCACTCTTTGTTGCCAAGTTCGCCTTTTTCTGAGGGGTACATAGATGAAAAAGCACTTTATCAGCGCACAGCAACTCTTAACGGATTCCTACGCGCTTGCGGAACAGATCTATCAAAGCGGCTTTCGCCCCAATTATATTGTCGGTGTATGGCGTGGTGGCGCTCCGGTTGGTATCGCAGTACAGGAATTGCTGCACGTGATGGGTGTGGATGCAGACCATATCGCAATCCGGACTTCGTCCTACCTCGGCATCGGCGAGCGTGACAAGAAGGTTCGCGTTCATGGCTTAAACTATCTGATCAAGCGCCTTGAGTCACACGACTCCCTATTAATCGTGGACGATGTGCACGATTCTGGCCTGAGTATTGAGCAAACTATCGAAGATCTGCGTGCGGCCTGTAAAAAGAATACACCGGAAATTCGAATTGCCACACCTTACTACAAGCCTAAAAACAATAAGGCTAAACGTGTGCCAGACTACTTTATCCACAAAACTGAAGAGTGGCTGGTTTTCCCACATGAAATTGACGGCCTCTCCAGGGAAGAAATCCTGGAGAACAAACCAGAACTGGCGCCCTATGTAGACCGGATTGCCACCGCCGTTTAACCACGGCCAAGACCGGGGGCCGAGCCCCCGGATCTTTTACTTCCCTGCAACACCTGCCCCCCTAACCTCCCAGTAGTGCCTCCCAGCGGCAATCAAGCCCTACCCCACCACGCCCATACTCCAAACCTTTCTTAATAGCGCCCGCTTATGAAACTAAAGTTAGTTTCAGGCAATTTATTAAATAGAAAATTTGGTCCAGAATTAATTTAATAGAGCAGAAGTCGGAAAATAAAAATGAACGACAAACTCGCAGGGCTAACCCAGACACAACTCGATTCCCATTGGATGCCCTACACAGGCAACCGTCAATTTAAACGGGATCCCCGAATAATCATTGCTGCTGAGGGCTGTTACTTCACCAGTGCCGATGGTCGTCCAATCTTTGATGGGCTCTCGGGGCTTTGGACTTGTGGCGCTGGACACAATCGTCCAGAGATTACCGAGGCAATTAATCGCCAACTAAAAACTCTCGACTATGCCCCTGCATTTCAGTTTGGCCACCCTTTATCTTTTCAACTAGCTGAGCGAATCACCCAATTTATGCCTGTGGGCCTGAACCGTATTTTTTTTACTAATTCGGGCTCAGAATCAGCAGAAACTTCATTGAAAATTGCTCGCGCCTATTGGCGCAAAAGGGGCTTAGCGGCAAAAACCAAGCTTATCGGTCGGATAAAAGGCTATCACGGGGTTAATTTCGGTGGAATCAGCGTGGGTGGTATAGGTGCCAATCGGGCAATGTTTGGCCCCACACTCGATTCCGACCATTTGTCACATACCCTTTTGCCAGATAACCGCTTTTGCCGTGGACAGCCACAACAGGGATCACATTTAGCTGATGAGTTACTCGATTTAATTGCCCTGCACGATGCCAGCAATATAGCAGCGGTAATTGTTGAGCCTATGGCCGGCTCGGCCGGTGTACTTCCACCCCCTGAGGGCTATTTGCAACGCCTGCGCGATATCTGCAACGAACACCAGATATTGTTGATTTTTGATGAGGTTATCACCGCCTTTGGCAGAATGGGGACAGCCACTGGAGCCGAGTTTTTCGGGGTTGTGCCGGATATTCTGAATACCGCTAAACAGCTTACCAATGGCGCTTTTCCTATGGGTGCCGTCGCAGTACAGCAGGGTATATACGATACATTTATGGAAAAAGCGGGGCCAGACTATCAACTTGAATTACCCCATGGTTACACTTACTCAGGCCACCCTGTAGCCTGTGCCTCTGCGCTGGCAACTTTGAATATCCTCAAGCAGGAGGACCTGTTCAAACGGTCCGCCGAACTTGCTTATGAGCTTGAGAAGTATATTCACCAGCTCAAAGGACTCCCCCTGATCCATGATATCCGCAATTGCGGACTGGCCGCGGGCCTAACCATTCAACCTGCTCCTGGTGAGCCTCTACTGCACCCCTTTCGAATTGCGATGAAAATGTGGAGTAAGGGCTTCTATATCCGCTATGGAGGAGACACGATTCAACTGGGAATGCCTTTCATTTCCAGTAGCGAGGAAATCGATGGTTTAGTCAATGCCCTAGCAGAATCCATCCTCGAAGTAGCCAATGGCAAATAGCCCTTTCTCAACATTGACCTTATTCCTCATCAGCCTACCGCACAAGTCCGACACCTCAGCGCACAACCCTGGCTGCTGGAACTGTAATAACTACCCCCCTTGTACAATGACATTTGGCGCTCCCAAAAAAAATTTGGCCCTAGCTATATCACACATGCTGGAATGAGCGGAACACCTACTATTCGTAAAACAAAAGCAACAAAAAGTAAGACGTGAGAATACAATGATCAAAACCAGTAAGCTGATGCCGCCCAAGCTCACTGCTGCTCTGCTATGCACAGCTATACTGGCCGCCTGCGGCCAGGAATCCAGCACTTTACAAGCACAGAAGGAAACTACTTATGTGCCGGTACACAGGGCCAATATATCGGGCCTCTCTGAAGAATATGCCAAATTACGTAAACAACAGGTGGTCGAGGTTGATTACCGCTTGAGTGTCAACCTGGATGGTACTGGTGAAAGTTATTTTGGTACCGTACACGCTGATATCCAGTTCAAAAAAGCTTTACAGCAGCCTCTCACTATTGATTTTGCCGGTGGTAAAGTCGAATCGGTAAAAGTTGATGGCAAAGAAACTCCGTTCGAATATAACGGCCACTTCATTACCGTTCCCATATTGCACCTGCCAAATCGACAGCACGCAATTACAGTGAACTATCAACACCCCTATTCCAATAATGGCTCCGGACTACACCGCTTCGAAGATCCAAAAGATGGCAAAGTCTATATGTATACTGACTTTGAGCCCTATGATGCCAACCGGCTTTTCCCACACTTCGATCAACCAAATCTAAAAGCTCGTTACACTCTGGATGTTACTGCTCCAAAAGACTGGGTAGTTATCAGCGCGGAGAGGGAAAGTCGAGTAGAGGAGCAAGGAGAGCTGAAGCATTGGTTTTTCCCTCAGTCGCAAAAATTTTCCTCCTATATTTTTTCTCTTCATGCAGGCCCATACCATATCTGGGAAGATGATGCTGCCGGCATACCACTACGCCTGATGGCCCGCCAAAGCCTGGCAGAGTATGTTAAAACCGAAGATTGGTTTACTTTTACCAAGCAATCCTTTGAGTTCTTCCAGCCATATTTTGAAATAGATTACCCTTTCAAAAAATACGACCAGATCCTTGTTCCTGACTTTAACGCCGGTGCCATGGAAAACGTAGGTTCAGTTACTTTTAATGACGCCTATGTTTCACGCGGGGAAAAAACCCAGGCACAGCGTATGGGCCTGGCAAATGTCATTGCCCATGAGCTGGCTCACCAATGGTTTGGCAACCTAGTAACCATGAACTGGTGGGATGATCTATGGCTCAATGAGAGTTTCGCCACTTATATGGCTAACCTGGCCCTGGCGGAGAACAGTGAGTTTACCAATGCCTGGGAGAATTTTTATCTGGGTACCAAACAGTGGGCCTACCACTCGGATCAACGCCCCACCACCCACGCTATCCAGCTGCCCGTCAAGAATACTGATGAAGCCTTTGCCAACTTCGATGGTATTACCTACGGTAAAGGTGGCTCGGTGTTGAAGCAGCTACCCTACTATCTGGGAAAAGAGGAGTTCCGTAAAGGGGTCAGCAATTACCTGAAAGAGCTCTCCTACCAAAACTCAACACTTGACGACTTCATGGGGCATCTGGGAAAAGCCTCCGGGGTTAATTTAGATATCTGGCAACAGCAATGGCTTTACCAAGCTGGTCTCAATACCATCGAAGCCAGCTTTCAATGTGAAAATAACCAGATTAGTCATTTGACCCTCACTCAGACTGCACCGCAAGAGTATCCCACCTTACGAGAACAGCGTACGCAACTTGGCCTCTATCGTATGGATGGCGAAAATATGAAGCGCTTCGCCACCTTGCCAGTACTATATAGTAGTGCCAAAACTAATGTGGAAGATGCCAAAGGGCTGCCCTGCCCGCAAATTCTCTACCCCAATGAGGGGGACTGGGCTTTTGTGAAAGTAAATCTGGATTCGGTAACGCTGAAGAATATGGCTCAGCATATTAATGCTATCCAGCAGCCTTTTGCTCGTCTTATGATGTGGCAAAGTCTGTTTGATAGCACTTATGATACAAAACTTCCTTTAGATGAATATATCAGCTTTATTATCAGCAATGGCGCAGTGGAACAGGATATTAACGCCATCCGGCTCAATGCCCGCTATTTAAGTTTTGTCTACAGCTACCTTAACCAAATTCCGGTCGGAAAAGAGCGCCGCAACGAACTACAACAGGCGATCGAAGACTTTGTCTGGACACAACTTCAAAAAGCGGCCAGCAGTAGTGACCAGCAGAAAGTTTGGTTTGATACTTTTACCAATGTAGCCCACTCTAATGCAGCACTGGATAATGCCAAACAGTTGTTAATGGGGGAGCTCTCCGTTAAAGGTTTAAAACTAGATCCAGATATGCGCTGGGAACTAATAAGCTTGCAGAACCGTTATCTTTTTGCCGACTATGAAAAAGCCATTGCCCGAGAGTTGAAACAAGACAACTCTGACCGATCAAAGCTCAATGCTATAGCGGCTGAAGCCGTTAGGCCCTCACCGGCAGTTAAACAGAAATGGTTAGATAACTTGATCCTAAATAGAGATAAGTTCAAGTTGAGCGAACTTCGTACAGCCACTTCATCTCTGTTTACCTCAGAACAGATTGAGCTTTTCAACACTAATAGCGAGCGAATATTTTCAGCTTTAGATCAGATCAATAATGAAGATTCCTCAGAGTTAATTAGTATCTATGCATATATGCTCCCCCTTATGTGCTCGAAAGAAGGCGCCCAAAAACTTAGCGATACTCTGAAGGAAAAACAACAGCTCAAACCTACGCTGGTCAAGGCATTAAAAAATCATCGCTATACCAGCGAGCGTTGCATCAAAATGGGGCAGGCTTTAGTAAAACGGTAGCAAGGTTGACCCTAATCACACAACTTGCCAGCTAAAATTATTTTAAGGGCTCTCAGAGCCCTTTTTTATTCAATTGGATTATCGAACTGATATAAAATTAGTCCTCAGCTTATATCTAGCGGTACACTCCCTGAAAAAGGTAAAGGATTTCAGGTATGAAAATTTTTGTAGAAAAAGATAATCTTGTTGATGGAGCTATTGCTAAGCTCTTGAACTCTCACCTACAGGAAATGTATAGGCACTCCCCAGCTGAAAGTGTTCATGCATTGGACCCAAAAGCCTTGCAGGATTCAACCATTACCTTCTGGAGTGCACGTATTAATGGAACTCTGGCCGGATGTGGAGCCCTCAAGGAAATCGCACAATTCCAAGGGGAGTTAAAATCGATGAAAACTAGTCAGTCCTTCCTGCGTATTGGCGTTGCCAAGGCAGTACTGGAAGAAATACTTAAAGAAGCCAGGCTTCGGAACTATAAAGAAGTTAAGCTGGAAACCGGAAGCGGCGCAGCATTTGCACCCGCAGTGGCACTTTACCAGCGGTATGGTTTTGAGCCTTGTGCACCGTTTGCCAACTATAAAAGAGACCCACACAGCTTGTTTTTCTGTAAAAAATTATAAATACCATTATCTATTAATAATAATTATGCCTATTTCCAGAAGAGATTTTTTGAAATTCACAGGATTTTCACCTCTGGTGTTTGCTGGGATCAGTGTTAACAACTCGTTAGCAATTGAGAAATCAATTCCTTTTTTAAGTCAAATGCCCGGGCTGAAAACGCCTATACAAGAAATTTATCCCGCCGTCTTTAATAATGAAATCTATGTTGCCGGTGGCTTTATTCCGTCAACCACTCCCGCTTTTTTCGGCCTTTCTCCGTCAGAGGAGAACTACATTTTTTCCCCTAAACTGCAAAAATGGCGAACTGGACCATCACTTCCCGCTCCGAGGCACCACCTCGGCATGGCCAGCAACTCAAAATACCTATACGCTATTGGTGGATTCACTGGAAAAAAAGGGAACGCCTGGCAGCCCCAAAAGACTGTTTGGAGGCTATCCGAGGCAAAAGAGCAGTGGAGCTCTGCACCATCACTTCCAGTACCAATAGCGGAAAGTGTGCATGTCTCACTCTTGGAGAAAATCCATGTTATTGGTGGAAAGTCCCCCAATTCTGAATCCAAAAACCGAGACAGCAAAAAGCACTATCTATTAGTTGATAATAAACACTGGGAAACAGCGGCACCCCCAAGTATCAATAGGAACTCAGCAGCAGGTGCAGGTCTCAATAACAGAATTTATGTTGTGGGTGGTCGGCAGGTTGGCGACAGCACAAAAAAAGCTAAAAATCTTTCGTATTTTGAAGTTTATGACTCCAATCTTGACAAATGGGAAAAGATAAGGCCACTGCCACAAGCACTTGCTGGTCTTACTGCAACGCCACTTAACGGAAAAATCGTCGTTACCGGAGGGGAGGCATTTGGCCCTAATGGCAACTGGAAGACAGGTACGGTATCCAGTGCTATTTGGATCTATGATCCACTCAGCGATCAGTGGGGTAAAGAAGCGAAACTCAATGAAACACGTCATGGTCATGGCGCCGCTACTATAGGTAACAACCTCTATATTATTGGCGGCGCCGCCAAAGTAGGCCCACAGGATACACTTGGTTCCATGGTAAAATTGAGCTGGAGAGAATAACTGATTTTATCACTAGATCCCGAAGGAAGAACTATGTTAAGTAGAAGAGATTACCCTTTCCTACCAAAACCAAAAGGCCCAATGACTCATGCAGTCATTCATGAAAAGAGTCTTTATATCTCCGGCCTTACGGCCATGGGTACTGACGCTCAGGCTGAAGACTTAACTGAGCAAATACGAGAAATTCTCTCTCAATTAAAAAAAGTTCTGGATTATGAAGGGCTTACTAAGTCAGACCTAATTAAGCTTACAATTTTTATAAAAGAGATAGACAAATTAGGTATAATCCGAGAGGAGTTATTTTCTTTTTATGACAGTCACTATCCCGCCTGCTCATTGGTAGAGGTTTCCAATCTGGTGCATGCAGACCTTAAAATAGAAATTGAAGCGGTAGCGGCAATAGCATAAACCGTTCTGCGGGGAGGTCAGGGGCTGCTATTGTGTATCCATATAGTACTGGTTACGCTCAACACCTAGGTACCCAATATATCTGTCCCTGATTTCCCGCACATAATTTACCGGCTCCCTACCACGCACATAGCCAAATCGACTGCTTCGATAATACTCAGGTTGAGACAAAAGTAGCATGGCCTCCTCAACGTGCCCAAACCACTGGTTAGGGTCCAGTTCCAGCCTCTGGGCAAGATTTCTGGCATCTCTCACATGACCATGGCCCGCATTATAGGAAGCCAGGGTGAAATAGATTTTCTGGTCGAGAGGTAGGTTTTGCGGGAAGCGATCATCCAGCCAATCCAGGTAGGATACACCTGCTCGAATGCCATTTTCCGGATCATATAAATTACCAATACCCAGCTGGCGGGCTGTGCGAGGAAGTACCTGCATCAACCCCTGGGCCCCGGCAAATGAACGTGCCTGAGGATTAAATTGGCTTTCCTGATACATTTGCGCGACCACCATTCGCCAGTCGCGGTCAGTATTTTGAGTATATTTTTGCACTATAGGATCAAATGGCGATAATACATCCGTGCTGCGCAGGCGCTGTCCCTGATGCTTAAGGATACGCTTCTGTTCTTTAAAATACTTGTTATAGGTAACATTGAAAAACAGGTCACGATTATGTTTTTCTAAGAACGTATTCAAGTGCTCCAATAACACCGGTTGCTTAGCACGAACAGCCCAAGCGATATCGCGATCACCAGGAAGTTCGCCGACTACTCTAAAATCGTTACGATAAGTGCTTTCAATTGCCACGAGATGTGAATCGACAACAGTGTAGGGGAAAGCTCCGCTGGCCACAGAATCAATGAGAAATTCCGTTGTAACGCCTTCAATACGTTTTATCTGTAGTGGTAGCAGCTCCTGTGCATGCTGTTTTTGCAGTAATTTCACCAGGCTATCGTGATAACTGGTTTGCGGATTTACCGCCACTATCTGCCCGGCCAGCAACTCCTCCAGTGTCAAGTTGTTATTTTCACTTGCGCCTTGGGGACCGGCCACCAACAACTCCTTGACTGCCATAACTGGTCGGGAAAATACTAACCCCTGTTGACGCCGACCCTCGGTAATTGTGAGAGATGCTGCAATCATATCTCCCATTCCTGCCTGTAGCGCATCAGCTAGGTCCATATCCGGATCTGGCACTATCATGCTGAGACGCAGCTTATGATCACGGGCAAATTTCTTCAGTAAATCATAATCGAACCCCATTAATTCACCGCGCCAAATAAAGTAAGAGGCGGGATGATTACGAGTGAGCACTCTCAAGGTTCCACTCTCCAGGATCTCCTGCCAATCACGCAGAGCCTGCTCCCTCTTCTGGCTGGCCAATACCAATTCAGCCGTAAAAAATTCATTCAGTTCTCGACGGAGGGCCACAGAATCACGTCGCACCGCCCAGGCGATAGCTCGTTCAGAGTTGAGCTTGGAACTACTGGTCAGTTGTGGATAAGCTGGAAGAAACGCATTAACCTGGTTGCTGTCAATGACAGTCGCCTGATATCTCCCCTCGGCTACGGCGGTTAGCAGCTCTTCATGCTCTACCGGGCCATCCAGATAGGTAACTTTATAATTCTGCGCATCCTCGCTATGAATCAACGTCTCAGCAAAGGCGCTGCCACGCCTCACAGCAACCTGTAATGGCCTATTCGGCACGGGTTGTAACCCATTATCCCGCCGGGTTACCAATAACTCACTGACAAACTGCAGGGGGCGTGTAAAGGAAACCACAGCCTTTCGCTCCTGCGTTCGGGAAAAATTGCTGGCAATGACATCGCCACGACCTTCAATAAGTGCCGGAATCAGTTGCGCGAAGTTGTCCACATACACCCATTGAGGTTGAAGGCCCCGACTGTGGGCAAACTTTTCCGCTAACTCCCTCCATTCACTCATAGGTAGCCCAATACGCGGCAGCGAGCCCTCTTGGGGCCCCCTCGGCGCAAGCAGACGCAGGACGCCTCTCTCCTTCAAAGCAGGCATATCCCCCAGGTCTACATAGTTTTCAAAAACCGGAGCTTCTACCAGCTGTGTTTGCTGCTGATTTGGCGCAGGCTGTTGGGAAATTGCCAGATCAGTGTCGGCAGTGTCATCGACAGAGGCCTGTCGCTGCTCACAACCTAAAAGCAGAAATAGTGAGGTCAGTAAAAGGAAAATAAAAAGCAATCTTCTTTGCACAGTGCACCTTTTAGCTTTTATTAGGCATCGTACTACGCTTCCTGCGCGCTGCAGTTTGCGCTTCGCCATCTGGAGCGGCCGCTGTTAGGTAAATCGTACCAGCTTAGGGTGAAAGATCCCCCCAAAAAAAAGCCCGGCAAACTCAATTGCCGGGCAAATATACGTTGGCGAATGTAGGTTGTCTCTTACACGGAGTGACAAGCCCTCTCTTATTCGATGAGCCTCTTATTTTTATTAGATGGATTTAGGTTTGCCCTGTAGCTCCGCCAATCTCATTTTTATTTGTTTGTTCTCATCCTCATCAGGGAGTTCGAACATCAGCGGTTTTGCCACTTTCGCAAAGTACTCCGCATCTTTCTGTTGGTATAGCTCTTCAGCCAGCCACTGGGCAATATGCAGCTCACGAGGTGCACGAATATAGGCCTGCTCCAGCTTTTCCAAATACTCTTCCCGGGGGTAACCCAGCATTTCCATAGCCATTGCCAGGCCGAACCAATGGGAGGCATTTTCCGGTTCTTTGTCTACCAGGTATTTAAATTCCTCACGGGATTTTTTCAGACTGCGAAGGTCACGCGCATGGTTTGGAACCGTAGCCTGTTGGTTAACCGTCAACCACGCGTGCGCACTCAAGTACCAGGGCTGCTGGCGATCGCTGCGAGGCACGCTGGCGAGTAAGTGGCTGGCTTGGGGGAAATCCCCTATGCGCAGATCCGCACTGGCTTTAATAGCGGCCAGTTGGGTGCTGTAAATGCCCGCGTGGTACGCATAGGAAAGAAGGTCATCCAGGGCCTGCAGGTTGTAACCAGACTGGGCGATAAACCCGGCCAGGATATTCACGGATTCACGCTTGGGCAGACGTTTGACTTTAGGCTTGGCCTCTTTGAAGTGCGCGGGGATCTCACCACTAACCACTTCATATTCACCAGAATCGAACGCAGCAACATATGCTTTTTCAAGCTCTTTAACCGACATGCCCAGGGCCTTCTCCAGTGATTTCACCGGGTCAGCGCCGTCGTTATAGGCTTTGACGAACTGCTTAAATTCTTCCGACTTATCTCCCTCCATCATCAGCCAGTGGGACAAGAGCCAACCGCTGGCATACACATCGGCTTTCTCCTCGGCATCGGTGTTATAAACAGTTGCACGCAAGAGCCTATCCAGGGGCATCAGGCCTGCATACATCAAGGTTTGAGCGCGTTCCTGCGGGATTTCACCCAGCTCATAGCGGCCTTCCTTGGGGAAAGACATGGTTGCCATAAACTCGGCAAAGCCCTCGCTGTACCAATAGGGGAAATGGATGGTATTGCCGTTATAGGAAAGGAAGTGGGTGTACTCGTGGAAAAGGAATTCACGGGCCTTAAGTTGCTTCTTTATGCTGCGGCCATCCAGATTCACCAGGGCATAGCTACCTTCGGCGGAAGTATCGAACAGGCCGTTAGTCATTTCAGCTAGTTCAGCACCCACCAATCCAGCATAAGTATCCCTGTCCCCCGCCGCATAAATGGTGAGTTTTGGGGTATTTGGATCTACCTCCAGAAGCTCTGTAGCCACTGCGCGATAGCGTTCCAGGTCAGCGACCAGGGTCTTTACCGCTTTGGGATCACCATCGGTAATGACTCGAAAATTTTCACTATCCACTTCATACCAAATTTCCTCCCCCAGGTAGCGGGGAGCAGCATTGGCGGTCAGTACAAATCCGAAACAAAGTACTAAAAAAACAGCTGCGCGAGAAACCATAGTTCGGGCCACCAGTCGTTGTTAATGAAGCCCTCCATGGTCAAATAGTGAAGCCCATACACTACCGCTTTTAATTGATTAAAAAAAGAACAACTTGATCACAAAACATCACCTTTCATGTTTTTTTGTGACTTGCCGGACAGGGTATTCAGTAGTCAAGTTGCAGAAAAACTGGAGGGGATAACGACAAACTAAGAGACAAACGTCTCAATTTTGGCCCTTCTGGCATACAAATAGAGGACAAGCTTCTATATATTGCGCTGTTGACCATTTTCTAAAAAATGGTCAAAAAAATAATAATTAATCTGCTTTGATGAGAGAAACATAATGAAAACTGCACCACTACTGGCGCTGCTTGGCGGCGCCTTGATGTCAGCCCATGCCTGGTCGGCACCCGAATATATTTCCGATCTGGATATTACCTCTTTTGATGGAACTGTACTCGATGCCAATTTGTTTGTGCCTGAAACCCCAGCACCTGCAGAGGGCTACCCCACCGTCATCTTCACCAACAGCTGGGGCCTTGAGAAACGCCAATATCATTTCCAGGCCAAAGAGCTCGCAGAGAATGGCTATCTGGTATTGAGCTACTCCACTCGTGGCTTTGGCCACTCGGGCGGCCTGGTAGACGTAGCCGGGGAGAACAGTATTGCCGATGTTGGTGTTCTGATCGACTGGTTAGAATCCAATTATTCTGTAGGTAAGCTGGGAATGGCCGGTATTTCCTATGGAGGTGGCATTTCCCTGCTAAGCGCGGCACAAGACCCTCGGATTGATGCGGTAGCTGCCCTGTCCGGTTGGGCCGACGTAGTTGAAGCCCTCTACCCCAATGAGACCGTTAACCTGGTTTGGGGTAGCTTGCTTGTTACTACTGCTTTCGACAAAGAAGCTGAACTGGAACAGGTCTGGGATGACCTCCGAAGCGGTCAGAATTTGGAGCAGGTCATCGAGTTCGGTGCCAAACGTTCGGCTATCAGCTACATCGACCAATTGAACAAAAACGGCACTGCAGTACTGGTATCTAATAACTTTGCCGATTATCTGTTTAAGCCCAACAGCATGACTGACTTTTACTCCCTGCTTGAGGGCCCCAAAAAGCTGATGCTGAATCCTGGCACCCACGCCATTACCGAGACCCTCTCTGGCAACGATGGCCATATATGGTCCACCAGCTTCCGCTGGTTCGATCACCACCTGAAAGGCGAAGACAACGGCATCAACCGCGAGCCTAAAGTGGATATGACAGTCCGCATCAGTAATGAGCTGGAGCACTATGAAGACTATCCGGTAACCCAGGAGAGCACCACTTGGTATCTGCAACCACGCTTCACCATGTTTAACAGTGGCAGTATGGAGAGCGGCAAGTACGATGGCTGGAGCTGGAGTAATGAATTCCACGGGGGCTGGGATACCTTTGCTGGTACCGGTATCCCATTGATTTCCGATGCCCTCGAAGGTTTTGGTATCCCAGTGTACGCGCCAATGATGGCGATCAACGGTTACTATGCCATTGAGTACAAGTCACCAAGACAATCAGAAACCCTGCAAATCCGCGGTGCTCCTAAGCTGGAAATGTGGATTGAACCCAGTAAGGAAGAGGTTCAACTCAACGTACACCTCTACGATGTCAGCCTCTTTGGCCTTGGCCGCCTGATCACCCATGCACCAATTACAGTGCGTACCGACCAGCCCGGCAAGAAGCAAAAAATCGAAGTTGAGTTATTTACTACCAGCTATAACGTACCTGCCGGCCACCGTGTAGTTATGGCCATTGATACCCAGGGCCCTATCTATAAGAAACCGGAAGACACCAACTACACCATCACAGTGCCTTATAGCAGCAGTAAGGTTTCCAGCCTGACAGTTCCGCACCTGTAAGAAACCCTCCCGCAACAAGCCCGGCAGATCTCCCGGCCGGGCTTTTTTCTCGCTGTTGATCAAACCACTTCAGGACTAGGCGTATTTTTCGCCAAACCGTTACAATGGCCTCTTTTTAGGCAAAGTACCCTCTCCCTATGAACAAGAAGATACCACTTGCCCTGTTGGCCGCGACTTTACTGTCTGTAGCCGGCTGCAATCCAGAAGAAAAGGCCGCGCAAAAACCCGAACTGCAGACCAGCACCTCGGCTGTAACCTTGGACTTGAGTGATGCCCCAGAGGGCAAATTGCCACAGGGAGTGAGCCCCACCGCCTACCGGCTAGACCTCAACCTGGACCCTCGCCAGGATTCCTTTAGCGGCAGTGTCGCTATCGATATCCAGCTGGCCAAGGCTGCCAACCATATCTGGCTACATGGCAATAACCTCGGTGTAAGTGTGATTAAGGCACAGTTGACTGATGGGCGCGAAGTCGCAGCTCAATATCGCCAGGTACTAGACAGCGGTGTGGCCGCTATCGAATTTGCCGAACTGTTACCCGCCGGCGAGTTCACACTGCTTATTGACTACAGTGCCGACTTTGATCGCAACCTGGCGGGCTTGTTTAAGGTTGAGGAGCAGGGCAGCGCCTATGTCCTGGCCAAGTCCGAGTCGATCCAGGCGCGCAAGTACCTGCCTGGCTTTGACGAGCCAGGCCTCAAGGCTACCTTCTCTGTCAGCCTGACTGTACCTGAAGGCTATGCCGCTATTAGTAATGGGCCCGAGCTAAAACGTGAAGCCGCTGGTGAAGGCATGGAGAAGGTGACTTTTGCTGCTACGCCCCCCATGTCCACCTACTTGCTGTCTCTATCGGTAGGGCCCTTCGATATCGTCGAGCGCCCGGCCATACCACCGAGTAAATATCGCAAAGAGCCTATTCCACTACGTGGTTTTGCCCGCCAGGGCCGTGGTGGCGATATGAATTATATCCTCGATATCACCCCCGAAATGGTGGAAACCTTCGAGAACCAACTACAACGCCCTTACCCCTTCAAGAAACTCGACATCATCGCAGCACCCCAATGGCCCAGTGGTGCTACCGAGTTATCTGCCGCCATCACCTATCGCGAACAGCGCATCCTGGTAGGTGATAATCCCGCCCCTGGTGCCCGCCTGGCCCTGGTGGAGGTACATGCCCATGAAATCGCCCATATGTGGTTTGGCAACCAGGTAACTCCGCCCTGGTGGGACGACTTGTGGTTGAAAGAAGGGTTTGCCACCTGGGGAGAACCTTTGGTGCTGCGTATTATGGAGCCGGGAGGTGGCCACGACCTGAATGCCGCGACTTACGCCATTGGCGCTATGCAGTTGGATTCCCTGGCTAGTACTCGCGCTATTCGCGAACCGGTGACTGACAACAACAATATCCGTAACGCCTATGACTCCATCACCTATTCAAAGAGTCTCGGTGTGATCAATATGGTGGACAGCTATTTTGGAGCCGAGCGTTTTCGTCCAGCCCTGGGGCGCTACCTGGAAACCTTTAGTGATGGGGAAGCGGACTCGCCATCCTTCTACAAAGTTATTGGCGAAGAGACCAATACTCCAGAACTGACAGAGGCTTTCCGCAGTTTCGTTGAGCAAAAGGGTGTACCTCAGCTGGAGCTGTTGCTGGATTGCACAACTCCGTCCCAGGCAAAACTGCATGTAAGCCAAAGCCGCTACAAAGCCCTGGGCTCTCCCATTGAAGAGACCGGGCAAAAGTGGAACATCCCATTCTGCTTCAGCAGTGCCGGCAGTGAACAGCAATGCCAGATACTGACCCGCAAAGAAGAAACCCTGGATATTGCCGTCAATACCTGCCCGAGCTGGGTAATGCCGAACGCCCAGGGCAGCGGGTATTATCGCTGGAACTTGCCTGAAGCCCAGTGGCAGGCCCTGCTCGAACATTTTGCAGAATTCGCCCCCACCGAACAGCTGTCCATTATCGACAGCGCCTTTGCTGCCTTCGAGGCCGGAAAACTGCCAGCAGCTCAGTTACTTGAAGTTGTACGCCAATCTGCAAGAGTAGAAAAACGGCAGGTCATCACCTTGCCACTAAACTACCTGCGCAAGTATCGGGAGAGCTACTTGGGTGAAGTGCAGCACTCTGCATTCCTAAACTTTGCTCAAAACCTGTATTTACCGCTACTAAACAACAGTGCCAACAGCGCTGAACCCGATCAGCAAATGCTGCACAGTGAACTGCTCGGCTTTATGGCATTGGTCGCTGGCGATCCAGATACGCGCAAGCAGTTAGTGGATAAAGCCACTGCATTCACCGGTTACAAAACAACCCGCGACCCTGAAGCGCTGGACTCCGACCTCTATGGTCCTGCGTTGACCGTAGCCGTACAGGATGCTGGTGATGACTTTTTGTCGCACTTGATCAAAGTACGCGGCGTGTTGGATGATCCGCGCTTCGAGAATGCCAGCGCCAGTGCCATTGGCAGTAGTGACAGTCCCTCGCAATTAGAAGTCGTGCAAAAGTTGGCCCTCAGCGAAGAAATGGGACCCCGTGAAACCTTCACATTGATTCAGTACTCCCTGGCCCAACCTGAAGTACAAGAACAAAACTGGCAGTGGCTGCGCGATAACTTTGACAAGGTTGTGGATAAAATTCCGGCCCAAATTCGTCGCCGCACCCCGGCTTTTGCTGGCGTTTTCTGTGATGCAAAACGCTTGCAGGAATTACAGCAGTTGTTTGCTCAACACGGCGCTCTCACTCCCGGTTACCAACGCAGCCTGGCACAGACAGAAGAGCGTATACAGCTGTGTATGGCACTGGAGAAAAAAGGGCAGTCCTTGATGGAAGCTTTGCCGAGGTCAGTGGGCCTGGCCCAAAATATCTGATACAGCCGCGCTAATTTATTACAGTATTAAATATCCTCATAGCAGGGAAATTTTTGCTGCCAGTGCCGGGAGGGGATTACTCTCCCGGCTAACTTGCCCAAATTTCAGGATTCACCTTTATTGTGCTTACGTAGTCGGAATGCCAGCCAAATCATCGGCAGACCAAAAATAATTGCGTAGGCTCCTATCAACCACACCAGCGCCAAGGCGCCTGCCCCCGGACTCACCAGAATCGCAATACCGAAGATTACTGAAAGCACACCGATGGCAATCAGCAGCCACTCATTGTCAATTTCCTTGCGCAAGCGAATCGCACCGACAATCTCAAAAATTCCACGAACCAGGGCCCAGGCACCAATAAAAATTACCAGTACCAACGCTGTTATTTGTGGATACATAAAAGTCACTATCCCTGCTGCCAGGCTGATTAAACCGGAGACGATCAGCCACCATAGGGGGGTAGACTTGTGTCTCCCCATCACCGCCGCAACCAGCGAGAAAATCCCATCCAACAAAGCATAAATACCAAATAGGAAAACCAGGGTCAGCAGGGATAATCCCGGCCAGATGAAAGTTAGCACCCCGAAAATTACCGCAATTAACCCGCGCAATAACAGCAGCCACCAATTGGCCGAGAGGACCTGCAATATAGGCCCGGAGGGGAGAGAGGAAGTATCAGTGGACATAGAGCAGTCCCCGGGTAGAACATCTATTTTAATTTAAGCGCCACAGTCCATGGACTACCAGTTTTTCGGGAAAATCTCCGCAGAAAAACAGCAAAAAGATGCTAAAAAGCCAATTGCCTTCTCATAATCTGGAGACTTAAAGCATTGGGAAAACTACCCATTGGATAAGGGCTATAAGGAGGGAGGCGGCCCACGAGCGCGACCATGCAGTCGACTCTGCAAAGACTGAGATCGCGCCGCAGGCCGCTATTTCCAGTGTAGCCGTAACTGACAAATCAGGTTATTGACCAAACTGGATTAGAAGTCAGGTGTAAATAGCACAGGGAAACTCTCTCACTGCGGGGTTTATTTTTCTGCTAAGCAGAGGAAAGGCTTTGGGAAATGCAGTGAAAGTAGCCGGCAGCCCGAAGGCTGCCGGAAGAGTTGATCAGGACAGCTCGCCAATCACACCACGCAGTTTATCGACAATTGCATCAATCTCGTGCTTTTCGATAATGAGTGGTGGGGACATACACAGGGCATCACCAATACCTCGGGCCATCACTCCTGCCTCCCAGGCCATGCCAGATGCTTTGGCCCCGAATTTACCCTTCAGGTTTTCCGGCGCACGCAGTTCAATCGCACCAACCAAGCCGTAGTTGCGCACATCAATCACATTGTCCATATCCGCCAAGCTGTGCAAGGCATTTTCCCAATGCTGGCCGATCTCACCGGATGCACGAGTTAGCAGGCCTTCGCGCTCGTAGATATCCAGGGTTGCCATACCTGCAGCACAAGCTACTGGATGCGCGGAGTAGGTGTAGCCATGGAAGAATTCCACCATACCCTCAGCGGCCGCATCCATAATGGTGTTGTGGATATCGTCTTTCACAAAGACCGCACTCAAAGGCACTGCCGCATTGGTAATACCTTTGGCGGAGGTGATCATATCCGGGGTCACGCCGAATTCGATGGAGCCAAACGCGGAGCCGGTACGGCCCCAACCGGAAATTACCTCATCAAAAATCAGCAACAGGTCATGCTGATCACAAATCTCACGCAAACGCTGCAGGTAACCTTTCGGAGGTAGCACCACACCGCCAGCACCGGCAAACGGCTCGACGATTACCGCAGCGATTTGATCTGCACCGTGGAAGGCCACCAGGCGCTCCAGGTCTTCCGCCAGTTCCACACCATGCTCAGGAAGACCACGGCTGAAAGCATTGCGCTCAATGTCCAGGGTATGGCGCATATGATTGGCTTTAACCGGCTGACCAAAGCTCTGGTAATTCGGAGCGATACCACCTACAGAGATACCACCGAAGTTCACCCCGTGGTAACCCTTTTCGCGGCCGATAAACATGGTGCGGGTGCCTTTGCCTCGTGCGCGCTGGTATTGCAGGGCAATTTTCAATGCAGTCTCTACCGCTTCGGAACCGGAATTGCCGAAAAATACATGGTTGAGGCCGTCTGGAGTATGCTTCACCAAGCGCTCGGAGTACTCAAAGCCCAGCTCGTGACCGAAATTAAAAATAGAGCTGTAATCCAGAGTTTTTGCCTGCTGGTATATTGCCTCAGCAATTTCAGTACGACCGTGACCGGCATTGCTGCACCAGAGGCCAGCGGTTGCATCAATAATCTGGCGTCCACCCTTTTCGGTGAGATAAATACCCTCAGCGCGCTCCACGATCCGCGGTGCGGATTTAAAGGTGCGATTGGGGGTAAAAGGCATCCAGAAAGCGTTGGTTTGCATCTCAGACATAAACTGTATCTCCGCAAGTTCCCTGAAATTTCAATGTATTCGGATTTGGGAGCCATTGGCTCCCGCTAATCTCTCAAGGCGCTTGTGCAATTTCAGACAAGCGCGTGGCATAACCGTTCGGACCTGTGGGTCAAGCACCGAAGCAGCAGTATTTGGTCTCGTAGAATTCGGCCATACCCTCAACTCCCCCCTCGCGACCAATACCGGACTCCTTGGTGCCGCCAAAAGGTGCGACCGTAGTGGAGAAAACCCCGGTGTTGCAGGCAATCATGCCGTATTCAAGTGCCTCGACCACTCGGTTAGCGCGACGAATATTCTCACTCATTACATAAGCGGCCAGGCCATAGGGAGTATCATTAGCACGGCGAACTACATCATCTTCCTCGGTAAACTTCTGCACTGCCGCAATCGGTCCAAAATTTTCTTCCTGAGCAATACGCATATCGTCAGTAACACTGGTGATCAGGGTCGGGGCAAAATAGTTCTCACCATTTGGCAGCTGCTCTCCGCCAATTTCGATCTTGGCGCCAGCCGCTACCGCATCCTGCACCAGGCCCTGAACGCGATCTACCGCACGGCGGAAGATCATCGGGCCCATATTCACCCCCTCTTCTGTGCCGTGGCCAATCTGCATTGCAGCCACTTCAGCACGCAGTTTTTCTACGAACTCATCGTGCACAGATTCGTGCACATAGATACGATTGGTGGCTACACACACTTGGCCGGCATTGCGGAACTTGGTCGCTACACAGGCCTTCACTGCGGTATCGATATCTGCATCATCGAAAACGATAAAGGGGGCATTTCCACCCAGCTCCATGGACATCTTCTTCACCGTGCTGGCGCACTGGGCCATCAGCAGCTTGCCGACAGCAGTGGAACCAGTGAAAGTGAATTTGGCCACACGGGGATCCTGGGTCAGTACTCTGCCGATGCCCGGCGCATCAGTGCCAGTCACAACATTGATAGTGCCCTTGGGCAGGCCAGCCTCTTCTGCCAGCCGACAAAGAGCCAGTGCGGAAAGCGGGGTCTCGAGAGCGGGTTTGATCACCACGGTACAGCCAGCTGCCAGCGCAGGCGCCGCTTTGCGGGTAATCATCGCGTTGGGGAAGTTCCACGGTGTAATGCAGGTTACAACACCCACTGGCTGGCGGATGGTGCTCAGACGCATCGCCGGGTTGTGGGTAGGAATCGTCTGGCCGTAAGCGCGGCGGCACTCCTCCGCAAACCACTCGATAAAAGAAGCGCCGTAGAGAATTTCACCCTTGGCTTCCGCCAGGGGCTTGCCCTGCTCCAAAGTGAGGATACGCGCCAAATCATCGCTGTTATCCATAATTAGCTGATACCAGCGCTTGAGGATGGCGGCACGTTCGCCGGCGGTGCGGCGGCTCCACTCTGGGAAAGCCGCGTTAGCTGCGGCTACCGCTGCCTCTGCATCTGCCGCTGAACCATCGGCTACTTTGCCCAACAACTCGCCATTGGCCGGATCACGCACCTCTGCGGTGCCCTCAGCATCCCGCCACTCTCCATCGATATAGTTCTGAAACTTCAACAGGTCTGGATTCGCCAGTTTCACCGGAAACTCCTGATAATTGCGTGTTATTAATAGTATTGCGGCGATTTTGGCCGCAGCTAGGGGGGGAGAATAGTAGTATTTTTGCAACTAAAATTTATATTTATCAAACTTTATCTCAAAGCAGCTAAGGCCTTTCCCCTTACAGCTGCCTAGCAATGCTAAGTTACGGCAAAAATTCGTGGAAAACACGGGAGAATTCGGCAAATGAGCAAGGCAAAAAGTGCTCTGGGTGGTCGCCTCAGCGATATGGATCTCCGTCTGCTGAGAGTCTTTCGAGAAGTAGTGCGCGCCGGCGGTCTGGCACCGGCAGAAGTAGCGCTCAACATCGGGCGCTCCACCATCAGTGTTCATATCTCTGACCTGGAGACCCGTCTGGGTATGCAACTATGCCTCCGCTCTCGCGGGCGTGCCGATTTCAAACTGACACCAGAGGGAGAAACCCTCTTTCAGGCAATTTTGGAACTGGATGGGCATCTGGATGCCTTTAGAAGCCAGGTTAACGCTATTCAGTCCCAGCTTACCGGTACTCTACGCCTAGTGATGCCGGATGACGTATTGGAAATCCCCCAGCTAGACCTGCCCGCAACCATTGCTCGCCTGAGAGAACAGGCCCCCCAGTTACACCTGGAGGTCCAACTGGCCGCACCCCAGGAGCTGGAGTTGGAAATCCTCGCCGGCCGCGCCGATGTTGGCATCAACCCGCTGCATTCACACAGGCCGGGTTTAGACTACCAACCTCTATTCCAACATCAATCCACCCTTTACTGTGGCGCCAATCACCCGTGTGCCCAAGCCAACAAAATTAGTGAAGAGTTACTCACTCAGCAGGAACTGGCCGCTCCCAGCCATGCTGTTTTATCTGGTGCAGCTCATCTCTATCGCCTTTTTCCCAAACGCTCCACCGCCAACCATATGGCAGCAAGACTCGCCATGATTCTCTCTGGATCTTTTATCGGGTTTCTGCCTGAGTATCTTGCACGTAAATATGTTCAAGCACATCAGCTCCTGCCCCTGCTATCAGGGAAATTTCATTACCGTATTCAAAATGCAGCGACTTTCAAAAAAAGTGCAGCTGAGCACCCCACAATCAAGCTGTTTCTGAGAGCACTGGTGATACGTGAATAATTAATCAAGAGTATCTGATAATCCATTTAGTTGATCTGTATTATCACTCTCCTAGAATTCACGACATCCAAGTAAGGAAAATTCAATGAGGGAAACAGAAAAGTTTTACTTTTTTTGGAAGCATCAATTTGGGCAGTGGACACTGAGAGATATATCAGATATCGATGGTCAAACCTACAACTGCTGCGAACAGTATATGATGTACAAAAAGGCAATACTTTTCGGCGATATTAAGACCGCTGATAACATCCTCAAAGAAGAAAATCCATCCGAGCAACAAAGGCTAGGTAGAGCCGTTCTAGGTTATGAATCAAAAACCTGGGATCAACACAAACTTGGGGTAGTTTGGACAGCGAACTATCTGAAGTTTACGCAACACGAAGACTTAAAAGAGAGGTTACTTGAAACGAACAATAAAATCTTAGCTGAGTCTTCTCCTCATGACTTAATTTGGGGTATAGGCCTGAGTTCGGATGACAACAGAATATTGAATCCAGATAACTGGACCGGGAAAAACCTACTTGGTGAGATTCTTATGTCGATAAGATCAATAATCAAGCTCAACACCTTAGGACAAATCACTAGGTAATTTATGTTCTACTTAACAAATAGTTACCAATAATACATACTACTATTCCTTACACCTTAGTGTTAATCTAAGCATAATTGCTTTTAGATCCACCAGGGAAGAGCTGTGATCGACTTCAAAAACTCCTCTGTCTTCAAACTAAAGCCCATTGATATCTCCTCTGCCAGGGATGAATTTAATAAGTTCCTGATAGATGGTGAATCCATTTTCGCAGGCTTCAAGGCAATAAGAGACCAGGTAGTATTCACCAACAAGCGTATTATTGCAGCCAATGTGCAGGGATTGACCGGATCTAAAGTAGATTACACATCCTTGCCCTACAGTAGAATTCAGGCTTTCTCAGTTGAAACTGCAGGCACATTGGATATGGACTGTGAAATTGTGGTTTATCTCAGCGAAGTTGGTAAGGTCGAATTTGAAATCAAAGGCTCCTTTGATCTTGTCCAGTTCAATCAACACATCAGCAAGTATGTTCTCGACTGATTGACTAAGTGAACATTAACCCACTATGTTTTGGCTTGGTTTAACCATCACCAGGGCATAAGTTCTTAAACTATATCGATTAAACAAATGAGAGGGAATTTCATGTCTCAAATTTGGTTAGAAAGCCTGATTACCGAAAATGCACAGCAGGGTTTTGAGCTGGCGATGAAACTATCCAGAATGGGAGTAAAATATACTCAACCTTCTGACGAAGTAAGAGGAAAACTAAGGGCCTCCTATGAGGAAAATGCCGATAGCCTGATCGCATCCTCCCAAGTTGTTGCTATCAATTTCCAGACTGTGGCGGCGGCGAATAACTACTGGCGTAGTTAATAAACTCCAGTGCGCTTTGTGATAAAATAACCCAGGTTTATCGCCAATAAGTCCACAGAGCGCATTTATAACCTCTATCCCACACAGGTATATCAAGAATAAATTTTCTTCAAATTCACAATCAATTTTATATCAATCGTATTTCATCTATCTAAACCTTATTATTCCTGGACTATCTATCAAGTCTGCAAATAATATTCAAGCTGGGCTGATAGTTATACAACATATTAATCGAATAGATAAGTTAATCAGGATTAATACCGGTAAGATAGTAACTTGCCGCAATTGAAGGTACCAGATATCCAGAGTGTCAGTGTATGCTTCGATATTTATAATAATCAAATGGCAGGTATATTATCCTATCCTTCTAACAATCGATTTGGTGGTTTAATTAAGGAGTATCTCCAGAAGATAGAACCCGCCACTAACAATTTACTGATAAATCATCTTTCCCAGCTTTCTACCTCTTATTTTTCATTGCTACTTCAGGATATAGGGAGCATTGTCAGTTGAATTCAGGCAACCATTTATCAACTTTATGTTATTTAAGGTCCAACTATCATAAAATGATAGATGACCTGCTCCATTATTAAGCAGCTTCATAGCAAAAATATAAATATCAAGAACTCTCTGCTTTCATAGCATTACACCCTTATAAAAAATTGAGAAGCCATTTGGCACAATACCAAAAATACCACCAGCAAAAATAATTTAAACGGTGCATCCAAACACTCAGGATAAAGCGTCTAAGCCACAAAGCACTTGATTCTAAATAAGAGATTACATTGATGATTGATTACGAGCTATAAATCTGGCATTTTCTAACCAGATGCAATAAATTTTTAATGAGTATAGATAGGATACTAAAGCTAAGTATGAGAACTCTGGGAAATTTTCTTTGGTTTATATTAGGTGGTTTTGTTATGGGCCTCTGCTGGTGGTTTTTTGCTCTAGTAGCATTTATCAGTATTATCGGTATTCCCTGGGGGAGAGCCTGCTTTGTTATGGGTAAGTTTTCATTCTTTCCCTTTGGTCGTGAAGCAATATCACGCAAAGAACTAACCTTAAATGAGGACATAGGTACCAGCGGGTTTGGCTTAGTGGGCAATATTATCTGGTTCCTATTCGCAGGTATCTGGCTGGCTATTGGCCATTTGGTTCATGCTCTTGCCTGCTTTTTAACCATTATTGGCATTCCATTTGGAATCCAACATCTTAAGCTTGCCGGTATTTCCTTATCTCCAATTGGCAAAACCATTGTAACTAAGGAAGTTGCCCAGGCTGCAAGGATGAAAAATGCCAGCGCAACTGTTTCTCAAATTCGAGGTAACGCCTAGCTTTTTCTAAAATATAAATTTCCCAACTTAGGTGCCTAATCAAATGGCATTATAAACATTTACTTAAGACAAACGTATCAAATAGTTTATGTTGAAAGGCAGCAAAAAATTCTTTTTGCTGCATCTCCTTGTTATTCTGTAGCGTCTAATGATAAGCAATTCTCATCTTTCTATTATATGAAAACAGGGAGTAAACAATGAGAGCAATCATCTCAATTATATCTGGCATATTTGCTTTTGGTGTTAGCTCTATAATCTATGCAAATCATAAATCAATACCAGCCGACCTGGAGATACAACCTGTCCAGGTAATGCTATTTGGTGTATTTCATTTTCACAACCCAGGATTGGACACAGTAAAGTCAGAGGTGACAAATGCACTGACACCCAGTAACCAGGACTATTTGGAAGAACTCACCAGCAAACTTACGGATGAACCCCCTACCCATGTATTAATTGAATGTCCATCAACACACCAGAGACAAATGGATCAGAAATTCAATTCTTATAAAAATGGCAGTTACGAACTTAGTGTAAATGAAAATCAGTAACTGGGATTTCGTATAGCCGTAAGGCGGGACTGAAAAGTGTCATATGTTATGATGAAAGAAATGTTCACTGGAAAGGTGCTGAACTAAGAGAGTATATGGCCAAAGAAACTCCAGAAGAAAGAAAATTCATGAAAACTAAAAAAAAGCTCAGCAAAGAAACTTCCCAGAGAAATAAGAGTTTATCTTTAGGCCAATTGCTCGAATTTCATAATAATCCCATAGAAGATAGAGATAACATGAATCTCTATATCATGGGAAATGATATTGGTGTGGGGCAGGAATTTATCGATGCCGATGCAGCAACCAGCTCGTGGCATCACAGTTTTCGCATGTACGCCAATATACAGGTTCAAGCCAACCGGGAACTAAAGTAATCGCTATCGGTGGATCTGGCCATACCGCTATTCTAAAGTCCCTTCAGAAGGTTGACAAAAGTCGCCACCCTTGGGATGTTAATGAATACCTGTAATAATTATTTAAAATAGCCGCTGGCAAATAAGGATAACAATGAAAAATTTTATAAAAATCTTTAGCAGTACAATCATTTTAGTATATTGTTCTGCAAGTTGGGCTGCGGAAAAAGAAGTATTATCCAGCCCTGAAGCACCGACAGCTCAGGTAATGTTATTCGGTACCTTTCATTTCGCAAATCCTGGCCGAGATACAGTAAAGCTGAATGTTATTGATGTGCTAACACCTGAAAATCAAGCCTATCTGGAGCAATTAACTGAAAAACTCGCAAGCGAGTCCCCCACCCATGTAATGCTTGAATGTGACCCGAGCATCCAAAACAAGATTGATAAAAAATTTCAGTCTTATCTGAATGGACAACATAGGCTTGAAGTCAATGAAAGTCAGCAGTTGGGCTTTCGCATTGCAGCTAAAGCAAAGCTAAGTGGCGTTATCTGCTATGATGAAAATCAGGTGCACTGGGATGGGTCCAAGCTCATGAACTATATGAGTACCAATACACCAGAAAGAAAGAAAATATTCGATACAGAGATAGAAGAGTTCGGGAATTTGTCCAGCAAGCAACACAAAACGCTAACCTTAAGACAATTACTCCAGATCGATAACTCTGTTGAGAGAGACAGAAAAAATATGAACCTATATCTTATGGAAAATGATATTGACTCTGGTGAGGGTTTTTCAGGGGCAGATGCATCAGTCAGTTGGTGGCACAGAAACTTTCGAATGTATGCCAATATCCAGACTAAGGCTCAGCCAGGAACCAAGGTTATCGCCATTGCAGGCTCAGGTCATACCGCCCTTATGAAAACACTTCTGGCCACTGATCTTCAGCGCGAAGCCTGGGAAATAAACGATTACCTGTAAAGCTATCCAGCTTTGGCTCATCCCCCAAGGGGGGTGAGCCAGGGTTCCCTAGTTTTCCATAGAGTTGATTTTCAAATCAATGGATTACAATAGGTGGATAATATGCTTCCT
Organism: Microbulbifer variabilis; assembly: GCF_052468405.1. Lineage (NCBI taxonomy): Bacteria > Pseudomonadati > Pseudomonadota > Gammaproteobacteria > Cellvibrionales > Microbulbiferaceae > Microbulbifer > Microbulbifer variabilis. The sequence goes on from NZ_CP174343.1 coordinate 3,893,170, forward strand.
AGCTTGCGTATTTTACTCGCTCTTCTTTGCTATCTAACCTTTACATTTTTCTCTAAGGCCTTCGCAGAGGCGCAGCTGGCTTCCGGCACCCTGGAGACATTGCCCAGCATTTCCTACGAGGGCATTGCAGATCGTCCAGTACAGGTATGGCTGCCAGATGAATACCCAGCCCAGGCTCCCTATGCTGTTCTGTATATGCATGATGGGCAGATGCTTTTTGATAGCCGCACTACATGGAATGGGCAGGAATGGGGTGTAGACGAAACGGCATCCCGCCTGATCGCAGAGGGCCGTACGCGACCTTTTATCGTGGTTGCACTGCACAATAGCGGAGATGGCCGCCATGGTGATTATTTCCCGCAAAAAGCGCGAGATCTAATGTCTGAGTCTTCACTAAGGGTGAAGCACCCTTTTAATCGAGCTGAGCTGCGAGCTGACCGGTACCTGGAGTTTCTGGTAAAAAGGGTAAAGCCTTATATAGATACAAACTATAAAGTCAGTCGTAACCCAGAGAACACTTTTATCGCTGGTTCCAGTATGGGAGGACTGATTTCCCTTTATGCGGTGTTGGAGTATCCACAAGTATTCTCTGCTACTGCAGCAATTTCCACCCACTGGCCAGGCATCGGTCCCGAAGAGACACTCCCTGTCGCAGAATCCATTCGCAAATACCTCCGGGAAAATCTACCTGAACCGGGAAAACATCGCTTTTACTTTGATCATGGCACCGAGACACTGGACCGCTTTTATCCGCCTCTGCAACAGGCTGTGGACAAGATTATGCGCAAGCGAGGTTATAACGACAACAACTGGCAGTCACGGGTTTTTGTAGAGCATACCCACGATGAGAAGTCTTGGAATGCCAGGCTGGATCATGCCCTTATTTTCCTTCTTGGCACGGAAAAACAGCGCGACTATCAATAACCTCTGCCTACCTCAAAATTTTTGGCAATTGAATAGCTGGCGATTGAATAGCTTATGAGGGATATTTGATCGCCACAAGTCTTGCCCAACTACACTTTGGGCAGGTGCAGTTCACAGGGCTTCAACTTCGGGGTTCAGTGGACCTCTGTGGAAGATCACTCCTACTCTATGCGATGAATCCTAAAAGTCACACAGTTCTACTGATACCCGGAATTTTCGACCGTGGATCTTCCCTGCTACGGATGCAACACGCTCTGGCGGATGCAGGATTCGACACCCATTACATTCACCTGCGTTATAACTCCGGCTGGCACGGTATGGAGCACCTTTCTTCACAGCTGATGGCGAAGATGGAAAAACTGGTAAAAAAAGGAGCTACCTGCACCTTGGTAGGATTCAGCATGGGAGGTATTGTTGCACGCTATTATCTTCAGTCGATGAATGGTATTGGCAGGGTACATAAATTTATTTCTATCGCTTCCCCTCATCATGGCAGCTATTGGGCCAATTTCCTACCCTACAAAGGTGGCAAGCAATTACGCGTCGGAAGTGAATTCCTGCGAGGGTTAAATCAGAGCATCCATATGCTGGAAACAACAGATCCAGTTTCCATCTGGACAAAATATGATGTCACCATTATGCCCCACAGTAGTGCCAAACTCGGAATAGGCACCTCCTATGAAGTCCCTGTAATTCTGCACCGATTAATGCCCATGAGCAGTAAGGTCATCTCGCTAATGAAGAAAGAGGTTATCAGCGGAATGGAATAACTTGTATTCCTCTGAACAATGACTGTGGGAGCCAGAGATGAGCGATCCAGAACAAAAACCTATTCGTCCGGAAAGTGCGATACATGGTTACTATCATAAGTTTGAGAGCCTGATCGCCCTAATCCTTACCTTTATTATTGTGATTATCATAATTGTCGCCATCAGCCGTCTGGCTTACTCGGTCTATTCCATGCTAATAGTAGGCATGAGAGACCCTCTGGATCACAAGGTATTCCAAACCATATTTGGCGAAATCATCACACTGCTGATCGCCCTTGAGTTTAGCCGTACGTTACAATATGTGGTCACACGTCAACAAAGCATTATTCAAACTACGGTTGTTGTATTGATTGCCATATTGGCACTTGCACGTAAATTTATAATCCTGGACCTGGATAAAGTCAGTGCTGGGGAGCTTTTAGGATTGGCTGCTGCAACTTTGGCTCTGGGGCTCACCTATCTGATATTAAAGGTCAGAAATAGAACTGTCTAAGGATCACTTGTCACTAAGAAATAGAAAATAAGCCAAGTCCTTTATCTTCTTGGCTTATTTTCCAATTTTTTAAGTGCTCACTTGAGAAATAATCACTGACTATCTTCACGCAGGGACTGGTGCAGTTTGACCGGTGGAGTCTGTCGCTCCTTTTTGCTCCGCAGACGTAAATTAAGCATTTCCACTGCCATGGAGAAGGCCATGGAAAAATAGATATAGCCCTTGGGCACATGCACATCAAAGCCCTCTACCACTAAGGTGAGCCCCACCATTATCAAGAATGCCAACGCCAGAATTTTTACCGTGGGATGGCGATCGACAAAGTCACCAATTGGTTTTGCCGCAATCAGCATAACAATTACCGCTAAGACAATAGCAATTGCCATAATGGAGATTTCATCCACCAGCCCCACCGCAGTAATTACTGAGTCGAGAGAAAAAACTATATCAAGTATTGCAATCTGTAGCAGGACCATACCAAAACCGGCTGTGCCCAAGCTTGACGCATCGGTTTCGGCACCCTCCAAGCTATTGTGTATTTCATGGGTGGCCTTACCAATCAAGAACAATCCACCCCCAACCAGAATGATGTCACGCCCGGAAATTTCCACTCCAAACGCACTAAATAGTGGCTCCACCAAGCCCATAATCCAGACAATAGAAAATAACAACCCCAGGCGGGTCACCATAGCAAGGGTCAGACCAATAAAACGGGCTGGTTCCCGCTGTTTGGGCGGTAAGCGCCCGACAAGAATGGAAATAAAAATAATATTGTCGATGCCCAATACGATTTCCAACGCTGCCAGTGTAGCCAGCGCAACCCAGGCCTCCGGGTTACTTACCCACTCGAACATGAAGCAATCCTTATTTGTGATTATTGTTGTTCTGCAGTAACACCCTGAGAAAATATTAAACTGCACTGCTCTACCTGAACACGCATTCTGCTGCGTGATGCAAAAGCTATTTTATTCCCCCTCACGTAACCAAGCCATGGCATCGGCTTCATTTTCAAAGACCTTGTATTCCCCTCCGATAAACCAGCTCCCTACCTTGCCTGCTACCTTCATCCAGCGCTTGTCTGAAATCACTGCAATTCGATTGAACTGGCGCCCATGGGCCATTCCCAGCTTGAAGTCATCCCAGGCGGCTCGCGGTTCCCAACCCTGTAACTCACTGGCATCCATTAAGCAATCGATTTTTGGATGCTCAACCCCCTCAAGAGCCGAGTTGAGCATCGGCACCATCGTCTGGTAATCCTCGTGGGTCAGCTTTCCGCGCGCTCGTAGGGTAAGAAAAAAATGGTTGCCGTTCTGCTCCAGACCAATCGAAATACCATGGGGTTGGTCACTCATAAGCTCCCCTTCTCTGCTTGGAGTCAATTTTTAAATTACCAGAGTCAAACCTAAGTAAATAATGGTAGTAGCTTCTAGAGACTGATTTCTTCATACCTCTTTTCCTGGAGATCCATTTCCAAGAGGGTCACAGAGTGATCTTGCTCCGATAAAACGGGCACGCCCCTCTCCGGCCTTCAAATTCTCTAAAACTAAGTCCATTAACGGTTATGATGACGAGAGTAAGCTTGCTATTGGCAGGCGTGGTACCGGAATTTTTTTGCTAATAAATCGGAGTGATACATGAATATCAATAACACCATTCATTTCTACCGTCCCTCACCTAGTTTACGCCCCTCCAATAAACCAAAGGCTTCACGATAGAGGTTAATCGCTCTCTCCAGATCGTCTGTATCAATATTGACTTGTACTACTTAGGTGAATCCATCTCCCGGCCCAAATTCCGACAATTCAACCCGCTACCGGTCGGGTCTTGCCACATTGCCAGCAATAATCGAATGCCGCACCATTTTCCTCCCCACACTGTGGACAAGGCCAGCTTGTTTGTTCTGCCTCTGCATCCTTTAATAGCTGGCATGCACGCTCGTAATCTCGATCCCGCTCCAACCAGAGTTCTGGCCAGGCCTGATTTGGTGCCAACTCCCCAGATGCCCCCTGGGCATATTCATTTTTCAGCTTTACTGGAATACCTGCCACCTCAAGCCGACTCTTAGCCAGCTCCACCAGCAGGCGATTTTCATGGGTATAAATTAATTTCATAACAGTAGAGGCCGCTAAAACGGCCCCCAGAGTAACCCCGCCAGACGGCTGAGCCAAATTAAAATAACCTGCTACTCCACAACTTCAAATGCACAGTTCACGACCTGACAGTACTCTTCGTGGGGCACAGTAATAATTTCCAAAACAGAGCCCAGGGAATTTAGAGCAGCCCTACCATTCACCAAAACCCGGCCAGAGCGACTGGCAATATACTCAAGCACAGTGCGCCCCCTGGCATTCCTGTATACCGCCAGGCGCTGGCCCTTTTCCACCACATCACCATGTCTAACGAATAATTGTACCCAGTCATTCGCACGGACACGCATGGGGCTGGAACCTGCTTGGTTCGCATATACCCGCTCAATACTGACTAGCCCCGTAACTTCTCCAGCGAGAGGGGCCTCCGCTGCCCATAAATGTGTCAGTCCGCTAACAGCCAGAATAACGATCAACAGGCAGACTCTTTTCAATACGATGCTCCTACACCTAGTTAACTCCACGGGCTCTGACCCACGCTATTACGCATGTCGTCAAAGCCTTTTTGAAAAGGACAATAATTTAGGTATAGCTGACTGGATAATTCACGCCAGAGTTAGCGTGGATGGGAAAAAGAAGAAATAAAAAAGGGCCGCAGTTAGTGGCCCTTTTCAAAATCTGTGCTACTGGAACCCTGCCAGATGGAACCTAGCCCAGATCAATCCAAGTGGATTTCAGTTCACAGTACTTATCCAACGCATGCAGCGATTTGTCACGGCCATTACCTGACTGCTTAAAACCGCCGAAGGGCACGGTGATATCCCCGCCAAAGTAATTGTTGACCCACACAGAGCCCGCATAGATCTCACGGGCCATACGATGGGCCCGGCCCAGGTTATTGGTCCAGATTCCCGCTGCCAGACCGTAAATGGAGTCATTAGCAATAGCGAGCGCTTCCTCTTCGCTCTCAAACTCAATAACCGACAAAACCGGCCCAAAGATTTCCTCGCGGGCGATCGTCATATCGCCGGTCACACCGCGGAATACGGTGGGCTCGTAGTAATAACCACCGGCCACCTCGTCCACTGGTTTGCCGCCACATACCAGTTGGGCGCCCTGCTCCAAGCCTTTAGCGACATAAAATTCAACAGTATCGAACTGGCTGCGATCGATCAGTGCGCCCATTGCGGTATTTGGATCTTGAGGATGGCCAGGCTTAAAGCGTTCGGCGGCCTTACTCACTTTTTGAATGAACTCATCGGCGATGCTTTTTTCCACAAGCAGACGTGAGCCGGCGGTACAGGTTTCCCCCTGGTTGTAGAAAATAGCCAGCGCTGCAGCATCGGCAGCCTTATCCAGGTCTGCATCGGCGAAGACAATATTTGGGCTCTTTCCGCCCAGCTCCAAGAAAGTGCGCTTCAGGTTTGACTGACCGGAATATTCAGTGAGTGTCTTACCCACTTCAGTGGAACCAGTAAAGGTGAGGCAATCGATATCCATATGCAGGCCCAACGCCTTACCCAAGCTGCTGCCCGGCCCCGGCAACACATTCAGTACGCCATCAGGGAGACCCGCTTCCTTGGCCAGACAAGCCAATTTAATTGCAGTCAGCGGAGTATTGGAGGCCGGCTTCAGGATCACACTGTTACCGGTGGCCAGGGCTGGCCCCAACTTCCAAGCGGTCGTAGACAGTGGGAAATTCCAAGGCACAATTGCCGCCACCACCCCCAGGGGCATACGAGTTACCAGGCCAAGCTCGTCGGGGCCTGTGGGGGCGACTTCATCGTAGATCTTGTCGATAGCCTCACCACTCCAACGAATAGTGGTAGCTGCTCCGGGAACATCTACAGCTATGGTGTCGCCAATGGGTTTGCCTGCGTCCAGGCTTTCCAGCAAGGCAATTTCCAGCAAGTGCTCTTCGATCAATTCAGCGAAGCGCACCATGATTTTCTTGCGCTGCATCGGCGGCATTTTTGACCAGACACCGGAGCTAAACGCCTCGCGCGCCACACGCACCGCGTGGTCCGCATCTTCAGGGCCACAACTGGCTATCTGGGCAAGCTCTTCGCCATTAGCAGGGTTGTAGGTGGCACGGGTTTCACCGGAGAGGGCGTCTACATAATGCCCGTTGATAAAGGCTCGACCCTCGATCTTCAGTGAGGCCGCCAGGGCCTGCCATTCCTGCAGGTTTTCGGGGATTTTATTTTGCGCTGACATGGCACACCTCGTTTGGGACAGAAAATTTATCTGGGTTATATCGAAAATGTGATCACAAATCAAAGGGGATAATGGGCCTGGGGCCAGTCTTCCTTCAAATTGCGCTCACAGATCAGTGTGGTGAAGAGTAAAGCAGCTGAATGTAAGCAGCCTTTGGAGCTATGCCACCTGGGTTTCCACCTGCAACCAGTCATCCTGTAACTGCATCATCAACTTGTCACCGTGCTGCAACTCACCAACTCCCGCGGGAGTACCAGTCAGAACGACATCGCCAGGTTCTAGGGTAAAGAAACTGCTGATATAGGCCACCAGATCGAGAATCGGAGTGAGCATATGCTCTGTCTTGCCCCGTTGGCGCAACTCACCATTTAGCCACAGGGAGTAACTGAGCTTGTCCCAATCCGGCAGCCAGTCCAGTTTTACAAATGGTGAAAGAGGACAGGAATTATCAAAGCCCTTGGCCTTCTCCCAGGGGTGTCCCGCCTTTTTGAGCGTCGCCTGCAAATCGCGCAGGGTTAGGTCCAATGAGAGGCCCAGCCCCGCGATTGCAGGCGATACTTCTACAGCATTGGCATTACACAACCTCTCACCAATCAGCAGCGACAACTCGCCTTCAAAATGACAGCTGCCACGCCCAACCGGCATATGAATAGGTTGGGTCATATCCACCGCTGCGGTAGCTGGCTTGATAAAAAGCAGCGGTTCATCTGGTACCGGATTATTGAGTTCTGCAGCGTGGTCTGCATAGTTACGCCCTATACAAACGATCTTTCCAAGCCGGAATGGGACATTGGTGCCACAGGTAAATTGGTGCTGATACATAAATAAACCAGATAGTTAGGATAGGTATTTCGAATAAAACGATATAACCAGCATGTGCTATGATCGCGCCTTCGCCTGTCTCCCGACACCCGAAGAAGTGACCCAACCGGAATAAACGCACCAGTTATTGCGTTACTCGCACTCAGTGAAGAGATAGTTTATGGCTCCGCACAATACCGATCAAAAAAAGTCCCTGCAAAAAGACAAAATTCGCATCCTGCTGCTGGAAGGCGTACATCAGTCGGCCATCGACCTGCTCGCCTCCCGTGGCTACACCAACGTGGAGTTCCTGAAAACTTCACTGCCCGAAGACCAGTTGGTTGAGAGGATCGCGGATGCCCACTTTATCGGTATTCGCTCGCGAACCCAGCTAACCCGTAAGGTACTGGAACACGCCTCCAAACTGATTGCGATCGGCTGCTTTTGTATCGGTACCAACCAAGTTGACTTAAAAGCGGCCACCGAGCTGGGTATCGCCGTATTTAATGCACCCTATTCCAACACCCGCAGTGTGGCAGAGCTGATCATCGCCGAGACGATCTTTATGCTACGCGGTATTCCAGAGAAAAATGCCATGTGCCATCGCGGCGGATGGCTCAAGTCCGCGGTTGGTTCCTTCGAAGCCCGTGGTAAAACCCTCGGGATTATCGGTTATGGTGCCATTGGCTCGCAGGTGTCGGTCATGGCAGAGGCCATCGGTATGCGAGTGAAATTTTATGATGTCGTCACCAAGTTGCCGTTGGGTAACGCCAGCCAGGTAGGCTCTTTGGGGGAATTGCTGCGCGAGTCCGATGTGGTTTCCCTGCATGTACCAGAGCTCCCCTCTACCAAAATGATGATGGGGGCTGCGCAAATCGCACAAATGAAGCCCGGCGCCATCCTGCTAAACGCCTCTCGCGGTACCGTGGTGGATATTGAAGCCCTGGCTGAAGCCCTCAACAGCAAGCACCTGGCCGGTGCCGCCATAGACGTATTCCCAGTAGAGCCCCGTGGCAATGACGATGAATTCCTCTCTCCGCTACGCGGTATCGACAATGCCCTGCTGACTCCCCACGTGGGCGGCTCCACCATGGAGGCCCAGGAGAATATCGGCACCGAGGTAGCGGAAAAGCTGGCACACTATTCCGATAACGGTACCACCACCAGCTCGGTCAACTTCCCTGAAGTGGCACTGCCGGGACATGTAGGCACTCACCGCCTACTGCATATTCATAAGAATGTGCCCGGTATAATGAGCGCGATCAACCAGGTATTTTCAGAGAATGCGATCAATATCTCCGCGCAGTTCCTGCAAACCAACGAAACCCTGGGCTACGTGGTTATCGACGTCGATGCAGAGTACTCCGACTTAGCCTTGGAAAAGCTGAAGAATATCCCCGGTACCCTGCGCTGCCGCGTACTCTTTTAACATCTGCCCCAGCCCCCACAGTTCCTGCGGGGGCTTGGTATCCGCATAGCTTGAACCCGCCTACCACCTGTCTCTCAACGCCTTCAATTGACCGATAAAGGGATTGATCCCCACTGGCGGACACTTCTACAATAGAAGCCTCTATTCTGTTGGTTCGGCCTCTCACGAAACCCCTCGTGTATCCAGGTCTAACCCGATTTTTCGTTCTTCCACAGCAGGTGTCCCCTTGCGCAACAACGATACCGCCACTACCGGCTTGCTTGCCGGCATTGCCGCCTTTCTCATTTGGGGGCTGGCCCCAATTTACTTCAACCAGCTGCAAGGTATTCCCGCGGCTGAAATCCTCGCGCACCGCAGTATCTGGTCCCTTGCACTGGCGCTGCTGATTATGCTGCTGCTAGGCAAGCTTCCCGATCTCGTCCACACTCTGCGCGATGGTAAGAAAATGCGGGGGTTAGCTCTCACCACAGCGCTGATTAGCGGTAACTGGCTGGTATTTATCTGGGCCATTAACAATGGACACCTGCTGGAAAGCAGCCTCGGCTACTATATCAACCCCTTGATCAATATTGTCCTGGGTGTCTTATTCTTGGGAGAAAAATTGCGACGGCTGCAGTGGTTGGCGGTAGCGCTTGCAGCCATGGGGATTGTCCATGAGCTTTGGCAGTTCGGCCGCGTGCCGGTTATCGCCTTATTCCTGGCTGGATCTTTCGCCCTCTATGGCCTTGCACGTAAACGTGCACCGGTGGAGAGCCTTACCGGACTAGCTATAGAGACCCTGTATATGTTGCCGGTAGCGCTGATCTACCTGCTTTGGAGTGCCAGTCCCACCAGCAACCTGTTAAATAACGGCTGGGAACTGAATAGTCTGCTGTTGTTAGCCGGCCCCGTCACCCTGGTGCCACTGCTGCTTTTCACTATTGCAGCACGCAGGCTGAATCTTTCCACTGTGGGGTTCCTGCAATATATTGGGCCGTCACTAATGCTGGTGGTCGCCACCCAAATACTTGGTGAGCCATTTAGCGAGGGCAAGCTGACTACCTTTATGTTTGTGTGGCTGGGCCTTGCACTTTACTCAATTGACGCACTGGCACAGAGGCGCAAACTCCATTTACAGGGCAAGGCCACACTCTAGAGAGTGAGTGCGAGCAAGTTTCCCCACCGAAGTGTGTGAAAATGGCGGCTACCGATAAGGACTAAATGCCGCCATACAGCAAAGCCCAAACCTTTCGGCCTGCAAGCTGCCTCTACCGAGCCGGCAGCAATTACTCACTGTACTGACTGCGACGCTGGTCTGGACCCTATTGCTTGGACTCTACTGGGGAAGTACTTATGGAGAGATACTTATGGAGAGGCACTTATGCGGAGTTACTGGTGCGTGCCAGCAGCTCGGCACTGGCAACACTCCTGTTTTTTACCTGTTGGAATACTGACCCAAAAAGTTACCCCAATCACTGGCCCGCTGGGCCATTCAGGTTATTGGAGTTTATCCATTCCCTTAGCCCTGCTCCCGGTCTATATAGGCACTACTGAGGAAGAGGCCCTCATTTTGGCAAAACCACAACCAGCATCTGAGGTTTCTTGTCATTATGGTAACCAGCAAGCTGTTTGCTCTCTGGATCGCCATGTCGGCCTTACTGCGCCAGCAGGATATAAAACTACGTGAACAAGCCAGGCAATTTGAACGTGAGAGGGGCGCCCTGGAGCGATAGACATTGGATAGCCGGTTGCGATTGTTACAATCCCAGGTAACACTGCACTTTCTTTTTAATACTCTCGCCAATATTCGCAAGCTATAAGAGTCAGCTTCTCCCCGGGTACCGGCACTGCTAGATAGCTTGATCAGCTATCTGCGCGCAACTATTCCACAACTGGATTCAATCAAGAGCGGTCCCTACTACAGACTTGCTGGGCCCTTATGAAAATACGCATGCCCGATCGTCTGCAATTTTCCATAGTTACCGATAATAAGGTGCATCAACTACCCTGCCCGCCCCTGGCATTATTGGCCCTAGTAGAAAAAGAATAAAAGATTTCTGAAGTGCTTACTTAAATACCGTTAGAGAATATTGCGAATCCGCTGGATCCCAAACCATTCACACAGGTGCATCGCTCAGTGGTTAAGACACCCTGCCTGCCTGGCGGTGCGTACCAGCGGCAAATTGTTCTTAATTGATGCAGGAGAAGGCGCCGCTGCTCGTATAGGGCAGTTAGATTTAAATCTCGCCCAAGTAGACCCCATATTTATCACCCACTGGCACTCCGATCATTTTGGTGGGCTTGCAATGGTAATCAATGAGTCCTGGTTTGTAGGAGCTAATTCACCTATTAATGTATATGGCCCTTATGGTATCTATAATACTATGGAGGGCATCAGGAAAAGTTTTGGGCCCGATATATTATTCAGGTCATCCAATCGACAGGGAATTCTAGACCCCATATTAGCAGTCGCTACACCACATTTAGTAAACATTGCTGGGGAACAGACAGAAATTGTTCGGGATATTTGGCACCATGGAAATACTTACGTTTCTGTTTTCGCCGTACATCATGAACCGGTATTTCCCGCTTTCGGTTATGAAATCCGATTCGGCCCCTGCAAGGTAATTGTTACCGGGGATACCCATGTATTTGATACACTGGAATCAATCGAGCGCGATGCTGATCTTCTCATCTCCGAAGCGTTAAGTTATGAATAGTACATCAGTAAACTTAAGCAAACCGGGAATAATCGCAGGGCTCGCCTACGCTATGAGAAAGCCGATCAAATCATCCATTACCATTCTAATACACTGGATATTGCCAAAATGGCAACTAAATCCGGGGTTAAATCCATCGCTCTCACCCACCTTATACCTCCCCCAGTGACCGAAGAAGATAAAAAGGGGTTTGTCACCGGTATGAGCAAATACTACTCTGGTCTAATCAGGGTAATGGATGATCTGGACGAAATAGTACTATCCGATAGTGGCCGCGGCCAAGGCAGAGTAGAGTACCTTTCAGATGAAAATTAAATCAGGTCAACAAGAGCTCACCATCACTCGGGCAACCATTCCTCCGGGTGAAAGAATGCCTGTTCACAAGCACCCCATTCTAAATGGCGTCTATATTGAAAAAGGGACTCTTACCATAGGACTTCCAGGCCAAAAAGAAACACTTACCCTGGGAGATGGGAAGGCATTTATAGAGATAACAGATAAATGGCATTATGGTCACAATGACGGAAATATACCGGTTACTATTATCTTATCTTATTCAGACCCTGAAGGTGAGCCCACAACTATCTTTAAAATTCCGGATGATAAGAGAGACTAAACCTGTAAATTCTAAACCAAGTAGAAGGGGGAGTTTCAGTCAATTTATTCACTTCGAAAATATCCATACTATAACCAACCGCTGCCATATTTAAGGTAAGCGATTGGTTATATCAGCTGGAAAGTTTCATTCTACCCGATGGATCGCACAAATCTTGTTACCATCTGGGTCACGCAAGTAGGCAATATAAAGCGTTCCTGCCACCCCCTCTCTTACTCCCGGTGGATCCTCACAACGAACACCCCCATTTTCGAGCCCAGCCGAATGCCAAGCATCAGTCTGCTCAACACTAGTAGCAGTAAAACCTATAGTCCCGCCATTTGCATGACTAGCCGACTCACCATTGATGGGCTTGGAGATAGCAAAAACCCCAGTCTTAGTGAAATAAAAGCAACGCCCCTTCTCATCAATGATCCCAGGCTTATGGCCTAGTACTCCCAAAATTGCATCATAAAAAGCCTTGGCTTTCTGCATATCATTGGTACCAACCATAACATGACTAAACATTGCGCCCTCCTGTTTCTTACTAAGTGGCAAAGTCTTAGGCCGTATATATTTACAATTTATGTGCTGGAAAACAATAACCAAATCTACCGAAAAAACCTAACCCCTAAGTAGAATTGTCATTTATTTCTACCAATTAGCGGCCAACGCTTTATCCCTGTATATCGCCATCCATACCCCTAAATTTAGCTTCCTTGCATCTACTTAATTCAAGCGGCTAGAGGCAAAGTTTTTACTTCCACCAGAACCAAACTGTAAAAAACATTTACCACCCTAATTTTTAACATCTTAAAATTATTAACGGACTAAATTTAACCCCTTGGAAATTAGACAGGAGAAAACTCCATACAACCACCATAAGCAAGGATTTTCCCTATAGCAAACATAGTCACCTTCACATTGAAATAATATTTCCCATCAAGCTCATACTCCACAGCAAATATTCTGGGACTAATTATTTTTGGCAGTGGAATACCAAAAATTCTTGTTTTTATAAATTCATAGGCCAATGTCCCACCTACCTCTACAGGGTAGAAATACATCCGTAAAGGCCCCATCTGTTCAACCAGCAAGTCTCCAGTGGATGCAAACTTAGAGTTCAATATTAATCCATCGAAATTACGCATCCACAAAATACCATCCGAAGTGTGGTGGCACTCTACACGAAGTGGACAACTGTGATTTTGTTTCGGAAACCTGAAAAGGGTGCAAATAAAATGCGCAAGTAGTCTCCCTCTCTCAACATTCACCTCCCCCTCAATTACTTTTTTTCCAGTATGAAGTTCTTTAATAAGTGGAGAAAGCCTATCGTAGGAAGGTCCCATTTTCTTTGAAAGAATATTTGTCATTACTATTACTTAGCAAGTCGATTAAAATTCTACTCAATAGAAAATTATTAGCTTTTTAAATACACAGTCGTGGCGGGTAATAATTGGCTAAAAATCTAAGCTAAAAGTCTCTAGAGTAATCTATTGATTCAACCAGTCATCCAGTGCCGCCAATATCTGGTGTCGATAAGGCTGGGTCTCATTGATCATTTGATGACGGGCCCCACGAATCAACACTCGATGGCAGTGGGGGAATCGGTCCCGGATTGCACGCATATCGTAGCGCCAATCAACAGTTCCATCTCCCGTACCCTGGACTACAAGAATCTTACGGGGGTTACGTGCAGTTTTGGGAAATGTTCTTATCCAGTCCACCATAGCACCAAGCCAACACATGGAGATCACCTGTGACTGCAGAGGATCGCGTAGTGCCTGGCGTCGAGAGAACTCCGCATCATGGGTATTGATATTAAACTCACGACTTGGCTCACTGATAAACAGGCGTCCTAAATAATACTTCCACTTTACAAAGTGCCAATTTGCAGGGCGCACAAGGGGAGCCAGCAGAAAAACTTTATCCAATGGCTGCCGACGACTGTACTGCAAATGTGCTAGTAAGGCCGCACCACCAGTGCTCTGCCCCAAGGCATGCCAAGGCTTGGGTAATTTCCCCTCAGCTACAGATAAAAGCTGATCAAATACCTGGCGATATTGTAAAAAAGTCTGGATAGCTACTCGCTCTCCGCTAGAGAGGCCATGGCCGGGAAAATCAAATATTACCACATTCAGATTTCGCTCAAGCCCGAAGCGAATGGCGGGCCCATAAATGCCAGTGTGATCAAAATAACCATGGCAAATAAATAAGGTGCCACGAGGGTTCTCAACTAACCAATACTGGGACACCAACTCAAAACCGGCGGCATTGAAAGTGCCAACTCCAGTTTTATGGGCAAGGGGAAAGTGTAAATCGTAAAAATTTCGGTAATCCTGCATTTCTGTCAGCAATGGTGCCGCATCATTGGCAAAGTCTAGGTGCGGCAACTTTTGACGCAGCGCCGTATAGTCCGGGCGCTTAATCACCGGGCTGCTTTCGTAGGTGCTGATGTCTTGCAAGGTTTCCATTGGACTAATGGTACTGCATTTTTGCCGGGGTGGAAGTGATGCTGTGAACGGACAGGGAGCTTAAATGCAAAAAGGCGGGCTTTAGGCCCGCCTTTCATCGCCTTCAGAGAGAGTAACTGCTTACTTAATTTGCGGTTCCAACTCACCGACAGCATAGCGTTGGCTCATAGCATCAAGGCTCAGCGGGCGAATCTTGCTTGCCTGGCCAGCGGTACCGAAAGCTTCATAACGCGCTACGCAAATGTCTTTCATCGCCTGCAAAGCGGCTTTGTAGAATTTACGTGGATCGAACTCGGATGGGTTCTCAGCCAGGAAGCGGCGGGTCGCACCGGTAGAAGCGAGACGTAAGTCGGTATCAATGTTGACCTTGCGTACGCCGTATTTGATGCCTTCACAAATCTGTTCAACCGGCACGCCGTAAGTTTCAGGGATTTCACCACCAAACTCATTGATCACCGCCAGCCATTCCTGGGGTACAGAAGAGGAGCCATGCATCACCAAATGGGTACCCGGGATACGCGCATGGATTTCCTTGATTCGATCGATAGCGAGAATATCCCCTGTGGGCGGACGAGTGAACTTATAAGCACCGTGGCTGGTACCACAGGCAATTGCCAGGGCATCCACTTTGGTTTTTTGCACAAAATCTGCCGCTTCTTCTGGATCAGTCAACAGCTGGTCATGGGACAGTTTACCTTCAGCACCGACACCGTCCTCTTCACCCGCCATACCGGTTTCCAGGGAACCCAGACAGCCCAACTCACCTTCAACAGAAACACCGCAAGCATGAGCCATATCAACCGCACGCTGTGTAACATCGACGTTGTATTCATATGAAGCTGGAGTTTTGCCATCTTCGCGCAGGGAACCGTCCATCATTACAGAGCTGAAGCCCAACTGGATAGAACGCTGACAAACCGCCGGGCTGGTACCGTGGTCTTGGTGCATTACCACCGGGATTTCCGGGAACTCTTCAATAGCGGCCAGGATCAAGTGGCGCAAGAAGGGTGCGCCAGCATATTTGCGCGCACCGGCAGAAGCCTGAACGATCACCGGAGAGTCGGTCTCTTTGGCCGCCTCCATAATCGCACGCATTTGCTCCAGGTTATTGACGTTAAATGCGGGTACGCCGTAACCGTGCTCAGCGGCATGGTCCAGCAATTGGCGCAGGCTGATAAGAGCCATAGTTAATTCCTTTCTCGTCTACTCGTAGTAATTTTAATTTTTTGCTTTTATCACCCACCGGTTAACTCAGGCAGGCGTTATTCCGGTTTATCTCAGTCGTCAGCACGTGACTCAAGTATCGCCACTGCCGGAAGCTTCTTACCTTCTACATACTCCAGGAAGGCACCGCCGCCAGTGGAGATATAAGACACCTTATCGGCAATACCGTATTTATCCACTGCAGCCAATGTGTCACCACCACCGGCGATGGAGAAGGCACTGCTATCGGCGATGGCCATGGACAAGTGCTCGGTACCAGCACCGAACTGGTCAAATTCGAACACACCTACGGGGCCGTTCCAAATAATCGTCTTGGCATCTTTAAGGATCTCTGCCAGCTTTCCAGAGGACTGAGGACCGATATCAAAGATCATATCGTCCTCAGCTACGGCATCGGCAGACTTCGTCTCAGCAGCAGCTGCTTCGCTAAACTCTTTGCCGGTGACAACATCCACAGGAACAGGGATATCGCACTTTTGCATCAGGCTTTTGGCTGTACCCACCAAATCATGCTCACATAGGGATTTACCTACTGGTTTACCGCTGGCAGCAAGGAAAGTATTGGCTATACCGCCACCAACAATCAGCTGGTCCACCTTGTCAGCCAAACTCTCCAGCACTGTGAGTTTGGTCGATACCTTGGAGCCACCAACGATTGCTACCAATGGGCGCGCCGGCTCGGCCAGGGTCTTTTCCAAGGCATCTAATTCAGCAGCAAGAAGGGGACCAGCGCATGCAATCGGGGCAAACTTGGCAACTCCGTGGGTAGAGGCTTGGGCACGGTGGGCAGTGCCAAATGCATCCATAACAAAGACATCGCACAAAGCAGCATAAGCTTTGGCCAGCTCTTCACTGTCTTTCTTTTCACCCTCGTTAAAACGCACATTTTCCAACAGTGCGACCTCACCATCAGCCAGCTCAACACCTTCCCGCCAATCCTTGATCAGGGCCACTTTACGATCCAGCAGTTGACCAAGATGGGCGGCAACCGGGGCCAGGGAAAACTCCTCTGCATACTCGCCCTCAGTCGGGCGTCCAAGGTGAGACATCAGTAACACTTTGGCGCCAGCATCAATAGCGGCCTGGATCGTCGGGAGTGCCGCACGGATCCGAGCATCAGAAGTCACCTGACCGTCTTTTACAGGTACATTCAAGTCCTCGCGTATAAGTAGGCGCTTACCCGCCAGGTCCAGATCTGTCATCAGTTTGACCGCCATTCGCCAATCCTCTCCTACTTCGATTAACTGAAAATATGGGCGCGGAGTATATCAACAGCACTCCACCGTTGCCGACAGGAAAACCCGTAAAAGCGCCGTTAATTCACCAAGAATTCTGGCTTGGAGAGGTGCTGGTACAGTCTCCCGGTTCATAACAGGTAAAGACTCAGCCCATATCGATGCAATCCAGGGCATAAAAAACTCAAAAGGCTCTCTGATGCAGACACCATACGCCAAATAGGGCAGCTCGAAACGATGAGCTTGATGCACAACCCATACTCCGAGGTGTATCTAGTCAGGGGAAGTCAGCCAGCCCATTTTACCCTGCTGATTTGCCAAATCCTTTGCTGAATGGCCAAACTCAACTCTCGACTAACTAGTCAGATCTAGGGTCAAAGAACTTGTCGAGCAGTAACTAAATTATTGATACATCAATACTTTTCGCTTGGTAACGGTCCCGCTAGAATCGCTGCCCCCTAAAGCACTACTACACAAGATCCAGCCTGTGGTACGCCACCGGCGGAGAAACTATGGAGATCCAATAGGTATGGAACGATCGGACAGTGATATTGTTTTCCAAAGTTATGGACGTTGCTGTAATAACGAACAATTCTTTGTCGACTTTTACGACCGCTTCATGGGTAGCTCTGCTGATATTCGCAATCTGTTTGTCAATACCGATATGAAGACGCAACGACACCTGCTACGCAATGGCATTATGCAGCTTGTCCTCTATTCCCGTGGAATGTCAGACACCAAACTGCGCGCACTGGGAAAAAGTCATGATCGCGATGGCTACAATATTCGCCCTGAGTGGTATCGGTTATGGCTGGATGCATTGATAGCTACACTGCGCCAACATGACAACGACTTTTCCCCGGAAGTTGAAGCCGCATGGAACCGGGCAATAACACCGGGTATCGATATCATCCGTCAAGCATACTAATACCGGTTTTCTAGCCAATCAAAGTATCTACTTTTCTACTACCAACCCACCAGGTTTGCCAACTCCCCCTCGAATAGATATAAAATCCTAATCGGAAGCCCCTTGCCATATGCAGGGGGTGGGGAGTGAACCAATTGGTTTGGCCCCTCCCAAAGATCATCACCAGAATAAAATATAAATAATAATTTCTGGTTTATTATTTCTAGAGCAGCCAATCTCACTAGTTCTCCACCATTGTTGGCAGCCACTTAGGATGATTCGACAAGGAAATTTCTATGAAAATTGTACGAAAGTACAGTGTGCCTTTAGCGTTATCACTTGCGATATCTGCTTGTGGTGAAGCCCCGAAAAATAATGAAAGTGCTCAATCCAAAGTTGAGTCAAGCATTACTGTGCCTAAGAGCACAATTACCCCCTTATATATCAAATATGAAAAATTTACCTTACCGAATGGCCTGCGCGTTATTGTTCATGAGGACCGAAAAGCACCGATTGTATCCGTGGGTGTCTGGTACCATGTAGGGTCTAAAGATGAAAAACCCGGGCGCACCGGTTTTGCCCACCTATTCGAACATTTAATGTTTAACGGCTCAGAAAATTACAACGACGAATACTTCAAACCTTTTGAGCTAGCAGGTGCTACCGGTATGAACGGTACCACTTGGCTAGACCGTACCAACTACTTTGAAACAGTACCAAGTAATGCCCTGGATATGGCTCTATGGATGGAGTCTGACCGTATGGGCCACTTGCTCGGAGTAATCACCCAGGAAAAACTTGACGAACAGCGCGGTGTGGTTCAAAACGAAAAACGCCAAGGGCAAAATCAACCTTATGGCAAAGTTTGGGAACGTATGCAAAAAGCAATATACCCAGCTGGCCACCCCTATTCCTGGACCACTATCGGCTCTATGGAAGACCTAAATGCGGCTACCCTGGATGATGTCCATGAATGGTTTAAGCAATATTACGGCGCAGCTAACACTGTACTGGTATTAGCCGGGGATATTGATGTCGAAACAGCTAAAGAAAAGGCCAGTAAATATTTTGGTGATATTCCTTCTGGCCCGCCATTAATCAAAAAGAAAGCGTGGATCGCTAAACGAGATCAGTCTAGCCGCGAGCAGATGTTTGATCGCGTTGCTCAACCGCGACTCTATAAGGTCTGGAATACACCTAACCTTGCTCATGAAGATGCCAATGCAATTGCACTTGCAGCAGCGGTACTTGGTGATGGGAAAAACTCACGGCTGTATAAACGATTGGTATACCAAGATCAAATTGCCACCGATGTCAGTGTTGGGGTACATGAGTTTGAACTGTCCTCAATTTTCCCAATTACTGCAAATGCAAAGCCCGGTATAGAGCTCTCAACAATTGAAAAAGCCATAGATGAAGAGTTGCAGCGCTTCCTAAAAGAGGGCCCGACTCCAGAAGAGCTGTCCCGCATTAATATGAGCGAGTACGCATCCTTCGCTCGCAACTTGGAACAGATAGGGGGCTGGAGTGGCAAAGGAGTTATTCTTGCACGCGGTGAACTCTATTTAAACAATCCCAATGCCTACCTAGAAGCACTGGGAGAAAAACAAAAAATCACTCCACAGCAGGTTCAGGTTGCCGCGCAAAAGTGGCTTTCTAGTGGCGACTACAATTTAGAAGTCCACCCATTCCCTGAATACACAACCGCAGAGACTGGCGCAGATAGGTCCAAGTTGCCTGAAACCGGCGACTTCCCCAGTGTCCCATTCCCCAAGTTGCAAACAGCCGAACTTCCCAACGGGCTCAAAATAGTGTTGGCTGAGCGTGACTCAGTACCAGTCGTAGACATGCGCCTTCAATTTGATGCCGGCTATGCCGCAGATCAAGGTAGTAAGCTTGGTACATCAAGTTATGCGATGTCTATGTTAAAAGAGGGTACAGGCAAACTAAACGCACTTGAAATCAGTGCAAAAGAGGAAATCCTTGGAGCACGTATTAGCTCATATGCAGCTATCGACACTTCAACTATTCGCTTGAATGCATTAAAAGTAAATATTGATGATTCCATGGATTTATTCGCCGACATAGTAATGAACCCAGCTTTCTCTGATGATGAAATTGAGAGAAAACGCACCCGCTGGATTGCTTCTATCCAGCAAGAGAAAACTCGCCCAATGGAAATGGCTCTACGTAGCCTGCCGCCGCTTCTCTATGGTAAAGATCACGCCTACAGCGCACCACTCACAGGCTCCGGTACAGAGGATTCGATCACGTCACTGAACCGGGATGACTTATTGAATTACCATCAAACCTGGTTACGCCCGGATAATGCCACTTTGATCGTTGTGGGTGATATTACTCTGGATGAATTAACCCAAAAGATGGAGCGGCACTTTGCTGATTGGCGCGCACCAGAAAACCCATTACCAGAGAAAAATCTATCTCAAACTGCACACCCAGAAAAATCTAGTATTTATATTATCGATAAACCTGGAGCCGAGCAGACAATTATCATTGGTGGCCTATTGGCCCCCTCTGAAAAAATAGCAGAACGCGAAGCGTTGCATGTGATGAATGATATCTTTGGTGGCACATTTACCGCACGTCTCAACATGAATTTGCGTGAAGACAAGCACTGGGCCTATGGTGCCTACTCCTTTATGACTGGCGCTAAGGGGCAGCAACCACTGATGGTTTACGCACCGGTCCAAACGGACAAAACCAGCGAGTCTCTCAAAGAACTTCAGAAGGAACTTTACGCTTATATCGGCGATAACCCTGCACGTGAGAAAGAACTTGAAAAGGTTAAAAGCAAGCGGGTAAATGAATTACCCGGGCGCTTTGAAACTATTAGAGCTGTATCTGGTGAGATTGTTAGTATAGTTACTTATGATCGCCCCTTGGATTACATGGATAGCTATGCAGCTAAAATTCGCGGTGTAGACCTTGAATCTGTACATAACCTTGCCAAGCAAACAATTAAACCAGATCAATTTACCTGGGTGATTGTTGGAGACAAGGAAAAGATAGAAAATGGTATTCGAGAACTTGACATTGGTCCAATTACCGAACTAGATAGTGATGGGATGCCTAAACTAAAGTAAGCAATTAGTATTAAAAATTAATTCAGACAGTCAGACTCCTGATTTAGAGGGGTCTGATTGCGTTAACAGCCCACCTCAAAGTAATCCATTCCCCCATAAGTTACCACTTCCTATAAGCCAATATACATAACGTTTTAGAACAAATAAATCTCAATGAATCTGGCGTCAAATCTCAATTTTTACTTTCAAGGAAAATTAAATTCAGAAAGTGTTGTTTTTTATTTCTCAAATAGGAAAAGGTTGTTATTTTCATAACTGGGAGGGGCGGGATTTACTTTCTTAAAGGATTTTACCCTTCCACTAAAAAAATAAATTCTGTTAAAGGAGTGACAAATGAAAAAACCCCTTCCAGCACTTGCCAGCAGCGTCCTGGCTTTATCCTTAGCAACCTCCGCTATAGCCGAAGAAAAACGCTATATCGTCACATTTAAAGACGGTAAAGAAGAAACGGTTAGGTCTCTGGTAAAAGAAAATGGCGGCCGTAAGGCTTTGGAATTAAACCGGCACAATGCCATGGCTGCTCATCTACCTGCCGAAGCTGTAATGGCCCTACGCAGAAATCCAAATATTGCATTTATTGAGGAAGACATGAAGCGTTATGCTTTATCCCAGGAAACCCCTTACGGTATTCCTATGGTACAAGCAGACCAGCTTACTGACCTACAGGCAGGTAATCGTACAGTCTGTATTATTGACTCAGGCTACGACCTGGTACACGAGGATCTCTCTGGCAACGCGGTGAATGGTACCAATGATCCCGAAGGTACAGGTAACTGGTACGAAGACCAGAGTGGTCACGGCACACATGTGGCAGGCACTATCGCCGCTATGAATAACGACTCAGGTGTTGTAGGTGTTTTACCTAGTAGTAATATCAATCTACATATCGTTAAAGTTTTTGGGGCTGATGGCTGGGCCTATTCCTCTTCACTAATCGCCGCCGCAGAGGTATGTGCAGAGAATGGTGCAAACGTTATTAATATGAGCCTAGGCGGCGATAGACCCAATTTCTTTGAAAGACGTGGCTTTGACAGCCTCAACAAACGCGGCATTTTGTCTGTTGCTGCTGCAGGTAATGATGGAAATACTCGTCATAGCTACCCGGCATCCTATAGCTCAGTAGTTTCTGTAGCTGCAATCGACAGTAACAAGCAAATTGCTGGTTTTTCCCAACAGACCAATCAAGTTGAGCTTGCTGGCCCAGGGGTACAGGTTTTATCCTCTATTCCTACAGGTAGCGGCCAGGCTGCCTCACTAGAAGTATCTGGTGTTGAAGTAGAAGCTGCAGCTATGACAGGCACTCCCATTGCCACTATCAGCGGCGCGCTAGAGAGTTGTGGCACTGCCGAATCAGCTTGCATCAGTGCAGCAGGTAAAATCTGTCTGATTCAGCGCGGCAATATTAGCTTTGCTGAAAAAGTCCTTAATTGCGAAGCTGGTGGAGGTATTGGAGCCGTCATCTACAACAATGAACCAGGGCTGCTATTTGGCACTCATGGAGGAGTTGAGACCCACATTCCTTCGGTGGGAATCTCTGACGCTGATGGGGCTGCACTGCTAACACAACTGGGGGCGAGCGCTACTATCGAAACCGAAGCGATGGACTATGCCTATTTTAATGGTACCTCCATGGCAACTCCCCATGTGGCCGGTGTTGCGGCTCTTGTTTGGAGCCACTTCCCAAGCTGTAGTAACTCCGAAATCCGTGCCGCGCTATGGGCAACAGCGGAGGATCTGGGTGAGTCCGGTCGGGACAATGCTTATGGCTATGGCTTGGTACAAGCCAAGGCAGCTTATAATTATTTACAAGCGAATGGTTGCGCTGGATCAATTTAATCTCGTCTAAAAATCTCAAAAAAAAAGAGGGGGACTACTTCCCCCTCTATTCCGATCGTTAAAATATTTTCTAGAGTTTAAGAATTTTAAAATTTGGAGATTAGCCACCTTCAAACAACCACATTAAAACGCAAAAACTTAGCAACCTATTTTCTTACATGCCAATAAGATACAGACGTAAAAATAAAAATGGTTTTTAGCAAAAAAATTAACACACCTCTATTCTTTGCATAAGTATATAAAATGCATTTATAACTGAAAGATATAGACACTTAACCAAGCTTTATATTTTATAGAAAAAACTTACGGACTGGAAAATAAGAATCAAAACATTGCTACGAATGAAAAACCGATATCCGCAACACCTAAAGATCTATCATGAGATTAATTATAAAAACAAGTAAGCACTTATTAACTCAACAGTAAAAGCTAGCGACTAGACGAATCAAACAGCAACTATCTCAATTATTTTTTCCAGAAAACCAAATTCAGTTTTTCACTTTGCAATACATTCATAAGCTGGCATACAATCACTTCACCAAAAACTAATATTTTTCTGAACCTCCAAAGATAAAAATAATTCTCACACAGATTAAATCATCGAGAAAATAACTAAAATAATTACTCATTCAGGAGCAAATAATGAAGAACATTGTATCACTGGTCGCTACAAGCGTACTGACTATAGCCATAGCAAATCACGCGAATGCCGAAGACAAACGCTATATTATTACCTTTAAGCAAGGTAAAGGTGAAACAGTAAAGTCCCAAATGCGTGCGCGAGGTGGACGCAAAGCCCTGGATATTCGCAGGCAAAATGCCATGGCAGCACACCTTCCTGAGAAAGCACTGCAAGCCTTGCGAAAAAACCCAAATATCGAATTCATCGAGGAAGATGTCAAACGGTACCCAATGTCCCAGCAAGTACCCTTTGGCATACCCATGGTACAAGCAGATCAGCTCGGGGATACCCAAGCCGGCAACCGAACCGTCTGTATCATTGACTCTGGCTACGATATAGCGCATGAAGACCTTTCCGGTAATGCGGTAACCGGTAGTAGCGATCCAAGTGGCGCCGGGAACTGGTATGAAGATCAAAGTGGTCACGGCACTCATGTCGCCGGCACTATTGCAGCAATGAATAATGACACGGGTGTTGTTGGTGTCATGCCAAGCAGTAACATCAATCTTCACATTGTCAAAGTGTTTGGTGGTGATGGCTGGGCCTATTCATCCTCCCTGATGGCTGCAGCGGAAGTTTGTGCGGACAACGGTGCTAACGTTATTAATATGAGCCTTGGTGGAGAGCGATTTAATTTCTTCGAAAGGCGTACATTCAATAGCCTGAACAGCCGTGGTATTTTATCTGTTGCAGCAGCGGGCAATGACGGAAATACGCAGCACTCCTACCCTGCCTCTTATGATTCTGTAGTTTCTGTTGGCGCACTCGACAGCAATAAAGAGATCTGGGCATCATCCCAGCAAACCAACCAGGTAGAGCTCTCCGCACCTGGAGTACAGGTCCTCTCTTCAGTTCCGACCGGCACCGGAAGAGCCTCCTCTTTGAACGTGGCAGGTGTTGAGATCGAGGCTGCACCTATTTCAGGCTCCCCCTTGGGCGATATTACAGGTGCACTCGAAAATTGCGACACCGGTGAATCTGCCTGTAATAGCGCTTCAGGTAAGATATGTTTGATTGAGCGCGGTAATATCAGTTTTGCAGACAAAGTATTGAACTGTGAGGCCGGCGGTGGTATTGCCGCGGTGATCTACAATAATGAAGCCGGTTTACTCTCCAGCGCAACTCTGGGTGAAACCGTCACCAACATCCCATCTATAGGCATCTCTGATAGCGATGGCAACGCCCTACTGGGACAACTCGGAGCCAGCGCTAGTTTGGCTAACCAAGCCAGTGATTACGAGTACTTCAATGGCACTTCTATGGCAACTCCTCACGTAGCGGGTGTTGCCGCTCTTGTTTGGAGCCACTTTCCCAGCTGTAGTAATACCGAGATACGTACAGCCCTGACTGCAACTGCAGAAGATCTGGGGGACTCCGGTCGCGATAATGCTTATGGCTATGGATTAGTACAAGCCAAGGCGGCTTACGACTACTTGGCAACGAATGGCTGTACTGGTGCAATCTAGCTTAAAGCAATAAGCTCAGGAAATTGGAGAGAGGGGCAGCCCTCTCTCTAACAGACCAACAATAATTTCAACTTTAGAAAAACCCTATTATTTAATACTTTGAATCTATATTTTTAACAGCCCCTTCCGATAGAATTTTTTTACTAACCAGCTGCAACAAAATCCCAATACATTTTTCCCGAATGGTGTCCCTAATAATACGAACTGCAGGTGTAATTGTTTGCCTGCCAGGGCAAACAAGCCATAATTCGGTAGACTTAGGTAAATAGTTGGCCATCAAAGGGACCACTTTTCCATCCAGTAAATCTGAAGACATATCCAGGCAGGATTTTATCGCCAGCCCCTTACCCGCTACACACCAGCGGCGAACCAAATCCCCATCATTGGAAGAGCAATTACCGCTCATTTGTACCTTGAATATCTTTTCTTTATGAGAAAATTCCCATTTATTATGAATGATCCCGTGTAATTGATAGAAAAGACCATTATGGCTAGTAAGATCCCGGGGATGCTTAGGGATACTCTGCCGATCCAAATAATTGGGAGCTGCACACAGTAAGCGCGGCACATCACAAATTTTGAAACCATAAAGGTTTGCATCCCCCGGTGGCCCATAACGCAGGGCGATATCCACAGGGTCACGATAAAAGTCCACTTGGCTATCGCTGATATTCACTTTCAAGTTTATCCCCGGGTGCCTGTCCTGAAATTCATCAAGCCAGGGCGAAACCAGATTACGCCCAAAATCCGAGGAAACACCAATGCGCAGGTCACCGCTAACTTCCGCACTGCCCTCCTTTAGATCTTGTTTGGCCAGATCAAGCATCAACAATGCTTCCTCACACTTCGGAATAAAGCGCTCTCCTGCGCCCGAAAGCCTCAGCTGCCGCGTCGTCCGAATAAACAAGTCTGCCCCCAGGGCATTCTCGACACGCTTAACTGCTGCGCTCGCCGTTGCCGTAAGCATATCGAGGCTTGCCGCAGCGGCAGTAATACTGCGAAATTCAGCTACTTTAAGTATGACTTTTAAGTCTTCAATCAGCATATTATCAATTATTTTTTGATAAAGATTCAAAGATTGTAGCGTTTTCAAAAAGTAAAGCTACTTCTAAAATACACTCACTTCATCAATACAGCCGTAGTAGTCCGAGGCAAAACAAGGCCTCTGAAGAGGTATTTGTATTGATATCAGGTAAAAACGATTGATAAAGATGGGGCTGCACTTAAGCAAGCAACCATTATAAACTTTTAATCAAGAGGATTTCGGAGCTACATCATGAGCAGACTAACAATAGTTGCCAATATTAAAGCCAAAGCTGATCAGGTTGACCTGGTAAAATCTGAGCTTTTAAAGCTGATCAATACCACACGAACAGAAGAAGGTTGTGTGAATTACAATTTACACCAGGATAACGACAATCCTGCTCATTTTCTTTTTTATGAAAACTGGCAAAGCCGCGATCTGTGGCAAACCCATATGAACAACACCCACTTACAGGAGTATATGGCTGCCACAAAAGGTGCTGTAGAAGAATTTACCCTGAATGAAATGACAGAAATAGATAATTAACAAAAAACTTCAGAATATATGGCACCGAGAATAACTTGGTGCCACTTTTACAATCTTTTATCTATACTCTTAGAGCAACTTTGAAGATTAACTCGTGCCAACTGATAGAGAGCCAATCATAATTAATTAGCTAATTACCAGATCACTTATTTCCTGCCACCCGCTTTACCTGATCACTAAATACAGCATGCTGTAACCCAATCGTTCCCAGGGCTTCAACCGGCAAGAAAACCTTGTTGTTGGATGCCGCCATCTTATCCAGGACCTCCAGGGTCCGATAGGAGAGATATTTGTCAGTCACTGACTTAGCCAATAAATCATTTACTTCTTTCTGTCCGATCGCCTTCTCGCGGGCAATAGCTCGATTCATTTTCTCTCGCTCCAAATCCCGCTCCATTTGTATCTTCTGGATCTCAAACTGAGCCTTCTCCTGCTCAATCAATTCACGTCGTTCTGCTGCTCGCTCCTTGGCTTGGGTAATCACTTTGGGAAACTGTACATCAGCAATACCTAGGCGTTTAACGACAATTGGAGTGCCCTCCAATGCTTTAGAGACTTCATTGAAAAGCTCGTGGCTGAGAGATTCCCGGCTGGAAGCGATCTCATTAATAGAGTACTTGGCTACAACTGCACGTATCACATCTCTAATTACCGGTTGGGCATAGGTACCATATACATGGTTAACTGAAATGTTGCCATTCACTGGTGGAATTCGATCAAAAACATGATCAATCGCTGCATTATTAATAGCCCCGGTCATGCGGATATCAAAGCTCATATTGAGTTGATCTTTGGGCATAAAAACCTTGAATTTTTCCACATGCCCAAAATCTGCAATTGTCATGGTGACAAGCCTGTCGCAGTAAAAAATGCAAATATCTAAGCGAAACTTGGAAGGGGGTACCACCTCTGGTTTATAACCATTCTTAGTAAGAATTTTACCCACATGTGCTGGAGGTACCTCAACTCGATCCGCGCATGCCGCCAGAAGCAGCAATGATGCTATTAGTCCCAGTACAGATAAGTAACGCATATTTATTCCAAAAACACATCAACAAAATAATTAAGATATTGCAATCAGATAAAAACAGCAAGACGCACTAGAAAACAAAAATATGATATTATCCATCAAAATAGAAATATGGGTCAGTCCCATTTTGATTTGGTACGCTATAAAATTACTGTTTACTTGGTGGGCAAATGCAGCTGGAATTTATCACTGCCACTTTTTTTAATCTTGGCATAAATCTGATCTACACCTTACTCGCGCTATTTATCGGCATTGCCGCGCTAATTACTATCGATAAGAAACTCTTGCGTACCGTAGATATAGAGGGTGAACTCAAGAATGGTAATATCGCTGTATCCATTTTCGCTTCTACAATTTTAATCTTTGTGGCCATCATCATCTCCTTTGGCCTGAAAGGGTAGGAGAAAGCTCCATGCGCAAGTGGATAGCTCCGCTATTGATTGTTTCAACACTGTTAATGTTGCCGGAGGTGTTACGCAATACAGTGCAGGGCCAGAAGATAAAAGGTGTTCCAGGTGAGCCACTTGCCTCTAATGGTAGAACTTATGGTGTAAATACCAGCCTTATTGAGGATCGCCAGTATGGGGTTGTAAAGGTTACTGGGACCAGCTACCCGCTGGCAGAAGAGACAATCCAGAAAGTAGTCGCCAGGCGAACACTGGAAGAAAGCGCCCATGTTTCCATTTGGAACTGGCAGGGACTCGAAGCGGTAACTGCATCAGCCAGGGGCCTGGATCAGCAACACCACTTTGCCAACAGTTACCTCGTGGGTTTTAAACCCTTTAAAACCCGACAACTATGGGTACCCCTGTATACGCTGGCTATGAATAAACAATACCAGTATGACCATCAACAATACGCCGGACTGTCTGATATCTGGCAGACATCCCGCCAGGCCTATTACCAGAAACGCGGAGACTGTGAAGACCATGCCATTTTACTCGCCGACTGGCTGATTGAATTGGGTGTGGATGCAAGGGTAGCGCTGGGTACCCACAATGGCCAGGGGCATGCCTGGGTGGTTGCCATCGTAGATGGCCAGGAGTATCTACTGGAGGCAACCAGCAAGCGCCGTCAGACCAGCTGGCAGGCAATGCCATTGGCTGCTTTGGCGGAAGGTTATGAAGTGGAATTTCAATTCAACCGCAACTTCTTCTGGGCAAAGAAAACCACAGCCCCCACCCGAAAATATCGCGGCAATCACTGGATCAGGAAATCTCAGTTTGTACGTAGTTGAGAAGTGAGAAATAAAAGCCCCCCAATGAGTATTGGGGGGCTTTTTCAAACACTTTTTTATTTCCCACTATCTCAATTAAATTGGCGAACCCGGTGGCATCGCCTTGATATCTTCAGCTTTTACTTCCAGCTCACCACGCATAAAAGCCTCGATACGTTTTGCCTGGAAATAGTAGTGGGCACTGTATCCTTGCGGATCCTCACCAAAGAGCTTTTTCTGACCCAGAGCCTGCTGAAAAGTGGCCAGCTCAAGCTGGGCCTTGGCTCGCACAGATTCGGCTGCTTTCCTGTCACTGGCAAGCAACATTAAGCGCTGTATATAGACATGGTTCACTCGCTGGTGAATAACTGCCTGCAGGCCCGAATACTGCTCACTCTGCAGTGCCATAGAAGTGAGCTGATTCAACACTTGTGTAAAGCCTGGAATTTCGCTGCTACGGGCGCTTTGCTGATTCATTCGCGCAGCCCGCTGAGGATCCATAAGAATTGAGAGGGTATGGCCAGCTGCCGCTTCACCGAGTGCCACCGTATCAAAGGCAACACCGGTATAAGAAGGGAAGCTCTCCGCAGTGCGCTCATAGCCATAAGATTTGGGCGGAATTAATTGTAATACCTGCTCCGGCAATGCCAGGAACTCAGGGGAGAGAGTCCCCAGTAAAGTATCAATAGCCTGCTGCTGACGCTCTGCCGGCACCAGGGTATAGCTATTTTGTTCAGCATCGTTATAGAGGTAATCGTAATCCAGGCCACCAATCAATTTACCCACGGCTTCTGCCTGATAGCGATGCCCGTAATAAACCGGCACCAGTGTTTCCTCCAGATCAGAGCGGGGAGCAGATTTCGGATTGGCTGCAGTAGAAAAGTTGTTCAGGGCATGGCGGCGCAACTCCACCATACGGTCAAACTCAACCAGTGGATCATTACCATTATCCCAAAGATGGGATACCGCATGCGCATTGTTGATTGCACGGGAATCCGGATCTGAAATAAAGCGCAATTTTTGCTCCTTCGCCTCTCGGATCACTGAATCCAGGAAATCCTGTTCATCTTTGCCAGTGCCATAACCATAGCGAACTGCCAGCTTATCCCAAACACCGATTCCAGTGGCATAAGCCTTATCCAAATCCATATCAGTGTGTACCAGAGACACCAATGGTGCCGGGTAGTCCATCACCGATGCACGCCCCTTAGTGCTGGCAGCAAAGTTGTGAGCCAAACCCAGCGTATGGCCAACCTCGTGGGCAGACAACTGACGTATACGCGCCAGAGCCATGGCCTTGAGGGCCTCCGTATCTGCAGATTCGCCGACATAGGGTTGCAGTAACCCCTGGGCTATCAGGAAGTCCTGGCGCACACGCAAAGAGCCCAGGGTGACATTGCCTTTGAGAATCTCTCCGCTACGAGGATCAAAAACCGAGTACCCATAAGACCAGCCTCGGGTAGAGCGGTGCACCCAATTGATGACGTTGTAGCGTACATCCAACGGATCTACATCCTCGGGCAAAATCTCGACCCGGAAAGCATCTTTATAGCCCGCCGCGGTAAAGGCCTGATTCCACCAGCTCGCACCTTCGACGAGAGCACTGCGCACGGGCTCTGGCACCCCCGAATCCACGTAGTACACAATCGGTTCGACTACCTCATTACTACCCGGCTTCTTCTCCAGGCGATGACGATAGATAAAGCGCTGGTCCAAGGGTTGGTCAATAGCGCTGGCGTAATCCCGATATGCAAAGGGAAAGTAGCCACTACGGCTATGGAATTGGCGAGGTTGGTATTTCTTGTCCGGCAATTCAATCAACGAAATATGTTGGCGCAGGGTTACCAGGGTTGGAGTTGGTACCACTTCGCGCAGATATTTACCTGGTTTGGCACCGGTAAAAGTCAGCTGCACTTCAAATTCGCTGTTTTTGGGAAAATTCTTTGTGCGCGGAAGGTAAACGGCGGACTTTGACTTATCCACAGAGTAATTACCCTGCTCAGCCTGCCGGAGGCGCACAGCAATACCATGCTGATCGCTCAGCAGGAAAGGGGTAAAGTCAATCAGAACACCATCACTGCCCTGTGCCATCACCTCAAAGCCCCACAGCACCGAGGAGGCAAAAGCCTCCTCCACTGCACGACGCTCGGCAGGATTACTAGAGGTGGCACGATAGCGGGCATTTAGCTGGTGCAGCAGCACCTTGTTGCCAACTCGCTGGAATTTTACCAGGCGGCTCTCGCCAATCTGGTTGCGATCCAGTCCTACCGGGTTCGAACCAAGCCCCTGGGCCAAGCCAGTGAGGAGTAAAAACTCTCGCTCAAACTCCTCCACTTGTAACAGTACACGACCAGTACTTACATCCCAATAGAAGTCATGATATCCACCGTATTTACGCATATCCGCTGTGTAATCGACAATATCCTTCGCCTGTACAGTTGTGCCACACAACACCAGATACAATGCCACCAAGAGCCTACCTAACGACATTTCCTACCCCCATTTTTATTGAATTTTATAGCGTGCCTCTGCGGCGACACAGCGGACACCTGGACCGCCGGCAAGGTTATCACTTAATTCCAAAGCGATAACTCCCAATATCGCTTGAAAATCAATCAGATAATTTTTTCAGCTTACCGCATCTGTTCCCCACAGAAGCAGCGTCAAAGGGTGAAAGGTTAAATAACAGAGGCACTTGATATGTGGAAACCGCTCGCAATCTCGGCTCTTATCGGTCTGGGCACAGCTGCCCAGGCGCATGACAAAATTGAAATCCATACCGATGACTGCAATGTATCACTGGACTACTCAGTAAGTGTCGGCCCAGATTTCTTTATAGTGACGCCGGAGGATGACGACCAGCAGCTGGTGTACTTCAACTCTCCAGATCGGCTTCTGGTGGATGGCAATCAAACCTCTCTCACTCCCCAGCAGCAACTCCTGATGCAGGAATACCGGCAACAGTTGCATGTGGCCGGGCGTGATACCCTGTTGATTACCCTGGAGGCGGTAGATATCGCCATGAATGGCTTATCCATCGCAATTACCGCCCTAGCAGGCCCAGATCACCCGGATACCCTGGAACTCCAGCAGTTTTCTGCAGACCTGTTGCAGCGTACCGAAGAGCGCTTAAACCGCGAAGGAGAAATATACCAGCTGGGAGCTTCCGAAATCGGAAATTTTGTCGACGAGACTATTTCAACGGAATTTGAACCTCGTATAGAACGATTGGCCAAGGAGTCCGCTGGAACCATTGCCTGGCATGCCCTGAAAGCGGTATTTACCGGGGGTCATAGCATCGAAGAACAAGTGACAAAAGACGCAGAACGAATGGTAGAACAGCGTGCAGATGTGATTGAGCACAAAGCAGAACAACTTTGCACGTCACTGGAGACTATCGATCAATTAGAGACAGAAATACATAAAGCTATCCCAGCTCTAAGTAACTACGATTTGGTGCAGACAAAATAAGCTCCATCCCCCAACTGGGCCGCTCTGCGGCCTTTTTTATCCATTACAAATCCTATCGATTGCCTTTTAAAGGAAAGCTAACCCTTATCAAGTGATAAAGCAATTGAAATTATATTTCAAAATATAACCCCAAAAGCCTCATAACCTTAGCCCAACTAATATTCTTGTTCTTTAGCTAGCGAATTTTCATTTCAAGAGGTGGTGAAAATTAGGGGTACTAAAGATATTTTAGCTAGCAAGGCTTTAAAACTGCAACAGTTACCAGTGTACGCTTTCTCGGCAGCTATTCTCAGCCATAGGGAAAAGTTAATGTGGGTAAAAAAGGGATTTTTTAGCCAAATACCAACTCGATTGAAAGCTTCAAAATCTTGCAAACGATTAAAGTGGGTTATGATAAGAAATCAGAAAGTCGAATATTCTGCAAATAGATACACATTGAATAATTCATTAGAATCAAAAATAGTTTCTTATACAACAAGCAGCCAATACCCTATAGTAAAGTAATTTTTATCCAGTAGAATTTATAAGAAAGTCTTGATTCAGGATTCCACAGTAAAAAGGCACAAACAATATTCGGCTAGTATAATTTCCAATCAATCATGAATTGAGAGCTTGAACTCGACCACATATTGGCTTCCCCCAGCTCTCAAATCAAATTATTTTTACTCTTTACTAATTTTAATTAGCACTTACATCTAAATAGGCGGGTAAGCCTTCTTGACCAGCATGGTCTATCGCAATAATTTTATATCGATAATTAGCACCCTGCTCCACATCAGAATCCTTATAGGATAATTGACGTGTTTTATCTATAAGCTCCTCGCCACGAAAGATCTTATAGTGAAGTACGCCACCATTTTTGATGGTTTCATTCCAGGATAATTTTACCTGCTTATCAGAAACTGTATATTTAAACCCTGTAACTTGAGCGGGCGGTGGATGGTTACCAAAAGTACAGGGTACTATATCCCTACCTAAGCCGTCGGTACATTGATCAACATACTTATCTCTCTTTTTCGAGGCATTCCAGTTTGTTGACTTTCCACCAGTACACATATTGTCAACACAGAAAGGAATATCATAATTAATACAGGTTCTACAAGTATCAAAACCATAGTTATCAGTGAAAGGTATCTCAGCCTGATTCAACGCAGGGAAATAATTACAGACTAAAACATGTGCGCCATCATTGTAGGCAGGGTTATTGGAGCCTATAACACTATCGCACTCTGCCACAGCACAGCCTACATAACGAGTTTCCCCATGACATACTTGGGCCCAATGCCCGCAGGTGTCATCGTGACATCGCATCGCATCCCAGTCATAAGCGTGGCTTTCAGCATACCAGGATTTAACTGATCCGCCCCAATGGTCAGCATCATATTGCGACGCTGGTGGGTTAGATATGTAAATTGAAACATTTTCTCCAATTGCAATATTACCAACAGGAAGAACGAAAGAAACTTCGTCTTTAACTTTCTCAAAAGCCTCTCGAATACCAGCAGCTCCATTTAAGTGACCAAAGTAACAAGCTGATGCTCTTTCTTTCGCCACTTTAGCCAAGGCATTATCCCAGAAAAGAGTCTGCATATTACCGGCGCTTTTGGGGGCATTGTCCCCCTCGCCGGCCTCACCCTTAGCACATCTCTCACGATACTCATTATGGGTATCCAGCATTACACGCTTCTGTTCCACTGAGAACTCAAAGGATCCATTGCCATTAGGATCAACAGTAACAACAGAAAAAACAACGGATTGTTCTGCACCATCAGTTAATGTGAAAGTGATGGTATCTGTGACTGCATCCCCCGCACTGAGACTATGTGCTTTGTCATTTAGGGTATATTCCCAGTCACCAACACCGGTAATCCTAAAATCACCGTAATTCCCAGCACTGCTACTCTCAACAAATCCCGGGGTATTGCCGTCGACATCTATGATTGTCAGAGTACCCTTGGCATCTGCACTGCTCCCCACGAGCAAAGTGGCAAGAGGGGATTCGGGGCTAAAAGTGTAAGCATCATCAGCACCTGTCACCTGAATAGTAATTAATGTAATGTCATCACCTGTTCCAACACCAACCATAAATTCATCAATTGCCAATTCATCAGCACTCAAGGGGTCAGCCAGGCCCGCATCCAGGGTATAGCTCCAGGTACCATCAAGAGAAACATCAAGCAGACCGTATTTTCCCCATTCATTAAGCTTTTCAAAAGTTTGCTCGGCATCAACACTATCAATCAACTTGCCAGAGGTAGAAGTCTCATTATCCTCGCTAACGCTACCTTCACCACCACTAATGGGATCGGGATCGGGATCGGGATCGGGATCGGGATCGGGATCGGGATCGGGATCGGGATCAGGATCAGGATCAGGATCAGGATCAGGATCAGGATCAGGATCAGGATCAGGATCAGGATCAGGATCAGGATCGGGCGTGCCGCCGCCATTACTACCAATGATGCCAGGATTATTATCTTTCTCACTATCAGAACCACCTCCGCCGCCCCCGCAGGCAGTCAAGAGAACGGACAAACAGATAGCTGTTATTAGCTTGAAGGAATCATTCATATCAGCCCCAATAACCTGTTGTATTTTTTAGAAAATTGGGGCGAATTATAGAGGGGCGTTTTCGGCATTCTGTGAAGCATGGCATATATTTTATAGCAGCCTAATCAGAAACCATCTGATCGTGCAGAAAGCTTTTTAATTAATGAAAATATAATTTTTTATTCATTTATTCTTATCAGGACTTGATTTTCAAAAAGCAAACAAAGCGCTCACCTTAAAGTTAACTACATGAATATTAAAAGCAATTTATACTCAAAAGATCAGATGTTTACTGGCCTCTATTAGACAAACAACCCAAATACGATTTCAATCTACCATCAAAATAAAAAATGAACTCAAGACAGGCATCCACTGAATTTTTAGTTGGTTTCTAATTCAACACAAATCATTGCAACCCTTTAATAAATTTAATTGCATCATCAGCACTGATTTTTGCATTTTCAACATGGGCCATATGCCCGATATTTTCATAAGCTATCAATTGGCTGCCAGGTATTTTGTCTGAAAAATAACGACCCACTTCCAAGGGAATAATTTGATCATCTGCGCCCCAAATGAATAGAGTGGGAGTTTTTATATTTTCAAGACCATTAAGCGGTTGAAAATTTACACTGGCATTAGCCACCAAATTAAGAGCTGTTCCCCGGTTTTTTTCATAACGGGAAAGTAGATATATGCGCTCTACCAATGTCTCTGACAAAGCGTGCGGATCGTAAAACATCTTGGAGTGCAGTATTCTACGTATCAGACCACGGCTACCCAGATGTGAGACCAAGTGTCGCCCCCAGTGACTGATAACAAAACGAGCCATACCGGTTGGCATCTCCAGTCCCTTATCACACCTATAGCCTCCAGGCGACACAAGGATTGCAGCCTCAACAGTGTCTGGATGTTCGACCAGATAACGTAAAACACTATTGCCTCCGAACGAGTGACCAATCATCACGAACTTCTCGAGTTTCATTGCCTCGATAAATTTCGCAATAAAATCAGCAAAATGCTTTGGTGTATAAGTTCCGCCCGGAAGAGGGTCAGTCAAGCCGTGTCCGGGTAAGTCCACCAGAATTAAATGATAATCTTCAGAGAGAATCTTAACCCAATCATTCCAGGCACTAAGCGAATCTCCACCACCGTGAAAACATAAAAGTACCGGATGTCCCTCTGGTCCTATTTCTCGATAATTTACTGAGAATCCATTTTCCAGTGATAACTGATTAAAGGAGTATTCGGATAACTCATTTCGGCTCAGGCTGGGACTAAAAAATGCTATCCAGACAAGCCAGATCAAAATCAACAGGAGTATCAGAACAAGCCAGAATATCATAGTTCGCCAGGGCCTCCCTGGCCCGCAACAGTGCAATCTATATACAGAAAAACCATGTCAGATGGAATGTCAAAAGGAGATTTTTAGTGCTATCTTAGTCATCTTAAATAAAGTCGTCTGCCCTGTATTTCATCTGGAGCCAAACATAATCTTCAAGCCCCCAGATAACCTCAAATCCATATCGTGTTGATCTATTTCTACAGTTCCTATCTATAGCTATAGTTCTTTATATAAGAATAGACCGCAGGCTGGGATAAGCTTCCTTATCGCTTTGGGAAGTCAGACGAATTCCATTAGAAGTTCCATTTTGCGCCTATAGTCTCCCTGGTTACCTCGCGAATGGACTCCAGTGATAAGACAATATCCCTCTTATTTATTGCCCATGAAGAGACACTAAGGCGCAGTGCCAATTTTCCCTGCCAGACTGTGGTGCCAAACCAACATACTCCCTCATCTTATATTCTTTGCACGATACGATGCATGTCGTTCTCACCTCCAATTGTGGCCACAACCTGATTCAAAACGACATCATTGAGCAGCTCATAACCCATTTCCATTAATCCTTGTGCCAAATGTTGAGCATAGGAACAGCAGCCCTCAACCAGATCTCCCACACGATTACTTCCCATCTCCCGGATCGCAGCCCAAACCTCAACACCGCGCGCACAGCGAAAAGATTCCGGTACCATATCCTTGGGCGGTGGTTCTGTACCAGCTTGTAAGTAAGGCGCCTGAGTTGTCATAACCCGGTTTACAGCCCCTGCATCACGACAAATTGCCACGCCACAATCGTATGGCGTGTTCAGCCACTTGTGACCATACACCGCCCATGAATCCGCCAGTTCGATATCGGCGGTCAAATTAGCTTTAGCAGGAGAAGCCGCCGCTCATAAAACAAAAGCGCCATCCACATGTATCCAGGCTACAGCTTCACAAGAAGGGCTGACCCGCCTTTCACGAATTTTTGATAGATACTCTTCAGCACATTGAATTGCCTAAGATAAAGCATTTAATGATTCTTGTTTATCAGTAATTTTTTTGCTATCCATACTATCGTCACACAGTATTTCAATAATTTTCTTCGGCTATTTTTGGGAGCCGAAGAAAAACTGCAATTGAGTACTTATATAATCCAGTACTTGTAGAAAAGGATGGGAACTTTAAAAAAGATAAGAGTGGACAGAAAAGCTAAAGATAATTTTTGCAGACAAAGTCCCAGGTTTGTTCATAAAGTAACTGATGACCGCTGGGGTTTGCGTGAAGACCATCCTCAGAAAGTAGCTTATACAGTGGCCTGTTACGCCATAATTTATCGAAATCCAATATTGGAATCATTTCTATAGCCGCCACTTCTCTCACAACCTGAGTATAAAGCTTGGCATCAGATCTAAAAAAATAGCTATCACTATTGTGAAAGGGCGTAGTCCGGAGTTCATCAAACGGAATACCGGTCATTACAAAGGTTGGAGCGATCATTTTGGAAGTTTGCAAAAGCTGCAACATAGCTTGTCGATATGAGTCCAGAGCTACGGCAGTCTCTTCCATTACTCCTCCTACCCGGCAGATATCATTGAACCCGGGATATATTCCAATTAAATGGGGCCTCCTCAGAGGCAGCTCGTGGGAAGCTCTAACAATAAGCGAGGCCACCGCCTCACCAAACACACCGAGAGAATAAACAAGATTCTTGGGGTTTAAATCTTCAAAGCGAAGGCGAAATCGCTGTACAAAACCACCCAGTTCTGAATCTCCTTTTCCATAGACAGAACTGGAACCAATAAAGATAATTTTTCTAGGTATCTTTCTCGCCATATAAGCCACAAAACTGACTCTATGTTTTAATTTGTTGTCCGCATCACATAATGCCCCAGAATTACCCTGCGGGCACATTTAGCATAGGAAAAGATAATGTCAAAACGCAAAGAAACCAAGAGTATGAAAGCACCTGAAAAAAACAATCATATGCTTTGAGCTATATGATATGAATTTTAAGTGATTGAGAAAAATGATATCAATGGAAAAAGAGGCCCCATACTTAATACATTTAAATGGTGATGAAGCTCTATTTAAATGTCACACTTAGTTGAGGGCCATTAATATCAGATACGTACCGTCCAGAACAGGCGGATTACATTGGCTGAAAAACTATAGGCAGGTTCACTTCCCGGAGTAATAGCCGTACTATCACCATGCACCGTAACATCGAGGAAATCCTCGTAGTCAAACAGGATATGATCCCAATATAAGTTTATAGTATTCCTGCGATTTAGCAGGGACCAGCGTTGTGGCAATTCATAAGATACACCTACGCCCAGTGCTAGCGTGGTATAGTTACTCAATTCTTTGTCACGTGCTCGGAAATTGGTAGCATTCGAATAGGGAAACAAGTCGCTATAAAAATCAGCGCTGGTTTGCTGGTAATAGCGTATCTTACCTTCAAGGATCCATTCATCCTGCTCTTCTAGCGGGTGGGTGTAACGAAACTCGACATTATCCGCAGTTATTCCCCAGCTATCCGCATAGCGGCGATACTCACCTTTTATTGATGCACGGTAAGGTAATCGATATTTTAACCTAATAGCTGCCGCATCACTATTTCTGGTCCTTGGATAGTTTTCAGGTTGATAACTAAATCCCTGCGAAACTGTTGGATCAAGAAAACGCACCGTTCTGTAAGGATTATTAAGATAACCTTCATCGGTGACCGTCTCTACGCTTAATTCAGCAATTAATTTTTGTGTAAGAATCTGATTCCAGCTCACCCCATAGCGGCGGTGTTGGGCTTCATCAGAAAAATACTCATCATCATTGCGAAATACTTCATCACTACCATAGCTGACACGTAGATCAATAGTACTCAAGTCTCCAAAGAATCCCTGACTAATACCAAAGCCAACTGTTTGCGCCTCATAATCACTCTCCGAGCTATTGGTATAGCCGAAATTAATGGTGGTTTTATCCACCAAATAGTCCACCCCGAGAGAGTACTGATCACGCCTTTCAGTATATTCACTAGCAGTTGCCTCAACATCAATTGAGGCCCCGGAAATCATATCCACATAGTAATTTGCGGAAAAGGAGACATTGTTGCCAATATTTTTACGAATCAACACCGAGGGGCCATCTATGGTAACCCCCCCGCCACTATAGGCATGATACAGGTTATCAGCTCGTTCCTCAGGTAACACAGCAGCAGAAGCATAAATGGGGAAAATTAACCCTAAA
Source organism: Microbulbifer variabilis (assembly GCF_052468405.1). NCBI lineage: Bacteria > Pseudomonadati > Pseudomonadota > Gammaproteobacteria > Cellvibrionales > Microbulbiferaceae > Microbulbifer > Microbulbifer variabilis. The sequence continues at coordinate 3,932,520 of NZ_CP174343.1, forward strand.
GCAAGGCAATAACGCAACAATTTAGTTACAACCACATCCGCCTCCACTACCACCTTCCGCTCCCCTAGCCGCTTCCCGGGCTTCATACACATGGTTCATGTAGCTGGCGGCAACTGGATCTCTCTCAAAACCCATAATTGGATCCGCCAGGTACTGACGCTCGTAAGGAGCCACCCAGGGCGTTACTGTGCAACCACTGAATAGCGATACCGCCAACAGCGGCAACAAGTAGCGCAACATGATATTACTCCCGGATTAATTCCTTAATGATTTTCTTATATGTCGCTTCATCGCCATCACGATAGCCTTTATGGATATGACGAACATTCCCATCTCTATCTATAAAAACCGTGCTCGGCATAGCGTCAATACCATACATTTTGCTCACCTCACTGGTGCTATCGAATAAAATGGGGAAATCCACCGGTATTTTTCCCAATAACTTCTCTGCATCAGATCGGTGTGCATCCACATTTACACCCCAGACTTGGAATCCAGCCGCGGAATAACGCTCGTGCAACTGGTCCAGCAAAGGCATCTCCTGACGGCAGGGCCCACACCAGGATGCCCAAAAATTCAGCATAATCACCTCACCACGCTGCTCCGCCAAACGCAGGTTCGCACCTTGATTAGAAGCTAAAGTAAAGTCTTTAGAAGGCTCAGAAGCACTGGCGCCTGTCGAAAATACAAGCAGCGCAAATACAGCAACAATTCTTAACATATAAAAAATCCTTATTGTTAATTTTTAAAACAATCAGAAAAATACAGTAAGTCCCAATTGGGTAGACAGGTTATGAGTAGTTTGCGCCTCACCAAATAATTCGTGTTCAAATACGTGATCACGCACATCAAAGCGTAATGCTAACCAATCATTTGCCAATAAGCGCACTCCGGCACCGAAGTTATAAGTAAAGTGCTCTTCATCGGCAAAAGAGGTATTACCTGCACCACTCACCAGATAAAAATCAGTATTAAATGCCCAGTCATCAGAAATAAAGTATTCCCCTTGAAAAATATTCCAACCTAAAGAAAAGTTGTAATAGCTCAGCTCCCGTTGTTCATCGGTCAACAAAGGAGCGGCACCACTTAAACGCTCAAAGCTGGATTCACCCAACTCAGTCTGCGCATAAGTGCCTTCCATAAAGAAATCTTCAGTAATATGGTAAGAAACTGACGTGCCATAGAGGGCATTGGAGCCAAAATCTTCTACATTGATAACCCCGGCAAAGACACCCAGTTCAATATTCTCACTGTCTATCAGTGCATCACGTACCTCGCGACGCTCCAAATCTGGAGAGACAATATCTGTTATAACTTCCTCACCTTGTTGGGCAACACAGGCATGAGCACTGAATAGTGCGGATAGGGTTGCTGTGCCTACAGATATACGTCGAAACCAAGTTTCCACTCGACTATCTCCTGATTATTTTCCCGCGAGGTGAGCAGGTAGTGATTCGTGTATTCCGCCTTAACGGCAAAGCGGCGCGATAGATAAGTTTTTATCCCTATGCCCGCCAGCATTACTGTGTCCTGGCGATCTTCAGTTGCGATAATAGTCGCGTTGGGTGATGTGATATTCAGGCCGGCACCAAGCAAAAAATAAGGAGATAGTCGCCAGCGTGGGAACGGCTGGTGTAGTACTGCCATTTGATACACTTGGCTATCAGAAAATTTACCAACTGCTTGAGTAGCACGCAATTCAGTAGCCAAATTAGAGGAAAACTGGTAGCCGAGTGTTGTTCCCAAGGAGTTGGCACCTGCAAAATCGCCGTAGGAAAAACCCAAATAAAAGTAACCCGCTTCCACATCCCTGAAATCTGGTAGGGGAACCCGTACCAACTCACCCTCCTCACCATAAATTTCCTGCAGATCCGCAACTCTTACCCAACCGGTTTTATTGCGCGACGCCAATACTTTTACCCAGTCGGTACGGCGCTTAAGCAGCCAGATTTTTTCACCATATTCAGCCACATGAAAAATCGGATAGCCTCGGCCAGGCCCTCGATAAATATTGATAAACGCATTACCAACGGTAACCCGTTCAGCGTCATCAGGTATATCGCCCATCACATCAATAGCAACGGGAATTATCGGCTCCGGGTTTTCTTCTTCTGCCGGGAATTCCCCAGGTACCTTTCCCGAAGATATTTCCACCTCCACACCCTCGACCACTTGCGCCACTTCACTCCCTTCTGCAAACGCGAAAACTGAAAGTAAGTTGGCTCCCAATAGTAGAGAGAAAATAAAAAAGTATTTCTTAATAATGGACATGGATCAGTCAGCCGGTGCAGCAAAAGGATCGTTATAGTACTGAGCGCCGATATCCAACCATTCAGCAATCAGGCGTAATTCTGCCGGCTGCAAGTAACCTGCGTGCGCCCCCCCGGAGGAGAACACTGTGAAAAACGTACTTTCTGCTGCAGTATCAGCCAGAACTGAAGTACTTGTTACAACGACCATCACCGGAATAGGATCACCATTGGCATCAAGTATTAAATTGCCATCTTCATCAGTTTCAAATACCGGATTACCCTGATTATCCGTCTCCTGTCTCAGCCGCGGAGTTAAAATTCCATCGACAAGATCCAAGATAGGACTATCAACCAGCAGTTCGGCATAGGAGGTAAACCAAGCATCGTTCACAATGGATGCACTGGCGGTCAGATCCAGTTGCGCAGCAGGAACTCGCGTAGCGCCAGCGGCATCTAATGGTGAGTGACAGGCAGTACAGGTGTTATCACTAATCACCGTGCCGACATTATCTACAACTTGGCGTGGCAGCTCCCAGATTGGCTGGATATGCTGTTCGTAGTGAATAACACTACGACAACTGCTATCCCAATTATCCAGGCAGGCCAGCGGTGCAGGGATTTCAGTCAATAAATCAGCGTAAGCCAGAGAAACATCAGTATCTTTGGCACGAACTGCTGGATCGGTCCACACGTCAGAAAACTGTACGTCTCCTGTTAATCCAGCCTCTCCAATAACCCGAGCCAATAACTGCGCCATGGTTTCACCCATTTCCGCTTGTAGCGCAGGCTCAGTATTAGCGAAAGGCGCCGCAGAGGTTGGTGCCCCACTCCAGGCAGATTCCAGCTGCATATCCACGCGACCATGAGCATTTTCACTCTCACTGGTATGGCAGCCCACACAGCTGCGTACCTCACCGGACCGTAACTGCAACCAGTTATTGTGCTGCTCAAAAATTCTCCTGCCCTCGGCATCTACCACTGAAATTGCAAAGGGAATATCGGCAGGTATTTTGACTCGTACCGAACCATCCGGTTGGATAGGCGTATACCCCAGGATTTCGCGCATACCCTGGCTACGGTTACGACCAAATGCCGAGCCATCAAAATCCAGAATGTCATCATCTGGAATCGCTACAGCTTTTACAATACGCAGGAAACGCGCGGGACGTTCATCAGCGCTGGTCAAAGCCGGATCAGCGAGCACTTCTATTCCGGCTATATCCTCACCATCAAAATCGTAGACGCTACGGATATCCAAAATACCCACAGATTCCTGCACCAGATCGCCATCCACATCCACCCCGGGAATTGGGTCAGGAATATAAGCTGGCTCTGTACGGGGCTCCAGAGTCACCCCCTCGGAGATCATTATGCCTTCTTCTGCGACAATAATTGGCAATTGGGTACCGGCCTCATAATCATAGATCCACAAGCCGTAAAGAGGATCAGCTAATACCAGCTCCTCTTCACCCTCCAAACTTTCCGGACAAGGACGCAGCAGCTCCGTCTCTTCCTCCACAATGCGACATTCGCTCCAAGATACCAACAGTCTGCTGGTACCATCGTAGAAGGGCCAAGCTGTGGAGAATGTGCCATGGGGAGAGAGTGTCCCATCAGTAACAACCTCAGCAAATGAGACAGAGGACTGGCCAACCAGCTCACCCTCACCACCGGCTTCACTGTAGGCTTCGCTGTAATTTACCCCATCGATAGCTACCAGATCGCCGCCGTAACTTATTCCTGCGGGCGAACGCAGGTTTACCAGTAAACGTCCATCTGGCATCTCACGCGGCCTGGAGAAAGTGGCAGTAGAATTTTCGGTGCCGGTTTCCTGGCTGTGATAACCATAATGGAAAGACAGATCACTACCATCTGGTTTCATGGTATAGAGACTTAAACGGTCTACACCGGCGGCATTATCCCAGCGATTAAACAGGATACGCCCATTGTTCAGTACTGTGGGATTAAGATCGTGGCTTTGATTGAAAGAGATCTGACGAATATCACTGCCATCTGCCTCCATCACATGTAAAACAAAAGCAGGCTCATCCTGATCATCTGTCAAAGCAGAAAATTGCGGCTTGTTATCATCCAATAACAAAGCGCGGGCACGACGTTGGCGACTAGATGAAAATACAATACGCCCATCTGGCAGAAAAGCCGGGGCAACATCCTGCCCTTCCTCAGCAATAAGGTCGGACTGTATGACTCTTTTCAGCTCTTTGGTCTCAAGGTCATATAACCAAATATTCCAGGTGGGCTGCTCATCGTCATCAACATTCTCCAATTCAGGTGCGCGCATTGCGAATATCAGGCGCTGCCCATCGGCGGAGGTATTCAAATCTTTAACATCGTAATCGCCGATAAAAATCTCTGCGGTAATTACCGTCTCAGCAGCACTCGCTGTAGCGCGATCCTTCAGGACCAGCTCAGCACCGGGGAAAAAATCCTGGGGTTGGTATACGCTGTCTGGCTCCAGAGCCCCTTCATCATCCTTATTAAGTTGACGACGCACAAAGGCAATAGGGTAATCCACCACTACTGGATCTTCCGCCTGTTCTCCACCACTTGAGGAGTTGCCACCACCACTACAAGCGGCCACGAACAGCAATAGTGGCACTGCACGCAAAAATTTCATTATTTTTTATCCACCCGGCATAGGCACCAGCAATATGCCGGTAATATTTGCTGAAGGCCCTACATTATTTTGTGTGCGGTTTTTACCGCTAAGGGTAATTCTCGCAAGTTGCGCACAAAAAGTTTGCCAACTGGGACGCAAATATTGAAAGTCATTCTGACAGTGTTGAAATTCGCTTTTAGTATGCCTTGCTATACCCCACTGACCCCATCAATAAAATAATCCAATGAAAAATAATTCGTCTCGAGCGCATGTGATCCAGCTCACAGTGGTAGGCGCAATAATCGGGGCCGGCCTTTGGAGTGGCTCCGCTCTCGCTGCTTCCCAGGATCAGGCCCTACAAATTCACAGCCGTATCACCGGCACAATTCCCTCTGAAAGTGTATTACTGGATATGGCTGAGGATATTGCTAATGGCAATCCTACTAGCGCTGCCTATACAGCCATGCAACACGAAGATTTTTACAATGTGACCCTGAAAAATCTCGCCACACCCTGGACTAACGAAGAGCAGGATGTGTTTGCGCCATTAAACGATTACAGCGCAACCGTTATCGGTATGGTGCGGGACGATATGGATTTTCGCCAATTGTTGTCGGCAAATATCCTGTATACCGGGAATGTTTCCGGACTGCCGGGTTACAGCACCAGTAATAACGATCACTATGAAGCTCTTGAAGCTGGAGGTTATTCCCTAAAAGATAATCTCGCACAACAGAGCCAGTCTTCTCTCAATGGACTTCCTGCCGATGCCACCGCAGGGGTGATCACAAGTCGCGCCGCAGCAAAAGCCTTTTTTAGTGCTGGCACCAACCGCGCCATGTTCCGTTTTACCATGCTCAACCACATGTGTCGGGATATGGAGCAGGTGCAAGACAGCACACGTCCACCAGATCGGGTTCGCCAGGATGTGAGTCGCAGCCCCGGAGGTGACAGTCGGGTATTCCAGAACAACTGCGTTAGCTGTCACAGCGGAATGGACCCTATGGCCCAAGCGTTCGCCTACTACGATTATGTCTACGATGCGGACAATGATCCGGAGGGGGATAACGGAGCACTCGACTACAACACCGCAGGGGATACAGATCCCGAAACCGGCAGTCGTGTGAAAGCCAAAAACCATATTAATGCAGCAAACTTTCCCCACGGATACCAGCTTCCCGACGATCGCTGGGACAACTATTGGCGTGAGGGGCCCAATCTTCACCTGGGGTGGAGTAGCGCCCTCCCCGGTAGCGGTAACGGAGCAAAATCTCTCGGTGAGGAGTTGGCCAACAGCCGTGCTTTCGCCACCTGCCAAGTCACCAAAGTTTTTCGCCAGGTGTGCTTACGTGAGCCCGAAGATGCCAGTGATCGCGCACGCATAGAATCCATCACTGACGATTTCAGCAGCTCCGGTTACAAACTGAAGCAGGTGTACGCCGATGCTGCAGTTTATTGCGCGGGGGACTAATAACAATGAAAACTTTAAAGAGCCTGCAAATATCAACCCTTTTATACACAGCGGCATTTGTTGTCGCTTGTAGTGGCGGCAGTGGCCAGGACACAGAGGAACAGCCAAATACCAACCAATCCAATAATGGCGTCAACTATTCAGGGCCAGCACCTGAAACTGATGACGTCAATCAGTACAAGCGCTATATCTGGGATAACCTGGTCGCACAGAATCGCTGTGGTAGTTGCCATATTGAAGGTGCACAGAGCCCTCATTTCGTACGCGGTGACGATATTAATGCAGCCTACGATGACGGGCGCGAACTGGTAAACCTAAGCCTACCGGAAGAGTCGCGCCTGGTGACCAAAGTGGGCGGCGGACACAACTGTTGGCTTTCCAGCGACGACGCCTGCGCTGAAATTATTACCAATTATATTGAAGAGTGGGCCCAAGCCAGCGGCGGCCTCAGTAATACAGTCACACTAACCCCTCCTATAGAACGCGATGTGGGCGCGAGCAAGAGCTTCCCGGTCTCAAGTAGTAACTTCGGTACTACCGTTTACCCGGTATTACGTAACTACTGTGCCAGCTGCCACAGTGAGGATGCCGCACTTGCACAAAAACCTTACTTTGCCAGCTCCGATGTCGACCTCGCCTATGAGTCAGCAAAGAGCAAGATGAATCTGGATACCCCTGCGGATTCACGCTTCTCCGTGCGCCTGGGAAGTGAATTCCACAATTGCTGGGATGACTGCTCCGATAACGAAGCGGAAATGACTGCAGCCATCCAAGCCTTTGCGGACAGCATCGCACCTACCCAGGTAAACCAGGACTGGGTTATCAGTAAGGCGCTGCGCCTCACCGATGGCATTGTCGCCAGCAGTGGTGGACGCGTGGAAAATAATGCGATTGCCCTGTACGAATTTAAAACCGGCAGCGGCACTACGGCCTATGACACCTCCGGCGTAAACCCGGCTATTGATCTAGCTCTTTCAGGCGATGTGGAGTGGATTGAGTCCTGGGGTTTGCAACTGAAAGGTGGTAAAGCCCAGGGGGCGACAGCGACCAGCCGCAAGTTATACGAAACCCTCACCGCCACCGGCGAATATTCCATTGAGGTTTGGGCCGCACCGGCCAATGTAACCCAGGAAGGTCCCGCACGTCTGGTGACCTATTCCGGCGGTGACGATATTCGCAACTTCACCCTAGGCCAGGCGCAGTACAGCTACACATTCCAGAACCGCAGCGACAGTACCGATGCGGACGGTATGCCAGCTCTGATGACTGATGATGCCGACCAGCAAGTACAGGCGAGTTTGCAGCACGTGGTCGCCACTTTTGACCCGATCAACGGCCGCAAACTCTTTGTAAACGGCGCTGATACCGGGGAGATGGACCCCACCGAAGCGGGACTCTTGAGCACTTGGGACGACACCTTTGCCCTAGCTGTTGGTAGTGAAGTAAGTAACGGAAATAGCTGGCAGGGCTCTATCCGCATGCTGGCAATTCACTCTCGCGCGCTCTCTGCCGAGGACGTTGCCACCAACTATGAAGTAGGTGTGGGAGAGAAATACTTCCTGTTATTTAAAGTTGAAGAGCACACCGGCATCGCCGAGAGCTACGTGATGTTTACCGTTCAGCAGTTCGATAACTACGCCTATCTGTTCAGTGAACCTACTTTTATCAGCCTGGACGAAAGCGTAGATCCGAAAGGTATCGCTATCGAAGGCATGCGTATTGGTATTAATGGTCGCGAAGCGGAAGTGGGCCAGTCCTGGGCCGAGTTCTCCACAGAAATTGATGATAGCTATGTACCGCTCCAAGGCCAGCAACTGTCCAGATTGGGCACCATTATCACCCTTGATAAAGGCCCACTATCGGACGAGTTCTTTCTCACTTTTGAGCGTATCGGCAACGCCAGCTTTACTCGTGTAGAGCCCACCCCTGCAGCGCCACCGGAACCGGCAGACCTCGAGGCTCAACCACGTATTGGCCTGCGCCGCTTCGAGCAGATTAATGCCAGCCTGTCTCGCGCTACCGGTATTTCCAGCGCCCACCCGGATGTGATGGAAACCTGGGAAACCGTGAAGCGCCAGCTTCCAGTCTCCAGTGACATCACCGGATTCCTGGCGGCTCAGCAAATGGGTATCACCCAGCTTGCTGTGAAGTACTGCAGCACCCTGGTGGATTCCAATGAGCGCAGCAGCTATTTCCCTGGTTTTGATTTTAGCGCTTCCGCTGGTACTGCTTTCGACAGCGCCGACAAACGAGCACTGGTGATTAATCCATTAATGGAGAGCCTGCTGGGCCACGAAATGAACTGGCATGACGGCAGCCACTCACAGCTGTCTAGCGCACCAGATCTAAGCACCGTGGAAGCGGAATTAAACAGCCTGATCAACACCATGACCGCCTGTGGCAATGGATGTGAAGCGGGGCGGACCGAGACCACGGTCAAGGCCGTATGCGCAGCCGCCATGGGCAGCGCCATGATCCTGATTCACTGATTAAAAAAACGGGCTGTCGCCCAGGTACGGTTTTAAACGCTGTACCTGGGAGGATCAATCACAGCCTAGACCAGATTGTCGAAAGAGAATTTTTAACAATCTGCTAAAAATTCAAAAAATAATTTACCGGCACATCGGATAAAAAATCCGGAAAGACTATGAGCAAGAAAAAATATTTTGAGCTGGACCAGCCCCTACGCCACCCGGACCACCACCGCCCGGTAACCCGTCGTGATTTTCTAGCCCAGGGCTTCCGCGCGGGCATGGCGACAGTATTAGGTGGCTCGGTATTCAGTATGTTTGCCAACCCGCATAACGCCCACGCAGCTCTGTCCTCCGATCTGGAAGACCTGCGCAAGAGTAACGGCGGCCCCTGTGATGTAAGCGCTTTCGGCGCCGGTAAAATTCCGTTTATCTGTTTCGACCTCGCCGGTGGAGCCAATATCGCCGGCTCCAATGTATTGGTAGGCAAACAGGGTGGCCAGATGGATTTTCTCGGCACGGCCGGCTACAACAAGCAGGGTTTGCCGGGCGATATGATCCCCTCTGCCGGAGAAGGGTTTGTTAACAACGACCTGGGCCTCGCCTTCCATAGCGACAGCGGTTTGCTACGCGGAATTTTGGAAAAAGTGGGCTCTGGCACTGCCGCGGCTACCAACGGTGCAGTAATCCCGGCGCGCTCGGAAAACGATACCGGCAACAACCCCCACAACCCCATGTACGGTATCAATCAGGCCGGCGCCAACGGTTCCCTGTTGGCCCTGATCGGCTCCCGCTCCAGTGATTCCGGTGGTAACTCCATGTCTCCGTCGGCAATGATCAATCCAGAGGTACGCCCCACCAAAGTGGACAGGCCTTCTGATGTTACCGGCCTCGTGGATGTGGGCGATCTGGTGGGACTGCTCAGCCAGGAAGACACGGTTGCAGTGATGGAATCCATGTACCGTATTTCTGATGCCAAGCTGGGTAAGGTAAACACCCGCGTGGGGGCCGATGCCATTATCAAGGACATGGTGCGCTGCGGTTATATGAAGAGCGCCGATCTGGCGGACCGCTTCGGTAATCCCGCCGATCTGAACCCCGAAGCCGATCCGGATATTGTCGGTCCCTCCGGCATTTTTACCAGCGCTGAACTGAGTGGGGATGGGGAATTCCGCAAAACTGCCTCAGCAATGAAACTTGTGGTGAATGGCTATGCCGGTGCCGGCACTATCACTATGGGTGGCTACGACTACCATACCGGCGACCGTGCCACCGGCGAGATGCGCGACCTGCGTGCCGGCCGCTGTATTGGCGCCTGCCTGGAGTATGCTGCACGTCGCAACCAGCCACTGATGATTTATGTCTTCAGCGATGGTTCGGTATTCTCCAACGGAATGATCGACGACTCTGTCGAAGGTCGTGGCAAGGGGGTGTGGACCGGAGACGATCAGCAAACCGCTGCTTCCTTCTTCCTGGTATACAATCCTGCGGGGCGTCCGCAATTACTCGGTGGTAGCGCCGATGAGCAGGCAAGGCACCAGCAGCTGGGTTATATGCGTTCCTCCGGGGATGTGGAAACGTCCTCAAGCCCCGCCGCCAACAACGTCAACCTATTGGTAGAAACTGTAGTGTTGAACTACCTGGCCCTACATGGTGAACAAGGTAATTTTGCCAGCCTATTCCCCAATCATGGGCTCGGTAACAGTACTCTCATGGACAGCCTGACCGCTTTTGCCCCCATAAGATAATGTGATGCCGAGATGTTGCGTTTTATTCGATCTCTCCTGTTTGGTGGTGCCGCCCTTTGTGCGGCACCGGTATTGGCCGAGTGGCACTATGCCGAGCGTGCAATCATGGGCACTGAAGTCCGCCTTCAGCTCTGGCACGAGAATGCCAGTGAGGCTGAATACCTGATCGAAGAGGTGATGACGGAATTCCATCGTCTGGATAACCAGTTGTCACCTTACAAAGCAGAAAGTGAACTATCCCTCGTCAATCGCGAGGCAGGTAGAATAGCGGTCAATATTTCCGATGAGCTGCTTTCTCTGGTGGATAAGTCTCTCTGGTTCAGCCACCTGACCGATGGAGCCTTTGATATCAGCTACGCTACTCTCGGCAAACACTATGATTTCCGCAACGGGAAACAGGCAGACTCCGCCCTTACCGATTCTCTAATCGAGGCGCTGAACTACCGCCACTTACATTTGAATAAAAAGTCCAAAACCCTGCGCTTTGGTCACAGCGAAACAAAAATTGACCTGGGTGGAATTGCCAAGGGGTATGCTGTGGATCAAGCCATTCAAATTCTCGAACAGGCTGAAGTCTGCTGTGCCAGTGTCAGCGCCGGTGGCGATGCACGTATGCTAGGCGATAAACGCGGCGAACCTTGGCTGGTAGGCATTCGTCACCCACGAGAAAAAAGCAAAAGTGCCGCAGTAATTCCCCTGCGTGACATTGCCATTTCAACTTCCGGTGACTACGAGCGCTTTTTTATCGATGAACAGCAAGAGCGTATTCATCATATTTTCAATCCAAATACCGGGAAACCCGCAGATACAGCAGTTGGAGACAGCGATAAGTTAATCAGTGTCAGTATTATCGGCCCAAGGGGTTTTGATACCGATCCACTTTCCACCAGTGTATTTGTGCTGGGTAAGAAAAAGGGACTGGCGCTCATTGATCGCCTGCCCCAATTTGAAGCAGTGGTTATCGACAGTAACAAACGTCTGTTCTTCAGTCAGGGACTGGCAAACCCACAATAATCGTTTCAACGTCGTAAAAAATTTGCCAACGGGATCACACCAGATAGCTGCGCCCCTGACATAATTTGCGCCCATTACACAATAAAGCCAAAAGCAAGCGAAAGGCCTTCCATGGGACGCGTTCTCCAGTTGTTTATTTTCTCACTCGCTCTCTTCACAGGCGCAGCGTCTCAGGCTCAGCAAGAGTCTTTTTCCGCTGAAAAGCTGGAAAATCTAAAGCGCGATGTTATTAAGTTAAACCGGGATTTGTTAATCCTGGAAGAGGACCTGCTCTACCCCGCACAAAGCCAAGTGGCTTTTTATGTTTCTGTGGATATCGGTCACTATTTTCAGTTGGACGCTGTTAAATTACATATCGACAATAAACTCACAGCTAGCCACCTGTATACCGATCATCAGCACAGTGCCCTTGTGCGCGGTGGTATCCAACCCCTACACAAGGGCAACCTAAAATCTGGTAACTACACCATTTCCGCTTTCTTCACCGGTCTTGGACCAGAGGGACGCGAGTATAAGCGGGGCGCGACTCTAGAGTTGGAAAAGACCGATGAGCCCGTTGTTATCGAATTGCGCATCTCAGATAAAACCGGCAAACAACAGCCGGACTTTGAACTCATTCAATGGCCCACGCCCTGATTACCCATGAGCTACCGGCCCCTCTCCCGCATAATATCCCTCAGTGTCGCTTTGCTAGGTGTCAGTTTGCCTGCTTATGGCACCGAGACCGAAGTTACCTCGGAAGAAATACCGCCTCAGGAAAAGACGCAATCCGAAGACAAAAAGTATCGCCAAGCTCAGGATATGTCCTACGGGGCAACCCTGTATGAGTACTTTCAAGGCAATAATTTCGATGCCCTCAGCACCCTGCTTGTCGCCAAGCAACGTGATTCAATTAAAGTTCACCGCGACAGTGCCGCATTCATCGAAGGGGGAATCAGCCTCAGTTTTGGTCTGCATCGACACGCTGCCGAACTTTTCGAGCTACAGCTTCATACCGGCAATCAAAATACAGATCCCAAACTTCGCCAGGCTGCCTGGCTGAAGCTGGCAGAGCTGAACTATTTGCAGGGTGACTTTTCCTTGGCGGCAAAAAATCTGGAAAAGTCTGGAGCCATAGATTCCTCCACCCTTCCCCTTAACCTGGCCTTGCGCAGTGAAGAAATCTCCACAGCCCAGGAATTCCTTAAAAGAGCCGATCTGCCGCTGTCAGAGCGCCTACTCGGACACATCAATCTAGGCGCAGCCTTAGCCCGAAGAGGAGAGTTAGTTGCCGCCGCCGAGGAATATCGCTTCGCAAGCACACTGGCGACTGAGCAGGATGAACCCTCAGAGGATATCCTGATACTCGCGGACAAAGCGCATATCGGCGCTGGCTACGCTATGGCATTGTCAGAGCAGTTTTCCCAGGCCCAAGCTGAATTTTCCCAAGTGCGCCTGCACACCCCCTGGGCAACCAAAGCTCTGCTCGGGCTCGCTTGGTCTTCGATCAACAGCGAGCAATACCAGGAGGGGGTAGATGCCCTGCGTTTTTTATTGGCAGAACACCAACACAGTCCCGCCGCACGGGAGGCAAGGGTCGCCCTGCCCTATGCCTATGAAAAGCAGGCTGAACGCAATAAAGCTCTAAGCGCCTATAGTGATGCAGCCACATATTTCGAGAGCACATTGCAGCAGCTGCAGCACTTACAGCGGAAGCTGTCTTCAGAACCGCTGGCGGATGCCAGCCAATTTAGTCAGTCACAACGCTACGGCTGGCTACAACTGGCTCAAGCCGCACCCTTACTGCGGGACAACCAGCATTTTCTCTTACCCATTTTACAGAGCGATCAATTCCAACTGCGCCTGTCGGAGCTGCGCGACCTGCAGCAGATGGATAGGGTACTCAATGACTGGTCACAAAAAATTCCACAATTGCATTCATTGATCGAAGAGCGTCACCAAAGGCGCTCCGGCATCATCGGGCAGTACCAGAGCGCAGAGTTTGACCAGCAACTGCAAATCGCCAAGCAACACTACCGCAATCTCAACGATGCCCTGGCCCAAATAGAAGGGGAGCGTGACGCACTGACTCTGCTCGAAGCTACCAGCAACGGGGAGGGTGGAAATAACAGTGAGATATTCGAGATGCTGGAGATACTCCAGGGCGCTGAGCATCGCTATCAACTACTGCGCAGTAACGGTAAGGGGTCCGACTACCAGGGCGAGACCCTGGCTAAAGCCCGTGGCATTTTATTATGGCAAGCCAGCGAACAGTATCATCACCGCTTGTGGCAACAGCGCAAAACTCTGCAACTACTCGAATCCAGCTTACGCGATGGTGAGAAGCAACTAGGTAAAACCTCTGTAGAAGTGGGCCGCGCACCGCAATTGACCCAGCTAACAGAGCGCCTGGCTAGCACTGCGGCGCAATTATCCGGCCAACGCGCAGCCATAGCCAAAACGGCTTCAAAGGTTGAGGCTGCCCTACGCCGGGATATTATTGCTGAGCTGGAGCGAGAGCAGTCGCGGATTCACAGTTACCAGGCCCACACCCGCCTCGCTATCGCGCGCTTACAGGATGCCTCCATGCTAGAGGCCGCCAGCCAGCCTCCGCCAAAAAACCCTGAGAAAAATACTCAGGTGGAAACGCAAGATGGCGAAAATACTCACGAAAAAGGCAATGCCACAGTAGAGAAAATAACTGAGGAAAAGACCGCAGAAGCTCTATTGCCCGATAATGAAGGGGGGCAGAGTGAATAGGTTTGGTTCCAGAAGCTTTTCCCTGCGTCTGCTCACTGCCGCTATCTGCTGTATCAGTACCGCCTGCAGCAATCAGTCCGCACTGACACTTGCAGATCTGCCCACGGCCACGGCTGCTTCCACTGAAGAACCTGTATCAACTCCCCCTGAGTTGATATCGGTTGATCTCGCCACTCTCGTGCAGAGCTATCAACAAGCACTGGCCAGCCAGCCAGACCCGCAGATTCGCGCACAGATTCGTTTGCGCCTGGCCGATCTGGAAATGGAGCGACTGGAGCAACATCAGGCGGATAACCCGGAAGTTTCAGTCGGTTTTGCCAGTGCGGTGCAGCACTACCAGACACTCGCCAAAGAGAGCCCCCGAGACGACTATATTCTCTATCGTCTGGCGCGAGCTCGTGCTATGGATGGCGAAATGCCAGGCGCACTGCAAGCACTGGAGCGCATCGCCCAGGGCGCACCTGAGTCACCGTTTATAGGGGAGGTTTTATTCCGCCGAGGCGAAGCGGCTTTCAATCGCAAGGAATATTCGGCAGCGGCACGGGACTTCCGCGCATTGCTGGAGAAGGGCGAAAGTCCATTTTCCGATAATGCCCGCTATATGCTCGCCTGGTCAGAGTTTAAATCCAGCGATTACCGCCGTTCCACGGAGATATTTCTCGAGTCTCTGGATATTCTGCAGCAGCGTGCCAGCGAAGCAGAGTTACCTCTGGGCCAGAAGCGCCTGCGCGAGGATAGCCTTCGTGGCCTGGCCCTGAATTTTAGTTACCTGGGCGGTGCCGAAGCTATCGAGTCCTTTAATCCCGATGGCAAACCACGAGGTTATCAGCACCTGCTGTACAGCGCTCTGGGCAATTGGTATCGAGAGAAAGAGTTATTCCGCAACAGCGCGGATACCTACCTGGCTTTTGTTAAGCACTACCCCAATAGCACTGAAGCGCCATCATTACATTTGCAAGCTATTGAAACACTGCAAAATGGCGGCTTACACGATGAGGTGCTTCCAACCAAGCGGGAATTTGTACAACGCTATGGTATTCGCAGTGAGTATTGGCAGCAGGCAGAGACAAGTCAGCGCGAAGCCCTGGCACAATCACTGCGCCCCTGGCTTGAGGAGTTAGCCCAATTTGACCACGCGCGCGCACAGGAACTTGCTCAGCTAGCAAGCAAGGCACCGGCTAATAAAAGTAAACAAAAACAGCAGCTAAAAGCTCAGTCTCGCAAAGCTTACCTAGCGGCAGCGGAACTCTACCGGCAGTTTTCACAGACTTTTCCACAGGACCCCCGCACTCCACCAATGGTCTTCCTGATGGCCGAATGTCTCGAGCAGGCTGGCGACTACGCTGGAGCCTGGCGCGCATACAGCCAGGTAGCCTGGGAATATCAAGACAAGAAGCATGGTGCGGAGGCTGGTTATGCAGCCATTCTTAGCTCGGCACAAGTGCATAAAGAAACACCGGGGCAGGATGCCGAGCAAAAAATCCTGTGGCTGGATCGCAACATTGAGGCCAGCCTTAAATTTGCCCAGAGCTGGCCGCAGGATAAAAGGGCCTTACCAGTACAACTATCTGCCGCAGATAAGCTGCTACAACAGTCACGTTTTGCCGAGGCTATTGCCGCCGCACAAGCTGCAGATCAGTGGCAGCCACCAGCGAATAAGGCTCAGCAATTAAATATCGCGATGATCCTGGCTCACAGTCACTTTTCATTGAAAGATTATATGGCTGCGGAAGAAGCCTATACCCGTGCGTTGAATATACAGCCTAAGGATAGCCATTTGCGCGAGGACACACGCAAGCAACTTCAACTTTCCATCTATCGGCAGGCAGAGTTGGCACTTGCGCAACCAGCACTCACCGAGGATGGCAGAGAGATTCCCAGTGAGGAGGCGTTGCGCCACCTGCTGCGAATCAGGGAGAGTGGACGCAGCGAAATTGCAGCCACCGCCCAGTATGACGCGATCAATTACCTGATGGAATTACAGCAGTGGCGGCGTGCCAGTGCTGAACTTGCAGACTTCCGGAGTTTCTATCCTGCACATCAGCTGGCACCTACCCTCGCCGCCAAGGCGGTAGTTATTTTTGAAGCCTTGAAAATGCCTGCCGCTGCGGCCGGCGAATTACTGCAACTTGCACAAAATGACCCCGACCGAGAAGTACGTCGCCAATCCTTATTCCTCGCGGCGGAAAGCCTGCAAAAAGCAGGTGAGCATCAAGGTGCCATTGAGAGTTACCGTAACTACAACAAGCTCTGGCCAAAGCCTGTTGAACAACGTCTGGAAGCGCAATATCAGTTAGTGCAACTGTACGCGCAAACCAATCAACCTAATAAACAGAATTATTGGCTACAGCAATTAGCAAAAAATTCAGAAAAATCCCCTCGGGGCCGCTACCTGTCCGCCTATTCCCAAAGCGCATTGGCAGAGCAGAGCTATGAAAAATTCGCTTCATTAAAATTGCACTTGCCGCTAAAAACCAGTCTCGCCAATAAAAAGCGCGCGATGAAAACCACCGTGGCCGATTATCGCAAGGTTCTCGAGCTGGAAATTGCGGAATTCACCACCCAGGCCAATTTCCGTTTAGCTGAAGTTTATCGACAGCTCAGCCATGACCTGATGGAATCTCAACGCCCCAAAAACCTGAATGACCTTGAGTTGGAGCAGTACGAAATCCTACTGGAAGAGCAGGCCTTCCCCTTCGAGGAAAAGGCTATAGAGCTGCATCAGGCCAATATTCAGCGCACCAGTGATGGAATTTACGACGACTGGGTCAAACGTAGTTTTGCCTCACTCGGCGAACTGTTACCCGCACGCTATAAAAAACCGGAAGCAACCCTGGAGTGGAGCCATGCACTGCATTGATTTGCGCAATTGCCCCAGTGGTATTTTTCGCCTCACAGCAACACTACTGATTCTGGCGACACTCAGCGCCTGTGGCAGCCTTCCACTTGGTAAAAATGCTCAACAGAAGGACGCCTCAATTGAGCATGTAATTACCGAAAACCCCTATTTGGCGGATGCCAAGCGGGTTCCCAAAGAGGCCAGCGTCGCTATGGCTCAGGCACACGAGAGCTTTAACAACGGAGATAGCTCAACCGCAGTGCAGCAGCTACAGCAGGTCATTGAACGCTGGCCAGAGCTCTCTGGCCCCTGGCTAAACCTCGGGATAGTACAGCAGAAAAGTGAACAGGCCGAGAATGCGGAAAATAGCTTTCGCAAGGCGATTGAGGTCAATGACGGTAATGTATTTGCCTGGAATCAGTTGGCTGCACTACTACGCGACGCTGGCCGTTTCGAAGAGGCCGAACAGTGCTACCTGCAGGCGCTGAACCTTTGGCCCGACTTTAGCGATGCACACCGCAATCTGGGTATTCTCTATGACCTCTATCTAAACAGGCCGGAAGAGGCATTACAGCAATACCGTTTGGCCCAGA
The DNA here is from genome assembly GCF_052468405.1 of Microbulbifer variabilis. Taxonomy (NCBI): domain Bacteria; kingdom Pseudomonadati; phylum Pseudomonadota; class Gammaproteobacteria; order Cellvibrionales; family Microbulbiferaceae; genus Microbulbifer; species Microbulbifer variabilis. The sequence goes on from NZ_CP174343.1 coordinate 3,950,267, forward strand.
GCAGTCGAGAACAAGAAGACAAATTACTCGGCGCTTGGATACTGGAACTGGAGCGTAGACTCTGATGCGAGATAAATTAATCATTCTAATGTCCGTAATATGCACCTGCTTCACCGCCCGTGCCGAAGAAATCACCACATTGGAATCCACGGTAATCGGCAGCCAGGAACAGCCCAAGGTGCTGTATATCATCCCTTGGAAGCAAGCCGACAGCCTGCAGCGCCTTGATAGTTCTCTGGCTCAAAATTTTAATACCGTTTTCAAGCACCAGGAGTTCTCAGAATTGAAACGGGAAATTCAACTGCTCAGTGCCAAGCCGGTTATTGAAGCAAAAAATGAATAGAAAAAATAATAATACTCATCAAGCACCACAAACTAATGTAATCGTGCTTTTTTGCTGAAACTCAGCACTCCAGTGGAGCAGGGATAAGCCACCACAGGTATTTCACTTATCAGGAGATGATTGTCGAGCCCTCATCAGGCCCCACAATATTCATCAGTATCATGTCCGATGTCCATGGAATGGCCGTTTGGCAAAAAAATATCGCTAATTAAACACTTTCTTCTGTGGAGACACTCATCATGGAATTTACTCAGGCGTTATTGCGCTTTTTCCAGACTGGCGGCCCTTTTATGTACCCTATTGCCCTGGTGCTGGTTATCGGCCTCGTCATGGTAGTGGAACGCTGGATTTTTCTTTCCCGCGCTAAGAGCGCCAATCGCCGCGCTTATCTGCAGGTATTACCACTGCTACAAAAACGCAGTTACCAGAATGTATTACAACTGGCCCGGGACAACGATGCTGCGATGGGTCGCATTGCCGCCGCCGGTATTAATACCCTGCAATTCGCCAAGCGCGAGGAAAATATTGCATTGGCAATCGAAGAGGGCATCCTCGAAGCAGTACCGCGCCTGGAAAAGCGCACCAACTACCTGGCTACCCTGGCCAATATTGCTACCCTACTCGGTTTGTTAGGCACCATTATGGGCCTTATCGCAGCATTCACCGCTGTAGCCGCTGCCGACCCTGCGGAAAAAGCCACTATGTTGTCTACCAGTATCTCCGTAGCAATGAATACCACCGCATTCGGGCTTATCTCAGCAATTCCCCTTCTGCTATTTAATTCCATGCTACAAAACAAGACCAATGAAATTGTAGATAGCCTGCAGATGGCCGGAGTAAAGTTCCTAAACCTTTTGACTATGGGCCGCCCACAAAAAACGGAACAGCAGCGCGCAGTGAATGCCTGAGGGCTCTCGCCATGTTGAAATTAAATATTCGTCGCCGTGGACACGAGGAAGCAGAGCTGGACATCACCTCTTTTATGAGCCTGATGACTATCCTGGTTCCTGTACTACTGCTCAATATGGTGTTTTCCCATATTTCAGTTTTAAAACTCAATCTTCCTGGCATCAGTGATGGAAGCAGTAGTGCAACTGAACAGGAAAATCGACAGTTGGAACTGGTATTACGCACCGCACATGTTGATATCAATTACCCGGCCGGGCAACTAGTCAGGCGAGTGGAGAATACCGATGGTGAACCAGATATGGAAACTGTTTCCCTGATACTGCAGCAGATAAAGCGTAACTTAAGGGAAAAATCCATCGAGAAAGACGACTTGGTCATTCTTTCGGAAAAAGGTACATCCTATAAAACCCTGGTGGCAGCAATGGATACCGCACGCAGTTATCGAGCAGTAGTTGCCGCTTCAGTCGTCGATGCCGAGTTGTTCCCACAGATTTCCCTGGGCGATGCCCCCCAGCAAACAACCGTAGCGGGGAAATAAAATGATGCTTAACGCAGCCGCCAAATTACAGGAGCGGCGTCAGCGACAGAAACGACAGCAATCGAAGCTCAATCTGGTTTCTCTAATGGACATTTTCACCATCCTGGTATTTTTCCTGTTGGTGAACTCCACTAGCGATGTACAGGTTTTGCAAACAGACAAAACCATCAAGCTACCCAAGTCCACTTCCCAGCAAAAGCCGGAGGTCACTACGGTTGTGAGGGTCAATAACCAGCAACTATTCGTTGGTGATCGCATGATCGTGGGCATTAATAATATTGATGCTGGTAAGGAAAATATTGAACCCCTCTTGAAGGAACTGGAGTACCGCGCCGAACGCGCCGGTGAACTCAGCGACGAGCAAAAGCAAAGGGGACGCTCGGTCACCATTATGGGCGACGAGCAGGTTCCCTATGAGTTACTCAAACAGATTATGCAGACCTGCGCCCAGGCAGATTACCGCGATATCTCTTTTGCTGTAGAGCAGACAGCACCAATAGATCCTGCGGGGGTGGAAAGCTGATATGAGCACTGCAACCAGCCGCTATGCCCCTTGGCAACTACAGGAAACCCTGTTGCCCTGGTCTGCTTCCAACCAGGAAGACCAGCGCTTTGTAAAATTCCTGCGTGCAGGGCTTATTGTCTTCGCCGTTTGTGGTTCCGTCATTACCTTTGCTCCAGTGCCGGAGCTGACCAGAGAACAGGCAGAACGAGTGCCACCACAACTGGCCAAGGTTATCCTGGAGAAGAAGGAACTCCCAAAGCCTAAGCCCAAACCCAAGGCCAAACCCAAGCCTGAGGAAAAAAAGCCTGAGGCAGAGAAGCCCAAAGAAAAACCGGAACCAAAAAAAGTCGAGAAGGAAAAGCCGAAACCGGCTCCCAAACCCGAGCCCAGCAAAGTAGAGGCACCCCCTGTTGCCACTATACAAAAGGCGCGGGAAAAAGCGGCGAGCAGCGGCATCAACGCCCTGGCCGACGATCTATTGGATATGCGTGAGAGTTTTAACACGGGTGAGGTTACCCGCGGTCAGCTCAGTGCCGGTAACGCCACTGCCGCACAAACACAGCGCAATATGATCAGCGACAAATCCAAAACTTCGAGCGGCGGTGTCAGGGCCGGGAGCATCAGCACTGACACGGGAGGCGTCTCACTGGCGGGCCGACAAACCACCCGGGTTGAGCAGGCCCAGGCGAAGGGCTCCGCCAAGCAGGCAGCCAGGAGAGTCAGGGGTGAGAAGTTGGCGCGAACCGACAATGCCATTCGCGGCATAATGGAGGCCAACAAGGCGGCAATCAATGCGATCTACGATCGTGCCTTACGCCGTGATCCCACCCTGCAGGGTAAAATTACCGTGCAGCTGGTCATTGAAGCAAACGGCACTATTTCGTCCATCAAGTTGATAGAGAGTGAGCTGGACAACCCCGCCCTGGAGCGCAAGCTGCTGGCGAGAATCCGTATGATTAACTTTGGTGCTGCGGATGTTAAAGCCACAACCCGCAATTACTCTATCGACTTCCTGCCATCCTGATCAGGATTATGGATAAATGACATTGGCACAGCGCAGCAAACCTTTAAAGCTTGTCCGCTGTGCCAATTTCTCTTACGCACTGATTAATTCAAATCTGCAGCGTATTGTCGCAGTAGATGCAGAGGTACTATCTTCAGAGCTTTCACATGGGTACGCTGTAAAAAAACTCTCGGTGCCCTATCCTGCTGCTGGGCCTCCAACCAGCGGGCGGCGCACAGGCACCAGCGATCTCCCGGAGCCAATCCCGGAAACCCGTACTCCTCAATCGGTGTACTCAGGTCGTTGCCACGGCTGCGGGAAAACGCCAAGAACTCATCATTCACTTCCACACAAACCGTGTGGGAGCCTTGATCCTCTTTACAGGTGTTGCAGCAGCCATCGCGAAAAAAACCGGTCGTCGGCTCCAGGCTACAAGGAACTAAGGGGTCACCGAATACATTAACCGAGCTGTCCATTTCCATAATTAACCCTCCCGGCCCTGGTCACTGATTAGTTCGATATCCACCAACTGCCAGTGCAGCCCATTGCGCTGCATAAGCACACGTAATTCGGCGCGATCGTTCTCGCCATACTCGGCACTCAGGTGATTGATATCAGTAAAGCGCCAGCTCATGCGTTGCCAGCTACTATTGGAAGTGCCTCCTGTTTCCTGGTCATTTTCCAGGACAGGGGCAGCCTCTTGCTGAGAATCCTGGGCGAACAGCTCCCGCTCAAAAGCCTGCAAGTCCTCACCACCACGCAGTAATCTGGCAACACCTTCCGGGGTAATAAACTGTTGCAGCAATGGCCCCATAAAGAAATTGGCCCCAGCAGTCACTAGTTCATCAAATTCCTGTGGTATCGAATTGCCAATGGAGGAGCGCAGCTGACTTTGCAGGCGAAGCTTTAAATTGTCACGTAATACCGGAAAATCCACATAGCGTTCCAAGGTATCAATACTCTCTCGCCTTGTCTCAGGCTCATCTGCCACAGCCAACTGAGCTGCCCGCTGCAGCTGTTCGAGCGCATAAAAGGGCAACATCACGTAACCCGCAATCAGCAGCACCAGTACCACAGCCCCAGACCACAGTGTTTTCTTCATTATCACCTTCCTCTCAACCTATAAGTCGATTTTATGCTGAGAAAGGTTCATCACCTAATCCGCCACTGTGCTGGCGTGGCATTGTTCCCACATCGCGCCTGTGAGATATTCGCATCCAAGACTCTGCACGCCTACAAAATAAACCTTTAATGAGGACAATATAAGGATGAGTGATATCTACAAAGCTCCCGAGGCCGAGCTTGCTGGAGAGGGTGGAACTGGCGACTCTGGATCACTTGAGAAAGGCATTGCCGGGGATTATTCATTTTCTATTGGTGAAGCCATCAGCGAGGGCTGGCAGCTATCGAAAGGCAAGAAGCGCACAGTATGGTTTGCCATTATTCTCTATGTCATCGCAATTGCTGCAATCAGTTTTGTTGCCGGCCTTCTTACTGGTTACCCGGCATTTGATCCAGTAGAGGCCGGCAACGCTTCTCTCTCATCAACAATCATTTATAACCTGATCACTGCAATCGTAGGGGTTCCTCTGGTTGTGGGGATGATGATGGTGGGCATCAAGATCGCTCGTAAAGAAGAGACCTCTGGTACCGAAGTCTTCGCCCACTTCGACAAAATAGTGCCCTTGTGTGTGACTTACATCATCATGAGTATCCTGATGGCTATAGGTTTCCTTTTGCTGGTGATTCCGGGAATTTATCTGGCTGTTGCCTACATGATGGCTCTCCCCCTGGTAATAGATCAAAATCTGGGGCCCTGGAAAGCTCTGGAAGCCTCCCGCAAAGCCATTACTAAAAACTGGTTTGCTTTTTTAGGTTTCTTTATCGTATTGCTTCTTATCTACCTTGCGGGTGGTCTGGCACTGTTGATAGGTCTGATCTGGGCTATACCGCTGGCTTCTATTGCATACGGCGTCGCCTATCGCAAAGTCTTTGGCGGCCCCCAAGGGACATAATCCATTCGACCTGACAGGAGCGGTGGCTTGCTGGATACCACCTACAACGTCGAAACCCCCGAGGGAATCGACTTGCGTGCACGGGCCGCGGGGCCCGTGCCGCGAATTCTCGCCTTTGCGGTGGATTTGTTTTATCGCACATTGATACTGGCTGGGCTCGGTATAGCCCTGGCCTTTGCCGATACGGCAGGCATTGGTATCTGGCTCGTTTGCTCCTTCCTGTTGGAGTGGTTCTACCCGGTATTTTTTGAAGTGCTGCGCGGCGGTCAGACACCGGGGAAAAAAGCCTTTGGTCTGATAGTGGTAAACGACAACCTGACCCCTATTTCCTGGGGCGCCTCCATAGTGCGCAACCTGCTGCGCTTTGCTGATTTTCTCCCCTTTGCCTATGCTACCGGTGTTATCGCCATGACGATTGGGCGACACTTCCAACGCCTCGGCGACTTGGCTGCGGGCACCCTGGTTGTCTACCGGGAAGAGGACAAGGCACCCATAGCCCTGCCGGACAGCTCACCTGTGCCGCCACCACGCAACCTAAAACAACAAGATCAACGGGCCCTGGTCAGCCTGTTGGAACGCCACAATGACCTCAGTGAAGCCCGCCAACAGGAGCTCGCCAATTTACTCGAACCCATTACCCATAAGAGGGATGGCGCCGCGCTGGGTTATCTGCGCTCAGTAGGCAGTTGGCTATTGGGTGGCAGGGGCTAACGATTTATGCGACAGAGAGACTTCGAAAACCGCTATCGCGATAGCTGGGTGCAATTGGAAACCTGGTTAAAAGGCAGTGGCAAAAATACTGATGCAGCCACACTGGACCTACCCGCAGCCTATCGCGATTTATGCCAACAGCTGGCAGTGGCCAAGGAGCGACAATACTCCAACCGTCTAATTGACCACCTCAACCAGCTGGTAATGGCAGCCCATCACCAGGTCTACCGCCAGCAGACCCTGCGTCGCAAAGGCTGGCTGCACTACTTACTGTCGGGCTTCCCCCAGGCAGTGCGCGCCAACGGCCGAGTCGTAGCACTGGCCAGTGCCCTGTTCCTGCTGCCAGCACTGGTCATGGGCATCGGCACCTACAATAACGACGCACTGATTTATGCAGTGATGTCACCGGGGGACGTGCTATCCCTGGAGTCCATGTACGATCCAGGCAACCGCGTGCTGGGTCGCGAGCGTGGCTCCGACACCGATCTGGCCATGTTCGGTTTTTATATCAAGAACAATATCGGTATTGCTTTCCGCACTTTTGCCGGTGGCATCCTGTTCGGCCTCGGCTCCATTTTTTTCCTGGTTTTCAACGGTGTCTATCTCGGCGCGGTTTTCGGCCACATAACGCGGGTCGGCTTTGTCTCCACTTTTTATCCTTTTGTGATCGGCCACGGCGCCTTTGAACTAACCGCCATAGCCCTGGCCGGTGCCGCCGGTCTGCTTCTCGGCCGATCGCTGGTAGACCCAGGGCAACACCGTCGTGCTGTAGCCCTGCGCCTGGCCAGTATCGAGGCAATGAAAATCATGTATGGCACCTTCTTGATGCTGGTCATTGCCGCCTTCCTCGAGGCCTTTTGGTCATCCAGTACGGCGACTCCGATCAGTATCAAGCTGGGTGTCGGCAGCCTGCTGTGGTTACTGGTTTTTGCTTACTTCACCCTGGCTGGGCGCAGGGAGGAAAACAATGCAGGTTAAAAACCTGGCTGTGCAGGCGCGCCTACGGTCTCAGTGGGAATCCATCGACCTGGGGACGGCGCTGGCGAGAAAATATTGGCTGCCTTTATTCCTGGTGTGGCTGCTACCGGCCGCCCTGTTAATGGGTGCACTGGCAATGCTATTTCCCGGTGCTCCCGGTTGGTCGATGTTTGCTGTGTGGTGGCTTAAACCGGTTTTCGATCGCCTGCCTTTGTTTATGATCAGCCGCGCCCTATTCGGCTCACCGATATCGGCCTCGGCCGCTCTCAAACAGTTTTTCACGCAGAACCGTCACGACTGGCTGCTTTGGATTACCCTGCGCCGCCTGAGCCCAACCCGCTCTTTTGATCTGCCAGTCACCGTATTAGAGCAATCCAGTGGCAAAGCGCGTAGCACCCGTATCAGCATGTTGCACCGCAAGCATTCCAGCGCTGCCACCTGGCTGACGTTGACTGGTGTCCACCTGGAAGGGTTCTTCCTGGTGGCTGCATTTATCCTGATCTACCTGTTTATTCCCGAGCAGATAGCGGCCAACATCGATTGGCAGCCGATATTTAGAGGCGAAACTCTGGGGCTGGAGTGGATCTCTAACGTGCTCTACCTGTTTATCATGGCAGCGGTAGCTCCGTTTTACATCGTCTCGGGTTTCTGTCTTTATATAGGCCGGCGTATTGAACTTGAGGGCTGGGATATTGAAATCCAGTTCCGCGATTTGGTTCAGCGCCACCAGCGCGAACATCGGCCGCGTCAACGCGGCATTACCGGAAACTCGGCCGCATTACTCCTGGTTTTTACGCTCTCCTTCGGCTTCCTGGCTTCAGCACCGGATATAAAGGCAGACGCATTGGAGACATCTCAGCAAGCGCAACAGCACATCGATGAGATTCTCGCAGGCGAGGATTTTCACCGGGTGGAGGAGATCAGTGGCTGGCGCCTGAAGGAGAGGGAAAGCAGGGAACAGAAAATTCCCGAGTGGCTGATTGAATTTATTGAGTGGTTGTTAAACCGCTCTCCTGATGACGACAATGCCTCCACTTCCAGCTGGGGCCCTACTATTGCCCGTATCATCGAGATCCTGTTATGGATTGGTGTAATCGCAGGGGTGATCTACCTGGGCTGGCGCCATCACGACACCATCCTGAAGAATCTGCGCTGGCAGCGCAAACCCAAGCCAAAAGCCGCCGTGCCAGAAACCCTGTTCGGACTCGATGTACGCCAGTCGAGCCTGCCCGACGATGTGTGCGCAGAAGTGCTGCGCCTGTGGCAGACAGGGGAACAGCGAGCTGGCCTCGGTCTACTGTATCGAGCCACCCTGTCCCACTTGATTGAGGATTTCCAGTTTCACTTTGGCGATCATCTCACCGAAGCAGAATGTGCCCAGCTGGTACACCGGCGCCAGAGCGAGCCCGCGGAAGACCTGCCTTCAGTGACGGCTCCACTGAGCCAGTTTGTACAACAGCTCACCAGCGATTGGCAGCAGCTGGCCTATGCCCACCGTAGTCCGGTCGATGCTCGAATGAGGGCATTGTGCCAGGAATGGCAAGAGGTATTCCGCAATGACAGTTAAACGTCTGTTGATCGGTATCCCACTGCTACTCTGTGCGCTGATGGTATGGGGGTTTTTAACGCTTTTTGAGCGCTACACCGAAGAGCGGGACCGCGGTTGGGCCCCGGAGGCGAGGCGCAACTGGTTCCTGGCAGCGGAGCAGTACCTGGCAGCTTTAGGATTGGAGCCTCGCCAGGCGGAAAACATTTCCGTATTGAATGAACTCTCCCCGGACGCCACCCTATTTATCTCCGATTCATCCCAGGTATACAACCCACAACGAGTGGATGAGCTGCTGGATTGGGTGAGTAGTGGCGGCCATGCCATTGTAGTGGCACGCACGGAGGGTTTTGATTTTGAGGAGCAGCGCAGCGAGGAGCGCGACTGGCTACTGGAGGCATTGGATGTCTCCATCATGGAGGGGCATGGGGAGTACTTCTTCGACAACCCTCTACAACAGCTGCTCGGAGAGGACGCAGAGCTGAGCCCTGAACAGAGCCCTGGCGAAGCCATGCGCGAATACAACCGCAGAATTGACGAAGGCGATTTCCCAGAAGAGAAAAAAGCTGAGACCAGTGGAAAGAAACCCCGCAATCCGGATGTAGGGCCGGAAGACCTGGTCAATCTACCCACAGATAATAGTGGCGAGATCCAATTGCATTTTAATGCCAGCCACCTGCTCTATCACCCAGGGCTGGACGACAATACTGTCGCGGGGGCACCGGTATTCTGGGCCAGGGTGTGGCGCGACGACGAGGCTGTGCCCTTTATACAATTCGAGCGTGGCCGCGGAGTTATTACCCTGCTGACTGACAGCGAAATCTGGCAATCTCACCGTATAGGACACTTCGATCACGCCTATTTCCTACAACTGTTAGCAGGTAATGGGGAATTTGTCTTCCTGACCCGCCCGCGCTTTGATTCTCTCAGTTACCTGGCGCGCAAGTATGCCGCAGAGTTTTTCCTCGCCGGTGCCCTGGCCCTGCTCGGTTGGCTGTTATTGCGCGCGCGCCGCTTTGGCCCCCTGCAACCGGCACCGGAAACCGCGCGTCGGTCCCTGCTGGAACATATCTCTGCCTGTGGCCACTATTACTGGCGCCATGATCGCTGCGAACAGCTATTGCGCGGTCGGCGCGCTGAACTTTTACGCCTCCTAAGGGCCACTGATGCCGATTCCACGGACCGGCACAAACTGGCTGTGAGACTCAGTGCCGCTACGGACCTAAGCGAACACAAAATCATCGCCAGCCTGTGGGGCTCACCGGCTACCAGCGAAGAAATTTTTACTGAACAAATGCGCAATCTGCAGCGAATCGAGGCAGCCCTATGAGCGATACTACCCTTCAACCAGAACAGCAAACCCACCGCGACACGCCTGACTGGCAGGCCGCCTCAGCCCAACTGCAGTTACTGCGCAACAATATCAATCGCCTGCTGATTGGCCAGGAACAAGTCGTTGACCAGGTATTGGTGGCCCTGCTGGCTTCCGGCCATGTACTGTTGGAGGGCGTGCCCGGCCTCGGTAAAACCCTATTGGTACGTACCCTGGCCAACTGTTTTGGCGGCAGTTTCCGCCGTATTCAGTTCACCCCAGACCTGATGCCAGCGGACGTCACCGGCCACGCCATGTACAACATGGGCGAGAGTCGCTTCGAAGTGCGCCGCGGCCCGGTCTTCACCAATCTGCTGCTGGCAGACGAAATCAACCGCGCGCCGGCCAAAACCCAGGCGGCTCTGCTCGAGGTGATGCAGGAGAAACAGGTCACTATCGACGGCACAGCGCTGCCTGTCCCCAGCCCCTTTATGGTGCTCGCCACACAGAACCCTATCGAGCAGGAGGGCACCTACCCTCTGCCAGAGGCGGAACTCGACCGTTTTCTGCTCAAGGTCCTGATCGATTACCCCAGCCTGGAGGCGGAGCTGCGACTGGCTGCTGCTGCCAGTAGTGGGCGTATAGAACAGCGCCTGCAGGAAAAGCCGACCGGTGAAATAACCATCGAGCAGCTGCAGCAACTACAAACACTGGTCCCCCAGATAGCCTTGGACCAGCAAGTACTGGACTATGCAGTGCGGTTGGTTCGTGCCACACGGGAGGCCACCCAGCTGCGCAGCCCAGCGGGCCCAAGAGCGAGCATTGGCTTGTTACAAGCGGCCCGCGCCAGCGCCCTGTTGCAGGGACGCGAGTTCGTTCTGCCCGACGATATCAAGGCGATGGCAATTCCGGTAATGCGCCACCGTGTCAGCTTATCCCCGGATATGGAGATCGACGGTGAAACCGCTGACAGCGCCCTGGCGCAGATTGTCGACAGTGTCGAGGCGCCTCGGCTGTGACCCAAAGTGCTGCCGCCACAGAGGCACAAACTGCCCCAATTCAGCATGGTCATCCGGGACCCAGCCAACGCCTGGTGAAACTCCTCAGTTACTGGTGCCTGGCCGCTCTGGTGATCAGTATTGCGCGCATCTGGATACCCGCAGCAACGGCACTGATCGAGACAGCTTGGTGGACAGGCGGGACCCTGCTGATCGGTGCTGCACTTTTGGACTTCCTTACCGGCCGCAGAATCACCGGGCTTGAGGGCGAACGCCGGCTGCCAAATAACCTGGCCCTTGGCGTGCGCAACAGCGCACGCTTGAAATTGCGCAACAACGGCCCGCGTACTTTACAACTCTCCGTCTGTGACAGCGTGCCACAACAACTGGCAACTACTGGTCTACCGCGGAGGGCAAAGTTACAGCCGGAACAGGAGGTCTCTGTTGAATACTCCCTGGTACCGCATCGCCGTGGTAGTGCCAATTTCGGTCGGATAGAGATCCTCGCTGATTCCCCTTGGGGCCTGTGGCAAACCCGACTATGGCTTGGTCGAGAGCAGTCAGTAAAGGTTTACCCCAACTTTCTCGGTATCTCCTCATTGCAGGCCCTTTCCACAGAGCAGACCCTGCGTATGCTCGGTTTGCACCAGCAACAGCGCCGTGGAGAGGGCATGGACTTTCGCCAATTGCGTGAATACCGCCAGGGTGACAGCCAACGCCAGGTGGATTGGCGGGCCAGCTCACGCCTGCGCAAGTTGATCAGTCGCGAATATCAGGACGAGCGCGACCAGGAAATTATCTATATGCTCGACTGCGGTCGACGTATGCGCGCCAAAGACGGGGGGCTGAGTCATTTCGACCACGCATTGAACGGTTTATTATTGTCCGCCTATGTGGCAATTAAGCAGGGAGATGCTGTTGGTCTGCACGCCTTCGCCGCAGGCCAAGACAGCTCTGGGGGGCAGCTGCCACCAGTCAAAGGGGAAAACGCGATCAATCTGCTGCTGAATAATGTCTACGATCTGCACTCCGGAACCGGTAGTGCCGACTACAGCGGCGCAGCCCAACAGCTCCTGACCAAACACAAGCGTCGCTCACTGATTATCCTGATCACCAACTTGCGCGATGAAGACAGTGTGGAGCTACTTGCCGCAGTGCGGCTTCTCACCCGTAATCACCTTGTGATGGTGGCAAGTTTAAGGGAAACCGCTGTGGACCGCCTTGCCCAAAAACCTATCGAAGACTTTTCCGGAGCTATAAAAGGGGCCGCTGCACAGGATTTCTTGCACCGACGCGCTCGCCTGCTTCAACAGTTACAGGCCTGCAATGTACTGGTTGTAGATTCACGCCCGGAGCTTCTCCACCAAGCCTTGGTGGAAGCCTACTGGTGCCTTAAGCGTAGCGGCAAAATCTAATCGGTAACCCTTTGGGGAAATTTTCCGGCCTGAGACAAGTAGCGCCAGTTAAGGGATAATAGCGATGTACTAAAAACAACAATTCCCAAACGCAGGGAGCGTAACACAAACATGTCCCGGCTCACTATCGACCAACTCGACCGCGCAGAGGTAAAAACCTCCCCTTATCCTCATTTCTACCTGGAGCGATCTCTGGCCTCTGACGATGCTACTGCTCTTATCAAAGAGTTCCCATCATTACAAAAGGGCGGTAGCTTCAATATCGCAGATGTGGAGGCCTCGGATCGCCTGCGCCATTTTATCCAACAGTTCGACAGCGCCAAGATACGAAAAATACTTGGGGAAAAGTTCGATCTGGATCTTTCTGATAAACCCATGATGGCAACCCTGCGAGGATATTCCCGAGCAAAGGACGGACGGATTCATACAGATTCGAAGAGTAAATTAATTACTGTGCTTATTTACCTTAACGAGGAATGGCCATCGCCCACCGGGCGACTGCGTATTCTACGCAATGGGGATGATATGGAGGACTATACCGATGAGCTGATCCCTGGCCCGGGTTCTCTACTGGCTTTCAAGGTGACAGACAATTGCTGGCACGGCTACCCAAGCTATGAGGGCAAGCGGCAGTCAATCCAAATCAACTTCCTTACCGGCGATAGAGCAAAAAACAAGCACCAGTTTTTCCATGGAATCAGTGCAAAATTGAAATCCATATTTCGCTAATTTAGCAAAAACATTTTTATGAACTGATAAATATCAAGTCAAAGGATAAAAACGGCGATAACATTATTTATCCGGTGATGGAATTTTCCTCTCCAGCAGGAAAACCTGTTGCCACTTGGCACCGGGAAACTAAAATAGATCCCGGCAAATCACAGATCCGCTATTTATGAGCCGTAAACGCACCCTTCAAAGCTGTCCGCGCCTGTCCCGATGGCAGACGTTGTTGCTTTTATTGGCATTTCTCAGCGTTCGCGGCTTGGTACCGGCTGGATTTATGCCAGCTGCTTTTGCAGCTGGTACGCCCTATGGCCTGTGCCATGGAGATAGTCGCAGCGCCTTGCTTTTAAATGCGCTGGCTACCCCACCTACCCTTGAGCACCATCACAATCACCAGGCTGAACACAGTAGTGGCCATAATCACGATGCGTTGACCGCGCATTCGTTTGCCGACAATCACTGTAATTTTTCCGCCGCTGCTACTGTTGCCAGTGTCCCAGTAGCAGACTTGGATTTATTTTCTGAAGGGCAAACACCTCGCACTTCAACCCCCGGCTTCAACTTAGTTTCTGCCGTCGCCTACACTTTACCCCTTATTCGCGCCCCTCCCCGGCCATCCATTATTTAAATATTTTTCGACTGTTTATGTCGTAATTTCCTGAGGCTCCGTAATTCATAACCACTGCTTGTCAGTATGTGGCTTTGACCTGCGTCCGCACATATAGCCTCAGAGGAAAAGGAGCTCCAGCTGGCCCTATTTGCCAGCAGGGAGAAACCCGCGCTCACCTGAAAAATGGGTGCGCCAATGCCTGTGCTCACGATGCAGGCAAATGATGGATAGATCAGAATGCAAAAAGTGATTAAAACCAAGCCTCTCAAGAAAAAAACTGCAGAGAAATTATCCGATGGATTTCACCTGCCCACTCCGCTCGCACTTGCGATTTTTGCCAGTTGTGCCTACCCAAGCAGTCTGTTTGCCAGTGAGACAACTGAGAGCAAGGATAAGGAAATGGAGCAGATGGTTGTTACTGGGGTAAAAACTGAGCTGCCCTTAAACCTGGTGACAGATCCGAAAAAACCGCGTCAGCCATTACCTGCTAATGATGGTGCCGATTATCTGAAAACCATTCCCGGATTTACTGTAGTGCGCAAAGGCGGAACCAGTGGCGATCCATTGCTTCGCGGCATGGGTGGCTCAAGACTGGGGATGCTATTGGATGGTGAATCCATGATGGGAGGCTGCCCTGGCCGTATGGACCCCCCTACTGCTTATATATTTCCCGAGAGTCTCGATGAAATCGAAGTAGTAAAGGGACCACAAACTGTCTTACACGGTCCCGGTAACTCCGCGGGGGTAGTGCTGTTCAAGCAATTGCAGGAACGCCCCACAAAAAATGAATGGGATATGCACGCGAGTCTGCTCGCCGGCAATGCTGAGAGAAAGGATGGGCTACTCGATATCGCCTATAAAACTCCACAGTTCTCTCTACGTGGGTCAAGCTCTTCAGCCTCTGCTGACGATTATGAAGATGGCGATGGTAACAAAGTGCATTCCAATTATGAGCGATGGAGCGGCATGGTAAACCTTGCCTGGACTCCTGATGACGATACCCGCCTGGAATTTGACAGCGCTTTTAGCGATGCCGAGGCGGCCTATGCCGACCGTGGCGTGGATGGCAGTAAATTTGCGCGTGAAAATTATAAAGCCAAATACCGCCACAGTAATATCGGCGATCTGTTGAATGCCATCGAAGTGCAGGTGTATTACAACTATATCGACCACATAATGGATAATTACAGTCTGCGTGAACCCTCGGGAATGACTGCTAACCCCATCGCGATGAATTTAGACAGCGAAACACTGGGAGGCAAAGTAAGCCTACAACTTACCCCTGTAGATAATATCGAACTGGCTACTGGGCTGGACATGTGGAAAAACCGCCACCGTGGTCGTATGAGCATGAACCAGGCGAGGCTCGATTACCGCCAACTCAACTGGGATGCGGATGCGGAATTTTCCCAGCTGGGCATTTTTTCCGAAGCCAGTTGGCAGTTTGCTCCCGATCAGCGCTGGATCGCCGGTGCCAGACTGGATGATTGGGAAGTGAAAGATCTACGAGAGACCATCTCGGTCTCTATGATGTCCAAAGTAGATAACCCGACCGCTGGAGAGAGTCGCTCCGAGCAGCTACATAGCGGTTTTATACGCTACGAATTGGCGCTGCCGAGTGCCCCCAACAGTTCTACCACTCTTTATGCCGGACTCGGATACAGTGAGCGTTTCCCGGATTACTGGGAAATATTCGTCCGAGAAGGAGAAAACTCCTACAGTGCGCTCGATATTAATTCGGAAAAAACCACCCAATTGGATATCGGATATATTTATCGTAGCGAAAAGCTATCCGCCAGTATATCTACCTTCACCAGTGACATTCGAGATTATCTACTGGTCCAAAACGATTATCAGAAAGCAGCTGTACCCATGGGGATGGGTGACATGACTTCTATGAGCAGTGATATGGACATGGGGGAAAGCACAGATATCCGTACCACTGCCGTAGTCCGTAATGTGCAAGCCCGCACCTGGGGGCTGGAGCTGGATGCCAGTTACCAGCTGAGTGAAAACTGGCGCACGGAGTTAACCCTTACATCTGTACGCGGCGCCAACGACACAGACAAAACCACCCTGGCCCAACTTCCACCACTGGAAACCCGCCTGGGCCTGCATTATGAGCAGCCCCAATGGTCTGCTGGCGTATTGTGGCGGGCCATATCCAGTCAGGATCGCGTGGATATCGGCAAAGGCAATATTATCGGCCAGGATTTTGGCACAACGGATTCTGCCGATGTTCTCTCTATTAATGCAGGATGGCGGCCCGGTAACAGTTTGCTGATCACTACCGGTATCGACAACCTACTGGACGAAACCTACGCGGAGCATGTCAGCCGTGCCGGTGCAGAAATTCCCAACTTTCCACAGATATCAAGGGTAAATGAGCCTGGTCGTACTTTTTGGCTAAAGGCAGTTTATCGAATCTGAGATTCGGGGCTCCTTGTGAGCCCCATCTCTCTACCTGATGTTTGCAAAGCCAGTCACATGATTACGACTTAATACAGGTGGAAAAGAGGAAAATAGCAGCCGGCATTAAGTTATTGATAAGGTATTGCAAAAACGAATAAATTTATTGTTTTAAAAACGATAGGAAAAGTTCAAAGTCAACGTGCGCAGGTGTCCTAAATTTACTCTGTAAACAGAACCAATATCGTTATAGTTGTACTCCAGTGAAGTATCAAAATCCTGGGTCCACATAAAACGGTAACCAACCCCTAGATTCCAGAAGGTATCACTGCCACTGGCATCGATGACATGATAATAATAACCATCGTAATACCATTCATCATACCGATCCCCAAAGTGCCATTTGTCTTC
Source organism: Microbulbifer variabilis (assembly GCF_052468405.1). Classification (NCBI taxonomy): domain Bacteria; kingdom Pseudomonadati; phylum Pseudomonadota; class Gammaproteobacteria; order Cellvibrionales; family Microbulbiferaceae; genus Microbulbifer; species Microbulbifer variabilis. Next base: position 3,966,696 of record NZ_CP174343.1, read on the forward strand.
ATGGTGATACCAGTAACCATATTTGCGCACATCATTTAGATCAATATCTGCATAATTCCAGCCCGCCATCCAATAGAGGCATTGCACATAGCAGTTCAGGGTGAAATCAATCTTAAAATTAAGCCCAATTTGGCTGATATCCACATGGTTATCATCGAAGCGTGAGGCACGTAGTTCTACCTGCCATACCCCCACTGCCGGAGTAATACCAACGCTGGCATATCCAAAGAAATCCCTGTCACTATTGAGTTGCAGCTCTCCAGAGCCCAGTCCCAAGGTGCCAATAACCCGGTACTCCCCAGATTCAATTCCATCGAAGGGGTTGTTCCACTCTACCGCACTGACTAAAGGGGCAAGCAGCATGGATAGAAAACACAGAACCACTCTCATTACCACCATCCTTGTAAGGCATCCCCGATACAAGCGCATAGTAAAAATCTATGCACTTTCGACATCAATAATGGCCCAAATGCCACCGGCAAAAGCCGGGTTTTCCTTCAGACTGTCCATCTCCTGAGGCTTGGGCACCGGTTCTCCTGCTCGACGCAGCTCCTCAAGGCGCTGAAAGATAGTCTCCGCCATTTTCTGCAAAGCGCCATCAAGAGTTTCGGCATAGCAATGACAATGCGGAAGGTCTGGCGCTATGGCACCAAAGCCGGCGTATTCAATATTGTGAAGCACAACCGGATAGCGCATTGGAAATTACTCTTATGCATTAACTTTCCAAAGCGTAGACGGGTTTCTATTGCCTGGAGTTTTTTTGGTAATAGAAATCAACGATTTTTTCAGAAAAATTTCTGGCTGTTTTTCCGTACAAAAACTGAGAGGAATAAGGAAATAATTCCACTATCAAGCCTCCATGAAACCCCTTACAGGAAAAATAAAACAGGATTTCCAGAAATCTATCCAGTACTTTTTTATGACTACCAAGGGAGTTTATAAAGGGGAAACTATTGATAAATATTGCCCGGTCGAAAGTGCAAATATGTCACTAAGGGGATTTTAGCAGTTTGAAATCAACGTAATATTCAACGGGGCATACGCCCCAGTAAGGCTCGGCGGAAAAAAACCATGCCATTGTAGGTTCGTTTCAGTAAATCCTGAGTTTCAGAAAATCCATCCTCAAGTGTTTCTGAGCGACGCTGTAACCAATCAATTTCCTGCTCCAGTTGCCGTCGTAGACAGCGTATATCATTAATTTGGCTAACCGCCGATTTCACCTGGTTGGACATGATGACGGCCTTTTTGAAATTGCGCACTTACGCATAAATATTCTGGAAGCGCCCCGCTACAGAAACGCGGGGCAAAGCAAGATTAGTTCACCGAGGATTCACTCGCGAGTAGTTCCTGCCAGTCAAAAGATTTATCTCCAATGACATAAAAGAACGGGTTAAGCAGGGAGTCCTTGCTGTTGTAGCGCAAAAGCTGAAATTGCTCGTCAATCACAGTGCCACCAGCGGCCTCAACTACAGCCTGCGCCGCTGCGGTATCCCACTCACAAGTTGGAGCCAGACGCGGATAGAGGTCCGCTGCGCCCTCTGCCACTAGGCACAATTTCAGGGAGCTGCCCATATTTTTGCAAGCCACTGTTCCCAGCTTGGCCTCTATACGCTCCACTAACTGATCCACGGCGCCAGCACCATGGCTGCGACTGGCAACCAGTTCAACTGCCTCACCAGCATCCAGGCGCGGTTTCAGCGGCCGTACATGGATTTCTGATTCGCCCGACTCGGTGCGTTTGAAGGCTCCCGAATCCTTGCAACCGGCATAGGTAATTTCCAAAACCGGCACGTGCACCACCCCCAGAATTGGCTCACCATTTTCAATTAAAGCCACATTTACCGTGAATTCTCCAGTACGGCGAATAAACTCTTTGGTGCCATCCAGAGGGTCGACAATCCAGTAACGTTGCCATTGGCTGCGCTCTGCAAAAGAAGGCATTTCCTGTTCTTCAGATAGTACTGGCACACCCTCGATCAGCTCTGCCAATGCCGGGGCCAGTATTTTGTGCGCAGCGAGATCAGCTGCAGTAACCGGTGAATCATCCGCCTTGGTGTCGATCTCCAGTTCAGCATTGCTGTGGTAAACCTCTAAAATCGCCTCACCGGCGCGTTTGCAGCTTTCAATCACCTGCTCCAATAATGCCTTATTCATTAAAAAAACTTCCTATTTTCAGTGACCGCCATAATAGGGTTTCAGGCGGAAAACAAATCTTTTACTGAAAGGTAGCGCTCCCCGCTATCGTAACTGAACACCAGTACCCGGCTACCCGGAGCAAACTCGCCCTCACGCTTTTTCACTGCGGCCAGGCTGGCGCCGGAAGAAATACCAATGAAAATTCCTTCCTTCACCGCACATTGACGCGCCATTTCAAAGCTGTCTTCCTCACTCACGAGAACAGTGCCATCGAGTACTTCGGTATTGAGCACCTCCGGAATAAAACCAGCGCCAATGCCCTGCAAGCGGTGTAAGCCTTTCTCCCCACCGCTGATTACCGGTGACTTGTCCGGTTCGACCGCAAAAACCTGCAATTTGGGGAAACTCTCCTTCAGGACTTCACCACAACCGGTAATATGACCACCAGTACCAACACCGGTAATCAGGTAATCCAAACCTTCGGGAAAGTCTTCCAGGATTTCTTTCGCAGTGGTACTCCTGTGCACCTGAGCATTTGCGCGGTTGCGGAATTGCTGTGGCATCCAACTGTGTTGATGCTGGGATAAAAGCTCCTCAGCTTTGGCAATAGCGCCTCCCATACCCTGCTCCTTGGGCGTCAGGACCAGCTCAGCCCCCATCGCTTTCATTACCTGGCGGCGCTCCAAAGACATGGACTCAGGCATGGTAAGGATCAGACGATACCCTTTTACTGCTGCCACCATCGCGAGACCTATACCGGTATTGCCTGAAGTGGGTTCGATAATAACGCCGCCAGGCTGCAAAATACCGCGGCGTTCTGCATCCTCAATCATCGCCAGGGCAATACGATCCTTAATACTGCTCCCCGGATTAAAGCGCTCCACTTTCATCCACACCTCAATATCGGGGCGGAACATATGGTTAATTCTTACATGTGGGGTATTGCCGATGGTTTCCAGAATATTGGCTGCCTTCATCGATGAAGCTCTCCGTTAATGACGTCCACGGCATACAAACCAACCTGCCGGGACAATAAATGTCAGTTCGCGAATATTAACCCAGATGCTGCGCATCCTGAGATTTCACAGGTAAAAATCCAAGACTGCTGAGAAAGCTGTTAGATTCCCTCCGGGGATTACATCGGATAACAATAAACAGATCTCAAAGAGTACCGCTATGACCATCAATGCCACTACCACTTCACAGTCAGAGTATCTGTCTCCGGCCACATTCATACTTTGCGCAGCCCTCTTTATGCTGCTAGAAGGCTTAGGGGTTCAGGGCCTGTGGATGGCTTCGCTGAAAGCCCTGCCTATTGCGATACTCGGTCTCATGGCACTGCGCCATCTGGGTGGGCTCACCCGCCGTCTAACCCTCGTGGCCCTGTCCTTTTCCGCCCTGGGCGATGTGCTGCTGGAAATGGATTTTCATAATCAGTTTGTCTTTGGCCTTGGGGCTTTCTTATTAGCGCAACTGGTCTATGCCGCAAACTTCCTGCGCTTTGCGAACTTCCGTAACAGGCGCAGCCTGCTGCGTATTGTGCCAGTAATCCTTGCAGCGGTATTGTTGGCACAACTGATTCTTCCAGCTACGGGAGAGCTGGCGCCGGCGGTATTGGTTTATTTGCTTGCAATCGTCGCTATGGCTCTCGCAGCCGCAGCTCACCGTGGGCACTCTGGCCTGCTGTTCACTGGGGCACTTGTTTTTCTGTTGTCCGATACACTGATCGCCCTGAATAAGTTCATCACGCCGCTACCCTTTGCCGATACGGCAATCATGCTTACCTATTACAGTGCGCAACTTGCCATCCTGTACGGAGTCCGTCGGGCGCAGGCATAATAGGCCCTGTCATTGGGAGGAGACGCAAGCCAGCTACACTTTGGCTTCCCGCCCTCACCATAAGGAGGTAGACAGGCCGCATGCTCGACTGGCGAAGTATCAATACCGTATTACTGGATATGGACGGCACCCTGCTGGATTTGCACTACGATAACCACTTTTGGCTCGACCATCTGCCAAAGCGCTATGCGCAGGTACACGGTCTGGACCCAAAGCAGGCACAGCTAAAGCTTGAGAAGGAGATCGATGCACGCCGCGGCACTCTCGAGTGGTACTGCCTGGACTTCTGGGCTGAAGCGTTGCAGCTGGATATCCTGGCCATACTGCGTGAGATTGAAGGACGTATTGCCCTGCGCCCTCACACAGAGGCCTTCCTACAGGGCCTGCAACAGCTTCAAAAACCCACCTTCCTCGTCACCAATGCGCACCGCCTGGGGCTCGACCATAAGCTGGAGATCACCGGAATCGGCCGCTGGTTTGACGATATTATTTCCTCCCATGACTATGGACATGCCAAGGAAAGCGAGCACTTTTGGCACGCCCTGCGCAAAGAGGTGGGATTTGATCCCGAGCGCACTCTCTTCGTGGATGACAACCAAAGTGTGTTGGCTGCGGCACAGGATTATGGCATCGCCAACCTGCTATGCATTCGCCAGCCGGATAGCCGGGGGCCCAGGCGGGAAGTAACCGACTTCCCGGCCATCCATCACTTCGATGAAATAATGGCCCTGGAGACAGGCGCCACTCATACCGGCCAGGGATAAAGCAACACCCAGGCAACGCACTCAGTAAAATTTCGGATTAAATGGAAAAAGTACGTATCGACAAGTGGCTCTGGGCCGCACGTTTCTTCAAGACCCGCAGTATCGCCAAGCAAGCTATCGATGGGGGCAAGGTGCACGCCGATGGCCAGCGAGTCAAAGCCAGTAAGGAAGTCTCCGTTGGAGCCGTCCTGAGTATTCGCCAGGGCTGGGACCAGCTTGAGGTCGAAGTTATCGCACTATCCGACCAGCGTCGCAGCACCGACATCGCCCGCACCCTTTACCGCGAGACCGATGAAAGTATCGACCGACGTGAACGCGAGCGCAGCGAGCGCCAGGCAGCCAATGCGGGTATCCAGCGTGAACGCCCCAATAAGAAGCAGCGCCGCCAGATTCACCGTTTCCTGCGTGAGCAGAAGTAGGCCCAAATAATCAATGTGGTGAAAATTCCGCCATCATTTTTTATAGCTGCTACACTGGCCCAACTTAACCCGATAGAAAACAGCCATGATGAAACGACTGATCGCCATCTCCCTGCTGCTTCTGCTCGGTATGCAGACCGCTGCCGCAGACAGCCGCGAACACGAACAACTAAAACGCTCAATCATCAAGATTTACACCACTGCCGCTGCCCCGGATTACTTTAATCCCTGGGCCCTGTTAAACCCCAAGCAGCTATCCGGTTCCGGTGCAGTTATCCGCGATCAACAGATCCTCACTAACGCCCATGTCGTGGCCAATGGCAGTTTTATCCAGGTGCAGCGCCATGGGGATGCGAAGAAATTCCGCGCACGAGTAAAGTTTGTCTCCCACGACGCCGATCTTGCACTGCTGACAGTGGACGATGAAAGCTTCTTTACCGATACCCGCCCCCTAACACTGGGCAAGCTGCCAGATCTGCAGGAGGAAGTGACTGCCTATGGTTATCCCATCGGTGGTAAATCCCTATCGATTACCCGCGGTGTGCTATCCAGGGTAGAGCACCAGTATTACGCCCACGCAGAAAGTTACCTGATGGCCGGCCAGATCGATGCCGCCATCAACCCCGGCAATAGCGGCGGTCCAGTCATTTCCAATGGCCGTATTGTCGGTGTGGCCATGCAGACCAACCAAAGCGCCGAAAACCTGGGCTACTTCGTACCCCCAAGCGTGATTGCCCATGTGCTCGAAGATGCGAAAGATGGCGTTCATCAGGGCTTTCCAGAGCTGGGAGTAGTTACCCAAAGCCTCGAGAGCCCCTCCATGAAAAAAGCCGCCGGTCTCAGTGAAGATCAGGATGGCGCCATGGTAGTAAAGGTATTCAGTGATGCCCCGGTGGCGGAAGTGTTGAAACCTGGCGATGTGCTGCTGGAAGTGGATGGCTTCAAGGTGGCCGCCGATCGCACAGTAGAGTGGCGTGAAAATCAGCGCACCAACTACCACTATGCCGTAGACCGTCACCACGTGGGAGACGCGCTGCCTGTGCGCTTTTCCCGAAACGGCGAGGAGCAAACCGCTCAAGTGACTCTGGCGGCTGCCCCCCCTTCCCGTGCACTGGTACTCAGTGAGCAATTCGACCAACAGCCGCGCTACTACATTTTTGGTGGTGTGGTATTCGTGCCCCTTAATATGAATTTGATCAAGCGCTGGGGGAACAACTGGCACTCCAAGGCCCCTATTGATTACCTTTATGCGCGCAACCAATGGAGCGAGGAAAACCGTCGCGAGCTGGTGGTAGCCCTTAAGGTACTGCCCGCTAATGTCAATTTGGGTTACCACGACTGGAAGAACTGGATTATTGACTCGGTGAATGGTCACAGCGTCGCTGACTTCGACGAATTCGCCCAATTAATGGAAACCAATAAATCCGACTTCGTGGAGCTGCGAGATCGCTCCGGCTACCGCATGGTACTGGATGCCGCAGAGGCCCAGGAACAAGAGCCGCTGATCCTACAGACCTATCATATCCCCCAGCGACACTCGCAAGGGCTGTTCAGCCAGCTGGCCAATAAAGAAAAATAAGGCCCTTACCTGGGCCAGGGAGATACAGTGAAGCCGCTAAGAGGAACCTTTCTATTTACTGTCTGGCTCGGCGGCATGCTAATAGCTGCCGCTGTGAGCTCTGCAGAACTCTACCGCTGGGTAGATGAGGATGGGCGAGTGCACTTCAGTGACCGTCCCCCCGCAGCGGGCAAGGCCGAGAATATCTCCGGTAAACTGGGGCCCATCAACTCAGCCGAAGCCACACGGAAACGGGAAAGTCTGTTCAACCCCAGTTCAGCCAGTATTGACCGGGAGTACGAACAGCGCCAACAGAAGGAACAGCAAGCCCGCCAGCAGGAAATGGAGCAGCTTTGCGCCAAGGCGCGCCAGCGCCTGGCGACCCTCAACGGACGAGTTGCCTTTATTGACAGAAATGGTAAAGAAGTACACGTTACGGGGCTCGAGCGCCAGGAAATGGCCAAAAAGCTCCAGCGCCAGATCGCCAGTCGTTGTGGCTGAGCACTTTTCAGGCTATCGCATTCAGCCGGTATTCCCTGTACCGGCGCCATAATTGCCCAGGCCAGCTACCATTTAGGGATATCCACCTCTAAAATCCCGCGGTTTAAACACCGAGGCATTCGATCTATGTCCGATCAGCTGGAACGCTTTATCTTCTCCAAACACGATATTCGCGGGCAGATGGTGACCCTAACTGAATCCTATCGCGAAGTGCTGGAGCACAACCCCCTACCGGCACCGGTAGCGCGTCTGCTGGGTGAATTCCTGGCCGCAGCCTGCCTGCTTTCAACCACTCTTAAATTCGATGGTGTACTCAGCATACAAGCCCGTGGAGAAGGGGATTTACCTTTGATCATGGCTGAATGTACCCACCACAGCGACTTGCGGGGTATCGCCCGAGTGGCCGAAGATGCACAGATTGACGATGACGCAACCCTGGGCCAAATGATCGGCAGCCGCGGCGCGCTCGCTATTACTCTGGAACCTAAACGGGGTGAACGCTACCAGGGCGTAGTGCCCATGGAAAAAGAGAACCTGGCTGGGTGCCTGGAAGACTACTTTACCCAGTCGGAACAACTGGATACCCGCTTCTGGCTGGAATGCGATGGCAGCAGTGTTGGCGGCATTATGCTGCAGGTGTTGCCAGGCAATAATGCCGCTAGTGCAGAGGAAAACCGCGATGCCTGGGAAACCGCTCTGCACCTTGCCGATACGGTAACTGATAAAGAGCTGTTTACAGTTCCCCACGAGGAACTGATTCACCGCCTGTTTCATCAGTTGGAGCCGGCCACCCTGGGTACCGACAGCATCCGCTTCAAGTGCAGCTGTTCACGGGAGCGCAGCGCGAGGGCATTGATGTCCCTGGGTGCCGAGGACGTTTTCAAACTATTGGATGAGCAGAACGGCGAGATTGTTTCAGATTGTCAGTTTTGCAATGCCCAATACCGCTTCGATCGCGACCAGATTGAATCCCTTCTAAACGCCCCCCCCCACACTCTGCACTGAGTGGGCTGCCCGGGCGGGGGCTCCATCCCCCGCCAATTACTATCTACAAAATAGGGTTATTAGCACCACCATTATTCACAAAACAAATTCTACAAGAATAACCCATACATAAAACTGATGAATGATTGCTAAATTTATGGTGACAGCGCTGTCAAAGAGCAAAAAATGACCGTCTTTGCTATCCGCTTATTTTGAATTTTGCCATAATGCGCCCCCCAAATTTTGCCTGGCTGCCTAATACTTGGGCAGCCCTAATATTTTTACTATCCAACATTCACGGGTAATCGACGAATGGCACAGATCGACGACACCGCGCTGGTTTTCAAGAACCTATCACCAGCACAATTGGTAGAGCAGGCTCTTACGCGCGGCGAGGGCAAATTATCTGACACAGGCGCGCTGGTCACTGAAACCGGCGCCCGTACCGGCCGTTCCCCAGCGGACCGCTTCGTTGTGGAAGAGCCCTCCACCGCCGACAGCATCGCCTGGGGCAATGTGAACCGCCCCTTTCCGCAGGATAAATTCGATGCCCTGTGGGACCGTGTAGAGGCATTTGTCTCCGGTGGTGACAGCTTCGTGCAACAGCTCCATGTTGGCCAGGACGAAGATCACTACCTGCCGGTTGTCGTAACCACCCAGACCGCGTGGCACAACCTGTTCGGCCGCAACATGTTTATCCGCGCTGAGAAGTACAACCCCAAGGGCAAGGAAGAATGGCGTATCCTGCACGCACCGAACTTCGTGTGTGAGCCCGAGCGCGACGGCACCAACTCCGAGGGCTGTGTAATTATCAACTTTGGCCAGCGCAAAGTTCTGCTGGCTGGCATGCGCTACGCCGGTGAAATGAAGAAGGCAATGTTCTCCGTTCAGAACTTCCTCCTGCCGGAAAAAGACGTAATGCCCATGCACTGCGCTGCCAACGTTGGTGAAGACGGCGACACCTGCCTGTTCTTTGGCCTGTCCGGCACCGGTAAGACCACCCTATCCGCCGACCCGGAACGCTACCTGATTGGCGACGATGAGCACGGCTGGACCAAGGGTGCAGTATTCAATATGGAAGGTGGTTGCTACGCGAAAACCATCGACCTGAGCCAGAAGAATGAGCCGGTAATCTGGGATGCCATTCGTTTCGGGGCCATCGTTGAGAACGTGGTAACCAACGAACACGGCACTGCTGACTACTGCGACACCAGCCTCACCGAAAATGGCCGCTGCTCCTACCCACTGGAACACGTGGAAATGCGCCAGCTGGAGAACCGCGCCGGAGAGCCGAAAAATGTAATCTTCCTCACCTGTGACGTATCCGGTGTATTGCCCCCGGTATCCATCCTCTCCAAAGAGGCTGCGGCATACCACTTCCTATCTGGTTACACCGCGCGCGTGGGCTCTACCGAGCTAGGTGCAGAAGCCGGTATTCACCCGACCTTCTCCACCTGCTTCGGCGCACCTTTTATGCCGCGCGCTCCTCGCGAGTACGCCGACCTGCTGATGAAGCGCATCGAGGACTTCGGCTCCAAGGTTTACCTGGTCAATACTGGCTGGACTGGTGGTTCAGGCAATAATGGCAAACGTTTCCCGATCCCAGTAACCCGCGCAGTAGTTGCCGCTATCCAGAACGGCGCGCTACAAGGCACCGCCACCGAGCACCTGGAAACCCTGAACCTGGACATTCCTTTGGAAGTACCGGGTGTAGACAAAGCCTACCTGAACCCACGCGAAGCCTGGGATGACAAGGCAGCCTACGACGACCAGGCCGGCAAGCTGGCCAAACTTTTTGCCGAAAACATTGAGAAATTCAATGTGAACGATGAAGTGAAGAACGCCGGTCCCAAGGCCTAAGTTCCACTTCCCAGAACACTCCACAACGATATCAAATCGCTGAGGAGTCTAAAAAGCCCCAAGGCCGCAAGGCCTCGGGGCTTTTTTATGCACAGTTCAGCCCACCCTACGCAACTGCCCCGCCGAATTTTGCAGCTATAGTGTTTAAACAAACGCCGACGATTTGGGCGCCTGCGGATCGAAGCCCCGCTTCGCAGTACAGCTCCAGGAGCAGAAGTCTCAGCTCATGTCCGCTGACAAATTTTTGATACGTTTCAACATACTGTACCCATACCGGCCGTCCGGTCGCAGGGTTAACCGGGTGGTGGTTGTATTCCTGACACTGCTGCTGGCTTCAATATTGCTGATACTGTGGCTTTTTCTCTACCAAAAGTCCCTGGATAAGCCCTATGTGGAGATAAGGGGCCATCGTGTTGCCAGCGCAGATAATTTTGATGGATTCCTGCGCTACGGCGACAACCGGGAACGGGTACAGGCTCTCAGTCGCTACCTGGCGAGCCGGGGTATAGCAAATGTTGTCCCGGTAAGTAGCTTGCTACGCCAGGGCGGCGGATGGATAGAATTGAGAGAACCTCCTTTTGCTATTCCACCCCAAAGCGAGTGGCACAACATAGTCAAAACTTTGACACTACTGCGGGATCAGATCATTCCTCTAATTGGCTCTGTAGATGTGGTCGCAGGATTTCGCAGTGACGCTTATAACCGCAAGCTGGAACACAGTGACAAGGCCCATCATCGAGACTTTTGTGCCCTGGACCTGATCCCCAAATCGAATATCAGTCACCGGGAGCTAGTGGAGGAATTGCGCGCCCTTCACGCGCGCCTCGGCCCGGAGAGCAATTTCGGCCTCGGCCTCAGCGATGGAGTGCGCTTCCATATCGACACCTGCGGCTATCGCATCTGGTAATTGGCGGAGATGCCCATGGATATTCAAGACAACAAAGCTACCGAAACCAATAGCCCGCGTCGCCGATTACTGCTGCTTGCTGCCATTCTCATCGCAGCCATTATTACCGTATTACTTTTTACTTCAGAGAAAACACGGGAGCTCGGCGAGCGTTTAATCAGCCCCATCGATTTACTACCATTACCAGAAATCCCGGATATTTATGATATTCAGGGGTATCCAGCGGCATCTGAGCGGCTCTTCAGCCGCTTTCTTAAACAGGAAGACAACAATATCCTGTTTTCCAAGCTGAAAGATTTCCTGCGCATTAATCAGGTAGACCAGGTTGTGCCCCCGTTTGAATTGTTGCGCCAAGGCAGCGATTGGCAGGATCTGGATGAACCGCCATTTGCCATTCCCCCGGTAGGAAACTGGGGAACCATGGTATACACCCTGCGGGCAGTGCAGCGTGAAATCGTTCCAATTATCGGCCCCGTCACCGTAGTCTCCGGTTGGCGCACCACCAGCTATAACAGTAAGGCCGGCGGCTCCAGGGGCAGCAAGCACCTGCACTTTTGTGGACTGGATATAGTTCCGCAGAAAAAGTTCTCTCGCGAGCAACTGGTACCGGTACTGAAGAATATCCATAAGTACAACGGCCAACAGTGGAATATGGGCCTGGGCATCTATAAAGGTATTCGCTTTCATGTGGACACCTGCGGTTACAGGCGCTGGTAAATCCCTCTTGCTTCTGCTTAGATAGAGCGCAAATAAGGCGCCCGATACCACAGGGCTTTTGCAGAAGCAGAGGAAGTTCCCGTGCAGGAAAAATTGGAAAGGCGCTCGTTTATCCTTTCACTTCTATTGGTTTCAGTAGCCTTCCTGCTACTTGTAAAACCTTTTTTCACACCGATTTTCTGGGCTTGTGCCATCGCCCTGATCTTTTACCCGGTATACCGCGTTCTGATGCAGCGTTTTCCAAACTCGCCCAATTCCATGGCACTGCTGACCCTGTTCATGTGTATTGTGCTGCTGGTGATACCGGTACTGGTGGTGGCCACTTCTTTTATCAATGAGGCGGTAACGCTTTATCACAAAGTACAAAACGGTGAGATTGATATTTCCAAATCTCTGGAACAGGTGCGCAGCGCCTTCCCACGGGTCAACGATATGCTTGAGAGCATAGGAGTGGACATTGAGGAGGCCAAGCAGCGCCTACTCGGCGGAGTAATGAATGCGGGCAGCTTTGTCGCCAGAAATGCTATCGAGGTGGGCCAAAACACTGTTAACTTTTTTGTCATGCTGGGTCTGATGCTCTATCTCACCTTCTTTTTAATCCGCGATGGTGAGCGGCTAGTTAACCTGATAATACACGCGCTTCCCCTCGGCGATGAGCGCGAGCACCTGCTTCTGGCCAAGTTTGCCGAGGTCACCCGTGCAACCATCAAGGGCAACCTGGTGGTCGCCATTACCCAAGGCACCCTGGGCGGTATTATTTTCTGGGTCCTAGACCTACCTGCACCGCTTTTGTGGGGGGTCCTGATGACACTGTTATCACTGCTACCAGCAGTAGGTGCAGCATTGATCTGGTTCCCCGCATCCATTTACCTATACGGGGTAGGGGAACCCATTAAAGCCACTATATTGCTCGCCTACGGATTTACTGTGATCAGCCTGGTAGACAATATACTGCGCCCGATTTTAGTTGGGCGGGATACCAAGCTGCCAGACTATCTGGTGCTGTTTTCCACTGTGGGCGGCCTGTTTATGTTTGGTGTCAGCGGCTTTGCCATAGGCCCGCTGCTCGCCGCGCTGTTCATCGCCTTTTGGGAAATTTTTATGCGGGAGTTTGTGCACCCGGAAGATATGCTGATGCCACCCAGACCTGATAGCGAGTAAAACTCACCTGGACTCTTTAACGCTCTGTGGGAGCCTGAGACTCCCTTTGACGTAGCGCTTTCAGGCGCTGGTTGAGATCACTCATCGGCGCCTGGTCAACCAGTAACACCCCCTGGTTGGCCCTGTCTAAATCGGCGATCAGCAAAATCACCGTGGCAAAGGTGAGAGCCAGTGCCAGTACAACCTGCACCGAACCACCGCGGCTGATCCCCAGCTGGTAACCAATCGCCAGCATGGCCAGTATTGTCATAAAGTACAGCGCCAGCCACAGGGGGGCGGGAATACGATACTGCAGGCCCACCACCACCCTTGCGCGATGCAAGTCCATCAGGGTGTTTACCGGATCGGAAAATTGGCGCAGGTAATCCGCATTGTAACCCTGGGCAATATGGCTCTGTACCAGTTGCCACAGCTGCCGCTGAATTTCCTCACTGCGTTTGATATCAGCAGAGCTTACCGGTGTAGAGGGATCAAAATCACGCAGATCCACATATTCCGCAAGCAATCCACGGGCGCGCTCACGTTTCGTTTTCTCAAGAAAGTCCGCATTCAGGTAGGCCGCCAGGATAGTATTAACCTCCTGCAACAACAGAGCCTTGCGCTCATTAAAGCGGTCCGCGGTCATATTGAAGGTAAACGCTAAAACAAATGCCACCAAACCAAGCGTTGCCGCAACAGCACTGCCAATCGACGGCTCACCAGCAACACTCTCTCTTCTCTGGCGCCTATGCCCCCAGAATACCCCTAACGCCAAAGCGCAGAGAACCAGTGCCACTGTAATCAGATATATCAGGGGCAATGGCAGCAAATAGAAAATATTACCCGAGTGCATAAGAGTCCCCACAGACTGAGGAAAGTCTGGCCCAGCGGGGTATCACTGGCCAGTTTTTCCAAGCTCTCTGCAGGGCTAAAGAAGTGGCGTATTTATAATGAACCTACTAGTTTGTACCATATGGCAGCGGTAGCATAGGCGCAACATATCCGAGAGCAAACATACTATGAAATACTGGATTACCCTGGTTTTAACTACGCTGATCAGCCTGCCATTGATGGCCCTTGAGGTTGGTGACAGAGCACCGGACTTCTCTCTTCAAGGATCAGACGGCAATACACACAGACTCGCTGAACACAAAAATAGAAATGCAGTAGTAATCGCCTGGTATCCACGTGCCTTTACCAAGGGCTGCACGATAGAGTGCAAATCACTGGCAAAAAATGGACACAAGATTCGCAAGTTCAATGCTGCCTACTTTATGGCAAGCACCGATGATATTGATGAAAACACACGCTTCGCTAAGCACAATGAAGCCGACTTCCCTCTCCTGAGCGATCCTTCAGGTGAAGTCGCCAAGGCTTACGGTGTGCTAGTTCCAATGATCAATATTGCCCGGCGTATTACTGTCTATATCGGTAAGGATGGGAAAGTCCTGAAAATTGATAAAGACGTTAACCCTGCCACCAGTGCAGAGGATATTGCCAGAAACCTGGCCAAACTAGGCATAGAAAAGAGTGAGCCCTAAAAATATTAATAAATCTGGCCCGAAGCACTCAGGGCCAGATTTATCCGACTCAACTTAATTTATGACATCATTCTATTACGAAAGAAATGCCAAAGCAGCACTTCTCCCCCTCAAAATCCCCAAGCCACTTGCAAACACTTAACGTAGCCTCACCTCGACTGGATTTAATTACGTGCTCTAGTAAATAATCCGGCTCACCGGAAGCAAAGACGCGCTTATCCGCCTCTCGCAGAGCTTGAGCATTTTCCGCCCAAGTTAGTTGAGCGTCGGTTTTTCCCACTACATCCTCACCGGCCAACTCGCAAATTTTGCGATTACCCCAAATATATTTTTCATCTTGATCTTTCACCCAAAAAAGAAACGGCACATTATCAACAACTCTAAGCTCTTCAGCGTTCATAGAACTCCATCTCCAGCCACTACATTCATATTTGAACTGCATTAATAAATGCAAGTGTAAAAGCCAAAGGAGGTTTTGCCTTTATCATTCATTGAGTATTAACATGAAAATTCTTATTTCATCTTTGTCAGAAATAGCCGGAGGCACAAAAATAGTTCTTAATTGCCGCTTATCTCCAGCTCTTTTAATTTTCTTGTCAGGGTATTTCGTCCCCAACCAAGTAAATCTGCGGCATCACGCTTGCGCCCGGCCGTATGCTTTAAAGCAATCTCGATCAGGGCACGCTCAAATGCGGGAACTGCCTCACTGAGTATTTCGCGCCGCCCGGATGACAGGGCCTGATCAGCCCAAATACGTAGGGCTTTTTGCCAGTCCAGTGGGGTTTCGCTCTCCTGCCCTTGTTGGTGCAGTTCCTGGGGCAAGTCTTCGATATGTACTTCACGGCCAGAGGCCATAACGGTAATCCAGCGACAAGTATTTTCGAGCTGCCGTACATTTCCAGGCCAATCCAAACCTGACAGGTAACCCTCTGTTTCCTTAGTCAGGATTTTTGGTTCCACCCCGAGGTCTTTTGCGGCAGCATTGAAGAAGTGACGCACCAGCCTTGGGATATCTTCACGGCGATCGGCCAACCTTGGAATATGAATGCGGATTACATTCAAGCGATGAAATAGGTCTTCGCGGAATTTATGCTGCAGTACCAGCTCCTCAAGGTTTTGATGGGTGGCGGCAATAATCCGCACATCCACTTTTACCGGAGTGTGTCCGCCAACCCGATAAAACTCCCCATCCGCCAATACTCGCAGAAGCCGCGTCTGGGTTTCTGCCGGCATATCACCAATTTCATCCAGGAAAAGGGTACCGCCATTGGCCTGCTCAAAACGCCCGGCACGCTGGGAGCTGGCCCCGGTAAAAGCGCCTTTCTCATGCCCAAACAATTCAGACTCCATCAAGTCTTTCGGAATCGCGGCCATATTCAGGGCGATAAAGGGTTTTTCCCTTCGTGGACTGTGATTGTGCAACGCCTGAGCCACCAGTTCCTTACCAGTGCCAGACTCACCATTGATTAATACAGTGATATTTGAGTGAGAGAGCCTGCCGATCGCACGGAAAACTTCCTGCATCGCCGGCGCTTCACCAATGATTTCTTTATTCTCGGTGCCATTATCCTGTTCAATGCGCTCTTCCTGCGCCTGCTCACTGGCGTGCACCAGGGCGCGGCGTGTAACCGCCACAGCCTCATCAATATCAAAAGGCTTAGGCAGATATTCAAAGGCACCGCCCTGATAGGCGGCGACAGCACTATCCAGATCCGAGTGGGCAGTCATAATAATTATCGGCATGTTTGGACGTTCCGCCTGGAAGCGCTGAAGCAACTTGAACCCATCGGAGCCCGGCATACGAATATCGCTAATCACCACGTCCGGTGAATCGCTGTAAAAATCATCCAGGGCACGGTCGCCACTCTCGTAGCATTGGGTTTCTATCCCCTCCCGAGAAAGCGCCCGCTCCAGCACCCAGCGGATAGATCTGTCGTCGTCAATTATCCAAACGCGATTACTCATTCTCTAGGTTCCTGTATTGGCTAATTCGATAGTCAACGGCAAATAGATCTGGAATACCGTGCGACCGGGACGGCTGTCACACTTAATTAGGCCGCGATGCTGACTGATAATGTTCTGTGATATGGATAGCCCTAAGCCGGAGCCCTCCGCGCGCCCTGATATCATCGGGAAGAAGATCCGCTCACGGATCTCCTCGGGAATACCGGGACCGTTATCTTCAATTTCGATACGGCATACCAGTGGACAATTGCGACGACCAATTGTGAATTGGCGCTGGACCCGTGTGCGCAATACCATCTCCCCACTGGCGAGACCGATACTCTCATTTATCGCTTGCATTGCATTGCGGGCGATGTTCAGCAGTGCCTGGATCAACTGTTCGCGATCCGCTGGTACATCCGGGATAGAGGGGTCGTAATCCCTGCGGATACTCAGTTCACCATCACATTCCACCTCTAGAAGCTGTGCCACTCGCTCCAGGATTTCATGGACATTGGTCTCCGCCAGTTTCACCGGCTGACGCGGTCCCAACAAGCGGTCCACCAAATTGCGCAGGCGGTCCACCTCCTCAATGATGATCTGTGTGTACTCTTCCAGAGAGGCATCTGGTAACTCTCTCTGAAGCAGTTGTGCCGCACCGCGGATACCGCCGAGGGGGTTCTTCACTTCATGTGCCATGCCCCGCACCAGGTTACGCGCAGTTTCCTGGGTACTGAGCAATGCATCTTCACGTGCAATGCGCAGCAGGCGGTCCATAGGTTGCACCTCAAGCAGCAAAACACCTAGCTCTGGCACAGGACTCACCGAGTAATCCACAGTGCGCGTATCCAGGTTGTGCAGACGCCAACGAGCGCGGCGCACCGTATATTTTTCACAACTGACCAGCGCATCACGCATGGCTTTTTGCGCAGCTGCAGATTCTCGCACGACCTCTTCCAGCGGCAATCCGCTGACCCTTGCACTGGATGCCGCCAGCAAATCCTCGGCCGCATTGTTCAAGTAACAGAGTGATAACGTGTCATCCAGCACCATAACGGCTGAAGTGAGACTGTCTAACAGCTGGCGCAGCTGGCGATCATTGAGCATTCAGTGGTTTCCGGTTCTCTGCGGCGGCCGGGGTAGGGTTAGCACCCGGCGCGATAAGCCCTTGTATCTAGCCAGTGCAAAAAGCAAACCAAAATGGCGCACAGGGCTATTCAGGCCCACATTGGTTGCTTCTGATGGGCATTTACAGTGCGCAATCGATAGGATTTGCCTAATCACCCCCAAGAGCATTGGAGCTGCACAGCTCAGCCAGGAGAATGCACCACAATGGTGCGAAGGTCAAAATTTAATCAGCCTGGGGAGGGAAAGGCGGGCTGTGAATTGTTAGCGGAGACCCGCTGACGCCCTTGACGATAGCGGTAATACAAACCAATCAGGGCCGAGACTGGGCCAAACTGGGCCCAAGTGACACTTTGGTTGACTGAGGTGCCCGAAGGATAGAGCTATCCGATTGGGCAACGCTGGGGCGCTGCACATAAACAGTAATGACTTTTGATTGAGCCAGAATGCGCCCACTGGCATCGATAAGTACCGCCTGCACACTGTGACTACCGCGCTCCAGCGCTGAGATATCCAAGCTGGAGCCGGTTGAATTGCCGCGCCAGGGTTGACCATCCACCACCGCATAAAAGCTGGCACCCTTTGGATATGACGGTTGCACATCCACTTGTAGCGGAATAAAACGCTGTCCCGGGGGGATAGTTGCGCCATCCAGGGGGCTCACAATCTGGATTGACATCGGCCCTGCATAGCTCTCTTTGCCGCCGTCATCCTCTACATCATCTTTAGGGGATAGCTTGCGTGAAGGCAGAGGGCGAGGCAGGGTGATAGGCTGGACATTGATTGGGGCCAGCTCTACCTTTTGCGCCTCTCCACTGGCTGGTGGAGTATCACTGAAAGTCACGCGCCCGTCGGGGCCGACAGTCTTGTAGATAGCACCGGAGCTGCTGCCACCATCGGTACCGGCAAAAGCCATCAGGGGGGCGACAAGGAAAAGTGCCTGAAACGATCTCAAAAATCCCATAACGTGATCGACCGCGACGCGGACGCTCCTTTTCTCTTGCCCCAGTCGGGGCCTCAATTGAATGGGGCAACTGCTTCTCAAAGTACCAGATTCGCAGTCGGTAGAATCAACCTCCCCAATAGACAGTTTACCCGCAATAAAAAAGCCCGCACCAGGACGGCGCGGGCTTTTCGCGAACAACTCGGCGGCACCAGTGTGATGCCGTTCGCTATTACACGGAGTAGTACATGTCAAACTCAACCGGGTGAGTAGTCATGTTCAGGCGCTCTACTTCTTCGCGCTTCAATTCAATGTAAGCGTCGATTGCATCATTGGTGAAAACACCACCCTCGGTCAGGAAGTCACGATCCTTATCCAGGGCGTCCAACGCTCCTTCCAAACTGGCAGCTACGGTGGGGTACTCGGCCAGCTCTTCCGGGGGCAGATCGTACAGATCCTTATCGGCGGCATCTCCGGGATGAATCTTGTTCTTGATACCATCTAGACCTGCCATCAGCAAGGCAGCAAACGCCAGGTAAGGGTTGGCAGTCGGATCCGGGAAGCGCGTCTCGATACGCTTGCCTTTAGGCGATGTTACGTAAGGAATACGGATGGAAGCGGAGCGGTTGCGCGCAGAGTAGGCCAGGATAACCGGCGCCTCAAAGCCCGGTACCAGACGCTTATAGGAGTTAGTAGACGCGTTACAAATCGCGTTCAGGGCGCGTGCGTGCTTCACAATACCACCGATGTAGTAGAGAGCAGCCTCAGACAGACCCGCGTAAGCATCGCCGGCAAACTGGTTTACGCCATCCTTGGTGAAGGACTGGTGCACATGCATACCGGAGCCATTATCGCCAACAAGGGGCTTGGGCATAAAGGTTGCGGTCTTGCCGTAGGCGTGCGCTACATTATGTACGGCATACTTAAGAATCTGAACCTCATCCGCTTTCTTGGTCAGAGTGTTGGCTGCAACACCAATCTCACACTGACCGGCAGTGCCTACCTCGTGGTGATGTACTTCCACCTGTAGCCCCATTTGCTCCATAGCGGAACACATTGCGGCACGCACATCGTGAAGGGAATCAACCGGAGGAACGGGGAAATAGCCGCCCTTCACACCAGGGCGGTGGCCGATATTGCCCTCACTGAAGTTATGACCGGAGGACCAAGCCGCTTCTTCGGAATTGATTTTGTAAAAGGCGCCGCCCATTTCGGCACCCCAAGTGATATCGTCAAATACGAAGAACTCGGGCTCTGGGCCAAATAGCGCGGTGTCACCCAGACCTGTGGACTTCAGGTATTCCTCGGCGCGCATTGCGATGGAGCGCGGATCGCGCTCGTAGCCCTGACCGGTGACCGGGTCTACGATATTACAGCGAATAATAACGGTGCTCTCATCGGTGAAGGGATCGAGGAAAGCCGTCTCGTCATCCGGCATCAGGATCATGTCGGATTCATTAATGCCCTTCCAGCCGGCGATGGAGGAACCATCAAACATCTTGCCTTCTTCGAAGAACTCTCCGTCAATTTCCGATACGGGGATGGAAACGTGTTGCTCTTTACCCTTGGTATCGGTGAAGCGCAGGTCCACCCATTTTGCTTCACTCTCATTAATCAAACCGAGCGTTTTCGCTGACATTGCTGTCCTCCAGGTCTTGAAAAGTAATTGGTCGCTATGCCTTTGCTGCCGGCATTCACTCTTTACCTGGCGTGAAATAAAGCAAGGAGTGTGCCAAATTAGGGCAACTGCATCGCTGCGGCGGTTGGCGCCGGTGCGGTCGACAGCTTTGGGCCGACTGGGGCAGGATAAATGCATTGTGGCCGAGCGGCCACAGAAAAGCGCACCATAATGACGCAACTTTACCCCAGTATCGCCCGGTAACGGTGCACAACCAAGTTGCCTCCGGCTAGTTTATAATGCCGCACCTTCTATCAACATGCGGTACCCGACGGATTCCCATGCACTTTGTCGTCAAGTTTTTCCCCGAGATCACCATTAAGAGCAACCCTGTGCGCAAACGTATGTCGCGCCAGCTCAAGGACAACCTACAGCGCCTGCTGCGTCAGCTGGACGACCGTATCCAGGTGCGCAAGGACTGGGAAAAGATCGATGTGATCGCCCCGGACGCTGTAGCACACCTGGGCGACCGAATTGAGGAAGTTCTTTCCCACACCCCCGGTATCGCTAACTTCTCCCGTGTACGCCAGTTTCCACTGGGCGATCTGCACGATATGTATGAAAAGACTTTCTCTGTATGGGGCCCGGCCCTGAAGGGTAAGACTTTTTGTGTGCGGGTAAAACGCACCGGCAAGCACGATTTCCAGTCCCTGGATGTTGAGCAGTATGTGGGCGGTGGCCTCAACAAAAATACCGAAGCGGCTGGAGTGAAGCTGAAGAACCCCGATATCACGGTGAAATTGGAAATTCGCCACGACAAGCTCAATGTGATTGAGGAACAGCACCCCGGTCTCGGCGGCTTCCCCCTGGGAACCCAGGACCCAGTCCTTTCATTGGTATCCGGTGGCTTCGATTCCACCGTGGCCAGCTACCTGACCATGAAGCGTGGTATCCGCACCCACTTCCTGTTCTTCAACCTCGGCGGACGCCAGCACGAGCTGGGCGTTAAGGAAGTAGCCTATTACCTGTGGAATAAATATGGCGCATCCCACCGGGTGCGCTTTGTCACTGTGCCATTCGACGAGGTGGTAGCGGAAATCCTCGAACGCGTCGACGATTCCCATATGGGTGTAATCCTTAAACGCATGATGCTGCGCGCTGCCAGTGTAATCGCCAAGGAACTGGAGGTGGACGCGGTGGTGACTGGTGAAGCTATTGCCCAGGTATCCAGCCAGACCCTGAAAAACCTGGCAGTAATCGATAGCGTCACCGATACCCTGGTGCTGCGCCCACTGATCACCTCCGATAAAACCGACATTATCCGCACCTCTCGGGAGATCGGCACAGAGGAATTTGCCGCGAATATGCCCGAATACTGCGGTGTGATTTCAGTAAAACCCACCACACGCGCAAAAATCGAGAAAGTGGAATCCGAAGAGAACCGCTTTGATTTTACCGTCCTTGATCGTGCTATCAGCAATCGCTCTATTCAAAATATCGATGAAGTGATTGAAGAAGTAGACGGACAGGCACCTGAAGTTGAGATTCGCGAAGAGCCCGGTAATGCGATGGTAATCGATATTCGCCACCCGGATGAAGAGGAAATGGACCCGCTGGAACTGGAGGGCTGTGAAGTACAAACTATCCCCTTCTACCGTCTGAATAACGGCTTCGCTCAACTGGACCAGGAGCGCGAATACCTGCTTTACTGCGCCCGTGGTGTCATGAGCCGCTTGCACGCCTCCCACCTGATGGATGAGGGATACCGCAACGTGGGCGTGTTGCGCCCACAGATCCCCCACAGGCCGGAAAGCATCAAGAAATAATTCCCGAGCGCGGACAGCCCCGCTATCCGCGCTCCCCTCTTAGCCCCTCAAGCCGACACTTCCACAGTGGGCGGTGATTTTTTACTCAAAATCACTCCCAATTGTCATGCGCCCCCCCTATAATCGCCGCCTTTGGCCGGAATGCTGCTGTAGAAACCCCGCAGGCCCCCGCCCCGATTTACCAAGATTTAACGCCCAGAGGCCCCCAGTGATAGAGAATCTGCGCAATATTGCGATTATCGCCCACGTAGACCACGGCAAAACCACCCTGGTGGACAAGCTGCTGTCCCAATCCGGCACTCTCGACCGTCGCGATGAAGGCGCCGAGCGGGTTATGGATTCCAACGACCAGGAAAAAGAACGCGGTATTACTATCCTCGCCAAGAACACCGCCATCCGGTGGAATGACTACCGCATCAACATCGTCGATACCCCAGGACACGCCGACTTTGGTGGTGAGGTAGAGCGTGTACTCTCTATGGTGGACTCGGTACTACTGCTGGTTGACGCAGTGGACGGCCCAATGCCACAGACACGCTTCGTAACCCAGAAAGCGTTCGAGCAGGGTCTGAACCCTATTGTCGTCATCAACAAAATTGACCGTCCTGGCGCGCGCCCCGACTGGGTGATGGACCAGGTATTCGACCTGTTCGACAGCCTTGGAGCCACCGATGAGCAGCTGGACTTCCCGGTTGTCTACGCCTCCGCCCTCAACGGTATTGCCGGCCTCGACGATACCGACCTGGCCGACGATATGACGCCGCTGTTCCAGATGATTGTGGACAAGGTAGAGCCGCCCAGGGTAGACCCCAAAGGCGCCTTCCAGATGCAGATTTCGGCCCTGGATTATTCCAGCTACGTGGGCGTTATCGGCGTAGGCCGCATTACCCGCGGCACTCTGACCCCCAACCAACAGATACTGGTACTGGACCGCGACGGCAACTCCCGCAAAGCCAAGGTTCTACAGGTTATGGGCTACCTGGGCCTGGAGCGCACAGAGGTTGAGCAGGCCAGTGCTGGCGACATCGTATGTATCACCGGTGTGGGCGAACTGAATATCTCCGATACCCTGTGCGACCCGGAAACCCCGGAAGCCCTACCCGCCCTGAGCGTGGATGAACCCACCGTGAGTATGACCTTCCAGGTGAATGACTCTCCCTTTGCCGGCCAGGACGGCAAGTTCGTCACCTCACGCAATATCAAGGAACGCCTGGACCAGGAACTGATCCACAATGTAGCCCTGCGCGTGGAACAAGGCGATTCCCCGGACAAATTCCGCGTATCCGGCCGCGGTGAATTGCACCTGTCAGTGCTGATCGAAACTATGCGCCGTGAAGGCTTCGAGCTGGGAGTCTCCCGCCCGGAAGTGGTTCAGAAAGAAGTAGACGGTGAAATCCATGAGCCCTACGAAGAAGTGGTGATCGACGTTGAAGACCAACACCAGGGCCCGATTATGGAAGAGCTGGGACTGCGCAAGGCTGAGCTCACCAATATGGAGCCGGACGGCAAAGGACGTGTGCGCCTGACCTTTATTGTACCTTCTCGCGGCATGATCGGTTTCCGCAACCAGTTCCTGACCCTGACCAGCGGCTCGGGCATCATGACCAGCATTTTCGACCACTACGGCCCGGTAAAACAGGGTGAAGTGGCCAAGCGCATCAACGGCGTACTGGTCTCCATGGTCAATGGCAAGACGCTGGCCTACGCCCTGTTTGCCCTGCAGGATCGCGGACGCCTGTTCCTCGGCCACGGCGAAGATATTTACGAAGGCCAGGTTATCGGTATCCACTCTCGCGGCAACGATCTGGTGGTCAACCCCACCAAAGGCAAGCAGCTCACCAATATCCGCGCTGCCGGCACCGATGAAGCCCTGACCCTGACTCCGCCCATTCGCCACACTCTGGAGCAGGCGCTGGAGTTTATCGAAGAGGATGAGCTAGTTGAGGTAACCCCCAACCATATCCGCATACGCAAAAAAATCCTTCAGGAAAATATGCGCAAGCGTGCGAAGAAATAACAGGTATTCTCTTCAGCGTAAAAAGGGCCCTGATAGGGCCCTTTTTATTTTTACTCTTGAAGACAAGCCTTGCGCTGGAAATTTAAGCAACCTCGAAAAAATTCTTTATTCGGATAGGCAGTGTTTATTGCCATTTATTTTTCACCAGCACTTAAATTTTTACCTGGAAAATTGCCCTTGTGCATAACTCCAATCAATACTATTGTTATTTTTTTGCTCACATCATAAAAATTAATTCTTGAATCATTTTAAGAGCTCACCATATTGCCCTCAATGTCGTAGAAACTGATTTTATCTTGAAATAAGTAGTTTACTTTTTTGTTTCTTCACTTTCCTTGCACAAATTATCGAGAAAAATTATCTAATTTCAGCGCTTTCCCTAGCTTCATTCGGAACTTTTATCCCCCAATTTTTTCCAATTTTCTCAACTATAAAGTTCACTTCTAAAATACTTGGTTTCATCATCACCAAGGCTCTTGGGAGGTCATTGTCATGTTTTCTTCTCTGCAGTCTCAGGAACGAATAGGGATATTGGAGGGATGTCGCAATGCTTAAAAAAGTAGTAACGCTTGCCACGGCACTCACTTTAACCGTCAATATCAATGCTCAGGAGATCAAACGTATTTCGGCCTATTGGGCCAACTGGGAGTATTGGGCCGATTCCTCCTTCACCCACGACAATGTGGATTTCTCCAAACTGGCCCATGTGCAATACGCCTTTGCCTAGAATGACGAAGAAGGCACCATCTACTTCACAGATCCACATGTCTTCTACGGACTGGGGGCCCAGTCTTTCTCCAGCGGTGCAGGCAATGGATGTACCTCATATAGACAAAAACTCCAAGTAAGCCACCCATGAAAGCTTTCGTTACCACAGCTCTCCAACTACGGTATATCAGATATTCACTGTTTTGCAGCGTAATACCTAATCTCCATGCCTTTGTACCTGAAGGATCTAAACATCACATACTCACCTTAATTTGTTTCACATATCAGCAAGCAGTATTTACTTTGCATATCCAATTTAAGTCTAGACATATATCCTCGTCACTCATTTCTATCATATTTTTTACAAAGGCAAGCTCATTAGTAAATTCCAATAATAAAAAATTTTAGAGCTTAAATTGAATATCTGCACTCCGATAGATAGGACTCATTATTCAGCAAGTAAAAATCTGAGAGTTTTTATTCTCGCTAAGATTCCATGCACTTTTAATGTGACCAGGGTCAAAATTTATTCCCAGATAAAAACTCGAGACGGCCTCCAGAATCTTAAGATGACGACAATTACCACAACCGAACTCAATAAGCGCTGAGCGCTCTTCGACCGACTCTTGCAGGCAACGGTTTTCCTCATCAAGATATTCACCGAGGTTTAAGTATTTATACACTTTTTGAGCTATATCATCGATTTTATAGGGATCAATCTTAAGCCTTATAAAAAATCACATTGAGCACACCCCAGTCACCTTCTATCCCAAGCTACTAAGTTCAGCGTCAATTATTTTATTACCTTAAAAAACGTCGCAACCCTGTATCGGGATGACAATCCTTGTAAGCGGCCCGCCCCTTACCAGGAGGCACTACGGCTACTTCGTGGCTCAGCAGCAATTGCATTCCAGGAGAAAATCGATTCGCATATTGCTGTGCGGAGGCGTAGATAGCCTTATGAGTGGAGTGATGGTGCACCCAGTTTTCAAGGTCTTTTAAGGAGGCAAACCAGGCAATTGTTTCAGTATCTGGTCTACCCGGTGCCGGCTGCTCATCACTTAACAGTCGAGCACTGAGACAACGCGACTGAACCGGATGTTTATTCAAGTAGTTTACTCCCTGTTCATATTTCTGACGCAGAGATTTTTGGTAGGCATTCCGTTCTTCAGGGCTGGCAGCAGAATAGCCCTGTACCGTGCGAATCATACATAAATTACCGGGCAGGAATATTTCCTTGTCCGATCGCTCTGCGGCAGGTAGCAACTGTAAGCTTTGTAATTGGCCTGGAAGCCCACTATTTTCTGCAGCGCTTATTCGATCCCGCATCGCACCCCAGTAGGCATGATCATGCTGATCACAAGTATCAAAGTGGCGAAAGATCCCCCAGTCAGCTTCAGGTGTAGAGGCAGAAACCTCGAAATGAGTACGTGGAGCCGTCAATGCCTCATACCATGATCCCGATTTGCCCCGAACTACCCCCTGCAAATCAGTAAAACCTTCCCTCAACCAAGTCATCATGGACTCTTCACAGGACCAGTAGGCAATCGCAATATCGTTATACGCACCCCAAGCATCAATGTGACCTGCCCGCTCATAGTGCATTAGGCCTCGGGTATTGGACAGAGATTCAGTCAATAGCTGAAATAGTGAATCGTCCCGATGGCCACCAACAAACTGTAAGGCAACTTGGCACTGTACATATCGGGAAGTCGGCGGAAGATTCAGTTCCCAGGCTGGATATGGAGGCACAAAATTTTTTGGACGATTTTTCAAACTGACAGATCCCTTTCACAATTTCTCTGTGAATGAAAAATCCCTGTGGATGAGCTTTCCTACTGTCATATTCCAGATTCGTTTTATCAGTAAGAGAAATATGCCCTCCCCAGGCGACATTTCAATACCTTTACTTACAACCATAAAAGCGATGAAAAGTATACTTAGGAGCTGAGGCCTCTTTCATCGTTTTCAGCGAATACTCTAGCCACCTGCTTACTGGCACCATCGTACATTAATAATGTTTGATTAATTCACACGGTGAAGAAACGCCGCTCAACCCGTTTCCACTCTCCGAGGGCAGCGGGAGAGTGCAGGCAAACAGTAAGTTGATCAAACTGACTGGAATATTCATTAAGAACTTCCAGGGCTTCATGCGCGGCAATTGCATGGGGAAAACGGTTGGTGCCGGCACCCAATGCCGGAAAGAGAATATGTTTTAAACCTTTTTTCCCCGCCAAGCTCAATACACTTTCATAACAGTAGCGGAGCTGCTTAATCGCTTGAGCCCCCCATTGATCACCACTGCTCCACTGTGGAGTAACAGTGTGAAGCAAATAATCTACCGGCATATGGAAAGCATCGGTGATACGCGCCTCCCCCACTGTACATTCCGGTTGTTTTTTACACTGCAGCTCGAGATCTTTACCTCCCAGAGCAAAAACCTGGGCAGAGAGCCCTCGACCGCAAATAAGATGTTTATGTGCAGGACACACAAGCGCATCCCCGCGCAATGTCAGAATATCGCCCCAAGTCAGAATAATTTGTGTCACAGTTTCTCAGTTCTAAAGTTTGGTTTACAGATACTGTAGCTTGCTACTTTGGTCGGTGAACGAATCCTCCTATACTCAGCGCTGCTTCACTCCCCGATGAATATAGTGACGCTACCTGGCGCTTTATCGCCAGCAGAAAGCCTCAGCCTGAAGAGCAATCGAGATAATTATGATTCCAGGGTATAACCAACATAATCCCGCACTGGTCTCACCGGTGGAGGAATTGGAACGTATAGATTTACGTCGTCGTATCATGGCATCTTCCTATATGCTGATATTTGCCATGGCAGTAACGGGAGCCATGGCAGTCATTGCACTGACAGCAGCCGATATCCTTCAGGCAATCACCCTCTCTGCAGCGGCAGTAGTAATCCTGTTTTCCTATGTGACAATCAATGTAATGGGTCCCAGTGAGAAGACGCCTCTCCTGGTAGGTATCCTGTTGTTAGTACTCTATTTTTATTTGCTGTTATCCGGCGGAGTAAATAATACCGGTTTGATGTGGGCGGTAATGCTGGTACCTGGCTTTATTAATCTATACGGTTACAAGACCGGTACCGCCGCACTCATCGCCATTGGCATAGTTACAGCCACTGTCCTTTTCTACCCAGATTTTCCAGGCCTTACCGCCAAATATGATACCGCCTACCGCGCGCGCTTTATCGCCGTTTTTGGTGCTCTCACGGCACTGACAGCACTACTCGACAGCAGTCGCCATCACACCCAACAATTGCTGGAAAAATTAACCGGGGAGCTGGAGAAAAACGCCTCCACCGATACCCTAACCGGCCTCGCCAATCGCCGTGAGGCCTATCGTGCTATCCACGATATGGAGCGCCGTAACAAGGAGTTGCGTGACCGGTATGTGATCCTGATTGGCGATCTGGACAACTTTAAAGCGATTAACGATACCCATGGACATGCTTTTGGCGATCGTATTTTACAGGATGTAGCCAAGATCCTTCGGGACAATACTCGTACAGAGGATATTGTGGCACGCTGGGGGGGTGAGGAGTTCCTGCTGCTGCTACCCAATACCGACGTATGTGGTGGCAGCGTATTGGCGGAAAAATTGCGGCGAAAGGTAGAGGCCCTTAGCCGTCGCTATGTACAGTCAGTGAAAGTCTCTATCAGCTTCGGCCTGGTTGAAGGCAGCAGTACTGGCAGCCCTCACAACCAATTACTGGCTGAAGCCGATAAACGCATGTATCGAGCCAAGAACAGTGGCCGCAACCGGGTAGTGGCCGCCTGAGAACGATACCTCTCAGCTGATGATATCTCGCAGGAAAAAACCGACTGCCAGGGCTAGCAGGGCCGCACCCCCACCAAACACCAGTGTCTTGACGCCCGCTGCCAGTACCCGCTGTGAGAACACCAGCCCCTTACAAAGGCCTATGGCAAAAAAAGTGCAAGCAGCCAAAGCGGCACTGCTATAGAACTGCTCAGAGGTTTCCAGCGGACGGATAAGATAGGGAAGTAACGGGACTGCGCCCACACCAATAAAGGCCAGAAAGGTCACTATCGCAGAGCCAAGGGGCCTTCGTGCCGAGCGACTAATGCCGTACTCTTCCGCCAACATGGTATCAATCCACAGCTGGCGATTGGCAGTGATAGTTGCGACAACCTCATCCAACACCTGCCCTTGGAAGCCCTTGCGCTGAAAAATCTGGCGGATCTCCTCTCGCTCTCCCTCCGGCACCAAATCAATATGTTGGCGTTCCGTGCGGGCAGCCGCCGCTGCCTGATCCCGCTCTACACTCACTGCCTCGTAGTTACTAACCGCCATACTAAATCCATCAGCGATCAGATTGGCAAAGCCCATTACCAACACCACCGACTCAGTGAATCCAGCACCAAAAGCGCCTGCAACTATCGCAAAGGTGGTAACACAACCATCGATAGCCCCGAGGACAAAATCCGACACTCTCTGGGACCTGGGCTCCTTACCCAGGCGGGCGTGAATTCGCTCGGGGCGGTGTTCTTCGAGCAGTGCGCGACGGGATTGTTTAGATTTCTCCTCCCTGCCTTTCATACTCGTAGCGCCTCCCTACCAATTGCTTTATTTCACGATAAAACTACTCCTATCGACACCGGTATTCCCGGTCCTTGCATCATAGGCGTAAACCAATATTTCGTAGGCGCCGGGTAAATCGGTGGGAAAAGGCGCACTGAAGGTATTCATGGTGTCCTGGATTTTCAGCGGAACTGTAGCGAATTTCCGACCATCCCTCTTTACCAGGGCAGTAACCTCTATCTTGCTACCATCCCACAGACCACCATCCGTAAGGGAGCAGCCGCACATCATCACTACATTAGCGCGTATTTCGAATGGGCTCTTATCCAGGCCGGTATAGAGGTGAGTCTGTGGACTGAGCAAGTCCACTACCATACCCGGTATCTCCACGACCAAGCCTTCACCGCTGATAGGTTTGCCTGGCACAAGCCAAGTCTGTGTTTGTGCTACCACACGAGCCTGCTTCTTAATGTAAGGGGCCAGTACTTCTACAGTAAGAAATACCGGTTCACTGATATCCAGCGCAGCAGTAAAATGCGCAGCTCCCCCGGCGATAGGAGCATAACGTTCGCGTGGTGTCTTCATGATCTTGCCGGTATCACCGGTACTGCCCTGGGTAAGCCCCTTGGCCAGGATTTCTCCGGTATCCGCCTCACGGATAATCACCATAGCCCCCCCGATTGAGGAGCCAATAAATTTGGCATCTTTGGCCTTGGCTCGCACAGTAATTTCAGTTGAGGTCACTTCAGCCCACAGATTAGTGGTAAAAAACTGCACTACTAAGGCACACACTAAAATAACGATTCTTCTCACCTCTAAACTCCTTTTATTCGCCACTGATGACAATGTAAGCTCCAAAAACCACTATGGCCCACAATAAGGCCCCTACTCCTAACCACAAAAAATTCAACGGCGTTAGTTTTGCATTTACTTTGCCCGAGATATCACCACTGAGAGTATTTGCTGCCTTCTGTCCCTCAAAGAGAGGCCAAACCGTCAGAGGCAATAACGCCGGACTAAAAATATCAATCAAAGAGAATTCATCAGAAAGATACGAAATTCTATCGATAATTGAGCCCAGAATCGCAAGAACTATATAAATCGCAGCCATCAGTTTAGGGCGCCATTTATATTCTATTTCTGCCTCTTCTAAGTGGCTCTGTATTTTAATAAAAAGTGAATGGGTAAAAAATATTGAAAAAATCGCACGCATAACAGGCCATAAGCTTTCACCACTTGCGCGCTTGTATTCCCTCCATTGTCGATAAAACCAGTAGACAGAATACAGCCCCATAGTGCCAAGGTTCATCACCCAAAATTTAGCGCTGGACACTACGTAGAAATCAAATTCCTCCGTGAACTCTGTATGTAATTCAGCCTCTGGTGCGCTGTAAATATTTGTATCCATTAAAAACTCCCCAAACCCCAAACGAAGGAAAACTAAGGTTTACCCCCTTCCATTAGTAAACGATTATCAGATGAGAACACACAAAAAAGCCGGGCATAGCCCGGCTTTTTTGCTGCTAGCAGTATCTATTAAGCGCGCTTAACTGACTCCACCCAGGCAGCTACACGGCTTTCCAGAACCGGTACCGGTAAGGCGCCGCCACTCAGAACGGTATCGTGGAAACCGCGGATATCGAACTTATCGCCCAATTGCTCTTCAGCCTGCTTACGCAACTCCTGGATCTTCAACATACCAATTTTGTAAGCGGTAGCCTGGCCTGGCCATACCAGATAGCGACGCACTTCAGAGCGTACAGCTGTTTCGGGTATTGCGGAGTTTTCCAGGAAATACTCTACAGCTTGCTCTTCGCTCCAGCCCTTGGCGTGCATACCGGTATCCACTACCAGTCGGATAGCGCGCCACATCTCAGCGGTCAGGTGGCCAAACAGGTTGTAGGGGTCCTCGAAAGCACCCATTTCCTTGGCCAACTTCTCTGAGTAAAGCGCCCAGCCCTCTACGTATACAGTAAAGTGCGCCTGGGTGCGGAACTGTGGGATACCCTCAAGCTCTTGGGCGATGGAGATCTGCATGTGATGGCCGGGGTTGCCCTCATGGTAAGCCACCGTCTCCATATCGGTGGTAGAGTAGGCACTCATATCGGAAAGGTGCGCATAGTAGATGCCCGGACGTGAGCCGTCTGGAGTGCCCGGGTAATAGTGCTGGGCACCACCATCCTGCTCGCGGAAGGATTCCACCCGCTTAACCACCAGCTCGGCCTTAGGCAGCAAGCCGAAGTATTCCGGCAGTTTCTTGGTGATATTGTCGAGAAAAGCCGTGGAGTCATCCAGGTAACCCTGGCGGCCTTCGTCGGTATTAGGGTAGTAAAACTGACCATCTTCACGGATAAAGGTGAAGAATTCCTGCAGGTTGCCCTCGAAGCCCACCTGCTTCTTGATGGTCTCCATCTCGCTGCGGATGCGCGCTACTTCCTTGAGGCCAATACTGTGGATTTCATCGGCGGTCAGGCTGGTAGTGGTGGTATTTGCCAGTCGCTGGTTGTAGTAGGCCATACCGTTCGGCAGGCTGCTGGCACCCTGGGGCTCCGCGGAAGCCTTCTGCACATCTTTCTTCAACCAGGCGATCAGGTTTTCATAAGCGGGCAGGAACTCACTTTCCAAAGCCTTGCGAGCATTTGCCGTCAGCTTATCAGCCTGCTTCTGGTCAATCTTACCGGCTTCGAGCAACTCAGCAATCTTGCCCTTGGCACCGGCCCACAGGGGGGCGTCCTCACCATTGGAGAAGGGGGCACCGTCGATCAGCTTGCTGGACTGCTCTATCGCACCCTCGTAAGCGAAGCGCGGCGGACGGATACCCTCTTTAGAGGACTGTTCTGCGCGCTCTCGTAACTGGTTGATAGCGCGGGAAATGCCGCCGATACGGGCGATATACGCCTGCATGTCCTCAATATTGTCCACCTTGTGGAAGTTCAGCAGGAAGTTTGGCAGTTGGGACTGTACGCCGCCCATCTGTTCAAAAATATAACCGTGGCGCTTAAAGGGCTCGGCCGCTTTGGACTGCTCGAACTGGTAGATCCAGATATCGTAGGAAGTTTTCCCCTCCTGGCTGAGCTTTTCGTAGTCAAAATTCTTCTTGAGTTCCGCAACGGCCTTTTCCTTCCAGGCCAGCTGGCGCGCCTCGGCAGCTTCGCTCATATCGTCGATCTGGTCGTACTGCTCCTTGCGGCCGAGATAGGATAGCTGCATGGGACTGAACTGCAGCTGCTCTTCATAGCGCGCATCCAGCCACTCCGTCAGGCGCTTGGTCTCAGCCACCGCATCAACGGCTATAGGGGCTTCGGCAACGGCACTTTGAGCTTTGTCGGCATTCGCTCCTGCCTGAGCGGCCTTATCGCCCTGACAGCCCGCGAGGATAGCGACAGCCAGCAGGCTGGGGATCAAAGGGTTGTTCAGCTTAATCGGCATTTTCCTATCTCGGTCAAAAGTTGTACAAAAAAACGCCGCTAACTTTGACACGAAATCTTTGAACTGTCGATTCTGGCTCTTTCAAACGCCATATCTGTGCGTTGAGCCGTGGGAGAAGAGGTTATTTCACCCCAGTAAAAGGCGTTATCCAGGTCCCGTGTTAGCGCCCCGCGAATTCGCGGGACGACTCCTGCTCCTGGACACATCCTCTCGCAGTATTCGCAGCTCTCTCTGGGGAAAGGGAATAGTTAATCCAGCCTCTTCCAGCGCCGGCTTAAGGCGCTCCATCAGCTCCCAGTAAACACTCCAGTACTGGTCAGTTCCAGTCCAGGCTCGCAACTGCAGGTCCACAGAACTATCGGCCAATGCACGCACCATATAACTGGGTTCCGGTTTAGCGATAATTCGAGGCTCCTGCTCTACCAGCTTACGCAACACTTCCAAACCCGCCTCTATATCATCCCCATAAGCGATACTCGCCACTATCTCAATACGGCGGGTCTTGTTATGGCTGAAGTTAGTAAGTACCCGCCCCCAGATCACGCTGTTGGGCACACTGACATGCAGGCCGTCTGGGGTATCCAGCTCGGTAGTGAAGAAGCCTACCTCACGCACGGTTCCCAGAGTCTGCTCGAATTGAATGACATCACCCACACGGAATGGACGGAGCCCCAACAGGATAAA
This sequence comes from Microbulbifer variabilis, assembly GCF_052468405.1. Classification (NCBI taxonomy): domain Bacteria; kingdom Pseudomonadati; phylum Pseudomonadota; class Gammaproteobacteria; order Cellvibrionales; family Microbulbiferaceae; genus Microbulbifer; species Microbulbifer variabilis. The sequence continues at coordinate 3,999,919 of NZ_CP174343.1, forward strand.
TCCTGCGGCAATATTCTGAAGGGTATCTTTTAGCGCAAATCCCACTGCCAACCCAGTGGCGCCGAGCAGGGCGATTAGGCTGGTGGTGTTGATACCAAAGATATCCAGTACCACCAGCGCTCCAACAATATAAATCGCCCAGGTGGTGATATTTCGCAACACCGGCACCAGGGTGGCATCGAGGCGACTGGGGAGGCGCTCAATGGCACGGCGGACCAAGTGCACCGCAACCAGAGTCAACGCAATCACCAATAAAGCGGCCCCCAGGCGCAGAAGGCCGGTGATCGCCAGGGGCCAGTATTCTGTAACCAGATTATCCGGATTCATGGGCGCCTTCCTGGTGAGCGTGGCGCACTCACCCCCTGCTGTTATCCCCCTACAAAAGCCCCGCACCCTCCGCCTCGTTTACACAGCGTTGGTGGGCGGGGCAGGATTGCAGGTGATCGTTCACCATTCCTGTTGCCTGCATATGGGCATACATAATGGTAGAGCCTACGAAACTGAAACCGGCTTTTTTTAGCGCTTTGCTCATAGCATCAGATTCTACCGTACTGGCAGGTACCTGCTTGAGGGAGGCCGGACGATTCACTATGACGCGGCCATCAGTAAATTGCCACAGGAACTCCGATAGGGATTGCCCCTTTTCTCGCAAAGCCAGGGTGGCGCGAGCATTTTTTACTGCGGACTCCACTTTCAGGCGGTTGCGAATAATGCCCGGATCCAGTAGTAACTTTTCCACTTTTTTGGGTGTATAGCGCGCGATTTTTCCCACATCGAAATCATCAAACAAGCGGCGGTAATTTTCCCTTTTATTCAAAACTGTAATCCAGGAAAGTCCGGCCTGGGCACCTTCCAACAATAGGAATTCGAACAGGGTTTTATCATCTGTAACCGGGCGCCCCCACTCCTCGTCATGGTATTGCTGATACAATGGCGTTGACAGACACCAACCGCAGCGCTTCTCCTCCATTATCGACTCCTAAAAAATTGCCATTAATACAAAAAAACCAAAAATCGGGAGATGAATCATTGGATACTGGCGTTTGGTAGATACAGAGGTGGGGCGCTAATGGGCGCCCGAGAAAAAGTAATACTGAATTAATTGCAGAACCAGTAATAAGGCGACCAAAATAAAAATAATATTACCGCGATTCACTTTGACTCCAATAAATTTTGCTGTACTAACCAATCACGACATTCGCATAACATAGTATCCAATGCCACCTGTGATTGATAATCGAGTTCGCGTTCTGCCTTGGAGCTGCTGGCTACAACCCGGCGTGTAACCAGGGTAGCCTTTTCCGGGGTAATGACCGGCTCATTGCCGCTCACTCGCGACCAGAGATCAGAAAACCAGGCAATAGACTGAATAACAAAGGCGGGAGTAGTACGCTTGGGCACAGGCTTGTGTAACAACTCGGCTATTTTTCCGAAAAATTCCAGGAAGCTCGCGTCAGTACCAGCGAGAATATAATTTTCTCCGCAGCGACCCTTTTCCACTGCATTAATATGTGCCCGCGCTACAGCGCCAGCATGGCAAAAAGAACCCCAACCAGGAGGCACTCCCGGTAACTGGTTTTTATCTATCAGAAAAAAAGTCTGAGCCCAACTGGAAGTATCGTATTTACCCACAATTGCACAGGGGTTGAGAAATACCGCATCAAGCCCCTGATCAATTTCCTTGCGTACGGCAATTTCCTCTCGCTTCTTGGTATATAAGTAATGATGACGAGGATCATCGGCCAGTTTTGCACTCTCCTCCGTGATCTTATCTTTGTGGTAGCCGTAGGCAGAAATAGAGCTGGTGACTACCATACGCCCTACATTTTTTTCCCTAGCCACTTTAGCAATATTTGCTGAACCCTCGACATTGTCTCTCCATTGCTGGACATTGCCACCGCGCCACATACTGGTGTTAGCAGCCATATGGAACAGAGCATCGACACTGTCCGGGATAGCCGAGCGAAGAGAGTCGAGGTCTTCCAACGAGGCCTCTACCAATTCCGCCCCCATAGAGCGCAACATATCCGTATTTGAGGTTCGCCGGTGCATGGCGGTCACCCGCCAGCCATCGTCAACCAGCTGCTCCACCAGATTGGCACCGAGGAAGCCACTGCCCCCGGTTACAAACGCATGTTTCATAAATCCACCGGATGATTAGTTATCGTTATTCATACCCAGTGATGTTCTCTGCAGAAACCGCCACCCTCCGGAAGGGCAAACCGGCTGGCGGTACCGCTGCTCCGGCAGAGCGGGCCGCACACCTAATCCTTCAGTGATACGACCCCAGAAATTCATCCAACTTTTCTTTAATACCGGGAGCCTCAATAAATGGCCTCGGTATCGTTTATGTCGGATTAATTGGAAAGATTACTCGATTTTCATACCGAGCTGGTAGGCGAGGAAGCTCCACTGATTAGCAAAGTCTTCCACCTGCATCCATATCGGTTTGCCTGCGCCGTGCCCCGCCCGGGTCTCCACCGCGAGCCATACAGGTTTATTACAGCCCTGGTCCCTCTGCAGGGCGGCAGCAAACTTGTAGCTATGCCAGGGCACCACTCGATCATCGCGATCGGCAGTGGTAATCAGAGTGGCTGGATAGCAGGTACCCTTGCGGGTATTGTGCACTGGAGAGTAAGCGTGCAACGCTTTAAATTCCTCACGATTTTCACTCAAGCCATAGTCGCTTGACCACTGACGCGCATTGGCGGAAGCCGTATGATAGCGCAGCATATCGAGTACACCCACCACAGGTAATGCCGCAGCAAACAGGTCTGGGCGCTGCACTAGAGTCGCACCCGCAAGCAGTCCACCGTTGGAGCGGCCACTGATACCCAGTTTCTCTGGAGAGGTAACTTTTTCCTCAATCAGCCACTCAGCTGCGGCAATAAAGTCATCGAATACATTTTGCTTTTGGGTTTTGGTGCCCGCTTGATGCCAGGCATTGCCGTACTCACTACCACCGCGCAAGTTGGCCAGTGCCAGGGTACCGCCCATATCCAGCCAGCCCACAAAGCGATTGTAGAAGCGTGGCAACTGAGCGGAGTTGAAACCACCATAACCATACAGCAGCGTAGGGTTGGAGCCATCGCGTTTCATGCCCTTCTTATGCACCAGGAATAAAGGTACGCGGGTGCCGTCTTTGCTTTTATAGAAATGCTGGCTCACGGTTAAGCCAGAGAAATCTGTCGCGTATTTCGGCCGCTTGAACAACTTGGTTTCACCAGTCTGCACATTCAGGTGGTAAATGCTCGGCGGGGTTATAAAATTGGAGAAGGAATAAAAGGTCTCCACTTCATCCGGCTCGCCGTAAAAGCCCTTCACGGAACCCACACCGGGTAGCTTCAGCTCGTACTGTTTCTTGCCATTGGTATCGGTCACCAATACCCGCGACTTGGCGTCTTCCAGGTAATGAAGTACGAAGCGATCGCCGATATAGCTGGCACTCTGCAGGGCACTGTTTGTTTCCGGCACCAGGTCACGCCAGTTCTTGCGTTGCGGCCTATTCAGGTCGATAGCGATCACACGCCCCAGTGGTGCTCCTGCGCTGGTCTCAAAAAAGAAAGTGCTCCCCTTATTGCCAAGATACTGGTACAGACCATCCCAGTCATCCAGCAGCTTAACGACCTTGCCACTTTTATCGCGCAAGTCGCGATAGTAGAAGCCGTTGGAGTCATAGCCATCGAAGATACCGAATAACAGGTAGTTCCCATCGTCACTTACCGCTGCTCCAGGGTTGCGGGTGGGATGATCCGTAATTTGGTATATCAACTGGTCTTGCTTCTGAGCATCCCCCAGGCGGTGAAAATAGACTGCTACCTGCTTGCTATCATCCGCAGTGCCATCCTTGTTAAACGGGTAGCGGCTATAGTAAAAACCAGACTCATCCGGCGCCCAACTGGTATCACTAAACTTGATACCGGTCAGCTGCTCCTCCAAGTCCTTGCCTGTCTCAAGATCGCGAATACGATAGTCGGTCCAGTCAGTCCCACCATCAGAGATACCGTAAGCCAGGTATCGGCCCTTTGGACTGACTTTGAGGCGTTTGGCTGCAATAGTGCCATCCTCGCTCAGGCTGCGCGGGTCCAGCATTGGCTTGCCGTCCTGGGCAAGCTCTGGGGTGCGGTAGAAAATATTCTGGTCCCAATCACCGTTGTTATAGTCGTAATAGTAACTGTCACCTTTCTTATAGGGCACGCCATATCGCTCATAGCGCCACAGTTCCGTAAGGCGGTCATTGATCTTCTGCCAACCAGGTAAATCCTTCAGACGCGGCAGAGCATGCTCATTTTGGGCCTTAACCCACTCTTTAACCTCTTTGTTGGACATGTCCTCCATCCAACGATAGGGGTCTGCCACCTCGACACCGAAGTATTCATCCACATGTTCGACGGCTTTACTCTTTGGGTAATTGTCTGCCGCCTGCACACTAGCCGCTGTGGTCAAGGCTCCAGCCAGGAGCGCTATTAACTGTTTCCTCATACCGTATTCTCGGTTTCTCTACGTTAGCCAGTCCGCTAATCTAGGCCATTTACTCACAAGGTTCCATAGAGACAAAGAGTTCTGAGATGAAAGGATTGATCCAGCGGGTTAGCCACGCCCGTGTAAATGTGGCTGGAAAGTCAGTGGGAGCTATCGACAATGGATTGCTGCTTCTGTTGGGCATAGAGGAAAAAGATGGTCATGAGAGCGCGGACAAATTACTGAATAAGGTACTGAATTACCGAGTTTTTTCTGATGAAAATGGACGTATGAACCTGAATGTCCAGCAGGCCGGTGGTGGTTTACTGGTTGTCAGTCAATTTACCCTGGTGGCCGAAACTGACCGCGGCTTGCGTCCCAGCTTCAGCCGAGGCGCCAGCCCCCAGCAAGCCGAGGCTCTGTATGATTACTTCGTCAAACGCGCAAAGTCCCAGTTTTCTCCTGTAGCCAGCGGTGTTTTCGCCGCAGATATGCAGGTTTCCCTGCTGAATGACGGCCCGGTTACTTTTATGCTGGAAATATAATTTGCAGCATCACCACTGGGTTTCCGGCAATTACCAGCCTGTAAATTATCGATTACCTAATTGATTCCAGGGCTGTAGTGGAACTTGCTTTAATTCACATTTAGGGAAAAGATTAAATCTCTTATCATTACGGTGGTATAAATCATAACCTGGGGAGAAATTTTCGTATGCTTTTGAAGAGAATGCGTATTCTCTTTATCATCGCGCCTGACAGCAGGGCCTGGGTGAATTTACCTAACCGCTTATCAAAGTAGGTAAATTCAGCTTATTTAGTTAAAGTTGGTAACTATGCAAATCTCTGTAACAAAAAATATTCTCCTCAAACCCCTCACAGATGGAGATGCGCAGGAAATCCATTTACTTATTGAACAAAATCGTTCCCTGTTGGCGAAATATCTCTACTGGGTAGAGTCAATAAAGGATCTATCCAGCACCAGGGAATATCTTCGTCAACGTATTTACAGTAATAATACCGGAGCTGCCTGGTATAAAATTATCGTTGAAGGAAAAATTTCAGGCATTTTTGGTATTAAAGAGGTAAACCCCCAAAAGCAATACGCCGAAATCGGATACTGGCTCTCCGCCCACTGCCAGGGCCGAGGCGTTATGACGAGAGTAGTAGAAAAAATATGTGCGCATCTAAAAAATAGTCAGGGTATTCAGCAGCTTGGTATTCAGTGCCTCTCTGAAAATAAAGCGAGCATCGCCATAGCTAAGCGGGCTGGCGGGATCCACACTGATACAGTTGCCAACTATTATACTATTGATGGCAAAGTCCAAGATCTCAAAATCTATACTGTAGCCCTTTAGGCAACACTTAAGGGGAGAGCTCTAAGACAGCAGGCCCAGAACAAACTAAGTATTTGCGCCGCTAGTCTTATTGCGACTTGGTCTTTACCGGGCTCCACTCCAAACCATCCGCTCCCTGCCCGGCCCTGAATATCCTTCCAACAGACCAATCCTCAGTGTCTATCTCTACTACCTTGCCATCTCTTTGAGATCCCGCAAATAGGAATTTCCCATCTGGAGAAAATAGTAGAGAAGCGGGCTCACGGGCACCTACAGCACCCACGTCAATTGCCTTGATCTCTTTCCGTGTCGCAGCATCATAGATCAGTATCCTATGTCCCTGTAGGTCAGCCACAGCGACTAACTTCCCATCCGGATTAAAGCGGATCCGAATAGGTAAGTAGCCTACATCCAAGGTCTCCTTCCTCTTGAGGCTACCAGTGTCGTAGATAAAAATATTTTCCGACTGATTGTTTCCTATCCATAACTCCTTACCATCGGGGCTGACCCAAACTGCCTCTGGTCCCTCACCGGCAGGAAGAGTGGTTTTCAGGTTCATTGACTCTGTATCGATAACACTAAAAGTATCAGAGCCGCGACTGGTGACATAAGCGGTTTTGCTATCCGGTGATAGAGCCAATAAATGGCTGCCTATCTGATCTGTTGAAACAGATCCAATTACTTTTCCCGATGAAACATCAACTTTAATAACATCATTGGTTTCTTCTGTTGTGACAATCACATTGTTACTTTCGCCCAACCAGGCAATACCATGGGGACCCATATGCGGGCTTATTTTGATGACACTAATGCGCCTGCCCGTTGCCACATCAAAAACATTTAATTCCTCACCTACATAGCCGTCCTCAAGATAGGAAACCACTACTGCCTTGCTCTTATCGGGAGAAAGAATCATTTCATGAGGTGCGCCCCCCGTTTCCCGCCGTTTTATTTCCTGGCCATTCTCTAGGTCTATAAAGCTGACTGTACCTTCATATTTATTGCCTACAATCAGCGTACTTGCATTAGAGGCTCCAACCCCTGCAAACAGACTAGCCAGCAAACAAGCGAATACTATTTTCATCAAGAGACCTCAAACTTTAACGAGCCCAGAACTCGGCAAACCAAAATTATCCGCTTCGAAGAACTATAAATATGATTATCTTGAACAAGGACACAAACGAGTCTCTAGTGGCGTCAACTTCCCTTTAAGGATAGGCGTTAACTTCAGTATCAAATAAAGACAAACTCTAGAACTATTCTTCATAAAAAATCTTACCAACAGAATCCATGGATAGACCTGTGCATAACTCCGGGATATCCACTTTCAGGCCTTTGTTTCCATAGGGGGTCTTTTAATGGGTAAAAAAACACCACTGATTCTAGGGTGATTTCCACAGGTCGGCCGTTATTAACAGAATGGCTGGATAGACTTGTGTATAACTGTGGTATATCCGCTGCCAGCCTTACAGTTGTGTGACATTGCGCGAGCGCACAAAAAATCACCGGCTTTTTCGTTGGTATTTTTGTGTCACTTTTATCCCTGTCAGGCCCTTTTTTACAGCGGAGATAATTTCTTTATTGGGAAGATTTTTTCCGGGAAGACTACTAGTAGTACTGCGGTAAATTATTTGGGAATGCCATTCCAGGGAAGGTTGCAGTAAAAAATAGCTGGGCGCTCAATTTTTTTCAGGAGAGAAAGCCGCGAGGAGAACTCTTTATTTACAGCCGCGTAAACGTGTTCGACTTTTTAGCGGGGTTTTTCCTGTTTAAATTTTTCAAGGGGTTTCTTTGTCACATTATTTTCTTAGTTTTTATTTTTAGCTTTTCTTTTTTAATTTTTCTTCGTTTCATCTTTGCCTTCTTTTTATTTTTGATTTCTTTTTATTTTTAACTTCCAAGTTTTTGCTTTTCTTCTTTGCGGCTCTTCACGGGTATTTTTTTACACATAAAAAAAGGGCCACCCATTGGGTGGCCCTTTCGGATTAGAAGCCTGACGATGACCTACTCTCACATGGGGAAGCCCCACACTACCATCGGCGATGTTGCGTTTCACTTCTGAGTTCGGCAAGGGATCAGGTGGTTCCACAACTCTATTGTCGTCAGGCAAACTGGCTTGGGTTGGCGCTGGTCTTATAAGCAATGTGCTTGGCCTGCCGTGTTATCGCTGTTTGCCTCGGTCATGTTGTTGACCGGCGATAACCCCAAATAAGTCGGTAAAACAATCTGTAGTAATACACCGCAAGCGATCGTATGTCTCTAACTCACAATCCGCTAGCTTAGCTAGTCGTTAGTAACCATCTCTGTTGTATGGTCAAGCCGCACGGGCAATTAGTACTGGTTAGCTCAACGCCTCACAACGCTTCCACACCCAGCCTATCAACGTGGTAGTCTTCCACGGCCCTTTAGGGGAATCAAGTTCCCAGGGAGATCTTATCTTGAAGGAGGCTTCCCGCTTAGATGCTTTCAGCGGTTATCCCGTCCGAACATAGCTACCCGGCAATGCCACTGGCGTGACAACCGGAACACCAGAGGTTCGTTCACTCCGGTCCTCTCGTACTAGGAGCAACTCTTCTCAAATCTCCAACGCCCACGGCAGATAGGGACCGAACTGTCTCACGACGTTCTAAACCCAGCTCGCGTACCACTTTAAATGGCGAACAGCCATACCCTTGGGACCGGCTTCAGCCCCAGGATGTGATGAGCCGACATCGAGGTGCCAAACACCGCCGTCGATGTGAACTCTTGGGCGGTATCAGCCTGTTATCCCCGGAGTACCTTTTATCCGTTGAGCGACGACCCTTCCATACAGAATCGCCGGATCACTATGACCTACTTTCGTACCTGCTCGACATGTCTGTCTCGCAGTCAAGCGCACTTATACCATTATGCTCATTGCATGATTTCCGACCATGCTGAGTGCACCTTCGTACTCCTCCGTTACTCTTTGGGAGGAGACCGCCCCAGTCAAACTACCCACCATACACTGTCCTCGATCCGGATAACGGACCAGAGTTAGAACCTCAAACATACCAGGGTGGTATTTCAAGGACGGCTCCACAACAACTAGCGTCGCTGCTTCAAAGCCTCCCACCTATCCTACACAAATAGGCTCAAAGTTCAGTGCAAAGCTGTAGTAAAGGTTCACGGGGTCTTTCCGTCTAGCCGCGGGTACACTGCATCTTAACAGCGATTTCAATTTCACTGAGTCTCTGGTGGAGACAGCGTGGCCATCGTTACGCCATTCGTGCAGGTCGGAACTTACCCGACAAGGAATTTCGCTACCTTAGGACCGTTATAGTTACGGCCGCCGTTTACCGGGGCTTCGATCAAGAGCTTCGCCGAAGCTAACCCCATCAATTAACCTTCCGGCACCGGGCAGGCGTCACACCCTATACGTCCACTTACGTGTTTGCAGAGTGCTATGTTTTTAATAAACAGTCGCAGCCACCTGGTCACTTCGACCGGCCTCAGCTTAGGGAGCAAGTCCCATCACCAAAACCGGCGTACCTTCTCCCGAAGTTACGGTACCATTTTGCCTAGTTCCTTCACCAGAGTTCTCTCAAGCGCCTTGGTATTCTCTACCTGACCACCTGTGTCGGTTTAGAGTACGGTTCACTATTGCCTGAAGCTTAGAAGTTTTTCCTGGAAGCAGGGCATCAACCACTTCGTCTCTAAAAGAGACTCGTCATCAGTTCTCAGCCTTAGGGACCCGGATTTGCCTAAGTCCCCAGCCTACAACCTTAAACATGGACAACCAATCGCCATGCTGGCCTAGCCTTCTCCGTCACTCCATCGCAGCAATAGCGAGTACAGGAATATTAACCTGTTTTCCATCGACTACGGCTTTCGCCCTCGCCTTAGGGGCCGACTAACCCTGTCCCGATTAGCGTTGGACAGGAACCCTTGGTCTTCCGGCGGGGAGGTTTTTCACCTCCCTTATCGTTACTCATGTCAGCATTCGCACTTGTGATACCTCCAGCAGACCTCCCGATCCACCTTCAACGGCTTACACAACGCTCCTCTACCATGCCCGAAGGCATCCGCAGCTTCGGTTACCAATTTAGCCCCGGTATATCTTCCGCGCAGGCCGACTCGACTAGTGAGCTATTACGCTTTCTTTAAAGGATGGCTGCTTCTAAGCCAACCTCCTAGCTGTCTGGGCCTTCCCACATCGTTTCCCACTTAATTGGTATTTGGGACCTTAGCTGGCGGTCTGGGTTGTTTCCCTTTCCACGACGGACGTTAGCACCCGCCGTGTGTCTCCCGCGATTGCACTCCTCGGTA
>NZ_CP174343.1:4015000-4785000 GCF_052468405.1 Microbulbifer variabilis
TCGCCTGGCTATCTCTGTTACACAGCGATTCTGCGCAATGCGATATACAAACGTCTTAAGGCTGGCATCCCCCCGGAATGCGGGCAGAGCTCGCCATAACCCCAGCCAGATCTCCTGTAGTAGATCATCATGCTCAGCCCTGGAATGTACATAACTATGTACCACCCGAGAAATACCTTCAGCATATTCCTCTATTGCTTGTTGAAATAATTGATCCCGCGATTCCACCGGCTACTCCATCATCTATGTAAGATACTGTACCGGCGGCATCAAAAACCTTACAAAATGTTTTCAATATTTTTTGGGCTTACCTCTATCACTATTTCCGGAATAATGGATAGGGCTATTAGCTACTCTATTGCGCTACACTGGCACAACATTGCCACCAGCAACTAGGGTGCGCCTATGGCGAAATCTATTAACAAAGACCAGAAACTCGATAACCAGCTCTGCTTTAGCCTCTATTCAGCATCTCTTGCGATGGGCAAGATGTATAAACCCCTGCTTGAAAAACTGGGGATTACCTATCCGCAATACTTATTGATGCTGGTTCTTTGGGAAGGAGATCAAATCACCGCTACGGAACTGAGTCAGCGCCTTGGGCAGGACAAGGGTGCCCTAACTCCAGTAATCAAGCGCCTGGAGAACCTCAAACTTATCAGCCGTCACCGCGACCCTGGGGATGAACGCAGGGTATTTATTGAGCTGACAACCAGCGGCAAGTCTATGCAAAAAGAGGCCGAGTCGATCCCAGAGAAGGTCTTACTGGCTTGCGGCCTTACCCGCCAATCTGCCAAGGTGCTTAGAGAGCAGATTGAAGTATTGCGCCAAAGCCTAAACCCATAAACCCCTTCGGCCCGTCAGGGGCCCCTTACTTCGTCTACCTTAGCAGTACCTATTGCCCTGATAGGCAAAAGTAATTATCGCAATAATAGTTATCGCAATAACATTTATTTGTGCCTCAGGTATGCCACTCACGGCCCCAAGGGCACTACCCCCGATTTTTATGACAAATTCATGAGGAGACGATTATGCAAACCCTATATAAAGCCGTAGCTACTGCCAACGGAGGCCGTGAAGGCCAAGCCAAATCTTCCGATGGCCACCTGAGCGTAAAACTGTCCATGCCGAAGGAATTAGGCGGCTCTGGCGGCGAAGGGACCAACCCGGAGCAACTGTTTGCAGCCGGCTACTCAGCCTGCTTTATTGGTGCGATCAAATTCGTTGCCGGCAAGCAAAAGGTAAACGTATCCGATGAGACTACTGTGCGTGCGGAAGTTGGTATCGGCCCACAAGGCAATGGATTTGGCCTGGATATTGACCTCTATATCAATATTCCCGGGCTCGATCAGGCTACAGCTGAAAAAATTGCAAACACAGCTCACGAAGAAGTTTGCCCTTACTCCAATGCAACCCGCGGCAACGTCGATGTGCGCCTGCATATATCTGTTTGACAAGTTGCAGTAGCGAACTCTTCAGAAGGTGTTAGTAATGACAAAGCTTAGTATTGCAAAGCTTGCGGTCCCTCTTCTCTTTACTATTGGTGGTATCTCAGCTTTCGCCGCCATTTCTCCTGGTGTGGAGCAAAATACGCAGAAATTCCTTAATGCACTGGCCCAAGGTGGTGGCAAGCCCATTGAGCAAATGTCTCCAAGAGATGCCCGCGCTGTTCTTGTAGGTGCACAGCAGGGCGCAACACTCCCACCGGCAGATGTCTCTCATAGAATTATTCATGTGAATGGTGAGAAAATTCGCTTAACCGTGGTTAAACCCAAAAACATCAAGGGCGAGCTACCTGTGTTTATGTATTTCCATGGTGGCGGATGGGTTCTGGGTGATTACCCCACGCATGAACGCCTGATTCGTGATCTGGTAAACCGATCAGGCGCTGCAGCAGTTTATGTTGATTACTCGCCCTCCCCGGAAGCAAAATATCCAACTGCTATTCATCAAGCTTATGCGGCGACTCAGTGGGTAGCAGATCATGGCAAGGAAATCGGAGTTGATGGATCACGTCTTGCGGTAGCTGGCAATAGCGTAGGTGGTAATATGGCAGCCGTCGTTTCCTTAATGGCTAAAAACAAGGGAACTCCGAAGCTCCGATTCCAGCTATTGTTATGGCCAGTTACGGATGCGAACTTTAATAATCAGTCTTACGAGGCGTTCGCTACAGATCACTTCCTGACTAAAAATATGATGGAGTGGTTCTGGGATAGCTACACGACTGACCCGAAGCAACGCGCTGAAATTTATGCATCGCCCCTGCGTGCCAGCATTCAGCAGTTACGCGGGTTACCACCCGCAATGGTTCAAACTGCAGAAATGGATGTACTTCGGGATGAAGGAGAGGCCTATGCCCGAAAGCTGAATGAAGCAGGCGTAACTGTCACTGCTGTCCGCTACAATGGCATGATTCACGACTACGGTCTGTTGAATGTGTTGAGTGATATCCCTGCAGTACAGGATTCTTTGGATCAGGCCGGTGCTCAATTAAGGGACCATCTAAAATAAGGCCGGAACAGATAAAAGTAGCCTCCCAAAGAGGCTACTTTTTATGATCTTAAGATGATATACGCGCTAAAGCTTCTATTTCGACCAAAGTATCCGGTGACGCCAATGATGCAACACCGATCCCAGTGATCGCCGGACGGGCTGTGCCCAAATATTTTGTCAGTATCGGTACAATCTTAGGCATATGCTCACTGAGCTCCCCTCTGATATAAACACGCAGCTGCAGCAGATTATTCACTGACGAATCTCCCTCAGTTAACACCGCTAATAGATTTTCAAATGCACTTTCTGCTTGGGCTTCAATATCTTTATTAACCACTTCATAGTCGGTATTCCAATCCACCTGACCGGAGATAAATATAAGGCCACTGATAACGTCCACTTTACCTTGAGACAGGCCAAAGAGCGCACCATCATATAGTGATTCAGGATTGATATTTAAAATATTCATAAATAAAACTCTGTAACCCGAAAAAAGTACAGAGCAATACTATGACTATGGACTTATCAAATCTATTGAGCCAGGCTTGTTACGGATACAAGCAATCTACTATTGGTTAGCTCAAATAATTAACGGCTTTTTCCAGAACCCAACTGATCAGTGGGTCACTTTCAGCAGAGGGGTGAAACGCTGCGACGATTTCATAACCAGGAGGATATTTATCAAGGGGTATTTCATATAGTCCTTCACAAGGTAATAGGCGTGAAGGTATAAAACCCACCATATTGGTCTTCTTCAGATATTCCTTTGTTATAAAAAATGAAGGTGTAGAAATTGCAACATTTCTTTTTAAACCTTGCTTTTCAAGCCATCCATCAGCAGAACCGAGAAAACTGCCCACTCCAGGTGATGTGACGACAAAGTCGTAGTCCATTAGTTTTCTTATAGGTAGATAGTTTTCAAAGCTAATTTCCCTATTTGAAGATATACATAGGTATCTTTCTGTAGCCAGAGGTCGGGCAATCAATCCACTCGGAACGTACCCTTCAGAGGTGAAGGCAAGGTCAATCTCCCCCTGATGCATTTTTTGAGTAAGTGTCGTACTTTCAATATTTTTAATGATTACTTTTATTTTAGGCGCATACTCTCTGAGATCAGCAACTAACTCGCCAGTGACAAGAGTTTGTGCATAATCCGTTGCAGATATAACCAGCGTTCTTTCTGATTTGGTGAAGTCGATTGAGTCCGGCGCCGGCATCTCATTAAGCAATATTAGAATTTCACAGATTTTTGGTTCAATCAACTTTGCATAGCTGGTTGGTACCATGCCGTGCCCCGAGCGCACGAACAGAGCATCGCCGAGTATTGTTCGAATTTTCTTTAACTGTAGGCTCACAGCCTGCTGTGAAATATCTAAATTTTCGGCAACCAGGGATAAGTTTCTATACTTAAACAACGTATCCAGTAATTTGAGGTGCGAGATTTCCAGACTCTTAATCATATAAACGGTTCTAGGCACATCCTAGTTGGAATAAATTGTTAGGAGTTTATGAAAAATTCCAGCTCTGTCTTATAAATTCAATTTCTACTTTAAGAGCACCTGTAGGCAAATTGTAACTATCCAGTGAGCTCTCTCATTACGGCAGGCCCTAGCACCTTAGAGCAGCCATGCGGTTAACAATTTGAAATCCTAGCCGGGCGGCAGTGCGAGCAGCATGATCTTCAATATCGAAATAAGGATTAAACTCAGCCATATCAGCAAGGCAAACTTTCTTGGAATCGATCACGGTATCAAGTAACACTTCCAACAAATCAAGTGACACCCCCCGGCCAGAGGGGGCACTTACAGCAGGCATCACTGCAGCAGGCAGAACATCCAGACACACAGTGAGATAGACAAAATCTACTCTATCGGTAAACGCGCGAATTTGCCCCTTTACCTTATCCAGATTCCAGCTACTGATTTCCCGATCGCGGATTACCTCAGCACCCAGCTCACCTGCCCGGTTATACAGCGCTGGTGTATTGGCGTTATCAGCCGCACCGACACACAGATAATTAAAAGGGCGACCATTGATCTGGCACTGTTCAGCAATCTGGTAAAACGGCGTACCCGATGACCCCTTTGGCGAGGGGATACGCAGGTCCAGATGCGCATCAAAATTAATAACCCCCAGGGTTTTGTCCCGCTGTTGTTCACGCATCCAGCGGGCGATACCTTGATAGCTGCCAAAAGCAATCTCATGACCACCACCCAAAACTAACGGGAAATGACCATTACCTAATAACTCATTTATCCGCGCCCCCAGTAGTGCCTGACCAGACTCCAAGTCCTCACGCTCAACACGAACATTGCCTGCATCATAGAGAGGCAATTCAAAAGTGGCAGGCAGGTTAGCCATTGCCAGGCGCAGGATACGTGGGCCTTTGGCGGCACCGATACGCCCTTTATTACGGCGAACACCCTCATCGGAGGCAAAACCGAGAATGGCGATCCCAGGAGGATTATCCAGCTGTAATGGTGTAACCCGTTGATGCCAACGCTCACCGGCGCGACCATCTTCGCTATCAGTGCGACCACTCCACAGGTGCATATCAGCCAGCTGTAACATCTCTACCTCCGAGAAAAATTTGCGCGGGCTTCAGCGCACCCACTTCATAAGCCAGCAGGTCTGGGGTATCCATCGGCCACAAAACCATATCAGCGCGTAGCCCCGGACGCAGCACGCCGCGAGAGCAACAAAGTCCCAACGCTCGCGCCGCTGATCGGGTCACACCGGCAAGTGCTTCGGCAGGAGTTAGACCAAATAAGTTACAACCCATATTCATCATCAAACGCAAAGAGGCGATCGGACAGCTGCCGGGGTTGAGGTCAGTGGACAGAGCCATGCACACTCCCGCCCCACGCAACTTTTCAACTGGTGGGACCTGGGTCTCATGCAGGGTATAAAAAGCACCTGGTAACAATACCGCCACGGTACCGCTTTCAGCCATAGCCAGTGCATCGGCATCGCTGATGTATTCAATATGATCCACGGATAATGCGCCAGCCTTGGCAGCCATAGCCGTTGCGCCGGTACGAGCCAACTGTTCAGCATGTACCTTTACAGGTAAATCGAGTTTCTTTGCAGCATCAATTACCCGCTGGCATTGGTCCACGGAGAAACCGATAGTCTCGCAAAACATATCTACAGCATCTGCCAGCTGCTCTCGCGCCACCGCTGGTAGTATCTGCTCACAAATCAGGTCAATATATTCATCAGGGCGACCATCGTATTCCGGTGGCAGGGCATGAGCTGCCAGGCAGCTGGTCACTATATTTACCGGATTATGTTGGGCCAGGCGGCGGGCGGTTCGCAGTTGCTTTAGCTCGGTATCCAGGTCGAGGCCATAACCGGATTTGATTTCTACCGTAGTAACCCCTTCGGACATCAATGCATGAAGGCGCGGTTCAGATAGTCGATATAACTGCTCGGCACTGGCTGCACGGGTGGCGCGCACTGTAGAAATAATGCCACCACCGGAGCGGGCCACTTCTTCATAGCTCTCTCCCCCCAGGCGGCGGGCAAACTCCCCGGCCCGATGACCGCCATAAACAAGGTGGGTATGGCAGTCGATTAGCCCTGGGGTCAACCACTGGCCCTCACCATCAATAACCTCGTCCGGGGTGCAGTCAGGTAATTCCCGGCGTGGTCCCAACCAGACAATCTTGCCGCCGGTTACCGCTACAGCAGCATCCTCCACAGCACCGTATGCACCCACTATCGAGGGGTCCATGGTGGCGGCATTCACATTCGTAATCAGTAGGTCACAGCGTTCTGTCATAAGCTTCTAGCGGCGCGCTTTTCCTTCTTAAACCATAGATGCCCGGCTGAGCTGCCAGGCAAAACCGAAGCACTCAGGATACAGACCATAGCCCCGGCTTGACAGTCATCATTTTGGCCACCATAGTAGCCAGAAACACCTATTGTATATACAACCATATACAAGCATTCATTACACTGTACCTGAGTCTATGAATACTGCAAGCGAGCCACGCTACGCGATGATTAAGCGCCATATCCGCCAACAAATTGAAATTGGCGCTTGGCCCGTCCACTTCCAGGTGCCCTCGGAGAACCAGCTGGCGCAAGAGTTTGGTGTCAGTCGTATGACAGCCAGGCGCGCCCTGAGCGAACTGACCGACGAAAGGGTACTGATGCGCTCCCAAGGGCTTGGCACTTTTGTTGCTGAGCCGGTGCCTGCCAGTTCCCTATTAGAAGTGCGCAATATTGCCGATGAGATTTCGGCACGCGGACACAGCTACAGCAACCGCATTTTGCTGGCACAGCAGTGTATGGCCAGCGCTGAAGTGGCGCGCGCCCTGGAAGTGCCCGAACAGGCCAAAGTTTTTCACTCCATTATTGTGCACTGTGATAACAGCCTGCCCATTCAATGGGAGGAGCGCTTCACCAATCCTGCATTAGCCCCGGAATACCTGCAGCAGGATTTCGCCCACACTACGCCCAACGCCTATCTTTCCAGGGTTGCACCTTTAACCGAGGCGGATACCACTGTTGAAGCGATCGCCGCAGAAGCATCCATTGCCTACGCATTGGAAATAGCTACCGGCGATGCATGCCTGCAGGTATGGAGACGCACCAAGAGCAGCGCCGGCACCGTGAGCTTTGCGCGCTTAGTACACCCGGGCAATCGCTACCGTCTGGGTGCACAACTGAGATTCTAGACACTGCTTTATCAAAAAAATCGCCGACTGGCCAAATAGCCAGCAATAAGGGCGCATGAAATTTAACTAATTCATTTTGCGAGGAATCCATGTCCACCGATAAACGTCACGACCCAAGTCGTAAAATCCGCGCTCCTCACGGCACCAAGCTCAATGCTAAAAGCTGGCTTACCGAAGCTCCCCTGCGCATGTTAATGAACAATCTGGATGCAGAAGTTGCAGAGCGCCCGGAAGATCTGGTGGTTTATGGTGGTATCGGCCGCGCAGCACGCGACTGGGAGTGCTACGACAAGATTGTCGAAGTGCTAACGCGCCTGGAAGGTGATGAGACCCTGCTGGTACAGTCTGGCAAGCCAGTAGGTGTATTTAAAACCCATGCCGATGCGCCGCGAGTATTAATTGCCAACTCCAACCTGGTTCCCCACTGGGCCAACTGGGAACACTTCAACGAGCTGGATAAAAAAGGCCTGGCCATGTATGGCCAGATGACCGCCGGCTCCTGGATCTATATCGGCTCCCAAGGCATCGTACAGGGAACCTATGAAACCTTTGCAGCAGTGGCACGCAAACATTTTAACGGAGAAGCAAAAGGCAAATGGATTCTCACCGGCGGCCTCGGCGGCATGGGTGGCGCCCAGCCCCTGGCAGCCACTATGGCAGGCTTCTGCATGATCGCGGTGGAGTGCGATGAAACCCGTATCGATTTCCGTTTGCGCACTGGCTATGTAGACAGGAAAGCCACCAGTCTCGACGAAGCGCTGCAAATGATTGAAGAGGCCATGGAAAGAGGCGAAGCCATTTCGGTTGGCCTGCTGGGCAACGCAGCCGATATTTTCCCGGAAATTGTGCAGCGCAATATTCTGCCAGATTCAGTTACCGACCAAACTTCCGCACACGACCCTTTAAATGGTTACCTGCCTAAAGGCTGGACCATGGAATACGCTGCAGAAATGCGGAAAAAAGACGAGGCCGCGGTGGTAAAAGCGGCCAAGCAATCCATGGCTATCCAGGTGGAAGCCATGCTGGAGCTGCAAAAGCGCGGCGCCGCCACCCTCGACTACGGCAACAATATTCGCCAGATGGCCCTCGAAGAGGGTGTGGAAAATGCCTTCGACTTCCCCGGATTTGTACCCGCCTATATTCGCCCGCTGTTCTGTGAAGGTGTAGGCCCTTTCCGCTGGGCGGCCCTGTCCGGCAACCCGGAAGATATCTACAAGACCGATGCCAAAGTTAAAGAGTTGATCCCCGACAATCCGCAGCTGCATAACTGGCTTGATATGGCCCGTGAGCGCATTCATTTCCAGGGACTGCCCGCACGTATCTGTTGGGTTGGCCTGAAAGATCGTGCGCGCTTGGCTCTGGCATTTAACGAAATGGTCGCCAATGGCGAATTGGAAGCACCAGTGGTTATCGGCCGCGATCACCTAGACAGCGGCTCAGTGGCCAGCCCTAATCGCGAGACAGAGGCCATGATGGATGGCTCCGATGCTGTCTCCGACTGGCCGTTGCTAAACGCCCTATTGAATACCGCCTCCGGTGCCACCTGGGTATCCCTGCACCACGGTGGTGGTGTCGGCATGGGCTTCTCCCAACATTCAGGTGTGGTGATTGTCTGTGACGGCACCGAAGCTGCGCGCAAGCGTATCGAGCGTGTTCTCTGGAATGACCCTGCCACCGGCGTAATGCGCCACGCTGATGCCGGCTATGAAGTCGCGAAAAAATGTGCAAAAGAACAGGGCCTCGACCTGCCCATGCTGAAGGACTGATTTTTTACCGCAATAAAAATACTGCCGGTAGAAATCTCTTACGGCTCGAATAATTTTTTCGGGCTGGACTACCGGCGCCAGTGCAGTAAATATTTTTTGGTGAATTAATTTATGTATCAATTGGAAATCGATCCCGGCCAGTTAAGCCTTGCGCAACTGCGCCGCGTAGCTCGCGAGTCGGTGCAGCTGTCCCTGGCAAAAAGTGCCTACCCCGCTATCGAAGCTTCTGCCCACACCGTTGCCCAGGTAATTACCGAAGGCCGCACGGTATACGGTATCAATACCGGTTTTGGCCTACTCGCCAACACTCGCATTGAAAAGCACGACCTGGAAAACCTACAACGCGCTATTGTACTGAGCCATGCCGCCGGCACCGGCAACTTTATGAGCGAAGCTACCGTACGCTTGCTGATGGTACTGAAAATCAACTCCCTGGCCCGCGGTTTTTCCGGCGTGCGCCCTCAGGTTATTGAAGCACTGATACAACTGGTTAATGCAGGCGTTTACCCTGCAATTCCCGAAAAGGGCTCTGTAGGTGCTTCAGGTGACTTGGCACCGCTGGCCCATATGAGTGTGGTACTGCTGGGCGAAGGTGAAGTATTTATTAAAGGCGTACGCAAGCATGCCCATGAGGGCCTGAAAGCCGCAGGCCTGGAGCCTATCACCCTGGCTCCCAAAGAGGGCCTCGCCCTGCTAAACGGTACCCAGGCTTCCACCGCCTTTGCTCTGCTCGGCCTGTTCGCCAGCGAGGATTTATTCGCCGGCGCACTGGTTACCGGTGCCATGACACTGGAAGCCGCCAAGGGCTCACGCCGTCCCTTCGACGACCGTATCCACAACGCCCGTGGCCAACAGGCACAGCGGGATGTCGCCGCCGTTTACCGCGACCTGCTCGGTGAAAATAGCCAGATCGGTGATTCACATCAGTTTTGCGAGAAAGTACAAGATCCCTATTCCTTGCGCTGCCAGCCCCAGGTAATGGGCGCCTGTCTGCAACAAATGCGCTTTGCCGCTGAAGTGCTGCTGGCCGAAGCAAATGGTGTTTCCGACAACCCACTGGTATTTACCGACGAGAAAAACCCGGATAACTCTGACATTATTTCCGGCGGTAATTTTCACGCGGAACCAGTGGCCATGGTCGCCGATAACCTGGCGTTGGCACTGGCAGAAATCGGCTCGCTATCCGAACGCCGTATGGCCCTGCTGATCGACAGCAACCTGTCCGGCCTGCCCCCGTTCCTGGTGGAAAATGGCGGAGTAAACTCTGGCTTTATGATCGCCCAGGTTACTTCTGCCGCATTGGCCAGTGAAAATAAATCCATGGCACATCCTGCCAGCGTGGACTCCCTGCCCACTTCCGCAAACCAGGAAGACCACGTTTCCATGGCGACTTTTGCCGGCCGCCGCCTGCGGGAAATGGCCGACAATACCTGTGGTATTTTGGCTGTGGAATTACTCGCAGCTTGCCAGGGGTTGGATTTTCGCGCTCCATTAAAGTCCACAGAAAAACTGGAATCGGCGAAGACAAAACTGCGCGAGCGAGTGCCTTTCTATGATAAAGACCGTTACTTTGCTCCGGATATTGAAGATGCTAAACAGCTACTAAGCAGCGGCGCTTACCTCGATGCTGTAAGCCCGTTAGTACTGCCGAGCGCCAAATAATTTGATTTAGCTCCCGCAACCAGCAAGGCTGGCAGGAGCCTTTCTCACAAAATATCGGCGATATTCCATCCCGGTATTTTGTGAATATTTAGTGGTTTTACCCCCCTCCCCACCTTACCGTTTTTGCTCCAGACAACCGCCTCTCAGAAGTGGGACTTTCCATTCGTCTCATCTCATTACCAATTTGCCCGCCAATCCCCTACTAGAACATTTTTTTTACTTCATGATGATTTTTGCGACAAAAGTGCTAGGCTGATTATTAGACGTTTTACCCGCCAAAAGGCGTGGAGGTCTTGATGAAATCGCTGTCCAGAAGGCTGCTCTGTGGCTCTGGCTTTGCACTGGCAATCGCAGCGGGAGCTTCCCTCTCTGCTTGCAGTGGTTCCGGCTACCCATGTGGGAGTTACGATTGTTCAGCCAGTTATTACGGATACAGCCCTTATTACAGTAAGACCTATTACAACCTGCGTGGTCGCTATGCCCACTGCCACCCCGATGGCACTTGTCACAACGTGCAGCATTGTAATTTCTACTGGGACGGCAATTTCTACCGCCTGAGACCACCGGCAGTAGTGAACAGAGGCTTTCAGGTGCTTGATCCTCCCGACCCACGCTTCCGCGCCAGGCCCTACTAATCCCGAAATTTAGTGTTCGCCAGATTGGCACACACAAGGGGCTTGCCCCCTGTGGGCACGGCCTCTCCGGGGGGAAATTCCACTTACCGGAGAAAGCACTATGAATAGAGCTGTGAAGTCGGTGATTATCGCCGCCACGGTATGTGTGGGCCTCACCTTAGGGGCCTGTACAACCGGAGGTTATGGTGGCTATTACAGTGGGGGGGGAATCGCCTATACCTCCTCTTACGTATACCCTTACGCCACCCCCAACTACTACCCTTCAAGTAATATTTATGTCTCCTACCGAACGCCGGTTTACCAGTACTACCGGGCAACACCGCGCTACGGCTACTACTATGGCGGAGCCTACTCCTATTACCGCTCCCCCGCGCTCCGCGGAAATCCTCGCTATCGTGCGAGGTACTACTATCGTGGGCTGCCTTACTACAACCGCTTCTACTCTCCCAGACCATCCTACCTGCGTGTTCGCGCCTACCATGGCGGATATCGCGGCCACCGAGTGTATCGTAGCCATCGCGGGTATAGAGGACATCGCGGTTACAGAGGGCATCGCGGGTATCATCGCGTTCGTGGAGGGCATTACCGCGGGAGACGCTAATCATCCGCTGTTATAAAAATTTTTACCCCATCGGGATTTTTCCAAGTCCCGGTGGGGCACTTAAAAAGCGGGACAGACATTGGTCTTTAAAGTGAACACAACCCTGAAATCTGGGCCTCAAAAAACCAATGCTCTAGAAATTGAAAGTTTCGACAAGCTATCTTCACCTCATCACTTGCGATAAGTGTCGCCACAATTTACAAAATGTCGCTTATTTCCTCACTTTGACATTTATTCCCTCTAATCTGAGAAAAGACACATCACAAGCTTGTGCAACTCATTGCAAGTCAAGAGGTAACTGCGGTGCAGAAATTACTACTGCTTCTGCTTACCGTGGCCCTGGCAACAGGAGTTGCCGGTTGTTCGACAACCGCGCCCAAGGGAAGCCCCAAGTCATTGTCCTTGAACGGGCAAAAATTTCACTGTGTAGAGCAGGAATTGGAAACTAAAACCCTGGTGCGTTGTAGCCGCTCCGGCTAAAAATAGATTTAAATACTCCGATTTTTATTTAAATTTGAAATTTACAGTTGAGTAAGATGAGCTTTACTCAACGCGAACAACCCGCAGGGTATCTGTGTGACCACCAATATCCTGTTGATAGCCTCGCGAAACCAAAACAAAATCTCCTGGCATTAACAGCTTCCTCTGCTTCAGGTGGCCTATTGCCTTTTGGTCCCTGGAGGGTCCATCCATGCCCGCAACTGCCATCAATACCGGATCGACGCCCCGGTAAAGCGCCACACGGTTACAGATACGGCGGTGTCGACAAAAGGCATAAATGGGGATTACCGAACGGACCCGTGACATCAGTAGAGCAGTATTTCCGGTTTCGGTCTGGCAGATAATCGCCTTGATATCCCTGCAATGATTCGCAATGGTAATAGCAGCCACAGCAATACAAGCATCACCAGCCGGATAATTACCACGTAAAATATCTGAGGGCCTCTGGGTAGCACGGTGTTTTTCCGCCCCAATAATCACCTCAGCCATATGCCGCACTGTCTCCACCGGGTAACGACCGCTGGCAGTTTCCGCCGAGAGCATTACCGCATCAGTACCATCCAGGACAGCATTGGCAACATCACACACTTCGGCCCTTGTCGGCACTGGGTTGGAAATCATCGACTCCATCATTTGAGTAGCGGTGATTACTGTGCGATTCAGGTAGCGCGCAAATTTAATCAGGTGTTTTTGTACCCCCATTAACTCCGCATCGCCAATCTCTACCGCCAAGTCACCGCGTGCCACCATTATTGCGTCGCTTGCCAGGATTAATTTTTCCAAATGCGCATCACTGGAAACCGCTTCAGCACGCTCTATTTTGGCGATGATTTGGGAAGTGCCGCCAGCCTGTTGCAGGAGTTCCCGCGCCCGGTGAATATCCTGAGCCTCACGGGGAAAGGAAACAGCCAGGTAATCCAGTTGCAACTCCGCGGCTACCTGAATATCCCGCAGGTCTTTTTCAGTCAAGGCCGGGGCTGTGAGTCCTCCACCTTGTTTATTAATCCCTTTGCGATCCGAAAGCCAGCCCCCTGACTCCACTTCGGTAATAACTTCAGTACCTTCGATTTTTTTTACTCGCAAACTGAGGCGACCATCGTCCAATAAGAGACAATCGCCGAGGACACAATCCTGTGCTAACTGGGGATAATCCACCGATACCCCATTGGCATCGCCACCCGCATCCGCTCGGTTGGGGTCGAGGACAAATTCCGAACCGCTCTCCAGTAAAACTCGACCATCGCCAAATTTGCCCACCCGAATTTTAGGTCCCTGCAAATCACCGAGAATCGCAACATGACACCCCTGCCGCGCCGCCTCAGCACGAACCTGTTCGGCCCGGCGGCGGTGATCTGCGGAAACACCATGGGAAAAATTGAGGCGTACCATATTGACTCCCTCCTCAATCAACTGGCAGAGGGTATCGCTCTGGTCACTCGCGGGACCGAGTGTGGCGACAATTTTCGTGCGTCTGATCATGTCTGTATTTATCCGCAAATCCCTACCCCCATCTCAGTGGAAGCATAGCTTGTCACTCCTGTCGACTCCCTATCGCAGGCAATTACTAGGCTTATATATGAGGCAGATTCCGGCTGGATATATTGGACAAAGCGGGAAAACGAAAATCGGAATAAGGGAGTTATTCGCCAATGAGCAGGTTGGTGCAAATTTGGCTACTGGGAGCCCTGCTGGTAATTGGCGGATGCCTGGCAACCGGTTCGGAGGAAGCAAGAGTCATACAAAATGCGGGGAACCCGCAGAGTGTATGCGGTAAAAAGTGGCAGTTGGTGCGCCTGCGAGTTAACGGGGCCGCTATCCCGGTACAAAAACCGGAAAACTTCACATTCCTGTGCAACCCCGATGGCAATGTAATGGGCCGCAGCGGCATCAATACCTATCGTGGGGAATTACAAATTACGGCCAACGGCCAGATGTTGTGGGACACCTCCAGCTTTGTATCTACCAAAATGGGCGGTCCACCCCAGCTGCTGCAACAGGAACATACTTACCTGCGGGCGCTCTCCGGCACCCGCCAAGCTTTTACCAAATCCCGGGGAAAACGCCTGATCCTGCGCGATGCTTCCGGTGATATATATATTGAATATGTCCGTGCAGGACCTTGAACGCCACCACAGACCGCTGGTAGTTTTTACGATTAAATGTCGCAATACTTACGAGAACGACATCATGCCGCGAGATCACTTACGCTTGCAGCTTATGATTCCAAGCCTGCTCGCCCTGCTTCTTTCCGGGTGTATGTCCTTTGACGCCCCCAGTGAACCCCAGCCTCTCCGACATTCAGCCTGGTCTGCCTGTAATCACGAGTGGGTTCTGTCCAGTCTGAAAGATGGCGAACATACCTATGAGTACCTACTCATATGGCGGAAATTTTGGCGCGAAAGACCTTTTTTCACCTGTGACCGCTTTGGTTTTGTACGCGGAAGCGGCGGTGTAAACCCCTACCTGGGACGCTTTTCCCTGGAGAGCAACGGTGCTCTGTCCTGGTCAACAGTCCCGGCCATCTCACGTAAAGGCCGGGCCCATCCCAGTGATGAGCTGGAGGCCGACTACCTGAAGGCACTGCGCAAAGCCCGACTCCTCGAAGTCGTTGGGGACAAATTGATTATGAGTAGTCGCGACAGCAATACCCGGCTCGAATTTAATCGGGTTGATGAAATCATGCGCTAAGATCACTCTACACAAAGGTTACAAGCATAAAAAAGGCGACCCAAAGAGTCGCCAATATTACAATCAAGAAGAATCAAAAAGATGAGTCAGATGCGCATTCGCTTAAGAAAGCCTCTATGCCGCGCATCATACTTTCAAAAAGTGACAAAAACATGACCACTGCGCACCTACAAACGGCGACGCTGGTGCCTCTCCAGGTTTTCCTGCCGCTTGCGCTCACTCTTGCGTAGTAACAAATAGGTCGCACCCATACCACCATGTTGCTTCTGCGCACTGTGGAAAGCTAGAACCTCATCCAGTTGCGGCAACCAGTGATTAATACAGCTTTTCAAAAGCGCCGGCTGCTTACGTCCCTCCCCTTTTCCATGAGTGATCAGGGCACAGCGTACGTCCGCCTCCACGCAATCCCGCACAAATTCCACGACGATACTACGCGCCATCTCCACAGAGTGGCGATGCAAATCCAGGCGAGCATCCACTGTGTACTTACCCAGACGCAAATTGCGGAATACCCCGTTTTGCACCCCATCCCGCTTAAACTCAATAGGGTCCCAGGGTGCCACCAGCTCAACATACTCGCCGGAGAGGGGATTCATTTCGCGCTCAGTCTTGCGAGTGGCCGCAGCGCGGCGCTCACGCAGGATTTGCTCAGGTGTTTCACCTTCCTTGCGCAATGTCACCCGGCGCTCCTGCACCAGTGGTTTAACCCCCCCCAGTTCACCGAGGGCGTCTTTAAATAACTTGCTGTCGCTGCTCACGAAATACCCCCTGCCAGCGTCAGTCTAGAAATAAATCCTTAGTTAATTCCCCCGCATTGGACGGGTTGTGAGCATAGTCGGTGAAGTCCTTTACACCGCGCTCCACCAGAAGCTCTTCATCGATTAACTGGCGTCCAGTAAGAGTACCTTTCTCAGTCGCCAGTATTTCGTAAGCAGCATCCGCCATGATCGCCGGTTTGCGGCTCTGTTCAAACATCTCGCGGTTGCCCACCGCAAATTCGATTGCCGCAGTAGCCACCAACGTACGCGGCCATAAAGTATTCACGCTAACTCCCGCCTCACGCAGCTCTTCAGCCAACCCCAAACTCAAGATGGTCATACCGAATTTGGAAAGGGCATAGGGGGCAAAGGGCCCCAACCACTTGGGCTGTAAATTCAGCGGGGGGCACAAGCTGAGAATATGGGCGTTGTCAGACTTCTTAAGGTAGGGGATTGCCAAGTGAGCCGTCAGATACACTGCGCGACTGTTGATGTTCTGCATCAGGTCGTAGCGCTTGGGCGGGGTGGACTCTACATTGGTCAGGTTGATCGCGCCGGCATTATTGATCACCGCGTCGATACCCCCAAACCTGTCTGCAGCCTGAGCCATCGCGTCCTGAACCCGCTGCTCATCACGCACATCCACCTGCAGGGCCAAGGCCTTGCCACCAGAGCCCTCAACCTCCTGGGCGACCGAGAAGATGGTGCCGGGCAGCTTTGGATGTGGTTCTGCCGACTTGGCAGCAATCACAATGTTTGCGCCGTCCGCTGCGCACTTCAGCGCTATAGCACGACCAATACCTCGGCTGGCGCCGGTGATAAAAATGGTCTTGTCCTTAAGTGCCCCTGTATTCTCTGTCAGGGTTACAAACTCTTCACTCATATTCCTCAGCCTCCGGGGCAATAACTGCCGGACTGTAAATTTCCTTGAAGATCGCCGGCATACGTTTCGGCCTACCACTGGACAGCTCGATGCACACCATCCGCCACTGGGCCCGCAATACCAGTGCCCCATCGGCGGCGCGAAAGACTTGAAAGCGGCGGGTCATATTCAGGCGCCCATCCACTTCTGTCAGCCAGGTGCCAAATACCAGTTCATCCCCCTCTCTCGCCGCCAGTATATAGTCATACTCTCCGTGGCGAATGGCCATTCCCCGGTCGAGATCCTGGTAATTCGTGACATCTAATCCCAATTCAGCACTGTGAGCCCAGGCTGTAGCTTCACACCAGTGCACATATTCCGCATTGTTGGCATGGCGCAGGCCATCTACATGGTGTGTACCTACGGTCACTCTGCGCGTAAAGGGTGTCGGTAAATCCCACTGCATAAGCAACTCCCAGCAATTCTTTAGGTTCTTATGGGAAGAGAAATTCCATCACTCGCCCAGAGGGCAAGTTACAGGTATAAAAAAAGGCCCCCTCAGGGACCTTTTTGACAAGTGACGTGTGATTATGCGTCAGCTTGTGCACCTTCGGCCTGCTTCTGGGCCTGATCCAGCGCCTGGGCGAACAGCGCATCAAAGTTAACCGGCGGCAGCATCAGGGCCGGGAAAGAACCTTTAACTACAGCGTTGTCGATCACTTCGCGGGCGTAGGGGAACAGGATTTGCGGGCAGGCAGTATTCAGTGCCTGGGCCAGCTGCTGACCTTCCAGGCCTTTAATGCCAAACAGGCCGGCTTGTTTTACTTCCACCAGGAAGGCGGTGTCTTCTTCCAGCTTCACAGTGATAGTCAGAGTGAGCGCAACCTCATACAGGTCTTCATCAACCTTGGCGGTCTTGGTGTTCAGCTCCTGGTTAACCTGGGGCTTCCACTGTTTCTTGAAAACCTCGACACCCATGGGAGTCTCGAAGGAGAGGTCCTTCAGGTAGATACGCTGCATCGCGAATTGTACTTGTGGAGCCTCTGCGTTTGCCGCGCCGTTTAATTCTTCAGCCATGTTACAGCCTGTTCTTTATAAAGTTTATTGATGCCTTCCGTGAGAAAGACTCCCTGTATGAGTCTTCAGATTGGGGCCTGAAAATACCGTTTCAAGGCCCGGTACGGATAAATAGCAAAAACCTGCCGCCGCATGTGGCCCACGGCGACAACCTTTTTCAACCAGTGGATTTCAGTAACTTATCCAACTTGCCAGCGCGCTCCTGCGCCATCAAATCGTCGCAACCTCCCACATGAACATCGCCAACCCAAATCTGCGGCACTGAGCGGCGCCCCGCTTTAGCCGCCATCTGCGCACGCAGTTCCGGTTTATTATCCACCGCGATCTCGCGATAGCTCACGCCCTTGCTGTCGAGTAGTTGCTTGGCACGAATACAGTAGGGACAGAAACGGGTGGTGTAGATGACTACATCCTGCATAACAAAACTCCGCCAAATGCTATCAAAACAAGCTACCGATCTAACTCTTTCCCTTGACCAATGGCAGGTTCTGGTTGCTCCACTCACTCATGCCACCCTGCAGGCGGCGCACCTGGAAGCCTTTTTGTTTCAACATACGCCCTACAGGCCCTGCGTGCTGACCCATTTTGTCCGCGACAATAATGACCTTATCTTTAAAAGGCTCCAGCTCAGCAATGCGCTCAGCCACGTCCCCGTGGGGGATTTGCAGGGCATCGACGATATGCCCGTCAGTGAATTCACTGCGATCGCGCACATCCAGCACCTTGGCCCCATCGCTGTTAATCAGCCGGGTAACTTCATGCATGGATACCGGTACACCGGCCTTATAGCGCTCGCTCAGAACCAGCGCATAGAGCAATGCCACGAGCAGGCCAACCAGCAGCCATTGCTCACTCAAAAAGACGAAAAAATCCACTCCGCCCCCAAAATCCTTAGTGGTTATCGTTACGGCGCTGCTGCGCCAAAGCTGGCGGGAGTATACACGATTGTGGCGAATTTCTAACCAGCAAAATGGTACCTCCGCCGTGCTTACACCACCTTTGCGAGGCTGCGCCCTGGCTAATCGACATGGTTAAATGATGGCCGAACAGGTTAAAATCCGCGTCCGCAATTTAAACCATCCAATAGAGGAATCCCGTCGCTATGGCCGCTCCGCAAGCCCCGCACAAACGCCCCTTGGTCCTGCTGATTCTGGACGGCTTCGGCCACAGCGACAATCCCGAGCACAATGCGGTTCACGCCGCAAACTCCCCGGTTTGGGACAACATCTGGGCCAGCCGCCCAAAAACCCTGATCCAGACCTCCGGTATGGCAGTGGGCCTACCCGATGGACAAATGGGTAATTCTGAAGTGGGACACATGACCCTGGGTGCCGGCCGAGTGGTGTATCAGAACTTCACCCGGATCAACAAAGCAATTCAGGATGGCGACTTCTTCCGCAACACTGCCTATACAGCGGCTGTGGACAAAGCCATCGCCAATAACGGTGCGGTGCACATTATGGGGTTACTGTCTGAAGGCGGTGTGCACAGCCATGAAGACCACATCGTCGCTATGGTGACCCTGGCTGCGCAGCGCGGTGCCCGCGCCATTTATGTACACGCTTTCCTGGATGGTCGTGACACGCCGCCGCGCAGCGCCGAGCCCTCTATCGCACGGCTGATGCAGGTATGTGATTCCATAGGCAATGCTCATATGGCTACCCTTGCCGGCCGCTACTTTGCCATGGACCGCGATCAACGCTGGGAGCGCACCGAATCTGTCTACGACATGCTCACCCTCGGTACCTCAGAGTACAAAGCGTCTGACGCCCTGGCCGGATTGGCCGCCGCTTATGAGCGCGGTGAAAGTGATGAATTCGTTGCCCCGACAATTATCGGCGAGCCCGCTCCCATCCAGAATGGCGACGCTCTTATCTTTATGAATTTCCGCCCAGATCGCGCGCGCCAGCTGACTCGCGCCTTCACCGAAACGGACTTTAGCGGCTTCAAGCGCAAAGCCAAACCAGAACTGGCGGACTTTGTGATGACCACCGAATACGCTGCGGATATCCACGCCAGCTGTGCCTTCCCACCGGAAAATCTGGTGAATTCCCTCGGTGAATATCTGTCGACCCAGGGCAAGACCCAGCTGCGCATTGCCGAGACTGAAAAATACGCCCACGTTACTTTCTTCTTCAGCGGCGGTCGCGAAGAGCCCTACAGCGGTGAAACCCGCGAACTGATCAAGTCCCCCGACGTAGCTACTTACGACCTACAACCGGAAATGAACGCGCCGAAAGTCACCGACAAGCTGGTGGCGGCGATTGAGAGCGGCGCATATGACGCCATTATCTGTAACTACGCCAATGGCGACATGGTCGGCCACACAGGGGTATTCGAAGCCGCTGTAAAAGCCGTGGAAGCCCTGGACCAATGTGTGGAACGTGTCGTAGATGCTGCCCTGGCCGCCGGCGGCGAAGTACTGATTACTGCTGACCACGGCAATGTAGAAGAAATGTTCGACGCCAACTCCGGCCAGGTCAGCACCCAGCACTCCACCCTGCCGGTACCATTTGTCTACATCGGTGAACGCAATGTACAAATGTGTGACGGAGGCAGTCTGGCGGACGTGGCTCCAACCATGTTAGCGTTGATGGATCTGCCACAGCCGGCAGAGATGACCGGCCACAGTTTGGTAAAAATGGACTGATGAAAACTCTCGTACTCTTCCTGATTGCCCTGCTGTCACTGCCCGCCTGGAGCCAGGCAGAAGCGGACCAGCAGGCACGCCTCGCGGAAATCAAGCAGCGCATCGAATCCCTGCAACTGGAACTTAACCAGGTGCGCGGGCAGCGCGACCAGCTGCTCAAGGATCTGGAAGAGAACGAGAAGGACATCTCAGGGCTTCACCGGCGGATAGACCAGATTAAAAAAGATATGCGCAGCCGCTCGGACAAGTTGCGTGAACTGCAGCGGGAACAGAAGCAGCTGCAGGAGGCGCGACGAAGTATGCAGCGGCGGGTCGAACAGGAGATCGCCGCCGCTTACCGACTAGGCCGACAAGAACAGATCAAGCTCCTGCTCAACCAACAAGATCCCCAGAACATCGCTCGCCAACTCCGCTATCACGATTACTTCCTCCAAGAACGCAGCCACACCATTGACAGCTACCTGGAAACCCTCGCCTCACTAGAGACCGTCAGCAGTTCTATTGAGCGTGAGCAGCTAGTTCTGCAGGGAGAACGGGAACAGCTACAGGAGCGCCAGAGTAAGTTGCGCAGTGCCCAGAAGAATCGCAAACGCACCCTGGACAAGCTGGCTGCGAAACTCGCTGATGGCAGTGGCGAGCTTAAGCAATTGCAGGGCGATCGCTCACGCTTGCAAAAATTGATTGATGAAGTTGGTCGCGCCATCGCCTCTCTCGTGAATCCTGGGGAGCAAAAGCCCTTTGCTCGCCAGCGAGGCAAGATGCAGTGGCCGGTAAAGGGGCGCCGCGCCAACGCCTATGGACAGCGCCGCACCAATGGCATCACCTGGAAGGGTGTAACTATCCGCGCAGCCGAAGGAGAGCCTGTGCGTGCTATACACCGCGGGCGAGTGGTATTTTCTGACTACCTGCGCGGCCACGGCATGCTGGTGATTCTCGATCACGGTGACGGCTATATGAGCCTCTATGCACACAACCAATCCCTTACCCGCAATATTGGCGAGTGGGTGGAGAGCGGTGAAACAATCGCGCGCGTGGGCAATACTGGCGGGCTTACTCAGAGCGGTGTCTATTTTGAGATCCGCCATCGCGGTAAGGCGAAAGATCCAACTGCTTGGTGCCGATCCTGATAAGCTATCGGCGGCAGAGGCCCAATCTTTTGTCGCCATTTCACAACAATTGCTGTGATGAATAAGGTTTCAAGTGCACTTTCTTCTATCGAGTGTCCTTGCCTAACAAACCGCTAGGCCAGGAAGTCCAAAGACCCCGCCACCAGCTACTCAGCCCACCTGTAAGACAGTTCGTTTTATCGCGACTAAGCCTATGACATCGTAGAAATTGGCGTCATCTTAGAATCCCTGCCAATCTCTGCGGTCTACACTTTCGCAAAGCAGCGAAGAAATAAGGCAGAGGTCACAACAACATGTTCATACCCAAGGCGCTGACCACCTTTCTCGGCGCGGCCACCCTCGCAACCCTGCCTTTGATGGGGCTTAGCGAAGGAGGCAAGCAACCCGATGTCATCGCCGAGGCCGCCGGGCGCCTACCTCTAGAAGACTTACGCAGCTTTGCCAAAGTATTCGAGCAAATCCGCCAGGGATATGTCGAGGAAGTAGACGATCGTACCCTGCTTGAATATGCCATCAAAGGTATGCTGCAGGGCCTCGACCCTCATTCTTCCTACCTCGACCGCCGCTCCTTCGATGACCTGCAAGCCAATACCACCGGCGAATTTGCCGGCCTGGGTATCGAGGTTGGTATTGCGGATGACCACATTACCGTGGTGACACCGATGGACGATACTCCTGCCTCGCGCGCGGGCTTAAAGGCCGGGGATGTCATATTGCGCCTTGCGGGTAAATCCATGAAGGGTGTCAGCCTGGATGAGGCGGTGGAATGGATGCGTGGCCCCAAAGGCAGCAGTGTCACCCTGACTATCGCCCGCAAAGGCCACAAAGAACCTTTCGATGTCACCCTCAAACGCGACACCGTGCGTGTGCGCAGTGTGCGCAGTAAAGTACTCGATGAAGGCTACGGCTATTTACGTATCAGTCAGTTCCAGCTGGATACCGGCACCGATGTGGCGAAAGAGTTAATCAAGCTGCAGAAAAAGGGCCCTCTCAAAGGCCTGATTATCGATCTGCGCAACAATCCAGGTGGTGTCCTGCAATCTTCGGTTGAAGTAGTGGATGCTTTCCTGGAAGAAGGGCTGGTCGTCTATACCGAGGGCCGTAATGAATCCTCCAATCTGAGCTACTCTGCCGAACCCGGAGACCTGACAGAAGGTGCTCCACTAGTAGTGCTGATCAATGCCGGCTCTGCCTCGGCAGCGGAAATTGTCGCCGGAGCTCTGCAGGACCACCGCCGCGCCGTAGTAATGGGGACCGATAGCTTTGGCAAAGGCTCAGTGCAAACAGTGATTCCCATCACTAACGAGCGCGCAATCAAACTCACCACTGCACTTTATTACACCCCCAATGGACGCTCGATCCAGGCCCAGGGCATCACTCCGGATATTGTGGTGGAAAGGGTAAAGATCACCCGCCTGGAAAATTCCAAGCGCCCCACTGAAGCCGACCTTGCCGGACACCTGAATAACGGCAACGGCGGTGCCGATCGCACCTCTGAGGATCGCGCGCGGGAGCAGGAAGAGCGGGATAACTGGCTGGATCGTGACAACCAGATCTTCGAAGCACTCAATGTGCTCAAAGGGCTGAATCTCTACGCTCACAGGGACAGGGGTCTGCGCGAACGCTTCGCCCGCACAGACGAAAAGCTGTAACTGGCGCGCGGCGGGCCTCCCGGCCCGCCGCCAGCGCATAGCCCCGATTTAAACTCTGAATTTTCCCGCGATATACCTGGCTACAGGCGCATCTCTATCCCAGCTTCCTGCATATACGCCTTGGCCTCGGCGATGCTGTACTCACCAAAATGGAAGATACTGGCAGCCAACACCGCATCGGCACCACCCTGCAATACGCCTTCCGCCAAATGCTGAAGGTTGCCGACACCCCCCGAAGCAATCACTGGAACCGGCACTGCCTCAGTCACGGCACGAGTCAGAGCCAGGTCAAAGCCATTCTTGGTTCCATCACGATCCATACTGGTGAGCAGTATTTCTCCAGCACCATACTCCGCCATCTGTCGCGCCCAGGCCACTGCATCAATGCCGGTCGGCTGACGCCCACCGTGGGTAAAGATTTCCCAGCGGTTCTCTCCCACCTGCTTGGCATCAATAGCCACTACGATGCACTGACTGCCAAAGCGTTCTGCCGCCTCGCGCACAAACTCAGGGTTCTTCACCGCAGCAGAGTTAATCGCCGTCTTGTCCGCACCAGCGTTGAGCAGATTGCGGATATCCTGCAAGGTGCGAACGCCACCGCCGACGGTAAGTGGAATAAAAACCTCATGGGCCATTTTTTCCACTATATGCAGGATGGTATCTCGCTGCTCATGGGTAGCCGTGATATCTAGGAAAGTCACCTCATCGGCACCCGCCTCGTTATAGCGGCGGGCAATTTCCACCGGGTCACCGGCATCGCGGATATCGACGAAGTTCACGCCTTTCACTACGCGGCCGGCATCGACATCTAGACATGGGATAATACGTTTCGCCAGAGCCATTATTTCTTCCGTTGATCGCAAAGCTGCTGCGCAGCGCGCAGATTCAACTTGTCTTCGTAAATTGCCCGGCCGGTAATCGCACCATATATCTCGCCGGTATCCAACAATTGTTCGATATCCTCAATACTGCTGACACCACCGGAAGCGATAATCGGCACCTGTACCGCGCGCGCCATCTCCAGAGTGGCCTCGAGATTGACGCCCTGCATCATGCCGTCGCGGGCAATATCTGTGTACACGATCGAGCTGACGCCACAATCAGCGAAACGCTTGGCCAGTTCTGTAGCTTTCAGCTCAGATACCTCAGCCCAGCCCTCGGTAGCTACCAGCCCATCTTTGGCATCGAGCCCGACAATAATATGTCCTTCGAACTCACGACAGGCTTCCTCTACCAACTTGGGATCTTTCACCGCAGCGGTGCCAATAATGGCCCAGGTAACACCGGCATCCAGGTAGCGTTCGATAGTATGTAAATCCCGGATACCACCGCCGATCTGCACCGGCAGATCGGGAAACTGCCTGGCGATGGCAGTAACGGCCTCACCATTTACAGGGTTGCCGGCAAAGGCTCCGTTCAGGTCCACCAGGTGCAGGCGCCTGGCTCCCTCGTTTACCCAATGCTGGGCAGTGGCTAGGGGATCATCGGAAAATACGGTGGCGTCGTCCATTTCACCCTGGCGCAGGCGCACGCATTGGCCGTCCTTGAGGTCGATAGCGGGAATTACAATCATGCTCTGTCTTTCGTCGGCAGTAGTTATTGGAGTCAGGAAAATATGGCAAGCCTCAGGCCCGGCCATTCCAGCTGACAAAATTCTTTAGTAGTTGCAGGCCAGTATCGGCACTCTTTTCCGGGTGGAACTGGGTAGCAAAGATATTCTCTTGTGCTACTGCAGCCGCCAGAGGTACGCCATACTCAGTGTGCCCGGCGAGTACAGTATTATCCCCAGCCGGCACATAGTAGCTGTGCACGAAATAAAAGCGGCTGCGATCAGCTATGCCTGCCCACAGGGGGTGTTTGCGTGTCTGTTGCACGGTGTTCCAGCCCATATGCGGCACTTTCAGTCGCTCGCCATCCTGTACCACCGGCAGGTCACTGCCAAAAAATTTCACTGGCTGTGGGAAGATACCCAGACAGTCGACACCGTTATTCTCCTCGCTGTAGCGCATCATAATTTGCATACCCACGCAGATTCCCAGTATCGGGATATCGGCGGCGATAGCATCTTTGAGTAGCGGAGCAAAGCCCGCTTCAACAAACCCTGCCATGCAATCGCGAATGGCGCCGACTCCAGGGACTAATATGCGTTCT
Source organism: Microbulbifer variabilis (assembly GCF_052468405.1). NCBI lineage: Bacteria > Pseudomonadati > Pseudomonadota > Gammaproteobacteria > Cellvibrionales > Microbulbiferaceae > Microbulbifer > Microbulbifer variabilis. Next base: position 4,040,309 of record NZ_CP174343.1, read on the forward strand.
GCGCCCTCAGCCTGCTGAGGAGTTTGCGCCAACACAACCTCGACCTCCGGAGCCACTTTATTCAAAGCGCTGGCAACCGAGTGCAGGTTGCCCATACCGTAATCGAGTACTGCGACCTTACCCATCACAAGACTCCTTTGGTGGAGGGCATGGTGCCGGCCATACGCGGGTCCGGGGTTAGTGCCATACGCAGGGCGCGGCCGAAGGCTTTGAATACCGTCTCTACCTGGTGGTGGGCGTTATGGCCGCGCAGGCAATCGATATGCACCGTCACCAGGGCATGATTGACGAAGCCCTGGAAGAATTCAAAAAACAGTTCGGTATCGAAATTGCCGATACGCTTTTGAGTAAAAGGCACTTCCATCACCAGGCCTGGGCGCCCTGAGAAATCAATCACCACCCTGGAGAGGGCCTCATCCAAAGGCACATAGCTATGGCCATACCGGGTCATGCCCTTCTTGTCTCCCAATGCTTGGGTAATGGCCTTGCCGAGGGTAATGCCGATATCTTCCACCGTATGGTGGTCGTCAATATGAATATCGCCGTCGCAGCTAATGTCCATGTCGATCATGCCGTGGCGGGCAATTTGATCAAGCATATGCTCAAGGAAGGGAACCCCAGTCGCGAACTGGCCATGGCCCTGGCCATCCAGATTAACGCTGACTTGAATCTTGGTTTCCAAGGTGTCACGAGTGACGCTAGCTGTACGCATCGAAAGCGATCCTTATTTGCACGATAAGACAGAGGGCGCAAATTATAGGATGAATGACACCCCCTGTGGTCCGCTAGTGTCAGATGAAACTTGATTCATAATCACAACTACATATCATGCGCGGTATGGTTACTCTAAAGCGCCGAAAATCCCATTACTGGGCCAGCCTGTTTCTGTTACTCGCCGTAGTAGCAGCTCAGCCGCTGTGGGCGGAGCACTTCCACCTGGGCAACACCCAGGTGGAGATGTGTGACCTGTGCTGTATGCATTCACCTGCAGCACTCGGCAGCGAGCCATTGCTCGTACAGGCTGAGCCCCAAAGTCACTACGAACGGCCCTCTGCGCCAACAGCCCACAATTGCCAGCCAGAGCGCCAGAGTGCGCGCGCCCCTCCCTTCCCCCTGTCACTCAGTTAATACCCAAGAACCGATAATTTTTTAGTGAATGCCCACGCTGGAGCGCGTATGGCATTGTCCGCCTGTGACAGGAAAAAAACCAATGATTAAGTTCAATACTCTGGCCCTGGCCATTGCCAGCCTGGCCGCGCCCGCTATTTACGCCGCTGAAAACAACTCGACCCTGGAAGAGGTCAATGTCACTGTCTCGCCGCTGGATAAGCCCGCCGACGCAGTGGCAGCTCCGGTTTCTATTCTCTCCGGGGACGCATTGCGCAAATCCGCCGCGGCAACCCTGGGCCAAACTTTGCAAGACCAACCCGGTGTAGCCAATGCCTCCTTCGGCAGTGGCGTGGGGCTGCCGGTTATCCGCGGCCAGAGTGCCAACCGTGTAAAGATCTTGAGCGATAACCTGGATGTATCCGACGCTTCCAACACCAGCGCCGATCACGCCGCCAGTATCGAGCCACTGCTTGCGGAACGCATCGAAATACTGCGCGGTCCCGCCGCCCTGCGCTACGGCAACGGTGCCGTGGGAGGGGTGGTGAACATCATCGACGGACGTATCCCCACTGCCGTGCCAGAGAAAGTGGAGGGCGCAGTTGAGCTGCGCCACAACACCGCCGACGGCCAGGACGCCTCAGTATTTCGTTTCACCGGTGGTGCTGGGCAGCTGGCGTGGTATGTAGACGGGGTTTATCGGGAAAACGACAATACCGAAATCCCGGGCCTGGCCATCGTTGAGCACGATGAGCATGAAGAACACGACGAACATGAAGAGCACGCCGGCGAAGAAGGCGAGCACGAGGACGAGTTCAACACCGATGGCTTCGTGGGCAATACCAATGCCCGCGCCCACAGCTATAGCGGAGGGGTTTCCTGGATCACCGACAGCGGCTTTATTGGCTTCTCCGTAAACCGGCTGGAAAACAATTACGGCATCCCCTTGGGCACTCATGAGCACCACCACGAAGATGAGGACCACGCGGGTGAAGACCACGACGACCACGACGACCACGAGGAGCACGAGGAGCACGCCGAGGCCGGTGAGGTCGATGCGGTACGTATCGACCTGGTACAAACCCGCTATGACCTGAAAGGCGAGCACCGCTTCGACGGCGATTACTGGGACAAACTGAGCCTGCGTATCGGCTACAACGATTACGAGCATGTGGAGCTGGATGCCGGCAATCCGAGCACCCGCTTCACCAACGAGGCCTGGGAGAGCCGTGTTGAAATAACCCACGATGCCGGCAACGGCTGGCGCGGTGCCTACGGACTGCAATTGACCGACAAAGACTTTGCCGCAAAAGACTTTTCCACAATTGGCAGTCACTCCTTTATCCAGCCCTCACATACCCGCAGTGCCGGCTTCTTTACTATGAAGGAGCGCCAATGGAGTAGCTGGCACTTAGATCTGGGCGCCCGGTTGGAGAGAGTGGATATAGACCCAGAAATTGGCAACGACCGCGATTACAATCTGATCGGCGCCAGCGCCACGCTGCAGTATTTCCTCGCCGAGCACCAGCATCTCAGCTTCGGCGCCACCCACTCCGAACGTGCACCCGTGGCCGAGGAACTGTTTGCCGATGGCGCGCACCTGGCGGAATCCCGCTATCTATTAGGCAACAGCGAGCTGGACAAAGAGAGCGGCGTCAACTTGGAGTTGGGTTATCACCACCATAACGAAGCGGCTAGCGGCTGGCACGCTGCGCGCATTGAGGCCAGCGTTTTCTACAACCAGATCAGTGACTACATCTACGCGCAGAACACCGGCGGCGAGGAAGAGGAGTTGCCGGTCTATGCCTATGCCAACCGCGATGCGACTTTCTATGGAGCCGAGGCCTCAGTGACCTTTCCCTTGCAGGGCGGCCACTATATAACGCTGTTTGGCGACATGGTGCGCGCTAGCTTCGATGATGCGATCATCGGTGAAAGCTCCGATGTACCGCGTATGCCACCGCTTCGGATGGGCGTGGCCCTGGGTGCCGATTACGACCAGTGGGGTTGGGAGTGGCGCACAGTCGAAGCTGCGGACCAGGATCGCGCCGGCGCCTACGAAGAGGAAACCGACGGCTATACCCGCATGGACCTGAGCGCCGAGTACAACCTCAATATCGGCGGCAGCAATGCGGTGCTCTTTGCCAGTGCACGCAACCTGCTGGACAAGGAAATCCGCAACTCCACCTCACTGCTACGCGACTATGCCCCGGCACCCGGCCGCAGCATCGAAGCGGGCGTACGGTTTATTTTCTAAGGCACAACTGCTTCAATGAGCCCCGCGGCGCGCCCAGCTCCACGGGGCTGCATCTCCTACACTTCCCGCATAACCTCTTTATAGAAGTGTGCGGGAACATCTAGTCGCACCGCGGCGTCTGATGTGTATCTGCACGACAAATCTTCTACGGAATAAACAGGGACAATCCACTCCATGGCCTGGATCAAGCGCACTTTTATCGCTCTATTGGTCGTTTTCCTGCTGCTCGCCGGTGCTGTCGCCTGGCTGCTGGCCGGCCTCGACGTAAACCAGTACAAACCACAGCTGGAAAAGCTCGCCGCCAAGCAGGGGATCTCCCTGCAATTGGAAGGTGATATCGGCTGGCAGTTATGGCCACAGGTTGGCCTGCAGCTGCGCGATGTAGCACTGGCACCGCTACAGCTGCCCAAAGAAACCCTGGTGCGCGCCGATAAAATCGCCATAGGTGTCGCCCTCAGGCCACTGCTACAGCGCCGCGTGCAGGCTCAGGAGATCGTACTGCTGGCGCCACAGATTGAACTCAGCGTTGACAAGGAAGGGCGCGGTAACTGGGAGCTGATCAGTGAAGCCCTGGAGGCTCAGAGCAAGCAACCTCCCAAACTGGAAATCCCCAGGGAGACAGAAGAGCCCGCCGAGCAACAAGTGCAGCTTAGCCTGGACAAGCTGCGTATTGAAAATGGCCTGGTATCTTACAGTGACGCCCGCACCGGAAAAGCCTACAAGGTCGAAGACCTGCGCGTGATAGCCGACAACCTGGTGCCAGGCGGCGAACCTGGGCAACTGCGTGCCGATGCCAGCATAAGCGGCAGTGACCTGCGCCACCCCCTCAATCTGACATTAGACAGCACCCTGGCCCTGGATGAAGGCCTCAACGGCCTGCGCCTACAACCCCTGCAGCTGACCTTTACTGCCGATAACAGTGCCAAAGCCACGATTCACTTGCGCGGTTACGTACGTCGTGACAACAACAACCAGCCCTGGCGCATACAGATGAATCTAAATGCCAGTGCCGACCCCCTGCGCCCCTGGCTTGAGCTGACCGGCACCGAAGTGATTACTCGCGATAGCGCTGTATTACAGAAGTTGAATATTGAAGCCAGCCTCGAAGGCACTGAGCAGAAACTCGATCTGACCCCACTGCAACTGCAGCTCGACAACACGACCTTCAGCGGCAATGCCCAGCTGCGCAACGCGGAGATGCCTGGGCTGGATCTGAGCCTGCGCGGCGGCGCTTTCAATTTGGATAGCTACCTGCCTCCTTCCAAAGAAAAGGAAGAAAAGCAGGGGGAAACCGCCCCCTCCTCCGAAGTAACGGCTCAAGACGAACAGACTACACACACTCAAACCGCACCTGAAACAGCAAAACCGCTGCAGGCGGAGAAGCCCACAACTAATGAACAACAGTTATCAGCCCAGCCGGTACCTGCAGAGCCCCTGCCTCTCAGTGCACTGCGCGGCTTTAATGCCAATATCAATGTGACCCTGGACCAGCTACTGGCAGCGGACCTGCAACTGGACAGTCCGGAAATACAACTCACCGTGGATAACGGCCTCTACCAACTGCAAAAACTCAGCGCAGACATCTATGGTGGACAGCTCAATAGCAATGGGCAGTTCAACGCCCGTGCCCAAACGGCTGAAGGCCAGGTACGTGGCGGCCTCAGCAATGTGGATATCGGCAAGGTACAGAAAGCGCTGTTCCCCAGTGAGAAAGTGCAGGTAGCCGGTGAAGCCAGTGTCAATTGGGATGGTCGCACTAAAGGAAAAACCTCCGAAGATCTGCAAAAAAACCTGGTCGCAGCCGTTAATATTTCCAGCAAGGAGCTCTCCATAGCCCCATTCAACCTTGAAAAGAGTATGTGCCAGCTATTTAGTTATGCGGAAAACACGCCTCTGCCAGACAGAGACTGGCCAGCACAGACTAGCCTGCAGGATGTGCGCGCTACTATTGCCGTGAAAGGCGATGAAGTGAAGGTGACCGAAATCCTTGCAGGAATCGAGAATATCGCCATGACAGGTGATGGCGAGATAGATTTACAAAAACAGGACTTCGACTTCGCTCTCGGCCTCGCCCTGGTCGGCGAGAGCACCTCCGCCGACGGCTGTACAGTGAGGAACAAGCGCTGGCGGAACCGCCCGTTGCCTTTACGCTGCAAGGGCGACTTCGATGATGTAGGCCCAGGCACTTGTAAACCCGACAGCCGCCGCCTCGACGACCTGGTACGTGAGGAACTGAAATACAAAGCCAAGAAAAAATATGGCGATAAGGTAGAAGAAAAAGTCGATGAGCTGAAAGAAAAATTGAAAAATCTCTTCGGTCGTTGATCAGAGCCGCACCGGGCCTCGCCCGGTGCGCAACTCCGGTCCCACTATCCCACTCCACTCAAGCTCTCACTACCTCCAACTCCAAATTAGTTTCAAGATTCCGCTCAGGGGGCAGCATTGTTGCAGGCTGCTTAGATTTTTTTTCCTACCACACCTCAACTTCCCTACTGTTTACACATTCTTTTCCCAATATCAGCCCGATCTCAACGAAATCAATTGGTCAGATAAAGGGAATAACAAAATGCCAATAATGGTCCGAGAGAAAGACAATAACTCCAAGCAGGTAATCGCGAGGCTGGCCACTGCTACCAAGCACCACAAGCCTGATGAGGTAGAGTGGGGTAATGACCGCGTTAACTGCTACGCCTGGGCTGCGAACTGCGAGACCCCAAACTCGGGCAAGCCCAATCCCGGCTCCAACGCCGGCTATGTCGCAACTTTGGAAGATGCCAGCCTGATTGAGGGAGCCAAGCGCGATGGTATGGCCTATGTGGCCAATGCCCCAGCAAACAAGCCACCGCCTTTTTCAGAGGGTTGCTACTGCGTTGCCCTGTATAAGTCCGCAACCGATCACCACTGGTACCGGCGGGACCCGAAAACCGGTACCTGGACTCACAAACCAGGTCCTCATGGGGTGAGAAACTACGGCCCCAATTTTGTGGTTCTGCCCGAGCAGCTGGAAACGGCAAACCATAACTACGGCCTGGCTGCCACCAATTATCGTTTTGTGGCCTATTTCTATGTGGTGGAAGAGGGCATTCAGGTCTGATGACTGCATCGTGAAGAACTAGTGCCGAGGCAACCGCCCACTGCCCCTCCGCTGCAAGGGCGACTTCGATAGTGTGATCCCAGGCTCATGCATACTCGACATCCGCCACCTGGACAACCTGATACGCGAGGAGCTGAAATACAGAGCCAGGAAAAAATATGGCAATAAGATGGAAGAAAAGGTCGACGAACTGAAAGAAAAATTGAAAAATCTCTTCGGCCGTTGATCATAGCCGCACCGGGCCCCGCCCGGTGCGCAACTCCGGCCCCAATATCCCACGCCAGCAACCTCGCAGTACCTTCATGACTCCAAAGCAGTTCCAAAATGCCGTTCTCAAGTGGTTCGATAAACATGGACGCAAGGACCTGCCCTGGCAGCAGGATATCAACCCCTACCGCGTATGGGTTTCCGAGATCATGCTGCAACAAACCCAGGTAAGCGCTGTAGTCCCCTATTTCGAGCGCTTTATGCGGAGCTTCCCCACCCTGGAAAGTCTCGCCGTTGCGCCGCTGGATAAGGTACTGGCCCACTGGAGCGGCCTCGGTTACTACGCCCGCGCGCGCAACTTGCACAAATGTGCGCAGACAGTTTTGCAAGAGTACGACGGGGAATTTCCACAGGATGTAGAAGCACTCATCGAGCTGAGCGGTATCGGCCGCTCCACTGCCGGCGCTATCGCCAGTATCAGCATGGGGCTCAGGGCACCGATCCTGGATGGCAACGTAAAACGGGTACTGGCCCGCTTTCACGCCGTGGCAGGCTGGCCGGGACAGACTGCGGTAGCCAACAAGCTGTGGGAACTGGCCGAGATTTATACCCCAGACAAGCGCGTCAACGACTACACCCAGGTCATGATGGACCTGGGTGCTACCCTGTGCACCCGTTCCAAGCCCAGCTGTAGCGACTGCCCACTAAAAAAATCCTGCGTGGCCCACGCCCAGGGCAATCCTCAAGATTACCCCGGCAAAAAGCCGCGCAAAGAAAAACCGGTGCGTAGCGCCACAATGCTACTGCTGGAGTACGAAGGTGAGATTTATCTGGAGCAGCGCTCCGCTACTGGAATCTGGGGCGGCCTATGGTGCCCTCCCCAGGCGGAAGATGCCAAGGCCTGGCTCAGGCAACAGCGCTGGCGCGCCAGTGAAATACAAGCGCTGCCGGTACTGCGCCATACCTTTACCCACTTTCATCTGGATATTTCCCCTGTATGGGTACAGCTCGACAAAGTCACCACACAGGTAGCGGAGAGCGGCGCTGGCTGGTATAAACTGCGGCGTCTAAACCGCGCCCGCGCGGCCCAGGAACTGGGGCTACCCGCCCCGATCGTAAAGCTGGCAAAACAATTACTGGCGCTGCAGGCGCCGCTGCTCGCCCCAACGACGGCCGACTAAAAACCAGGAGGAGTCCATGTCCAGAACCGTATTCTGCCGCAAGTACCAAGAGGAATTGGAAGGCCTGGACGCACCGCCTTTTCCCGGCCCCAAAGGCGTGGATATCTTCGAACACGTTTCCAAAAAAGCCTGGAAGGAGTGGATGTCACACCAGACCATGCTGATTAACGAGAAACACCTCAATATGATGGAGCCTTCCAGCCGCGCCTATTTGAGCGAGCAGATGATGAAGTTCCTGAGCGGTGAAGAATACGACGCAGCCGATGGTTACGTACCCCCAGAACAGCAGTAACAAGGCCCTGTAAACAGCCCCCGGCAAAGAAGAAAAACTTTTTACAATCAAGGGGTTGACTCTGCCTCAGGGAAGGGCTTTAATACGCGCCTCGCGACGCAGGGGAAGCCCAGCAAGATCGCAAAGCCCGGATAGCTCAGTCGGTAGAGCAGGGGATTGAAAATCCCCGTGTCGGTGGTTCGATTCCGCCTCCGGGCACCATATTTAAACCCGCGCAAGCACTCGCTTTCGCGGGTTTTTTATTTCTACCGCCCTCAAGGTTTTGGCGGTAAATTCCTCCCAAAGTGTCAACATTGTGTCAACGCAAAATCACGTTGACTCTTTGCTACTCCGCAAGCCTTCCGGCTGTGCTTAAAGCAGGCGGAGACATTGAGTCATAGCTGGAGTGCTTAGGTGCTATAGGAAGCCTCTGAATAACTCCATGATGCCTCTGGCTTACGGAGCGGTCACAATCAAGGCGCGGCTGAAACGCAGGGTGGCTGAACGGAATGAGTTCGTTCACCACCTTACCTTGCTACCTGCATTCAGCAGAACATACCCCAAAAGCTATGCAACTCTGGGCGAGAAATTGGGCAGGTAGCCTGGAAAGACTGTGCAAGTGTCCTATTCCGATAGGAAAAACCTATTGAGTAATTCCTTCACGGGAGCCGAGGAGCTCGCCCTTGCCGTAATTAGGACAAATATTAATTAACAATTTGATGCCAGCTATTTATTGCTGATTTCTTTTACTAATCAATCGCCACAACGTAGGGGTAACGATATTCCTAACTCACATCAAGTTGGCAGTCTATTTTAGGTAAATTAAATCCAGAGCTGCCTGGCAGCTTACAAAATAAGCTCCGATTAAATTCCTGTTAATGAATAAAAAAATAAAGGCAATATTGACGTTTTCTTGCAGCCATTCACTCACTTTAGAATTTAAAATATAAACCTACTCACAGCCCCAACAGCCCATTACAATTCACAGCTTTACTGTTTTGATTTGAGTGTAATAACAATGAGTGAAGCCCCCCGCAACCTTCTATATCAGGAAACCTTAGCTGTACGCTGGGGTGATATGGACGCCTTAGGACATATCAACAACGCCACCTACTTCACCTACTTTGAGCAGTGCCGCTGCAGCTGGTTAGCGGCTATTAAACGCTCCGGCGCGGTAAGCAGTAACCAAGGGGATGGCCCGGTACTACTCAATGCTTCGGCCAATTTCCATTTACCGCTGGTATTTCCAGCCAACATTACTGTTAGTATGTATGGCGGCACTCCCGGGCGCAGTAGCTTCAATAGCTACTACGAAATTAGAGAAGCAAATAATACCGACAACCTTTACACCACCTGTGAAGCGAAAATCGTCTGGGTGGATCATAGAACCGGAAAATCGATTCCCGTGCCGGATGATATTCGAGCACTGCTTCCAAATAATTAAGATAGAAAGCCCTCATCGGCGAGGGCTTTTATTGCCCTCTCAGATATTTTGTAAAAATTTCTTTCATCCTGACTTAAAATAACCATCTGGCCTTCAGAATTATCCATTTTCCCCTCCCCTGCTATTCTGAAATTCAACCATGACTTTACCAGTGCCGGATGACTTAAATGAAAGAAAATTTTGATTTAGAGCGTTTTATTAAAGCGCAAGAACACTCTTATGAAGATGCACTTTTAGAGTTAAAGAATGGAAAAAAGCGATCTCATTGGATGTGGTACATATTTCCACAAGTTGTCGGCCTTGGGCAAAGCTCCATGGCTCAAAAATATGGAATCAAGAATCTGGAGGAAGCAAAGGCTTATTTAGCCCAACCCACGCTTGGGCATAGGCTGAAATCCTGCTGTCACGCCCTACTCGACATCCATGATCGCAGCGCTCATGACATCTTCGGATCTCCAGATGATATGAAACTAAAATCCTCCATGACCTTATTTTCTCTTGCTGAAAAGGAGGAAAGCCTATTTAAGGACGTACTTGATAGGTACTATAACGGCAAGAGTGATGCTCACACCCTGGAGCTACTCGGTTTGAATTAATAGATATCGAGTGCGCAAACGCTATGTAAAAAGCACTTTTTAATAGAAAAGTTAGAATGCGGAGTTTGCTGCCATTCGTAGAGATTAAAAGATCAGAAGCCCACTTTAAGTGCCAAACATATTTATTAATGATTTATATTTCATATTTAAATCTAGACTCATTCTCAGGTTATCAACTTCCAGTCAGCTTAATTAAGCTGAACATAAATCTAAGTGGGATCACTAATGGCAATCTGTATTTCGACGCGGCGTGCAAAATCCTATATCTTTTTGATTTTTGGAATAGGTATATCAATACCATCCATCAGTTTGGCTGTTGATTGTTATGACGAAATCACGTCAACAGTGACACTCACTGAGCACTTGAATTGTGAGCTGAGCGAAGACGAACCTGTCGCACTCACTATCATCGGCCCAGGCGGAAGCCTTTCTATGAATGGCTTTGAACTGAATTGCACTTATAACCCAGCCGATCAAGATGAATGGGCCGGTGTCCGTATGGAGGGAACTTCCGGCTCAATTCACGGTGGCAGTATAAATAGCTGCCCCGATGGCATCCATGCAGTAGGATCGGGCTCTCACAGTATTTTCGATATGGAGATTACAGATTTCGAAGATGATGGCGTACTGGCCGAGAGCGATTTCAATAACATTTATGAAAATCTGATTATCGGTCAGGGGTTGGCCATTATTGGTGATGGAGTAGACGCAAATGGTGATTACACCAACATCGTTCACAATACTATCGAAGGCGCTGGAGATGAGGGTGTCGAAATTGACGGTGAATATGTAAATGTCAGTTACAACCATATTAGTGGAAGCGGTCAGGATGGTGTTGAGGTTGATGGGGATTACGCCTCAATCATAGGAAACACCCTGACTAATAACGGCAGTGATGGGATTGAGCTGGAGGAGCAGTTTGCCTTGGTTACACAAAATCACGTATCAGACAATGTAGATGATGGTATTGAGTTTCTGGGTGGGTCAGGCAACTATGTTATTCAAAACACTGTAACAAATAATGGTGCAGGATCACTTGACCCAGCTGGTATAGTTGTTAGCAGGGTAGATAGTATCAATAACTTTATTGTTGGGAATTTTGCATTTGATAATTTTGGTGATGATTTAAGGGATGACTTTGATCCGGACTGCACCGGATCAAACGTTTGGCAGGGGAATTTCTTCGGTAAAGCATCACCAACCTGTTTAAAATAAGAGCCCCTTTCATACTAAGCAGCAGGTAAATTTTTTGCCTGCTGCTTTGTAATCTCCAATCCCTTCACACCTGAATAAATCCCCCCCATTTAATGAGGTATCTCAAGCCACCTGAGTAGTCACTTCCTCCAGGTTATCGCTACCCAAAAGCTTATCCATAACCAGGCAGGCAGTCAGGTCACCAGTGACATTCACCGCAGTCCGGCACATATCCAGAATCCTATCCACACCAATAATCAACGCAATCCCCTCTGGAGGTACGCCAATCCCAGCGAGGATAGTCGCGAGAATAACAATGCCCACACCCGGCGTACTGGGCGAGCCGATGGAGGCACCTACGGTAGTTACAGTCAGCCCCACCAATTGGGCAGTGCTGAGATCAATTCCGTATACCTGGGTCAGGAATACTGCCGCTATCACCTGATAGAGTGCGGTACCGTCCATATTCACTGTAGCGCCCAGCGGCACAATAAATTTAGCGATTGAGGGTTTCACTCCAAGGGAGCTCTCCGCAGTTCGCATAGATAACGGCATCACTGCCGCAGAACTGGAAGTGGAAAATGCGAGAAGTTGTACACCGCTAATACGCTGAAGGAATCTCAGCGGTCCGGCCGGGGAAACCAGAGAGACAATTACCAGGTAAAACATCAATAGGATCAGCAACCCTAGAATTACCGTGCCAACATAGACCGACATCCCAAGAATTGCGGTCAAGCCAACACGAATGGCGATATCCGCCAATAAACCAAATACGGCAAGGGGCGCAAATAACATGGCCCAGCCGACTATCTTCAGGGCAATCTCCTGGACGATACCAAAGGCGTAAACTGCCGTCTCACGCTGCTTCTGTGGCAGCAACATCACAGCCACGCCAGTAAAGATGGCGTAGACCACCAGCTGCAACATATTACGCATGGCAATGCTTTGGTTCAGGTTGGCTGGTATCAGCTCGGCAATGCGCTCGGGCAGGGGTTTTGGTTCCAGTAACTGAGGAGCAGTAGTTCCGGGTAGTTCGGTTGCTGCAGTGAGCAACGATTCATCAATATAGTTTCCAGGTTGAATCAACTGGACCAATAGAATGCCGATAATAACGGCAACTGTGGTTGTGGCAATAAAATAGGGCGCAATGCGTAAACCCACCCGCTTTAGCTGGCTCACATTGCCGCTACCACAAAGCCCGAGGATGATAGATGAAACAATCAGGGGAATAACCACCATCTGAATCATATTCAGGAATAGTGCGCCGGGCAGCTTGAACCAGCTGGCCAACACTACACTGAGATCCTGATTCACCAGGGCTGCACCTTCCGGGGAAAGCAGTAGGCCCACCCCCAATCCCAGAACCATAGCTACCAAGATCTGCATCCACAGGCGCTTTCGAACCAGCAAGCCGAGGGATTCAACCATTCTTATCAGGTAAATATTGGTGCTGTGATGCATAAATTGAGTACCGGTTTCCAAGTGGTTCATCATCAGTGGAAGAAAAAGGAGGATTATGCCCCTGACCTGGCTCGATACCTTTGGGTCAGATCAAGCCCTGAGGAGAAAGTAGCGTATCTTTACGGGCGATGGTATTTCCATTGAAGGAGGGTAGGAAGTAAAAGTTTCAGGTTTATAAGCTGCCCGATTTTGGTGCAGCATTTCAAACATTCATAGTAATTTTTGATGTTGAGTTCTATTCAGGTTTCTGTAGTTTTGAGGCCCTACTGCCGGAAAAATTGCACTGGCTCTGGTTTTTGCCCAGCGCACAGCCCCTCTCTCCCTTTAGGCAGTGCAGGATATCGTTTTCCGCTGCGAGATTGACATGATAGTGATATCCAAGATTGGCAAACTCGTGGCCACGGCATTCATCCAGATCTTTTGGCTCCCTGCCATCGGTATTTTCCCTTGCATAAATCAGGTAGCCATCGATCGCGATGCCGATTATTGGTGCATGGCTCGCTGCCGACGGATAGGCCTGACTACAACCGAGCGCTGCGTGGTAGTGGTAGCCCACATGGGGATTAACATGCCCACCACAGGCATCTACAGGCGCCAGGGTATGCGCTCCTAAAATCGCGCCTACCGGGGCACTGATATCAAATTTAACCCCATTGAATGCCACTCCGTAACCGGAGTGGTCATTCGAACTTTGCGGGGATTTTGCTGTAAGTGGCTTTATGGGAATCAGGTAGGTCATATAGAAATTATCACCCAAATAGCTGGCCAGACACTCCACGCAATAATTATTAAACTCCGGAGCTACATCCGGCCTTGCTGCCAGCTCACAGGCCCTCTTGGTATCAGTCACCTTTACCCGCCCGGTCTTCTCGTTATACAAAACCCATTTGGGATCGGAGAAAAACTCAGCGGCATTTTTTACGAAGGGGCCGTCGGTGGCGACAACCTGCTGCTTGATGAACATCATGCCACTTGCCGTGATCGGATCTCGAATTGTTCTGGGGCACCAGGGACCCATATGGTGACGAGGTGCGGCTTTCAACTTAAGCTGCCAGCAGCGGGATTTGCTACCCTCCGACAAAGTACAATCCACTGCACGGATATCTTCCACCAGTGCTTCCCGGTTAAAGAGGGCGGGGAGGTCTATATTTGCAGCGAAGTCGGTGTGGGCTCCATCGCTATGGGCAGAGACTAAGACGCTATGGAAAGCCAAGTACAATATCCCAATTCTCATGACCCCCACCCCCGGGTAATTGCCAACCCCAGTGTAGCAAGTGATCTCACATTGGCCGGGCCGGTATTAAGACCCTCAGGCGGCACTATTTCACGGCGGCTTACGGTGTAAATTGCCCGGCTAACAGTTGCCTTACCCACTTGTGTAATGGATCCTGCCCACTGCGAGTGTGCCAGGCGGCGACCACATCAAAGCCAGGTGGCTGCTCACTAATCGGTAAGGTATGCAGGCGCGGATCAGGTAACAGGCGAGACGGCAGAAAAGCGACTGTATTTGTGGAGGCGATACATTCAGCTGCGGCGGCAAAGGAGGGAACCGACAACACAACATTACGCTTTAAACCAAACTGCTCAAACCAGCTATCCACCATGCCACGCAAGTCACCACGAGAAGGCGACACAACCAGTTGGGGAATCTCTGCCAGCTTGTCCAAGCCCAAGGGTTCTCGACTTTCCAGTTGCACCCCTGTATGCCGGCAACACACGCATACGTAATGTTCACGATACAACAACATACTGGGGCAGCTATCCGGCACAAAACCCGGTGTGCTGAACACCAGATCCACCTCACCGGTTTGCAACTGCTGGGCCATACGGTCAATTTCAAGCTTTAGCACCACCACTTTGAGGCCCGGTGCCTGCTCACGCAGCTGCTTAAGCAGGGCCGGCAACACCACTCGCTGCTCAAAGTCGGTGGCGCTGATGGTGAAGATCCCGTGATGCTCCGCAGGGGCGAATTCATCGCCGCGCAATAGAGCGGCGATATCATTAAGGATACTATCCAGCTTGGGCGCCAAGCGCTCGGCTAAGGGCGTTGGAATAACACCATTGCTGGTTCTAATGAACAGCCGGTCATCAAATAGCTCCCGCAGACGCTTCAGCTGTTCGCTAACTGTCTGCTGGCTAACCCCTAGCTGATCTGCCACCCGCGACAGGTTCAACTCCCGCAAAATAGCCTGCAATAAGCGCAACTGTTTCAGTTCCAGCCTGCCCAGGCGATCAATACCATGATTTCTGCTCAAACCTGTATCACTCACAACTGTTACTTGATTTTCATTGTATCGAGCTGAACCTAGCATTGCCCATAAGACATGATTTATTTGCCATCAACCCTTTGGGAGGAAGCCACTATGCTGACCGCGACTCTGCACTCATCGCCGAGCCGGCTGCTCAAGGCGACAATCAATTACGCAAATACCGATAGTGAATTGGTATACGACCAGCGGCAGGCCGGGCCTGGTCCCACCCACCTGCTCGATCAGGTAAACCCACAGTCTATGTCGATTGAGGATGGCCGCACCCTGCAAGTTATGGGGGAAAAATTCAGCTTGGATATTCAGGGGTTTGAGCTGGTGAAGCCACAACTAACTATCGACCTGCACCAGTTTGACGATGCCCTGTTGGCTCTGGATGACCACGCTGCAGATAGAACAGCTCCAACTAAACGCGATGATTTAATCCGCCGAGAATGGTATCCGGCTATCGAAACCTGGATCGCAAAACGCCTGGGCGCAGCCCGTGTACTCACCTTCGACCACACCCTGCGGGCACAGCCCTCCGCAGAGGGACCCACCGAGCAGAGCCGCAGCCGTCGCTCTCCGGTGAAGACCGTGCACAATGATTATACGCCTTGGTCCGCAGACAGGCAGCTCCGGCAGACCCTGCCTGAACACGGATTAAATACGGCAGATTTCCCTCGCTATAAATTCATTAATTTATGGCTGCCATTACTGCGCACAGTGAAGGAATCACCTTTGGCAATGGCAGATTTACGCAGTGTAGCCGAGGCAGACTTCCACAAGATGCGCCTGATTTACCCTGAGCGGGAGGGGCAGATCTCGGTGATCAGCGCCAATCCGAAGCACCGCTGGATCTGGTTCAGTGATATGCAGCCGGGGGAGGGCCTGCTGCTGCGCGTATTCGATAGCGAACACCAGGGTCCCATCACCGGTGTGCCCCACACTGCATTTGATCTTCCTGATAGTTCCAGTGCCCCGCGCCGCACTAGTATTGAACTGCGCACCATCGCCTTATTTAACGATTGAGCGCTGAGTTACGGGGTGAATAAAACACAACTCCGCAGCATTTATTTGAGACCAAGGTATGACCCAAACTCTATTTTCTATCGATCCCCTTACCAGTGAACAGGTTGGCAGTGTTGCAGTGAGCAACCGGGATTCCATTTCCAAGAAAGTTGCCAAAGCCAGGGAAGCCCAGATTGATTGGGCCAATCAATCATTGCAGCAACGTGTACAGGCTCTGCAACATGCCTATGAAAAATTGCAGCCGCTACAAAGTAACCTGGCACAACTTATCAGCCGTGAAATGGGTAAGGATACTCGACGTGCAAATTACGAAGTCGGCGGTGCTATTCAGGGTGGTATTTGGTTGGCGGAGGACGCCGGCAAAGCTTTAAGGGGACAATGCAACGGCGGCAGTGAAATCCAATACCGTCCGCTGGGTGTCGTGGCCGTAATTTCCCCATGGAATTACCCACTGGCCATGGCCAATAACCTGCTCGTACCCGCTCTGGTGGCCGGAAACAGTGTAATACTCAAGCCGTCAGAGGAGTCTCCTCTGGTAGCAGATCTCCTGGTAAAAACCCTGAATGAAACTCTGCCCGAGGGCATCCTGCAAATTGCTCATGGAGACAGGCACACCGGTGAAGCCTTGGCACAGTCGGATATTAATATGATCGCCTTCACCGGCTCACGGACAACCGGCCAGCAAATTATGACTAATGCCGCTCCTGCGCTGAAACGCCTGGTGATGGAGCTCGGCGGTAACGACCCCATGATCGTATTGGCCAGTGCCGATATTCAAAAAGCCGCCCAATTTGCGGTGGCCTCCAGCTTCGAGAATGCAGGCCAGATGTGCACTTCCACAGAGCGTATTTATGTGGATGCGGGTATTGCCGATCAATTCGAAAAAGCAGTGACTTCCATCGCGCGGCAATATCACACAGGGGGCTGGCAGGACCTACAAGCCGATATTGGCCCTCTGGTCAACCAGCGCCAACACCAAAAAGTGGTCGATCATATTCAGGATGCTTTAAAAAAAGGCGCAACGCTGCTGCTTGGAGAAAAAGCACCAAAACCACCCTTTATTCCCCCCACGGTGATTAGCGGAATACAACCGGGTATGCAGCTGGAGGATGAAGAAACCTTCGGTCCGATAGTTGCAATCGACCGCTTCAACAATGTGGAGGACGCCATCCAAAGAGCAAACGATTCAGTCTATGGGCTCGGAGCTGTGATTTTTGGCGGCGCAGATGCTGTACAAGTAAGTAACCGACTGCAAGCCGGCATGATCGGGATTAATCAAGGCGCTGGAGGCACACCCTGGGTCGGAGCAAAGCAAAGTGGTTTCGGTTACCACGGCGGTATCGACGGCCACCGCCAATTTGCCCAATTAACCGTTATTAATCTGTAAGAATATGTTGAGCGGAATTTGAAGTAATGAGCACAGTAACTTTAAAAAAGACACCGGCAGCGACACCGCAGGATTTATCCAAACTACCGATTAAAGATTTTTATGTGATTGCCAGGGAACCAGGAGCGGAGCATCCATCCCTGCCCACCTGGGCTACCCATCGGGAAAATCCGGCGTCACTGTCAGAGCATATCCCTTCCAATATAGAAAGGCGCGAAATCCCCGAAGTACCTGGTGCTTTTCAACTGCTGAATATATTCTCTGCTGAGGAGTGCCAGCGCCTGATTGAAATTACAGAAGCCGTTGGTTACTTGCCAGATGCCGCAGTATCTCTGCCCAGGGACGTTCGCCACAATGACAACCTGACCTGGGTTGTGGACGAGAGCACTGAGCGCCTTGTATGGCAGCGTGTACAAAATTTGATGCAAGACCCGGAAAGTTATTTTGGCGGGCGCAAACCAGTGGGACTAAATCAGCGATTTCGCTTTTATCGCTATGGGACTGGAGATTATTTTAAATTCCATACCGACGGTGCCTGGCCGGGCAGCAGAATTATTGATGGACAATTGGTCGCCAACGGCTACCCGGATTGCTTTAGCGAAATGACTTTCCTGATGCTACTCAGCGAGGATTTCGATGGTGGAGCCACTCGCTTTAGAGTCAATGGGGATGATCCCCTCCACCAGCCTACAGGCAGTTCCATGAAAGACGTGGATGTACGCACTCCAGCAGGGTCCGTCCTCTGTTTTCCCCATGGAATGCACCCACTGCACAGGGTACATAGCTCAACACCTATAGAACGTGGGGTTAAATATATAATCCGTACAGATATATTATTTCACCAAGATGGTTAATGTTACCAAACAACAGTGAACTAAGCCTGCCGTCGAATTTAGCAAACCTATTTACTTATAATTACAGGGTCACCTTTATATTCTGTTGATGTGGCCCGCGCTACCGGCCTAACTGTCAGCTGACAGTGATCGTACTCTATCTTAGGCTGCAAAAAATCAGTAAATTGGTCGGTATGCGTACTGCCGCTCAGCCATTTGCTCACAAAACCTGAATCTTTTGGAACAATCATTGGTAAAGATTTTTCATGATAGATTTTCGTCGCCGAATGGGCATCCAGGGTAATAATTGAGCAGCTTAAAGTGGAACCCCAGATTTTATACAGGCCACAGAAAAAATAGGGCTCGCCATAACTGAATTCCACCGGGTGCTTACCACGTAAACTCTCCACCCAGGCAGTCGCAGGAATCAGGCAGCGGGATTTTCGATACTCCGGGCGACTGTCCAGTTTTTTCCAATTGCTATTGATCGACCAGTATTTTTTATGGGGTTTCCAGCTACCCCCTTCCTTTTCCAGATACAAGTGCCAGATCGCATTTTCCACTTGGGGCTCACCATGCCTGCCAGTTACAATCGATACCTGTTGGGTGGGCCTGCGGCGACGACCAAAGATCATACGCTCGGGATGCTCTACACCGTAGATATCGAGAAAGCGCTCCATTTCCGCCTGTCTATCTACATCAAAAACACTGCACATACTCTGCTTCCTATTTAGCTATTGATAGCTTTTTCCCAGTATACCTCGCAAGCTACTCAAGGCTAGTTTCCACAGCCCACATTTATTGTAAGATCAAAAATATTCTTGACGTAAATTAATACCAAGGGCTACCGGAAAACAACGAACATACTTCTTACAGATTATAATGATGACCGCGTACATAGTTTTATTGTTACTAGTAGATCGGTAACAACAGAGCTAACGGACTCACCATCAAAAATATTGCCTTAGAACATACACTTAAAATCTTTAAATAAAATGGTATATAGACAGCTTATATTAACAAGGAACTGCCAAGATAACTTATATCCAGAAAATAAGGTATCTACGAATATCTACTTACGAAATAGTTGTCTGCACACGAATCAACAACTGGATAAGTGCGTAATCCGACCAGGATGTCATCTAATAGCAAGCAGGAGAAAAAACATACACAAAGAGTGCTCAAAAATAGACCGATAACCAGATTACTATCTTGAGAGCATATTTATCCCGTATAATTTGATTATCCCATCAGGCAAACGCCTCAAAAGATTTACACTCAATTTTAAATATTTCATGAAATTTAGAATATCCAGTTTGTTAGTTATTTTTTTATATATTTTATCCAGCTCAGCTCATAGCCGAGACTGGTATGAGTATAAAAGCGAAAATTTTACTGTTTACTCAGATGTATCTGCCAAAAAAGCTAAAAAGCTACTACTTGATCTAGAAAAGTTTCGCAGAGCCTCACTCCTACTCACGGGATTGGAAAACAGGCCAGAAAATTCAAGGCTCAAGGTATATCACTTCAAAAAGTCCAGAGATTTCGATGAATTATCTGGAACAAGACGTACAGTTGGATTTTACACAAATACAATTAATGGCCCTTTGATTTTTTCCCAGGAAAACAATCGGGGAATACTGAATGGCGGAGAAATCATGTTCCATGAATATATCCACCATCTTATGCGAGAACGTGGTGGTATGCGCTATCCCAAATGGTACTCCGAAGGATTTGCAGAACTATTAGCAAGCGCTATTATTAAAAAAGACTCTATAGTAATCGGAAATCTCCCCAAGTGGAGGCTTTATGGCTTGGAGCAAGGCCCGTTAAAAGCCAAACAAATAATCAAGCCAGATCTAACAAAAAAAGGCGGAGAATATAATAACAGGTATTACGGCAGCGCCTGGTTACTACTTCATTACTTATTTTTTAGCGAAGACTCCAGGAAAAGTTCGTACAATCAAGCCACAAAGGAATACCTAACAAAAATTAATGAAGGGGGCGATGCCTTAAAGCAATTCCCCATATATTACAATATTGAACTGAAAGAATTAGATGTTGCATTAGTCCACTATCTACGAGAGCGTAAACTATCTGGGTATGAGGTCAAACTCACAATAAATGATATTCAAGTTAATAAAAGAAAAATCAGCAAAAATGAAAAACTGCTACTTTTAGCAGAAAGGGCCATCGATCTGGAAAAGTACGATCTCGCTCTTAGATACTTGGAAAGAGCAGAAAGACAGTCAACCTTAGATCCTGCAATTGATTCTCTTAAATCCAATCTTTTGTTTTATAAAAAGGATTATGAATCGGCAAGTACACTTATCGAGAAGCTAATAGCGATAGGTGAGATAGACTATCGGGTAGCTACGAATTTAGCCATATATTACTTCAATCGACTGGAAAGTAATCTTGAATCCAATCAATGGGACGATAAGAGCTACTCCAAAATCTTGGATTATGCTGATATAGCTATAAAACTAAATCCAAATTCACTTTCGGCGTATCAGTTTAAATGGATGGCTCAGCAGAGAAAAGGCTCTACTATCGACGCCTTAAAGACCATGATGGCCGCTTACCAACAAAATCCAAATAGCATTGAAATCAATGGCTCTATTGGTTTTTTTCTGGCTGAAATCAAAAAACCAAAGCTAGCCAAGCCTTTCCTTGAGAGGACTCTGGCTTGGTCCCACGATGCAAAAGTCCGCGTACGGACAAAAAAACTACTCAAGCGGATTGAAAATGAGTCTGTCATCGAAACCGAGCCAACTGCAAAAAAATCGACGTAACCCTATACTCTAAGGGCATTTTATCTAAGCCCCTATTTTAACTTTATGAAGATTAAGATGGGGCATAAATTAAGAATTTTCAAAATACTAAAGACCTGACTGATGCGTAACCTGGGAATAGTAATTTAGTAGACTAATGCCCTTTTTCTTCTTCTCTCAAGGTCAAGACTTCATAGCCATCCGCAGTAACCAAAACTGTATGCTCCCACTGGGCCGATAATTTTCCGTCTTTGGTCACAACGGTCCAGCCATCTTTTTTCAACTTTGTCTTTCGATTAGCCTGGTTAATCATAGGCTCTATGGTAAATGTCATCCCTTCCTGCAGAATGACCCCACTGCCAGCACGGCCATAATGTAACACTTGCGGCTCCTCGTGCATTTCCTGTCCGATGCCATGCCCACAATATTCACGCACCACACTAAACCCCTGTCGCTCCGTATAGCGCTGTATTGCATTCCCAATATCACCCAGAGTTGCCCCTGGCTTAACTGTACGGATTCCTGCCCACATAGCTTCGTAGCAGCTCTGTACCAACTTTTTCGCAATAGGAGTGACACTGCCGATCATGTACATTTTGCTGGAGTCTGCGATATAGCCCGATTTTTCCAGGGTAATATCCACATTCAAAATGTCACCATCGCGCAGCACCTGCCCCTGTCGCGGCATACCATGACAGACCACTTCATTAACTGAAGTATTGAGAGCGTAAGGGTAGTCGTACTGACCTTTACTGGCTGGCCGTGCTTTTAGTTCCCGAACAATAAACGCCTCCACCTGATTATTAATTTCCATGGTGGTAATGCCCGGTTTCACGAAATCATCAAGCATGCCAAAAACACGGCTGAGTAATTCACCGGAGGCACGCATCAACTGCTGCTCTCTTACACTCTTGATCTTAATATTACTCACGAACCAACTCTTCCAAAGTGAAAGACTCAGTGCGCAACAACTTCTTACATAACTGGCTGTAAGTCAGCTCCGGGTTCAGCTCAGCCAGCATGCCAATCTTTATCCAGTACTCAGCCTGAGCGTTAATTGAACGCGCCAGGGTTGCACTGGCTTTGCGAATCTCATCGTGTAAATCATCAGAAATTTTGACAATACCCATTTATACAATCCATATACGTTTGATATACATAGTGTATAGCTATTTTTCTAATTCGTATAGGGAGTTGAGGCAATTGAATTATGCAACTTATTGCATAGAGGTTAAGGGGGCGATATTGTTAACGAATAACAACAATAGCTATGAGGCCACCATGACCGATACCACCGAAAAGAAGCGCAGTGCACCTAAGCCGAGCCGCCTTCGTATTGGCCGGCGCTATCGCCCAAGCCGTTTGGAAGGGCCCTATGACGCCCTGGTAATAGGCTCGGGGATAGGTGGCCTCACTACTGCAGCAATGCTCAGCGCTACCGGTAAAAAAGTGCTGGTGTTGGAGCAGCACTACACCGCAGGCGGTTATACCCATGCCTACGACCGCAATGGCTATGAGTGGGATGTTGGTGTGCACTACATCGGCGATGTAGGCCAACATCCCACTATGACGCGTAAAATTTTTGATTTTATCTCCGGCCACCAGCTGCATTGGGCGCCAATGGATGAAATTTACGACCGGATATGTATAGGCGAGGAGCAATTCGACTTACGTGCAGGACGCCAGAACTTTATTGACGAGTTGACGAAGCATTTTCCCAATGAGCGGGAAAATATCGAACGTTACCTTGGCCGCCTCAATGAAGTAGCCAAATCAATGCAGCGTCTAGCACTGGAAAAACTTCTTCCCTCCTGGTGCACCCCTTTAGTGCGCCTGTGGCGAAAGCTACGCGACCCCTCATGGCTGAACAAAACTACCCGTGAGGTGCTGGGCGAGATTACCCAAAATGAAAAACTGATTTCAGTGCTCACAGGCCAATGGGGTGACAACGGTATGACCCCTGCCGAGAGTAGTTTTATTATTCATGCATTAATTGCCAAGCATTACTTATATGGTGGCTATTACCCAGTTGGTGGTGCCAGTAAAATTTCCGAAACCATTATTCCTCAAATACAAGCCAGTGGTGGTGAAGTCTTCACTTATGCCACTGTGGAGACCGTTCTCCTGGATGGTAACCATGTCCGCGGGGTTCGTATGTCCGATGGCACGGAAATAGAAGCTCCACTGGTAATTTCCGGGGCCGGAGTTTTCAATACTTTTGAAAAACTGTTGCCACAAAGTGCTAGCGAGCGCCTTGGGTATACGCGCGATCTCAAAACTGTTAACCGCTCCATGTCCCACCTCTGCCTTTATATTGGCTTGGAAAAAACTGCGGAAGAGTTACAGCTACCCAAAACCAATTACTGGCTATACACCAGCGATAATTATGAGAAAGACATGCAGGAATTCCTGCAGGACAGCAGCAAGGATATTCCTTTAACCTACATCTCCTTTCCTTCGGCCAAGGACCCTACCTTTACTCAACGCTATCCGGGACGTGCCACTATAGAAATTGTGGCTCCAGCCAACTATGACTGGTTTACCCAGTGGCATGAAAAGCCCTGGGGCAAACGGGGTGATGATTACGAAGCCTTGAAAGAAGAATTTAGCCAGCGCCTGCTGGAGCATCTTTACAAGCACTTCCCACATCTGCGCGGGCAAATTGACTATTACGAGCTATCCACACCACTCTCTACAGACTATTTCTGCTTTTATCCCCAAGGTGAAATTTACGGACTTGATCACGACCCAAACCGCTTCGAGCAAAGCTGGCTGCGCCCCCAAACCCGACTCAAAGGCTTATATCTAACCGGCCAGGATGTAATGAGCTGTGGTGTTGCCGGCGCTATGATTTCAGGTGTACTAACCGCACAGAGTATCCTCGGCTGGCGTCAGGGAGCCAAACTAATGCGCCAGGTATTTACAAGTAAACCAGAACAGAAAGGAAACAATGAGGCAGAGGGGCTTAGCAAAGCTACCGGTTAATCAAGACACCTAACCTTACTACTAAACCTGGCTGCGATACGCTGGGTTTAGTTTTAAAGGGAACAATTAAGCCGAAGCTATTGGCGCCTTGGCAACTTGCTGGGCACCCGATCAAAATTCAAAACCCTGATTACCAAGCGGCGATTCTCTCTCTGCCCCTCTTTACTGCTGTTATCGGCGATCGGGTCAGTATCGCCATAACCCTGGGCTTCCATACGTTCAGTCGATATCCCCCTTTCCACCAGAAAGTGCCTTACCCAATCGGCTCGCCACTGGGACAGATGCAGATTCTTCTTGGGGTCGCCATCATTGTCGGTATGTCCTTCGATGGTGATTCGCAGGTCTGGGAAGTCACGCATGATAACCAGCAGGGCTTCCAAGTCGCCAATACTATCCATGCGTGGAGCGAAACCGCCTGGGTCAAACTCCAGGCGCAAGATAAAAGTATCGCCACCCTTTCGAGGATTCCCACGCAGAAAGCGCACCAGTTCATCTGCAAAAGGGGCTGCTTGGCGCGCAGCCTTTTCACTCTCACCCGACTGAACCTCGGTTAGGGGTTTCAGCGCATATTTCTTATTGGGATCGGGGCAACCGGCGATAAGTATCACCAGTAGGGAAAAACAGCAGACGAAAGTGTATTTGCCCGCCATAAACAGGACTTCCGGTTTCTAGACGTCAGATTCAGTGTAGACGCCCTGAAATCCTCAAAGCAGAGGCGGGACAATCGCTGGCAGTTACAGGCCGCACGGCTCCCTCATATAAAATTCAAAACCGCCATCATATCGCTCACCACCCGCGCCCCCTGCTTCTCGAGCTGAGGCGCACGTACAGGGTGGCCACTAAAGCCCACTACGCGCATACCCGCCGCCACTGCGGCCTGGACACCGGAAATGGAGTCCTCCACTACCAGGCAGCGCCCGGGGACAACCCCCATGGTATCAGCCGCATGAAGGAAAAGTTCTGGCCATGGTTTGCCACGGGATACATCTTCGGCGCTGAATATTCTGCCGTCAAAATACTCGTACAACCCGGTTTTATTCAGGGTTAGCTGCATTTTCTTATGAGAACCGGAGGAGGCGACACAGCTGCGCAAGCCTATCTTCTGCAACTGATCGAGCAAGCCTTCAATACCGGCTACAGGCTGCAATTCTGCATGGAAGGCCTCACGAATCAGGCGTTCCGTATTGCCAAAGTAGTGATCGGGCAGGGGGCCACCGTAACGCTTCTCGATCTCCAGCAGGCAGTCCTTGGCGGGCCGCCCACTGAACTGCTCATCCAACTCCTCTGCGGTAGTGGATATTCCGAGCTTATTCATTTCCTCCGCCAGTATGCGACAGACGATACTCTCGCTATCTACCAGCACACCGTCACAATCGAAAATAATTAAGTCTGTGGAAGACATGGGACCCCATCAAATCATCGCGCAGAGAGCAGCATCAGGCCGAGTATCACACCGACAATACCACCTATGCGCAGGAAGTTTTCGTTGCCATGGGAGATCTTGATCGCCAACGCCTTGCTGCGCTCAAAACCAATCTGCAGCATATAGGCGCCGCTGAGCAAAACCAGCACACCCAGCGCATTAAACAGGATATACCAGTGGCGGGTATCTGCGATCAGTAACAGGATTAAACCGATTATAATTCTTGCCCAGGCGGAAAAGGCAAAACCAGTTTCATTTAAGCGCTCACTGAGATCCCGTGCCAAATTAGGGCGGGCAATAATCGCAGCAGACAATACGATAATTGAGATTCCCAGCAGCCATATAATCACTTTAATCATGCTTTCCCTTCCCTGAATACACTTAAATTCATTTTATCCGTCAGGTATCCGCTTACAAATCCCCCCATTGGAACTGCAACACTGACAGTGCGGCTATAGGTGCGGTCTCTGTACGCATCACCCGCGGCCCCAATCGTAGCGGCATGAAGTTCTGGGCCAAGGCCATATCGATTTCTGCCTGGGACAATCCACCCTCAGGACCCACCAGTAGCAACGCAGAATCTGGTTTGCCACGCTCGGCCTGCCACTGACGTAAATCCAACTCGGTGCGGTGATGCAGCACCAACCTGGCCACAGAGGATGACTCTTGAGTAGAGACTTGTAAATATTGTGTCAGTTTTACCGGCTCGGCAATCTCCGGAACCAGGTTTCGCTCACACTGCTCACAGGCACTAATCGAAATCTGGCGCCAATGCTTGAGCTTTTTTTGCAATCGCTCGCCAGATAATTTTACTTCACAGCGTTCACTAAACAGCGGCTGGATTGTCGCTACCCCCAGCTCTGTAGCCTTCTGCACCACCCAATCAAAGCGTTCTCCACGGGAGATACCGATAGCCAAAGTCAAGGCAAGTGGAGACTGGCGGTCTTTGCCACGAAACTCCCCGGTACGTGCCCGTGCTCGCTTACCGGTTTCAATCAACTCTGCACTGTATTCGCCTCCATGACCATCGAAGAGCGTCAGCGGATGGCCAGTACCCAGCCGCAGGACTTTGACCAGGTGGCGTGAAGCGGACTCATCCAGTTCCACCTCCTGTTGTGTAGTCAGTGGCTGACTGGAAAAAATACGCGGGATGCGCATGGGGATAAATCCTATAAAAACACCATAAAAAAGCCGACTGGAATGTCGGCATTTTGCAGGCAGTTAGTTTAGGCATTTATGCTCTGGAGAAGCAATGGCGGAGTATTTCCACCATTGCTGTGGGTGTGGTGCAGGTCACACTGTCTCCAGTGAGACCGGGGCCTCTCCCTCTCCCAGGCGCTTACTTTTTGGACGAATCACCTCTATCACTTTGTACAGATTTGGCACCAGGATCAGGGTTACTGCGGTAGCAAACAATACGCCGAAAGCGAGACTGATCACCATCGGGATCAGGAACTGTGCCTGGATAGAGCGCTCGAACATGATTGGCACTAAACCGATAAAGGTGGTAATGGAGGTCAAGATAATCGGCCGGAAACGGTCACGTCCCGACTGAACCACCGCATCCATCACTGCCCAGCCCTGGGCACGCAGCTGGTTGATACGATCCATCAGTACCAGGTTATCGTTCACCACTACCCCCGCTGCAGCCAGGAAGCCGAGCATGGACATAATGCTGATGTTATGTCCCATCAACAGGTGTCCAACCACAGCCCCAAAGAATCCGAACGGTACTGCAGTAAGAATCAGCAGCGGCTGCGAGTAGGAGCGGAAGGCAATAGCCAGCAACGCATAAATCGCAAACAACGATAGAACGAAGAAAGCCAGGATAGCGCCGTTAAACTCCTCCTCTTCCTGCATTTCACCGGCAGTTCTCAAAGAAAAACCGGGGAACTGGCGCTTCAGCTCAGGCACCAGAGTTTCGCGCATATCCTTAAGGATTTCCTGCGCAGAGGAAGTATTAGGGGTGATCTCGGCGAAAACCCGCACTGTACGCTCGCGGTTATTGCGGCGAATAGTGGTGTAACCCGGTACATAAACCGCATCTGCCACGGCCGAGAAAGGTACCTCACCTTCCGCCGTACGAATGCGGACCCGATCCATCTGTTCCTCACTGGCGCGCTCTTCCTGGGGATAGCGCACCATCACCCGTACATCTTCACGACCGCGGGGAATACGCTGCACTTCTTCACCATAGAAACCCTGGCGCACCTGCCGGGCCACATCTGCCAAATTGATACCCATGGTGGTGGCATAAGGCTTCAACTGGATTTCAATATCGCGGCGGGCACTGGTGAGGTTGTCACGAACATCATATACACCGGCATAGGTATTGAGCTTCTCCTTTACCGCATCCGCAGCGGCACGCAATTCATCCATATCTCCGGAAGCGGTGCTCAAGTTCAGGCTCATACCGTTGCCCCCATCGTTGATGGTGGCATCGATATTCAAGTCTTCAACACTGGCCGGCATTTCGCCGATGAGTTGACGCCAGCGCAATGCCAGAGTTTTAGAGGTTACATCGCGCAGTTCGCCGTCAGTCAGCTGCAATATCACAAAGATATTGCCTCGCCAGTTGAACACCATAGAGTTTTGAACAAAGGGCTCGCCGTTATTTTGCTTTAGCATTTCCTCATCAGCCGCGAGCTTATCTGCCGCAGCCAGCACCTGGTTCATCACCCGTTCTGCTTCATGGAAGGGCTCACCAGAGGCCATGCTGGCCCGTAATTCCAACAGATCCGAAGGTACCTGCGGCGAGAAGGAGGAACCCACATAACCGCTCATAAAAACACTAATGGAAAGCCCGAGAGCCGATATAAAGATCATTACCGTGCTGCGGCTGTTACCGAGCGACTTCTTCAACAAGGGCAGGTAGTACTTATCACCGGCAGTCTTCATCGCTCCGGCAAAATGCCCACGAAGTTTCTGCAGTTTGATACCCACGCGGGTCTTAGCAGGCTGCTCTGGCTTCATACCAACCAAATGCGCCGGCAGAATCAGCAAAGATTCCACCAGGGAAAATGCCAGACACAGTAACACCACCACTGGCAAAGCGAGCATCATCTGTGCTGTATAACCCGGCAGAAACAGCATGGGAATAAAGAACACCATGGTGGAGGTCACGGCAAAAATTACCGGAGCAGAAACCTGCTTTACTCCTTCCTCCGCAGCTGCCAGGCCTGTGACACCGCGATCGTGAGCTGCGTGTACTGCCTCTCCCACGATAATTGCATCGTCCACCACAATCCCAAGAATCAACAGGAAGGCGAAAAGTGACAGCATATTCAGGCTGACACCCGTGATCGGCAACAGCCAGAGGGCACCGAGAAATGCCACCATAATGCCCACCGTCACCCATATTGCCAGGGCCGGGCGCAGGAACAGCATCAGCATTACAAATACCAGGACAAAACCACTCAGGGCATTCGTAGTCAGCAGGTTCATACGACCTTCAAAGGCCTTGGAGAAGTCGAACCAGATATCAAATTCCATCCCCGGGGGCAGCTGGGTTCGAGCCTCTGCCATAAAGGTCTTGATCCGCTCAGCGGTACCCACAACATCCAACGGCTCACCTTGGACCACTCGCAGGTTCATGGCCGGGTTGCCATTAAAGAGAATGACGTTGTTGTACTCTTCAAAGCCGTCTCGAACCGTAGCCACATCACGCAGAAGTAATACCGAGCCATCGGCGCGGCTGACTACGGGAATACGCTCAAAGTCCTCAGCACTGTATGCCTGACCGCGCGTCTGAACCTGGATATCCCCGCGATCCGAACGCACCATACCTGCCGGCAAATCCAGGGATGAGCGACGCACCGCATCAGCGACATCGTTAAAGCTCAGGTTGTAGCGGCGCAGATCCAATTCGGAAACTTCAATCGACAGCTCATCGGGGCGTTCACCCCAGATATCCACACTGCGCACACCGGGGATTAGCGTCAGTTTGTCACGCAAATCCAGGGCTGTTTCCTTGAGCTGACGCTCGGAAACCGGGCCGCCGATGGCGATCATCATCAGCTGGGTATCCCACTCTTGCAGTCGGATTATTGGGCGCTCAATCCCCTCAGGAAAAGTATTGATGCTGTCCACCTGCACCTTGATATCGTTGAGCAGGCGCAGCTCGTCATAACCATCTACGGCCTGAACTTCAACTGAAGAGTGGCCACGGCGCGAGGCAGAGTTGACCTCTTTAATTCCCTTGACCTCAGCGATCGCCTCTTCAACACGCACAGTAACCTGCTGCTCTACTTCCGCAGGGCCAGCACCAGGGTAGGAAATATTCACCTCTACAATGCCCGGCTGAATAGCCGGGAAAACTTCGCGATCGATACCGCTAATACCAAAAATACCGCCGATGATGATCATAATCATCAGCAGGTTCGCGGCCTTACTGTTGCGCACGAACCAGGGAATGATGCCGTTCATCACTGACCTCCCTGTGAGGCGTTATTCGCCGCCGCAGTCTCACTGACCGCTGTAGCAGCCGCATCAGAGGTGCCCTCGACACTGTCAATTAACCCTGCGGGCTTCTCATTAAGAGGATTGGCAGTGAGTGCCATGCCCTCGCGGGAATAACCCAAGCTGGAAACCACCACGCGATCACCAGTAGCGATTTCACCACGTAACCAAACCTTGTCACCAATGCTCTGCAGTAACTCCACTTCTTTGAATATGAGCTTGCTCTCTTCATTCAAAACCAAAAGGTGGTCTCCTTCATGCAATGCCTGGCGTGGCAATTCCACCACATCATCGAAGGTCCTGCCGGCGATATCCGCCTCAACAAAAAGACCATTCATCAGCGGTGCATCGCCTTTGTAAGGGTTCTGTACCTGGGCCACAGCAAAAATAAAGCGACTATTAGGATCGATGCTCGCCTCGGTACGTACGAGCTTCGCACGCCACTCCCGTTCACGCCCAGCCACTACTGCCTGGAGCCGCACTTCAGGGCCATTTTCAATTGTTTTACCCAATGGGAGATCGAGTAGGGCAAGTTGCTGATCAGTCAGGGGCAGACGCACTTCGGCAATACCGGTACTGTGGATTTTCGCCAACCTGGTTCCAGGGGTGATGTACTGACCCAGATCGACATAGGTTTCAACCACACGGCCTGCAAAAGGCGCTGTTATCGTTGTGCGCTTCAAGTCCAGTTTGGCTTGATCGCGATCCGCGCCCGCTGCTGCCACGGCGGCCTCTGCTGCTGCCAGGTGGGGCTTACGCAAGAACAGGGCATTTGCCTCTTCACTACCCAAATCGCGCCATTCACGCTTGGCCTGCTTGGCACGGCCCTGCTCCTGAGCCAGGGCTGACTTAGCGTCGGCTAACTGTGACTCAGCGCGAGTTACTTTGTAAATGTAATCGGCTTGCTCAAACTTCAGCAGGGGCTCCCCTTTTGAGAAAAATCCACCGGGTACAAAGGCATCGGCAACGCTTTCGATAACACCACCAACACGAGCCACCACTTCAATTTCGTGGCGGGCATGCACTGTACCCTGGCTGGGCACCAGCAGTGTCTGGCGGCCTGGCTCCACATAGAGAACATCCGCAACTGGCGGCACCACCGCTTCCGGTGGTTTCTCCTCAGGTTTGGGCTTCAGTGCAACCACCAAGGAAATTGCAGCCGCCCCAATGGCCACAACGATAAGTAACAGCTTGTTCTTGCTCGACACTTTCACAGGCACCCTCTACCCCATTTTGTGACCGAAACTGGTCAAATTTTAATTAGCGCGCATTTTACAGATGTTCGACGCAGATAAGCGTGTATTTGGATGCAGGTTGCCGCACGAGTTTGTGCCCTATCGCAAACCTTTCTCGCAACGCTCTGGTAACGCATAATGCCCGACCCAATTTACCGTTGTAGGAGAGACAGGCGGGCCGCACAAAGCCAAGGAAACCGATGGGCTAGTTCCCGGTCAAACCCCGCTCCTAGAGGTACGAAATCCCCCGGAAAACGGATGTAAACATCAAATGCTGGATATCAACGTTCGCATCGCCGAAGAACTCAATGTACGCCCACAACAAGTCACGGCCGCAGTATCCCTGCTCGATGAAGGCGCCACTGTGCCATTTATCGCCCGCTACCGGAAGGAGGTGACTGGGGCCCTGGATGACACCCAATTACGCAATCTGGAAGATCGCCTACGCTACCTGCGTGAACTGGAAGAGCGCCGCGCAGCCATCCTGAAAAGTATTGATGAACAGGGCAAACTCTCTCCGGAGCTGGCGCAACAGATCAACAGTGCCGACACCAAAAACCGCCTCGAAGACCTCTACCTTCCCTACAAACCCAAACGTCGCACCAAAGGACAAATTGCCATAGAGGCGGGACTGGAGCCACTGGCTAATGCGCTGATTAACGATCCCAGCCTAGACCCTGCTGTAGAAGCTCAGCAATATCTCAACACCGACCACGAAGACGCCTCCCTACAAGTAAAAGACATCAAAGCTGCCCTGGACGGGGCCAAATTCATCCTGATGGAACGATTCGCCGAGGATGCCGAGCTTCTGGGCAAACTGCGCGAATTCCTCAAACGGGATGGGCAGGTCAAATCCAAACTGCTGGATGGTAAAGAAGAAGAGGGAGCCAAGTTCCGCGATTACTTCGAGTATGCCGAAGACTGGTCCAAGGTTCCCTCTCACCGCGCCCTGGCAATTTTTCGCGGCCGCAATGAGGGCATCCTCGCTATCAGCGTAGGTTTGCCAGAGGAGGAGGGAGCTCCCCCCACCGCCGGCCACCCTTGTGAAACCATGATTGCGAGACACTTCGATATTAGCGATGAAGGACGCTCTGCAGATAAGTGGCTCGGCGAAGTAGTGCGCTGGACTTGGCGTATCAAGCTGCTTACCGCACTGGAAACCGACCTGCTGGGTGAACTGCGAGAAAAAGCCGAGGAAGAAGCGATCAAGGTATTCTCCCGCAACCTTAAAGACTTGTTATTAGCGGCACCTGCTGGACAAAAAGCCACTATCGGCCTGGACCCAGGCCTGCGCACCGGCGTCAAAGTAGCAGTGGTAGATGCCACCGGTAAAATACTGGACCACACCGCTATCTTCCCCAACCCACCACAGAACCGCCATCAGGAGTCCGCTGCTGTTATCGCAGCCCTATGCAACAAATATAATGTGGGCCTGATCGCTATCGGCAACGGCACCGCCAGCCGTGAGACCGATAAGTTTGTAGGCGAAACTATCAAGCAATACAAACTCAGCGCGCAGAAAGTAGTGGTGAACGAGGCTGGTGCATCTGTGTACTCTGCCTCTGAATTTGCCGCTCGGGAATTCCCTGACCTGGACGTGACTATTCGCGGCGCTATCTCTATCGCCCGCCGTCTGCAGGACCCGCTGGCAGAACTTGTAAAGATCGAACCCAAATCCATTGGTGTTGGCCAATATCAACACGATGTGTCACAGACACAGTTAGCGCGCTCCCTCGACGCTGTAGTAGAAGACTGTGTAAACGGTGTCGGTGCAGAGCTGAACTCCGCCTCAGCACCACTGCTGGCCAAAGTTTCTGGCCTGACTGCCTCTATCGCCAGCAACATCGTCAGCTATCGCGACCAAAACGGTGCCTTTAAAAATCGTAGACAACTGATGGAAGTCCCTCGCCTTGGCCCAAAGGCCTTTGAGCAAGCCGCCGGATTCCTGCGCATTAACAATGGCGATAACCCCTTGGATAAATCCGGCGTACACCCGGAATCCTACATTGTGGTAAAACGCATCGCCGAGAAAAGCAGCCGTGAGATCAACAGCCTGATCGGTGACTCCGCCTTCCTGCGTCGCCTGAATCCAGCGGACTACACCGACGAAAAGTTCGGGGTACCCACCGTTACCGACATCATCGCCGAACTGGAGAAGCCCGGTCGCGACCCGCGTCCGGAATTCCGCACCGCTCGTTTTGAAGAGGGCGTGGAGGAAATCAAGGACCTGCGCCCGGCTATGGTTCTTGAAGGTACCGTAACCAATGTCACCAACTTCGGTGCCTTTGTGGATATCGGTGTGCACCAGGACGGCCTGGTGCATATTTCCGCACTCTCAGAAAAGTTCGTCAAAGATCCCCATGAGGTGGTTAAAGCCGGCGATATTGTAAAAGTAAAAGTGATGGAAGTGGACGTTGCCCGCAAGCGTATTGGCCTTTCCATGCGTCTCTCCGACGAACCAGGAGAACAGGGAAGCGGAGGTGTTAAAAAAGGTGATCAACGGGAAAATCGCCAGGCTCAGCGCTACAACAAACAGCAAGGCAGTCGACAGCAGAAGGGGGCCCAAGCTAGCAGCCGTGGTAGTATGGGGGATATTCTGGCTGCAGCCATGAACAAAAAGAAATAACTAACCGACTACAAACATTAAAAGAAAAAACGGTCCTTTAAAGGACCGTTTTTTCTTTTAACTCGCCTTGTGGTTTAACCTCTGGCACAACTTCTTGCTTCTCAGCCATATTTACTATTACTGAGGATGGGTATTTATAAAATGCATTATTTACTCCATCAATAATACAAGAAGCTGTCAGGATGCACCCGTCCCAAACGAGATCCAAAAGCAGCCACTGCGCCTGAAAGCTAGGGCTTGCACTACCTGTGCCCTTCTGACTCTCATTCTCACACTCTACTTGTAACTGGTTGCCATCTTTATGGATAACTGAAGTTGTATTGGCAATGACACGCCACTCTCCCTCTTCATTTTTAATATTACAGAGTGTTTGCTCTGGAGAGTTATCGTTTAAGGTAGATACAATGATATCCTGGTTAGCTCCATCAAATATGGTGGCACAGCCCGCCAAAGTAAAAGTCCCTGCAATAGTACATACTGTAAATATTCTTTTAATCACTACTAAATCCTGGAATTACAAAAAACGCAAACCACCAAAACTAAATAGCATGGTGCGGACGGCGCAATATTGCTCTGTGTCGGTGTATCCCGTCAAGCCAGATATTGAATATATAAATCTCTAATAAGATTCATCAGTAGCCTCTTTCTTGCTCCGCACTGAAAGATACTGGTAGAGGAATGGAAAAATGCAGTTTTTCCCCTGTATCGGGGTGATCAAAATCAAGCTCATTGGCATGAAGCAATAGCCTTGGAGCTGCACTTAACACTTCAGAAGGAGCATAGAAAGGGTCACCTAAGATCGGATAACCCATCGCCTGCATATGTACTCTCAATTGGTGTGACCGCCCAGTTATTGGATTTAGGCGTATTAAACTACTACTATCTGAACTGGATACCCTTTCCCAATAAGTGAGGGAAGGTTTACCTACTTGGAAATCCACTTTTTGCCTCGGCCTATTTGGCCAATCACAAATAAGCGGCAAGTTTACTTCTCCAGATTCCTCTTCAGGAATCCCCCATACTCGAGCTAGATAAGTTTTATTAACTTCACGAGTTTGAAAAAGAATACTGAGTTTCCTATGAATCTCAGGGCCACGTGCCATCACCACAAGTCCCGATGTATCCATGTCCAGGCGATGGACAGTCAAGGCTTCCGGGTAGCGCTGCTGAACCCGGCTGGCCAAACTATCTTTGTTGGCAGGATCACGACCAGGCACGCTAAGGAGTCCGCTCGGCTTATCCAATATCAGCAAGGAACTATCTTCAAAAACCACAGAGAGATAGGGCTCTGTGGGAGGGTTGTACTTGCGCATCACTAACTCTTAAAAAATGCTATCTGATACCAATCCCTTCCTGCGGTTTGAGAACCCAATATTCCTTCAAAAGCGAGAGGTCATTTTGCCCCTAGGCCTAGAGATTTCAGAATATGTGCAGAGGTATCAACCTGATTCATCGTATAAAAATGCAACCCGGGTGCGCCACCCTCCAACAGGGTTTCGCATAAATCAGTAACCAATTCCAGCCCTAATTTACGAACATCCTCTGGACTTTGGTAACTCTCCATCCGCTTTTTCAGCCATCGTGGAATTTCAGCACCGCAATTGCGTGAGAAGCGTACTAAATTATCAAAATTGATAATCGGCATAATTCCTGGATAAATCGGTGCATCAATGCCAGCCTTTTCACACTGGTCAACAAAATAAAAATAAGAATCGGGGTTGTAAAAATATTGGGTCAGGGCACTGTTGGCACCTGCCTCAAATTTTCCCTTTAAATAACGTATATCATCGTCATAGCTATTGGACTCCGGATGTATTTCCGGGTAAGCGGCAACTTCCAGGTGGAAATGATCGCCTGTATGGCGACGAATAAAAGCCACCAACTCATTCGCATATACCAGTTGCGCCACAGCTCCCATACCAGAGGGCATATCACCACGAAGTGCTACAATACGGTTTACACCTGCCTCTTGGTATGTATTCAATAAACCGAGTATTGTCTCTTCATTATCACCACCGAAAGATAAATGGGGTGCAATTGAGATACCATCGCGACGCATATCAGTGACGATATTCGAGGTGGTCTCTCGCGTAGTGCCACCAGCACCATAAGTGACAGAGAAAAATTCAGGGTTAAACGCCTGTAAAGCCTCGCGGGTTTTATACAGCTTTGCGCGACCTTCGGGGGTTTTGGGTGGGAAAAATTCGAAACTGATGCGAATGGAGTTTTTCATTTTATTTTCCAGGCCCTCCGAAATTTAGGCACCGGCTAAGCCGGTGCCTTTGATGAGGATATTAGTATTTGTAACTTTCTGGTTTGAACGGACCGTCCACGGAAACACCGATATATTTAGCCTGCTCTTCTGTCATACGGGTAATCACGCCGTCAAAACCTTCAACCATATAGCGGGCTACTTCTTCATCGAGGCGCTTGGGCAGTACTTTTACATACAGTGCAGATACTTTTTGGTCTGCAGGTAGGTCAGCAAACTTCTCTTCAAACAAGTGAATCTGCGCGAGAACCTGGTTAGCAAAAGAGCCGTCCATAATACGGCTGGGGTGACCAGTAGCATTACCAAGGTTTACCAGGCGGCCCTCGGATAGCAGCAGCAGGTGATCATTGGTCTCACTGTTGCGCACCACTTTATGTACCTGGGGCTTAACTTCCTGCCACTCCCAGTTCTCACGCATAAAGGCAGTATCAATCTCGTTATCAAAGTGACCGATATTCGACACAACTGCGCCGCTCTTCAGAGCTGAAAGCATATGCGCATCGCATACATTGGCATTACCGGTAGTCGTTACGATCAAGTCAGTATTGGCCAGCAACTCCTTATTAATACCTTCCGCAGTGCCGGTGTTGATACCGTCAATGTACGGGGACACCAGCTCAAAACCATCCATGCAGGCCTGCATAGCGCAAATCGGATCTACTTCAGACACTTTTACAATCATGCCTTCCTGGCGCAGGGAGGCCGCTGAACCTTTACCCACATCTCCGTAACCGATAACCAATGCTTTTTTACCAGCCAACAGATGGTCGGTAGCACGCTTGATCGCATCGTTCAAACTGTGACGACAACCATATTTATTGTCGTTTTTACTCTTAGTAACAGAGTCATTTACGTTGATTGCCGGTACCTTTAAGGTGCCTTCACGCAACATGTCCTGCAAGCGGTGTACACCAGTGGTAGTCTCTTCACTAATACCGTGACAGTTATCGAGAATATCAGGGTACTTACGATGCAGCAGTTCGGTAAGATCTCCACCATCATCGAGAATCATATTCGGCTGCCAGCCGGCGACATCGGCACCAACAGTGCGCTCCAGACACCACTCATACTCTTCCTCAGTCTCGCCCTTCCAGGCAAATACCGGAATGCCACTTGCGGCAATGGCCGCAGCAGCGTGATCCTGGGTTGAGAAAATATTACAAGAAGACCAGCGCACTTCTGCACCCAGGGCAACCAGAGTCTCAATCAGAACCGCGGTCTGGATGGTCATATGAATGCAACCCATGATACGCGCACCTGCGAGGGGTTGGTCTGCACGATATTTTTCCCGCAAAGTCATCAGTGCCGGCATTTCGCCTTCAGCGATTTCGATTTCACGGCGGCCCCATTCAGCCTTGGAAATATCCGCGATCTTGAAGTCTTTAAATTCAGTACTCATCTGGTTCATGCTATTTAATGTCCAATAAAAATTGTTATTACATTGGAGCTTTATCGCTCCAATTTAGTAGCTCCCAATTCAGAAATAGGAGCCACCGCCTTAAGAAGTGAGATCAAAGTCCGGCCTGGACGCGCAGGGCATCCACCTTGTCAGTTTTTTCCCATGGGAAAGCGGTGAAGGTCTCACTGCGCTCCTGACCATTACTGTCCACCCAGTTATAGGTATGGGTGAAAGGATCACGCCCAAAGTGGCCATAAGCCGCTGTCAGCTGATACATGGGATGCAATAGGTCTAAGGACCTGGAAATAGCAAATGGGCGCAGATCGAAATTCTCACGTACCAGTTCGGCCAGTTTCTCTTCTGGAATAATGCCGGTACCAAATGTATTGATAGCCACAGACGTGGGCTCAGCTACACCGATGGCATAGGAAACCTGGATTTCACAGCGCTTGGCCAGGCCCGCAGCGACAATATTTTTTGCCACATATCGACCGGCGTAGGCCGCAGAGCGATCCACTTTAGAAGGGTCCTTACCGGAGAAAGCTCCACCACCGTGACGTGCAGAACCGCCGTAGGTATCCACAATAATTTTACGGCCAGTCAAGCCACAGTCGCCTACAGGACCGCCGATAACAAAGTTACCGGTTGGGTTGATATGGAACTTAGTGTCCTTGTGCAGCCACTCCACCGGCAGGGTGTGATGTACGATCAGCTCCATCACAGCTTCACGCAAATCAGCCTGGCTGACATCCGGATTGTGCTGAGTAGAAAGAACAACAGCATCAATCGCACAGGGGCGGCCCTGTTCGTCATAGCGGAAGGTCAACTGACTCTTGGCATCCGGGCGCAACCATGGCAGCAGGCCGGACTTGCGCGCTTCCGCCTGGCGTTCCACCAGGCGGTGGGAGTAGTAGATAGGCGCCGGCATAAAGGTCGGGGTTTCATTGGTGGCGTAGCCAAACATCAGGCCCTGATCACCGGCACCTTGGTCTTCCGGTTTGGCACGGTCAACACCCTGGGCGATATCTACAGACTGCTTGCCGATCACATTGATCACACCACAAGTCTCGCCATCGTAACCCACATCGGATGAGGTGTAGCCGATATCGGTGATTACTTTACGCACCAGATCCTCAAGGTCCACCCAGGCAGAAGTGGAAATCTCGCCGGCGATCACCGCAATCCCGGTTTTTACCAGGGTTTCACAGGCAACACGGGCCTGCTTGTCGCGGGCCAGCAATGCATCCAGTACCGCGTCGGAAATCTGATCGGCAATCTTATCCGGATGCCCTTCGGACACGGATTCTGATGTAAACAATCTATATTCACTCATGTGAGAGTCTCCATTTATTCCGCCGCGGGCGGTTAGTAAAATTCTGCTTCTGACAATACGTTCAGACGCCGTCAGGGTTTTATAAATTCTCGTATCTGGATCTGGAAACCGTTACGCAGTGCACTGTATACACTGCGCCCATCCCTCAGCCCGGCACTCTGTGCCCAGTCACTCAATTGCTCCGGGGTAAAGCCCAGCCATAGATCACCACAGGCCTCCCTGGCCCAGTCCTGACCGTGCTCTTGCAATTCAGCCACCAACAACTGGCCGCCAGTTTTTAACGCGCTCTGCAAATCATGAAAGATCTGCGCGGGATCTGGGGTGTGATGCAGCACCATATTTACCACGATGGTATCCGCACTTGCCGGGCGCGCCGCGGCGGCACGTGTATCGCTGCAGACAAACTCAATATTGGCCAGCCCCTGCTCATCGGCAAAAGCCTGGGCACGCTCCAACATAGCTGATGACAGGTCCAGAGCCGTTACCGTGCCAAAACGCAGGGATAGTTCCTGCAAAAACTCGCCTTCACCTGGGCCCACTTCCAATGCGTGGCGCCCAGAAATAAGCAGTTGGGCCACCTGTGGTCCATAAACGCTGTAGCTAGCGATCAGCTCCTGTTGCTCGCGGAACCGGTTACCGTAATCGGCAAAGAAACGGCGTGAAGCCTCAGCCCGCTCCTCAGAAATTCGCGCTACCGACTGGGCCCGTTCATCGGACAATGACAGAAGATCCAGATTCACAAATAACTGCTCGAGTAGCGGGGTGCCCCCCGTGCGCCGGTAAAAGATGTTGTTACCTTCGCGGCGCTTAGTCACCAGCCCAGCTTGGGCAAGGACTTTTAGGTGGTGGCTCAAGGCGGGTTGGCGCAGATCAAAAATTCGACACAATTCCAGCACACTGTAGGAGTCTTGACTGAGTAGACGCAATATCTCAAGTCGCAGGGGATCTCCTGCAGCCTTTAAGGTCATCGCCAGCTGCGAAATTTCCGCACCGGGACCGGATTCAAAGGTGGGCTGGGATTCAGACATGGGGACGAGTCTAGCAGCCACAAGATGCTATATCAAAAGATTTTGATATAGCTCCATAAAATTATTTTGATGTAGATACTTTTAGGCAATTCCAGAACCCAGATTAGGAAAATTGCTGCTGTACTTGGTGGCAATTTTTCCGGCAAGCCTTTGCGTGGGGCAGGTCTTTACGGGAAAATACGCCCCCATTTTGTCCTCGCGGCAGCTGCCAAGAGAGCGGTACCGCGGCCTACCCGAAAATCAGAGAGCTCTTCCTATGTCTTCTACCCCCTCTCGCACAGACATGGCCAACGCCATTCGCGCCCTGTCCATGGATGCGGTCCAGAAAGCCAACAGCGGCCACCCAGGTGCGCCTATGGGTATGGCAGATATCGCCGAAGTCTTATGGAATGACTACCTGAAGCACAACCCGGCAAACCCTGAGTGGGCCGACCGCGACCGCTTCGTGCTCTCCAATGGCCATGGCTCCATGCTGCTGTACTCATTGCTGCATCTTTCCGGCTACGACCTGCCGATTGAGGAGCTGAAAAACTTCCGCCAAATGCATTCCAAGACTCCGGGCCACCCGGAATACGGTTATGCGCCTGGCGTCGAGACCACTACCGGCCCGCTCGGCCAGGGTATAACCAATGCGGTGGGCATGGCTCTGGCAGAGAAAGTACTGGCAGCCCAATTTAACCGCCCCGGTTATGAACTGGTTGACCATCACACCTATGTGTTTATGGGCGACGGCTGTCTGATGGAGGGTGTCTCCCATGAAGCGTGCTCCTTAGCCGGCACTCTGGGCCTGGGCAAACTGATCGCCTTCTATGACGATAACGGCATCTCCATCGATGGCGAAGTGGAAGGCTGGTTTACCGACGACACACCCAAACGCTTCGAATCCTATGGCTGGCACGTAATCCCCAATGTAGATGGCCATGATGCAGCCGCGATCAAAGCTGCAATTGAGGAGGCCCGCTCAGTTACCGACAAGCCCACCATCATTTGCTGTAAAACGGTTATCGGTTTCGGTTCGCCAAATAAACAGGGCCGCGAAGAATGCCACGGTGCCCCCCTAGGTGACGACGAAATCGCACTGGTGCGCGAGACCATTGGCTGGGCCCACGCACCTTTCGAAATCCCCGAAGGTATCTATGCCGGTTGGGATGGAAAAGCCAAAGGTGAAGCTCAGGAAGACGAGTGGAAAGACATCCTGACTGACTACCGAGAAGAATTCCCTGAGCTGGCCGCCGAATTCGAGCGCCGTATGAGTGGCGAACTGCCGGCAGACTTTCTGGTGAAAGCCGATGATTACATTAAACAGTGCCAGGAAGACGCGCAGAAAATTGCTTCACGAAAGGCGAGCCAGAATGCACTCAATGCCTATGGCCCGTTGCTACCCGAGATCCTCGGCGGCTCTGCCGACCTGGCAGGCTCCAACCTCACTATTTGGTCTGGCTCCAAGGGTGTGAGCGCTGAAGATGCCTCCGGTAACTATGTCTACTACGGTGTGCGTGAGTTCGGCATGAGCGCCATGATGAACGGTATCGCCTTGCACGGAGGTTTCGTACCTTATGGCGCAACCTTCCTAATGTTCATGGAATATGCGCGCAATGCCGTACGTATGGCCGCACTGATGAAGCAGCGTGTTATCTTCGTCTACACACATGACTCGATCGGCCTAGGCGAAGACGGCCCTACCCACCAGCCTGTAGAACAGCTTAGCGCCTTGCGCTCCACCCCGAACCTACACACTTGGCGCCCCTGCGATGCCACTGAATCCGCCGTGAGCTGGAAGATGGCTATCGCGCGCAAAGAAGGCCCCAGCACCCTGGTATTCAGCCGTCAGGGGCTGGCTCCTCAAGCGCGCAATGCCGCACAGCTGGCGCAGATTGAAAAAGGTGGCTACGTACTTTCCGACTGTGAAGGCACTCCCGAAGCAATCATTATTGCTACCGGTTCTGAAGTCGAGTTGGCCATGGCCGCACAGGAAAAGCTCGCCGGCAAGAATGTTCGCGTAGTTTCCATGCCTTGCGCGGAAGCCTTTATGGAACAGGATGAATCTTATCGCGAATCTGTATTGCCCTCTGCTGTGCGTGCTCGTGTAGCGGTTGAAGCCAGCCATAAAGACTATTGGTACAAGTTCATTGGCTTTGATGGCGAGATTATCGGTATGAACACCTTCGGAGAATCCGCTCCGGGCGGCGAGCTGATGCAACACTTCGGCTTTACCGTAGACAACGTAGCCGCAACCGTCGAGAAGCTGGTGAAGTAACTCAGCGCGCTAGCTGGTCGCTCCCTGCTATTGTTTACCGCAGGGAGCGCTCGGTACCTTCCACAATTCCTATCTGGCAGTACTGCTATGACAACCCGACTCGCTATCAATGGTTATGGCCGTATCGGCCGCTCTGTTCTGCGTGCTCTTTATGAATCCGGTGCCCGAGATAACCTACAGATTGTCGCTATTAACGAGCTGGCTGACTGCGCCACTATTGGACACCTGACAAAGTACGATTCCGTACATGGGCGTTTTGCCGGTGAAGTCTCGGTGGAAAATGACATTTTGGTGGTCAATGGTGATCGCATTGCGGTGACACACCACGAACAGCTTGAAGATCTAAATTGGAAGCAGGAAAGAGTCGATATCGTGCTCGAGTGTACAGGCAGCTATAAGGAGCGTAAGCACGCCGAAACCCACTTGGCCACTGGGGCAAAAAAAGTTTTATTTTCCCAACCTGCCAGCCGCGATGTAGATGCCACTATTGTCTACGGCATCAACGACCACACTCTAAACGGCTCCGAAACTATTATTTCTGCAGCCTCCTGCACTACAAATTGCAGCGTGCCAGTGATCGCGGCACTCGACCGGGCATTTGGTATTGAAGCTGGGGTTTTAACCACAATCCACTCCGCCATGAACGACCAGCCAGTAAGCGATGCCTACCATCACACCGATTTGAGAAAAACACGGTCCGCCGTTACCTCAATAATTCCTGTCGATACGGCTCTTGCCCGAGGTATCGAACGCATATTGCCGCATTTATATGGAAAATTTGAAGCCCAGGCTATGCGCGTACCCACAGTCAATGTCTCCGCCATTGATCTGTCTGTTCAATTACAAAAGAATGTAAGTCAAATTGAAGTGAATGCTTTGCTGAAGTCCATAGCCGCAACAGAATTCAAAGGCGTCCTCGGCTTCACCGAAGAACCACTTGCCTCTTGCGACTTTAACCACGACCCTCGCTCAGGAATTATTGATGCCAGCCAGACACGGGTTGCCGGTGACAAATTAGTAAAAATATTAATCTGGTTTGATAATGAGTGGGGGTTTGCTAATCGCATGCTGGATGTCACAGGAGTAATGGCAAAATAAAATTTTATTAATACTCTACATTAGAATATAGGAACATAGCTAAAGTCTAAAATATATCATATATTCCTAGATTAAAACTGATCCGATAAAATCGACTAAGAATTCTATTCCTAGTATTAAACAATACTTTCTAGATATCTATATAAATAAACATTTTATGGTGAGCACTTAAATTACATAATTAACTTTCATACAACCCTTAATGGTATTTAAGGCCTGGAGGTTAACATCTTTAGAATGTCTACTGTACTCCTCTCCAAGCTGATACAACCTCTCTTCTCGATCATATTTATCCAACTCTCCTAACCATTGAGCCGCGTTGTAAAAATTTTCCCAACTACCGCTC
Source organism: Microbulbifer variabilis (assembly GCF_052468405.1). Classification (NCBI taxonomy): domain Bacteria; kingdom Pseudomonadati; phylum Pseudomonadota; class Gammaproteobacteria; order Cellvibrionales; family Microbulbiferaceae; genus Microbulbifer; species Microbulbifer variabilis. The sequence continues at coordinate 4,083,853 of NZ_CP174343.1, forward strand.
TCAACATACAATTGCTTAAAAGCTGGCACCTGAGATTCATACTCAGCGGCTAAGGCAAGAGTGGCATTATTAGTCTTTTCTACATAGGCTTGGTAGCGCGCCGGATTAGGCCAGCTTGCAGATATTTGCCGATAACATTGACGCAAGCGTACCAGCACTAAATTTTTTTTCTCAAGCTTAAAACTATCCGGCTCTTGGGAGTCGTAAATCGGTTCGAGCTGCTTGCGCGCCATATTCATCAATTGACGCACGGCCATTGTCTCGGCACGGGCTTGGGTAGCTGAACCGGTCAAGCCCTGGCTGGCAAGCCAACCCGGTAGAGCAAGTTCCGAGACGGCAGTTGCGAAACTTTCATTGAATTGTGTATCACCAGAAATATATACACGCCTGTGTGCCAGTTCATGGAATAGCAATCCGGCTAATCTCTCTGGTGACCAATTTACAAAACTAGAGAGTACTGGGTCATCAAACCAGCCAAGGGTGCTATATGCAGGTACCGGCCCCAGATAAGTATCGTAACCCTGCGCCCTTAGACTATTAACTTTTGCAATTGCAGCAGACTTACGAAAATAACCTCGATAGCTGGCGCAACCAGCAACAGGGTAGCACCAGCGTTTTGGGGTTAAAGAAAATTCAGGAGCAGCCAAGACATTCCAGATGGGATACTGATCTTCCAGCTGTACATAAGAGCTGTAAGCTTGACCAACTGGTAAATTCAACTGCTGGGCAGCATAGGCCCGTATCTCCTGCACCAACATTAACTGTCGCCTCAGCTTTTCACTAGTGCCGGGCTGCTGTACCACTTTTTCAATTGGCTGTCGCGCGGACAGAATCCGCAACTGGCCCGCAGCAGCTTGAGCGTAATACCCCACCGTCTCACAACCACAAAGAAACAATGTGATGACTAACAGCCAAATATGCCTGCCATAAGCGCTTAATACTGACCTTAAGGCTCCAATGCTGATATACACTTTTGTCCTATTTTCCTTTTTGTTTAGTATCGTGCCTGTGGATCTATCCAGCTTCCTACAGACCTTCAATGGGTTATAGCATGCTGCCTGTTAGTGCAATCCTAATAGTCTTTGCTTTGGCATTTGCCGCTATAGCCTGGGGGCGGCTCCTGTATATCTGCTTTTCTGATGGGCCTCTAGCGGGCTTCCTTGCCCTGTTTTTACCACCAGTGGCGTTGTTTTTGCTCTTACCCAACTGGCGTGAAGAAAAGGAGCTCTATCAGTTGCTGGGAGCGGCCATAATCTGCCTGATCTTGGGCCTGGCACTTTAAGATTCCCTTATTGAATTAACTCAATTCCGGTTGATTTAGGTCAAGAGACTTACTTCCCAGGCCCATAGACTATATAGGTGAAGCATTGGCGTACTGGAGAGAAAGATGGATGCCTTAATTGATCTATTTACCAGCTTTTCCGGCTTGCTCAGCCTGGCCGTAATCGGGTTTATATTCCTGATGGCATTCTATTTTTATCGCCTGGTTCAAAACAATGTGGAAAAGGCAGTGGCGGAGCAGGAAAGGAAAGAACAAGCGGCAGTTTCCCATAGGAATAAGCCGGCCTGAACTGGAATATCCTGCTTAAGCCCAGGATCTTAGGGTAAATATTTTTGCCGTTAATACAGGCGGCAGCAGGCAATTATGCAGGGTTAACTCCAGAGCGAGCCCGGCACAATTGTCCATTTCCCGGGCTGACCGTCTGGTTTTTGTCGCGATGGGGGCTTGCTAGTAGTGGCACAAAAACCGGAGTCGATCAGCTTCTTTTTGCATGGAACGCAGACTGCCCATATACCTGGGTAACTCTTGTCTTGAGAGCAAAGGGTTACAATCAGGGGTAGGGTAGACAAAACAACAGGGCTATTGCCCCGGCAGCTTCGGCTGCCGGGGCACTTTACAGCTCAGGGAGGTGCTTATTACGCTCCCGGCTAACAGGCAGCTTATTCGGTTTACTCTTTCTTGGAACCCCTTTTTATCCAGCGCCCAAATAAAATACCCACCTCAAATAAAAGCCACATTGGCACTGCCAGAAGTGACTGGGAAATCACATCAGGTGGCGTGAGTAACATGCCAATCAGGAAACACCCCACAATCACATAGGGACGCTTGCTACCCAGGGTTTTTGCATCTACCGCTCCGCTCCAGATCAACAGCACAGTGGCGATGGGTATTTCGAAAGCAAAACCAAATGCAAAGAATAATTTCAGCACCAGATCCAAGTAGCTACGCATATCCGGCATCACTTTGATATCTGCATGGGCGGAACCGACAAAGAAATCAAAGAGAATTGGAAATACGACAAAGTAAGCAAAAGCAACACCCGCATAAAAAAGAAAAACGCTGGTGATCAGAATAGGCACCGCAATACGCTTTTCATTTTTATACAGGCCCGGTGCAATAAACGCCCAGGCTTGGTAGAGCACAAAAGGAATCGCAATAAAGAAAGAGACTATAAACGTGGTCTTAAATGGGGTGAGGAACGTTGAAGTCACCTCGGTGGCGATCATCCCAGCATCCCCAACCAGTCTCTCCTGCAGAGGGTTGGCAATAAAATTATAAATCTCTGAAGCGAAAGGCACGAGGCAGGCAAACAAGACGACCACGACCAATAAAGTACGTAACAAGCGGTCGCGCAACTCGATCAGGTGATCGATAAACGGCTGATGACTGTCTTGTGCTTTATCACTCATGGTTGCTTATCTTTTTCTTGTTGTGATGCTTTTTCTTCTTCATCCAATTCGATATTTTCCGGGTGATCGGGGTTCATGTCCGGGTCGCCAAAATCATGCCAGTGCTCCGGATATTCGGGGTCCTGCAACTCCTCCACAGTCTCATCCTGTTCAGGCAGGTAGTCCTCTTTTTCCGCACGGGGGGGCTGGGGTTCTTCGGGGCGCTTCGGGAGGGCATTATCTTTAAGCTCCTTGACCTCCCCCTGTTTGGCATGCTGCTCTGCAGGAGGCTTTTCTTCCGTATCCTCGGTAACCTTCTGCAATGATTCACTCACTTCACGATTGGTCTCAGTAAAGGTGCGCTCCATTTCCCGGCGACTTTCCTCAATCTCGCGAAGGATGCGCTCATTGTGTAATTCCCGACGAATATCATCCGCACCCACCTCTTTTTCCAACTCTTCACGGGCGCTATGTAAAGTGCGCTTTAAGCCGGACCACCAACGGGCTGTAGTGCGGATGGCATCGGGTAGGCGCTCAGGCCCAACCACGAGCAAGCCCACCACAGCGACCAGCAGCAGTTCAAAAAAGCCAATATCAAACACAGAGCATTACTCGCGTTAACGGTTGCCGAATTATTTATCCTGGGATTGCTTATCTTTTTCCTTGGCGGTACTGCCTTGGTCTGGCTTTTCTTCTTCATCATGCTGCAGGCGCTCGGGATCTTTCTCCTCGTCGGCTTCTTTTTTCTTGTCTTCATCCTTGATCGCTTTGCGGAAGCCCTTAATAGCCCCGCCGAGATCGCCACCAAGGTTTTTCAGGCGCTTGGTTCCGAACAGCAGTAGGACAATGACTAGAATAATCAACAGCTGCCAAATGCTAATTCCACCGAATCCCATAATTGTCTCCATGTCATTTAATGCGATAGCCAGACGCTAAACTGCCACGGGCTATCATTGGTAAACTGCAATTTTGGAAGCCTTCAACTACTACAGCAAAGACTCCTGAATACTTTCGATAAGCGCTTGTTAGCCCCCTTTGGGTCGCGCGGCTTTCTCCACCAGACCTGAAAGGCCAAAACGCCGGCCCAATTCCTCCAGCACATCCTGCGAATCTGCACCCAGATGAGAGAGCATCACCATTGAGTGAAACCATAAGTCCGCCGTCTCGGCGATCATATCCTGATTATCGCCGCTGGACTGTGCGTCTTTCGCAGCGAGAATGGTTTCCGTGGCCTCTTCGCCGACCTTTTCCAGGATTTTATTCAGGCCTTTTTTGTGCAGACTGGCCACATAGGATTTCTCTGCGTCTTCCTCACGCTTGCGACTTTCTAAGACGGCGTCGAGCTGCTGTAACAGGTCACTCATGCAGGGGCTCACTTGTAAATGGCTTTGGGGTCTTGAATCACAGGTTGATTCACCTGCCACTCACCATCCTGTAGTAGGTTGTAGAAGCAGCTGCTACGCCCAGTATGGCAGGCTATACCACCTTCCTGTTCCACCATCAGGAGAACGGTATCTCCATCACAGTCGAGGCGCACCTCGCGCACTTTCTGTAGAAAACCGGAGGTTTCGCCCTTGCGCCATAGGTTCTTGCGCGATCGCGACCAATAAACCGCGTAACCCTCGCTGGCGGTAAGGGCCAGAGATTCGCGATTCATCCATGCCATCATCAATACCCGGCCACTTTTATAATCCTGGGCTATGGCTGGTACCAGGCCGTCACTATTCCAACTGACCTGGTCAAGGAAATCGGTTGTCGCTTTTGCTTGAGTCAATGTCCCTTCCTTCAGAGTTCCAAGTGTAGGTCGGCCCAGACATATCTAGGGCCAGAGCAACAGTACCAGGGCAGCGATACCCAGGGCCCAACCCGAGGGCGGTAACTGCTCCAGCCACTGGGGCTTGCTCAAGACGAGAGCTCCTGCAGCAAGGATTACGCCGCCTACACGGCGCAAGTACTGCCAACGCCCACGACGCTGGCCACTCGCCAGTTTCTCGCCGATATTCTCCAACTGTGGTGCCAGTTCCCGTGACTGCTCCAAGGCGGAATACACCAGTTGCGGCATCTGCGGGAATTTCTCCAACCATTCGGGACCGTAACGCTTAATTTCGCCCACAATGGTTTTCGGGTGGATGCGGTCACGCATCCAGCGTTCCAAAAATGGATGGGCAGTCTTCCACAGATCCAGCTGCGGATAAAGCTGCCGACCCAGGCCCTCGATATTCAACAGCGTCTTTTGCAGCAATACCAATTGTGGCTGCACTGCCATATCGAAACGTCGCGCGGTCTGGAACAGGCTGATCAGCACCCGCGCGAAAGAGATCTCTCCCAGCGGTTTCTCAAAAATGGGTTCGCATACGGCGCGGATCGCCGCTTCAAAAGTATTCACCGGCGTATCGGCCCGCACCCAACCACTCTGTACGTGCAGCTCAGCCACCATTCGGTAGTCGCGGCGGAACATGGCTAAAAGGTTGCGTGCCAGATAGTACTGGTCCTCACGCGAAAGGCTACCGACAATTGCAGTGTCGATGGCAATATACTGAGGACGTTGTGGATGCTCGCGGGAGACAAAAATATTGCCAGGGTGCATATCGGCATGGAAGAAATTGTATTCAAATACCTGTTTGAAAAAAATTTCCACGCCGCGCTCGGCAAGCAGTTGCATATTAGTATCCTGAGCGCGCAACTGTGCCAAATCGGTAACCGGGATGCCCTCAATACGCTCCAGTACTAACACGCTCTCACGTGTGTATTCCCAGTACACTTCAGGGATATACAGCAGTGGAGAGTTATTGAAATTACGCCGCAACTGGGTGCCATTGGCCGCCTCACGCACCAAGTCCAGCTCTCCCTCAATGGTGTGGCGATAGTCCTCCACTACCTCCACCGGGCGCAGGCGTCGCCCATCGGGCACAAAGCGCTCAATACCGCGGGCTAATACCCCCAACAGACGCAAATCTTCCTGGATTATTTCACCAATACCTGGGCGCAGCACTTTTACAACCACTGATTCACCAGTGGTGAGCACCGCAGCATGTACCTGTGCCACCGAAGCCGCAGCCAAGGGCTCGCGCTCAAAGCTCGCGAAAACTTCGTCGACACTGGCCTCCAAGGCCTCTTCAATCAACGAGATACACTGGTCGCTTGGGAAGGGAGGCACCTTGTCTTGCAGGTAATCGAGCTGCTCGACAATATCTGGCGGTAACAGGTCAGGGCGGGTAGAAAGCAACTGACCAAATTTGACGAAAATTGGCCCCAGTTCCTCCAGGGCTCGACGCAGGCGCTCACCGCGCTCCATCTTTGGCTGTGGCAATAGCTTCAGGGGAGCCAGTATCCCTCGCAGCCACAAAGGGCGGCGCTCGGCGGGCAATAGCTGATCGAGACGATAGCGCAGGAAAACCCGCGTGATAGTAAAACTGCGAAAGAGCGGCAAAACTACTCAGCCTCCCTGCGGGAGAACTGCTCTTGCAGCAAACGCACCCGTGCTTCCAGGCGCTCAGTGGCCAGAGACAGCTCAGCGAGATCATCGGCAAAGGCCTCAAATTGCGCCTGTGGTGGGGTCAACTGCCACTCTTCGCTGATGGTTTCCGCAGCCGCAACAGGTGCGCGACTGAGACTGGCGCTCAACCAACTGCCGGCACCGCGCAATACATTGCCGATGGAGTGAGCGGGAATATCGCCTATCAATTGCGCCAGCGGCGCCTCCCAGTCGATATCCAGATCACTCATCATCCACTGCAATTCTGCCAGCAGAGCACTAGAACCACTGATAGAGACCCCCAGGGCCGCGGGCGTGGCATCCGGGTCTTTTAGAAGACGCACAAGAGAAATAGCCGAACCACTGATAGAAGTGGTGACATCTCCCTCCCAATGCTGGCGGACAAATACTTGATCGCCCTCAATGCACAAACAACACTGTAGTTTTGGAGCGGTTAGATCGAGCGCCATAACTTTACCATCCAGCTCCTGCAGACGAGCGCGAGTAGCCGGGTCATATTGCAGGGCGGTATTAATGGCGGTTTCCAGCGCAGCATCAAAACCCGCGCGATAAGTGGGATCGCTCATGGCAGTTATTGGCCTCGTGCCATCACTTGCAGGTAAATCACGTCAAACGCCAGTTAGGGCTTGATGCCACGGTGCAACGCAACAATACCGCCAGTCATATTGTGATATTCACAATCGACAAAACCGGCATCCTCCATCATCTGCTTGAGGGTTTCCTGGTCTGGGTGCATACGAATGCTCTCCGCCAGGTAACGGTAACTTTCCGCATCATTGGCTACCAATTTGCCCATAAATGGCAGTAGGCGGAAAGAATATTGATCGTAGACTTTTTCAAGCAGTTTCGACTCTGGCTTGGAGAACTCGAGCACTAGCAAACGCCCGCCGGGTTTGAGCACCCGTAGCATGGAGCGAAGCGCTAGGTCTTTGTCAGTGACATTACGCAGACCAAAGGCGATAGTTATGCAGTCGAAGGTATTATCCGGGAAAGGGAGGTATTGGGCATCTGCCTGCACTGGCACCACATTGCCGGCGATACCGCGGTCCAGCAGGCGATCGCGACCAACCCGCAACATCGATTCATTGATATCCGCCAGTACCACCTGACCACTGTCACCCACAATACGCGAAAAGCGGGCGGTGAGGTCGCCAGTTCCCCCAGCAATATCCAAAATTTTCTGTCCCGGCCGCGCGCCGGATAATTCGATGGTAAAACGCTTCCAGAGGCGGTGAATCCCCCCAGACATTAAATCGTTCATTACATCGTAGCGCGCTGCCACTGAGTGGAACACTTCTGCCACACGACCGGCCTTTTCCTCCACCGGGACCTCTTGGTAGCCGAAGTGGGTGGTCTTGCGATCCTTCATGCTGTGCTGCCTACTGAGCCAAATTCTGGGGAGCCATTGTACATCTACGAAGCCGGCGGAACACAGCCCATCATCACCCCCTTTGGAAACTCGCTAAAATTGATCCATAGAAACCGGAACGAAATACTGGTCAGGGCTCATGAGTTATCGGCTCGATTGCAACGTACTTCCAGAGCATGGACTTCGGCAAGTTGCCCTGGCGGAAATCAATACTGCAATCAGCCATACAAAACAGCTTCCCAGTGAGCATGCAGTGCACGAATTGCGTAAGCACTGCAAGAAATTACGCGCTCTACTGCGCCTCGTACAACCAGTTTATCCACTCTTATTCCAGAGTGAAAACATTCACTACCGCAACCTGGCCCACAGCCTCGCTCAGAGCCGCGATCCGGTTTCTATTCGAGGAGCCCTACTTGCGATAGCCCCGCCACACCACTTTCCGACAATGCACACACTGCTGCGCCATATGCTGCATTTAAAAATAGATAAAAGGGCCCTGGCACAGGTCGAACCGTTTCTGATTCAAAGACGGGGGCGTATCGGTAACTGGTCATTAGAGGATGTTCGCTGGGCTCATTTAGAACGCGGATACTGTCGAGGTTACCGGCGAGCGCGAAAAGCTTGGTATCAGGTGCAAAAATTGGATAGCGCGGAGAATCTGCACCAATTGCGCAAACGAGTAAAAGACCACTGGTACCACAGCCGACTGCTTGAAGAAAAATTTCCACAGCCAGCCGCATTACGCTGTGAGCCACTAAAACAATTGGCACAAGTTCTTGGCGATTGGCGCGACGCCTATTTACTTTGCCGCTTGGCAATTGCCACGGGAGAGAGCCTCGGGAAAGAGCTGATACCAATCTTGGAACTGGGTGACTGGCGCAAAATGAGGCTTCGTCGGGAAATAGAGACTCTTTGCTCTGCGCTCTTCATTAAGGCAAAGTTGAAAGTCAGATAGAAAGTAAAACAGCGCAGGGAAATACCTGCGCCATTGCATTGAAACAAATAGCCTCCGAATTTATTCGGCGTCCTGCTCCAATAAACCACCTGAGCGTGCCATAACGTGGAATAGGTAGTTCTGCTCATTGGTACCACTCACCAAGTGTGCACCCGGCCCGCGAGCCCATACGCCTACATCCTCTCCAGCGTGAGACTCGCTGCTCATGGGCACCAGTGCATCCTGCTGGTAATCAAGTGCGACAGTGTCAGTGCTTGTGAGATCATGCCGGCTACCGTCATCATTGGAGCTGTAACCCGGGCCATTGGCATAGGTCAAGGTTGTGTAGGGCAGGCCATCTTCAGCTAATGAAGGAGAGGTTTTAGCCTCACCACTGCTGTCATTACCAATCACCTTGCCAAGAATCGGGTTGCCGCGGGTGGGATAACCGGCAATCGTCATCACATGGCTGTGGTCCGCAGTAACGACTATTAGAGTATCTTCTGCACTGGTGTTATCCATTGCATACTGGATAGCCTCTGCAAATTCCACAGCATCGGTCAGTGCGCGGTGGGCGTTGCCAGCATGATGGCCATGGTCAATACGACCGGACTCTACCATAAGGAAATATCCCTTGTCGTTTTTCTGCAGGAGTTCGAGACCTTTAGATGTCATCTCAGTGAGGGAAGGCTCACCCGCAGTATCTTCCTCACGAACAGCTTCATACTCCATGTGGGAAGAGTTGAACAAACCCAGTAACTTGTCGGTTGCAGCGCTGTCTACAGCATTAAAGCCTGTGGTGTCTTCTACGTAAGCAATATTATTCACACCGTCGTTGTAACGTGTCTTCCACTCATCCACCAAGTTGCGCCCGTCTTCTCGACGCCCGGCTTCCCCCTCGATATCTGTGACGTCACTGGGCAAGAAGTTACGGCGGCCCCCTCCCATTACCACGTCGATACCATCACCAGCCTCCAGCTCAACCAGCTGCGCGGCAATATCAGTGCAACCATCAGGAGCAGACGCTTCCCAGCCACGCTCAGGCACCTTGGCATAGGTGGCTGCCGGAGTAGCGTGGGTAATTCTCGCGGTACTGATAATACCGGTGCTTTTGCCCAGATCCTCTGCCAGCTCAATGGCAGTGGTAAGAGGACGCTCCAGACTGGCGGCACAATCGCCGCGCGCCACATCTTCGGCAACACTTAATACGCCGGCCTTGGTTTTAACCCCGGTAACTAGAGCCGTCATAGTGCCAGCGGAGTCCGGAGTTTGCTGGTTGGTATTGTAAGTTTTCACCAAACCAGCAAAAGGCATTTTTTCAAAGCTCAGCTGGTGCTCCTCACCGGCGAGGCCCTGCTGTTGACCGGCGAGGATACGCGCTGCAGTCACTGTAGAAATACCCATGCCATCGCCGACAAACAGGATGATATTCTTTGCTGCGCCAGGAGTATTATTAATTGCCTGTGCCTGCGCAGCCTCTACAGCCTCTTGGCCCTCTTTGAACCAGTCGCTATCGAGCTGCCCCTGGGGAAGGTTCAACACATCTTCTGGCTCTGGCAGTTCAACCGGATTCGAGCTGGACTTGTCATCACTGCAACCAGCGGCCAGCAGGGCTACGGAGAAAGCCAGCAGGGTCTTTTTAAAATGTCTCATGGTGAATTACCCCAATTATTCTTCTGTCAACGACAGGTCAGTCGCAGCAGTCATCACATGGAAAAGCGCACTTTGCTCCAGGCTACCCTGTACCAACTTGGCTCCAGCACCAATGGCATGCAGGCTGATATCTTCACCCGCGTGACTCTCTGATTCCAGGTGAACTAGAGCCTCCTGATGAAAACCCGGTGCCTCGGTATCTACGCCAGAGAGATCTTTACGGCCGGTATCAGCAGCTATGCCATAACGTTCATCCGCATCGGTATTCTCACCCAGGTCGGCAAAGCCCAGACCATTGGCATAGGTCAGCGTGGTAAAAGGCAAGTCGTCCGATGCGGTTTCCAGTTCCGCCTTGGCTGCGCCGCTACTGTCATTCTCAACCACCTTGCCGAGAATGGGGTTACCACGGGTTGGATAACCGGCAATGGTCATCACATGGCTGTGGTCCGCAGTCACCAGGATCAGGGTGTCCTCAAGATCCACCTTATCCAGTGCAGCTTGTACCGCATCCGCAAAGGCAATCGCATCGTGCAATGCGTTGTAAGCATTACCTGCGTGATGGCCGTGGTCGATTCGACCAGACTCCACCATCAGGAAATAGCCATCGCTATCTTTCTGCAGGAGTTCAATAGCAGTACCGGTCATCTCGGCGATACTCGGCTCGTCGCTCTCCTTAGCAATACGGTCCGCATCGTAACTCATATGGCTGCTTGTGAAGAGCCCCAACAGCTTGTCTGTAGAGGCGAGATCCACGCTCGCCAGTTCAGCTCCAGTCTGCACATATTCAGCATTCTGTTCACCTTCATAGCGCTGTAGCCACTCATTGGTAAGATCGCGCCCGTCTTCACGCTTGCCACCTGTATCGGTCGTTGTAAAACTGCGACGGCCGCCACCGAGCATCACGTCGATGCCATCCCCATATTCCAGTTCAATCATTTGCGTGGCGATATCCACACAATTTCCTTCAGCTTCGTACTCCCAGCCACGCTCTGGACTACGCGAATAAGTGGCGGCGGGCGTGGCATGAGTCAATCGCGCGGTTGAGACGATGCCAGTTGATCTGCCACGATTTTCCATCAACTCGAGGAAAGTATTCAGCTCTTTGCCTTCAGCACTGACGCAATCAGCACGCAATGCATCTTCCTCAATATTAATGACTCCGGCGCGGGTTTTTACACCGGTCATCATCGCAGTCATGGTACCGGCAGAGTCCGGGGTCTGCTGGTTGGTGTTATATGTTTTGATCAGAGCGGAATAGGGAAACTCCTCAAAAGAAAGGGCATTTTCCTCACCATTCTCACCGCGCAGTTGACCCTCAAGAATACGTGCAGCAGTCAACGTGGATATACCCATACCGTCGCCGACAAAAAGAATGACGTTCTTTGCAGTCTTTGCTTCTCTGGAGAGGGCAGTACGCTCTTCCAGACGATCGGCAGCGTCGGTATACCAGTCACTTTTGGTTTGGTAGTCAGGCAGGCTTGCGGCAGAAACCGCTGAAGCGAGAGGAATTAAACAAAAGGCGCTAAGCGCGCGGGCAAGTTTGTTTGCCACGATGAGCCTCCGGAACTCGTAAATTTGGCGAGCATTAGAGTCCGGAAATATGACAAAAGAATTACGCGCCGATTAACTTCTGGCTTTCATCGCCACAATGCTTAGTACGGGCGTTAAGACTGTAAAAACACAACCACAGCAATATTACAGAATTGCGAAAAAACAGTGAGAGATTATTGTTTTTCCAGTATTTTCAATGGGTGGGGAAATAGACAAGTGCACCGCTATACGGCGCACCCCGTACTAGCCGATAAACTTCACCACACTTTCATCAGGATCGCGTCCCTTACCCTCAGCGCGCAACCGCTGCAGGTAGCTCTCCCAGTTAGCATTATATTTCTCGGCGAGTTCACGCAGGTATTCCCAGGTATAAATACCTGTGTCGTGGCCATCATCAAAATCGATTTTCAGCGCATAGCGACCAGCGGCCTCTATTTTATCGATACCCACGTGCATTTTTCCATCCACCAGAACCGGGGCACTGTTGCCATGACCACGCACCTCGGCACTGGGGGAGTAGACGCGCAAATACTCTGCCGGCAAGGTAAAGTCGCCATCAGCAAATACCAGCTGCAAGTTTTTCTCTGCGCGATTTAATCGGATTTTTTGCGGTTTCATTTACAGGATAAAACGCGAAAGGTCCTCATTTTGGCTGAGCTCGCCCAGGTGGGTATCCACATAGGCAGCATCTACATTCAGGGTTTTGTCTCCGTCACCAGCATCGAAGGAAATCTCCTCCAACAGGCGCTCCAGTACGGTGTGCAATCGACGCGCACCAATATTCTCCGTGCGCTCATTCACCTCGTAGGCCACCTCTGCAATGCGGCGGATTCCGTCTTCAGTAAATTTCAGCTCCAGGCCCTCTGTAGCAAGCAGAGCTCTCTGCTGCTCGGTCAGGGAAGCGGATGGCTCAGTGAGGATGCGCTCAAAGTCTGCCGAAGTGAGCGAGCTTAACTCCACACGGATTGGCAGTCGGCCCTGCAACTCTGGGATCAGATCCGATGGCTTGGACAGATGGAAGGCACCTGAGGCGATAAACAAAATATGGTCTGTCTTGATCATGCCGTACTTGGTGTTAACAGTACTGCCCTCAATCAGTGGCAGTAGATCTCTCTGAACACCCTCACGAGACACATCGGCACCGCCACTCTCCTGACGCTTGGCCACTTTGTCGATTTCATCGATAAAGACAATACCGTTCTGTTCGGCGGCACGAATCGCACTGGTTTTAATATCTTCATCATTAACCAGCTTGGCCGCCTCTTCATCAGTCAGCTGCTTTATGGCCTGCTTAACCGGTAATTTGCGCTTGCGGGTCTTGCCCTGGGACATATTCGAGAACATGCCCTGTAGTTGATTAGTCATTTCCTCCATACCTGGAGGCGCCATAATCTCTACGCCCACTGGCGCAGCTGCCATATCTAACTCCACTTCCTTATCGTCGAGTTCTCCCTCCCGCAATTTCTTACGAAACAACTGGCGGGTACTGGAATCCTTGTCATTGGGCTCAGTGGAGCGCGCTGGCGGCAATAAGGCATCTAAGATACGCTCCTCCGCAGCATCCATAGCACGCTGCTGCACACCGGACATAGCCAGCTCACGCTCCTGCTTCACAGCCATCTCGACAAGATCGCGTACGATCGACTCCACATCGCGGCCAACATAGCCCACCTCCGTGAACTTGGTTGCTTCTACCTTAATGAAGGGCGCATTGGCCAACTTTGCCAGACGGCGGGCAATTTCAGTTTTGCCCACACCGGTGGGGCCAATCATCAGGATATTTTTCGGGGTGATCTCGGCGCGCAAATCCTCGGTCACCTGCATACGGCGCCAGCGATTGCGCAGTGCAATCGCTACGGCGCGTTTGGCGTCCTGCTGGCCGACTATATGGCGGTCGAGCTCATGGACGATTTCTCTGGGGGTCATCTGGGACATATCAATTCAATTCCTGCAAAACATATCGGCGGTTCCCTTTGAGGGACCGCCCGGCCAATGGCGCCTAAAGAGCGCGAGGCACTTAAAAATTCAATTCTTCGATGGTGTGGTTCTGGTTGGTGTAAACACAGATATCACCGGCGATTTTCAGGCCCTGCTCAACAATTGCACGGGCATCCATATCGGTGTTGTCGAGCAAAGCCCGTGCCGCAGACTGGGCAAAAGGCCCACCAGAACCGATGGCGATCAGGTCATCTTCCGGCTGAATAACATCACCATTGCCGGTCACGATCAGGCTGGCAGTCTCGTCGGCCACAGCTAACAGGGCCTCGAGGCGGCGCAGGGCACGATCGGTACGCCAGTCTTTGGCCAGCTCCACAGCGGCGCGGGTCAATTGCCCACCATGGGCTTCCAGCTTGGCCTCGAAGCGCTCAAACAGGGTAAAGGCATCGGCGGTACCGCCGGCAAAACCGGCAATCACCTTGTCCTTATACAGGCGACGCACCTTGCGCGCATTGCCCTTCATAATGGTGTTACCCATGGACACCTGGCCGTCGCCGCCAATCACAACTTTGCCGTTGCGGCGACAGGATAAAATGGTGGTTCCGCGATACTGTTCCAATGGAGACCTCTCGGATTACGCGTGAGCTTCAGCGCAGAAGGTGGTTACCAATCGCGCCGGGAATTTCATTCAGGTTAGATAAGTGAGGACGGCACGCGCCGATTTCAATAAGGAAGGGGCAATTGCTGTACCCGGAACCCAGTATCCACTGTGGTTTTTTGCTTCAAAGCCAAAGCCGCCCACGTTAATTTGACCAAAAGTGAGAGAGTAAATAGCTTTATCTACCATGCTGGGCAGAAAGCCCTGCACATTAATCAGTTGGCTGGACGTTTCAGCACCAGCGGCATCAGTCTGTGCTCAGCCAGTACCTGTCGGGCCTTTGCCATACGCGAGCGGTTGTCGAAAGGCCCAACCAAGACTCTGTGCCAGGTTCCGCGACTATCACTAGCTGACTCGACTTTAACATCCAGATTGGCCAGGGTAAGTTGCACACGCAGGCGCTCGGCTTCAGCCGCCTCACGAAAGGAGGCTGCTTGCAGAATGTAAACCTGTTGTGGGGGTTCACTAACTGCCCCCTGCCCGGTATTGGAATCCTGCTGACGACGAGCGGGCTCGGCCACCTTGGGGGGAGGTACGGAAACCTCGTTTTCCTTCAGCATTGTGTAGAAATCAAAGCGCGGCTGAGTGCGCTCCTCAACCCTCGGTTTGGCCGCCTGTGGTTTGCCACCGCTAGCGCCTTTACCCTCCCCAGCAATACCGTATTGCAGAAGCAGAAATACCGCGAAACCGCCAACAATATTTCCCAGGAAGAACCAACCCCAGGCGGGTTTTCCCGCAGAACTTTTACTGCGGCGATTGGTTTTGCGACGGCTCATTGAGGATTTCTTCCCTGGGTGATCTGCTCAGCAGGGGAATTGTACCGCCAATTAGGCTGGGGGCATTGAATTCCAGCAAAATTTACGACAATTCCTGTGCATCCATATCTATCGCCCAGCGCAGACGACGGTTTTTATTTCCCTCTGCCCAGACACATAAGCGCGCCAAAAGAGGCTGCAGTTGCGCGCGATTCTGCGCAGTAACCTGTATATAGAAACGGAAACGCCCGGATTTGCGCTCCAACAACGCGGGCACTGGCCCCAGATACTGTAACTGCGGTGAAGGGGGTGCCAGGGACTGCATAAACATTCTCGCATTGTGCAGGAACTCCTCAGCCCAGGAGGGCTCTTCGCACTCCGCCCGCACGAGAGCCATTGCATTGGTAGGGGGCATCTGCGCCACCGCGCGATCGCGCAGTAATTGGCGCGCAAAACTACCGTAGCCTTTCTCCAATAACATCTGTAACAGGGGGTGTTCAGGAAATCGGCTCTGCACCAGTACCCGACCGCTCAGACTGCCGCGCCCTGCACGTCCAGCCACCTGCTCCAGCAACTGACCAGTACGCTCCGGGGCGCGGAAATCTGCACTAAACAGGCCACCATCCGCATCCTGAACTACTACCAAGGTCACCCGCGGCAAATGGTGACCTTTAGCCAGCATCTGGGTACCCAGGAGCAAACAGGGCTCTCCATCGCGCGCCGGAGCCAACAACCGGTCCAAGGCCAGCTTACTGGTCGTGGTGTCCCGATCCACACGGATTACCGGATATTCGGCAAAGCGCCGCGCCAACAACTCCTCACTGCGTTCAGTACCCCCACCCAGGGCGGAGATAGATCGGCTGTGGCACTGGGGGCAACTATCAACTAGTGAACAACGGTAATCGCAATGGTGGCAACGCAACTGACGCAAGCGCCGATGCATGGTGAGCTTGCTGGAGCAGTGGGGGCAATCGGCCAACCAACCACAATCATCACAGGTGAGGGCGGGAGCGAAGCCGCGCCGGTTAATAAAAACCAAAACCTGTTCACCACGCGCCAGGGTTTCCCCTATATGGCGAAGCACCTGGGGGGAAAATCCCTCCTCCAGCGGCTCGCGCAGAGTGGGCACCACATGGATCTGCGGAGGGCGCGCATCCCCCGCGCGCTGGCGCATGCGCAAATGCTGGTAACGGCCATTCAACGCGTTATGCAGGGTTTCCAGGGAGGGCGTGGCGGAGCCCAATAGCACCGGAACATTGGCATTGCGCGCCACCACCACTGCAAGATCCCGAGCTGAGTAGCGCACACCATCCTGTTGCTTAAAGGAAGCATCGTGCTCCTCATCCACTATCACTATGCCAAGTCTCGGCATTGGCGTCATAATCACCGAGCGGGTGCCAATCACAATATCGGCCTGCCCCGCCACTGCAGCGAGCCAGGACTGGGCCCGCTCGCCTTCAGCCAGGCCTGAATGCAGAGCCGCAATGCTGCGCTTGGGGAAACGCGAAGCTATACGCCGTAGGGTCTGAGGGGTAAGTCCTATTTCTGGAACCAGGAGTAGCGCCTGGCGCCCCTCAGCCAAAACCCGCTCCATCAATTGCAAGTAAACTTCGGTCTTGCCACTGCCGGTAGTGCCCTCAAGGAGGGAAGCGGAATAGTGGCCGCAATCCACCGAATCCAATACCTTTTGCTGTTCTTCACTCAATTGCGGCGCCGGAACCGGTTCTGCTACCGGTAGCGGTGGTGGAACGGTAGGGCCAGAGCTCCAATTAACAAGGCCGCGCTCCTGCAAGGCGCGCACTATCGTCGATGTATGCCCCAGGGCTTTCAGGTGAGTACGGCTTTGCCTTCCCTCACTGAGCAACAGTTGCAACAGGGCTTGTTGTTTTGGTGCCCGCGCCAATGCTGACTCGGGCAAACCCTTGCCCTCGATAGTGAGCTGCAACCATTGCTCGGCCCAGTGGTCTGCGGGCTTGCCCTTACGCAGAGCGGCGGGCAGTGCGGCTGCATACACTTCACCAATCGGGGCCTGGTAATAATCAGCGATCCAGGAAAGGAATCCCAGACTGACTCTACTAAACAGCGCCGTTTGGTCAATCACCCCCAGGGCGGGCTTTAAATGTGCAAACGATGACTTCTGCACAACGTCTACCAATACCGCAACCAGTTTGCGCCCGGCAAAGGGCACCCACAGCCGCTGCCCCGGTATTAATGTCTGCGGATCCAGGCCCTCTGGAGGCAGGTAGTCGAACAGGCGCCGCAACGGTACTGGTACCGCCAAGCGTAAAATGACATTCTGTTGGACTGCCTGTTCCACCTCACCCCCACGAACCTCGGTAAAAGGCGCTAGTGTACTGACTGCTCCGGCAAGATACAGAGGCCGATTACTTTTTTATATGGCAATGTGTAACCACCAGGTCGGTTAGCCTTCCTAAGCCAGGCCCGGCCCTATGCTTACCAACACCCCAAAGAGGCAATACCGAGATATCCAGATAAGTCCATTGGCTGAATAAATGGCAATTTAGTGACTGGCTAGGTCCCGGTATTTGGACTTGAACCCCGACGCTAATCTGATAGTATGCGCCGACTTTTTAATCAGCCTGGAACCGGTCCGGTTCCTGCTCCAACGACGATACCGTGCCCGGCAACAGATCGAGTGGCGGTTTCGAAAAGAGGCAATCATGAAAGCAGATATCCATCCTAACTACACCGACATCACCGCCACTTGCTCCTGCGGCAACGTAGTCAAAACCCGTTCTACCCTGGGCAAAGACCTGCAGATCGATGTGTGCTCCCAGTGCCACCCCTTCTACACTGGCAAGCAAAAGCAGGCTACTACCGGTGGACGCGTGGACCGCTTCAAAAAGCGTTTCGGCAGCCGCATCGGCAAGTAAACCGAACATTGGGATGCCTGGCATCTCGGAAGAGGGCATTGGGGCCACCCCAATGCCTTTTTTTTTACCCTTAATACCTATATCTGCTCAAAGGTATGCCCCACGGGCAAAATCGATTCGAATTGCTTAATGTTGTCGATTTTGACGATAAATTTATCCTTCAAAATCACACATTAGCAACTGATCATCCTGAAATTAGCCACTTACTAAGGGCAAAATAGTAAGAAGTACTAGTTTCAGCCTTCCCTTAAGCTTGTGGCTACAAGTGCCCCTCGGTTATTCTCTGGCACCCGCAGTAACCGGGATAGCACCGCAAGTTTATCCCAAGTTTTCGAGAGAATAGCCCCCAAATGACGGATTCATTGCGCCAGGCAGCGCTCGATTACCACGCGCTCCCCACTCCCGGCAAACTTTCAGTTGAGCTGACTACTGCCGCCGAAACCCAAGAGGACCTGTCCCTGGCCTATAGCCCAGGGGTAGCCGAACCGGTACGCGAGATAGCCAAAGACCCAGAGGCCGCTTATCAATACACTGGTAAGGGCAACTTGGTAGCTGTTATTTCTAATGGCAGCGCCATTCTCGGCCTCGGCAATCTGGGGCCATTGGCTTCCAAGCCCGTTATGGAGGGGAAATCACTTCTGTTCAAGCGCTTCGCCGATATCAATTCGGTGGATATCGAGGTGGACGTCAATAGCCCGGAGCAATTTATCCAGACTGTTGCCGCTATCGCCAATACCTTTGGCGGCATCAACCTTGAGGATATAAAGGCGCCGGAGTGCTTCCATATTGAAGAGGCACTGATAGAGCGCTGCCCGGTACCGGTATTCCACGACGACCAACACGGCACAGCTATTGTGACTGTAGCGGGAATGCTCAATGCACTGGAAATCCAGGGTAAAAAAATTAGCGAAGTGCGCATGGTATGCCTGGGCGCTGGCGCAGCTGCCACCGCCTGCTGCAAGCTAATGTTGGCTGCCGGTGCGCGCAAAGAGCAAATCACCATGCTCGACAGCCGTGGGGTAATCCACTCCGGGCGCACCGATATCAACGCCTACAAAGGCGAGTGGGCACGGGATACCGATATGCGCACCCTCGACGATGCCATAGCCGACGCGGATGTGTTCCTCGGCGTATCCGGACCAGACCTGCTATCTGCCGAGCAGCTGCAACGAATGGCACCTAGGCCGGTAGTCTTTGCCTGCTCCAACCCCAACCCGGAAATCAAGCCGGAGCTGGCCCACAGTGTGCGCGAAGACCTGATTATGGCTACCGGGCGTTCGGACTATCCAAATCAGGTCAATAATGTGCTGTGCTTCCCCTTTATTTTCCGCGGCGCTCTGGATGTACGTGCGGCACGGATCAATGAAGAGATGAAACTCGCGGCAATCGAAGCCATCCGCAAAATTGCCCACCTGCCCGTTCCCGACTCAGTTCGTGAAGGCTACGGTGGTATAGAACTAAGCTTTGGCTACAACTATATTTTGCCCAAGCCCACAGACCCGCGCCTGCTGCCCGAGGTCGCTGCTGCAGTAGCCCGCGCGGCAGTGGATAGTGGCTGTGCTCGCCTGCCTTACCCCGAGCACTACCCGCTGAAATCTGTATAGCCATCCCCACCTCACCCCGTGGGAGCGGGCGTTTGCCGCGTTCGCTCTCACGGACTCCTTGAGCCATACAGCACCCGTCGCTAAACTGCCTTTCTGTCACAGCATCAAAGTTGCCCAACATAATGAGTCATGTGTATGTGCTGGCCAATCAGCACCAGCAGTTCCTGAGCAAAAGTGGTGAATGGCTGGATGGCCGTGAGCCCAATAAACTGTTTCGCAGCGAACACAAAGACGTCGCCATCAATCAGATGTTCGAAGCCAACACACGTGATGTCAGCCTGCGCATCGAATTGCTGCAATGTGAGCTGAATAACAAGGGACAACCGCTAGTACCAGAAGAGGCCCTTGCCGACATTTCTACTCTGCAGGGTGACCCGGAAATTGAGCCGAACACGCCAGAGGAAATGCCTGCGCAGGAACCTCCTGAGCTGGAGCCCCAGGCAGAGCCGGAGGTATCCCCGGAACCGGCTCCCGAGGTTGTACCTGAGCAACCCCCAGAAGAAACGCCCGCTCATCCCAGCGAGAAAACATCGGAATCAGAGTCAGCCGCTTGAGCGGTAACTCTCACTGAACCGGCACAGTCGCTCTATCCAGCGACGCAAGAGAAAGTTCCGGTAGTACCAAGGAGATTCGAGTGCCTATTCCCCATCTGGCCGCCCTGTCTCAGGCCAAACCTGTGCAATTACTCAAGGGCATACGCCGTGGACTCGAGAAAGAGAGCTTGCGGGTTGCCAGTGACGGTACCTTGGCGGCAACCCCCCATGCGCAAACACTGGGCTCAGCCCTCACCCACGAGAGTATCACTACCGATTTTTCCGAGGCGCTGCTGGAATTTATCACACCGCCGGTAGCCACCCCCGAGGAGGCGTTGCGGATACTCGACCGTATCCACCGCTACACCTATAGCCAGATCGGCGATGAGCGCCTGTGGGTCAACAGCATGCCCTGTGTAATCGGTACCGATAATGATATCCCGGTAGCCCGTTACGGCAATTCCCATAGCGGTGCCATGAAAACTATTTATCGGCTCGGTCTTGGCCTACGCTACGGCCGCGCCATGCAGACGATCGCCGGTATCCATTACAACTTTTCTCTGCCCGATGATTTCTGGCTGTGGTTGCACGAGCTCGAGGGCAGCAGCGAGTCCTTGAGTGAATTCAAGACCCGTCGCTACTTTGATTTGATCCGTAATTTCCGCCGCAATTACTGGCTGTTGATTTATCTGTTTGGCGCAGCGCCAGCTGTGTGCTCGTCTTTTGTGGAAGGGCGTGAACACAAGCTTGAGGCGTTTAACGGCGATAGCCATACTTTACACGTCCCCCATGCCACCTCACTGCGTATGGGCGACCTGGGCTACAACAGTGATGTGCAGCAATCCCTGATCGTTTGCTACAACAACCTGCGCAGCTACCTCTCAACATTATGTTCTGCCATCAGTCGTCCCTACGGCCCCTATCAGGAGATGGGAGTGAAAGATGGCGATGAAAATTACCAACAGCTGTCTACCGGCATACTGCAGATCGAAAATGAATTCTATTCGCCCATTAGGCCCAAAAACCCGGCCAAGCGCGGTGAGACAGCCCTGGCTGCTCTGAACAATCGCGGGGTCGAGTATGTCGAGGTCCGCTGCCTCGATCTAAACCCGTTTATGCCTCTGGGTATTGATGCCCAGCAGATGCGTTTCCTCGACAGCTTCCTGCTTCACTGCCTGCTCACAGAAAGCCCCAAAACCAACGATACCGACTATCGCGCTACCCAGGAAAACCAGCAGCGCATTGTCTATCGCGGCAACGAGCCAGGCCTGTTGCTGCGCTCCGGCAATGGCGAGCGCAAACTCGAAGACTGGGCTTCTCAGCTTTTGGGGGAGATGAACTCCGTTGCTGAGCTGCTCGACAGTGCTTGGGGTGGCGACCAGTACCGCTGTGCCGTTGGCGTTCAGCGTGCAAAAGTGAAGGGGGAAATCCCCACTCCTGCGCAGCAGATCTTAGCCGAAATGGATGCGCAGAAACTGAGCTTCTACCAATGGGCCATGGAAAAAGCCGAGCAGCATCGACACTACTTTCTCGAGCGCCCTCTCGACAGCGATTCAGTCCGGGACTTCTCCCGTCAAGCTGAGGAATCGCTGCTCAGGCAAAAGCAGGTGGAAGCGGGAGATAAAGGCTCTTTTGAGGAGTTCCTCAGCCACTACTACGCACAATATATTTGTTGTCAGGACTAGTCGGCCACCGGCGTCTGACCGGGTGTGCGGGCTCGAACGGATCGATAGTATGAACTACCTCGCACACCTGTTGCTGTCCGGCCCCGAAGCGCGCTGGCGCCTGGGTGGACTCCTGGGTGACTTTGTCAAAGGGCCACTGGTTGGCGAAAGGCCCGCAGCCATTGAGGCCGGCATCAAGTTGCACCGGCGGATTGATGCGAGTACGGATGAACATACCGCCTACCGCGACGCCCTGGCAAGCCTGGACCCCAGGTGGCGCCGCTATGCCGGTATTGCGCTGGATATTTGGTTCGATCACCTGCTGGCACAAAATTGGCACACATGGCACCCACAGAACCTGGAAGAGTTCTGTACCGAATGCTGGAGAGACTTTCGCAGCGACAGCGCGTATATTCCGCCGCAAGCCAAAGCGTTTATGGCGCGTGCTGAGCAGTTTAAACTGCTGCAGAGCTACCGCGAAGAGCAAGTGGTAGCCCTCACTTTGGAGCGGGTTGGGCAGCGCTTGCGCCGCCCGGTGGCCCTACAGGAAATGCTGCCCGAGCTGATCGCCGGGCGGGAAAAGCTGGAACACAATTTCAATAAACTACTGACCGACTTGAATCTCGAAGCCTCCCGGTTTCGGCAGCATTATTCAGGATCTGATAAATCATGACCTTACCCAACCCACGCATCACTTTTCTGATTGTTTTCCTAATGGTTGCCTTCCTGCTGGGCTCTGCGTTCTACTTGGAATACGTTCGCGGCCTGGAGCCCTGCAAGCTCTGTATTACCCAAAGGGTAATGCTGCTCGGTGTGGGAGTGGTTTCCCTGATTGCCTTCCTGCACAACCCGGCCACCATAGGCAGGCGCGTCTACGGTCTGCTGGTATCCATCTGGGCCCTGGGCGGACTTTACTTTGCCGGCCGCCAGTTATGGTTGCAGAGCCTACCCGAAGACCAGGTGCCCGCCTGTGGTCCCAGCGTGAGTTACATGCTGGAAGTTTTTCCCATGGCCGATGTTCTCAAGGCACTTTTGAGTGGTGACGGTAACTGTGCAGAAGTCCAGTGGACAATGATGGGCCTGAGTATTCCCGGCTGGTCCGCGATCGGCTTTGGCGGCCTGGTCCTATTCGGTGCCTGGCAGGCATTCCGCAAAGCTTGATAAAAAATGGCGGCTCCACCGGGCCGCACTCCAAAATGACTCCACCCGCCCTGAGCAACATATTTCACTGGCTGATTGGCACCGCCATTCTGTTTGGTTGTGAACGCCTCGGCACACTTGCCAGCACAATGCTCGCACTTCCTGTTCCCGGCGCGGTGGTAGGTATGCTACTGCTACTATTTGGGTTGATGGTGAATGGAGGCATACCACGTGGCCTCGCCCAAATCAGTGCCCAGCTGCTCTTCCTGTTGCCACTACTTTTCCTGCCCGCTGCAGTGGGCGTCTTTTTTCTACGTGACCTTGCCCCCGCAGACTGGCTTGCGCTGATCGCTGCGGTTGTAATCGGCACCCTAATCAGCCTAGTCCTGTGCGCCATGCTACTGCAGAGGCTATTAAACAAGGCCGGTAGTAAATGGTAGTGGCTAACTGGCTGCACAGCTCTCTGTTTGCCTTACCGCTGAGTCTGGTGGCTTTCTGTATCGGCGTGTACTTTTACCGCCGCAGCGGTACAGTACTATTGCACCCAATAGTGACCGCCAGCCTGATAGTAGCGGCGCTGCTCCATACCTTGAATGTTCCCTACAGCGATTATCAGCACTCCAGTACACTGCTCTACGCACTACTCGGTCCAGCAGTAGTGGCCCTGGCAGTGCCACTGAAACAGAACCTGGCAGTGATTCGCCGGGCCGGCTGGCCACTGCTGGTAACGATTGCCGTAGGGGCAGTCCTGGCACCGGTTGTCGCTATCATAATCGCCCTTTTATTTGGCGCCGGGGAATCCGTATTACTGGCTCTCAGCGGCAAATCTGTCACTACCCCGATTGCCCTGGCTTTGGCCGAAAAAATCCACGCAGCATTGAGCCTCACCGCGGGCATCGTAGTCCTCACTGGAGTGGTTGGTGCCCTGGCCGGACCACCGTTACTAACTCTGCTTGGTATTCGCGATAAGCGTATCCTCGGGGTGGTTCTAGGTATAAACGCCCATGCCGTAGGCACCGCTCGCGCTTTCGAAATCAGTGCCCTTTGTGGCGCCTGCTCTGCCCTTGCCATGGGACTCTGCGGCGCGCTGACTGCACTGGTCCTGCCGCTGATTATCAGTAGCTGAACAGCTTTCAATTCCCCATAATCGAATTCGCACATCTGTCACAGTATTTTGGCGTAGTTTACTCCCTCTATCTTGCTGCCGGCGGGGGAATCTCCTATCTTCCATAAAGTCTTCGACATCGGCAATAAAGCTGGCCACTGCGGCAACAGTAACAAAGGGACATATTGGAGATGCTGGAAAATTGCAAATCGGCGCGGGAGCGCTGGGGTGGTGTAAGCGAAATAATCGACCGCTGGTTACAGTCGCGGCAAAATTTGCTGGTGAGCTTCTATCATCTCTCTGAAAAAAAAGAGTTCAGTGAAGACGACCCTGAAACTGAGGATCGTGTGCGCCAGTTGTGCCAGCTGTTGGTGGATTATGTCTCGGCAGGTCACTTTGAAGTCTATGAGCAATTAATGCGAGAGGGCCAGGCATTCGATGACAAGTCGGGACTTAAAAAAGCCTGTGAGCTGTACAAAGATATCGATACAACGACAGACATCGCCGTCGATTTCAATGATAAGTACTTAGAGACAGATGATCTCTCCAGCCTGGCCCCGGATCTATCCGAACTCGGGGAGGCGTTGGAAACTCGATTTAGCTCCGAAGACAAGATGATCGCCCTGCTGCATACCGCACATAAAAACCAGATTGTCTGAAAGCAGCAATAAAAAACCGCTCTTATAGTTCGCAATTTAACTCCTGTTACTGTGAAACTAAATGTATTTACAATTTTCTATTGGTTATTCGAAAGCGGTTTACTAGCGCTCAAAAGCTTCCTACCAAAAAATAAAAAAGGGCGCCCTTTAGGCACCCTTTTTCAGTAAAGTCTAAAAAGTCAGATTATTCAGGCTTTGGCTCTTCCTTCTTTTCTTCTTCTTTTTTCTTGGTCTCTTCTTCACCACCAACATTGGCCTTGTGCAACTCCACTTCAAAAATCAGGGTCGCGTTCGGGCCGATTTTGCCACCGGCACCACCGGGGCCATATGCCAATTCAGAAGGAATATAAAGTTCCCACTTGGAACCTTCCTTCATTAGTTGCAGGGCTTCAGTCCAACCTTTGATAACGCCGTTTACCGGAAACTGTACCGGCTCACCACGGGCGTAGGAGCTGTCAAACTCCTCACCGTTAATCAAGGTACCTTTGTAGTCGACTTCAACAGTGCTGCTGGCGGAAGGCTTGCTGCCGGAACCTTCAGTAATCACTTTGTACTGCAGGCCTGAATCAGTGGTAATCACACCTTCCTTTTTCGCATTCTCTTCGAGGAACGCCTTTCCTTCAGTCAGGTTTTTATCAGCAGTTTCCTTAAACTCCTGTTCCTGCTTGGCCAGCATTTCCTGCTGCTTCTTCTGCATCTGCTCCTGGAAAGCAGCAATGGTCTGTTGCTTATCTTCGTCTGTCAGACGCGATTCATGGTCACTGGCAACATCATTGAGTGCCATCAACACCACCTGAGGGTCCAGCTTCACGTCCTGGGCTTGAAGACGCTTGGCCATATCTTCAGCAATGATATAGCTGACCTTCTTCTCCTGGGTATCCAGGGTAACTTCTTTTTCCTGCTTGGATCCCTGTTCGTTACAGCCGGTCAGCGCCAGGCCAAGGGCAATTGCTGCAGCCAAAGGGTATTTATTCATGGATGTTGTCTCTTTGTCCGTATTGCGTTTATGGATTCGCGCTTGACCTTGGTCCAACGCCATCAGCGGTTTCTCGGGCAATGCTGTTGCGGCCTCCAGCCGCCAGGCGCACGCTATCCGCCAGTGCGCTCAAGTCTAACCCAAGGCGACAGCCAGTGCATACCGATGACTTTCACACTGTGCAGGACACCACATTCCCTATGCCAGTTCCGGTCTCTTCCATAAAAAAACGCAACCCGCGCTTTTTTCACCGCACTCGGCATACATTTTTATTAAAAACAGCGCTATTATCGACGAGTCACCGGTTATTGTTCTGGACTGTTTGAGGTGCTTTTCAGTTTTGGGGCAATATTGCAGTGCGCGCGTCTCTTCTTCAGCGGTATCGATCGTATTTAAGGCAAGGCTAGTGCACCACCCGGAAGTGCCAATCGATAATAAACGTCAGGACATTTACTCATGGCTGCCAAACGAAAAGCTGTCAATCCGGTCGCAGAGCTGGAAGCACAAATTTCCAAGCTCTCTGCAAAACTGGATAAAGCCCGCAATAAAAAAGTCACCGATGCCGGCAAGGCGGTATTAAAAGCCGGAAAAGCTCTGACTTCGGCAAAGGAAAAACTGGCCAAGGCCAAAACCAAGCTTAGCGAAGCCCGCGCCGCGGCTAAAACGGCCAAGACCGCCGCTGCACGAAAACGAGTCGATACCGCCAAAGCCAATGTGGAAAAACTCAATGAAGTATTCCAATTGGCTAAGAGTTCGGCAGCGGAGGCCAAAGATAGTCAATCCCTGGCTAAAGCCGAGCTTAAAGCTGCAGAAGCTGTGCGCAAAATCGCAGCCAGAACAGAAAAAGAGCTCGCTAAGAAGCAACCCAAAGCTAAGAAGGCTCCAGTAGTTAAAAAAACTGCTGGAGCTAAAAAGGCTACAGCAAAAACTGCCACTAAAGCTGTGAAAGCAGCTGGTACTAAAACGAGCAAAAAACCAGGAGCTAAAAAAGCTACTGAAAAGAAAGTTGCTACGAAAAAGGCCAGCGTACGCAAAAGCACTGCAAAAGCTACAAATTCCACTGCGAAGAAAGCCGCTGCCAAACCCGCTAAAGTCAGCACTACTCACAAAGCGACAAAGCCCGCCAGCAAAAAAGCAACCTCAGCCAAAGCTGCTTCAACAGCAAAAGCTTCTGTTGCGGCTAAGCCTAGATCTGAAAAGCCTGTGCAGGCAAAAGGCGGTGACTCCGTTACCGTAGAAAAAGCTCCAAAGGAAGCAAAAGCCTTTGTAGCTACCGAAGAGAAGAAGCCGGTGGAGTCCACACCTCCTAACCCAACTATTACACCAACCACTCCCGCCAACAGCCTGTTCTCCTCGGAAAACCGTAGCAGCGAGTGAGGGCTTCAGGCAATTGATTTACTGCGCCCAGCCGACCAACGCTCTCGATTGGCGGCAAGGGCGCAAACTTAGCAGATTTTTGCCTTATGCGACTCCGTTCTCCAGACAGGTCATGTGAGTTCATCCCACAAACAGGTCCCTGTTAAGCCCGGCGCTTATGGACTGTTGGTTTTTGTCTTACCCAGACTTCTCGATTGTGTCATAAAACTCTCTATCAACTCTGACCAGTAGGCCTGCTCTTTTTGTAGCAGACCATACTGCTGCCCAGCCAGCTCCAGGGCAGGACGATCCCCCGGCCACTCCTCAACGTAGATTTTCCAAAGAGCTGCTAACTGCAAGCGCTCAAGATTCAGCTCATAGCGTTTAAATAAATCATAAATCCGCAGGCTGTGGGGGCGAAAGCGCCCCAGCAAGCGTCGCAGGTGACGAACACTCGTGATTATCCTACGCCTCGGCGCCAGGCCACGATCCGCAACACGCCAACCCTCTTCACTCAGCTGATGACCACAGGCAGTGGCATAGCTCGCCCACAGCATCAAGCACACATCCGCACCTTTTTTATCCTGGCAACTGAGTAGGAATTCCTCCACCTCTTCATGGCGGTAAAATTCCAAGCTGAACTGCCACAGAGGGTTTTCCTGAGCAGAAGATGGAGGTGAACTATTTGTCACGTTAGAATCCCGACCTTTTGTTGATCGGCGCTTATGTAGAGGCGGCGATTGAATTCAAATACGTCGAATAGCCTAGCACCCATCGGCCTGTTCATATGAGGTTTTTCCAGTGATCAATTTGCAAGGTGTCTCCCTGCATCGGGGTGAACGTGACCTGTTGGACAGCGCAGATTGCCGTATATTTCCCGGCCACAAAGTGGGAATTATCGGTGCGAATGGCTGCGGCAAGTCAACCTTATTTAAGCTTTTACTCGGCCAGCTGGAAAGCGATGCAGGTCAGGTAGACCTACCGAGCACCTGGCGTATCTCGCATATGGCCCAGGAAGTTGAAGCCAGTGAACAATCCGCCCTTGATTATGTTCTCGATGGCGATCAAGAGCTTCGCCAACTGCAAAGACAATTGGCCCAGGCGGAAAATAGTGATGATACCGATGGCCATAAGCTGGGAGAGCTGCACGAGCGTATGGCCAGTATCGATGGCTACAGCGGGCCAGCGCGCGCCGCACAGCTGCTCGATGGACTGGGATTTTCCCACGCAGATCAACAGCAGCCAGTACGCAGCTTTTCCGGGGGCTGGCGTATTCGCCTCAACCTGGGGCGGGCGCTGATGTGCCCCGCTGATCTGATGTTGCTCGACGAGCCCACCAACCACCTGGACCTAGATGCAACCCTGTGGCTGGAGCAGTGGTTACAGCGCTTTCCCGGTACCCTGCTGATTATTTCCCACGACCGCGATTTTCTCGATGCGGTCGTCGATGGCATTGTCAGTTTTGAGCAGCAAAAACTGGTGCTCTATAGCGGTAATTACAGCGCCTTCGAGCGCACACGCGCAGAGCGCCTGGCACAGCAACAAATCCAGTTCGAAAAGCAGCAGGCCGAACGTGCGCACATGGAAGACTTTGTGCGGCGTTTCCGCGCCAAAGCGAGCAAGGCCAAACAGGCACAGAGTCGCATTAAGGCACTCGATCGCATGGCCCGGATTGCCCCAGCCCATGTGGACTCCCCCTTTCACTTCACCCTGCCTTCCGCAGAGAAAACCTCCAACCCGCTGATCGATCTGCGCGAAGCGGATATCGGCTATGCCGACAAGGTAGTGGTGAGCAAGGTACAACTGGGTATCCAGCCCGGTCGCCGCATTGGCCTGCTTGGTCCCAACGGCGCAGGTAAATCTTCACTGATCAAAACCCTCGCCGGGGAGCTGCCGCCACTGAGTGGCGAGCGCCAAAGTGGAGAACACCTGGCAATTGGCTACTTTGCCCAGCACCAGCTGGAAGCCCTCGACGGAGCCGCCTCGCCACTATTACACCTGCAACGCTTAAGCCCAAATGCCAGTGAACAATCACTGCGGGATTTCCTAGGTGGCTATGGCTTTGTCGGAGATCGGGTTTTTGAAACCGTCGCTGGTTTTTCCGGCGGCGAGAAGGCGCGCCTGGCGTTGGCTATCCTGGCTTGGCAGAAACCCAATCTGCTATTGCTCGACGAGCCCACCAACCACCTCGATCTAGAGATGCGCCACGCTTTAACCATGGCACTTGCGGAGTTTCCCGGTGCGATGGTTCTGGTTTCCCATGATCGTCATCTGCTTGCCAATACTACCGATGAGTTTATTCTGGTTGCCAATGGCCGCGCTGAACCCTTTAGCGGTGATCTCGATGACTACAAACAGTGGTTGCTGAGCTTTAACCGGGATAAACGGCGCGACGAGAAATTCACCGATAATAACGAAATTCCCGAGAGGTCTGCTGAAGACAAAAGAACACAGCGCCGCGCCGCTGCCGCGCTACGAGAACAGCTAAAGCCTCTTACCAATAAGCTGAAAACGATTGAACGGCAAATCTCTACAGCAGAGAAGAAACTGAACCAGGCTCAGGAAAAGCTTGCAGACGAAAATCTGTATAGCGGCGGCCAGCAGGAGGAAATCTCCCGCCTCAATAAAGTGCAGTCAGAGCAGCGCGAAATTCTTGATACCCTGGAAATGGAGTGGCTTGAAATTTCTGAACAGGTGGAAGAGTTGCGTGGAGAGTAACACCTCTACCCACCTATTCTTACAGCCTTAGAAGGGCACTTTGCCCGGATGATGTACCTGAAACCGCCATCACAATGTTACATCACGGGCATCCCTTATCTGGATGGCACCGCGTAAGGCGGTTTTCCAAAAAAGTGGAAACCGCCAGTTTTTAGCTGCGGATACAACCGTATTCATCCACCGCAATACCAATCGGTGTATTCGGACACTGGTCTATATAGGTAGGTACACCATCAAAGTCTGAGTCGATAGGACAACCGTCAGGCCCCACATCCACACCAACTGGTGTCTGTGGACATTGGTCTGTTGCATCAATCACACTATCGGCATCCTCGTCATACCAAAAATCCGGGTACTCAAGCCACTGATAGCCTACTGCGACACTAGCAAAACCATCTAGGCCACCTTCTTCCACCCCTTGAAAAAGACGTATATCAGCACGTGCCTGCCAACGAGGCCCCAGACTGTACTTCACTCCAATACCCAGATTGACCATAGTCTGGCTATCATGCCAATTGCAAACGTACTTTGGGTAGAGGTGCGTATAAGGGTATTTACGTTTGTACTCACAGTCATACCGATACTTGCCGTCTTTATCCCTGTAATGTTTTTTTGGTGCATCATCGTAGTTAATACGAATTTCGCCAATCCCGAAAGCTACGTAGGGTTGCCAGCAAAAGTCGCCGCAGAACTGGCCACCAAATTGATAAAGCAGATCCAAATGGTAATTGTATACTTCAACCTTTTCAGGAATTTCATCTACATTCACTACAAAGTAATCAACCACTCCCTCCATGGCCCAGTAGTTGGTCATATTGAATCCCAGGCCGCCACCGCCACCAGTGGTGTCCCGCAGTTTTAATCCATGAAAGGGTGTCCCATTTAGTCGGTCACTGTTAAACCAATGTTTACCACCATTGGCGTAGAGATTCAGTGTGCCAACAAAATCAGCAGAGGCCCCTGAACTTGTAAAAAGAAGAGAAAATAAAACGCCATACAAAATTGAAAGAAGCGAGAGACGCTTTCTCATTAGAGACACCGAAATTCCTTTTCGAACCAACCCCCCAAGGCTTTTATTCGAATGGGTACTTAGCAACGAAATCGAATTTATTGGTATATTTTTTAAGTACTCTTAATACGAATTCGTATTTGATGCCTCGCCCAGTATTAGCATCATAGACTGGAAATAGGAAAAGATAGCGATAAGGACAGGAGAGATAACCGATGCCGACGCCAACAATGTAGTGGCATTCATGGCCATTAACAAACAGTACCTTCGGCGGTCCTGAATGCAATATTTTGCCGCTACACAAAACAGTATTGTGCCTGTGAACTGGATAAGTTTTGGCAGGATTGCCTTTTAGAATCTCCGATGTCAGCGAAGATCGGAAACTACCGGGAAAAACTGGCAGATAATTTTGTAGAGACTGCGATATTTCAAAACTGATCACTGGTGGAACGGGTAATATCACCAGTGACCATACTCTCGCTCTAAGTACTAGAGACTATTCTCCACCAGGACCATAAGTGGAACTGACTTCACTCTCTATGCTAGCCACTCGCTGAGCGGGAGCTTCACCGGACAAACGCCGATACACCAAATCCCAAACACCATGGCCCAGGCGCTGGCCTCGACGTTCGAATTTGGTTTCCGGGCGCCACTCGGGCCGCGCAACATAGTCATTGCTGGCAGATGTATTTTCTAACAACTGCTCCGCCTGGAGTACTTCCAACATATGCTCGGCATAGTTCTGCCAGTCTGTCGCCATATGCATCAGCCCGGCGGTTCTTAGTTTGGCACAAATCAAGCGTACAAATTCTGGCTGCACAATGCGACGCTTGTGATGCTTTTTCTTGTGCCAAGGGTCGGGAAAATATAATTGGAACCTGTCCACGATACCCTCACCGATGCAATCGTTGAGAACGTCTACTGCATCAGCCATATAAACACGCAGGTTTTCCAGCCCAGCTTTACCGGCACTATTAATCAACCTGCCGACACCGGGAGGGTGCACCTCGATACCAATAAAATTCTTGTCGGGCTCCGCCTGTGCCATCGCGAACAGGGAGTCCCCCATACCAAAACCAATTTCCAGAACCAGTGGGGCCTCGCGCCCGAAAACTTC
This sequence comes from Microbulbifer variabilis, assembly GCF_052468405.1. Taxonomy (NCBI): domain Bacteria; kingdom Pseudomonadati; phylum Pseudomonadota; class Gammaproteobacteria; order Cellvibrionales; family Microbulbiferaceae; genus Microbulbifer; species Microbulbifer variabilis. The sequence continues at coordinate 4,115,652 of NZ_CP174343.1, forward strand.
ACTCGGATTGATAGGACCATCAAACAGGGACAAGCCAAACTGCCCCCAGTAGGTATCAAAAGCGCGGCGCTGCCCTTCAGTCATTCGCCCTGCGCGGATCACGTAACTACGGATGGACTTTTTCTTGTACTCGGTGCGGTAGGGGAACTCTTCCGCGGATTCGTCTTGCATTCTTCACGACCTCTTATGCGAAACGGTTTTCTTATATTCGGGTATTGGGATAAATTGGGCGCCGACTCAAAAATGAATCTGGTCCCGATTATTTGGAGAAATTTGCAGCGGCAATTAACAATGCAACCCAACCGGCAATCATCAGGGTCCCACCAACTGGTGTGACAGGCCCCAGCCACCGCGGCCCTCCAAGGGCGAGGGCGTAGAGACTGCCGGAAAAAAACACTACGCCAAATACAAAGAAAGCTCCGCTCAGGGTGAGTGACAAGTGCACACCCCTGTTCTGGATTAACAGAGCCACGCCAAGCAATGCCAAGGCATGGAGCATCTGGTACTGCACTCCAGTCTTGTAGGCCTCCAATAGGTTCTCTGTCACCTTATCGCGCAGGCCGTGGGCGCCGAAGGCACCCAGGGCAACACCGCTGGCGCCGAACAGTGCGGCGAGCACCAGGTAAAGTTTTGCCATTATTTATCCCTCAACAGTTTCCTTCCTGGTTAGACTCAGGAAATCGATAAATACGGAAATAAAAAAACCGCGCAACTGCGCGGTTTTCTACCGAATGACAAAGATACGGGTTCAGGCCTCCATGGCCGCCCGCACTTTCTTCATGGCATTCTTTTCCAGCTGGCGGATACGCTCAGCGGAAACACCATACTTGTCAGCCAATTCATGCAGCGTGGACTTCTCCTCACTCAACCAGCGTGCCTGGATAATATCGCGGCTGCGCTCATCCAGTTGCTCCATAGCATGGGCGAGGCTACTGAGGTTGGTTTCCTGCCAGTTATCACGCTCCAGCTGGGCGGCTGGGTCGAAACTGCGATCTTCCAGGTAATGCGCCGGTGCCTGCCAGGCAGTATCGTCATCGTCATCTACACCTGCATCGAATGCGGCATCATAAGCAGCGAGACGGCCTTCCATCTCATGGACCTGGGCAACATCCACGTTTAAGTCTTTTGCCACAGCCTTGGCTTCATCATTGCTGAGCCAAGCCAATTTCTTCTTTTGGCCACGCAGGTTAAAGAAGAGCTTGCGCTGCGCCTTGGTGGTGGCGATCTTCACAATACGCCAATTGCGCAGGATAAATTCGTGGATCTCGGCTTTGATCCAGTGAACCGCGAACGAAACCAGGCGCACACCCTTTTCAGGGTTAAAGCGCTTGACGGCTTTCATCAGGCCAACATTACCTTCCTGAACCAGATCGGCCTGATTAAGGCCATAACCGGAGTAGGACTTGGCAATATGCACTACAAAGCGCAGGTGGGACATCACCAGCTGGCGAGCGGCATTAATATCTTCACGATAGTAGAGGTCTTCTGCCAGGCGCTTTTCCTCTTCGGCAGTCAGTACATCAAAGCTACTGACCGTCTGGATATAAGCTCCCAGGTTGGCGCCCGGAGACAGCGTATGCACTGGCTGTAGGCTGGTTCCCATTCAGGTTTCTCCTCTCTTTATTAGTCGACCGGCTCCACCGGCCGCTGTCGTCGAATACTGTTTCCGGCGACAAGCTGGGCTCAGTGTAGCACTTGCACAGGCGGATAAGAAAGTCCGCCGCCAATTGCCGTATTCCGCTGTATTTCGGGCAATTAGAGGGCCGAACAACCCCTGGGGTTCCCACTGCTGCAACAGCTTTACGATTCTTTATGGAACTAACCAGTCAAGTGGGTTCGATAGCCCGAATATGCCGGGTTGCCGCCAGCCAGGCACCCAACAATCCCAAGAGGGCTGCGCCAGCGGTCAGCCCTAAAAAGTAGCTGAATCCAGGGCCTGCTAGAGCGTAGTTACTTCCATAACTGGAAGAAAGGCCTGCAATTGGCCCCGACAACAGCAGTACGCCACCCAGTAACAGCAACCAGGCCAACAACCCGCCACAAAAACCATAGCAGAGCCCGCTGTAGAGAAAGGGCCTGCGCACAAAGGCATTGGTACCGCCCACCAGCTTTACCACCAGAATCTCCTCGCGGCGGCTCTCGATATGTAGACGAATGGTATTGACTACCACCAGGATCACCCCCAGTGCCAACAGGACCGCAAGCCCAGCGGAGAGGCGCTGCCCCAGCTCAGTAAGCTGGGTAAGACGCTGCACCCAAGCTAAATCTAACACCACGGAATCAGTCAGGGCCTGTTGCTGCAAGTTCGCCACCAATATCTGCAACTTGTCATTATCTTGGGTATCCCGTGGGCGCAATAGCAATACCGCTGGTAGAGGGTTCGCATCGAGTCCCGCCAGCACATCACCGAGCCCCGATGCCTGCTCAAACTCAGCCAGCGCCTCTTCCGGGGAGATATAAGTCACTTCGGCTACTGCCGGATCGCTGCGTAGTTTTGCAGCAAAAGATTCCACAGCAGCGTCCCGCGCACCCTTATGCAGGAAAACTGAAATTTGCGGTTGTCCATCCCAACCAGCTACGGCGCGCTGAAAATTCGCTAGCCCCAGTTGCAGGGCAGCAGGTAGGGCTAAAGCTATCGCTATCACCAGTGCAGTCATGATACTAGCCATGGGGGTAGCAAAAAAACGCCGTAGGGATTCCAACGCCACCTCTCTATGATGGCCGAGCCAGCTGCGCCACAAATCGCCAAAATCGGTACGGGCTGCTACTGCCCCGGTACTGCGCGTACGTTTTTCAGCACTGGGATTGGCCTGGCGCTGTGACCTAGACTGGGTTTGCTTCACGGCTCGGAACTCCGTCATAAATCAACTGGCCAGCCTGCAGCGTCAATACTCGCCGACGCATTCGTGCGATCAATTCCAGGTCGTGACTCGCCACCATTACAGTAACGCCCACTGCATTAAAATCCGCGAACAACTGCATAATTTCCTGGGATAGTTGCGGATCAAGGTTACCGGTCGGCTCATCGGCTACCAGAATGGCTGGTTTGTTCACTACAGCGCGGGCTATGCCAACACGCTGCTGTTCACCACCAGACAACATAATGGGGTTTTGCTTTTCCTTGTGCAGGAGGCCCACCTTGTCCAGCGCAGCGCGTACCCGGCGGCCCAGTTCGCGCCTATTACAACCGGCAACTGATAGGGGCAGGGCAATGTTGTCAAACACACTGCGATCAAAGAGAAGTTGGTGGTTTTGGAATACGATGCCCAGGTTGCGGCGATAGTAGGGAACCTGACTATTACGCAGTCGATTGAGGTTTTGCCCGGCAACTAGGATAGTCCCCTTGGTGGGGCGCTCTATAGCAGTAACCAATCTCAGTAGGGTACTTTTGCCTGCACCGGAGTGACCGGTGAGGAACACCATATCCCCGCGGGGAATTTCCAGGCTGATACGCACCAGGGCATCTTGCCCCGATGCATAACGCTTGTTCACATTGTCAAAGGTGATCACGGTTTCTAATTCTTGTTATTCCCTGTGAGGAAAGTCAGGCGGTATCGCGGCCGAACAGTGCCGAAACGAACTCACGTGCCCGGAAAGGCTGAAGATCTTCCGCCTGTTCCCCCACACCGATAAAGCGTACCGGGATGCCGAAACGGCGTGCCAGGGCAAATATCACCCCACCTTTGGCCGTGCCATCTAATTTGGTGAGAACCAACCCGGTAACACCAGCCGCCTCACGGAATTGGGAGGCCTGATTGATTGCATTCTGGCCTGTACCGGCATCGAGTACCAACAGCACTTCATGGGGAGCACTGGGGTCCAGTTTGCCCATCACCCGGCGCACCTTGGCCAGCTCATCCATCAAGTTAGATTTGGTATGCAACCGGCCGGCAGTGTCTGCAATAACTACATCGATGCCGCGGGCCTGAGCTGACTGGACCGCATCAAAGATAACTGATGCGCTGTCTGCACCGGTATGTTGAGCGACAACTGGGACATCGTGGCGCTGGCCCCAAACCTGCAACTGCTCCACAGCAGCAGCGCGGAAGGTATCGCCTGCGGCGAGCATGACCGACTTACCCTCACCGAGAAAGCGATGCGCCAACTTACCGATGGTCGTGGTCTTGCCAACACCATTAACTCCCACCACCAGAATCACATACGGCTTCTTGCCAGTATCAATCATCAGCGGCGCATCGACACTCTCAAGCAGTTCCGCCAGCTCCTGCTGCAGGGCTTGGTACAGGGCATCACCATCGGCAAGCTCGCGACGGGACACGCGCTCAGTCAGGCGCTCAACAATCTCACTGGTAGCCTCAACACCCACATCTGCCATCAGCAACTGGGTTTCCAGCTCTTCAAGTAAATCCTCATCGATTTCCTTGGCACCAAGAAACAGATTGCCCATTCCCTCAACGAACTGATTGCTGGTACGGCTGAGTCCACGGCGAATGCGAGCAAAAAAGCCCTCTTTCTTTTTCTCAACAGGTTTTTCCTGAACCTGTGCAGGTTTCGCTACCGGTTCTGGTACTCGCTCGACAGCGGCTACTTGCTCCGCAACAACCTGCTGCAGCTTGGGTTCAACTTCAGCTTTTTTCTCCGTGACTTCTGCGGGCTTTTGTTCCGCAGTTGATTGTTCGGGAGCTGTGACAGGTTCCTCTCGCCCTACAGCGGTAGGCTTTTCTTCAACTGGGGGAGACACATATCCCGCTAGTTGAGCACCGGTTTCCGAAGTCGAAGGCTCTTTATGGCCTGAGGACTCTTGCTCACTGGAAAGCTCCCCAGAAGCAGCAGCAACTTCCGCATGCTCCTGCTGGGACTCGCTTTGTTCAGGTTTGCGCTTTTTCTTTTTACGCAGGAAATCAAAGATCATTCGTGTATCCGGGTGTACCGCTTGCAGAAAGACGCTAATCTTAGCATCGCTAAGCCCCCAGTAGAGAGTTCCCTTGGCCAGAAGTTCATCACGCAAGCCCACCCCACAACCTCTTTCCCAACTTCGCATCATCGGAGGGCAGTGGCGCGGACGCAAACTGCAGTTCGCACCAGTAGAGGGACTGAGGCCCACGGGCGATCGACTGCGTGAAACCCTATTCAACTGGCTGCAGTTTTATCTGCCAACCGCTCACTGCCTGGATCTATTCGCCGGTTCCGGAGCCCTTGGCCTGGAGGCCTTGTCCCGCGGCGCTGCCTCAGTGGATTTTGTCGAGCTGAATCCCCATGCGGCACGCACCCTCAAGCAGCAACTGCAGTTGCTGGGCGCACAGAGAGCCCAGGTGTATAACTGCGAGGCAGCCGATTTCCTTGCGAGTAGTGATAAGCAATACGATATTGTCTTTATTGACCCGCCGTTTGCCAAAGACCTGTGGCAGGAGAGCTTGAGCGCCCTTGAGGGCCATCTATCTGCGGAGGCATTGATATATATTGAAACCCCTCGCAACACGCCTCCCCCAGTATTGCCAAACTGGCAATTAATCAAAGAAAAACGTGCTGGGCAGGTTTGTATGCGTCTATATAGCGATAGCAGCACTAAACAACGCTCAACTGAATAGCGAGGAGCCAGCGAAATTATATGAATGCATTCGGTTTTGAGCCTTAGCCGTAAATTGTTTACCATTCGCATCCCTTTCGGCCCGCACTAAAAGCCTTGGCGTATGAAAAAAGTCGTCTATCCCGGAACGTTTGATCCAATCACCAATGGCCATCTGGACCTGGTGGAACGGGCCTGCCGCCTGTTTGACCACGTTATCGTTGCTGTGGCCGCCAGCAGTCGCAAAAACCCCTTGTTCACTTTGGATGAGAGGGTAGAGCTGTCCCAGAAGGTACTCGGCCACCTGCCCAATGTGGAAGTTATCGGCTTTGATATTCTGCTGGCCGACCTAGTTCGCCAAGTAGATGCCTACGGCGTACTACGTGGCCTGCGTGCAGTATCCGACTTCGAATACGAGTTCCAGCTGGCAAATATGAACCGGCAGCTGGCGCCGAATATGGAAAGCCTGTTCCTGACACCGGCGGAACATCTTTCCTACATTTCCTCATCTCTGGTGAGAGAAATTGCCTCTTTGAACGGTGATGTCACCAAGTTTGTTCCACCGGCAGTACAGAGCGCACTCCAGGAGAAATTCCGCTAAGCCCGGACCTGGTTATTTCTGGTACACTCAAGCGGATTTTTCCACAATCCGCGGAGTGTGTTGTGCGCTACCTTCTCCTCGCCTTTGCCGTCTTAATGACCCCAGCAATAGCCGACGAGCCGCAACCGGAGATCGATACCGGTCGCAGTGCGATCAAGTCGGCCACAGCCAACACCTATATGGCGGTTACCGCCAATCCACATGCCAGTCGCGCAGCTGAGCAGGTTCTCGCCCAAGGAGGTACCGCTGTGGATGCTGCTATAGCCGCACAAATGGTATTGGGGCTTGTGGAGCCTCAGTCATCAGGTATTGGTGGCGGTGCCTTCATGCTCAGTTATGACGCCGACGACAAAGAACTCCAATACTACGATGGTCGCGAGACAGCGCCCGCTGCAGTCGATGAACATTACTTTATGCACGAGGGTAAGCCCCGCTCATTTATCCGAGCGGTTATTGGTGGCTACTCAGTAGGTGTACCCGGCGTTATCCGCATGCTGGAAATGGCACACAAGCGCGATGGCAAACTCCCATGGGAATCCCTGTTCCAGCCCGCTATCGACTTAGCCGAAAACGGATTTGAGATTTCCCCTCGTCTGCACCAGCTCCTGCTCAGGCTTCCGAGCGTTGCCGCCAGGCCGGCTATCGCCAACTACTTCTTCGACAATGATGGAAAGCCTCTGCCTGTGGGGCACAAGCTGAAGAACCATGATTACGCCCAGACATTGCGAATGATTGCCAAAGGTGGCTCAGATGCGTTTTATCATGGCGAAATAGCCAAGGCTATTGTAGAGGCAGTAAATAACGACCCGGAAAACCCCGGTCTGCTCAGCCTGGAAGATATGGCTACCTATAAAGCCAAGCAGCGTGAGCCCTTATGCTCACTATTCCTCGAATATCGCGTCTGTGGTGCCGATGCTCCCTCCTCAGGGGGTACCACTGTGGGTGGAATATTGGGCATGCTGCAGCAGTTTCCGCTGGACAAGATGGAGGCTGGCGACGACCTTCTCACCCACCTGTTTATTGAAGCCTCCGAGCTGGCATTTGCCGACCGCAATACCTACTCCGCCGATGCGGATTTTGTCAGTGTGCCGAGCAAGCCCCTGGTCTCTCCCGACTACCTAAGCAGTCGCGCTGCCTTGATTGACCCAGATAGCGCCAACACCGCCAAGCCAGGCAATCCCTCGGCCGGTACTAGCAAGCGCACAATGGCCCAGTCACCGGAGATGCCCAACACCAGTCATCTGGTAGTGGTGGACCGCTACGGCAATGGTGTCAGTATGACGACCAGCATCGAGACGGGGTTTGGATCACGTTTACTGGTGAAGGGATTTCTGCTGAACAACCAATTAACCGACTTTTCCTTCACGCCAAGGGATGCCGATGGGAATCTGGTAGCCAACCGTATCCAAGCCGAAAAAAGACCCCGTTCATCCATGTCACCCACTATCGTATTCAACAAGGACGGCAGTATGCGCCTGCTGGTTGGCTCCCCCGGTGGATCCCGCATCATCGACTATACAGCTCGAACCATTCTCTATCATTTGGGTCTGGATATGCCGATCGCAGACGCTATAGCCGCCGGTAATATTGGCGCTATCGGCCGGCGCGTGGAACTGGAACCGGGGTTTTTCAGCAGTGAAACTGTAGAAAAGCTGAAGGCACGCGGACATCAGGTAGTCGAGCGCAATCTCAATAGCGGCATTCATGCAATTGCCCTAAAGGATAAAAAACTCCATGGCGGCGCTGACCCCCGTCGTGAGGGGAGCGCCCTGGGGCACTGATCTCAGGTGGGATACTTAAAAGCCTCTGCACATCAGGGGCTTTTTTCATTGGGCAATTTATCGCTACCAAATTCATAAACCAGCCGCCCCTTGTAATAAGTCCGCAGGATATTGGCTTTGTGGATTTCACTTACAGGAATCTGGAATAGATTACGATCCAGCACAATAAAATCCGCCCACTTATCCTTTTCCAGACTGCCTGTTTCCGATTCCAGCCCATGGGCATAGGCTCCATTTATAGTAAAAGTCTCAAGCATCACCTCCAGAGGGATATTGCGCTCTACCCCGGATTGAATCCCAAACAGTGGACTACTCTCCCTACCTGAAGACAATACATACCCAGAAACCAAAGTAACGCCTTCCGGAAAAAAATGTTTACTATTTTCTACATTGAAATTTTTTTTCTGTAGCGGAATTTTGCTCGGATGAACTACCGCTACAATTTTACCCTTTGCAAATTTCTGTAATTCATCGGCATCGGCAATCGTGGCATTGAAGATACTGTTACGCGGGTTTCTTTTTTTGGCCATATCTCCCAGCTGCAAGAGAACTCCTAAAGCCAACTCAGTGCCAACGCGATTATGCACGTAAAGTTGTACAGGGAAATTATGAATATTTGCTCGCTCTACTAGCTGTATTATTGCCGGTAATTTTCCAGTTTCTGAACTATGGCCAACTGCATTCGGAGAGACAGGGGTACTGATACTGACAGAACCTATACGAAAATCTTCACCGGAATACCGTTTGGTAAGAGCCTGTAGCGTCCTAAACTGTGCTGCTGTCATATCAGGCAAAACAGTAAATGAGCTTCTTACCCGCAAGTCCAATGGTTCTAGATCTGAAAATTTATCCAGAATCGTCATTAATTTTCCACCGCTAACCAAAGGGGTATTGGTCTCATAAAGTGTTGTCACACCCCAACTGGGGGCCAGACTATTTATACGTAAAATATCCTTATGGTAATCTGTCGAACGCTTATCTGGGATCAATTTCTGCAATAGTTCTGTCGCACCTCGGCCACGCAATAAGCCTATTGCGATACCATCCTCATTTTTAGCAATAAATCCATTTAGTGGATTTTTCGTATCGTTATCAATACCGGCGGCAGCGAGCCCTTCGGAATTTGTCCAGATACTCGTTCCGTCAGCAGAAACCAGAATAATAGGAATTAAATCATTTATTTGATCGAGAATTTCTTTATGAATTTTATGGTCTGAAAATGCTTGTGGGCGCCATCCTGAACCAACCACAACCTGTTGATCCGGGTTTTCCTGGATATAAACTTCTACCGCCCGCCGGTAATCATCAACCGTATTTCCCGCGTGCAAATCAATGCCAAATGCCGATCCGGCAATTTTTGCTCCCTGAATAAACCCTGGTAAGATCAGTTTTCCCTGTAGGTTCTCAACCTTTGTATCTGGCCCAATGTATTTTTTTGCACCCTGTGCATCGCCAATGTAAACAATATACCCATCCCTGATAACCATGGCCGAGGCAACGGAACGGGATTTATCCAGTGTATAGATATAAGCATTTTCCAAAATCAGCTGAGCAGGAACTAGGCTGGAACTATTCTGTGGAATAGCTTCACCGCAGGACAGCAAAGAAAAACAATATAAAATCAAAACCAAACGCTTCATACGAGCTTCCTTTTTCAGAGGCACCCCAGTCAATCCACGGAAAGTAATTGGCTTTAAAAATAAGCGGCTCGAAAATATTTTTTTGAAATATATGCAACTGTCTTTTATAGGTAAATGTAACAGCCAGTCCAGCACATATAACCCATGGCACTGTCGTAATTGTAGAAAAGGAGAAGCTTTTATGAGCAAGCTTAAGTCCACAACCAGTGATAGCCAAAAGAGCCACTGGTACAGGGCCCCAGGCCGCACTCAAGAAAAACGCCTATCAGATTAACCATGACGATGGTAAAAAAAGCAGTGGCAACAGATTTTTCCACAAAACTGAAACGACGTGGCGCAAAATTGCGCTGGGAAAATCCTAGCATCATGGCAACCCCTGAATAAGCTAGAAGCCCGAAAAAGGCAACAGCTGACCAGGTATAAAGGTGCAGGCCAAAGAAAGCTTCACCAAAGCCCGGGTTGCCAGGAAGGATATGCAGTAGCACTTGTCGCCCAGCCACAGCTAAACCGGCAAGCCCTGATAGTATGACCATTCCATAATGTACAGGTCGCACACCAAAGCGCAGGTTCATCAGCAGTCCAATACCCACCATAGTAAAAGCCACCCTCTGCAGTAAGCATAGAGGGCAGGGTGGCTGATGGAAAAACAGCTCCACGAGGAAAGCAAACCACAATGCCACTGTAATCAGTAACAGAAGCAGGGCGTCGAACCTTCGCACCGTATACACCATGGCGAGCCCCTTTGAGGCCTATTCTTAGAAGGAAAGGTGTAGCTTAGTAGTCCAATGATATGCGAACCAGGCAAGATAAATTGCCAAGGTCACGAGCCACCAGCCAATTGCCGCCCGCGGGTGTCCACTCCAGATGTACCATGCTGACAGTAAGGTGGTGATAAATGGCAATAACATTACCACGGACTATCTCCGTAGACGGCGATAGCTTGATATTAGTATTGCCGTAGACAGTTCCCCAGATTTACTGCAAATTAACGCTGGCAGCTGGAACAGAAGAAAGTGTTTCTCTGGCCCAAAACCATGTCCCGCACCGCTCGTCCACACGAGGGACAAGGCTCACCTGCACGGCCATAAACATTGAGCTGCTGGGCGAAATAGCCCGGCTTTCCATCGCCTCCAATGAAATCCCGCAAGGTCGTTCCGCCCTGGGCGATTGCCTGACTCAGAACCTGCTTTATGGATTTGGCCATGCGCTGGTATCGGGCTTTGGAGATGGAACCGGCCTGTCGGTCGGGGCGAACCCCCGCTAGGTATAGGGATTCACTAGCGTAAATATTGCCCACCCCCACAACGATACGGCCATCCATAATGAAGGTTTTAACCGACTGCTTACGCTTTCGCGAAGCTTCAAACAAATAGTCACCACAAAATTCTTCTGAGAGAGGCTCGGGACCCAGGTGGCTGAGCAAATCATGAGTCAGTGGGTCCGCCGCCGTCCACAGCAATGCACCAAAACGGCGCGGGTCGCGGTAACGCAGTGTGAGACCGCTATCCAGGCGCCAATCGATATGATCATGCTTTTCCGGTGCCAGTGCAGGCTCAACCATACGCAGACTGCCAGACATACCCAAGTGCCAGATAGCGCAGCCTTTGTCAGTATGCACCAGTAGGTACTTAGCCCGGCGCTCCAGCTTCAGTATTCGGGCATTTCGAATACGACGTTCAAAGTCTGCGTCCACAGTCCAGCGCAATTGGTGCTGACGCACCTTTGCGGAGCGAATTTTGTGCCCTTCCAAGTGAGGTTTCAGACCTCTGAGAGTGGTTTCTACTTCCGGGAGCTCTGGCATCGTCTGGAATACCCTGTCTAAACTGGCTGCTCAATTTCCACAACGCACAAAAAAGCCCGGTTAAAACCGGGCTTTCTGTACAGTAGCGGTAGGCAATTACTTAATTTTGCCTTCCTTGTACATCACATGCTTACGTACAACGGGATCGTACTTTTTGATCTCCATCTTCTCGGGCATGTTGCGCTTGTTCTTGGTAGTGGTGTAGAAGTGGCCAGTACCGGCGCTGGAATTCAGACGAATCTTCTCACGCATTGCTCTATCTCCAATCTATTAGCTGGGTTACAGCTGTTACACTTTTTCGCCGCGGGCGCGCAGCTCAGTCAGGACAGCGTCGATACCTTTCTTATCGATAACGCGCATGCCTTTTGCGGAAACACGCAGTTTCACGAAGCGCTTCTCGGACTCAACCCAGAAACGGTGACTGTGCAGATTTGGCACGAAGCGACGCTTGGTGCGGTTCTTAGCGTGGGATACATTGTTTCCGGTGACCGGACGCTTACCGGTTACCTGACATACCTTGGACATCTGTTGGCCTCTTCAAAACGCTTGTGCCCGCATAGCGCCAATCCTGAAGAGGAAAAGGTAGTGCGGGAACATAAAAATCGGGATTCTAATCCGGTTCCTGGATGGCGGCGGAACCTGTGCAGAATCTGGCCCGGCCGCAAAGAGCGGCGTTTTATACCAAAAGAGCCCGTAGGGAGCAAGTTTTGTACAGCAGTTCTGCGCCGATCACGGCATCTTTACAGAAGCCCCTGCTCGGCAAAGGATAAAGCCTTGTCCTCGCCAACGATTAAGTGATCTAGAACTTTAATATCGACCAGCTCCAAGGCCTGTACCAAGCGCTCAGTGATCCATATGTCCGCTTGGCTGGGCTCACAGATGCCAGAGGGGTGATTATGCGCCAGGATTAGCGCTGCCGCATTGCGATGCAGAGCCGTCTGTACCACCTCACGGGGATAGACACTGGCAGCATTGAGCGTTCCCTCAAACAGCTCCTCAAAAGCAATCACACGATGCTGGGTATCCAGGTACAGGCAGCAGAATACTTCCCGTCGGCGGTGGCGCAGCTGCATCGCTAAATAGTCTCGCACTGCAGCCGGGCTGCACAGTGCGCTCCCCTGGCTCACAGTCTCCGCCAAATGGCGCTTTGCCATTTCCAACGCCGCTTGCAGCAGGACAAACTTGGCATCCCCCAATCCGCGCGCGCGACAAAACTGGTCCCTATCCACTTCTAGCAGCGCTCGTAGACCGCCAAACTCAGTCAGTAGACTGCGTGCCAAATCCACCGCCGAAACCCCTGGCAAACCCACACGCAGGAATATGGCCAACAACTCCGCGTCCGACAACGCTGCGGCACCTCGCGCCAACAACTTCTCCCGAGGCCTTTCAGCCTCCGGCCAATCCTTGATTTTCATATCCACTTCCCAGCCTTTCCTGGCAGCCTTTTTCTGTGAACCCTCTCACCAACTCACCCCAAACGCGATTTTCGTGTCTATTCTCCGCCTTATAAGTACGGACGCAGAAATGCTAATCTAACCCGCTCGCATATATTCGGAAACTGTATCTATGTCCCCCCTTACCAATAAACGCATTCTTTTGGGTATCAGTGGCGGTATCGCCGCATACAAAAGCGCCGACCTGGTACGCCGTCTGAAAGATCGCGGTGCCGAGGTAAGGGTGGTTATGACTGCCGGAGCCCAAAAATTTGTGCAGCCCCTGACTTTCCAGGCTCTGTCTAGCAACCCTGTTCACTCTGACCTGTTGGACCCTGCCGCTGAAGCAGCCATGGGGCATATTGAGCTGGCCAAGTGGGCCGAGCTAATCCTGATTGCACCCGCAAGCGCCCAGGTGATGGCGAAACTCACCTGCGGCATGGCCGATGATCTGCTCAACACCCTGTGCCTGGCCAGTGAGGCACCCCTGGCGCTAGCACCCGCGATGAATCAGGCCATGTGGCGCCACCCCGCTACAACAGCCAATGCGAAAACTCTGCGCGACCGCGGAGTTCACTTATGGGGTCCAGCGGCCGGCAGTCAAGCCTGTGGAGATGTAGGGCCGGGGCGCATGCTCGAGCCCGCAGAGTTAGTACTACAGGCGGAAACTATGTTCGGCAGTAGCGACTGCCTGCAAGGCAAAAACGTAGTCATCACCGCTGGTCCAACCCGCGAAGCACTGGACCCGGTACGCTATCTGAGCAACCACAGTTCCGGCAAAATGGGGTTCGCACTAGCCAAGGCCGCTCAACGGGCCGGCGCCCAGGTGACATTGATTGCCGGGCCGGTAAACTTGGCCACTCCGGCCCATGTTAAGCGCGTCGACGTTGTCGACGCACGAGAAATGCGCGCTGCTGCCGAGCGCGCAGCGGACCTCTGTGACATCTTTATCAGCGCTGCCGCTGTTGCAGATTTTCGTCCAGCCGCCGCCGCCGAGCAAAAAATCAAGAAGCAGGAAGACCATGATGAAAGCTCTATTGCCCTGATTAAAAACCCCGATATCGTTGCCGGTATCGCTGCACGCGTGGAACGACGCCCATTTACGGTTGGCTTTGCCGCAGAGACCCAACAGGTGGAGCAGTATGCACGGAGTAAGCTGCAGCGAAAAAATCTAGATATGATAATTGCCAATGATGTAAGCCGCGCAGATAGCGGTTTTAACAGCGACCACAACGCGGTCACAGTGATAGATCGAAATGGCAGCGATACTCTACCGCCAGCCTTGAAGACCGATCTGGCCAGGCAGCTTATAGAAATAATTGCCACCAAGGCACAACAGTAAAAAATCTCGGACAGGAATATCTGTGGTTTCCAAGAACAACAGTCAACGCAATTCAGCATTGCACAAAGGACTACTACTACCTTCCCTACTGGCCGCAGTAGCCTGGCTCTGTGGAGCCTATTTAGTCATTGAACATCTGGTCAAACCCCATAACCGTTCCCAGGTGGCCAAGGCGGCTGAAAAACAGGGAGAAACATTAGCTCAGGTAATTCAACAGCAACTGATCGAGCGTTCTCGGCGCCTGCAAAAAATCAGTGCGTTACAGACGCCGGCTGCCACTCTTCTCAATACTGCCGAACTGCCAGAGCAATCGAGGGTACAGGTATTTAGCAGCGCGCAGATTCAGGTCGGAGCCGGCTCAGACCCGAGTCTCAATTTCGCCCTGGTAGATCTGCTCAAACGAACCCGATTGGACGCACAGCAACCCCTGGAAATACTGCGCACAGGCTCCGATAACAGCTGGCAATTACACAACGTCATCAACCTAAGTAGCGAGCAACTGCTGGTAAGCCAACCCTTTACCGTAATAGAAAGCACTCTGGATGACCTTGATAAGGGTCAGGGACAAATTCAGCTCACCCAGAAATTTCCCGATGGGGCTGCACAAACTCTATGGAGCAGCGGGCAGGGTGGGAGCTATACCTCCACTGTGGATATTCAGGGAAGCTATCTGCATGTGAAATTTAGCCCTTCCACTACATTCACCGAACAATACAGCCTGTCGACGCTTTGGATTTATCTCGGTGCCGGTGCCGGCCTGCTGGTTACACTGCTGCTATTGATACGCTTTCTTCCACAAGACACTCGCGCTCCCTGGGAACGCAGCCAAAGAAACACAAAAGACAGCGAGAGGACGAGTAAACTTGGAGAAATAGAGGGTGAGGCCCCACAGCAGGATGGTTCCCTGCCCCAGAGCCTGGCCGCGGCCCCCAGTATCGCTCCACAGGCCACCGAGCAAAGCCATGCAGAAAATACCCCTAAAGAAGTGAACAAGCCGCACTCCTCTCTGGGCACCGAGTTTCCCGCGCACGTATTTCGCGCATACGACATTCGCGGTATTGCCGGCGATGAGATCAACGAGCCTTTCGCATACCAGCTTGGGCGCGCTCTCGGTACCCTAGCCCTACACGCAGGGGAGCATATTCTGCTTGTGGGACGCGATGGCCGAAATAGCAGTGAACTGCTCAGTAATTGTCTGATGGAAGGTATTCTCGATACCGGCTGTAACAGTGTTGACCTGGGCTTGGTCCCATCACCTTTACTCTATTACGCTTGCGCAAAAGGCAAGAACACCACCAGTGGAGTTATAGTAACCGCCAGCCACAACCCCGCCGAATACAATGGATTCAAGATTATACTCAAGGGCCGCCCTCTGGCCGAGGAGAAGCTCCAGGGGCTTTACCAGCTAATGAAAAAGGGCCCTTTCAAGGATGGAGAAGGCAGTAACCGCGAGCAGGATATCAAAGACAAGTATATCGATGAGATCTTCAACAATGTAGCGCTCGCCGGGCAGCCTCACCTAGTAGTGGACGCGGGCAACGGCGCTACTTCCCTACTGGCCCCGCGCCTGTTCGAGCAACTGGGCTGTGCAGTAACACCAATATTCTGCGAAGTGGATGGGAACTTCCCCAACCACCCGCCAGATCCTTCGCGCCCGGAAAACCTCCAGGCTCTGATAGATAAAGTCGCTGAGGCCGGAGCGGACTTGGGCGTGGCTCTCGATGGCGACGGCGATCGGGTTACCCTGGTATCCAGCAGTGGACGTATCGCCTGGGCCGACCAACTGGTTATGTTGTTAGCCAGGGATATTCTCGGCAGGCACCCCGGTGAAAGCATTGTCTTTGATGTGAAAAGCAGTCGCAGCCTGGCGCAATTGGTCAGCCAATATGGAGGCCGACCGGTAATGTGGAAAACAGGCCATGCCCCGATGAAAACCAAAATGCTGGAAACCAAAGCCATTCTTGGTGGCGAATTATCCGGGCATATTTTCATCAAGGATCGTTGGTTTGGCTTTGATGATGGTATTTACGCGGCTGCGCGCATCCTGGAAATTATGGCACTACGTGAACAGAGCCTCGACGAGTTGCTGGACACCCTACCCAAAATGCAAAGTACCCCAGAAATCCTGTTACCTGTGGCGGAGCAGGAAAAATTTGCCCTGATTGAAAAGTTACGCGAGCAGGGGGGCTTTACCGGTGCGGACGTCAATACTATCGATGGCTTGCGAATAGAGTTCAACGATGGCTGGGGACTGGTGCGGGCCTCCAATACTACTAGCGTTTTAACCCTTCGTTTTGAAGCTGAAAATGAAGAGGCTCTAGAACGTATTCGCAAACAGGTTATGGATCAGCTCAAAAAAATCGATCCCACTATTACCGTGCCTAACTGGCAGCTTCTCGACTGACGAGTATAAATTGACCTGAATATACTGCGGCACAGATAAGTGCCGCTGCCGACCGGCGGTCGGTATGTTTATATCCACAACATATCCGCGTACCTGCGCGGCACTCTCGGCATAGATTGGGCGGCAGGAGAATTCCGCTCAAACGTGCCTTACTCCAAAGGAATTTCCATGTCCCTCGATAAAAAGTCCGCACTGCGTGTTGCCCAGGTCCTGAATGAGGCATTGCCTTATATCCAGCAATTTACCAGCAAGACTGTTGTAGTGAAGTTTGGCGGAAATGCCATGGTGGACAGGGAGCTTCAGAACAGCTTTGCCCGGGATATTATCCTGATGAAGCTGGTTGGTATGAACCCCGTGGTGGTACACGGCGGCGGTCCGCAAATTGGTCAGCTCCTGAACAAACTGAGTATCGAATCCCGTTTTGTCGATGGTATGCGCATCACTGACAGCGAAACCATGGATGTGGTGGAAATGGTGTTAGGCGGCACCGTCAATAAACAAATTGTCAACTTGATCAACCATAACGGCGGCCGTGCTGTGGGTGTCACCGGTAAGGATGGCTTATTAATCAAGGCACGCAAACTCACCAGGAAAAATGAGAGCGCCGGCCTGCATGCCTCGGAGATTATCGACATCGGCCAGGTGGGCGAGGTAGAAAAGGTCAATACCGATGTTATTGATATGTTGATTCACAGCGATTTTATTCCGGTAATCGCTCCAATTGGGGTCGACAAGGATGGTATTTCATACAATATCAATGCGGACTTGGTCGCCGGTAAAATTGCCGAATGTCTAAAAGCAGAAAAACTGATGCTACTCACCAACGTATCGGGCCTTAAAGATAAAAAGGGAGAGGTACTGACCGGTTTGAGTACACCGCAGGTAGAAGGCTTAATTGCAGACGGTACAATTCACGGCGGCATGCTGCCCAAAATTGCCTGCGCATTGCATGCTGTTAAAGCCGGCGTGACCTCGGCACATATTATCGATGGCAGGGTACCCCATGCGGTATTGCTGGAAATCTTCACAGATACCGGCGTTGGCACCCTAATTACCAACAATGACGCATAAAGCGGACACACAATCGTCCTTGGCAATTGAAGACAGCCGAGCGAATCGGTAGGATTCCGCCGCCGCAATATTAAGGCAACAAGAGCAAAAACCACCGTCCGCTCCCCAAGCGGACTAAAGGCAGTCAATGAGCAGCGAAAAAATCAATCGGCGTCAACAGATCCTGGAAGCTCTGGCACATATGCTGGAAGCCAGTCCCGGCGCACGTATTACAACTGCAGCCCTGGCCAAGGAAGTCGGCTTCTCAGAAGCGGCGCTTTATCGCCATTTCCCAAGTAAATCAAAAATGTTTGAAGGTCTTATCGAATTTATCGAGGAGACAGTTTTCACACGCATTGCAATGATTTTGCAGGAGGAGCCCTCAGCCCTGAACCGTTGCCAGAAAATTCTGCACCTTCTTCTGGCTTTCTGTGAGCGCAATCCGGGTATAACCCGCCTCCTCACTGGCGATGCACTGACAGGCGAAACTGAGCGATTACACGGGCGTATCCTGCAGCTATTCGATCGCCTGGAGACCCAGATCCGGCAAATTCTGCGCGAGGCAGAGCTTCGCGAACACCTCCGCCCAACTCTGCCCCTGGGCGGTGCCGCCAATCTGTTACTGGCCAGTGCCGAAGGCCGTATCGTGCAATACGTACGCAGCGGCTTCAAGCGCAAGCCTACAGAATACTGGGCTGAGCAATGGCCGGTCTTAACCTCGGGGTTTTTCCGTGAGACAGTGGCTGCAGCTCGCTAAATAGCTGCAGCCAAGCCACGGAATAATTTAGAAAAATGACGCCGGTTGGAGCCTGAGGATAAAACTCACTGAGCAATTATCCTCGCGAATTCAGCTTCATTTAGTGTTTAGCCATAAGCTCAGCATAGCGCGCAGCAGCTTTATCAAACTCATCATTGATAGAGACGGCCTCATCAGCGCGCCGGCTGAGCCGCTCACGCAACACTGAAACCTCTTTTTGCAGGTCGGCAATACGCTGCAGCAGTTCCGGGGCCACCTCGCGACCACCGCGCTGGGTACGTGCCGCGCTCGCTTCTTCCTGAGCTATCTGTAGACCGAGGCTATTGATATTCGAGCGCATAATCGCCATGTCCTGCTCGACAATTGCCAACTTGCGTTTACGCGCACTCTCAATATCGGCAACACTGTTGTAACGCTTGAGCAGTTTGCGATCAGCTTCTTTCTGAACCTCCTGCTGACGTTGAACCTCATACTCCTCTGGGCTCAATTGCGGCGGCACCACCTCCAATACTCGACCGGAGTGACTGAGGATCTCATAGCCCCCAGCCACATATTCAGGAGGCACGCTCTCATTGAGCACCAAAATGCCCTGATTATCAGTGTAGCGATAAAGTACCTGCCCCCTGGCTCCGCCTGCGGCATTTGCCAGGATGGAGAGCAGTAAAAGGCCTGGAACCAGTAAACGTGCAATAGGGGCGATTGGCATCGCTCTTCTCACTAAACAGTGCGGCCCGCTGCAGGAAAAGGCCTATTTATTGACCTGAAACCCCATAACGTTGCCGGTAGTCCACAATTTTTTGCAGGGTCTCGCCGTCCTGCGATTCCTGCTCGAGAAAGCTGATCACATTATCCAACTGGACAATGCTGATCACTGGAATATTGTACTGTCTCTCTACTTTCTGAATAGCGGAGAATTCACAATCCTCACCGGCTTTTTCCTGACGGTTCAAACCAATCACTACACCCGCCGGTTCAGCACCATGAGACTCGATAATCTGCATGACTTCACGCACCGCGGTGCCCGCAGTAATCACATCATCGATAATCAAAACCTTGCCATTAAGCGGCGCACCCACTAAGGTTCCGCCTTCGCCGTGATCCTTGGCCTCTTTGCGGTTGTAGCAAAAAGGTTTATCAATGCCTTTCTGGGCCAATGCCACGGCAGTCACCGCACCCAGCGGAATGCCCTTGTAAGCCGGTCCGAAAATGACATCAAACTCCACTCCCGATGCGATAATCGCTTCGGCGTAGGCCTGTCCGAGTGCTGCCAGTGCGGCACCGGTGTGGAATCGGCCGGCATTGAAGAAGTAGGGGCTCTGACGGCCTGATTTCAAGGTGAAGTCGCCAAAACACAACACCTGATGATCCAGGGCCAATTGGATAAAATCGCGCTGATATTGCTGCATGGAAAATTGTTAACTATTGGCTAAGGTGAAGGGAGACCTCCCCGAAGCAATCCCGGGGATAGGCATGCAAATAATGTTTCTAATGATACACAGTCCGCTGGTAAGGGGCTAATAATGCGAATAGTGAGCTTGTCTGTAGACGGCATTCATCAGGCCGCACAACGCGGTCTCTACGATTGGTTGGCTGAGCAGGACGCAGACATTATCTGCCTTCAGGACCTGCGCTCCCTGGAGCCAGAGCTTGACCACCCCATATTTCACCCCGACGGCTATTACAGCTATTTTTTCGACTCGGGCACACCCCATGAAAACGGTGTGGCGATCTATACGCGCAACCAGCCCAAGGCGATTATTTTTGGAATGGGCTTTGCCAATGGCGAAGATATGTACGGACGTTATTTGCAAGCAGACTTCGAACGCCTGAGTGTTGGTTCCCTGCTTGCTCCAGTGGCTACGGATGAAGCATCACTGGAGAAAAAGGTCCAGTTCTTCGACGATATGCAGGCGCATTTGCATAAGATCAGCCGCAAACGCCGCGATTTTATTTTCTGTGGCAACTGGGGCATGGCCCACCGCCGGGCCGATGTGCAGAACTGGCAAGATCACCAGGATAGCCCCGGGTTTATGCGCCACGAGCAGCGCTGGCTGGACCAACTGTTCAATGAGATTGGCTATGTCGATGCCTTCCGCCGCGTAGTCAAAGACACCGATGAATTTACCTGGTGGCCGAGCGGCGCCGTGGGCGAGGGCGATGGCTGGCGCACCGACATGCAAATCGTGTCGCATGGCTTGAAAAACCGTATCGAATATGGGGCTATCAACAAGAACGTTAAATTTTCCAGTCACCTTCCAGTGATGATGGATTACGACATTGAAGTGTGAATGCTATGAAGCCTGGATTCGTCCAGGCTTCATAGATCAGCTTACTTGTTGGCGACATACAGGACTCGCCATCAGTTACCGGTTGCTACTGATTTAGCGCCTCCTGTTGGAGTGCAATCAGTTCATCAATACCTGCCTTGCCAAGCCCCAGCAGCTGTGCGAACTGCTTCTCAGTGAAAGGCTTGCCCTCTGCTGTACCCTGAACTTCAATCATGCCACCATCTGCTGCCATCACCAGATTCATATCGGTATCAGCCGCACTATCCTCCGGGTAATCCAGGTCGAGTACTGCCTCGCCATCATAGATACCAACAGAAACCGCAGCGACCAAGTTGAGCAATGGATCCTCGGTAAGGATTTTTTCTCGCTGCATATAGCGCAGGGCGTCCACCAAGGCCACACAGGCGCCAGTAATAGCGGCCGTTCGCGTACCGCCATCGGCCTGAATAACATCGCAATCCAAGGTGATCTGGTTTTCACCTAGCTTTTCCAAATCTACCGCTGCGCGTAAAGAGCGGCCTATCAAGCGCTGGATCTCAACAGTGCGGCCACTCTGCTTGCCCTTGGCCGCTTCGCGCGGCATACGCGAGTCGGTGGAACGCGGCAGCATCCCATACTCAGCGGTAATCCAACCACTACCTTGACCACGCAAAAACCGCGGCACTTCACTCGACACCGATGCGTTACACAAAACTTTTGTATCGCCGAACTCTACCAAAACAGAGCCCTCAGCGTGACGGGTGTAGTTACGGGTTATTTGAATCTGGCGCAATTGCGCCGCTGCGCGGCCGCTGGGACGCTGCATAGCTCACCTCAGAAAATTATATGAAAGCCCAGCATTATATACCCCAGCATGCCTGTCCGAACGCTGTGCTATGATGCCGGGCCGATAAATACGCCTGCAGGGGATCAGCAATGGCCAATAACCGGGAACAAAACAAAGTGCGGAGCATGACTGCTTTCGGCCGCGCCGAAGGCACTTACGCTACAGGGACCACTATCTGGGAACTGCGCTCGGTTAATCATCGCTACCTAGAGCCCCATTTTCGTCTGCCAGAGGTTGGACGTCCTTTAGAGGCCCAGTTACGTGACACTCTACGCAAAACCCTGTCCCGCGGAAAGCTTGAACTCACCCTGACCATCAAACCTAACGGTGTGGAGAGTAGCGGCCTCGAAATAAACCAGCCCCTAGCACAGGCATTAATTCAGGCCGCCAAACAAGTGGCTGCAGGTGAAGAGATACAGCCATTAAATCCTCTGCAGCTATTACAGTGGCCCGGAGTGATCAGCGAGCCGGAAGCCGATACCGAGCAGCAGTCAGCAACTATCCTGAAGGCATTTCACGAGGCGTTGCAGCAGTTACGCGCAAATCGCGAACGCGAGGGCGCAGAGCTGGCAAAGTTTATTGAAGCCCGTCTCAAAGGAATTGAAGAGCAGGTGGCTAATGTTCGCGAACTGCTCCCACAAATACTGGAAGCCCAACGGGAAAAGCTACGCAGCCGCCTGGAAGAGCTTTCTGTGGACCTGGATAAGGAGCGTCTTGAGCAAGAGATAGTGCTACTGGCTCAAAAAGCCGATGTTGATGAAGAGCTGGACCGTCTGAGTGCCCATACTGCAGAAACCCGCCGCGTGCTCGCCGGCGGTGGCGCAATTGGCCGACGCCTTGATTTCCTGATGCAGGAGTTTAACCGGGAAGCCAACACTCTTTCATCAAAGTCCATTGTGACTGACACCACTCAAGCAGCTGTAGAACTGAAAGTATTAATCGAGCAGATGCGTGAGCAAGTACAGAATATTGAGTAGGAAAACCATAGGGCTTTTACAACTAAAGTGAAGGCTCTATATTTTCCCACCTTCGACAGAACTATTCTTTTTAGTCTTCCCCACGTTAAAAATTAAAATTTATGCGTAAAAGTTTTAAATGGGCTGGAGCAATTTTTTTTGTATTAGCCACTATTGAAATTATCAATATAATTACGGGGCGATCACTAAATCATTTCGGCCTAGTCCCAAGGTCTCTCAGCCATCTACCTCATATTTTTTCCGCTCCACTGCTACATGGAAGTGTGTGGCACTTTTTATCAAACATAGTAACTCTGTGCGTATTTAGCTTTTTGGTATTACAATATGGAGTTAAAACCTACCTGAAAATAACAATCGCTATTTTAGTTACTACCGGGCTTACCGTTTGGCTATTTGCAAGAGACGGAAACCACCTGGGGGCAAGTTCGATAATCTATGGTTATTTCGGTTTTTTGCTAATGGCTGGATTTATCAGCAGGCAGTTTAGTCGATTAATTGTGTCCATCTTTATAGGGATTTTTTATGGGGGAATGATTATTGGCCTGCTGCCTAAAGGAAATTATATTTCCTGGGAGTCACACCTATTTGGCTTCATCTTTGGCATATTGGCGGCGAGGCTTTGGGCGCACACTCCCAGCTATAATATAGCCCGGTAAGCGACATCAACTACGTGAGACTGTTAGTCTTCAGAGTGGTTATACACATCAAACCCGAGATAGAAATAAAAGCCTTTCAAAATAAAATATAAATAACTAAAGCGCACCTTTCACAAACATTCAAAGCATCCTTCTGAGCCCAAACAGACTTAACCTTCCCTGAATTAATAAAATCTGAGAGCAATGTCTCATTCCTAAAGATATCAAATAGGATCACCGTCTTAGTTGAATCCCAGGGCTAATTTGCCTCTGATGAAAGGTCTAGGAATTCAAACTAACTAAAGAAAAAAACCACTTCGAAAAACATAACGATACTTCCTGTCTAGCAGAAAATTGTATTAATTTTTTTCATAACAATTTTTATATTCTCTTCGCTCTCATTTTCAATGAGAACTGCAGCACACTTCCTCAATAGACAATTTCTCAATACCTGACTTTTTTTTCAAAACTTATAAATTTGTCGCAAAAAGCCACAAGTTTTATTGGGTTTTCACTGAGGATAATGATTTCGATATCGTTATATACCTGTGCCCGATTGAAACTCTGGTACCAATTTTAGTGAAACTGACTAATTGATCACGTGATTGGCAGTTTTTTGGCTAACCCGTTTGGCAAATTTATTTTGCCAATACGAGGTGACACAGGAGTGGCCGGCCTGCCAGAACACTGACTGGCATCCGGACAAATAGAATCTCGGAGAAATAACAATAATGAAATCATCATTGAAAACTCTTTTTCAAAAGACAGCTTTAGCGAGCTCACTTTCAATACTGTGCGCGGCACCCTTCGCTGCCCATGCAGAAGAGGCGGACAACACTCTGCTGACCGATCGCATCATCGTAAAATATAAAAATAACGCCAAGGTCGGTCGGGCTGCCACTATGGCCCAAGAGACTGTGGAAAAGGCTTCTCGCCGCGCCGGCCACAAGATGCGTCACCTACGCCGTATGGCTACCGGTGCACAAGTAATGCGCCTTGAGGGGCGGAAAAATAAAGCTGAGCTGGAAGCCATTATCAGCCGCCTGAAGCAGGATCCGGATGTGGAGTATGCCGAGCCTGACCGTATTATGCGCGCTATGGCCACACCTAATGACCCGAGCTATCTCAATCAATGGCACTATTTTGAGACCACCGGCGGCCTGAACCTGCCTTCAGCTTGGGATGTAACCCAGGGTGAAGGAGCTGTTGTCGCCGTACTTGATACCGGTTATCGCCCACACCCCGATCTGGTCGGCAACATTCTGCCGGGCTATGACATGATTTCTGATACCTTTGTCTCTGTGGATGGAGACGGCCGCGATAGCGATGCCACTGATCCAGGTGACTGGTACACCAATAAGGCCTGTGGCGATGATCCACGTATCCCCTCAGAAAGTGACAGCAGCTGGCACGGCACTCACGTAGCCGGCACTATTGCCGGGGTCACCAATAACAATATGGGCATCGCCGGGGTCGCCTATAAAGCCAAGGTCGTTCCGATTCGTGTACTCGGTCGCTGTGGTGGTTATACCTCTGATATTGCCGACGGCATTATTTGGGGAGCAGGCGGTTCCGTCAGTGGCCTGCCGAGTAATGCTAATCCAGCCCAAGTACTCAACCTGAGTCTTGGTGGCGGCGGTAGTTGTGATACTACAACCCAAAATGCTATCAATACCGCCCGCAGCCTGGGCGCCACCGTTGTAGTTGCCGCTGGTAATGACAATACCAATGCCAGCCAGTTCAGCCCGGCAAGCTGTAATGGAGTTATTACGGTTGCAGCAACTAACCGTAACGGCGGGCGCTCTTACTACTCCAACTACGGCAATGTAGTGGATGTTGCCGCACCGGGTGGAGCACAGAGCTTCCTCAACGACCCGAATGGTATTCTGTCCACACACAACAGCGGTGCAACAAACCCAAGCAGTGATAGCTATTTCTACAGCCAAGGCACCAGCATGGCCGCGCCTCACGTTGCCGGTGCTGCCGCGCTGCTCTACTCAGTCAACCCGAACCTGAGCCCGGACGAGGTGGAATCAATCCTAACCAGCACTGCCCGTAGCTTCCCGTCCTCATGCAGCAGCTGTGGTACCGGTATTGTCGATGCGGCGGCAGCTGTAGCCATGGCCAGCGGCGATGATGGCGGTGGCAACGGAAATGGCGATGGAGTGAGCTGGACAGAGACCAACCTCTCCGGCAGCTGGCGCAGTCGGCAGGACTTCACTATCGAAGTGGCGGCTGGCACCTCTTCCCTGAACGTACAAATGTACGGTGGCGAGGGTGATGCAGACCTGTACGTGGGACACAGCAATGCCTCACAATGGGCATGCACCTCTAGAGAGTCGAGCAATAACGAAAGCTGCACCATCAATAATCCGCAGTCTGGTACCTGGGATATCACCGTATACGGCTACAGGTCCTATACTGGTGCAACCCTGGAGGCGGAAGCCGTGCCCTAAGCGGCAAGTTAAATTTACCATTATTGGAAAAGGCCGGTATTTACCGGCCTTTTCTTTTCTGCTCTCAAACTATTCAGTTTTAGCTAGCGAGCAAATGCAGCAAATTGAGTATCCACCGGTGTATCAGCAAAATGATTGATGTAATTGCTCATCACTTTCTGCGCAACTCCGGCAATTATCTCGAGCAGGCTCTGTCGATTGTAACCAGCCGCATAAAAGCGCTCCAATACCTCATCTGAAATCACACCGCGCTCACGGACAATCGCCAGGGTGGTATCCCTGAGTACTTCTAGCTTTTCAGTTGGCAGGGATGTCTTATTTCTAAGAGCCTCATTTACTTCGTCTGCCACCTTCATCGCCTTGGCAATGGCACTGTGTGCCGGCACACAGTAGTGGCAGTTGTGCTCCACATTGATGGTTTGCCACACCACTGTCATTTCCTCAGCTGTAAATGAAGTATTCAGAAAATACTGGTGTAAATCCTGGTAAGCAGCAAGGGCCTGGGGAGACTCCGCCATAACCCCATGCAAGTTAGGAATATACCCAAATGCCTTGAGAGATTTCTGTAGGAGGGGTTTGCTGTCTTCTGGTGCGCTTTCAAGGTCGTAAATTTGAAACTCTTTCATCGCTGAACCTACCTTCATTGTTTGGGTTAAATACTTGAGCGATCGATCAAGTGAGGCTCAGACTACCCAATATTGAGCGACTGTTCAATATTAAATGGTAATTGGCGTACACCCCTTGAAAGGGTAAAATTTGAGCAATTGCTCAATTGGAGGCTGCATGGCGAACACCGCGAAATTCAATCGTCGGGAAGTACTACAGAAGGCGACTAGGCTTTTCTGGCAGAATGGATTTCACGCCACATCGACCCGTGACCTGCAGCAGGCCACCAATCTTCGACCTGGCAGTATTTATGCAGCTTTTGGCAGTAAATCTGGTCTTTTCAAAGAAGTTCTCGCCTATTACGCGCAAAACCGCGATGAATTACTCCATCGCTGTATGGCAGAAGAGACAAGCACTCTGGGCGGCTTGCGCGCCTATTTCCGCTACATACTGCTTGGTGATGACGTTGATGCCCCAAACGAGCTCTGCTTATTGGCCAAAGCCATCTCTGAGCTGGATGAAGGGGAGGAGACGCTATTGGACGAGGCCCGCTCCTTGCTGGCTGCACATGGTGAAAAGTTTCGCCTCTATGTGGAGGAGGCGGTAAGCGCTGGAGAGCTGCCCCAGGATACAAATTCAGAGCTACTCGCCCGCCAGCTACAGGTTCAAATGATCGGGCTGCGCACTTTCCTCCGTGCCACCTCGGACCGCGCGGCAGTAGAGCAGATGATAGGGAAGCTATTTGACCCAGCCCCGGCGCAGACGTCCAACTAGGGAGATTCTGTGCTTGGAAGCTAACCTTCTCAAACTAACGCTGACGGATTTCGGAATCCAGCTCCTGCGGACATTTGCCCTGCACAGCCCCTATGGCAAAGTCAGGTAAGACGGTATCGAGCAATAACTATAAGAGGTCGCCGTGAGTCTGATTACCTACGCTATCCCCTTTTTCCTGTTCGCCATTCTGGCAGAGCTTGCCCTGGACCGCTGGAGAGGTTGGGGGGTCTACCGCCTTAACGACACCCTGGGCAATCTCAGCACCGGCATCCTTAGCAGAATCCTGGGACTGACTTATAAAAGCCTTTTCCTGATTATCTATATCCCTCTGTTCCAACTACTACAACCTTACTACCAAGCAATGGGTTTCGACTGGTCCATCAGTAACGGCTGGCACCTGCTGATCGCCGTAATCGCCTACGATTTCTGTTATTACTGGAAGCATCGCATCTGCCATGAAATCAATGTGTTTTGGGCCGAACATCTGGTGCATCATCAAAGTGAGGACTACAACCTGAGTACCGCCCTACGCCAGTCCAGTGGCGGGCTGCAATTGGATTGGGTTTTCTATCTACCACTATTGCTTATCGGCTTGCCGGCGGAAATGGTGATCGTTGCCGGTGCACTGGATCTGATTTATCAGTTCTGGGTACACACGCAAAAGATTCCCAAAGTCCGCTGGATGGAATGGCTGTTTATAACCCCCTCCAATCATCGTGTGCACCATGCGCAAAACAAGGTCTATGTGGATAAAAACTACGGCGGCATCCTGATTCTGTGGGACCGGCTGTTTGGCACTTATCAAGAGGAGCTTGAGCATGAGCCCTGTATTTACGGTGTGCGCAAAGCGCTTAACACCTTCGACCCTCTTGCAGCTAACCTTCAGCACCTGAAACGCATGGCTAAGGACGCCTGGTATACAAAGAGCTGGTGGGACAAGCTCACCCTCTGGTTCCGCCGCACCGGTTACAGGCCCGCCGACGCAGAGGCGGCTATGCCTGTACCCTCTACCAACCTGGCACATTTTCAGCGCTACGACCCACCTATTCGCCATGCCCGCCGTGTGTATGCACTGGCCCAGCACCTATGTTACTCCGCCGCAACCCTGGCCTTACTCTGGTATTACGAATCGCTGAACTTTGCCTATCTAATCTCGGTAGTTGCCCTGCTGGTTTTCAGCCTGGTTATCAACGGCCGCATTCTCGATGGCCACCACTGGGTGAAATATCTGGAACCCCTGCGCTTGGCGCTCCTGGTTGCACTATTACCGTTGCTAAATACCCAATTTGTCCCACTTTTTATGGCCTATATTTCTGTCAGCGCGCTGATGTGGTGGTGGTTGGCAATCACTGACAAAGAGGATAAAGTCGCTGTCGTTAGCGATTAGCAACAAGGGGCAACCTCAGTCGCATGATGTTGGTGGTGATTGAGCAAACTCCTGCTGGGCGATCCCGGCCGGTCTCAGGGGTGCAGTCTGTAGCGCACTTCTGGAACTCCCAACACATACCCCCAACTCCGGCCGGGGTTTAGCCTCCCATGCATACCCCGCCGTTTGAGACAGCGCGAATCTAACCGCTTCGGTTATAATGCACGCTTTGCCTTCGAATAGGATCAGTTGTGCCTACAGGAACTCTCTATACCGTATCTGCACCCTCGGGTGCGGGGAAGACCAGTCTGGTAAAGGCGCTGGTGGACAACGACACCCAAGTCACCGTCTCCATTTCCCATACCACCCGTGCCATGCGCCCCGGTGAGGTCAACGGTGTCGACTACCACTTTATCGAGCGCAAAGAGTTTCTGGCAATGCTCGAAGAAAATGCCTTCCTCGAGCACGCCCAGGTATATGGAGACAACTACTACGGCACAGCCAAAGGCAGTATTGAAGAAGTTCTCAACAGTGGCCGCGATGTGATCCTGGAGATCGACTGGCAGGGGGCCGCCCAGGTACGGCGTCTGCTTCCAGATACGGTGGGCATATTTATTCTGCCTCCCTCTCAGGAGGCATTGCGCCAGCGCCTCACCGGGCGCGGCCAGGATGACCAGGCTGTTATAGAACGGCGCATGGACCTGGCCATCGATGAGATGACACATTATGTCGAAGCAGATTACCTGGTGATTAACGATAATTTCGACCAGGCCCTGATGGAGCTAAGTTGCATTATCACAGCCCAGCGCCAGCGCCTCGGGCAACAACAGCTGCGCCATGGCGAGCTATTAAAGGCATTGCTGCGCCATTGAGCCGATTGATCGAATTGCGTACACTCCGCGGTCCGGTAAAATAACCGGTCCTCCCGAACAGAATTTGCCCTTATGGGCACAGTGAATGGAACCGAAAGTTTATGGCACGTATCACAGTTGAAGATTGCCTCGAGCACGTCGACAACCGCTTCGAACTCGTTATCGTGGGCAGCAAGCGCGCCCGCCAGATTGCTACTGGCGGCCAGGATCCCATGGTTCCAGAAGAGAATGATAAACCCACAGTAATCGCCCTGCGGGAGATCGAGGAAGGCCTGGTAGATGCCAGCATCCTCGACCAGCCGGATCGCGAAGAAGCCCCGGCCCCCATGGTGGCCCCGGCCTACCTATCAGACCAGGAAATCTGACCCTGGCCTGTTCGAACTGGAAGTCTATGAGTTATACGAGAGGCGCGCGCGGCATTGCACACCATCGATAGTCTGGCCCACCGCCTCTCTTCATACCTGCCCCCCGATCAGATCCAGATAGTCCGTCGCGCCTACTTCTATGCGGAGCAGGCCCACGACGGCCAGCAGCGTCGCTCCGGCGAGCCCTATGTAACTCACCCACTGGCGGTGGCTACCATCCTTGCGGGCATGCATATGGATCACGAGAGCCTGGCCGCGGCCATGCTGCACGACGTGATTGAGGATACCGGGATTCCAAAGGCAGCTCTGGCTGAGCAGTTTGGCAGCGAGGTGGCCGATATTGTCGACGGCGTCTCCAAACTGACCCAGTTTGAAACTGACAGTGCGGCAGAAAAGCAGGCAGAGAACTTCCAGAAGATGGCCCTGGCCATGGCGCGTGATATCCGCGTAATCCTGGTCAAACTCGCTGACCGACTGCATAACATGCGTACGCTGGGCGCGCTAAAACCGCAAAAACGCGCACGCATCGCCCGGGAGACCCTCGAAATCTACGCCCCTATCGCCCATCGCCTGGGCATGAATGATGTGCGTATCGAGTTTGAGGACCGCGCCTTCTTCGCAATCTATCCACTGCGCGCCAGCCGGTTACGCGCCGCCCTTGTAGCCGCGCGCGGCAATCGCAAGGAGCTGTTAGAACAAATCCAGAATGCTATCGAGTTGCGCCTGCAGCGAGAGGGGATCAGCTCTCTGGTCATTGGCCGCGAGAAACATCTATACAGCATCTATCAGAAGATGCGCGCCAAGAAGAAGTCATTTAAGGAAATCATGGATGTCTACGCCTTCCGCATTATCGTGGACAGCGTGGATACCTGTTACCGGGTTTTAGGTGTGATGCACAGCCTGTATAAGCCGGTCATTTCCGAATTTAAAGACTACGTCGCCATCCCCAAATCCAATGGCTACCAATCACTGCACACCGTTTTGCTCGGCATGCATGGGGTACCAATCGAGGTACAGGTTCGTACCAAGGAAATGGATGAGATGGCCAATAGTGGCATTGCTGCCCACTGGTTGTACAAAGCTTCCGGCGATGAAGTGATTAATACCGGCGGCACCAGCCAAGTGCGCGCGCGCCGCTGGGTACAGGGCCTGCTGGAAATGCAGCAACGCGCTGGTGACTCGTTGGAGTTTATTGAAAACGTTAAAATCGATCTGTTCCCCGATGAGGTGTACGTATTCACCCCCAAAGGTCAGATTGTCGACCTGCCAGCCGGTGCCACTGCCGTGGATTTCGCCTACTCGGTGCATACGGATATCGGCAACTCCTGTGTAGCGGTGCGTATTAATCAGCGCCTGGCACCGCTATCGCAACCCCTCGAAAGTGGTCAGAGAGTGGAAATCCTCACCCGTAAAAGTGCCCAACCAAATCCCAACTGGCTCAATTTTGTCGTCACTGCCAAGGCGCGCAGTGCAATTCGGCACTTCCTAAAGCACCAGCGTCACCACGACTCTATTGCCCTGGGACGACGCCTGCTGGAAAAGGCTCTGGGAAAATTCGACACGCGCCTGGAGGAACTCACTCCGGAACAATTGGAAAGGGGCCTACAGGAAGCCAAGTGCGCGACACTGGACAAGTTGCTCGAAGAGATAGGCCTGGGCAATAAGGTCGCCTTCTCCGCCGCAAAGCTACTGGCACCAGCCCACAGTGAAGAGGCGGAAACCGGCAATATTTCTTCACCACTGACGATCGATGCCCAGGAGGGCATGATGATCAGTTTTGCACGCTGCTGTCGCCCGATTCCCGGGGATACCATCCTGGGTCATATCAGCTCCGGAAAAGGCGTTGTGGTACACCGCGATACCTGCCGCAACACCAGTGAGTTCCGTGAACACCCAGAAAACCTGATGCTGGTGAACTGGTCTCCCGACGTAACTGGAGAATTCCTCGGTGATGTTCGCGTGGAGGTTGAATCGGAGCGAGGTATTATTGCGCGTCTAGCCACCCGCATTACCGAGGAGGGGGCCAGCATTGAACAAATCAATGTGGATGAAAAAGATGCGCACAATAGCGTGATCTCCCTGACGCTGGAAGTGAGTGGGCGGGTGCATCTGGCAAGGGTGATGAAACGACTGCGCAACCTGCCATCAGTAATCCGTATCTCCCGCCCCTAAGGCGCTTATCAGCTCATTATTTACTGCTACTTAGCAATGCAATTATGGCTGTCAGTAACGCTGACATTTGCCATCAAAGCACGTTATATTTAGCCGCTTTCCGTAAATACCAATAAGTAATGGAGTGCCCCGCATGCCCAACCGCGCAATTATCAAAACTGACAAGGCTCCGGCTGCAGCTGGTACCTATTCACAAGCGGTAAAGGTTAACAACACGGTTTACCTATCCGGGCAGATAGGGCTGGACCCAAAAAATCAGCAGATGGTTTCAGGCAGCTTCGCCGATGAAGCACGCCAGGTATTTCGCAACCTGAGTGCCGTGTGTGAAGCGGCAGATGGCTCACTCAATCATATTGTGAAGCTGAACTTGTTCATCACCGACAGCGGTAATTTTGCTGCGGTCAATGAAATCATGGCTGAATTTTTCCAGGAGCCTTATCCAGCACGGGCCACTGTAGTCGTCAAAGAGCTCCCACTGGGGGCCCAGTTTGAAGCCGAAGGCGTAATGGTGCCCTGATTTTCTACAATGCAAAATAAAGCCGGGCCAATCGCCCGGCTCATCTCTACCCTTCCGCTTCAAGAAGGGCGCTATAGCCCACTTTATAATCCGGATACTTCAGCTCGTAGCCGCTGGCCAGCATTCGCTGATTACTGAGCTTCTTAGATCGACGCTCACTGGTTTGCACTATCTCGCGCAAATGGGCACTGGTATAGCCCATCGCCTTCACCAGCCACTGCTGCAACTCATACATGGGCACCGGCTTGCTATCGGCACCAATATATAAGTTTTCTGGGGACCAGCCCTGTTTATGTCTCTCAATTAGATGCAATAAAAAGCCAATGCAGTCATCCACATGAATGCGATTGCTGTACTGTGGAGGTTGCGGAGGGGCACAGCGTCCGGCACGTACCTGGGAAAGCAGGCGGTCACGGCCCGGCCCATAGATACCGGCAAAACGCACTATGCAAGTGCCGGGCATCGCCGAGCGGATGATATCCTCCGCAGCCAGCAGAGCCTCTCCCTGAAAACCACTGGGGACAGGGGGAGTCTGTTCATCGATAAAATCATCGCCGCTCTGACCGTAAACACGGGTGGAAGATACCCAAAGCACCAGGCGCGGAGGTTTAGGCAGGTGCGGGATCGCCTCGGCGAGAGCCCGAGCAGTCTCTACATAAGCACGCTGGTATCCATTAGGTGTGTGTTCGTCGGGGGTAAATGTGGCGAGTATGATATCGGCACCATCTGCCAGCAGGCGCTCAATGTCACCGGCCTTTGTCGCATCTCCCCTGCGCCAGTTAACAACATCGGCGCGGCGCTTACTCGCCAAAGCCACCAGTGGGTTACGACGCATTCCGAAAACGCTGTATTTCTTCCGGTCGATATTCAGCGCGAGGCGCGCCCCAAGGTCACCACACCCAAGGATCCAAAGCTTTTCTTGTTGTGTCATATAGTTCTCGGCGGAGGGTGCCAAGTGCCGCACCAACCGTCATATTCCCTTAATTTTTATGCTGTTGAGTCCTGTTGGAGAAACATAAGATCCTCTGCAACACAGATCCTTCTCACCCGATCACTCCGGGTCCTCCAAAATTAACCCGCAAACGATTGCGATACCACCATCCATGGATACCGAAGCGGGGCAGCTTATGCCCCACAAATCAAACTGCCGCTCTGGTTTTGAACTAGTTACCGCGCCGCTTGAGTAAACGGTATACAGCGAGAAAGATTATCGCACCAATGGTCGCTGTTATTATGTCGCCAAATCCGAAACCGGTCACGGGTCCGCCGAAACCAATTAAGGCACCGAGCCAGCCTCCGATAAACGCACCGATAATGCCGATGACCATAGTCACTATCCAGCCTCCAGGGTCTTTGCCTGGCATGATCCACTTGGCCAATGCGCCGGCAATAAGTCCGAGAATGATCCAGGATAGAACTCCCATGACGTTTCTCCGTTCGGTATGCCCCCATAAGATATAGCAAAATTTTGCGCCTCAATCCCCTATCGACGTCCACAATTGGTAAATTTTTCCAACTTTCAGTCTCCAGGCAGAAGGCTAGGGGCAGGGTGAGACACAGTATTGGCGAGCAGCTATTATTTATGAATAATAGCTATCACCTGAGACCATTTAATTGTCTTTACCATGACCCTCAATGAATTGCGTTATATAGTCACCCTCGCCCAGGAACAGCATTTCGGCCGTGCCGCCGAGCGCTGTTTCGTGAGCCAGCCGACCCTGTCCATTGCAGTGAAAAAACTGGAAAAGGAATTGGGTGTTGCGCTGTTTGAGCGCTCCAAGACCCGGGTACAGGCGACACCACTAGGAGAGCGAATTGTCGCCCAGGCCCAACTTGTGCTCGAACAGTCTGCGGCAATCAAAGATATCGCCAGCGCCGGTAAGGACCAGCTTTCCAGCCCTCTCTCTGTCGGAGCAATCTTTACCATTGGCCCCTACTTGTTCCCACACTTCATTCCCCAGTTGCAACACCTGGCCCCAGATATGCCTCTGTATGTGGAGGAGGGGTATACTGCCACTCTGCGCCAGCGTTTACGCAAAGGCGAACTCGACGCAATTATTATCGCGCTGCCGTTTACCGAGCCTGATGTCGTGACACAGCCCCTCTACGATGAACCTTTTGTGGTGCTGATGCCATCCGGTCACCCTCTCACCCAGTTTGAGACTATCGACCCGGAACAATTGACTGATGACAATGTACTTTTACTAGGTGAGGGACACTGTTTCCGCGATCAGGTACTAGAGGCCTGCCCACACCTCCAGTTGACCATGGAAAAAGATAACGGTGGCGGCATCCGCACCGCCGCCGATGGAAGCTCATTGGAAACCTTGCGCCATATGGTGGCTTCGGGGCTGGGCATCACGGTACTGCCCCTGTCTGCAGCTACAGCTTCACAATATGCGAGCGGCCTGCTGGAGACCCGCCCATTTGTTGCACCGGGGCCTCGTCGCACCGTCGCCCTGGCCTGGCGCGCCAGCTTCCCACGCCACCGCGCCATTGATATCCTGCGAGAGGCTATCAGCCAGTGTCACCTGATCGAACCCTAACCAGCCTCTCAGAACAACCTATTACCGCTCTCAAGGGGGTAGGGGATAAGTTTGCCCAGGTGCTGGCCAAACTGCATATTTACTCCTTGCAGGACCTACTGTTCCACCTGCCACTGCGCTATCAGGACCGCACCCGCATAGTGCCGGTTGCGGGGCTCACCGCTGGTATGGATGCAGTCATCGAAGGTGAGGTAACAGCAGCTGATATCGTCTTCGGCCGGCGGCGCAGCCTGGTTGTGAAATTGCAGGATATGAGTGGCAGTATCACCCTGCGCTTTTTCCATTTTTCTGCAGCACAGAAAAACCGCTTTGCCCGCGGCGTACGCCTGCGCTGCTTCGGCGAGGCCCGTCGCGGCGCTGCTGGGCTAGAACTCTACCACCCGGAAACCGAGGTTGTTGGCAGCGAGAATTCTGCCACAGAAGAAACCCTCACCCCGGTTTATCCATTGACCGAGGGTGTTAGCCAGGGACGCATGCGCGGGCTGATGCAGCAAGCCGTGATGCTCTTGAGAAGTGGGGCCGTCACCGAGTTACTCCCCACAGAGTTATTACCCAAGGCACTGCGTTACCCTTTGAGGGATGCCCTGATTTACCTGCATTCACCTCCTGCTGGTACCCAGCTGGAGCAGCTCGGCGCTGGTATACACCCTGCACAGCAACGCTTGGCGTTGGAGGAATTACTCGCTCATCACTTAAGCCTGTTGGAGCTGCGGCGTAATAGCACCAGAGTTGCAGCTCCGCCGCTATCTGTAAATGAGTCCCTGGAGAGGGATTTTCTCTCGCGTTTACCATTTTCACTCACCGGCGCACAGCAGCGGGTATGCGGGGAAATCGCCGAGGATCTCGCCCGGGACGCCCCTATGATGCGCCTGCTGCAGGGGGATGTCGGTGCAGGCAAGACTCTGGTGGCGGCCATGGCAGCACTAAAGGGCATAGGCGTCGGCGCCCAGGTGGCCGTAATGGCACCCACTGAAATCCTCGCGGAACAGCACAGGATTAACTTCTGCAACTGGCTCGACCCTCTCGGCGTACAAGTTGCCCAGCTCACCGGCAGCCTGAAAGCCGCTGAGCGACGCGAGCAGCTGGCTAAAGTAGCCAGTGGTGATGCCCAACTGGTGGTGGGAACTCATGCACTTTTCCAAGCGGAAGTGGTTTTCCACAACCTGGTTCTGGTTATTATCGATGAGCAGCACCGCTTCGGCGTACGCCAGCGCTTGGAGCTTCGTGAAAAGGGCGCAGCCAGCGGTGCCACTGGCCGGCTGCAACCGCACCAATTGATCATGACTGCGACTCCAATTCCTCGCACCTTGGCTATGTCGGCCTTTGCCGACTTGGATTGTTCCGTCATTGATGAATTGCCGCCGGGGCGGCAACCCATAAACACGGTAGCTATTTCCAATGATCGCCGAGACCAGGTAATGGAGCGCGTGCACAGCGCCATTGCCGAAGGCCGTCAGGCCTACTGGGTCTGCACCCTGATTGAAGAGTCCGAGAGCCTGCAAGCTCAGGCAGCAGAGTCCACTGCACAGGAGCTGGCGGAAACGCTGGATGGCGTACGCGTGGCCCTGGTGCACGGTCGTCTCAAGCCAGAGCAAAAAGAGCAGGTGATGAGCGCTTTTAAGGCGGGTGAAGTGGACCTGCTGGTAGCGACCACTGTGATTGAGGTGGGGGTGGATGTGCCCAATGCCAGCCTTATGATTATCGAAAACCCTGAGCGGCTCGGTCTGGCCCAGCTGCACCAGCTGCGCGGTCGCGTGGGACGCGGCTCCATCGCCAGTCATTGTGTGCTGCTCTACGGTACTCCTTTATCGCAAAATGGGCGTGCACGCCTACAGGCACTGCGTCAACATAGCGATGGCTTTGCTATTGCGGAGGAAGACCTGCGACTGCGTGGCCCCGGGGAGATTCTCGGCACACGCCAGACCGGTGAAATCCAGCACCGCATCGCCGATTTGCAGAGAGATGCAGAACTGTTACCCCAGGTGCAGAGGATCGCTGCATCCCCAACGCTAAATCAGGAAATGCGATGCCAGCTGATAAAACGCTGGCTGCAAAACAAGCCCCGTTTTGCCGAGGCTTGATGAAAGGCGCCTCAGTGGGCGCCAACAGTATTTTGATTATCGTTGATGCTTACACTCTTGTAGTTGGCATCGTAGTAAGTCTCTTCATCGAGAGCCCCTTCGCTCTTCGCCACCACACTACTTACCACCGCATCACCGGTAATATTCACCGCAGTACGCACCATATCCAGCAGACGATCGACACCGATCACAATAGCAATGCCTTCTAGCGGCAGACCCACCTGCTGCAGCACCATACCGAGCATAATCAGACCCACACCGGGTACACCGGCAGTGCCAATAGAGGCCAGGGTGGCAGTAAGAATCACTGTAAGATAACCGGTCAGGCCAATCTCCACACCGAAGAACTGGGCAATAAAGACCGTAGCCACCCCCTGCATAATCGCAGTGCCGTCCATATTGATAGTGGCACCCAAGGGAATAGTGAAAGCGGCAACCTTGTTATCTACGCCCAGGCGTTTCTCCACTGTAGATAGGGTCACAGGAATAGTGGCTGCGGAGGAGGCAGTACTGAAAGCGAAGACCATGGTGGACCACATTTTCTTGAGTAACTCCAACGGATTGAGGCCACTCAACATCTTCAAAAGCAGCGAGTAAGTCCCCAAGGCATGTAGCAGCAGGGCACCTAGTACAACCAGGAAGTACTTGCCTAACTGCAAGAGCCCTCCAAACCCCAAGTCAGCAAAAGTTTTTGCCAAAAGGGCAAAAACTCCATAGGGGGCAAACACCATCAGCACACCCACCATGCGCAATACGACAGCATTCATATCATTAAAGAAAGCAGCGATGCGCTGGCCCGGCTCGCCACAGCGGGAAATCGCATAGCCCATCAGCAGGGCGAACACAATAATCTGCAGCATATTACCTTCAGCCATTGCGGCTACAGGGTTAGTGGGGAAAATATTTACCAGCACTTCGGAAAGGGGTGGGGATTCCTTTGGCTGATAAGCCGCGGTGGCCTCTGCCGCGGTTTCACTCACACCGACCCCAGGCTGGAATATCAGTGCCAAACAAAGGGCCAGAGTAATAGCGATGGCTGTGGTCAGCATATAGAGCAGAACAGTTTTACCCGCCAATGGGCCAATTCGGCTGCCTTCCGATAATGCACAGGCACCACTAATCAGGGAAACCAGCACCAGCGGCACCACCATCAGCTTCAGTGAGGCAATAAATATACGGCCGATGATGTCAAAAAGACCCTCGGTCAGGTAAAGGTTAATGGCGCTGGTAACACCCTCGCCGAGCAGCTGGCTCATATTCAGGAAATTGAACAGGCACCCCAGAAGAATGCCCGCAATCATCCCCACAAGAATTTTGGTCGTAAGCCCCATAACAAGCTTCTCTTTATGGATTCGTTATAGATTCGTTGTTTTCGTCAAAGAGGGCACTATATCCACTGGCGACTCAGGGAGCAAAAATGCAACAGGGTGAGGCCAGCCGCCAACAGGCGAGGTACAATGCCATTTTTCCAGACTGCGGAGTTATCGTTGCACCAATCCCCATTTGTACCCACCGGCGATTGGCGTGGGCAGCCCCTAGAGCCAACACTCCCAGAGCCTCCCGAGTCACTGTTGCCCTGGCTGGAATATTCGGGCTCGCTGACGGCGGCTTTGAAGCAGCAGAGCGGCGAGGATTTTCGTGTACAGGTCCTCTTCCAGGGCTGGCAAACACCCCTTGCTGAGGAGTGTCGCGCACTAAAACTGCGTGCGCACAGTCGCGCCCTGGTGCGGGAGGTTTTACTGTATGGCTGCGGCCAGCCCTGGGTATACGCCCGCAGCGTATTGCCGATGCGCAGCCTACAAGGCAAGTCCCGCAATTTGCGCAGCCTGGACGACCGCCCATTAGGAGAGTTACTTTTCAGCGAGCCAGGTATCCGCCGTGGTGATATTCAATTTAATCGCCTGCAGCGAAATCCGAACTTCCAGCTGGAGACCTTGTGCAATGAGAATAAGAACGCCTGGGGTCGCCGCTCTACTTTCTGGCTTCGGGACAAGCCCCTGCTGGTAGCAGAGACATTTCTCTCAAGTTTCCAGCCAGAGACCTCACCTTTAGCCGCCGCAGTCACTAACTAGATACTGGGAGAGTCCACCGTGATCAGCCAACAGATTGCCACCCGCTGGCCCGCAATCATGCCCTACTGGCAGCTGGCTCGCATGGATAAACCCATCGGCTCTCTGTTGCTGTTATGGCCCACTTGGGCAGCACTATGGCTGGCTGCGGATGGCTGGCCGGGACTGCACCTGTTCTCCGTATTCACACTTGGAGTGATCCTGATGCGCGCAGCCGGTTGTGCAGTAAACGATTTTGCTGATCGTGAGATCGACGGCAAAGTAAAGCGCACTGCTGAGCGCCCCCTGGCTACTGGCAGTATCACTCCAAAAGAAGCACTTGGACTTTTTGCCGGACTCAGCCTGTTGGCCTTCGCGCTGGTACTGACAACCAACCAACTGACTATTCTTCTTTCCTTACCCGCTCTGGCACTAGCTTTCTGCTATCCCTTTGCCAAGCGTCACACCCATCTGCCCCAAGTGGTACTGGGTGCTGCCTTCAGCATGGGCATTCCCATGGCCTTCGCCGCAGTAACTGGCAAAGTCCCACCACAAGTCTGGCTCCTCTATGTTGCCAACTTGCTGTGGACCCTGTGTTACGACACTTTCTACGCCATGGTGGACCGGGATGACGATCTGAAGATTGGGGTTAAATCCACAGCAATCCTTTTTGGAGAGATGGACAAAGTCATGACTGCCGCCCTGCAGCTACTGGTATTGATGGCACTGCTGCTCATCGGCCAACGCTTTAGCCTCGGGGGCATTTACTACGTTTCCCTTATCGTTGTGGCCTCATTGTTTGCCTACCAGCAATGGCTGGTTCGCGAACGGGGGAGAGAAGCCTGTTTTCGTGCGTTTCTCAACAACAATTGGGTAGGGTTGGCGTTATTTACCGGAATTTTTCTGCATTATCTGTTTAATTAACTGCTGACTGGGAACCGGACAGCAGCCGTCATATATTTGTCATATTAATCTCGTTTAATCCCCAGCCATAACCGGGAAAACCTGGAAGCTGAGCGGGAATGGCAGGCAAATGCACAGTAAAACGATTCTGATTGTCGATGACGAGGCCGCAGTACGCGACATGCTGCGGATAGCGCTGGAGATGGCAGATTACCGCTGCCTCGAAGCCGAGAACGCCCAGGAGGCCCACGCCCTGATTATCGATGAAAAGCCGGACCTGATCCTGCTCGACTGGATGCTGCCGGATGTCTCCGGTGTCGAGCTGGCCAGGCGCCTCAAGCGCGATGAACTGACCGCTTCAGTGCCCATCATCATGCTCACGGCAAAAGGCGAAGAAGATAATAAAATCAAGGGGTTAGAGACAGGCGCCGACGACTATATCACTAAGCCCTTCTCCCCCCGCGAACTGGTTGCACGCCTCAAGGCTGTGTTGCGGCGCGCAGGCCCGGCCACACCGGAAGACCCATTGAGTGCCGGCAACCTGGTGCTGGACCCTCTCAGTCACAGGGTGACTATCAAGGGGCAGCCTGTAGATATGGGCCCCACCGAATTTCGCCTGCTGACCTTTTTCCTATCGCACCAAGAGCGAGCCTACACACGTACCCAATTGCTGGACCATGTCTGGGGCGGCAACGTATATGTGGAAGAGCGCACTGTGGACGTGCATATCCGTCGCCTGCGCAAAGCCCTGACAGTGGATGGTCATGACCGATATATCCAGACAGTACGCGGAACAGGCTATCGATTTTCTGTGCAAACTGTCGAAAAAGTGTGACAATCCCCACAGATCGGCACTGACTTCCACGGGAACCAATGGTCACACTTCAGAACTATGGGTTTCCAAGATGTATTGACCGTGAAGGGCTGCCAGGCAGAGCCCTTTCGCGTCCGTCAGGTAACACGGCAACGCTATGTTGGATCGCAGTATTGGCGAGTTTTCGCGTTTTGTAATTATCGCTCTGGGCTGCACCATTCTCGGTTTCACCTCAGGCAACTGGTCGCTCGCCCTAATTGCGGGCCTGGCCGCCTACCTTCTATCTGTATTGTGGCAACAACAGCGCTTCAACCGCTGGCTGGCCAATGGCCGGCGCGGACCCGCTCCCACCTCTTTCGGTATCTGGGGCGAAATCTACGATGACTTCTATCGTATGCAACGCCGTCATCGCCGCGAGAAACAAAAGCTGCACGCTATGTTGCGGCGGGTACAGGACAGTACCAGCGCTCTGCGTGAGGGCATAGTTGCTCTCGAGAATGGCGACCATTTGGCTTGGTGGAATCCCGCTGCCGGTGAGCTACTCGGCCTGCAGGCCAGTGACAGCGGACAATCCCTGGTCAATTTTGTCCGTGACCCCAACTTTGTCAGCTACATGCACAGCGAGGATACCGACTCGCGCGAGCCTCTGACCCTTCCCGCCCCAGGCAATGAAGCACTGCACCTGCAGCTGGAGGTTACCCGCTATGGAAAAGATGAGGCACTGGTTATCGTTCGCGATATCACCCGCTTGCACAACCTGGAGCAGATGCGCCGCGATTTTGTTGCCAATGTCTCCCACGAACTACGCACCCCACTGACAGTCATTGCCGGCTACCTGGAAACCCTGCAAGGCAGTGATATGGCACCACCCGCATGGCAGCGTCCACTGGCACAGATGGAGGAGCAGGCCGCACGCATGACCACACTGGTCAACGACCTGTTGCTTCTGGCACGCCTGGAGACCTCTGAGCGCACTGGCGGCGACATGCTGATAGATGTGCAAGAACTGATGGAGCGAGTAGCGCGGGAAGCACGCAGCTTTAGTGGTGGTCGCCACCAGATAGAGGTGGAAAACGAAATCCCCAGCTGCATTCGCGGTGATGCTAGCGAGCTACACAGCGCCTTTGCCAACTTGGTGCTGAATGCGGTGAAGTACAGCCCTGATGAAGGGGCCATCAAGCTTCGCTGGTGGCAGGACAACCGGGGCGGTCACTTCAGTGTGGAGGACCGAGGCATAGGTATTGACCCTTTACATATCCCGCGCCTTACTGAACGCTTTTATCGGGTCGACCCCGGTCGCTCGCGAGACAGCGGCGGCACAGGCCTGGGACTGGCTATCGTGAAGCACGTTCTGATACGCCACGGCGGTGAAATGAGTGTTGAAAGTACTCCCACACAAGGCAGCACTTTCACTTTGCACTTCCCTGTCAAAAAAGTGGTTAGCAAAGTAGAGCAAGGTCCTAAGGTGACAGTGGGCGCTTAAACACCGCCCCACTCCTTACCCAGATAAAGCCGGGGTTAATCAAACTCCTCCAGCCTTACCTTTTCACCATTTTTTGTATAGGTGCTCTCGTCCTCATCATTAACCGGTGTACTCTCCCTGCTCAGGATCAGGTGGTGCAATTGCAAATCCCCATCACGCAGCAACAGGTGCTCATTGCCCTCATCGTCCGTAGGCAGGGGCCGGGAGCCCAGTAAAGCATCGCGCAAGGCGCGCAGGCGAGGCACATCCTTATAGCGGTTCAGGTCATTAGAAAGGCGCGTCTTCATACGCTCACTTTCGTGCAGGGCAGCAGCAGTCTCACGATACTTGGCAAAAAAATACACAGCGCCAATTGCAAAGGCCACAATTACCGTTACTTCAAACCACGCAGGCATACTTACTCCTTATTATCGTTTTTACGCCAGACAACCAGTTGATTATTGGCTGGCAGGAAACTTAGCTCTTCGCGCCGCATATCCGCATCTGCAGCGAGCTGATCCAACCATTCCAGGTCACGGATACCACTGGCTGGGTTGCGCTCCTTGAGCCAGAGATCAAAATCGGCATTGCTTGGCCCGATAAAAGCCCCATCAATTTTCACAGGACCGTAGACAACCAGCTGACCACCGGACTCCAAGACCGAGGGGAGCTTGTGGAAAAAGCGCTCTACCGATTCTCTCGACATGATATGCAGGGTATTGGCGGTAAAGACCACGTCTGCACTGAGCTCTGGCCAGTCGCTATCGACATCCAGGGCAAGAGGCTTTAGCAGGTTTTGCGCGGGCTGCTTCTCCAACCAGGCGCAAACTCCCGGTAACATCTCCGCACGTTCAGAAGTCTGCCAGGTTAATTGGGGCAACTGAGGAGCAAAGTAGACCGCATGCTGCCCGGTACCACTTCCAACTTCCAGCACTTGCCGGCTATCAGCCAGCAGGCGTCGTAATTGTTTAAGGATGGGATCACGGTTACGCGCGCAGGAGGGAGCATCCGGTAGGGCCTGCTCGCTCATTGCGCTTCGTCCCGGGTAAATACCCAATCGTGTTCACTGGACATTTCAGGGCTGTATTCATACCCCCCGACATCAAAGCCCTTCAGCTCTTCTGCCTTTTTTACCCGCTGGTCGATAGCCCAACGACTCATCATGCCCCGCGCCTTCTTAGCGAAGAAACTGATCATTTTGTACTGGCCATTTTTCAGGTCCTTGAAGTGTGGGGTAATCACTTCGGCATCGAGCGCCCTGGGCCTGATCGACTTGAAGTACTCATTTG
Organism: Microbulbifer variabilis; assembly: GCF_052468405.1. Taxonomy (NCBI): domain Bacteria; kingdom Pseudomonadati; phylum Pseudomonadota; class Gammaproteobacteria; order Cellvibrionales; family Microbulbiferaceae; genus Microbulbifer; species Microbulbifer variabilis. The sequence goes on from NZ_CP174343.1 coordinate 4,158,985, forward strand.
AGGCCAAGTTAACTAACTCACGGCTCCTGAGGCTATGCAACTGCTCATTGAGAGCCCCGGTGGTTTTCTCTCCCCAAAATTCATACAGGTTCTTACCACGGGAATTCTCAAACTTGGTGCCCATCTCCAAACGGTAAGGCTGCATCAAGTCCAGTGGGCGCAGGATACCGTAGAGCCCCGACAACATACGCAGATGTTTTTGCGCATAGCTGAAATCGCGCTTGCCCATAGACTCTGCATCAAGACCGGTATAAACATCGCCTTTAAAAGCGAGCAGCGCCGCTCGTGCATTCGTAGCAGTAAAAGGCCGCTTCCAGGATTGGAACCGATCGTAATTCAGGATGCCCAGCTTATCGGAAATTTTCATCAGGCTGGAAATCTGCTGCGGGCTGAGTTTGCGCAGCTCTTTGATCAATGCTGCAGACTCCTTGAGAAACTCCGGCTGGGTGGTTTCCAATTCGGGAATTTCACTCTCATAATCCAGCGTTTTCGCGGGAGAAATCACTATTAACATCGGATACCTTACTTTCCTCTGCCTAACCATCGCTGTTAGCGACGTTCCAAACCAATTGCGAATCTAGGGCATACCTGAAATTTTGCCCGGCTCTCTTAGCATAATGCGGCAGTAAATATTGCTACTACCCTTGATTTACCCCGGCCGTGACTATTCTGGCTTTAGAATATCCTGCCACCAATTCAAGGGGGTCTGGCCATCCTTGGGATCATACACGTTGCCGTAATACCAGACACTGTTGGCCCCATCGCAGACACTATTCAGGATCTTTTCAATTTTTTCGAACCCGCAGCTGACATGAATGCTGTATACCAGCATACGCGGAACTTCCAGATCCAATTCGCCTCCAAGTTTTTCCAATTGGGGGGTTAATTTATCCGAAAGCTCTGCGCTATCACCGCGACAAAATACTCGGATTGACAAATTACCAGAGCGTTTTACCAGCTCAAACTGCTGGGTATCTTTATCTACCTTGATACTATCGCCGCTGGCGATGCCCTTTATAAAAGCGGGGGAACGTACCAGCTGACAGCTACTGTCTTCATTAATACGCACCTGCAGGCGTTCTACCACCGGCTCGCCATCAGGGTTCGTGCCCGCAAACAACTCGATTACCTGTAGTGCTGTCATAACCTCTCTTCCCGGACTGTGTACAATGGGTGATCGCTAAATACTCAGCATTATACAGGGAGGCAGGCAATGATCTCGCGCAACCAGACTTTCTTCGCGACTGCGGCATTTGTAACAACCTCAATTCTCAGTGGTTGCGTTGTCAACCCTGTAACCGGAGAACAACAATTCTCCCTGATCTCAACCCAGCAGGAACTGAGCCTGGGGCAGCAACAGTACCCTAAAAACCAGCAGCAACAAGGTGGGCAATACACCATAGACCCCAGCTTGCAGGACTATGTGAACAGGGTGGGACAAAAACTGGCTAGAGTTTCGGACCAGCCCCAACTGCCCTATGAGTTCGTCGTGCTCAACAATTCCGTGCCCAATGCCTGGGCCCTACCCGGCGGTAAAATCGCCATTAACCGTGGCTTGCTGGTGCTGCTGGATGATGAAGCTGAGTTGGCCGCTGTGTTAGGGCACGAAATTGTTCACGCCGCTGCGCGGCATTCAGCTACAGCCATGTCCCAGCAACAGGTGCTGGGCGCAGGGCTTGCTGTCCTGGGCGCAGCGACAAAAGACACCACCTATGCAGACCTCATCTCTACCGGCAGCCAGCTTGGTGGCTCAGCCTATATCGCACGCTATGGTCGCGGCAATGAGCTGGAGTCTGATGAATACGGCATGAAATATATGGCTGCTGCCGGCTATGATCCCCAAGGAGCAGTTCGCCTGCAGCGTAAATTTGTTGAGCTCTCCAAGGGGCGCCAGACCAACGGACTGGAAGCACTATTTGCCAGCCATCCCCCATCACAATCCCGTGTCAACGCAAATATTGAGCACAGCAAATCACTGGCAAAAGGGGGCATTAGCAACCGTGGTGCCTACCAAAAAGCGATTAGCCAGCTTAAACGCGATGCCGATGCCTACAAAAATTATGATGAGGCATTGAAGGCAGCAGGTAACAAGCAATATGACAATGCCCTAAACCTCGTGCGTAAAGCGCAAAAACAACAGCCCAAGGAAGCAGCTTTCTTCGCACTGGAAGGTGACCTGCTTGCGCAAAAAAAACAGTACGCCAGCGCCCACAAAGCTTATGATCGTGCTGTACAAAAAAACCCAGCCCTATTTTCCCATTGGCTGAAACGTGGAATGGTCAGTGCACAACTTAAGGACTATACATCGGCTGAGAGAGACCTAAACCGCTCTCTTCGCTACCTGGATACAGCTTACGCACATTACTATCTGGGTGAAATCTATGAGAGGCAAGGCAATGTACAAACTGCTTTTCAGCATTACCAGACTGCGTCTCAAGCAGGAGGAGAAATTGCATCGAAAGCTCAGGCAAGAATGCAGGGGCTGAAAAATAGAGGATAGTTTAATTGTAATTTAAAATATCCGGCACTATAAAATCTATAAAAAGGGCTATCTCATATAGCCCTTTTTACTTTCTTTCACTCAGAATTGTACAGTCACACCTAGTTCAAATTTCTTTACATCCACATCTGGATTCAAGGCCTTTGCATAGATATCATTTCCAAAACTGGAATGCTTGAAAACATTCTCTAAAATAGTGCTATAAGAAGCGTCCACAGCTATATTACGATTAAAAAAGTGAGAAAACCCTAACTTGTAATCATTATTTCTATCGTAATCAATTCCAAATGAAGTATTCTGTGTAAAGTAGTAATCCGTGCCCACTTTCCAATAATTATCTCCACCATCTCTATTGAGGTAGCTTAAATCTACAGCTAAATATTTATTATCACCTAAACCTGCAAAATATTTAGAAGAAAACAGCTGCCAATCAAAAAGTTCATCAGCAACGAATCCAAACCCAATATAATCAGTACTATTTAGCTGATAATTGTAGCGCGCCTCAACATAAGTGTCGCCTTCAGTATTATATAACTTCATCAGAAAATTTGGAGTAAACAAGTATCCCAAAGCTATAGTATTGAAACTATTTTCCGTAAAATCTGTTAAGTTAGCGCTAACTAAAAAACCATTTTCAGCAAAATACTCACCAGCGAAAGCAAAGTTATCATTGTTCCAATCTTCAATATTTCGATGGTAATATGCCGCTGATATATTGCTAGATTTATTGATAAATTCAAATTCTTTTAGCGGGCCAAGAGCATCCTTCCCAGAAAAATAATAGGTTGTTTCCACAGAAAAATCATCACCACTTACACTGTCAAAATCTAGATTAGAATAGCCTGCAGTAGTAATTGATTTGTACTCTTCAGCTGAAGCAACAACCGAGAAAAATACCAGTAAAAAAGCCGAAACCCTAAGTTTCATTTAAATCTCCTTCTTATTAGCTATTTTCAAATATATGGCGCCAAATAGGACTCCTCCTCCAGGAAAAAATTCAAATTTAAGTAAAAAATTCAATAATCAAATAAAATCAATTTTCTTGAGCGCCAAAAAGAGCTAAATTACACTTAGAACTCAAATAAGTTTCCATCGATAGTAAATAAATATTATGCAGCAACCCTAGCTGGGAAAAATATTCAATTACCTTTTCAAGGTATAGATAAATACTGCAAGCCAATAAGATTACTGAGCAAGTATAACGAAATATTCAAGCTTCATTTTAATAGCTTAAAACTTAAGATTGTTATCAACAAAATAATATCGAATGCAAAAAATCTATGGATTTAGAGCCTTAATACAACTAATAAATTACTCGAAACTCTTATTGCAATTTGTAGCAGACCTTCATATTAACCTGGATAATGCATGTTGATAGTAAGGTAGCATTTAGAGGGATTTTGAATATTATCAGTTGATCGAAAATCTAGAAGGGTTAGTGCGGATAGATAAAATAATATAAATCCAGAAATAAAAGGGCTATCTTAGATAGCCCTTTTATGAGTCCAAATTATAGCTGCACAGTCAGCCCTAATTGGTATACATCGTAGTCAAAATCACTATCAGTATTGGAAACATAAGCCGCTTCAACAGCAAAATTTTGGTTGAAGAAGTGGTTCATGCCCAGCTTATACTCATCGTTTTCATCGAATGAGAAACCGATGGAGGTACGCTGAGTAAAGAAGTACTCTGTACCTAAAGACCAATAATCGTCACCTTCATCATAGTTCGTATAAGTCAACTCTGCGGTTAGGTATTGTTCGCCAGCCAAGTGAGTGAAGTACTTGGAAGACAAGGAGCGAGTATCAAACTCTTCATCAACGAATAAATTAAAACCGATATAATCGGTAGAGTTTAATTGATGATTGTAACGAGCATTTAATGAAAATTCATTGTCGCTATCATCATCAACATGATTCAGGGTTACCAAAAAATCGGGAGAAAACAGATATCCAATTGACTGATAATCTACATTACTTTCCCAAAGGTCAATAATTCCTGCACCAATAACAAAGCCACTGGATGTAAAGTACTCACCACCTGCAGAGAAAGTATCGGAGTCAAAGCTTCCGATATTGTAATGAGAAAATCCTGCAGAAACGTTACTAACCTTATTGATGTATTCAAATTCTTTCAGTGGGCCGAGAGTTTCTTTACCACTAAAATAATAAGTTGTTCCAAAATCAAAACGGTCTGCATCAACGGAGCCGGACTCTATATCAGAGTAACTAGCTTTGGTAAATGAATTGTACTCCTCGGCAGTTGTAGTAGCCGCGAGAAGCATCAGGGGAAGAGCAGCGAGCTTGAATCTCATATCAAAATCCTTCGTTAACGTTGGGATCCAAATTGGGCAGCGGATTGTAACAAAAGTTTTTTAGTTCGCAACAACAGTAAATTACAAAAAGTCAGTTAACTATTTTTTTGCGGCAAGTTGAACAAAACAGATGGTTGAATTGACTGGAACAAAAAGATAAAAATGCTTGTAATACAGCGTAATAATTAACTAGAAAAACAAATCACAAAAAATAATATAATTTTATATTTTTTAATTTTTATCTTATCCACTGGCTTTATTCAGCTTGCATTCAGTTTGGAGTCACTAATATTAATCCAAGCCAAAATTAACAACCCATTGAGGGTCTTCAAATTCACCCAGTGAACGAATTTCGACGAAGGGAGCAACACTGCGAATGATTTTATCGATCTCCACAGAATGCTGCGTCTGCATTGCATCCCTATCTTCCTTACAATGCCAAGTGGCAACAGCAAGCAATTTTCTTGGATCATCAATTTTCCGGTGAAGTTCCGTCCCCATCGCGCCGGGATATTGCTGAATTAACCTGGACGCTCGTACCCAGGCTTCAGCATATTCCTCAGCACTGAATCCCTCTTTGATATGAACTTCGAAAATATATTTCATCGCTTCCTCTCAGGACGCCCAGGCTGGAAAAACCTGCAATAAAAAAAGGCCGCTTAATGCGACCTTTATAGCGGACTGGAAGTTCAAGACTTCCGCAAATTTTTTTCATGGCCGTGGCGAATATCCGCACCTTCCACCAAATAAACTACCTGCTCACAAATATTCTTCGCATGGTCGCCAATACGCTCCAGTGAACGCAGCGCCCAAAGCACGTTGATCACTCGCGAAATACTACGCGGGTCTTCCATCATATAAGTGACTAACTCGCGAACCGCGGTGCGGTAATCCATATCCACCTGCTCATCTTCCGCCAGCGTGCGCAGGGCTGACTCAACATCAAAACGGGTGTAGGCATCCAGGGCATCGTTGAGCATCTTGCGCACGGCATTGGCGATATGGCGTATTTCAGTATAACCACGGGGTGAGGTGCCTTCATCGGTGAGGGCAATGGCCATTTTTGCAACCTTGCAGGCCTCATCGCCGATGCGCTCCAGATCACGAGCTATGCGAGTTACCGACATCACCATCCGTAAATCCGAGGCGGCGGGCTGGCGTTTAGCAATAATTAAAGTCGCGTGCTCGTCGAGTGCCATCTCGCTCTTGTCGATCTCCTCTTCGACACGCAAAACCTCCTCAGCCAGCTGACTATCAGCATTGGACAAGGCATCTACAGCATCGGCGACCTGACGGGCAACCATGCCGCCCATCTCCAACATCTCGGTCTTAATACCTTCCAGGTCCTCGTTGAACTGACGGGAGATATGCTGATCGAAGTGCATTTCCATAGTGTTCCCTCGGGGCGTGGCCAACTCAGCCGAAGCGGCCGGTGATATAGGCTTCGGTTAATTCGTGCTCAGGGTTGGTGAACACGGTTTCGGTATCGTTAACTTCGACAAGTCGACCCAGATGGAAGTAGGCCGTACGCTGACTGACGCGAGCGGCCTGCTGCATTGAGTGTGTAACGATGGCGATAGTGTAGTTCTCGCGCAGCTCATCAATCAGCTCTTCGATACGTGCGGTGGCGATGGGGTCCAGGGCCGAACAGGGCTCATCCATCAGAATAACTTCGGGGCTAACCGCAATAGCCCGGGCAATACACAAGCGCTGCTGCTGGCCACCGGAGAGTCCGGTACCCGGCTTATCCAGGCGATCCTTTACCTCATTCCATAGCCCGGCGCGGCGCAAGCTGCTCTCAACAATTTCATCCAGATCGGCGCGGCGGCTGGCGATCCCATGGATCTTGGGACCATAGGCCACGTTCTCATAGATGGACTTTGGAAAAGGGTTTGGCTTCTGGAATACCATGCCCACCCGAGCACGCAAGGGCACAACATCCACCTTGGGACCGTAAATAGGATCGCCATCCAGACTCAACTCTCCCTCAACACGACAACCTTCAATAGTGTCGTTCATACGGTTGAGGCAGCGCAGGAAAGTGGACTTACCACAACCGGAGGGGCCGATCATGGCCACCACTTGATTGCGGCCTATATCCAGGCTGACGGAGTGGATAGCCTGGGCCTCGCCGTAAAATACATTCACATTGCGCATGCGCAACTTGGCGGTATCACAGAACGGCTTGCCCACGGTTTTCCGGACTTCGGCGCTCGCTGCAATTTGCCCGCCAGTCAGTTCGGATTGCGCCGCCTCTGTGCGCCCCGCGGCATCCAGGGTCATGGTACTCATAAATAATCCCGCTTTCTGTTAATCCGCGCTGTGTTACCAGCGGCGCTCAAGTTTCTTGCGCAGTAATACCGCGCTGGCATTCATTACAATCAATACGCTCAGCAGCACCATAATTGCTGCCGAAGTGCGCTCGACAAAAGCGCGCTCAGGGCTGTCGGCCCACAGGAAGATCTGTACCGGTAGCACAGTGGCTGGATCCGTCACCCCGGCGGGCACATCGACAATAAAGGCGACCATACCAATCATCAACAGAGGTGCTGTTTCACCCAGAGCCTGGGCCATGCCGATAATCGCACCGGTAAGCATACCCGGCATTGCCAGTGGCAACACATGGTGGAAAACCACCTGCATACGCGAGGCACCCATCCCCATAGCCGCTTCACGAATAGAAGGCGGTACCGCTTTTAATGCCGCACGGCTGGAAATAATAATCGTCGGCAGTGTCATCAGGGTCAGCACCAAACCGCCGACTAACGGCGCCGAGCGAGGCAGCTCGAAGAAATTGATAAAAATCGCCAGCCCCAACAAACCAAATACGATAGAAGGTACCGCAGCAAGGTTATTAATATTCACTTCAATTAGGTCGGTCCAGCGGTTCTTCGGTGCATATTCTTCCAGGTAAATGGCGGCGGCTACGCCGATAGGGAAGGACAACGCCAGTGTCACCAGCAGAGTAAATAGCGACCCCATCAGCGCTGCCCGAATACCAGCCTGCTCTGGCTCACGGGAATCCCCATTGGTAAAGAAGGTGGTATTGAAACGTTTTTTCAGCTCACCACTATCCAACAGTTGCTCAATCCAGCCGGCTTTCTGCTCAGAGGTGCGACCACGAAAACCCTCCTTGGAATCCTTGAGGCTCTTAACAAAGGTGTCCACATCGTCATCAGCGGCGAACCAAACCTTCTCGCTCTTGCCAAGCAGCTCAGGGTCATCAGCCAGGCGGTCACGCAGAGTGAAAGGCGCGCCAGAAGAAACCAGGGTATATAGCTCGCGCTTTTCGCCACGGCTGGTCACCGAGGGAAAGCGCTCGCGCAATGCTTGGCGAATCACACCGGAGAAGTTGGCCCAGGCCAGGCTCTCATCATCGACTTTGTCGATGTCAAGTACCTGTGCGTCGTAGTGTATTTCCAGCTGGATAGCGGTCTGCATAAAAGCACCGCTACCCTTGCTGATAATATCGCTGAACAGAATTACAACTGCGAGTACCCCGAAGGCGATACTGGCAATGCCCAATCCGCGAAAGAGCTTTTCCTTGCGATGGCGGCTGGCGAGGCGCTTCTCAATACGCTCGCGAACCTGCGCCTGAGTCAGATTAGTCATACTGCTCCCGATATTTTTTCACTACGTGCAGGGCGATAAAGTTCAGCACCAATGTGGTAACAAACAGCATTAAGCCCAGGGCAAAGGCCGCCAGGGTTTTGGGGCTATCAAACTCCTGGTCACCAACCAGCAGGGTCACAATCTGAACGGTAACAGTGGTCACAGACTCCAGCGGGTTGGCGGTTAAGTTAGCTGCGAGTCCCGCCGCCATCACCACGATCATGGTCTCACCAATTGCCCGTGACACCGCCAGCAGAACACCGCCGACAATTCCCGGCAAAGCCGCCGGGATGACCACTTTGCGCACTGTTTCAGAGTGGGTGGAGCCCAAGCCCAGGGCACCATCGCGCAATGATTGCGGCACCGCATTGATCACGTCGTCCGACAGTGAGGAGACAAACGGGATAATCATAATGCCCATCACCAGACCAGCAGCCAAGGCACTTTCACTGGAGGCCTCCAGGCCGACCGAGGTAGCCAGGTCACGAATAAAGGGCGCAACAGTCAGGGCGGCAAAGAAGCCGTATACCACTGTAGGTACACCGGCGAGAATCTCCAAAATAGGTTTGGCCACTGCACGGACACGTTTACTGGCATATTCCGCCAGGTAAATTGCCGCCATCAAACCAATCGGTACAGCGACAAACATGGCGATGGCAGAAACCATTAAGGTGCCGGTAAACAGGGGCACAGCACCGAAGGCACCACTGGAACCAACCTGGTCGGCACGCAGGGCCATCTGCGGGCTCCAGTGCAAACCGAACAGAAACTCGGTGACCGGAACCGACTGGAAGAAGCGCAGGGATTCAAATAGCACCGAGAATAGAATACCCACGGTGGTAAAAATGGCCGCGCAGGCACAGGCAATCAATATAGCCCGCAAGACCTTCTCAACTTTTTCTCTGGCGCGTAATTGTGGAGAGAAACGTAAAAGAGCAAAAGCCCCAAGACCCACGGCCAATATCAAGCTCATAAAGGCTTGCATATTATTGGAGCTGCTGCGCAATTGGCTGAGGTGATCCGCCGCTTCTTGCAAACGTGGAGTGGCTTCCCCCAACATATGACCCGCAGCCAGATTTTGAATTTGGGCGTAGAGCAGATTCTGTCCTGAAATTGTCTCGGGTTTGTCGGCGACACTGTTCAGCACCATAGCCCGAATAATGGCATCGTCAAAAATCAGCCAGGCTCCTAGTAATATCAAAGCCGGCAAGCCACACCAAAGCGCGGCAAATATTCCGTAATAACTAGGCAGGGAAGCCAGATTTCGTAAGCCACCTAAGCTGCGTGCAGCGCTCAGTGCACGGCTAAAGCCGGTACCGTAGGCCACCAGTATCAACAGCAGCAGAAGGGCGAACAGTGTGGGGGTTTGCATTGATTTACCGTGCTAAAAAATGGTGGTCGGCATTATCCCGACATTTCCCTCAGATTCCACAGTGCTGTGGACAAAGAAAAGCCAAGCCCTCTCGGGCTTGGCCGTCAATTCCCTTTGACTGTACTACTCCAGGATATAGTTATTTTGCAGCGAGATTGCTCAGTGCATTCAGCTTGCGAACGTCAGTAGCAATTTGCTGACGCTTCTCTTGAGGCAACGGGATCATGCCTTTGTCTGTCAGGTAACCTTCATCACCCCAGGTGCGCTCATTGGTGAACTCGGCCAGGAATTGCTTGATGCCCGGTACTACGTCAGCATGCGCTTTCTTCACGTAGATAAACAGCGGGCGGGATACCGGGTAGCTCTGATCAGCAATAGAATCGAAAGTCGGGGCCTGACCTTCAATCAGTGAGCCCTGTACTTTGTCGGCATTCTGATCGAGGAAGCTGAAGCCGAAAATGCCCAGGGCATTCGGGTTGGCAACCAGCTTGTTCACGATCAGATTGTCGTTCTCACCAGCTTCTACATAAGCGCCATCTTCGCGCACGTTGTGACAAATCGCCTTGTAAGCGCTCTTGTCTTTTTTCTTCATGGCCTTGATCCAGCCAAACTTCTTACAGCCACCTTCCATCGCCAGCTCGGCAAAGGCATCGCGGGTACCGGAAGTGGGGGGCGGGCCCAGAACTTCAATTTTGGTATTGGGCAAAGCCGGGTTTACGTCTTTCCAGGTCTTGTAAGGGTTGGCCACCAGGGTCTCGGAACCGTTAGGGTTTGGTACTTCTTTAGCCAAAGCCAGGAAAATATCCTTGCGGGATAGCTCAAACGGAGCTGCTTTCTTTGCGTTGGCGAGTACGATGCCGTCGTAGCCGATCTGGACTTCCACAACATCAACGCCGTTGCCGTTACACATTTCCAGCTCGGACTGCTTGATACGACGGGATGCACCGGTGATATCTGCAGTACTCTCGCCAACGCCCTGGCAGAACAACTTCATACCGCCGCCAGTTCCCGTGGATTCAACTACCGGGGTTTTGAACTGTGTAGCGCGGCTGAAGCGCTCTGCCACAGTAGTAGTAAAAGGATAAACGGTAGAGGAACCGACAACACTGATGTAGTCGCGAGCCGCCATAGCCACCTGAGAGGTGGCGAGGGTCAATGCCGCCAGGGAAGTGGCCAGAATTTGCTTGTTCATGTGGAACTCCGATGAGTGTTTTTTATTTCACGCGGCGATGCTAGGAACAACGGGTGACGATTCTATGAACAAAAGATGACAAAAAGATGACAGCTTAAAATATGGCTCGCTGGTGCATGGACTGCCAAAACGGTAACCTTCGTGCAACCAAGATAACAATAAGATGTAAAGAGAGAAGCCCCCATGCCTTTTCTGTTGCGTGGAGCCCGTGCATTGGAGAGTCTGTCCAGTCGCACCGGTCACCTGCTGGCCTGGTTTACCTGGGCCATGGTTTTACTGCAAAGCGGTGTCGTGGCACTACGCCATCTTTTCGATAGCGGCTCTATCGCCCTACAGGAATCCGTAGTCTATCTGCACGGTGCTACCTTTATGCTCGGCCTGGCCTACGCCCTGCAAACTGATGCCCATGTGCGGGTAGACATCCTCTATAGGCGCATGGGGACCAGGGGCAAGGCCTGGGTTAACGCCGTAGGTTATCTCATCTTTTTATTACCAATTTGTACTTTTATGCTGATTAGCAGTTGGCAGTTTGTACTGAACAGCTGGTCAGTGCTTGAAGACAGCGCCAATGCCGGCGGCCTGCCAGGGGTATTCCTGTTGAAGAGCCTGATCCCTCTTGCGGCAATTACCCTAGCCCTGGCCGGCGCAGCCCAGTTTATGCGCGCCCTCCTGCAACTGATGGAAACGCCAGCCCCGACAACCAAGGCCTCGGCCAAGCCCCGGTTACTAAGGCAGGCAGAGGAGGCTGAGGCATGATGGAGTTAATCCCCCTGCTGATGTTCGCCGCTGTCTGTGCAATGTTGATGTTCGGCTATCCGGTAGCCTTCACTCTTGGTGGAACAGCGCTAATCACCGCTGGCCTGGGTATTGTGTACGGCGTCTTTGATGCAGAATTGCTGCGCGCCTTTCCCGATCGCCTCTACGGCATTATGCAAAATGGCACCCTGGTGGCCGTGCCATTATTTGTGCTGATGGGTGTGATACTGGAGCGCGCCCGAATCGCCGAGGATTTACTGGTCAACCTAACCAAGGTATTTATGGGGGCGCGGGCAGGAATGGCCATTTCTGTAGTAGTGGTTGGTGCACTGCTCGCCGCCAGCACCGGAATAGTGGGTGCCACGGTAGTAACTATGGGTCTGATGTCCCTGCCCACCATGCTGAAACAGGGCTACTCTCCCAAGCTCGCCACCGGTACCATCTGTGCCACCGGTACCCTCGGGCAAATTATCCCTCCATCTATTGCGCTGGTATTACTGGGAGATACTCTCTCCAATGCCTACCAACAGGCACAGCTGTCTGCCGGAATCTTTAACCCCAAGCCCGTCAGCGTCGGTGACCTGTTTATCGGGGCAATTATCCCGGGCTTACTGCTGGTAGCAGCCTACATTATTTACCTGTTATTCATGGCCCGCCGCGAACCGGCGAAAGCTCCCTCCACCGAACAGGAGGCACTGGAAGTCTGGCCGTTGATTAGCAGCCTTTTTCCTCCTATTGCCCTGATGTTGGTGGTTTTGGGCTCCATTATTACCGGTGCAGCAACTCCCACAGAGGCCGCTGCAGTAGGTGCACTGGGCGCAGGTTTGTTGGCTTATAGCCGTGGTGCCCTGAATTGGGCACGAGCGGGGGAGGTTGGGCGAAGCACCCTACAAGTAACAGCGATGGTCTTCGCAATCCTAATCGGAGCCTCGCTGTTTTCTCTGGTCTTCCGCGGTTATGGCGGCGAAGAATTGGTAACCAGTATTTTTCACAGCCTGCCCGGTGGCGTAGTAGGGGCGACACTATTGGTAATGCTGGTGATTTTCTTACTTGGGTTTATTCTCGACTTTATCGAGATCACCTTTGTAGTGGTACCTATTGTAGGGCCAGTTTTATTAGCAATGGGAGTCGACCCGATTTGGCTCGGCATTATGATCGCCATTAACCTGCAAACTTCATTCCTGACACCACCGTTTGGTTTTGCCCTCTTTTATCTACGCGGTGTCGCACCCAGCTCAATAGCTACTTCCGCTATATACCGTGGTGTTGCGCCCTTTATTGGCATCCAGATTTTTTTACTTTGTCTATTGGCGCTCTGGCCAGCTCTGGCAACCTGGCTGCCAGGGATTATTCAAAAATAACAGGTACATACCCTATTTTTACACCTGTTAAAAATAAAAGGGGCCGGCTCAATTGCGCCGCCCCTTCTCAGTCTCTATCGTCAATTCCACACTCCGCACTTAACTACAGAAACATCAAACTATTTGTCTTTTAAAACTTTCACTACACCTTGTCATCCCTCTTTTCAGAAAATACTCCTGTTACATTAACGATTTAAAACCTGGTGTAACTGTCTATATATTGACGGTGAAACGCACCTATCGACACTCGAAACAAATAAAGATAACAAACAGGGAATCAAGAACTCTGAAATCAGTCTATCGATTCTTAAAAAGAATTAAGAACATGAATAAATATTAAAAGGGAATTAAAAATGCTGAAGATCTCTAGTCTTTCCAAGACTTATGACAATGGCGTACACGCGCTTAAAAACATCAATCTGGATATTCCAAAGGGAATGTTCGGGTTGCTCGGACCCAATGGGGCCGGCAAGTCCTCATTGATGCGTACCATCGCCACTCTGCAATTCGCCGATAGTGGATTCATCACTTTTGATGGAATCAATGTGGCCACCAATCCGCAGAAAATCCGTAGTACTTTAGGTTACCTGCCACAGGATTTTGGTGTTTATCCGAGAATCAGTGCCGAAGATATGCTTGATCATATGGCGGTACTTAAGGGTATCAGCAATCGAAAGGAACGCCGCGAGCTGGTGGCTGACTTATTGCACCAAACCAATTTATTTCGTGATCGCAAGAAAAATCTGAGCGGTTACTCCGGCGGTATGCGCCAGCGCTTTGGCATTGCCCAAGCCCTTATCGGCGACCCGCGCCTGATTATTGTCGACGAACCCACAGCTGGACTCGACCCACAGGAGCGCAATCGCTTTCATAATCTGCTCAGCGAAATTGGCGAGAATGTAGTAGTGATACTCTCCACCCACATTGTGGAAGATGTTGCCGACCTGTGCCCCAATATGGCCATTCTCGCAGCTGGAAAAATTGTTGCACAAGGTAAACCTGAAGAGCTGACTTCCAAGCTGCAAGGTCGCGTATGGCGGCGTATCGTCAATAAATCAGAGTTGGAAGAGTGCCGTAATAAATTCGATGTGATTTCCACTCGCCTATTAGCCGGCCGTCATGTTGTACATATACTGGCGGAATCTCAACCGGGTGAAGGGTTTGAACAACTGCAACCCGACCTGGAGGATGTCTACTTCTCCACCCTCTTCAGTGATGAAGAATCTCGAGTGGCTAGCGCCGCCTGAGGCGGGGGAGGGTATCGACATGTTTTTATCTATTGCTAAGTTTGAATTTCACTATCAACTGCGCCAGCCGGTGTTTTATGTCACCAGCCTGGTTTTTTTCCTTCTGACATTTGGCGCCACTGCCTCCAACAGTATACAAATCGGCGGTGCCGGCGGCAGCACCCTAATCAACTCCCCTTTTGCGATCATGCAAACCCTGCTGATCATGAGCTTGTTCAGTATTTTTATTACCGCCGCATTCGCAGCCAACCCGGTACTGCGTGATCGTGATATGAAAATGGATGGTATCGTCTTCAGTACCCCTATCAGCAAGCGCGATTATTTACTAGGGCGCTTCACAGGGTCATTTACTGTTTCTTTCCTGGCATTTTCAGCCTCTGCCCTAGGTATGCTGTTCGGTTCCTGGATGCCCTGGCTGGACCCGGAACGGTTAGGTCCAACACAAATATCTCATTACTTACAAACACTATTCGCACTCATTCTTCCCACCATGCTGTTTTGCAGCGCACTGTTTTTTAGCCTGGCAGCTGTAACTCGCAGCATGATGGCCACTTACTTGGGGTTGATTGCTTTTCTGGTTCTCTATTTTACCAGTCAGGGGATGATGGACGAGCCCGCTTATCGCAGTGTCGCCGCACTGGCCGACCCCTTCGGTCTCGGCGCCTTCGATAATGCCACTCGTTATTGGACCGCCTTCGACCGCAATACTTCCATGATTGCCCTGGAAGGAGAGTATCTAACCAATCGCATAATATGGCTCATCGCCAGTTTGCTTATTATTGGGTTGGGCTATAGACGCTTTTCTTTTGCCGAGCGCAAACCACTCTGGTCACGTCGTCACAGAATAGAGAATCAAACTGAGGAACAGCTTCGTTACAATAAGCCAATACCGCGAATCACTCCTACTTTTGGCGCAACCGCTGTTTGGCAACAATTCCGGGTACGCAGCGGTTTTGAAGTCAAAGCCGTGGTAAAAAGCCTGGCTTTTTGGGTAATTCTCGCAATTGGTGTTCTCAACGTACTGGGTGCTTCCCTTAACCTGGAAGCAATTTTCGGTACCTCGGTTTACCCTGTTACCCGCTCAATGATAAGCCTGATACAGGGCGCCTTCAGCCTGATCATGATGATTATTCTGATCTACTATGGGGCTGAATTAGTATGGCGCGAACGCCAGACCGGCTGCCATGAAATTATGGATGCAGTGCCCACACCGAACTGGGTTTTTGTGGCAAGCAAGTTTATCGCAATGCTGGTGGTTCTAGCCGGTATATTGATTGCCAGTATGCTGACCACTGTCGCTGTACAGCTGGGCAAGGGGTACGCTACCCTCGAGCCAGGGCTTTATTTTTATGGTCTCTGGTACCAATTCGCAATGCCCTTCTACCTGATGGCTGTTCTTTCTATCTTTGTCCAGGTAATTACCCGTAATAAATTCCTCGGCATGTTGCTGATGGTGGGCTACCTGATCAGCTCTATAGTGCTCGACATCTTAGGTTTTGAGCACAACCTCTATCAGTTCGCCGGTTGGAATGCTGCTCCCTACTCGGATATGAATGGCTATGGTCACTTTGAACAGGGTCGCGCCTGGTTTGCATTTTACTGGACAAGCTTCAGCCTGATATTAGCAATGTTGAGTTATGGGCTCTGGCAGCGGGGCACCCTGGCCTCACTAACGAGCAGGCTCAAAGCCCTACGCTTCCAGCTGGGATTGCCCAGCCGTTTAGCTGGTATTACAGCCTTCCTGCTGTTTGTTGCCAGTGGAACCTTTATTTTCTACAACACTAATATTCTCAACGACTATGAAACCAGCAAGGATCGCGAGCAGCTAGCCGCAGACTACGAGAAAAAGTACAAATCCCTGGAAGACAAGCCAGCGCCACATATCATCGATGTCAATGTAGATGTGGATATCTTCCCCGATGAACGCCGCTATGAAGTGCGTGGGCGTTACTTCCTGATGAATAAGCGCGATAAATCTATCAATGAAGTAGCCATCGGACTGGAGCGCGGTCTCACGGTCAACCAGCTATCCCTGAGTCAGGCCAAACTGCGCGAAAAGGATGAGCAATTCGGCCATTATTTCTTCGAACTGGAGCAACCCCTGGAACCCGGAGAGTCACTTACACTGGAGTTTGATCTTAGCAGGATCAGCCGTGGCTTTATGAACTCCGGCTCCTCCACCACTATTGTGCAAAACGGTACTTTCTTTAATAACTTTGAGGCGATGCCCTTTATCGGTTACAACAGCAATATTGAATTAACTGACCGTCACCTGCGCAAGAAGTACGATCTACCCCCGCCTCAGCGAATGCCCAAACTGGAGGATACAGATCACTACCGGGAGTCCTACCTGCGCAGCGACTCCGACTGGATTAACTTTGAAACCACGGTCAGTACCTCAGTGGGACAAGTAGCACTGGCTCCCGGCTATCTGCAAAAAGACTGGCAGGAGGGAAAGCGCCACTATTTCCACTACAAGATGGATGCCCCGATTCACAATTTTTTCTCCTACCTTTCTGCGGACTACACCATAGTTAAAGACCAGTGGAAGGATGTAGCCATTGAGGTCTACCATCACAAGCCTCACGACTACAACGTGGACCGTATGATTGAAAGTGTGAAGAAATCCCTGGAGTATTTCAGTGAGGCTTTCAGTCCCTATCAATATCGCCAGTTGCGTATCGTTGAGTTCCCGGGTTATGAAAGTTTTGCCCAGGCATTTCCCAACACCGTGCCCTTTTCAGAATCCATCGGCTTTGTCGCCGATCTCCGCGACCCGAATGAAATTGATTACGTCTTCTATGTAACTGCCCATGAGGTTGCACACCAGTGGTGGGCACATCAGTTGGTCGGAGCCAACGTGCAAGGCGCCACTTTGCTCTCCGAAACCCTGGCCCAGTATTCCGCACTGATGGTTATGGAGCAGGAATACGGTCCGGAAAAAATACGTCGCTTCCTCAAATATGAGCTTGACCGTTACCTGAGCGCGCGGGGTAGCGAACTCCTTGAGGAACTTCCCCTGACTCACAATGAAAACCAACCCTATATCCACTACCGAAAGGGCTCTGTAGCCATGTACGCCCTCAAAGATGCCATGGGTGAAGATGCCATAAATGCGGCCTTGGCATCGTTGCTGAAAGATAAAGGGTTCTCCAGTGACCCCTATCCCACCAGTATGGATTTGGTGGCAAGGCTCAGAGCGCACGCCGAATCATCTCACCAGGAACTGATCACCGATATGCTGGAGAGGGTAGTTCTTTTTGACCTGAAGATCGCAAAGGCCACCTCTGAGCTATTGGATAATGGTAACTATCGCGTTCTGTTGGAGTTGGAAGCTCACAAGTTCGAGGCCGATGGGGAGGGCCAGGAGCAAGAAATCCCAATGAATAATCGGATAGATATCGCCATTTTCAAGGAAGATCCCGACAAGAACTTTAATTCAGAAAACGTGCTCTACTTCGCCAAACAGGAGATCAGCGAGCAAACCACCGTGCTGGAGTTTGAAGTGGAGGGCAAACCGAGCATCGCTGGAATTGACCCCTACATCAAGATGATTGATAAAAACCCAGACGACAACCTGCTGGAAATAGAGGCTTTGTAAGGCCCAGATCACTAGTCTCCCGGCCATCTGGGGTGGTGGCTGGGAAGCAGGATGGCCAGTTTTCTCCAGCAAATTTGGGATAACACTGGTCAATTACTGCGCAATTTGTGCTAGAATGCGCCACCTTCCCAGAAGTAGTACCCAATAACTCTAACAATCTGTGAGCAGTCGATGTCCGCACTTTCAGCCCTAGATGAAAACCCGCAACCCACAGGTACGCTAACCCTGCAAACCCTGGCCATGCCCCGTGATACCAATCCCCAAGGGGACGTATTTGCTGGCTGGCTGATGTCGCAAATGGACCTGGCGGGCGCAATCCTCGCCCAAAGTATCGCACGGGGCAGGGTAACCACCGTTGCGGTAGGCAGTATGGTGTTTTTACGCCCGGTACCTGTTGGCTCCACAGTCAGCTGCTATGCAGAGGCTATCGAAGTGGGTCGTTCTTCGATCAGGACTATGGTTGAGGTGTGGCTGACACGGGTTGATTCCGGTGAGCAGGTGAAGGTCACTGAAGGTGAGTTTGTTTTTGTCGCTATTGACGATAGTGGGCATACCAGGCCACTGCCTTAAAGATCGTGCTGGGGGGAGATTTCCTCCCCTGAAATCAGCTAATTTAGCTTTCCAGGCATACCGGGGAAGGTTCTTTAGCTATCGTTGGTACAGACTTCACCCAACCACGCAAAGTTCTAAAAGTCATTCGATTACATTCCTCTGAAATAATGCGCCCTCGCTCATAGACTTTTTCTCCTCCAGAAAAAAAACTCAAAGTCATTTCTTTATTTTCTGGCTTGCGGTTTTCTGAAAGTTCTGCCTTCATTGCCATAAGAGAATCAACAAACAACTTGATACTTAATTCGCCGAGAGAGTCAATAGGTATGATTTTTTTATCTTTATTTGGCGAGGAAACAACCTCAATCAAATTTTGATAGGCTGGCTTTTCTTGGTTATCCAGCTCAGTTATTGAGACTGCATTTTTCAAAGTTAATGTACTTCTATCCTGTGACAGAAAGAATACAGGGTGAGACTGAACAACCCAAGGATGATTAGTTTCAGCTTCCCAAGCAATAAATGGGATATTTTTTTTCTGTAAATCAACTTTAGAAATTTCTATTAAATCAACAGCATTAAAGGCAGCAATATTCTCTTTATATGGTTCCAAAATCTTATCTGCCCTTTCCTGCTCTGCTTTCTTTTTACTATCCCCAGTTGCACCTACAATTAAAGCATGGGCGAGAATAGATCCAGCGAAAGCAGCTGGCGTAGCGCCAATATAAGTCATCTGCCCATGATTTACATCTAAGCTATCATGATTAACCTGACCATAAAATGGTGGCTTTTTGAACGCCTCTACTTTTATAGCTATCGAAGTATCAACAGGAATACTAACAGACTGATCAATATACTCTACATATGGAGAAGTCTTGTTACCAGAACACCCAGCAATCAGCATGTATATAATAAATAATGCTTGATATCTCATCTTTAGTCTCAAAAGAATAAATTCTGCAATAATTGACTTGAGTGCCAGTAAGTTTCTAGCACTCAATTAATCATAAGGATTAAACCTTACTGATCTGTTTTTGGTGTACCTAAAGAGGAGATAATGATTTCTTTTCCTTCTGCTATAGCTTGATAATAAGCATTAGTTAGAGCAGGGAAGTTTGGAGACTCATCCCATTCACCAGAAGCTGCCTTTAGAACTTGCACAGGACGGTACCACTCGTAGGTATTATTTGAAAGGTCAACTAAATACCCTAATGCTTCGAAATAGCCTTTTGGCTCGCTTGTCGGTATATAGCTTGAGTAGGTTCTATGCATACCTACAGCGTTTAAATCCAAAACCAAGAGGTAACTAATATTATATTGCTCGGCAAATGAAGAAAAATCCCGCTTGGTAGAATTGGGAATTTCTGATTTGTATTTAGGCAACTTACGTAAATTAAGTTCCTGGGAAATTTCTACTACCTCAATGTCTTTGGACTGTAGCAGCTTGTTCATATCAGCAGCAATAATCACTACTTCATCCGCTGACAAGGTTTCAGTGTGGGTACTAAGCGAGGAGTTCGCTATCTCTGCAGCAGCCAAACAGAGAAGACAACTTGCTCCAGGGAGATAAACATCTGGTGTAGGTACTTTTGACACTACCAATCCTACGCGCTTCCCAGGTTGCTTCCAAAAAGTTTGATCTGGCATAACTGGTGATTGAGGTACACCTGCACAGCCTGAAAGAAAAACCATCCCCAAAATAAGTAAGCCAAAAGCTCTAAGCATTTATAACTCCCAAGTCATATTTTTGTAGTCAGACAATAAAAACCGCGGCATTATTGTTCAAATAATTAAAAATAAAAACCCAGGCAAGAAAATATTTTCACTGCTTTATTAGTACAGAAATTTAGGTTTGTCGCAAAATGCAAATTTATGGTTAAATCTTTGACTCATACTTTAATTAGCGGGAAGCAAAACTAATTATCCAGCTCTCGCGCCTGGTAATAAGCCTCTTCACTAATCTGGTGGTAGGGCCGTACATCCCGCTCAAAATCCTTAAAGGCTTTATAGATACGGGCAAACTCAGGGTCCTTGTCTGCAGTCTCCTGCATAATTTGCGTGTTGATTTGCTTTAAATGAGAAAGTACTTCATCCGGTAGACGCCTGAGCTTTACACCGTGCTCTTCCACTAATTCACGCAGGGCTCGGTTATTGCGCGCAGTGTACTCATCCAGCATGTCCTGGTTTGCTTCCCGGGCTGCCACGCGCACAATTGCCTGCAGGTCTTTAGGCAATTTATCGAAGGCTTTTTTATTGACAATAAATTCCATCATCGAGCCAGGCTCATGCCAACCAGGATAGTAATAATACTCGGCAACCTGGTGAAAGCCGAAGGCTAGATCATTGTATGGGCCAACCCATTCGGTCGCATCAATGACGCCAGTCTGCAACGCTGTATAAAGCTCACCACCAGGAATCGTGACGGCCGTGCCGCCGGCCCGGTTTAATACTTCACCTCCCAGCCCGGGAATTCGCATTTTTAAACCCTGCAAATCCTCGACAGAGTTAATCGGCTTATTAAACCAACCCGCCATTTGCACCCCTGTGGAACCACCTGCCAGGGGTATCAAATTAAAAGGCTCGTAAATCTCCTCCCAGAGTTCCAAACCACCGCCGTGGTGGAGCCAGCCATTCATTTCCTGGGCATTCAAACCAAAAGGTACCGCAGTGAAAAACTGGGCCGCCGGAATCTTGCCTTTCCAGTAATAGGCTGCACCGTGCCCCATCTGTGCCGCACCCTCGGAAACAGCACCGAAAACCCCCAATGCAGGCACCAGTTCACCCGCACCGTAGACCTTAATTTTGAGACGGCCAGCAGACATCTGCACTACCTCTTTGGCGAAGCGCTCCGGTGCCTGGCCCAGGCCGGGGAAGTTTTTTGGCCAGGTAGTAACCAGCTTCCACTCAAACAATTCTTTATCACCAGTATCAGAAAAGTGTTGTTGAGGCCCTTGAGCCGCACGGGAAGTTACCAGCGCGGCAAAGGTAATTACCAGCAGGGCGAGAAGGCCCAAAATAACGGCGGGGTACCAATTAATTTTTTTCATCGCTTCTAATTATCGTTTTTCTTGTAAGGCGCTGACTGTCAGCTAGCTAACTTTAATTATCGTGGCTCCAGTGATACTGGAGCCACGTGAGATTTGCTTCTTCAAAATAGATTCAGTTTTCCAGCCCCTTGGTCTACAGCGGCTGCAATTTAGCCATAGCCACCACCAGCCATTTACTGCCGGCATCATCGAAGTTCACCTGTACCCGTGCGCGCGGGCCATTGCCCTCAAACTGCACTACGGTGCCCTCACCAAATCTGGCATGCTCCACTCGCCCTCCCAGGGCGAGCGGTGGCAAATCATCAAAGTCTGGGGCCGGGTCGGAAAACTGACCCACTTTGCCATAATCCGCCTGGTATAGTGGCCGGGAAATCTCAGTCTTGAGGCGCACCTCGTGCACCAAATTAGCTGGAATTTCACCAATAAACCGTGAGGGGCTGTTATAGGTCTCACTGCCAAACAGGCGGCGGTTTTCTGCGTAGGTGATATACAGTTTGCGCATAGCGCGGGTAATTCCCACGTAGCAGAGTCGGCGCTCCTCCTCCATACGACCCGGCTCCTGCGCGGACATCTTGTGGGGAAACAGGTTTTCCTCCACACCCGCCATAAATACCAGGGGAAACTCCAGGCCTTTGGCGGAGTGCAGGGTCATTAACTGAACCGCCTCCTCAAATTCATCTGCCTGGCCCTCACCGGCATCGAGGGCAGCGCTGTCGAGGAACTGGTTGAGCAGAGGAATTTCCTCCTCATCTTCCTCCCCTTCGGGCAGGTCCACACCAGAGAAAGCGCGACAGGCAGTCACCAGTTCCTGCAAGTTCTCCACCCGCGTCTGGCCCTTCTCACCTTTTTCCTTGCCGTGGAATTCCAACAAGCCGCTAGTCTCGATCACATCCTCAGCAATAGCATCCAACTCTTTATCTTCTGCATTCGCTGCCAGCTGGTTAATCAGGTCCAGAAAGCTCTGCAGGGCATTGCCGGCGCGAGCGGCCAATACCCGCTGCTGCAACATCAGCTTGGCCGCCTGCCACAGGGAACAGCCCTGTTCGCGGGCATAGGAGCGCACCATTTCCACCGTGCGCGCACCGATGCCACGGGTCGGCGTATTCACCACCCGCTCAAACGCAGTGTCATCATCGCGGTTGGTAATCAGGCGCAGATAAGACAGGGCATTCTTGATCTCCAGGCGCTCGTAGAAGCGCTGGCCGCCATAGATGCGGTAGGGCACCTGCTCGCGCAGAAGCCCCTCTTCAAGTACCCGGGATTGCGCGTTGGAGCGGTAGAGGATGGCAATGCTGTCGCGGCGGTTGCCATCGCGCACCCAGTCATTGATGCGTTCGACAATAAAGCGCGACTCATCCTGTTCGTTGTAGGCCGCGTAGACGGCGATGGGCTCACCCTCTTCACCCCTGGTCCACAACTCCTTACCCAGACGGCCACTGTTATTGGCGATCACCGCGTTGGCCGCATTCAAAATGGTGGAGGTGGAGCGGTAGTTTTGCTCCAGGCGCACCGTCTGGACTTCTTTCAGGTCTGTGGAAAAGTGCTGAATATTCTCGATCTTGGCACCGCGCCAGCCGTAAATGGACTGGTCATCGTCACCCACAGCTGTGATATGGCACTGCTCACCAGCAAGCAGACGCAACCAGGCGTATTGAATCGTGTTGGTATCCTGGAACTCATCCACCAGGATAAAGGGAAAGCGCTGGCGGTAATGGGCGAGAATAGCGTCGTTATTCAACCAGAGTTCATGGGCGCGAAGTAACAGCTCACCGAAATCCACCAGCCCACCACGCTGGCAGGCCTCTTCATAGGCAAAGTAGATCCGCACCATGGTCTGCAACCATGGGTCGGCGCCAGCATTGATATATTGCGGGCGCAGGCCTTCATCTTTCTGCGCACCGATCCACCACTGGGTTTCCCGCGGCGGCCACTTTTTATCGTCCAGCCCCAGATCCGCCTGTACCCGCTTGATCAGGCGCAGCTGGTCGTCGGAATCCAGGATCTGGAAGTTCTGCGGCAACCTGGCCTCTTGCCAGTGGGCTTTGAGCAGGCGATGGGCCAGGCCGTGGAAGGTGCCCACCCACATGCCGAAGGTATTCACCCCCAGCAGCTCTTCGATACGGGCGCGCATCTCGCGGGCCGCCTTGTTGGTAAAGGTCACCGCCATAATGGAATAGGGCGAGGCACCTTCCACCTGCATCAGCCAGGCGATGCGGTGCACCAGCACCCGGGTCTTACCCGAACCGGCACCGGCCAGAACCAATTGATTGCCGGGCGCGGCTGCTACTGCTTCGCGCTGGGCGTCGTTGAGGGGGTCTAAAATCTGAGATACGTCCATGGGCGATGATTGTACCAGAGCTGCTGTGCGAGACCTGTGTAAATAAACAGCATTTTACCCATCCTGACAACGCAAAGCCGCTCGCCAGCGGGGGGCACAGCCGCTACACTGCGCCATCTGGCATAGCGAAGGTAGTCTTGTGAAACCAGCGGAAGTCACGCAAAAAATCAGCGAACAACTGTCATCCATGCGCAAATCTGAGCGCAAGGTGGCGGAGTATATCCTCGCCAACCCGGATGAAATTATTCATATGCGTATTGTTGACCTGGCCACCGAGGCCCAGGTAAGTGAGCCCACGGTAGTGCGTTTCTGTCGCGCAGTAGGCTGCTCGGGGTTCCAGGAGTTCAAGCTGAACCTGGCCCAGCAGCTGGCCTCCAGCCCCAGTTTTGGCCAGATTGCAGTAACCGAGACCGACACCATTGCTGAATACAAGCGCAAAGTATTCGATTCCACTGTGGATACATTGTTGAAGGTACGCGACAGGATTGACGACCGCGCACTGGAAGCCGCTGTGACCGCAATGGCCGCCTCCAAGCGGGTAGAATTCTTCGGCTTTGGTGCCTCCGGTGCTGTCGCTGCCGATGCTCAGCACAAATTCTTTCGCCTGCAACTGGCTACTGCCGCACACTCCGACCATCACATCCAAAATATGTCGGCTATGTCGATGCAACCAGGGGATGTTGTGGTGGCTATTTCCCAGAGTGGGCGGACCAAAGCACTGTTACGCTCCATGAGCATGGCAAAAGAGCAGGGCGCTCTGGTCGTGGGCCTGGCCCCAAGTGGCTCCCCGGTAGCCCAGCAGGCGAGTATTCCACTGGAGGTGGATGTAGAAGAGGATATCGAGATCTACACGCCACTGTCTTCTCGAATCGCCCACCTGGTGGTAATTGATGTGCTAGCAATTGGCGTAGCCCAGCGTAAAGGACCACAGTTGCAAGAGCACCTGTTAAAGCTCAAACAGGGCCTTTACACCCTTCGTGAAGACAAGCACTGAGAGCATGAGCGTCCGCATAACGAAAAGATTAACCGCAGGCACCGCATTGACGGCTTCCCATAGCAGCCAATGCACTGCCATCGGCCAACAGAAATTTATTGCTCCAGCACTATTAACTATCCCATAAATACTGCAATACAAAACTAAACTGCTTGGCATCCCCAACAAAGACACCCCGAGATTGAACGCATGAATATTGCATTGATCGGTGCCAGTGGTTTTATCGGTTCTGCACTGTTGGTCGAGGCCTTGGCAAGAGGGCACCGGGTCACAGCTCTGGTTACCCACCCCGAGAAGCTACAAACCCAGGAGAGGTTAACCGCAACCCAGACCGACGTATTAAACACTACGCAGCTTGCCGACTTATTGAGAGGCCACGATGCGGTGATCAGTGCTTTTAGCGGCCACGCCCAACAGGATATTCACGGCTATTACCTGCGAGGC
Source organism: Microbulbifer variabilis (assembly GCF_052468405.1). NCBI lineage: Bacteria > Pseudomonadati > Pseudomonadota > Gammaproteobacteria > Cellvibrionales > Microbulbiferaceae > Microbulbifer > Microbulbifer variabilis. The sequence goes on from NZ_CP174343.1 coordinate 4,184,309, forward strand.
TTCGAATCAATTCTCAACGCCTGCAAAGAGGCGGGGATAGATCGCCTTCTAGTTGTTGGTGGCGCCGGCAGTCTTGAAGTTGCTCCAGGAGTGCACTTATTGGAAACTCCCCAATTTCCACCGGAATGGAAAGCCTCAGCTCTCGGTGCCCTTGATGCCCTCAAGCGACTAAAGCAGGAAAATACGCTACAGTGGACTTTCCTGAGCCCCGCCGCCTTGATCGAGCCCGGCGAGCGCACTGGTCATTTTCGTCTCGGAGGCGACCAGCTGATGGTGGATAGGGATGGCCGTAGCCGCATCTCCCTAGAGGATTACGCCATAGCAATGATCAATGAGCTGGAGCAGCCTCAACATATCCAGCAGCGTTTTTCAGTTGCCTACTAATGAAAACTGTTAAGTTAAAAGATACTGAGTTATTGATAAGCTGGTGAAAAGGTCACTGTCCCGTTACCATTAGGTCACATTGGAGCCCTGGCCAAAGGCCACCAAATACGTACCCTCGGCTGGATAAACACCAATTTTATGTTTGAAATCCAGCCGACATACCCGAATAGACCGCCTTCTCAGCGCCTTTCGCGATACGAAAAAGCTCTCTACCGAAAGAACCGTCTTAAACTCACAGGTTTGATATTGAGCTTGCTGTAGTCTCGACTGTGGTCTGCCATAACAGATCGAGCAATGCGTTTTACGGTTTTCCACTGAGCTGTATCAGAGTCAACTATGAGTTCGAAGCCAAAACCTGATGAAAAAACCACACCGCGTTGGCTGGTGGTATGGCTGGCGGCTCTCGTATCCTTGACGCCCTTTTCGATTGACAGCTACCTGCCAGCTATTCCCGCCATGGCTGCAGCGCTGGATACTGAGGTGGAGCGAGTACAGTATTCAGTTTCCAGCTTTTTGTTGGGTTTCGCCCTGGGGCAATTGTTCGGTGGCCCACTATCAGATCGCTGGGGACGCCGCTTAGTGGGGACTATTGGTCTAAGCATTTATATTGTCAGTTCTCTGTTAGTGCTGCTCACAGACCATGTCGACCAGTTGATTATCCTGCGCTTCCTTCAGGCCATCGGTGGCGGTTTTGCTACTGTGATCTGCGCAGCAATTGTGCGCGACCTGCACAGTGGGCGCGAAGCAGCCAAGATTATCTCTATGATCAGCACCATAATGTTGATCGCTCCCCTGATCGCACCAGTCATTGGGGCACTCCTTCTGGCCATTGGTGGCTGGCAAAGCATTTTTGTTTTTTTACTCTTGTACGCATTGGCAATGCTGGTTCTGGTGCGCCTGTTATTGCCGGAGACCGTGCCGCGCTTTACCCGCGCGCGTCGCCAGCTAATGCCTCTGGGGTCCTTGATCTCAAGTTATGGGCAGGTATTGCGCAATCGCCGGGCCCTCGGTTTCCTGGGCGCCCAGGCCTGTGTGAGCGGCTCGATGTTTATCTATATCACCACAGCGCCCTTCGTATTTATGGATTATTTTGAGGTCAGTGCCAGCCAGTTTCCCCTGTTTTTTGGCAGCTGCATTCTGGGCCTGATCTGCATGGTGCAGGTCAATATACGGCTGTTAAATCTGTTTCAGCCGCGCAATATATTGCTGGCAGGCATCTCTCTACAGATACTGGGTTGTGGTCTGCTGTTGCTGGGCACTATGACTGGAATTCGGGAAATTACCTTGTGGATGGTGCCACTGGTACTGGTGATGAGCTGTATCGGCATGACAGGCCCCAACGCTGCAGCCTGCTATCTAGAGTTCTTCCCCAAAATCAGTGGCAGTGCCAATGCCCTCTATGGGGCCACCATATTTATTACCGGGGGGGTCCTGGGCGGATTAGTCAGCAGCATACACACCGGCACCCTGGTGCCTATCGCCGCATCTATGTTTGGCTGTGCGGTGGCAGCATTTTTTTCCGCCATGGTAATCGCTCAGGCGCGCAAGCCCATCGAATCAGATATACCGGCTACCAAACGATTCACCCCACGCTAATCCATGAGGATACCCTGGCAACTGGTCCTACAATTCTTCCTCTTGTAGGGCCTGCTGTACCGATGGCCGTTCCGACATTCGCTTCTGGAACGCCTGCAGCTTGGGCCAGCGCGCCATATCAAACTGCTGGGCTTCCATCCAGCGGGACAGCACATATAAGTAGGCATCCGCCACAGAAAATTCATCGCCCATCAGGAAGTCTTTGTCCAGGCGCTTTTCTATATAGTCGAAGCGTCGTAACAAGCATTCCCGCGCTTGCTCCTGCTCATCCTTGGCGCCATCCCAGAACAGCGGTTTAAATAATTTATGTACCTCTGCACTGAGGAAATTAAGCCACTCCAACAAGCGGTAATGGGCGAGGCTACCAACTGGCGGAGCCAGGTGCGCATCTGGCTTTTGTTCCGCGAGAAACTGTACTATCGTCGACCCCTCTGTCAGTATTTCCCCACCTTCCAACTGCAGGGCAGGGATGTAACCCTTCGGATTTATCTTCCTGAAGTCATCGCCGTTTTCCATGGTATGTGTCTTCAGATCAACCTTGCACAAGTCCAGATCAATACCCGCTTCAAGCGCGACAATATGTGGGGATAGCGAGCAGGCGCCGGGAGTGTAAAAGAGTTTCATTGCGGTCCTCAGGTAACAGTTGCGCAGCAACCAGCAGTATAGGCGTGCATTTTTAAAACGTTACCTAGCCGCGCCTATGCGGTGCAGCGTAATCCAGCTGTGGTCCCTTTGGCACAATTCCAGTGGGGTTGATATGCAGGTGGCTACCGTAGTAATGATGCTTGATATGGAAGAAATCCACGGTTTCCGCTACTCCCGGCCATTGAAACAGCTCCCGGGTAAATCCCCACAGATTCTTAAAGTCAGCCAGGCGCTGCTTGTTACATTTAAAATGGCCATGATAAACAGCATCAAATCTGATTAATGTTGTAAACAGTCGCCAGTCGGCCTCTGTTACCTGATCTCCAGTCAGATAGCGGTTATTCTGCAGGCGCTGCTCCAGCTGTTCGAGAGTACTGAAAAGCGACTCATAAGCTCGCTCATAGGCCTCTTGGGTAGTGGCAAAGCCGGCACGATAAACCCCGTTATTTACGGTTTCATAAACCACATCATTTGTCGCATCTATATCGCCCTGCAGGTCATCGGGGTAAAAGTCATCCTCGCTACCGGTGAGACGATCAAAGGCACTGTTGAGCATTCGGATGATTTCAGATGATTCATTGCTAACAATACACTGGCGCTGTCTGTCCCACAGCACTGGTACAGTGACACGTCCACTGTAATCACTGCGATTGCGCTGATATAGCTGGTAAAGGTAATCATATTGAAAGAGGTGATCACCACTGCTGCCTTCCTCGGTGTTGAAGGACCAACCATGCTCACGCATAAAGGGGCTGACAATAGAAATATCTATGTAGTCGCGCAGATTTTTTAATGTGCGGAAAATGAGCGTACGGTGGGCCCAGGGGCAGGCGAGTGAAACATACAAGTGATAGCGACCCGCCTCAGCGATAAAGCCTCCCTCTCCACTCGGCCCCGGGGCTCCATCACTGGTCACCCAATTGCGGAGCTGTGCTGCCTCACGCACAAACTCACCCTGGCTTTTACCAGTGTCATACCAGTGGTTGCGCCACTGTCCATCGACCAAAAGGCCCATCACTACCTCCCGGCGCTCTCGTGAGTTACCTCCTAGTCCCTGTTGAAATCAGCGCAGTAACTATTTTTTACGGAACCAGTGGTCCAGACTGAAGCGCCCTGCACCAGCGCAGGCAAGAATCAAAAAGCCGCCGGCAATGGTGATGTTTTTCATAAAGCTGGTCATCTCACCTGAATCTCCGGGAGAGAAGTGCACCATCCAGGCGCTGGCAAGGCAGAAAAGAAACAGAATTATCGCCGCAAAGCGGGTAAAGAGGCCAAAAAATACTGCCAGCCCCCCGAGCAACTCAACCACAATCACCAGAGGCAGTAAAAAGGCCGGGAGTCCCATGGATACCATAAATGCCTCTGTCATTTTATAGCCGCCGATTTTGTTCCAGCCGGCAAAAATGAATATCAGAGACATCAATATTCGTCCTACCAATTTGGAGGTGTCGCACAACGCAGGATGGTTCGCCATAACTTCCTCTCTCGTTACAGGGGAATTACAGACAATGGAATGCCTCCAGTGTAGTTGGGAACTGTTATGGGAGACGGATGCCGCGCATCGAATATTAGTAATAATCAGACTTAACAAGGAAATAGACGCCAAAATATCGACGAAAATCCATAAGTGGCAGCCTGGACAGCTTCTACTCCTCACCTGGGCGCAAAATTGAAAAATGCAGTTGTGCCTCACTGGGGAGCCGTTACAATTGCGCGCCCCTAATGAAGGCGCTGGCCGGCAGTATCCACATGGCGCGCCCCTGCGTAACCCCGGAACCGGAGCCCTCCTCACGGGAAAATCGAGCGGCGCTCGCACGGCTACAATAACGGCACGCTCACAATTGATAAATTTGCCCGCTGAGAGAGCAGGTACCACTGCTCCTTTTTGAGGGTTGGGAGTAATCCCGGAAATTTCACCCCTGGAGTCCACGCACGGCATGGAAGTCTATTACACCTTTTGTTTTCTTGCCGCTGTGTCGGTTTTTCTCGGCTTCCTCAACCAGTACGTTTTGCGCGCGCAAACCACTATCGCAATCACCGCGGGTGCGCTGGCACTGTCTCTTATAGTGACTGGTCTGGGCAAATTGGGTGTGGTCGAACTGCGCACCTGGGCAGATCAACTACTGCCGTTGCTCAACCTGGAAGATATTCTGCTGAAGGGCATGCTGGGATTCCTGCTTTTCGCCGGCAGTTTACATATCGACCTGCTGGCACTGCGTAACCAGAAAATCGAAATTGGCCTGCTGGCGATCGTCGGCACCCTGATTTCTACATTTGTGGTAGGGGCACTGCTGTACTGGTTTCTTATGTTGATTAATATGCCAGTCGCCTTTGTTTACTGCCTGCTATTTGGCGCACTAATATCTCCTACAGACCCCATCGCGGTGCTGGCAATAATGAAAAACCTGAAAGCACCCGAGCAGGTATCTATCCAGGTAGAGGGGGAGTCCCTGTTTAATGATGGCTTTGGCATAGTGATTTTCGCTGTGATCTATGCCCTGGCCTTTGAGGGCGGCCAACCGACTGTTCCCGCAGTCGCCGAGCTATTCATCGTGGAGGCGATCGGCGGTATTTTGCTTGGCCTGATTATCGGCGGGCTTTTTCACTGGTTGATCTGCTGCACCGACGACCACAGTCTGGAATTATTGCTAACCCTGGTGATCCCCACTGCAGGCTTCTCGCTGGCGAATATCCTCGGTGTTTCCGGAGCCCTGGCGATGGTAGTAAGCGGCATTATTATCGGTAACTTCACCCGTGAACGGGGCTTTTCCCGTGTGAGCCAGCATGAGCTGGATAATTTTTGGAATATTACAGAAGATTTTCTCAACGGCTTGCTCTTCCTGCTGGTGGGCCTGTTCCTGATCACCATCGACCTACGACCCGCAGACTACCTGCTAATGGTAATGGCAATTGTGATAGTGCTGCTGGCCCGGGTCATGGCGGTGGGAGTGCCCTTCCTGTACCTGAAGAGGCGCCGTCGCTATCACCCCTATACCAACCGGATACTGATTTGGGGTGGCCTCAAAGGGGGATTGGCTCTAGCGTTGGCTATGTCCATCCCAGCTGGCAGCGCTTTTGTACAAGGGCAGGACCTGCGTTACCTTTGGGTGGTAATGACCTACGGCGTGGTGCTCTTTTCTATCGTGGTGCAGGGCTCTACCATAGCCCCGTTAATTCGCCGCAGCCGAGAGTTTGCCGAGCCCGAAAGTACAGTGGGCTCCAACCAGCAACACACCGCCAAATAGCGATAATTCATCAATGGAACACTCTAACTTCCTCGTAGAAGCCGTCATTTTTATGGCTGCGGCGGTAATCGCCGTACCCATCGCAACCCGTCTCGGCCTCGGCTCAGTACTCGGTTATCTGCTCGCTGGAGTCGCGATAGGGCCCAGTGCCCTGGGCCTGGTGGGCGATGCCAGCGACGAGATGCACGTGGCCGAGTTTGGGGTGGCCCTGATGCTGTTCCTGATCGGTTTAGAGTTACAGCCAAAAAAGCTGTGGCAAATGCGGGGAGCCATTCTCGGTACAGGCAGCGCCCAGCTCCTATTGACCGCTGCCGCTGTTGCCGGGGTAGCCCTGCTTTTATTTGGCTTAGATTGGCGCTCAGCGGTTGCTATCGGACTGATATTGGCACTTTCTTCAACTGCTATTGTTTTGCAATCCCTCAGCGAAAAAGGGCTGCTGAAAACCCAGGGTGGGCGCAGTGCCTTCGCAGTATTGCTGTTCCAGGATATTGCCGTTATTCCCATCCTTGCACTTTTACCACTACTTGCCGGCACTCCCGCCGAAGCCCACGCCAGTGGCCTGAGTGGCTGGCAATATGCTGCTGCGGTGATCGGCACCATTGCCGCTTTTGCGATTAGCGGCCGCTACCTACTCGGCCCATTGCTGCGCCTGGTCGCGGGCAGCCAGGTGCGCGAGATGTTTACCGTTACCGCCCTGTTAATAGTCTTCGCCGCCGCAGCGGTAATGACCTGGCTGGATCTATCACCGGCACTGGGTACCTTCCTGGCCGGAGTGCTGCTGGCGGAAAGTGAATTCCGCCATGAACTGGAAGCGGATATTCAGCCGTTCAAAGGGCTACTTCTAGGGCTGTTCTTTATTGCCGTTGGCGCGAGTCTGAACTTCGCCCAGATTGCCGAGAACCCATTGCTGTTGTTCGGACTTGTCATCACTCTGGTCCTGGTTAAGTTTGCCGTTCTTTTTGGCCTTGCACGCATGATGCGCCTTTCGAAAGGGGAGGACTGGTTATTCGCCCTATCCCTCGCCCAGGCGGGGGAATTCGGCTTTGTGCTCGTCTCCTTCTCCACCCAGATCCAGGTCCTGGATGCCGGTGCCAGCAGCCTGCTGGTTGCTTTGATTGCCTTGACTATGGCACTCACCCCGGTATTGCTATTGATATTCGAACAATTTATCCAGCCACGCTTTCTAGTTGGGCCTGAAAGTCCTGTGGAGGTAGATACCCCCCCACCAGTAGACCATGGCTCGCCGGTAATTATTATCGGCTATGGTCGCTTTGGGCAGATCACTGGGCGCCTGCTCAACGCCTGCGGCTTCGGCACTACTCTGTTAGAGCGCAATGCAGAACAATTGGATCTCGTGCGTCGCTATGGCATAGAAGCCTACTACGGGGACGCTTCGCGAGAGGACTTGCTACGTGCTGCCGGCGCCAAAAATGCACGTCTTGTTATCCTGACACTGAGCGACCAGGCCGCATCTCTCGAAATTATCGCCCAGCTGCAAAAGCATTTCCCGCATTTGATTATTCTCGCAAGGGCGCGCAACCGCATGCACCAATATGCACTGATGGAGGCCGGAGTAAAATATATCTTTCGTGAGACCGTGGATTCGGCACTGGCAATTGGTGAGAAGGCCTTAATATTACTCGGCCTTAGTCCGATGCAGGCGCGTAGAGCAGCACGTAAGTTCAAACAACACGACGAGCGTATGCTGGAGGCTCTATTTCCCTACTGGCGCGATGAAACCCAGCACATAGCCCAAGCCCGAATCTATCGAGAACAGCTGTTACAGGCACTACAGCAGGACAGACGCGACAAAGACCTCCACTTGGATCACTACTGGGAAGAAGCGCAACCAGAGACAGAGAAGCCTTAGGGTTGCCGAGGAGTTGAACGGGTATGGCACGGACCTGGAGACTTTCTAGCCTTTTGACATCAGGCTCGCCTCTACCAAGTCTACTTCCATTACCAACTTGCGATGGAGTTCATCATCGATTTCCCTGCGCACTCTCAGGGTAAAAAGTTGCTTGCGCTCAGCGGCAAGAGCCGCCAGGCGGAAATTACGCTCGACTCGCGCGCGCACCCATACCTGTTCCTCATTTTCATCCTCGCCAGTACTGATACGGCGACGATAGACTTCCAACAGGTGATCAATCGCCTCATAGGCAACATCTTTGTGCTCCCAATGCGCATTAATAGTACTGCGTAGTATTATCAAGCGTTCCTCTGCCGCCTTAGCCGCTGACATCCTTGCACCTCGCTCATCGCCAATCGCTGCCAGTTGCGGTGTATCCGGCAAATGCTTCAGCAACAAGGGAAGTGCAAAACTGGCCAACAACAGTGAAAAAAGGATTACCCCCATGGCAATAGCCAGCGCCAGTTCCCGCCCCGGCAAGGGTGAGCCGTCAGGTAACAGAAGAGGAAGGGAAAAAGCTCCTGCAAGGGTTATCGCTCCCCGTACCCCTGACACAGTCAATACACTGACCAATATCAAGTGTGCTGAAAGTGAGCATATGCTCCGACGAAAACGGGAAAAATAGAGGGATACCCACACCCAGATAAAACGCAGTAAAAGCAGTACCAAAGATATTGCCAGGATATATAGAGCCACCATGCCGAGGCTGGTATGCCTTGCACCGGCGAGATCAGCCTCTGCCAGTCGAACCAATTGCTCACCGAGTAAAACGAAAATAATCCCATCCAATACCGTTTGCACAGTCTTCCACACAGCGCGGCGATCCATACGTGTCGTGGACATTTCCGAGCCGTGTAGATTAGTGTAATGAGTAGCAATACCTGCCGTTGCCGCTGCCAGAATCCCGGATACCTGTAGGCTTTGACCTGCCATATAAGCGGCAAATGGCACTAATAAGCTCACCAGTATCTGTATTGCAGAGTCCTCACCACCTATTCGCACCAGCCAGCGCAACAAATATCCGCAAATAAAGGCAACTCCGGCTCCAATTGCTATGCCGCCCACTGCAACCCAGACAAAACCACCCACCGCTTGCGAAAAGGAAAAGCTGCCGGTCATCGCGGCTGCCACTGCGAACCGGAAAATATCCAGTCCCGACGCATCGTTGAACAAGGACTCCCCAGCAAGAATATGTTCCAGCCGCGCTGGCATGGCATTACCACCATGCACAACTGAAACTGCAACCGGGTCTGTGGGCGCGAGTATTGCCGCTACAGCAAAAGCTACGGCAACAGGGATGACCGGCACCAGCCAATAGATAAAAAAGCCCATGCCCACTACGGTAAAAACCACCAGACCAACAGCCAGGGTTACAATCAACCCCAAATCCCGGAAAAAAGCACCCTTGGGAATACGCCAACCGGCAAGAAATAGCAGGGGAGGAATAAAAAGAAGAAAGAAAATTTCCGGGTCGAGCGGTATCTCGATACCGAAAACCCCACCTAGGATAACGCCGCCAACAATTTGTATTAATGGGAGGGGGATGGGTAGCGGAAGGATACGAGCGACAATAAGGCTAAGTGCCACCACCAATAGTAAAAGCAGCGCAAGAACGAGATAGTGCATCGCCCACTCAGGATCCTTGAAAGGCTCACCGCATAGCGGCATTTAACCCGACATCCAACGGGCTAATCATTTCAGCCAGTATAGGAAACTGTGAATACCCAATACATGCCTACTTAATCAAACATATCCGGCTGCTCTTCACAGATCACACTATACAAAGGCTGGAAGCTGAATAGCCCAGCCAGTTCTGTACCCACCACTGCACGAGTCCGGATAGCCACTTCCGGGTCAATTAATACTGGTTTTCCAGCCGCTTCGGCCATTAATTGCGCCTGGCAACTACGCTCCATAGTAATATACCACCAGGCCGCCTCATCCACAGTTTTCCCCACAGTAAGCAAGCCATGGTTCTGCAATATCAGTGCTTTGTAATGGCTTAGCGCTTTTGCCAGGGCTACTCCCTCTCCCATCTCCAGCACAACACCGGAGAAAGTATCCAAAAGCCCGTGGTCAGCAAAAAAAGCACAGGCATCCTGTGTAATAGGGTCCAACAAACGTCCGAGGGTAGACCAGCTTTTACCGTATAGGGAGTGTGCGTGTGCCGCTGCGACAATGTCCGGACGGGTTCGGTGAATATGAGAGTGAATAGTAAAAGCTGCCCCATTTAAATAACCATTGCCTTCAACCACCTCACCTTTGTGATTGACCAGCAATAATTGCGACATACGTATTTTCTGGAAAGCCACCCCCATGGGATTTACCCAAAAATGATCCTCAAATTCTGGATCCCGTACGGTAATGTGGCCGGCTATTCCCTCATCGTAGCCAAACTTTCCAAATAATCGAAAAGCAGCTGTCAGTTTTCTTTTCCTCTCTTCGCGTATCTGCGCCGGTGGTAATAATGGATCTCCCAGCAACATACTGATGTCGCCATTCATAACCGCAGCATCAATGCCTGTTTTTTTTCTTATTTTTTCTACAGTACTCATCTGCTGGATCTCTCTAATAGAAAAATTCCGAAAGCCGGTTATAGCACGTAATATCTATTTTAAGCGAGAGGAAGTGTTATAACTTTTTTAAAATAAAGCCAATTAAGCAAATGACTTTTATGCCTTTAATTAAGATTTATCTGTCGTGTATTTTTTTGCATAACAACCAAGCTTTTTTGCTGATTAAAAAGTATGGGACATATCACTATGCCCAATATTTTTTAAGAAAAATTTTATCTGAAAAACGCTTTAACGAAAATTATTGTTCCGATGATTCAATCGAATCCCTCCAGGACAACTTTTCCCTTGGCTGCCTGGGATTCGATAAAAGCATGAGCCTTGCGCAGGTTTTCTGCGTTTATTTTCCCAAAATGCTGGCCAAGAGTAGTTTTAATTAACCGGCCATCAATCAATTCAGACAGTTCGCTGAGTAACTGGTGTTGCGCGCCCATATCTTCAGTTTCAAATAGCGCGCGGGTAAACATAAATTCCCAGTGTAACGAGATGCTCTTTTGCTTGAACGCTATCACATCGAGCGAATTGGGGTCATCAATTAAGGCAAACTTACCCTGGGGCTTTATGCACTTTACAATCTCAGCTTGGTGATCTTCCGTATTGTTAAGACTAACGACATAATCGACCTCATCAAGCCCGGCACCTGCCAACTCTTCACTCAAAGGATTATTGTGATTAATAACCTGATGCGCCCCCAGGCTTTCCAGCCAGGCTTTCGTCTCCGGCCGTGAAGCTGTGCCAATTACCGTAAGGTTGGTCAGGCATCGCGCCAGCTGAACCAAAATAGAGCCCACGCCCCCAGCGGCACCTATTACCAGGATGGACTTGCTATTGGCCCCTTTACCCGTCTCTACCTGTAAACGATCAAAGAGCATTTCCCAGGCGGTAATAGCAGTCAGGGGCAGGGCAGCGGCTTCCGCACCAGCCAGGCTATACGGCGCACGGCCAGCGATACGCTCATCTACCAACTGATACTGGGCATTGCTACCTGGGCGGGAAATATCACCCGCATACCAAACACGGTCACCAACGGTAAACTCAGAAACCTCATGGCCAATCTCTTTAACAATTCCTACCGCATCCCACCCCAGAACTTTCCAATGCCCCTCAGCTGGCGTCGCCCTGGAGCGCACCTTGGTATCCACAGGGTTTACCGATATCGCACTAACTTCAACCAGTAAATCTCTCCCAGACACTTTGGGAACCGGCAGAGAAATATCCTGCAGTGATTGAACATCGGAAATGGGCAGGGAATGTTGATAACCTACGGCCTTCATCATGGTGCAAATTCCTACTTATATAGCTTCGTTGAGATGGCTCCATCTTAAGCACCGTTACCCAATAGAAAAACCGCCCAAAAGTGTAAGGAGTTTCAAAAAATATTATAAAGTTCAAGCGGCTAACAAAGCGTTATGCCTTCCCACGAAAGCACAGCACGACATACCGAGAACGGCCCGGGAAAAATTTTTTGGAACTAGCTCAGAAAATCGCGCAACAGCCTATTAAATCTGTCCGGCGCTTCCAGAAACACAAAGTGACTTCCCCCCTCGGAAGCTTCGATAATCTCCAGTCGCGAGCCTCTTATCTGCTTATGAATCCACTGTTGACACTCCACGGGATGGGGACTTGCCCTCCCAAAAATAATCAAAGTGGGTTTTTCAATACGGGGGATAAAATCCCGCCAATCGCGAGTAACATTGTCAACAAATAGGCGTGCCGCCAGTGCGCGGGGGAATTGTAAATTGACCGCAACCAACTCTTCCCTCTGTTGTGAAGTCATTGCAGGGGTCACCATGGACATCAAAATATCCCGGGTGGCCAGCTCTCCACCGGGTCCAATCAAGCGGTTGGTAAACTGGTAGAGCCCGTTGGGTGTGATAATTGCCCCGGCATCCAAACACTGCTTTTCCGACCAGCCGGGATCGGCGAGAAGGGCAGCGGGTTCGTCGATAAAGATGAATTTTGAAACCAAGGAATCACCAAACATCTCCAGGTAATTCCAGATAACTGAGGCCCCGGCCGAATGACCGAGCAGGTAAAGTGGGTTTGGCCTTAGAGCCTCAATCAGCTCCTGCAGATCCTTGGCCAAACGCGCAACTCGATAACCATATGAGGGTTTATCAGAGAGGCCATGGCCGCGCATATCCAGTGCGATCACCCTCAGACGATCGCTCAATCCGGCGAGCTGATACTTGAACAGGGCAGCCCCTTGGGACCAGCCATGCAGAATTAATAGAGTGGGACCGGAACCTGCCTGCAGATAACGGAGAGTCACACCATCCGAAGTAGTAAATGCAAACTGCTCAGCAGGTTCATTCATAAGCCATCCGTGGCCATGTGGGATTTACTCTACGGTAACTGACTTAGCCAAGTTCCTCGGCTGATCTACATCGGTGCCCTTCAGTACCGCCACATGATAGCTAAGCAACTGCAAGGGTACTGTGTAGAGAATTGGCGCCAAGCTCTCTGGGGAATCCGGTACTTCAATCACGGTAACCCCCTCCTCACTAGCAAAGCCTGCTTTGGGGCTGGCAAAAACAAATAACTGGCCGCCACGTGCACGCACTTCCTGCAGATTAGATTTCAGCTTTTCCAGTAATTCATTATTTGGTGCCACAACAATTACTGGCATATCCGCATCTACCAGTGCTAGGGGGCCGTGCTTGAGTTCCCCAGCCGGATAAGCTTCGGCGTGAATATAGGAGATTTCCTTAAGCTTCAATGCCCCTTCCAGGGCAATTGGGAACTCGACACCACGTCCAAGGAACAGTGCGTGGTTTTTCTCTGCAAAAGCCTCGCTGCTGTGCTTAACCACCTTATCGAGATCCGTAAAGTCTTCCATCAGCTGCGGCAATTTATGCAGAGCTCCCACTAACTCCGCCTCTCGCTCAGATGAGAGGCCATTGGCCTTGGCCAAGGCAATACAGAATAATTGCAGGGCTACCAGCTGAGTGGTGAAGGCTTTTGTAGAGGCTACACCAATTTCCGGGCCTGCTTCAGTCATCAGGGACAATTCAGATTCACGCACCAGGGAACTGTTGGGTACGTTACAAATGGTCATGGAGGCCAGATAGCCGAGATCCCGAGCCTGACGCAAAGCCGCCAGAGTATCGGCAGTTTCTCCAGACTGTGAAATGGTTACAAACAGGGTACCTGGACGTACTACCGTTTTACGGTAGCGCAACTCACTGGCCACCTCTACGGAACAGGGCACCCCGGCCCAATCCTCCAACCAATAGCGCGCAACCATACCCGCATGGTAGCTGGTACCACAGGCGACAATCTGCACCTGCTGCACCTGTGGCAAGATCTCTTGAGCGCGAGTACCCAGCGCCTGGGATAACACCGAGTGGTCACCAATACGTCCCGCCAGAGTTGCCGCCACAACTTCCGGCTGCTCAAAAATCTCTTTCTGCATATAGTGGCGATAGCGACCCTTGTCAGTTACGTCATGACCGCCATCGAGCTTGTGCACTGGACGACTAACTTCTTCCCCCTGCCTGTCCCGCACAGAAATACCGCTGCGACGCACCTCAGCAACATCGCCCTCTTCAAGGAAGATAAAGCGATCGGTAACCTGGCGTAAAGCCATAGGATCAGAGGCAATAAAATTTTCCTCAATACCAACACCTAAAACCAAAGGGCTGCCATAGCGCGCACAAGCCATAACTTCCGGCTCTTCACTGCTGATAACAGCGAGGGCGTAGGCCCCCTCAAGCATCTGTGTTGCTTTAGCTACGGCGTCCACCAGACTATGGCCATCTTTACTCAGAGAGTGAATTAGATGTACGACCACCTCTGTATCAGTATCTGAGGCAAATTTATAACCTTTATCCTGCAAGTCTGAACGCAATGCTTGGTGATTTTCAATAATACCGTTATGTACCAGAGCAATATGTCCAGACATATGTGGATGAGCGTTTTCATTGGATGGAACCCCGTGGGTGGCCCAGCGGGTGTGAGCAATCCCCTGATGGCCCTCAGCGGGCTCAGCTTGAAGCTTGGCTTCTAAGTCAGCAACCTTACCCAGACTCTTGCGCAACTGTAGTTCGCCATCATCACTGCGCAGGCAAACTCCCGCAGAGTCATAGCCGCGATATTCCAGGCGGCGCAATCCTTCTAGTAGAATTTCAGTTACATTGCGCTGCGCGAGGGCGCCAACAATTCCACACATGTTTATCTCCTAATAAATCAATTTCTTTTATTTAATTCTGCTGCTCATTTAGCTCTACTGGAGGCTGCAGCACGGATTACCTGCACTCCCAGAGCCTCAAGCTGTTGCTGTGCATCGTCACTCAGGCCTGTATCAGTAACCAGGGTATCTACTTGCTCCCATGGCAGTTCCAGGTTTGGAATACGCCTGCCCACTTTGCTGGATTCAGCCAAGACCACGACTTCGCGAGCAACTTCTGCCATCACACGCGATAAACCAATCTGCTCGTTAAATGTGCAAGTACCGCGCTTCAGGTCTATTCCATCGGCTCCAATAAAGGCGCGGTCGAAGTCGTAATCTCGCAACACCTGCTCTGCCACCTTGCCCTGAAACGCCTCAAAATGGGGGTCCCAGGTGCCTCCAGTCATAAGCAGCGTCGGTTCGTTTTCCAGTTCACGCAAAGCATTAGCTACATGCAGGGAGTTGGTCATCACCACCAGGCCGCGCTTACGCTCCAGTTCAGGAATCATTGCCGCGGTGGTGCGGCCATAATCGATCACGATACGGTGGTGATCGGGAATAAGTGCCGCCGCTGCACGGCCGATCACACGCTTAACCTCTGAGGGCCCTTCCTCTACTACCAGTTCCCGTGGCACCGGGATGGCGCCTCCGCGGCGACGCAGTAGCAGCCCATGATTTTCCATAGCGGTAAGATCCTTTCGGATCGTAACCTCTGAAGTTTCGAAGCGTCGTGCTAACAGCTCGACACTAGCCTCTCCCGCCTCATTGAGAAGGCTCATGATGCCGTGTCGACGTTGCTGTGTATTGCGTTTAGACATAAATGGCTATCTTTCATTTCGAAACTTAAAGATAGCAAAACGAAAGATAAGTTCCCACATTATTTTCCTCTCTGGCGATATTTACCGGAGAGTTATTGGGGGATGATTGCGTGATCAATATTTAGCAGGAAAGAGCCTGTAACATAGCCTGAAGAAAACGCGCTAATTCTCCACCTGTTACAGCTCTGTGATCAGCGCTGATTGAGAGAGGCAGCAGAGGGCGCATAGCTGGCCAGCGATCAATAATGACGACTCCCTGGCAAACCCGCCCAGCACCGACAATCGCTACCGTTGGGGGCAATACAACCGGAGTGGCGTAGCGGCCAGCAATAGTGCCGAAATTGGATAAAAGTATCGTCGCTCCCTGTAGATCGCTTTGTGCAATACCGGTTTCCCTGGCTTGGTGCTTAAAATCTGCAACCTGCTGCAATAGCTCTTCATCCGAGCGCCCCCCCACATCCCTAAGTACTGGAACAAATAGGCCTCTCGGGGAATCCACTGCCAATCCGATATTCACTCCCTTCTGGAGAGCCAGCTGACCTTCCTGGTAGAGAGCATTGAGGGTCGGTTCAACTGTACAAGCAGCTTGCACAGCACGTACCAATCGCAACAGGGCCGGCGCGCTGCCCCACCAGCTGGAGATATCTGCATCATCACACAAGGTAATTTGCATTACCTGGTCTCGCGCCCGGCTCATGGAAAGCCCCATAGCCCGCCGTGCCGGCGACATAATCGTCTCGGGCTGGCCCCCGGTTGCAGTACTTTTGCTGGGAGAGGAAGGCGGCGAGGATGGGCTAACTTTTCTGGCAATCTTCTCCCTGGAGCCTACCGCTGCAAGCACCTGGGATTCAGTCACCAGGGCACCGTTTTCTGAGAGTCGCTGCAAGTCCACCCCCAAACGCCGAGCCAAGGCACGCACTGAGGGTGTAGCCAGCCGCCTGGGGGCCCCTGAAAACCACTGCTCCGCGCTCAGGACATCTCGCCCCTGCTCCAACTTGCCGACAACTGTGCCACCATCAAGGTGGGAGCTAGCCTCTTCTGCAGCTTGAGCAGGCTCTTTAATCACACCTGGTGCTTCTTCAGAGCTCCTGGGCGATATCTCCTCACCCCCGATATCCTCACCAGCGGTGACAAACCCAACCAGGGGTTCGCCTACATTGACGGTTTCATCCTCGGCTGCAAACAGCTTCTCAATTCTGCCGCCCCAGGGAGCTGGCACCTCCACTAGCGCCTTGGCAGTCTCAACCGTCACCAGGCTTTCATGGGCGGCAATCGTATCTCCTTCACTAACATGCCACTCTCGCACAACCGCATCGGGCAACCCTTCACCAAGATCCGGCAGGGTGAAAACTTTCATACCGCACCTCCGTTGGCATAATCGAGTGCTTTGCGCACCGCAGCCAAAATTCTCGAGGCTCCCGGCAGATATTCATCCTCCAGTTGGAAGTACGGCATTACGGTATCGTAACCAGTGACACGCTGAACTGGAGCATGTAGCAGGTCGAAGGCATATTCGTTAATCTGCGCCACCACTTCAGCCCCCAGGCCACAAAATCTTGCAGCTTCATGTATAACCACACATCGGTGTGTTTTCTCCAGGGAGTCAATTACGGTGTGGATATCCAGTGGCTTTAAGGTGGCGGGATCAATCACCTCAGCTTCAATACCTTCTTCAGCGAGTTGCTCAGCAGCCTGTAAAGTTTCCTTGAGGGAGGCCCCCCATGAGATCAGAGTGACATCAGTACCCTCCCGTAAAACAAATGCTCGATCCAGTGGCAGAGCATCACCGCTATCCGGTACTTCCTGGCGCGCCGCACGGTAAATGCGCTTCGGTTCAAGGAATACAACCGGGTCTGGATTGCGAATGGCCGCCAGTAACAACCCATAAGCCCGCGCCGGAGAGGAGGGCACGACTAAGCGCAATCCGGGAATATGGGCAAAAAGGGCCTCGGTGCTTTCCGAGTGATGTTCTGGAGCATGGATACCGCCACCGTAAGGTGCCCTATATACAATGGGGCAAGACAAGCGTCCGCGAGTGCGGTTTCGGTAGCGACCAGCGTGGCTGAGGATATGGTCCAGTGCGGGATAGATAAATCCCATGAATTGGAACTCCGCCACGGGGCGCAATCCTTGGGCAGCCATACCAATGGCAATCCCTGCAATCATGGTTTCAGCCAAAGGCGTATCCAAAACCCTGGCACTTCCAAACCTATCCTGCAGCCCTTCAGTAGCTCGAAACACTCCACCGTTTACCCCCACATCCTCGCCGAACACCACCACCCTCTGATCCGCCTGCAATTCAAAGGCCAGAGCCTGTGTGATGGCTTCTACAAGCGTGATTTCGCCCATCAGTTTTCTCCCCGCAGTTGTTGATACTGCTCCAGAAAGGCCTCGGGCAGAGTTTCATAGAGGTGATCAAAGATCGCGGTAGCTGCATCCCTGGGAGTGTCCCGGTATTCCTGCACCGCCTTTTCCAGCGCCTGGTTCAGCTCCCTTTGCATTTCTTCTTCCTGGGAATCCCCCCAGAACCCATGAGCCTGCATATAGCTGCGTAAACGACGCAATGGCTCCCGTGACCAGGCTTCCTTCAGAGCCTGTTCTGGCTGGTAACGACTGGCATCATCAGCGGTGGTGTGATCGCATAAACGATAGCTGACCGCCTCAACCATAGACGGACCCGCACCCCTGCGTGCTCGTTCCACGGCATCCCCGACAGCCTCTCGCACCGCAATCACATCATTTCCATCGACCTGTAAACTGGGTATGCCTGCAGCGATCGCTTTTTGCGCAAGGGTTTTACAAGCAGTCTGCTCGGAGCGGGGTAGGGAGATAGCCCACTGGTTATTATTGATCACCACCACCAGAGGCAGCTGCCAGTCTCCCGCAAGATTGATAGCCTCGTAGAAATCCCCACGCGATGTTGATCCGTCCCCACCAGTAGTAACAGCAACCCGCATAGGCTCACCAAGCTGTTCATGTTTGTATTTGAGGGCGAAAGCGACCCCAGCCCCATGCAGCATTTGTGTGGCGATGGGAACGCTTAGAGGCAGATCCTCGCGGGCGTGGCGGAAGTTTTGACCGCGCTCATCCCCACCCCAAATAGCGTAGATTTCCTGAATAGTGACACCCCGCTCCAGCAGGGCGCCGGTTTCGCGGTAATTTGGGCAGTAGACATCCTCTTTTGCCATGGCTGCACCGACACCTACGCCAATAGCTTCCTGCCCAAGACTGGACGGGTAGGTACCGAGCTGGCCTGTGCGCTGCATTTTTACCGCGCGATCGTCCACTAATCGGGCAAGGGCCATCTGGCGATAAAAAGCTACCAGGGTATCGGGGGTAGCAAAATCTGGTAGCGCCTGGGTCGTATGTCCACGTTCATCCAAATACTCTAACGAGGCAATATCAAAGCTGGCGAGCAGTTGCATTCTTGGCTTGTGCATCGGGCCATTCCTTGTGTTCCCGATGCGCAAGTTTAATGGATGGGTATCAGCACAGAGTGCGCGAGAAGGGATCCTCCGCCGGAATTCAATATCCCACCGGAGAATTCCTGAAAGATGGGGGTTGGCTAGCTCTTTTTGGTCGGACGCTGCCAACCATTGATATTACGCTGCTTGCCCCGAGCCACCGCCAGTTCTTCGCTGCCCACCTCACGGGTAATCGTTGAACCGGCACCCACAGTTGCGCCGCTGCCTACTTTTACTGGGGCTACCAGTGCAGTATTGGAGCCAATAAATGCCCCATCACCAATTTCTGTCAGCGATTTGTTCACACCATCGTAATTACATGTGATGGTGCCAGCACCGATATTCACAGCCTCACCTATAACTGCATCCCCGACATAGGAAAGGTGATTTATCTTACTGCCAACACCAACTTTCGCCTTTTTGGTTTCAACAAAGTTGCCCACTTTGGCACCGGCTGCCAGTTCTGTGCCTGGACGCAAACGAGCAAAGGGGCCTACGGTACAGGCTTCCCCCACTTCGGCATCCTCAATAATGGAGTTGGCCTCTACCCGGGTACCATCTGCGAGATGACAATTCTTCAGCAAGCAGTTGGGACCAATTTGTACGCCTTTCCCCAGAGTGACTCGCCCCTCAAAGATACAGTTAATATCGATAGAAACATCGGTATCGCACTCGAGACTACCGCGGATATCAATACGCGCTGGATCGAGCAGGGTAGTGCCAGCATTCATGAGGGCCAAAGCTCGACTGTGCTGTAAAGCCCGCTCCATTTGTGCCTGTTGCGAGCGACTGTTCACTCCGGAAACTTCCAGGACATCGCTGGCGCGCACGCCGGTTACTGCCATCTCCTCACTTACTGAACGAGCAATCACATCAGTCAGGTAATACTCTCCCTGCGCATTGTCACAGGAAAGCTCCGGAAGCCAACGGGATAACAACTCTGCCGGTGCAGCAAGAATACCGGTATTTACCTCGCGGATAGCGAGTGTATCCGCATCGGCATCCTTCTCCTCCACGATGGCGAGTACCCTGCCAGCCTCATCACGCACAATACGCCCATAACCGGCGGGATTGGCCATCTCCACAGAAAGTAATGCCGGGCCCTTGTCCGCCGCCGATAACAGCGACTGCAGAGTCCCTGATTTTACCAGCGGTACATCGCCGTATAGCACTAACACTGTGGCGCCCTCACGAAAATTTGGGATTGCCTGGGCAACGGCGTGGCCAGTACCCAATTGCTCTGCCTGCTCCACGAAATGAACGCCACTATCGGCGAAATGCTCCCGCACCATCTCAGCACCATGTCCGATCACCACTGTGATTTCCACTTCTCCCAACTGCCTGGCAGCCTCGATCACACGTCCCAACATGGGGATTCCGCCAATCGGATGTAGCACTTTGGGCAAATCTGAATGCATACGGGAGCCTTTACCCGCAGCCAAAATCACAACGTCGATAGTCATTTTGATTTGAAATCTCACTAATTTCGCTAAATTAAGGCTATTGTCTCCAGTCCTCCAGGCTAACTCAACCCAACCCGGCAGCCTGGCGCTCGGCGCATTGCGTTTGCCGCCGGGCAGTGATCCCGGTAATTTACCAACCGCAAAATCAATAACTTGCCCACTACAACAGAACAGTTAAAGCCATCGCCTTGCAAAGCGGTGGGGGGAAATTGTCCATGAATACAATCAAGCAGATAAAACCGAAGCGCCATCTATTGGCACTGACGGCCTTGGCACTGGCTTTGCCACTAGCGGCGACAGCAGAAAGCCCAAAGGAAGAGCAACCCTGGGATATCAACAAGCCGGCTTATGAATTTAAGCCAATCCAGCTGGATACCCGCGAGACTACCTGGAGCAACCTGGATATCAGCCCGGATGGCAAAACCATCCTCTTCGATATGCTCGGCGATATCTACATTGTGCCCGTCGCCGGTGGTGAAGCTGTAGCCTTGACCAATGAAATCGCCTGGAATATGCAGCCTCGCTTCAGCCCAGATGGCAAGACTATTGTGTTTATCAGCGACCGAGACGGCGCCGACAATATCTGGCTCATGGATCGCAATGGAGAAAACCTACGTCAGCTCACAACTGAAAAGGAAAACCTGCTGCACTCGCCGAATTGGAGTCCAGATGGCCAGTACCTGGTGGCACGCAAAGGATTTATGTCCGGGCGCAGTATCCCCGCCGGTGAGATCTGGATGTACCACTATGGTGGAGGTGAAGGCCGCCAACTGAAAGAGCGCATTGGTGGCGATATCGCCCAGAAAAACATTGCCGACCCGGCTTTCTCCCCAGACGGACGCTACGTCTATTACTCCATCGACACCACACCGGGTACCGTATGGGAATACAATAAGAACTCCACCAAGGAAATTTTTGCGATCAAGCGCTACGACCTGCAGGACGGTGAAGAGGAAACCTTTATCTCCGGCCCCGGCGGTGCAGTAGCTCCTGTACCCTCTCCAGACGGCAGCAAGCTGGCCTTTATCCGACGCCAGGACAACCAGACTTCCCTATTTCTGAAAGACCTTAACACCGGCCTCGAAACCCCGGTTTATTCCGGTCTTGAGCGCGACCTGCAGGAAATCTTCGGCCCGCACGGCAACTATGTGCAGTACGATTGGATGCCCGATGGCGAATCGCTGATCGTATGGACCGGCGGTAAATTCCTGCGCATTTCAATAAACGGTGACAGCGTCGCGCCAATTGAAGCCCATGTGAAGGTAGAGAAGCAGGTCGCCGACGCGGTACGCTTCCCTGTCGAAGTGGCCCCTGAAACCTTCGATGTGAAGATGATTCGCTGGGCGCAAAAGTCTCCCAACGGCAAGCAGGTCGCTTTCCAGGCCTTGGGCAAGATTTATATCCAGGATATCGACAGCGGTGAGCACCGCCGCCTGACTCGCCAAAATGATCACTTTGAGTTCTACCCCAGCTGGTCCCGCGACGGCCGCGAGATTACCTATATCACCTGGGATGACCAAAAACTTGGCCATGTACGCGTGGTTTCCGCTCGTAACGGTCGCGGCAAAAACATCACCGAACAACGCGGTCTATACGTAGAGCCAACTTTCTCCCCCAGCGGTGATACGGTGGCTTATCGTCGCTTTACCGGCGGCTACCTGCTGAGCCCCGAATACTCATTAGAGCCGGGTATCTATCTTGCAGACGCCGATGGTGACTGGCAGCGACGGGTCGTGAAGTCTGGCTATGAGCCGCATTTCGGCGCCACCGATGACCGTATTTACTTCTCTGAATACGTTGGCGCCAACGGTGGTAAGCGTGTGTTGAAGAGCACCAACTTGGAAGGCAAAGATGAGCGCGAGCACCTCCACGGGGCGGAGATCACCTCCTTCCGACTGTCCCCGGACGGCAAGTGGGTCGCCTTCACCCAGGACTTCAGAGCCTTCGTTGCTCCCTTTATGCACACCGGCAAGTCCGAGGTGATCGGCCCCGACAGCAAAGCGGTTAAAGTCACCCAGGTATCCAAGCGCGCCGGTGAAAACCTGCACTGGTCCGCCGATAGCGAAACCTTGGGCTGGGCTCACGGACCTAAGTTGTTCGAACGCGAACTTAAGGATGCCTTCGAGTTTGTCGCCGGTGCCCCTGAGGAGCTGCCAGAACCGGTCTCCGAAGGTATTGACCTGAGCTTTGAGCAACCCTTCGACAATCGCGCAGGTCTCGTTGCCCTGACCGGCGGCAAAGTCGTCACTATGCGCGATGCGGAGAACACCCGTGAAATTATCGAGGATGGCGTGGTTCTGTTCCGGGGCAACCGCATTGTCGCGGTGGGTCCGGCAGCAGAAGTGGAAATCCCCGCTGAAGCGAAGCGCATTGATATTACCGGCAAAACCGTATTGCCTGGACTGATTGACGCCCATGCCCACGGTGCCCAAGGGCGCGAAGAAATTATCCCGCAGCAGAACTGGAATCTGTTCTCCAGCCTGGCATTTGGCGTGACCACCATTCACGACCCCTCCAATGACAGCAGCGAGATCTTCTCCGCCGCAGAAATGCAAAAGGCCGGCCTGATTACCGGGCCGCGTATTTTCTCTACCGGCACCATCCTCTACGGCGCCAAAGGCCCGGGCTACAAAGCCAAAATCAACTCTCTGGAAGATGCCCAGTTCCATGTGAACCGCCTAAAAGAAATGGGCGCCATCTCGGTGAAGAGCTACAATCAGCCTCGCCGCGACCAGCGCCAGCAGGTGCTAAAGGCAGCTCGCGAAGCCGGCATTATGGTGGTGCCCGAGGGCGGCGGTAAGTACCAACACAATATGAATATGATTGTGGATGGGCATACCGGTATCGAGCACTCACTGCCAATCGCCAATGTTTACGGCGATGTGGAACAACTGTGGAGCCAAACCCAGGTGGGTTATACGCCGACTTTCGTCGTGGCCTACGGCGGTCTCTGGGGTGAGGAGTATTGGTATGACCGTACCGAAGTATGGAAAAACGAGCGCCTGACCCGCTTTACCCCCGACTTTATCGTTAACCCTCGTTCTATCCGTCGCCCCACTGCGCCAGATGCCCACTACAACCACTTTAATGTGGCCCGCCAGGCCAAGCAGCTGCGCGATGAAGGTGTCACCGTACATATCGGCGCCCACGGCCAGCGCGAAGGACTGGGGGCGCACTGGGAGATGTGGATGATGGAGCAGGGCGGTTTTACCCCCTGGGAAGCCTTCCGCGCCGGTACCATCGACGGCGCTCGCTACCTGGGTATGGATAGCGATATCGGTAGTATCGAAGCAGGAAAGCTAGCTGACCTGATCGTGATTGATGGCAATCCATTGGACAATCTACGCCTGTCCGAAAACATTACCTATACGGTAATTAATGGCCGTGTGTTCGAAGCGGAAACCATGAACGAAGTCGGTGCTGGCGAACGCTTGGCATTCTTCCACGAACGCCTGCCTATCAGTGCGATGCCTGCTCCTACTGCGAAAGCGGTAGAAGAAAAAATGGAGCGCCACCACTGGGTGCACTGATCTCAACCATATACTGAGGTGTTAACAAAAGGCCGGGAAACATCCCCGGCCTTTTTATTTGGCTTGAAATTATATTATTTAGATCGCCTGCGCCCTCCCAACTTGTGCCAGAGAATGGCACGGTACATTGCTACAGGAAGCCGAAAGATTCCCGTGACTAACCACCAGAATGACTCGTAGATGGCAATGGTCTGATCTGCCAAAGGGTGATCCCGCTCAAGCCGTTCGGGATAGTGGTCATGTCGTAACACCCCACGATTAAACAAAAACCCTCTTACAGGTTTACTGATTCGCCAACTAAATGATTTTGTCAAGCGGGTCAGGTTATCAGCGAGATAGCTTTCAGATGGGATCTTTTGGTTTGTCATTAATTCGAAGTAATGAGCTTTGGACTGATTCTCAATCTGCCAATCATTATTAAAATCCGGCGGTGACAGCCAGTCACTTCCCTGGAACCCGTTCATCGTACGTAAATCCAATGTGTACTTAGGAATAGATTCCTGATTTTTTATTATAGATTTTGAAATATAATACACATCTGCATTCATCCGATCCGGATTTTTCAACTCTCTTTCCAGCCTTTTCTTGAAGCCAGCTCGAAACTTAAAATGGAAAAGATATGCACAGTTATCACTTAAGGGTATCGGAGTACACGCATGTGTTGAACGTATATATTGAAAATCTGGTCGCCAATACACAAGGGGTATTTTATAGGATTTTACAAAATAGTTGGAAATGCCTGATATCTGTGCTCTGGCTCTAGAGCGAATCTCAAAGAAAGGGAAAGCCTGTATACGCTTCTTTATATAACTTTTATATGGAACACAATTAGGAGCTATAGCCATCAACTCAGCAAGGGTTTCTGCATTAGTAGGATCTCCCTGTAAATTATCACTAAAAAAATCGATCAGTGGTGTATATAGGGCAAAAGCCAACTCCTTTTGCATACAGCGGGTGGTCTGATCCAATGAAACTTGATTGCTTTTTGCAGGTAACTGAAGAAACTCATCGGCATCAACTACAAGGGTCCACTTTCCCAAACAATATTCCTTGGCGATTTTATTAACCCAATCAACCCCTGCATTAGCCTGAGGGTAACCTCCATCAACCGTATAAAGTTGAACATCTTTCTGTTTCAATAAATAATCAATGGAATTATCAGTGCTACCAGTATCCACCAAGTGAAAACATGTAACGCCTAAAGAACGATAATGATGAAGAAATACGGGTAAGATATCTAGCTCGTCTCGGAAAACACAAATGAGTGGGAAAGTAGTGTCTTTTGCTGCTTCGATAAGCTTAATGGACTTCAAACTTTCACCCTGACGAATTTACGCAATCTTCGCATCGTTTTCTGTATAATACCCGGCTTATACTTCGCAGCTTTAGCTTTATTGTTTTCTTTCTGCTGTTTTCTAAACAATAGAAGACTTTTGTCCTCAGAATCCAATCCTTTTAAATAAGGGCTAATCTGACGGAATTCCCCCTCCTCTTGGAAATGGTTCCTCTCTTTCATAGAATTTTTACTGGTTCGATAGTAATATAATGGGTCTGGGTAGTAAGATATCTTTACTTTTTCAAAAATTAGCTTGCTATAAAACTCAATATCATCTTTCCCGGTTCTATATCTCTCTGTATAACCTCCATATTTTTTGAAAAGGGAAGTTTTTATTAAGCAAGTTGCATCCCCAACAATATTCACCTTAGTCGCCCAAGCTTTAGCTGGCCCCATAAAACGAATCTGGGTTCCGAGTTTACTCTCAGCTGTATTTGGTTCTCCTACACCACTAAATCTAATAGAACTACAAGTTAAGCAATCAATACCTGAAAAGATTGCCGCACGGACTAACTTGTCTACCATATCTTGCATCATGACATTATCATCATCAAAAAACAGAAGATAGTCACCAGAGGCATTCCTTGCTGCAGTATTCCGCGCAGCACCTACATATCTGTTTTCCTGATAAATAAATTGCCAACCCCTATCTTTATAGCGGTCTTCAAAAATCTTGAGAGCTTTCAATGTATTATCAGAAACACTACCGTCATCGACAATAATTACTTCAAAATTTTTATAACTCTGTCTATCTATACTATTTAAGGCCTGATCAAGAAGCTCTGGTCTCTCGTAGTGAGTTACGCATATTGAAATAAGAGGTAAAACAGCGATAGATTTAGTCTTTTTAATTGAAACTAGGTGCTCTTGGCCATGCCACTGTTCCCAGACTTTAATAGATTTTCTCAACCTTTCATGCTTTATACCTGGACAAGGAAGCTCCTTTATATGAACTGCCAGTTTACTTGCAAGGGAAATATGGTTGGGTTTAAAAAGTATTTTTTCAACACTCTTTTTATCTAGTAACTCGGATGTGCCACCGGTGTCCGCCGCAATAAATGGTATACGAGCAGCAAGACATTCGTATACTGCAATGGGCGAGTTCTCCAACAAAGCAGGGATAATAGCTAGGCGTCCATCTCCACTCAGGTATTCTACAGCTTCCAGCGAGTTAAAATTACTTCTATATTCTATTTTAGTTTTCCAGTTACCTTGATTTTCCTCAATAAATTTACGAGCATCAAAGCGATGAGAAAGTCCACCTAAAAAAGTTATTTTTGGCAGCTTTATTCCCTTTACAGAAAGAGTATTAAGAGCATTTACAAATAATATAATTCCCTTCCGAGGTTCTAAACGCCCAAAGAAAACCCACTCTCGAGTAGCCGATATAATGTTACTGGTATTTTTTTTTCTATCTGGCATCAGGTCATCGATAAAGACATTCGGCCAATAAAAGCTTCGCTCAGGAAGATTATATTTATTTCTTACCATCCATTGAAAAAGGTGGTTGCTGCCACAAATAAGCGTATCCGCCATTTCAGCACTTTTACGCTCCATAAAAACCCAACCGAGCTGCCGTTCCTCCTTAAGGAACTGTTGATTTCCCTCAGCAGACCATAGCGTAGGAGAGGATCCCTTTACAGCAAAATGCATATTCTGAAATGCAATACCAAGTTTCTTAGCCAGTAGAGCGATATATGCCATGCCTCGCCACTCTGAAACATGGACAACATCAAAACAATTTTCGTGTTGCTTAAGCCATTCATAAGCTGCATATGGCATTGCCATAGTTCGAGCCATTGCAGTTTTTGCAAGAATTTGCGGGGCGATACTAAAAAAATCAATATTATATTTTTCAAAAAAACTCTTGGTTCTTTGCATCTTTATAGGATTTTTTGCTAAGCCATTTACAAAGCAAATAGTAACTTTATGCCCAGAACGCTGTAAGAAAACGGCCAGATGATAATAAGCGGTTCCTATGCCTCCATTTTTTATTGGTCCAAAAATATCTTCTGTTATTATGCAGATACGCCTTAACCTCAGGGTATCTTCAAATTTGATATCCTGATGAAGTTCTTTCATTATATGGCGGCCTTACATCGCTACTAACATTTGCTTGAGGTAACGTAGACGCCCATTTCTCAAAATTAACCCATTTTCCTTTACACGTATCGTAATTTCAGAGTTTTCTTGCTTAATATCAGGGGTTAATGCAAACCTAAAACCATACCAAGCCAGCTTTGGGTTCCTCGTACCAAATCGCTCAATATAACGGTTAGCAGTAGCCTCTGCGATCACAGTTCCATTAAGTTCCAAAACAACAACTAGATTACGTGTTATGTTGCTTCTGTCCCAAGCCCAACCCTCTATAGAACGAGGATCAATTGCAAAAAGTTCACGGGGTGGAATTGATCCCTTGATTGGAGAGCCTGTATACCCCTTCATTAAACGTTGTAGAGTTGTACCAGACTTTTGTATTAACATCTGGAAGCTGAACCTTGATTTAACCCCATGCTCTTCCGCTTTATTTTGATCATAAATAATTTTGGCAAAATCATGTTCAGAATCAGATACTTCTATAGAGTGCTTATCACTATTCACTTCACTGACTTCAGTTCCTTCCAAGTGATTAAATTCACCATTTTCTGAACTATATTGGTGCATTTCACCAGAATTTAACTCATCAAAATTAGATTGTTCATTTTTAGAGAAAAGGCTCCAGCTTAACTTTTGATTAAATAGTTCTTCAACAGCCAGTTCATTTAAAATAGGGCTCCCCGAAATTGCTGCAAAAACATTTTTTGATAACTTAATAACCCGAATAAAGCGGGTATAACTCATTTCATTTTCTTCTAAAATGAATTTAATATTAAAACGTTCCCCTTCCTCCCAGCTATCAGGTATAGGAAACCTATGTAAAGTCAGATCATCTTCTTTTTTTTCAAAAGAAATCGACTGGCTCTCTCCATTTACTATTAGCTGTCTTTTTCCTATACCATTTGCAACACAAAGCAGATGAGAATTCCTTTCATCTAAGCCAACGACAACTCTTGGATTCCGATTTTTCATCTTTCTAGGTCTATCGGCGTGCACAAGCCATACAGCTTCTTCCTCATGTCGTTGTTTATCTCGATAAAGTGCTGGTTTCAGTCTCGATCCAACTACTTGTGATCCAGGAAGAAGGGCAAGCTTCCGGTAAGCTATGTTTTCGTTTTCTATCAAAGGCATTGAGCGAAGATATATTGAATTGGCATTATGCTGAGAATCTTCAAGCTCCTCTAAGTAACATTCACTCTCTAAATAGCATTCAGGAATTACCATTAACTCCAGTCCGTAATCCTTACTTGCCCTTAAAATATACTCTTGCAACAAACCATAACGAATATCATATGGTAGTAAATCTCCAATCTTGACAGATACAGCTTTAGGAATGCAGACAACATTCGTTCCGATAGAGTTTCCAAATGATATTTCTGAAACAATATCACTTCCAATTGGCATTACAATTTTGTTGTCAGGGAGAGAAAGGAAACTTGTAATAAGATAATTCTGTCCTAGCAAGAGAGTCTTGCGTAATGCTGTACAAAATCCTAAAACAAATCTTGACGCTGTACCATCACATAATATACAAGCATCGGAGTTGCTCTCCTTTAAGCTGCAATCAAACGCAATGCCCGCAGGAAAGCCGATAAAATCAATAACTTTTGAGTCTATTCCCGATTCTTGGAGTAAATCACAGGCCTGTATTGCAATTTCCTCCAAGGCCGGGTCAATTATTATAAATTTGACAGAGTCAGGTTTATCACTTATCAAAGATTCCGCAAATTCTATCGTATTACTCGCTTCACGCAACAAGACCAATACTTCTAAACGTGGTGTCACGGCCTCATTAATGATCTCTGGTTCCTCGGGTTTAATATTTATAGCTTTGCAAATGGCATCACCACCTTGATACTCAGCAAACAAATCAGCAAGATAAGCATGGAATCCATACCACACATCTAGATTTTTTTTATTGTCAAAACTGCTATGAGCCACTCTATGTCCATTTTCAAGAACTTTACTTAATCTCTCAGCGAGTTCATGGGCGTATGGAGCGATAAGACAAGTATCATGGTCTTCTACATTTATAAGTTCAGGTGTGCCACCAACACGAGTGGCTATAAAGGGAATATTATTTTCTAAAGCCTCATATACAGCCATGGTGGAATTTTCAATTAGCGAAGGCATAATAGCTATCATATCTCTAGAACATAAAAAAGACAGAGCCTCCGGTTGATTACAATCTGTTATACAATTAACTTCAAAGCTCCATGACAAAGCTTTTCGTTCGATATAATCTGAAACCTTCTCATTTTTCTGATTGGGGAGTGCCTCACCATACTTACCAAGAAAATTCACCTTGGCTGGTGGATTCCCAGCACGTTCCAGAAGGTCAAGTGCATTGCAGAAAAGTTCAATACCTTTTCGCATCTCTAGCCGACCAAAGAAAGTTAGTTCCTGGGTTTTAACAAGGTCACCAGGCTTTCTATCAGGGCGTAGATCATCTACATGTACTTCGGAAAAATCTAAGATATTTGGTTGTACATAGGAAGCATATGGAAGTTTATAACCAACATAACGCATAAAACAAAGTAAGTGAGCACTACCGCCAATGACCATATCAGCGAACTCAACACATTTCTGTTCGGCAAAACTTGCCGGTAGAAGCTCCCTCTTTGAGATAGGCTGCATCTGATAGTGGCGATTCCAAAGATGCGGGGAAGAGGTTTTAACAATAAATAAAGTTTCCTGAAACGCCAGCCCCAATTTCTTCGCCATAAGTGCATAGATCAATCCTCCACGCCACTCTGAGGTATGAACAACATGAAACCGATCTTGTTCTGCCAACCACCGGTAAGCCGCACTATATCGTCTCTGCCAATTTTGTGAGGGACCTATGATCGTCTCTTCTGCGTGAGCCAAGTAGTGAAGAGATACCCCAAAGCTGGAAAAATGCTCTATCCAATGTTCAGGCGTTTCGTTTTCAACTTTTTCCCCTTTTAAATAGAGCACATGTACTTCATGGCCATGAGCGGCCAAGCCCTTTGCTAAATGGTAATAAGTTGAAGCGATACCCCCATTCCTTACTGGCCCTAAAATTTCTTCTGTTGCAATACAGACACGAAGTTTATTATCCGATTCAATGCCGGCATAGGCGTTGAGATCAGGAAATTCTTCGACTGCAAATTTATCAATCTGCATTCTCTAGAACCCTCTGATTAAGTCTACCTACTACCGTATTTTCATTATCGATAAAATAGTTCCAGGTTTCTTTGATACCACTTACAAGTTCTGTGCCTGGTAAAAATCCTAGATGCTGCTTTGCTTTGGAAATATCAGTAAAATTGTGACGAACTTCTCCAACTCTGAATCCATGGTAAACTAATTTTAATTTATCATTTTCACCAGTAATCTGTTTTAGCAAAGAGATAATTTCGTTCACAGAAGTTGGCCTTCCACTACCGAGCTGAAAAACTCCACTTTGCCTTACTTCTAATGCCTTTATAATGCCCTGACATAAATCACCGACAAAGATAAAATCTCGTGTTTGACTACCATCACCATAAATTTCGCAAGGCTCTCTTTTTAAAATTTTCTTCATAAAAGCGGCTATAACGCTACCTTTATGTAAAGAAAGTGGGCCATAGACATTCGAAAATCTTAGAGACGTAATAGTAAGCCCATAACTTTGAGTATATGCGGAGCAGTAGGCCTCCGCCGCGGCCTTAGATGCACCATATGCTGACGACGGGTTTATGGGCATTAACTCATGTACTGGTGGTACAACGTCTCCGATAATAGCACCGCCGGTTGAGGCATTAACAAGACACTTAACACCCTTTCTGCGCATAGCTTCCAGAATATTTACGGTTCCTTGAACATTTACCTCAAAATTATGGGCAGGATTTTTTATTGAATCGACAACTCCCGTGTCAGCTGCTAAATGGACGATGGCATCAACACCTGCTACTGCTTCGTCTACGGTTTTTTGGTCTCTTATATCTCCCCGAATAAAATGATGGGGATACCGGGATAATGAAGTAATACTCCCGGTAACCTCGTTATCCAAGACCAGAATTTCATCATATAAACCCTTCTCACTCAGGATTTTGATCAAATTCGAGCCAATGAAACCGCAACCACCAGTAATAAGGATGCGCTTAGGCATAACTTTAGCCACCTGGAAAGACTAAGAAATGGGTTCAGCTACTTCACCAATTTTTTCTTGATAGGAAACATCTGCAAGCTCATTACTTCGCGTCCAATAGGATATACAGGGAATTTTGGAGTAGTCTGCTCGATTTCGATAACGCTCTGTTATCTCAGTAATTTCATTCAGAAGACTATCCTTTATAAGCGTAGGCCTCCATCCAAAAGAACGTAAAAGGTCATTGCGTACATTTAAATCATTTCTTTCCGCTTCTCGTCTTGGATTTGGAAGATAACTAATTTCACAGTTAGTAAGTGATTGAACCAATTTTGCCAAATCAGAAAGCGTCTGAGTCTCTGCCATTTGATTCAATATCATTGGCCGATCCCCCTCGGAAGGTGGGTGTAGTAGCGCTTGTTCCACGCACTTACAGGTATCTGAAATATGAATAAATGCCCGCGTCTGGCCTCCAGTTCCATGTACAGTGAGAGGAAAGCCTACTGTGGCTTGCATTAAGAATCTGTTTAATACAGTGCCATAATCACCATCGTAATCGAAACGATTTATAAGTCTCTCATCCAGGCTCGATAGCTCGGTTTGTGTACCCCATACAATCCCCTGATGCAAGTCAGTAATTCGAAGCTTATCGTTCTTCGCATAGTACTGGAACATTTGGGCATCCATGGTTTTGGTCATATGATAGATGGAGCCCGGGTTTGGCGGATATACGATAGAATCAGAAATTTCTCTTCCATCCATCGTATCAATTTTTACTTCTAGATAGCCCTCAGGTATAGGAATAGGCTCCTCATGACCATAGCCATAAACGCCCATTGTACCTAAATGTATAAGGTGAATATCAAGTTGCGATTCTACGATTGCATTTAGAATATTATGCGTTCCACAAATGTTGTTCGATACCGTATAGTTCTTGGTTTCACTACTCTTCATTGAATAGGGTGCGGCACGCTGCTCACCAAAGTGAATAATACTGTCCGGTTTTTCCTCTTTTATGAAATTTAGAAGCTCTGGATATTCCTTCGAGACATCCATTTCAACAAAACGAATATTTTTCCTGGTCAAATCAAACCAAGCAGCCGTCCGCTCTTCCAGCTCACATATAGGGGTCAAAGACTGAACATTAAGCTCTTTATCAATTCTTCTTCTAGAAAAGTTATCAAGAATAATAACATCATGACCAAGATTGCTAAGGTGTAAAGAGGTTGGCCACCCACAAAAGCCATCGCCTCCAACTATTATTAGTTTCAAAGACCCACCTCCATGATATTGTAACTAGCTATATTTACTAGTCGATCCATTTATTGCGAAAAAATAATTATTTTCTGATGCACACTTGAAACATGCCATCTTACGAAATCCAATTTATAACACACGCTACTATGGATTACCGGTTATACGAGTTAGCATCCGCGCCAACTTTTTTGGGTCAAGGCTTGATTACTTTTTCCAGAAAAAATAAATTTATTCTTTGACACATGAATATTTCATGTTTATTAGTATAAGTATATTCAGTGCATTATTTTGGTATAGCTCTCTATTAATAAAATATAATTGCACCATATTTGATTTAAACCATGCGCAACTGCACCCAATTGCAGCATGCAAGTTAATATCCACGCCAAAACTACTTGGTTACTATTACTTGGAAAATTAAATGTCTACTTTAGAAATCAATCAGTTAGATAATTTCGAACAAGGCAAGCAAGCAGCTTTGTCTGGTGAGATAGATTTGGCAAGAGAGCTTTTACGACCAATTGCCGACCTGAATCCATTCCATCCGGCAACCTATTTCTTATGCTATGCAGAATCGAAAAAAGGATCGATTTTAAATTGTGATAAGTATGTTTTGACATTTATTTCCAGACATCCACACCATGTCGGTATGCGAACAATATCCGCTATGCTAAATATTGCCAAGGGTGACATTGATCAGGCAGAAAAAGATATAAAGATTGCACTAAAATGCAATCCCGAGCATAAGCGAGCCCTTAAGGTACTCGAACAAACAAAGCTTATTCGTATTGAAAACAGCGCTAGGGAAGCAATTGAAACTCTTGATACATCTAAATCTCACCCTGCTTTCTCCAAACTTTCCAGATCAAAAGCTGCAAAACAGCTTAAAAAAATTGAACCGCTGGAAGATTGGGACAATCACGAGTTGCAAGCAAAGATTGCTTTTTTCCATAACTGTACAAATGTGCGCCACGCCCTCAAAAATTTTGATTCAGATCTTATCAGTAGTGCCGTTGAACTTGGCTACTGCACCTGGCCAAGGAAATTGCACAAATATGTACGAGGGTGCAATGTACTAGATGTTGGTTGTGGTTTTGGTGGTTATGCGATGGGGTACCTTTGTGCCGGTGCCAATAGTTACACCGGTGTAGACCCAGCTATGTCTCTTGACTCCAGGAGAGTAAGAAATAAACGCATTAGGAAGTGGGTAAATGCACCAATGTCTGGGCAGGACATTATTGATTTAATTCCTGATATCGACTTACGTCAATGCTCTACTCGCGATCTGGTGGGTTCCAAAACTTTCGATACGATATGCCTTCACAATGTAACAGAGCACCTTCTTGAAATTGAAGGTGTGTTTGAGGATATTGCTAGTTTACTAGCCAAAGGCGGTAAGGTGGTTTTTCTCCACCATAACTTTTATGGCTGGAGTGGACATCATATGCCACCTCACAACCCATCACTCCTTGATGAGAGCAATCCGGATCATCTCAAGTTTTGCGATTGGAATCATATTAATATCGTTCGAGAGCTGCCTCACGATCACTACTTATATACACACCTAAATCGAATTCGGATCGATGAAATACGAGCTTTAACACGTAAATATTTCAATATCGAAACCTGGGAACTACAGCCCTCACCAGAATCAGTCCTAAAACGGTTAACTCCACAGATTGAAACTAAGGTTAGAGAAACAATACCTGACATTACGCTTGATGAGCTAAAAACAAATGTTGTTTTCTGTGTAGCTTACGCAAAATAGACAACTACTACTTATCTGTTGGAGTAACACAATGTACACCATTGAAAATGCTGAAGTTTCAAGAGGGTGCTATGTACATCCTGAGATATCATTTTCCGAAGCACAAGTTCCGCAGTCAGTATTCGACATACCAGGTATGGTTTCTGTAGCAGAAAGAAAACTACTCTATTCTTTAGCATCAAAAAATTATAAAAAACATGGATTCATTATTGATGCTGGCAGCTTTATGGGAGCGTCTGTTGTTTCATTAGCACAAGGGTTTCTAAATAATCCCGAGATTGACTCTAAGAAGCATACAAATATCTTAAATAGGAAGCCCATTAGCAGTTATGAGCTTGGCTTTTTACCTAAACCTGCAAATGGTACAGACCGGGTGTGGGAATGTGGTTCCCTTACCTATCAGTTTGGTGATTCATTCGTTCCCATCTTGGAGGAAAGCGTCTCCCCATATAGCTCCTTAGTTGATCTTAATATAGGTGATTTCAATGAGTTTAGTTGGTCAGAAGATCCTATTGAGATTTGTTTTATTGATGTATGTAAAACAAAGGAGCTTAACAAACATGTGTCAAAGCAGTTCATGCCAAAGCTAATTGAAAATAAATCTTTCTTTATTAATCAAGATTTTTTCTTTGATCGACTTCCCTGGATTAAAGTTACCATGGGATATCTTGATAAATATTTCGAATGGTATGGACAAGTATTTTCTAGTTCTATATACAAATGTAAGAAGTCTATTCCGAAGGAAGTCGCGGAATATGATCCATTTATAGAGGCAACACTAGATGAGTGTCTGAAATTACACGATATGCACCCCAATGAACATCTATCTGACTCATATAAACTACGCATGAGTTTATCTCGTTCTTATTTAATAGCAATGAAAGGAAGGAAGGACGATGCTCTTGATTATTTGAAAGATATTGAGAAAGAGTACGAACACATAATGGATGAAAATACTTCTGTAGATAGGAATGATCGTTTTCGCTTCAATAGAACAGTACGGCAAATAAAGGCAGGAATTTTATAAAAACAGTTAATTTAGTTAGAATAATACTTATACAGTTTTTTCGTATTTAGGTTATTCTAAACACAGAACAGCCTGGGATTACCTAGTAACTTATATTTCAGTAGAAAACATTTCATTTTCTCTTGAAAAATATGAACATATCACAAATGAAAAAAACTAATATTTAGATCTCACTAAGATTTATTCAATTCTATAAAGATATTATAGCCAGCAGGTACCACATGCTGGCTTCTCTTAATATTAGTTATTAAGATGCAAATTTTACGTTTCACTCATTTCTATATTTAATGCATCATCCAGCAATTGAGCCTTTTTGAATGCCTTTCGTTCCGACAGGCGTTCAACATATTTCTGATACTCTTCACGCTTCTCTATGGTACCAAATTTTAACCCCCACCAAAGCTGCGAGCCTATATATACATCTGCAGCAGTAAAACGTTCCCCTGTAATATAGGGACTGGAAGTAACCGCCCCCGATAAAGTATCTAATGCCAATTGATAATTACCATAATCTAACATTTGCTGCTTATCAATTCCGGCCTGCTCCCCGAAGATATACTTATTTACAACCGCAGACTCTACAGGCCCGGCAGAGAAGAACATCCAACGGTAATACTTTGCTCGTTCAATATCATTTTGAGGGGCTAGACCAGCGTCAGAAAATACTTCAGCAAGATAAATACAGATTGCGGCTGCTTCGGTTATTACTCGCTGGTTATGAACTAGTGTAGGTACCTTACCCATTGGATTTAACGATAAGTATTCTGGGGTTTTCATTGCTTCCCCATATTGAAGTACTATTACCTGGTAGGGTACCTCAAGTTCTTCCAACATCCAGCGTATAATGCCACCGCGAGACTGTGGGTGTGTGTACAGTGTTATATCATTAGTCATAGTTCTCTCCTTGATTATGAATTCCATTCACAGTTTATCAGTAGAAGAATTAAGTATTCGAGGAATAAAGATACCACGATAAAAAAATATATACTTCTGGCTTTTAGCCATTCAATTAATAATGAAATTCCCCTACAACCACTCAGCCAACTCAATAGTAATAAATTCCGGACCCTCAATATATACAAGCTTGCGTTTTTGGTACTCGAGTATTTCACTTCGAGTACGGATACCATTCTCATTCAAGAATTTAAGGGTTTTCTCAATGTCATCTACTGCAAAGCATAAATGATTGTAGCCGGGGCGTGCCAGACTAAAAATAGACGGATCTGACTTAACCTTTGGATTTCTATAGTGCA
Organism: Microbulbifer variabilis; assembly: GCF_052468405.1. Classification (NCBI taxonomy): domain Bacteria; kingdom Pseudomonadati; phylum Pseudomonadota; class Gammaproteobacteria; order Cellvibrionales; family Microbulbiferaceae; genus Microbulbifer; species Microbulbifer variabilis. The sequence continues at coordinate 4,220,938 of NZ_CP174343.1, forward strand.
AAAGTTGTATTTCAAATCTAGGGGAAGAATTTTTCAGAACCATGGTTAAATGATCAGCTTCTACATTCTCTACCTGTAAATACTTGGATACTTTCTCCCCTGAAATTAGATCTGTAACTTCTAGTTCAAAGTTCAGCAGCTGGAAGAACTTCACACTCGATTGAAGTTCATTCACCACAATTGTGACATGATCAGGATGCTTCAACATTACAAACTGGACTCCAATAATACCATTTAGAAATTTTAGCACTACGAATTATTAATTTATTCTGGATAGAGAGATCAGTAATCTTTCAGTACCAATTTGATATAAATGCCACTAAAATTCGTCTATAAAAATAGAATTTTATATTCCTAAATTGATGCTACATTTAACCTAATAAATTGCATCCTCTATAAATAGTTGTTTATAAAAAATTATAAATATTTCCTTTAGATATATAAATTAATAGGAAAATCTAATTATCTGGTAATTAAGAGTTCAAAACTCCTAAAATGGCTAGTCTTTACATTAATCACATTTATTACAAGATCATGCAATGAAGCTCAGGAAAATAAAAAGGATATTTCACAATTTATAGCGCACTCTAGACGACGATTTAACGCCCACCAACACCTTCCAGACGACGGTCCGGCAATTTAAGAAGGGAAAATATTCGGTTTTTTCAAGAGAGTGAGATCGATCAGTATCCATCAAGGGCTAGGTCATTAGACCACCAGAGCAAACTTATCATACCGGAATTTGTCATTTCTCATACTGACTATCATAAATCTGAATGGTTGGTGGCCACGTTTAGCAACTTTTGGAATCGTTGAAGGAATTGACTTTTTCTACAAAGAAGCAGCTATCAATTGACGGCCATAGTAAGAAATTTAAATTTTTATAGGCCATTGAATCCATGTCTTAAAATAACAGAATAATTTCACAAGTGTTTCACATGGACATAGTATAGGAATAAACAATCGCACTTATGTATAGATATATTCTTATACCTTTTTCTACACAAATTTATACTTTAGGTAGCATTCAGTAATTAACAATGAGTTGAATAGGGAGGAGGACGAGTTCAACAAAGCCAACTTTACCCAATCCCATATAATGAATTAAGTGTAAAGATTGTAGGTGAAAAGTGTAGGAAGGTAGATTTCCAGAAAAAGAAGCCAACAAGAATAGAAAAAGCAGCCGAAGCTGCTTTTTTGCCTTGAAGTCGGCCCTACACAAATATAAGAGCTACTTACTTACCGGCCGCCTTGCGGATTGCCTGCAGAGTACGCAGACGCGCCTCGGCTTCAGCCAGCTGGGCTGAGATACGCGCATAATCGACTTCAGATGGTGCCTTGTGCAGGGCGTGTTCCGCTTCTTCGCGGGCCTTCTGCGCGGCTTCCTCATCAATTTCACGCTCGGCTACATCCGCGAGGATGGTAACCATATTCGGCTGCACTTCGGCGTAGCCACCGCTGACGAACAGTACTTCCTCTTCACCACCGGGCTTGATGATGCGTACCGGACCGGGCTTCAGGGCGGTAAGCAGCTGCGCGTGGCCGTAGGAGAGACCCAGCTCACCTTCAATACCACTCACAATCACCATCTGCACCAGTCCGGAGAAGAGAGACTGCTCGGCGCTGACAATGTCACAATGTACTGTCATGGCCATAGTATATGCCTCTCTGGCTTAGCCTTTGGTCTTGTTGGCTTTTTCCACAGCTTCGTCGATGGTTCCCACCATGTAGAAGGCCTGTTCAGGCATGTGGTCATATTCACCGTTCAGGATGCCCTGGAAGCCACGGATGGTTTCTTTCAGGGAAACATATTTACCTGGTGCACCGGTGAAAATTTCCGCAACGTGGAACGGCTGGGACAGGAAACGCTCGATCTTACGGGCGCGGGCTACGGTCTGCTTGTCCTCTTCAGACAGTTCGTCCATACCCAGGATCGCGATAATGTCCTTCAGCTCTTTGTAGCGCTGCAGTACGGACTGTACGCCACGGGCCACTTCGTAGTGTTCCTGACCGATTACCTGCGGGTCCAGCTGACGAGAAGTGGAATCCAATGGGTCAACAGCCGGGTAGATGCCTTTAGCGGCGATGTCGCGGCTCAGTACTACAGTGGAGTCCAAGTGCGCGAAGGTGGTCGCCGGAGACGGATCGGTCAAGTCATCCGCCGGTACGTATACCGCCTGGATAGAGGTGATAGAGCCGGTCTTAGTGGAGGTAATACGCTCCTGTAGAACACCCATCTCTTCGGCCAGGGTCGGCTGGTAACCTACCGCAGAAGGCATACGGCCCAGCAGTGCGGATACTTCGGTACCGGCCAGGGTGTAACGGTAGATGTTGTCGACGAACAACAGTACGTCTTTGCCTTCATCACGGAATTTTTCCGCCATGGTCAGGCCGGTCAGGGCTACACGCAGACGGTTGCCGGGCGGCTCATTCATCTGCCCGTAAACCATCGCCACTTTGGAGTTCGCTTTGTTTTCCAGGTCAACAACGCCAGATTCAGCCATCTCGTAGTAGAAGTCGTTACCTTCACGGGTACGCTCACCAACACCGGCGAACACGGACAGGCCGGAGTGCTCGGTAGCGATGTTGTTGATCAGTTCCATCATGTTTACGGTTTTACCGACACCGGCACCACCAAACAGACCAACCTTACCACCCTTGGCGAATGGGCAAACCAGATCGATTACCTTAATGCCGGTCTCCAGCAGTTCGGTGGAGCTGGACTGCTCTTCGTAGGTCGGCGCAGCGCGGTGGATAGAGGAGCGCTCTTTCTCACCGATAGGGCCACACTCGTCAATTGGGTTGCCGAGCACGTCCATGATGCGACCTAGGGTTTCCAGGCCAACCGGTACAGAAACCGGAGCGCCGGTATTGCGCACGGGCAGACCGCGGCTGATACCTTCGGATGAACCCATGGCAATAGCGCGTACCACGCCGTCACCCAACTGCTGCTGCACTTCCATGGTGAGGTTCTTGTCCTCAACCACCAGTGCGTCGTATACATTCGGAACAGAATCGCGTGGGAATTCCACGTCGATGACCGCTCCGATCACTTGCACAATTTGCCCGTTACTCATTTCCGGATCCTCAGCTTTAAATTCTTTCTAGGCTGGCCATTTCAGGTGAGGGCAGCGGTTTAAACCGCCGCCGCGCCGCCGACAATTTCGGACAGTTCCTGGGTAATGGCCGCCTGGCGCGCCTTGTTGTAGACAAGCTGCAACTGATCGATCAGCTCACCGGCGTTATCGGTGGCGCTTTTCATCGCGATCATACGCGCTGCCTGTTCACAGGCTTTGTTTTCAACTACTGCCTGGTATACCTGGGACTCGATATAGCGAGCCAGCAATCCATCCAGCAATTCAACCGGATCCGGCTCGTAGAGGTAGTCCCACTCGTGCATGAGCTTTTCATCTTCGTCCTTCGGCAGCGGCAGCAATTGCTCAACCTGCGGCTTCTGGGACATAGTGTTGATAAACTCATTGGATACCAGGAACAGACGATCGATATCGCCTTCTGCGTAACGGTCCAGCATTACCTTTACTGAGCCAATCAGCTGGTTAGCCTGGGGCGCATCGCCCAGATCGCGTACCGCTGCAACAACCTTGCTGCCGATGGCATTAAAGAAACTGGCCGCCTTGTTACCTACCGCGCAGACTTCGACGTCGACACCTTTTTCGGACCACGCCTGCATCTCGCGAATAGCGGCTTTGAACATATTGATGTTCAGGCCACCACAGAGTCCGCGGTCAGTGGATACCAGGATAAAACCGACCCGCTTGGCCTCGCGCTCCCGCAGGTAAATATGCTGGTACTCGGCCGAAGCGTTGGCGACGTGGCCGATCACTGCGCGTATGCGCTGGGCGTAGGGACGCCCCAGTGCCATGCGATCCTGAGCCCTGCGCATTTTACTGGCCGCAACCATTTCCATTGCGGCAGTAATTTTCTGCGTGCTCTTGATGCTGGCAATTTTTGTGCGTACTTCTTTTCCGCCTGCCATAGTGATTTACCTTGTTCGCTGGAAGTTAGATTCCGAAAGAGCGGACCCGCCGCTCTTTCGCGCTCTCCAGGGAGTTCTTACCAGCTGCTAGTAGCGACGAATTTCTCGATAGCGGCTTTGAACGCTGCGTCGATTTCGTCGTTGTAGTTACCAGTCGCGTTCACTTTCTCCATCAGCTCTGCGTGTTCGCTATTCATGTAAGCGAGCAGGGCGGCTTCGAAATCGAGAACCTTGGCAACTTCTACTTCTTTCAGGTAACCCTTGTCGGCAGCGTAAACGGAAACTGCCATGTCCGCGATAGACAGCGGAGAGTACTGCTTCTGCTTCATCAGCTCGGTTACACGCTCACCGTGATCCAGCTGAGCCTTAGTGGCTTCGTCCAGGTCAGAGGCAAACTGAGAGAATGCAGCCAGTTCGCGATACTGGGCCAGAGCGGTACGGATACCACCGGACAGCTTCTTGATTACCTTGGTCTGCGCTGCACCACCTACACGGGATACGGAAATACCCGGGTTGATCGCAGGGCGGATACCGGAGTTGAACAGATCGGTCTCGAGGAAGATCTGACCGTCGGTAATGGAAATCACGTTGGTCGGTACGAACGCGGATACGTCACCAGCCTGGGTTTCGATGATCGGCAGGGCGGTTAGGGAACCGGTTTTGCCTTTCACTTCACCGTTGGTGAACTTCTCTACATACTCAGCGTTTACACGCGCAGCGCGCTCCAACAGACGGGAGTGCAAGTAGAAAACATCACCGGGGTAGGCTTCACGCCCGGGTGGACGCTTCAGCAACAGGGAGATCTGACGGTAGGCCCAAGCCTGCTTGGTCAGGTCATCGTATACAATCAGGGCGTCTTCACCGCGATCGCGGAAGTACTCACCCATGGTACAGCCGACGTAGGGAGCCAGGAACTGCATCGCAGCCGGATCGGCGGCGCCAGCGGCGACTACGATGGTGTGGTCCATAGCGCCGTGCTCCTCGAGCTTGCGCACTACGTTGGCAATAGAGGACTGCTTCTGGCCCACGGCAACGTAGATACACTTAACGCCAGTGCCTTTCTGGTTGATGATGGCGTCGATCGCCACAGCAGTCTTACCGATCTGACGGTCACCGATGATCAGCTCACGCTGGCCACGGCCAATCGGGATCATCGTATCAACCGCTTTCAAACCGGTTTGTACAGGCTGGTCAACGGATTGACGGGCGATAACGCCAGGCGCTACTTTTTCCACCGCATCGGTCAGCTTGTTATTCAGCGGGCCCTTACCGTCGATCGGGTTACCCAGCGCGTCTACAACGCGGCCGAGTAGTTCCGGACCAACCGGGGTTTCCAGGATACGGCCGGTACAACGACATTTCTGGCCTTCAGCCAGCGCCTTGTAGTCGCCCAGGATTACAGCACCAACGGAGTCGCGCTCCAGGTTCAGCGCCATACCGTAAACGCCGCCTTCGAACTCGATCATCTCACCGTACATCACATCGGCCAGGCCGTGGATGCGGATGATGCCGTCGGATACGGAAACAATAGTGCCCTCATTTTGGGCTTCAGTGCTCACATCGAGATTTTCGATGCGGCTCTTGATGATTTCACTGATCTCAGAGGGATTCAGTTGCTGCATGCTCTGTTCCTCAAGTCCCCCGCCGGCTAGTGCCGGTGGGGAGAGTAATTTAGGAGTTCATCGCCTCGGCGAGCTTGGCCAGACGGCCGCGTACGGTACCGTCGATGACTGTATCACCGGCGCGGATGATCGCGCCGCCCAGCAGGCTCTCGTCCACCGAGCTGTGCAGATGTATTTCGCGTTCAAACTTCTTGCTGAGTTTCTGGCCCAGCTCTTGCGCCTGCGCGTCGCTCAAGGCGTGTGCGGAAACAACTTCCACCTCGAGGGTGGCTTCTGCCCGCGCTTTCAGCTCTTCGAACAACTCGGAAATTTCCGGCAGCAGCTGCAGACGGTGGTTTTCCGCCAGCAACCGGATGAAGTTCTTTCCGTGCTCGCCGAGCTCGTCTGAACAGATCGACAGGAATTTATCTGCGCGCTCTTCACTGGTGAGCTGTGGGTTATCCAGCAGCTCACGCACTTTTTTGTTCTGGCTGACCGCCGCCGCGGTTTCCAGCGCAGTGCTCCAACCGCTGAGGTCGGAGGCTTGCTGCGCATAGGTAAATGCGGCTTTAGCGTAGGGCCGGGCCAGTGTGCTGAGTTCCGCCATGGGGTTCCTCGCTTACAGCTCGGCTGCCAGTTTATCGATCAGGTCGTTGTGCGCTTTAGCGTCGATATTGACCGCAAGAATCTTCTCCGCACCAAGGACAGACAGATCTGCCACGCGGCTGCGCAGTTGCTCTTTCGCGCGATTCACTTCCTGGTCGATCTCAGCTTTAGCGGCAATCTTGAGACGATCGCCTTCAGACTGCGCCGCTTGCTTGGCTTCATCGAGAATCTGATTGGCGCGCTTGTTGGCACCATCGATAATCTCGTTAGCCTGATCTTTGGCTTCCTTCAACTGCTCGGCAGCTTTGCGCTTGGCCAGTTCCAGATCCTTCTGCGCGTGTTCGGCGTCAGCGAGACCATCTGCGATCTTCTGCTCACGCTCTTTCATCACGCCCAAAAGTGGCGGCCAAACAAACTTCCAGCAAAACCAGACGAAAAACAGGAAAGTAATCGACTGGCCGATTAGAGTCAGGTTGATATTCACACCGACACCTCTTGCTCTTTAAATAGGGTTAAGGGCAATTGGAACGGCGTAATTAAACCAGACCAGGAGCTACGGCGAAGATCAGGTACATAGCGATACCAACACCGATCATCGGAACCGCGTCAAGCAGACCTGCCATCAGGAACATTTTGCCCTGCAGAGCCGGGGCCTGTTCAGGCTGACGGGCGGAACCTTCCAGCAGTTTGCCACCCAGAGTACCGAAACCGATAGCGGTGCCCAGGGCGCCCAGACCGATCAGCAGTGCACTTGCGATGTAAACCAGACCTAATGCTTCCATTGTGTTCTCCAAATCAAAGTTAAAGAGTTGTTGTAGAGGTCGAAAAAAGGGTTAAAAACTTATTGATCGTGCTCGTGTTCATCGTCGCGATGGTGCGCCATCGCCATGTACACGGTGCTCAATACCATAAATACGAACGCCTGAAGGATGATCACCAGCACATGGAAGATCGCCCAGCCCATATGCAGGAGACCCGCACCGATAAAGCCGAGGACACCCACACCGAAGACAATCGCGATCAGGATAAAGATCATCTCACCGGCATAGAGGTTTCCGAACAGTCGCAGGCCCAGGGAGATCGGCTTGGCAATGAGAGAAACAGCTTCCAACAGGAAGTTCACCGGGATCAGCAGAATGTCAAAGAACAACTTGCCGGTATGGAAAGGGTGCAGAGTCAGCTCTTTTAGGAAGCCGAGTGCACCTTTTTCGCGAATACTGAAGAAAATCATCAGCGCAAATACCGCCAGAGCCATACCCAAGGTGGCGTTGGGGTCAGTGGTTGGAACCACTTTAAAGAAAAGGTGATCATTTCCGGAGATCTTGGCGGCAGCCATCGGCAGCCAGTCCACCGGTACCAGGTCCATCAGGTTCATCAGGAACACCCACACAAAGATGGTCAGCGCCATAGGGGCTACCATTGTGTTGCGGTGGGGGAAGGTTTCCCTAACCAGCTTGTCAATAAACTCGGTTACCAGCTCCACAAAGCTCTGGAACCCGGTGGGTCTGTCCACACTGGCCTTCCTAGCCGCGCGGGCAAACAGGAAGCAGAAAATCAGACCGAGGCCGATAGACCAACCCAAGGTATCTACGTGCAGGGCCCAAAAGCCCATATCCGCAGCTTCCTGGGAGGAATGCGCCATAGTCCATGTAGACTCATTGAGCACAGTGCCATCGGCACGGGTATACCCGGCCGGCAGCTTGCCATAAGTCATATTTTGCAGGTGGTGTTGGATATACGCCGTCGCGGTTTGAGCTTCGCCTGCCATAGTTCCTCAACAATCGTAAAAGTAAGAATTCTTTTTTCTTATCCACCGGCTAGCGGACCATGCGCGCTACCAAAATCCACTGCACGATTACACAGAGGGCGTAGCTAATAAAAAGCGCCGCAGCATTTATTGGCTTGACGGTGGCAAACACCGCTGCAAAACCTGCCATGGTCAATATAAATTTGCCGGTTTCCGCGCGGTAGAAATTACCTACCACACGAGGGGCCGCGCGCGCACCGCTGTCGCGAAAGGCGCGCCTGCCAAAATATGCGCCAGGCAGTGCACACAATGCACCACCAATAAATACGGAGAGCGCCGTCACCGGTTTGCCACTCAAGTGCAGTACCGCACTGGCCACCGATACCAGCAAAAGCTGTACCGCGGCTATTCGTAATACCGGGGGTTTTGTCATAGACGGGATAAGCCGACTTTTTTGCGCTGTCCGCCCAAAATTTGGGCGTGCGAATTATGCTGCAACAGCATCGCCGATTCAACCGGCAAATGTCGCCAACTTATTTGATTTTCGGGAGGTTTTGGGCGGAATTGCCCAGCGCAGTGAGTATTTGCCAACAGTTATTGCGCGCGCCACCAGGGCGCGCATTTCTTTGTTGGCTCAATCTTCGGCGTAACCCAGATGGGCTAGGATTCCGTCCAGCTCTTCCAAGGTCGTGTATTTGAGCACCAGGCGACCATTGCCCTTATCGTTATGATCGATAGACACGGGCACACCGACTTTTTCTGCCAGGCGCTCGGTAAGGCGGCGGATATTGGGATCGGGCTTAGCTTTTTCCGGCGCAGGCGCAGCTGGCTGCTGCAAGCGGCGCACCAGCGCCTCTGTCTGGCGCACGGTGAGGCTGCGCTCGACTACCTGGCGCGCGGCAGAACGCTGGGTGGCACCGGAGAGACCGAGCAATGCTTTGGCGTGGCCTAACTCCAAATCGCCACGCTCCAGGAAAGTGCGCACCTCTTCGCTGAGGCTCAATAAGCGCAGTAAGTTGGTCACGGCAGTTCGGGATTTGCCCACCGCATCGGCCACTTCCTGCTGGGTCAGCTTGAACTCATCCTGTAAACGCTTGAGGGCTACAGCTTCCTCTACCGGATTCAGGTCTTCGCGCTGGATATTTTCAATCAGCGCCATAGCGATGGCAGCTTCATCGGAAACGCTGCGCACCAGCGCCGGCACTTTCTCCAGTCCCGCCAATTGGGCCGCGCGCCAGCGCCGTTCACCGGCGATGATTTCATAGCTCTGCTCACCGATACCGCGCACGACGATCGGCTGCATAATGCCCTGGGCGCGTATCGAGTCCGCCAGCTCTTGCAGGGATTCCTGTGGAAAATCCCGGCGTGGCTGGTAGCGGCCGCGCTGCAAAAACTCTATCGGCAACTCCTTCAACTCACCGTCGACCACGGCGGTTTCGGTTTCAGCTTCACCGGTAGCCTCGGCGATCGCGGTGCTGTTTTTATTGCTGATCAGGTGGGATAAACCCCGGCCCAGTCCTTTGCGTTTGGCGGCCATAGTAATTACCCCTTATACGGCTTCCGCCACAGGGCGGCTTTTCTTATTGGAAGATTGATTGGCGGGATGGCGGCGATTGATTTCGCAAGCCAGTGCCAGGTAGGCAATAGCCCCTTTCGAATGGCGGTCGTAATCCAGCGCCGGCTTGCCGAAGCTGGGAGCCTCTGCCAAACGGACATTGCGCGGGATACAGGTTCGATACAGGCGATCGCCGAAAAACTCCTGCAACTGCGCCGACACTTCGCTGGTGAGACTGTTGCGCGGATCGTACATGGTGCGCAAGATGCCCTCGATTTTCAGGTCCGGATTGGCGGCCTGCTGGATCTGGGTGATGGTATCCACCAGTGCTGATAACCCCTCCAGGGCATAGTATTCACACTGCATGGGAATCAATACGCCGTGAGCTGCACAGAGGGCGTTTACCGTCAGCATATTCAACGATGGCGGACAGTCGATAATCACGTAGTCATAACGATTGCTCACCGCAGCCAGGGCGCGGCGCAGGCGGGATTCGCGCCCCTCCAGATTCAGCAACTCCACCTCTGCCGCAGACAGGTCACCGTTGCCCGGGATCAAATCAAAACCGCTCTCTGTGGATACAATGGCCTGCTCAACGGGTAATTCAGCGGCCAGCACATCGTAACCGGACACCTCCAGGTCACTTTTATCCACACCACTGCCCATGGTGGCATTGCCCTGGGGGTCCAAATCGATCAGCAATACGCGCCGCTTGTTGGCAACCAAAGATGCGGCCAGGTTGACGCAGGTAGTGGTCTTGCCAACCCCGCCTTTCTGGTTGGCCACAGCAAATATCTTGCTCAAGATTCTTGTCCTTTGTTGTTTCCGGGTGCGTTTGCCCCGACGCCGGCTCGGCTTCGGGCGGCGGCTGTTGTGCCCCACGATAGGGGAGCAGGATTGGGCGGGCGATAAACCCGCCAAACTATCATCTTATTCTGTGCGACAGAGCTGAATCATATGTCGCTCACCGTCGCAGCCGGGCACCGACAACCGGTGCACCTGCTCGACCTTAATGCCTTTTGGCAGAGCGCTCAACTCATCCTCAGGCAGCTTGCCCTTCATGGCATAAAAACGACCCTTGGGTGCCAACATGTGCTCACTGCCATTGACCATATCCTCGATGGAGGCAAAGGCGCGGGAAACCACACCGGCAAAAGGCTGATCTGGCACAAAGGCTTCTACCCGCTCATTGACTACCGTGATATTGGGCAGGGGCAGGGTGCTGGCCACCTGGAACAGGAAGCGGGTCTTCTTGCCATTGCTGTCGAGCAAGGTGATGGCGCGCTCCGGATGCACAATTGCCAGGGGAATTCCCGGCAGGCCGCCTCCGCTACCCACATCGATTAAAGAGCCTTCGCCACAGAGATTTACCACACTGAGGCTGTCGATAATATGGCGCTCCAGCATCTGCTCCGGGTCGCGTATGGCGGACAGGTTGTAGGCATTGTTCCAGCGGGCAAAAAGCGCCAGGTATTCCAGTAGCTGATCCTGCTGCCGGTCACTGAGTGTCACCGACATCTGTGCCGCCGCCTCTAACAGGCGCGGACGAAACTGTTCCATTGAGTGAGAAATGGGTCTATCCCCCAGTAGTCCCGCGAAATTCAAACCCCGCAGGGCCTCGCGGGATACCCTGTGGACAACCGATTTATACCGCTTTTTTGCGCTTGAGCAGCCCGCGCTTTTTCAACTGGATCAGCAGCAGGGATATGGATGCGGGCGTCACGCCCGGTATCCGCGAGGCCCGCGCCAGGGTATCCGGGCGGGTCTCTCCCAGCTTTTGCTTAACCTCATTGGATAGACCGGAAATATCGCTGTAGTCGAAGTCCGCCGGGATCGGGGTATCTTCGTAGGCCTGCAAGCGCTCAATTTCCTCGCGCTGGCGATCGATATAGCCGGCGTACTTGGCCGAAATTTCCACCTGTTCGGCAACCTGCTCGTCGGTTACCGCTTCCCCTTTGAGGCCCGCCACATCCTGATAGCCCAGTTCCGGACGGCGCAGCAGGTCCATCAGGCTGTACTCCCGCGCCAATGGCTGTGGCAGTTTGGTTTCTACGGAGGCGGCCTGGGGCGTCTTTGGGTGCACCCAGGTATCTTGCAGTCGCTGGGTTTCCCGGGCGATCGCCTCGCGCTTTTCACTGAACGCGGCCCAACGGGTATCGTTGACCAGGCCCAATTCGCGGCCTTTTTCAGTCAGACGCAGGTCAGCATTGTCCTCACGGAGCAGCAAGCGATATTCCGCGCGGCTGGTAAACATGCGGTAGGGCTCTTTGGTACCACTGGTGATCAAATCATCCACAAGCACGCCCAGGTAGGCTTCATCCCGACGCGGGGACCAGACTTCGCGCTCCTGGGCCTGTAGGGCGGCGTTGGCGCCAGCCAGAAGTCCCTGGGCAGCCGCTTCCTCGTAGCCGGTGGTGCCATTGATCTGTCCGGCAAAGTAGAGCCCCTGGATAAATTTGGTTTGCAGGGACGGCAAAAGGTCGCGCGGGTCGAAGAAATCGTACTCAATTGCATAGCCAGGGCGAGTGATATGCGCCTTTTCAAAGCCTTTGATGGAGTGCACCAGCTCAATCTGTACGTCGAAGGGCAGGCTGGTGGAAATACCATTGGGGTACAGCTCGTTGGTGGTCAACCCTTCCGGCTCGATAAACACCTGGTGGCTATCTTTGTCCGCAAAGCGGTGCACCTTGTCTTCGATGGAGGGACAGTAGCGCGGGCCAATCCCTTCAATCACGCCGGAATACATGGGCGAGCGATCGAGCCCACCCTGGATAATTTCATGGGTGCGGGCATTGGTGTGGGTAATCCAGCAGCAGACCTGGCGCGGGTGCTGATCGCGGCTGCCCAAATAAGACATCACCGGTGTGGGGCTATCTCCCCACTGTTCCTCCAGCTCGCTGAAATCTACCGAGCGGGCATCAATACGGGGAGGGGTGCCGGTTTTGAGGCGGTCGACGCGGAAAGGCAGTTCCCGCAGACGATCTGCAAGGGCAATCGAGGGCGGGTCTCCAGCGCGACCGCCGGCGTGGTTATCCAAGCCGATATGTATACGCCCACCGAGGAAAGTCCCGGCGGTCAGTACCACTGTCTTGGCGCGAAAGCGCACACCTGCATTGGTGACAACGCCCACAACGCGTTCACCTTCGACAATCAGGTCATCCGCCGCTTGCTGGAAGATCTCCAGGTTTTCCTGTGCCTCCAGGATCGAACGGACAGCAGCGCGATACAGGGCTCTATCGGCCTGGGCCCGAGTTGCCCTTACCGCAGGACCTTTGCGGGCATTGAGGACCCGGAACTGGATTCCGCCCAGGTCTGTTGCCGCTGCCATAGCACCACCGAGGGCATCGACTTCCTTAACGAGATGACTCTTGCCGATGCCACCTATGGCCGGGTTGCAGGACATTTGCCCAAGAGTCTCGATATTGTGAGTCAGCAGCAGGGTAGAAGCTCCCATTCGCGCGGCTGCCAGGGAGGCTTCAGTACCTGCGTGGCCTCCGCCGATCACGATTACATCATAGTTTTTGGGGAAATCCATAGTGGCTGCTACTGGTTACAACTGGGGGCGCACATTTTATAGTCAGTGTACGCCCCTCAGCAATTAGCTGTTTGTCATAGCTGGTCTTTTATCTTTCTCACTCTCAGATACTTTGTATGAGCTCCCTATCCAGCAAGGCGGAAATTGAGTCTTGCTTAGGCCCTTTTGAATGAAAGATTACTTATCTCTTAATGCTCTTATTAAAGAATGAATATATCTCTTATATGAAGTGTTTTGATTTTATTGTTTTTATTAGCGCGTTTGGAATGCGGTATAAAACAAAAAAAATCATTAAAATCAATGGGTTACATCAAGTAAAACTACAGTTTAAACCCCTTGGTAGTAGGGGGTGCAAGTAGGGTATGGCGTTGTGGAAACTTGGGATAACTTTGCGTATCGAGTCTTAGGCTCAAAGTTATCATCATATGATTAGCCATCTTTACGGGTATTTATCCCCTTTTTTGCTCACACTAGTATTTTTTCGACTAGGGTCGGTGGGATTTTGCCAAGGTTCTACGAGGGATACCTGTGTGTAATCTTGAATAATGTATAAACCTGTGAATATAAGGACTCAAGGATGTGAGTTAGCCGTGAGATGCGGATTAATAGTTTTATCCACGGGAAATCCCCGTGGACATGTATAACTTACCGAGAGAGGAAGCTGATGGAATACTCAGAGGTTGCTTTCCTCGCGGCATTGCATAGCAGACTGTGTAATGAGTTCAGGGGAAAAGTCCGGGAAAAGTGGGGATAGAATTAATTCACCTCAATAATTCTGAGGTTTTCCTGTGTACAGGGGGTGTGGATGTTGTGCCAGGGAAGATAAGCTGGGGAAATACGGGGGATAAAGGGGAGTTCTTGGTCACTCCCCGTGTAGAGTAAACCGGCGAGAAGCAGGCAGCTTACTATTTGCCGATACAGAAGCTGCCAAATATCTTGCCCAGAAGTTCGTCAGCGCTGACTGTCCCGGTGATTTCACCCAATGCCTGTTGGGCTTGGCGTAGGTCCTCTGCTAGCAGTTCTCCAGCCCCACTAGAGTGCAATTGTTGCTGTCCCTGCTCAATAAAGGCCTTAGCGCGATCCAGGGCGTCCAGGTGCCGGCGCCTGGCACTGAAATTACCTTCTGCTGCACCGCTAAATCCGATGCTCTGCTTTAGGTGCTCCCTTAGGCTATCGAGGCCCGCGCCTGTCTTAGCGCTGATAGCGATGACAGGTACGCCTTCGGTATGTGCTTGCAGGCCAGCACTGTATTCGGTGAGGTCAATCTTATTTAAAATCAATGTCAGCTTGCTAAGGTCGTTTAGCTGATTGGTGAATTCGGGCCAGGCCTCAGTAGGATTCAGGGAGTGCAGCTGTTCTGCATCCATTACCAATAGGACTCGGTCGGCCTGGTGTATTTCCACCCAGGCACGCTCAATTCCGATCTGTTCGACTTTATCTGGTGCATCGCGCAGGCCAGCGGTATCGGCAAATTGCAGGGGCATTCCATCAATGTGGATATGTTCGCGCAAGATATCCCTGGTGGTACCGGCAATATCCGTAACGATAGCTGCATCGTGCCCTGCGAGGGCGTTTAACAGGCTGGATTTTCCCGCATTTGGGCGACCAGCGATGGCCACCCGCATACCCTCTCGCATGATGGCGCCCTGACGGGCCTGAACTTCTACCGATGTGACCTGGGCTAGTAGAGCTTCAATATCTGCGGCGACCTTGCCATCGGCGAGGAAGTCGATTTCCTCTTCCGGAAAGTCGATGGCCGCTTCAACATAGATACGAAGGTGGGTGAGGCTCTCTACCAGGTCCTCAATCTTCTCGGAAAAAGCCCCCTGTAGTGAGCGCATGGCGTTGCGCGCTGCCTGGGAGCTGCCTGCATCGATTAGATCGGCGATGGCCTCGGCTTGGGTAAGGTCTATTTTGTCGTTGAGAAAAGCCCGTTCAGAGAATTCGCCAGGGCGTGCCTGGCGTGCCCCCTGTTCAATGGCTGCCTGTAGCAATTGGTCGAGAATAACCGGGCCTCCATGCCCCTGGAGTTCGACCACATCTTCTCCAGTGAAAGAGTTGGGGCCGGGAAAGAACAGAGCCAGGCCCTGATCAATCAGTTGTTCGCCATGATAAAAATTCCGGTAGTGGACATAGCGGGGCTCCAGGGGCTTTGCTCCGCAGATTTTTTGGGCAACTTGCAGGGCATTGGCGCCGGAGAGACGGATAATACCAATGCCACCGCGCCCAGGGGCGGTGGCGACGGCGGCGATAGTTTCGCGATTGAGGCTTTGTTGTGTCATCGGCAGAGTGTACTCGACAGAACGGAAAAGGGCCGCTTTTGCGGCCCTTGTTAATAGTGCTTGCTGTGGGTAGATCAGTACTTTCCGGCATCTACCTGCTTGTTGATATACCAGGTCTGGCCGATAGTGATCAGGTTGTTGGCAATCCAGTAGAGTACCAGGCCAGCCGGGAACCACAGGAAAAACACGGTCATCATTACTGGCATCAGCTGCATGATACGTGCCTGGGTGGGGTCAGTAGGGGCTGGGTTTAGCTTCTGCATAAACCACATGGAGGCACCCATCAGAACCGGCAGAATAAAGTAAGGATCCTTTGCCGATAGATCGTGAATCCAGAAAATCCAGGGTGCATGGCGCAGCTCCACAGTTTCAGTGAGCATCCAGTAGAGCGCGATAAATACCGGCATCTGTAACAGGATTGGCAAACAGCCGCCCATTGGATTGATCTTCTCCCGGCGGTAGAGCTTCATGGTCTCTTCCGCGAGTTTCTGCCGGTTGTCCTTGTATTGCTCCTGCAGTTTTTTCATCTGCGGCGCAAACTTGCGCATACGAGCCATGGACTTGGTGCCTACGGCGGATAAAGGCAGCAGCAGAGTCTTGATAAATACGGTGAGCAGGATAATCGCCCAGCCCCAGTTGCTGACAATATGCTCCTGGATAAAGTGCAGTACGCGGAACAGCGGTTTGGCAATCCACCACAGCCAGCCGTAATCCACGGTCAGGTCCAGATAGGGTGAGATCTCCTCCAGGCGGTAGACATCCTTGGGGCCGGCATAGAAGGAAGCGCTCAGCTCGCCCTGAGTCGCGGCGGGGATTTGTACCGGCTGGGCGGTGAAGCCCATACGGAAGAGTCCGTTGGACAATTCGCGCAGCTCAAAAGTGTTGCGTTCATCCTGTGGGGGAATCCAGGCGCTAAGGAAATAGTGCTGCACCATGGCTACCCAACCGCCTTCCACTGTGGTGCGGGTGGGTTTCTCGGCGATTTCTTCAAAATCCTGCTTGAAGTAATTTTCTTCGTTGGTGTGAAGAGCGGCACCGAGGAAGGGTGACATACCAAAACCGGTATCGGTCACCGGCTCACTGGCATCGCGCTTGATCTGGCCAAACATGGCGGCAGACCAAGGCTTGGAGCTGGTGTTATCTACCAGGTAGGCCACCTGAACGAGGTAGTCACCACGTTTGAAGGTGTAGCGTTTGGTGATATTTGCACCTTCTTGCTGCAGGGTCAGGTCCACAATCAACTGATCCTGCCCTTCGACCATGGCGTAGTTGGTCTTTTCAACCTTAAATAGGGGGCGGCCAGCGGCGCTATCGGTGCCGTTGTTACCGATCAGACCACTCTGGGCGATATAGGTGTGATAGCGGGTCTGGTTTAACAGGATTAAGGGCTGGTCAGGCGTATCCAGTTTTTCTTGGAACTGTCGCAGGGCCACTTTTACGATATCACCGCCACGAGGATCAATGAGCAGATCAAAGACGTCGGTGGTGACATTGATGAGCGTGCGTTGGCCGCCCTCGGTGCCTGTCTCTGCTGGCGCTTGAGACTCCAGTTGGGGTACATCGCCATTGCCGTTTTCGCTGGTCTGCGCCGGGATTTGGTTGCCGCTCTGTATATCGTTGTGAACTATGGTTTCGCGGTCGAGTTCAGGAGTGTGCTGCTCTTGAAATGCATTCCACTGGAAGATAAGTGCGAGGAGAACCGCGAGAATTCCACCGAGCAGCGTATAGCGTTGCCAATCCATCTTAATACCTAGAGCGTGTTCTTGTGTTTGGTGGGGGGAACCGGGTCCAGTCCACCAGGGTGCCAGGGGTGGCATTTTATAAGGCGGCGCGCAGTTAAATAACCCCCCTTTAAGGCTCCGTGAGTTTCAATCGCCTCTTCGGAGTATCGCGAGCAGGTTGGGTAAAAGCGGCACTGGTTACCTACCCATGGGCTGGCCAGATAGCGGTAGACGTGTATCAGCTTGATCAGTAGCCACTTCATGACTTCGATTGTGGCTGTTGCGCGCGCTTGGCCAGCTTGCGCCAGAGCTTGTTTAGTGTCTTCGCCAGTGCGGCCTTATCCAGATCTGCAACCCCCGGGCGAGCCAATACTACAGCATCCAGCGGCGGCAACTGGTGTTGCTGCAAGCGGAAGGTTTCTCGGGTAATTCGCTTGATTCGATTGCGGTCGGAGGCGTTGCGCACATGCTTCTTGGCAATTACCAAGCCGAGGCGCGGATGCTCAGAATCACTGGGGCATGCGAGGATCAGGAGGTGGGGATGCGCGGCGCGCACAACGTTTTCATTGAAAACCTTGCGATACTGCGCCGCATTAAGCAGGCGCAGAGTCTTGGCAAATCCAAAGCTGCTGCGCACCTGCTGCATAGGGAGAATCTCTAAAAAGAAGAGATATTATGCAGACAGTACTTTGCGGCCTTTAGCGCGACGGCGGGCCAGGATTTTACGGCCGTTTTTGGTTGCCATACGAGCGCGGAAACCGTGAGTGCGTTTGCGCTTCAAGTTGCTGGGTTGAAATGTGCGTTTCATAGTCTTGCTACCTGAGACTTTGTGTTCGAAGTTTCTCGGGACCATCCCCGGCCGCGGCCTGGACTCCGGTCCGGCACAAAGCCGGGGCAGACGGAGCTACGCGCTGCGAAGGCCGCGGATTGTATAGAAAGGCAGCAGTGAAAGCAACGCACTGGCAGGGGAAATTCGATTCCTTCGCTGACAAATTTTGCGTTCTATTTCCCGTCAATTTATCAAGCCCTTGAGGCGCTTGAAGTATCTCGCGATGCCCACTGATTGATCCCAAGATATGCACAGGTATCTGTGGATAATTTTTTATGTCTTAGCCAAACAGCTGATTAATTGTTGTTCAATTACTTGATTGTGTGGACTTTTTTACGCTTATTTTTCAACAGAGGTATCCTTTCTTGTGGATAACATACTGCTAGAAAGGTATACTGCGCCGATCTTATTTTGACGGCCTCGGACGTTTCTTTGTCCGGTCTTGCCGTTTTCTCAGTGGTCTTACCATATTGGGGTTTTGGGGGGTTTCTTGACTGAATCCGTTTGGAAGCAGTGCGCTGGTTGTTTGCAGGACGAGCTACCGTCGCAGCAGTTCAATACCTGGATCAGACCGTTACGCGTCAATCCCGCATGTGCGGAGGGCGAGTTGCGCCTGATCGCGCCGAACCGCTTCGTGTTGGACTGGGTTGGCGGAAAATTCCTGAATCGTATCCGTGAACTCGTGCATCAGTTTTCTCCCGGTCAGCCACTGCAGGTGGCCCTGGAAATTACTGCGCGCCGCCCTGCGCGTTTTCAGCGTAATCGAACTATGGCCGAGCCCGCACCGTCACCAGTACCGACGTCTACGCCTATACCTCCTAAGGTACCGTCGGCTATACCAGCATCACCAGATACTTCAGCGGCTCGCGGCGGTTTGGCATCTAATGGCAATTGGCATAGTCCACCACCGTCTTCAACAGCATCTTCCCCACTATCTGCAGCGACCTCTTCATTACCCGTGCAACCCATGCCGGTTGGAGCCTTTGGAAGTGGTTTGCGAGGTACCCCTCATCCGGCCGTGGCAGAGGAGGCTACTGCGGAGCAGATGACGACAGGGGAACTGGCACTCACTGATCTGCGCCCTCCGGCTATGGGTGAGATGGCACGCTCAATTCCAGAACCGCCGGCGCGCCAGGTGGAGGTAGAGGGGGCTATTAAACATGGCAGTTCGCTCAACCGTAACTTCACCTTTAAATCTTTTGTTGAGGGTAAATCTAATCAACTTGGCCTTGCGGCTGCGCAGCAGATTTCCGATAACCCCGGTGGAGCTTATAACCCACTCTTTATATATGGTGGCGTCGGCCTTGGTAAAACACACTTGATGCATGCGGTCGGTAATGCCCTGTTAGAGCGTAATCCCAATGCCAAAGTGGTTTACCTGCATTCCGAGCGTTTTGTAGCGGATATGGTAAAGGCGCTGCAGCTTAATGCGATTAGTGATTTCAAACGCTATTACCGTTCTGTTGATGCCCTGCTGATTGACGATATTCAGTTTTTTGCGGGTAAGGAGCGCTCCCAGGAGGAGTTTTTCCACACTTTCAATGCACTTCTTGAGGGCGGGCAGCAAATTATTCTGACTTGCGACCGCTACCCCAAAGAGATCGATGGCCTCGAAGAACGTCTTAAGTCACGTTTTGGCTGGGGATTGACTGTAGCCGTGGAGCCTCCGGAACTGGAGACTCGCGTGGCAATATTAATGAAGAAAGCCGAGCAATTTGGTGTGGAATTGCCGCACGATTCTGCTTTCTTTATTGCTCAGCGTATCCGGTCCAACGTCCGGGAGCTGGAAGGCGCTCTGCGCAGGGTGATTGCAAATGCCCAGTTTACCGGTCGTGCAATTGATGATGTTCTGGTGCGTGAGGCTTTAAAGGACTTATTGGCCCTGCAAGACCGATTAGTAAGCGTGGACAATATTCAGCGAGTGGTTGCCGAATACTACAAGATTAAGGTAGCGGACCTGCTCTCTAAAAGACGCAGTCGTTCCGTCGCGCGGCCGCGCCAGGTTGCCATGTCATTGGCCAAGGAGCTCACCAATCATAGTTTGCCGGAGATCGGCGATGCCTTCGGCGGGCGGGATCATACAACTGTCCTGCACGCTTGCCGTAAAATCCGCGAACTGCAGGAGTCCGACGCGGATATCCGTGAGGACGTAAAGTTACTGACACGGTCGTTGACCACTTAATCGAATAACTGACAAACAAGGCGAAACTACCGATGAAATTCAATGTAAGCCGGGACGCCCTGCTGAAACCGCTACAACTGGTAGCCGGCGTTGTCGAGAAGCGCCAGACTTTGCCGGTCCTGGCCAATGTATTGATGCAATTACAGGGGCAAGAGCTGTCCCTGACTGGGACTGATCTCGAGGTTGAGATTGTTGGCCGCCTGCCGGTGGACGGTGTGGAGATGGAAGGTGAGGTGACAGTCCCAGCACGTAAATTGTTGGATATCTGCCGATCTTTGCCCGATGGTGCTGAATTAAAATTTGAGCGCGATGGTGAGCGCCTGGTGCTGCGCAGTGGGCGCAGCCGTTTCCAGTTATCAACCCTGCCTGCTGCCGACTTCCCCAATCAGGAGGAAGCAAGCGCCCAAACACGTTTCGACATCTCCCAGCGTGAGATCCGCCGCCTTATTGAAGCGACCAGCTTTGCCATGGCTCAGCAAGATGTCCGCTATTACCTGAATGGCTTATTGCTCGAGTGCCGCCCACAGCAACTTCGTGCCGTCGCCACTGACGGTCACCGGCTGGCCCTCTGTGATCGGGATGCGCCGGGATTAAATGTTTCAACTCCGATACAAGCTATTGTTCCCCGTAAGGGTGTACTGGAACTTGGTCGTCTGCTAGAGGACACTGATACCCAGGCACAGGTGGTACTGGGTAATAACCATATCCGTGTTGTTAGTGGCCAGTTTACGTTTACCTCCAAATTGGTGGATGGCAAGTTTCCGGATTACGAGCGCGTTCTGCCACGAGGTGCAGGCAATGTTGTTTATGCCGATCGCCAGGGGCTGCGCCAGGCATTCTCCCGTGCGGCCATTCTCTCTAACGAGAAATATCGCGGTGTACGCTTACAGGTTTCCGAGGGGTTACTGCAAATTATTGCCAACAACCCTGAGCAGGAGGAGGCTGAGGAGCAGATGTTGGTGGATTATGTGGGAGAGCCTATGGAGATTGGCTTTAATGTTTCTTATCTCCTGGATGTTACCGGTGCAATCCACAGTGACCAAATCCGCATCAGTCTGGCGGATGCCAACAGCAGTGCGCTGTTGCAGCAGCCTGAGGAGGGCGATGCCCTCTATGTGATTATGCCGATGCGCCTATAAGACTCAGGCTGAGAAGCTTGGCTCACTTTCGAGAGGGGACCGCTTTGTATCATGGACAGGTGGTCCCTTTGTTTTTTCAGTATCTTGCGGACGGCATTCCCCCGGCTAGCGAGGAGAAGGGTCTATGGCACTGACCCGTCTTCTGATCTCCAATTTTCGTAATATCTCTCAAGCTGACCTGTTTTTGGACGCAGGAGTAAACCTGTTCTGTGGTGTAAATGGGAGTGGCAAAACTTCAGTCCTTGAAGCTGTACATATGTTGGCTACAGGTCGCTCCTTTAGATCTCGTCAGCATAAATCTGTTATTCAACATGATCAGCCCGGGCTTACGGTTTTTACCCAGCTGGATACGGGTCTCAACCTCGGTGTTGAACGTCTGGCCAACGGTAGTGGTCGTGTGCGTATCAACCAGGCGGCAGCTGAGTCTAGTTCACAGCTCGCCAGTTGTCTGCCCTTGCAGTTGATCAATAGTGATAGCTTCTCCGCCCTGGATGGCGGGCCCGGTGTACGTAGGCGACTTCTGGATTGGACAGTGTTCCACGTGGAACATCTTTTTGCGCAGGAATGGAAAAACTACCAAATCGCACTGAAGCAGCGAAATGCCTTGTTGCGACGTGGTAAAATCGACGCTGACGCGATTGGGATTTGGGAGCATCAGTTGGCTCAGAGTGGCGAGAGGGTAGACAGCCTGCGTCAGGGCCAATTCCATGAGCTGCGAGCGGCTGTGACCGCTCTTCTGGTGGGGTTGCCTCTCAGCCTGTTACACAAAGTGGATATAAGCTATCGGCGTGGTTGGCGAAAGGAGGTCGAGCTGGCTGAGGCGTTTAGGGAGTCTCGGGAGGGTGATCTCAGTCAAGGGCATACCCGCACTGGGCCTCACAGGGCAGATCTCCGTTTTACCGTTGCGGGAGAGCCAGCGCACAATGTTTTATCCCGTGGCCAGCAGAAGATGCTGGTATGTGCTGTGCGAACGGCTATGGCGCAATTGGTGTGTCGTCACCGGGAGAAACCGGTATTCCTGGTTGACGATCTGCCAGCGGAGCTGGATGAATACAATCAACAGATTTTTGCGCACTGGGTAGGGCGTTGTGCCAGCCAGGTGCTTGTAACCGGAATTGAGGAGGGCACTACAAGCCGCCCCTGGCGGCAGCTAGATGCCCCTTGGAATTGCCCAAAAGTGTTCCACGTGGAACATGGGAAGATCAGTGCCGAAGCTTCGGCCGCACAATAAGTTGAATGGAGCGAATAAATGTCAGAGCAGCAAAGCTATGACTCAAGCAGTATCAAGGTATTAAAAGGCCTGGATGCGGTGCGCAAGCGCCCCGGAATGTATATTGGTGATACCGACGATGGCACCGGTCTGCACCACATGGTATTCGAGGTGGTTGACAACTCCATCGATGAAGCGCTGGCCGGCCACTGTGATGAGATCCGTGTAACCATCCACCCGGATGAGTCCATTTCTGTATCGGACAATGGCCGTGGTATCCCAACAGAGATTCACCCGGAAGAGGGGGTCTCTGCAGCAGAAGTGATTATGACCGTCCTTCATGCGGGTGGTAAATTTGATGACAACACCTACAAGGTCTCCGGCGGTCTGCACGGGGTAGGGGTATCGGTAGTAAACGCTCTGTCCAAGGAGCTGAAGCTGATTATCCGTCGCGGTGGCAAGATCCACGAGCAGACCTACCACCACGGTGTGCCCCAGGCACCTCTGGAAGTTGTGGGTGACAGCGATACCACCGGCACCACAGTGCACTTCAAACCCTCAGGGGATACCTTCAGCAATATCGAATTCCATTTCGACGTGCTGGCCAAGCGCTTGCGCGAGCTGTCCTTCCTGAACTCCGGTGTGCGTATTGTCCTGAAGGACGAGCGCAGTGGTAAGGAAGAGGTCTATGAATACGAAGGGGGTTTGAGTGCCTTTGTGGAGTTCCTCAATCAGAACAAAACCCCGATTAACAAGGTTCTGCACTTCCAGAGCCAGCGTGAAGACGGCATTGCAGTAGAGGTGGCATTACAGTGGAACGATAGCTTCCAGGAAAGCATCTTCTGCTACACCAACAATATTCCCCAGCGCGACGGCGGTACCCACCTGGCGGGCTTCCGTGCAGCCCTGACCCGTGGCCTGAACAGCTATATCGAGCGGGAAGGCCTGGGCAAGAAAGACAAAGTGAACACCACTGGCGATGACGCCAGGGAAGGTCTCACCGCGATTATCTCTGTGAAGGTTCCGGACCCGAAATTCTCCTCCCAGACCAAGGACAAGCTGGTTTCATCCGAAGTGAAACCCGCTGTAGAGCAGGAGATGGGCCACCACTTTACAGATTACCTGATGGAGAACCCACAGGAAGCCAAATCTGTCGTCACCAAGATGATCGACGCGGCCAAAGCCCGTGAGGCGGCCCGCAAGGCCCGCGAAATGACTCGCCGCAAGGGAGCGTTGGATATTGCCGGCCTGCCCGGGAAACTGGCGGACTGCCAGCAAAAAGACCCGGCACTATCTGAAATTTACCTGGTGGAGGGTGACTCCGCTGGTGGTTCTGCCAAGCAGGGCCGCGATCGCCGTACCCAGGCGATCCTGCCGCTGAAGGGTAAGATCCTCAATGTGGAAAAAGCGCGCTTCGACAAGATGCTTTCCAGTGCCGAAGTGGGTACCCTGATTACCGCACTGGGCTGTGGCATCGGCAAGAGCGAATTCAACCCGGACAAGCTGCGTTACCACAGCATCATCATCATGACCGATGCTGACGTGGATGGAGCCCATATCCGCACCCTGCTGCTCACCTTTTTCTTCCGTCAGATGCCGGAGTTGATCGAGCGGGGCCACATCTACATCGCCCAGCCGCCGCTGTATAAGATCTCCAAGGGCAAACAGGAACAGTACCTGAAGGATGAGGGCGCTCTAACCCAGTTCCTCACCAACGCCGCCCTGGAAGGCGCCACGCTGTTTGTGAACCCGGACGCCCCTGGGCTTTCTGGCGCCTCCCTGGAGAGCCTGGTAGGCGAGTACCGCAGCGTACTGGCGACAATCGACCGTCTGTCGCGTCTGTACCCTGAGGAAGTGCTGCGCAGCATGATCTACCTGCCTTGCCTCACCCAGGAAGACCTGCAGTCCCAGGAAAAAGTTACGGCTTGGAGTGAGAAACTACAAGAGAAGCTGGGTGAAGAGGAGAGTGGCGGAACCCGTCGCCATGAAGTGACGGTTCAGGAGAACACCGAGCGCGGCCTGTTCCTGCCCCATATCCATATCGTGGCCCACGGTGTTGGCAGTGACTACCTGATTAACCACGAGTTCTTCGATTCCGCTGAGTACGCGTCTATTTGCGCTCTGGGTGAGAAGATGGTGGGCCTGCTGGAAGAGGGGGCTTTTATTCAGCGCGGTGAGAAGCAGCACCCTGTCAGTAGCTTCCCTGAAGTGATGGACTGGCTGATGGGCGAAAGCCGCAGAGGCTACGGTATCCAGCGCTATAAAGGACTGGGAGAAATGAACCCTGAGCAGCTTTGGGAAACCACCATGGACCCAGAGAGCCGCCGTATGCTGCAGGTAACCGTTGAAGATGCTATCGCAGCAGACCAGATCTTTACCACCCTGATGGGCGATCAGGTAGAGCCACGCCGTGACTTTATCGAGACCAACGCCTTGGCGGTAGAAAATTTAGATATTTAACTGAATTAAGATAAATGCCCATTTAATGTACAGGTTTTTCGCATAAAAGTAGCCCTACAGAAAAACCTGTGCTGTATTTTAGCATTCAGTCAAAATGGGTAAGTGGATTTTGTTACGGTAGTTCTAAAGGGATTCTCTCACTCTTAGATCTCTACTGTACAAAATCCAAATTTTTTATTAATTAAAAACTGAGTGCAAAACTATACTAAGTGGAATTGCCTCACTTCATAACGCAGTATTTAGAATTAACCCCTAAAGAAAAATACAATAAAAAATAGATAGTAGCTGTATCTCCTTCATTAATTTATTCCCCAATTAAAGCAAAAAAATACTTGGCAAAAAGATCTATGGGACGCGTCAAAAAACACTATTTTGGGAATTTTCACCTCTCTGTTTTAACCCTTATTTTTTTAGTCCTTACAGTTAGCTGCACCAGTAGCAAAAAATTAATTAATTCTAATTGGCATGAAATTGAAACAGAGCACTTCCGAATCGTTACTAATGGAAGCCCCAGACGAGTCACCAAACTGGCTGTAGATTTGGAGCGATTTCGAATTCTTACACAAAAATATTTTTATCAGACCTCGGACCAGCAAAAATTAACGATTTATGCATTAGCTGATGAGCTCAGTTTTTCAGGAATGAGTAGTGTCAACTCTAGCCAAAGATCGATAGGGCAATTTCAAAATACTCCTTATGGCAGTTTTGCGTTGTTAAATCTCAAGGGAAATCAGTACCTTCCTGGTAATCCAGCACGCCAAACCCTATTTCATGAATATACCCATTTTCTAACATACAGTGGCAGTCGTCGTAACTATCCTTATTGGTTCAGCGAAGGTATTGCGGAAGTATTTTCCACAGCAGAATTTGGAAAAAATAATGAGTTTAGTATTGGACATATACCGGTAAGCCGAGCAATTAGCCTTTCCAGATCGTCAGAGTTGCCATTGGAGAAACTGCTTACAGCCACTCCTGGCTCACTTAATGATAGAGAGACTAGTGCCCTTTATGCCAGTGGTTGGATGTTAGCTCACTGGCTGTATTTTGATCCTGAACGTATTAGAGCTAAAGGACTAGAGTTATATTTGGATGCATATCATTCTGGTGCAGACTCTGCTTCAGCACTTCCTAAAGCTCTGGGTATGACATTTGAGCAACTTAATAATTACTATAAAAAACTTCCTAAAAGCGACTTCGGCGGAGTTAAAGGAAGCTTAGATAATGACAGTATAAATATTTTACCGTCAACGAAGCTGATGAATAATAATGATGCGGTTGTTGAAATTGCCAATTTTATGGCAGTTACAGGTCGTAGCTTGAGTGAGCTTAGGGAGTTCGTGGCTTATGCTGAGAAAAAACAGATTACCAGTCCGGCGCTCAATTCCGCTTTAGCAATTGCCGCTGCCAACGAAAAAAACTTCATCCTTGCCCGGGAAATATTAGAGGCGACGCCAGATGTCTATCAGCGTGAAACCTGGTACTTGGAAGCTTCTGCAAAAACTGCACTCACAGAGATGCTTGATCAATCAGCAGAGATCAATGTTAAAGAACTTAAATATATTCGTGACCAATATATTGAGCTAGTCAATGCGAATGGGAATGTGCCCGCCTATTGGCATGGCTTGGCCATAACGATGCAAGTTTTAGGATACTCACGATCAGAATATGTGAAGATACTTCAGCAGGCATATTTGCGAGCTCCAAGGAATCCACAAATTTCGTGGTGGTATGCTAATGAACTCTATCTAAATCGCAATCGGGAGGAATTTCCTCTCGTTGTTCAACCCCTGTTAATGCAGACCGCTGATCAACAACTGCGGGCCAATCTGAAAATGATGGTTATAGAAATTGGGCAAGAGAAAGAATTGCCTGCAGAGCTGGCATCAACTTCTAATGGCTTAGGAAGATTATTGAACGGTTATCGTAAACTTTCAGGAAATAAAGCTTTAGCTATGGCAATGGACTACCGGGGGACTTTTGTAGCTGGCTATATGGAAGAGAGCGCTAATCAATTCGAAGCAAACCAACTTGCCCTACAAGCATGTGAGAAACAGAAAGAGCGTTATCAGGTAAGAGATAGATGTGCGATTTATGCCGAGGGAGAGCAGCTTGTAGACTCCACTGATAAGGTAAGTCTTTTTTAGCAGTAAATAATCATTTATTGATGCTTTTCAACTCAACCACCATTGATAGTTACTGGAAAAGTAGTAGAACTACTTTTCCAGTAACAACCCGCACTCCCGGTGCTCCTCACCTTTAGTTGGATCAAAGTAAATATCGTTATCGGGAAGGTCATTCTCGTAAACGTACTCTTCAACATCAATTTCTTTTAGGTGGAACATCGGCGCTACACGAATGGTGCCGTGATTGCCTTGAGTAAACACATCCAGATTTTTGCGATGGGCATTTTGATCGTGGCGGATACCATTCAACCAGACATCGGGTTGTAACTCCTGCATTGCGCGGTTAAAGGGTTCAAGCTTTACCGTGCGTGAGAAGAAGTCATGCTCGGGGGTATCCAACTGCGGGATACCACCATAGACCGCATTGTAGTGAGCTGCCGATATCTTGGGTGAATAGGTACGCAGATTCAGGTTCAGCGTCCTCACGACATTTTCGATATGCCGGTAGGTTTCTGGTGTGTTGTATCCGTGATCCACCCAAATAACTGGGATATCTGGCTTGGCTTTGGTGACCAGGTGCAGAAAAGCGACCGCAAGTGGGCGGAAGTTTGTAAAAACTACCGGGTTTTGTGCCTTTTCCATGGTGAACCGCATGATCTCGCTGGGCTTGGCCCCAACAAAAGACTTGTTCAGCGATGCCAAATCGGCACCGTGGTGAAAGAAGCGGTCGGAAAAAGACTGCACGGTGTTGGTGGAAGCGTGGTGTCCCATAAGAAATCAGCGCATAGGATAGTTAGGGTAGAACGCATGCTACCCGCTTAATTTGTCGCGTAGAAACAATAAAAAGAAGTGAATCAATAAGCTTCAGTTATAAGTAAAAGCTTTTGACTTGGGCTCATGGCTATAAAGAGCTAATCCAGGGGGCGATCGAAGCGCATCTGGATCAGGTGCTGGCCGTATTCAGCAATATAACGCCGCTCGGTTTCCACAAACCCTTGTTTTTGTAGGAAATAACGTGTGCGGAGGTTTTCCCTCAATACCCCAGTTTGCAGTTGGAGCCTACCTTTACCCGCTGCGGAGAGCAGGCTGGCGCCAATGCCGCAGCCCGAAAATATTGGACTGACACAGAGATAGGCTATGCGGTCCCGGTCAAGAAGAGTAATGAATGCTTCGGCTACGGCATTGTGGCGTCCTGTAAATACGAGGCAGAGACTGGCCTGGCGGCAGTCACGACGAAACTGCGCGACGTGATCGAGCCAGAATTGGCGGGACAAAGAGGGGTGAGAGTTGGCTGTCGCATGGAGCCAGAGTTGCTCCAGCCTGTCCAGTTCTTTGAGTTCTGCCTTTCGAATCATGGGCACCCCCGAGGCGGATACATGGGCCCAATGCTAGTCGGGTCAAAGGTTAGATCCTAGAAAACATCCCCTTATTAGGATAGAAACTATAAAGACAGCCATTTTTTCCTCATGAAGGCATCAAAAGGCAAGAAATAGTTCTGTTATGCCATTGGGTTTATAATGGTAAAATACAATCATTCTTATTAATAACAATAATTACAAAGCTATAACGACTCAATGGAGGGTTCATGAAGAAATTTTTCCTGTCGCCATTGGCTATCGCCCTGGCGGCTGTTACAGCTGCACCAACCTTGGCTGAACAGCGCCTGGAGACGGTTACCGTTATTGGCGATTCCGAGTCCATTTCGACGCTACCGGGTTCCGCGCACCTGGTTGATGCTGATGAGCTGGCCGAATTCGAGTATGTAGATATCAACCGCATGATGCGCTCTGTACCGGGTGTCTACATCCTCGAAGAGGATGGCTATGGTCTGCGTCCTAATATTGGTATTCGTGGCGCACAGGGTGGCCGCTCTGCCAAGATCTCACTGATGGAAGATGGCGTATTGGTAGCTCCGGCACCTTACTCGGCACCGGAGGCTTACTATTTCCCGAGTGCAGGCCGTATGGATGCCATTGAAGTGCTCAAAGGCCCCGCCGCATTGCAATACGGTCCATTTACTGTTGGTGGTGCGGTAAATATGTTGAGCACACCAATCCCAACTTCCAGCCAGGGCATGGTGCAGCTAGAAGCCGGTGAATACGGTGAGACCCGTCTGCACGCACACTATGGTACCAGCACTGAAAATACTGGCTGGCTGCTGGAGACCCAGCAACAGTATGCGGACGGCTTCCGCGAAATCGATCACGCGGACAGCGCGGATATTGCTAAAGAAGATTACCTGCTGAAAGGCCGCCTGCAGTCCGATGCGGATGCGACCTTTCGCCAGCAGTTGGATATCAAGCTGCAGTACTCCGAAGAGGAGTCAGGCATGAGTTATCTAGGACTGACGGATGCCGACTTTAACGATGATCCTAATCGTCGCTATGGTATCAGTGCCCTGGATGAAATGCAGAATCGCCACAGCACCGTTCAGCTGAACCACAGCATCGAGTTGAGTGACAGCTTTACCCTGCATACCCAGGCTTATTACAACAAGTTTAAGCGCGACTGGTTTAAGGTCAGCGAGGGTGAATTGATAGATGCTGTTAATACCGGCGGCGCTGTTGACGGAGTTATAGATCCCCAAGCGGTGTTGGATGGCACTGAGGATTACACCTTTGGTATCAAGCATAACAACCGCGAGTACGAGGCCAAGGGTCTGCAAATCAGTGCCGATTGGCGCTTTAACACTGGTGCTATTGCCCATGAGCTGACATTCGGCCTGCGTCAACATCAGGATGAAGTCGACAGATATCAACCTGTAGAAATTTACAACCAAATTGATGGCCAACTGGTATTTGATAGTGTTGAGCTGCCTAGCGCCAGCAATAACCGTGTCGAAGAAGCTGAGGCTACCTCGTTCTTTATCTACGACGATATCAAGCTGAACGAAAAGCTGACTCTCACTGCTGTTCTTCGCTACGAGGATATAGAGACCGAGCAGCAGCGTTATAACGACGCCGATCGTACTGAGAAGGGCAGCTACCGTTCCAATCAGGTGGATGAGTGGCTGCCCGGTCTGGGGGTTGTTTACCAGGCCAATGAGCAGTGGAGCCTGCTGGCAGGAGTGCACCGTGGCTTTGCTCCTCCCGGTGCAGGCGCAGCCGATGGCCAGGGCCCGGAGTTATCCACAAACTTTGAATGGGGTGCGCGCTTTGATAACGGTAGCGTAAGTGCCGAGTTAATTGCCTTCTACAGCGATTATGAAAATGCTGTGCAGAACTGTTCGGTAGCTGTGGAATGCCCCAATGGTGCCGACAGTGGTACCTACCAGCTGGGTGAGGCAGAGATCAAAGGGTTGGAAGCTACCTTCGGCAGTGAGTGGGTACTTGCAAACGGTTGGACGCTGCCAGTAAGAGCTACCTATACCTTCACCGATGCTGAAATTACTGAAGACAGTGACGATGGAGGTCTAGTTGCCGGGGATAATCTTGAATACCTGCCGGAAAATGTATTTGCTGTATCTGCTGGCCTGGATAGTGGCGCTGCCTGGCGTCTAAACCTAACCGCAGCCTATCAGGACGAGATGTGTGTTAATACTAGCTGTAATCAGGGGAATACTGACCGCTTCGATTACACAGAGTCTCTGTGGGTTGTGGATGCGGCTGCGCACTACGACTTTAGCGCCGACCTGACCGGTTACCTGAAAGTGGATAACCTGTTTGATGAGCAGGTGATTATCAGTCGCAGCCCCGATGGTGCTCGTGCTAACCGGCCGCGTACTGCCGCTTTGGGTATGAAGTACACCTTCTGATCCGAGCTTCGGCAAAATCACTGGATAAGGGAAACCCCGGCTAGAACCGGGGTTTTTTATTGGGAGGTGTGAGTAATAGCCTACTAGCGGTCCCCACCCAAGTGCGCAAAATGGGCTTTGAGATAGCTCGTTTCGGGGATTGCCGGGTGTACCGGATGGTCTGCGCCTTGGCCACCACTGGCGAGGATGCGTGCACGTCTCCCCAGCCGATGTGCGGCGCCACGGACACAGTCCAGTAACTCGTCTGATTGCAGGTGCATGGAACAGGAAGCACTTACTAACAGTCCATCTTCGCCAAGTAGCCGCATGGCCAACTCGTTGATATGGCGATAGGCTGACAGCCCGGCCTTGTGATCCTTGCGTCTCTTTATGAAGGCTGGAGGGTCCAGCACGATGACATCGAATTTTTCCCCAGCAGCAACCATAGCTTTGAGCACGTCCAAGGCCTTGCCATGGACAGTGTTGAGCTTATCCACAAGTCCATTGTGATCTGCGTTGACCTGACACCAGTCCAGGGCCTGTTGTGAGGCATCCACACAAGTTGTGCTGGCAGCACCGCTGGCCAGGGCCTGAATTCCCCAACCGCCGGCGTAGGAAAAGAGATCCAATACCCGCTTTCCCTTAACCCAGCGGTTGAGCAACCTGCGATTCTCGCGGTGATCGTAGAACCAACCCGTTTTCTGTCCCGCATGTATCGGTGCAAGTAAGGGGACGCCATTCTCCTCAAAAGGAACCATCTCGGGAACCTCTCCGAAAACAACTTCTTTGACCGGTGGCATTCCTTCTACGGCGCGCCCCTGGTGATCGTTGCGTAGCAATATGCCTCTTGGTTGGACTAACTCAATTAACTTATCCACAACCTGCTGCTGGAAGTGTTCCATTCCCCAGTTGCTCACCTGAACAGCCAAGTAATCACCAAACCTATCCACAACCAGACCTGGCAGACCATCTGAATCCCCATACACCAACCGGTAACTCGGATGCTCAAAGTAGCGTTGGCGTAGGCTCAAAGAAGATAGTAGGCGCTCACTAATATCGGAATCATCGAAACTGGATTTTTTAGTAACGAGACGTCCACAAATGAGCTGACTTGGGTTTATAAAAGCCGTGCCGAGAAGCTTCCCTTGACTGTCGAGAACCTGGCACAGACTGCCGGGTTCGATTCCCTTAAGTGGAGATCGCTTGGTGTCCACTTCATTGCTGTAGATCCACAGGTGGCCACGTTTCAAGCGGCGCTCAGCACCGCGATTCAATATTAATTCCAGCAAAGAGAATCTCCCTGGGGTTGAACAAAATTGGTGGCAATTTTGCTTGGCTAGCCCTTTAGGTCAAGTGATAGTCCGTATGGAGAAGTACCCTGCTAATTGTTAGTAAGGAAAAATTATCCACAAACGCTACGCGAGGACTCAAGAAATCATGGTGATGTGGATAATTTTCGGGAACATGGCAAGAAGAAACAGGGGGAGCTAAAAGAGCTTAAAAAATGAGTCTGTGACCACTTACATTGGGCGCTCCCCTGGCGTATGGTAATACGGGCGCCAGGCAGGCTAAGAGCCATTTGGATATCTAATGCAGATAAATGATTGGTAAATTATCAATTAGACGGCAGAATTCCCCACCAATATGTCATTTTTGCCTAATTGGTATTGTGGAACACTCCTGCAATGAAATTCCCAAAGGACCATTCTCTAAAAGTCTCCATGGTTATCTATCCCGGAGCTTCGAGTCTCGATGTTACCGGCCCCCTGGAAGTCTTCTCTCTGGCCAATCATCAACTCCGTGCAGAGGGGCGCTATACCTCTGACTTCTACGATACCCAAATTTTGGCTGACAGTGCTGGGCCTATAGTCACGGCTTCTGGAGTAAAGCTCTATGCAGATTATGGCTTCAGGGAAGTCGAGGATATCCACACCCTGTTGCTCAGCGGTGGGCCACCGAAAAGTTATGATATTTTGGGCAGCAATGTCGAGTTTATTCAGTGGCTGATCGATCAGGAGACACAGGTGGAACGACTCGGCTCCATTTGTACCGGAGCCTTGATACTGGCCAAAGCAGGCTTGTTGAATGGTCATCGAGCTACTACCCACTGGGCAAATGTGGCAGCACTACAAGAGTATGCCGACATAGAAGTGGACCCCGATGCCATTTATATACGAGATGGTAATCTCTACACCTCTGCGGGGGTTACAGCAGGTATCGATCTTGCGTTGGCACTGGTCGAGGAGGACCACGGCCGTAGCCTGGCATTGTCGATTGCGAGAATGATGGTGCTCTACTTGAAACGCGATGGCGGGCAACAGCAGTACAGCACCCACCTGATGAATCAGCTGCAAAGTGATCGATTTGCCGGGTTGGTGGAATGGATTTACCAGAATTTAAAGGAGCCACTTACCGTAGAGAGGCTTGCACAGGAGTCCGCCATGAGTCCACGTAATTTTGCTCGATGTTTTTCTCGAGAATTGGGCGTAACTCCGGCACGCTTTATTGAGAGTATCCGGGTGGAGAAGGCCTGTCAGTTGCTCTCAGAGCAAAACTTGTCTCAGGAAAGGGTGGCTTGTCTGTGTGGCTTCCAATCCCAAGAGCAGTTGAGACGAACATTCCGCAGGCACAAGGGAATTCTTCCAAGTGAATTCCGCCGCCGCTTTCATTAAGAGCCAAATTTTACGGAT
The DNA here is from genome assembly GCF_052468405.1 of Microbulbifer variabilis. Classification (NCBI taxonomy): domain Bacteria; kingdom Pseudomonadati; phylum Pseudomonadota; class Gammaproteobacteria; order Cellvibrionales; family Microbulbiferaceae; genus Microbulbifer; species Microbulbifer variabilis. The sequence continues at coordinate 4,254,348 of NZ_CP174343.1, forward strand.
TAAATATTTTAGCGGTTGTGACAAAGTAAATTTTTATTATGAACCATATAATTTTTTTATAATAATTAAAAATACCTGTACTTTAATGCGCAATGATTAACTTATCCTGGATAAACATAAAAAATTTAAAAAATATAGAAAGTAAAAATAGATATATCCTAACCTAATAAAAAAGATATTTTTGTAAATCATACTGTTTTTACTTTATCAAGATGCTACTTAATCTACTCATTTTGGAACTATTGATGAATAGTACTTAGGATAGAGTATGTATGTGATTTTCAGATAAAAGATAGCAAAGGTAAAAAGCGGCTAGTGTCAGTTAAAAAGAGTGAAAGTTTACTAAATAGTACCAGCCCCCTGTCCCAAGGTATGTGGTCTTTGCAATGTCAGAATTGGTCGTAACTGAGTCTCTTGATATACGGGTGGCAATATAACATTGAGAGAACCGGGCTTGGAGAGTTTTACTACAACTGTTACAGCCCATCCTTATGAATTTTGGAATAAGCTGATGAGTCATAAAAAATTCCTGCTGGGCAGTCTCGCTATTCTGTTATGCGTTGGTTACCTACTATGGCCTGTTTATCAATTTTATGCATGGTCACTTGACTCCCTGCCACTAAGCCCTTTTGGCTGGCGAGCCTTACCTGATAAGGCACCGTCGACACAGGTACTTTATAACGATGAATATAAATCCGCCGCAGAATATTCCCTAACCGTAATCGAAAAACACCGCGAGAAAATTGGTGCTCCGGCTATTTCTGCGGCAGTTTCAGCCTGCGGCGAGGTGGTCTGGGCTGGTGCATCCGGATGGGTGGATTTAGCAAGGCAAATACCAGTCTCCACTGAGACTCGTTTTCGTATCGGCAGCACCTCCAAGGCTTTGACTGGAACGGCTCTCGCAAGGTTGGTACAGAATGGGAGAGTTGATCTTGATAAATCAATCGCAAATTATTTTGAAGTGATGCCGAACTCGGGATGGGCGGATATAACGCCGCGTCAGTTGGCCGCACATATGTCAGGTTTGCCACATTATAAGAATAATTCTGACTGGCTCGGTTTATATAAAACTCTAGCACTGCGTAGTCATTACGAAAGTATGTACCAAGCCTTGGGGGTTTTTGATGATAGTGAATTGCTTTACAAGCCAGGGACAGAGTTCTACTACAGTAGTTTCGGTACCGTTCTTTTGGGTGCAGTCTTGGCTGAAGCCGAGGGGCAAAATTATCTGGAAGTGATGAGTAGGGAGGTTTTTAGACCCGCCTCAATGAAAAATACAGAGGCATCACCGGTAAATGGAGATCCGACTCGTAATATTGCTCGCTTTTATAAAAGTAATGGTTTAAGTGGAGAGGAGCTTCGTCTACGCGAGTGGCGTCCGGTGGATTTAAGCCATCGATTGCCAGGAGGTGGTTTTATTTCTACGCCAAGTGATTTGGTTAAACTCGGCGCCCTCTATCTCGACGATCGCTACTTAAGCCCTGAAACCAGGGAAATATTTTGGACGCCACAAAAGCTTGCGAATGGAGATGTGAATGAGCAAAACTACGCTTTGGGTTGGCGTGTTCGAGAAATGGAAATTTCTGAGGTGGGTTTTTTGCGTGTTGTCAATCATGGCGGCGTCAGTCGAGGCAGCCAGAGTTGGTTAATGATAATACCGGAATACAAACTATCGATCGCGGTGAATATTAATCGCAAAACAAAAGTTTTCTGGGATTTCGGTAATGTTTCTATGGATATCGCTGCGGCATTTATTCGACAACAAGAAAAACTGGTTTGTAAATAAAAAAACTGGCCGAGGTTTTATGCTTCGGCCAGTTTCTAAAAAATGAATGCCCATTATTAATGAGAATTCATTTTTACTGGGTGTTCACCATGATCTCGGTTTCGGCAAATACCTGTTCACCGTTACCGTGGCTGAGGATACCCAGGGCTCGGGTACCGGGGGCGAGACCTATCCACTCTAGCTTGATATCGCCATTGCTGTTCATTTGTGCCTGAGACGGAGCTGTGAGCTGGGTGTTGCCACTGTCACCACTCAGGTTGAAGTTAAACAGGGTAAATGGCGTGGGGCCCTCTGCAGAGGCGTAGTCCACTACGAATACCGCATACTGACCTGCGGCGGGATTGACCAAATCGACAGATTCAGCGGAAGTCGGTGAGCCGCTGGTGCCCACTTCTGGGAAGTCGGGGCCGGGGCCATAGACTTGCAGGTCCAGATCATCGCTGCCACTCCCATCACCTACGTCAGCATCAAACAGAGCTACGCGGGCAAGCTCGGTGCCTTCAGGAATATCGAAGAAAATCAGCTGGTTATCTCCATCTTCAACGCTGCCGGGGAAAGCTACACCTTCAGCCAGGCCTTGAATACCGACTTGATAGTCACCGCTGTAACCGAATGCCACGCCCAGGTCTAAGGCACCATCAGTACCTTCAGCTGTGACCAGCTGGGATGTGGATAATGGCACCGGGCGTACGGCAATGGGGCTGCGTACGTCCTGGCGTATACCAACAGATTTCCAGGTAAGATCACCAAACGCCCACTCGTTCATAGCCGCTTCTTCGGTAACCGTGAAAGTAACCTGGAATTCGGCACTTTCTCCTTCGCCCAGGCGCAGGACTTTTGGATTAACGCTAACCTCTACACCCTCAGGAGTGTTTACTGAGGCCCAATACCACTTCTGACCACGACCAACACTGGTAACACGTCGCTTGATGGTCTGGGTACCGACCAGATCACCGATGCCGATAGATGGCAGGTTCAGGTCACTGGAATCCAGTGAGTAGCCCAGAGAGACAAGCTCAGTACAGGTAGTTTCTTCGATAACCTCCGGTTGGTTTTCCGCACCACATAGAAATGCCAGGTAGTCATTGAAACCGGCATCGTAGACTAACCCAGGTCGGAAGGCGGCGGCAGGTACAATTGCACCGGCCCCAATGTCAAATGGATCTGCAGCTTCGAGTCCGAAGGACTTCAGCAGGTCAGTTCGCGCTGTGCTCATCAGGGCAGACTTGGCCATTGCCGGGCTCCAGTCAGGGTGAGCCTGCTTCAGTAGAGCCATAATACCGGCAACATGGGGGCTGGCCATGGAGGTGCCACTCTTGGTACCAAACAGGTTGCCACCGCTCAATACTGGAGAGGTACCTGCGAGGATGCCAACGCCCGGCGCGGCCACATCCGGCTTGATAATATCCGGCGCGCCGACGTTGTGGCCCCGAGAGGAGAAGCTGGCGATGCGGTCTTCGCGAGATATTTTCAACTCTGGATCCAGAATGCCAGCGGCCCCGGTATTTTCGACCAGCATGGCGCCGTCGGCATAGCGAATCATCACTCCGGGAATTGTGGTATCGGGGGCTGACATTACGATTGGATCCATACGATCCACGGCGGTGCCGTCGTTGTATACGACAATTGCTACAGCGCCGGCATCGGCCGCATTATTGTACTTCTCTGTGAAGGAGCAGCCGCCACGTTTTACCAGGGCAATTTTCCCTGCCATCTCCTCGGGGTTAGTGAGTTGGGAACACGCTTCCAGTGGAGCACCGGCAACCAGGGCAGCAGACAGCAGACCGGTGTCCTCCATAGTTACCGGGCCACCCCCTTCACGGGCATCGTAAGTGCCGGAGACAGCTTCTGGTGCGTTTACTTGCAGGGCTGTGCCAAAACTCTGGTCATCTTCTGCGGCTGCTACCGCGGTGATCCAGGGTACGCCGGAGGGAGTTCCCATGGTCTCCGGAGCAGGTCCGCTGTTGCCAGCAGAAGTGGCGACAAATACGCCAGCGTCAGCAGCGAACAGGAAAGCGATATCGTCCGCGCCAGTGAAAACGGTACTGGAGCCGCCCACCGAGTAATTGATCACGTCGACGCCATCGGCTACGGCCTCGTCAATGGCCGCCATGGAGTCTGCTGATGAGCAGCCACTGTCATCGGGGTCTGGCGCATCCCAGCAGACTTTGTACGCCGCAACCCGGGCACGCGGTGCCATGCCGGTAAGGGTCTCACCTTCCGGTGTCACTACGCCGTAGTTACCGGCGGCAGTGGTAGCAGTGTGAGTACCGTGTCCGTCTGCATCGCGCGCAGACAGGAACTCATAATCGGCTAGGGTATTATTTGTGAGGAAGGCATCGGAGAACGATTTGGCCTTAATCAGCTTGTTGTTACAGGTAAAGGCGACGTCTTCCGGATTGAATTCGGTATTGCCAAATTCACAACCCTCGCCGATAAAGGATGCAGGTACGGGTCCATAGGCAATATTTCTGCCACGATTCCCCTGACGCGGGGTCGGGATATCGGCGAGACTTGGGTGCTCAGGGTGGATACCAGAATCAATGACACCTACTATCACATCCTCACCAGTGATACCCCACAGCCAGGGGCTGGGGATACGGGTCAGGCCGAGAAAGTCCGCGGTGGAATCCGTGTGCATCTTAAGCAGGCGGTCCTCCCAAACACCCTTCACATCTTTGTGGCTACGAAGCGCTTCAGCTTCCTTCTCGCTCATCACTGCTGCGAAGCCGTTAAAGGCGGCTTCGTACTCATGCACCCTACGCGCGTCCGGAATAGATGAGAGCACTTGCTCGCGGCGGTTTTTAAGGAAGTTGGCGTAATGACGATAACTGCTGCTGCGAGGGTCCAGCTTGTGACGCACCTCCGATTTGGTGGCAGATAGTCCTGGAATGGTTCCGCTATAGGAAGAAAGTGGCTCGCCGTCCAACTGGACGATAAACACTTTCCTTTGTTTTTCCAGGCTGGGTACGAGTGTGTGTTTGGGTGTTTCTGCAAAGCTACTGGCCGAGGCCAGTATCCCTGCCAGAAGCGTGAAAATTATTTTTCTTTTCATCGATGTGTCCCGTTTTTATTTTTAGTGGCAGGCGGGATTTAGCATGAAGTAGGGACTATCCGCAGGTATAAACAAAATATATTTTGTTATATGCGGTACTGCAAAGTATTGCCTCCAAGCAGTGTGCACTTTTGGTTTGATGGTATTCCCCCAAGCCAAGATGGACAGAACCGCCCAGCTATATGCTTTTAAAGGAATATGTCGCGTAACTCAATGAGTGAACACTGAATTTAATACTTCACTCAAATTTGAACACAAAAGGATGAGAAATAAATACAGTTAAGTCATTTATGCCTGTTGGACTCTTTAATATTTGAGCGAGCTAAACCTGTCTATGGTACCGGTTCTTTTTAAATTCAGTTTTTAAAAGAAGTTTAGAGAACTCAGATAAATTATAGAATGCTGCTGTATTCATCTGGCACGGGGGAATGGTTGATCTCTTTGTATTATGAATATCACCGGTGTTTTTATTGACCAGGTGGGGTGGATAGCTTTCGTGTCAATAAAAAACCGACCAAAGCACAAGGCTTTGACCGGCTCCTAAAAGCATAATTCTTACCGCTTCTCAGCGAAGAGAATTATTGAGTGTTAACCATAACCTCGGTCTCAGCAAAAACCTGTTCTCCGTTGCCGTAGCTAAGGATTCCCAGAGCGCGGGTACCAGATGCAAGACCCATCCACTCTAGTTTGACGTTATCATTGCTGACCACTTGTGCCTGGGAGGGAGCTGTCAACTGAGTATTGCCGTTGTCGCCGCTTAGATTGAAGTTGAACAGGGTAAATGGCGTGGGGCCCGCGGCGGAGGAATAGTCCACCACATGCACTTCATATTGACCTGGGGTAGGATTCAGCATATTGACAGACTCGTTAGAAGTCGAAGATGTGCTGTCGCCTACTTCTGGACCATTAGGGCCGGGACCGTAAACTGTTATATCAAGATCGTCGCTGCCGCTACCGTCACCAACATCCGTATCAAAGAGGGCTATACGTGCCATCTTGGTACCCTCTGGGATATCGAAATAAATCACTTGACTAGCTTGGTCTTCAATACTGCTGGCTACTGTCTCAGCCTCAGCCAAGCCGCTTATGCTGACTTGGAAGTTGCCGCTATAGCCAAACACCATTCCCAAGTCATGGGCACCATCAGTACCCTGTACATTCACTAGTTCGGAAGTAGATAGGGGGACAGGTCGCACAGCGATTGGGCTGCGTACTTCCTGGCGGGCACCTACGGATTTCCAAGTTAAATCGCCGAAGACCCACTTGTTTATAGAGGCAGTGTCAGTGGCACTAAAAGTAACCTTGAATTCTGCGCTCTCTCCTTCCCTGAGGCGTAGGATTTTTGGGTGGACATCCACTTCAATACCTTCTGGTGCATTTACCGATGCCCAGTACCATCTCTTTCCTGGGGCCACGCTGGTCACTCGGCGTTTCACTGTCTGGGTCCCGACTAATTCACCTATGCCGATTGACGGCAGATTGAGGTCGCTGGAGTCCAGGGAGTAGTCCATGGATACCAATTCCTCACAGGTTGCAGGCTCGAGAATCTGCTCCTGGAACTCGGCACCACATAGAAATGCCAAATAATCATTAAGCCCTGCATCGTAGACTAGACCGGGGCGGAAAGCTGCGTAAGGTACGATTGCGCCAGCACCAAAATCAAACGGGTCTGCGGCTTCAGGACCGAAGGACTTCAGCAGATCGGTGCGTGCAGTGGTCATCAGTGCGGACTTGGCCATTGCTGGGGACCATTCAGGCCGGGCTTGCTTAAGGAGAGCCATAATACCGGCTACATGAGGGCTGGCCATGGAGGTACCGTTTAATGATTCAAATAGGCTACCACCGCTCAATACTGGTGAGGTACCTGCGAGGATACCGACCCCCGGTGCTGCGATATCCGGTTTAATAATATCCGGTGCACCAACGTTATGGCCGCGGGAGGAGAATTCAGCAATTCGATCCTCACGGGATACCTGTTGTTCTGGATCAAGAATTCCGCTAACGCCAGAGGTAGCGGCAATAAGCTCGCCGTCTTTGTAGCGGATCATGACACCTGGAATAGTGGTATCCGGAGCAGACATCGAGAGTGGATCCATACGGCCATCGTCAGCCCCATCGTTGTACACTACGATAGCCACGGCACCCGCATCAGCGACATTGTTGTATTTACTTGTGAAGGAGCAGCTGCCGCGTTTTACCAGAGCAATTTTGCCTTCCATTGCTTCGGGGTTGTCCAGCGCGGAACAGGCTTCCAGGGGCTCGCTTACAACGATAGGTCCTGACAAAAGGCCGCTATCCTCGAGGGAGACAGGTCCTCCACCTTCCATCAGTTCATAGGTACCAGCAATAGCCTTGGGTGCATCGACTTGGAGTACAGTTGCGAAGCTTTGGTCGTCCTCAGATGCTGCTACTGCAGTGATCCAGGGAACGCCGGAGGGCGTACCCATGGTACGCGGGCCGGGGCCGTCATTGCCTGCGGAGGTTGCAACAAAGACGCCTGCATCGGCGGCAAACAGGAAGGACATATCACGACCACGAGTAAATACCGTGCTTTCTCCACCCACAGAGAAATTGATTACGTCGACTCCATCAGCTACAGCCTCGTCAATGGCCGCCATAGAATCAGATGAGTAACAGCCGCTTCTGTCTGGATCTGATGCGTCCCAGCAAACTTTATATGCAGCAATTCGTGCTCTGGGAGCCATACCGGTGAGGGTTTGGCCATCTGGAGTTGCTATCCCATAGTTACCGCCGGCGGTGGTGGCAGTATGAGTGCCGTGCCCATCAGCATCTCGGGCGGACATAAACTCATAGTCTGCCAGAGTGTTGTTGGTAAGGAAGGAGGTGTTGAAGGCTTTGGCCTTGATCAATTTATTATTACAGGTAAAGGCAGCATCGCCCGGGTTGAATTCGGTATTACCAAAGTCACAGCCTTCGCCGGTGAAGGATTCTGGAATTGGCCCGTAGGGAATATCAACTCCTCGATTGCCCCGACGTGGCGTTGGTGTATCGGCAAGACTTGGATGCTCGGGGTGAATCCCTGAGTCAATTACACCAATAACAATATCTTCACCGGTGATGCCCCAGAGCCAGGGACTGGGTATTTGGGTCAATCCGAGAAAGTCCGCAGTGGAATCTGTGTGCATCTTGAGCAACTCATCTTCCCAAACACCCTTTACATCTTTATGAGCGCGCAGAGCCTCAGCTTCTTTCTCACTCATTACTGCGGCAAATCCATTAAAGGCTGCTTCATACTCATGTACTTTGCGGGCCCTGGGAACTGCGGAGAGTACCCGTTGGCGACGTGTTTTCAAGAAATTGGCGTAGTGGCGGTAACTGCTACTACGCGGATCCAGTTTGCGCTTTAGGGCCGGCTTAGTAGCAGAGAGGCCTGGAATAGTGCCACGGTATGCAGATAGAGGCTCTCCATCCAGCTGAACAATAAAAACTTTTTTTCGTTTTTCCAGATTGGGTGAGGGTGTATCGCTAGGGGCATCAGCGAAGCTGCCAGCTGAGGCCAACATTCCCGCAAGAAGCGAAGAGATAATTTTTCTTATCATTGTAATTACCGTTTTATTTTTCTATCAGGAAGGATCTTTTTTTGAATAAAAAATTTTCTTCAGCTGCTTAATTTAAAAAATATTTTTTTAAATTGAGGTGGTGGAAGTTGCTCTTTCAAACTACGTCCATTTCTGATCTGCTGAATATTTAAAAAACCAGAAGAGAAATACCCGTCCTGCTATCAGCTTTTAAAGGAAAATGGCGTGTAATTCAATGCGGAGGTTCTGAATTTAGTACTCCAACTATATTTAAATGCGAAGTGGTGTGATAGAAAGACAGTAAAGGTATTAAGGTCCAGTAAATAACTCTAATTTTTATAATAAATAATTAGCAACAATGTTGTATTTAATATTCACTCCTAAAAATAGGAAGCAACATTAAATTTACTAACACGGCAGCTGTTATCTCACGGGAAATTGCTACACGCTTTGCATGCCATGTGAACTGGTTGCTAAAAGTATGATTCTGATCCCTTCTCAGCGAAGAGAATTATTTTCTTTTGTGTATCTGCCATAACCTCGGCCTAAAAAAACCTGTTTGCTGTCGCCAAGATGCTCAGAGCACGGGTGCAGGGGGCGGGGTCCTTGCAGTCAAGGTTACTGTGCCCAGATTGTTAATTTGAGCCCGAGAGAGAGGGGGCGGTAGGTTGGGTATTACCCTCTTTACCGGTGAGGTCCAAAGTAAATAGTTTGGAGCCTTATACTAAGCGAAATCTTCGACAAATACGGTATATTGGCTCGTTGTAGGACTGTGATGGGGTTAGCCCCCAGCTTACGAAAAACTAGTGTTTACAAAAGCGGCTGGGGAAAGCTTATAGTTAGGCAAAGCTCATAGATAGCGACACATTTAAACCAGCACAAATTGACTGAACTGTTTTAGGTCCCTGAAAACTTTAGTATCAGCCAGTCTAGGGTCCGGCTTTTCCACCAACTGTTGAAGAGTGAGTATACCTTCGCCGGATTGTACCAGTACTGGTTGGCAGCCTTTTTCCAGCGCCAACTGTAAATCCGCCAGCTTGTCGCCAATCAGATAGCAACCGTGCAGGCTGGTATCGAATTCCGCTTCGATTGCATCAAGCAGGCCCGTCAGGGGTTTGCGGCAACGACAGTTATCTTCAGGGCTGTGGGGACAGTAGAAAATCGCGGCGATCTCACCGCTGGCATCCTCTACCAGAGTACGCATTTTGGAATGCATCGCCTCTAGATCATCCAGATCAAATTGGCCCAGTGCCAAGCCGCTTTGATTAGTGGCAACTACCAGTTGATGGCCGGCCTGACTGAGCGCTGCCAGCGCCTCAATACTGCCGGGCAAGGGTTGCCATTCGTCGGCGGATTTGACGAATTTATCTGGATTTTCGTTGATCACCCCGTCGCGGCCGAGAATGATAATTGCCATATTCGTATCTCCCTAATCTGCGAGGCGGGGCTTAATGCCCCGCCTCAGCAAGTCATTACTTGGCAGGAACCAGCAGGGAAATATCGGCAACTTCGAGGAACAGTGCACGCAGCTGGGCCAGCAGCGCCAAGCGGTTGTTGCGCAGTTGCTCGTCGTCGCTCATCACCATCACATGGTCGAAGAAGTTGTCCACGGTTTCACGCAGCCCGGCCAGACCGGCGAGGCCTTCGGCGAAGAGTGCATCGCTATACAGCGGTTCAACTTCTGTGCGGGCAACCTGTACGGCGGCGAATAGGGCCCTCTCCGCTTCCTCCTGCAGTAGGGCTTCATCGACATTGCTGGGCACGGCGCCATCCAGTTTGGCGAGAATATTGGAGACGCGCTTGTTCGCTGCTGCGAGGGCACCGGACTCCGGCAGCTGGCTGAAGGCGTTGACCGCATGCACACGATTGTCGATATCCAGCGGTCGTGACAATTTTCGCGCGGCAACCGACATAAAGACCTCGGCGGCAATGCCCTGATCCTCGTAGCGGGCGCGGAAGCGCTCAAGTACATATTGCAGAGTCTGCTCTACCACCTTGTCGTATTCACCCAGGGCGGTGCGCGGATAGTTGTCACGGGCCAGTTCCAGTAACTCGCGCAGGTCCAGATCGAGGCGCTTCTCTACGAGAATGCGGATAATGCCCAGGCTGGCGCGGCGCAGGGCGAAGGGGTCGCGGGAGCCGCTGGGAGGCTGGCCAATGCCAAAGATACCCACCAAGGTATCGAGTCGGTCTGCCAGGGCGATTACAGTACCGGTGTCGCTGACGGGCAGCTCGTCACCGGCAAACTTGGGCATGTACTGCTCGTACATGGCCTTGGCTACATCCAACGGCTCGCCATCATTTTCGGCGTAGTAGTAACCGGCGATGCCCTGCATATCGGCAAACTCGAACACCATCTCGGTAACCAGGTCTGACTTACACAGGCGGCCGGCGCGCTCGGCCCAGTCGCCGTTACTACCGGTTTTCTCGGCGATAGTGCGGGCCAAAGCGGAGACCCGCTCGGTTTTGTCGTAGACGCTACCCAAATGCTGCTGGAAAACGATCTGGCGCAGTTTTTCGCGGCGTGATTCCAGGCTGGTTTTCTTGTCAGTTTCGAAGAAGAAGGCGGCATCTGCCAGGCGTGGGCGGATTACCCGCTCGTTGCCGTGGATAACCTGGGCGGCATCCTGACTCTCGATATTGGACACGGTGATAAAGAAAGGCAGCAATTGGCCGTCTTCATCCACCACGTGGAAATACTTCTGGTGCTCCTTCATGGAGGAGATCAGGGCCTCGGCGGGCACTTCCAGGAAGCGCTCTTCGAAGCGGCCAGTAAGGGCGACAGGCCATTCCACCAGTGCAGTCACTTCGTCGAGCAGATCGTCGTCGATGACCGCTTCACCATTGACGTTGTTGGCTTCGGCAATCACCTGGGCACGAATGGCTTCGCGGCGTTCGGCGAAGTCCGCCATGACGTAGCCGGGTTCGCGCAGAACCTGTCCATAGTCGTGGGCGGAGTGGATCTCCAGCTCCCGATTGCAGTGGAAGCGATGACCACGGCTGATGTTACCGGCTTTTAAGCCGAGTACTTCACCGTTTACTACCTTGTTGCCAAACAGCATAACGAGCCAGTGTACCGGGCGCACGAACTCCTCGCGGCGCGCACCCCAGCGCATACGCTTGGGAATTGGCAGTTGAGCCAATGCCTTCTCGACAATGCCCGCTAACAGGGATTCGGTTTCAGCGCCTTTTTGCTCGCTGATAAAGGCCAGGCGCTCGCCTTTGTCGGTCTCTTTGCGCCCGAGTTCTTCAATGGTTACGCCATTGCTGCGGGCGAAACCCTCAGCGGCTTTACTGGGCTTACCCTCTTTATCGAAGGCGGCTTTGACGGCCGGGCCCAGCTTTTCAATTTGCTTGTCCTGCTGTTTGTCTGCCAAGCCAAACACCGCTACTGCCAGGCGGCGGGGGGCTGCGTAGGCTTTAACTTCACCAAAAGACAACTCGGCGCCTTTGAGGCCCTGGGTAATACCATCGGCGAAAGCGCTCATTAATTTGTGTAACGCTTTTGGTGGCAGCTCTTCAGTGCCCAGCTCTACCAGAAAATCCTGAGCCATTACTGCTTCTCCTCTTGCTCGATGTCTTCCACCAAAATATCTGCCCGCAGTGCTTTATCTGCCAGGGGGAAGCCTAAGGCGCGGCGCGCATCGTAGTAAGCCTGTGCCACGGCGCGGGCCAGGGTGCGTACACGCAGGATATAGCGCTGGCGCTCGGTCACTGAGATGGCGTGGCGCGCATCCAGCAGGTTGAAGGCGTGGGAGGCCTTCATGACTTGCTCGTAAGCGGGTAGTGGCAGGCCCAGCTCGATCAGGCGCGTGCTCTCGCGTTCGCAATGATCGAAGGTAGCGAACAGGAATTCCACATCGGCGTGTTCAAAGTTGTAGTGGGACATCTCCACTTCATTCTGGTGGAAAACGTCGCCATAGGTGACGGGGCTGCCATCCGGGTTGCGGGTCCAGACCAGATCGTAGATGGACTCGACACCCTGCAGGTACATGGCGATACGCTCCAGACCATAGGTGATCTCGCCGGTAACCGGGTAGCACTCGAGGCCACCGACCTGCTGAAAGTAGGTAAACTGGGTGACTTCCATACCGTTCAGCCAGACTTCCCAGCCGAGGCCCCAGGCACCCAGGGTTGGGGATTCCCAGTTGTCTTCTACGAAGCGAATATCGTGAATAGCCGGGTCCACGCCCATGGCGCGCAGGCTGTCGAGGTACAATTCCTGAATATTGTCCGGGGACGGCTTCATTACTACCTGGTATTGGTAATAGTGCTGAAGGCGGTTGGGGTTCTCTCCATAGCGGCCATCGGTGGGGCGGCGGCAGGGCTGTACATAAGCCGCATTCCAGTTTTCCGGACCTATGGCGCGCAGGAAGGTCGCCGGATGAAAGGTGCCGGCGCCCACTTCCATATCCAGAGGCTGTAGAATGACGCACCCTTGGCGCGCCCAATAATCCTGCAGGGCAAAAATGAGTCCCTGAAAGGTACTGAGATCGTATTGCTTGGACACCGCTATCTCCGGATCAGTATCTGCTGTGGGCAAAGGGACGCAATTATAGCGGTAGCGGCTGCTGCGCTTAAAGCGTTGTGACCACGCTGATGGTTTGAACCGCCATACTTGGCTTTAGGGCCGCCAAACGGCGGTATTTTTGTATAGGAAGTTGTTGCATTGGATATTAAGGGGCACCTGGCTGCAGGTGCACTGAAACTGATTGGCAGATTACCGCTGTCCTGGTCGAGGTGCCTAGGGCGCTTGGCTGGTAAGACGGCGGTGTTGTTGCGTACCGAAGGTCTGCGCCTGAGTAGAATTAATCTGGCGCAGTGTTACCCGGCGATGAACCCTAAGCAGCGGGAGAAGCTGGCCCGGGAAAGTGTGGTTAATACCGCTGTCACTGGATTCGAGATGGCGAGTATTTGGCACCATCCCTGGGCGGTCAATGAAAAGACCATAGTGTCGGTACGCAATCAACACTTGTTGTCTTTAGGAGAAGAGGGTGGTCGCGGCACCCTGGTATTAATGCCGCACACAGGCAACTGGGAAATTTTTGGTATGTACCTGGCGGCTATGGGGCCGTCTATGGCATTGTACCAACCGCCCAAAATTGCTGAATTGGACCCGGTGATTCGCGGTGGCCGCGAGAAGACCGGCGCACAAATGGTACCCACCAATATCCATGGTGTGCGCTCCCTGCTCAAATGCTTGAAAGCCGGTCATGTCGCGATGGTATTGCCGGACCAGGAGCCCGATATGGGTGGGGATTTTGCCCCTTTCTTTGGGCGGCCGGCATTGACCATGACACTGGCTCACAATCTACTGCAACGCACTAAATGCCACGTGGTATTCGGTTTTGGCAAGCGTGTGGAAGGGGGTTTTGAATTGGTGTTTTTGCCCGCCGAGAACGCAATTTACAGTGAAGAGCAGAAGGTCTCCCTGGCGGCGATGAACCGTGGTGTTGAGGCTTGTATCGCCCAGGCACCGGAACAGTACCAGTGGGAGTACAAGCGCTTCCGCAAGCAACCGGAAGGCAAAAGCAAAATTTATCGCAAGAATAGATAGCGCTGCCGTGTGGCAGCCCTATCTAAGTGATTGTCGGACTGGTTTCAGGCAGCGTGACGAAATGCCACTATCACTGGCATACGCGCTGCGCGCCAAGCAGGGAAAAAGCCGCTGACAAAGCCGATCGCCAGAGCCAGTATAGCGCCCTGCAGGAACAGGTCCGGCGACATCTCAAAGCTGAATACCACTTGAGTGAAGCTACCACCCAAGGTTGAGGTATTCAGCCCATCGAAGAAGACAAATGCAGCTAGTGAGCCCAGAAGTCCACCCGTTACTGCCAGTACCATGGCCTCGGCGATGGTGCCGCAAAAAGCTGAAAAGTTGCTAAAACCCAAAGCGCGTAGTGTGGCAATTTCCTTTGCGCGATCTGCAACAGATGTATACATGGTATTAAGGGCCCCGGCGAGGGCACCGAGAGCCATTACCGCGCTGATAATCCAACCGAAAGTGGCTATGTACTGCAGTTGTTTGCCCTGGCTGGCAAAGTACTCCTGCTCTGTCTGCACTTCCAGATTTAAGCGAGGCTCTCGCTCAATACTATCCTGCAATGGCTTTATGTCGCTGTCATTTTGCAGCTTTGTTCGGATTGACTGGTAGCTATTTCCGCGATTGTAGTGGCTCTGAATAGTTTTTATGTCCGCCCAGAGTTCGCTCTCAAAAATATTACCTCCTGTGGAAAAAACACCAACGACTTTCCACAGGTTCTTGCCAAAACGTACTTCCTTTCCTATTTCGAAGCCATTGAACTCCCGCAGCACGCCTGCTCCCACAACCATCTCGTTGGTTCCAGGAGTAAACATGCGTCCCTCTACCAATTGCATATTCGTGCGCATATCCATGCCGGTCTTGTTGAGTCCGCGCAAAGGAATATTCGCCTCGGTACCACTGGATTTCTTAATACCATCGACAATCACATAGAGCTCTGGTGAAACCAGTGGACCATTGGCATCGCGGGCTACTCCAGCTGATTCCCCGATAAGATTGACCTGATCCTGCAAGATTACTGAATTGAGCTCGGTTGATGAGCCCTCCCGCATAAGGATAGCGATCTGGCTTGAGCCAGCTCCGCGCATGGTCTCCTCAAAGCCTTTGGCCATGGCGAGAAATGCCAGCAATATGGCTACTACAACTGCCGAGGCCAGTACCATGGCTAAAGACATCCACAGGCGCCGGCGCAGGCTGCCAAGATTCATGAGGGTCACTGAGACTATTTGTGCAATAAGAGAACCCATTATTTTCCCTCCATATAGGAGTTTTGCTGCGATTCGTAAAAAAGAAAAGACAGCGAAGCCGAGTATCAGCTGATTTATTGTTGACGGTTAAATGCCGTGACGATGTTTAGGCGCAGAGCATTAAATGCTGGCAGTAACCCGGTAATTAACCCTAGTAAAAGCATAAATACCAGCGCTTGCAGGGCGATATTTCCGTCCAGAATCAGGTTGGGTAGAAACCTGGCAAGGAAAGTTTTAACACCCTCGACCAGCAACCAGGCTGCGGCAAGACCCGAGAGTCCACCGACCAGCGCGACCAGCATGGATTCCGAAAGCACCATACGGAAAATTCTGCTACTGGAAAAACCTAAAGTTTTCAACACAGCAATCTCCCCGGTGCGTTCGCGAATAGCCAGTGCCATGGTGTTGCCGACCACAACCAGAATGGTGAAGAAAGCGGTAAATACAACTGAGAAAATGATCAGTCCAATATTTCCGATTTGTTCAATAAAAGCCTTATTAAAGGCCTTTTCAGTGCTGGTATCCGTTTCATTTTGAGAGTTGGCAAAAGTATCATCAATAGTTTTCGCCACTTTTTCATTGAGGGAAGAATCTTCAGTGGTAAGGGCCATCCAGCCGATCCAGTCACCACCAAATGTTTGGGTTTCCATAAAATACTTATAGTGGAAAAGCATCTGACGTGTATCGTATTGTTCAGTATCCCCTTTAAAAATTCCGGATACTACAAACTCCCAGGTGTAGCCACCGTCTTTATGGGTGAAAATATTGGAGGAAATTGGAATCTGATCACCAATTTTCCAACCATAAAT
This sequence comes from Microbulbifer variabilis, assembly GCF_052468405.1. Classification (NCBI taxonomy): domain Bacteria; kingdom Pseudomonadati; phylum Pseudomonadota; class Gammaproteobacteria; order Cellvibrionales; family Microbulbiferaceae; genus Microbulbifer; species Microbulbifer variabilis. The sequence goes on from NZ_CP174343.1 coordinate 4,270,326, forward strand.
TTGCGCGAGTTTTTCACCGACTAAAACGCCCTGACGATTGTTGAACCAGGCCCTCTTTTGGTCTTCGGGAACAACAACTTCCTTGTAAACCCTTAGGTAAGATTCTGGTTCCACTGCCATAGAGACTACTTGTCTTGCCGGTTCCTGGTAATAGCCGCCAAACCAATTAAGATGGGTAACGTCCTTTACCCCCTCTACTGCGGCAACTTTTTGGTAGTACGCAATGGGTAGTGACTTGGTAAAATTTATACGATTAAAAACCACTAAACGATTGTCTGCAGAAAGTTCCACACTGGAATTTAGTGCGGTTTTTAAACTGGTAACCGCGCCAAAAATCAGAAAGGCAATAAATATGGCAAAACATGTGAGGAAAAGCCGTAGAGGCTTTCTCGTCATGTTTTTATAAATTAAATAAAATTCGTTCATGCCACTATTTCCCTCTGCACAAATTGCCCTTTATCGAGATGCAGGGTGCGTTTGGCGTATTTGGCTGCAGCGGGGTCGTGGGTGACCATGACGATAGTTTTTCCATGGTCGCGATTTAGCAACTGCAACATTTCCAGGATTTCATCGGCAGTAGCACGGTCCAGATCTCCTGTGGGTTCGTCACACAATATCAGTTTGGGATCGGAGACAATTGCGCGGGCGATGGCCACTCGTTGCTGTTGACCACCGGACATCTCGCTAGACATGTGTTTGGCGCGATCGCTCAACCCCACAAGAGCGAGTGCTGTTTCCACATTTTTACGTCGTTGCGCTTTAGATAGCTTGGTCAGCATTAGTGGCAGCTCCACATTGCGCTGCGCATTCAGCATTGGCATTAAATTGTAGAACTGGAAAATAAAACCAATATTTTCCGCTCTCCAGCGAGTCAGGGCACCTTCGCTAAGAGAATCAATACGTGTACCGTCAAACCAGACCTCGCCACCACTGGGTTGATCAACACCGCCTAACATGTTTAGCAGAGTGGTTTTACCTGAGCCGGATGGCCCCATGATAGCGACAAAATCCCCCCGATCTATGGTCATGTTGAGGTCGTCAAAGATAGAAATTTTCTCTTTGCCTTTGACAAAATTTTTACTGACGTTCTTTAATTGAAACAACACATCTTCTGACATCTAAAAATCCCTCTTATTATAAAATGAATGGTGATGTCGCCTGTGCCGCTAGATAGCCAATTCCTCCCCGGCCAGGAACCCAACTTTGACACCCATATCCGGCAGGATACGAGGGTCTTTGTCATCAATACCAATACGTACCCGCACAGTGGCCTTGGCGCGATCGGCGGTTGGAATAATGGCAATTACTGTTGCTGGAATATTCCATTCCGGGTAGGCGTCCAGATTGGCATTTACCCGCTGTCCAGTAGATACGCGGCCGATAAATGCTTCATTAACGTCTACTTCGATCTCCAGTGAGTTCATGTCCACGATGGTACAGATGCCTGTGCGGGTGAAGCCACCGCCAGCAGAGCTGGGGGCGACAATTTCACCAGGCTGCGCATTTTTTTGTGTGACGATCCCGGTGAAGGGGGCGCGAATAGTGTGATCTTCCAGCCGTTCGCGCTGACGTTCGGCTTCGAGTTTAGCGACCTCAATGTTGGCTCGGGCACTTCTTAAGTCGGCCCTGAGGCCCTCCGCACTTGCCTGGCTCTGGGTAAGCTGCGCTTTGCTCGAATAGTTCTTATCGCGCAGTCCCGCAAAGCGCTGATACTGTCGTTCGGCTTCTTTTAGTTTGGCGCTGATACTGGCTTCCTGGGCTTGCAGCACCTCTATCTGGGCTAAGGCAAAATCCAAGCTGACCCGTGCTTTTACATCATCGAGACGTGCCAGCACCTGGCCCTCACTGACTTGCATTCCCTCCTCGACATCCACACTGCTGATCAGGCCCATCACTTCTGCAGATACTGTGGCCATGCGCCGTGCTGTAATGTAGCCGGACGCATTGAGGACGGTTTCCATCCTTGCGGGGGAATTGTGTTTAGGTGCTGATGCAGTGGAGTTTTCTGGTCGAGCTTGCACTGGTGACTCAGGGGGCTGCTCTTCCGTCAGTAAGTTACCAGCGGCAAATCCTATTACCAGGCCGGCAATGGTGCCAATAGAGGCCGCCAAAAGGGTTTTCCGCGGTGATGAAGGTATTTCTTGAGCCGCATCCCGGTCAATTTTTAACTGACCGAGCAACTCACTGGTGTTTCTGCTCATACAGCCATGTTCTTATTCGTTACTTCCTGTAGAAGATAACTTTGGCAGAAACTAAAAAATATTGCTATGCGTCAAGCGTCCAAGGAGACGGGGCAGTTTTAATGGCGCCAGAAAGCCGGAGTCAGTAGTACCAGCAAGGTGAAAATTTCCAGGCGGCCCATCAACATGGCGAGGATCAGGAACCACTTCGCCACCTCATTGACGGAGCCATAATGGGAGGCCGCATCCCCGAGCGCGGGTCCGATATTACTGAGGCAGGAGGCTACGGTGGTCACTGAGGTAACAAAATCCTCGCCGGTGGCGATCACAATAATTGAGAGAATAAAAAACGACAGCACATAGACGGCAAAGAAACCCCACACGGCATCGGTTACGCGGTCGGGTACGATTTTGCGGTTGATCTTAATGGGGATCACCGCATTGGCATGTACCAGGCGGTTTAGCTCGCGCATGCCGGATTTCATGATCAACATGCCGCGCACGGCCTTGATACCACCAGAGGTGGAGCCGGCACAGGCGCCGAGAATCCCTAGGAGTAGCAACGCATAGGGAAGAAATACCGGCCAGGCTGAGAAGTTTTCAGAGGCAAAACCCGCAGTAGTACTGATTGAGACCACCTGGAAAAAGCCGTGTAGCAGGCTGTTTCCGGGCGAGAAAATATTCAATATCCACAGGTAGCAACTGATCAGCAAGCCGGCGCCCAAAATAAGCATCACGTAAAAGCGAAATTCGGAGTCGCGCCAGTAGTGCTTAATGGTTTTGTTACGAAAGGCGTAAAAGTGCAAGCCGAAGTTGATCGCTGCGGTAAACATGAAAATGATACAGATCACCATGATCGCGCGGTTGTGGGCGTAAAAGCCCATACTGGCATCATGGGTGGAAAAGCCGCCGTTGGCTACGGTTGAAAAGGCATGGCCAACGGCGTCGAAAACGGTCATGCCGGCCCACCAGTAACCGATACCACACAGGATAGTGAGGATTACATAAATCACGATCAACGCTCGCGCCGTTTCGGCGATACGCGGTGTTAATTTGGTGTCTTTCACCGGTCCGGGAATTTCCGCTTTGTATAACTGCATGCCACCAATACCGAGCATGGGCAGGATAGCCAGCGCAATAACAATTACGCCGATGCCACCAAACCACTGCAATTGCTGGCGGTAGTAAAGGATTGCTGGAGGCAGAGTGTCCAGGCCGGTAATTACCGTGGCACCAGTGGTTGTCAGTCCGGAAATCGATTCGAAAATCGAATCGGTAATACTCAGGTCTGGCTGTGGGCTGATAATGAAGGGCAGGGAACCAAAACTACCAAGGATCAGCCAAAATAGCGAAGTCACCACAAAGCCATCCCGTGTACGTAGATCCTGGCGCAGGTCATGCACAGGTAGCCACATAAACAGACCGGTAATCAGGGTAATAGCAAAAGCGGCAATAAAGGCACTGTGGGTGTCGTCGCTATACCATAGGGACACCACGATAGGCGGCAGCAGTGTCAGGCTGAACACCGTCAGTAGAATTCCAAAAACTCGCGCAATTACCGCTATTCGCATTGGCGCCTATTAGCCTGTTATCTGTAGTTTCTTTATTTGGACGAAAGGAGTAGTGATCGCCGGAGTTATAAATCGAATTCTGGCTTTAGAAAAAGCCGAAACCCACCTGGAACAGTTGTTCCACATGGCGTGTCTGGCGGCGATCTACCAGAAACACAATTACATGATCGTCACTTTGCACAATCACATCATCATGGGCCATCAAAACTTCACTGCCATTTTCTGTCTCACGCACAATGGCTCCGATAGAAGCGCCATCGGGAAGGTCGATGTCCTCGATTTTTTTACCAACCACCTTAGAGGTGCGTTCATCACCATGGGCGACAACCTCAATGGCTTCAGCTGCACCGCGGCGCAGGGAGTGGACATTAACCATGTCACCACGACGCACATGGGTAAGCAGGCTACCGATCGTATTTTGCTGTGGTGAAATAGCAATATCGATCTCACCACCTTGTACCAGGTCGACATAAGCACGGTTATTGATGAGGGTCATTACCTTGCGCGCGCCGAGCCGTTTAGCCAGTAGTGATGACATGATGTTAGCTTCGTCATCATTGGTGAGGGCGAGGAACACATCCGTATCCTCGATATTTTCCTCCAGCAACAGTTCCTGGTCAGAGGCACTACCGTGCAAAATAATGGTGTGGGAAAGCTCTTCGGACAGGAAGATACAGCGCTCGTGGCTCTGCTCAATAATCTTGACTGAATAGCGGTTTTCCAGCTTGGTGGCGAGACGCAGGCCGATATTGCCGCCACCGGCAATGACTACGCGTTTGTAGCCGTGCTCCAGACGGCGCAATTCGCTCATTACTGCACGAATATCAGCGCGCGCAGCGATAAAGAATACTTCGTCACCGGCTTCGATAACTGTGTCACCCTGAGGAATTATGGGACGGTTGCGGCGGTAGATGGCCGCCACCCGGGTATCCACCTTCGGCATATGTTCGCGCAGGTAGCGCAATTGGTGCCCCACCAGAGGGCCGCCCTGTACCGCTAATACCGTAACAAGCTGTACTCGGCCATCGGCGAAGTCCAGCACCTGCAGTGCGCCGGGGTGTTCCATCAAGCGTGCAATATATTCTGATACCAGTTGCTCCGGACTAATCAGGACATCAATAGGAATGGCCTGGTTATCGAACAGCTCTGGGTGACGCAGGTAGGAAGAGGCGCGAACCCGTGCAATTTTAGTGGGTACGCGAAACAGTGAGTGTGCAATCTGGCAGGCCGCCATATTGGTTTCATCGTTGTTGGTCACCGCCACCAGGATATCGGCATCTTCAATACCTGCATCCATCAGTACGTCAGGATGAGAGGCGTGGCCGATAACCACGCCGATATCGATACGATCACGAAGCTCGCGCAAGGTTTTCTCGTCGCTGTCCACCAGGACAATATCGTTGCGTTCTGAGGCCAGGGCCTCCGCCAGTGAGCCGCCCACCTGGCCGGCGCCGAGAATGACAATTTTCATATCGGATGAGACTCGCGGCCCGCGCCGCTGTTATTCGGCTTTGCTCAGCAGAGCGTAGTAGAAACCGTCGCCGCCACTGTTCTGGGGCAGAAGCTGTATCCCCACAGGCTGCTTTTCTCCCCAGGACTTGCCGTTTAGCAGTTCAGGAGTATTGTCGCTCGCATCTACAGTCTCCGCAATGAAAGCCGCGACAACTTCACTATTTTCCGTTGGTAGTACTGAGCAGGTAGCATAAACCAGGCTGCCACCGGGTTTCAGCAGACCCCAGCTGGAGCGTAATATCTCACCCTGCAGCCGAGCCAGTTCGGCAATATCTTCATCGCGTCGTAATAATTTGATATCTGGGTTGCGGCGGATCACACCAGTGGCGGAGCAGGGGGCGTCGAGCAGGATACGATCAAATTGCTGCCCATCCCACCAGGCCTCTGGTGCGCTCGCATCAGCACAGATTAACTGCGCACTCAGTCCACAGCGGTCGAGGTTCTCCCGCACACGATCAAGGCGATTTTCCTCGATATCCAGTGCGCTTAGCTCAATAGTGGGCTGTTGTTCCAGCAGGTGGCAACTTTTGCCGCCCGGTGCCGCACAGGCGTCAAGCACCTTCTCGCCAGGTAGAGGATTGAGCAGTAGCGCCGCCAATTGAGCAGATTCATCCTGCACGCTAACCAGCCCTTCTGTGAAGCCCGGCAAAGCGCCCACCGATACCGGCTCAACCAGGGTGATACCAACTGGTGATACCGGGCAGGGTTCTGCGGATAGGCCGGTTTCAGCAAGCTGCTGCAAATAATCCGCACGGGAAATTTTGCACGTATTTACCCTCAGGGTCATAGGAGGGTTGGCGTTGTTGGCACGGAAAATTCCTGATGCCCGATCTGGCCAAGCGGCTTTGATACGTTGTTGTAGCCATGCAGGGTGTATGGAGCTGAATTGGGGGTTGCCGGATAGTTTGCGCTGTAGTTGTTCGCTGTTGCGTAGTGCATTGCGCAATACGCCGTTAATCACCCCGGTAGCTCGATCCAAGCCCAGACTGCGCGCGGCGTTTACCGTAGCTGAAATAGCCGCATGATCGGGAATACGAGTGTATTCCAGTTGATATAGGCCCAACAGAATCAAAGCGCTGACCAGGGTGTCTCCGGGCTTCCTGCGCAGCAGCTTGGCCGCGATTAATTGCAGTCGCGGTGCATAGCGGGCGCTGCCGTAACAGAGTTCGCGTAGGAGTGCGCGGTCGCGCTCCTCTACCTTGTCTTCGGCCTTTGGTAACAGGCGTGCCAGCGAACCCTGCTCTTCCAGTAGGGCGGCGATAATTCGAGCGGCTTCGGCGCGTACATCTCTACTCATCGTATTGTTTCACCCAGCAGCGTGCCTGGGGCGAACTGCTCTCGATAGCCTTTCAGGATTTCTGCTGCCGGCAGAGCCTTTTTGCCAGGCAGTTGCAGGAGTTGTAGGCGCAGGGCCTCGCGGCCACAGGCAACCAGGATACCTTCATCATCGCTGGCGAGGATAGTGCCGGGTACCTGATCGTGACAGCCGCGCTCTAGTGCGGCACTGTAAATACGTAACCGCTGCTCGCCTTTTTTATCGAGGTAGGTAGTCCAGGAAACCGGGAAGGGGTTAAAGGCGCGGATCTGTCGTTGCAGCTCCTCTGCGGATCGCCGCCAATCTAGACGTGCCTCTTCCTTGGAAATTTTATTAGCATAGTTGGCCTGGTTTTCATCCTGGATTTCTGGCTTGGCTGTGCCGGAAGCCATTTTTGTCAGGGCTTCAATCAGGGCAGGACCGCCGAGCTCTGCCAACTTGTCGTGCAGACTTCCGCCAGTCTCATCCTGTTCAATGGCACAATGGCGTTCCACTATAACCGGCCCTGTATCAAGGCCAGCCTCCATTTGCATAATGGCCACGCCACTCTTGAGGTCCCCAGCTTCTACCGCGCGCTGTATGGGCGCGGCACCGCGCCAACGTGGCAATAGAGAAGCGTGTACATTGACACAGCCCAAACGGGGGGTATCCAGAACCGCCTGGGGAAGAATCAGGCCATAGGCCACCACCACCATTATATCTGCGCGTAAAGATGCAAGTTCGGCCTGGGCATCTTTGTCGCGCAGGTTCGGTGGTTGGTACACTGGAATATCGTAGGAAAGGGCTAATTGCTTGACCGGGCTGGACAGCAGCTTCTTGCCCCGACCCGCCGGCCTGTCCGGTTGGGTGTATACGGCAATGACATTGTGCTCACTATCTAGTAGCGCTTGCAGATGCACGGCGGCAAAGTCCGGCGTGCCGGCAAAAATGATATTCACTGGCTGATTCTCAAATCGGAGGAAATAGCTGGCGCCGGATATGCCGGCGGCCAGCCTTCTTTATCAGGCGCGTCGGCGCTGGGATTTTTCCAGCTTGGAGCGAATGCGGTTGCGCTTGAGTGGGGAGATGTAATCCACGAACAGTTTGCCATCCAGATGGTCGACTTCATGCTGGATACATACTGCCAATAGTCCCTCTGCTTCAATGGCAAAGGGTTCACCATTGCGATCCAGGGCCTTGATCCGCACTTTACGCGGGCGCTCCACGGTCTCGTAGAAGCCTGGCACGGATAGACAACCCTCATCGTACTGGTGGATTTCCTCTTCCAGTACTTCGATTTCCGGGTTGATAAAGCCGAGTGGCTCGCTTCCATCCTCGGATATATCCACCACCACAATGCGCTCCTGCACATTGACCTGGATAGCGGCGAGGCCGATGCCGGGTGCGGCATACATGGTTTCAAACATGTCGTCCAGCAACTGGCGATGTGCATCGGTCACTTCAGCGACCGGTTTTGCGACCTCGCGTAGACGAGGATCGGGAAATTCCAGTATCTCGAGTTTAGCCATAACACCTGTGACAAACTTCTAGTATTCGTTGAACGTGCGCTGATAACATTATGATCGCGCTCAATATTTACCGAGTGGACCCCTGATTTTCGCTGGCGCTTTGCGCCCGGGTCCGGCTACTTTCCACCAGAGAGTAGCCCGGCGCTGAGAATTATAGCGATAAAGAGCATAGGAATGCTTCCATGAAAAAAATAATCCTGGCCGCTGTTTCGATGCTGGCGGTTGCCCTGGGCACTGAAGCCCAGGATCAGGTACGCCTGAACCCCAGTCATCCCGATGCTTATGTAGTGCAGAAGGGCGATACCCTGTGGGATATCTCCAGTGAGTTTCTGGTACAGCCATGGTATTGGCCCGAGATCTGGCAGGTGAATCCTCAAGTGGAAAACCCGCACTTAATTTACCCCGGCGACAGCTTGCGCCTGGTCTATGTGGATGGACAGCCTCAGTTACAGCTCCAGCGCGGTCCACGGGCTTACCAGCTGTCACCAGGAGTGGATGGCAGTCGCCTGACGCCCCAGATCCGCCGTGAAGCGGTAGAAAATGCTATCCCTGCGATTCCTCTTGATGCAATAAATGCTTTTCTCTCGCGTACCCGTATCGTTGAACCCAACGCTTTTGAAGGTACGCCCTATGTGGTGTCCGGTTCCGATAACCATATCCTGATGGGCGCTGGAGATACCATTTATGCACGCGGTGACTTCGAGGCCCCCTTGGCCTCTTATGGTCTATACCGTCCCGGACCGGTTTATGCCGATCCTGTCAGTAATGAAACCCTTGGTCGCCAAGCGTTGGGTATCGGGGAAGTTGACCTGCTGCAGTTGGACCCGGATAGCCTGCCTGGATTCTCAGTAGCCACTTTGGGAGTGGCCAATACGGCTCGCGAGATTCGCCTGGAAGATCGCTTGATGCCGGTAGAGGAACGCTCAATCGAAGCATTATTTCATCCCAGTGCTCCAGCTCTTCCCATAGATGGATTGATTGTCGGAGTGGATGAAGGAGTTACCCAGATCGGTAAGTTCGATGTGGTTATCCTCAATCTGGGAGACCGCGATGGCATAGAGCCGGGTAATGTTATGGCTGTTTACAAGCGCGGCTCCGTTGTTCGCGATCGTATTGTCGGTGACAGTGTGAAATTGCCTGATGAACGCGCTGGTGAGATGATGGTATTTCGCACCTTTGAAAAGATGAGTCTCGCCCTGGTGCTTGAGGCAGAGCGCCCCCTGGCTGTGATGGATCTGGTGCGCAACCCTTAACGTAGCCCTATTCTCTGCGGCGGATCTTGCTGTTTGGACCGCCGCTCAACCAAAAAACAGAGTAAACGGCATGGATGCGTTAACCGCAAGCATGGCCCTACTACGCCTAGAGGGCATAGGCCCCGCCCGATATTGGCAATTGCTCGAGCACTTCGGTTGCCCGCTTCAAGCCTTGCAGCAACTCCCCAATACCCTGTTATCTAAACTCCCAGCACGAGCCCGATCCCAATGGTATGAGTTCACCCGATTGCAGGCCCAGAGTGCCCTAATCAGTTGGGTTGAAGAAGAGCGTGCTCGCTGCGTAGAGAATGGGATTCATTTAATGTGTTATGGGGATACTGATTATCCAGTTCTATTAAGTGAAACTTCCCGACCACCTCCGGTACTTTATCTTCGCGGCAGGACAGAAAACCTTTGCTTGCCACAGATTGCTATTGTGGGTGCCCGCCGCGCTACCAGCGCCGGCTTGGATAATGCTCGCGCGTTTGCCGCAGAGCTCGCCACTGCCGGTTTCGCAATCACCTCTGGACTTGCCCTGGGGGTAGATGCGGCGGCGCATCTCGGAGCCCTGTATGGAGGGGGGGCAACTATTGCAGTGTTGGGAAGCGGTGTGGACCGAATCTACCCTCGTCATAACCAGAGGCTGGCAGGGGATATTCTCGAAAGGGGCGGAACGATTCTCAGTGAGCTGCCTTTGGGTAGTAGTGCCGAGGCCAAAAACTTCCCTCGCCGTAACCGTATTATTAGTGGGCTTTCTATGGGGGTGTTATTAGTTGAAGCTGCGTTGCGTTCCGGCTCCCTAATTACGGCGCGCTTGGCACTGGAGCAAAACCGAGAAGTGTTTGCCATTCCTGGCTCGATTCACAATCCGATGGCTCAAGGCTGCCACCACCTGATCAGGCAGGGCGCGACTTTGGTTGAGACCAGTGGCGACATCGCCTCCCAGTTGGGGGGGCTACTGTCAGAGCCTGTTTCAGCGGAAAAAAACCGTGAAGTATTAGAGGGGTGCCAACAGATTATTGTGGATGCCCTCGCTGGCGGCCCCCGCAGTATTGAGCAACTGGCTATGGATAGTGGGGAAGGTTCGGGGGAGTTGATGGGGTTGTTGTTACAGTTGGAACTGGAGGGGCTTTTAGAAGAATTACCCAGTGGTTATCAGCTAACTGCCCGCGGTTCTGCTTGCTGTAGGTTGGCTGAGAAAGATCTAACTTAAAATGAAGTTGCTTGCCGATGCAGTGTAGCCATTTATTCAACAGGTAAAGTGCGAAATTGAACACTTGCAATGAATACGTTGGGTGGGTGCTGGACTGTACAAATAGTCATGGTTTTTTTCTGCCGCAGGTTGGTCCAGCCGTGGTGAGTAAATGTAATTAATCTGATATTAACAATAAATTATCCTGACTTTTATGATAAAAATGTATTTCATGTTTTATGTATTTTGAAAATACGTAGAAGAACAAAACTATGAAAATACAATTTATAAGAATAATTATCCTTCTAATAATGATGCTGGGCTTGGCTGCATGTGCAGTGCAGCCCTCGATCACCGATTCTTTGCCACCACAAAACTTCACAAAAGAAAATTTACTCTCAGGTGCTGTTCTTTTGGGGCACCCGGTATCAGATACCGATCTTCCCGATATAGATATTTTGGCAGTGAATGATGAGATGCGGTTGCTTTTGGGGTCGGTCGATGGTGTAACCGATAGTGATCGCCTTAATACCCTGGTTGGAAGTTTACAAGGTAACAATTTCTCAATTTATTATGATGCTGATGCCACCCTAGAAGCTTCTAAAGTATTTGAAGAGCAGCGGGGTAACTGTATGGCGTTTAGTGCCTTTATGGTTGCTATGGCTCGAGAACTGGATATAGACATAAAATTTAATGAGGTGTTTATACCAGAAACTCGGTATTTTGAAGGTCAGCATACTTTTGTTTACCAACACATCAATGTCATTGCCGATGTTGGAAATGAGCACCGTGTCTTGGATTTCAACTTTGTTGATTACACTCCAGCCTATCGCCAAAAAACACTTGGAGATGATGAAGCATTTGCCAGATTTTATAGTAATCTGGCGATGGATTTTCTTTCTAAGCGAGATATAAATCGGGCATTTCTTTACTTACGCAAAGCCTTATCCTTGTCTCCCGATGCGTCAGACCTTTGGAATAATTTGGGTGCAATCTATCGCTCTGCGGGGTATTCAGACCAAGCTGTCGATGCCTACGGGGTATCTCTTGGACTGGATAATACTAATTTGATTGCCCTGAGTAATTTGGAGAGAGCACTCAGAAACCGCAGTGATTTTGATTTGGCGAATATTCTCTCTGAGCGGCTACAGGGGTACCGAGAACAAAATCCCTACTACTGGTATGGCATGGCCTTGGCTGCCTATAAACAAGAGCACTTTGAATTGGCACTCAAGCGGGCCAAGGACGCGATCTCTCTGGAAAGAGCCGATCACCGTTTTCATTTTCTCCTGGGGATGGCCCGCTTCAAGGTTGGTGATGGTGGCTATCGGAAGAGTTTCAGGCAAGCGCTGACCCTTTCGGTAACTGATGGGGATCAAGAGCGTTACAGGAAAAAACTGGATACTCTCGGAATAAGAGATATAAAGCCAGTATCTTCGATTGGAAGGGTCAGACATCCAGAAACCACACGCCCATGGTGGTGGAACCCGTGAGTCAGGCGTGGCTCTAACCAGGTAAAACTGGAAGAGGCTCATCTCGGCAAAACAAGGATGTTCAAATATTAACCAGAAGGAGTTGTTGGTAGCGGCAACACCTTGTGCCCAACTGCACAATCGGCTAGATTGCCGCGCTTCCCCCGCTTCGACAGTAAAGAGAGTTGAAATGAGCAAGCCTTTTGTAGCAATCCTGATGGGTTCCGACTCCGATCTGCCAGTCATGGAAGCCGCCTTTGGTGTGTTGGAAAAGTTCGATATTCCTTTTGAGGTAAAAGTCACTTCCGCCCACCGCACCCCGGAAGCCACACATAATTACGTTACCGATGCCGACAAGCGCGGCTGTGCAGCCTTTATCTGTGCCGCGGGTATGGCTGCGCACTTGGCTGGTGCAGTGTCTGCCACCACCCTGAAGCCGGTGATAGGTGTGCCGATTAACGCTTCCTTGGATGGCCTGGATGCCCTGTTATCCACCGTACAAATGCCTGGTGGCATCCCGGTGGCAACTGTGGCGATTGGCAAGGCTGGTGCCAAGAACGCAGCCTATCTGGCTGCACAGATTATCGGTTCTTCTGATGCTGAAATGCACCAGAAGCTGGTAGATGAACGTCGTGCCAATGCCGAAGCGATTATTGCCAAGGATGAGCAGCTGCAAAAAGACCTGCAGCAGCGCAAAACCAAGTAATTCGTCGCTATGTTGTATTCACCGCTCGCTGTAAAGCAGGCCGCCCGCGCCCTGGCGGCGGGCGGTGTTATTGCCCACCCTACCGAATCTGTGTGGGGGCTCGCCTGTGACCCAAATAATTTACAGGCGGTTCGGCGTTTGTTGCAATTGAAGAACCGTCCACTGGAGAAGGGCCTGATCCTGGTTTCCGGAGAGGAGGCGAGTTTTAGCGAATTACTCGACCCCCTCAGTGATGAGCAGCGCCAGCAATTGCATGCAACCTGGCCTGGTCCGGTTACCTGGTTGGTTCCCCATTTGGACCGCATCCCCTACTGGGTCTGTGGCGCCCATCCGTCAGTGGCCTTGCGTTGCACTGACCACTCATTCACCGCAGCGTTAACACGCGCTTTTGGCGGTGCTATTGTATCCACTTCTGCCAACCCGGCGGGATGTCAGCCCGCTCGCTATAAGTACCAGGTGTTGCGATATTTCGGCGATGCGCTCGACTTTGTCGGTGGAGGCTCCACCGGCGGCCGCAATTCACCAAGTGAAATCCGCGATCTGCTCAGCGGAAAATTGATGCGCGCGGGTGGTTGATTTCTGATAAGCAAAAGCAGTGTTCCCCATGAATGATATAGATACCAAGGAAGTAAAAGCCTACCTGCTGAATCTGCAGGATCGCATCTGCGATGCCCTGGGCGCCGAGGATGGGCGGAAATTTCATGAGGATGCCTGGGAGAGACCTGGCGGTGGCGGCGGGAGAACCCGAGTGCTGGAAGAGGGCAACCTGATAGAGAAGGGCGGTGTGAATTTTTCCCACGTCTACGGCGATGGCCTGCCGCCCTCTGCTACAGCGAGCCGTCCTGAACTGGCCGGTTGTTCATTTGAGGCCATGGGTGTCTCCCTAGTAATTCACCCTCGTAACCCGTATGTGCCCACCAGCCATGCCAATGTACGTCTATTTGTCGCTAAAAAGCCCGGTGCCGAACCAATATGGTGGTTCGGAGGGGGATATGACCTTACCCCTTACTACGGTTTTGAAGAGGATGTTGTGCACTGGCACAGCACAGCCAAGCAGGCATGTGCCCCGTTTGGCGAGGATACCTACCCACGCTTCAAGCAATGGTGTGACAAGTATTTTTACCTGAAGCATCGCGATGAGGCTCGCGGAGTGGGTGGCCTGTTTTTTGACGATTTTAACGAGGGGGGATTCGACAATGCTTTTGCCTTTACCCGTGCCGTGGGCGACAGCTACTTGGATGCTTATCTGCCCATAGTACAAAAGCGAAAAGACACTGATTTTGGCGAGCGCGAACGTGAATTTCAACTGTACCGTCGTGGCCGTTATGTGGAGTTCAATCTGGTGTTCGATCGCGGCACTTTGTTTGGTTTACAAAGCGGTGGGCGTACCGAGTCGATCCTGATGTCCCTGCCATCATTGGTCAGTTGGAAGTACGACTGGCACCCCGAGCCGGGCTCAGCAGAGGAAAAACTCTATACAGATTTTCTGCCACATCGGGACTGGCTATAGCCAGGGAATTTGTCACAACGGAGGTATGCCGTGCATCAATCGCGACTGGAAGGCATCAATTCACTGTTTCTTGACTACCGACGCCACTTTGAAACAGGGGATGCTGAGCAGATTGCCGACTTTTACCGTTTTCCCCTACATTACTACCATGAGGACGGCAGTAAATCGGCAATTGATCGCGAGGCTTTTGTAAAGCAAGTAAGCAAGCTACTAAACGCCTATCGTCGTTTAGAGGTTTGTCAGATCCTTGGCACAGTAACAGAGGTTATCGAGTTGAATGAATTCAGTAGCCTGGCCAGTGTGCGCTGGACATTGCTACACCCCAAGGGAGAAGAAAAAGCAGTTGAGCTTTACAGCTCCCAAACCCGCTATTTGCTCACCGAGACAGAATCGGGGCTTAAGATAGACGGTCTGATTATTGTCGATGAAAGCGCCAAAATTCGGGAAGCGGCAAGGGCGCGCAAGAGGTCACCTTCATGAGTGATCGCTATGGAGTTGTGGGCAATCCTATTGCCCATTCCCTCTCCCCAGAAATTCACATCGCTTTTGCCGAGCAAACCGGCCAGGATCTTACCTATAACAAATTGCTTGCACCTCTGGATGGATTCGCCCATAGCGTGCGTACTTTCTTTGCGGAGGGTGGCCGTGGTTTGAATGTTACGGTGCCATTTAAACTGAAGGCATGCGAGTTAGCGGATGAACTCACCGAGCGCGCTGCCGCTGCCGGAGCAGTGAATACTCTGATACTTCGACGAGATGGGCGGCTACTGGGTGACAATACCGACGGTGCCGGCTTGGTGGCCGATATCCGTGACAACCTGGGATGGCCAATTCGTGACAAGCGAGTTCTGCTGCTGGGCGCTGGCGGTGCTGCGCGCGGAGCCCTTTTACCACTGCTGGCAGAGCAGCCGGCTCATTTGCATGTGGCTAATCGCACCGCAGACCGGGCTGAACAATTGGCAGATGAATTCTCCCATTATGGCGCCCTCAGCGGAGGTGGTTTGCAGGGGTTGTGTGGTAGTTTTGACCTGGTGATCAATGCCAGCTCCGCCAGCCTGGACAATGAGCTGCCGCCATTGCCGGATCACCTGTTCGCTCAGGGGGGCAAAGCCTACGACATGGTGTATGCCACCGGAGCCACTCCTTTTGTGCATTGGGCTCATGGTTTGGGTATCGAGGCTGCAGATGGGTTAGGTATGTTGGTGGGGCAGGCAGCGGAATCATTTTTCTTATGGCGTGGTGTACGCCCACTGGTGACCCCCGTGATGGCCAGGCTGCGCCGGGAATTGAATAACAACAATAATTAGAGGAACTGGCTGTGCGTGAGTTGGTACGCAAATTATCCGTGTGTTTTGCTGTTGGTTGTTTTGGCGGGCTTTGTTATGCGCTTGGCCTTTGGGCTATGGGGCAATACGGTTTTACTCAGTGGCTGGGAGTGGATCTGGCTCCTCGGCTAAGCAACGCCTATTTATACCAGCGTATTGTTTGGGGTGGCCTTTGTGGGCTGTTGTTCCTGTTACCCTGGCGAAATACCTGGCTTTTGCGTGGCGCACTGCTCTCATTGGTGCCAGCTGGCTTAATGTTGCTCTACCTGCTGCCCCAGCGCGGTTACGACTACGGCGCCTTTATGCTGGGGCAACTGACTCCGTTAGTTATAATCCTGGCTTGTGCCATTGGCGGTATAGCTGCTTCCGGCTTACTGCGACTCCAGGGCAAGTAAAAAAATTGCCGGCAGACATGGCCGGCAATGTATTCAGGCTTCGAATTCGATCTCGATAAGACTGCAACTTTGGGTGTGGCCCATGGCGCGTTTGATGGTTGGATAGACTGAAGCAGTTGCCACGCTCACGCCCAGCTCAATCCGCTGTTTCTTATCGAGCTGGACACCGATGCGCTCATCCAGCACCGGATCGATATTCTTGTAACTCGCCAGTGCGGTGGAGAAGTCATAAATATCTTTTAGCGCTTCAGGCAGGTTGCTGCCGCCCTGGATACAGGCTTTGACCACTGCCGGATCTATTTCCGCTTCCAGCGCCATACGCACATTGAGCTGCAGGCAGGCACCGCAGTCGGCCACCTGCATGGCTGCCAGTTTGCTGACCCAGAATATATCCAGTGGCAGGAATTCCCTATGCATGGATAGCGGTTGGAAATTGGCGAACTTTTCATAACCCTGCGGAGAGCTTCGCAAAAACTCCCTGAGGTAGTCCATGTCGTAGCGGTATCTACGGGAGAAAGTGTCCATTTCCTCTAGACGCTGCTGTTCATTCATATCGTAGGCTCCTGGTTGCCGATACTAGAAAGTTGGGCTCAATAGGCCCTGCAGCTAAGTTTTATTGTTGTTTCCGTTAGGAAGAAATTAGCTTCTATCGGTAATTTCGATAGGTGGGCTGTAGTAGTTGCCGTATAGGCGCCTAGCCTCGCGTGCGAACCAAAGTCCAGCCTGGCCCTGGGCTGTTCTGGCCGACCAGAGCAGGTCGACATCCAGGCTCCAGGCACTGAGCGCGCTGGTTAAGTTTAGCTCTACTAATTTTCCGCTCTTTAGGAAGGGGCGTGCCAGCTCATATGGAGCGTTTACCCAGCCGACGCCTTTACAAGCTAGATCCAGAGCTTGCAGTAGGGAGTCACAGATCCAGATTTGAGCCGAGAGTTGCCAGCGGTGCTGGCTGGTCACTGATGCGGTGATAATCTGCCGGTACTGGGCAGCCTCACTGAGGCTGGCACTACTCTCTTGCGCCAGGGCGTGATCAGGGCTGGCGAGACAGAGCACAGGCTGTCGACCGAGGGTACTGAAATCCAATGCATCAGGGTAATTTTCCCGAGCATTTACAAAGGCGAAGTCTACGGTACCTTGGGCCACACTGCCCACAGCATGCTCGCCGTCGGCGCTGCTCAACTGCAATGTAGTGTGGGGAAAATGCTTACTGAATGTCGCCAGCATGTCGTTGAGGCGGTCAGGCATAACCAGCTCTTCAAACTGGACTCGCAACAGTGGCTCCTCTCCGCATTGGTAGGAGTCCGCAGCCTGCTGGAAACGATGCAGCTGTCCCAGGGCCTGACGGGCCAGAGGCAGCAGGGCCTGGGCTGCTGCAGTGGGCTGGGGATACTTTCCACTGCGATCGAACAGAACTAGCCCCAGGTCGAGTTCCAGATTTTGAATGGAGCTACTCACTGAAGACTGTGCGCGGCCCATTCCCCTGGCGACAGCAGAAAAGGATTTCTCTTCGCACGCGCGCACGAAAGTGTGCAGTTGATCGGTATTGAGGTTGAGCATGGGCACTCTTTAAATCAGTGAGTGTTTAGTACTGTTCCTGCAACAGGTACTGTTCTTTGAGCTTCACATAGTTCTCAGCAGAATAACGGAAGAAAGCCCTTTCTTTTTCCGATAGAGGGCGAGCTTTCTTGCAAGGGGCACCTACATAGAGGTAGCCACTTTCCAGGGTTTTGCCCGGTGGCACCAAGGCTCCTGCAGCTAGTACCACTTCATCCTCAATCGTTGCACCATCCAACACAATGGCACCGATACCGATGAGCACTCGATTGCCAATGGTGCAGCCGTGCAGGCAGGCCTTATGTCCGATAGTGACATCTTCGCCAATCGTCAGGGGCCAGCCGTCAGTATTGAAAGGGCCGGCATGAGTGATATGTAATACAGCCCCATCCTGTACACTGGTCCGCGCACCTATTTGAATACGGTGCATATCGCCGCGTACCACGGCCATTGGCCATACGGAGCAATCATCCCCTAGAGTGACATCGCCGATCACAGCCGACTGTGGATCGATATAAACACCATTACCGATTTGCGGGACTTTCTCGCCGGCAGAGTCGTTGTGGCTGCGCAGTGGGGACATAAAGAAGCTCCTGTACAATGAATCCTCTATCATAGCTGTATCCTATTTCGAGCACAGGGTCCTGTATGTCCAATCCATTACTGAATATCCCGCTACTTCCGGCATTTGACCAATTGCAGCCGACACAGGTTGAGCCGGCAATCTCCGAGCTGATCGCCCATTGTCAGCAACAGTTACAGCAGGGCTTGGATAATCCGGGCTGGGAAAATACGCTGGTACCCCTAGAGCAGGCCCAGGACGAACTGAACCGCGCCTTCTCTCCGGTGAGCCACCTAAACAGTGTATTGAGTGGTGAGTGGCGCTCGCCCTATGAAGCTGCACTAGCGCAAGTGACTGCTTATTGGACCGAACTGGGTCAAAATCGTGAGCTGTATGAGGTTTACCAAGAGCTGGCTGCCGCTCAGGGATTCGATAGTTGGCAACAAGCTCGTAAAAAGTCGGTGGAATTGGGCCTGCGGGATTTCGAGCTCAGTGGTGTTGGGTTACAGGGGGGTGCCCGTGAACAATTCGCAGCCAACAGTCGCCGTTTGGCAGAGCTTTCCAGCCAGTTTGCCAATAACGTGCTGGATGCCACAAATGCCTGGACCTGGCACACTGAAGATGAAGCAGAGTTAGCGGGCTTGCCGCAGACTGCGTTAGCGGCTGCAAGCAGCGCCGCGCAGGGCAAAGGTAAAAACGGTTGGTTGGTCACACTGGAGGGCCCCTGCTATCTGGCAGTAATGACCCATGCGGATAATCGCGAATTACGTCGTCAGGTGCACTTGGCTTTTGTCAGTAGGGCTTCTGAAGTTGGTCCGAATGCTGGTGAATTTGATAATTCCGAGGTGATGGAATCCATTTTGGCTCTGCGTGCGGACCAGGCTCGACTATTGGGTTTGGACAATTATTCCCAGCTATCCCTGGCCAGCAAAATGGCACCAAATACTGAGCGTGTACTGGAATTTCTTAACGACTTGGCAAAGCGGGCAAGGCCGGCTGCTGAGCAGGAGATGAAGGAACTCAGTGAATTCGCCAAAATAGAATTCGAATTGGATGAATTACAACCCTGGGATATTGCCTGGGTAGCGGAGAAGCTTAAGCAAAAACGCTATGCCATCAGCCAGGAAGAACTACGCCCCTATTTCCCCTACGCAAAAGTCGTCGATGGATTGTTTGCGGTCGTTGAGAAGCTTTTTGGAATTACTGTCGAGGAGGATGCCTCAGTTGCTACCTGGCATGACGATGTGCAATTTTTCTGGCTACTGAGGGGCGGTGAACGTATTGCCGGCTTCTACCTGGACGCGTTCGCCAGGGAGAAAAAGCGTGGCGGCGCCTGGATGGATACCGTGGCAACCCGTCGCCAGACTGAGCAAGGAATACAGTTGCCCATTGCATATCTCGTTTGTAATTTCAGTCCAGCTGCTGGTGATATGCCCTCTCTATTAACACATTACGAGGTGACCACGCTGTTCCATGAGTTTGGTCATGGTTTGCACCACATGCTCACGAAAATTGATGTGGCAGCTGTTTCCGGGATTAATGGTGTTGCCTGGGATGCTGTTGAGATGCCCAGCCAATTCCTGGAGAACTGGTGTTGGCAACCACAGGCGATAACCATGCTCTCTGCACATTTTGAAACCAGTGATCCTCTGCCGAAGGAACTGCTGGATAAGATGCTTGCGGCAAAGAACTTCCAGTCCGCCATGTTTACTGTGCGTCAGCTGGAATTTGCATTATTTGACTTCCGCTTGCATTGCTGTGAAGAGGAATTGTCCGCCGAGAAGATCCAGCATCTGCTTACTGAGGTACGCTCTGAAGTTGCCGTGGTGCCTGTGTCGGCACAAAATCGTTTCCAGCATGCATTTAGCCATATTTTTGCCGGCGGCTATGCGGCAGGGTATTACAGTTATAAGTGGGCGGAGGTGCTGTCTGCTGATGCTTTTTCCCTGTTTGAGGAGAAAGGCATTTTTGATGAAACCACTGGCAAGCGATTCTTGCATAGCATTCTAGAGCAGGGAGGTAGTCGTGATGCACTTGAACTGTTTACTGAGTTCCGTGGTCGAGAACCCCAGATTGATGCACTGTTGCGCCACTCTGGTATCGAGCAGCAAGAACTGAACATCAGCCCGGCTTGAGAAGCCTCCATATCATGAAAGATTGAGCAGTAGTCATGATCAGTACAGAAAAGCCTGATGGGAAAAAGAAATCGCAGAAAAAACGTTTCATTGCAGGTGCAGTCTGTCCGCGCTGCAGTGAAATGGATCGGATTGTAAATTACCTGGAGGAGGGTAAAAATTATCGGGAATGTGTTTCCTGTGGGTTTAAAGATGAAATCCGCTTGCAATCTGCGCCAACGGAATTGCTAACAAGAGTCAGTTCCACACAAAGGAAAGAAGTACGTGAGGAACCTGTCAAACTTATTCAGCCGCCCCAAAAAAATAAAAAGTGAAAAAGATATATTTGTTATTGACCCTATTGGTGGTCGTTTTTGTAGTAGGTTTGTACGGCCTTGATCGTTACCGTGAGATCAAGAGGCATCAGCAAGAGCAGACAGCTCACTTGCTGGCCAGCTGTGTTAACCAGGGAATTCTGAGCTTATTTCGCTTGCAGGCAAATGACTGGAAAAAACACCCGAATTTCTATCGTGAGCAGCAGCAAGTACTGAATGCAGATATTGAAGCATTGCCAAAAAAAATTTTGGACGGAAAACCGTTTGAATCCTGGCGGTATGCTGTGGAGATCTGTGAGAAATTGACCAGGAATACCAATCTGCAACATATCACTATTTTTCGGCCTCTCGGCGAACTGGCTTCCGCAGAAATGTCAGATGCCAGAACTTTCAAGAGAAAGGAATCGCTGCGTAAGCGTAAAAAGATCATCGGAGGGCTTAAGGAATCCGCCCGTGCTGCAGACAGATACCTGAGAGATCTGCAGAGTGATATTAATATTAAGCTGCAGGCCTACCGGTTCTCAGATCAAGAGAAGGAGAACATCTGGAACCGAATTAATTCTGAAGTGCTCGATTATTATCAGAAGGGTAGTTTCTCCCTTAAAAGAGCAGAGATCTATCTTGAGCGGGTTTCTAGTTTCTATCGGCTGATGGCTGAAAATACCAGAGGGTATACTGTGCGAAATGGTAGCCTGTATTTTTACGACTCCAAACTCCGGTCAGAGGTAGAAGGACTGAATCGTGCGATGCTACAGGGGGAGGGTGAGTTTTTTGTCAACTATACCCAGATAGTTGCCCGGAAGCAGATACCGGTAGCTGTCCACTAAAAAAATGGTGAGCGGGTTTTAATGCATTATTATGCCCGCTCAGTATTTACCATCCTGAAATTATAGTTTTTATAGTTTTCATTTCTCTGCATTGATTCGTTCACTCACTCTGTACTAATTTCTTTTTGAGGATAACCGGAATGAATATTCCGCTTATTCTGAATAGTTTGTTGTATCGGTGTATTTATTTTGTTGGCATGCTCCTTTTTGTATCCAGGAGTCGGTTACAGTGTAGTATCGATAATAAACTATGAGCCCCACAGAACGTGCACTAATCCACAAAAATAAGCTGAACCATATGCCATGGTTGCCCCAACTCTGGGTTAACCACCAACTAGGGAAGAAAACTACAATAGTGGCAATAAACATTGTATCGCGCATTTTTCGACTTCTACCGGCACCAATAAAAACTCCATCGAGTTGATAACTCCATACCGCTATTAGCGGTAAGGCACAAAGCCACCAGTACACGTGGTTGGCCTGTTCTATAACAGTACCGATATCAGTAAACAGAGAGAGAATAACTGGCTGTCCCACAACCAGAAGTATGGTAAGGCCTATAGCGCTGCCGAGAGCCCAGATTCCAGCACTGTGAACGGTTGCCTGGAAGAGCTTGCTTGATTTTTTAGCAATGGACTCTCCTACCAGCGCCTCAGTGGCATGTGCAAAGCCATCAAGGGCATAAGAAGTAATCATCAAAAGCTGGAGCAGAATTGCGTTGGCAGCCAAAACAGAGTCGCCTTGAGACGCCCCCTGGGCCGTGAAAAAAGTCAGTGTCAAAAGTAAAAGACATGTTCTAATAAATAGGTCTGTATTAATGTGGAGTAATTCGATCCAGGGCTTTGGATTTGCCCAGGGAAGAAGCTGACGCTTACATAACTGGTTAACGATGTCAGACCAGATATCGCCATCTATCCGGCGAAGTAAATAAAAACCGAGTACAAAGGCAAATAGATCAGCGCTTACGGTAGCAACTGCGGCACCCTTTGCGCCAAGGCCAAGGCCGAGTATCAGTAGAAAATCCAGGCCAATATTAAGAATATTGGCGGCGAGTAATATATATAAAGGAGCGCGGCTATCCTGCCTGCCAATAAAAAATCCGAGTATGGCAAAGTTGGCTAGCGCGATAGGGGCGCTTATCAGGCGTATTTGTAAGTAAGATAATGCATGAGGGCCAGCTTCAACACTGGCATTCATCCAACCGACTATGTGGCTTAGTAAGGGAAAGGCAATTATTTGAAGTAAAATCCCGAGGCAGAGAGCCAGTAGCAGTGCGCGTAATAGCCAATCAACTCCTCCCTTATCACTTCGGGCTACTAGGCCGGTAGTGCCCATGCGAAGAAAACCGAAGGCCCAAAGTAGCATGGACATGACGCTCGCACCTACAGCCACTCCAGATAGATACTCTGGCGAGGGTAGGTGTCCCAGAATTGCGGTATCCACAGCCCCCAATAAAGGGACAGAGATATTGCTCAGAATCATGGGCCAAGCAAGGTTCCATACCCTTCGCAGTGGTTGTTTGTCGAGTTGTGAATGCTGCATAGGAAAAACCACAGAAAATATATTTTTGCCGGCTAGGCATAAGTATCGGACTGAGGTGTACTAACTCAGTTGAAGTAAGTCGATTGCATAGTGCAGTTAACAGACTTTCGGCATGATTTGTTAGAGCTTGAAATAATCACACGGCATAAATGAAGAGATTGGTACCAGTTTTACCTGTGGTGCCAATGCCAACCCGTCGGCTAGATGGCGGATTGATGATATCGCAGATTATCCTGGCGTAAAAATCTTTTGTTGCTAAGCTGTCGATTATGCCATATCTGCATGGTAAATCTTGGCCGAAAAAATATTGAAATATTTATCTTTGATTTAAACAGAGGTTGATTGGATTTTGCTTAATGAACCTCGGTATATGGGACTTTAAAATAGTAGTCATATTTATCCAAAAAAATCGTCTTGTTACAAAGTATCTGTAAATAAGCTCATATTTAGTAAGAGCATCTCAAAATAGTGATGAAATTTATTTGTAATTCCCTAACAAGTTGGAGCACACGAGCATAATTTTTCGCTATAAGCGTCGATTGACTTTTCGGTAGCAATATGTTCCCGTTGTACCTGCAGTAGTTGCGACAAATAAGAAACACAGGTTGTTGGTTGTACCTTCCGGACGACGACATCTGAAGTAAAAAAATCTTTTACTAAGAATAACAAGTTGCACTGACGGCAGTAATGCGGAGTTATCTCTCCGCCCAGTGTATGTAGTCTTGTGTTACTACAGTATGTCCACAATTTTTGTGTGGAATTAACCCTGTATCGCCATATGGTACTGGGAGATTTCAGTTATCCGTGAAGGCCAGCGGCCAAAATAAAATTTCGGGTTTCCCTGTGAAGCCCGCAACCACGGAGATCTGTAGGCGATGTTGAGAGGCTTCGATCGGCTGTTCGCCTTGCTGGCTGCTTCGCTGACCGCCCACTCTACAGTGGCGGAAGAGCAAGCTGTTGAGCGCTGGGGGGTCAATATGCCCAAAGGGGTAACGGAAGTTGCCCAAACCACCTATGAACTGCACATGCTCATTTTTTGGATTTGTGTGGCCATAGGTGTCCTGGTTTTTGGCGTCATGTTCTATAGCATGTGGCGTCATAGAAAGAGTAAAGGGCACCAGGCTGCACAATTCCATGAGAGCACCGCAGTCGAGTTGGTGTGGACAATTATTCCCACCGTTATCCTGATCCTGATGGCAATCCCTGCCACAAAAACGCTGTACGATATCTACGACACAGACAAGGCTGATCTGGATATCATGATTACCGGGTATCAGTGGAAGTGGAAGTACGAATACCTGGGCTCTGATGTTTCCTTCTTCTCTAACCTCTCCACGCCCCGGGCACAGATTAATAATCAACAGCCCAAAGGGCCCAACTACTTGCTGGAAGTGGATGAACCCTTAGTTGTTCCTATTAAGAAAAAAATTCGCTTCCTGATTACAGCCAATGATGTAATCCATGCCTGGTGGGTACCGGATCTCGCTGTTAAAAAAGATGCAATACCGGGTTTTATAAACGAATCCTGGACACGCATTGAGGAGCCTGGAATTTACCGCGGTCAGTGCGCAGAACTTTGTGGCAAAGACCACGGGTTCATGCCAATTGTTATCAAGGCGGTCCCAGAAGAAGAATATACTGCCTGGTTGGGTGGCCGGGCTGAATCCGCTGCGAAGATACGCAAATTGACTGAGAAAAATTTTACCTTTGATGAGCTTTTCGCCCAGGGGGAAAAAGTTTACAACCGTGCTTGTGCTGCCTGCCATCAAGCAAATGGCAAAGGTGTACCCGGGGTTTTCCCGGCTATAGCTGGATCGAAAATAGCCACCGGGCCACTGGATACTCACCTGGATATCGTCATTGATGGCTCCCAGGTAAACCCTGCCATGCAGGCATTTGGAGAGCAATTGTCTGAAGTAGATCTCGCTGCGGTAATTACCTACCAACGCAATGCCTTCGGCAACGAAATGGGCGACACAGTTCAGCCTATTGATATCCTCAATTTCAAGAATAAGCAGTAAATGCCCGGAGGAAATTTAGCATGGCACATGGTCCTCAAGCTGGATTAAAGCGGTGGCTTTACACCACAAATCATAAAGACATAGGTACCCTTTACCTATGGTTTAGTTTTGCAATGTTTTTCTTGGGCGGGTGTATGGCGCTGGTGATTCGCGCCGAGCTGTTTGAACCGGGCCTGCAGATTGTGCAACCCGAGTTTTTTAACCAAATGACCACGATGCATGGGCTTATCATGGTATTCGGTGCAGTTATGCCGGCTTTTGTTGGCCTTGCCAACTGGATGATCCCGATGATGATCGGCGCTCCGGATATGGCTTTGCCACGTATGAATAACTGGAGCTTCTGGATATTACCTTTTGGGTTCGCGATGCTCGCATCCACACTCTTTATGGAGGGCGGTGCCCCTAATTTTGGCTGGACTTTTTATGCGCCTCTCTCCACTGAGTACGCACCACCCAGCGTAACCTTCTTTATTTTTTCTGTGCATATCCTTGGTGCCTCCTCGATCATGGGAGCTATTAATATTATTGCCACCATCTTGAATATGCGCGCACCGGGCATGACATTGATGAAAATGCCGCTATTTGTTTGGACTTGGCTGATCACTGCATACCTTTTAATTGCCGTGATGCCTGTTCTCGCAGGTGTGGTAACTATGATGTTGATGGATATTCACTTTGGAACCAGCTTTTTTAGTGCTGCTGGCGGTGGAGATCCTGTGTTATTCCAGCATGTATTCTGGTTCTTTGGGCATCCTGAGGTTTACATTATGATTTTGCCGGCATTCGGCATTATCTCGGCAATTATCCCTACTTTTGCCCGCAAGCCGCTATTTGGCTATAGCTCCATGGTATACGCCACTGCGGCGATCGCTTTTCTGAGCCTGATTGTATGGGCGCATCATATGTTCACTGTGGGTATGCCAATCGCCGGTGAACTTTTCTTTATGTACGCAACGATGCTGATCTCAGTACCTACTGGTGTAAAGATATTTAACTGGGTATCCACTATGTTCCGTGGATCAATGACTTTTGAGACCCCGATGCTGTTTGCAATCGCATTTATTATCCTGTTTGCGATTGGTGGATTTTCAGGATTGATGTTGGCGATCGCTCCAGCAGATTTTCAGTATCACGACACCTACTTTGTAGTAGCTCACTTCCACTATGTTCTTGTCCCAGGAGCTATATTCTCCATTACCGCGGCTGTTTATTATTGGCTGCCTAAGTGGACGGGCAATATGTACAACGAGACCATGGGTAAAGTGCACTTCTGGCTGGCTTTTATCGGTTTGAACCTCACGTTTTTCCCTATGCACTTTGTTGGTCTCGCCGGTATGCCAAGACGAATCCCGGATTACGCATTGCAATTTGCCGACTTTAACCAGATGGCCAGTATAGGAGCCTTCCTCTTTGGTGCGGCACAGGTGGTATTTCTGTTTAATGTGGTACGCACTGTAATGGGGGGTAAAAAGGCTACCGAGCAAGTTTGGGATAACCCACAGGGGTTGGAATGGACTGTACCTTCACCGGCTCCATACCATACTTTCAGTACGCCGCCGGTTGTTCGTTAATCTTTGGATAGCTAATGAGAATCAGCAAAAATAGCAAAGTTACTGCGAAACTGCTGGCGCTAGCCGCCAGCATGCTGGTATTCGCTATATTTGTTATGCCGCCTCTCTACGACGCTTTTTGTGAAATTACTGGTTTAAACGGTAAAACAGGAGGGCGTTACGAGGCCGTGCCTGCAGCCATAGATACCAGCAGGTCAATCACAGTCCAGTTTGTAGCGAGTAATAATGACAATATGCCATGGAAATTCTCTCCCAGTGTTATGTCGATAGAAGTACACCCGGGTGAGATCATGGATACTGTTTTTCTCGCATTTAACCCTACCAAAGTGGATATGATCGGCCAGGCTATTCCAAGCTTGGTACCGTTTAAGGCAGCGCAATATTTCCATAAAACCGAGTGCTTCTGTTTTAATCAGCAAAAGCTAAAAGCAGGGGAGAAAGCGGAGCTACCTCTTAGATTTATTGTCGATCCAGATATACCTAAAAATGTGAAAACCATAACCCTTTCCTACACGCTGTTCGATGTTACGGAAAGAATTTCTAAAAATGTCGATAAAAGTAATACCAAGTCCGCGCGAGAGGGATAAAAATATGGCTACTGAAAGCAGTTACTATGTACCCGAACAGTCTAGGCTGCCAATATTTGCCACCATTGGTTTGTTTTTGATTGCTTTTGGTGCTGCAAATTGGATCAATGGTGGCAGTTCTTATGTTTTCTTTACTGGTGCGCTTACCCTGGCGACTGTGCTGTGGTTCTGGTTTGCTGCTGTCATTAAGGAAAATATGGCAGGTTTGAATAGTGAACAATTGAAGCGATCTTATGTATGGGGGATGGGTTGGTTTATTTTCTCTGAAGTTATGTTCTTTGCGGCATTTTTTGGAGCATTGTATTACATAAGAAATTTTTCTGTCCCCTGGCTCGCAGGAGAGGGAGAAAATGGTATTTCCAATATGTTGTGGGAAGGTTTTGAAAATACCTGGCCACTCTATGTGACTCCAGATGCAGCAGCCCATGGTGATACTGCAAAATTTATAGGGCCAAAAGATGTTATTGATCCTTGGCACCTTCCATTGTGGAATACACTCATTCTGCTGACTTCCAGTGTCACAGTTCACTTCGCTCATGTTTTTCTTAAAAAAGGTGAGCGTGGAAAGTTCAATGCATGGTTGGGAATTACAGTAATTCTTGGAGCCGTATTTTTGTACCTACAGGCGAAAGAATACTATGAAGCATATCAGCACTTAGGGCTTACGTTAGAATCCGGAATTTATGGCACTACATTTTTTATGTTGACCGGATTTCATGGTGCCCATGTGACCCTGGGGACCATCATGTTATTAATTATGTTGTTGCGATCTGTAATTGCTCAGCACTTTAAACCTAATGATCACTTTGGTTTTGAAGCAGCGAGCTGGTACTGGCATTTTGTAGATGTTGTTTGGGTTGGCCTCTTTATCTTTGTCTATGTTCTTGGAGCTTAGAATCGTTGTATCTTTGATTCCCCCTTTACAGAAGTAGAAGGGGAATCAAAGAATTAATATTTGTCTGCCCAAGGTGCGCTCTTAGCGAGAATTCCACTCTCGAAACCGTACCAAATAGCTAATAAGAGTAAAGCGGCAAGGGAAATTCTGATTCCCAATGCATACAGCGTACGCTTTGATTGGGGGGCTCCCATATCCCGTAGTAGAAAAAACAAAGCACTGGAAAGGCTGACCAGTACCGCAAGAAATAGAACCACAATAACTATCTTCAG
The DNA here is from genome assembly GCF_052468405.1 of Microbulbifer variabilis. NCBI lineage: Bacteria > Pseudomonadati > Pseudomonadota > Gammaproteobacteria > Cellvibrionales > Microbulbiferaceae > Microbulbifer > Microbulbifer variabilis. The sequence continues at coordinate 4,298,542 of NZ_CP174343.1, forward strand.
CCACATATTATTATTTTCCATCAGTGATGTAGTAACGTATGAGAGTAGAGATACCATCAGTTCCTACGAAAAATACCAGTGTAACACTGATTCGTAACTGGCCTATAACCCTCTTCTCAATAGGCTTGTTTCCAATTTTAGTCTCATTGGGATTTTGGCAATTGGAGCGAGCAGAATATAAAGAAACCATTCGCGAAGAGATTGATGCGAGGTTGTCCTTACAACCGGTAAGACCTGATGCAAATTTAGTTTTAAGAAGATTTACTCCAGTAAGTTTGTCGGGGCAGTACACCGGAGAATACTTCTTATTGGATAACCGGACTCGAAGTGGACGGGCAGGTTATGAAGTCTTACAGATTTTTATATCCGCCGACCAAAGGTGGTTGATAAACCGTGGATGGATACCCTTATCAATGAACCGAGATGTACTTCCAAAAGTTTTTTATCCAAAGAACCCTATAAAAATTATAGGTTTTCTCTATCCTGTTGCAAAAAAAACTTCAAATAATCTGTCTGCTCAAGAAAAAAATCGGCGAATACAGTTGCTCGATAAAAATCTGGTGAAAGAACTAGATCTATATGATGCATCTTGGGTGATCAGACTTAGTGCTGATTCAAATTCTGCGTTAGTAACTGACTGGAATTTCATTAAAAATAGTGCAGAGCGTCATAGAGCATACTCCGTACAATGGTTCTGTATGGCAATAGCTTTGGTAATTTTATGGGTGTTCGCGGCTACCAATTTTGGTAGGCTCTATGGATATAAATAGAAATAAATGAAGGGTTGCTGGAGTGGAAAATAAAGAACAAGTCTCTACCTCTGAATATGCTAGTAAAACTACCAGCTATTTTTCTTCCAGAAAGTTGCAAGGGATATCAATTGTTGCATCTGTCCTGTTGCCCATGATTGCAGCATATATTGTTTTCTATACCGGACTTGGTATACCCAACAAAACTACTAATCAGGGAGAATTAATTCAACCTCCAATAAAAATTAATAATCTCAAAGTGTCTTATCAAGGTGAAGAAGAGATATTTCCATTAGATGCGTCTCCAAAATGGCGGTACCTGATTATTGGAGGCTCAAAGTGTAGCAATGAGTGTGAACAACTTCTGTATACCAGTCGTCAGGTGCATATACGCCTTGGCGAAAAAGCACACCGAGTGGAGCGGCTTCTAGTAACTGGTGCACCAATGTCTCTTGAAAAACAAGAATATTTTAGGGTTGAACATCCACGTCTGAAAATTCTGCAATTGAACGAGAATAGCATCCGAACATTACAGGAATTGGCAGCCCTTCAGAATGTAGATGAAGTCAAAGCGCTTCTCATTGACCAGGAAGGCTTCGCTATGATGGCTTATGACAACCATCATAGCGGCAATCAGTTGTTGAAAGATATTAAACGATTATTGAAGTACTCCTATGAGAAATAAAAAGGATCAGGGGATGGAGTCGACAACTAATAGGAATAGTAATGCACGTCCGAATTTTGGGTTACGTTCAAAAGTGGCGTTGGCGGGCTGTATTTTGGCAGTAGTAGTGGTCGTTTTAGGTGCATTTACTAGATTGGTTGATGCTGGCTTAGGTTGCCCCGATTGGCCTGGTTGTTATGGACACCTCACTTGGCCAGATGAGGCTCATGAAATTCAGTCTGCCAATAAAGCCTTTCCAGATGCTCCTGTGGATGGCAGCAAAACCTGGCCAGAGATGGTTCACCGCTACTTTGCAGGGATACTTTTATTGGTGGTTGCTACTTTGACTTACTTGAGTTGGCGTAGCCCAAATAAACGCACGCTTAAGCAAACTAATTTGTTGATGGCTCTTATTGTTTTGCAAGCAATATTTGGGATGTGGACTGTAACGTTAAAACTCTGGCCGCAAGTGGTTACCGCTCACCTATTGGGAGGCATGGCCACATTGTCTATGTTATGGCTTTTGATAGAACGTATGAGAAAAACCCCCATTTATATTCCGGTGGATAAATACCGTGCTCTACAGAGGTTACGTCCGCTAGCGTTTTTGGCCGTTTTAGTTATCGTATTGCAGATCGCTTTGGGTGGATGGACAAGCTCCAATTACGCAGCACTCGCATGTCCGGACTTTCCTACCTGCCATGGAGAGTGGTGGCCACAGGCTGACTTCCAAGAGGGATTTAATATTACTCAACAAATAGGGCCGAACTATTTGGGGGGGGCTTTGGAGAGTGATGCACGTACGGCTATCCATCTTAGTCATCGGATCGGCGCTCTACTGGTGACCTTGGTAGTGTTCACGTTGGCGATACTGAATTGGAGAGTAGGTCTACATCGTTGGGCACTGATTCTAAGTGGACTTCTTTTATTTCAGTTAGGTCTGGGTATAGCAAATGTCATTATGTTTTTACCTTTACCTATTGCAGTTGCACATAACGCGGGTGCGGCCTTACTACTGTTAGTCACTTTGACTTTTTATTATCGTATTCAGATTGTTCAACCATCGGGTATAGAAGATAGTGAAGCTCAAACTAATTTAGTATTACCAAGGTCTGCTCTGACTGGCGAACTTTAACAAGAATAGGTTCATATCAGGGAAGTTAGGGGATCAATAATATTATGACCATACAAACTGCTAAATTAAATTCAACAAACTGGCGTGACTACTACGAGCTGACTAAACCTCGAGTAGTTATGCTAATGATACTAACTTCAGTAATTGGTATGTTACTTGCGGTGCCAGGTATGGTGCCATTGCATACTTTGATATTGGGGAATATTGGGATTGCACTATGTGCTGGGAGTGCTGCAACAATTAATCATTTAGTTGATCGGTATATCGATACTAAAATGGCGCGCACCAGTAACAGACCAGTAGCGAAGGGGAGGGTTGAGCCACATAAGGCACTGGTTTTCTCCCTGGCACTTGGACTTCTTGGTATGGTTGTGCTTTTGGTTTTTATAAACGCTTTAACTGCCTGGCTCACACTCATATCGCTATTGGGTTATGCAGTTATTTATACTATGTTCCTTAAGCATGCCACTCCACAAAATATTGTAATTGGCGGCCTTGCCGGGGCTGCGCCGCCTTTACTTGGTTGGACGGCGGTTACTGGTGAAATCCATGGCCATGCCTTGTTGCTTGTGCTGATAATTTTTGCCTGGACCCCACCACATTTCTGGGCGTTGGCAGTACATAGGAAGGATGATTATGCCAGAGCTAATGTTCCTATGCTTCCTGTTACCCATGGTGTGCCATATACCAATTTGCATATTTTGTTGTATACATTCATCTTATTCGCAGTAAGTCTTTTACCCTTTGCCACTGCTATGCTGGGTTGGCTTTACCTCTTGGGTGCGATTGTACTTGGCTTGGGATTTATTTATTGGAGCCTGGTAATGTTGCGTGGCAGAGATCCCAATGCAGGCATAGAGACATTTAGGTATTCCATTATTTATTTGATGGCACTTTTTGGCATTATGTTGCTAGATCACTACTTAATAGCGGTGTAAGAATATGAATCATAGCGGATTAAATAATAATGATATGCTAACTGAGCAACGTCAGAAACGTGGTATTCGTGTCACAATTGCTATTTTACTGTTATTCATAGTAGCAGTATTAGTCGGCTTTGTTCATAAGTTGAGCCAGCCACGAGTAATAACAGATTCCGAATTGCGATTAAATGGTGCGGTAAAACTTCAGAAGGCAAGGATATTAGATAATTTTCAGTTGGTTTCAGATACTGGAGAAGTATTTCATACCGATAGTCTAAAAGGCCAATGGACTTTAGTTTTTTTTGGTTTCACACACTGCCCAGATATTTGTCCTACCACATTATCCACTTTAAATAGTTTTTATCAGCTCCTTGACGGTAATACCCGGAGTAATACCGAAATAATTCTGGTCACTGTTGATCCGGCCAGGGATAATCCAAAAATTTTACATGATTATGTACGTTATTTTAACAAAGAGTTCCATGGAATTACTGGGGATTTTTTTGAAATAAAGCGTTTTGCTAGCCAACTCAATGTTCCTTTCAACAAAGTAATGCTGGATGAGGGCGGTTATACGGTTGATCATGGTTCTCAGGTGGTGTTAATAAACCCCCTTGGCCATTATCATGCTTTTTTTAAGGCACCTTTGGATCCTGCTAAATTAAAATTAACTTATCGCTCAATTCGGGCGACATTTAACGGATGATTTTCAGTTACATTCATTATATTTAAAGAGGGGGAGGATCGCTTTCCAAACGGTGAGCTGAAGATGCGAAATAGTATTTCTGAGACTAGAAATTTATTAGATAGAGAAGATATTCCCTGGGGAGCACCAGCTCTTTTATCTCTGTGTGTAATTCCTTTTGGTTGGGCGGGTCTGCTAGCACCAGTTATCTGGTTTGTATTGATAGGGTTGGAAGTAAGTAAAGGTTGGCGGCGCTTTACCCTATATTTTATTGCGGTGATTTCTATGCTAGTGGCTGCTTCTAATATCATTCCTGGCAGTAATCGCTTACACGTCTTGCCACCTTATTCAGATAGTAGTGGAAATCTCATATATGCTGGTTTTAATGGCGGTAAAGCAATTGTTTCAATTGCAATACTCGCTTTTATGTTACGATTACGTCAGACGATAAGAATTTCTGATCTCCGCTATCTACTCTTGGCTATTATTCCTGTAATTACAGGTATGTTCCTTTATGGTCCATCGATAAAATTATCTTGGGTAATTTTTTTTGCCGCGCTTATTAACTTAATTATTGTTTGTGTTAGTGAGGAAGGTTTTTTCCGTTGGATATTACAGAGAGGTCTGGAGGAGGGGCTGGGCCGCTTACGATGGATTTCCGTTCCTATTATTGCAACTCTGTTTGTTCTACTACACACTGGCTGGTCGGCCAATTCTGCTGCTGTTTTGTTATTGGGGATCGCCTCATTATGCTATGCCATACTGTGGTATATGTTTAGAAACTTTTGGATCTGTGTGTTGGCACATTGGGGGGTTAATTTCCTCCATATGCTAACTCTTCCTTATCCGTTGCCTGGCTAATTGATGAATAACAAGCCTTTTAAAACTGATAAATTATCCTGTAAAAAATTGATTAGTCTGGGTGATAATTGAATTCTGGAATTTATTTTATGAAAAAGTGTTCTCTTCTTCTGATAATACTGTTGACTGCTTGTAGTAACGAAACAAATGTTGACTTGCAGACTCGGGCACGAAAACTGGTTCAAGAAAATATTTTGATTGATGGTCACATTGATGTTCCTTATCGTTTATCTAAGGAAAATGTGGATGTTGGGTTATCGACTACAGGAGGCGATTTTGACTTTCCAAGAGCGAAAAGTGGAGGTTTAAATGCGCCCTTTATGTCGATTTATATCCCGGCAGAAAAAGAGAAAGATGGTAGCGCTAGAGCGTATGCGGATCAGTTAATAGATAATGTTGAAGAACTGGTGGGCAAACACCCTGATAAATTTGCTATTCCTATGTCCTTGAATCAATTGAATAGACAGGTAGCACAGGGCAAGCTCTCCTTCCCTCTAGGAATGGAAAATGGTGCTGCTATTGATGGTAGTATCGAAAACCTCCGGCATTTCTATAATCGAGGGGTGAGATATATCACTCTGACTCACTCAAAGAGTAATCATATCTCTGATTCCTCCTACGATAAAGAGCGCCCTTGGCAGGGGCTAAGTGATTTTGGTAAGCAATTAGTTCAGGAAATGAATGTACTGGGTGTCATGGTTGATGTATCTCATATTTCTGATCAAGCTTTCTGGCAGGTACTGGAGATTTCCCAAGTTCCTGTAATAGCTTCTCATTCATCAGCGAGGCACTTTACGCCTGATTTTGAGCGCAATATGAGTGATGAAATGATCAAGGCCCTCGCCAAAAAGGATGGCGTAATAATGATTAATTTTGGTTCAACGTTTATCAGCGCCAAGTCCAGAACATCTTATGCTGAAATTAATTCGGCGGTCGATAATTTTATAAAGGAGAGAAACTTAGTAAAAGAAAATACTGAGGTGAAAAAATATACAGAAAAATTACAAAAAGATAAATTCATTTACGCAGATCTAAATGATGTCCTTGATCACTTTGATCATATTCGAGATTTAGTAGGTGTTGATCACATAGGAATCGGTTCTGATTTTGACGGCGTTGGAGATAGTTTACCCGTCGGCTTGAAAGACGTATCTGAATATCCTAATTTGGTTCTTGGTCTGTTGAAACGTGGTTATAGCAATGACGATATTAGAAAGATTCTTGGGGGTAATTTATTACGTGTTTGGCAGAGGAATGAAGATTTTTCTGCCATGCAGAAGATTTGAGTGCCTGTTGAAGCCTCATTATTAAACTATGCTGTCACTAGTTTATTCTCTCAGATGTCATAGCGGATAGTAAATCTGTTGAAGAAAAAGGCCGACACCGTTAGTCGTTCTAAGAAATTCCGATTGGTAATTGGTTGGATCGGATTGTTGGTAGCTATGCCATTTTTCTTCTGGGCTTTGTTTGGCCTTTTGGGAATGGTTCCTTCAATACTTCAAGTTTTTGGAATAACAGGGATGCGAATACCTGCAAGCATCACAATAATCGGTTTGTTAATGGCGGCTGTTGGATTTTGGGATTATGACTAGCGTAAAGGGGAAATAAAGTGCTAAAAATGTCTGATCTTTTTATCATGTTGGCAGTTTTCATATCTTTTTTCCTGTCGGGGTTCTTATGGTTCAATGGATATAAAGAACAAGGAATTTTTACTGCCTTGTGGGTGCCGAGTATTTTAGGGTTTGGTATCTACTTTAAAGTGTCTGCACTACTAGCGCGCCGAGGCTAAATGTGTCTGATTCATTTATTTTAATAATTGGAATTGGTGTTTTTATTTGCCTGTTGATTGGTGTTACTTTAACTGTATATGAGTTTCATAAAGCGGGCTCAGAGTTGGTGAAAAAAAAGTCTAACGAGAATTAAGCTATAGAATTGTAAGAACTGAGTATTGTTGCGCTAGTTGATTGTTGAAAATAAAAAAGGGGAAGCTTCAAGCTTCCCCTTTTTTATTGGATCAGTGGTTACTTTTTATTTAAAAGGTGTAAGTCATCTTGCCGTAGATAAAGCGACCACGAGGATCGTGTTGAGATTCAACATAACCATACAGGTCAGTGTTTCCGTCGCCAATCGCAAATGGTGGTTCTTCATCGAATACATTGTCGGCACCCAAGCTCAGAATCATATTTTCAAAACCGGTAAAGCGTGCCTGTAGATTCATGGTCATAAATGAATCTACGGTGCGTGAGCTGTTGGTGTCATAGTCAAGGGTGCCATCGAAATCAATATCTGGCGTATCCTCAAACTCACCAATGTAACTCAGACCAGCACTGAAGCCGAAAGTATCAAAGGTCCAGTCAGCAGTAGCATTCCATCGATGCTGTGGATACTCGTATTCTCCAGCTAAATCCCTGGTGAGGAAGGCGCTGCCCTCAGAGTTCAGTTCTACTCTTTCAAACTCTGCCAGGTAGGAATAGTCCAGGCGAAGTCCTAAATCACCGCCTGCCAATTCGAGCCCACTATAAACTACGCTTAGATCTACGCCCGATACCTCTTGTTCGCCGATATTAGTGAAGCCGCTGCGAATAGATTGTAGAGCTCCCAAAGACTGACCGGCTACCGGTGTATCCCGACGGCAGATAGTGCTGCTTTGGTCATTACAGTACTTGTTGTAAAGGTAGCCAAAAGGTACTTCATCAATCTTTCCTTCTTGGGTGATATTCCAGTAATCCAGCGATAGCTGTAGGCCTTCGAGGGGTTGGAAAACACCACCGATATTGAAGGATTCTGATTCCTCAGCATCCAAGTCAGGATTTCCGGAATAAATAATGGTGTAGTCGGTCTGGTTACAATATGTATCGTTAACCTCACATCCATAGGTGTCGATGAAGAATAGAGACTCTTGTGAATCTCCAAGACCAACCTGCGCCAGTGATGGAGCACGGAACCCGGTACCCCAGGACGCGCGAAGGGATAGCATATCGTTGGCTGTCCACAGGAGGTTGGCCATGGGATTGGTGGTGCTGCCGAAATCGCTATAGTCGTCGTAGCGGCCAGCCAGGCTCAACTCAAAATTGGCTGGCAGTGGAATGGCAAACTCAACATAGGCCGAGGTGATATCCCGGCTGGCTTTGGCGGAAACTGATTCTGTACCAAAGATCAGGCCACGCTGGAACTGGTCGTCGGGGATATCTGAGGCTTTTTCCTCACGGTACTCAAGGCCTGCTGCCATGGCGATAGTCCCGTTACTGGTATCAAACAAGTCGCCATTAATGGAGAGGTCGTAAGCGGTAAGATCAGACTTGCCCTGGCGAACCAAGCTGGTGGTAATCGCATCAATCACTGAATCGGGGTTTTGGACCCCACCAAAGGGGTTGTAACGCCCGGCATTGATTTCCTGCTGGAGCAGGTCGGTGCGCACCCAGCCCTGGGAACGGTCCCCGGTTTGGGTCGATTCGCTGCGTGAACGCTGTACAGAGGCTTCCCAGTCCCATTCAGCAATACTACCGCGCAGGCCGAAAACACCGCGCAAGTTGTCTGTCTCGATATCCCATTGGCGCGCACCGGCATCCACGGTGCGGTAGCGGAAGATGTCCACATCCTCACCGAAAGGATTGTTGGGGTGATCGGCAGGTACATAGAGGCCTGCATCACCATCCAAGGGCGTTGGGGCTCCTTGGGCTACAGAAGTATTGTGCTGAACAGCGATTTCGCTGAAGAATTCGATATTCTCATTGAGGTCTGTATGGCCCAGCATTAACAGGCCTGTTCGCTCGGCCTCCGGGGTAATTAAGGTCCAGGGGCCGTAGTCATATACACAAACCTCGCCAGTATCGCGATCCTCCGGGCAATTGGGATCAGGCAGAATGGTCCCATTGCCCAGGGTAAAGCTGCCTGGGTAACCGCGGGAAGAGCGAAAATCCATACCGCCACGTCCAGACTGATTCGCTGTATCCAGGCCGCTGCGCTCTGTACTCGCCAGGCGGCTGTTTTTGTGGTGATCCAATATAACGGTGAAATTGGAGTTTTCCCCATTGATGCCCCAAACTGCGGAGAAAGACTGCTCGTCATATCCATCTGCACTGCCATAATCCATGGATACTTCAGTGCCTTCAAAGTCCTTGCGCAGTACCAGGTTGACCACACCGGCTACCGCATCAGAGCCGTAAATAGCCGAGGCGCCATCCTTCAAGACTTCCACACGCTCAACCGCAGCCAGGGGAATACTGTTGATATCCACGAAGTTAGTGGTAATGCTTTCGGCGAAAGCGCTGATAGCGACTCGCCTGCCGTTGACCAGTACCAGGGTGGCGTCGGCGCCCATACCGCGCAAACTAACTGCCGCTGCGCCATTGGCGGTAGAGTCCTGGTTGTTGCCGCGGGTGGAAAAGGTGCCGTTACCAGCTGCGGGGTTTTTCTCAAACAGCTGCTGCAGGTTGGTGTAACCAGACCTCTCGATGCTTTCGCGATCCATTACCTGGACCGGAGTGGCATTTTCAAATTCTGAATTGCGACTGATACGGGAGCCAACAACAGTGACTTCCTCTATAGCACCTTCCTCTGCAGCAAGGAGGGTTTGCGGGGTTGTTGTTGCGGCCGCAGCCAAGATGGCGCTGGCCAATACGTTGCGACGGAGAGTGAATTTTTCCATGTTTTTGCTCAACCTTTTTATTGTCATAGTCCGTGACTGGCCCAAAGTGGCTGGTCGTCGGGCAACACTAGCAATGGCGATAAATTGAAACAATTGGCTGGAGGCGGGGCTCAGGCTTATTGGGGAAATAGGTGATATGAGTCACCTTAAATAGATCATATGTGCGCCAAAATACGACAAGTGGCACTTATCGATTGATTTATACAGTGAATATTATTTTGGCGTTACTTGCTTCTGGATAGGCGTATCTGGCAGACGAGAAAAAATATTGCAGCAGCCAGGACGATAGAGGGGCCGGCGGGCGTATTCCACAAAATTGAAGCCATCAGGCCAAGTATGACGGCAAGGCAGCCGATCAGAGAGGCTAGCAGTGCCATCTGTTCCGGTGTATGGGAAAGTTTTCTAGCGGCTGCTGCGGGAATAATCAGTAATGCAGTGATTAGCAAAACACCGACTACTTTCATGGCAATAGCGATCAGTAGTGCCAGCATCAGCATCAGAGTCATGCGCACCCTTTCCACCGGTACGCCTTCGACGGAAGCCAGCTCTTCGTGCAGGGTAAAAGCCAGAAGTTTTTCCCACAGGAAGTAGAGCAGCGTCAGAATTCCCACCACCGTGATGCACATAAGTAGCAGGTCCTGACCGCCGACAGCGAGAAGGTCGCCAAGTAAAAGGGAGAGTAAGTCCACTTTTATTTTGAACAGGCTCACTGTCACTATGCCAAGGGCCAGCATCGAATGGGATAGAATGCCGAGCAGGGTATCCACTGCCAATTTCTGTCTGCGCTGTAGATACATCAACAATATTGCCAATAGACAGCAAGTGGCGCCTACAGCCAGCGTCGGCATGATATGCAGGATAAAGCCTAGAGTGACGCCGAGTAGAGCGGAGTGAGCCAGAGTGTCACCAAAGTAGGCCATGCGTCGCCATACGGCGAAGCACCCCAGGGGGCCACTTACTACAGCGACTAGCAGGCCGGCACCGAGGGCGAACCAAAGAAATTGACTGTGCAGTAATTCGCCGAATTCCACCACTTATTTTTGCTCTCTTTTTTTGCCGCTGGAGGCTGTATCGGAGTGGTCGTGGGTGCAGTCCCCTACAATCGCTATATCACCGCCTAATTTGTGCTGGTGGTTATGTTGATGGGTGTAGGGAGCCACCTTGTCACCAAAGAGTTCCAGGTATGCGGGATCCCGGCTCACCTGCTCCGGATGACCATGGCAGCAGATATGCTGGTTTAGGCAGAGCACTCTGTCTGTAGCGGCCATTACCAGATGCAGGTCATGTGAAACCAGTAGTACCCCGCAACCGAGCTCGTCGCGGAGAGTGGCGATCAGCTGATACAGCTCGCTCTGTCCACTCACGTCTACTCCCTGAGTGGGCTCATCCAACACCAGTAATTGCGGTTTGCGGGATGCGGCGCGGGCGAGGAGGACTCGCTGCATCTCGCCGCCGGAAAGGTTGGCCAGGTTGGCTTTGAGTAATAGCCCCGCTCCCACTCTATCCAGTGCTTCTTGCGCCTGAAGAGGGGTCATACTGGCTTGGCCCAGCAGCAAAAAGCGCTCGACGGACATTGGCATGGAGCTGTCGATATGCAACCGCTGGGGCATATAGCCAATGCGCAGCCCCTTTTTGCGCCAGATGTTGCCACTGGTTGGCTTAGTAAGGCCAAGTAGTAACCGCAATAATGTGGTCTTGCCGGCACCGTTCGGGCCGATCAGGGTGACAATTTCCCCCTGATCTAGCTCCAGGGAAACGTCCCTAAGCAACTGCCGGCCGGCAAGTTGTAAAGCTATGCTGTCGGCGGTAATTAGTGGCGCTGAAGAACTCAGGTTGTTATCTCCGGAGTTGGCGGGGAAAACCATATTATGTTTGTAGGCCCTTGGGTGCTTGGTTGCCAGATGCACCGAAGGGTAATCGGGCTGGCGGCTTAAGGCCGCTTGTGATTATATCGCAGTTTTGTGTCGTTAAATGTCTCCCATGTCTCTCTCTGTACGTACTTTGTTTTCTTCTGCGCTGATTGTGCTGATTTTATGCCTATTCGCTTGTGGTAAACCTCAACCTGTCGATAGGACGGAGCTGGTTGTGAGTGTGCGTCCTTTGGCATTGATTGCTCGCGAAATCGCTGGTGAGGAGACACCGGTGCGGATACTGATTCAGGGGAGTGATCCACATCATTACGCCCCTAGTGTGTCTGAGCGCGCCCTTCTGGAGCGCTCGCTACTCCTGGTATGGTTGGGGCCGCAGATGGAAGCTGTTCTCGCGAAGCAGGCGACCTTCTTGCCTGAACAAAGGCAGTTGCAACTGCTTGGCGCGGCCGACTATGAGTTCCAGGGTGCGAGTGCCACTGACCCACATGTCTGGCTGCGCCCACGTAATGCGGCGATTGCTGCGGCCCAGATAGCAGAGCGCCTGGCCAAGCTGCAGCCTCAGCGGGCCGAGATCTACCGGGCGCGGGCGCGGGATTTTTCCAAGTCTATGGCCAGCCTGCAAAAGGTGTTAGATCGGGCACTGTGGGGTTACCGCGATGTGCCGGTAGTGGTGACCCACGATGCCTATGGGCATTTCTTCGGCTCTGCCGGGGTACAAACCCATGCCCTCAGTGATAGCAGTGGCGTCAGTCACGGTGTTCGGGCAATGCTTGATCTATCCGCGGTAGAGAAGGGCTGCCTATTTGGCGGGATACCGGAGAATGATCGCGACAGACAGTTGGCCCTGCATTTGGGCCTGGAGTATGCGGCTCTGGATCCTCTAGGGGAGAAATTAGCCGCCGGCGCCAGCTATCAAGACCTGATCGAGTCCCTGTTAATTCAGGCTCGTGCTTGTCTAAGCCAGATTCCTGATAATACAACCAAGCTGGGCGAAGTACCGGGTTGATGTTCAGGAGGCTTGTGGAGTTTGGAGAAGGTGCCCGGCAATAATCTTGCCGGGCATGAAAGAGGTCGGTGGTGGTTAACCAGCATTGGTGGTATCACTTTTCAATTGCTGTAATTTCTCGGCGCGCACCGCTTCGCGTTCAGCTTGCTCGCGCAGTTTTTCCAGTTGGCGCATCTGGCGTTTTAGTAAGGCTTTTTCTTGTTCCCTTGTAGCCTGCTCCAGCATCAACTCGTGCCCCTGCGTGTGTGGAAATGCCGCTGTGGCAGAATTTGCCTTTTGGGTCTTCTCCGTTTCACAGGCTGAAACCGCACCAGCCGGTGTGGCCAGAGAGTGGGCGGCAAGTATAAGAGCGGCGTACATCACTCCTCTCATAGTTAGAATCCTTCCTTTAAACATCTGATGGGTATCGTTTTCCGGAAAACAAAAGGTCCCGCGCCGCCTGCAGGCAGCCAGTTGCCAGAAGTTCCCGGGGAGATAGCGAATGGTTAAGTCGCTACCCGCAAGACTAGTAGAGACTGGAAATATGGTGAGGTTGCTGCGCCGATAGTTATCGACCTTACGTCGAGGCGAGTTGGCTTTGATGCAATGTGAGGTACAGAGGCGGCAATTGCCTGTGAAGGATCTCGATAGGCGGAAAAACTATGTGAAGGGCGTTATCCTATCAGCCTGCCATTCGCGCCAAGCGCCCTAATAAGCAAGCAAGATTCCCATAATTTATGAGTAAACAAGATACCCACGCCGCCCCTCTGATCCTGGTGGATGGCTCGTCCTACCTTTACCGCGCTTTTCATGCCCTGCCGCCACTGGCTACCACCCAGGGTAAACCCACCGGGGCAGTGCGTGGTGTGATCAGCATGCTGCGCCGCCATTTGAAGGAGCATCCGGATAGCCCTGTAGTGGTGGTATTTGATGCCAAGGGCAAGACTTTTCGCGATGAGATGTTTGCTGAGTACAAGTCCCATCGCCCGCCTATGCCCGACGATCTGCGTGAGCAGATTCAGCCGATCCACGACATCATCGACGCCATGGGACTGCCGCGCCTGGTAGTTGATGGTGTTGAGGCGGATGACGTAATCGGTACCCTGGCTTTGGAAGCCCAGCGCAAAGGTCAGGAAGTCATTATCTCCACCGGTGATAAAGATATGGCGCAACTCGTGCGCCCCGGCGTCACCCTGGTCAATACCATGTCCAACACTGAAATGGATAGTGATGGTGTTGTAAAAAAATTTGGGGTTGGGCCTGAGCTGATTATCGACTTCCTCGCCCTGATGGGAGATAAGTCCGACAACATACCCGGTGTTCCCGGAGTAGGTGAGAAAACTGCACTGGCATTGTTACAGAATCTAGGCGGAATCAAGGATATTTACGCCAACCTGGATGCTATTGCGCCTCTAGGTTTTCGCGGTGCCAAGACCCTCGGCAGGAAAATGGCCGAGCATCGCGAGGCGGCAGAGCTTTCCTACAAGCTTGCGACCATCAAAACCGATGTAGAAATGCCTTACCATCCACAGGACCTGCACAATGCTGAGCCTAATACAGAGGCATTGATAGAACTGTTTACACAAAATGAATTTCGCGGCTGGTTGGAGGAGCTGACCAGTGAGGAAGCCGATGAAGCTATGGCTGAGGCTGTTGAGCGGGATTACGTTACAGTGACGGATATGGCGGAATTTGATGCTTGGCTGCAGCAGCTAAAAGACTCAGATATGTTCGCCTTTGATACCGAAACCACGAGCCTTAACTATATGCAGGCAAAATTGGTGGGGGTGTCTTTTGCCGTTCAACCACACCGCGCCGCGTACGTTCCCCTGGCCCATGACTATATGGGGGCACCTGAGCAGTTACCCTTTGAAGAGGTTTTGCAAAAACTAAAGCCCCTGCTGGAGGATGCCAGGCAGAAAAAAGTGGGTCAGAATCTCAAGTACGATAGTCATATTCTGGCCAATTACGGCATAGAGCTCAGCGGCATCACACGGGATACCATGTTGGAATCCTATGTGCTTGATAGTACCGGCAGTCGCCATGATATGGACAGCTTGGCGCTCAAGTACCTTGGTGAGCATACGGTGCACTTTGAGGATATTGCAGGAAAAGGCGTAAAGCAGCTCACTTTCAACCAGATTGAGCTGGATAAGGCTGGCCCCTATGCGGCTGAAGACGCGGATATCACCCTACGGTTACACAATGAGTTGGATTCCCGGTTGAGGCGGGAGCCAACTCTAATAAAGGTGCTCGATGAGATCGAGATGCCACTGTTGCCGGTACTCGCGCGTATGGAACGTAGTGGTGCCTATATTGATGCGAAGATGCTCGCGGAGCAGAGCGCGGAGCTTGAGCAGAAAATGCGAGAGCTGGAGCAACAGGCCTACGATGTAGCAGGTGAGGAATTTAACCTGGGCTCCACCAAGCAGCTTGGCGCCATCTTATTTGAGAAACTTCAGATTCCGGTAATTAAAAAGACCCCTAAAGGAGCACCTTCTACGGCAGAGGCGGTGCTGCAGGAGCTGGCTCATAACCATGAGCTGCCGGCTCTGATCATGCAGTACCGAGGTTTGGCAAAGTTGAAAAATACCTATACCGATAAACTGCCAAAAATGATCGACCCCAGCAGCGGGCGCGTGCATACCTCTTATCACCAGGCGGTGGCGGCCACAGGTCGCCTGTCTTCCAGTGATCCCAATTTGCAGAATATTCCTATTCGCACTGAGGAAGGACGTCGAATTCGTCGAGCTTTTACTGCCGACCCCCGAATTAATGGTGGCAGCGAAATTATCGCGGCGGATTATTCACAGATTGAGCTTCGTATCATGGCGCATTTGTCTGGCGACAGGGGGCTTCTGGATGCCTTTGCCCAGGGAGCGGATATCCACCGCGCCACCGCAGCCGAGGTCTTTGAAGTGGCTTTGGGCGAGGTGAGCGACGAACAGCGCCGCCGCGCCAAAGCGATCAACTTTGGTTTGATCTATGGCATGTCCGCTTTTGGCCTGGCAAAGCAATTGGATATTCCGCGCGGCGATGCACAGACTTATATCGATCGTTATTTCGAACGCTACCCGGGTGTGTTGCGCTATATGGAGGAAACACGTGCCCAGGCTGCAGAAAAAGGCTATGTCGAGACGCTGTTTGGTCGCCGGCTGTATCTTCCGGAAATTAATTCGCGCAATGGTATGCAGCGCCAAGCCGCTGAGCGTACAGCGATCAATGCGCCCATGCAGGGTACTGCCGCTGACATTATCAAGCGCGCTATGATCGCCGTTGATGCCTGGCTCACTGAAGAAAAGCTGTCTAGTAAGCTGATTATGCAGGTGCACGATGAACTAGTGCTTGAGGTACCCAAAGGGGAGATAGAGACAGTGGCCAATGGTTTAGTGGAACTGATGCAGGGTGCCGCCCAATTGCATGTGCCGTTAATTGTCGATGTCGGCCGTGGCAAAAGCTGGGATGAGGCCCACTGATTTTGCCTTAAAAGCACTTTGGCGCCACAAGATGGATATACCATCGTGACTTTTGTCACCTTGGCGGTTACACAGGTGCTTGTTTGAAGAAAATAGCGCCAATCTTCGTGTTTTGATCGGCGTTTTTACTTTCTTTGCATAAATTCGTGGAACTGTTCCGGCGACAGACTTTCTAAAAAGGCAAGATTGTTGGAATGCGTCATCATCCCCCAAGGAAGTCAGATGTTTGCCCCGGAACTCCCCCAAGTCCGGGGCATTTTTTTTGCCCTAAGACTTCTAACTCCCACAACCTAAACTGTTAATGGTTTAAGCCATTTGGCTCCAATTGGCAGAGCTTCTGGCGTTCTGCTGGTCTAGTCTGAGCACAACAGAGGATTTATTCATTCTGGTTTTTCTTCAGGCTTCTTTATCCCAGGGACACTATCGTGCCTGGCCAATTGTCTGTTGGAGGCAGTGGATGCAGAGCCAAGCCATAGCGCTGGCGACAGAAGACATAACTTTGAACGCCTCGCTCACGCTGCCACAGGGGGCGCGGGCACTGATAGTGTTTGCTCACGGCAGCGGCAGCAACAGGGCCAGTCCGCGCAATCTGACTGTTGCCAGTAGACTGAATGATGCTGGTTTTGCCACATTGTTGTTTGACTTATTGAGTGTCGAAGAGAGTCGCGCCGATGCTTCTACTTGCGAGTACCGCTTTGATATCGACCTGAGCGCAAGGCGCCTTGTGGAAGTTCTGGACTGGTCGGCCCATGAGGAGAGCACTGAGCACCTGAGAGTTGGTTTGTTCGGTGCCAGTACAGGTGCCGCCGTAGCCCTGGTGGCTGCCGCTGAGCGGCCGTCCCTGGTAGGCGCAGTGGTCTCGCGCGGTGGTCGGCCGGATCTTGCTGGCTCTGATCTGCCGCTGGTGAAAGCGCCGACGCTGTTGCTGGTCGGAGGGGATGACAAGCAGGTATTGGAGGTGAACAAAGAGGCCCTGACGCATATGGTAAATGGTCCTCGGTTACAGATTATTCCCCATGCGGGTCACCTGTTTGAGGAGCCCGGCGCCATGGATGAGGTAGTGCATCTTACTAGCCGCTGGTTTCGCACGAACCTGTTATGAGCCGTTTGAAACTTTTCAGCCTGGATGCCGGTGCCGATTTTGGCGGGCGAGTGGCGGCAGCCCTTGGAGAGCCACTGGCTCGACATGAAGAGCGCTATTTTGCTGATGGAGAGCACAAAGTGCGCCCCCTTGATGATGTGGAGGGGGCAGACGTATTCCTGGTGCAATCCTTATATGTCGACCCTCATAGCAGTGTGGATGAAAAATTGTTGCGCAGCTTGTTTTTCATTGGAGCTTTGCGGGATGCCGGTGCAATGCGGATAACCGCGGTGATGCCTTACCTGTGTTATGGACGCAAAGATCGGCGCACCAACCTGCGCGACCCACTGCCTACCCGCTATCTCGCCAGCTTATTGGAGGCGGTGGGTGCGCACACAGTAGTGACATTGGATGCCCATAATCTTTCCTCCTTTGAAAATGCTTTCCGCTGTCGCACAGTGCATTTATTGGCCGAATCTCCACTGTTGGATTTCGTCGTACCGCGCTTGGCGAATGAAACGCGGCCATTGGTTGTGCTGTCTCCGGATGAGGGGGGCATAAAGCGGGCGGAAAAATTGCGCAAGGCACTGGGTGAGCGATTACAGCGTCCGATTGGTAGGGTGTTTGTCGAGAAGTACCGGCGTGGAGAGCAGCTGACTGGTGGCACATTGGTCGGTAAAGTTGCCGGGGCTGCGGTCGTTATCGTAGATGACTTGATTGCCAGTGGCGCTACACTCTGCTGTGCCGCAGGTGCTGCGCAGAGAGCCGGAGCGGAACGGTTATTGGCGCTGGCCAGTCACGGCCAATTTAGTGGTGATGCTCGAAATGAATTGGCGCGCCTCCCCTTGGAGTGTCTGGCTGTCACTAATTCTTTGCCTCAGGTGAACTTGCCCAAGAATTGTGAATTGGTGGATTGTGCCCCCCTGGTGGCCGAAGCAATCCGTCGCCTGCATACCGCCGGCCCGGTGAGTGAGCTAACTATTTGAGGGCGCGTGGGAGTTGAGAATAACGCCACAATTGCTACTGGCGCCTGCTTCATTGATCTGGTTGCGTTGGTTTCAACGGATAGCTGGCGGTTTACATTTATTTACGCAAGCCCTGGGAACAAATGGGGGTGGTGATGTATCAGAAAGTACAGATCATTGTTGCTCCCTAACCCCAAAGCGTTCAGCTTTTTAACCCCGGACTTCCCCAACTCCGGGGTTTTTTTTGTCCCAGAAGATTTTTTTCTTACGAAAGTTGCCCTCCGTAAGTCTCCTTTTCATTGCGTGAATGGAATCTATTTCCTGAATTTATTTCTCTGTGAGCATAGTATTTACAGTTCTTCGATGATACCGGTTGGCGGCTGGGAATGTTTCTGGCACCAGCCTAGCCTTCAAGTAGGTTAAGGATGTGTTATCAAGGAACCCTCAGGCGTATCCGTCCCCCTGGATGCGTCTGGAAGTGCCCCACCCCAAGGGCACTGACCCCTAGCCGGCAGCCCCCATCTGCCGGCTTTTTTTATTCGGTGTGGCCCCCTCGCAGATTTGCAGAAAAACCTTCCTGACTTACTTGCAAATGATAATGGTTCGCATTAATGTTAATTGAGTTCTAACAGGGGGGTTACCGTGAATTTACGTTACCTATGTGCAAATCACCGTCAATGGTTGTTCGATAACAGGGATCGTGCAGAAAAGGCGTGGTTAGACTGGATGGAGCGCGGCAGGCTCCTAATAGAAGATGGACATCACTCGGAGGCTATTCCTTATCTGGGGTGTGCTTTTGATGTTGCCGGTATGTTGCTGGCACGCCAGTGGCCCAGCTATGCCGTTTCTGCGCAGCGCTTTAGCGAGAGCGCGGCCAGCCTGATGGAAGCTTACCGGGAGCAGGGCGATGAAAAATTACACCACTACATCCTCGCGGGAGCCAGTTCAGTACTCGCCCGCCAGCTGGGAGAGCGCGATAAAAATAAGGTTGCCGCTGAATGCATTAGTGCCCTCTACCCAGATGGCTCAGGAGAATTCATGTCAGCAGTCCCCAGAGGCAAAGCCGCAACTGGAGCCGAAACGAGTTGGCGCCTGCACTGAGGAACAGTCTCCCGCTGGGGAGCCTTCGGATTTGCTCACAGTTGCTATTCGCGAGGAGACTCTTGTTGAGTTATTGGCACAGCGGTACCTCTCTGCTGAAGAGCTATTCTGTCCAACGCCCAGGGCGCATCAACGGTTGCGCAAGGTCTTATTACGTGCCCTGATGCCAGTTGCGAAGCGCGGTTAGGCCCAGTGGGGTTAAATAGATCTGGCGGCCTTTGAGTCCCCGACCTCTCTGGTCGCCACCTTATTGATATCTACTGTACAGGTCTTGAGCAGTGGGGAAGGTATTGGTGGCAGTTTGGAGCCTGATCTGGGATTCGTCCCCCCGGTTGAGGCTCCTTCGGCAAGTGATACATTAGCCCCCTGCTGTATTTCCCTCTACTGGTGGGGCAAGCCATGCGTTTAATTTACGCTCCAGTTTGTCCAATCCAGCTTTCTTGGTGGAGGAAAAAGTCTGCACCGTTACACCACGGTCGAGGCCCTGCTGTTTGATGGCCTTTTCTACAGCAAAGCGGGCATTGTTAGCGGGGCCATTTTTTAGTTTGTCTGCCTTGGTGAGTAGGATATGCACAGGCAGACCGGCTTCAACGGCCCATGTGAGCATATGTATATCGAACTCTTTGAGAGGTTGTCGAATATCCATCAATAGCACCAGGCCTTTCAGGCAGGTGCGCTGCTCCAGGTATTCGGCCAGATGGCGTTGCCATTCGTCCTTCATGGCGCGGGCTACTTTGGCGTAGCCGTATCCCGGCAGGTCCACCAGGCGCTGTTGCTCGGAAAGGCTGAAGAAGTTGATCAGCTGGGTGCGACCAGGGGTTTTAGAGGTGCGTGCTAATTTGTTATTGCCGGTAAGGGCGTTTATGGCGCTGGATTTGCCCGCATTGGAGCGGCCGGCGAACGCTACCTCCGCACCTGAGTCCTCTGGACACTCAGTCAGGGTGGGGGCACTGGTAAGAAATCGTATAGTACGATAGTTCAGTTTTTGCGGTTGGGCTTCAAATTCGGTAATTGACATCGTTTAAGTCTGCTGATTCGGTACACTCGCTTGGCGCGCAAGTATATAATGCCGCGGTTTTCGCGTCGCAGGACTATTGGGGGCGACACGAAACGCCATATCTCAGCGCGCAACGGGACGACGTATGAACAGCATTATCAAGAACACTGCTCTGGCACTCGGTTTGGTTATCGGCCTGGGGGCCGTACCCTTTGCAATGGCCTCGGGCGATGCTGCTGCGGGCAAGGCGAAAGCCGCCCAGTGCGCCGCTTGTCACGGTACTGATGGCAACAGCCTGGCCCCGGCCTTCCCAAAAATTGCCGGCCTCGGCGAAAAATATCTCTATAAGCAGCTCAAGGACATCCAGGACAAAACCCGCGATGTGCCGCAGATGATTGGCCAGCTGGATAACTTCAATGACCAGGATCTGCAGGATATTGCCGCTTACTTCGCTTCCCAGCCCATGCAACTCTCCGGTTCCGAGGCGATCGCCATTAAATTAAACAGTGGAGACAGTGTTGACGGCCTGGCGTTCGGGCGCAAGCTGTACCGAGCCGGCAATATGGAGACCGGGGTGCCCGCATGTATGGGTTGTCACTCTCCCACTGGATTGGGCAATGCGCCCGCTGGTTACCCGCGTCTGTCCGGTCAGTATCCCGAGTACATTGAGGCTCAACTTAAAGCTTTCCGCGCTGGTACCCGCGATAATGATGGCGATACCCGCACCATGCGTACCGTAGCCAAGCAGCTCTCTGATGCAGAGATTAAGGCTGTGGCCAACTACATTGCTGGTCTGACAGAGTAAATCACCCAGTCACAGTAACGAGAGGCCGGTCACACACCGGCCTTTTTTGTACCCGAAGCTCGCTTAAAGGCCGGGGAATTGGGTAAAGTATTGCAGCTTTTACGGCGTTTCCTTGCGAGTGGCAACGGGAACTTAAATAATCTGCGTTGTCTATTGTGTCCTCAGTGGTCCGCCAGCCAGTCGCAAGCCGGTATTCGAATCACGAATGTACAAGTTGGAGAAGACTTATTATGAGAGCAGTTCTCGCCCCAATAACGATGGTAGTGGCTGTATTGTTCAGTCTGGTGGCCTGCGCCCAGGAAAGCGGCGAGTTTAAGGCTGGCCAGCACTATCAGGTACTACCACAGGCGGTTGCACAAAAGAGCAATAACAAAATCGAAGTTACTGAAATGTTCTGGTACGGCTGTGCTCACTGCTACCATTTCGAACCTACTCTGGATCGCTGGAAAAAGAATATGCCCAGTGATGTTGCTCTGCTTAAGTTGCCCGCCATTTGGCAGCCTGTGATGGATGTGCACGCGCGCCTGTTCTACGTGGCTGATGCTATGGGTGTTCTGGAGAAAATGCATACTCCGCTGTTCAATACTATCTACAACCAGCGCCAGATGCTGGCTACCCGCGAGGGACGTAATTGGAAGCCGGACCTGCAGGCAATTGAAGCCTTGTTTAACAAGCACGGTGCTGACGGTGCCAAGGCTGCCAAGCTGATGAACTCCTTCGCCATCAACAGCAAGGTTAAGCAAGGTATGGCCAATCAGCGTGCCTACAAAATGACAGGTACTCCAGAAGTGGTTGTAGCCGGAAAGTATCGTATCAGTTCCTCATTGCCAGGCTATAAGGGCAAGAGCAACTCCCAGGAAGTGATGCTGCAGGTGGCGGATTACCTAATCGCTAAGGAACGCGCAGATCGCGGTTGACATTCCTGTTGAGACAAACCCCGCCTTGAGCGGGGTTTTTTATATCCGGCGTTCCTGTAGGACCAATCTTTAGACCAAACTTGTGCCTATGCGGCGCCCTTTGGCTGCAATGCCCACCGGGAAGTACCCATGAGATACAAATGGATCTGGCTCTGCCTTTGCTTCCTGGCCCTGTCCCCTGAAATTCTGTTGGCACAGCTTGCCCCAGAGAACGACAGGCTGGCTGCGCGAGCCAGCAACCTCCTCTCCTATATCGCAGTGGACTACGGCGACGCTGTGGATGGTGGCAAGTTGCTCGACTCCGGGCTCTACCAATTGCAGCAACAACATGCCATTCAGGCTCTGCAGTTGGTGCTGCAGCTACCAGATCGGCCTGGCCGTAACTCTCTAGAAAAGGGAATCACTGAATTAGGTAAGGCTATAGAGCGCAGGGAGAGTGGGAAAACGGTGAGGCGGCGCGCCAATGAACTGGCCGACCGATTGGCGGCTCTTTACCAAATGCAAAGGTCACCGGCCCACACACTGCCGGCAGCGAGCCTTGCTATGCCTCTCTATCAAGAGCGATGTGCCAGCTGTCACGGTGGCCAGGGTGAGGGTGGAGTGAGCGGGCCGGGTTTTCTCGAAGCATCCCGAATAGGCAATTTCAGTCTCTATGACCTCTATAACACTTTGGACCCCACGGTTGATGAGATTCATGGACTTGATATTGATGGCAGTCTGACTGTCTGGCAGCGTTGGGCACTGGCAGTGACCGTGGCTGCTTTTTCAGTTCAAGGTCAGTTGCCTCCGGCTGCAGATATCGCTGAGCGTTACCCAGCCCTGGTGGGCTTGCCCGGTCTGGCGGTCACACGCCCGGTAGAATTGCCAGCTGATGCACAGAAGGCTTTGATGTGGTGGCGTGCCCACCCTCACTTAGTGCGCGCGCTGGAGCCCCCATTGGCCAGGGCTGATGGCCTGCTGCAACTGGCGCTCACGGATTATCGCAGTGGAGATAAAGCCGGTGCCTACCACAAGCTGATGCTCGCCTATCGCGAAGGTTATCTCCCACTGCGGTCACAAATTGAAGTTCGGGACCAAGTACTAATGAGCCAACTACAGTCGCGATGGCAGCTGCTTCGCAGTCAAGTATTAACAGGTGCGCCGAATACTAAGGTAATTGCCTCCTTCCAAGACCTGCGAGCCATGCTGGCTTCGGCACAGACCCGAATCGAACCAGCAGTGGACAGAGGCTATAAATTCTTTGGAGCTTTGCTGCTCTTTATCGTGGCCCTGGTGTTGGGATTAACTCTGTGGTGGGGGCTGCGGCGGAAAAAGCTGTCTAAACTTTAAGGAGGTTTGTGCGCCAGAACAGAGGTCGTTAGCTGAGGAAGTCCCAATGGCAAGATCCTTCGTTGCATCACTGGTTCTTTTTAGTAGTCTAACGGCCCAGGCCGCGGAGCCACTGGACGCCTTCCCGGTGGAAGTGGAGGGAAAGCAGCGCCATGTTATTCAGCTGCCAAAAGTAGTGGATGAAAGCCGTTTTATGGTGGAACTGGTGCCAGGAAAGAGTGAAGTCGCAGATTGTAACCTGCAAAGCTTCTCTGCACCGCTGGAGCGCCAGTTATTACCGGGCTGGGGCTATCCCTACTATGTTTTGTCTGAACTGAAGGCAACACCTGATACACAAAAGGTATGTGCGCCGGGGTCTGAGTCGAGGCGCTTTATTCGCGTGCGGGCTGAAGGCCTTATACTGCCTTACAGAAGTAGCCTGCCGCTGGTGGTGTACATGCCACAAGGTGTACAGCTCAAGTATCGCGTGTGGCGGGCGGATAAAAATATGTCTGATGCGCGCACCCGGTAAAGACCGCTCTCCTTCTCTTGATCAAACCTATTTATTCCATGCGCCTTTCTGGCGTCTCATTTAATATTTTTAATGCTTCTAATGCCACTGTGGGATTTTGCGTCTAGCCTTACTAAGCAAAGGATGTGAAAAGGAGCGCCTAAGCAACTTTTCACGCCGGTCGCCAAGGCTGTAACCGGACAGGAAAATTGGTGGCAACTTGGCCGCCGTTCGCAGAAACTCCACCTCGCGGTAGCTTCCGCGGGCTGACACAGTAGAGTAGCGCATGAAGTATTTGCGTCTTTCCCTATCGAATCGTGTCCTGGTTTCCCTCTTTCAGACTTATGCCGTCGTCTTGGTGCTTTTTCTGCTGTTGCCACTAGCAGCTGCAGCGGAGTCAGCGCAACAGAAATGGGCTGGCAACTGGCTGGTGGTTAGCGAGGGTGATGACCAATTGGTTTGGCAGCTGAACGCCGATGGTTCTGGCTATGCCTATGGCTTTAACTCTGGTGGACGCCTGACCCATGGATTCGCAATCAACTGGCAGCTCGATGGTGATCGAGTGCGGGTTCGCACCGGCGCTTCGGTTCACTGTAAGGGCGGTGTGGTGTCAGTGGCATTTCGGGGTTGGAGTAAATCCACGCTGCTATTCGCAGTGATTGATGGTCGACACTGGCTGCAGGCGGGAGGTGGCTTACTGAGCTTCCAGCGTCGACTCAGCAGCTGGCGTACACCGAAAGCGGGTAGCAATTGTCCGAATATTGCCAGCTGAGCGCTTTTCAATGTCATTTCAGGCTCGAAATGTCAAAGCCAGGAGTAATCCACTCAGGGAAGAATATGCCAACCTCCGGAGAAGCTTCGTGATTCAGAGGTGCCTGACTGTCGCTCTGATATTTATGCTCACCTGTACCTCGGTATTTGCGAAAGAGGAAATTAATAAGAAAGAAAAAGAGAAAACGCGAGTCGATGGTTGGCATGCACAGTCTCGTCTTAATGCCAGTCAGTGGGTTGGCGCCTGGTTAATCTCCAGAGATGGTGAAGCCCGCCATGTCTGGAGTTTAAAACCAGATGGTACTGGTCGCTCTTATGCATTTCTACCGAATAAGAAAGGGAAAATGCAGTTTGCTTTTGGGTACGATATACATTGGTACTTTGACCCATTCACACAGATGGCAAATATCAAAACCGGCCGCAGGATTATTTGTCGTCGTGGAAAAATATATCCGTATTTCCTGACCCTGAAATCTTATGAAAGTGACTATGCAGTGCGGGGAAAGTTTGCTTGGCAGACTACCTGGACGGAAGTGAGTATCGGCCGCAATAGGCTGCATAAATCTCTGGTGGTTTTTGTTGCCCCCCTCTCTGCTTGGCACGACCCGGAACGGGATGCGCCTTGCCCGGAATTTCCTAGCCTGGATCTTGAGAAAGATATCGATTCAGCCTTGAAAAGCTGGGAGAGAGAGGAGTCCCCGGATTTAGAAGTGGATACTACTCCGGCTCAAGGTGAACCGGAATTTGAGGGGGAGGAATTAAAAGAAACTGCAAAAAAAGGCGTGAAGAAGCGCAAGCGAAATTAGAATAAAAATCTCCAAGCCTAAGGGGTGCTCCTAAACAGAACATGTTCAGAGCATCTGGTCATTTTTCCAAGAATTCATAGCTGGTGGCTTGTGGATACAAGGTAGCTATTGGTTATCAATCGCTGAAGGTCTTCAAAAAAATGGCATTAGGATATGAGTGCTGAAGTCTCCCTCGCCAAGATCTTGCGAAATATGTATCCAAAACTGCAGGAAGAAACTTTCGTTTTTTGTCAGGTGTCTGATACTCGTCTCGAGGAAATACTGGCGGAAAGCCTGTGTATCTTCCGCGAAGGGGAGGGCATGAGTGCAATAATGCCGTTACACCTGGCCCAACAATATGGCATCGCCTCTAGCGCACCATTTCGACAGATTACTTTACAGGTATTTTCTGGACTCAGTGCGGTGGGGTTGACTGCAACTATCGCTGGGGAGTTGGCAGAAGCCGGTATCGTTGCCAATGTGGTGACTGCTTTGCGTCACGACCATATCTTTGTTCCGGAAGACAGCGCCGAACGCGCCCTGCAGCTATTGCGGGGTATAAGCAATCGGGTGCAGTACACCTGAGCGAAAGCCAGTGCGAATCAACTATCCACAGGCCCAACCCCACGGAGAGATTCGCCAGCTCTTGCCAGATCTGTTCTGCGTTCCGGGCACCGTAAAACTGGCTCCCGGTGTGACTATTAATCGTAATATGGCCATAGTGCGTTGGCGAGAAGATCTAACTTTGATAAACCCCGTACGTCTGCGTCCTCAACAGGAGGAAAAGTTGCGCGATCTCGGTAGAGTCCGCCATGCAGTCCGTCTCGGTTACCATCATGGCCAAGATGACCTCTATTACCGAGATCATTTCGACCTTACCTTTTGGCGGCAGGTTGGCTCTGATTTTTATCCCCCTGGTGCTGACCGGGTGATCAGGGAGAATGGAGAGTGCCCTATACCTGATGGACGTTTCCTGGAATTTTGCCACAGCCGTTTTCCAGAGGCAGTGCTTTGGTTGCCGTTTAATGGTGGTTTGCTGCTGAGCTGTGATGCCTTGCAGTATTGGGGTAGTTGGGGTGGTTGTAACTGGTTTGGCCGCAATCTCTTGCGCTTATCCGGTTTGCGTTGTGGAATGCAGATTCCACCTGCATGGCGCACGCGTATGACCCCGGATGGAGGTGACCCCAGTTATCATTTACAGGTCGACTTTCGGCGTTTGCTAGGCCTAAGTTTCCTACATCTATTGGCTGCTCACGGTGAATTTTGTCCTGATTGCGCCTATGAAAAGGTAGTTACCGCCGTGGAGCGGGCTTTCCCGGGGATTGATAAGGCAGCCTGAAAGTTATTCCGATACCAATTTTGGGTAAATAATCGCTAACGGTATTCTGCACGCAGTTACTGTCTATCGTGATAAGCTTGCGCCCCTTTCACTGGCGGCATCAACCCGTCGCGATGGTTTATTGAGAAGTAGAGCTCCCATGAGAAGCAAGATCCTGTTCAGTGCCCTTTTGGTGGCCCTGTTGGTGGCCTGCACCACTGTCCCCACGACTTCCGCTCCCAGTGCCAATACCGACCATATCCGCCGGGATGTGGATTACTTGGCATCGGCTGAACTGGAAGGTCGCGATACCGGCAGTGAGGGTTATCGCAAGGCTGCACAGTATGTTGCGGAACAGTTCGAACGTATGGGGTTGGCCCCCGCCGGTGATGAGGGTTACTTCCAGGACGTGCCTTTCCGCAGTGCAAGCTGGAATGGTGCAGAGCCTAGCTTTGTCCTGAAGGGGAAGAGTGGGCATGTCACTTTCCGTTTTGGCGAGGACTTTATCGCAGGTCCATCGGCGGTCAGTGAGCGCAGTAGCCTGGAAGCAGATTTGGTGTTTGTTGGTTACGGAATCGAGGCCCCTGAGTACAACCTCAATGATTATGCTGGCTTAAATGTTCAGGGCAAGGTGGCGGTGATCCTGAGTGGACGTCCCGAGAGCCTACCCAGTGAAGTTGGAGCCCACTACGCTTCAAGCCGTAATAAGCGTGAAACTGCCGCCCGCCACGGGGCCGTCGGCTACATCACCGTATATACCCCGGAAAGGGAAAAGCGTCGCCCCTTTGCCCGCTATGCCGAGCATCGTCACGATGACACCTTTGATTGGGTTAATAGGGAAGGCAACCCGGGCAGTGCAACTCCCGGGCTGCACCCAGGCGTTATGCTCAGCAGCGAAGCAGCGGCCAAGCTATTTGTCGGTGCGCAAAGCAGCCTGGAAAGCATCTTCAGCGATATTGAAAAAGGTCAGAATCCGAAGGGATTTCCACTGCCTTACAGTGCAGCACTAGGTACTAGTTCCAAACATAAGGAAACTACCAGTCCCAATGTGGTGGCAGTATTACCTGGCAGTGATCCCCTTTTAAAAAATGAATATGTAGTCTTCTCGGCCCACCTTGATCATATTGGTAAAAAAGAGGATGGCCAAATTTACTATGGTGCCCAGGACAATGCAGCAGGCATAGCAGTAATGCTGGAAACTGCGCGTCTGTTCGTGGAATCCGGTCATGCGCCACGGCGCTCACTATTATTTGTGGCTGTGACCGGAGAAGAGAAAGGGCTGTTAGGATCAGATTACTTTGCTGAATATCCTACCGTTCCTTTGCAGTCTATAGTAGCCAATATCAATCTTGATATGCCTATGCTGCTGTACCCGTTTCGCGACATTATCGCCTTCGGTGCCGAGCACTCGTCCTTGGGGCAGATTGCCGAGCGTGCCGCAGTGCGCAGTGGCTTAAAACTGAGCCCAGATCCCATGCCGGAAGAAGTGATCTTTGTTCGCAGTGATCACTACAATTTTGTGCGCCGAGGTATTCCCTCAATTTACCTGATTACTGGACGAGAGGCTCAGGATCCAAATATTGATGGTACCGCTATGCAAGTGGCCTTCCTGAAAGAGAGCTATCACAAGCCCGGGGATGCTCCCGATGCAGGGGTGAATTATATAGCTGCCAAGCAGTTTACCGAGGTAAATTACCTAATTGCCAGGGAAGTGGCAGATGCTGAGGGCAAGCCATTCTGGTATGAGGGGGATTTCTTTGGGGAGTTGTTTGGAAGGTAGCCCGTAAAAACTTCTTATTAAATCTATAAAAAATTTGTGAATGGATTCTTTTCTTCTGCAAGCTATACGATTGAATGCCATATGGCTGGTTACAAAGAGCAGAGCTTTCAAATTCAACCTGGTCTGAATGGTTGGAACATAGGTAATATTCTAATTGGCGGCCTTATTGGTATGCTGATAGTGGATCCTGCTACTGGTGCAATGTGAAAATTACCTGAATCGGCAAATATAACTTTACAGTCAAATACTGCATCTATTCCTAAGGGCGGACTGACAATAGCTTCTATTGATGAAGTTCCAGATGAAGCAAAATCACAGTTGGTACGAGTGAAGTAACTTAGGTAGTTTTGCTGGAAAAACCACCCAAAGGGTGGTTTTTTATTCTGATGATTCCTGTTTACATAACTCCAGCCATCGTTCAATTCCCGCACTTCTATATTTTTGTGTGTGCAAAGCGAAATAAAACTCTCTGTGAAAATCCCGTTGTGGTACAGGCAGCGCAATTAAAGAGCCTCGTTTTAATGCGTCAGCCAGTGAAACTTTAGATAGACAGCTAATTCCAAGACCGGCTTCCACGGCCCGTTTGATAGCCTCTGTGTGCTGTAGCTCTAAAAGAATGTGCAGACTGGGAAGTAAGCCAGCCATAGCCCGGTCAAAAGTCTGGCGTGTACCGGAACCGGGTTCCCGGGTAATCCAGATGGCTTTGAGCAGATCTCTGTCTGTTAGGCGCTTGCGTTTGGCCAGGGGATGAGAGGGGGCGCAAAAGACGACCAATTCATCACTGCGCCAGGGAATCATTTCCAGATCCGGGTGATTAAATTCACCCTCGATAAGCCCAAGGTCCAGCTCAAAGTTAAGCACCCGCTCTGTGATTACTGATGTATTAGCGACCTCCAGCTCCACTCGTGTGCCGGGCTGCTCTTCCATGTATCGCGCCATTACGTTTGCTGCCAGGTAATTGCCGATGGTTAGTGTTGCTCCTATTTTTAGGCGCCCGAGATCACGATGACTGGCCAGGCTCTGTTCCAGTTCCTGTGCCCTTTCCAGCAGCTCCTCCGCCTTGGGCCATAGTTGCCTGCCCAGCTCATTCAAGCGCAGGCGCTTACCGGTGCGCTCAAACAGGCGCAGCTCAAACTGCTGTTCGAACTCCTTAAGGGCGGTGGAGGCGGCGGACTGGGACATGCTCAGGCTCTCTGCTGCGCGGCTTACATTCTCGTGGTGAGCACAGGCAAGGAACACCTCCAGTTGGCGCAAGGTATAGCGCAAAGGGAAATCTCCACTTGATCGTTAAAATAGATAAGGAATATCGAAATATCCCACTTTGCCAATAGATCTTCCAGGGCTAAAATTCAACTATCAAGAGACTCGTGGAATAACCGGTTTTAAGTTTATGTCCAAATTGAATATAGAGAAGGTGTTGGAAGTCCGTCATTGGAACGACACGCTGTTTAGCTTCAAGACCACCCGGGATTCGGGTTTTCGCTTTGAGAACGGACATTTCACGATGATCGGCTTACAGCAGGACAACGGTCGTCCACTACTGCGCGCCTATTCCATTGCCAGTGCCAACTACGAAGATGAGTTGGAATTCTTCAGTATCAAGGTTCCCGATGGCCCCCTGACTTCCCGCTTGCAGAAGATTGTGCCGGGCGACGAGATCTACGTGAGCCAAAAACCCACCGGTACCCTGGTGGCCGATCACCTGCTGCCGGGCAAGCGCCTGTGGTTGCTGTCTACGGGCACCGGCTTGGCACCTTTCATGAGCATTATCAAAGACCCCACTGTCTATGAGCGTTTTGACCAGGTAATCCTTACCCACGGGGTGCGCTATGTCTCTGAGCTGGCCTATCAGGAGCAGATCGAGAATGAGCTACCGGAGCATGAGTATTTTGGTGAGATGGTACGCGAGCAACTGCTCTACTACCCGACTGTGACCCGTGAGCCCTACCGCAATACCGGTCGCCTGACCGACTTGATGCTGACCGGTAAGCTCTTTACAGATCTGGATGTGCCCAAGCCGAATGTTGAAGAGGATCGCTTTATGCTGTGCGGTAGCCCGGCAATGCTGAAGGATCTCACCAATATCCTAGATGACTGGGGATTCAAGGAGACACGCGCAGGGGTACCGCACGAGTATGTGATTGAGCGCGCTTTCGTCGAAAAATAAGTTGGCCAGTCCAGCGATAAAAAACCACCCTCGCGGTGGTTTTTTTATGGGTGAAATACAAACTCTCGAAACTATCCTGACCTTGTGAAACCCTTGTCTTCTATTTTGATTTGAGGGTGAGTTTGCTGGGAGTGGCTAGATGAAGCAGTTTTCCCTGGGAGTACTACTGTTTTCCTTCCTGTGGTTAGGTGCCTGCACGCGGGTACCGGAGGGGGTTGAGCCAGTACAGAATTTCCAGCTGCAGCGCTATTTAGGCCACTGGTATGAAATAGCCCGTTTGGATCACTCTTTCGAGCGGGGTCTAACCCTGGTGACTGCGGACTACAGCCTCAATCCTGATGGTTCCGTCGCGGTAATCAATACGGGTTACTCAAAAGCACGTGATGCCTGGCAATTAGCGGAGGGGCGGGCTGAGTTTGTCGGTTCCAAGGATGTAGGCCACTTGAAAGTATCTTTCCTTGGTCCCTTTTACTCTTCCTATATCGTAATTGCCCTGGCAGATGATTATAAATATGCGATGGTGTCCGGATATGACAAATCCTATTTGTGGATATTGTCCCGCACCCCAACTATGCCAAAGGATGTACTGGAGCAATTTATACAGAAAGCCAAGGCGATGGGTTATCCCGTCGATCAGCTGATATTCCCCAAGCAGGAGGCGCAGCCGGGTAATAAACCCTCCGCGCAGTCTTCAAGATAAGGGCCTGTTCAAGATTCTGCGCTCCCTCCACCAGCTTGTGCAGACCAATAACAGCAAAATCAAAGCCGGCCATTGGCGCTCAATAGGCATTTTGCCTGAGTGACGATTATCAACTGGCCCCAAGCGTGCGGCGGCCATTTGTCGGGCCTCCCTGGCATTTAGGGACCGTTGCCACTTGGGCCAGTCCTGTTTGGCAAAGATATAGAAGTTTAATACCGGCTCCCCATCCATATCAGTCTTAAGCTGATGCCAGCCAGAACCCTGTGGCCAGAAGCTGTAGCACTGGCCCTGGGAATTACTACTTACGGCGACACCACTGATGGGTAGGGAGTTTTCTTGGGAGCTTAATAATATTGGTCTCTGATTAGAAAAAAGTGGGCTGCATAGGATGGTGCGTTCCTGAGTCCGCGGTAACTTATTGGAGAGGGTTACTGGCGGCTGACTACCCAAATGCTTGAGTTGGTAATCAATAATGGACTTCCACAGGCTGGCGAATTCAGTAGCAAACCCACTGGTTAGCCAGCGGTGGCTGTCGCTAAATAGAATAAAACCCAAGTGCTGCGTCTGGGTTGAACGTCCCCAGAAAAGGGGAGTTTCTTCATTATCCAGTAAGAAGTCACTGGAGCCGGGCTGCACGGCTATAAAGCCAGAATTGCGCAGTGGGGGAATCTCCGCATTGGCCGCTTTTTGGTAGCCAAAGCCGGAGTGTAAACGGGTATCTTCTCCCTTTTGCAGAGGCATGGATTGGGCTGCAGCGTATTGGAGAAACTCTTCAGAGCTATCGCCACTGACTAACCATAACAGTGACTTTGTGGTGGCCAGCTCGCTGAGCTGATGTTTTTGTTGAGAGGAGAGTTGCGGCCACAAACTGCTATCGAGAATGACTAAATCGAAGGGACTTTCCTTTGTGAGTAGAACCGCAGACTCGGTAAGTGGAAGCCCATTGAGAGTCTCTTTTCTACTAATTTCAGGTGCCAACTGGGTCATCACTTGTGCTGCTACACCGGATTGACGCAGCCAGCGGGAGAGGGCGGCTGTCTCAAAAGAGGGGCGTGCCAGCCACAGTAACAATTTGGGCTGGAGCGGTTCTCGCACCAGGATGGGTAAAGGATCTGTATGGATTTCGCCGGTTTCGCTTTCCGTCCGTACTCGGTATAGCTGGGGGCCCGCGAGTTTTGGAGTGGCAGTGAGTTGTGCCTGAATTGCTTCTCCCACTTTCAGCTCAAGACTGTCTTCAATATGGCCGTAGGGATTGAGCAGACTAATTTGTCGGTTTTCAGTCAGTGGCTGGTTGTTGTGAACCTTTAACTTTAAAGAATCACCCAGGGTAATTCGCCGCTGCCAGTCGAATTCCCAGCTGCTATCAGATTCCTGGATATTCGATAGCTCCAGGCGCACTGGTGCCAGGTCCCGCAGTTTGTCGCGGCCGAGTGGCTCCCCATTGAGGGAGATATTTTCCACACCATTGAGATTTATTGGATGTGAACTCGCCAGCGCTTTGCTGTCGATAGAGATATTGCGCTCGGCGGGAATGATTGCTGGCGGCTGCCAGAGCATCCAGGCACTCAACCAAATCGCCAGTTGCAGGCCATAGTCGAACGGCTTGGCACCTCGGCGGCGCAATAGTACGAGTGATGCTAAACAGGCCAACAGGCACAGGCCGGGTATCAAGAAATCAATCACAATGACTTCACCCCTTGCTGGTGTAGCCAACGTCTGAAATGGCCGTCGGCCTCTGTTTGCAAAGGCAGTGAAGGCGCAGATTCCGGTGCTGGCAGTAGCTGATAGAGCAGCTGATTCAGGGAGTTTGTGCAATCAATACAATTCGGTTGCTGGTGGCGCTGCTGGTATAAACGCAGCTGTTTGGATAGCTCCAGGCCGAGATCCAGTGATTGCTCTGTGGCTAGCTCATTTATCTGCACCAGCAGATCGGTATCGAGTTCGGCACCAGCGCCTACCTGGGCCATTAGGGCGAGCACCTGTGCTCTTTGTATTTGTTCAAAGGCACTGTCGACGGTTTCTGGCGCTACGTCTTCCCGTTCACCGCTAAGCCGGCGGCTTTCGTCTATGGGGGGCGCCTCGAAGCCGACTCTCTGTAAGTAAATACGCGAAGCCTGCTGTACTTCCTTGATAAAGCGCAGAGCCCGGTGCTGATGGGGCAGGGAGGCCAGGGGCTCTATAACCGACAGGTCGCGCCAGGAACTCCACATGGCATTCAGCGCGTTGCGCAGTAGCTCCTTGGTCTGGGGGTCGAACAGGGTGGCATGTTCAGAGCTGTCATGCTGATGCCCGGCGGAAGCGACTATGCGTGCTGCCTGTTGGAAGTGGGAATCCCGCTGTACGAAGGGAGTCGCATTTTCTTCGCCATGTGCCTGGTGCTCACCTTGTTCTGTATGATCGTGGCTATGGCCGTGTTCGGACTCCTCTTCATCATCGTGCTCCTCGGTCTCTGCGCCAGAATGCTCCGCTTCCGAATCCTCTTCGCCGAGAAAGCGGCCGTAGCGCATGCGCAGCAAATTCTGTTCATAGGCTAAACCCTCGGAGCGTTTGCGAAATGCCTCCGGATGCAGCTGTTCTCGCTCGGATAGCAGGGCCTCGGTATCAATAATCAGCTGGCGTTGGCTGCGGAAGTACTCCGGCAATATTTTAATCGCCATACCCTCGCTGTCGCTCAGCCCGAAAATCTCTTCTTGCGGCCAGCGCAAGATAAAGTGTTGGCTCTTGGCAACGTTGGCGCTGGGCTCGCGGTTATCCCTGGCTTCCAGATACCAGTAGAGTTCATCTCCCGCTTCCATGGAAAACTGGTGGATGGGCAGGGTGAAATCGTAGCGAGCTGCTTTCTTATCTTCCGAGGGGCTTGTTGATAAAGCAGTGGATTGCAAACTGGTGAGTGGAATACGCTCTTCGCGAAAGCGTAAATTTTCCCCGGTGCCGCTGGCGAGGGTGACCAATAAATCTGCAGAACTCACCTGGTAATCATCACTAATTATTACTTTCACGGGAATACCTTGGGTGCTCCCTTGAATGGTATCGACGCGCAGGCTGGGTGCCTCAAAGGTAAACTCCGGGGCACTATCTTTATGCACCCGAATATTATGGATTTCCGGCAAAAGTATTTGGCTCTCCGCGAATTGCACTGAAAGCTGGTAAAAGTCTGCCTTAGCGATAGTGCGTTGTAATTGCCATTTTTTACTGGGTAGATTACCTAGCGGAGAAAAGGCGAAGCGCTCAGTTTCAGCCAACATTTCCAGCCCTTGCACCGGCTGATTCAATTCGAGTTGCCACTCGACCTTGGACTGCTCCGGCACATCGATTTGTAGGGATTGGCTTTCGGCTGTGAGCCCAGTGTAGGCGGGCGGCTGGATATGGGTTGCCGCGCGCATTATGGCAAGCTTTTCGGCAACGGGAATAGCTGTATTTTGTTGCGTGGTCTCAGTTTTATCCCCGGTGAAGTGAGAATCGCTCAGTACAAATAACAATAGTCCCAGGCAGGCACCAAAAGCATTTGTCAGGGCACTGCGGAGTTTTTTTGGACCGAAAGGCGACCGGTCGCCACTTTCCAGCAGTTGTTGCAGCGCTGTTTCGATACGCGCGCGCTGTAATTGCTGCAATGGACTTAGGTTGGTTTTCTGTTGGCTAAGCAACTGGCTGCTGTCTTGCAGCTGTGGATATTGTCCATCCAACTGTCGACATAGGCTTTCAGGGCTTGGGCGCCAGCTGCGATCCAATAGAATTGCTACAACAATAATTCCGAGCCAGGCGAGCAATAGCCACTGTGGCCAGCCGAATACAAAAATACCCAAGCCAGCCAGAAGGCTGAGGCCAGTGGCAAGCCAGAGATAGGGCCGCAGGGCTGCCAGTTGCCAGCGCCTGCGTACAGCGTTAAGGGTTAACTGACGCTTATCCATGGTCAGCCTCCCCATTACTAACGGTTGCCATAATGGCTGCAGGTCGCGATAGGGCAATTAGGCGTTCAAAAGCCAGAAGTAACAGTAGGGCGATAATTAACCAGGGTTGCAGTTGTTCAATACGACGGTTTTCCACCTCGCTGTCTTCTACAGGAAGGCCTGCCATTATTTTGCTAGCAGACCAGTGGCCACGATTTTCGTGCTGTAGCGACCAGTCTTGCCCAGACCACTGCTGCCATAAACGTTCAGGTAAATCTGCGCGGCGATAAAACACCTCGCTGTACCAGTCACTTTCGTAGCGCAGCCAACTTCCCCGTCCCACTGAGGCCACCTGAGTTGACTGGCTGTTATCCACAGCAACGAAGTTGAGATTATCGGTAGGGGGGATACTGTTGTCGGTGATTAACAGGCCGCCATCTGTAACAAATTCCAGCACGGCTTGTGGCAGGGGTGCGAGGCCTGTGTAGATCAACCAATCTGTCTGTTCGGCGCTGGGCGCCTTTTCTTGTTCCTGAATATGCACCGATAGTCCTGGCATTTTAATTTGCCAGTCTTCCAGCACTGGCGCCCACCAACTGGGCGGTTTGCCCATTAAAGCGATACTCGGTAATACCGGGCTCGGAGCTGTGGATGCTTTATCGAGGCCATGCCACTGCCAATGGGGACTGACTCTTAGTGCCTGGTGGGACGCTGGAACTCCGTTGTTTATCAACAGGATATGAGCCCTACGCAAATCCGCCCGGCGTGATAGTGCTGATAGAGTTTTCCACAGGTCCACATTTTGTGGTGGGGGTGAGGTTACGGAAGGTGTTTCTGGGGATAACCACAGCACTTTATAACCTTCCCCCACAAGCTGCGGCAGTGAATTGTGGATAAATGTATTCGCTTCGCCCGCCCCAATTCTGGGGTCCACCAGTATCACGCCCTCTTGGGGATAAATTTCCCGTTTAATCAGCGGCTGAGCCAACAAACTTGTCAGCAGGGCGACGATTAGCAGGCGCAATAGCAGCAACCACTTGTTATCCACAATAGGGCGGCGCGCGCGACTCTGTGAATATCTTTGTACCCATTGCAGCGCAGCAAAGGAGATCTGCTGTGGATTACTTCGGCGCAGCAAATGAATGGCGATAGGGATAATCAGGGCTGTGAATAGCCATAGCCACTGTGGGGATTGAAATAAGTTATTTATCCACAACATCTCAGCATAACCTGCCGTGCAGCTGAATAAATTGCCGCAATGACTTTTCCACAGGCTGCTCGATAAGGTCGGTCTGTAGTGAACATTCCTGTGTGGCAAAGCGTGCTTTTAACTCGCTCTGTGCATGAGCAAAAGCATCCAGGTAAGACTGGCGTTGCCGCTCGGCGTCCACTTCTAAAGTTGCGGGCGTACTGGCGCTTACTTCTGGATTGAGCAGCTTTAGCTCTCCGCCAAAAGGAAAAGTCTGTTCTGCCTCAATTAACAATTGCAGTGGCAGGCAGGGGCGGCCGGCGGCATGCAGGCGTGCGACAAAATCGCCGATCTCATTACCCTGTTCAAAAAAATCACTCAGCAATACCACCTGACAGGGCCGCTCAAAGTATTGCCACAGCGGCGCCAGTTGAGTGTGATCTGGCCAGTGGTCGCTGGCGTCGAGTTGTTGTAGCTGAAGGGCGATTTGACGCTGGTGGCTCTCGCCCTGGCCTTCCGGCACATAAACCGTCCGACTGCTGTTAAACGCCAATAGGGAATAGCTGTCTCCCTGGGCGTTGAGCAGCCAACAGAGGCTGGCAATCCAACACTTGGCGTAATGCAGTTTATTCAGGCTGGACTCGACAAAGCTTGCCTGGCCCAGGGAAGCGCTGGTATCGAGCACAAAGCACACGTGCATGCGGCTCTCCTGCTCGGTCTCGCGCACATAGTAGCGATCGCTGCGGGCGAATAGTTTCCAGTCGATATGACGAATGGAATCACCCGCTTGATAGCCTCGGTATTGGTGAAATTCCAGACCGGTGCCACGGCGCTGGCTGTGTTGCACACCGAGCATCACGCCCTCGGCGATATGCCGCGACAGCCACACCAGGTCGCGACAACTGGCCAGGGTTTTGGGGGACAGGTATTCCACGCTGATCAGTCCCGGCCCGGTTCCGGCACCGCTGTCAGTAATTCGTCAATCAGCTGTGGCATCTGCACGCCATCGGCCTGGGCCTGGAAGCTGAGCAGCACCCGATGGCGCAGTACCGGTAGTAACAGGCTGCGGATATCCTCGCGGGTGACGGCGAGGCGTCGTTGCAAAAGGGCCCGCGCCTTGGCGGCGAGAATCAGAGCCTGCCCCGCGCGGGGACCGGCGCCCCACTTGATCCACTGTTGCAGGGTATCGCTGCCGCTGGTTTCCATGCGTGTAGCGCGCACTAGTGTCGCCACGTAGCGGTACAGATCGTCGCTGACATGAATTTCCCGCACCAGTTTCTGCATTTCGCGCAATTGCTCTGCATCCAGGCTGGGGCTGGGTTTGACCCTGCTGGCACCGGTGGTGGAGCGCAGGATTTCAACTTCATCCCGCTCATCGGGATAGTCGATATGAATATTTAACAGGAAGCGGTCCAGCTGAGCTTCCGGCAGTGGATAGGTGCCGGCCTGTTCGATGGGGTTTTGTGTGGCCAGTACGAAATAGGGATCGGGCAATTTGAGTGTTTTACCGCCCACCGTTACCGAGCCTTCCTGCATGGACTCCAATAGGGCTGCCTGGGTTTTCGGCGGTGTGCGGTTAATTTCATCGGCGAGCAGGATATTGGTGAAAACCGGGCCCTGCTGGAATTTAAAAAAGCGCTTGCCGGTGCTGTGATCCTCTTCGAGGATCTCACTGCCAAGAATATCTCCGGGCATTAAATCCGGGGTGAACTGTACCCGCTTAAAATCCAGCGCACTGGCATCGGCGAGGGTTTTTACCAGCAGGGTCTTACCCAGCCCCGGCACCCCTTCGAGCAGGGCGTGGCCCCCGGCCAACAGGCAGATCAACATCTGCTCCACCACGGGTTTCTGGCCGACAATCACTCGCGCAATCTCCTGTTGCAGATTGTCGAGGCTGTGCAGTTGTTCTTCGATACTATTTTCCAGGGTGGTCAGCATAATCAGCTCGTCAGTGCGTAAATAACAATGTTCACCGCAAATTTTGTGTTATCGATGGCGAGCCAGCGTTTGTTGCGGTAGTCGTAGTCCCATTCGCAGCCGAAATCTTTGTTGCTGTAAAGCACGGCGATACGGCCGTTTACAACAATGGCTTTCAGGTAGTCGTGTACCAGATCATCACCCCAGCCATTTAATTCAAAGCTGGTTACCGGCAATTCATCGAATTGAAAGAAACAGCGGTAGAGGTCGTGATCGTCCGGGAGCTTTTGCAGGCAGTCTTCGCCAAACAGCTCGGTCATTTGCGCTTCGAAGGATTTGGCAAAGAGACCGTCGATATCGTGGTTGCAGTCGTCGACAAATATAAAGCCACCGCGATTGACGTAATCGCGAAAATTCTTTGCCTCTTCCGTGGTGAACTGCACCAGCTTGTGTCCGGCCAGGTAGCAGAAGGGCGCCAGCAGCATTTTCTTATCGGCCAGCGGCACTATGTGTTCTTTGGGGTCAACCCTGAGATTGGTGTACTCCACCAGAGAATTGAGCAGGTTGGAGGGCATGCGCTGATCTACATCCCAGTCACCGGATTCGTACATCAAGCGGGTGAAATAAAAATCGTAGTGCTCCTGCGCACTACCCGGTGCGGTATTTTGCGCGCGTGTACCCAGCGGCAGCGCTGCGGCGCAGCTACCCAGGATCAGGCGCTGGAGAAAAGCCTTGCGGGTGAGGGACACGGGATAACTCTGTTACTGCGTTGGTTTTTATTGTTGAGAGCAAAGGAAAAAAGGTGCTCCATTCGAGACACGCTGTAAATACATCCCTGTACGCTCGTAATCGGCATCCATGCCTCATACGGTCTCAAACGGAGCACTTTCTTTCCTTCTACCCATTTATTTTCAATGCTGGGAGCTGACTGGTTTGCTGGCCAGCTCCCGCCTGGATCAATGGCTAGCCCAGCTTGCGCTTGGTGTTAATCACATTGATACTGTCGAAGCGTGCAGTGGAACTACCGTGGGATACCGCACTGGTTTGCATCGGCTGTCCCTTACCGTCAAAGAAGGAACCACCCAGGCGGTAATCATCTTTGTCGCAGACCTGCGAACAGGCATTCCAGAATTCCTGGGTGTTGGACTGGTAAGCGACGTCCTCCACCATGCCGGTAATCTTGCCGTCTTCAATTTCGTAGAACAGCTGTCCACCAAACTGGAAGTTGTAGCGCTGCTGATCGATGGAGAAGGAACCGGCACCCACAATATAAATGCCTTTCTCCACATCCTTGATCATATCGTCGACGCTCAGCTCCTCCTTGCCAGGCAACAGCGAAACGTTGGACATGCGCTGGAATTGCACGCTGGACCAACTATCTGCGTAGCAGCAGCCGTGGGATTTCTTTTGCCCCAGCATATGTACCTGATCGCGGGTGGCCTGGTAGTTCACCAGCACACCGTCTTTTACCAGATCCCAGTTGCGGGTCTTCACGCCTTCATCATCGTAGCCGACGGCACCGAGAGAGCCGGGCTGTACCTTATCGGCAAACAGATTGACCTTGTCACTGCCGTATTGGAATTTGCCGCTGCGCCATTTATCGATAGTGGCGAAAGAGGTACCGGCAAAATTGGCCTCGTAGCCGAGTACGCGGTCCAGCTCCAATGGATGGCCGACAGATTCATGGATGGTGAGCCACAGGTGGCTTGGGTCCAACACCAGGTCGTACTTGCCCGGTTTGACCGATTTAGCCGTGAGCTTTTCCTTGGCTTGTTGCGCCGCCAGGCGTGCGTCTTCGGCCATATCGTAGGAATCGCGGTAGAGCACTGTCTGCGCTTGGATCTTGTCTTCGGCGCGGCCATCCAGGTATTCAAAGCCGCGTCCTACCGGCTGGCTGAGGCCCTGGCGGGTGCGGAAGCCGCCGGTTTTCTTGTCCACTGCGGTAACCGAGAAGGGCGCCCACAAACGGTGAACATCCTGGTCGATATAGGAGCCGTCGGTAGAGGCAAAATACTTTTGTTCATTCACCAGGTACAACATGGAGTTGATATAGCTGGCGCCGGCATCCATAGCGGACTTGTTCACGTCCATCAACAGATCCACCTTGTCGGCCAGGGGGATCTGCATAGCGTTTTTCTGGATGGGTGTCTGCCAGCTCACCTCGCCGTGGCCTTTTACCGGAGCCAGCTGTACTGGCTCCTGCTGGTATTTGGAGTTGGCCTTGGCCGTGGCTACTGCCTGGCGGGTGGCGCGAGCGACGCCATCGGCTGTCAGGTCATTGGTGGCGGCAAAGCCCCAGGTGCCGTTGGCAATAACCCGAATCCCCATGCCGATAGATTCGGTGTTCACCACGTCCTGCACTTTCATCTCGCGGGTGATCACGTATTGATTCAGGTAGCGACCAATACGCACATCGGCATAAGTGGCGCCGAGTTTAGTGGCGGTATTCAGGGCGACATCGGCAAATTCTTTTTTTACCGAGAGATCAATACCGCTTTGGGTCAGTTTGCTCTCGGCCACCAGATTGCCGGACAGCGGCAACATGGAAACACCCAGGCCGGCACCGCTGAGCTGGAGAAATTTTCTTCTATCCATTTCGTTATCCTCGATGGGTGCTGGCGGTTAAACGGCGTCGGAAAGGCTGCTGAAAGTAAAATCGCGTACTTTCAGTGCGGGAATCATGGCTGATATGCCCCACATCCCCACTCGCTGGGGTACGCCCATATCCTCAATATTGTTGAGCATGATTACCGGGCTCTCGTTGAAGCGGAAGTTCTTCACCGGGTATTTGATCTTGCCGTTTTCGATATAGAAGGTGCCGTCACGAGTGAGGCCGGTGAGCAACATGGACTGGGGATCGACCATACGGATATACCAGGTGCGGGATACCAAAATGCCGCGGCGGGTATTTTTGATCAGTTCTTCGGTGGATTTATCGCCGCCCACCATAATCAGGTTGTTGGGCTCGGGGACCACTTCGCCTTTGCTTTGCTCGGCCCAGTAGCGACTGCGCGCCAGGTTTTTCACCACGCCATTTTTCACCCACTCGATGCGTCCAAGCTGCATAAAGTCATCGTCGGTCCAGGGTTGAGCTGGCACATCGAGACTGGTGGGGTCGGAGTAGAAATTTACGCGCTTGTCGAACATCTTCTCGCCGGTACGGTTGCCGCCGCCCTTCTTGCTCATAAAGCTGCGGCCTTCGTCGGCACTGCGCGCATCGAAGCCGCTCATCATGTAACCCACCAGGCCGGACACCGCATTGGGCTCCAGGATCACGGTGTACTTGCCCGGTTCCAGGGCGCGGGCTTCCTGGGACAGGACCGCCTTGTCGATGGCCACAGAGGAAGTGCTGCCAGTATTCATCGCGCCGAAATCGGTAACGTCACTTTCAGCCCAACCGGAACCCAGGCCATTCTCGGTGCGCATGGTTACGGTGAAGTTGGCAGAGGTAGAAGCGTGGTAACCGAACAGGCCTTTGCTGGTGGCGACTGCCGCAAAAGAGCGCTGGTCTTCCAGGTAACCTGCGGCAACCACTTTCTTTTCCTTGGCTGCAATAATGGAATCTGCCGCAGCCTTGGCGCGCTGGTCTGGAGTGATATCTGCGGTGGACTTGGCGAAGCCGTCTACGCTGACATATTTCTGCGGTCCCAGCATCGGCATGGCTTCCGGGTTTTCCGGAGACAGCTTGGCCAGCTCTTCGGCGCGACGCATCACTTTTTCCAGGGAGGCATCGCTGAATTCATTGATGGTGGCCACACCGGATTTCTTGCCGAAACGGGCCTCTACAGCCAGCTCGATATCGTTGACGATGCCACTGGTGGAAACACTGTTGCGCGCGTAGCGAATATTGCCGGTCTCGCTGCCGGCCAGTTGCGCGCTGGCTTCATCGGCGCGGCTGTATTTTAAAACCTTGTCGAGAATACGCTTCGCTTCACTTCTACTCAGAATTGCCATTGCCTTTTCTCCAATTACTTATTCTTGTGCGCCCTTCAGGAAATCTTGCGCTTGGTATTGATTACATTAATTTTGTCAAAACGGGTGGTGGAGCAGCCGTGGGATACGGCGCTCACCTGGCTGGGCTGGCCTTTGCCATCGAAGAAGGTTCCGCCCAGGCGGTAATCACTGCTGTCGCATATCGCCGAGCAGGAATTCCAAAATTCCTGGGTGTTGGACTGGTAGGCGACGTCCTCAACTTGGCCGACGATCTCCCCGTTTTTGATCTCGTAGAACAGCTGTCCGCCGAACTGGAAGTTGTAGCGCTGCTGATCAATGGAGTAGGAGCCGCGCCCGACGATGTAAATGCCTTTTTCCACATCGCGGATCATGTCTTTGGCTGAGTACTTCTTCTCGCTCGGAGCCAGGGAGACATTGGGCATGCGCTGGAATTGCACGCTGGACCAGCTATCGCCATAGCTGCAGCCGTGGGATTCCTTTTGGTCGATCATATGTACCTGATCGCGGGTAGCCTGGTAGTTCACCAGGATGCCGTCTTTTACCAGGTCCCAACGCTTGGTTTTAACCCCTTCGTCGTCATAAGCGACGGCACCGAGGGAGCCCGGTTGTACTTTGTCGGCAAACAGGGTGACTTTGTCGCTGCCGTACTGGAACTTGCCGCTGCGCCACTTATCCAGGGTGGCGAAGGAGGTTCCCGCATAGTTGGCCTCGTAACCCAGCACGCGGTCCAGCTCTAATGGGTGGCCCACAGATTCGTGGATGGTCAGGCATAGGTGCGAGGGTTCCAGTACCAAGTCGTACTTGCCCGGATCGATGGATTTAGCCGAAAGCTTGGCCTTGGCCTGCTCTGCCGCGAGCACCGCATCCTCGGCCATATCGTAGGAGGCTTTGTAGAGCGTGGTCTGTCCGCGAATCTTGTCTTTATCGTGGCCAGCCAGGTATTCATAACCTCTTCCCACTGGATCGCTGAGGCCATTGCGCGTTTTGAAAGCACCACTCTTTTTATCTACAGCGGTCACCTGCATGGGCGCCCACAGGCGGTGGATATCCTGGTCGATGTAGGAGCCGTCGCTGGAAGCAAAGTATTTCTGCTCATTGACTAAATACAAGGAAGAGCGGATATAGCTGGCTCCGGCTTTGAGTGCACCGTTATTAACATCCATCAGGAAATCGACTTTCTCACTGATGGGCACCTGCAGGGCATTCTGTTTGATCGGTGTCTGCCAGGAAACCGCGCCTGCGCCTTTAACCGGTGCCAAGCGCACTGGCTCGGTCTGGTATTTCGCGTTGGCCTTGGCAACCGCAACCGCCTGGCGTGCGGCGCGGGCAACGCCATCGGCAGTCAGATCGTTGGTGGCGGCGAAACCCCAGGTGCCATTGGCGATTACGCGGATACCGGCGCCGAGGGATTCCGTATTGACGATATTCTCCACGTTGGTTTCGCGGGTCATAACGTACTGATTGAGATAGCGACCGATGCGCACATCGGTATAACTGGCTCCGGCTTTGCGCGCCGTATTCAGCGCGACATCTGCCAAGTGTCGTTTGTGCGAGCTGTGCATGCCCTCATTGAGCAGTTGCTCGGCGCTGACCTGAATGCCCTGTAGTGGTAATAAAATACCACTGGAGCCGACGCCGGCGATCTTGAGGAATTTTCTTCTTTCCATTGGCTACCTTTATCCCCCCAATAGGGTTT
This sequence comes from Microbulbifer variabilis, assembly GCF_052468405.1. Classification (NCBI taxonomy): domain Bacteria; kingdom Pseudomonadati; phylum Pseudomonadota; class Gammaproteobacteria; order Cellvibrionales; family Microbulbiferaceae; genus Microbulbifer; species Microbulbifer variabilis. The sequence goes on from NZ_CP174343.1 coordinate 4,342,388, forward strand.
GGGGGTGTGCTTATTGTTATTGTGCCCGATACATACAAGAGGCCCGGCCGGGCGCCTTGTCCAGACAACAAACCTATACAGGTAACAGGCCATGATTGCTTTTGTAAAGTGTTGGTTCGGTGAAATGAGGTTTGCTAGGGGCAAATGGTTACGGAAAGAGGAGGCGGATGAATCAAGTTGCTAGATGGCTGCGCGTTGGCGTACCTCAGAAAAAGTCGTTTCTGTAAGCAGTTTACCATTACGAAACACTGGTCTCAGTAAATTCTTGTAATGATTTACATCCTCCAGACGAATGGTTCTGAAGTCGCCATTTTCGCATTGAATCAGGGCCAGGCGTCCGCGCTTGGATTTTTTCTCTGGCCCTGTGCGCGGGTCCTTGTAGATGTCCCGCCAGATACCATTGATGCGAATAGCACTGGCTTTCATGGCAAAGCTCATTAAATCCCTATCGACTTTTTGCAGCAGCCCGCCTCCCATACCGAAAGCTACATTCTCAGCACTTTGCTTATGCTTCTGCATTGCCTGCAGTATTTTGGGAATAGTGAAGCGAGAGATGCTATCTCCCTGGATAACACGAATATACTCAGGCAAAACACGGTAACCTTTGCTGTTGATGTGAGCTCCAAATATATGCATCAATCGCTCTATACAATCGACAACGATCTGCACAGGGTTGCCGGAGTCTGGGCGGATAACCAAGGTCCCACCACTGTTTTGAATCGTGTTTTTTAATTGGCCACCCCAGATATTTTCCACTGCGTGCCATAAATCATAGCTATCACTGACCACAGCAACGGTTTTATTTTTACCGGAAAAATGCTGCAGAATGTTTTGATAGGCCAATGCTTCCCCATCTCGGCCCCACGCGGTGATGGTGCTATGCTCCGCCGCCGGAATAGAAAATCCGGGCATATCGGCATGGTAAAAATTTCTCGCACCTATTATTCCCGAGAGAGTATCTGTTCCGTGAAAATTCACCAGATGAGCCATACCGCCCAACATGGCACTTTCCAAGCTACTGGCCCCACGCGCACCGAAATCGTGTAATTGGAAGGGGAGACTCTTTTGGCTGTCGGCCGTTTGCTGTAAATAATGCGCAATGAGTTTTTTAATTTCCCGGCTCTGTGTGGCGACAGTACAGGGATACCAGAGAGCACGCACTAGTGCGGTCTCAAGATAACTGGTCAACCAGAAACAGGATGGGCAGGTATTAACAATTTGTGCCATGACATTGTGTAAAGGAATGATGCCTCCCTCCTCTACAGCACAAATCTCTAAAGGCAGCAGTCCTCGATGTTTACTGACGATATGTTCCCAGCCTGCGCGATTAAAGGGCAAACCGTGGGTTTCTAGTAGCTTTTTTGCCTCTTCGATATTGGCAATTGTGATAGGTCTTTGTAGGTACTGCTTGATAAAAGCTTGTAAACCAAAAAATACCGTTTCAGAAAATTCCCCGCCGCGGCACTCGATATAGCTGCTAATAAATTCCGTACCTGGTGGATATTGCAGGTAGTGGCTGGCTTTATAGCTATCGACATTGAGAATCAGGTTTTCTATCGACATTACATCCGTCAGTTGGCGATGGAACTACTGGGTGTGTCGCCAAAAGCCCGTTTCTGGGTGTGGGAAACAAAAATATTTTTGCGGAAATTCATCTCTGTTAGGATGTGTAAATTAAAACGACTGGCGGTAATAAGAACAATTCCTTACAAAAGTCTCCTGAATTATAGATAGCACAGTTACTAGCATAATATTTTCCTGCGTCGGTTGGTTCTGCCGTACTAATAAGCCATATGAGTTTTAATTGACCCTGTGCATAGTGGTGTGTACTTTTGTATACATGGCAGGTAAGGGATCATTATGCTCAATAAAACACAATCTATATCGGCACGCCTATCGGCGGAAGATTATGCATATTTGATGTCGATTGATCGCAATGGGGCGGTCACCCAAAGTGAAAAAGTACGCGAAATTATTGCAATGGCGAGGGAGTCTATTGGCGGGGATTGTCTTTTCCGCAGCTATCTCTCCTCTGCAGAGGCCATGCTGCCATTAAAGGCTCGTTATCTGGAGGAAAACCAGCGGAGTCTGTTGATTGAGGCGGTAATGGAGTTGCTCACAGAAGGTGCCGCCATTATCAAAGTTTGTGCGGGTAAAGAGCCAATGGCACCGGAATTGGAGAAAGACTTGTTGCCGAGTGTCGAGGCTTTCCTGGAAAAAATGTTGCTGATGTCACAACAGAGTAATCCACGGAGCATTCACCGTGATTCCGCCGTGAGAATTCGTGAATGCCTAGAAGGTGAAACTGCGGAATAAGTATCCGCACAAATGAGTTTTATGCTTAAACAAGCAGCAGTATTCATCTTGAAATAAAAGCGGTAATTCAGCAGCCCGTTTTGGGAAGTAATTAATAAAGTTTGTCAGAATTTGAGGGACTTGGTCTGGCTTTATTGGAAATTGAAATAGTAAAAGGAAAGATGATCTTGAGAGAAGGATTAATTAAGCGCATTTCACGCTTAATCTCTGTGTCTGCGAATTCAGTCGTGGGCTCAGTTGAAGCCGCTGCGCCAGAGTCAGTAATGGAACAGGCAATTCGGGATGTGGATGATGCGATTAAGGATGTGCGAGGCCAGCTAGGGAAAGCAGAGGCATCTAAGTATCTAAATAGTAGAACGTTAAACGACGAAAATACACGTCATAAAAATTTAGCTGAACAAATTACCATCGCTATAAATGAAGGTCGTGATGATTTGGCTGAAGCCGCCATTGCCAAGCAAATGGATATTGAGGTGCAGCTTCCAATTTTAGAGAAAGCGATCAGTGAAAATGAGATAGAAATAAAGGAGCTAGGCTCCTATATTCTTGCTCTGCAAGGTAAGAAGCGGGAAATGCGTGAGAAATTGCAAGAATTTATCGCGGTCAATAAAAATGTAAGAGGTAGCGTTGTTGCTGATGAATATGGTAGGGATAGAAATTCGAAAGCCCAGGTAGAACAAGCTACAGATGCATTTAATCGAGCAATAGATAGTACAGCTATATCGACATTTGATTCCGAAATAGATGCCAGCAAGTTAGCAGAGCTTGAGGAGTTTGCACGAAAGAATCGTGTGAAAGAACGTTTAGCCAAAATTAAGTCGGGGGGCTGATGATATTCTTGTTGCAAGATCAAAACCTGATCTTCACTGGTGCGCTAATTTTAATGTTTATGATAGCGCTTCTTGAAGGTGTGATGACATTGATTGGTGTTGGTATTTCAGATCTACTCGATAACATGCTGCCGGATATTGATATCGATGGGCCGGATGGTGGTGCAACAGGTGGATTGACTAAAGTTTTGGGCTGGTTGCGCTTTGGCGAAGTACCAGCACTGATTCTTTTAGTGGCATTCTTGGTTGGCTTTGGTGTTACCGGTTTACTGATCCAGGTGTTTGTTGAGTCTACTTTGGGTCTGTTATTACCGGGCGGCCTGTTGGCCCTGGTAGTTTTTTTCCTGGCGCTGCCACAGGTGCGCTTTGTTGGTAATTTACTGCGGCGTTTCGCTGTCGGTGATGAGTCTGAAGCGGTGAGAAGAAACTCCTTTATTGGCAGAGTCGCGGTAATTACTGTCGGTAAAGCCGAGGCAGGATCACCCGCAGAAGCACGCTTTAACGATGAATATGGCACCACGCACTATGTGATGGTGGAGCCTGATGAGAGTGAAACTTTTAACCAGGGGGAAAAGGTGTTACTGGTAGAGGAGTTGGGTGTGCATTTCCGTGTGACTCGTCCAACCAGCGAGCACCTGATGGAAAGTAATTAACTGGAGAATCTAGAAGTGATAGGAAACCTACCCATTGTAGTATTTATTGCCGGTGCAATACTGGTTGGCCTGATTGTAATCGGTACCATTTTCGCGCGGCTTTATACCCGTGCCTCTAAAGAACGTTCGTTTGTACGTACCGGCATGGGCGGGCAAAAAGTCATCATGAATGGCGGTGCATTGGTATTACCGGTTTTACATGAAATTATTCCGGTAAATATGAATACCTTACGTCTTGCGGTATCCCGCAAAGAGCATCAGGCGCTAATTACCAAGGACCGTATGCGCGTCGATGTGCTCGCTGAGTTCTATTTGCGTGTAAAGCCCGATGTCGAGGCGATAGCCAACGCGGCACAAACTTTAGGCCTGCGTACTTTGGACCCCGAAGCCTTGAAGGAAATGATTGAGGGCAAGTTTGTCGATGCGTTGCGCTCTGTGGCCGCTGAAATGGAAATGGCGGAGTTGCATGAACAACGCAGCCAGTTTGTACAAAAAGTACAACAGGTGGTATCTGAGGATCTGTTGAAAAACGGACTGGAACTGGAGTCTGTTTCTTTGACCGGCCTGGACCAGACTCACAAAGAGTTTTTTAACCAGGATAATGTCTTCGATGCTGAAGGCCTTGCCAGCATGACCCGTTCTATTGAAGCGCGTCGTAAAGAAGTTAACGACGTTGAGCAAGAGACTATGGTACAGATCGAGAAGAAAAATCTCGAGGCAGAGCGTCAGAAACTGGAGATCGATAAAGAAAAACGCTACGCACACTTGGAGCAGCAGCGTGAGTTGGAAAATCGTGAAGCAGCACAAAAAGCAGATATCGCCCGTGAATTGGCTGCACAAGAGAGAGGCGCACGTCAGGCGGAGATCGAAGCTCAGCGTGAGGTTAGCCAGTCCCAGATTGCTGCAGAGCAGGCTACAAAATTGTTGGAGATTGAAAAGGAACGTCGCCTAAAGGAACAGGAAATTGAACGTGAACGTATCCTTGATGAGCAGCGTATCTCCAAAGAGAAATCTGTAGAAATTGCGGAGCAAGAGCGGGCAATTGCTGTTGCGGAAAAATCCAAAGAGCAGTCCCAGGCAGACCAGCAGGCCAACGTTGCACTGGCTGAAGCGGTAAAAGCAGAAGAGCAGGTGCGCACCGCCAAGGACGTGGAAGTGGCAGAGCGTGATAAACGTATCGAGATTATCGAAGCCCAGAAAGTGGCTGAGCGTCAGGCTACCGGTATTAAAGTAATGGCCGAAGCGGAGAAGTCAGCTGCAGAAGATAAAGCCGAAGCACTTCGCCTGCAGGCTTCTGCAGAGGCAGAGGCAATTCGTATTAAGGTTGAAGCAGATCGTGAGAAATATGCGGTGGATGCTGAAGGTCAGCGTCTGATGAACGAGGCATACAACAGTCTCAATGAAGCTCAGATTGCACTCAAGAAGGTGCTGAGCCTGCATGAGAATCTGCCCAATATTATCCGTGAGAGTGTTAAACCGATGGAAAGTATTGAGGGAATGAAAATTATTTCTGTTGAAGGTTTAAATGGTGTGGAAGGTCGTGCGTCCAGTGGAATTCTGGATGGAGAATCGGAAGCTAAAGGCCAAAGCCTGCCGGAAGCTTTAGTCGGTAGCGCTCTGAAGCACCGAGCGATGGCCCCTTTAGTGGATTCTCTCTTGAAAGAAGCGGGTGTAGGTAACTTAAGCAACCCCGTTGAGACTGAGGTTTAATATTTTTCAGATTTTGTAGATAAATGTTATTCAGGCTTTATTTACAAGTTATTCAACTGATAAAAACTCTAATTTATCAACCCAGGTCTTTAAAAAAGACCTGGGTTATTTTCTTAGGGAAAGGAAATTATGAAACGCTGTACCAGTTGTAAAAAAGGTGTGCTCAAACCAGTTGTTATTGAGGAGTTGTTTCGTGCACATACCTGCTCTAGCTGCGGGGGAAACTGGATTCTGGTTGAAGACTATCTGACTTGGAAAAGAAAAACCCCCGAAAATCATTTTTCAGATAACTTAGATGTGCTGAATGAAGTGGTGGCAGAAGATACCAAGAAAGCTATTTTATGTCCGGTAACAGGCATGATCATGCAGAAGTTAAAAATTACTGCAGGCAGTGAACACCGTTTAGATTATAGCCCGGCAATTGGTGGTATTTGGCTGGATAAGGGAGAGTGGGAGCTTCTGAAGGCTGAGGGGCTTGCTGCTTCTCTGAACTCTCTAGTCACTCATGAGTGGCAGAAAAAGGTTAGGGATACTAAAGCACAAGAGACTTTTTCTGAAGTTTATCGGAGCAGATTTGGCGAAGAGCTATATGAGAAAGTAAAAGAGGTCCGTGAGTGGTTGCACTCCCAAGAACAGAAAGCGGATATGCTTGCCTATTTGATAGCGGAAGACCCTTATTCTGCCGAGCGCTAGTTGCCAGTTTTTATAGTGTTATTGATCTGGGGGCAAGATTCACTCCTGTCCCCTTTAGCTAAATAATTGCTACCCAATTGTTATTCAAGTTGACTGTTGTTGGCTCGCTTCTTGATGGCATTAAGAATCACTAAAATCGATTATAAGATCGCTTTAATTATGATATAGAAGCTGCCTACATTTTTGTGATTGAATTTCTTCATTTCTAAACGAGACGATAGGCTATCTAAGAATGGGAATTGTTTTCCTTATTTAATCGAGGAAAGCCTCATTGTCACCTAAATCATCCGTCTCTGGATTTTCTAAATCAATGTTTTAATAGTAAAAAATATTTGTATGAAATTGATAATTTGTTCTCATTTTTTTTCGAGAGGATTTTGTAGGCGTCTTTGAAAATTAAAATCTTGATGTTAATCTAATTTAGGTCGCTAATTTGTTTAACTGTGACAATTAACATATAAAAAAATAATTGAGTTAGGAAGATGACTATTAAAAAATTATTCTTAGCGGTTTCTTTAATTGTTTGTTCTTTTACTGCATTCCCTGCATTTTCTGCAGATCTGGTGTGCAACCTTAATGTGAAAGCTGGAGGAAGTGTATTTGGTAATGGCACGAACCGCTGTGGTGGTCTCGATTTCAGTTTTGGGAATTCAACTTCGGGAAGCTGGGAAATTACTAATATCACCAAGTCTATCGATCGTATTAATTGGGTGAAAGGTTGCAGCTCGGGCTTATACTGTTCCGTGACAGTAAGGGCTTATTCGCCTAACCAAGCTGAAGTCTATATACATTATGTTGATGGAAGTATTGAATACTTGGAAGGCTCAATGTTTTACGAAACTGGACATTAAGTTAGTAATTTAAGTTAGTAATTTGGCGCCGATTGTTCTATCGGCGCTTCTATCTATCAGTGGACATCTGCTTAATCAGATAATACTCACGCCAATTTTCTCGCTTCAATTACATGGCGAACCCTCTCATCATCGGCTTTTATTAAAGCCATGGAATACAAGGACTATTACAAGATTCTCGGTCTGGAGCGAAACGCTGATCAGGCGGAGATTAAACGTGCCTATCGAAAGCTGGCACGTAAATATCACCCGGATGTCAGTAACGAGGAGGGTGCAGAAGAGCATTTCAAGGAGGTAAATGAGGCCTATGAGGTGCTTAAAGACCCCGAAAAGCGTGCAGCCTATGATCAGCTAGGCGCCGGTTATCAGTCTGGACAGGACTTTCGGCCGCCTCCAAATTGGGATCAGGGATTTGAGTTTCATGGTGGTGGTTATACCAATGCTGACCCAGAGGCTTTTAGTGACTTCTTCGAAAGTCTTTTTGGCCGGGGTGGATTCAGCCAGGGTTACGGTGGCAGGCAGAGGCGCCAATTTAGTGCCCAGGGAGAAAATACCTATGCGCGAATTGCCATAGACCTGGAGGATAGCTACCGCGGTGCCACCCGCCAGATCACTCTGAAGCACTCGGTATTGGGTGCGGATGGGCGCCCGCATATGCAGGAGCGTACCCTCAACGTAAAAATTCCTAAGGGTATTACTGAGGGGCAGCAAATAAGACTGGCAGGACAAGGTGAACCGGGTATTGGTGAGGGGAAGCCGGGCGATCTGTATCTGGAGATCAACTTTAATCCCCACCCTCTTTATCGTATTGAGGCTAAGACCGTCTACTTGGAACTGCCTCTTGCACCTTGGGAAATCGCATTGGGCGCTAAGGTACAGGTGCCAACACCAGAGGGGGCGATCAAGCTGACAATTCCAGCTAACAGTGAAAATGGCAAAAAGCTTCGCCTTAAAGGCCGCGGCATTCCCGCCAAACAGCCGGGGGACATGTATGTTGTGTTGCAGACGGTAACACCGTCGGCGTCTACAGATGCACAGCGCGATGCTTACCATAAATTCAGCGAAGCGTTTGAATATAACCCGCGTAAGTCTATGGGGGGTTGGGAGTGAGGATCAAAAAACTTGAGCGGGTGACCGGCATCCTCTTGGATGAAGATAGTGAGCTAAGCCTGAGCGAATTGTGCCGGGCTTGTGGAGTTCCTGCAGAGCGAATAATTGCCCTGGTGGAGGAGGGTGTAATCGAACCCCGCCACCGGGAACCACAGTGGCGCTTCAGTGGTATCTGCGTGCGCCGAGTTCGGCGGGCATATACCCTGGAGCGTGATTTAGGTGTCAATTTGGCCGGTGCGGCTCTGGCTATCGAATTACTAGAGGAAATTGAGAGGTTACAGGCACACTTGGCGCGGCTAGAGGCGCGCCACAGGCGTAAATAATATCTAGCGCACTGATCGCATGTGTGGACCTATAACCTCAATTTTTTCAATCCAAATGGCCCCACTGTAATCTTGTGGCAAGTAGTCTAACTCCTCCGGTTCATAGATACCGGCAAGGCCCCGCTTGCCACCTTGGTGATTTACCGCCATAACCAAGCTTCCCACCTGAGCTACCCGCGCAGAATAGCGATTGGGCCAGCCCCAAAGGGCCCATTTCCAAGTGTTGGGGGCAACCACTATGCTGTTGCGGCAGGCATCAGGCATGTAGCCACTCCAACCAATAAGCACATATTGCAGTGCACATTTCTTTGCACTGGTCTTGCTGAAGGCTAGTGCGTTTGGTCGTAATTCCCGGATCCTTTCTATTGGGCGGGTACCCCCATAAACCATCAGGCGGGAGTCAGTGAGTAATTGGTGCTGGCGTAGATAGGCATCCAGTCGGTCTGCTTCCGTTGGGTCATTGCTTTTTATATTGATAAGAAATTGTCGATTCGGGAAGTGTTGCAGAACCTCCTTTAAAGTAGGTAGCTGTCCAATACCTTGGCCGCGAAAGGGAAAAGTTTCACCACCATCGAAGGTATAGCCGTAGCCAATATCGAGCTTCTTTAAGTCTGCGAGGGAATGTTCCCGAGTAACGCCTTTTCCATCTGTACGGCAATCCAGGGTCCAGTCATGAAAAACGGCAAACTCACCATCAGTGGTGGGGTGAATGTCTAGTTCAACAATATTTGCACCGTGAGCAAAGGCAGCCTCCATGGAGGGTATAGTGTTTTCCAGGTAGCTGTGTTCAGGTCGGAATATACGAATAGCTGTGCAATCGTCACGTCCCAGGTTATCGCGATTGTAGGTTTGGTAGACTCCACGATGGGAAATCAGGATGGGGTCCCCCTGGGGAGCCGGTGCCAGCCAGGAAGCATTGAGTAGATAAATCACCCCAAATCCGAGAAGAGAAGTCAGTACTCCAATTTTGATGATAGGACCCCGCCCCATAAAATTGTCTCCGTATTTCCTGTTGAAGGTGCGCCAATACTAGCTGGCTTTGGCTCAAAAAAATGGGCGCTGGGAGGGCAAATTATGGCGAATTGAGGCGGGGAACAGGGCGGCTGGAACCGCCCCGGATCTGACTAGAGTGCGGCCTTCGTGATAGTAACAGTCAGGTAACCAGTGTAGACAAGGTAGGCCGTCAATAGTGCGGCGCCTTCCCACCGATTGATACGTCCCTGGCCGCGGAAGCCGTAGGCGAATATAAATAAAGCAATGGTGAGGCCAATCACCATGGGCCAGTCCCTGGACAAGACTTCAGGGGGTACGCTCGACATAGGTGCAATGGTTCCGGCGATACCCACGACTGCGAGCAGGTTAAACATATTGGAGCCGACCACATTGCCGATAGCGATATCGTGCTCGCCTTTGCGTGCCGCAACTATGGTAGCGGCCAGCTCTGGCAGGGAAGTGCCGAGAGCAACGATAGTAAGACCGATAACCAGGTCGCTGACTCCGAGGGATTCAGCAATCGTAACCGCGCCCCATACCAGCATGCGGGAACTGATAATCAATAAGGCTAGGCCGGCCACCACCCAGAAAATAGCCCGGCCGAGGGGCATGGAGTGCTCCTCCAGTTCGCCAGCTACTTCGCCTTCTAATTGATCGCCCTTGTTACGCAAGGCCGAGAAAACACTCCAGCCGATGAGGGCGAAGAAGCCCATAAGCAGAATAACGGCTTCCCAGCGCTCCAGTTTGCCATTCCACAGGAATGCGCCACCTAATAAGGTAATTGCCAGCAATAGCGGCAGTTCCTTGCGTACGATTTTTGAGTGCACCGTAAGGGGAATAATGAGTGCACTCAGGCCGAGGATCAGGCCGGTATTGGCAATATTGGAACCGTAGGCATTACCCAAGGCGAGACCGGGGCTGCCGTCCAAGGCGGCAATAGCGGAAACCACCATCTCTGGTGCGGAGGTACCGAAGCCAACGATCACCATGCCGATCAATAGTGTGGGCATTCCGGCATGTTTGGCAGTGGCTGCAGCGCCTTCTACAAAGCGGTCAGCACTCCAAACCAGCACAACAAAACCGGCGATAATGGCGAGAGCGGCAAGAAGCATAGGCGATCCTCAATAGTGGGCATTCAGATTGGGGCATTGCCCGACAAACGGGTGGCGATTGTACCGGCTCTCTGCGCTACAAACAGGGTGTTACCCCGATCAACGGCGCGATAAGTGAAAATAAACGTAAATGTCCCGCCAGTCAGACGGTTCTGCTGCCAGTGTGAACTACAGTCAATGCATGGCCCGGTAAATCTGCGGGGTGACCTATGGGCAGCGCACTTTGGCGCGGCGCCTCGTTCAGCTGGTGGAGATGTCGGGTAAATCTACGCGGGTCGCACAAAGCAATGCGCGGCAGATTCCGCGATATCCATGTCACCGGCCACTCGCCGGGTATCTAGGAGGCCTATATGCAACTCAAAGCTTCAATTGGAATACTGGCCGCGGCGCTGGTGCTGACCCTGTCCGCTTGCGAACATCGCAAAAAGGAAGAGGAGATGGACAAGAAAGGGATGGCGACCATGGAGACTGGATGTTGCCAGCACGCAGAGAGCGCCTGCGCGGGTGATGTCACCAAGTCTCAATGTGACCAGATGAGCGGCAAGTTTCACAAAGACCATATGTGCCGCACTGATAATGGTAAGTGTGCCCGTAAGGAGCGCTAGTGATATCGGGTGTGGTTAGAGGCTCATAGGCTAAGGCCACACCCGAATTCCATCCGCTCAATACATTTCCCCATTATCTTTCCCTGATGGGTCATTTCCTGTCTTTTATTTAACTCTCCATCTGAACAAATCTCTGTGACTGAAATTAACCTCTTGGTAACCGCTGTAGGGTCCAATAACAGGGGCCCTTGACATTAGTTACATCTGCAACTAACTTCGTTTGCGCTTTAAATCCACAATCCGCAGCCCCCATCAAAGGCGCTGCGATGATAAGAAATGGAGGACCGCATGGCGGACTTATTTGAAAACCCGATGGGTCTTAACGGCTTCGAATTCGTAGAGTTTACTGCGCCAGAAAAAGGTATCCTTGAAACCGTATTTACTGCCATGGGCTTTGAGAAAGTCGCCCGCCACCGCTCCAAGGATGTTGAGCTATGGCGCCAGGGTGATATTAACTTTATCACTAACTACGAGCCCAACAGCCACGCCTATTACTATGCCCAGGAGCACGGCCCCTCCGCTTGTGGCCTGGCTTTCCGTGTGAAAGACGCAAAGTTCGCCTATGAAGAGGCCCTGCGTAAAGGTGCACAACCTGTACAGGTGAATACCGGCCCGATGGAGTTGCACTTACCCGCGATTAAGGGAATTGGCGGCGCTACCCTGTATTTGATCGACCGCTACGAAGATGGCGAATCCATTTACGATATCGACTTTAATTGGGAAGAGGGCGTCGATCGCCGCCCTGAAGGCTGTGGTTTCCATACCCTGGACCACCTGACCCACAACGTATATCGCGGTCGTATGGACTATTGGGCCAAGTACTACGAAGACCTGTTTAATTTCCGCGAGATCCGCTACTTCGATATCAAAGGCGAGTACACCGGCCTGCTGTCCAAGGCTATGACCGCGCCCGATGGCAAGATCCGTATCCCGCTGAACGAAGAAGCGGCCGGTGGCGGTGGCCAGATCGAAGAATTCCTGATGAAGTACAACGGTGAGGGTATCCAGCATATCGCCTTCGCCTGTGACGACTTGATTGCCTGTTGGGATCGCCTGAAAGAGCGCGGTATGGAGTTTATGACTCCGCCGCCGGACACTTACTATGAAATGCTGGAAGAGCGCCTGCCCGGCCACGGTGAGCCCACCGAAGAATTCCAAAGCCGCGGCATCCTGCTCGATGGCACTACCGAAGGCGGACAGCCGCGCCTGCTGCTGCAGATCTTCTCCGCCAATATGCTAGGCCCCGTATTTTTCGAGTTTATCCAGCGCAAGGAAGACGAAGGATTTGGAGAGGGTAACTTTAAGGCCCTGTTCGAATCCATTGAGCGCGACCAGCTCAAGCGCGGCGTCATTAAAGAAAAGGAATAAAAAACGGAGGCTTCAATGGGTATTAAGCGCATTCACCACGTGGCGTATCGCTGCAGGGACGCCAAGGAGACCGTGGAATTCTACCGCGACCTTCTCGGTATGGACTTCCAGCTGGCCATTGCCGAAAACGAGGTACCCTCAACCGGTGAGCCGGACCCTTACATGCATGTCTTTATGGATGCGGGTATGGGGAATGTGCTTGCCTTCTTCGAAATCCCCAACTCTCCAGAGATGGGGCGCGATGAAAATACCCCCAAGTGGGTGCAGCATATCGCTTTCGAAGTGGAATCCATGGAAGAGATGCTAGCGACCAAAGAAAAGCTGGAAGCGGCCGGGGTCGACGTGCTCGGCCCTACCGATCACACTATTTTCCAGTCGATCTATTTCTTTGATCCCAACGGCCACCGTATCGAGCTGGCCGCCAATACCGCCAAGCCTGGTATGCACAAGGAACTGAAGCGGGTTGCTGAGGATATGTTGGAAGAGTGGTCTCGTACGAAAAAAGCCCCAAGGCATGCCGCCTGGATGCATGGGGAAGAAGAATTTGTGGAAAAAACTGAAGGGGAGGCACAGTGAAGTTAGCCAGCCTTAAATCCGGCCGCGATGGTCAACTGGTTGTTGTCAGCGACGATCTTACCCGCATGGTGCCGGCCGGCGATATTGCCCCAACCATGCAGAGTGCGTTGGACAACTGGGCATCAGTCAGTGGTGAGCTGGAGAAACTGCACGAGCGCCTGCAAAACGGTGAGATCCAGGGGGAGACATTTGATCAAGCCCTGTGCGCTTCACCTCTACCACGCGCTTATCATTGGGCCGATGGCAGCGCTTACGTGAATCATGTTGAGCTGGTGCGTAAAGCCCGCGGTGCAGAGGTACCGGAGAGCTTTTACAGTGATCCGCTCATGTATCAGGGCGGTTCCGATACCTTCCTGGCTCCGCGCGAGCCGGTGAAGATGCCGCAAAGCAATGGCTTTGGCATCGACTTCGAAGCAGAAATCGCCGTGATTACCGACGATGTGCCTATGGGGGTGTCCGCCGAGGATGCGCTGTCCCACATCAAACTGATAATGCTGGTGAACGATGTTTCCCTGCGTGGTTTGATTCCTGCGGAATTGGCTAAGGGGTTTGGCTTCTACCAATCCAAACCCTCCAGTGCTTTCTCACCGGTATGCGTGACTCCAGAGCAGCTGGGTGAAAACTGGCGTGAAGGCAAACTGCACTTGCCACTGGTTTCCCACCTGAATGGCGAGAAGTTTGGTGAGCCCAATGCCGGAGTGGATATGACGTTCCACTTTGGCCAGCTGGTTGCCCATGCAGCCAGAACCCGCCCACTTTGTGCGGGCACCATTATTGGTTCCGGTACTGTATCCAATAAGTTGGATGGTGGCCCTGGTAAGCCTGTCGCAGAGGGTGGAGTCGGCTACAGCTGCATTGCAGAGATCCGTATGATTGAGACCATCCAGAATGGCTCAGCGAGCACGCCGTTTATGGACTTTGGCAATAGCATTGCTATCGAAATGCTCGATGATAAAGGCCAGTCAATTTTTGGTCGTATTGAGCAGACAGTGGAGAAGGTTTAATACCATTTTTTTGCGACGGCTTATACCATAGAAAGGGGTACCCGATGGGGCCCCTTTTTTATTATTTATATTCCAAGTTGGCGCATGGAAAGTAATGGCATTTGCCGCCGTATATTGGTCAGCTTTTCAGCTTCCAACGTGGCAGTGATGACTGCTTCACCCTCGCCGGCTCCGGCCAGGATTTCACCCCAGGGATCGATAATCGCTGAATGTCCCCAGGTACGTCTTTTCTCCGAGTGGATCCCCCCCTGATTGGCTGCAATTACAAAGCAGCCGTTCTCGATCGCACGGGCTTGCAGTAGGGTCATCCAGTGTGCCCGCCCTGTGGTGTGGGTAAATGCTGCTGGCACCAAAAAAATCTCAGCACCGGCTATGGCCAGCTGGCGGTAGAGTTCGGGAAAGCGCAAATCAAAACAGATACTGAGCCCCAGGGCACCCCAGGGCGATGTCGCCACACAGGGCTCGTTGCCGGGTTCAATACTGGCGGATTCACGATAGCTGCCGGTAGCGTCCTCAACTTCCACATCAAATAAATGTATTTTGTCATAGCGAGCCATTAAAGTGCCTCGATCGCCGAATATCAGGCACGCTGAGCGGCTGCGCTTTCCCTCGGTAGGGCTACCGTCGGCTCGCTCCAGTAAGGGTATCGAACCAGCGACCAGCCAGATACCCAGCTCCTCTGCCCAACTCGCAAGCGCGTGTTGAATGGGTTGTCTATCTGAATTGGTTTTACCAGAAATGCAAAATGGTTCGGCCACGGAAAAACTACCTTTATCCGAAAAATGTGCAAAGTTTTCCGGTAGCAGTATTAGTTTCGCGCCTCGTCCGGCGGCTTCCTTAAGCAGCTTGTAGGCCTGTGAAAGATTCTCTGTAACGCTTTCGCCGCTTACCATTTGCACCGCTGCGACACAAAGATTTTTCACTGGGGATCTCCTTTTTCTCCAATAGTTTTACGGAGTATGATAAAGCTGGAACCTTACGGGATAAATCTCAAGTACGCTTAAGTGTGCCAACTGTGGGCAGGTTGAGTATGCAATACTTGATAGTGATATTTTTCTCATTGTTAGCCCCGCTTGTCTAAATGTGTTTGTTGATGATTCCTTATCGGTTTAGCAATCTCTTGTTAGCGTAGACCCAAATTTTCAGAAAAATAATTTTCTGTAGATTTACAAAAAAAAATCTATAGAGATTTGTGTTACATGTTATTCATAGTTTTATATCAAATAAAAGAACTATAGATTCTTAGAGGGCATGGTAATTCCGAAGGAATATCTGATCAGTTAAATTTCTTTATTGAGTGGCTTTAGAGGTTAGCTACCTTTTTATATTGGGTAATAGAAAAACTCATCTTTAATCAACGAAATTTGGTCAGTGTCTCTCAATAATCCCCTTCAAATAACTGTTTATGCGGCGTGAAAAAATAGTGCCAGAGTCGATTTAAAAAGCTTTTTTATTCCCTGTTGAAGTTGAAAATTTTCTGCTTCAATATGATTTAACTTGTTGAATTGGTTGATTTTTTGTGGAGTTGTCAAAGCGGATGGCTCTGAATGCCCAATAGATTAGTCGAATTTAATCAGCTAAATATTGATAATTTTCACTATAAAATTGACCATAAGTTATGGAGAGAAAACATGCCAATGTTAACAGGTAGACGAGGCGAGCTGACTCGTTCAAAACAAGATGTTATTAATGCTGGAGGGTTGGTTCCTAAATTAGGTTTAAATGCCCATAAGGGCGGCTTCAAAGGATTTCTCGATTGTAAAAAAAAGGTCAATGGCGTAATGGGCTGCCAATGTCCAAATATGGATGAAAAATGGCTTTATTACAGGGGCGTGGCTATGATGCGTGGCTTTGCCTTAGATCCGGGGTTACTTACCGTTCATGTAAAAGCTAATACTGCTGGTCTTCTTTCGTGGGCTGGACCTGGTAATGAGTGCTATGCCGGTCAGCAAACTCGATATACCTCACCTGACATGGCTGTATTTGGCTGGGAAGATGGCAAAGAAGCGTTGAAAGAGGTTTATAGAAGGCTCGAGATACCCAGTGCACCAACTAAGACTGCTTTCGATCTTTTTAGGCAACATCAAGTAAAGTTTGCCATGAGCCCTGACATGAAAGTTTTAGCAATGATCGTGAAGAATGGAGTCGAATATAGCTATTTTACACCAATCAAAACAAAAGACATTGAATTTGGTGGCATATATGATGGTGGCCTTCAGCCAAAAGAAGATCCGATACTTAAAATACTGAGAATTAGAAGAATACCGAAAGATTCGTCTCAATATCAAGAAGCTCTTAGGAAAATTGAGCGGGACAAAGCGATTGAATCTAAGCCATTTTT
Source organism: Microbulbifer variabilis (assembly GCF_052468405.1). Taxonomy (NCBI): domain Bacteria; kingdom Pseudomonadati; phylum Pseudomonadota; class Gammaproteobacteria; order Cellvibrionales; family Microbulbiferaceae; genus Microbulbifer; species Microbulbifer variabilis. The sequence goes on from NZ_CP174343.1 coordinate 4,358,873, forward strand.
AGACATTGTGACAAAAGCACAACCAGTCAATTTAAAATGGTACCCAGTTAATTTTAGGCTTCCTCAGCCATATAGTGGCCTTGGTGTGGGGAGAAAGGAAAAAATAGGATTGTAATAATTCAAATATGCAACTAAGCCCATGTCAATTTGAATGTTGTGTTCAGGTAGGAGACTTCCGCAACTATCACTAAGTGCGTTGGTTATTGTGGAAATGCAGGGTTTACTCAGTCTTCTGGTATCAGCTCACGTACTTCATGTTCCTGAAGGGTAGCTCTGCTATTAGATCTTACAAGAGCGAGGGACTAGCTGCGTATATTGTGGGGCCGTAGGCATAACGGTTCCCACAATGATTTCACTTTGCACCTTTTCATGTAATCAACTTTCCATAAATCACAACCTTTCTTGGTTCATGGGGCATAGAAAGCAATCTCGCAGAGGGCAACCCATGTTAAGGTTGGTCGATCTAATTCTGATAACTAAAAACCGAGCGATTTAATGGAGAGCAGCGTGAAATCCGGCAAGGCCCTGGCAAAACACATTAAGCGGGTATCTGGTGTTATCTTGGCTACTTGTGTACTAACCCCCGTATCTTGGTCCCTAACAGCAACAGAACAGCTCCAGGGTGTGATTGAAGACCACTGGCAATACAGTCTGCGTGAGGACCCGATTACTGCGGGTCGTATGGGTGTGTCGGACTATAATCGCCAATTACCGGGGGTGGCTGCCGAGGACAGGGCACGTCGACTCAAAGCCGAAGAGGAATTGCTCCGGCGTCTGCAAGCGGTGGACACCAATGAATTGAACGATTCGGATAGGGTTAATCGCGAGTTACTCGCCTGGGTTTTGGAAAACTCTATTGAAGCCAATGAATTGTTCCTGGAGCGGGTGCCCCTCAATACTTTTTACAGTTTTTATAGCGCTGCCCTGGATGCCAATAGTGGTTTGGCGATGACCCGTGTTGGCGATTATGAGGACTATATCGCCCGCATCCGGGACTTTGGCCGGTATTTCGATGAGAATATTGCCAATATGCGTGAAGGAGTTCGCACAGGTTTTGTCTTGCCCAAAATAGTGGTGCAGGGCATAGCCCCCACCGTGCGAGCTCAAGTTTATAAGGATCCCACTAAGAGCAGCTTGTACAAACCTTTTGTTGAGATGCCTATATCAATTCCCCCTGCAGAGCAGCAACGTCTGCGTGAAACTGGAAAAGCGGCAATTGAACAGGTAGCTATTCCAGCCTTTGCTCGGGTGGCAAACTTCCTTGAGGGAGATTATCTCAAAGCTGCCAGCGAAACTATCGGTGCCGAGAAAATGCGCGGAGGTAGTGACTATTATCGCCACAATATCCGTAACTATGTGACTCTGGATATGGACCCGTTAGAGATCCATCGAACCGGCCTTGCTGAAGTCAAGCGTATCCGTGCAGAGATGGAGGAGCTGATTAAGGAGTCCGGCTTTAAAGGGACTTTTGAAGAGTTTACCCATTTCCTGCGCACCGACCCGCAATTCTATGCTCAGACTCCGGAAGAGTTACTTAAAGAGACTGCCTATATCTCCAAGCGCATCGATTACCTGCTGCCAGAGTTCTTTAACCTGCTGCCACGCACTCCTTACGGAGTGGTTCCGGTACCTAGCGAGATCGCGCCCAACTACACCACGGCTTCCTATAATCCTGCCGCTATTGGTGGTACCCGCGGTGGAGCTTACTGGTTGAATACTTACGGCTTGGATCAGCGCCCTCTGTACGAGTTACCCGCTTTGACCCTGCATGAGGCGGTGCCTGGCCACCATCTGCAGAATGCCCTGTCCCAGGAGCTTGAAAATGTGCCGGACTTTCGACGGAATCTTTATTTGAGTGCTTTTGGGGAGGGTTGGGCACTTTACTCCGAGCGTCTCGGCAAAGAAATGGGCCTGTACACTACGCCTTATGAGCATTTTGGGCGTCTCAGCTATGAAATGTGGCGTGCGGCACGCCTGGTAATTGATACCGGCATCCACTCCCAGGGCTGGACCCGTCAGCAAGCGCTCGATTTTCTATCCAGCAATACTTCACTTTCTCCCGCGAATGTGCGTGCAGAAGTGGATCGTTATATTTCCTGGCCGGGCCAAGCCCTCTCTTACAAAATGGGAGAAATTAAGATCCGCCAGCTGCGTGCGCAGGCGGAAAAAGAGCTTGGTGATCGGTTTGACTTACGTGTCTTCCACGATGCGCTGTTAAAAAATGGAGCCTTACCTCTCTCCATGTTGGAAGAGCAGATGCAAGGTTTTATAGAGGAGCAGAAATCTTCTTAAAATATCGTTTTGCAATCCCGCTCTCAATTGCTAAAGCGGGATTGCAAATGAGAAAACAGATGCGCTTCTGGCTAATTTCCTATTCACGCTAATAGTTCACATAAAGTCTATCCACCCCATGGAGTGGGCGTACTTTATTAGCATCCCGCTACACATAAAAACGACTACTCCTCTCAGGTAGGTAGGATTAATTTTAAATAGGCAGTGTGACCCTATCCACGCACCTATGATTTGTCCAATCATCATTAGGATGCCTACTATCCACGCAATATGTCCGGCAAGTAAAAATATAATTAAAGAGGCTAAATTGGTGGAGAAGTTTAGAGGTTTTGCCATCGCAGTAGATGTCAATATATCTTGTCCCCGGCAAGCTATACCTGACAGGGTGAAAAATGACCCTGTTCCAGGTCCGAACATGCCATCGTAGTACCCAATCAATGGAATTACCCCATATTTATATTTTCTGCTGGATAATTTTGGCTCCTCATTATTCTGAGTCAATGACGGGGAAATTAGGAAATAAACGGCAATAAATAAAAGCACTACAGGAATTATATATGACAAGATGTCAGTGTTAATAAATTGTACTGCTATTGTTCCAATAGCCGCACCAATAAAAGCCGGTAGCATTAAGCTCTTAATCCCACTCCAGCTTATTTTACTGCTCTTAATCATCATATAAGTTGCAGTTGCTGTACCGATACTGCCTTGCAATTTATTGGTGCCTAGTGCGGTTAAGGGCGGTACACCACTCAGAATTAAGGCCGGTACTGTTATCAGGCCGCCACCACCTGCCAATGTATCGAGTAGGCCGGCTATTACGGCAATAAAAAACAAAATAGACAATAATTCAATAGAGAAGCTTGCGAACTCCAAGAGAATACCTCCTATCGCATGTTGCTAAGGCTTAACTTTCAATAACCTTCTTTATTTTTCTTCCACCATGTTAGGAAATTTTCCCCAATGGAATGCTGTGGTAGGGAATGGGAATCTTTTTCTATCCCCTGTTCCTTTTCCATTTCAGTGACCTTTTTATTCGCCGTGCTAAACCAAACCTTGGGGTCTTTTATTCCCTGCTGTAGAGCATCGCCATAGAGTGCAGAACTGAACCAGGTGCGCTGGGAGTCGTCGCTGCAACCAAAAGAGGTTCTGTTATCGGCAGCGGAGGTAAATACGATACGATTTGGGGTGCTCAAAGGCTCAATCCACTGGCCGGAATAGCAGGCTGAAATTACTATCCACTGGTATCTTGCATTAAGGTTATCCAGCCATTTTTTTCCGTCTGCCACAGAGAGATCCTTTAGTGGCATTTTACCCTCAGCAATTGTTAAGTCGCCATTGCGTGCACCGTGGCTGACAAGGTGCACTAACAGTAGGTCTTCCTGTGGGTCCAGTAACTGATCCAGGGCATTGAGACTTTCTTGGATACTGGTGCGGGTGGCGAGAGGAAAACTGTAGCCGCCACCGTTACTGAGGCGCAGTACACGTTCATCAATACCAAAGGCCTTATCAAGGCGTTCTGACACCCAATCCAATTCTCTGGCAAATACCGGAGAGGTGCCATCACCGCCTACTAACAGCGTGTACACATCGCGTACACCAGGCCTCTGCGGTGCCAGTGCATCAATAGCGCTTTGTAAGCGATCACTCTCGCTGTAAAGGCGTGTTTCCGCCTCGGCTGCAGGAATTTCTTGTTGTGTACGCCAGGCCGCCTCACTGGGAAAATAGATGCCCTTCGCAAAATAGCCGGACTCTTCAATAGTATTTCCCTCGCCATCAATGCTCACACGCTGGCCTTCTCCATCCGCCTCTCCGTAGCGAAAGTTGGCGCGAATAGTGGTCCCATCAGGTTGGGTCAATTCACCAGCGCCAGAGTAAAAGCCGTATTCGAAGTCGCCTTTGTATCTGTAGCCTTTGTTATCTGAGTAGTCTCCGCGTAGAAACATTCCCTGCTCGAAAGTACCTTTATATTGACTGCCATCTTCAGTGGTCAGCTCACCTTCACCGTGTGGACCGTAATCCAGAAACTCACCACTATAAGTTTCTCTGCCATCCCATTTTGCTGTGCCTCTTTGCAACTCCCCATCATTGAAATGACCCGACCATTCATTTTCACCACAGGTATAGCGGCCTTCGCCATGTGGTTCTCCATTGAGGAATTCACCCTCATAAGTACAGCCATCTGTTTTGGTAAGTAATCCCTGGCCGCTAATGCGACCATTGTGAAATTCCCCGCGATAGTGATTACCATCGGGCCATTGCAACTGGCCCTGACCATGGAAAAGGCCATCTTGTAAGTCACCTTTGTATACAGAACCATCTGGCAGGGCGGTGCCGCCTGCAAACTGTGTTGGCTCGCAGGCACTGAGAAGAAGAAAAAGAGGGGTTAAGTAGGCGTATCTCATTCCATGGTCCATCATTGATGCTCTGGAGTGAGATTAACAAAATGGTGCCAACAGGGCTCTAGGCTTTATTCAGCTGCTCGAACTTAAGCCCGTATTTTTCCAGCAGCTGGCGTACCCGGTGGGAATCGTTGTTGGATTTTTTAGCTGTGCGGCTTATCTGAAAAAGCCGGCGCCCGGCTTCCGCCATGGAGCTGGATTCCTCACAGACCTGGATCAGTCCTGCCAGTTTGATCTGCTCGTAGTAATCCATCTGTTCAATATTGCCGGGGCCCAGTAGCGCTTCAATCCGTGCAATGGGTAGCGATGACTCATTGGTAGAGGCTTGCCACTTTAAGCACAGTCGCTGGATTTCCTCTTCCACCACTTCAGTGGTAATACGCCCACCATCGGCGAGAGTGCCCATGCGCAGGATACTGGCGTTAAGGTCGCGAAAGTTAGCGGACCAGCTGGCCTCTCCTGAATGGCCAAAGTTGAGATACCTCTCCCGTGCCGCTTTATTGAAGCTCACCAAATGGCCAGACTTTCTGGAAAAAGCCTCCAGCTCAAAGTCGATATTGGGTTCCAGGTCTTCAATACGTTCACGCAGGGAGGGCAGGCGGTAAGTCCACAGGTCAATTCGGGCAAGCAGGTCCGCACGAAACTTACCTTCGCGGCTGTGCTGGACAAGATCCCGGTTAGTACCGGCGATCAGCTGGAAGTGACTGCTCACCTCTTTGTCTGAGCCAAAGGGCATAAAACGTTTGTGTTCTATAGCGCGTAACAGCATGGCTTGCTCGTCCAGTCCCAGCTCGCCGATCTCGTCCAGAAAAAGTAGGCCCTTATCAGCTTCCATCAACAGCCCGGGACGATGTGCGGTGGCACCGGTAAAGGCGCCTTTGCGGTGGCCGAACAGAGCGGACATGGCATTTTCGCCGCGCAGAGTGGCGCAGTTTACTGCTACCAACCCGCCTTCCAGCTTACCGCGCTGTTTGCGCAGCTCATAAACACGCTGGGCCAGTTGTGATTTACCCGCCCCCGTAGGGCCGGTTATTAATATTGGGGCGTCAGAGCGGATAGAGACCTGCTCCAGCTGCTCGATCATCTGGTTAAAAGCGAGATTATTAGTTTCAATGCCACCTTTCAGGTAGGTGGTGCCCTCTTGGTGTTCCCTCTGGAATCGCGAGGCAATCTGATCGTATTTGGAAAGATCCAAATCGATAATTTGGTACTCGCCCGGCAAACCACTGTGCTTGCGTGCCGGGGATGTTTGTAGCAGGCGCCCGGGGAAATACCCCGCTTCTGTTAATAGATATAGGCAGATCTGGGCCACATGGGTGCCCGTGGTGATATGTACCAGGTACTGCTCATCATCCGGCTTGAAGCTATAGGCGCGGGCGAAATCCAGCAGGTTGCTGTATACGCTCTCGAAATCCCAAGGGTCGTTAAAGTTCACCCGGTGGTGGACCACTTCAGTCTCTGGAGAGACCCGTGCAATATCTTCGGTGACCTGGTCTGCCAGGTTCTTTGAGTGATTGTCGAACAGAAGTTCCAGACGGTCGATAAGCAGGTCTTCGTGCTGGCACATGGATATGTTTGGGCGCCATTTGTCCCAGCGCTTGTCACCTTTGCCGCGCCGATCTTTGCTGGTACCGAGAATACTGATAGCAATTGTCTTCATGCTATCTAAAATATTATTTTACTATCAAAAAAGATAGATATTTATGGCTTTGTTATTTCAAAAAAACTCTCAAGAGTTTTGGTATTAAAAATAAATTCCATAAAAAACAACAAGTTATAAAAAATTTCCAACTTTGATAAAAAGTTGGCACTCAATTCGCTATATCAATAGAAAAATGAAGCGTAAGAACATCGAGCGCGGTTTCAAAAGGAGTTAAAGATGAAACCAATGCCATATGAAGTGATGCAGGCAGGTGGGGTGCCGATTAAGTCCTGGACCCTGGGAGTGCCCTTTGAGGATGAAGCCAAGGCGCAGCTCAAAAATATTTCTCAGATGCCCTTTATCCACAAATGGGTGGCAGCGATGCCCGATGTACACCTGGGCAAAGGCGCCACGATTGGCAGTGTGGTACCTACCCTGGGGGCGGTAATTCCCGCAGCTGTGGGTGTGGATATCGGCTGCGGCATGATGGCGGTGCGAACCAGCCTTACAGCGGCGCAACTTCCGGATAACCTGGCAGGGGTGCGCAGCGCTATTGAACGCGCAGTGCCCCATGGCCGTACGGGCCGGCACCGGGGCAGGGGGAGAGATAAAGGTGCCTGGGAGAATCCGCCGGATGATGCACTTGCCGGTTGGGCGCCATTGGCAGCGCAGTTTGAGTTGCTTAAAGAAAAGCACCCTGTATTAAAAAATACTAATAACATCAACCACTTGGGAACATTGGGCACCGGCAACCACTTTATTGAGATGTGCCTGGATGAGCACGGTAGCGTATGGCTGATGCTGCATAGCGGTTCCCGTGGTGTGGGTAACCGTATTGGTACCTACTTTATCGAGAAAGCCAAGCGGGATATGGAGCGTTGGCATATCCATCTGCCGGATAGTGACTTAGCATATTTCCCCGAAGGCACAGAGCATTTCGATGACTATGTACTAGCGGTGGAATGGGCACAGGAGTTTGCTCGTATCAATCGTGAAGTAATGATGACGCGTACTATCGGTGCGGTGAAGCAGGCTCTGGGCATGGATTTCGAAGCGCGCATGGAGGCAGTGAATTGCCATCACAATTATGTTTCCCGAGAGCACCACTACGGCAAGGATGTGCTGGTGACGCGCAAGGGGGCTGTAAGAGCTCGTGTTGATGAAATGGGCATTATTCCCGGGAGTATGGGGGCCAAATCTTTTATTGTGCGGGGGCTGGGTAATGAGGAAAGCTTTTGCAGTTGTAGCCACGGTGCTGGGCGAGTGATGTCGCGTACCAAGGCAAAAAAACTGGTGTCCCTGGAGGAGCACCGCGCGGCTACCATCGACGTAGAATGCCGTAAAGATGAAGGTGTGATCGACGAAACCCCATCGGCCTACAAACCTATTGAGAAGGTTATGGCAGCACAAAAAGACCTGGTGGAAATCGTTTACACCCTCAAGCAGGTAGTCTGCGTCAAAGGATAATCGGTGTCGGTCAGGGATAAGTCCTTCAGTATGTAAAGAATGCCGGAGATAGTGCCCAACGGGCCGGTTCTCCGCAAACAAGTTTGAGTGTTTTTGTTCCAGTCAGCGGAGCCGGTTCTGTATGCCGGCCTGGCACCACCGCCGCTGGCGGCAGGTGTACCCTCTGGGCCAATCCTCAAACGCTAACTTTGTAGCTCAATTGGTAGAGCAACCGTTTTGTCGGTTGGTTACGGGTTCAATTCCCGTCAAAGTCACGTCGCCTGGAAAGCGATCTTAAGGGAAGGCGAGAGCCTGGGGTTCGAATCCCCGCAAAGAAGCCCTCTTTGTTGAAATCTATCCGGGGCCCATTGTGCCTTATGGTTTCGGCTATTCGGTATTACACCAATTGCCAAACAAAAAGGTACTTCGGTGGCAGTGTCGCCTTTCGTGGGTTTGCACTGTGCGAGCGGATTACAGGTTATGCATTGACTCTATTTTGACCAGGGATGTTGGCTGTATTTCCCAGGAGAGGAGAAAGAAAAAGTCTGCAAAACCGCTGTATTTTGCTCCTACTTTGTACAAGCGCTGGGCCACCCTGGGATCGGGTGGGCCCCACCCAAAAGGAATAAAAAGATAAGAGATCGGAGAAATGAAGTCTCTCTTTAAAATATGGAAGATTGTGGATGTGGCTGATAACGAGCGTGCATTGCTGTTTCGCCGCAGTCGATTTGAAAGGGTATTGCCTCCTGGACGTCACCGTATCTGGCTACTTTCCGGTGATGTGCGGGTGGAGACCTATGATATTACCGAAGTGGTTTTTGATGCGATTAAAGCAAAATTCCTGCTGAATACTTATGGACAAATATTGGGTGAATATTTGCAGTCCTATGAGTTATCTGATCATCAGGTAGGCCTTTTTTACCAGGATGGTCACCTGGTGGATATCCTTCCTCCTGGTACTTATCGCGCTGTGTGGAAGGGTAGTGAAACCGTGCGTGTAGGTATTGTAGACATTTCAAAGGAGTATTCCATTGATGACAATATATTGGGATTGCTTGGTCGTGGGGTGAAGGTCGGACAAATGCGTATTGCCGCTCAGGCGGTTAGCTACAACGAAATTCCCGATGAGCACGTAGGCCTTCTGGTTGTTAATGGCAAACTGGAAAAAACCCTGCAGCCCGGTCGTTATGGATTCTGGAAGTACAATCGCTCCATCGTGGTGAAATTGATGGACATGCGCTTGCAAACTATTGAAGTGAGTGGCCAGGAAATTCTTACCAAGGACCGGGTAAGTTTGCGTATAAACCTGAGCGGTAGTTTCAAGATTACTGATCCAAAGCGGGTAGCATTAAAACTCAGTGACTACAAAAGCTATATTTATCGTGAATTGCAACTATATCTGCGTGAAGCAGTGGGTACCCAGACTCTGGATAGCTTGTTGGCAGATAAGGATCGGCTGAATATTGTTATTGCTACGGGCATTCGTAAAAAAATAGCGGAGTACGGTATCGAGATCGTCAGTGTCGGTGTGAAAGACATTATTTTACCAGGCGATATGAAAATGATTCTAAATCAGGTAGTGGAAGCACAAAAAGAATCTGAAGCGAATTTAATAAAACGCCGGGAAGAGACCCAGGCCATGCGTTCCATGCATAACACCGCCAAGATGATGGATAACAATCCTGTGTTACTGCGGTTAAAAGAATTAGAGTCGCTGGAAAAGATCAGTAATCGTATCGATAAAATTTCAGTATACGGCGGTCTTGAGGGTGTGCTTAATGATTTAGTGAAACTGCGCCCAACTGCTTGAATAAAATAAAGACATCGAAACCGTTTAGTTGTATTTAAGGGAATTATTAGTGATTGAGATTGATGGCGCCCAGGGGGAGGGTGGCGGCCAGATTTTACGGACTTCCCTCACTTTGTCCATGTGCCAGGGAATACCGATTCGTATTAAAAATATTCGAGCAGGCCGCAATAAGCCTGGACTATTACGCCAACATCTCACTTGCTTACGCGCTGCCAAAGCTATTAGTGATGCTGATGTTAGCGGTGAGCAGCTGGGGGCTACGGAAGTTACTTTTATTCCGGGAAAAGTACGATCTGGCGAGTATCATTTTTCCATCGGCTCGGCCGGTAGTACCAGCTTGGTATTGCAAACGGTGTTGCTGCCTCTTTTATTTGCTGATGGTATTAGTGAGCTGCACTTGGAAGGGGGTACCCACAATAAAAAGGCCCCAAGCTTTGATTTTATAGCTCAGGTTTATTTGCCTCTATTAGCGCGTATGGGCGCGGGAGTGGAGGTGGAGCTAACGGATTATGGTTTTTATCCAGCTGGTGGCGGTGCCTGGCGTGCGCGTATCCACCCCCTCTCCAATTTATCAAAACTGGAACTGACTGAAAGAGGAGAGCTGCTGGAGCGCAAAGCTGTAGCCATATCCGCGAATATACCGGCTCATATTGGCTTGCGTGAACTGGCGCAGGTGAGTAAGCAATGTGAGTGGCCGGCTGAGTATTTGCAGCGAAAACAGGTGCGTTCCCAAGGGCCCGGTAATTTGCTGTCGCTGCGGTTGCAATCTGAACAGGTAACTGAAATCTTCGATTCCATGGGCGAGCAGGGCGTAAGTTCAGAGCGGGTTGCCCAGCGTGCGATTCGGCAGATGCAGCGTTATCTGAATTCTGGTGCGCCGGTAGGTGAATATCTGGCCGATCAACTGTTATTGCCTATGGCTTTGGGCAATGGTGGTCGCTTTTGTACATTGAAGCCCAGCCAGCATTTATTGACCAATATTCAGGTGATCCGAGAAATTATAGGTACGGACGTTCGGCTGGAAAAATTTGGTGCAGATAAATGGGAAGTACTTGTTGTTTAGAAGTAAAGAAGCTTGATACTTAGAAATTACAAAAGTGTACCTTTAAAAAGTATTCAGGCCATTGATATTCTGCTCGTTTAGAATCGTCTATTTGTATATTATCTAGAAACAAGATATCACATTTATAATGTGGCACACCTCATGGAGTCCCTTGTAATCACTCGTCTTAGCTCTTGAGTGTATTCAAGCATGAGAGCTTATTTTATTTCGAATGTAAAATGTCAATATAAAAGGAATTTATTAGGAATATGTCTAAGTTGTTAAGATTAGCCGTACCCTTAATTGCCCTTGTAACAGCCGCATGTGGCGGTGGTGGCAGTGGCGGCAGTGATGGAAATGCTGAAAATGGAAATGGTGGGACGACTGTTCCTGTCGCCAACCAAGCCCCGGTAGCAAGCTTTACTTTGTCTTCGCAGTCTGGGCTTTCACCTGCGCTGGTTAAGTTTGATGCATCTGCTTCAAGCGATACGGACGGCAGTATCACTAGTTACGAATGGAATTTTGGTGATGGCAGTGATGCTACTGGGAAGGAAGTTGAGTATACCTTTTATGCATACGACGGGGTTGACAAGGAGTATACGATTCAGCTGACGGTTACGGATAATGACGGTGCGACTGCCACTTCCGAATTGACGTTTACAGCCCTTAAAAATTCACCGCCCGTTGCAAAATTTTCATATAACCAGCCAAATCTTGAATCACGATTGGTTTTATTCGATGCATCGGAAAGTAATGATGCAGAAAGTACTGACTTATTGTACAAGTGGGATTTTGGTGATGGTACGACAGGTGAGGGTATTCAACCGGAGCATGAATACCAGGAGTATGGAGCTTATACCGTCACCCTAATTGTGGATGATCAGACAGGTAACACCAATAATTATGTGACTAACTTGTTAGTCAGTGATGGTCAGTTCGTTGCGTTTGGAAAGATATCTCTCGCAAAAGGAGAATATGCTGATAGCGATACCAATGATCCCAACAGCGAGCTTGTACCCAATAATTCAATGAAAGAAGCACAGACAATTTCCGGGGTTAGTGAAGTTGTTGGTTTTGTTGTTGCTCAATTTGCTTCTCAAGATAAGAGTTCAAGTGCCTACCGGGATGAGTTTGATTTCTATGTTGCCTCGTTAAAAAAGGATCAGAATGTTTCTCTACATATTCAGGACTGGCAAAATGGTGATGCAGATATCGATCTTTGGTTGATAGATGAGTCTGGTAATTTACTCATAGGTTCAAATGGTGTTGAAGAAACGGAATCCCTAAAAATCCCAGAAGATGGAAGTTATTATTTGGCAGCATTGGCATTTGGTGGGGCTTCTGCTTACCGTATGCAAATATCCTCTGCTCCGACAGTTGATAGCGTTGGTAATTCAATCCGTACCAATGAAAATTTTGTCGCTGGTGAACTTATAGCTCGTCTAAAGCCCAGGGCTAAATTAGCAGGTATTGGGAAGCTTACTGCGGCAGGCGCGGTCAAGCACACTACCAGGGATAATGGCCCAATGCTACTGGATTCAAATCAGGCGGCGAAGGGGTTTGGCTTATTTAAGTCAGCGGGAGTATCCTCGCTATCGAATACTGCTGGCGTAAAGGTTTCAGCTGAAATACAGCGTAAATTGGAGACCATTTATAATCTCAAGCGTCTTAATGCTAGTGGCCAATTTGAATATGTTGAACTGAACCGGATTCGTCAGCGTCAATCAGTCAGCGATCCCTTGTATCCAAAGATGTGGCATTACTCACAAATTGCTGTACAGGACGCGTGGAGTACGTCAACCGGAAGAGGTGCAATCGTTGCGGTATTAGACACGGGTATCTTATCAGGTCATCCAGACCTCCAGGGTCAGTTGGTAGCTGGCTTCGATATGATCAGTGATATTGATAATTCCGTGGATGGAGATGGTATTGATCCAAACCCTGAAGACCCAGGTGATGCTCCAGACAGTGATAATGATTCCTGGCACGGTACTCATGTGGCGGGCACAATCGCTGCAGCTACTAACAACGGTATTGGTATTGCAGGCGTTGCCCATGAAGCCAAAATAATGCCTGTACGGGTGCTGGGCGCTGAAGGAGCTAGCGATTATGACATTGCTCAAGGGATTTATTTTGCTGCAGGTCTTACAAATGACTCTGGTAAAGTTCCAGATCAAAAAGCTGATGTAATCAATATGAGCCTCGGGGGGGCGGGTTACTCTCAAACGATGCAGGATGCCATAAGCGCAGCCCGTGAAGCGGGCGTGATAATTGTCGCTGCAGCAGGTAATAATAGTGATGATGTTAGTAACTATTCGCCAGCTAACCTCGACGGTGTTGTTACCGTGGCTGCCACCCAACAAGGTGGTGAGCCTGTTTGGTACTCCAATTTTGGGGGGAATGTTGATTTAACAGCTCCTGGCGGTTTAATGCCAATTGATCGGCGTGACCCTTTTGATCCCTTTGACCCTAAGGTAATAGCGAAATCTGATGGCGGTGTGATAAGTACTCTCGGGAAAGAGACTGAGAGCGGTGAAATCGAGTTTATCTATGGGGGTATGCAAGGTACTTCTATGGCTGCACCTCATGTGTCCGGTGTTATTGCCTTGATGAAGGAGGAGTGGGAGTCGATGACTCCCGACGATTTTGACAGCTTGATAACAGACTTTAAGGTCTCCTACGGTAATACGCCAAGTCCTCGGTTTGGTTATGGTGAAATTAATGCTGAGCTTGCAGTTGCTTCTGCAAAATCTCGTGCGTTCGTCACGCCGCAGCTTGGGCGTCTGTATATTAAAAGTGGCCATCAGCATGAACTGTGGGCCCAAAAAGAAACGAAGGTAGAACTGTTGGCAAATATGCCTGGAGTTTCGGTTGCTGAGATTAATGCATCTGAGTCTTGGTTGAACGCCAGCTATCTAGATGAGGATTCAAGTGGTCTTGGTAATTATCAAATTACTGTAGATACCTCCAACCTGGAGGCAGGTCGTTATTCTGGTATTTTGAGCTTTGTTGCTTCTACCGAAACCCGTTTTGATTTATGGGTATCAGTCCAGGTTATCGGTGAAGATGTGGAATCTGGTGGTGATGCCGGTGCCGTTTATGTCGATTTTGTTGATATCAAAACTGGTGAGGCTGCAGGCCGGGTAATGGCAACTTTCGATCCAGAGCAGGGCGTCTACCATTATAAGTCCCCAGAATTAGATGCCACTTCTGAGTTAGGGTATGGTGTGATGGCAGGAACCGATATCGATAATGATGGGGTTATCTGTGAAGTGGATGAACTGTGCCACCGCTTGGTGACTAATGATGATTGGTTACCAATAGTTAGTGGGTATTTTCACGAAGATGTAGAAGTTACGGATTTAGAGTTAAGGGCGTTATGGTTCCCCTTGAAAGATCTATAACCTTAGGCGCTGTGCTAGCCGATAGCCATCCCCATCCTTTTGGGTGGGGATAATCATTCAATCTTATTTAGATCATCTAGTGATTAATCGTCGCAGTGAGGATTACCGTCAATACAGCACTCCTCCTGCAGGAATTCCACCAGCCTGAATAGTTCTTCATACTGAGGCACACAATAGAGGGTGCGGCCCTCTCGTCGTTGAATGACCAACCCCACAGATACCAAACGGTTAATGTGGTGGGAGAGAGTGGAGCCAGGAACATCCAGCGCTTCCTGTATTTCTCCAACAGGCATGCCCTCTGGGCCACCTCTGACCAATAGGCGGAATATTTCCAGGCGGGTTAAATGGCCTAATTCAGCGAAGCACTTGGCGGCTATGTCTGTCTGCATTGTTGTGTTCCTGGGGCTCCAATATTTCTATATTACTAGAAATAACTTGTAGTCACAAAAAAGCTGCACTAATATATTTCCATGAATCTAGAAATACGGAATGAATGCAATGTCTCCAGAAGTTCTTGTAATGCTTGAAGAGGCGCTGGGCATGTTTGTATGGCTCGGTATCGAGCTGACAGCGTTATTTTTGGTAATCAGTTTTATTATTGGCGTAATTCAGGAATACCTGCCGTCAGGAAAAATCCAGGCTATTCTCAGCTCAAAGAATGGCCGTGGCTACTTTTCTGCAGCGATACTCGGTGGTCTGACACCATTCTGTAGTTGCTCAACCATCCCTATGCTGAGCGGCCTGTTGAAAGCCCGAGCCGGTTTTGGACCAACAGTCACCTTCTTATTCACTTCGCCACTTTTGAATCCCATCATTATTGGTCTATTCCTTGTGACCTTCGGCCTTAATATCACTTTGGTTTATGCCGCAACGGCACTGGCAGTTTCAGTGACTGCTGGGTATGTATTGGAGCGGCTCAACTTTGCTCGCTTCATTCGCCCGGAAGTATTGAAGGGGAATACTGGAAGCGGCTGCTCTGGTGCGAGTAAACCCAGGAAACCAGAGACTGGCGGCTGTGGTGCCAGTGCATCTGCAACTACTTGTACAGAAGAGAAAGCTTGCAATGGACCGCTTCCCCAAGTCGCCGCTTGCGATGGTACCGTTGCATTGAGTGCCGTGCAGGACAATCGCTGGGTGCGGATCTGGCGGGAAACCTGGAGCCAGTTTAAGAAAGTACTGCCCTACCTGTTGATTGGGATCGCAATCGGTGCTTTCACCTACGGCTTTATACCTGCAGATTTCATTGCAAAGTATGCTGGAGCCGGTAACCCTCTCGCCATCCCTTTCGCGGCAGTAATTGGGGTCCCGCTATATATCCGTGCTGAGGCCGTAATCCCCTTATCTGCGGCGCTGCTCGCAAAAGGCATGAGTATGGGGGCAGTAATGGCATTGATTATTGGCAGTGCCGGTGCCAGCCTAACTGAGGTGATCCTACTGAAGTCGATGTTCCGCAAACCAATGGTAGCGGCTTTCCTGCTAGTGATCTTCGGTATGGCAATTTTTGCAGGTCTGCTGTTCCACCTGTTTTTCTCATAAACCCCTGAACCACATGTAGGAGCAATGATGGACTTTGATAAAAATAATTCCGGTGCTGAAAATCACTTTGTGCGTAACAGCCCATCGGCACTTAAAAATATTTTTGGCACAGAGAAAGTAACTCCCTTTTGGGTAGCGGATATGGATTTCAATGTAGCCGACCCTATTAGAGCAGAATTGCAAAGGTTGGTGGATAGAGGGCAGTTCGCCTACGAGTTCTACCCCGAGGGGATCTTTAGTGCAATTAGTAGTTGGTATCAGCGGCGTCACAATTTGCGGTTAGAAACGGATAAATTTGTTCAGGTTACAGGCGTTTTGACTGGTATTGCGCTATTGATCCGTGAGCTTACTGAAAAGGGTAATTCCGTTCTGGTTCAGCCCCCGGTCTATCACCAATTTAGTAAAGTGATCCAAAGTGCAGGCCGTAAAATTGTTAAAAGTCCGTTGCGAATGAGTGATGGAAGGTACCGGATGAACTTTACGGATCTGGATAAGCAGTTCGCAGATCCGGAAGTAAAAGCAATGATCCTTTGCAATCCGCACAACCCGGTTGGGAGGGTCTGGCAAAAGGAAGAGCTGGAAAAGCTCCTGCAATTAGCCAATAAATATAATGTGACCATTATCAGCGATGAAATCCATGGTGATATTATTTATTCGGGTCATCAATTTACCAGCTTGATGGCTCTGGATTCAGAGAAACATGTAGCCTTGATTGGCTCGCCAGCCAAGACTTTTGGTATGCAGAGTATTTCCAATGGATACATCTATACCCAAAACAGCAGGTTGCTACAGGCAGTTAGTGATAAAAGTGAATCCATGTATCTGAATCACGGCAATGCCTTCACCACTTTTGCAACTATTGCTGCTTTTGAAAAGGGGGATGCCTGGCTGGATCAGTTACTGGCTTATCTTCAGGATAACTTGGGTTGGATAAAGGAGTTTTTGCTGGAGGAATTATCGGTTGTAAAAATGACGTCCGTAGAAGGTACCTATCAGGTCTGGCTGGACTTTTCAGAAACTGGCTTTGCGGGTAGCGAGCTTACTACAAAATTGGCTGAAGCCGGCTTTGGCGCATCGCCAGGAACCTGGTTCGACGACACAGCAACACAGTTTGTACGGATGAACTTTGCTGTACCCAGGGCCGATATAAAAAAGGCCTTCCTGCGTTTAAAAGAGGTTTTTGCAAAGCCCAATACAAGTTCTGGGAGCAGTGCCGGTGATAGAAAGTGTTGTGGCTGCTGCGATTAGCTCAAAGTATCATCGTTTGCTAGTTGTCTATTGTTAGTAAGTATTTGGGCGGCCTCCAGTGCCGCTCAAGAAGTTCTTAAGGCTACCAGGTAGATAATGGTCCCAGCCACTTTTGCACATATCCCAACATTTCATCTCAGGGGAAAGGCCAATGTGGGTAAAAGTAACCAGAGTTCCCTTATTTTCCTCAGAAAACTCGAAGCGCAGGGTACTGCCCTTCCACTCCTCGGGGTCATCCACGTTATCGGACACCATATTCGACTCGATGCATTCGAGCTCAATCAGTTTTTCTGGCTTCAATGTTTTGGCGCGGAAAACCCAGTAAGACTCTCCCTTAAAACCGGTTTTGGCAGTGTCGCCCACCTTTAGAAAGGGTGCGCTTACCGGTGTCCACCACTGGGAAATTTTTTCGGCTACCGCTTTATAAGCATCTCCCTGGGAGCTTGGGCTAAAAAATGAGGTGGTGTAGTTGGACATTACCGCTCTCCATAAGGTTGTTGTAATTGGCCCAGCAGGGCATTCATTAAATACTATTTATCTTTTACCAATAATCCAGAGACTTCGCCTTTGGGGTCCAGTTTTGTATGCAAGTTAATGAACACTTTATTATCCATTAATCCTTTCCGATAAGGTTCCTCGACAAGCCATTTCCCCATAATAAAACCACTGTTGCCCTCAGAGCATTTCTTTTTAAGTCCGTGTTTATCCTTGTCTGTTTTGGTAGCGGGCCAGTCTGGGACCATCCCCGGTTGGGTTGGCATACCACAGATAGTTTGAATAATCGGGCCGCTCGCCTTGCCAGGCTTGCAAATAGGTGGTTCCTTGCTGTCGCCCGAACACTGGAGGTGGAAATGCGACATGGCGACCCCACCCTGTGATAGACCACTGTACCCAACCATAAAGCTCAGCATATGCGTCTGGTTGTTATAGGCGCCGATTAAGAAACCATTAGCATCTTTGGGGGTTTGCGGATTGACTTTTTTACCGAGCATATTTTCATTAGCAGTGGTTAGGTCAGCTTTAAAGATGGTAAACCGCTTGTCATCTCCCGCATCAGACCAGGCTTTCTCGCCAGCACCATGTTTAGCGGTTGGTGTATCTTTTTCTTTTTTATTGTGGCTATCGGCAGTTGTGAAAGTGGAATAGGCCAGTACAAGCATCGCCATTATTGAAAAAACGGCGATGGGCAATGAATTCAGTTTCATTAACCTCTCCTCTTTATTAAATCAATATTGTCATTGCACGGTGGAAAATGGGATGCCAGCCCCTAAACAAGACTTATTCACCATGATGAATGGGGACAAATCATGGGGTGTATTGGCGATAAGTACTTGTAGCATATGTGGTAGGTATTGGCCTTACGGGGCCAATTTAAAAGACAGTATTTTTTACCCTATTTTTTATCCTAGACATGTTTAAGGTTGGGCGAACCCCGCGGTGAGAGCCTGGTTCACAGCGACCTACTGGCTCACGGAGTGGGGAATCAATCGGAAAATATTGGGATATTTCGCTGAATTTTATTAACAGAGGTATTTGCCAAATTTAAAAAACTGGTTACGGAGCTTATTTATCCGTGCCCAATGATTCTTCTATCTAGAGTGGGGTGCTATCACCCCACATCCTTCCAAACCAATTCCCGCTCCCGGGCATACAGGGGAATAAAGTTAAACCGTACTTCTGTGCCCCCCTCATCGCGCCGGCGAATATTTAATTTGCCGTTCAGGTTGCTGGCGCGCTCCTGCATGATCGACATGCCAAAGTGATTGCGCTTTTCCGGAGAATTGCTGATACCGACGCCATTGTCACGGATACGCACGTTGAGAGAGTGATTCTCGGCCTGGGTAAGGCTGATCTGTACCATATCCCCTTGGGAGTGGTAGACGGCATTTTGCGAGGCCTCGCGCACCAACTGCAAAAGGTGAATTTCCTCATGGGGAGTGAGAGGTACCTCGTTGAGGTGATAGTCGAGCAGGATGGTGATTTGCGGGTGTTGCTCACGGTAAGCGAGGATGGATTGCTCGAGGATATTACGCAGGCCACCGGGGCCTATTTGCAGGCGGAAGGTGGTGAGCAGTTCGCGCAACTGGCGATAGGAGGAGTCCAGCCCCTCCTTCAATTCGGTAATAATTTCCTCCACCTTGGCTTTGTCCATCTGCTCATTGCGGTTGGCGCGATTGAGCCTGGTAACCTGGATTTTCAGGTAGGAGAGGGATTGTGCCAATGAGTCGTGCAGTTCCCGCGCGATTATTGCGCGTTCATCCAGCAAGGCGACGCGGCGTTCCTGGGCTTCACGCTCGTTGATGGCGATGGCAGCGGTAACGCTGTCGGCAAAGGTAGCCAAGCGTTGTTGCTGCTCCTCATCGAGGCTTTCACCGCGGGGTAGGGTGCACATCAGTACGCCGTAATTGCGCTTGTCCACTTCCAGCGGGAAGCGGTACACGCGGTAGTCGCCCTCGTCGGAGGGACCACAGGTGCTTACGCACATACGGCACTCATTACCGTCACACTGGCTGTTGCCGAGGCCCTGCACCAGGTGCTCGTAAGGAGCTTCGCCCTCGGGAGTCATCAGGCAAAGGTCCAGGTTGCTCAGATCGGCCACATTAGCGAACTCTCCCAGCCATTGTCCCAGCTCAGCACTTGCCAGGGGGCCCTCGCTGATACGTCGCGCCAGGCGGTATTGGAAGTCCAGTGCCTCGTGACTCTTTTGTAATTGTGCTGTTTTGAGTTCTACACGATGGGCAAGGTCACGGTGGGTTGCGTGGATCTCATCGCTCATGTAATTGATGGTGCGCGCCAACACCCCCAGCTCATCCTCACTGTCGATTTCCAGGCGGTGCCCGTTGAAGTCTCCCTGTGCAATGCTCAGGGAGCGGTTGGTGAGTTGCTTGAGTGGTTGTTCCACGGAGCGGTGGAGTATGTAAAGAGACAGGTACACTAGCGCCACTATGGCGAACAGGGAGCCCACCTGTACTAAGCGCAGCAAGCTGATCTTCTCTTCAGCGATAGTTTGGTAGTCGGATACCAGGGTATCTACATCGCCAATAAACGGTTCCAGGCGGTTAGCCAGCTGCAGAGAGTCCATGGGCAAGCGGCCGGCGGCAATGGATTCCAACAGGGGGCGTATCTCCCCTTCCCAACTATCGATCACCTTGCGGTAGTTGTGTGCTGCGCGCAGGTTGTCGCTGGCGTTGAAGTCGGAGATGCTCAGTACCCGAGCCAGGCGCGATGCAACCTCATCGGCGAGTTCGGTAGTGGCATCAATATCGCCGGAGGGGGCGGTAGCGGCCAGCCGGTAGCTCATGGCGCGCAGGGAGCCAGCCAGGTTTACCGCGGCGGCATCGTTTTCGGCGGCATCGGAGATGATATAGGACGCCACCATGGAGCTCAGGGCCACCAGCACGGTGAGCAGCATCAGGGTACCGATGCGGTAGACGATGGATTGTCGGATTCGGTTCAGCATATCTGATTCACTTCGCCCCTGGGCGGTTGTGGGAACTCCTCCCTATTGTGCCGCCCACGGGTGCTCAAATTTGTGAGTACCACCAAAGAACGCCAGTTTTGCACAAAATTTAACCTGATGCCTGCTTTTTAAGCGGAGGCCCAGCCACTCTGCGGTTCGCGCAATACCTTAGCCATGAGTTGGCGCCATTTCCCTACCCACTCTGGGGTAGTTCGTCGCTTTTCTACCCCTTTTTGGTCAGGTGATCCTTCCGCACAGCGCTTTTATATTCCCCGCTAAACCGATGCTTTAACCGCATTTCGATGCCCTGGGAGTACCGCATGAGCCATTTCCTGGACCGACTGAAATACCTGAAGAAACAAAAAGAGCCTTTTTCCGGAGGACACGGGGAAAAGACCGATGACGACCGCAGCTGGGAAGACGGCTATCGTCGCCGCTGGCAGTTCGACAAGATTGTGCGCTCCACCCACGGGGTGAACTGCACCGGCTCCTGCAGCTGGAAGATCTACGTCAAAGACGGTCTGGTCACCTGGGAGACCCAGCAGACCGACTACCCGCGCACCCGCCCGGACCTACCCAACCACGAGCCCCGAGGCTGCCCCCGTGGTGCCAGCTACTCCTGGTATATGTACTCGGCCAACCGCCTCAAGTACCCGAAGATCCGCAAGCGTCTGGTAAAACTCTGGCGCGAAGCCAAGTTGAGACACAGCGATCCGGTAGAGGCCTGGGCCAGCATTGTTGAGGACCCGGCCAAGGCCAGGTCCTACAAAGAGCGCCGCGGTATGGGCGGATTTGTGCGGATCAAATGGGATGAAGCCAATGAGCTGATCGCCGCTGCCAACGTATACACCACCAAGAAATACGGACCCGACCGGGTAACCGGCTTCTCGCCAATTCCCGCCATGTCCATGGTCTCCTACGCCGCCGGTGCCCGCTATTTGTCATTGATCGGCGGCAACTGCCTGAGTTTCTACGACTGGTACTGCGACCTGCCGCCCGCCTCTCCGCAGATTTGGGGTGAGCAGACCGACGTGCCCGAGTCCGCCGACTGGTACAACTCCAATTACCTGATCGTTTGGGGTTCCAATGTGCCGCAGACCCGTACCCCGGATGCGCACTTCCTCAGCGAGGTGCGTTACAAGGGTGCCAAGACCTGCGTAATCACTTCCGACTACTCCGAGTGCTCCAAGTTTGGCGATACCTGGCTGGCACCGCGCCAGGGTACCGATGCGGCCCTGGCGATGGCCTTCGGCCACGTGATTTTGAAAGAATTCCACGTCGACAAGCCCAGCGCCTACTTCACCGAATATGTGCGCACCACCACCGATATGCCGATGCTGGTGACCCTGGAAAAGCGCGACGGCAAGCTGGTACAGGGCCGCTTCCTGCGTGCCTCCGACCTGGCGGATGACCTCGGCCAGGACAACAACCCCGAGTGGAAGACCATCGCCGTCAACCATGATGGCCAGCTGGTGTCCCCCCAGGGTTCTGTAGGTTACCGCTGGGGCGAGCAGGGAAAATGGAATATCGAACAGCGCAACGGCCTTAGTGGCGAAGAGGTAGAGTTGAAACTCAGCCTGAAAGACTGCGCCGATGAAATTGCCCAGGTGGCCTTCCCTTACTTCGGTGGCCAGACCCACGAGCACGACTACTTCCAGCACACCGACCACAGCGATGTGATCGACTACAAGGTGCCGGTGAAGTACGTGCGGAACAAAGACGGCGAGGTGCTCAAAGTTGCCAGCGTCTACGACCTGACCCTGGCCAACTACGGCGTGGAGCACGGCCTCGATGACCCCAACTGTGCCCACAGTTACGACGAAGACAAGCCCTACACACCCGCCTGGCAGGAGAAAATCACTGGCTGTCGCCGTGAGAACGTTATCCAGGTAGCGCGCGAGTTCGCCAATACCGCTGACAAGACCCGTGGACGCTCCATGGTGATTGTGGGTGCCGCCCTCAACCACTGGTACCACATGGATATGAACTACCGTGGCCTCATCAATATGTTGATGATGTGCGGTTGTATCGGCCAGAGTGGCGGTGGCTGGGCCCACTATGTGGGGCAGGAAAAACTGCGCCCGCAAACCGGCTGGACCCCCCTCGCTTTCGGCCTCGACTGGCAGCGTCCGCCGCGCCATATGAACGGCACCTCCTTCTTCTACAACCACGCCAGCCAATGGCGCTACGAGAAGTTGGAGATGGACGAAGTGGTTTCGCCATTGGCCGACAAGAGCAAGTGGCAGGCCTCCATTATCGATTACAACAGCCGCGCCGAGCGTATGGGCTGGCTGCCCTCCGCACCGCAGCTGGGTATGAACCCGCTGCAACTGACCAAAGACGCCGCCGCTGCGGGTATGTCCGCCAAGGATTACACCGTGCAGCAGCTCAAGCGTGGCGCGCTCAAGTTCGCCAACCAGGACCCGGATAATCCGCAGAACCACCCGCGCAATCTATTTATCTGGCGCTCCAACCTGCTGGGTTCCTCCGGTAAAGGCCACGAGTACATGCTGCGCCACTTGCTCGGCACCAAGCACGGTCTGATGGGTAAGGACCTGGGCGAAGCCGGCGGCAAGAAGCCGGAAGATGTGGCCTGGCACGATACCCCCAGTGAGGGCAAAGTCGATCTGCTGGTGACACTGGACTTCCGTATGTCCACCACCTGTCTCTACTCCGACATCGTGCTGCCGACGGCCACCTGGTATGAGAAGGACGACCTCAATACCTCCGACATGCACCCCTTTATCCACCCGCTCACCAAAGCGGTGGACCCGGCCTGGGAAGCGCGCAGCGACTGGGACATCTTCAAAGGTGTGGCGAAGAAATTCTCCGAACTCACCGATGGCCACCTGGGGGTGGAAAAGGATCTGGTAACCCTGCCAATCCACCACGATACCCCCACCGAAATCGCCCAGCCCTTTGGGGTGAAGGCCTGGTGGAAGGGCGAGTGCGACCTGATCCCCGGCGTTACCGCGCCAAGCATGATCGAGGTGGAGCGCGACTATCCCAACACCTACAACCGCTTTACCTCTATCGGCCCACTGCTGGAAAAACTCGGCAACGGCGGTAAGGGCATCAGCTGGAATACCGATGACGAGGTGGACTTCCTCAAGAAGCTCAACCGCACCTGGAAAGATGAAAGCGCCCGCGATGGCCGCGCGCGTATCGACAGCGCGGTAGATGCTGCCGAGATGATTCTCTCACTGGCCCCGGAAACAAACGGCCAGGTAGCGGTGAAGGCCTGGGAAGCCCTGGGCAAGATCACCGGTCGCGATCACACCCATCTGGCCAAACCCAAGGAAGACGAGAAGATCCGCTTCGCCGATATCGTGGCGCAGCCGCGCAAGATTATCTCCTCGCCCACTTGGTCCGGCCTGGAAGATGAGCATGTGAGCTACAACGCCGGCTACACCAACGTGCACGAGCTGATTCCCTGGCGCACCATCACCGGCCGCCAGCAGTTCTACCAGGATCACGAGTGGATGCGCGACTTCGGCGAGACCATGTGTGTGTACAAGCCGCCCATCAACCTGAAAACCGTACAGCCGGTGCTGAACCAGAAGCCCAACGGCAACAAGGAGATCCTGCTGAACTGGATCACCCCGCACCAGAAGTGGGGCATCCACAGTACCTACTCCGACAACCTGCTGATGCTCACCCTGTCTCGCGGTGGACCCATCGTGTGGATGAGTGAGAACGATGCCAAGCTGGCGGGTATTGAAGACAACGACTGGATCGAAATCTTCAACGTCAACGGCGCCATTGCCGCCCGCGCGGTGGTGTCCCAGCGGGTGCCCGACGGCATGGCCATGATGTACCACGCCCAGGAGCGCATCGTGAATACACCGGGAGCGGAAACCACCGGCACCCGGGGCGGTATCCACAACTCCGTAACCCGCGCGGTAATGAAACCCACCCATATGATCGGCGGCTACGCCCAGCAGTCCTACGGCTTCAACTACTACGGCACTGTGGGCTGTAACCGGGATGAGTTTGTGGTGGTGAGAAAAATGAACAAGGTCGACTGGCTGGATGGCGAAGACGTCAAAGAGCCGGCGCGAGAGGAGGTGTAGCAATGAAAGTTAGAGCCCAGATCGGCATGGTGCTGAACCTCGATAAGTGTATCGGCTGCCACACCTGCTCGGTGACCTGTAAAAATGTCTGGACCTCCCGCGAGGGGGTCGAGTACGCCTGGTTCAACAACGTCGAGACCAAACCCGGCGTCGGCTACCCCAAAGAGTGGGAGAACCAGGACAAGTGGAATGGCGGCTGGACCCGCAAGAAAAACGGCAAGTTGCAGCCGAAGATCGGCAGCAAGCACCGGGTGCTGGCGAATATTTTCGGCAACCCGGATATGCCGGAAATCGACGACTACTACGAGCCGTTCGACTTCGACTACCAGACCCTGCACAAGGCGCCGGAGCAGAAGCACCAGCCGGTGGCCCGCCCGCGCTCGCTGATCAGTGGCGAGCGTATGGAGAAGATCGAGTGGGGTCCCAACTGGGAAGAAATTCTCGGTACCGAATTCGACAAGCGCAAGAAGGACAAGAACTTCGAGCAGGTCCAGGCAGATATCTACGGTGAGTTCGAAAACACCTTTATGATGTACCTGCCGCGCCTGTGTGAGCACTGCCTCAATCCCGCCTGTGTGGCCTCCTGCCCAAGTGGTGCCATCTACAAGCGCGAAGAGGACGGCATCGTCCTGATCGATCAGGACAAATGTCGCGGCTGGCGCATGTGCGTATCCGCCTGCCCCTACAAGAAGATCTATTACAACTGGAAAACCGGTAAATCCGAGAAGTGTATCTTCTGCTACCCGCGTATTGAGGCGGGCCAGCCAACTATCTGTTCCGAGACCTGCGTGGGCCGTATCCGTTACCTGGGGGTGCTGCTCTATGACGCCGACCGCATCGAGGAAGCTGCTGCGGTAGAAGACGAAAAAGCCCTCTACCAGGCCCAGTGCGATATCTTCCTCGACCCCAGCGATCCCAAGGTCCAGGAAGCTGCCCGCGCCGAGGGTATCCCCGAAGCCTGGCTCGAAGCTGCGCAACAATCCCCGGTGTACAAGATGGCCATCGACTGGCAGATCGCCCTGCCGCTACACCCGGAGTACCGCACCCTGCCCATGGTTTGGTACGTGCCGCCGCTGTCTCCGATCCAGAACGCAGTGCAGGCCGGCCAAGTGGAAACCGTCACCGTGGGCCGTAGCGCCGAGATCCCGGATCTCTCCACCCTGCGCATCCCGCTGCAATACCTCGCCAACCTGCTCACCGCCGGCGACGAGAAGCCAGTGGCCCGCGCCCTGGAGCGCATGATTGTGATGCGCGCCTATATGCGCGGCATCCATGTGGACGGCGTGCAGGAACGCGAACTACTGGAAGAGGCGGGCCTGACCGTACAGCAGGTAGAAGAAATGTATCGCTATATGGCCCTGGCCAACTACGAAGACCGCTTCGTAGTGCCCTCAAGTCATAAGGCCTACGCGGAAAACGCCTACGACATGAAGTCCTCCTGTGGTTTCAGCTTCGGCAACGGCTGTAGCACCGGCAACGACAGCACCAATATCTTCGGCGGCAAGCAGCACGCAGTGCGCGAAGTAATACCAGCCAAAGTGGTCGACTGAGGCCGAGGGGAGAATACCGATGAAAGTGTTAAACCTGATTGCCCGCCTACTGGATTATCCATCCGAAGAGCTGGTGGCACACCTGGATGAGCTGACCAACTGGGTGGCGGAGTCCGATGAGCTGGATGCACCCCTGCGGGATATGTTGCTGGCATTTATTTCCCACTACGAGTGTATGGATGCGCTCGACTGGCAGAGTGAATACGACGGCCTGTTTGAGCGCGGCCGCGCCGTGTCCCTGCACTTGTTCGAGCATATTCACGGCGAATCCCGCGATCGCGGCCAGGCCATGGTGGACCTGACCGCGCGCTATCGCAGTGCCGGTCTTGAACTGAATGAACGCGAGTTACCGGACTATCTGCCCACCTATCTGGAGTTCTGCGCAACCCAGGGTGAAGAGGCCTACGGCTGGGTGCATGACATCACTCATGTCATCGCCTTGTTGAGCGCGCGCCTGTCCAAGCGCGAAAGCCCCTATCACTTGTTGATGGACTCACTGCTGCTGATGGCAGGCGTTTTTGTCGATCTGACTGCACTTAAGGAAGAGGTGGCCAACGAGGAACGCGACGACACCCCGGAAGCCCTGGACAAAATCTGGGAGGAAGAGGTGGTCAGTTTTACCGGTGCCAACAATTGCGACCAGTCCATAACGCGGCCCAGCGCAGCGCAGCTGCGCGACGGCCAGCCCCTAACCTGGGCCCCCAGTGCCAAAGATGCAGCGCAGAATTCTGCCCAGCCCGCACCACAGGAGTAACAAGATGAACTATCTGAATACGCTGCTCTTCGCCATTTACCCTTTCGTCGCCCTCACGGTCTTCCTGGTGGGGAGCCTGATCCGCTACGACCGCGACCAATACACCTGGCGCACCGGCTCCAGTCAGTTATTGGAGCGCAAACAATTGCGCATCGGCAGTTACCTGTTCCATATCGGGGTGATCGCCATTCTCGCGGGCCATTTTGTCGGCCTGCTCACGCCCAAAGCGGTGTGGCACTTCCTCGGCATTGAAGCCTCCACCAAGCAGATGATGGCAATGGGGATCGGTGGTTTCTTCGGGGTGATCTGCTTTATTGGCCTTACCATTTTGATCAAGCGCCGCCTCACCAATCCGCGTGTGCGCGCCACCACTTCCAAAATGGACCTGACCATACTGTTGATGCTCTACGCCCAGTTAATCCTCGGCCTGATCAGCATCCTGGTTTCCGCCGGCCATATGGACGGTGCCGAGATGCTCAAACTGATGGCCTGGGCCCAGTCCATTGTCACCCTCGATGGCTCCGCAGCCGCAGCGGCTATCGCCGATGTGAATATCATCTACAAGCTGCATATTTTCCTCGGCATGACCCTGTTCCTGCTGTTCCCCTTCAGCCGCCTGGTACACGTATGGAGTGTTCCGGTGCAGTACTTCCGCCGCAATTACCAAATAGTCCGCGCCAAAGCCGCGCGCTAATCCCAGCAATTGTTAACCCGGCCCGCTATGAGCGGGCCTTGTGTGGAGTAGAGTCATGAGTGCATTACTGGCCTCCGACGCCGCCGGGCGCGAATTCGAACTGGCTGAAGCCGTGGCCGTTAACGGCAATGAAATCCCCGCAGACCTGATTTACCAGGAGATGCAATACCAGACCGCCAACTCCCCGCGCCAAGCGATTTACCGCGCAGCGCGGGCCCTGGTTATCGGTTGGCTTTTACGGGAAAAGGCCGCGGGGCAGGGGCTTTGCGCCGCCGATGAAGACCTGCATAGCGAAGCTTTCGATCACGCAGTTTCAGACCTTTTAAAAGGCGAGCTACAAGTGAGCCCGGCCAGTGAAGCCGAGTGCCGCGCCTATTTCGCAGCCCATCCACATAAATTCCGCTCCGATCCCCTCGCCGAAGTGCGCCATATCCTGATCCCGGCCGCACCGGATGATTCCGAAGCTTGCGCCAAAGCGCGCGCCGCCGCCGAGGACATGCTTAAGCAGATCCGCGCCGATGCCAATCCGCTACAGGCCCTCGCCCAGTTGGCCCAATCCCACTCCGCCTGTTCCTCTTCGGAAGCCGGCGGCAGCCTCGGCCAAGTGGGGCGCGGTGATACCGTCGCCTCCTTCGAGCGCGCAGTGTTCGAGCAGGGCACCGGTTTGGTAGCGGAACCCGTGGAAACACCTTACGGTGTACACCTGATTTATGTAGAGCAATGTGAGCCGGGCCGCCCGCTGGAATATGAATATGTTGCGGAGCGAATCGAGGAATACCTGACCGAAAAACGCCGCCGCCAAATGACCAGCGACTACCTGCAAAAAATGGTGCAGGCCGCGCAAATATCCGGCCTGGACTTATCGGGGGAGGCCCACTGAGGTGGCAGAGATTCGCCAACTGTTCGCGCGCAATCGCGCCTGGGCAGAGGAGAGGACGGCAAAGGACCCGGAATTTTTCCAACGTCTGAGCCGTCTGCAGGTTCCCAAGTATTTATGGATCGGCTGCTCCGACTCCCGCGTGCCCGCCAACGAGATTGTGGGTATGGCACCGGGGGAGCTATTCGTACACCGCAATATCGCCAACGTGGTGGTACATACAGACTTTAATTGCCTCTCGGTGCTGCAATACGCCGTGGAAGTACTCAAGGTGGAACACGTGGTGGTGTGTGGCCATTACGGTTGTGGCGGCGTACAGGCCGCCATGGGCCACAGCGAATGTGGCCTGGTGGATAACTGGCTGCGCCATATCAAGGATGTCTACGCCCGCCACCAGCAGGAACTGGAATCCCTCGATAAAGAATCGCGTTCGGCACGATTGTGCGAATTAAATGTGATGGCACAGGTACAAAACCTGGCCATGACCAAGATAGTGCAGCACGCCTGGGACCGAGGCCAACGCCTCAGCCTGCACGGCTGGATCTACGATATTCGCGATGGCCTGATTCGAGACCTGGGTATGCGGATGGACGATCGCGGCCAGGTGCCGGAGATTTATCATGTTTATGGTGGGGTGTCGGAGGAGGGGTGAGGCTTTACTGCGTATCTTAATCAGAAAGTCCCTAAGTTATTTTCTGCTCAAGCTTCTAATAATTGGGCGCAGTATAACACCCGTTGTATACACGGCTTTGAAATGAAGGTAAAGTCGAAATGGAAAAGCCGATACCGAGCCTGTGAGTGTTATGTGGCTAGCTCGCTTCTGATCTGCACCTCAGGTGCAATATGATGCAAATCAATATAAAGCTCAAGCATTGGTCTTCAGCCATAATCATCTCAGTTACAATTTACAGAAATTAACTACTGCTCATCAGCTTGTATTTGTTTCTCGGCCAGAATTTCTTGCTGCTTCTGTTTGGCATGCTCTTCGCGCAGCCTGTTAGACTTTACAATGAACTTACCATCAATAAAGTCAAAGTTTTTTGTAGAAATAAGCGTATATAAATCGTCTTTTTCACCAGAACCCTCTGTAACAAAGACAAAATAATTTTTCCCAACTTGGTCATCCGGTATTCTTAAGGTACAACTGGTATTATAATCATGTACTGCTGAAATAAAATTCTTCTTTTCCCCTTTATATATTTTTATCACTTCAAACTTAGCGACCTGCAGATATGCTGGGACATACATTAAAGATAAAAGTTTGCCTTTAAATACAGATTTTGAACGTTTAATAACTTTCTGAGGGTTTTGAAGAGCAATCGTTCCAGGGGTAATTATACAGGCTGATGTATTCAGGCTAATCAGTATAAAAAAAAGAGCTATAAGAAATTTCATAAAATAAAACATCATTAGCAATTGTGAATTAAGGGGCCGAAGTGATTTTTCCGCTCACCTAAGTTTATTAATTTTGTCCAGCTCCATATGTAGCAGAGGATACGGTTTTCCTTGACCATCTAGCGGAGATCTACCTACTACAGCAAAACCTAAATGCTTATAGAACCCTAGGGCTTGAAGATTCTGTTCGTTGACGTCAACTTTTGTCACACCTAGATTTTCAATGGCATACTTAGTTAAAAAAGTTCCAACGCCTGAGCCTCTTGATTCAGGCGCAATGAACAGCATTTCAATATTCCCGTTAAGAACTCCACAGAATCCAAGAATCTTTCCATCCTCATTTTTTGCACACATCAGGTCTACTGAGTCGAAGTATTGTTCTAATATGAGCGGTTTAAGAATGACAATACCCTCTTCTTGCAAAAAATCGTGAGTAGCTCGAACAGAATCCTCCCATATTTCGATCAGCGTTGAATAATCGCTTTTACCTGTTGTCTCTACTTTCATATATTATTCTGATAGATATGTAATACCGTGAGAATCGGCATGCCGTGTGAAGCGTAGCATTTCCAGTAGGGCCTGTAAGGCCGAAATAAAAAGCATATACCTTAGTATATGAGCTTCACTCCTTACATTTTAATTTCTTGAACTTTCGCACTTTTGTACGAATATTTTTCATTGGGGATGAAGTGTTAAATTGAATCATTCGTCCCAGTGTGTAATTTTTATACCAACTTCTAGCATAGAGTTCATCGTTGCTCAGTGACTCGATTAGCTGCAATATTTGCTCGGTAGTTAATTGAAACTCTGATAGCAGATTTTTATAAGACCAATCTCGATATTGCCTGTGAAAATGATGAGCTAACCGACCAAGTTCATTCCATTGATAACCTGTTTCAGGAAAGTCTACCTTAAGTCCTCTTGATGTGAGGTCATACCATTTCAGGACCAGTTTTCCCCATCCAATCAAATATGACAGTGTATCGCAAACACTTATCTCAGTATTCTTTATATTACCTTCAACACCAATTTGTCGTGAGTATTCTTCCGGGATTTCTGAATAATCCGCAAGAAGTTTATCAAAAGTGGTTCGAATGGCTTGATGCAACTCTTCTTTATTATTGGGTATTGATGACATAGTTGATTGATTTGCATAATGCCCGGCATAGCGGAAGTTTTGTAGCAAAATGGTTTGCATGCTAATGTCATAGCAAACATAAATGAGCTGAAGGAAAACTATTCAGCTGATGCTAATTGTTTATCTTCAAGAGTACCCTTGGAAATTTTAAAAATCCAATGAGCACCAACTAAAATTGGTAAAATCCATGGCGTGGTTACCGGCTTAAACAATTGACTGACACTAACTTCACCAACTAAAAATAAGCAAGCGATACTTAGTACTCCAGACAAATAATAATAAGTACATTTTGTTAATATTAAGCTCACCCTAAACTCAAGAAACAGAAACATTCTCCATAATGAATATACTCCAAGAATACCACCAATGTAAGCTGGAATAATGAATTCAGGACGGAGTAATATTCCAAATGGAAAAAGTAAAGTGGCAAACAAAATAATGGCTGTAGATGGTAGTACCACCACAGTGAACTCAGTCCAATGTATGAAACGCTCAATCATAAAAAGCTAATGCTCTAAAAGCGGGTAGCCGTAGAAGCTAGGGTTGCCGGATGCACGTTTTCCGTGCATGAAATTGGTTGGCTTGTATGATAAATATTATCCAATTCCTTAGCACGGAACTAGACTCCCCGCCTGGCCAATAGCTTTAAGGCAGGCATTGAGTGCTTCTGTTGTTATCCTGGCTCCATTAAAAACGATGTCACATAAGATAGCAAAGACAAAGCTCAAGTAACTAACATATGCGAAACCGGTATAGTCATTGTAAATTATGGTGTAGAACCAATTCTGCTCAAAGAGATAAAAATATGAGCATATACCTGTTGATGCCAGCATTAACCCAGCAGGCAAGAATAATTGTTTGATAGCCCTAGGCTGCATAAATGAAGCAATTAATAAGAGGATAAAAACAATTGAATTAGTGGCCAAAAAAATACGTACGTCCAAAGTTAATTTATGGACAATTTCCATGTACTTGATATGGCTGAGATCAATTAGTTTGGTCTTGGCAGTCTCAAGCGAGGCAAGCTTTGACTGCATAGATACCCTGATTGATCGTTCCCATTTTCTTCGACATTCGCAATCCAGATTTCGAAGTTTTGCAATTTGATTTGCAAGAATGGCTGGTGCATCTTCTTTGAGCTGTTGCTTTACCTTTTCAAGATCCCGCTCAGTTTTAGCTCGAAACTCTCGCGCTTTGGCACCTAGCAGACCTTCTAGCTTCGTTGGCGCAGGAAGTCGTAAGGCATCAATCCTTTTATCGGCTTCAGATTTAAGCTTCCATTCGATAAAGGAACTGCCTGATTTTTCTATGATATGAGGAGCGGCGAATGTAAATAGAAATAGAGGAACAAATAAAAGCACCCCTAGAAGCCCCCAAATTCTTAGTGACACTTTTTCCATGTATTACTCTGGTACCATTTAATAGCGTATTAAAAATAAATTATATTATATCTTGTTATTCTATTCCTTTAGATCACAGGGTCAAATCGTTAAAACTCAATAAGTTTGAATTACCATGGCACTAGCACCGACAAAAGTTGCAAGAAAGCTTCAACCAGGCTCTATTTATTTCCTGCACAACTTATATCTTGCAGCTCGACTAAAAAAGTGACTGTCAACTTCTCAGCTTTTGTTACAGCAATACCCTTGTAGCTTGGGCGGGTCCTATTTTCATAGGCTTTTAATGCCGAATTTTTGGGGCCGGAGTCTAGAAGCGGAGTGATGGAACGGAGGTCTCAGTCGCAATACGGCGACAATAATAGCGAGCAATCTATGGGTGGGCAAGATCGCCAGGTAGAACAAGCAATACTACGGTGCATTGAGTTTAGCCACAGACGCCTCAATAGAAGAGAGGACATTTCTCACACGTAAGCGCAACATCTCGACCTGTGTAACTGTTTCACGTGCTCCGACTTCACCGTACCAAAAAAAGTGATTGCCAGGGACACGGGCGTTTAGTGCACCAGAGGTTGCATAACTAAACTGATCCATTAAATTCTGCCAATTCTCCGGGTCAATCTCTTCAGATTTTGACAAAGCAGGAAGCGCGATATTTCGATATAAATGCTGAACCTGATAAAGCCCCCAATTGCCTCGATCAGTTAGCGCGTGGTCATTGTCTAGCACTTTATTACCAGAGATTGTGACGACCATGGGAAAGTCGGTAAATTTAAGGGCTCCTGTATCGGCAATTGCCCAATCCAGATCCTGTACAAAGTTGCCGTTATCATAGCGAGATGCAATCATAATCGCATTTAGGGCTACCGGAATTTCTCCGAGTACATCACTTTCGAACGTCTCCCAAGGAATAATAACGTGCCCGTTCATCTTGTTCTGAGCAGTCACGTACCTCTTAAACAACTCGTAGAATTGCGGCGCTTTCGAAAGCCCATTCTTTGACTTTGAGATTGCACCTGGTGCAGCCAGTAGCAACGGGATAGGTGGGGTTGATGCAATTGAAACGTAAAGGCTCATATCCAGCCCGGCCGCCTGTGAAGCCTCGTAAACTGATTGAGTAATCTGCCCGCCTGCGCTCCAACCAAGAACAATGATCTCACCCGAAAGCCCATGCTTGTCCACGTAGTGTTTGGCGACCGCAGCTACTTGGTTGCCCCAATCACGGATCGAGAATGCAGGGTAGACCTTGGAATAGACCTTGTTTCCAGTCGGATAAGATGCGCCAAGAAAAGAAAACCCTTTCTGCCCAAACCAATAGGCGAGAAAATCCTTCTCGTCGCCACCAGGGTAGCCATAGGCGACACGAGCTAGATGAAACCCACCCGGAACGAAGATCACCAGAGGTTTTTGAGTATCGCCGGCTTTGAAATAATTCAGTGTTTCTATGCCGTTGGTTAGTAGCATCTCCTCACCTGGATAAAGGTGAGCATTTACCCTGGTTTTTTCGACCGTCCAACTCTGCACAGCCTGGGCTCCCAAAGAGACTAAAGAAAAGAATAACGCATGAAATACATTAATATATAGCCTCATTTTTAGGCTCCTATATGGGCTTAATACCTATTTATAGGCTTTTCTCATCATTAATCACTGAAATATTTCTTTCTATAAGGCTTCTATAAGCTTTTTGGGGGAGGAATAGGGATTTGTTCTTTAAATTGAATTTTTCCAAAATATCCTTAACTTGTGTATCTATCATTATTCCTCCCACACTCCCCCCTTTTTGATGAAGCTCTCGAATTTTGTTTACTCATTCGAAAGTATTTTTCCTAAATTCAAATAATGAGAGTTTACTTGATGGAACACCATGCCCCGGTATTATCAAGCTTTGTTCATCACCTAGATTTAAAATAGCATCAATCGCTTCATTAAAGCCTTTAATTCCGCCAGAATAAAATACTGGGTGCCAGCTGGTATCGAATACATCACCGACAAATATTGAATTACTTTCCTTAAGGTAATAGATATTGTCGATTGCTGAATGAGACTTGACTTTAATGTGGGTAAAGCTATCCAAGTTAAAGGTATTCTCTTTAAGTTTTCCTCCTCGCTTTTCAAAGTACTCGTTTCCACCGGTGTGGTCAGAATGTGCATGTGTGTTTAAAATGAAAGAGATTGGCTTGTTGTGAATTAATGTTTGCTGGTGAGAACTAGCTATTTCATTGAATGAAAACCGATATTATTTCCTTCGGTATCTTGCGCTATTGCGATAAAACCATGCTCCCCAATAGACATTTTAGGCACTACTAGCTTCCCACCTGCTGGCTCGACTCTGGCCAGTTCAACAGAACAATCTTCGCAATCAAAATACACTAGGGTGCTATTACCTCCAGCTTCAACACCATCCATTTTACAAATTGCCCCGCTTGCACCCGGTTCTTGTTTCATTGGAAATGCCCACATCTCGGGCTGAGGAAAATCTTTTACTTCGTCGGGATTGTCTAGTCGAGTTAACTCCTGCTTGAGCACAGCTTCATAAAAGGACTTTGCGCGTACCATATCATTTACATAAATTTCAAACCAACAAACTGCATTTGTATTCATTTGAGTATCCTCACTGTTAAGTATCTAGGTATGGTTTGTATTTCTGGAGACATAACGAAGTTTTAGAAAAATCATCCATATTTTACGTTGGCGCGGAGCTAGTCTCTATTTGGCTAGTAAGGCCAATATACCCGCCGCCTTCAGCTCACCCTATTATGAGTCAATTTTACGCGCAATAATGAAAACTACCATATTATGCATTCCATGTTGCCATTGAACTTCAATGGTAAAACCAGCGTCTTGAATTTCTTTCGCTAATTTTACTTTTGTTAGGATGAAGACATCGGGCATTATGCCCATGAATTTTCCCAGAGGTGCTAAGAGCTTAATAAACCGTATATAGGAATTGCCCATACAAACGGTACTACTCACGAAAACACCACCAGGCTTGAGGATTCTAGCAGCTTCTGCCAAAACATCTTTTCTATCTGGTAGTAAGTGAATAACATTTAAACCCAATACTGCATCAAAACTCTCAGACTCAGCATTGAATTCGGTTAACGTACCTCTGGTAAATCTAATATTATCGATGCAGGCTTCCCTGGCCTTAGTTCGACCAATCTCAAGCATGTTTTCAGATATATCTACCGCTTCAATATGTTGCACATACGGAGCGTGGTAAATCGCCGTAGTCCCTGTTCCGCAGCCAAACTCCAAAATATTCATATCGGGCGTAAAGAATTTTTGGGTATCTGAGAGCTTCTTCTGATAACTTGCCTCGTCAGAAATAGGGCTCCTAGCATACTCCTCTGCTTTTCTATCCCAGAACTTATCAGACCTAGTCATATCAGTTCCTATATAAACGCCAAGGCGTTATCGACGCTGTTTATTTACTCCCTGATTCATAAAGCCTCAAGCTGCGGACCGAAGCGTCCGAAAGCCTTAATATTTTATATTTCTAAAACCCATTAAGGACACCCCACAACTTATCCCAGCGTTCAAGCTTTTCATCGGCACTCAAGAGTCTTGGCTGAATTTGAATAGGATTGCCAAGTTGATTCACGCCTTCCAATAAATTGGAATTTACTGCCCCGCGAAGCTGACCATGTATATTGCAGCCTACGGCTAGTAGTTCATTACAAGCTTTGCAATGGTAGAAATTAGCAAGCTGATCACCATTTTGTTTGGTTGAAATCCCATCACCAATGAAAGCCACTGACATATTCGGATCACTTATAATAAGTGACGGGTTGGCTTGGCAATAATTACAATCGCAAACGCGCGGATTCAAACCTTCGAGCGGTCCAGCTAACTGAACTTCAACCCGCCAACGGTTACATTTACACGATCCCTTAAAGAGCATAATAATTAGTGCCAATTACGATGAAAGATACGCTTGCCTCAATTGCCGGAGGCTACTGGCGCATTTCTTGCCGGTATTGTGGCAAAAAAACGTGACAGCAACCGGGGATCAGATTGCAGGTATTTGGTACGCCCAGCATAGGCGTGAACTAATAGGGTGAAACTTCCCTGTAGGAAGATCACCATTTAATGGCATTCCATTAAATGCTAACTACCAGCGAATGGCAACTGCAACACGGTGAGATCTTAGGGGGAGGGGGCCGCTGGCAAAACTACGAATTGACAAACAGCAATATCATTTAATGCTTGGCCCACAGGGGAGGTGGCCAAGGACGCCGAAACCGTGCGATTTAATGGGTAGAGTAAATGATGCAGTTCTGTAGTGAAAGCCATATCCATGTTTGCCGACAAACGAGGTTAAGAGAGACTCGCCAGAAAGCCACTCAAATTCATCTGGATCTACAAGGGCTGATGCAGATGAACTAAATGCCTTGCGACATCGAGAGCAATGGCAAGATTTTGAATCTCGAAGTTTTCCATTTACTCTATATTGAATGTCTCCGCAGAAATATTCTCCCGTTATAGGCATAAATTCTTCCATGATTCTTAACGCCGCCAGCACAGGCCGGAGCGCGTAGTGCGGAGGTTCACCCCAAAAAGTGAGCGATTATGCCTAGCTTTGTTATGATTGATTAAACACAACCTTCCGCCAATATTAATTGACTATTTGTTGTGTTGTGGCGTATCTCAAATAGATCCTGTGCTTCTGGATCAGCTAAAAACTCTTTTGCTTTTTCAGTTGATGGAAACTCCAATATCACCAACCTCTCCGGAATCCAATTACCTTCCATTTTTTCTGGAACTACTCCTTTTACAATGTATCTGCCGCCATGCTTTTCAATAAATACCGGTATTTTTTCAGCGTATTCTAAGAAGCTCTCTAATACTTTAATTGAGAAATCTAAAACCAAATACCCTTTCATTTGCATTTACTCTGTAATCTCTTTTGATGCATAACGCCTCAACCAGCCGGTCGCGAAGCGTTCGGCTGGATTAACTTATTGTGTGATATGTTCTCGTACCAGTCGGCACGCGAGTACCGGGCTAGGATTTGTTTCGGTCTGCACTTGGGTGTTGCCTTAGATGATCATAAAGCTCTGGGCGACTCGTAAGCTGATTAAGCAATTCGAAAGGAAGTTGGAGGACTTCGCGAAAACCGATGCCTGGAGGCAGTTCGCGTTATCATCTCCAGTGAAACCGAGGTCCACGCCGGCCTATCGCCTCATTCACCACGCACGAGTAATTGCAGGTCCTCCGGATTCCCTTCGATAAGGCGGCTAAGGGATTCGGCGCGCGAGATCCGACCGTCTCTTAGCGTGTACAGGCTGATTACCTTGATTGTGAGCTGTTGGCCATCTTTCGCCTTCGCGCGCACCAGATGCACATCAGCTATCCGATCGCCCTCGCCAATTACGGAAAGGTAGTCGAACCTGACGGCCGAGTACTCCATACGGAACAAATTGATACGCGAATCGAGTTGCGATCGCCCAATCGTCGTGTCATCGATCTCCTGCACGAAGTCTTCGGTAAAGTAGCGGTCGGTGACCTTAGAATCAGCGTTCGGATCACATACCGCTTTGGCCATCTCATCCAGGAACGCTTCGGCCTGTTCACTATTCATTTTTCGATTCTTCTCCGTTCGCGTCCGATTGTGGTCGAACGCATGGACAGACATCTACCACTGTCTAACGTTAAGGTTGACCGAGCCGTCATGCAGCTCGCAAGAATTTAACAAACTAGGCGAAGCCTATCCCGCGAATTTGATTATAGCGGCTTCGGGCCAGTGCTCAGTTATGCGCAAGTTGGTCCGCCCAAACCTTCGGTAGCCGGTTGGCAGTAAAGACAACCGCTGCCCTGAAAGTCGAAAGTGAGTAATGCACGAGTATTGCACCGGTTCATGATACTCGGGTCAGAATTTCCATGGAATGCGTGTACAACTCTGTTTCTATCAATTCAGAAAGCTCCCCATGCGTCACATGTCTCAAGGTGGAGCGTAGGCTGTACAGCCCAGCCACCGGCTGGGCGATCTTACCTGGCCTGGTTATAGCTGTCGCACATTGAACGACCTGCTTAGAGCGATTTCATTTATGTGACGTTTTGTCTTCGCGCCGGCGCATGCTAAGTATTGATGTATGAACTTAATCCCCTCCTATACCTCCATTGGAGGTAGGGTAGGCATCTTGGCTTGGCGCCACGTCAGGCGATTTATAATTTGGACTTGTATCCATTGGTTCCGAAAAATGAATAATCACCAAACCGCCAACCAATGGAAATAGCCAAACCAGGATGCATTGGATGATCTTTTGAGCCCTATGGGAGTAATCAGAACGTATACATCTGTATGAAGCGTAAAGATTAAAAGCTGCTAGCAAAAATAAAGAAAATATCAAACCATATTCTTGGTTCATAGACTATTAACCTTCGTACTTTTAGCAGATTTGGAGCAAAGCGGAAAATTAGATCGACATCAAGTGCATGTTAGCTTTGTTTGCACTTAACTGTTTTATCAATAGCTTCAGACCAGGCTGATTGACTATCAAAGTTCTCAACTAGACCATTGTTAGCTTGGTTGTCGGTGAAAGCACCTATACCATGCTGAATCATGTATTTTGGATGATAGGTCGGTAGCCCTCGTTCACTTAAAGCCTTGCATACCTGCTCATTACTTTCCAAGATCGCATTGATCTCTGATTGTAGAAGAGAAAACTGTTGCTCTGAAAGGCCGCTTAATGTATTCATGCGAAGAACTATGACGCCTTGATGTGATGTTTTATCGCTAACCCTTTTGGTGTCATAAATTCCATAAGTCATAGCAGCGTAATACATTTTTGCTGCATCTGAATAATTTTCAGAGTTTAGGCATGTCTTCATGCCTGCAAATATATCAGCAGGATTTTGATTGGCCTGGAGCTCATTAATATCCACACACGATGCTGGCTTGGATGCTTCTAGGTTTCCATTACTTTGAAAGTTTGTAACATTAGTGTTGTTTGCGCATGACGTAATAGCTATGGATGCCAGTATTGTAAATATTTTATTCATATATTTGATACCTCTTGTGAAGCCACCAGTATTTTAAAAATAATACTGTATTATATCACCTTTAAATATATCCCAAAAATAAAGGATCACTCTAACTAAAAAACATACCAATCAGTGTGTTGGCTAATGGTGACAAAGCTATTTTAGTGGCTATATTAGTTTTCCCCGATCCTTACTGCGATGAAATCGTCTTGTGCTAGCGTGGCGTAAGCACGGAATGTAGGTTATCGAATATGGATCTAATATCATGTTACTCCGCGATCCACTGTTCCAAGTCCTCTACGGGCCTTGGTAAGCGCCCCAAAAGCCACTCCGCGCAAGTTCCGGGTCTGAATTCAGAATCATGGCACTCAATGACCCATGATAATAACTCTTCCGGTCCGCCATTTATGTAAGGAGGTGGAGATACTGGATGAAACGAAGTCGGCAACCTTTCATCCACAGAAAGGTAATTTAGAACATAGCCAAATTCTTGAACAGTATGCCATGCGAACTGGTGAGTTATATCGATCTCAAACTTTACCCACCAGCGACCTATTTCATCTGATCCTTTTACAACAGTACCATGAATCGCAGGAACTTTTTCCAGGAAATCGATCAGCTTTGTAAATGCGCGGTCATCCATAGTGTCCCTTGACAAGGAATTTTAAATAAGCTGAATCATATCACTTGTCATACTTAGGATTACAACCAAATCGTATAAACGACATACTTACCTGATTCGCAGTATAATGTTATGAAAGTGCTTTCTTTAGTTTCTGGTTCAATAGAAAATGAAAGCCAGCCTTCAACTGGCACCAGTATCTTATCCGGAAATTTATCACTTTTTGTTTCCAGGATAGCCTTTTCGAATATGCAATCCCTAAATTCAGACAGATTAATATTATACGTTAATTGCTTTTCTGACTTTATTTTTACTTTTGCCCCACCTTCGATTATATGTTCGATAGATACTCCAATAGAATAATTTATTGAAGATTCTGTATGGGCATCATAGCTGCAAAATAGAACTGTAAGTATTAATAGATTTCTCATAATAGATATAAAATACTAAAATCTGTCTGAAAAAACATAAGACAATGGGATTGCTGGACGTTGCATTGAGGTTGTTTGTTATGTGTTGGTCGGGGCTCTAATGCCTTCAGCTTCTAATCTAAAGCTCAATAATTTCTTTGCTAGTGGGTGTAAATTCGAAGTATTGATTTCTTTAAGTCTACGTTTGCCTAAACGCTTATCCAGTGTTGCTAGGGATTGAATCAATGGATCTTTAGAATCTAGAGCTTCGTCCACTTTAAGATCATGAACGAATTCCCAGCAGGCTTCATAGGCATCTTGTCGAGATAACTCTCCATACTCCACCTCACCATAGGATAGTTTCTGCTTTTCACTTACATGCTCAGGCACATCGGAATCAGTAACCCAGCGATTATCTTTTCTATAGAAATTACCACACGCTCTATTCCAAAAGGCCCTTGTACAGAAGTTTGCTATGACCTCTTTATCAAGAGTCAACCAGGCATGTCCACATGAACAGTTTCCATAACTGGTACTGTTGATAGAGATACTGCTATCCAGGGATGGAGAAAATTTTTCTTCAACTAGAGATTTGAGCTTGCTCCATTTCATTGGATGATACTCCTAATTACCAATAACATCTCACGGACAAATGGATTCGAATGCTGTGGCCAATCAAAAATTAGGGTCCGGATAACTACATCCTTCTAAACGAGAACACCAGAACTCTACGCTTTTGTTATAAATTACTTTTATAGGGTTGTCCATTTCTAAATGTTTGGTCCATAGAGCATATAGATACTTATTAAGATTAATACCGAATTGAGAATAAGTTAAGGCTTGAGTGAAGAATCCTAACGTATACAAGCTTAACATCATTAAAAATAAGATCTCTATCTTCTTTATTTGTAAGCTTATTATCTTCAGTGTAAATCATTTATCTAACTCCTTTTTAAAGTCATCTAAACTCAGAGATCCTTGCCTATTCTTTGAGCGGCTATTAATTTCTTCGACATTCTGTTGAACATCTATTTGGTCAAGATACCATTCATATTGCTCGGCCGTTAGTATCGCCCCAACAACCTTACCTTTAGTCGACAAAACTAATTCCGACTTGTTTGTTTCTATAGAGTCTACGAAATTCAAGACAGATTCCATATCAGTTACATCTTTTTCTATATATTCATCAATACTCATTTAGATTTCCTTAGTTTTGTTTTATATGGAGCTTATGCTCGTTACTCGGGCGAGCTACGCGTGGCGCGTTTCTTAAGTCGTATGATAATTTAGCTGTTTGTTTAGTGAGTGAGTTTCTCATGCCAAACTTCAATTTTATTTTCTAAGGTTAGTGGATAAGTAGCACTTGATGAAGGCAAGCGAACAAAGCTAATAGTTTCGCAGTTCATATTGGGTTTAACATACGTATTAAAGCTCTCTTCTGCCTTTACTCCGTTGAACCCAACTTTATGAATATTTCGATACTTTTCAAAGAATGATTGAAAGTCATTTGGAATCTGAGAGTCTGATTTAATAGAGCTATCAAGGCTGCCTGAACGAACGCAGGTATGAAGTACATCCCAAAGTGCGATCCCTGATGCTTTTAACTCCTCTATACGAGCTTCGTAAGATAATTCAGTACTAAAACCAACAATGCCAGCCATGATATCCCAGAATTTATTTCGAGAGTTGGCATAATACTGGCTGTATTCGAGTGAAAGCTCACCCGGCATACTGCCTAAAATTAGAATACGAGATGCTTTATCTGCGATAGGACTTAAGCCTGTAATAGTGCTCATTGGGGTGCCTAACAGAGTGTTCAAAAGAAGCTGGATTATACTGCTTGTCAAAATATTCTAATAATGGGAGATCACCTTAATCAAAGGGCGTTCTGCATCAGCATCTTAGCAAGAATGGATTATCGTACCAGACAGCCCAAGATTTAAGCACTTAACGAAAATATAGTCACTACTAAAAAAGCGTGGCCATCCAATCCCCCTGCTCTATGGACAACTGAAAATTTCCACAGTGTGAGCACACGAAAATATAGGCACAAAAATGATCTTATTGGATTTTATTCAGTTTGTTTTAGTGTCAAAGCTGCGTAAAATCGATAGATATTTATTGGTATTTTGGCCGGAATTGGGTGGCCTTTTGAAGGCCGATGGCCAAAGACCAAAGACCAAAGACCAAAGACCAAAGACCAAAGGGATTCGAGAGAATCAAGATATCTAAGAGTTTTCTAAAGAACCATCTTCTCACAGGAGAACGGTAGCGTGACGTAAGAGACAGTAAAAGGCGCTGACCCAAGGTGCAGCAACACCAGGGGCCAGCTAACCAAATTGATAAACACAGTATCAAAATGGCTATATGGATCATACGCTAGAAACCCGCTCGTCTTCAATAAAGTGGAGTACATTCAGCGGCTTGGTGCGATTCCCCAAGCTCTGGAAGCGTTGTGCCTGCCTTTTCTTCTTCTATGCCTATCGTTCCCGCGCACCACCCTAAATTTCCTCATAACGTTACTTTCTCGGCCTTCTATCAGAGAAGGTCTCCCCATGGTTTTAGTATCAGTAGGAAATAACTATGTTGATCTTAAAACGTCGGACAGGTGAAAATTTAAGGATTGGAGCTAATGTCTCAGTTACAGTCTTGGAGGTTAAGGGTAATCAGGTGAAGATAGGGATACGTGCTCCCAAATCTTTACCTGTTCACCGTGAGGAAGTATATATACGTGAGAAAAAGGAAAGAGCACCGGCGAGAAGGGATCGTTGAAAATCTAGTCTCGTTTATTATTTACCACGTTTACCGGTTAGGCTGGAGTGACGTCCTTTTTGGTGGAGATTTTATGTTTGTGCGTTGAGAGGTTGTCATTTACTAAAAGAATCTCAGAATT
Source organism: Microbulbifer variabilis (assembly GCF_052468405.1). Lineage (NCBI taxonomy): Bacteria > Pseudomonadati > Pseudomonadota > Gammaproteobacteria > Cellvibrionales > Microbulbiferaceae > Microbulbifer > Microbulbifer variabilis. The sequence goes on from NZ_CP174343.1 coordinate 4,401,945, forward strand.
AGTTGGGTAAAAAAATCTATCAGCAGAAAGAATCACTTTAGTGTTAGTTAAACCAATCAGCTGCTCAGTAGCTTTGAAAGAGCCCTCAGCTATTTTTTCATTTCTGGCGATTATGATTGCATGCTTGGTAATTGGAACACAGATTTCCACCATTGGGGTATTTAATCCGAAACAATAGCCATTGCTACTATTTGGATGGCTTAGAATAAATGGACTGTCAGAAGTAACTACATTAGATTTTGTGTCATCAATAACATGGAGCTGAAAGTACTTATTTGATAAGCACTTTTGAACAGTATCAATTAGTCTAAGCTCAGACATAATGATGTCTGTTTGATCATATTCAAATTCACTTTTGTTTCGTATTTTTATATCTTGGGCGATACTATTTGTAATTTCTCTTGTTCTTTTTAATGGAGATTCTATTAAATTTCGAAATGAAGGGACACGTAAATAGAGTGTGGCCAAGAGTAAAAACAAATAGCGCATCTCTTCTTTGGGGGGTAAAGATGAGTGTTCTTTGATATGCAGAATTCCTTTCTTTATCTTTGGTTCGATTTCTTCGGCATACCAGTCTTCAACTATAAGAGAATTTGAGTGCTGAACAGTATAGTAGTCTCGTTTTGCACATGCGTCATTTGGGCTCGTTTGGAATGGAGTGTTGTTATTAATTGGCACACACCAAAATGGTGAAGTATCTTCACCACCTATAGTAAATTCTTTTAGGTAGCATTTCGGTATGTAGTGATGCTTTGCCTTTCTTCCCACAATGCTTCCTTGGCACTTTAATACTAAGTTATGAGACGGCCTGGTGGTGGTCGCCCGGTGTAGGTCTGTACAGATCCTGCTGAAGTGAACTTGACTAGCTTAGCTAGACTTGTGCTCAACTAATATTTTCTGCATATAAAGTGCACAAGATCAGATTTACTCGATCCAGTAACAAGAGATGTCCATTTGGAACGATTAGACCAGTCCTTTAACGGCTTACTAGGTTTTTGCTTAGCTCCATCCTCACTTGAACCTCCAAGTTCAAAATACTGCATACGGTCGCAATTGACCTTAAGTTCAGTAAAATCTGTATAAGCACTTCCTTTGCCAATGCGACTACTAAGGACACGTATGTTTCCATCACTTAGAGGTTGTCGCTCAATGACATAATATGTACCTTTATCCCCTGAAGATGGCTCTCGATACAGTTCATTGGAGGTTGCTGCTGAGCTAATAAGCAATAAAGTACTTATTGCAATTCCTTTTTTCATATTACCCTCTTGCTAGATATTTTATGAATCTTAACTTTACAATGACGATCTTTCTTATAAAAGAGTAATTCGCACTTGATTGTGATTAGAAAATTCGTTCTCTATTAACTGTTTTTAAAATTTTCTACCAACACGGGTTGAATTTTTTAGTTTTTTCACTGCCTGAACACTCTTCATAGTTTCATTTATTTTATTTTTAATATAATAAGAAAAATAGATAAGCTCCAACTTTCTTTGACTTATGATGTACTTCGCAAATCTTGTGATATCCTCTTAAGTACCTTCCTTATTCTTGAAAAAGAATAAGGCCAATTTTTTGCCTCTAGAGATTCGAAAACTCTTTGGTTTTTTTAATTGCTTTCCTTTTGGATGTTAAAGAAGCTGGATATCTTTCAGAGTTATTAATGTTAAAACGGTGATAATATTTTTCTCGAGCCTTTTCGATAGCTACCAGAACTAAGTCTAAGCTGTACCTTATGAAAACCCCATATGGCTCTAAACGATTCAGCCTATTCGAAAGAGGCTGTATGATATCACCCGTCAATAAATTCTAAGAATGGGTATTCACTCTTAAAATTACAACACAACTAGCAGTTCTGGTCAGAACCAGCATAAAACCACTCTGTTTGATATATGAAGCTACTATTTATCTCGGGTATTGAGAGATAAGAAATTGGCAAATACTATTCTGTATTTAGACATTCATGGCCAGTATATTTGCAAACTGGAACTACCGCACCAGAAAAACTATTCTTAAGCACTAGAAGAAAACAACGCCGCCACCGCCAACAAAGTGGCCACCCATATCCCACAAAGAATCTTCCAGAACAAAGACGCATCCCCTTTCTCAGCAGGATCTTCCCTTAGGTAATCCGGGTTCGGATTGGCCAGGTCGCGCATAAATTCCGTCAGCGTGGAGTAGCGCTGTTCCAGGTCGATACTGCATCCGCGCTCCAGGGCGCGGTCGAACCAGATGGGGACTACCGGATTAAATTGGCTGGCGGTGCGGTAGCGCAGGCGTTCGAAATCGGCGTGGGAGCGGCAGTTTTCTATTTCCTCGCCGTAGGGCAGTTCTCCGGTAAACATTTCGTAGGCAATGGTGGCGAGAGCATAGACATCGCCGCGAATACCGCTGTTGTGCCCGAGGATATAGTGGGGGTCGGAGTAGCTGGCGGTGCCTAGCGCTTCCGGGTGCTCCAGGGGACGAAAAATCTCGGCACTGCCGGCTACATAAACTGAGCCGAAATCGATAATTTTTACCCGCCCGTCGCCGTCGATCATGATATTGGCGGGGCGCAAATCCTGGTGAATGGTTTCCTGATCGTGGAAGGCCTGTAGCCCGGTGGCAATCTCCTTAAGGATGCGAAACGCTTCCGCCGGTTTGGGAAAGCGGTTGTTGGTGATCCACTGTTCCAGGGTGCTGCCCTGTACATACTCCATCAGGTAATAGAGCGCGGTGCGCGGGCGGGTCTGCCGGTGCAGGCGCACTACCTGGGGGCTGCGAATACGCAGGCCTATCCACTCCTCCTGAATAAAGCGGTCGATATAGTGGATATCGTCCTCGTAATTTACCGAGGGGGTTTTCATCACCAGAATTTCCCCGGTGGCACTGTCGCGCACCAGGTACAGCTGGCTGCGCTGGGAGGAGAACAGCTCTCGCTCTACCTGGTAGCCATCCAATACCATGCCCGGTTCCAACTCCGGCGGGAAGGGCAGGCGGGTAAGCTGGCGGCTGTAGTCGTCCAGGGTGGTTTGTGGCAATGCCTTTACCTTTACCACTAATGCGGAGAGGTTATCGTCACTGCCGTTTTCCTCGGCGAGGCGCACCAGGGTTTCCGCTGTTTCCTGTTCGCTTAGTTGGGTATCTGCCAGCAGCTCGCGCAGCAAATCCTGTTTGATAAAGTCGTGCACGCCGTCGCTGGTAATCAGCAGCACATCGTCCTTAGCCAGGCTGAGCTGGCCGTAATCCACTTGCAGGCCGGTATCCATGCCCAGCGCGCGGGATAGCATCTGCTGGCGGTGGGCCAGGGTGATGTTGTGGTCCCGGGTGAGGCATTTAAGGTTGTCACCGCGCAGGTGATAGATACGGCTGTCGCCGATATGAAAGTAGTGGGCAGTGCGGGATTTAAAAATCAGGGCAGAGAAGGTGCACAGGAAGCCCTTTTCCTGTTGGGGAAAGTCGTGGCTCTTGCGGTATAGCTTGCTGTTAATTGAGGCGAGGATTTTCTGTCCGGCGTGGGCCACAGACCAGGTATCCGGCACCTTGTAGTAGTCCCGCACAAACTGCTCGGTGGCGGTGTGGCTGGCGAGAGCGCCGGCTTCGGCAGAGCTGACGCCGTCCGCCAGCGCGGCGACTGCGCCCAGGTATTCCTGCAAGTGCGGGTTGTCTGGCCAGTGATAGATTGCGGCATCTTCATTCTGCGGTTTGATGCCGGCACTGGTGCAAAGGCCGTGGCTCAATCGCGGTGTCTGGGCTTCGGGGTTTGCCTCGGTTTCTGTTTGCACCCCGGAATTGGTTTCGCTCACAGCTTTCTCCACTCTCTTTTCGTCCCCTCAGACCAACGGCGAAAAACAAAGAAGGGCCATTGGCCCTCCTTTGCGTTTGTTGCTGGATAACTGCTTTCCAATCATTCCACGCTGATCAGCTGCACTGTGCCATCTGGTAGCACTTCGGCGATATTGCCTTTGGGCTCTTCCAGGAACAGGCAGGCGAAGAAGATCACCGCTGCTGCGCCGCAGATAATCAGGAAGAACTGGCTGTAGCTGACATAAGACAGGGCGGTGAGGAAAGTAACCGCACCCACGTTGCCGTAGGCTCCGGCCATACCGGCGATCTGCCCGGTCATGCGACGCTTCACCAGGGGTACGACGGCGAATACGGCACCCTCACCGGCCTGCACAAAGAAAGAGCAGCACATGGTGGCAACTACCGCAGCGGGAATCCACCAGCCGCCGTTGATCTGGCTCAGTACAAAGTAACCCACTGCCAGGCCGCCGATCAGAAACATCAGGCTGCGGCGGCGTCCCAGTTTGTCAGAGAAGTATCCACCGGTTGGGCGAGCCACCAGGTTCATAAAGGCGAAGCCAGAGGCGAGCAGGCCGGCCTTCACCGGGCTCAATCCTTCAAAGGTTTCCAGGAAGAACAGAGGCAGCATAGAAACCACGGCCAGCTCTGAGCCGAAGGTGACGAAGTAGGCCAGGTCGAGGATGGCTACCTGCTTGAAGTTGTATTTCTCCAGCTCGGGCACACCTTCGCGCAGGTGGTCTTTGTTTACATTCCAGATCATGCGGGTCTGGAAGGCGAACAGTACTACCAGCAGTCCCCACATCACGTAGGTGGCATTCTGGCTCAGCAAGGCTACGCCGCTGGGAGACAGTTTGTAAGCCAGCGCTGCCAGTGCCAGGTACATGGGCACATTCATCAGCAGGTAGAAGTAGAAATCCCGCTTGCTGGTCACTTCCAGGCCGCCGCTCTTTTTCGGTTTGAAGTAAGTGGAACCTTTAGGAGTGTTGCGGGCAACGCGGTAGTAGATGATGCCGTACAGGCCGGCGATGATGCCGGTGAGGCCCAGGGCATAGCGCCAGCCGTCTTCACCGCCGAACAGCAGGGCGATGGTGGGCAGGGTCATGGCACCGGCAGCAGAACCGAAATTCCCCCAGCCGCCGTAAACACCTTCTGCCAGGCCGACTTGTTTGGCTGGGAACCATTCACCAACCATGCGGATACCAATTACAAAGCCGGCACCCACAAATCCCAGCAGGAAGCGGAACAGGGCCAGGGATTCATAACTGTCTGCGGTGGCGAAGCCCAAACAGATTAAAGATGAGGTCATCAGCAGCCCGCTGTACACCAGGCGCGGCCCCAATTTATCCACCAGCATACCGATAATGATACGAGCGGGGATGGTGAGTGCCACATTGAGGATTAACAGGGCTTTTACTTGCTGGCTGGTGAGGTCGAACGCTTCCTTGATAAAGACCATCAGCGGAGCGTGGGAGAACCACACCACGAAAGTCAGGAAAAACGCAAACCAGGTAACGTGCAGCGTCTTTATTTTGGGATCGCCCCAATTAAATAAATTGAGGCCGCTGGATTGACTCATGACTATTTTCTCCGGCTTCTCAGAAATTTAGAGGTGGATAGGGTCATGGCCGATAGTATTTGAGCAGCGCTACAGGAAAAGCGCGCAAAAGGGGTAGTCAGGATAGGGGCTGATATCCGAATAGTATGGAGTAACCCCTTTGGATTAGTCCTGTGGAGTGGCGAGCATCGTGAATATCTTGCTAACTACCCCATGGTGAGTAGTAGCGAAAAATTGTCTTATCACCGAAAGGTTTTTGGGAGTAATTGTCGGCCTTAGGGTTTTTGTGCATCTTGCAAGCAGGTGGCTTCGAACAATCATGCAAACGTTACTGTATTTTTACTGCTTCTGTCTGTGAAGGGAGTAACTACCGTTCGGGGTATCGGCGTGATGGCCAAATATATTTTCCGAAAAATTGAAAAAGTTGGGAGAAAACTGCCGTGCAATATACACAGCAACTCGCCGGACGTGCGCTGATATTTGCCTCGGCCATGTTTGCCGCAAACTTTTCTGTTTGGACACTCTATGCAGTGCTCGGAGTGGAAATCGGCGAGCAGCTGGATCTCTCAGCTACAGAATACGGCATCTTGCTGGCCGCGCCGATCTTAAGCGGTGCGCTACTGCGTTTTCCCGCCGGGTTGTTGGTGGAATATTTCTCTGCAAAAAAACTCATCCTCTTGCAAATGCTATTACTGCTGCCGGTACTTTTACTCTTGCCCTATATCGAGAGTTACGGTGCGCACCTCCTGGCCGGTTTGTGGTTGGGGATTTCCGGAGTCTCCTTCGTGTTGGGTATTCGCTATATCAACCCATGGTTCGAAAGGAGGCAGCAGGGCACGGCAATGGGCATTTTTGGTGCAGGCAATGCTGGGGCAGCCATCACCCTGGCCCTGGCGCCAGCGATCCAAAATTGGCTGGGGCGTGAATGGATCGGGCCGATTTACGGTATTGGTATAGTGATCATGATGGTGCTATTCGAATTTTGTGCACCTGAAGAAACCCGCTATATGCGCAGCCGCAGCAAGGTGGATATTCACAATCACCTAAGACCACTGATGCAGATCAAGGTGTGGCGCTATGGGCTCTATTACTATTTTGTCTTCGGCAGCTTTCTCGCACTTTTACTGTGGCTGCCGAATTACTACCTGGCGGTGTACGAAGTGAGTACACAGGTGGCGATGGCTCTGACACTGCTGTTTGTGGCCCTGTCCAGTTCACTGCGTGCCCTGGGTGGCTGGTTTGCAGATCGCTATGGTGCGCGCACGGTGAATTGGAGTGTTTTCTGGACTTGTCTGGTATGCCTTTTTTTCCTCAGTTACCCCCCAACCAGTATGACGATTCATGGGGTGGAACGGGATGTGCATCTAAATATCGAGGTGGGCATTGAGTTGTTTACCTTGTTGTTGCTGGTGATTGGCATTGCCCAGGGGTTTGGTCGCGCCTCGGTATACAAGGCGCTACACGATAATTTTCCGGCACATATGGGAAGTGTCGGTGGCACTGTAGCCACAATCGGTGCGCTGGGTGGTTTTACCCTGCCAGTGCTGTTTGGTATCGCACAGGATTTAGTGGGTATTCACAGTGCTGCGTTTATGTTGCTCTATGGTGTGCTGGCAGTTTGTATGTTGGTAATGTACCTGGCAATCCAGAGAGAGCATCATCAACAGCGTTTGGCTTTCGCTCGGCAAAATAATTTTTTGCATGAGGATGCGAGTAACTCTGCGGCTTTACCAGATAGGTAGTACCCACTACCAAAATGGAATTATGTGTGCGTAGAAGGTAGGGGGTAATGATTTTTTCTGTTGAAAAAAACTGTGGTTTCAACCACGTCTGAAAAATTGTAATTTGTCACTGTTCACTCCGTTGTTGCAAAGGAAAAGCGTAATGACCATTTCCAGATTCCCCAAAATATTCGGTGCTTTACTGTTGGGTGCCTGCAGCACTGTCGCATTGCAGGCCGCTGCGCAGGATGGTGAAAATGCCACTCTTGTCGACGCGCTAAAATCCGGTGAGGTCGGGTTGAATCTGCGCTATCGCGTGGAGATCGTCGACCAGGAAGATTATGACCAGGATGGTATTAATGGAGACGCAACCGCGTCCACTTTGAGAACCCGCCTCAACTGGCGCAGTGGTAGCTACAAAGGCTTTACCGGTTTTCTTGAAATGGATGATGTCACTTCCGTAGGTAACGATAATTACAACTCTACCGTCAATGGTAAAACCAATTACCCGGTTGTGGCTGATCCAGATGGTACCGAGGTTAACCAGGCCTATATCCGCTATAACGGTGAAAATTCCGTAGTCACTGCCGGTCGTCAGCGTATTAATCTGGATGGCCAGCGCTTTGTCGGTGGTGTTGGCTGGAGGCAGAACGAGCAGACTTACGACGGCGTACGTTATCAGTATGGTAGCGCTGACAGTCTGCAGTTGGACTACAGCTATGTGTACAACGTAAACCGGATTTTTGGTGAAGATAGCGCCGGCGCTGAATTTGAAGGCAATATCCAGTTATTCCATGCTAGCTACCCGGTGGCTGAAAACCACAAAGTCAGCGGTTTCGTTTACAACCTGGATTTAGAGAATTTCGTTGAAAATGCCAGCCGCACTTATGGGGTGGACTACAAAGGGAATTTCGGCCCTGTAAAAGCCAATCTGAGTTATGCACGCCAGAACGATATTGGAGATAACACCTTCGATTACAGTGCGGACTACTACCTGGCAGAAGTGGGTACCGACCTGGGCCCGGTCACTGCGAAACTCGGTTATGAAGTATTGGGTTCCGATAATGGTGTCGGTTTCAGAACGCCTCTGGCTACCCTGCATAAATTCCAGGGCTACACCGACCAGTTCCTGACAACCCCCGGTGATGGCATAGAGGATATGTACATCAGCGGCGCTATGAAAATAGCCGGCGGTAACTTGAATATGGCCTATCACAATTTTGATGCGAATGAAGGTTCCGCAAATTATGGCCATGAGTGGAATATCAGCTACGGGCGCAAGCTAACAGAGGAAATTTCTGCACTGGTGAAATACGCCTCTTATCAGGCTGACGACCACAAGGTGGATACCGACAAGTTCTGGTTAATGGTGACCGCCAATTTCTAATTAAATAAAGCAGCTCCATAGCGAGGCCCCCGGCTCCGGCCGGGGTTTTCCCTGTAAAAACCGATCAATTTCTGTAGAGGAATTTTTCGGTTTTTAGTAATTCTGCCCACTGAATTTCCATTTTGTGATGTTATTTCCCTTAACGGTTGGCATCACTGTGAGTACCTAAGGAGTACCACCTTTGCCCCAAGCATAAATTAACCAGCTTGATACACTGACATCAGTTTAAACACCGAGTCCCGCTACCTAAACAGCGCTGATTTTTATTGTCGCTGCAAGGTGCCGGGACCGTGGCCGTACCGGCCACCAGGGTCTAGCGGGAAACTGCGCGGCCTCCCGAAATTGGAAAGGCGTTTAATGTTACAAGACAATTTTGGCCGTAGGTTTTATTACCTGCGCCTGTCCGTGACGGACATCTGCAACTACCGTTGCAACTATTGCCTGCCCGAGGGCATCGGTTGCGGACGTTCCCTGGAAGGGGAAAATCCTCTCTCAGTGGCTGAGGTGGGCACATTGGTGCGCGCTTTCGCTTCCCTGGGTACGGAAAAGGTACGCCTTACCGGCGGGGAGCCCTCCCTGCGCAAAGACCTGGTGCCACTACTCGAAGCCGTGCGCGCTAGTGATAAGATTCGCCGCTTGGCCATCACCACCAACGGTTACCGCCTGCCCAGTCAGATTGACGACTGGCACCGCGCCGGCCTGGATCAGGTGAATGTCAGTATCGACAGCCTCGACCCGGCTCAATTCCACCATATCACCGGGCACAATCGCCTGGATAAAGCCTTAGCCGGCCTGGATCGCGCCCTGGCCCTGGGTATCGATACCAAGGTCAACGCAGTACTGATGCGCCAGTACAACCTGGCTGAGCTGGATAATTTCCTCGCCTGGGTTCGCGAGACTCCGGTGACCCTGCGCTTTATTGAATTGATGCGCACCGGCGATAACCGCGAGTTCTTCGCCAGCAACCATGTCTCCGGTGGCGATATAGAAACCCTGCTGCTGCGGGAAGGCTGGGAGCAGGTTATCCGCACCCGCGATGCGGGTCCTGCGCGGGAGTATTTCCACCCGGATTACGCCGGCCGTATCGGCCTGATTACCCCTTACGGCAAAGACTTCTGTGCAAGCTGCAACCGCCTGCGGGTATCGGCCCAGGGCAAGTTGCACCTGTGCCTGTTTGCGGACCAGGGTTTTGATATGCGCGAAATCATCGCCGATGGCGATAGCGAGGCACTGGCAGCCCATATCCGTGAGTTGATAGTGGATAAGACTGCAGGCCACCAGCTGCACGAAGGTTTTACCGGCGCTACCCGCAACCTGGCGATGCTGGGGGGCTAGGGTTATGGCCAGGGCTTTCGTTGGCAAATCGACAACCGGCGTGGTGCTGGCCGGCGGCCGTTCCAGCCGGATGGGCCGTGACAAGGCCCTGCTGGCCCACCCCCAACGGGGCAATTTTTTGCAGCATGCTGAGGCATTGCTGAGTGAGCTTCCGCTGGAAAAAGTCGTCACCAGCGGCGCCCGCCCCGGAGCGATTGAAGACCTGGTGCCAGAGCGGGGCCCACTGGGCGGCCTTTATTCGGTAGCCCTGGCAACCGGTGCCGATGCGGCCCTGGTGATCCCGGTAGATATGCCCCTGCTCGGGCGTGAGCACCTCGCAGAGTTATTGGCTGAAGGGCAGGCAAGTGGCCGGCCCTGTTATTTTGAAAACTTCTTTTTTCCCCTGTGGCTGCCTTTAAATGGCGACTGCCTGGATTATTTGCGCCGTGCCGTTGAGGGCAGTGCACGCAATTCTGTCGGCGCGCTGCTGCGTCACCTGGGGGCCAAATCCATACCCATAAAAAGTGCCGGCGATTGGCATCGCAATATCAATACGCCGGCAGATTATCTCGGCTTGAGTACGCCGGATAAAACTCCAGAAAACAGTTTTTTGAGAGACCACTGATTATGTCCGCACACGCTAGCAAAGAATTTGTACCGCTCAACATTGCGGTACTTACCGTATCCGATACCCGCAACGAGCAGACTGATACTTCTGGCCAGTACCTGGTGGAAGTCCTTAAAACTGCCGGCCATCAGCTTGCGGATAAGCGCATTACCCCGGACGATGTTTACCAGATGCGCGCGGTGGTCTCCGCCTGGATTGCCGATCCCAAAGTGCAGGTGGTGTTGGTGACCGGCGGTACTGGTTTTACCGAGCGCGACTCCACACCGGAGGCTCTGAGTCCGCTGTTCGATAAAACCGTCGACGGCTTTGGCGAGCTGTTCCGCCATATTTCCCTGGGGGATATCGGCAGCTCCACCGTGCAATCCCGCGCGCTCGCCGGCCTCGCGAATCGCACGCTGATATGTTGTATGCCCGGTTCCACCGGAGCCTGCCGCACGGCTTGGGAAGGCATATTGCTGGAGCAGCTGGATGCCCGCCACAAGCCCTGTAACTTTATCCCCCATGTGCGCTTTGCCAGCGCGCCCTGCGAGAGCCGGGGGTAATTTGTGAGCCAGTTAACCCACTTAAACCAGCGCGGCGAAGCCAGCATGGTGGATGTTACCGAGAAGGACATCACTGACCGCAGCGCCCTGGCCGAGAGCAGCATCTGTATGAGTGCAGAGGCTTTTGCACTGCTGAGCGAGGGGGCGCACAAGAAAGGCGACGTCTTGTCTGTAGCTCGCATCGCCGGTATCCAGGCTGCCAAGAAAACCTCGGATTTAATTCCCCTGTGCCATCCACTGGCACTAACCAAGGTAGCGGTGGATTTCGAATTACAGCCGGAAAAACACAGTGTGCATATCACTGCTTTCTGCCGCCTGGCCGGGCGCACCGGGGTGGAAATGGAAGCGTTAACGGCGGCTTCGGTAGCGGCGCTGACCATTTACGATATGTGCAAAGCCGTGGACCCGGCGATGGAAATCGGCCCGACCCGCCTGCTACAAAAAACCGGCGGTAAGCGCGGCCACTGGCGCGGCGATGCTGCGGACAAGGCGTAACAATTTCAGAGGTGTAAAGCGATGGTAAAGGTTCTGTTTTTCGCGCGTTTGCGCCAGCAATTGGGCATGGGCGAGACTACCCTGGAGGACTTTTCCGGCAGTCTCAGCGAGTTGCGCAAAACCCTATGTGAACAGCACCCGGATTGGAGCCCGCACCTGCAAAGAGACGATATCCGTATGGCCTTGAACCAGGAGCTGGCAGAAACTGGAGCCCAGGTGAAGGCTGGGGATGAAGTTGCATTTTTCCCGCCGGTTACCGGCGGCTAGTGGTGCCAATATGAAAGCCGTTGATCGTATTGAAGTCTGTGAAACGCCCCTCGACGTAGCGGCTGAATATACCGCGCTGCAAGGGAACAGTGGTGATGGTGCCTGCGCCCTGTTTGTGGGTTCGGTGCGGGACTTCAATGCGGGCAGTGATGTCTGCGGCCTGGCCCTGGAACACTATCCGGGCATGACGGAAAAAAGCCTGCAACAGATTATCAATGATGCCCGCGATCGCTGGTCTTTGGGTCGTGTGACTATCGTCCACCGTGTTGGCCCCATGCAGATCAACGACGAGATTGTTTTTGTCGGCGTTACCAGCCCCCACCGCCAGGCTGCCTTTGCCGCCTGCCAATACATCATGGATCGCCTCAAAACGGAGGCGCCTTTCTGGAAGCGCGAAGCGGTTGCGGATGAGTCCGGTAAGCCTTCAGAGCGCTGGGTTGAAGCCCGGGCCAGCGATGCTGCGGAGATGGAAAAGTGGTCCGTCGGCTGAGCCCGCTGCTATCCGCTTTACTGGTGGCCATCGCGCTACCGGTTAATGCGGATAACTGCACCTTGCGGGTGGCGGTAGCGGCCAGCTTTCGCCCGGCACTGGAAGAGGTACTGCCGGAATTTGAGCGTCGCCATGCCTGTGTGGTGCAAATCAGCAGTGGCAGCTCAGGGGTGCTCTACCAACAAATAGCGCACCGCGCGCCCTTCGATTTATTCCTGTCCGCCGATCGCGAGCGGCCCGAACTGTTGGAAAAGCAGGGTGGGGCACTGGGTAGCAGTCGCCAGACTTACGCCCTGGGTTTACTGGCTCTCTGGCACCCAAAATCGGAATCCAATATCAAGCAGCTACTGCAAACTTGGCCCGATAAAATTGTATTAGCCGATCCGAAAGTAGCGCCCTTCGGCAGTGCCGCACGGCAAGCGCTGCAAAGCCTGGATTTGTGGAAGAAAAAACAAACTCAATTAGCCCGGGCCCACAATGCAGGCCAAGCCTATTTAATGCTGGATTCTGGCAATGCGCAGCTGGGCTTTGTTGCCGCCAGCCAGATGCAAGCGGCCGGCCGCGATAACTACTGGTTGCTGCCGCAGCATTTGTACAAACCCATTGAACAGCAGCTGCTGATTCCCACTCAGAGCCGTCGGCCGAAAGAGGCACAGTTCCTTGCGGACTATTTGCGTTCAGCGGAAGTGCAGGCGCAACTGCACCACTTGGGTTACGGTGTTTTGCCGATTCAAGATCGAAGTAGAGATGGAGGGAGTGGCTTATGAATATCGCCGCTGCCGACTGGCAGGCCCTGTGGCTAACTTTAAAATTGGCCGGCTTAACTACCTTACTGCTGTTTATTATCGGCGTGCCCTTGGCCTGGAAGTTGAGCCAATGGCAGAGTCGCTGGCGCCACGGTATCGAGGTATTAATAACCCTGCCGCTGGTACTGCCACCCACGGTGTTGGGTTTTTATTTACTGCTTTTATTTTCTCCCAACTATGCCCCCGGGCAGTGGCTGTCACAACTTTTTGATGGCCCTTTGGTGTTCTCCTTCACTGGCCTGGTGTTTGCGTCAGTGATTTATTCCCTGCCGTTTATGGTGCAGCCGCTGCTAGCCGCGTTTAATGCCAATGGCCAGCGTTTGACCCAGGCTGCCGCAGCACTGGGTATTCCGCCCTGGGCGGCACTATTAAAAGTTCTTTTACCGGCGAGTCGCGCCGCTATTGTGAGTGCCTGTGCTTTAACCTTTGCCCATACCCTGGGTGAGTTTGGGGTAGTGCTGATGATTGGTGGCGCTATTCCCGGTGAGACCCAGGTGGTTTCTATCGCTCTTTATCAACATGTGGAGGCGATGGAATACGGTGCGGCGCACCGGCTGGCTTTGATGTTGATGGGAATTACTACGGTACTGCTACTCGCTGCCCGTTGGCTGGGACATAGTTTGGCCCCGCGCGGATCAAACAACGAGCAGGCTAAACCGGTAATGGGGGTGCTGGGCTAATGGAAATCACCTTACCCTTATTCGGTACTGCGTCTACCACTTCTGATTCCACCGGATTGAGCGTTACAGAGCTGGTGACTTCGCTTAACGCTGCCACTCCCTGGCAATTAGAGCTGCCTGCCTCTGGGATTTTTGGTCTTACCGGCCCCTCCGGCAGTGGCAAGAGCACATTACTGGCTGCTTTGGCTGGCCAGCGCCACTGCCGTGGCAATATCACTTTTGCCAATACGGTTTGGCAGCGCGGACGCCGCGCCCTGGCTACCCACAAAAGAACGCTTTCTTTGGGCTTTCAGGATAGCCGCCTGTTTGCCGGCCAGTCAGTGGCAGATAACCTGGTACTGGCCCGCCGTTACAGCCGCAGGCCACTGCCTATGGAGGAGTGTGATCGGCTGTTAAAGGCTTTTGGTATTGAACCGCTACTCCATCAGCCGGTGGAGCTATTGTCTGGTGGAGAGGCCCAGCGAGTGGCTGTATTACGCCAGCTTTTTAACAACGCGCCGCTGCAATTATTTGATGAGCCGCTTTCAGCGGTTGACCGCGCCCAGGTACTGCGGCGCCTATTGCCGACCCTACGGGATTTCTGGGCCCGATATCCGGCGCTGGTAATCTGGACCAGTCACGACTTTGATGAAATCCAGCTGCTGGCCCAGCGCTGTTTGTGGATGGATTCTGCCAATTTGTCCGCGCCACTTCCCTTACCTGAAGTTGCCCAGCGCCTGGATAACCACGGCGTAGGGGATAGCTGCCGCAGCCGGATTGAAGCGCGAGTGGAATCCCTAAACGATGGTCTGCTGACTTTGGATTTAGGGGGGATTTCCATCTTTGCAGATAGGGTGGCAGGCCATTATCGCAAAGGCGATACCGCAGCTTTTCTGCTGGAAGCTGGAGATATCAGCCTTAGTGTAGAGAAGCCGGGCCTGTCCAGTATCCTCAATTGCCTGCCGGTAACTTTAGTTGCTAAGCAGAAACTTACTGATGGCCGTATTCGCCTACAGTTAGCCGCTGCTGGGCAGGTGTTCTACGCAGATATTTCCCGTCTCTCCTGCGAGCGCCTAGAACTGCGTGAAGGCACTACCTACTTTGCCCAGTTTAAGGCCGGTAGTCTTGCCGGTTTGTAAGTAGTTCCAGGGCAATTTCTGAAAGTGCATTTCTTCGATCCCTAAAACCCCAGCAATTTTTTTGCTAAGTTTGAATACTAGCTAATAATTGGTGCTCCTATGGGCGTTGTGTTGGGAATTTCCCTCTTTAACGAGGGCGATAAGTTTTACCGGGAAAAAGCACAGGTCGAGGGCTTACCTGTAGCGAAAGCTGTGACCATTGAGGATCTACACCCGGTACTTACTCGCTGCATAGAAGAAGGCGGGTACAACTATCGAGTAAGCCGCCTGGAATCGGGTGAGCTGGAAATTGCCGAGCTACTTGAGGATTGTGAGCCCTACCGGATCGATGCTTTCCGCTATCAGCTTCGCCGAAAGGGCGACGCTATCGTTATCCACTCTACTTACAAAGATGATGCCCTGTACTTTCATCTGGCTTGCCGCGCAGCCAGTGGGCAGAGAGTTAAGATAGATTTCCACGGCGAGCACCCGTTTTATAACTATGACTCCATAGCGGAATACCAGGGTGGTGGTAACTATCATCTGGCCAATTTCTTCGACCTTCAATATTTGCCCGGTTATATCGAAGAGCACTGCCGGCGATTTATTCGCTGCCCGGAGTACTGGTCCTTTACCTTCTTTATCCCGTATTTGGGCAAGGTAGAGCTGAATAACCACACTTCCGATCCAGAACAGCCTCTCTACCACCTCGATTTCCATTGCCCGGAGCGCAAGCTAAAAATCTTCCAGTCGGCAACGGAGAGAGAGGGTTCTTACTATTTTCGCGACGCCATCTCGGCAGAAAAGCTGGTGCAATTGCTTGAAGCCATGGCGACTGAACTGCTGCCAGAGCTGCAAAAAGCCGATGTTACGTCTTGCTTGAGCTGCTTTGAGGCTATCCACCAGGCTTACAGTGAAATAGAGAGCACCATTGAGACGGATGAAAGTCTTGCCTCAGTTGCGGAGGATCTTATTGGGTACCAGCAGAATATCCGTGGCAGACCTGTCCAATACGAAGTCACTGAAAATGCAGATGGATCTATTACTGTGCAGGCCTACTATTTTCAGCCGCCCGTAGGTTACAACTATACGGTCAGTGCTGAGGATATCGCCGGGGGCCATATCTATCTGGATAAGCTGCACGATTTAGATTTTTATGAGCAGATGTGCAGAGCTATTGCCAGACATCTATGCCCGACGATGCCGACCGTTGAAGATTTGGATGAAGTGACAATTTATTATCATCGGGATTCAGATAAAAAGCTGATTGCCAGCTTACTTGAAGGCTCGGATATAACGCCGATATTGATTCAGGTGAAATAAAAAAGGGGAGGTAAAACCTCCCCGAATCAACGGTATCCCGTGAGTGAAACCGAATTAAGGATTGTAGAATTCGCCGTTCTTGCGCAGGTAGAACCAGTAGTTAATCACCAGGCATACCGCGTAGAAGATGGCGAAACCTGCCAGTGCATATTCCGGGGTAGTGGCTTTGATTTGCTCGCCGAAAACCTTGGGAATGTAGAAGGCACCGTAGGCGGCAACGGCTGAGGTCCATCCCAATACCGGACCTGCCTGCTCTTTCGGGAACACCATGGCGATGGTGCGGAAGGTAGAACCATTGCCGATACCGGTAGCGGCGAACAACAGCAGGAACAGCAGGAAGAAGGGCAGGAAGAACTCTTCCGGAGTGGCTGAGCCGTAGGCAGCCTTCATGTAGTAGGCCACCCCCAGGGCGCTACCCACCATTACCGCTGCACAGATCTGGGTGACCAGGGCACCGCCGATACGATCGGAGATCCAACCACCTACTGGGCGAATCAGGGCGCCGATAAAGGGGCCCATCCAGGCGTACATCAGGGCGCTGGGGCCATTGTTGTTGATGGTATCGTGGGTCATAACCCCGTCCACCATTACATGGCTGTAACCAAAGATCACCTTGATAGCCAGCGGGAAAGCCGCAGCGAAACCGATAAAGCTGCCGAAGGTCATGGTGTAAATCACACTCATCACCCAGGTGTGCTTGTTGTTGAAGATACGGTACTGACGCTGCAGGCTGGTTTTGATCTCACCGGGCAACAGTTTCAAGCCGAACACGGTGGCAGTGATTACCAGCACCAGCACGATTTCCTTGGGCACGCCCCAACCAGAACCGTTTGCCGCTTCAGGTAAGAGCAACCATAGCCCCACGATGGCGGTGAACAGGCCGATTCCCAGCATCATGGTCATCTTCACCATGGCGCCGAGAGAACTGCCTACATCCGGGGTAACTTCCTCGGTGCGCAGGTTGTTCATACCGAACCAGCCAATAAAGGCTAGCGGTACCAGGAACAGCAGCCATACAAAACCGGCATTTTGAATCCACGCTTCAGAACCGGCGGGTACCTTGCCAATCAGGGAGCCAGAGCTGCTCACCAGGGTCATGGGATCGCCGCCGGCAGCGCCAAAGGCACCGAAGGTCATAAATAGCGGTACCAGGATCTGCATGGTGGTAACACCGAAGTTACCCAGGCCCGCGTTTAGACCAAGCGCCAGCCCTTGCTTTTCCTTGGGGAAAAAGAAGCTGATATTGGACATGGAAGAGGCGAAATTACCACCGCCAATACCTGACAACAGAGCCAGCAATTGGAATACCCACAATGGAGTCTCCGGATTTTGCAGGGCGATACCCGTGCCTAGGGCAGGGATCATCAATAGGGCCGTGGTAAAGACAATGGTGTTACGTCCACCGAACAGCCGGATAAAGAAGCTACTGGGTATTCGAAGGGTAGCGCCGGTGAGACCGGCAATCGCCATCAGGGTAAACAAGTCGGCTTTGGCAATAGGAAAGCCGAGATTGAGCATTTGAACGGTGATGATGCCCCAGTAGAGCCACACGGCAAAGCCGCACAGTAGACTGGGAATGGATATCCACAAATTGCGGTTTGCGATTTTCTTGCCCTTGGACTGCCAGAATTTGCTGTCCTCCGGGGCCCACTCGTAGATGTCTGACACGGCGGCCACTCCTCCTCGAAATGATTCGT
The DNA here is from genome assembly GCF_052468405.1 of Microbulbifer variabilis. Classification (NCBI taxonomy): domain Bacteria; kingdom Pseudomonadati; phylum Pseudomonadota; class Gammaproteobacteria; order Cellvibrionales; family Microbulbiferaceae; genus Microbulbifer; species Microbulbifer variabilis. The sequence continues at coordinate 4,419,733 of NZ_CP174343.1, forward strand.
GCTGCCACTATGGGCCGGGGATTTAGCCCGCTCAATTACCAACAGTAAGTAACCCTTTTGCTCCCGCGCGTAACAGCTACCTCTTTAGGGGTAAGCGCAGCCAATGGACGCTATGGTAAAGTCACTGTTCAGATTTAAACCAATTCTCACCAATGAAGTAGGATCTCCCATGACTTCTTCTGCCACGGTAATGATGGTCGATGACCACCCCCTGTTCCGCAAAGGTCTCAAGCAGCTGTTTGCCATGGAGCCCAGTTTGGAGTTGGTGGCTGAAGCCAGTAGCGGAGAGGAAGCGCTGGAGTTGGCCAAGCAGTATGAGCCGGACCTTATTTTGCTGGACCTGAATATGCGCGGTATGGATGGGCTGGATACCTTGCGGGCGATGCGGGCTGCCGATGTCTCCTCGCGTATCGTGATACTGACGGTTTCCGATAACAATGCCGACGTGGTGTCCTGTATCCGTGCCGGTGCTGATGGTTATCTTCTGAAGGATATGGAACCGGAAGATATTCTCGACCAAGTAATCCAGGCCACCCACGGCAAGCTCGCTATCAGCCAGCGCCTTACGGAGATCCTTGCTTCGGCCCTACGCAAGCCAGATAACTCCGGTGCAGATACTCTCTCCACCCTTACCAGCCGCGAATATCAGATATTGCAGCTGATTGCTGATGGCCTCAGCAACAAATTGATTGCCCGCGAGTTAGATATTAGTGATGCAACCGTGAAGGTACACGTCAAACATCTGTTGAAGAAACTGGGGATGCGCTCCCGCGTGGAAGCTGCCGTGTGGATGGTCAACCAAAAGCGTTCAGAGTCCCAGGACCGGGCGCACTGACCGGCACTGCCCCAACTGCAAAGGATTGAAGTAAGAGAAATTTTTCCATGCCCACCATTGATTGTTGTAGCCAGCCGGGCCTGATGCCCATAGAGAGCGCTCGCGAGAAACTCCTACAGGCACTGAACCCTATTGAGGGTACTGAGATATTACCGCTGGCCCAAGCGAATGGTCGGGTATTGGCTGAAGATGTTATCTCCACAGTAAACCTACCACCCTGCGACAACTCCGCGATGGATGGTTACGCCCTGCGATGTGAAGACCTTACCAGTGGCTTACCGCTGGAGCTGATCGGTAAATCCTTTGCCGGCGCGCCCTTCGATGGTGTGGTGAACCCGGGTACCTGTGTGCGCATTATGACTGGCGCCGCAGTACCTGCTGGGGCTGATACCGTGGTGATGCAGGAAAATGTCGATGCCCAGGGTGAATCGATACGTATAAATTGCGAGGTTCGCTCCGGCGATCACATCCGTCGCTGTGGTGAGGATGTAGCTGAAGGCTCCATTTTGCTTAAAGCTGGAGAGTGTATCAGCGTCCCCCATATCGCCCTGCTTGCCGCTGCCGGTGTTGGCTCAGTGACAGTAGTGCGCAAACCGGTAATCGCTCTTTTTTCAACTGGTGATGAACTGCGCCAGCCCGGTGAAGCCCTGGGCAAGGGCGATATCTACGATAGTAACCGCATTGCTCTATTGGCAGCCTTGGCCCAGATGGATCTGGAGGTTTTGGATTTGGGCATATTGCCCGATAACAAACAGGCTATTACCGATGCGCTGCAGCGTGCAGCCCAAGAGGCCGATGCCATTATTACCTCCGGCGGTGTCTCTGTCGGTGAGGCAGATTACACCCGCGAAGTGTTGGAAGAACTGGGAGAGATCGGTTTCTGGAAAGTGGCGATGAAACCCGGCAAACCTTTCGCTTTTGGTTTCCTTCAAGGGACGCCTTTCTTCGGCCTGCCTGGCAACCCGGTTTCCGCCCTGGTTACTTTCTACCAGCTGGCCGTGCCCGCCTTGAGTGAAATGAAAGGTGAGCAGTGGGATGGTACGCAGACCTTGCAGGCCAAGCTGTTAAAACCCCTAAAGAAAAAGCCCGGTCGTACCGACTTCCAGCGGGGAGTCTATTACACCGATGATAGTGGAGCTTTGGTGGTGGAACCGGTTGGCACACAGGGAAGCCATATTCTCACAGGGCTAGCTGCTGCAAACTGCTTTATTGTTTTGGCGCGAGAGAGTGGCAACGTGGAAGCGGGGGAACAGGTAGCGATTGAGCCTTTGGGGGTGCCGTTGGGGTAGGGGGAGGTTCCCTATCTGCGGCTGTGGGTCGATAGGAAATTCTATCCTGCTAACACTAACCTTTTCAAATGAGCTTTAGCTTATAGCTTCGTAGCATCAAGCTGATCCTTGATGCTTTTGGCAGCAGTAATCTATGGATGAATGTGCTAAGAGTATTACTTCTTTAATCCAGCCTTTCCTACGAAGTGGGAGATAAATATCTAGAATTGCTGGATAAGGTACATATGGTTATTGTTCTCGATCCTTGTTCACCTCCATTTCGGTTGTGCCTTCATCCTTTCCTGATTCGTTCCCTACATTAGTATTGAGGAAAAAAAGAGGTTTGTTCAATCATCGAGTAATTTTTGATTAACCTGAAGTAGGTTGGTATAGAAGAGATCGTCTATTTGAGGTTATGACGTCCAATATTTTAAAGCGATTTAGAATCCAGCTTGTACCTAGTTGAGTACTTAAACTTGAGGCCTCTAACATAGTGGTCCATATCTCAGGTTTCTTAGGAAGATAGATTTGCCTATAAACTTGTTTGAATTTGGTTGAATATTGGGCGCCCTCATCAGCATATCGCTCAACACGCTAATAATCGTTACAATGCCAAATATCATTGCTTTCACTGAAAATATAGTTTTGCATAACTGCAGGCTAAAATGTTCAGAAATTGATCAAAAGTACAGAGGGTCGGCGTTTACTAAGATTTACCGTATATAGCTGCCACTATTTAAAAAATAGAAAGAGTGAAGTGGCAGTTCTTTATGTATATGTACTAATTATAATACCAAGTTCACGCATTTAGGCTTAAGCCTAAAGTTGAAATTTTTGAATAAAAAATAAGCCGTATTTTGGGGTGTGTGATTAAGGATTAACCAGAAGGATTCTATATGTCTGAACCTATTCCATTTAAAGCCAGAGCCCATCTCTTGAAACTACTAGGAGATGAGTTGATAGGTGATGATAGGCTGGCTATTTTCGAGTTAGTTAAGAATTCATATGACGCTGATGCTATTCAGGTTGATGTCACATTGGATCTAGAGTCCGCTGACCCAAAAATAGTTGTCAGGGATTACGAAGGTCATGGAATGGATGAGGATACCATTCTAAATAAATGGATGGAGATTGGTACTGACAGTAAAAGAAAAAAAAATAGAAACAGAAGCCCAAAATATAAGCGCATGCCACTGGGAGAGAAAGGAGTTGGAAGGCTTGCTGTTCACAAGTTGGGTAAAGACCTAACGATCCATACTAGAGCGAAAGGACATCCGGAATTTAGAATTAAAATTAACTGGCCATCTCTAATTGAAGAAGCGGATTATATTGAAGATACAAAGGTCAAGGTTGAAGAGCTGAAGGTTCCGGAAATCTTTCATTCAGATCACACGGGCACAAAAATTGAGATTCACGATTTAAATACAAAAGACTGGGCTAGAGGCGATATAAGACGTTTGAAGCGGTTGCTTACAAGCTTGGTATCGCCATTTAAAAGTGTATCCGATTTTTCAGTAAATCTACATATTCCTGGCAGAGAAAAAGACCTTAAAGATGTACTGGAGGCACAGGATGTTCTGGATAGAGCTATTTGGAAGTACGACTTTCTAATAGATGAAGAGGCAAAATTTTCTTATTCATATGAGTTCAATCCACCATCCTTATTCAAGGGGCTGTCTGATAATTCAGAGAATGTAGATGATGAAAGATTAGAACTTATACCTCCAGATAAATCTAAGAAAGCATCTAGAAAAGACAAAAATAAAGAAAAGTTACTTCTTTCCGATGGTGATCTAGAAGGAATTGGCCCTATATCTGGTACATTTTACATTTATTTACGAGACAGGAAAGTCCTAAATGCACAAGGCGCATACCAGGATGTAAAAAATTATTTGGATGAACAAACGGGTGTAAGGGTCTATAGAGATAGTATTCGAGTATTCAACTATGGTGAGATTGATGATGATTGGCTGGACTTGAATACGGCAAGAATAAATGCACCCGGTAAGAAGATTGATACCAATATGGTGATAGCAAGTATTGATCTTGATTTAGAAAAAAGTTGTTCTTTAAAAGAGAAGACCAATAGGGAAGGCTTTGATAATAATCCATTCTATAAAAGATTCAAATGGATTGTCTCAAGCGCGCTAGAGAATTTTTATCAGCTTCATTATGAAGATCGAGAGAATATAAATAATTATCTAAAGGGGCAGGCAAAATCTGAAAAACCAGATCCAGATACACGATTCTCTGACAATATAGGGGCAATTAGACGTAGTCTCGAAAAGCATGGGCTTCAGAAGGAAGTTGGAGGGAAGATAGATCAGATTGAAGCCGACTATAAGCAAATGAGAGATGTAACTCTGACTTCAGGTATAGCTGGTATTAATCTTGCTGTTATTTTTCATGAGGTCGAAAGAGGAGTGGATGAACTAAATGAAGCAATTAAAAATAATGTACCAAGGGAAAATTTGCTTGAGCGTTCCGACCATCTTTCAAAGCTTCTTGAAGGCTTCACGCCATTGCTTCGAAAGAATGAGCAAAAAACTTTCAGTATAAAGGCTCTTGCCAAAAGAGTTATAGGTCTTTCCGAGCATCGCTTTGAACATCATAATGTAACGATTTCTTGTCCTTTGTTAACAGATGAATCTCCAGATTTTAAAATAAATGGTCCATTTGGCCTTTTACAGGCTGCCCTGAATAATCTTATTGATAACTCTATACACTGGACCCAATTGAAAGCAGAAAAAGAAAATGGCGATTACCAAGCAGCAATTCGCTTGCTTACACTTAAGGATTGGTTTAAAGAAGGCCCTGCTCTTGTTGTAGCAGATAATGGCCCTGGATTTGAGTTGTCTCCAGAAAAAGCAATTCAACCATTTAAAACGACTCGCCCAGCTGGTATGGGAGTCGGTTTGTACTATACAGACAAAGTCATGGAGACCATTGGTGGTCGTCTGATAATTACTTCATGTGAAGAGTTGGAACTTCCTGAAGCGTACTCGGGAGCTGCAGTTGTTATGATTTTCAAAGAGGTCAAGGAATGATGTTTGGAGTTCCCAATATAATTGTTGTTGATGACAACCCTGAAGAATTGGAAGATATTAAAAGAAGTTTTTATGAAGCGGGTATGCCATGTTTACCCATTCAGTATGTTAATGATGATCCTGATAATGTTAGTGGGATAGATCATATCAGTTTATCGGACAGTATTGCTCCGAGAGTGGTTGTGACAGATCTTAATTTGACGGAATCTCTTAGCTCAAAGGCGACGTCTCTAGTTGCACCTCTCGCAGAAGTATTGAAACAACTACCTATTAAAGGCCCCTATATCTTGTGTGTTTGGTCTAAGTTGGCAGATATTGTTGACGAAGTAATAACTCTATTGGAAGAAAGGTACAAAGAAGATCTTTTGTTGCCAATTCATTATTCCGTTATACCAAAGCATGAATTTAGCAAAAATCCAAAAGCTTTAAGAAATAGAGTCGAGGAAGTTGTGTCCGAAAATGATCTTTTCAATGCGTTACTTAGTTGGGAGTATAGAGTGGCAGAGGCTGCAAGAAATACTACAAATACCCTTTATGATCTTGCAAGAAGTATTGAAAATGGCTCTATAGATGCTTCTAGCAATCGCTTAAAAAATATATTGGCTGCGATTGGGAATGAGTCTATTGGAGTTAAGAATGCTATAGATATGCCAGCTTTAGCCATGGAATCTGGGTTAACACCCATATTAGAAGATCAGTTGACTACTACATCAGAAGTTAATCTGGATGAAAAATGGTCCAAAGCTATACCTTCTCTTGGAAAATCAGAAGAGCTAGATACTAATGCTAAAGCTAAACTGAATAGTTTTTACCATATCGAAGAAGTTATCAATGATTATCCTAAGGCTCATCGAGGGGTTTTTGTAAAATTTAATAATGAGTATCTTGGAGCTGAAGAGAGTTCCAAAAAGTTTGAGCGTAGTTTAGGTCGCTCTTTAAAGTCCCTGTTACATGAAGAGTTCCTGAATCCGAGGTATGGATCTAAGACTGAGAGGCAGGTGGCGAGAGAACAGCTGGAGCTTGGATTTCTCGAGGTCTCAGCTGCATGTGATCATGCACAGAGAAAAACAAAATTACCTAAATACATATTGGGAGCATTAATACCTGTTGAGTTTGAGAACTTTACAATTTTTCAGAATGGCAATAAGGATAGAGCCCACGAAGGCATATATAGATTGCCAGTGATTGAGCTAGGAGGGAAATCATATATCGTGAAATTTAGTTTTAAATATCAATTCGGTGTCCAGCCTGATCATAATAAATGGTTTGGTGAATGTATGTTTAGAGTGAGAGATCAGGTGTTATCATCAATCATTTTTAATAAGTCTCAACATGCTTCAAGGCCAGGAATAATTAGCTTTGGGTGATGGTTATGGTAGATGTTCTTTCAAGAAATCAACGCTCTTATTGCATGTCTAAGATTAAGGGGAAAAATACGAAACCAGAAGTTGTTTTGAGAAAGTCTTTATGGGCAATGGGTTTTCGTTATAGATTGAAAAATAAGCTGCCCGGAAAGCCCGATATAGTTTATCCATCGCTTAAAACTGTTATTTTCGTGGATGGTTGTTTTTGGCATAGGTGTCCAAAACACTATCAGTCTCCCAAGGCGAGAAGTGAATTTTGGGAGGATAAGATTTCTGGGAATGTGGATAGAGATAAGAAAAATAATCGGTTGCTAAAGGAGATGGGATGGATAGTCCTTCGAGTATGGGAGCATGAAATCAGAGATTCACTCCCTGAGTGCATTGAACGTTTAGTAAAAGCCCTCTCGAATCAAAGACCTAAATAGTTTTAGTTGTTAACTGATCGAGGCAGCGATGCCTATACGTATTCTAAGTGTAGATGAAATATTCCATACTTCAATAAGGTCACATTGAACTAACTATATACTCAAGAGACGAGTTCCAACTCACTAGCATATACTTGAGAAATTTTTTTGAAAATAATTTCCATTACTGGTGAACAGACACCATTACCGCACAGTTTAACTTTATCTCTTCTGCTTCCATGTGGAAGTACATGTTTTGAGCCAGTACCCATTGCTTTCATTAACTCTTGTGGTTGCAGCATTCTTAAGTATGGAGTATCACCTTTCCAGGTCACAAGGCCGAATCGATCAATGGTGGTTACAGTACGAAGTGGTACATCAAGAGATTGCCATCCACCTGCATAGTCAGACCCATAGTAAACAATAATGAAATCCTTCTTATGGCCAAGCTTTGCCATAGCACGTTCAGCGCGATCAATAGTTGCTTGAGCTCTTCCATCTTTATATAAGGGGTTTGATCTGTATTTACCTGACCAATCAATGATATCTCTTGCTGTTTTATTACGTCGGTTGTGTAGAGATTTAAGGTCCTTCTCATTAATAACTGTACCCTCATTGTCGCATATCAAAAACATGCGTTTTCTGGATTGGGCGGTACCAAAATCAGCTGCATTCAGTAGAAGATCGTTGACTTGATATCCATGAGACTCGATAGAGGATATTAATTCGTTATGTCGTCCCCATTTCTTCATACGATTGACGTTTTCTACGATCAACCAGCGAGGCTTCATAGCATTTATCCAGGGCACAATTCCAATGGCGGTTTCTTTGCTCTTTTCACATCCAGGTTTTGATCCGCGGGCAATGGAGTGCGAGGTGCATTCTGGAGAGGTAAGGAGTACATCAGGTTTATAGAGTTTAGCGAGCTGACTTGGCTTTAATTCCTCAATTGGAGAACAAATAACTTCTGCACTGGGGAAGTTACTTTTATAGGTTTTTGCTGCTAGCTCCCAAGCGTCTACTGCCAGTATTGGCTTCGCTCTGGCACTGACTGCTCCGCGACCACCAAAGCCACCACCGCAAAACAAATCAACAAAAGTAACCATTCTAAAGTACCCCGATTTCATTGAGGTGGAATACTACCAGGTTTATTTGATTGTTGCTTTAAATCGCATGGACAAATGAGTCTCTTATAGTATGTTCTTTAATACTCGATTCTTTGATACAGGGAGAAACTGATTCATTAGTACAAGGGAGAGGTACTTGGGGTGGTGATTAACTGTCTATTTTGGCCTGAGGATTAGCTTCGCCCTTTGGGCTCGCTGCTCTGCGGCAGCTTTGCTGCCTCCGAGTCGAACCTGGGTTCGAGCGAAGCCTGGGAGTTAGCCATATACAAGAATGCCCGCATAAGCGGGTGGTGTGTGGGAGGATTAGCTTCGCCCTTCGGGCTCGCTGCTCTATGGCAGCTTTGCTGCCTCCGAGTCGAACCTGAGTTCGAACAAAACCCTGGGAGTTAGCCATATACAAAAAAAGCCCGCATAAGCGGGTGGTGTGCGGGAGGATTAGCTTCGCCCTTTGGGCTCGCTGCTCTACGGCAGCTTTGCTGCCTCCGAGTCGAACCTGAGTTCGAACAAAACCCTGGGAGTTAACCATATACAAAAAAGCCCACATAAGCGGGCTTTTTTGTATATGGCCCGCCCGAGAGGATTCGAACCTCTGACCTTCGCCTCCGGAGGGCGACGCTCTATCCAGCTGAGCTACGGGCGGTTAATTGGCTATCTGTGCCAGTGGGAGGCGGATTATACAGAAGGGTAGGGGTGTGCGAAAGGACTTGCGGCAAGGTTACGTAAGCTTTGGCAGGGGGCGGTGCAGTGCTTATAATGCGCGGCGTAGAAGTTTGCGGCAGTAAATCGATAGTCTACGGGCCATCTCACTTCGGTCCTTTGGGGGAATAGTATGAAGAGTATTTTGGGTATTGTGGCGGTACTGGCCGTCAGTGCAGCTGCGGCAGTGGCCCAGCAGTCTGTTAATGAAGAAATTGCAGAGCGCATTGCTCCGGCAGGTGAGACCTGTATGAAAGGTGAGGAGTGCGCGGCAGCAGTAGCGGCGGCTCCTGAGGGCGCAAGTGGTGGCGAACGTAGCGGCGAGGCTGTTTACAATGCCAGCTGTACAACTTGTCATGCCATGGGTATTGCAGGTGCACCAAAGTTTGGTGATGCTGCAGCCTGGGCACCGCGTATTGCCAAGGGAATGGACACTCTTTATACCAATGCTATTAAGGGTATCAATGCCATGCCGCCTAAGGGCTTGTGTATGGATTGTAGCGATGGTGAGATTAAAGCCGCTGTGGACTACATGGTGGATAACAGTAAGTAATCTTCTACTTACTGTCGAAAAGGCCGCTTATTAAGCGGCCTTTTTTGTTTGTAAGGTTGATAGACAGGATCATACTCATCAATCAAACATACTCAACAAAGACCCCAGAGTTTCCTCCCCCTTTGCCTGATTCTGCTCCGGCGTCGCCTTACCAAACCCTTCAAGCAACACATCTTCTTCCGGCAATTCGTCGATAAAGCGGCTGGGTGTGGTGTCCTGGGTTTCGCCAAACTGTTTGCGCTTGCCCGCCAGGGTCATGGTGAGGGTACGTTGGGCGCGAGTGATACCCACGTAGGTGAGGCGGCGCTCTTCTTCGATATTGTCATCCTCAATACTGTTGCGGTGGGGAAGTAAGTTCTCTTCCATACCGATCATAAACACGTGGGGGAATTCCAGGCCCTTGGCGGCATGCAGGGTCATCAGGCTGACCTTATCGGTGGCTTCCTCTTCTTCCTGGCGTTCCAGCATATCCCGCAAGATCAGTTTGGAGATAGCCTGTTCCAAGCGGATATCCTGCTCCAGCTCATCGTCGGTGCCCTCCATAATCTTGTTAAGGCTTTCCAGCAGCCAGTACACATTCTCCATGCGCTTCTCGGCCACCTTCTCGCTGCTGGCGTTTTGCGAGAGCCAGCCGGCGTAGTCAATATCCTCTAACATTTCACGCAGGGCGCCATTGGCAGAGGTATCGCGACAGTTGCGTTGCACCCCTTCGAGCCAAAGGGCGAAGCGGTTCAGGCGCTCGTAGCCCTGTTCGTTGATATGCTCCTTAAAGCCCAGTTCCGAGCAGGCTTTAAACATGGAGATTTCGCGACCCTTGGCATAGTTGCCCAGGGCTTCCAGGCTGCTGGTGCCTATCTGGCGGCGTGGGGTGTTGATAATGCGCAAGAACGCATTGTCATCGTCCGGATTTACCAACAGGCGCAGGTAGGCCATCACATCCTTGATTTCAGCGCGGGCGAAGAAGGAAGTACCGCCGGACATCTGGTAGGGGACCTGGTGTTCCTGCAATTTCATTTCGATCAGGCGCGCCTGGTGGTTGCCGCGATAGAGCACGGCGAAATCCATAAACTTGCAGCCGCGGCGGCTCTTTTGCAGGAAGATCTCGTTGGCAACCCGCTCGGCTTCCTCATTTTCATTGGCCACCTTGAGTATGCGGATCTCTTCACCCAGGCCGCGATCGGACCACAGTGCTTTATCGAACTCGTGGGGGTTGTGGGCGATCAGATGGTTGGCCACTTTAAGGATGCGGCTGGTGGAGCGGTAATTCTGCTCCAGTTTGATCAGGCGCAGGTTGGGAAAGTCGGTCTTGAGCGCGCTCATATTTTCCGGGCGTGCGCCGCGCCATGCGTAGATAGACTGGTCATCATCCCCCACTACAGTGAGGCCGCCACGTCCGCCGACTAGCAGTTTTACCAGCAGATACTGGGAGTTGTTGGTGTCCTGGTATTCGTCCACCAGCAGATAGCGAATTTTCTTGCGCCAGCGTTGCAGCAGCTCCGGGTCTTTGTCGAATAGCTGCACCGGCAGCAGGATCAGGTCGTCGAAGTCTACTGCGTTGTAGGCCTTCAGGGCTTCGCAGTATCGGTCATAGGCAATAGCGATAGCCTGCTCACCGGGACTCTGTGCCTGCTCCAGGGCGCGGCGCGGGGTGAGCATATCGTTCTTCCAGTTCGAGATCTGGTTTTGTACCCGATCCAGCAGATCCGTATCCAGGTCGCCATCTCTCAGCATCAGCTCCTTGATGAGGGCGCGGGCATCCTCGGCATCAAAGATGGAGAAGCCGGGCTTAAAGCCGGCGGCGCGGTACTCTTTGCGCAGGATATTCAGCCCCAGGTTGTGGAAGGTGGACACGGTGAGGCCGTGACTCGCCTTGGAGCGCTTGCCATCCGGGCCCGCCAGCAGCTTGCTCACCCGCTCTTTCATCTCCCGCGCCGCCTTATTGGTAAAGGTGAGGGCGGCGATATTGCGCGCGGCATAGCCACACTGCTCGATCAGGTAGGCGATCTTGCGAGTGATTACGCTGGTCTTGCCAGAGCCGGCGCCGGCCAGAACCAGGCAGGGGCCATCGACATACTTCACGGCTTCAGATTGGCGGGGATTGAGTTGAGTCATAGATGGGGTTGCATCTTCGCGTGGCGAGAAAGCGGGGGATTCTAGCAGCCTTGGTTCGAATCCTCCCAGCACCACTGAGAACGATCGACCGTATGTGTACTTTGCACTTGGGATTGGCTATAACTGCGCCTTATTTCCTGCTTGTGTAACCCCATGCAACAACCCATCGCCGGCTACCACCTGGATGAAGAGGATCACTGGGTGGCGGAGCTCGCCTGTGGCCATTTTCAACATGTACGCCACAATCCCCCCTGGATCAATCGGCCCTGGGTGATCACTGAAGAGGGGCGCGAGTCCATGCTGGGTTTCCAGCTCAATTGCAAGAAATGCGATGAGGGCGCACCGCCCGATACGCTCGAAAAGGTTGTACAACCATGACAAAACTCTGGGTTGATGCCGACGCCTGCCCTGTAGCTATTAAGGAAATTCTGTTTCGCGCCGCCGAGCGCACTGCCACTGAATTGACACTGGTAGCCAACCAGGCGGTGCGGGTACCGCCGTCGCGCTATATCCGCTCTGTGCAGGTAACTGCCGGCTTTGATGTGGCGGATAACGAGATAGTACAGCGCTGCGAGGCTGGGGATCTGGTCATTACCAGCGATATCCCCTTGGCGGCAGAAGTGATCGATAAGGGTGCTGAAGCCCTAAACCCCCGTGGAGAGAGTTACACCAAAGCCAATATCCGCGCGCGACTCAATATGCGGGACTTTATGGATACCCTGCGCTCCAGCGGCGTTCATACTGGCGGACCGCCAGCGCTTAGCCAGGCGGACCGCAAAGCCTTTGCCGATCAGTTAGATCGGTGGTTGGCAAAAAGTCGCAAATAGGCTGGAGGGATGGCCATGGAAGGTTTAAGGCTGGAGCCATTACAGGAATGGCAACTGCCAACGTTGATGTCCTGGTTGCCGGATAAACAGCAGTGCCAACAGTGGGGTGGCCCCAATTTCCGATTTCCGTTCGATCAAGGATCTTTTCTAGAGGACTGCCGGTGGCCGGAGTTGCCAAGCTATGTTCTTCTGGATCGAGAAGGAGAAATGCTCGCCTTCGGTCAATATTACCAACACCTGGACCGGTGCCATTTGGGCCGTCTGATTGTCTCCCCAAATCACCGTGGGGCCGGCCTTGGGGGAGAACTGGTAACACTTATTGCACAAACCGGTATCAAAGCCCTGGGTGTAGCAGAGTGCTCTTTGTTTGTATTGCGTACTAATTTGGCGGCGCGCAGACTCTACGATAAGTTGGGTTTTATACAAGTTGCCTACCCTAAACAACGCGAATGGCTTGATCTGTGTGATTTTATGGTCGCACCGGCTGAAGGCTTTCAGTGAGAACAGATAATAGAATTGTGATTATCCGATGTCTGAATTAATACAACCAGCTACCGAGCGTCTGCAGCTACGCCAATGGCGGGAAGAAGATAAGCCCGTGTTTGCCGAAATGAACGCTGATCCCAGTGTGATGGAGTTTTTCCCTTCGCTACTGACACGGGAAGAAAGTGATGCGGGTGTCGATCGTAGTAGCGCACATATAGAAAAGTATGGATGGGGCTTCTGGGCTCTGGAGCTCAGGGAGAGCGGAGAGTTTCTTGGCTTTGTCGGTATAAAAAATGTGACCGATAACCTGCCCTTTGCCCCGGCGGTAGAGATTGGCTGGCGACTGGCTCGCCCCTTTTGGGGTAAGGGTTATGCCAGTGAAGCGGCACGGGCATCTCTTCATGTAGCCTTTAACTCTCTGTGTCTTAATGAGGTGGTATCTTTTACGCCGTTACAAAATATTCGTTCTCAAAAAGTAATGGAACGCTTGGGTATGCAGAGGGATTTTCTCGTTTTTGAGCACCCGCAGGTTCCCCGCGAAAGTCCTTTACTGCGTCACTGCCTATATCGTCTAAGCGCCAGTGACTGGAAAAAATTTAATGTAATTGGCTTCGACTAACCCGGGAACAAATGCTCTTGGCTGGGTTCGGATAGGAAGGCGAAAAAGGTTCGCTCTCTTTTTAATAATAACCAGTCAGATATTTCCTCACTTCCGATGTCAGGTGAGGATAGGGAGTTCTCGCTATGGGATGGTGGTTTTCTTTTAAGTCGATCTTTATAACGGCTATTGGCCTTTTGCTAATGGTTGTTCATCTCAGTGCATCTGCTGAACCTTTTCTCAAAATCAGTCAGCGCCCGGATGGTTCATCACTTTATTGGTCTCTGGAAAAACCAGCGAATAAAGGAAAAATTGGTTTGTTCCTGATGGCCCAGGGCTCTGGCTGTTTACCGGCAATTAAAAACACCACTCTTCAGCAGGCCAAAGAGATGGCTGTGGATTATGCCGTGTTAATGGTAGAGAAATATGGAGTAACCCATACCGACAGCCCCGAAGAACAATTTAAAGATTGTTCTCAGGAATACATAGCCAATCATACTGTTGAGCAGCGTACGCTAGATGTTGAGCAAATTGTTGACGAACTACGCGGGGCCGATTGGTGGAATGGCAAGCTGGTCCTGTTTGGTGGTTCCGAGGGCGGTGACCTTGTTGCCCGATTGGCCCCCAGGTTGAATCCAGATGCTGCAGTGGTCTTTTCAAGTGGGTTGGGGGAGTCGTTTGCCCAGGCGTTAAAGGGTTTGGTTCCACCCCATGTCGCTAGAGAGGTGGATGTCAAACTTGCCTATGCCCGAGCCAACCCCAAAAGCGCGGAAATCTGGGGTGGAAACTCTATGCGTTGGTGGGCCGATGTCGCTGATCGGGTACCGGTCAATGACTTACTGGATAGTCGTGCCCCTGTCTTGTTGATTCAGGGCGCAGAGGATAAATCTGCTCCGGTCAGTTCCGGCCGTGCAGCGAGAGATGCTTATGTTTCCGCCGGGCGCTGTGAGCTGACTTATTGGGAGTATTCTGGTTACGATCACTTTATGACAGATACTGATGGGATCAATCACCGAGGTGAGGTATTTGAGCGGATTACTGGCTGGATTGAAGACGCTGTACTGAATGGAGCTCCTGGATGTATCTCCGATACAAGAAAAAAGAAATAGAGACCTATAGATGAATATAAGAATCAAATTAGCCGTAATAGTAATGGCAACTTATTCCAGTATTGCGATGGCAGAAAATTTCCCTGTATTGCCGCAACTGGATACCTATAAAGTGCCGGAATCCTGGCGTCAGCCGGTAGCGCCGCTAAAGATAGCGGATAATACATGGCAGATAGGTACCCAGGGAATTACTTCTTTACTGCTAAAGGGTAAAGAAGGTGCGATTCTAATTGATGGAGGAATGGAGCAGACGGCCGAGCACTTATTGGGAAATATGCGCAGATTGGGAATTGCACCCACCGACCTGAAATTAATTTTGCACAGTCATGCCCATGCAGATCATATTGGTCCCCTGGCCGAGCTAAAACGTATTACCGGCGCCCAGGTAGTGACAAATGCTGAGTCGGCAGTATTGATGGCTCGTGGTGGCGCTAATGATATTCATTTTGCAGATCAAATTTTATACCCATTAGTAAACGCGGACCGTATCCTGCATCATGGAGAGCAAGTTGTCCTTGGGGACTTACGACTTCGTGTACATTTTATTCCGGGGCACACTCCTGGCAGTATGGCTTGGACTTGGCAGGATACTGTTGATAGTAAGGTTATCGATATCGCTTATGTAGATAGCCTTACGGCTCCGGGTTATCAGTTGGTCAATAATCTCCGTTATCCCGATATTGTTCAAGATTACCGAATGAGCTTTGAACGGGTGCGTAAATTACCCTGTGACCTACTTATCACACCTCATGCGGGCGCAAGTGGATGGGTGTTTCGTGATACAGCTAAGCAGGAAAAAGCGGTTAGCTGCGAGAAATATGCAGCTAAAGCTGGCAAAAATCTGGAGAAAAAACTTGCAAGTAATTCACAATAGAATCTCTCTGGACATATGAAATTACATGGTTAAATTTTTAACGTCCCCTACTGGATTTAGATTGTAATAGTTATTGCAGAGTAATATGTGATGTTTACAAAATTATTCAAAAAGTATCCTAAGAAGAATTCTGGATCTCAATTTTATTTTTTGAAATTGGCTTATATTTTTTCTTTGCTTCTATATCAGCAGGTTGCCAACGCTGACACCTTTGCCATTGAAGGGGGGAAGTGGTTTGATGGAATGGGTTTTAAGCCAGCGATCTGGTTTGTTGATGATAATGGCCTCTTGACCAAGACTCGACCACAAGAAGTTGATTACATCATTGATGCCAGAGGAAAATTTGTAGTACCACCGTATGCCGAGGGGCATAATCACAATCTGCAAAACCCTTGGGGTATTAAGAATTTTGGTGCCTTGCAAGTGAAGTCCGGAGTTTTTTACAGTGTGCAGATGTGCAGCTTTGGTAAGGGGTTGGAAACGCAGTTTAGCGGTGAAGATACCATGGATGTTTTATTTGCCTCAGACTGCATAACGGCTTCTGATGGCCATCCCCTAAGGGTGATTTTAAATGGTAAAAAAAATGTCACCAATGATGAATTAAAAAGCGCCCAGGAAATGGTCATGGTGGCAGAGGATAAAGGGGATCTAGATCAAATATGGGAGAAAGTTGAAGCTAACCATCCCTCTTTTATTAAAATTATACTTGTTGGCAGTGAAAAGTTTGAGGAGCGCCATGGTGATAAGAAATACCTTGGAGTTAATGGCCTCAATCCTAAGCTGGTGCCGGTTATTGTCGAGCGTGCGCATAAATTGGGGATTCCGGTAGTGGCTCATGTGGATACCGCTCATGATGCCATGGTAGCTATAAAAGCGGGTGTAGATATCTTGGGTCATTTGCCCGGGTATCGAATCGCAAGAAATGAAGGGTTTGATAGACAGGATTATGTGTTAAGCGATGCTGTTATTGCTGCGGCTGCTAAGCAAGGTACCAAGCTGATTGCTACTGCCAGTGTGCCTTCTGAGCATAGCTATCCTGAAGATGAATTGAAGGAAATCCAGACGGTTCAAAAAGATAATCTTTCTCGTTTACGCAATGCGGGCGTACCCTTATTAATGGGGAGTGACAACTTCTCCGGTACGGTGCTTCGTGAAATTCGTTACCTGGATACTCTGGATATTGCACCGAGAGAAGTATTGCTGAAGTCCCTAACTATGGATACTCCAAAGTGGATGTTCCCAGAGCGCCACTTGGGCTCGTTTTCTGAAGGTGCGGAGGGCAGCTTCTTAATATTAGAGGGTAACCCTCTGGAGGATCTTGGGTTTCTCGATAAGATTTATATTGGTGTTAAGCAGGGGCATATATTAGTCAGTTCCCCCAGTAGTAATTAGCGATAAATATACTCAGAATTTTTTCTTTGGCCAATGTAAGCTTGGTTGAATATCCCCAGCTTGATGACCAAGCTGGGATTTAGCCCTTATATTTGCTATCCGTCTTCTGCTTTTATATTTACTTTTCCAACAAGCGATGTACTTTTGGCACAAGATAGAAATACATTAGGGGGACGAGAATTCCTGTCATGATCAAAGATTTCAGTCCTATCGCAATTTGTAGATCCAGTGCTTTTATTGCCAATAGTAAAAGAGTGACAATCGGATAAACCAATGCCCATATACACAGGGCATGTAGTATAGATTTATTCATTATTTTAAGCCTTCCATAAAATTGGATATCATCCGGAAGTATCCGGGCAATATTTTTTGTAAAAAGTACTTTCCGTCTGTAGTGAGTGCTACACATTTAGCCCGGCCGTCACTGGAATCTGCTTTCATGGTGATGAGTCTATCCTCCACCATACTTTTAAGTGTGCGCGTCATTACTGGCCGGGAAATATCGATACGCTCTGCAATCTCCGAAACCAGTAAGCTATTTCTTTCCGGTTCCCGGTCGATAACGATCATTATCAAAAAACGTAGTTGGGATGTCCCATGGTCGGAAAAATAACTTTCCAGCTCCCGCAAAAGCAGGCTCGCATCCCGCATTATGGTGAGAGCATCCTGAATCGCTTTGGGGTTATTTACAGAAAACTGCTTTGCATAGCCTTCCACCATTTGTTGTGAAGGTAGTTCTTTAAGAAAAAACATAGGGAGCTACACCAATCTTTCCAGCTTATTGATTTCTACAGGTTCTTTTAGCCAGTCTTTATAAGCTTCAAAAATCGGTACGATGTAGGGCATGGCGTAATGCCTATCGAGGTCTTCCTGGCTGCACCACTCTTCGTATAAAAACAAGCTTTTCTTATCCTGGTGTACAGCAAACTGCAGGCAGCCCTCCTCTTCCAAGGTATTTGGAACTATGGATAGGATTGCCCGTCTGGCTTGTTCGAAGAACTCCGCCTTTGGTGAGATTTTGGCAATGATAAATAGATGGCTTTTCACAGTCGCTTTTCCAAAGTATCAATATAGTTATCATGATAACTATATCCCAAAAGACGTCAACCGTTAGTGGCTGATGTAGCAATCTAGGGAAATGCCACCTATCAGCATTAAATGACAGGATTCTGGTCTATAGGAATTAACTAATTGAAAGAGCTGGCCACCTGGCGTCTATCAAGGTTTCGGTAAGCCAGAGCCTCGGCAATCTGCGTGGAGCTTATCGTTTCTTGCTTGGCGAGATCCGCCAGGGTGCGAGCCACTTTGAGCACTCGGTGGTAACTGCGTGCGGAAAGGCCCAGTTTTTCCACTGATTGGCGCAGAAGATGTTTCTCTTTATCCCCCAGGGTACAGTGTTTTTCCAGCTCTGCCCCTTTTAAAAGGTTGTTGGTACTTCCTTGCCTTTGAACCTGTAGTTGCCGTGCAGCGCAAACCCTTACCCGCACACTTTCGGATGCTTCCCCAGGAGCTGCATCCTGCAGTTGCACAGCATTCATAGCACCAACCTCAATCTGCATATCGATACGATCCAGCAAGGGGCCAGACAGTTTATTGCGATATCGGTCTATCTGGTCCGGAGTGCAGCGACAGCGGGGCTCACCCAAGTAGCCGCATGGGCAGGGATTCATTGCGCCTACCAGTTGAAAATTCGCGGGATAAGTAACCTGGGCGCGTGCACGGGAGATGCGCACTTCACCGTTCTCCAGGGGCTCGCGCAGGATTTCCAGGGCGTGACGGGGAAATTCTGGCATCTCGTCGAGGAACAATACTCCGCAATGGGCGAGTGAGATTTCACCTGGCTTTGGAGTACTGCCGCCACCGACCAAAGCGGTTGGTGAAGCGCTGTGATGTGGAGCCCGGAAAGGTCTCTGGCTTTGGTGAGGCATACCGGCACTGGAGTAGACAGCGGCGACCTCAATCGACTCGGCAGTTGTGAGTGGTGGCAATATACCGGGCAGACGACTGGCTAACATGGTTTTGCCTGTTCCCGGAGGGCCATAGAACAACAGGTTGTGCCCCCCGGCTGCGGCTACTTCCAGGGCGCGTCTGGCTTTAAGCTGACCGCGAATATCTGCGAGGTCTGCGCACTGGATGGTGGGCTCCTCCTGAGATTTTACGGCTTGGGACAGGCTTTCACGTCCATGCAACTCCGCGCAGATCTGCAGCAGGGAGCTGGCGATTAGAGTTTCACCCTCAGCCAGTGCTGCTTCAGCTCCGCACTCCCGGGGAGCTACCAGTTTGCGTCCGGCGGCCGAGCAGGCAATGGCAGCGGGTAAGCTACCGCTCACTTCACGTAGAGCGCCGGTAAGGGCTAATTCCCCGATAAACTCGTAGTTTTCCAAGGCTTCAGCGGGAACCTGCCCCGAAGCAGCGAGTATGCCTATGGCAATGGCGAGATCGTAGCGACCACCTTCCTTGGGAAGGTCGGCGGGGGCGAGATTGACTGTGATACGACGCTGGGGGAACTCAAAATGGCTGTTGATCAGGGCGCTGCGCACCCGATCGCGACTCTCTCGCACTGCCGCTTCAGGAAGGCCCACTATATGAAATGCGGGGAGGCCATTGGCCAAGTGAGTCTCTACGGTAACTAGTGGGGCAGATACCCCTAACTGGGCTCGGGCATGGGTTACTGAGAGGCTCACAATTTCATTCCTGAAATGGTTGCCGGAGAGTTCAGTCTTCGGCTTGGTTATCCCTTTGTGCCAGAGCTTGCTCCAGCATTTCCACTTTATCTTCCAGGCGCGCCAGTTTTTCACGGGTGCGCCTCAATATTTCCACCTGGGTATCGAATTCGCGCTGGGATACCAGCGGTAGCTTATCCAGAGACACTTCCAAAGCGTTGCGTAGGTCATTGCTGACCACTGCGCCCTGTTGTTGCAGTTCTTTCAGTAGCTGTTGCAGTTTATCCGCAGCCACAGGCAACTCCTTACTGAGTAATTCATATCTTTTGGCACTGGATTGTAACCCACAGAGTTTTGCCGCAACAGTTGCCTAAAGGTGCACTATTCTGAACTTTGCTCCTGCAGGAACTCCCCACTTCTGTGCATATACCGACAATTGGAGCCATCTTGGTGCGCACTGGTTTGCGGGCGCTCTGTTCGTATTTATTTCAATTTCTCATTTTCTTATCTAACTCATTGATTTTATTGAGTGCTGCGGCTTTGGCATCAACTCTGCAAACAGTCAGGGCAGGTGTGCCATTTACGATCACTGGGAGTCCGGGAAAGTAGCGGTTCACAAGACGCAAGAGACCCTCTGTCATACCCGACAGTAAAGGACTGGTTGCAGGCGGCGCCATTTCAAGAATCAAAAAATTTCAGACTTAATAAATCTTGGAGGATTAAAGGTGAAAACTAAAATGAACAAAATCGCCACTGCCTTCTCTGGCGCTGCCCTAGCACTAGCTATTAGCAATATATCTTTTGCCGAGCAAAGTGATCCAAGTTTCAGTGTTAATGCTGGATTGGTTTCAGATTACAAGTTTCGAGGTATTAGTCAAAGTGATGGAAGGCCAGTAATTCAGGCTGGAATGGATCTGGATGTTGGCAATGGCTTTTATTTGGGTACCTGGGCTTCCCAAGTGGATTTTGATTATGGCAGTGATGAAACTGATTATGAGCAAGATTTCTACGGTGGTTACTCCACAGAAATTAATGAATCTATAAGCTATGATATTGGATATATTTATTACGCCTATCATGGAAGTGGTCGCGATGAAGATTATCAAGAGATCTATGGAAGCCTAACCTTCTCCGATCTAACATTAGGTTTTGCATATTCAGATGATTATTGGGCCGATTCAGGCAATTTTTATTATCCATATGCAGGTTACAGCTTTTCTTTGCCTTCTGATTTTAGTTTAGACCTTCATGTTGGTTTAAACCTATTTGATGAAGAAATATTTCTGTACGAATCCGACTCTTATATCGATTACTCCGCAACTCTCAGTAAAAATTTTGGCGGCCTTACTCTGAGCGCTGCTTTTGTTGGCACTGATGTGAGCGACAGAGAGTGTTTCGATACCGACTGGTGTGAACCCACCTTGCTCGCTGGAGCAACCTACGCCTGGTAATAAAAACGCCCGCAATTGTTAGCGGGCATTATTTTTTTGTGGGGGAGATCCATGAAACTGATTACTGCAATTATCAAGCCCTTCAAATTGGATTCAGTGCGGGATGCTCTGCGAGAGGCCGGTGTTAAAGGCGTTACAGTCAGTGAAGTGAAAGGATTTGGCCGGCAAAAAGGCCATACAGAATTATATCGGGGCGCAGAGTATGTAGTGGATTTTTTGCCTAAAACCATGTTGCAAATTGCTGTAACTGAGGAGCAACTGGATGAAGCATTGGAAGTAATTGGCTCCAGTGCACAAAGCGGAAAAATCGGCGACGGCAAAATTTTTGTGGCTAATCTTGAACAGGTGGTTCGCATACGTACTGGAGAGACCGGTAGTGAAGCTATTTGAGTCAGTAATAATCAATAAATAATTTTAAAATTCTAAGAATTAAACGGAGAGAGAAATGGAGAATCAAGTATTTCAATTGCAATATGCAATTGATACGTTTTATTTTCTAATGTGTGGTGCACTAGTGATGTGGATGGCTGCAGGCTTCGCCATGTTAGAAGCAGGCCTGGTGCGCTCAAAAAACACCACTGAAATTCTGACTAAAAATGTCGCGCTATTTGCAATTGCATGCATTATGTATCTGATGACCGGTTACGCCATTATGTATGATGGCAGCTGGATGCTTGCAGGCATAGAGGCCTTTAGTCTTGAAGGTGTATTGGCCGACTCTGCCAAGAATGGCTTTGAAGGGGACTCGGTATATTCCGGTGCTTCCGACTTTTTCTTCCAGGTAGTATTTGTTGCTACCGCAATGTCCATTGTATCTGGTGCCGTTGCAGAGCGCATGAAGCTGTGGAGCTTCCTCGCATTTGCTGTAGTGCTCACAGGGTTTATTTACCCGCTTGAGGGTTCCTGGACCTGGGGCGGCAAAGATGTATTTGGACTGTACAGTTTGAGTGATCTTGGCTTCTCTGACTTTGCCGGTTCCGGCATTGTTCATATGGCTGGTGCTGCTGCCGCGCTGGCAGGTGTTCTACTGTTGGGTGCCCGAAAAGGTAAGTACGGTCCCAATGGGCAGGTCTATGCCATTCCCGGTGCAAACTTGCCGCTGGCAACCCTTGGTACATTTATTTTGTGGATGGGCTGGTTTGGTTTTAATGGCGGTTCCGTGTTGAAGCTGGGAGATGCAGCCAGCGCGCATTCTGTGGCTATGGTATTTCTCAACACCAATGCCGCTGCAGCAGGTGGGGCTATAGCCGCACTAATTACTGCCCGCCTGCTATTTGGGAAGGCTGATCTCACTATGTTGTTGAATGGAGCCTTGGCCGGCTTGGTGGCTATTACTGCAGAACCATCTACGCCGACTGCGTTACAGGCGACCCTGTTCGGTATGGTTGCTGGAGTCCTGGTAGTTTTCTCTATTATCACTTTGGACAAGTTGAAAATTGATGATCCGGTTGGTGCTATTTCTGTGCACGGTGTTGTCGGCTTGCTTGGTCTGTTATTGGTTCCAGTGACCAATGAAGGTGCCTCTTTTATTGGCCAGTTCGTTGGTGCATTGACTATTTTCTTCTGGGTTTTTGTCACTTCCTTTGCCGTGTGGTATCTGCTTAAGTTGGTGACCGGTATTCGTGTCAGCGAAGATGAAGAACAAGAGGGTGTTGACTTGGCTGAATGTGGTATGGAAGCTTACCCGGAATTTATGAGCAAATAGTTGTCCTGCGACGATACTGCCCCATGTAGGGGCGCTATCTGACTGAGGTTCCCGCAAAGAAGACAAATCAGGGGAAATACAAGAAATGAAATTGATTACGGCCGTTGTAAAGCCCTTCAAATTGGATGACGTGCGTACCGCATTGTCTGAGGTTGGGGTTCAGGGGATGACAGTAACTGAAGTAAAGGGCTTTGGTCGCCAGAAAGGGCATACGGAGCTCTACCGTGGCGCTGAGTATGTGGTGGATTTTCTACCCAAGGTTAAGCTGGAGTTAGCGGTCGACGACGATATGGTGGACTCTGCTGTTGAAGCGATTACCAAAGCTGCACAGACCGGGAAGATTGGTGATGGAAAAATCTTTATTACAGCACTGGAAGAAGTGATCCGTATTCGGACCGGCGAAACCGGATCTGAGGCTGTTTAATCGGCAGCAAACTTAGTTATTCTCTTCTCTCAGGCCATCTGTGTCTGGTGCCTATACAAGCCCCTTCCGGGGCTTTGTTATTTCAAAACCTTAGTCCTCCTAGATGCCTTTAGGTTATTTGCAATGGTGGGCTGCCGTATTGTCGCTAAATTCCCCATAGCAAACCGTAATATTCCCCGGTTTTTGTCCCAACAAAAAACTCTACTGTACCGGCTGCTTGTGGCTGGCGGCTCAGATCGAGAGTGCCTATATATTAATCGCCGCTTTGATGCGGTAGGGGATCGCCACAGATTGTGGCTTTCGGTTTCATTCTCGCCGCGGGAAGGGGCGGCACAGAGGTACTCCCTCTGTAACAGGAGTAAGGGTTACAGGGTTTTGCTATGAAAGATGGTTATGAAGATCAAGGCAAGAGCTCCCGCAGCAAAGAGTCTGAGGAATTTGCCGAAGAACGCTCTATTACCTCCCGTGAACGTGCCAGAAGCCAGTTGAGCACGGATGTGGAGGAATTTCTCGCCAGCGGCGGGGCAATTAGTGAAATTGACCCGGAAGTTACTGCCGATCCCCCGCGTAAACCGCAGCCTAAATACGGCAGTCGCCCTATTTAGCGCCTGAGGGATTGCCGCCCCTGCAGTGAGGATGGCGGCAATTCCTTTTTAAAGATCCTCCCGGGCTTTGGAAGGTGCCGTTTCAGCGCCCCATCAGACTGGGCAGCAGGCGCTCTAATACTTCGCCAATGTAGGAAAGAAACAGGGTGCCGAGGCTTGATCGATAGTACTGAGGGTCAGAAGAGCCAACGGCGAGCACGCCCAACTGGTTACCTAAGGGAACCACCGCCGCGGAAGCGACATCCTGCCAGCTTTCACCAAAAAGGAATTCTTTCTCGCCGGGGCGTAAGGCACCACATACTGGGCGACCATTACGCAAAATTCCTCCAATTGCCGTTTCTGCACCTGCGTGTGAGCTGGTTTGTACCTGTCCCAGGCTGCGGGCACTGGGTAGTGGCCCAAATAGGGTCAGGTTGGTGAATTCCACATTGAAATCATTAGCAAAGCTGGAATAGAGAGCGTCTGTTGCTTCGCCGATGTCCTGAGCTTCAAGAAGGGCTAGGATCAGGCGGCGGCTGTTAAAGAAGAGTTGGTCGTTGTCACGGGCATTGTGCAGTAGTTGGTCCAAGCGCTGGCGCATTTCAATATTGCGCTCTCGCAAGAGGTTGGTTTGATGTGTCATCAGAGACACGGTCTTCCCATTTTCCCGCGGTAGCTTGATGGTTTCGAGTAGGTCCATCCGGTCGACAAAGAATTCGGGGTTTTGCATCAGGTAGCGAGCCACCTGCCGAGCTAGAAGCTTGTCATCCCGCTGTGTTTCCTTGTGACTGCCGGCGACAATCTCTTCAGAGCTCTGATTGGCGTCTGTCTGTTCCATCATGGTCCATTTACATTATTGGCGCGGGTTTTGGGTGAAATGACAGTCCCAGTGGGTAAGGACCCACTATCGAAAGGTACTACAGAGTTCCCCGGGAGGTCGGATAGCCGCCATCTTGCCCGCAAAATTATTCAAATAATGATTTGCCCGTGGAAAACTGTTGTTGCGGGCCCGGTCATAGTAACCGGCTGGCCTGGCCCACTCCAGTGAATTGTCAGCTTGCCACCGGGAAGGTGAATTTCAACCTTCTCATCCACAAGCCGGCGCTGGTGGGCATAAACCATTGCCGCGCAAGCACCGGTGCCGCAGGCACGAGTTTCTCCCACCCCTCGTTCAAACACACGCAGTTGCGCTTCGTCACGGGAGTCGATTTGTAGAAAGCCCACGTTGACCTTTTGTGGGAAGCGCGGGTGATCTTCAATTAGCGGTCCCAACTGGTCAACTGGGGCTTGCTGTACATCCTCAACCAGCAGTACCGCGTGGGGATTGCCCATAGATACGGCACCGATGGTATATGTCTCGTCAAGGACATCAATGGGGTAACTGTCAGCGTAGCGATCGGCACTGAAGGGGATTTGTTCCGGCTCCAGCACTGGTGCGCCCATATTGACGCTTACTTGGTCGCCATCCATGACTTTAAGTTGCAGGATGCCACCGGCCGTTTCGACTTTTAAACGCTTCTTGCCGGTGAGGCGGCGGTCGCGCACAAATCGGGCGAAGCAACGCGCGCCATTTCCACAATTTTCCACTTCACTGCCATCGGCGTTGAATATTCGGTAGCGGAAGTCTGCATCGGGGTCGCGGGGAGATTCCACCAGTAAAACCTGATCGCAACCAATGCCCAGGCAGCGGTCGGCAATTCGACGAATTTTGTCGGGGGATAGTTTGATTCTTTGACTGATGCCGTCGAGCATCACAAAATCGTTGCCAAGCCCATGCATCTTGCTGAATTTAACGCGCATTCCATTTCTCTAATGATTTTGTGTACCTGACGGATATGGATGCCTCTCAGGCTCGAATATGCCGTGGCGACACAGGTGTTTCCTGGTCCAACTGGTCACCATCGATTGGCATTACCAATATGTCGAGATTTTATAAGTATCGAACAGCCTGTCTGTGGGGTGTTCGCGTAGCCCCCAGAGATGGTGGCACTAAAATCTTTATTTTGACATCTATTTCGCCACAAAGAATCAGGCTTTCTCCGGTACCGGGGTTTCTCCCCGCACCAGGTCGCTAAAGCTTTCCCGCGCCCTTACCTGGTAGGTGTTGCTACCGTCGACCAGCACTTCCGCTGCCCGTGGCCGGCTATTGTAGTTGGAACTCATGGTAAATCCGTAGGCACCGGTAGAGAGCATGGCTAGCAGCTGACCCTGTCGTAGAGTCAGGGCCCGGTTTTTGCCGAGGAAATCACCGGTTTCGCATACTGGCCCGACGATATCCCACATGGCGTTTTCCCCGTGATCGGGGGTCACCGGCACTATATCCTGCCAGGCCTGGTACAGGGCCGGACGCAGATTATCGTTCATTGCCGCGTCAACGATGGCGAAATTGTGCTCCTGCGTGCGCTTTAGATAGTCAATGCGGGTCAGAAGCACACCGCCATTGGCGGCGATTGAACGCCCTGGTTCAAGGACCAAGCCGAGATTGCGATCGCCAATGCGCTTAAGTACTGCCTCGAGGTAATCCGCCACCGGTGGGGGCTCTTCACCTCGATAGCGCACGCCCAGGCCGCCGCCCAGGTCCAAATGCTCTAATTGGATGCCTTTATCGGCGAGGTCATCTACCAAAACCAGGAGTCGATCCAGGGCATCGAGGAAAGGTGCGACTTCAGTGAGCTGAGAGCCGATATGGCAGTCCACACCAATTATTTTCAAGTGGGGGGACTTGGCTGCATCTAGATAGACTTTCAGGGCACAATCAATAGCGATGCCGAATTTGTTTTCCTTGAGACCGGTGGAGATATAGGGGTGAGTTTGCGCGTCGACATCCGGATTTACGCGCAGGGAAATTGGGGCGACGGTTTCGCATTCGGCAGCTACCTGCTCCAGGCGCAGCAATTCAGCTTCAGATTCGATATTGAAGCAGTGCACACCCACTTCCAGCGCGCGGCGCATCTCATTGGCAGTTTTGCCCACACCGGAAAAGACTATCTGTGAGGGATCACCGCCTGCCAGTAATACACGCTCCAGCTCACCGCCAGAGACGATATCGAAGCCTG
Source organism: Microbulbifer variabilis (assembly GCF_052468405.1). Taxonomy (NCBI): domain Bacteria; kingdom Pseudomonadati; phylum Pseudomonadota; class Gammaproteobacteria; order Cellvibrionales; family Microbulbiferaceae; genus Microbulbifer; species Microbulbifer variabilis. Next base: position 4,446,308 of record NZ_CP174343.1, read on the forward strand.
ACCCCAGCTGAGCCAGTAATGAGAGTATGCCAAGGTTGCTGTTAGCCTTGACCGCGTAGCAGATCAGGCCGGGATGGTTGCCCAGGGCATCGGCATAGGCCCGGTATTGCCGCTCAAAATGAGCGCGGCTGTATACATAGGTGGGAGTGCCGAATTGCTCGGCAACCTGCTCGAGGGAGACGTCTTCAGCCCAAAGGCTGCCGTTGCGATAACTGAATTCACTCATTTCTCAGTTTCTTGCTCCTCTGGGTATTCTTCATACAGCGGCTCTTCTCCTAATGGTTCAGGCACAGCTTCACCGGCCGGTTCAATGGCTGGTCCACTGGGCTCCACTGCAGTGCTGCTGGTAGGCGCCGTATTGGGCGGACCAGTAGTAATACTCGGCGCGGGCTCTGCCGGTGCCTGAGGTAAGTACAGCGGGCCCTTCTGGCCACAGCCTGCAATCAGTGCGGAGGCACCTAGCAGCGTGAGGAGCGGGAGAAGTATTTTTTTCGGCATGGGTGACATCCTGCGCTCGGGCTTTCGAAGCGGTGTTCGGCAAAAGCCTGATAGTATAGCGGCCGAATAAATTCATCACAGTAGACGGTAACAGAAGTAACAAAAGATGAGCCAAGCGGAATACGAAGCGGCCATTGAGCGGAGCCTGATGGCGATAGAGGATGCTCTGGATGAGTGTGATTGGGACATCGATTACGAGCGTAGTGGGTCGGTTTTAACTCTTACGCTGGAGGATAATGGAAGCCAGGTGATTCTCTCTCGCCAGTCGGCCAGTCGCGAATTGTGGGTGGCAGCTAAATCCGGCGGTTATCACCTGGCCTTTGAAAACCCCGGCTGGAAATGCGGCACTACCGGGGAGGATCTGGCCACTCTGCTTGATCGTGTGCTGAGTGAGCAGCAGGGCGAAGAGGTCAGCTTGGGGCTGGGGCCCTAACCGCAGTAATTTGGCTTTTTAGAAAGCCCGGAAAGCCGGGCTTTAACTTCAAATCCACTAACAGCGCTGTTTGATTGCTTCACGTGCGTGCGCACAGGCCGCACGTACCTGATTGGGTGCGGTACCACCGATATGGTCACGGGCGGCCACCGAGCCCTCAAGGGTGAGCACTTCAAATACATCCTCGCTGATTTCAGCAGAAAATTGTTGTAGTTGCTCCAGGCTTAGTTCAGCCAGGTCCTTGTTTTGTTCAATGGCAAAGGATACTGATTGACCGACGATCTCATGGGCATCACGGAAGGCAACACCTTTGCGTACAAGGTAATCCGCCAAGTCCGTCGCGGTGGAAAAGCCCTTGGCGGCCGCCTCCAGCATATTGTCTTTTTTCGCCTTGAGAGCCGGTATCATATCTGCAAACGCGCGCAGGCAATCCAGAGCGGTGTCGGCGGCGTCAAACAGCGGTTCTTTATCCTCCTGGTTGTCCTTGTTATATGCCAGCGGTTGACTTTTCATCAGAGTCAGTAAGGCGACTAGGTGCCCGTTTACACGGCCGGTTTTACCGCGTACCAGCTCAGGCACATCCGGATTTTTCTTCTGTGGCATGATGGAGGAGCCGGTGCAAAAGCGATCCGGTAGATCAATAAAATCGAACTGGCTCGAAGTCCAAAGGACCAGCTCCTCGCTCGCTCGGGAAAGGTGAGTGAGCAGCAGCGCGGCGAAAGCGCAGAATTCAATGGCGAAATCCCGGTCGCTGACGGAATCCAGAGAGTTTTCGGTCGGGGCATCAAAACCGAGTAATTCAGCAGTGCGTGCGCGATCAATAGGGTAACTGGTGCCGGCCAGTGCGGCTGCACCCAGGGGAGAGCGGTTGACTCGCTTGCGGCAGTCCATCAAGCGCTCATAGTCCCGGGTAAGCATGGCGTTCCAGGCCAGTAGGTGGTGGCCAAAAGTCACCGGTTGAGCGCTCTGTAGGTGAGTAAAGCCCGGCATAATAGTGCCCGCTTCGCGTTCCGCCAGCGCTACCAGGCCGGTTTGCAAGCGGGTTAGCTCGCCTGCAATCCTATCGATGCGCCCCCGCAGCCATAGGCGAATATCCGTTGCTACCTGATCGTTGCGGGAGCGGCCAGTGTGCAGTTTTTTACCGGTGGCACCGATGCGCTCAGTCAGGCGCGCCTCGATATTCATGTGCACATCTTCCAGCTGCACTGACCACGGGAACTCCCCTGCCTTAATTTCCTCTGCTATTTCCTTCAGGCCATGGGCGATCTTTTGATATTCATCTGCACTCAATACCCCTACCTCAGAGAGCATCTGGGCATGGGCGAGAGAGCCTTGGATATCCTCCAATGCCATGCGTTGGTCAAAGGTGACTGAGGCGGTGAACCTCTCTACGAAGGCATCAGTGGCTTCACTGAAGCGGCCTCCCCAGAGTTTGGCGGCCGGGTTATTGGCGGAATCGGTGGGGGCTTTTTCGTTGCTCATGGTTTTCCTGGCTGCAGTGAGGTGAAAGGCCGGGGAGCTTGGTGGTATCTTGCGCTTTAAACGTTAGGGACAGTCAAGAATAACAATTGCATGTCAAACTCCAGGCCGGCAGGCATTATATCGCAGAAAATTCGAAAAACTGATACTGATAACAAGGATTCTGCGCTTCCTGGTATTTTGCCTTTCCTGCCGGATTTGTGCAGCGTCACTTCCCTGGCAGCACTGGTGCTGATGGGAGAACTGTTGGCCCTGGTGCTGGTATTGGCGCTGGATGGGTTGCGAGAATTCAGCTGGCAGCGCCTGGGGTTGATCTCCCTGGTTATCCAGTGGGTGATATTGCCCTCTGCAGCTGTACTCTGCCGCCTGCGCCCCCTTTTGGCCAAGCTCTCGCACAAGCGCGCCGGTGCTATCAGCTTTATAGCGGTGCTGGCGGTATTGATAAGCGTGATGGGAATACAGCGCTATCTGCGCGTACTGCTGTTACAGGCTGATTTCGATTGGTGGGGCCTGGCCAGTGATTGCTTGCTGGGGGCCATTTGCTCTGGGGTGGTTTTGCGCTACGCCTATTTGCAGCAGCAGTTATATAACCAGCAACAAGCTGAGCTCGGCGCACGTATTGAGGCGTTGCAATCCCGTATCCGTCCCCACTTTCTGTTTAATAGTATGAATAGCTTGGCCAGCCTGATCGCTGTGGACCCAGATCGTGCCGAACGACTGGTAGAGGATTTGTGTGCTCTGTTCAGGGCCAGCCTAGCCGATCCAAAACTGGTGCCTTTACGGCAGGAGATTTTGCTGGCGCAGCGCTACCTGGAGATCGAGGCATTGCGTCTGGGGGATCGCCTGAGACAAGAATGGCAATTGGGTGAAGGACTGAATGACATCCAGTTACCCAGTATGTTGCTACAGCCCCTGCTTGAAAATGCGGTGTTACACGGCGTGGCTAAATTGCGTGAAGGTGGGGAAATCAACGTACGAGTTGAAGTTGAAAGTGGTGTTCTCAGGATTGCTATCGAAAACCCCTTGCCCCAGGAAACTGTGCACACCTCCCGGGAAAATAATGGCATGGCGATGGAAAATATCCGCCAACGCCTGTCCGCTTATTACGGCAATCGCTTTATGTTTACCGCCTGTCGGGAGGATGGACACTACAGAGTGGCCCTGCAGCTACCCTTGTTTCCCCGGGAGGCGGCTCTGCGGGAGACAAAGGCCGCTGTATCTACCACTAGAAAAGCCGAGGTGATGGAGTGACCCAGCTGCGAGTCCTGATTGTCGACGATGAACCCCTGGCCCGTGCGCGCCTACAGCGGCAATTGGCCGCGATCGATAACTGCACAGTGATCGGTGAGGCAGCCGATATTGAAACCGCACTAGTGCAGGTGCAGATACTTGATCCGGACCTTGTATTGCTAGATATCGAAATGCCCGGTGGCAGTGGTTTGGAATTGGCACAACAGTTATCTGTTCGCGAATGCCCACCGGCAGTTATTTTTTGCACTGCCCACGATGAATTTGCCTTGCCGGCATTCGCAACTTCAGCAGTGGGCTACTTGTTAAAACCGGTCACTTTAGAGCTGTTGCGCCAGGCTATTACGAAGGTACAGCGCCTCAGCAAACCCCAACAAAAAATGCTGGAAGAGCAGGAATCAGAAGCATCCGATCATCGAAGCCGCATCAAAGCTGTCAGCCGCCGGGGAGTGGAATTACTGGAAGTGGATACGATCCGTTGCCTGGTTGCCGATAGTAAATATGTGGTAGCTCACCATCTTGCCGGCGAAACAATTTTGGATGAGTCCCTTAAGGAGTTGGAGAGTGAGTTCGGCGATCGCTTTGTGCGCGTACACCGCAGCGCCCTGGTCGCTGTGGAATATATCGCCGGTTTGCGCAGGGAGGGTGGAAATTATCGGGTGGAGTTGGATGGTGTAGCAGAGGCGCCGCTGGTAAGCCGACGCATGCTGCCTTCTGTAAAAGCACTAATTACGGAGATATGCTGATTATTCAGTTTTTAACGCAGAAAAACAAACAGTACTGCAGCTACCATCAATAGAGCAAAGCTCACTCTGATTACTCTCGCTTGTTTTGGTTTGTGGAAAACTGGCCGCAGGCTGCCCCCAAGGTATAGCCAGATAAAATCCACTACAGCAGCGACAATCAAGCAGACCAATCCTGTGGCAAGATAGCTGAAACCGCTCTCTTCGATAGGCAGTAGAAACTGGGAAAAGATCGCAAAAAAAGCGGCGTAGGCTTTTGGATTGAGCAGATTAAAAATAAACCCATCCAAAAGGGATGGCGGTTGGGCTGCTGCCGACTGTTCCTGAACCAGTACCGGTGCCGTGGCAATTTTGAATGCGATATAGCCAATGTAAAGTGCTCCACATATCTGCACTGTCAAACGAGCCTCGGGCCAGGCAGAAAGCAGGGCGGCTACACCGGCAGTGGCACCGACAATGGCTACGCATAACCCAAGCAGGATACCGATAAGGAAACCGGTACTTTGCCTCACTCCAAAGGTTGCTCCTGAAGCTGCCAGAGCGAGTGGTGCGGGGCCGGGAGAGCCGAGTAACAGGCCTGTGGCTGCAATCAGTGAAGATAATGCTTCTAACATAAACTCTTGCCCTATTTCCCACCTGCGACATCAATAAATGAGCCAGTGGTAAACGACGATTCATTGCTTAAAAGCCAAGCTATCGCAGAGGCCACTTCTTCTGGCAGTCCCCCTCGTTTTAGAGGGGTCGTAGATTTTAGCCGCTCCACCCGATCTGGTTCTCCGCCAGCAGTATGCATCTCTGTATAGATCAAACCTGGCCGTACTCCATTTACCCTGATTCCCTCGCTGGCAAGTTCCTGGCTTAGCCCGATGGTCAAGGTGTCTACTGCCCCTTTACTCGCTGCATAGTCAATATATTCGTTGGGTGAGCCCCAGCGGCTGGCAGCAGAAGAAATATTGACGATGGCACCACCGCTGCCCCCCTGTTTGGTCGACATTCTTCTTATGGCTTCGCGGCAGCAAAGTAGGGTGCCAGTAACATTCGTTCGAAGTACCTGGTTAATTCGCTCCGCTTCCATTTTTTCAACGCGCATTTGGGGTTTGAGTGTCGCGGCATTGTTCACCAGGTATTGAAGGGGGCCGAGTTGCCGGTCTACTTCATTAAATAAGTGGGTGATATCGGCTTCTGATGAAATATCAGCGCGTACGGCGATTGCTTTAGTACCTAAGGCCTTGAGTTCATTCAGCAGGCTTTCGGCCGAGTCTTTTCTCTCCCGATAACTGATGGCGATATGGTATCCATGCTGGGCAAGTAATCGTGCCGTTGCGGCACCGATCCCACGGCTTCCGCCGGTGACTAAGGCAATATTATTTTTAAGGGGCACTTTGCAACTCCTGAAAAGGGGGAACTATTGGGAATAAATAGGGGTACCTTTGATTTTTTTTGTTGTTAAAGAATGAGGGAGGGTATCTGAAAAATACGGAGGAGGCACTGACGGCAGCGCTGTCAGTGCCCCTGGATGAGATCGGTCTTAATGGGCTTTAATTTTAATACAGTTGCGGGCCACCATCGCCGTATTCCGAATCATTTTGCAGGCTTAATTCGCCAGCGGCACTATTCAAATATTCCGCATCGGACTCGGACTTGAGTTTGATCATCAAGCGCAAGTCGTTGGAGGAGTCAGCGTGGGCGAGGGCATCCTCGTAGGTAATCTCGCCGCGGTCGTAGAGTTCATACAGGGCCTGGTCGAAGGTCTGCATACCCTGTTCGCCGGAACGCTTCATCAATTCTTTCATTTTGTGTACCTCGCCCTTGCGGATCAGGTCCGACATCAGCGGGGTATTGATCATAACCTCCAGGCAGGCCCGGCGGCCATCGCCGTCAGGTGTTGGCACCAGTTGCTGTGCCACCATCGCTTTCAGGTTCAGCGACAGATCCATAAACAACTGTTGGTGGCGGTCTGCCGGGAAGAAGTGAATGATACGGTCCAGGGCTTGGTTGGCGTTGTTGGCATGCAGGGTACAGAGACACAGATGGCCGGTTTCGGCAAAGGCAATGGCGTGGTCCATTGTCTCGCGGGAGCGTACCTCACCAATCAGAATGACGTCTGGTGCCTGACGCAGGGTATTTTTCAGGGCCACTTCGAAGGACTCTGTATCCAGGCCAACTTCACGCTGGGTTACGATACAGCCGCGATGCTGGTGAATAAATTCAATCGGGTCCTCAATAGTGATGATATGGCCTTTGGAGTTCTCATTGCGGTGGCCAATCATCGAGGCAAGGGAGGTAGACTTACCAGTGCCGGTTGCACCTACAAAAATAATCAGGCCACGCTTGGTCATCGCCAGCTCTTTGAGTACATCCGGCAGGCCAAGCCCGTCAATCGTGGGAATCTTCGTTTCGATACGACGCAGCACCATGCCCACCAGGTTGCGCTGGAAAAATGCCGAGACCCGGAAGCGACCTACGTTGCGTACGGCAATGGCGTAGTTCAGTTCCTTTTGTTCAGCGAATTCGCGTCGCTGCTTCTCATTCATGGTGCCCACCACCAGTTCGCGTGCTTTCTCTGGTGTGAGCGAGGTACTGCTGCAGGGTACAACACGTCCGTGCAGTTTGATCGAGGGTGGTATGCCTGCGGTGATAAACAGGTCCGATGCACCTTTCTCTACAACCAGTTGTAGGAGTCTTTCAATTTCCATGGGTGTTTACCGCGTTTATTTTTGACTTTGAGGGGCCCTGCAGCGAGCCCCCGGTGCGCTGTAACGCTTAGAAGTTTTCCGGCATTTTGGCTTTTTCTCGCGCGACTTCGCGGCTGACGATACGGCGTGCCACCAGATCCTCAAGGCACTGGTCCATGGTCTGCATACCGACACTGGCGCCAGTCTGGATAGCCGAGTACATCTGCGCGATTTTGTCCTCGCGGATCAAATTACGGATTGCCGGGGTGCCGCGCATAATCTCGTGAGCGGCGACACGGCCTCCGCCATTTTTCTTCAGGAGGGTTTGAGAGATTACCGCCTGTAGTGACTCCGACAGCATTGAGCGAACCATCGCTTTCTCCTGCGCAGGAAAGACGTCTACAACCCGGTCAATGGTTTTTGCTGCAGAGGTGGTGTGCAGGGTACCGAACACCAGGTGACCGGTTTCTGCGGCGGTTAGTGCCAGTCGGATGGTTTCCAGGTCCCGCATCTCACCCACGAGAATAATGTCCGGGTCTTCACGTAATGCAGAGCGCAGAGCTTCGGCGAAGCCGTGTGTATCCCTATGTACCTCGCGCTGGTTTACCAGACACTTTTTTGACTCGTGTACGAATTCAATTGGGTCTTCGATGGTGAGGATATGTTCGTACTTGTTGTCGTTGATGTAATCCATCATCGCGGCCAGCGTGGTGGACTTACCGGAACCGGTAGGCCCAGTCACCAACACCAGGCCACGCGGGGTATCGGAGATCTGTTTAAAGACCTGGCCCATCCCCAGGTCCTCCATGGTCAGTACCTTGGAGGGAATAGTCCGGAATACAGCGCCGGCCCCACGGTTGTGATTAAAGGCATTCACACGGAAACGGGCCACGCCAGGTACTTCAAAGGAGAAGTCGGTTTCCAGCAGCTCTTCATAATCCTTGCGCTGCTTATCATTCATGATCTCGTAGATCAGGCCGTGCACCTGCTTGTGCTCCATGGCTGGCAGGTTGATGCGGCGCACGTCGCCGTCCACACGAATCATCGGTGGCAGACCGGCGGAGAGGTGCAAATCCGAGGCGTTTTGCTTGGCGCTGAAGGCGAGGAGTTCAGTGATATCCATACTGCTACCTTATGGTTCTTGTTTGGGCTCAGGTAAAATCGCCACTTATTTCGGTAAGGGCCCCAGTATATGCGCAAAGAGACAATCGTCGAAAACCTGAATGCAGTAGGTGAGCGGATTGTGACATGCTGCAACAACTGCGATCGCAACCCGGCAGAAATCACTCTGCTGGCGGTTTCCAAAACGCGACCCCCACAAGATTTGCGAGTCGCCTACGCGGCTGGCCAGCGCCACTTTGGCGAAAACTATTTGCAGGAAGCCCTGGAAAAACAGGATGCCCTTTCTGATCTCGATATTCACTGGCATTTCATTGGGCCGTTGCAGTCGAACAAAAGCCGTGCGGTTGCCGAGAGGTTCCAATGGATGCATACAGTCGACCGGCTGAAAATTGCCCAGCGTCTTTCATCGCAGCGCCCCAAAAACATGGGCCCTCTCAATATCTGCCTGCAAGTGAATATCGATGGCGAGCAGAGCAAGTCTGGCATAGCTCCACAGGATTTGGTGGCTCTGGCGCGTGAAGTGGTGAAACTACCTGGGCTTCGTTTACGCGGGTTGATGACGATTCCCGCTGAGCGACAGGGTATTACCGCTCAACAAGAGCCCTTTGCCAGGCTAGCCAGCTTGTTGCAGCACTTACGTGAAGAATTTCCTAACGAAACCATGGATACCCTGTCGATGGGAATGTCCGGGGATATGGAGGCAGCGATTTCCTGTGGCGCCACCATTGTGCGCATCGGCACAGATATTTTTGGCGCTCGTAATTATTCTGCGTAAATGGGGCTGTGTTTTACCCAAAACTGTTAGGGAAATGGAATGACGAAATCAGGGAATCTCGAGGTGGTATTACTGGGATTAACCCTGTGTGCTGTAATGGCTTTATCAATGGCGCAGAACTTGTGGACCACTTGGTTGGCACTTGAGTGGCTAGCATTTATTTGCCTTCTCTCATTTTACTTCCCGAAGATGTCAATGATTACCGACTTCCTTAGTAATACGGTAACCCGATCGCTGTGGCCGGAGAGCCGACAATGGTTGTAGCTGGTGACAATTGCCTTAAATCTCCTTGCGATAATAGAGGCGTCCCTATTTGGCAGTGATTAAAAAGGTGCTAGTAGAATTGATATGAAAACGGCCCAAAGGGCCGTTTTCGTTAGAGGGTTCGTATTAATTTTTCAGCGCCAGTTTCTTTTTCCGCTCTTCGCCGAGCAAATGTTCTGCAAAGAACAATGCCGTAGCTTGAGTAAAGGCATCGCTATTCTCCTTTTTGCGATAACCGTGTCCTTCGTTTAATGCGTTCATATACCAAACCCGGTTGCCGTTTTCACGCAGGGCGTCCACGATCTGCTCGGCTTCTGTAACAGGTACTCGAGGATCATTTTGTCCCTGTACCACAAACATCGGCACCTGGATTTTCTCCACATTATTGTTGGGGCTGATTTTTTCCAGGAAGGCCCGCATCTTCGGATCGCGTTCGTCACCATACTCTACCCGGCGCAAGTCTCGACGGTAGCTCTTGGTGTTGGTGAGGAAAGTGACAAAATTAGAGATGCCGACAATATCTACAGCAGCTTTCAGGCGGTTTGAGTAGTAGACACTACTGGCCAGCACCATATAGCCGCCATAGCTACCGCCGAAGACAGCAACCCGCTCGGCATCCAAGTCTGGTTGGGTGGCGATCCAGTCCAGTAGGGCACCGATGTCTTTCACCGAATCCTCGCGCTGATACCCGTTGTCCATGGCCAGGTAGCTTTTACCGTAGCCGGCAGAACCGCGTACGTTGGGAGCAATTACTGCGGCCCCAAGCTCCTCCAACCACATTTGATAGGTGCTGGAGAACAGCGGGCGATACTGTCCCTCGGGTCCGCCATGAATGGAAATAATGACTGGCACCGGGCCTTTAGTGTTGCGTGGTTTGTACATGAAAGCTGGAATTTCCCGATGCTTGCCATCTACCTTGTCGAAAGTTGGATAGTGCACCAGCTGGGGTTCGACAAATTGCTCGGTGTCGAGGCCGCCGACTTCGCTGAATGTCCAGCGGTTGAGGTCACCACTGGAGAGTGGACGACGGCCCAGCTCTAAAACGAAAGTATCTGTAGGGGTTTTTGGGGTATTCAGGGACATCGCCAGCCTATCGCCTCGAGGATTGAACTCGATGCCGCCGATAACGCCAATCGGGAGGGAATTGATCTTGCGATAGCGGTCATTGCGCGGGTTATAGAGATAGAGTGAGGACATACCCCCCTCGTTAGCCACGAAGGCACCGCGACGACCGTCTTCGCTGAGAACAAAATCGTTGATGTCCCAGGGGATATCAGCGGTAATGACTTTTTCATCACCACTGGCTAAGTCTTTGCGAATCAGCTGGGTGAATTCTCCCCCTTTATCACTCATCAGGAATGCAGAGCGGTCGTCGTGGCTAAAGCCAACGGGAAAATTGCGGGAGTCTACATCGTCATCCCCGGCGAGCAGTTTCAGTTCTCCGCTATCTAGGTCCAGCAGGTGGACTTTGGATCGAGTGGAGGAAACATACTGCAACACGAGCAGTTGGCTACCGGATTGTGAGAAGCCGCCTGGCCCCCACCAACTGCCATCTGTCGATTTCAGAATCAGGCGGTCTTCTTTCTTAGCTCCGTCAAAAGTGGTGAGCCAGATATCATTGGCTTTACCGTCGCGGCGAGTACTCTGATAGGCCATGGCGGAGCCTTGCTTATTCCAGAGGATAGCGCCGTTTCGGGATTCGCCATCAGTGATCATCTCACTCTGGCCATTGTGCGTATCAAATAGAAATATTTGTGTATATTCATTCCCGCCAGCATCCATAGTGAATGCCAGTTGCTCGTGATCCGGACGTGTGGCGACACTGCCGATAGGCTCTTCGAAGAAGGTCAACTGGCGGCGGGCGCCACCGGCGCGATCTACTTTGTGTAATTGATTCACCTCGCCAAAGCGGGTGCTGACATACATTCCGTTGCCATCTATATCCCAGCCGCGGAAGCTGGCTGATCGTACATTTTGATAGCGGTTCAGTTCATCAATGATGCTCTGGGGTATCTGTGGAATGTCCTGCAATATCAGTTGGCCGTTGTTTTCGGTACGAGTTTCTACCGCACCGGCAGCGCCCGTCGCGCAAAGCAGTGCGGCGGTCACTAAAGAGCGCCATTTATGCATATCATTCTCCTTGGCAACGCGTGAGGCGCGTTTCTCTTGTTATTGGAATTGAGTGACCACATATTAACGAAATCCCCGCTGGGGAGAATAGCGACTGAAATTCACAGCAGCTGAGCCGAGTGCTCGCCGAGGTAATCCGAGTGACTGTAAAAAATCCCAAAATCGTTTTTATCGGCGGCGCCGGCAATATGGCTGGAGCGGTGATCGGCGGCCTGCTCGCGGCTGGCTATCCGACGGAAAAGGTTGTTGCTACTGGGCGCGATCCTCTCAAGTTGGAGTCGTTTGCCAAGCGCCATGGCGTTGTCGCGCACGATGATAACATCGCTGCAATTGATGAAGCCGATGTTATCGTGCTGTCAGTTAAACCCCAGGTCATGCGCGATTTGTGCATGGATCTGCGTCCGCATCTGACTAGACGCAATCCCCTGGTGATTACTCTGGCTGCCGGTATACCCCTGGCTGCCTATCAACGCTGGCTAGGTGAGCACCTGCCAATTGTGCGTGCTATGCCAAATACTCCAGCGTTGGTTCAGGCAGGGGTCACTGGTCTTTACGCCGATGCGGCGGTGACCGCAGAACACCGCGCTATTACCGAGCGTATCGTCAATGCAGTGGGTATTTCCCTGTGGGTGGAGCAAGAGGAGGGAATTGATCAGATTATCGCCGTTGCAGGATCTGCCCCAGCATACTTTTTTCAATTTATGGAAGCCATGATTGATGCATCATCTGCCAGTGGCTTTGCCCGTGCTGATGCGGAGCGCCTCGTGTTGCAAACTGCCCTGGGCGCCGCCAAACTGGCCATGGTCAGCGATGTGGATGTAGCCCAATTGAAGCGTAACGTAATGTCGCCGGGCGGTACCACAGAGCGTGCGGTACAGCGCTTTGAGCAGGGCGGCCTTCCCCAGTTGGTAGCGGATGCAATGCGTGATTGTGCCGAGCGCGCTGCAGAAATGGCCAGGGAGCTGGACCGCTAGGTAAAAACAAATTAAAAGCGGCGTATTGAGCGCTGTAATTCACTCAAATTTTTGGAACTTTTCGATGGCAAATACCTTCAGCAATATCGGGGTCTTCCTGGTGGCAACCCTCGGTATCCTGTTCCTGTTTGTGGTTTTGATGCGCTTTTTGCTTCAGTTGGCCCGCGCAGATTTTTACAATCCAATTTCCCAGGGCATCGTGAAAATTACCAATCCGCTGTTATTACCACTGCGCAAAGTGGTGCCGGGGTTTCTCGGTGTGGACATGGCCTCGCTGGTTTTGGCACTTCTGGTGGGGTTGGTGATGATTTTGGTTTGTGGCCTGTTCGCCGGCTATGGCCTTTTTAATCCTTTGAGTGCACTGCTTTGGTCTCTGATCGGCTGTGTAGCGACGGTGATTGCGGTTGTTTTTGTAGGAATGTTGATTTCGATCGTGTTCAGTTGGATCGCGCCCCATAGTGGCCACCCTGCTTTGATGTTGTTACGTCAGTTGCTCGAACCATTTTGTGCGCCGATACGCCGCCTGATACCGCCTTTGGGGGTGATTGATATCAGCCCGATCTTCGTGTTTATCCTGCTGACAGTGGCAGATAAATTGCTGTTTGGTTTTGCACAAATGGCAAATATGCCAGCTTTCGTCTACAGCCTTTTCTGGCATATCCCCGGATTTTAAGTGGTGATGTCGCAAGTTTTCTTGCGGCGCGCGCACTGGATCGCATTTGGCGCGGTGTTAGACTCTTATACTTAAGGTTGACCATCCCAATACTCGTATTCGGAGTGTTGGGGTCTTGTCTGCAGGGTATAGATAACAAGAACACCGTGAAATGGAAGACGCACTCCTTCGCCAGCACATCTCCGATTACGACCGTTGGAAGAAAAACCTGGACCGCCAGTTTGCCCAGTTCAACCAGTGGTTACAGCAACATTTCCCAAACTCAGCCGGTGCTTGCCAGGTTGTCCAGCAGGCACGTGCTTTACTCACCGATGATCAATTTACCCTTGTATTGGTCGGTGAGTTTTCCCGTGGCAAGACCGAGCTGATTAATGCTCTGCTATCACAGACCTACAGCCAGAGGCTGCTGCCATCTAAACCTGGCCGCACCACAATGTGCCCTACGGAAATTTTCAGTGATGGCAGCGAGCGTGCCAGTCTGCGACTGTTGCCTATAGAGACCCTCGCTACCAATACCAGCCTGGAGAGTTTTCGCCGGATTCCGCAGAAGTGGATTACCCACGAGTTCGATGCCAATGATCCCGAGGCTACTCGCACGGCGTTATTGAAGGTGGCTGCGACCAAATCAGTGTTGCCTGAAGAAGCTGCGCGTTACGGCTTTGATCGTCGCCACTTGGATGATAAGGGCAACTTGGTAGAGATCCCCGCCTGGCGTTATGCATTGATCTGTCTGCCACATCCTCTGCTTGACCAGGGGTTGCGTATTATCGATACGCCGGGGCTCAACGCTCTCGGCAACGAGCCGGAACTGACATTGAGTACACTGCCCAGCGCCCAGGCTGTGGCCTTTCTATTGGCCGCGGATGCCGGCGTCAGTGGCACCGATATGAATATGTGGGAGACCCACCTGGCTCCGCTGCGCGATCACCGCGGCACTGCAGTGATGGCGCTGTTGAATAAGGTCGATGTACTTTGGGATGATCCCGATGAGGACGCGGAACTGCTACTTCGGCGTATGAGTGCCCAGGTGGCAAAACTGTTGTCTGTACCACAGGAAAGCGTTGCTGGTGTCTCGGCGAAAATGGCATTACTTGCGCGCCAGCAGCAGGATCTGAACTTATTGCGTAACAGCCGGTTTGGCGATTTCGAAAAGCTGCTGGTGCAGCGCCTGTTGGAGCACCGCCAAAAAGTGGCAGAGCATCGCTCATTGCACCAGGCCCTTACGCTGATGGCGGACACCCGCGATCTCCTCAAGCGCCGCCTTAATAGCGGCCGTGCCGCATTGGTACACTTACAGCGCAATAGTGCCAGCACCGAGGAGCAGTTGGCAGAACTGGGCCAGCTGCAGCAGACCGTGAAGGAGCAGCACAAGCTCTGCCACCACGAACTGCTTACTCTAAAGTCCAGCCAGCGCATGTTGATGCGGCAGAGTACGTCCCTTTTGGCGCCAATTTCCACTCAGCAGCTGCAGCAACTGATTGATGACACCAGCAAAGCGCTACACAAAAGTTGGACACCCATGGGGCTGGCCAAGGCTATCGACACTTTCATGGAAGGTGTCGATCACCAACTCGCCAACCTGGAGCGGGAGGTAGACCAGGCAAATCGGTTACTCGATGCGGTTTTTGAGCGTTCCAGCCTGAAGAAGGTCGACAGCGTCGAGCAGTATTTCACCGTCCGGAAATTCCGTGCCACCCTGCGTGGTTTACATCGTCAGGCGGCCCAGCTGCGCCGCTCTCCACAGTTATTGCTTGCTCGACGCAATCGCCTTAGTGAGCGATTTATAACCACCCTTGCCAGTGAGGTGGGGCGCCTCTACAACCAAATGGGAGTTGCTGCGGAAAGCTGGCTGGAGCAGGCCCTTGAGCCGTTGAAACAACATGTTCAGTACCAGAAACACCTGCTCAATCGCCACCTGATTAAGCTTACCGAGTTGAAGCAGAAGACCCGCAGTAGGCGCACCGATCTGCGCACGCTTGAAGATGAAGTACTGCGCAACGATCGTGCGTTGACGGCACTTGAAGAATTGCTGCGCCATAGCAGCTCTGCACCGCAGCCGTTGGCTCCTGCACCTCGGGCTCATAATGTCACACCACTGAAGGCCTCCCTCTCGAGTTGAGTTGGAGTGGAGGCTTAATTGGCGGTTACAGTGATTGTCATAAGTCGCGGCGCTCCCGTACACTTGAGGCATCAGCATTTGCCAACCGCCAAATAACCCGACAGATATAAACACTTTGTCTACGGAAAACCCCACCGCTTCCAGAGAGTGCCAGAATACCGCTGATGCGGACTCAGTAGGCCTTGTTACGCCCAAGAAACAAGAATTTACTGAGCCATTACAGCTTGCCTGTGGGCGTGTATTACAAGGCTACACCCTGGTCTACGAGACTTACGGAACACTAAACACTGATAGAAGCAATGCGATTTTGATTTGCCATGCCCTATCAGGCCATCACCACGCTGCTGGTAGGCACAGCCCTGATGACAAGCGGGCGGGCTGGTGGGACCACTACATTGGCCCTGGTAAGCCTATTGATACCAGCAAATTCTTTGTGGTCTCCCTGAATAACCTGGGTGGTTGCCACGGCTCTACCGGCCCGGTTTCTATCAACCCGACCACAGGCAAGCCCTGGGGACCGGATTTTCCCCCAATGAGAGTACGTGATTGGGTTCACAGCCAAGCGCGTTTGGCGGATCTATTGGGTATTGAGCAGTGGGCAGCGGTCATCGGTGGCAGCCTGGGTGGAATGCAGGCTATGCGCTGGGCATTGGAGTACCCAGAGCGACTGCGCCATTGTGTGGTGATTGCTTCAGCTATGAAACTCTCAGCCCAGAACATCGCTTTTAATGAAACTGCACGTCAGGCTATTACCTCTGACCCGGACTTCTGTGGTGGGCGTTACCTTGAGAGGGAGAAATTACCGCGGCGTGGTCTGGCTGTGGCGCGTATGATCGGTCACATTACTTATCTTTCCGATGATGGACTGGCCAATAAATTTGGGCGCGAATTGCGCACTGGCAGTTTTCAGCCGGGTTCTGATGAGGAGGTGGAATTCCAAATCCAGAGTTACCTGCGCTATCAGGGCGATAGCTTCTCCAGCAGCTTTGACCCCAATACCTACATCCTGATGACCCGTGCGCTGGATTATTTTGATCTTGCGCGGGAGTACAAAGATGATCCGGTGGCGGCATTTGCCAATGCCAGTTGTCGCTTCCTGTTGGTTGCCTTCACCTCCGATTGGCGTTTTGCCCCCGATCGCTCTCGGGAGATCGTCAATGCTCTGATGCACGCTAACGTTTCGGTAAGCTATGCCGAAATTGAGTCCGCTATGGGGCATGATGCATTCCTGCTGCCAAACGAACGCTATGAGGGGATCTTCCGCGCATATATGCAACGAGTGGCCGCTGAGATAATAGAGGAGGGGCGCTATGCGTATTGATCTCGATGTTATCCAGGACTGGATAGCGCCCAATAGTCGTGTTCTGGACCTGGGCTGCGGTGACGGTGCACTGCTGGAGCAGCTGGGGAAAAATAAGAATGTTATTGGCTATGGCTTGGAGATTGACCCGGAACAAATAGAATTGTGTGTGGAGCGTGGCGTTAATGTAGTTGAGCAGAACCTGGATACGGGGCTCGGTAACTTTGCTGACGGTAGTTTCGACGCAGTGGTCATGACACAGGCTCTGCAGACCCTGAGGCATCCGCACGAGGTTGTACGGGAGATGTTACGGGTGGGGCGCGACTGTATTATCACTTTCCCCAATTTCGGGCAGTGGAGGGCACGCTGGCACCTGGCGTTTTCCGGACGAATGCCAGTTTCGGATCTATTACCTTTTGAGTGGTACGACACGCCCAATATTCACTTTTGTACTTTCCGTGACTTTGAAGTGCTGTGCAAACAGAACGACTGGACTATTTTACACCGCCAGGTAGTATCCGAGTCGAAAATTGGTGTGACTTTCAAAGACTTTTTACCAAATTTATTTGGTGAGACAGCGATATATCACCTAACTCGCTAAACTAATATTTGCGCCAAGTTTTTGTCCTTGGTTCGGGGCAGATCGCAGCTTTTGGTGGGTGGCGCACAGATAGTGGCCCGCCGTCGCAGTCCAGCGCCCGCCAACTCAATAGGTGGTGCTCATAACAATTGGAGGTGAAGCGTGAAACGCATCCTTGCCGCAGCCGCCACTCTGGCCCTGCTTTTTATGACCGCCGGTGCCGTTGCGCAAGAGGCCCGTATCATAAAGAACTATGAGGATTTTGGTGACTACCGGGTAGTTTATTCTGTGTTCAACAGCGACTTTATCCAGCCTGATATCGCCCAGAAGTATCAGCTGGCGCGAGCCAGGGACCGCGCTTATGTCAATGTCTCGGTGGTAAAGAAAGATGGTGGTACCCGGGGCCTTGGTGCAGAGCTGACCGGCAATGCAACCAATCTGATCCAGCAATCGCGCCCATTGAAGTTTAAAGAGATCCGCGACGGCAATGCGGTTTACTACTTGGCGCCGTTGCGCTTTGAGAATGAAGAGACCCTTACCTTCAATGTGGATGTCACCTTACCCAATGGTAAAAAGGAGAGGATTACTTTCCGCCGCAAACTGGAAAGGCCTTAACCGCTTCAGCGTTTTGTTTGTATCTAGACGCGGTGGCGCACCTTTCATTTGATTGAGAATCGATGCGGGCCTCGGCCCGCTTTTTAGTTGATGCAACATGCTAAAAAAAATTGTCTTAGCCAGCGGCAACGCCGGCAAACTACGAGAGTTCTCGCAGCTTTTCAGTACTTGGGATATTCAGGTTCTGCCCCAATCGGAGTTTGGTGTGGAAGACGCCGAGGAGACTGGGCTGAGCTTTATCGAAAATGCTTTGATCAAGGCCCGTCATGCTAGCCGCATCAGCGGTTTGCCCGCGCTGGCTGACGATTCCGGCTTAGCGGTAGATGCCTTGGGCGGCGCTCCTGGGATTTACTCTGCGCGCTATTCCGGTGAAGGGGCGAATGATGAACGCAATAACAGTAAGTTGCTTGATGCTTTGCGGGGGATTGAAGCATCGGCTCGCAGTGCGAGTTTTCATTGTGCCCTGGCTTTCGTACGTAGCTATGACGATCCGGTGCCATTAGTGTGTAGCGCCCAGTGGCGTGGGCGCATACTGGAGACGCCCATGGGAGAGCAGGGCTTTGGTTACGATCCGCTTTTCTATGTAGCTTCAGAGGGCATGACTTCCGCTCAGTTACCGCGAGAGGTAAAAAACCGATTGAGCCATCGCGCTCGGGCTGTAGGGCTGTTTGAGGCTATGTGGCGTGAGCAGATGGCGGGTGCCGATCTTGAATGATAACAGTGGGTTATTGCAGCTGCCGCCTCTCAGCCTGTATGTGCATATTCCCTGGTGTATACGCAAATGCCCCTATTGTGACTTCAATTCCCACCAGGCTGCGAGGGATCACACAGATACTGCCTATGCCCTTCCGCAAGAGGAGTATGTGGCTCAGCTGCGGCGAGATTTGTTAAGTCAACTGCCTTGGGTTCAGGGGCGTAAGCTGCAATCGATTTTTTTTGGCGGCGGCACGCCAAGCTTATTTTCCGCAAATGCTATCGGGGAAATTGTGGCTATGGCTGCAGAGCTGGTGGGCTTTGCCGAAGGCATAGAGATTACCCTGGAAGCCAATCCCGGTACTTTTGAGCAGGCAAAATTCAACGGCTACCGTAGGGCAGGCATCAATCGCTTGTCGATCGGGGTGCAGAGCTTCAATAGCACACAGTTGCATAACCTGGGCCGCATCCACAGTGGTGATGAGGCTGCCGGCGCCCTGTCTATGGCGCGCAGGGCCGGTTTTGACAATATCAACCTGGACCTGATGCACGGCCTGCCAGGGCAGATGGAAGATGAGGCACTGGAGGATCTGCGCCGTGCTGTGTCCCTGGGACCGGAACATATTTCCTGGTACCAGCTTACGATTGAGCCGAACACCGCCTTCTACAGTGCTCCACCGTCCACACCTGGTTCACAGCTGATTGCCAGCATACAGAGTAGCGGGCGCGAGTTTCTCGCTGCAGAAGGTTACCTTCGCTATGAGATATCTGCTTATAGTGGGCGCGGTTTGGAATCTCGCCACAACATCAATTACTGGTCGTTTGGGGATTATCTAGGTATAGGTGCAGGTGCTCACGGCAAGGTCACCCTGCCTCATGAAGGTCGAATCCTGCGCAGTCGGCGCACACGTACGCCGCGGGATTACATGAATTTTGCAGCTTCGGGGAACGAGTTGTTGCACAGGGAGCTGGCAGCGCCCCATGCCGATGCAATAGAAAAGGCCGATTTGCCTCTGGAGTTCCTGATGAACACCCTGCGCCTAGCCGGCGGGGTGCCGAAAGGCACTTTTGCGTACTATACCGGCCTGGCCCTGGAGACTTTACAGCGACAATGGCCGACCTTGCTGGCGATGGATCTGGTTCAGCCGCTGGAGCAACGTATTGCTGCCAGTGCTTTTGGCTTCGACTATCTTGATGAGATTCTGCAGCGCTTTCTGGAACAGCCGTGAGCCCAGGGGACTTGAAAAGTGCACCTGCGCCCCAATCTACGCGTTCAATGGCGCATTTTGGCTGTACTCTCATAGCCCCCATCGTGAGATGATGCGTCCGCGGTGGCACCGCATTGTGTAACTAAAGAACAGGAAAGCAATATGAGCGAGCACGCAATCATCAATGTAACTGACGCCGAGTTCGAAGCTGAGGTTCTCAAAGCCGAAGGTCCGGTGCTGGTGGACTTTTGGGCTCAATGGTGCGGTCCGTGCAAAATGATCGCTCCGGTTCTGGATGATCTGGCGGGTCACTACGGCGAAAAGCTGAAGATTGTCAAAGTCGATGTGGATGCAAACAAGGAAACCCCGGCTAAATACAATGTGCGCGGTATTCCTACCCTGCTGTTGTTCAAAGGTGGTAACGTGGAAGGTACCAAGGTTGGTGCTCTGTCTCGCGCCCAGCTGACTGAGTTTATCGATAGCCAGCTGTAATCCTGCCGCTCCATCCTGTGAAGAGGGTAAATTTCTTTGCAGGATGGGAAACACCCGTTATACTGGCTGTAATTCTGTAATAGTTCAGTCAGCTGTGAATCCAGTGACGACCAGCTGAAGATAACGCCCCTCCACAGGGTCCCTGACCATTCCCGGCGTGTATATTCCTCGAATTGAGCTTAATTGGTAGTGCTCTGCCTTTTGATTATGTAGAGCCAAAGCTTGATAGGTATTACGCTTTTGATAGGTACGGGTGCCTAAGTGTACTGGGCAAATAAACGAGCAAATCTCTGATTTTCAAACCCCTCCCCAAAATAATTTCCGGCGTGTCCGCGCCAAATGACAACAGAAACCTTAATAAGCAATTGGTATGAATCTCTCCGAATTAAAAACCAAACCCATTGAAGAGTTGATTGAAATAGCCAAAGGTATGGGCCTGGAAAACCTGGCTCGGTCGCGCAAACAAGATATTATTTTCAATATTCTTAAGCGCCACGCCAAAAGCGGTGAAGATATTTACGGCGATGGCGTATTGGAAATCCTTCAGGACGGTTTTGGATTTTTGCGTTCTGCTGATTCCTCTTATCTTGCGGGACCGGATGATATATACGTTTCCCCTAGCCAGATTCGCCGTTTTAATTTGCGTACGGGTGACTCAATTTCCGGAAAGATTCGCCCACCAAAAGAGGGTGAGAGATATTTCGCTCTTTTAAAGGTTAACGAAATTAATTTCGACAAACCCGAAAACGCCCGTAATAAAATTCTTTTCGAAAACCTTACTCCCCTTTTCCCTAACGAACGTCTCGGTCTGGAATGCGGTAATGGCTCTTCCGAAGACCTTATTGGCCGAATTATTGATTTAGTGGCCCCGATTGGTAAAGGGCAGCGTGGGTTGATCGTGGCTCCCCCAAAAGCCGGTAAAACCATCATGCTGCAAAATATGGCGCAAGCCATAACTCGCAATAACCCCGAATGTCACCTGATCGTGCTGTTGATTGATGAGCGCCCGGAAGAGGTGACTGAGATGCAGCGTTCTGTTCGCGGCGAAGTGGTTGCATCTACTTTTGATGAGCCGCCTGCTCGTCACGTCCAGGTTGCTGAAATGGTGATTGAAAAAGCCAAGCGCCTGGTGGAGCACAAGAAAGATGTGGTTATTTTACTGGATTCTATTACTCGTCTGGCACGTGCGTATAACACCACCGTACCCAGTTCTGGCAAGGTACTGACCGGTGGTGTGGATGCCCATGCCCTGGAGAGGCCCAAGCGTTTCTTTGGTGCTGCACGGAATATTGAAGAAGGCGGAAGTCTGTCTATTATTGCTACTGCACTAATTGATACTGGCTCGAAGATGGACGAAGTGATTTTCGAGGAGTTTAAAGGTACTGGTAACATGGAATTGCAGCTTGATCGTAAGATCGCTGAAAAGCGTGTATACCCGGCCATTAATGTACGACGTTCCGGTACCCGCCGCGAAGAGTTGCTAATGCCAGAGGGCGAATTACAGCGGGTATGGATTTTGCGTAAACTGTTACACGATATGGAAGATGTAGCAGCAACGGAATTCCTAGTGGATAAGTTGAAAGATTTCAAGACAAATGACGAATTCTTCCTGTCCATGAAACGGAAATAATTTTTGTATATAAAAGGCGCCGATTCAGGCGCCTTTTATATTCTGGATTGAATAAGGCGATTATTTGCGCTGATTAATGTTGAAAAGGCGAGCTATTAGGCATATAAAGTTCCACATCGTGGCGCTGGGTATGAATTTTATTAAGCGGCGCCCGACCGAATTGGCTCAGGAGATACTCCGTCAAAGGGCCAATCTCAAATGAATAATCTGGTGGAGCTGGTTATTCATTTGTGACTGCACGACAGCCCACACATCTAGTGAGAACCTTTTGTGAATATCTATATTGGAAATCTGGCCTACGCGGTAACCTCTGACGACCTGCACGAAGCTTTCGGCGCATTCGGAGAGATCTCTCGGGCTACTGTAATCACCGACCGTGAGACTGGCCGCTCTAAAGGCTTCGGTTTCGTAGAAATGCCTAACGACGATGAAGCGCGTAAAGCAATCGAAGAGATGAACGACCAGCCACTGTCCGGCCGTAACATCCGTGTTAACGAAGCTAAGCCCCGCGAAGATCGTCCGCGCCGCCCCCGCTTCTAAGCTTGCGACAAGCTTAAGATTTTTTCGGCCCGCAGCTTAGCGCTTGCGGGTCGACTCTCCCCCCTTATTTTAAGCACCCTGACCAGGGCGCCATTCCCCATTTTGTCTTTTCTGTTTTACACTGCGCGTTAGTTTATTTTCATCGTCCGGTAATCCATGAAATACAAAGACCTGCGCGACTTTATCAAGCTGTTGGAAAAGCGGGGCCTATTGAGGCGGATTCAGCACCCTGTAGATCCGATTCTCGAGATGACGGAAATTGCAGACCGCGTGTTGCGCAGTGGCGGTCCGGCCCTACTTTTTGAAAATCCAGTAGGCTTTGAAACCCCTGTACTTGCAAACTTGTTTGGTACTACCGAGCGGGTAGCTCTGGGAATGGGGCGTGAGAATATCGGTGAATTGCGTGAGGTCGGTGAACTGCTGGCCTTTCTTAAAGAGCCACAGCCTCCGGAAAATTTGCGGGATGCCTGGGAAAAACTGCCAGTTTTCAAGCAGGTTCTGAATATGGGGCCAAAAGTGGTCAAGGGAGCAGTCTGCCAGCAGGTTGTGCTGGATCAAGAGCAGGTGGACCTCAACAAGCTGCCTGTTCAAACTTGCTGGCCAGGAGATGCAGCGCCCCTGGTGACCTGGCCCTTGGTGATAACTCGTGGACCAGAGAAGAAGCGCCAAAATTTAGGTATTTACCGAATGCAGCTGATTGGTAAAAACCGCTTGATTATGCGCTGGCTCAGTCATCGTGGCGGTGCACTTGATTTTCGCGACTGGTGTAAAAAACATCCCGGCCAACCGTATCCCGTTGCTGTAGCACTGGGCGCAGATCCCGCCACCATTCTGGGGGCTGTTACTCCAGTACCGGATACACTGTCTGAATATGCATTTGCCGGCCTGTTGCGTGGTGATAAAACTGAAGTAACCAATGCACTGCTCAGTGATTTACAAGTTCCTGCCAGTGCAGAGTATGTGTTGGAGGGATTCATTTATCCCGATGATATGGCCGATGAAGGGCCATATGGAGACCATACCGGCTATTACAATGAGATAGATAGCTTTCCTGTCTTCACTGTTGAGAAAATTACTCATCGCAAGGACCCAATCTATCACAGCACTTATACCGGACGGCCACCGGATGAGCCCGCGATCTTGGGTGAGGCTCTCAATGAAGTGTTCGTGCCGATTTTACAGAAGCAGTTCCCGGAAATTGTCGATTTCTATCTACCTCCTGAAGGTTGTTCTTATCGGCTCGCCGTGGTGACCATGAAGAAACAGTACCCCGGCCATGCAAAAAGGGTGATGATGGGGGTCTGGTCTTTCCTGCGCCAATTTATGTACACCAAGTTTGTTATCGTCACAGATGATGATGTAAATGCGCGAGATTGGAATGATGTTATTTGGGCTATGACAACCCGCATGGATCCAGCTCGGGATACCGTAATGGTAGAAAATACTCCGATTGATTATCTGGATTTTGCTTCCCCAGTATCGGGCTTGGGATCCAAAGTTGGTTTTGATGCCACTAATAAGTGGCAGGGTGAAACTGATAGAGAATGGGGCAATCCTATTGAAAGAGACCCGATGGTAGTTAAAAAAGTCGACGAGATTTGGTCCAAGTTGGGTCTTGGATAATTTCGTTAGCGATAATTTTAATTTTCTATCCCCTTCGTGCTGGAGCAACACTGGGGTGTTCTGCCTACGGCTGCTTACTGGTTCGCTTGCCTAGCAGCTGTAGTTTGTTGTATCTCTGATTTATTTATATCAATTTGTTTACATCTATAAGTAGTGCGTGTGACCTCTTGTGGTGGAGTCTTTGCAGATTCTTAAAAGTGTTGATGAGAAATTTTTAAGAAAATAATTTACTCAATTAGTACTGTCATTTTTTTATTTTAATATTTGTGATGGCATTACCAGGTGAATAAGAAAAAGGCATAGGTGTTAATAATATTAGGGAATTTATACCCGAGATAAGACAGAAAAGTTTTTTCTGAATCCATGTGTAACGGAATGTTTCGCTTCCGATTGTCAGAAGTTATTTCTGACTCAGAGCGCTTCTTTTGGCAGGATCGCAATGGTTTCACAGGATAAATGGGGTCAGACCTGAACTTGTCTGCGTCAATGTATTTTGATATTGAACGTAAAGATGGATTTATCTTGGTTGTGAATCGGGGCGTTGATACTAAATCAGCTTATGCGATGAAAAAGACTACTGGCCGGTTAAGAAGCTTAGCAATATATTTGTCGTTTGAATATTTTGAGGCGGGACTATGATTGATAGGTCAAATAATTTACTAAAATAGAGCGGATTTAAACTGTAAGCTGGCAGAGGTGATTAGTAAAGTGCAAATAAATATAAAGGTCATATTTTAAAAACAAGTAGTGGAAATTTATTTTCTGGTTTTTAGATCAATGATTAGATATGTCGAATATGTTGAGAAAAAAATTACGTTTTTTTAAAAGCATGCTTATTAGCCCTGTCTTTAACAGTTGTAGCTGTAAATGCAGCCGAATCTGGTTCTAACGTAAAATGGGCATTTGATCGTATAAAATCTCTTGAGGGGGATTGGAAAAAAGAAGGGTCTGATCGGGAGAAATTCTATATTAATTTTTCTCAAATGGCTGGTGGTGCTGTACTAATTGAGAATTGGATCTATGATGGACAATCCCGCTCACTTACCATATACCATATGAATAATGGAACTCTTCTTGCTGCACATTACTGTCCCCAGGGGAATCAACCACGCTTATGGCTAGAAGGCCATGTAAGTGATGAGCAGTTAGCTTTCACATTTATGGATGTTACAAGCTTAAAAAATTCTTTAGTAAATCATCAGCACGATTTGGCTTTTAAATGACTGGAAAACGACAAACTGCTACGCAGAGAAAGCTATATTGAGGCAGGCAGTCTTGTTCCGCCTGAGATGATGTTAGTTCGTAGATAAGCTGTCATTGCTCCCTAAGCAAAATTACTGACGCTTATTTCATTGAATAAAGAGGGGCTGTGATTTTTCCTGCCATCTTTTTTTATGCGTTTGCTTAAACGAAATTCCAATAAAGTAGTATGATACTCGAGATATAGAACTTTAGTGCCATAAGTTCAAAAAAGTGCCGTCGATGTAGCCTGCCTTGGTTGCAAGGCTATATTTTATCCATTGGCGACGACCTGATAAGTTAAGCATCACTTGGTGAGAAATATCGATTGTGGGGATTTTTTAAATAAATACAAAATGAAGGAGTGGTAAAAAATGGAATTGATTATTTTTGTAATCATAATGGTGGCAGTTCTTGTTTTGCCATTAAAGTTGGCCGCTGCTATGTTAGGTGCAAGAAATACAGGGGTTTTTTATTGTCTTTTTGCTCTGTTATTAGCATTAATTATTCAGAGGATTGTTGGTGGGATGTTGCCTGGAGTTAGTGACAGTGCAGGTGTCCTACTAACGATTCCATTAGCGGCAATTGCCTATATGCTGGTTTTAGGCACTGGTTTCTTAAAAGCAATTCTTATTGCTTTACTGCAGGGGGTAATCACTTTCTTTGCCATGTTGCTATTTGCGGGAATGTTTGCAAATATCTAGTTACTTTATTTGGATTTCAGTTGTACTTTAACAAGTCTGTTTTCTGCAAGCAGGGAGCCTACCCTAAGGACCCTGCTTAAGTTATTATCCAGTCAAAATTCAATACAAACAAATCTCATCCCAAGGTTTATTTTCTTCTTCTCCGAGCCTGAGGGGAGATAACAATTCTTCTTACCCTTAATCTGCAATTTTATATATAGAGAATCACTGTTTATTTTCCAGTGTGCTTATTTGGTTTCCCTCTTGCTGAGTGAAAATTTTCTTTTTGTAAAAAGTGGCTCAGTGCATCGAAGTATGCGGGAAAAGCTTCATATTGGGGGATATGTCCGACGTTGGTAAGTTCCACTAGTTTCGCATTAGGGATTGCTTCGGCGGCTTGCCGGCCCAGCTGATCATAACGTCCAAGGGAACTCTGAAGTGCCGCAGGTGCGCGATTGCGGCCGATGGCAGTGCGATCTCGGGTACCGATAATGAGTAAGGTTGGCACTTTCAGATCGGAAAATTCATAAAGTACAGGCTGGGTAAAAACCATTTCGGAAGTAAGTGCGTCTATCATGCCCATATGGGCGGCATCGGGTCCTAGGGTCCAACCGGCCTGGATACCGAGAAGGGGTGTATACCGGGCTTGCCACTCCCCTGCAAAGTAGGCGTTGGACATATAGCGTTGGATACTTTCCGGTGTTTGTGCTTGTTCCCTGGCGATAGCTTTTTGCAATGGTTCATAGGGTACAACGCGCTTCCAGTCCTCAAGGCCGATAGGGTTTATCAGAGCGAGCTTCTGGGCTACCTGTGGATACATCAGTGCAAAGCGCACTGCTAACATGCCCCCCATAGAGTGGCCAACCAGCGCAACCTCGGTTATCCGGAGGTGATCCAGCAGTGCTTTGGTATCAGCGGACATACTGTGCAAGGTGTACTGGCGTAGGGGTTTACTGGATTTCCCAAAGCCAATCTGGTCTGGTGCAACTACTCGGTAACCCAGCTGGCTAAGCGCATCAATGGTGTCTTCCCAGTAAGCACCAGAAAAATTTTTGCCATGTAAAAGTAGGACAGTACCTCGCTGGGCTCTTTTTCCGAAGGCTGGTACATCCATGTAGGCGAGGGATACAGGCTGATTTTGCCACGTTTGCTGGAATACCTTTACCGGATAGGGGTATTTGTAATCGCTCAGGAGTGCATCCTGTGGTTTGATCTGATTATTTACCGGTGCCTGAGCATAGGCATGCACTAGAGTGTTAAATATCAAAATGCTGATAAAAATGTAAAAACTGGGGGGTTTCATTGGCCTTCCTATCCTATTTGCCTGAATAGTGACAGAGAATGCACACTATAGAGAGATTCGGCTGCGCTAGAAAAAGGGCCCGAGGAATTGTGGGCCCGCGGGGAAAAGCGTCAGGCATGCACGCCGAGTAGGGGTTTGTCCTGGCTGGGCATAGGCAGTTGTGGTAAGTCTTTAACCGCTTGCATTAGCCCTTCCTGGAAAAGCCGTGCGGCTTTGTCTTTTTCTCCCAGCGCTTCGAACAGGCGGGCAAGTTCAGCGGAAGTTACTGGGTCTTGACGTAACAACAGGCTCTTTTCTAAATACTGTTGGGCTTTCCCCCACAACTCATTACGCATACACAGGCGGCCGAGGCAAGTGAGGAGGTCGGCACTTTCTCCGTATTCCTTAAGCCAGCCCTCGGCGGCAGAAAGCTGTGCAGAAGAATCAGCTCCAGTAAGGCAGCCATATAAATCAGCCAGTTTGGGGTTCCACTCTCTGTTTAGTAGCCAGCGTAGATGTTTCTCTGCTTCGATATCGTCACCGATCTGGTGCAGTAGCCGTGTATATAGATTGCGCAACTCCATATTACGCTGCCAGCGCCCGTTCAGACTGTGCCAGACACCCTGTAATATTTCACTGTCATTGCGGTTTGCAGCCTCATTCAACTGGTGCTGGTAAACTTCCAATTCTAGCTTCTGCAATTCTTCATCATGCATGTTGGCGTGTTTTTCCAACTCTGGCAGAAGCTCACGCAGGCTGCTCCAGTCGCCCAGAGAGTAATAAGCCTGTTTTAGCAGTTGCAGTAAGGCGGGATGTTTGGGCTCTAGTTGTTTGGCCCTTTTAAGGCTGGCGATACACTGCTCATAATGTTTGTCCTGGAGCTGCATACGTGCCTGACTGAGAGCCACGGCAAGGCGGGTATCCTCTCCGCAAGCTTCTGCTTTTGCCAGAAGCTCATTGGCCTCCTCGCGAAAGCCCAGTTCAAAGGCGCTACGCGCCGCTGCCAGATAATTGATCAATGGTGCTTCAGAGCGTGGCGCACTTTTCAAAAGCTGCCGCCGTGCGCGGGACCAGTTGCCCTCCATAAATTCCACCAAACCGCTGGTGAGCCTCCGACGGGCGATACGTTGGCGGCCAAAACGAAGACGGTCGACACTTCCTCTAATCGCCCGAAACAGACTGCGCGCGAGCCAGACCAGTATAAAGAAAGCGAATAACAGGGACACCAATGCGACTATGGCGAACCAGAGATTCATCTCATAACCTTTGTTCAATGCGCCACCAAAACCGATGATCAGATATCCCGGATAATTTTGATTGATTTGTGGCAGCAGGGCGCCGAGTAGTAGCAGCGCTATAGCGATAAAAAGGACCTTTCTCACTGAGCTGTCTCCTCCAGTGCAGGACCACCTTGGCCGGAGGTTTTATGCAGGCGCTCGATATAGTTGTACAGGGCTAACTGTGAGGCGTTTAGATCAGGCATTTGCGCCAGGATGGGTTGTCTGCTTAGCTCAGCCAGCTGTTCGGCCAGCGCATTGCGCTGAGCGTTGGCAGTGCCATAAGTCAATAGCAGCTCGCGGGCACTGTCCAGGGCATCCTTGTATACCCTAGAGTCGCCGCGCAGCAGAGCGAGCTGCGCCTGCTCCATATTTAAACGCAGGGTCTGGCGAAAGCGTGTTTCACTCTGCGGAGAGAGCATGACAGGGTTGATATCACCATCAATGGGGCGAACTGAATCACGGAGGAAGGAGGTAAATCGCTGCCAACTGCGCTCCCAGGGAGCCTGATCGACTTGTGCAGGCTCCGCCTTAGGCTCATCTTCCTGGGCCTGGGTCATGGTGAATTCCGGTTGAATATTGGCGCGGATCAACTGCTCCTCCAGGGCACGTAAGCGCACGTAAATCCCCTCCCGGTCTACATTCTCGACCAGTCTCAGTGCGGTGATATCTTTCGCCAATTGTTGGCGTACGCCATATAAATCAGGCAGGTTAACTTGGCGGAGTATTTTGTCGACTTTCTCCACCAGGCCCAGGGCAGCGCGGCTGTTATCTTCCAGCATAAGGCGCTGATTGGCCATGCGCAGTAAGTAATCGGCCTCAGCAAGCTGCCAGTCCTGGCGGCTCACATTACCCAGCTCACTCAAGCGATTGCCCTGCGCAGTGATACTGCGCTGCATGCTGGCCAGTTGCTGTTTCAGTTCCGAGATAGTATTTGCTTGTGCTTGAATCTGATTGCGTAGGCTGGCATCGGCCTGCTGCAGCTGGATGAGCTGCTGATTAGGATATGGAGTGGTCGGTTGGCCGGGTGTTTGAGCGGGCTGTGAAAAGCCTGATTCAGAATGTGCCTGGTTCGACAGCCCATCAGTGGTTGGTGCTTTCTCAGTAGGCTCTTCTGCCCGTTGTTCTGTATTAGCCTGCCGCGTTTGGGATGTATCTGTAACCTGGCGTGACTCATTACCAGTTGATGGTGAGAAACCCAGGTAAGCACTAATACGACTGCCTAGTTGAGGCCAGCTGAACCAGACGAAAGCGATGAGAGCTACTACCAGCAGGAAAAATACTAACCACCACCAGTTACCACCACTGTCTTTGGCAGTACTTCCAGCGGGCCTCCCTTGTGTCGCTTTGGCGAAGTTACTTGTGCTTTCCGCCTTGCCCTTATCCGCGGAAGTGGGCGCTACTTTTTTTGCGGAGTTGTTGTCCTGGGGTTTTTCGTTGGTCATGGGCATGGAGCGAAGCTGAAAATTGTCGTCGAATTATAGCGAGTGGCACCGGCCTTTATAGTCGGGGTGGCGCTGTTTTGGGAACTTTTACCAAATAGGGCGGAGAATCCGATGGAAACTCAGTTCAGTGCACGGTGCAGAGCTTCCAGCATAGCTTTGTCGCTGGCATTGATAGCAGTGTGGACCACGGAAAAGCCGATCCCCTTTGCCTGCCCGGCAACCCGGGCGCTTGGGCAGATAAGCGCTACTTGGCGCAATTGCTCCATTGAAGTTTGTTCGATGCAAAAGGATAGATTTGTGAGTGTTTCACCACTATGCACAGTAATGGCGTCTGCATCAACGCCATACTTTCTCAGTTGCTCCTGAGAGTTACTGGGTAGGGTGCGATTGTATAGCTCGCAATAATCCACCCGAGCACCACGAGCGCCCAAGGTGTCACCAATCAAAGTGCGCCCGCCACTGCCACGGAAAATAAGAATACGCTGCCCGCTAATCTCCTGCAGCGATGGCAGGCCAAGCAAATCCTCAGAATTCATATGAGCGCCGCTTTGCTCACAGGGAATGCCTCGAGCATCCAAGGCTTTTGCTGTGGCGGCGCCGATTGCATAGTAGCGCGGTCCTTGTGGTAATTGTGGCCAGTAGTCTTCCAGCCAATTCACTCCATAGTGCACGGCGTTCTGTGAGACAAAAATTGCCACTTCCACTTGATCAAAATCGAGGATACGTTTTTTGATTGCCTGTCGGGCATCGTCGCTCTCGAGGGGCTCAATACCCAGCATGGGAATGTTTTCCACCTGAGCGCCCTCTGCCTGTAGCAGAGTGCACCAGCTCCCCGACTGGTGAGCTGGGCGGGTGGTTAATATACGCTTGCCACGCAGGTGATTGGGCATTTTAAGAGTGCTCAGAGAGCGTCGAGAATTTTGTCGGCGCCACTGACCAGTAGTTGCTCCGCCAGCTGGGTGCCAAGGGTCTCTCCGTCGGAGGCAGCACCGCGGCACTCGGCGCGAATCATGGTTGTACCGTCGGGGCTCCCTACCAAGCCTCGCAGCCACAGGCTGTCTTCATTCAATTCGGCGTAGCAGCCAATAGGTACCTGGCAGCCGCCGTTCAAACGCTTGACCAGGGCGCGTTCGGCGCGGAGGCGAGAGGCAGTTTCTACACAATGCAGGGGTTGTAGAAGTGCTTCCAGCTCAGCATCGCAGCGGGCTTCGATGCCTACGGCGCCCTGGCCACCGGCGGGCAGCAGTAGATCCGTTGGGAGGAAGCTGCGGATGCGCTCTGGCATTTCCAGGCGTAGCAGGCCGGCAGCAGCCAGGATAATCGCGTCGTATTCCCCGGCATCGAGCTTGGCTAAACGAGTATTTACGTTGCCGCGCAGAAACTTGACCTGTAAATCAGGGCGTTGTGCTAGAAGTTGGCACTGGCGACGCAAGCTTGAAGTGCCGACCACTGCGCCCTGGGGCAACTCTTCAAAACTGCCGTAGAGATTGCTGACAAATGCATCGCGGGGATCTTCGCGTTCACAAATGATAGGCAGGTGTAAGCCTTGTGGAAACTCCATAGGTACATCTTTCATGGAGTGTACGGCGATATCTGCGCGCCCCTCCAGCATTGCCACCTCCAGCTCTTTCACGAAGAGCCCCTTACCACCAACTTTGGTGAGGGGGATATCCAAAACCTGGTCGCCACGACTGGTCATAGGCAGTAATTCAATCAGAAGCTCGGGATATGCCTGCTGCAGACGGCCCTTCACGTAATTGGCTTGCCAAAGGGCCAGGGCGCTCTCGCGAGTGGCGATACGGATGCGGGAAATGGACATACTGCTCGATCAATTGGTTGAGTGGGAGGGCAATTCTATCAGACAGGTGCCTACCATGTTTCCAATGGCGGGATTCGGAGCGGGTAATTATCGGTCACGGGCTCGTAGCCAATCTTCAAGAATAATGCGTGCGGCAATGGAGTCCACCGGGTTGTCGGCGTAACTGCCGCGGTGACCTCGCTCAGCGGCCTCTTCCTTGGCGGCACGGGTACTGAGACGTTCGTCAATCATTTCCACTGGTAACCCGGTGCGCCCGTGCAGGCGCTGGCCAAACTTGCGCGCGCGCGCGCCGAATTCACTCTCAGTGCCGTCCATATTCAGAGGAAGGCCGACCAATAGGTAGTGCGGTTGCCACTCGTCAATTAAACGCTGAACTTTTTCCCAGTCCGGCTTGCCGTCCTTCGCTGGCAGTGGGGGCAGCTCCTTGGCGCTGGCAGTCAGACTCTGGCCAAAAGCGAGGCCAATAGAGCGGGTGCCAAAATCGAAGGCGAGGGCGGTAACTGGTTTATTCATATGCCGGGCAGTTTTCATTGTAAAACATGTGGGCGGGCAGTTTACTGCAAGAGGAGTGATCAGGCGTGTCCAGCCTGTGAACCGAGGCCGGAGAGGTCAATACCGTGACGCGCCGCAGCGCTCTGCCAGCGTTTTTCCACGGGGGTGGCAAATAGGATTTCGGGTTCCGCTGGCAGGGTCAGCCAAGCGTTCTCTACCAACTCCTGTTCCAACTGTCCCGGGCCCCAGCCGGCGTAGCCGAGGGCCAGTAGCACATCGTCCGGGCCGCGTCCGGCAGCGAGAGATTCAAGAATGTCCTTGGAGGCGGTGAGACTGATATCCATATTGATTTCGGTGGTCGAGTCAAATTTGATCCCGGCGCCGTGCAGTACAAAGCCCTGCTCCGGTGACATTGGCCCCCCCAGGAGTACGGCTTCTTCGCCCCGCAGGCTGGTGTCGTTTAGGGACAACTGTTCAAACACCTCTCTCCAGTGAACCTTGCTGGGGGCATTGATCACTATACCCATGGCGCCCTCTTCATTGTGCTCGACAATAAGCGCCACAGTTTGCTTGAAGCGCGGATCCTCCATGCCGGGCATGGCCAGCAGGAACTGGCCGCGCAAGCTGCCGTGGGTTAGGTCACTGTCGATATTGGAGTTGGGCATAGCTTGATTCTAGGTTGCCTGAGTGAAACGCAAGTTTAGCCGCGCTCGGGCAGCTCACCTGCACTGGTGGAGAAGCCGGTCATCTCAAAGCGCCAAGTGCGGATGATTTCCAGGCGATCGGCGTCCTTGCGAATTTCAGCAGGAAAAGGTGCAAAGGGCGCCGCCAGGCGAACAATTTGCTGGGCGGCATCATCGAGAATTCGCTCCCCGGAGGATTCAAGGATGACTACCTCCTCTACCGCGCCCGTGGGCAGTAGGCGTACCATCATACGCAGGCTGCCAGTAATTTGTTGCTGCAGGGCCTCTTCGGGGAAGTTGTCACTGCCGATGGCCTCTACTTTCTGGCGCCAGTCGTGTAGATATGTGGCGTCTGCAGATGCTTTGGTTGCGACTGAAGTTAGGCGGCGCACCCGTGGGCGCTGGGCGATTGTCTGGCGGATTTTATCCAGGCGGGCTTGCAGGCTGGCGATCTCGGGGTTGGTGCGGGTCAAATCACTAGGAGCATCGCCACGCTTTTCTTCAGAAAATTTGTCTTCGGCAGGGAGTTCCGGAGCCTGCTGCGGGCTATTGCCAATAGTGGTGATCAGTTGTCGGCGCTGATCAGCTGGGCGAGCGGCCTGTTGCTGCGGCAAAGGGTTTACATCGTGAATTTGTGTGTCGTCAAACTCCGCGCGGCGATTGCTCGATAACTCCTTGGGGGTGTCAGCAGTGCCGCTGGCTAGTTGGTTATATTGTGCCAGATAGTCAGCGTCTTCCGGTGCTTGTGCAGAATTATGTTGGGCCAGTGTGACTTCCAGAGTAGGCGCCGCTCGGCGCCCTTCAGGATCGGTAAAGGCCACGCCAAAAATCAAAAGCGCATGAATGGCGCCGGCGAGAAATAGCGAGAACACAAAACGCTCGCGTTGGGCTGCGTTAAGTGGCGTCGTGTTGGCGGTGGAATTCATTGTTTGTTATCGATTACTGCTTTTGTTGCCGAGCTTTTGCTCGGCTTTCCGCCCGGTCCGTTCACTGGCAAACAGCCTGGGTTAATTTAAAATTAAGCGCCCAGTTTACCCTTTTTGTGCCAATCGGTGTGTGATGGCGCTCATTAGTCGTGCACCGATATCGGTATTGTAAGCCGCATCAATCTCACGCACGCATGTTGGACTGGTGACATTGATCTCGGTGAGGTAATTGCCGATCACATCCAGGCCGACAAAAAGCAGCCCTTTCTTTTTCAGAGAGGGGGCAACCTGCTCCACAATCCAATGGTCACGATCAGTAAGTGGACGCGCTTCACCACGCCCACCAGCGGCCAGATTGCCGCGTGTTTCACCCGCCTCGGGAATTCGCGCAAGGCAGAAGGGAATCGCTTCACCATCGACAACAAGAATCCGTTTATCACCATCCTTGATTTCGGGAATATAGCGTTGCGCCATGATCTGCTGGCGCCCATGTTTGGTGAGCATTTCCAATATTGCACCAAGGTTGGCACCATCAGGCTTACAGTGAAAAATACCGGCGCCACCCATGCCATCCAGTGGTTTGAAGATTACATCTTGGTGGGCCTTGTGGAATTCACGCAGCCTGCGCATATCCCTACTTACCAGAACAGGTGGGCAGCACTGCGGGAAAGTGGTAGCGAAAATTTTCTCGTTACAGTCGCGCAAGGACTGGGGGTTGTTTACTACCAGCGCACCTTCGCGTTGTGCGGCCTCGAGAATATAAGTGGAATAAATGTACTCATTGTCAAAAGGGGGATCGACACGCATCAAAATAGTATCTAGTTCGCCCAGCGGCACTTCCTGAGGCTCCTCCAGGGAAAACCAGCACTTGGAATCGTCAAATACTTTGAGGGCCCGTGCCCTGCCAATTGCCCGGCCGTTGTCCAGATACAAGTCTGTTTGCTCGAAATAAAATAACTGAAAACCGCTGTCTTGTGCGGCCTGTAACAGTGCGAGTGTCGTATCTTTTTTAAAATTGATTTGGGCGATGGGGTCCATCACCACACCGAGGGAGTAATTCATATGGGCTTCCATATTTGATGGGATATTTCATCCCGCGCCGCGGTGGTTGTGGCTTTAGTAGTATGGCCACTCCCGATTTTTAAGATGGATAAGGTAAGAGCAGCTTCGTCAAGGTGCAACTTTTTAACACCTCCGACCGGGAGGGCGTGCAAAGTGGTGATAATTTGAGCTGCATCGCTAGGGGTATGTCGACTCTGCTAGATTCACCTGGGGTTCTGTGATAAAAGTTCCATCCAGTGTGCGATCTTGGCTAAGCGAGACACCCAGGCCCCAT
This sequence comes from Microbulbifer variabilis, assembly GCF_052468405.1. Lineage (NCBI taxonomy): Bacteria > Pseudomonadati > Pseudomonadota > Gammaproteobacteria > Cellvibrionales > Microbulbiferaceae > Microbulbifer > Microbulbifer variabilis. Next base: position 4,481,304 of record NZ_CP174343.1, read on the forward strand.
AGGCGGTCCAAATAAGGGTGCAGGTAAAAAATTTTCGCGTGCCCGAAAATAAGTAAACAGGGGATTCAAAAAAGACTATGGAGCTTAACTGGGAAAGTCTGACTGTAATGGTGATTGACGACAGTAAGACAATTCGCCGCACTGCTGAGACGTTGTTGCAAAAGGCGGGTTGTACTGTAGTCACAGCAACCGACGGTTTTGATGCGCTGGCAAAAATCGCGGACTCCCGTCCGGATGTTATTTTTGTCGATATTATGATGCCGCGCCTTGATGGCTATCAAACCTGCGCACTGATCAAAAATAACAGTGAGTTCCGCTCTACCCCTGTTGTAATGCTGTCGAGTAAGGATGGTTTGTTCGATAAGGCAAAAGGGCGCGTAGTTGGTTGCGATCAATATCTAACCAAGCCGTTTAGCAAGAGTGAACTTTTGGGCGCTATTTCCGCCCATGCTAAGCCGCACCACGCGGCTTGACAGCGCACATAAAAAGAAAAAGGCCCTGTGGAGGCCACAAGCCTGCCGCAGGGCAGGATTTATATTGAGGGAAGCGCGATTTTTTCATCTATCAGGATGAAAAAATCCTGTAGTCAGGCAGTAAATTGGTAGTAAGTGCAGACTTGGCACACGCTAACAAAGATAATGACAATAATACCGCCAAGCGCTGTCGTTGTTGCACAGTTGCCGATTAGAAGATGTCATGGGGGAAATGATGGCAAGAGTATTAATAGTTGATGACTCTCCTACCGAAACACACAAACTCACCACGATTCTGGAAAAGAACGGCCACGCAGTAATTACTGCACCTAATGGTGAAAATGGTGTGGATGTGGCGCGTACGCAGCGCCCGGATTTAATTCTGATGGATATTGTGATGCCGGGTCTAAACGGCTTCCAAGCCACTCGCCAGTTGAGCAAGGACGGTAGCACAGCTGGAATTCCAATCATTATCGTTACCACCAAGGATCAGGACACGGATCGTGTCTGGGGGATGCGTCAGGGTGCGAAGGCCTACCTGACCAAGCCTGTGGATGAAGGCAAATTGTTGAGTGCCATTGAGGAGGTGTTGGCCTGACGGTCAGCTGCTCAAAGTGCAGTCACAAACACCTTATTTAGCTCTTGTTGATATCGCACGGCGCGCAAAGGCGCAGGCCACAGGCCTGCCTGGGCGCCGGGAAATCAAACCCTATTGGACCGGAATCGGTTTTTCTCTTCTAGACCATAACTTTGTCGCCTCTATGGATGACGTTGTGGAATTGCTCGAAGTGCCACCGTACACCTTTATTCCTGGAGTGGAACCCTGGGTAAAAGGTGTTTCCAATGTACGTGGCCGCCTGTTACCCCTGATTGATCTCGCTGCCTTTTATGGTGGCAACCTCACCGGGCCACGTCAGCAGCGTCGTGTTTTGGTGTTGGAGCGAGATAAAACCTATGTGGGACTGATTGTCGACAGGTTGCACGGAATGCAGCACCTGGCATTTGAATATGCCCGGGAAGCTCCAACAGATTTGATTGAGCCATTTGCGCCGATGGTGCATGGCCAGTTTATTTTGCAGAAGGACCGATGGCTGGTGTTCGACATGCGGGCTTTGATTAGTGATTCCCGCTTTATGGATGCCGCTGTCCATTAAAAATCCAATCTGATTATTTCCAGCATTTCGTATCGAGATGCTGGGGATGACCCGCAAGCGGTGCAGGGATGTCCGCACTGGCTGAGGGCCATTGTCGTTAAAGCGTTAAAAGTAAAAAGTGGTATTTAACCGGCCTCATGCTAGGGCCCGCTAGGAGTAAACTATGAAAACAGGCTCCCAGAGTTCCTTTTCCGCGTTGCGCAGTAACCCTGCCGCGCTGGGTTTGGGTCTGCTGGTACTCGCCGTACTGGCGGGACTGATTGTCAGTATCTATTTGGTGCAGACCCGCAGCGATCGCGATAAAGAATACCTGCAACAAGTCGCGGAACTGCGTGCACTTTCCTATCAGGTGGTTTCCTACGCACCTGCGGCTACTTCCGGTGATGATGCTGCATTTGCGGAACTGGAAAAGGTCTCTGGACAGATGGCCAGTGCCTGGAACCAGTTACAGGGTATGGATAAAGGGAGCCGAAAAGCTCTCGATGCTGAACTGGCTACCTATGGTACCGTTTGGCGCAAACTGCGCGAGCAGGTAGATACCATTATCGGTAACAAGGAAACCATTATCTTCCTAAACGATGTGGCTACCACGCTTAGTGCCTCGCTGCCTGAACTGCAGGCAGAGCACAACAATATTGTGGAGATACTGCTCGCCAACAATGCCCCGGCGAATCAGGTGGAACAGGCACAGTTGCAGGTATGGCGTGCGGAGCGTATCGGTCGGAATATCGACAAAATGCTGCAGGGCGGTGACGATGCGGAGTCGGCCGCTGATCAGTTCAATACTGATGCCAGCCTGTTCGGTAAAGTGGTGGATGGCATGAAGAGCGGTGATGTGGTGATGGGCATCTCCCGCGTTACCGATGAAGAAGCACGCCGCTCTCTGGATGAAATTACTGAGCTGTTTGAATTCGTAAGTTCCTCTGTACGCGAGATATTTGAGGCGACTCCAGCCCTGTTTGCAACACGCCAGGCCTCTGACGGCATTATCGCTTCTTCGCCGCAGCTGCTCGAAGCCCTGAGTACCCTGAATGACCGCATCGTAAACCTGGCGGACGAACGCCAGCCAAACAATATGACCATCACCATTCTGGCAGCGGCATTCGTGCTTCTGATCTTTGCGATGATGGGAATGGCGTTCTCCGGTACCCGCCGCAGCCTGATACAGGAATCCGATACCAACGAACGTAACCAGCAGGCCATTATGCAGCTGCTGGATGAGCTGGCAGACCTCGCCGATGGTGACCTGACTACCTCCGCGACAGTAACAGAAGCTTTCACCGGTGCGATTGCCGACTCCATCAACTTTACAATCGACCAGCTGCGCGTTCTGGTATCCCGAATCAACGGAGCTGCACAGGAAGTATCCGGTCTGTCCCAGGAAACCCAGCAGACCGCGCTGCATCTAGCCGAAGCCTCTGAACACCAGGCACAGGAAATTGCCGGAGCCTCTGCGGCGGTGAATGAAATGGCGGTGACCATTGACCAGGTATCTGCAAACGCCTCTGAATCTGCCCAGGTAGCCGAGCGCTCGGTACATATCGCGAGTAACGGTGCCAAGGTGGTACAGAACACCATTAAAGGCATGGATAACATCCGCGAGCAGATTCAGGACACCTCCAAGCGAATCAAGCGTCTGGGTGAATCATCCCAGGAGATTGGCGATATCGTAAGCCTGATTAACGACATTGCTGACCAGACTAACATCCTGGCCTTGAATGCAGCCATCCAGGCGAGTATGGCTGGTGATGCTGGTCGGGGCTTCGCGGTGGTTGCGGACGAGGTTCAGCGACTCGCGGAACGTTCCGCCGCCGCTACCAAGCAGATTGAAGGCCTGGTTAAAGCCATTCAGTCTGATACCAACGAAGCGGTAATTTCCATGGAACAGACCACCACTGAGGTGGTACGTGGAGCCCGCTTGGCTCAGGATGCCGGTGTTGCCCTGGAAGAGATCGAAAGCGTATCCAGTAACTTGGCATCCTTGATCCAGAACATCTCCAACGCTGCCCGCCAGCAGGCCTCTTCTGCAGGTCATATTTCCAACACGATGAACGTGATTCAGGAAATTACTTCGCAGACTTCTGCTGGTACCCAGGCTACTGCCCAGTCCATTGGTAACCTGGCACAAACCGCCAGTGCCTTGCGTGAATCTGTTGCCGGCTTCAAGCTGCCACAAGACGAGAGCATTGAGACGAACAGTGAACTGTACGATGTGGAACTGCCGGAGATGGACGCTGAGACTTTCACTATCGATAGCGAGGAATCCGATTCCTTGTCCCGTGAAGATCGGGCTCTGGCCTAACCCACTTATAAAACCCGGTAGCCAATTGGAGACCGGGCACATAGGGGCGCACGGAGTACCCTCCAGATAATCGCGGATTCAGGTTCGCATCGGGGTATAGCGCCTGTGTAGAGAATGAATTATTGGGGGCTCGGCGTGAGTCACGACAATCCGAACTTCATGGCCCTGGATTGGCTGATTGGTGAAATCAACGAGACCCTGGCGCAGGCGCGCCAGTTCCTCGAGACATTTGCCACGGATCCAGAAGCGGGTGCAACACTGCTGCAGAATAGTTTGTCCCTGGTTCACCAGGTACACGGCAGCCTGCATATGGCTCAACTCAGTGGCGCAGCGATGCTCGCCGAAGAGATGGAACAACTGGTACAGGCCCTTGCCAGTGGCAGTGTTGAAAACACCGACGAAACGCGCGAATTCCTTATGCGCGCTTTGTTGGAGTTGCCGCTCTACCTTGAGAAGGTCTCTTTTCAGCGTCGTGATAACGCAGTCCTGCTGTTACCCTTACTCAATGACCTGCGTGCGGTCCGCCGTGAGCGCCTGATCACCGAGGGTGCGCTCTTCTCTCCAGACCTATCCTCCCTGGATCGTATAAGTGGCAAGCGCCAACCACTGACTGCTGATAGTGCACGTTTGCAGGAGCTTGTAACAAAGCTACGCAAAATGTATCACGTAGCAGCTGCCGGCCTGATTCGGGATGTGAACAGTGGTGAGAGTCTGGCGTACCTGAATAAAATCATTGAGAAAATGCAGCTGCTTTATAGCGGCAGTCGGCGCCAATCTCAGTGGGAGATTCTACTGGGGCTCCTGGAGGCGCTCGGCGAGCACCGCATCAATGTCCAGCCGGCCCTTCGCCATCTGTTGCGCCGTGTAGATGTGGAATTCCGATTATTGCAGGGGCGCGGTGCCAAGGTGTTGGATGCCCGCCTTGATGCGGATTTCCTGCGAAACCTTCTTTTTTATGTATACCTGGCGGGCCCAAATGGCCCGCGCTGTCAGGATTTATACCAGCGTTTTGCCTTGGATAAAGCGGTTCCGGGGACACCACGACCGGATACAGAGGACGTGCTGGCCATGGGCCCTGAGGCTCTGGGTACTGCGATCGCTGCACTGCGGGAAGAGTTGCAATTGGTTCGCGAGGCGCTGGAACCGAGCGGCGCCAGTGAGCAACCACCGTTAAGTGATACCGCTGCAGTTGCCAAGCGGATCGCAGATACCCTTGGCGTACTTGGCTTGGAGGCGCAGCGCGGCCGCGCCCGCGGCATCTATGAATATCTGCGTGATGCCTCCCGCGGCACCGATGTCGAGGAATACCTACTGCGTGCTGCCGGTGAGCTGGTACAGCTTGATTCGGCCCTTGCTGCCACTGTTGACCGCAATAAGCAGGTCGATGATGAACAGCCGATAATGGGAGATGCCACCGACTCAGTTTTGCGCGAGGCGCGCCTGGGCCTTGAGGCCGTGAAAGAGGCGGTAATGGAGTATGTCGCCAGCCATTGGGATATCAGCTATTTAAGCCGGGTACCGCAACGTCTGCAGGAAGTTTGTGGTGGTCTGGAAATGGTAGGCTACCAGCGTGCTGGTGAAATTATTGCCTGTTGTAACCATTACATTAATAAATCCCTAATCGAGCAAGCTGAACAGCCTGAATGGCGCATGCTCGATACCCTGGCTGATGCGATAACCAGTGTCGAGTATTATCTGGAGCGCCGCTCAGAGGGGCTGGAAGATACTGAAATGCTGTTGGCGCTGGCTGAGGATAGCGTGGCCAACTTGGGCTTTGCCCTCGAAAGTCCTCAGATTGAGGCTTCGGAAGTAATTGCTCCCCAGGACGAAGCACCGCAGGCCACTGTGGAGAGTCAGGAGGGGGATGATGGCTTTAATCTGCTTGACCCCGAATTTGCCATATCCGGGGAAACTGGAAGTGAGTTAACCGATCACCATACTTTTGTACCTGAATCGGTGGAATCGGAAGCAGTTAATGAGTTGCCGGGTGGCAGCGACACTGATGAAGAAGCAGCATTACCATTTGAGAGTGTTGCCGGTGGAGACGATGTTACCAAAGCGGAATCCATTTCCGTTTCTGCTCCACGCGTTGCCAAAGAAGAGCTTTCCACTACGGCTGATCAGGACGATGACAGGCTCTCAAATAATGGGGTAAATGCACAGGCTGAAGTAGCTACACAAGCGGTAGAGAATTCCGCTGTTGAGACTTCGGAAGTTGAGGTGCCCGTACCGGCAGGGGAGCAAACTAGTGTTCAACCCGTTGAGGGGCCGGCCCAAGAGTCTGCAGAACCCCAGGTATTTGTGGACGACAGCGAAAGCTTGATCGACGATGAGATCATTGAAATCTTCCTCGAAGAGGCCAGTGAAGTCCTTACCCATATAGGCAACTACTTCCCTGAGTGGGCGGCAAATTTTGCCAATACTGATGCTCTGGTGGAATTCCGACGTGGTTTCCACACCCTCAAAGGGTCCGGCCGTATGGTTGAGGCGCTGGACATCGGTGAGCTCGCCTGGTCAGTGGAGAATATGCTGAATCGGGTGATTGATGACAGCGTCACGCCTCAGCGGGCCCATGTACTCCTGATTGAGCAGGTCTTCCAAAAACTGCCCTCAATGGTTGAGGCTTTCCGCCTTGGCAAAGGGGACCCAGATCAGCCTCTTACCCTGCAATTGCAGGCTTGGGCTGAGCAGCTTAGTCAGGGGCAGATCCCTGAGGAGCTGTTGGCGTTGGATGTTGGTGAAGCCTCAACGAGCGATACTGTTGAAGATGACAACAGCGACGATCGCGCGCAGCTTTGGGAGATTTTCGCCCAGGAAGCTGAGACGCACCTCGCTGTTGTTGATGATTTCCTCATGGAAATGCGCGCAGTTGCCCCGGTATATGGAGTACCAAGCGATCCGCTCCATCGCGCGTTGCACACCCTCAAAGGCTCTGCCCACATGGCGGAAGTTAAGGTGGTTGCCGAGATGATGGCGCCGCTGGAGCGCTTTGCGAAAGAACTGCGCATTTATCAGGTGCCCATTGATGCGGATATCTTCGAGCTGATCGGTGATGGTGCCAGCTATGTTCGTCAGGTATTGGGGCAGATTCGCGCGGCCGAGCTCCTTCAGGTAGAAAAGTCTGAGCAGTTTGTTGCTCGCGTAGCGGAATTGCAGGAGCGCTCTGTAGGCCATCTGATACGTGAGCGCGAGGCCAACGAACCGAAAGCGGTAGACCCACAGTTGCTTGCGGTGCTGATGGCCGATGGCATGCGGGTTCTGTTGGATGCCGACCAGATGCTCAACCAATGGCGAGCGAATCCCACGGATAAAACTCAAGTCAACGAAGTTGCTGAAGAGCTGGACGTCCTGCAAGAGGCTGCCAGTCGTGCGCAGTTGCCCATTCTGGCCGAACTAGCACAATTGCTATTGGCTGTTTATCGCAAGGTGCTGGCCGGCAAGCTTGAGGAGGAGCCTGCACTTTGGGCTTCTCTGGAACAAGGACACAATGAGCTGCTCGACCTTGTTGATGCCGTGGCTGCAGCCCAGGATCTGCCAGAAGTGAGTGAAGCCGTTGAAGAGGCGCTGCGCTATCTGGCGGAGGACGAGGCAACTGTCGAGGCTGCGGAGGAAGACTACGATCTGAGTGAATTGGGGATAGAGCCCCAAGAGCTGGACTCTGTCGCATCCGCAGAAGAGGAGTCAGAGCAGGTAGCTATCGCTGTAGAGATTGAAGCGGAGCAACCAGTACTCGAGCCGGATGATTATGAGTCGCGGCCAAGAGCTGAAGTCATTGAGCCGGACAGTAATATTGAAGTGGCTGAGCCCCAAGCAGAAGAGGCCCAGGAACCCACACTGGATGACCTGTATCAGGCACTCTCCGAGACTCCAGCTGATAGTCGTGCCGATAGAGCTATCACTGAGCACCCTGATCCGGAGCTTATCGATATCCCTCAGGAACTTACAATCGCGGAGGAACCTGTAACGGCGATCTCTTTGGTTGCTGAGCCAGCTGCTATCCACAGCGAAGACCGGGTTGCGGAACAACAGCGTCTGCTGGCTGACATTGATCCCGATGTGGTTGATGTCTTTATGGAGGAGGCCGGTGATCTTACCGACGAGCTGGAAGAGTTGATCCAGAGCTGGGAGGACGTGCCAGAAAGTCACGAACAAGCGGAAGCCTTGAAGCGGGTGTTGCATACCTTTAAAGGTGGTGCGCGTATGGCTGGCTTGATGGGGCTTGGTGAAGTTGCCCACCGTTTTGAAACTGTCATTGAGGGTATGCGTGATAATACGCGCCCCACGCCAGAATTTTTTGCCGATGCTCACCGTATCCACGATCGAATAGCTGACGGGGTTGAAACCATACGCGCCTGGATGGTGGGTGAGCAGCTGGAAGCTTTCGTTCAATTGCTCAGTACCGATTGGGCAGATCGACATGTTGCGTCAGCAGCTGCAGTGCAGGTTTCTGGCAGCGAAGCGCCTCTGCAGGAAATGCCCGTTGAAGCACCTCCAACCGAGGGAGAGGTAAACAACGCTGTCGAAGAGCCTATGCCGACAGTAGAGTTGCCGGGTCAGACCCCGATCGACTCATCCGACATACCTTCCCTGCTGCCGGAGCCAGTGGAAAACCCGGAAGGCGGGAACGTATTGCCGTTTATTCGCAAGTCCAGCACTACCAATACAGAGGTTGCGACTCCTACTCGTAACCAACCCCAGGAAATGGTACGTGTTGCCGCTGAGCTTCTGGAAGAGCTGGTTAACCTTGCCGGTGAGACTGCTATTTCACGTGGTCGCCTCGAAGAGCAGATGAGTGAGTTCGGCCTGGCCCTGGACGAGATGGATGCAACTCTGTTGCGCCTCAATGAACAGCTGCGCCGTCTGGACCGGGAAACCGAAGCACAAATTCTCTTCCGCCAGGAGCAGTTGGCGGAACAAGATGGTGACTTTGACCCACTGGAAATGGACCGCTACTCATCTATTCAACAGCTGTCCCGCTCTCTATTGGAGTCTACCTCTGACTTGATGGAACTGCGCTCAACGCTTGATAACAAAGCGCGTGATACAGAGACTTTGTTGTTGCAACAGTCACGGGTGAATACCGAGCTGCAGGAAGGCCTGATGCGCAGCCGCATGGTGCCTTTCTCCCGTCTGGTACCGCGTTTGCGTCGTATTGTGCGTCAGGTGAGTGCCGAGCTTGGCAAGCAGGTTGAGCTCGTTTTCTCCAACGTGGAGGGTGAGCTGGATAGATCCATGCTCGAGCGTATGGTTGCGCCACTTGAACATATGTTACGCAACGCCGTGGACCACGGTATCGAGATGCCGGGAGAACGTCTTGCAGCTGGTAAAGCAGAGCGCGGTCGTATCGATGTAGCCCTGGCGCGAGAAGGTAGCGAAGTGGTTTTGACCATTCGCGATGATGGCGCCGGAGTTAACTTAATCAGGGTGCGGGAGAAGGCCGTCGAGAATGGCTTGATGCGCCCGGATGCTGAGCTGTCCAATAACGAGATACTGCAGTTTATCTTGCAGGCGGGGTTTACTACTGCAGAAAAGGTAACCCAGATTTCCGGTCGAGGTGTGGGGATGGACGTAGTTTCCGCCGAACTCAAGCAGATCGGTGGCAGTGTACATATCAACTCCGAAGCAGGTGCCGGAACTGAGTTTGTCGTGCGGTTGCCGTTTACGGTATCTGTTAACCGCGCCTTGATGGTAAAAATCGGTGAGGACTTATTCGCCCTACCGCTGAATACTATCGAGGGTATTGTGCGTCTCAGCCCTTTTGAGCTGGAGCATTACTACCGTTCCGAGGATGCGCGCTTTGAGTACGCCGGTGAACTTTATGAAGTGAACTACTTCGGTACCCTACTGAAGTCCGGTGCCCAGCCCAAACTCAGTGTTGACGATATGCAGCTGCCAGTTTTGCTGGTGCGTTCAGAAGGGCACGCCATGGCTTTGCAGGTTGACGCTATCCGCGGCAGCCGGGAGATTGTGGTGAAGAGCCTGGGGCCACAATTTGCGGGGGTTCAGGGAGTTTCTGGAGCTACAGTAACCGGTGATGGCACCGTGGTTGTGATTCTCGATGCACATGCCCTGCTGCGCCGCCAGGCAACTCAGCTCGCTCGCCCGGAAATGCCACAGTTGCAGCTGCAGGCTGAGCCTAAGCCCGAACCGGAAGATCGCCAGCAAACAGTGATGGTGGTGGACGACTCCGTGACGGTACGTAAGGTAACCTCGCGTTTCCTTGAGCGCGAGGGTTATTTGGTAAGTACCGCCAAAGATGGCCAGGATGCGGTGATCCAGCTTCAAGACAAGATTCCCGATTTGATTCTGCTGGATATAGAAATGCCACGTATGGATGGTTTTGAGGTTGCGCGCCATATCCGCTCCAGCAGTCGCTTAAGGGATATCCCTATCGTGATGATTACCTCGCGTACCGGTAGCAAGCACCGGGATCATGCCATGTCGCTAGGGGTAAACCATTACCTGGGCAAACCATACCAGGAAGATGTTTTACTTGAGGCAATCCGTGAATACGCAGGTGCTTCAGCTGTTGGCAGCTGAAGCGGCCTCGAAGACTATAGACAAGAGATAGGCAATGAGTGAAGTTGAAGCACTGTCAGTAGATGTTCCGCAGGAAGTGAGCAGTTTGTTGTTGCCCCTGCAACAGGGACAGATGCTGGTGCCCGTAGAAAGCCTCTCTGAGGTCATTGCGATACAGACCCCTGTGGCTGTGTACGACGCCCCCGAGTGGTATCTCGGAGACTTAATCTGGCGTGAGCAGAGGTTGCCACTGCTGTCTTTTGATGTGATGCGCGGTGAATCTCTCAGTAGCACTTCTGAAAATGGACGTATTGCGGTGCTAAGCAGTGGTAACCCTGATGGTGACCTGCCGTATTTTGCGCTCATTCTGCAGGGGACTCCTCGACTGGTACGGGTGACTCCAGAAGAGCTGGCTCTGCGTGAGCATACATTGAATCCTGGTGAGTTGATGCACGTGGCACTTTCCGGTGAAGAAGCTGTGATCCCCGATCTACAGGGACTGGAGCGGGCCTGTCTTAAGTACTGTGAGATGGACTGAGGCTACTCCCAAATAGTGCGATATCTTTTTGGATAGAGTGTTAAAAAAGGGGCCATTAGGCCCCTTTTTATTTTTGTAATTGGCAAATGCCCCTTCATATTTGCCGAAGCAAATCTACTAGAATAGTTCCTCCGGCAGGGATTCTCTCGGTTGTTCCCGTCCGGGCATATCCCGATCTTCATCCGTATAGCGGTTGCGATAGGGGTTGTAGACCTCGCGGCTGGGCACCCGATTGGTGCGGAAAATTTCGAACATGCCGCCATAGGAAGTACGCAGGCCGTTCTCCGGGTTGATGCGTACGGTCTCAATGTCGTCGGGCTGGGCCAAATGACGCTCCGGCAATCCCTCCAGCGCGGCCGTCATAAAGTCTATCCAGATAGGTAGGGCTGCAGAGCCACCGTATTCATTTTTGCCCAGTTCGCCATAGGAGTCGAAGCCGACCCAAGCGCTGGTGGCCAGGTAGGGGCTGTAGCCCGAGAACCAGGCATCGCGGGGTCCGTTGGTAGTTCCGGTTTTACCAGCGATATCCCCGCGCTTCATGGCGAGTGCACGGCGGCCGGTGCCTTTCTTGATCACATCCTTGAGGATGGAATCCATGATGTACGCTGTCTCTGGTGACATGGCACGCGGCGCCAGTGGCCTTGCCTGGGATTTTGTCGGGTCCATAGGGCCGACAGGAAGAACCTCTAGTTCTGGGGGCGTCTCGCCTTGATCTGGCCCTTCCCCTTCCTGTTGCAACACTGCCAGATCCACAGGTTCCCGATTAAAACCCTGGGGTTCGTTGCCGGGCTCTGGACAGTCGTTACAAACGGTGAGCGGTAAAGCTTGGTAGAGCATTTTGCCATTAACATCCAGCACTCGGTCCACCAGGTAGGGTTCCACCCGATAACCGCCGTTGGCGAAGGCGGCATAGCCACGAACCATTTCTAATGGAGTCAGAGCCGAGCTGCCGAGCGCGATAGTCAGGTTGCGTGCCAGCTTGCTGCGCTCAAAGCCGAAGCCCTCCACAAAGCCCAAGGCATAGTCCAGTCCCAGAGCCTGCAGCAGGCGAATGGAGACCATATTGCGTGACTTGTAGAGTGCCATACGCAATCTGGTTGGGCCTAAGAATGTGCCGCCATCATTTTCGGGGCGCCATACATCTTGAAGGTTGGTTTCCTCAAAAATAATCGGGGCATCATTGATCATGCTGGCGGCAGTGTAGCCCCGCTCGATAGCCGATGCGTAGATAAAGGGTTTAAAGCTCGAACCGGGCTGACGTGCCGCCTGGGTTACCCGGTTGAAGTGACTTTGGCGGAAGTCATAACCGCCCACCAATGCGCGTATTGCGCCATCCTCAGGGGCGATGGAAACCAAGGCTCCCTGGGCGGCGGGTACCTGGGTCAGCTCCCACTCTTCGGTGACCTGGGGCTCCTGGGGATCGGGACCCTCTTCTTCAGGACTGGCGAAAGGATCGGGTTGAGGCACTTCTTCCGCCACGCTCACAGTTTGAACTGCAGCTTGGTCCTCATCAGTTTTATCAATTTCAATGCGGCGTAACCGAACGACGTCACCGGGGGCAAACATTTTGTCTGCGGACTGCAAAAGTGGTCCGCGAGCACTTTCGGAGATATAGGGGCGAATGGATTTAAGTCCATTCTCCCAGGGAACCTCTACAACCCGGCGATCCCGTAACTGAACCTGTAGGAGCTTGGGCTTTACTGCCGTTACTACCCCTGGCTCAAGTCCTCCCAGGACTGGTATTTCATTGAGAAGATCGATCAACTGGTCGCTATCGTGCAGCAGCTCAGGTGGTAGGCGTTGCTCGGGACCACGATAGCCATGGCGTGAATCATAGGTTTCCAGGCCATGCTGAAGGGCTTTGCGCGCTTCGTCCTGGAGGCGGCTATCGACAGTAGTGATGACTTGGTAGCCATCTGTATATGCGCTGTCACCAAATAGCTCCACCGCTTCCTTGCGTGCCATCTCGGCAATATAGGGGGCATCCAGGTCCAGGTCGCGGCTATGGTAGCTGGCGGTCACAGGAGCGGTAATGGAGTGTTTGTATTCATCCTGGTCGATATAGTCGAGATCGAGCATGCGTTTCAAAATCCAATTACGCCGCACCAGGGCACGGGTCGGATTGGCAATTGGATTGAATGTGGAGGGCGCCTTGGGAAGGCCCGCCATCATGGCCCACTGGGCCAGGTTCAGGTCTTTGATATCGCGGCCGTAGTACACATGAGCGGCGGCCTGGAAGCCGTAGGCGCGGTTTCCCAGGAAAATTTTGTTGATATATAAGGCGAGAATTTCATCTTTGCTGAGTTCGCGCTCAATCTGTAAAGATAGCAGAATCTCATTAAACTTACGTACGAAGCGCTGTTCCCGGCTCAGGAAGAAGTTGCGCGCCACCTGCATGGTCAGGGTACTACCGCCCGATTGAATTGAACCGGTTCGAATTAGTTGTGAAGCCGCGCGGATCAAGCCTTTGATTGAAACACCATTGTGAGAGTAAAAACTCGCATCCTCGGCAGCTAAAACCGCTTTGATAAAAGGCTCTGGCGTCTGCTCAATGGTAATCGGGTTACGTCGTTTCTCCCCGAACTCCCCAATAAGCTTCATATCCTGTGAATAGACTCGCAGGGGAGTCTGCAGGCGAATGTCGCGCAGACTCTCAACGGAGGGCAGCCCGGGCTTTAAGTAAAGATAAATGCTGGCGAGAGTCATGGCTGCGCCGGCCGTCCCGGCGAGACAGAGCCAGAGCAGTGCTAGTAGACGATTTCGGGCTTTTACGGTCATGAAACTGCTTCTGTGTACTTCATTTGTAAGATTCGGTGAATAATTATACGAATATTGTGCGCTATTACCTATGCAAATGCTGGTTGAAGCGGTAATTTAAAGTGCTATAACATCAAACTTTCATAACCCACGGAAAAGATAAGAAAAATGGGGATTTTCCCTTTTCTGGATAAAGGCCCGAAGGCCATGCTGGGACTCGATATTAGCTCGACTGCAGTGAAGTTGCTGGAGCTAAGTCGCAATGGTGATAAATATCGTGTCGAAAGTTACGCCGTGGAACCTCTTCCACCCAATGCGGTGGTAGATAAGAACATCAATGATGTTGGAGCCACAGCCGAAGCTATTCGCAAGGTGGTGCGCCGGTCCAAGACTCGTCTGCGTCGTGCCGCAGTAGCCGTTTCCGGCTCGGCAGTAATCACAAAGACTCTCGAAATGCCCGCAGATCTCTCCGATGAAGATCTGGAGGCGCGTATAGCTCTCGAAGCTGATCAGTACATCCCCTACCCACTTGAAGAGGTGAGTTTGGATTTTGAGGTGCAGGGGCCATCTGAAAAGGGTGAGGATCAGGTGGAAGTTCTGCTTGCGGCTTGTCGCAGTGAAAATATTGAGCAGCGAATTTCTGCTCTCAGCGAAGCGGAGTTGGAAGCGGGTGTTGTCGATGTGGAGGCTTATGCCATCGAGCGAACTTATACCCTGTTGGAAGATCAATTTCCGCCTCAGGAGCAAATGGTTGTCGCTGTAGTGGACATTGGTGCCACCATGAGTGCTTTGTCAGTTCTTGTTGACGGCAAGACTGTTTACACACGTGAACAGCTTTTCGGTGGCCGCCAGCTTACTGATGAAATCCAGCGCCGTTATGGTCTGTCTGCCGAGGAAGCCTCATTGGCCAAGCACCAGGGAGGCAGCGGATTGCCGGATGATTATTACGCTGAGGTACTGGAACCTTTCCGCGATGCTGTCATTCAGCAGGTTACTCGCTCACTGCAATTCTTTTACTCCTCCACCTCATATAGTGATGTGGATTACATTCTGCTCAGCGGTGGCGTCGCAGCAATGGAGGGATTATCCGAGTTAGTTGGTGAGAAATTGGGTAAACCCACACTAGTCGCTGATCCTTTCCATGGGATGAGCCTCTCCTCGCGAATAAATCGCCAGTCTCTGGCCAATGAGGCACCTGCGTTGATGATTGCCGCAGGGTTAGCGATGCGGGAGAAGGAGTACTGATATGGCCAAAATAAACCTGCTACCCTGGCGCCAGGAGTATCGAGCTAAGAAGCAAAAGGACTTTCAACAAGTAGCTTTGCTAGTGGTAATTGCTGCAGCGCTATTAGTGTTTGCATGGATAGAGACTGTGGACGAGCAAGTTTCAAACCAAAACGCGCGTAACCAGCTTCTTCAGGAGAAAATCAGTGCGCTAAATAAACAGGTGCGTGAAATTAAAGATTTGAAGAAACGGCGCCAGGAGCTCATTGACCGCATGCGGGTGATCCAGGAGCTGCAGGGGAATAGACCTCTAGCTGTGCGCTATTTTGATGAATTGGTCCAAGCGACCCCAGAGGGGCTCTGGTTAAATTCTCTCCAGCGGAAGGGAAATAGCCTGGAAATATCTGGAATCGCTGAATCCAATAACCGGGTTTCTTCTTTTATGCGAAACCTGGATCAGTCTGATTGGTATGATTCCCCAAATCTTACTGGCGTCACTGCGAGCCCAGCTTTTGGCGAGCAAGCCAGCGCTTTTCAATTGGCGGTAAATCTCAGTGGACGAAAAAAAGAGAATGAACACGTCGATGAAGCAAATTAAAGGATCCTGATCATGGCATTGGGGGATACGTTAAAACAGCTTGAAAATCTGGATATCAATGATATCGATTTTAGCCGTGTTGGAGTTTGGCCCTTACCTGGGCGTGTTGCTCTACTAGTGATCATTACGGCAATTATAATTGGTCTCGGTTATTATTTTTGGGTTGGTGATTTATATAGCAGGCTGGATATTGCCGCTAAAAAAGAGCAGGACCTTTTTACTCAGTTTGAAAAGAAACAATTTGAAGCTGCGAACTTGGATGCTTATAGGGAACAGCTGGTAGAAATGGAGGAGACTTTCGGTGCTCTTCTTAAGCAGCTACCGAAAGATACTGAGGTCCCAGGTCTGTTAGAGGATATAGATGAGTATGGTCGTGGCAGTGGTTTAACTATTGAAAAAGTTGCTCTGCAAGACGAATTGGTAGGCGAATTTTATGTGGAGCTGCCAATTAGAATCCAGGTTCATGGTGGCTATCATGAATTTGGCTCTTTTATTAGTGGTATTGCGGGCATGCCGCGAATCGTGACTCTACATGACTTTAATATTTCAGCGAGCCGTGACAGTGGTGGTTTGCTCAATATGGTGATTAATGCCAAAACATATCGTTATAAAGACCAAGGGGATGAGGAATGATAAGACTTTCCATCCTTGTTATCGCGTTCGTTACAGTGTCAGGCTGTAGTTTGAATGCAGACCATTCAGATTTAACAGAAAGAATGGCTGAGGTTGAAAGAAGACCCCAGGGGCAGATAGAGCCAATTCCGACGTTTACTCCTTACAGCCCATATGTATACAGCGCTGCGGCACTGAGAAGCCCGTTTACAAGACCCATATTGGAGTCAGAGCAACGCTTAGTGGGACGAAAACTGGATATTGCCCCCGATATGAGCCGTCGTCGCGAGTTGCTTGAAGGTTTCAACTTTGACGCTCTTTCTATGGTGGGTACTTTGTCACGGGATGGCCAACTATGGGGGCTGATAGATGATGGTGCCGGAGGTATTCATCGAGTGACGATAGGAAACTATCTTGGGAAAAATCACGGCCGAGTGGTCAATGCTAATGCCGATCAGCTCGATGTATTGGAAATTGTACCTGATGGCACTGGTGGCTGGATTGAGAGGCCGCGGGCACTGACGTTGGAAGAAAAGGACAACGGATAATGATTAAAAAGCAACTTGCCAAGTTTTTAGCTCCGTTTCAACTATTATTGCTCGCTTTATCGGTACTTCCAGCTGCTTTACAGGCTCAAATAAATCAGCTTAATGATATCCAGTTTTCTGAGCTGCCTGGTAGCAGGGTGCAATTACGCTTAACATTTACCGATGTACCCCCTGAGCCAACTGGATATACGATTGAGCAGCCAGCACGAATTGTGATGGATCTTGCTGGTGTAGAGAGTTCTCTGCCACAAAAGAAGTATTCTCTCGGAATAGGCGGGGCTCGAAGCGCAGTAATTGTCTCGAATGAAGATCGAACCCGCTTGATAGTTAACCTGGACCAGCTTCCGGCTTATACCAGTGAGGTTAAAGGTAATCAGCTAGTCTTGGAGATTGGTGCCGGTTCGGTTGAGCAGGCAACGGTAGTCGCTCCCTCTGACACAATGACTCATGATAGCGGCCTTAGTATTGGAGGTGAAAAGCAGTTTCGCACTTCAGGCTCTATTGCGATTAACAATGTTGATTTTCGCCGCGGAGAAGAAGGGGAGGGCAAAGTAATAGTCAGCCTTTCTGACCCAGCAGTAAATATTGATGTAGAGCGTACCAAAGGAAAGATTTATCTAACTTTTCTGGGGGCGAAATTACCTGAGTCATTGCGTCAACGCCTTGACGTCACTGATTTTGCTACAGTGGTAAATTCAATCGTTGTTGACTACGATGGACAAAATACAGTTATAGCTGTTGACCCCACCGACGTTGATTATGATTATCTCGCCTACCAGGCAGATACGGAATATGTGCTCAGTGTTAAGCCTCTCACCGCTGAGGAGATAAAGGAGAAGGAAAAAGAGTTTCAGTTTAGTGGTAAAAAGTTATCGCTGAACTTCCAGGATATTGAAGTGCGATCTGTCCTTCAGATAATTGCCGATTTCACGGGACTGAATCTTGTAGCAAGCGATACAGTTGAGGGAAGAATTACCCTGCGACTTGATGGAGTACCTTGGGATCAAGCACTGGCTTTGATTTTGAAAGCAAAAGGTCTGGATAAGCGTCAGGAGGGCAGCGTGATCATGGTTGCGCCTGCCGCTGAGATTGCTGAGCGGGAGCGCCAAGAGCTTGAAACCCGCAAACAGCTTCAAGAACTGGCTCCATTATTAACTGAATATATCCGTGTCCGCTATGCTGATGCTGGAGAAATATTCACTTTATTTTCAGGGAAAGATAGCGATAGCTCCGGACAAGGTGGATTTGCTGGTGGAAATAGCCGGGATGTCAATAAAGCGAGTATTTTGTCACCTCGCGGTAGCGCAATTGTAGACGAGAGAACAAACACAATTATTCTGACGGATACGGAAGATAAAATTGCACAGTTTCGGGAGTTGATAGAGGTTATTGATATCCCAATCCGCCAGGTGATGATTGAAGCGCGCCTTGTTACAGCTAATAGTGACTTTGCCAGTGAATTGGGCGTTCAATGGAATTATGTTGGCGCTGATGAAATTAATGATAGTACTTCGGGAATTGGCGCTGGGGGGCACTTGCCTCTTGATGAGGATGATGATGTAGGAATTGTCAATGGAGTTTTGACTGGCTCACCAAATGTATTGGACCCCTTAATGGTGGACCTTGGTGCGCCAAATGCGGTGGGAAGTTTGGCCTATGCTATCTTGAAGGACAATTTTTACCTGGGGCTCGAGCTGTCAGCTATGGAAGATGTGGGTAAGGCTGAAATAGTTTCCCAGCCTAAAGTTGTTACAGGGGATAAGCAGGAAGCAACGATTCAATCTGGTGTGGAAATCCCTTACCAGGAAAGAACCTCTTCAGGTGCCGCATCTATAACTTTTAGAGAAGCCGTATTGGAACTTACGGTACTTCCGCAAATTACCCCAGATAACAATATTATTATGGCACTAAATATCAAACAGAATAGTGTTGGTGAATTGATTGAAGTAACTGATTTTGCATCAATACCCTCAATTAATGTTAATAACCTGTCAACTAAAGTATTAGTGCGAAATGGTGAGACTATTGTCTTAGGTGGGATATTCGAAAGTAATATCCTTGAAAGTGAAACTAAAGTGCCTTTATTGGGGGATATTCCTTATTTAGGTAACCTATTCAAGAGAAGCGTTCGAACTGATGATAAGAGAGAGCTTCTCATGTTTATCACTCCTCGAATTATGGAAGATGAGAATTTTTACTCTAAGTGATTAACCGTTCCATATTTTTGGTCGGCCCCATGGGGGCCGGCAAATCTACCATCGGCAAATTGCTTGCTGCACAATTACAGCTGCCGTTTGCCGATACCGATAAGGTGCTGGAAGAGCGTACCGGTGCCGACATTCCCTGGATTTTTGATGTAGAAGGGGAGGCGGGTTTTCGACGCCGTGAAAGTGAAGTACTCGAAGAACTATGCCATGGAGAGTGTCAGATTATCGGTACTGGTGGCGGAATAGTGCTGTTGGAAGAGAACCGCCGGCAGTTGCAAAAGTACGGCCTTGTTGTCTATCTGCAGGCCAGTGTGGATCAGTTATTCGAACGTACCTCAAAAAACAGCAACCGACCGCTTCTACGGGTTCCGGACCCACGTGCGCGTATTGAGGAAATATTGCACGAGCGCGAACCTCTCTATCGTGAAGTGGCAGATGTTATTTGCGATACTGATAACCTGACACCCAAGCAGGCTGTAGCGCTGGTGGTTGAACGATTGCAGAACACCCTCTCCCAATAACCTCCCTGGACTCTGTGCTAAAGTGCCTCTCATTTACTCAGTTCGCTGAATCTCAGCGGTGGCGGGAAGGAGAGCACAATGCATTGCCTGAATGTAGAGTTGGGGGAGCGTAGCTACCCAATTATTATTGGTTCACAACTCCTGGGTGATTCACAGTATCTGCTGCCCTATATACGTGGACAGCAGATTTGTATTGTTACCAATGAAACTGTTGCCCCCTTATATCTAGACCAATTACTCAAGGGCTTGTCCAGCTTCGACAAGGTCGATGTTGTCGAGTTACCTGATGGCGAGTCCTTTAAGACCCTCGATACACTAAATCGCATTTTCGATACTTTACTGGAGCAGCGCCATAACCGCACAACAACCCTGATTGCATTGGGTGGTGGTGTTGTTGGAGATATGTGTGGTTTTGCTGCAGCTTGCTACCAGCGCGGCGTTGATTTCATTCAAGTGCCTACGACACTCCTCGCACAGGTCGACTCTTCTGTCGGCGGTAAAACAGGTGTAAATCACCCACTTGGTAAAAATATGATTGGGGCTTTTTACCAGCCGCGCCTGGTCTTGGCGGATATGGATACTTTAGTGACCTTACCTGATCGGGAGTTCTCTGCTGGCATAGCCGAGGTCATTAAGTATGGCCTGATTTGTGATGAACCATTTTTCTCTTGGATCGAGCAAAATATTGACGCCCTGTTGAGCCGTGATCCGCAGGCGCTGGCTTACGCCGTTGACCGCTGTTGCCGGGATAAGGCTGAAGTTGTGGCCAGTGACGAGCGTGAGGCTGGACGTCGTGCCATATTGAATTTTGGCCACACATTTGGTCATGCCATTGAAGCCGTCCAAGGCTATGGACGTTGGTTACACGGAGAGGCGGTTGCCGCAGGGATGGTGATGGCACTGGAGTTATCACGATTGCAAGGCGATGTAGATGATGATTTATTAAAGCGGGTTCGAAGCCTACTAGCTAAAGCCCAACTACCGCAGCAATCCCCTGCGGATATGACCGTTGATCATTTCCTGCAAGCTATGCAGGTGGACAAAAAGGTGGTGGATGGAAAACTGCGATTGGTGCTCTTAAGGGCGTTGGGCAATGCAAAAGTCGTCGATGACACACCGAGGGAAAAGGTTATAGAAGCGCTAAAGAACTGTGGTGCTAAGTGATGACCGCCTCGAAAGATCCTAAAATCGGAGTACTGGATAACTAGAATTCGCCAATACAGGAAATATATCTGCTTAATTGGTGTTTGGCAGATAAAAAAACTACAAAATATTGAAAAGCTAGTGTTGGGCAAGTAATATTGCGCGCCCCCCGAAAATAATGGCGGGGCGTGACGACCGCCAACAAGAACAATAAAGAAAGCCCCACCAGAGGGCTTTTTTTATCTCGGGATCTTTTAGCCAGGGACCGCAGGAGAGCGTAGCGCAAAGCTTTGAGCATTTTTTGCCCATAACAGGTAGAGCTTTGGAACTACCTGTGGTCCCCCAATCGATAGTGACGAGGAATTCTATGGGTAGCAGTCTGTATCAGTTGGATGAGTTCAAAGACAACTGTGGTTTTGGTCTGATCGCTCATTTGCATGGTGTGGCGAGCCACAAATTAGTGCAGACAGCCATAGAGTCCCTTACCTGCATGACCCACCGCGGTGGTATCGCTGCCGATGGAAAAACCGGCGATGGCTGTGGCCTCCTGTTACAGAAGCCTGATGCATTTCTGCGCGGCGAAGCCCGCGACCTACTTAATGCTGAACTGACGGACGTCTATGCGGTAGGTTCGGTAATGTTGCCCCTCGATGAAGGCGAAGCCCAAAACGCCCGCCGAACAATAGAGAAAGAGCTGGAAGCCCAGACCTTGCAAGTCGTCGGCTGGCGCACCGTGCCAACCAATCCAGAGTGTCTAGGGCCTATTGCCCATGACTGCCAGCCTCGCTTCGAGCAACTGCTGATCAATGATGCCGAGGCGCCTCTGGGAGAGGCCCGTTTCAATGCGCGTTTATATGTTGCACGGCGCAAGGCCGAGCAGCAGCTGAATAGTGATGTATATATTGCCAGCCTCTCAACCAGTGTCCTCTCCTACAAGGGCTTGATGATCCCGGCAGACCTGCCAAAGTTTTTTCCAGAGTTAGCCGATCCGCGCCTGGAAACTGCAATTTGTGTGTTTCACCAGCGCTTTTCTACTAATACCATGCCGCGCTGGCCATTGGCGCAGCCTTTTAGGATGTTGGCGCACAATGGCGAGATCAATACCATTACCGGCAACCGCAACTGGTCGGTAGCGCGTACCAACAAGTTTGTTACTGAGTTGATCCCGGAGCTGAATGAGCTGACCCCTCTGGTAAACCGTGAGGGCTCCGACTCTTCCAGTCTGGATAACATGCTGGAAATGCTGCTTGCTGGCGGGATGGAGTTACACCGTGCACTGCGCATGCTGGTACCCCCTGCGTGGCAAAATGTTGAGGGCATGGACGCAGATCTGCGCGCCTTCTACGAATATATTTCCATGCATATGGAGCCCTGGGATGGACCTGCCGGCCTGGTAATGACGGATGGCCGCTATGCCGTATGTACACTCGACCGCAATGGTCTGCGCCCATCCAGGTGGGTGATTACCAAAGACGATATTATTACCGTGGCCTCAGAGATTGGGGTTTACGATTACGCGCCTGAAGATGTGGTGGCCAAGGGGCGCCTGGGGCCAGGTCAGATGCTTTCTGTGGATACTCTGGAGGGCAAGCTGTTCCACACTGCTGATATCGACAATATGCTCAAGCGCGCCCAGCCCTATAAGCGCTGGTTGAAAGAGAAGGCGCGACGCATTCGCTCAAAACTGGTTACCGCCCCTGTAGATAACAATTTCTCCCATCAGCAGTTCAAGGTTTACCAAAAACTGTTCAGCTCTTCTCTGGAGGAGCGCGATAAGGTAGTGCGCCCGATGGCGGAAGCCGGCCAGGAAGCGGTTGGTTCCATGGGGGACGATACGCCGATGGCGGTTTTATCCCGCTACAACCGCTCCCTTTACGATTACTTTCGCCAGCAGTTTGCCCAGGTTACAAATCCGCCGATAGATCCGTTGCGCGAAACTGTGGTGATGTCCCTGGAGACCTGCCTGGGGCGTGAGAAATCTGTATTTGAAGAGACACCAGCACATGCAGACCGGGTGATACTGTCTTCCCCGGTTCTGTCCCACATGAAATACACCGCATTGCTATCCCTGGATCGCCCTGGCTTTGATGCGGAAATATTCGACCTGAATTACGACCCGGCGGAGCTGGGCCTGAAGGTTGCAATTGAGAGACTGTGCGCACGGGTTGAGGCCTCTGTCCGAGCCGGTACAGTTATTGTTGTGCTCTCTGACCGCGATATTCGCGAAGGTCAGCTGCCTATTGATGCGTTGCTCGCCACCGGTGCAGTACACCACCATTTGGTGCATGCGGGCCTACGTTGTGATTCCAATGTGGTGGTGGACACTGCCAGTGCTAGAGATCCACACCAGCTGGCTTGTCTGGTAGGTGTTGGCGCCACAGCTGTGCACCCCTATTTTTCTTACAGCATTATCAATCATCTGATCGATACCGGTGAATTGCTGCTGGATGCCGCAGAAGCGCAGAAGAATTATCGCAATGGCATTATCAAGGGTTTGCTGAAAATCCTATCGAAAATGGGAATTTCCACGGTGGCCTCGTATCGCGGCGCCCTTCTGTTCGAACTGGTGGGACTCTCCAGAGAAGTCGTGGATCTGTGTTTCCCCGGTGCGCCAACCCGTATCGAAGGTGCCGGTTTTGCTGAACTGGAGTCGGATATGGCATCGCGTGCCAGTATTGCCTGGAAGGCGCGCAAGCCGGTCTCTCCCGGAGGGCTGCACAAATACGTGCACGGTCAGGAGTACCACACTTTTAATCCGGATGTTGTGACCGCGCTGCGCCGCGCTGCCAGTACTGGGGACTATTCCGCTTGGCGTGATTATGCGGAATTGGTAAATCAGCGTCCGGTAGCAACCCTGCGGGATATGCTCGGATTCAAAGAAAATATTGAGTCAGTACCTCTGGAAGAGGTGGAGCCAGTTGCGGCAATTGTGCGCCGCTTTGATTCTGCCGCTATGTCTTTGGGGGCCCTGTCGCCCGAGGCTCATGAATCACTGGCCCAGGCAATGAACCGGCTGGGCGGCCGTTCCAATAGTGGTGAGGGTGGTGAAGACCCGGCACGCTTTGGCACTGATAAAGTCTCCAAGATCAAACAGATCGCCTCCGGTCGCTTCGGGGTGACACCGCACTATCTGGTGAATGCCGAAGTATTGCAGATCAAGGTGGCCCAGGGTGCCAAGCCCGGTGAAGGAGGTCAGTTGCCCGGCGGTAAGGTGAATGGCCTGATCGCACGCCTGCGTTATTCTGTGCCCGGTGTGACGCTAATTTCTCCGCCACCTCACCACGATATCTATTCCATCGAGGATCTTGCCCAGCTGATTTTCGATCTAAAGCAGGTCAATCCGGACGCGTTAGTGTCGGTGAAACTGGTTTCGCGCCCGGGCGTTGGCACCATCGCTGCAGGTGTGGCCAAGGCTTATGCGGATCTGATTACCATCTCTGGCTACGACGGCGGCACTGCGGCTAGCCCTATAACTTCTATCCGTTACGCGGGATCTCCATGGGAGCTGGGCTTAGCTGAAACCCATCAGACCCTTCGCGCGAATGATTTGCGCGACAAAGTGCGGGTGCAAACTGACGGTGGTTTAAAGAGCGGTCTCGATGTGATCAAAGCAGCCATCCTGGGAGCCGAGAGCTTTGGCTTTGGTACCGCACCTATGGTGGCCATTGGCTGTAAGTACCTGCGTATTTGTCACCTGAATAACTGTGCTACCGGCATTGCTACCCAGCGTAAGAATCTGCGTGATGAGCACTATATCGGCACTGCTGAGATGGCGATGAACTTCTTCCGCTTCGTTGCCGAAGAGACCCGGGAATGGATGGCGCGGTTGGGAGTGCGCAGCCTGGAAGAACTGGTTGGCCGCGTGGATCTGTTGCGTGTGTTGGAAGGAGAGACCGACAAACAGAAGAAGCTCGATCTTTCTCCACTGTTACATACCGATGAACTGCTCGATAGCAAACCGCAAACCTGCCAGTCTGCCAGGAATGAGCCCTGGGACAAGGGCGAACTGGCCGAGCGAATGGTGGAAGAGATTTTGCCTTCCATTGAGAAACTTGCTGGTGGCGAGTTCAGCTATGACATAACCAACTGCGACCGCTCCCTGGGGGCAAGGCTGTCCGGTGAGATCGCCAAGCGTCATGGTAATCAGGGCATGGTAGAAGCACCGATCAAGCTACAGCTTAACGGGGTGGCAGGGCAGTCGTTCGGTGTTTGGAATGCAGGTGGCTTGGAGATGTATCTGGAAGGGGATGCTAATGATTACGTCGGCAAAGGTATGGCCGGTGGCAAGCTGGTGATACGACCACCTGAAAACAGTACCTTCGCCTCCGAGGAGACCAGTATCGTCGGCAATACCTGTCTGTATGGCGCTACCGGGGGCAAGCTATTTGCTGCAGGCCGCGCTGGGGAGCGTTTTGCCGTGCGTAACTCTGGTGCTTTTGCCGTGGTAGAGGGAGCTGGCGATCATTGCTGTGAATATATGACCGGTGGCATGGTTGCAGTACTGGGTCGCACCGGCTTTAACTTTGGTGCCGGTATGACCGGTGGCTTTGCCTATGTGCTCGACCTGGAACGGGATTTCTTCGACCGTTGCAACCATGAGTTGATTGAGTTGCGCCGTATTAGCAGTGAAATTCTTGAGCCGCATCAGAGCCACCTGCGCGAGGTGATAGAAGAGTATGCCGCCGAAACCGGTAGCGCCTGGGGCGCGGAGCTACTGGATAACTTTGATGACTACCTGAGTCGTTTCTGGCTGGTAAAACCCAAGGCGGCGAGCCTTGCGGATCTACTTTCTGACGTGCGCAAGCGCGGCGAATAAGGCTGGGGTGGAGAAACAATATGAAAGACAGACTGAATAACGATTTCCAGTTTATCGACGTATCCCGCATCGATCCGCCAAAGAAGGACGTCATTACTCGCACTAATGAGTTTGTAGAAATCTACCAGCCCTTCAGTGAGAATCAGGTAGCTAGCCAAGCCCACCGTTGCCTGGACTGTGGCAATCCCTACTGTGAATGGAAGTGTCCGGTGCACAACTATATTCCCAACTGGCTGAAGCTAATCAGCGAGGGGAATGTGATTGAGGCGGCAGAGCTTTGCCATGAAACTAATACGTTGCCAGAAGTCTGTGGCCGCGTTTGCCCACAAGATCGCCTGTGTGAAGGTGCCTGCACCCTTAATGATGGTTTTGGTGCCGTAACTATCGGGAATGCGGAAAAGTATATTACCGATACAGCTTTTGCGCTGGGCTGGCGGCCGGATCTGAGTCATGTGGAAAAAACGGGCAAGAAGGTTGCGATTGTTGGTGCCGGCCCCGCGGGCCTGGGCTGCGCCGATATTCTCGTGCGCAATGGTGTGCAGCCGGTAGTATTCGACAAGCACCCGGAGATCGGCGGCTTAATTACTTTCGGTATCCCAGAGTTCAAGCTGGAAAAGTCAGTGATGCAGAAGCGTCGCGAGGTTTTTGTGGAGATGGGGGTGGAGTTTTGCCTCAATACCGAAGTGGGCAAGGACATCACCTTCGAGCAACTGCTCAGCGATTACGATGCGGTATTCCTTGGAATGGGTACCTACAACTATATGAAGGGCGGCTTCCCTGGTGAAGACCTCCCTGGGGTTCACGATGCCCTGCCATTTCTGGTGGCCAATGTGAACCGCAATATGGGGTGGGAGAAAGACCCCTCGGAATTTGTTCCTGTGGAGGGTAAGCGTGTGGTGGTACTCGGTGGTGGTGATACCGCTATGGACTGTAATCGCAGCTCCATTCGCCTAGGTGCCAAGAGCGTCACCTGCGCCTACCGCCGCGACGAACAAAATATGCCCGGCTCCCGCAGAGAAGTGGCCAATGCCAAAGAGGAGGGGGTGCAATTCCTATTTAACCGCCAGCCGGTGGAAATTGTCGGTGACGGCAAGGTCTCTGGAGTTAAGGTGGTGACAACGAAATTGGGTGAGCCAGATGAGAATGGCCGCCGTCGCCCACAAGTTGTGCCTGAATCGGAGGAAGTGATCCCCGCCGATATTGTATTGGTTGCCTTCGGCTTCCGCCCGAGCCCCGCGGAGTGGTTTACTGAACACAATATTGCAGTCGCCGATTGGGGTGGCGTTGTCGCTCCGGAAAAGCAGAAGTACAAGTTTCAGACTTCAAATGAGAAGGTCTTCGCTGGCGGTGATATGGTGCGCGGCTCCGATTTGGTGGTTACCGCTATTTGGGAGGGGCGTCAGGCCGGTGAGGGTATCCTCGACTACCTGGATATCTGATGGACCTCGCAGGATAGGAGAGGGTGACACCCCTCTCCATACTTTTCTTTGTTGATCTTCCCTATCAGCTCAAGGCTGCGCACCGCTATATTTTTGCCACTCTATTTATAGTGGCCCCGCCCCCTGTACAATGGCCGCTTTTTTAGCCCGCTCGGTGTGCTTATGTCTGATATTAAATCGCCCGAATTGAAAAACGATCGTTTCCTTCGCGCCCTGCTACGCCAGCCTGTGGATCGAACACCAGTGTGGATGATGCGCCAGGCGGGTCGCTATCTGCCAGAGTATCGTGCCAGCCGTGCCGAAGCTGGTAGTTTTATGGACCTGTGCCGCAACACCGAGCTGGCTTGCGAGGTGACACTGCAACCTTTGGAGCGCTACCCTCTGGATGCGGCAATCCTATTTTCCGATATCCTTACTATCCCCGATGCCATGGGGCTGGGCCTCTATTTTTCTGAGGGCGAAGGCCCGAAATTCCACAAGCCTCTGCGCACTGCGGCAGATATTGAGTCACTGGAAGTGGTTAACAGCGAGCGGGACCTGGATTATGTGATGAATGCCGTGTCCACCATTCGCCGAGAGCTGAATGGGCGTGTACCACTGATCGGTTTTTCCGGTAGTCCTTGGACTCTGGCCACCTATATGATTGAGGGTGGCTCCAGCAAAGATTTCGCTCGCTGCAAAGAAATGCTCTATAACCGTCCTGAGTTGATGCACCAGCTGCTATCAGTATTGGCCGATTCCGTAACCGACTACCTGAATGCGCAGATACGTGCCGGTGCCCAAGCTGTGCAGATCTTTGATACCTGGGGTGGAGCGCTGAGCCACAGTGCCTACCGCGAGTTCTCCCTGCAGTATATGGCGCGTATCCTGGGCGGCTTGATTAAGGAGGTCGACGGCCGTCGTGTGCCCGCCATCCTGTTCACCAAAGGCGGTGGGCAGTGGTTGGAGGCGATGGCGGAAACTGGTGCCGATGCATTGGGCCTGGATTGGACTACAGATATTGGCAGTGCCCGTGCCCGTGTCGGTGAACGAGTTGCCCTACAGGGTAACCTTGATCCCTCAGTCCTCTATGCCAGCCCCGAGCGTATCCGCCAGGAAGTGGAAACTATCCTGCAGGCATTCGGTCATGGTAGTGGCCATGTATTTAACCTCGGTCACGGAATTACTCCAAAGGTCGATCCCGCCCATGCCGGTGCCATGATTGAGGCGGTAGTAGAGCTTTCTGCGAAGTATCACGCTTAATGGTGGTAACTAGTGTCTGAGTCTGTGAATGCAGTCTCACTTTGGGCGGGTGCTCGCCAATATCTCTCCGTGATATAAATGTGCGCCTGCCCAGAGGGTTCCGAGTTAGGCACCCTGCTCCTTGGCATTGGGCGGCTTTCAGAAAATTATCTCAGTGGTCGGCACCTCTCCAAGTGGCAATCGAACAGGCAAAAATCTCCGTCGGTGACCTACAGCGCGGCATGTTTGTTTCCAGGCTGGACAGGCCCTGGACACGAACACCTTTTGCGCTGCAGGGCTTTTATATCCGCGACCTGGAGGAAATACGGCAGCTGCAAAAATGCTGCCGCTTTGTCTATGTAGATGTTCACAAGACCGTTGGTAGCGCTGGTGCGACCCTACGCCGCCTGGTTGGTGGCAGCGGTGCTGGTATAGTTGGTGAAGGTCGCACCCCCCGCGTTACTATCCCCTGTCGTCCAGTGGCAATTTCTCACAAAGCATACCCTCCGCCACAGCCTGCCCGGCGCGAAGCCAGTAATGCACGCAAACTGCATGGGCAGATATTGCAGGGCATGGGGCAGGTGATGGGGTTAGTGGCGAGCAACCGGCCGCTACCAGTACAACAGGTCAACCGGGTGGTGGAAGACCTTGTGGATAGTGTGTTGCGCAGCCCCGATGCTTTCGCCTGGCTGGCTCGGGTGCGGGATAAAGATGAGCATACCTATAGCCACTCGGTGAGGGCGAGTATCTGGGCAGTACTGTTTGGCCGCCATATCGGTTTAGGGCGACGTGAACTATTACAGCTGGGGGTGGCGACTCTTCTAAAGGATGTCGGTAAATTGGCTATCCCTGCGGAAGTGTTGCAGATGAAGCAACGAGATCCACGCAGTGAGCTGGAGTATCGAAAGTTTGTGCTGCACAGTGCGAATATGCTTGCTGCCGATGTACAGATGGACCCACAAGTAATTAATATTGTTCGCTGCCACCGCGAACGTCACGATGGAAGTGGTTATCCGAAAGGCCTGCGGGGTGACAAGATTCCCGTGTTAGCGCGTATGTGCGGGATTGTGACCTTTTACGATGAAGCAACTAACCCCCGTGGTGTTAGCGAACCTATAGCTCCATCTCGTGCCGTGGCGGGCCTGTATGACTTGCGAGGTATCGCCTACCAGGAGCAGCTGGTAGTGGAGTTTATTCAGGCGATAGGCCTTTACCCAACGGGTACCCAGGTGGAGCTTTCCAATGGTGAAGTGGGCGTGGTAGTGGAGCAAACTTACGATCGTCGCCTTAGGCCGAAGGTGATGATTGTACTGGATGAGAACAAGCGCCAATTGAATAAGCCTCGCCTTCTCGACCTGGCTGAGACTGAGGATCGTGCGAAGAAGCTGATTGAGCGAGGAAAGATGAGTGCTCAGGCGCAAGTGAGTATTTTGCGTGATATCGAGCCCGGCGCTTACCCCCAGGTGGATACTGCTGCGGTGCGGGATACTTATTTATTTAAAGGTAATGGGCAGCTATTCCGTTTGATTTCCCGCCTGGCGAAATAACTGCTGCTACTCACTACCCAGACTATCCACGATGGGCGGTTTATGCCGCCCCTCTCAAGTTCAGTCATTCTCAGCGATAAGGTTTCCGAAATGCTCACCCATTCGTACGGTGGTTTCCGCATCCAATGAGTCCAGCCAGCGCACTTGCTCCTTGCCGAACAACATAATAACGGTGGATCCCAGTTTAAAGCGGCCCATCTCTTCGCCCTTTTTCAGGTGGATTGGTGCGGTGTCTAGATAATTGGTGCTACGCACATCGCGCTTGTGTGGGGTTACCTGGCCTGCCCATACGGTTTCGATACCGGCAACGATCATAGCGCCGACAAGAATCATAGCCATGGGGCCTGCTGCAGTATCGAATACACACACCAGCCGCTCATTGCGGGCGAACAGGCGAGGAACATTTTCCGCTGTCACTGTGTTGACTGAAAAGAGTTGGCCCGGCACATAGATCATGCTGCGCAAGGTGCCGGCCATAGGCATATGCACACGGTGGTAATCCTTGGGCGACAGATAAACTGTGGCGAAATGGCCGTCGTTAAACTGTGCTGCCAGCTCCGGATCACCGCCCACAAGTTCGAGCAGGCTGTAATCGTGTCCCTTGGCCTGGAATATGCGGCCGTTGTGAATGCCTCCCAGCTGACTGATGGCACCATCCGCCGGGCAAGCAAGGCTGTGCTCACCGCTGACGATTGGGCGTACGCCTTCTTTTAGTTCGCGGGTGAAAAAATCGTTAAAGGTGCGATAGGCGGTACAGTCGGTCTCCTTTGCCTCCTGCATATTGACACCGTACTTATCCACAAACCAGCGGGTGAAGGGATCTTTGATCGATTTGATTTGTGTGTTCGCCAGCCAGCCGGCAGCACGTGAAAAGGCATGCTGTGGGGTCAGGTATTGCAGTGTGGCAAAGAGTTTTGGATTCATAGAATTACAACGTTTCTTGGTGATTCTTACTGTTCTACCGGTGTATCGGGCAGGTTACCCCACTCGCTCCAGGAACCGGGATAGGCGTGTATATCAAAGCCCAGGGATTTACCCACCAGCCAGGTGAAGCCAGAGCGGTGATGGCTTTGGCAATGGGTAACGATTTTGTGCTTGTCGTCAATTCCCAGCTTGGCAAGAAATTCCCGTGCATCGGTGCGGATACGCAAGTCGCGCTGAGGATCCATTAGCTGGGTCCACTCGCAGTTGATAGCTCCGGGAATATGGCCACCTTTCATGGCTAATACCCGTTCACCAGAATATTCCTGCGGTGAGCGCGCATCCCAAATAATGAAATCCGGGTTGCCTAGTTGTGCCTGGATTTGTTCGGCGTCAATGGACGGGGTTGAATCGATGGATATTTCGATATCGCTGGGGTTGGCTTGTGATTCGTCAGTGGAGAGAGGCAGGCCAGCACTGCGCCAGGCGTGCATACCACCATTCAGATAGCTGTAGTTATGGTGGCCTATCATCTCCAAGGTCCACAGAAAGCGTCCAGCCCAGCCGCCTCCTTCATCGTCGCAGGCGACGACATGGGTTTCTGGGCGCAAGCCAATTGCGCGGAATATTCGGGTCAATTGTTCCAGGTCTGGCAATTTACCGGGCGCTGGAGGGGTACCGGCCATCAAAGCCTGGAAAGGCAGGTGCAAGGCGCCGGGAATATGGCCGCTCAAATAGTTTTGGTTGGAGCTGAGATCGACAATTAGCAGCTCCTCACGCTCTAGTTCGGCAGCGAGATCTTCCGCTTCGATAATCAGGTTCAAAATTTATTCTCCGATTCCAGGCTGTTGCGCAGGTGTAAGAAACTGTTCATGCGGCGTTCGGTGATGTCGCCACTGGACAGTGCTTTGTGGATGGCGCAACCGGGTTCACCCTGGTGACGGCAGTCCCTAAAGCGACAGTGGCCGATAAAGGGGCGGAACTCTACAAAACCTTCCAGCAGCGCAGTTTCCTCCATATGCCAGAGGCCAAATTCACGGATGCCAGGGGAGTCTATCAAATCGCCGCCACTTGGCAGGTGAAACAGTTCCGCCGCAGTAGTGGTGTGGGTGCCTTTCAAGGTGGCTTGTGAAAGCGCACCAGTACGTGCGCCGGCACTTGGGAGCAGTGCGTTCACCAATGATGATTTTCCCACGCCGGATTGTCCTACAAAAACACTGCTGCCCAGGGCCAGGGTTTCCAGTAATTGGGGTAAGCCCTCACCGGTTTTCGTGGAGAGTTTTAGTACCGGATAACCCAGGTCTGGGTAAGGGGCCAGCAACTCATCCAGTGCTTCGCGGTTACTGTCGTTGATCAGGTCGATTTTGTTGAGCAATAAAATAGGTGGAATGCCGGTGGTTTCTGCCGCTACCAGGTAGCGATCGATAGCATTGGCGAAGGGCTCGGGATAGGGTGCTATAACGATGACAATACGATCGATATTGGCGGCGACGGTTTTTAAATCGCCGTAGCGATCTGGTCGCTGTAATTCCGATGTACGGGGTAGGCGTGCACCGACCACACCATACCCACCATCGCTGTCACTCGTGGCCGGGCGCCAGGCAACATGATCGCCGGTAACCAATGTCTCAATATTGGCGCGCAGGTGGCAGCGCTGGCGCAGGGAGGAATCACTTTCACTCTCTACCAATATCTGGGTGCCATAATTGGCGATCACCAGGCCGGTCTGTTCCTGGGCCAGCTGACCTTCATCCATCGCTTGTTCCGCCGACTGCTCGCGCTTGCGCGCGCGGGCCTCGCGTTCCTGCTGGATTTTGGCGATACGCCATTGCTGGCGCCGGTTCAATTTGCGTTTACTCATGCATTGGTACCTGGGGATCAGCGGCGGATTATAGCTATTGCCGGGTAGTTACGGTAACTTGCGCGGAAAGTTTGAGGAGACCCCCTGTGGATCAGAACAACCTGATCTGGATCGATCTGGAGATGACCGGCCTCGATCCAGAGAAAGAGCGCATAATCGAGATTGCTACCATTGTGACCGATTCGCGCCTAAATGTTCTCGCTGAAGGCCCTGCAATGGTAATTCATCAGAGTGATGCTCTGTTGAATGCAATGGATGATTGGAACACTGAACAACACGGTGGTTCTGGTCTGGTAGCACGGGTGAAGGAGTCGACCATATCCGAGCGAGAAGCGGAGCGTGAAACTATTGAATTCTTGCGCCACTGGGTACCGGAGGGTGCGTCCCCTATGTGTGGTAACTCTATTGGCCAAGACCGCCGCTTTTTAGTCAAATATATGCCGCAGTTGGAATCCTACTTCCACTATCGCAACCTGGATGTGAGTTCGGTGAAGGAGCTGGCCAGGCGCTGGCGCCCGGAAGTGCTGGAAGGGGTAAAGAAGCACAGTAACCACCTGGCTCTTGATGATATCCGCGATTCGATCGGAGAGCTGCGCCATTACCGCGAGACTTTTTTTCGTCTCTAACTCTTGCCCCTTAGCTTTGCGTGTCGCTGCGCGGTCTAGGTGGGAGCGCGCTTGATCTTGCGCTTGCGCTTTCGGCCACCACGCAGGCGTGCCAGGGCCCAGTCAATATGTTCAAGCACTAATGGCGTGGCGGTTTGCCGCGCTTGTTCCAGGGTGTCCAGGACTCTATCGACGGGTTCGCCATTGCCGAGGGCAACCGCCAGATTGCGTTGCCAGCGTTCGTAACCAATACGGCGAATGGGGGAGCCTTCAGTTTTGCGCAGAAACTCCTCTTCGCTCCAGTTGAATAGTGCCAACAGCTCGCCGTTATCCAGTCCGTGGCGTGGGTGGAAATCCTGTTCGGCGGTGGGTTTGGCGAATTTGTTCCAGGGGCAGATCGTCTGGCAGT
The DNA here is from genome assembly GCF_052468405.1 of Microbulbifer variabilis. NCBI lineage: Bacteria > Pseudomonadati > Pseudomonadota > Gammaproteobacteria > Cellvibrionales > Microbulbiferaceae > Microbulbifer > Microbulbifer variabilis. The sequence continues at coordinate 4,514,719 of NZ_CP174343.1, forward strand.
CATCGCAGCCAAATACACGGTTTCCGATGGGCTCGCGAAATTCTTCGGGTATCGGCCCTTTATTTTCGATGGTCAGGTAGGAGATACAGCGGCCCGCATCCAGGGTTCGAGGACCGATAAAGGCATCGGTTGGGCATACCCGGAGACAGGCCACGCAGTCGCCGCACTCATCGACGAAGTCACCTTCGTCGATAGGTAGCGGTAGGTTGGTATAGATTTCTCCGAGGAAAAAGAACGAGCCGGCTTTAGAGTTAATCAGTAGGCAGTTCTTGCCCACCCAGCCGAGTCCGGCTTTGCGAGCTAATGCCCTTTCCAATACCGGGGCGCTATCGGTAAATGCACGCCCTTTGGATTCGATCCCGTGCTCGGCACAAAAAGCATCAATTTTCTTGGCCAGGTTAGCCAGGCGTTTGCGAATCAGCTTGTGGTAATCGCGCCCATTGGCATAACGTGAGACATAGGCTTTACTGGAGTCTTTCAGTATTTTGATGGGTTGGGTATCCGGTGGAAGGTAGTCGAGACGCACACTGATGGCGCGGATAGTACCTTCCTCCAGGAGTGCTGGGCGCCAGCGCTTTTCCCCATGAGCACCCATCCATTCCATATCTGCGCTGTAACCGGCATCAATCCATGCGCGTAGGCGCTCGCCATCCTCCTCCAGCTGGCAATCAGTAATGCCAACTTGCTGGAAGCCCAGCTTCCGCCCCCAGGTTTTAATCAGGTTGGCTAATTCTGCGAGCAGTGAATCGGTCATAGGTAAAAGCGGCTCGATATCCCAGGCAAGCACATTGACTGGCCGGGGCGGTATACTCTGCTGACAGAGCAACTGACAGCGATGCAATCGCCTATTTTGCCACAGATGAATTCTTGACCACATTGCGGGAGCCGCATGGATACGCCTCAATCTCTGTACAGTGCCGAATCGGTACGGGAACTCGACCGACAAACCATAGCTGCGCTGGAAATTCCCTCTATTCAATTAATGAAACGCGCCGGCCGCGCGGCCTTCAAGCATTTGCAGGCACAGTGGCCCGATATTGGCCGAATACAGGTCTTTTGTGGCGGTGGTAATAACGGTGGGGATGGCTATGTGATTGCGGCCCTGGCTGCGCAGAAAAAGATCCCGGTTACGGTTTATGCCTGTACTGAGCCGGGCAAGCTGAAAGGTGATGCGCGAGAAGCCTGTGAATATGCCCTTCGAGAAGGCGTACAGGTGTTGACTTCCTTAGCAGAGTTGGACAATGCCGATGGCAATACCCTGATCGTGGATGCCCTGCTTGGTACTGGGTTTAGTGGGGCTTTGCGCGAGGATGTCGCCCATGCGGTGGAGAGAATTAAGAAGAGTCCTGGGCCGATATTGGCTGTGGATATCCCGTCCGGTCTAAGCGCCGATACGGGAACCGCTGACCTCGCTGTACATGCGGATATGACGGTGACTTTTATCGGGCGCAAACTCGGCCTCTATTGTGGTCGAGGCCCGGCGCTATGCGGTGAGGTCCAGTTCGAGGATCTGGGCGCGCCAGCGCAGGCCTACTGTGATGTTGATGTCTCAGTGCACCGCTACACGGCGGAGGGTATTAAACGCTTGCCAGTGCGTGCTGCGGACAGCTTTAAAAACCAGTTTGGCCATATTCTGATCGTTGGAGGCGATAGCGGCTTTGGCGGTGCTGCACTTATGGCTGCTCAGTCCAGCGCGCGGGCTGGAGCCGGTCTGATTTCTCTGGCGACTCGCCCTGAGCACCTCTCTGCAGCTTTGACTCGTTGCCCTGAAGTTATGGCTTATCCGGTAATTTCCGGCCAGGAGCTGGAGCCACTGCTGGACGGCCCCAGTGTTATAGCTGTTGGTCCCGGCCTCGGGCGCTCGCCCTGGAGCGAACAGCTGTTAGCCCGCGCGGGGCGAGCAGAGGTGCCATTAGTGGTGGATGCGGATGGGTTAAATATCCTGTCCGAAGGGCGGGTATTGGCCGGCGTGAAACGGAATGATTGGGTACTGACGCCCCATGTGGGAGAGGCGGCACGCCTGCTCGGTTGTGACACTGCCGATGTACTGGTCGATCCCCGTGAAGCAGCTGCCGCAGTTCAGGAGAAGTTCAGTGGTGTGGTGATACTTAAGGGCGCAGGTACCCTGATTGCCCACGATGGTGGTGTAGATCTGATAAATAGCGGTAATCCGGGTATGGCCTCTGGTGGTATGGGCGATCTGCTTACCGGTATCGTCGCTGCACTGATCGGGCAGCACCTGCCCCTGGTTGAAGCGGCCCGTCTGGCAGTTTGGCTGCATGGAGAAGCCGGTAATCGCGCTGCTGAGGATGGCCAGCGAGGTTTGTTGGCCACCGATTTATTGCCTTGGATTCGACGGTTGGTAGATTGATAGTGAGTGAACTCAAAATACATTTGGCGGACGAAGAAGCAACAGTCGCCAGTGGAGAGGCGCTGGGGCGCGCATGCCTGGCCAGTGGCCTGCAGCATGGACTGACCTTGTATCTGAATGGCCAGTTGGGTGCTGGGAAAACCACTTTTTGCCGTGGCGTGTTAAGGGCTTTTGGTCATGACGGCGCAGTAAAGAGTCCCACCTATACGTTGGTGGAGCCCTATGAGCTGGGTACGCAACGGGTTTATCACTTTGATCTATACCGGCTGGGTGACGCCGAGGAGCTGGAGTTTATGGGGGTGCGGGATTATTTCGCTGCCCACAGTCTGAGTCTGGTGGAGTGGCCGGAGCGCGGTGCTGGTGTTTTACCGGAGCCGGATTTGCAATTGGACCTGGAGGTGCCAGATAGCGGAAGACAGTTATTGCTGATTGCTCACTCCAAACAGGGCACAGCAGTGCTCGATACGCTGGAAAAATTGCTGCAATAGTATCGGCAGACCTTAATTCGAGGGTGTGTGAATAACAATAAGCGAAAGGACTGAGATGTAATGAGTTTGATGTGGCGGTCACTTTTGGCCCTGATTTTTGGGCTGGTGATAGTAGTGCCGTTAAAGGCGGCAGAAGTGGAAGGTGTACGCCTGTGGCGTGCGCCGGATCACACACGCCTGGTTTTTGATTTGAGTGGGCCGGCGGAGCACAAGCTCTTTACCCTGAGTGGACCACACCGGGTAGTGGTGGATATTACTGATACCAAATTGAAAGCTCAGTTGGATGCACTGGATTTAAAAGACACCCCTATTGCTCAGGTACGTCACGCGCGCCACAACAAGAAAGATCTGCGTGTGGTGCTCGATCTCAAACAGCAGATCAATCCACGTAGTTTTGCCCTGCGTCGCCACGAGAAATTACCAGATCGACTGGTAATCGATCTTTACGACAAAGTTGAAAACCAAGAAAAAACTCTACTACAAGTAAGTAGTGAACGAGATATCGTTATTGCTGTAAATGCTGGTCACGGGGGCGAGGATCCGGGGGCTCTAGGTCCTGGAGGTCTGCGGGAGAAGGATGTAGTGCTGGCGATCGCGCGCAAACTTCAGCGGGAACTCGATCGAGAGCGGGGGTTTAGCGCGAAATTGGTAAGAACAGGTGATTATTTTATCCCCCTGAGACAGCGAGTGAAAAAAGGGCGCAAAATGCGCGCTGATTTATATGTCTCGATTCACGCCGATGCCTTTACCCGTAAAGAGGCTCGTGGTGCTGGTGTCTACGCAGTTTCCTCTCGAGGAGCGACCAGTGAGACGGCTCGCTTCTTGGCCCAGCGAGAAAATGAGTCTGATTTAATTGGGGGAGCGGGAGACCTGAGTCTGGATGACAAGGATGATACTCTTGCCGGGGTGTTATTGGACCTGTCGATGACTGCGACTATGAATGCGAGTCTTGACGTTGGTGCCAGCGTACTGAGCTCCCTGGGGAGTTTTACCCATTTGCACAAAAAGAAAGTGGAGCAGGCAAATTTCTCAGAGCTACGTAATCCCGATGTACCTTCAATCCTCGTAGAAACAGGTTTTATCACTAATCCCTATGAGTCTCGACGCTTGAGTGACCCTAAATTCCAGCAGCGCATGGCAGAAAAACTCAGCGAAGGTATAGTGGGCTACTTCAGCCGTCGTCCACCGGCAGGCACTTGGCTAGCAGCTAACCAGGGCACCAAGTCGCGGCGTCATATAATTGCCCGAGGTGAGACACTATCCGGGATAGCTGCGCGGTATAATGTCTCTGTTACAGCCCTAATGAGGGCTAACGGCATTAAAAACTCAGTGATTCGCGTGGGTCAAACCCTGAGTATTCCCTCGGGGTAAGGTCGAATTCCATAGCCTTTCAGGCCGGTCAAATAAGCGTTAACAGGCCAGTGTCATGCACGAACGTATCCAGCAATTATCGCCCCGCCTTGCCAACCAAATCGCCGCTGGCGAGGTGGTAGAGCGCCCGGCTTCAGTTATCAAGGAGCTGCTGGAAAACAGTCTCGATGCAGGTGCCACGCGTTTGGAGGTGGATGTCGATAGCGGCGGTATCAAACGTATGAAAGTGCGCGATAACGGTAAAGGTATCGAACGCGAAGACCTGCCTATGGCTCTGGCCCGCCACGCTACTTCAAAGATTCATGTGTTGGAAGACCTCGAGGCTGTAGCGACCCTTGGTTTTCGCGGTGAGGCTCTCGCCAGTATTTCCTCAGTAGCGCGCTTGGCGCTGACCAGCAGCCGTGATGAGAGTGGCAAGGGTTGGCAGGTGAGTGCAGAAGGGCGTGATATGCAGGCGCAGCTATCCCCGGCTGCCCACCCTCGCGGTACCACCGTGGATGTGCGTGATCTATTTTTTAATACCCCTGCGAGACGCAAATTCCTGCGTACCGAGAAGACTGAATTTAACCGCATTGATGACACCATTAAGCGCTTGGCCCTGTCCCGTTTTGATGTCTCCATCAGTTTGCGCCATAACGGCAAAGGAGTGCATAACCTGCGAGCAGGCAGTGGCCGTGTTGAAATGGAACGCCGTGTTGCCCAGGTTTGCGGCCCGGCTTTTATGCAAAATGCCCTGCATATTGATGTGGAACGAAATGGTCTGCGTCTCTGGGGTTGGGTGGCTGAGCCTGCATTCTCACGCTCCCAGGCCGACTTGCAGTTTTTCTATGTCAATGGCCGTGCAATTCGCGACAAGGTAGTGAGCCATGCGGTGCGCCGTGCTTTTGCCGATGTGCTCTATCACGGTCGCCATCCTGCATTTGTACTCTACTTGGAACTGGACCCCGCATCAGTGGATGTTAACGTGCACCCAACCAAGCACGAGGTGCGCTTTCGCGATGGCCGTTTGGTGCATGATTTCCTGTTTGGCAGTTTGCACCGGGCCCTGGCTGATGTGCGACCAGGACAGCGTGAAGAGGCCGTAGAGGAGGCGGCTGAGGATACAGAAGTTGCGAGTGCAGACAGAGTTACTGGTATCCAGGCCGGGGAGTTTGCCGGACAGCAGAAGATGCCGCTGAGCAATAAACCTTCTCCTGGAAACCTGCAGCAGCAGATGAAGGCCTACGGTACTTTGCACCAACCCTATCAAGGGAGTGGAGCGGTGGCTGAGCTTGTAACTAGGGGGGCTGAATCTGGCAGTATGGCAGCGGTGGCACCGGCACCTCTGGGGGGGGAAGTAAGTTCTGGAGAAGAGGCGCCACCTCTGGGTTTTGCTATTGCCCAGTTGCACGGGATTTACATTCTCGCGCAGAACGAGCAGGGCATGGTTGTGGTGGATATGCATGCCGCCCATGAGCGTATTGTTTACGAGCAGATGAAGGTCGCTCACGCTGCCGGGGGTATCCAGGCCCAGCCGTTACTGGTGCCGGTGAGTCTTGCAGTAAGCCAGCGCGAAGCGGATTGCTTCGAGGAGCGCAGTGAAGTCTTTACGTCTCTTGGCTTTGTATTACAGCGCGCCGGTCCTGAGACCCTGCTGGTGCGCCAAGTGCCTACCATGTTGCATGGCGCGGAGGTGGAGCAGTTGGTGCGTGATGTCCTTTCCGATTTATTGGGGCAGGGTGATAGTGAACGTATCGGTGAGCGCATTAACGAAGTGCTTGGCACCATGGCCTGCCACGGTTCAGTGCGTGCCAATCGCCGCCTGACGGTGCCTGAAATGAATGCCCTGTTACGGGATATGGAGCGCACCGAGCGTAGCGGCCAGTGCAATCACGGCCGCCCCACCTGGACCCAGGTTAAACTGGCAGATATGGATAAGTGGTTTATGCGCGGTCAGTAGCCGTGAACTGGAAGTAGGTGGTGATTTGAACAAGCGCATTTTGGGTGACAAACCCCGCGCAATTTTCCTGATGGGCCCCACGGCATCGGGCAAGACGGATCTGGCAATGGCGCTGGCGGACAATCTGCCGGTGGAGTTGATCAGTGTGGATTCTGCTTTGGTGTATCGAGGTCTGGATCTGGGTTCCGCAAAACCATCCCAGGAAGAGTTAGTGCGCTATCCTCATCGCCTAATCGATATTTGTGATACCAGTGAATCCTATTCCGCAGGTCGATTTCGAAAAGATGCCCTGGAAGCTATGGACGAAATCAGTGCAGCAGGTAAGATCCCTCTTCTGGTAGGCGGAACTATGTTGTATTTCCGTGCTCTCCTGGAAGGTATGGCAAAACTACCTGAAGCCGATGCACAATTGCGTGCAGAAATTGAGGCTCGTGCTGAACAAGAAGGTTGGCCAGCCCTGCACGCAGAGTTGGCTGAAGTGGATCCGGATTTGGCGGCGGAGTTACATCCGAATCACTCGGTACGAATCGAGAGAGGGCTGGAGGTTTACCGTCTCACCGGAGTGCCCATGTCCCAGTTGCGTCGCGAGCAGGCCGGTAGTGGGGTACAGAAACGCTACCAGCTGAGCCAGTTGGCGATTATGCCGAGGGATAGGTTGCTGCTGCACCAGCGTATTGAATTGCGCTTTAAGAGGATGCTTGAAGCCGGGTTTGTCGATGAGGTGCGTGGGCTACGTGCTCGGGATGATTTGCACGAGGACCTCCCGGCGATTCGCGCTGTGGGTTATCGTCAAGTTTGGCATTACCTGGATGGCCGCTGTGATTATGATGAAATGGTTGCGGCGGGTGTTGCGGCTACACGTCAGCTGGCCAAGCGACAGCTGACTTGGTTGCGACGCTGGCCAGACCTGCAAACTTTGTATACTCAGGATGCCGATGGCAGGGTGCGTGAGAATGACGAAATATTGGCGGAAGCCTTGAAATTTCTCGCCTGAGCATCCATAACGTGGTTGGGCTAATAAACGACAAGCTCATTCAGTCAGTTTTCAAAGGGCCGGCCTTTTCCGGCTTACTACTACACTACTTACACGCGTATTCAACCTCAGTCGTTCTTTGATCCGCGCTCTTCGCGGATGCGATTGCGGCCTGCATACCGCATTCAGCTTTTTGACAAGGAGAAAAAAGATGTCAAAAGGGCATAGCTTACAAGACCCTTACCTCAACGTACTGCGCAAAGAGCGTATCCCGGTTTCTATCTATCTGGTAAACGGCATCAAGCTCCAAGGGCAAATTGAATCTTTCGACCAGTTTGTGGTGTTACTAAAAAACACCGTTAGCCAAATGGTCTATAAGCACGCTATTTCCACTGTTGTTCCGTCCCGAGCTGTGCGTGTGCCCTTGCTGAATCCGGCGGCACAACACGGTGGTGAAGGTAACGGTGAGGGCGGAGAGCGCGAATCCTTTAGCTGATAAGCCACCTATTTTGACCAGCGCCTCTTTACGAGGGGTGCCTGCAGCGGGTGAGCCCTGAATGACTTGCCCACTGCCACTTCAGTCTGGAAGGTGGGTTGCTGTCCACTTCCGCATATAGAGATTTCCCATTGTTTTTCGATCGACCGGAATCCGGTGAGCTGGCGGTGCTGGTTCACCTAGAACTCTCCGCAATCGACAGTCCCGAAGACCCTCGTGAATTTGAGGAGTTGGCCCTCTCTGCCGGAGCAGATCCGGTCAGTTTTATTTTTGGCCAGCGCGCAACGCCGGACCCGAAAACTTTTGTCGGGCGCGGTAAGCTGGAAGAAATTCGCCAGGTGGTAAAAGAGCAGGGCGCGGAGCTTGTGATCTTTGATCACATTCTTTCTCCTAGTCAGGAGCGCAATATTGAGCGTGAGTTGAAATGTCGGGTGCTAGACCGTACAGGACTGATCCTGGACATTTTTGCCCAGCGCGCACGTACTCATGAGGGTAAGTTACAGGTAGAGTTGGCACAGCTACGCCATATGGCTACCCGGCTTGTGCGCGGTTGGACTCACTTGGAGCGCCAGAAGGGTGGTATTGGCCTGCGTGGACCAGGTGAAACGCAGCTGGAAACTGACCGCCGCTTGTTGCGTGCGAGGATTGATTCTATCGAAAAGCGCCTGGAGAAAGTCAGGCGACAGCGGGAGCAGGGCCGGCGCGCGCGCTCCCGTGCGGATGTGGCCACGGTATCCTTGGTGGGTTATACCAATGCCGGCAAGTCCACTCTGTTTAATCGCCTCACCGATGCAGAAGTTTATGTGCGTGACCAGCTGTTCGCTACGCTGGACCCGACCATGCGCCGGGTTGAATTACCCAATGTTGGCGCCATGGTATTGGCTGACACAGTTGGTTTTGTCTCCCATTTGCCTCATAAACTGGTCGAGGCATTTCGTGCCACGCTAGAGGAGGCTGCTCAGGCAACCCTGTTACTGCATGTGGTAGATGCCGCGGCAGAAGACCGTCTGCATCTGATAGAGGAGGTGCAGAATGTTCTCGAAGAAATTGGCGCAGCGGACCTGCCACAGCTGTTGGTGTATAACAAAATTGACCTCCTGGCCGATTGTGAGCCCCGTATCGATCGTGATGAGGATGGTATACCGCGCGCGGTATGGCTATCCGCAGCTACTGGAGCAGGATGTGAGCTTCTGATAGAGGCTATTGCTGAACGCTTGGGAGAACAGATGGTGCGTGGTCTGTTGGTGGTAAAACCTCAACAGTCCCGACTGCGAGCACAGCTTTACCAGGTTAACGCAATCCAAAGTGAGGTGTATCGCGATAATGGCGACTGTGAATTAGAGCTGCTGTTGCCGCGTAGCGACTTCCAGCGCCTGCTGGCCCAGTTTACCGTCGATGGTGAGGGCCCCGAGTGGTTACCACAAGAATGTGAAGGGGAGGACAATGGAGAGGCAGAATATTAGCGCTCCTGGTGTCATAGTGTTGGTGCTATAGAGAAAGGTTTCTGCGCAACTACGGTTGCGACAAACTTGCCACCAGTTGAGTCCTGGCGGCAATATTTTGCCGGCGGAGGATGCTAGAATCCGCCGGAGACAAAGCTTAAATGATCAGAGTTGGAGTAAGTTAGATGGCCTGGAATGAGCCGGGTGGTAAAGATAAAGACCCGTGGGGTGGTGGCGGTGGCAATCGCAATAATGATGGACCGCCGGACCTTGATGAACTATTTCGGAAAGTCCAGCAAAAGTTAGGTGGTCTGTTTGGAGGCGGTAGCCCCAGTACTGGTACAGGCAACTTTCCTTGGATGCTGGTGATTGGTGTCGCCGTATTAATCTATGCGGGCCTGGGAATCTATCAGGTGAACGCCAATGAACAGGCAGTAGTATTACGCCTGGGTAAGTACCACTCTACAGAATCTGCGGGATTGCACTGGAATCCGCCCCTGATTGATAGTGTCACTAAGGTCAATATGACCGAGGTGCGTACTGAGCGTACGACAGGGCAGATGCTGACGGAAGACGCCAATATCGTTGAAGTCGTATTGACCGTGCAATGGCAGGTTGGTGATGCGGAATCCTTTGTTCTGCGTGTGCGCGATCCTGTGAAGAGCCTGCAAGAGGCCACGGACAGTGCCCTGCGCCATGTGGTCGGCTCCTTGACCTTAAACGGCGTTATCTCTCAAAACCGTACCCAGGTATCCACAGATACCCAACAGCGTCTTCAGGAGTACCTCGATCTTTACCAGACGGGGATTCGTGTCGATGTGGTTAACCTGACTGATGCCAAGGCGCCGCGCGAAGTTCAGGATGCGTTTGACGATGTTACCAAGGCTCGTGAAGACGAGGTACGTTTGCAGAATGAAGCCCAGGCCTATGCAAACCAGGTGATTCCGGTGGCCCGTGGTCAGGCCCAGCGGATTATTGAAGAGGCAGAAGGCTATAAGGCCCGCGTAGTGGAGAGTGCCCGCGGTGAGGCGGTTCGCTTCGAGAAATTGCTGGCTGAATATGAGCGTGCCCCGGAAGTGACCCGCGAGCGTCTGTACCTGGATGCGGTCCAGGAGGTGATGTCCAGCACCTCGAAAGTGATGGTGGATGTCGAAGGTGGCAATAACATGATGTATTTGCCATTGGACAAGTTGGCCCAGGAAAGCACCAGCAAGGCGGTACAGCGCAAAGACACCTCACCGATCGTGATTGAGGAAGTCTACCAGCGCATTGTCGAGCGTTTGCGCCAGGATGCTGCCAATGGCCGTTGCAGCCAGTCTGTCCGCTAGGAGGTGATGGAATGAACAACAAGACTTTGGGAATCATTGCCATACTGCTGGTTGGCATACTGGTGGTATCTTCCAGCGCTTTTGTGGTGAAGGAAACTGAAAAGGGCGTACTGCTGCGATTTGGTGAACTGATACGCACCTATAACGAACCGGGACTTTATTTCAAAATCCCGTTTGCAGAGAAACTGCGCAAATTTGATGCGCGTATCCAGACTGTGGACTCCAGCCCGGTGCGTATGCTTAATAGCGAAAACAAGTTCATGATGGTGGACTCGTATGCTAAGTACCGTATCTCCGATGTGAGCAAGTTTTACATCGCAACCCGTGGTGATGAGCGCAACGCTGTTCGCCTGCTGTCCGAGCAGATCAATGACCGATTACGTAACCAGTTTGGTGTGCGAGACCTGCACGAAGTGGTCAGTGGTGAGCGCGATGAGCTGATGGCAGAGATCACAAAAAACCTGAATCAGGTAGCGCAGAAAAACCTCGGTGTGGAAGTGATTGATGTGCGTGTTAAGCGTATTGACCTGCCACCGGAAGTGTCCGAATCAGTGTTCCAGCGTATGCGCGCCGGACGTGAGCTGGAAGCACGGGATCACCGCGCTAAAGGCCAGGAAGCCAGTGAGCGCATCCGCGCTAATGCCGACCGCCAAAAAGTGGTTATTGAGTCTGAGGCCTATCGCCAGTCTGAGGAGTTGCGTGGTGCCGGCGATGCAGAAGCTGCGGCTATTTATGCCTCGGCTTACAACAAGAACCCCGAGTTCTATCGCTTTACCCGCAGCTTGCAGGCGTACAAAGAGTCTTTCCAGAGTAAATCGGACATGCTATTGGTGGACCCGGACAGTGAATTTTTCCGCTATCTGAAGGATCCTAAAGGGCAATAAACCTTATTAGGGGTTAAACGGCAGCTGATTACTCATTTCAGCTCGCCGTTTTCGGCGAATCCAATCTGTCGTCATCAATACCCCCAATAGCCCTACCTTCCCAGCAGCACTTGATGCTAAAATCACGCAAACCGGGCCTAGCCCGGTTTTTTTGTGGAAGCTGCTGGCTCGCCTTATTAACCCTGATAAACCCGTTTCACCATGACTCAAGCTGATCGCTGGATGTTGCCGGATGGCATCGCGGAAATTTTGCCTGCGGATGCCATTCAGGTTGAGACCCTGCGCCGCCAACTGCTGGACCTCTACTCCTGCTGGGGGTACGAGTTGGTAATACCGCCAATGCTGGAATTCACCGAATCCCTGTTGATCGGGATGGGGCGTGATGTGGATCTGAGTACCTTCAAGGTTACTGATCAGATCTCCGGCCGCACTCTCGGTATTCGCGCTGATATCACTCCGCAAACCGCGCGTATTGATGCGCACAGTTTTCCCCGCGTAGGCGCTAACCGCCTGTGCTATGCGGGTCATGTTCTCTATACCCGACCGCGTACTGCTATGGGCTCGAGGGCTCCAATTCAGGTTGGTGCGGAGCTGTTTGGTGTGGATAGCCTCAGTGGTGATATAGAGGTGATCTCCCTGATGCTGGAGAGCCTGCAGGTCGCTGGGATTGAACAGATTTACCTGGACCTGGGCCATGTTGCCATTTACCGCAGTCTTGCCGAGGCGGCAGGATTGGGTGAGGTTCAGCAGGATGAGTTGTCGGCGCTGCTACAGAACAAGGCGAGTGCCGATGTGCATAGTTGGGTCGCTGCAAACGTTGCAGATGCGCAGGTAGCGAACTGGTTGCAAGCGCTACCTGGCCTTGCCGGGGGTTCGGACTGCTTGGAGAGAGCCCGCGAGTTGCTTAGCGGCGCTCCAGAGCCGCTCCTGGCAGCGCTATCCGACTTGTACCAAGTCGCCGAGGCGCTGGGAGAGCGCTACCCGATGGTAGAGCTGTTTTTTGATTTGAGCGAAGTGCGTGGTTACGACTATGAAACCGGATTGGTTTTTGCTGCCTATAGTCCGGGCCATGGCCAAGCCCTTGCTAATGGTGGGCGTTACAACGGTATAGGTGCTGTGTTCGGACGGGATCGTCCGGCTACTGGCTTTAGTAGTGATTTAGTGGCCCTGAATACCTTGGGTAATAGAGCTGAGCCCAAGGGTGGCGCCATTCTCGCGCCGGAAGTCAGTGGCCCGGACGGTGTTGGACTTTGGCATGCAGTTGATGAGTTGCGCAGGCAGGGAGAGGTAGTAATCGCTACCTTGTCCGACGGCGCGGACAGTGATCTCCACTCGCGTTGCGACCGCGAGCTGGTGCTCGAAAGTGGTTCCTGGATAGTAAAAAGCCGCGGGACTGATTGAGGGCGGGCGCAGTGGAAGTGCCAGTATAGGTGCGGTGTTCACCGCAAGATCCATTGATGTCGGGGGCTCCAAGCACCCGCCGAGAGAAACCTGAGTTAGAGATTTATACAGATGGGCAAGAACGTAGTAGTGCTGGGAACCCAGTGGGGTGATGAAGGCAAGGGCAAAATTGTCGATTTGCTGACAGAGCAGGTCTCCCTGGTAGTGCGCTTTCAGGGCGGACACAACGCCGGCCACACGCTAGTGATCGATGGTGAAAAAACCGTACTGCACCTGATTCCCTCCGGTATCCTGCGCCCCAGCGTAACCTGCCTCATTGGCAACGGCGTGGTGCTATCCCCTGAAGCGTTGCTCAAGGAAATGAAGGCGCTGGAAGAGCGCGGTGTACCTGTGCGTGAACGCCTGCGTCTGTCGCCGGCTTGTCCACTGATCCTCCCAGTGCATGTGGCACTGGACCAGGCTCGTGAAAAAGCCCGCGGCGACAAGGCAATTGGCACCACCGGCCGGGGTATTGGTCCTGCCTATGAGGACAAGGTGGCTCGCCGTGGCTTGCGACTCGGCGACCTGTGTAATTGGGAAAGTTTCTGCAGCCAGCTCAAAGAGCTGATCGATTACCACAACTTTGCTCTGACCCAGTATTACCAAGTGGCGCCGGTGAGTTACGAAGAGACTTTGGAGGAGGCGAAGATCTGGCGTGAACAGCTGATGCCGATGATTACCGACGTTGCGGATCACCTGCATAAGACCCGTGAACAAGGTGAACATATTCTGTTTGAAGGCGCTCAGGGTTCGCTGTTGGATATCGATCACGGCACTTACCCCTATGTAACCTCCTCCAATACCACTGCAGGTGGAACCGCTACAGGTTCTGGCTTTGGTCCACTTTATCTCGATTACGTTCTGGGTATTACCAAGGCTTACACCACCCGTGTTGGTAGCGGCCCGTTCCCAACTGAACTGGCCTGCGAAGTGGGCCGTCATCTGGGCGAGAAAGGCCACGAGTTTGGTGCCACTACCGGCCGCCAGCGCCGTACAGGTTGGTTTGATGCGGTGGCGGTACGCCATGCAATTCGTATCAACAGTATCTCGGGCCTGTGTTTGACCAAGTTGGATGTGCTCGATGGTCTTGAGGAAGTGAAAATCTGCATTGGTTACCGCAATAGTGCCGGTGAAGAAGTTCCGGTGCCCTTCGATGCCGCCGGCTGGGAGGGAGTTGAGCCAGTTTATGAAAGCATGCCCGGCTGGGAAGAGACCACAGAAGGTGCACGCCGTGAGTCAGATCTGCCGGCCAATGCCAAGGCCTATATAGCCCGCATTGAAGAGCTGGTTGGTGCGCCTGTAGATATTGTTTCTACCGGACCTGACAGAAATGAGACCATTGTTCGCGCTTCTTCCGCTCTGTGTGAAATGGGAATCCATAACGCCAGCGAATAAGTGGTTATGGTCCGGTTGTGAACCCCTGGTCTGATCCTGGCCTTGCTATTTTAGGTGAGGCCTCTGATCATTAGACCTGATTCAAGTTATTGGTCGAGTGCCGTTGATGTGCTTATGACCAGAATTCAGCCGGGCCAATTTATGACTTCGACCGTTTCCGTTGCCAGCCGCTATAGCTTCGCAGAAGAGATTGCCAATAGCGTTACTCACGGTGTCGGGGCCCTACTGGCTATCGCCGGCCTGGGTGTTCTCACAGGTTTCGCCGCATTGCGCGGTGATGCTTGGCATATCGTCAGCTCTAGCGTTTACGCCTCTACACTGATTCTCTGCTTCCTTGCCTCGACTCTGTACCATGCTGTCAGTCATATCGGTGCCAAGGCGATCTTGCGTACCCTGGATCACTCTTCAATTTTCCTTTTAATAGCGGGGACTTATACGCCGTTCACCCTGGTGACTCTCCGCGGTCCATGGGGTTGGTGGTTATTTGGGATTATCTGGGGACTGGCACTGCTCGGGTTGATAATTCAGTTCACCCCGCTGAAAAAAATTCGCGCCCTGTCTATCACTTTAAGCGCCTTAATGGGCTGGGTAGTTATCGCTGCAATCAAGCCACTGGCGAATAGTCTTGAGACTGGTGGTTTGTGGCTGCTGGTTTTGGGTGGGCTCTGTTATACAGGTGGTATCGCTTTCTACCTGTGGCGCAGTCTGCGTTTCCATCATGCGATCTGGCACTTGTTTGTACTGGCAGGAGGGATCTTGCACTTCTTTGCAGTTCTTTTCTATGTAATCCCATAGTTTTGTGGCCCTGACAACAGGGCTGTGACACAAGCAGAACTTTCCCGCAGGTTTATCTGTCAACATTGATGACTGGTCGGGCGGATGACACCATTTGATAAATCCGCCTTTCGGAAAAGAGAGGCTCGTCCTAACCTTGAGCGAGCAAAAAGTTGTGTCAAAGGTACTCTCATGCCCAGATTGTCCAGGTTCCCCATGCTTTCCTATTTTCTCGCCCTATACCTGGCGCTGATATCGCTAGGTGTTCAGTCAGCAGATAAGCCGGACCCGGCCTTTGAGAAATGGGTTCGGGACTTTCGCCAGACGGCGATAAAGAGTGGTATTTCCCCCCAGGTTTATGATCAGGCATTTAAGGGCATAACCTCTCCTGACCAGTGGGTATTGGATCGTGCCAGCTACCAGCCCGAATTCAAGGCACCAGTATGGCAGTATTTCGACAACAGGGTACAGAAACGAGCTATAGAGCGGGGTAAGCAGGAAAAAGAGAAGATGAAGCCCTGGCTCGACAAGATCCAAAAGCGCTTTGGAGTTGACCCAGATATCCTTTTGGCGATCTGGTCGGTGGAGTCGAGTTTTGGTGGCATCCTCGGTAATGACAAAGTCATGCGTAGTGTGATCCGGTCCCTGGCTACCCTTGCCTACGCAGACCCTCAGCGCAAGAAGTTTGGTCGCCAGCAGTTACTCGCGGCTCTGAAGATATTACAGGCCGGGGATGTCGAGGGGCAGCACCTGTTGGGGTCCTGGGCCGGGGCCATGGGGCACACCCAGTTTATCCCCACCAGTTATCAAGCCTATGCGGTAGATATCGATGGCGATGGCAAACGTGATATCTGGAATTCGGTGCCAGATGCACTGGCTACAGCGGCGAACCTGCTGTCGAGCAATGGGTGGCAAAAGGGCAAGCCCTGGGGCTATGAGGTCACTATACCCTCGCGCAAGATGCCGGGAGGTAAGTTGACTGTAGCAGAGTGGGAAAAGCTCGGGGTCAAACGCGCCAATGGTGAATCATTCCCAAATAAGAAAGCTGTGGCAGAGCTGAAGCTGCCGGATGGACGTAACGGCCCCGCCTTTCTGGTTTTCAAAAACTTCTTTGTACTGAAGCGCTACAACAACTCCGATCGTTATGCGACCGCTATTGGCCTTTTGGCGGATCGCATCGGTGGCGCACCACCTCTGGTAAAGGACTGGAATCGACCCTTTACCCCACTCGATGGCAGCCAGGTGGAAGAGTTACAGAAGTTGCTGAAACAGAAGGGGTTTTATACAGGTGAAGTCGATGGTAAGGCCGGCCCTGGCACGCGCAAGGCTATTCGGGAGTTTGAAAAACGCGCTGGTGTCGAAGTGAAAGGGTTTCCCAGTAAGGAAGTACTGGAGTTATTACAGCAGCAATAGCGCCCTAGAAATTTTCGTCTGGCAGCAGGCTGTCCTGAAGCAATTCGAGGTTTTCAACTACTTCCTGAGGCTTGCGGAAATAGGCGATGTGATACATCGCCTCGCCCTCGAGCACCAGGGGAATGTTCTGCTTGCCAATAATGATCCCCTCCCCGTTAGATCGCACCTGGTCGAGCTCCTTGCCGTAAGGGTCAGTAATAGTGGCTAGTAATTCGCCCTCGTATATGTGATCCCCCAGAGCCTTGATATGTTTTGCGATACCACTATCTCCAGCACGCAGCCAACCGCTGCTACGGGCAATAAACGGTTCTATCGAATTGCCACTGCGGCCTTTTGGCAGCATTTCCAGGTGCCGCATTACGTTGATTACGCCCTTGACCCCTGCGCGAATACACAATTCATCAAAACGCAGCGCTTCGCCCGCTTCATAAAGCAGGATTCTTACTCCAAGATCGGCGGCGGCCTGGCGCAGGGAACCATCGCGGATGGAGGCGTTGAGCAGTACCGGTACACCAAAAGCTCTGGCCATGGCACGAGTGTCGGTATCGTCCAGGTTGGCGCGGACCTGAGGTAAGTTGCTGCGGTGCGCAGCGCCGGTGTGAAGGTCGATGCCGTAATCACATTTGGCCACTATCTCCCGCAGGAATACATAGGCCATACGAGCGGCCAGGGAGCCCTTGGCTGAGCCGGGGAAAGATCGATTCAGGTCGCGCCGATCGGGTAAGTAGCGAGTGTGTTGAAGCACGCCGTAGACATTGACCATGGGAACAGCAATCAGAGTGCCACGCAGGGACTTGAGGCCGCGGCTCTGAATCAGGCGGCTGATTATCTCGATGCCATTAAGTTCATCTCCGTGTACCGCCGCACAGACAAAAATTGTAGGGCCGGTCCGCTTGCCGCGCTGTACATAGACAGGGATTGCCATATCCGTATTGGTATACAGGCTAACCACTGGCAGGTTTATACGACGGGACTCCCCCCTGGCCACTTCAATACCGCCGATTTCAAAGTCCGGGGAATCTCGCATATCTCAGCCACTCTATTGGACTTAATTGATTGTAGAGGGCGGAAGGGGAAGCCCTGTGGAGTCTTCCCGATAGGTTGTATCAGGCCACTGACCTTAAAGTTTGGCCAGAGAAGAGTCGGGTGTCGAGCGGGCAAAAACCTGGGTGCCATTCAACCAAATATTCAGCGCCGGGTTCCAATATCCTGAGGTATGGTACCAGAGGCCGGTTTCGATATCGGCAATGAGGTTGGCACCACGCCAGGGGCTGGGTTCCTGGCCAAAGCCGCGGTTGGCAGTAACTCCGGCCTCGCTGCCGCGGGACCATTGTATCGAGCCCTGCGACTCAAAAATGGCCAGGGGCTTGCCCTCCGGATCGGTCAAATAGTGCTCGCTGGTACCTGAACTCCAGTGGCAGAGAAGTGAGCCGCTCAAGGGGTGTTGTATCCAGTGTCCGATACCGCGTGATTTTCCATCAATCTGGTGTGCTTCCGCCCAGATGCCAAGTCCGCTCCAGCTGGTAGTCACACGGCGTTGGCGTGTCGACTTGCGATGGGTACAGGTTTTACTCAGACGGCGCCCAAACGGGTCATAGCGGAAATAGGTTTTGAACTCACCACACTCTGCGGTACTCATCAGACCCCAGCCATCGTACTGGTATTGGTAGTCCTTGCGCCCGGGAATCTCCCGCTCAATGGTGATATTGCCGCGTTGATCTCGCTCGATATGTGCCTGGGCGAATCCAGCCTGGCGAATAGGCGTCGTGAGTTGCAGCGGCGCTTGTCGATCAAATTGCCAGGTTAAGGCGAGGCCACTGTCCAGGGCTGCTAGCCGGCCTGCGTCAAATTTATAGGTGCTGCGAATATCCCCCTGGACATGTATATGGTTTTGTCCGTCTATTTCAGTGCGGAGGATTGGCTCACCATTGGCGTCAATACCGTACAGGGAACCACAAGGTGTCAGGGTATAGGCTAGATCGAGATTATCGGAGCTGGCACTTTTCAGCCATCCGCGTGAGTCGTACTGATATCTCAGGCTGAAATCGCGAACGTCGCTGCTGTCGTGGTTCTCGGCGATCACCCGGTTGCGCTGGTCGTATTTAAAACGCACGGAAGAGTGTAAATTGTTGGCCTGGATCAGGCGCTGGTGCGCATCGTAATGAAATTCACTGCTCTGGCCGTTGTTGTTTCGGATTCCGGCAATGGAGCCATTTTCATTGTAATTAAAATACCAGCGGCAGTCGTTGTCGCAGTATTCGCTGATGCTGCCATCAGTATTGTAGTGCCAGCGCAATTGGCGTTTATCCGGTGTGTGAAATGAGACTAACTGGCCGACGGGGTCGTAGTGCCAGCGGTAGCTCCCTTTAGCAGTATCCAACTGGGTTAACTGGCCGTGGGCATTGCAGTGCAGTTCCCAGCTGTTGCCATCGGCAAATTGGATCTGGCATATATTGCCGGCACTATCGTATTCGCAGTGCAGGCTCTGGCTGTTGCCGGCGTGAATTGCGTAGGGTAGTCCCCGCTCTGAGTAATCCAGGCCATATTGGTGCATGCCAATTCGGGACTCACGCAATTCACCTTCCGGACCATAGCGCCATTCGCACCAAGTGTCCTCATTGACAACCAGTGCACTCATTCGCTGCCAGTGATCGTACTCAAACCCCCAAGCTTTATCCCCGTAGCGTACGGTTTGCAGCTGACCCTGCCCATCCCAGGTGAAGTCCACCCGGCCGCCCTCAGGGTCGACGATCTGCGTCAACTGCCCGCGATCGCTGTAGAGGAATTTCCACTCCTGTTTTCCTGGGTCGACGATTGTCAGCGGCCGGCCTTTATCACTAAAGCGATACAGCCATGGCTGGTCCCCATTGAGTAGTATGCCTTCGGGGAAGCCGTTCTCATCGTATTGATAACGATTGCTGGTGCCTGCGCAAGTGCTGCGTCGGATTCGTCCCAATTCATCGTAGCGGAGGAAGGTGTTCAGCCCATCTGCTCCGATATGTTGGCAGAGATTGCCGTAGGTGTCATAGAGCCAACTGCACTGGCGCTGGCCCTGGACTTCATGAATCAGTTGGCCGAAGCGATCAAAGCGAAGCTGCTGTGATTCCCTGTCGATGGTTTCTACAAGGCAGGTATTGTGCGTGTGCTGCCAGCTGAGGAGGGTCTCTGTCTCCTCTCTTCTCAACTTATGGCAGCGGCCCTGGTGGTCGTACTCAAACTGGGTACTGCCATTTCGGCTGCTGTGCGCCTCAACCAGAGAGAGATCATGGTAACTGTAGTGTTCCCTCTCGCGACCCCGGGAAACACCAGTGAGCAGCCCACCGTGAAAATCGTAAGCACACAAAGTTTGTTGCTCTTCAGGGGCGTGGCTGTTGAGCAGCCTGCTAATGCGACCACCGTGGCTGTGGAATTCCAGTACCCGCCCCCAGGAGCTTACAATTTTCCTGGGCAGTCCCTCGCTGTAGTCGATGGTCAGGGCATTGCCAAACTGATCCCGGATTTCGGTAAGAGGCAGGGCGCTGTTGACCCCGTCGGCACGAAAAATTTTGTGAGGCTCGCTAAATGCCGTGAGGCGATAGCTATGCAGGCTCTGGCGAAACAGCAGCAGGCGCTCAAAACGGTTGTAACAACCGTGGCCAATCGCGGGCAGTTGAAAGTGGACCCTACGCCCCTCCGCAGTGTGTAATTCGACGGTATTGCCCTGTACTGACAGTTTTTCGCTAAGGGAGTGGCGCCAGCCGGCGCCGATGCCACAGTCGTCGCTAATTGAGGAGCGATAGTAGCGTTTCCATTGGAAGGGCAGTGGGCCCGGTAGTGCTAAGTCAATGCTTTCGAAAGCCAGCTCGCCACTTGCCCCGTTAACCCAGCCCTCAATGCGCAGGCTGCGCTGCATTGGCGGGACACAGGTGTCGAGGGGATTGACTCCGGGAATATTGATCAGGCTTGTCGGGCCATCGCCGATACCGGGAAGTAATTGCCCCGCAGGTGCTGAGGCGAGGGTGTAGGTATTAACTGATACGTCAGGAGCCTGTGGCCACAACGGGTGGATATGATCGGTAGTATCGGTTGGTGAAAGTAAGTTCTGAATTTCAGCCAGCCAAAGGCAAGCCGCGGCCGGGTCCCCCTGTGAGAAAGTAACAGGGGGAGGGCTAAGGGTTTTGAACAGGTTGGGTACTAGCTGGGTGAGACGTTCCGGTGTCATGCTTCAGCTTCCGGCAAACAGGTTTAGCGTTGTGATTTACGGATAGTCACATCAGGTGACTGCGGTCTTTGAGTCACACTCTGCTCTTGTGCGAGCATCTGTGGCATAGATTGGGAGGAGTATTCGAGGATGCCTGCACTGATATTGTCTCGTCCCCCCAGTCTGTTGGCATCGTCGATAAAGCGGTATACGCATTCCAGAGCGGGGCGATGAGTGGCAAGGACCCGCTCGATTGCATGGTCGTCCAGATATTCAGTTAGGCCATCACTACATACAAGCAGCAGCGCGTTTTCAGTTAGTTTCCAACTGTTAATTTCTGCTTCCACACTGCTGGAGATACCCAGGGCGCGGGTAATATGATTGCGCACATTGGACTGCTTGGCCTGTTCCGGGGTCATTTGACCGCTATCGACCATTTCCTGTACCACGCTGTGATCTCGTGTAAGGCGCTGTAACCCGTAGTTGTTCCATAAATACGCCCTTGAATCCCCTATATGGGCAACGATCAGGAAGTCGCGCCACATAACTGCAACAACAATAGTTGTTCCCATTTTGGAAAATTGGGGGTTCATATTTTTGGTATTCAGAAGCGCACTATTGGCATTGTTGATGGCATCAATCAGGGTCGCGCGTAAAATCAGTTGTTGCTGTTCAGGTGTGCAGGAAATAAAGGTGTGTTCAAGCAGATTGTCCAGGTGGGATTGAATGGTCTCAGCCGCGATTTTGCTTGCTGTGGCACCGCCCGTATAGCCTCCCATACCGTCGGCTACGACCATGTAGGCGAAGGGTTTATCCGCGCTAGCATGCCAGCGGATGCTATCTTCATTTTCCTCGCGAACTTGACCGATGTCAGTGCGCCCGTTGACCGCCAGACTTATCTGATCCATGTCTGGTGCAACTCCCCTTTATTAAATAGCAATAAAATGCGGCGTAACATTATTACAACCGAATAACCAGTTCTTATGTTAACTTGGCCGCAGACTAAGTTTGAAATTTTTTTCCTTGGTTTGCGATAATAAAACCTTTAATCATCACTAGAAAAGGCACTGCGCCTGTTTAATAAGGATTCGCTGGCAAAATGCCCCGTTTGCCTAGGCTCAATCTGATAAATATTCCCCAGCACATAGTGCAGGTTGGTCACAATAACCTGCCTTGTTTCTTTGATGAGGAAGATTATCAATATTATTTGATTAGTTTGCGTAATGCCGCTGACCAGTACAGCGTAGATGTTCACGCATACGTTTTGTTACCCAATATGATCCAGATTATTGCGTCGCCACGGATTCCCGATGGAATATCCTCAATGATGCAGTCCCTGGGGCGTCGCTATGTCCAGTTTGTAAATCACCGTTACAAGCGCTCCGGTACCCTCTGGAGAGGGCGCTATAAATCAAGCCTGATTGACTCCGATGCCTACCTGCTGACCTGTTACAGGTATGTCGAGTTGCGCCCTCTCTATCTGGGATTGGCGGACTCCCTTGGGAACTACCAATGGTCGAGTTTTAATCATCATGTGAACGATAAACATGACCATTTGATTAAGGATCACCATTTATACACCGCCCTGGGAGAAAGTGCTCAGGAGCGTGCTCAGGCATACAGAAAACTTTTCCGTTACAGCTTTGATAGACGTCTGCTCGATTACATTGCAGAAACCATTAAATTAGGGCATGTATTGGGTGGCGATGCGTTTAAAGAGAAAATTGAACAAATTGCGAATCAGCGAGTACGGCCATTAAAGCGAGGCCGTCCCAGAAAGACAAAAAAAATCGAAAAAGAAGCTATAGAAACCGAATAAATAAAAACGCATGATGGGTACAGGGAAGTAGCGCTAATCGCTGCGTAGTTTTTGCCGCCATTGGAATCTTAAAAAGTGAGTAGAGCCACCATAGCGACGGGATTTGAAATTCCCGGCGACAATAAAAAAGGAAGAAATATGGATTTGGGCACTGATAATCTGAAGGTCGCAATTATCGGCGATTTTAGTGGGCGAGCCAGCCGTCGCCAGTGTGAGCCGGATACTATTGCCGAGCGCCGTGTTTACTTGTTAAACCGTGACACTTTTGAAGGCGTATTCGCCGACCTGGGGGTGAGCCTACAGCTGCCGGTTATGGAGAAACCACTGTTTCTTCCCTGTTTTGATGACTTGCACCCGGACTACCTGTACAGCCGCCTGCCGCTATTCAAAAAATTTATTGAGCTGGAGCAGCGCCTGCGCGACCCAGTGCAATTCCAGCAGGCCGCAGAGGAAATTCAGCAGTGGAAGCCCGAATTACGTGAGCCTTCTACTGAGGCTACCTCCTATTCTGCTGATCAATCCTTTCTTGATGAAATTCTTGCAGCGGGTCGCGAGCGCTATGCCAGAGAGAATGGCAATAGCCTCGAAGTGGACCAGTTGATTAAGGATATCGTTGCGCCCTATGTGCAGAAGAGTGCCGACCCTCGCCAGGGTGAATACCTTGATGCACTTACTGAAGCTACTTCGGATGTGATGCGCAAGTTGATGCATCACAGTGATTTTCGCCAGCTGGAGGCAAGCTGGCTCAGCCTGCAGTTTTTACTCAGGCGTTTAGAAGAACATCCCAATTTACAGCTGTACCTTATCGACATTAGTAAAGAGGAGTTGCTTGCCGACTTTGCCAGTGCGGAGAGTGACCTGGAAAATTCACAGGTCTTCAAATTGCTGGTCGAAAGGGAGACCGTATCAGGTAGTCGCCCATACAATTTGGTTCTAGGTGATTTTTATATCACTGATGAGGAGCGGGACCTGCATCTGCTGATCGACCTTTCAACGATCGCTGAAGCGGCTGGCAGTGCTTTGTTGTTAGGTGGTGATACCAAATTGGCGGGCTGTCCCAATCTGGCAGGGTCCGTTGACCCCGATGATTGGTATTACCCCTTGAGTGAACGTTTTGCAGAGAGCTGGCAAGCCGTGCGGGAGTACTCCGGGAGTGAGTATGTGGCGTTGGCGGCCCCCCGGTTTATGTTGCGTCTGCCTTTTGGCAGCGAAACATCTACTACTGAGCACTTTGATTTCGAGGAGTTGACTCCCGAGCAAGGGCACCAGTATTACCTGTGGGGTAACAGCGTTTATCTGCTGGCTTTGGCTATATGCCAAGGGTTCTCCGCAAGTGGCAGACTTCGTGCGCCGTCATCGGCCACTTATGAAAGCCTGCCGTTGCATTTGCGCAAACTCCCCCAGGGACAGTGGATTACGCCCTGTGCCGAGGCTTTGCTTACCGATCGCGGAGCAACAAGATTTATGCAAGCGGGGCTCAGTACCATGCGCTCTGTACAGGGACGGGACCAGATTATTCTGCCCCGATTAAGTTCCCTTGCCGGTGGGGCCCTGAAAGGCCCCTGGGACTAAAAGAAATGAACTGGATTGTCTTTGGCAGCCCGGATTAATTGACATGACTGGCAGATTTTTCCCGATCATTTTGCGTGACTTGGCGGCTTCCGGAAGCCGCCTGTGTTATTGCAAAGTCTATTAACAGCGTGAGTCAGGAAGACATGGATCTAATTCTCTCGGTATTGGCGGATCCCGCAGGGGCCAATATGCTCAAGCATACAAAACTGTTCACGAAAGAGGGGGGCAGTTTAGGTCGCTCTGCAGATAACTACTGGGTGTTACCTGATCCCGATCGCGTCGTCTCTTCCAAGCACGCACAGATCTCTTTCAGTGAGAATCAGTTTTTCCTGATAGATACCAGTACTAATGGCACCTATCACAATGATGGTGACAGCCCCTTGGGCAAGGGCAATAAAATAGCGCTTAAAGAGGGGGATATTGTTAATGTGGGAGAGTATCGACTCAAAGTGACGCTGCGAAAACCGCAGGCGCAAAGTGACTTGCCCAAGGGGCTGGACAGCGCAGATTTTCTCGATACTTCGGATCGCACAACTTTTAATGCCAGTGCCATGGCAAAGATGCAGAGCCAGGCAGAGGCTAAGCAGTTGGATAACTGGCTGGAACCTGGTGCTGGCAGCAATAGTGATATCTCTCAGACCGGTGAGTGGGGTTATGTTACTTCAGGCAGCCAGAGTGCGCCTTCAGGAGATAGCCTTCTCGGTGCGGATTCTGGGCCCCTGGATCCACTTTCTACTTTTGACAAGCCACAGGCTTTTGCTGGCACAGAGGCTCCCGGCCTGGGATCACTGCCCGGATCCACCGGCCAGAATGATTCGAGCCAGTGGTCGGACGATGAATGGTGGAAAGATGGTAGTGATCAGGACCATGTACCAGCGGATCGTCATGCAGTACATATCGCTCCAGAGCCACAGCCTGTGGAGCCAATGCCTCCCGTACAGCCGCAGGTAACACCACCACAACAGTTCCAGGCTCCCCCTGTGCAGCCTCAGTTGGCGCAACCGCAAGCGCCAATGGCTCAACCGCAGACACCTGTCACGCCTCCTCAACCCCAGGCGCCTCCGGCCCAGGTCCAACCGCAGGTAGCTCCTCAAACTCCACAAGATAACCCGTTCGCCGATTCCTTTGCGGCGATACAGGGGCAGCAGGTTGAAGGTGCTCCAGGTTTTGATACGTCTCAGGGGCTGGCGAGCGGCCCGGCCAATTTTGCCGCGCAGGGGCAGAGTTTTTCCCAGCTACAGCAGCCGCAAGCTCAACCACAGGTGCCCGAACCGCAGCCCGAACCACAACCACAAGCGGTGGCACCACCATCCGTCCCTAGTGCTGGTGTGTT
This sequence comes from Microbulbifer variabilis, assembly GCF_052468405.1. Taxonomy (NCBI): domain Bacteria; kingdom Pseudomonadati; phylum Pseudomonadota; class Gammaproteobacteria; order Cellvibrionales; family Microbulbiferaceae; genus Microbulbifer; species Microbulbifer variabilis. The sequence goes on from NZ_CP174343.1 coordinate 4,539,937, forward strand.
GGCCTCGACCCTGGGCCTGAATATAAACCCAGCCCAACATCAGTTGGCCGATCAGCAGGCGGCGGAGATTGTACGCGAGACCGTTGCGCGCCTGATTGACCTGCTGCGTGCGCGTACCAGCATTAAAAATGAGTTGCGTGTACAGCGCACCATGATACAGACCGAGGCCAATAACCCGCTTAAATTCAGTGCTACAGAGCGCGATGCCCTCGAAGCGATGTTTGCCGGCAATGGGGCCTTTATGCAACCTAAAGAGGCTGTGCGCGATAGCTTCGATGATTTGTCGGATCATCAGGTGGCAGTGCTCGCCGGAATGCGTGCAGGTTACAGTGCGATGCTGAAATATTTCAGCCCTGACAATATCGAGCGTCGCCTGGGAAACACCTCGGGGATGTTTGGCAATAAAAATGCAAAAAAGTGGGAAGGTTTCAGTGCGATGTATCGCGACCTGGTTGGCGATCCCGATGCCTGTTATCGCAAGTTATTTGGCGATGAATTTGCAGTGACTTATGAAAATCAACTGTCTGAGCTGAAAAATGCCAGACAATTGAAAAATTAATTAATTGATCGAAAAGAGGGAGTTGGTCGTGTCGATAAGAAAATTATTGCATTTTACTTTGCTGGGAATATTAGTGATTACCCTGACGGCTTGCCAGACCACCAGGCGTACCCTGAATCTGGAGACCAGTGTGGAGTTGTCGGTAAATATCCGCGAGGACGTCAATCCCGATGATGATGGGCGGGCTTCGCCAGTTGTGGTGCGGGTATTTATGCTGGCGGATGACCGTCAGTTTGCCCGCGAGGATTTTCTGAACCTATATGAAAATGCACAGTCGCGGCTGGGCAAGGATTTGTTGGATACCGTAATCCTGAAAGAGTTTGCACCCGGAGAGCAGCGTATAGAAGAATTGCAGCTGACTCCAGATGTAAAATATATCGGCCTTCTTGCTGAATTTGTGCAGTATCAAAAGGCCGACGCTCTGCTGGTCTTGCCTATTACGGATCACAAGAAAAATGAGTACCGCGTAGCCCTGGCCGATACCCGTATCGGTACGCCAGATGATATTAATAAGCGCCGTCGCGGAATTGTTTCTCCTTTGTCTCGTCAGGATTCCGGAAAGCGCCAGAGCGATACTGTGACTATTTCCAGCGAAGATTATGAGGCGATGCAAAAACGCCTGCAGGAAATGGAAAAATCTAAATAGATCGGTAAACCTTTCTGATCAGCCCCTTTTATTGAGCCCCTCCTGAAGCGAGATGGGCCCTGCAAGGAAGACTTATGTCGGCAAACAACAAGGTGATCTGGAGCGAGGGTATGTTTTTACGCCCTCAGCATTTTCAACAGCAGGATCGCTATCTTGAACAGTTGGTTGAGGCGCGCACGGCCTCGCTGGGGCCCTATACCTGGGGTGTGATTGAGCTGGGCATCGACAGTGAGCCGCTGTCTATGGGTAAAATTTCCGTGTCCCGCGTACGCGCTATCTTTCCTGATGGTACCCCGATATTGGCACCGGAAAACGAGCACCTGCCTGACGTTTTGGATGTACCGATCAATACGCGCGATGAAGTGGTTTACCTCTGTGTGCCGATGAAACGGCCGGGTAGCCAGGAATCCATACGGGATCAGGAAGATTTTCCCCAGGCGCGCTATCAAACGGCCAATTTCGACGCGCGTAACAGCGCCGCTGCTTCTGGTGAGTCTGCCCGCATCCAGGTGGGTAAGTTGCGTGTGTGTCTCAAGCTGGAAAGTGATGACCTGAGCGGCTATGCCGCGATCGGTATTGCGCGTATACGTGAGCGCCAGCCAGAGAAGCCGGTGGAATTGGATGCGGACTATATTCCACCGCTTTTAAATACAGAAACCTCGGCGGTAATTAAAGCCTATATCGAGGAGGTTAAGGGGCTACTCGATCATCGTGGTTCGGCTCTCGGGCACCGCCTCAGTGATAGTGGCAGAAGCGGCTCTGCGGAGATCGCCGATTACCTTTTACTGCAAGTGATTAACCGTTTCGAGCCACTACTGAAACAGATTACTGCCCAGCCGCGCTTGCATCCGCACTGTCTGTTTGTGGAACTTCTCCAGCTGGCTGGTGAGCTATCGACTTTCACTTCATCGACCAAACGCCCGCCGGATATTCCCAGTTATGCGCATGAAAACCTGCAACTTAGCTTTGCCGGGCTGTTTTCGGCTCTTCGCCAGTCGCTCTCTACCGTGCTGGAGCAGACAGCCATTCCCATGGAGCTGGTGCAGAGAAAATTTGGTATTTATGTCGCGCCAGTTACCGATCCCTCACTACTAAAGGGCGCCAGCTTTGTGATGGCCGCGAAAGCGGATATGCCTGGTGACCTGCTGCGCAGCCGTTTCCCCACCCAGTCCAAAGTGGCACCGGTAGAAGCTATTCGCGAATTGATTTCTGCGCAGTTACCCGGCTTGAAATTGCGCCCACTGCCTGTGGCGCCACGGCAAATTCCCTATCATGCCGGGTTTACTTATTTTGAGTTGGAGCGCAGCGGTGAGCTGTGGCAGGCGATGTTACGGTCTGGCGGTTTTGCCGTGCATCTCGGAGCGGAGTTCCCCGGGCTGACCATGGAGCTCTGGGCGATAAGGAATAACTGATATGAGCAATGAAAGCTTTACTCCACCGCCGACACCCAATGCGGGTGACAGAACCGTAATGATTCCAACTCCGGGTGCGGCAGCCCCGGCGCAGCCGGCAGCGCCGTCCCAGCAGCCATTTTTTGCCAGCCCTGGTGGCAGTGTGGATATGCAGATCCGCAACAGCTTAAACCCGCTGGTTTCTGCCGCCTCCAAATTGCTCGGTGTGATCATCAAGCTGCGCACAACCATGAATCATTCCAATGTGCCGGATTTACACAAGCGCTTGACCAAGGAAATCCAGGCGTTTGAACGAGAGGCCAAACAGTTGGCTCTGGCTCCGGAGTCGGTTCTCACTGCGCGCTACCTGCTGTGTACTGTAGTAGATGAAGTGGTGCTTACTACTCCCTGGGGAACCGCCAGTGGCTGGAGCCAGCACTCGTTATTAAGTCTGTTCCATAAAGAGACTTTTGGTGGAGAAAAATGCTTTGCTATTTTGCAGCGCATGCTCGAAACGCCGGCCTCCCATCTGGAACTGCTGGAGCTTTTCTACTTGTGCCTAAGCCTCGGCTTCCAGGGCAAGTACCGATTGGTGCAGCGCGGCCACGAACAGATCGAACAGATACGCGATGAACTGTACCGAACGATTGAGCAACACAAGCCGGCTATGGACCGGGACCTGTCCCCCCGCTGGCAGGGCTGTGTCGAGCGCAAATCAGGCCTGATTCACTACGTGCCCTTATGGGTCGTTATGAGTGTTGCCTTGGGCCTGTTGGTCGCCACTTATAGCGGCTATCGCTGGTGGCTATACGAAACGACGACGCCAGTGGCTGATCGCGTTGTAGATCTCACAGGCAGTGACAGCGAAGCCCCGCAAGGGGAAGAAGGGTAACACTCGGACTGAACCGATCCGGCGCGGCAAAGCCCCGGGGAGATGGAGCTATTCATGAAACGCTTGCGCGACTTTTTTACCAATAAATGGGTGCTAGGACTGATCGGACTGTCAGCACTCTCTGTGCTCATTTGGTTTGGGGCGGATTACATCAAATTTGGCAGTGAAAACGCCACTCTTTCGCCAACTATTCGTATCACAATAATCGTATTTATTTTCGCCCTCTGGCTGGTGTGGAACTTGAGCCAGTGGTTGGTGGAGCGCCGCCAGAATCAGGCATTAATTAAGGGCATTGAAGAGTCTCAGGAGGCAGCACAGGATCCGGATGAGGAGCACTCCCGCGAGGAACTGGATGCACTGTCGGGGCGTTTCCGTGAAGCTATGGAAGTGTTGCGCAACGCCCGCTTCAAGTCAGACAAAGGTAAGATATCTCTATATCAGTTGCCCTGGTACATCATTATTGGTCCGCCTGGATGTGGTAAAACCACGGCTCTGGTGAATTCCGGCTTGGAGTTCCCCCTTGCGCAAAGTCACGGGAAAGAGGCTTTGGGTGGGGTTGGCGGTACGCGCAACTGCGATTGGTGGTTTACCAATGATGCGGTGCTGATAGATACCGCAGGCCGCTATACCACTCAAGATAGTCATAGGGTATATGACAACAGTGCTTGGAAGGCTTTCCTGGGGTTATTGAAGCGCTATCGTCGCCGCCGCCCGATCAACGGCGCCATGGTTGCTATCAGTTTGCAGGATTTGATGGTGCAAACTGAGGAGCAGCGCCAGCATCAGGCAAAAACAATTCGCCAACGCGTAAATGAACTGCAGCAGGAATTGGGCATTCGCTTTCCTATCTATCTCACCTTCACCAAGTGTGACCTGGTGGCGGGCTTTAGTGAGTTCTTTGATAACCTGTCCCAAGCTGAGCGTGAGCAGGTTTGGGGCGTGAGTTTCCCACGCGAAACCAATGCTACGATCGGTGCGCCTTTGGATAACTTCAAGGCGGAATTCAACCAATTGATAGAGCGCCTGAATCAGCGCGTTTTGTGGCGAGTGCACCAGGAGCGCAATGTAGAGAAGCGCGCTTTATTGCAGGGTTTCCCTGCTCGAATGGAAAATCTCGCAGATATTCTGGCCGACTTTATCAAGCAATCCTTCGAGCCAAACCGCTACGAAACTGTGCCAATGGTAAGGGGCATTTACTTTACCAGTGGTACCCAAGAGGGTAGCCCGGTAGACAGAATGATGGCTTCGGTCACCGCAGACTTTGGTCTTGAGCGCAGTGTTGCGCACAAATTCCAAGGGGCGGGGAAGAGCTTTTTCCTACACCGCTTACTCAAGGATGTTATTTTTCCAGAGGCGGAGCTGGTTGGCGTTAACCGCAGGGTAGAAACAGCCAATCAGTGGCTGCGCAGAGGGGTGTATGCCACGCTGGCGGCGGTATTCGTGGGCTCGATTTTCCTTTGGAGTGGCAGTCTTGCGTCAAATAAGCTGTCTATGGGGGAGGTTAATGACAGCCTGGCTGCCTATCAACAGGCTGAGGATGAGCTCAAGGGTAAACGGCCCACGCCAGCAAATACCTTGAAAATGCTTGAACCCCTGCGCCGGGCAACCTCAGTGTACGATCGCGAGGAGCACCCCTGGATATCTAACCTGGGTTTGTATGACAAACGCATCGACCAGGCGGTAGACCAGCTCTACCGTCATAAATTGGAAACTGTTTTCCTGCCGGCATTGTTGCGCGATATTGAGAGTAACCTCAGCCGCTTGGGCAGTGATGACCCGGCTCTGGTCAGTACGCTGAAAACTTACTTGATGTTCTTTAACCCGGACAAGCTCGATATTGCCAGTGTTGAGGGTTACTACAATTCACGCTGGGAGCGACAGTTGCCGGGGGAGGCCGGTGAGCAGGAGAATTTGCGCTATCACCTCGACCAGTTGTTAGCCCAAGCGATCCCCGCAAGTGTCCAGCAGAATGATCGCGTAGTGGCGCGTGCGCGCCAGCAGCTGCGACGTATCCCGGTACCGCAGCGTCTTTTCGCCCAGCTACAAAATAGCGATCTGGGTCAGACCTCGGTAGATCTTTATCAGGAGATTGGAGGTGATACCCAGCAGGTTTTTGGTGTAGCAGCTAATGATCCACGATTCAGTATCCCCTTCTTGTATACCAAAGCCGGATACAAGGAAATGGACTTCGGGGCCGATTCCCAGCTGATGACAAACATGGCCGAGGAGCGCTGGATTTATGGTGGCGATCTCACTGGTGAGGACTTTACCGAGGCAGATCGCGCGAAACTTGGCGAGGATGTGAAGCGTATTTATTTGAGTGAATATCTGCAACAGTGGCAGTCTTTCCTCGGCGGTTTCAGTATCCGGAGATTTAACAGTACCTCCCAGGCTCTGGAGGTTCTCTCGACATTATCTGATCCCATCTATTCACCACTACTGGCCGTGACAGAAATCACCGCGGATAACACTCGTCTGACCCCTCGCCCTGAACTGCCCGTAGATGCTAAAGGCGTGCCGCTGCCGGTATCCAGCACTACTCGCAGGCTCGGGGGCGCTGCGCTGGATAGTGCTGCAGGTGCCCTTAAGGATCACTACAAGCCCAATATTGTCGATGTGCGTTTTGAAGAGGTGCAGCGCATTACCCAAAGTGAAAAGGGCAGGCCGGCGAGGATTCAGGAGTACCTTGTCACCATCAACAAGATTCAGGAGTACCTGACTGAGATTGATAGTGCACCCGATTCCAATGAGGCCGCTTTTGCTAGCGCCAAGAGTCGTTTTGCAGGGGGCGGTGACGCTATCAAGCAGCTGAGGGTTAAAGCGGCCAATGCGCCAGCTCCCTTTGATAGGTGGCTAACAGATATTGCTGACGGCACCTGGGCACTGGTGATGAGCAAGGCAAAAGGCCATCTCAACCGGGTGTGGCGGGAGCAGGTCTATTTCAGTTATGCCAATACCCTGGCCAACCGCTACCCACTGCGCAGTGACCGCGACCAGGAAGTACCGGTGATGGAATTTAATCAATACTTCAAACCGGGTGGCATTCAGCAGAAGTTTGTCGACGAATACCTGAAGCCATTTGTCGATACTAGAAACTGGAAAGTGAAATATGTGGAGGGACAAGGCATGAGTCTTTCCCAGGAGACTCTGTCACAGTTGCGACGTGCGGAAAAAATCCGCAAGACCTTCTTCGCTGCAGGAGCAAACGCATCCTATTCGTTTCGCATTGAGCCGACCAAGTTGGATTCCAGTGTGAGACTGTTTGAGCTGGAGCTGGGAGACCAACGGGTTCCTTATTCCCATGGGCCCAAGACCAGTAAGAAACTCACTTGGCGCGGTGGTGAGAGCAACAGGGCGCGGATTATTTTTGAAGACCTGAATGAAACTGTGCACCGCAAACATTTTGAAGGGGACTGGGCATGGTACCGTCTTCTCGCCAGTTCTGATGTGGAATCTGGCCGCAGTAATGCTGAGCGATTAGTGACCTTCTCAGAAGAAGGGCGTAAGGCACAGTTCAGGCTGATCGCCTCCAATGTAAACAATCCGTTTGATCGCAGCCTGCTGCGTGGGTACAGGTGTCCAGAGACCCTGTGAGCAGAGAGAGAGTAATTTGCAAAACTCTATAGGTATTTTTGGCAAGCTGCCGGGACATGGGGATTTTATCCAACGCCAGTTACCCGCCAGCTTTGTCAGTGTGTGGGATGAATGGCTACAGCGCGTTGTACATGGCTCCCGAGAGATTATGGGCAATGAGTGGCTGGATTATTATTTAACCAGCCCGGTCTGGCGCTTTGTGCATGCTAAGGGAGTGATTGATGAAAGCGCCTGGGCGGGGATCCTGGTTCCCAGTGTGGATAGCGTTGGCCGTTATTTTCCGCTAACGATCACGGCACCGTTGCCCGCAGCTACCGATGCATTTACCTTCATGGCGCATGAAAAAGACTGGTTTCAGGGACTCTCTGAACTGGCGATCGGCGCTCTGCAAAATATGCTGCATGTCGATCAGCTATCTGTGGCTTTTGCACCAGTTCCTACGGGGTTATATACGACGATTTTGCCCGGACCTCAATCAGACTTTTATGTATCCAGTGGTGATGCATCGGGTATTGAGAGCAGTTATGCGGGGCTGCTAGGACAGTTGTGTAAAAAGAGCTTTGCCAGCTACAGCTTGTGGTGGTGTGAAGGGTCACAACATCTGGCTCCGACCAGTCTGTTATGTCCGTCACTGCCGAGTCCTGAGTTCTACTGTTCCATGCTGGGTGCAAGGCAGCCGCAAGTGGCGATGTAAGAAGTGGAGGGAAATATCGCGTGGCACAAATGATTATATTGGACAAGAACAAACACCACAGGCACAGCGTTCTGGTGGGGGATATTTCTCATAGTGATAAGCGACATGTCTGTCCGGTTTACCCTGGTGAATTCCATACGGTAGCGCAGGACTGTCCAGTTGTGTTTGCCAAGTCCGATGACGGCCAGGCGCTGGAAAGCTGTGCCATGTTGGGAATCAAGCCTGGCAAGAATCTGTTTTGGCAGGAGGGGAAGTGGCAGGGCACTTATATACCGGCAGTATTGAGAGCCCATCCCTTCTACTTACATTATCAGGATGTGGACTCCAAAAGTGCGGTGATTTGTATTGATTCATCGGCATTGTCGGCGGAAGCTGGTGAGACAGCCCACAAACTTTTTGAGGAAAACGGCGAGCCAACTCAGCATTTAGCTGGGGCCAGGAATCTGTTGTACAAAATTCATCAGCAGAAGTTGCAGGGTAAAGAGTTTATCCGCTGTCTCACTGAGTTGGATCTGTTGCAGGAGCAGGTTGTATTAGTCGACCTGCCGGGTAATACAAAACACCACCTCACCGGGGTGTTTTGTGTATCAGAGAAGCGCCTGAATGAGCTGGATGAGCGGGATTTTTTAACTTTGCGAAAGCGTGGTTATTTAGCATATATCTATGCTCATATTTTCAGTTTGAAGCAATCAGTGAATTTGAGTGGCTTGTTTAAAAAATATCACGCTCGTTCACTACATTGATTTATCGGGTCATAAGTATGGAACTCAATTAATAATAGAGTGATTGAGTTGAGAAAATAATTGATCGATGGTCTCCCCTATGGGGGGTATCGCTTGTTGGCAGGACATGCGGAGTGTGTCCAGAGGTTGCCTACCTATCAATCGCTGCAGGAAGCTAGGGTTAGGGTATGTCTTACGTGGTGGTATTTACAGGGGAAATAAGGAAGCTTTATGAAAGGCGCCGGGCAATTGCGGCACTGGATAGTGATTTTGGATTTAGTTTCAGTCAAATAAAAGCCCTGATGGCCAGCTCCAGGTCACGATTAAAGAAAACTGATGATAGGGCGGAAGCCTGTCGATTTATGCACAAATTGTGGAACTCCGGTTGGCACTCTCAATTGTACTTGGACGTTGAGCTTTTGCACTGCACTAAAGCATCCAGTGAAAGTGGTGGATCGGAGTTGCCAGTAGTACTGGGTAAACTGCACAGTACAGATCCCGGAATTTCTGTGAGTGCGCCGCGCAGCTGGAGTTCATGCGATAACCTGAATCCTGGTGCGGTGATTCAGGCTGGAAATGTAGAGGCCAATCGCTATCTGATTGTTTTGGCGCAGAACCGTTCAGAGCTTCCTGCTGAACTCACGCTTGCCGATTACGGTGAAGCGCAGATGAAGCAGTGCCTGGAGAAGGTTGCTGGCGGAGAGCGGTTGAGTGGCCCCGATCCGGTGGAACACTCATGGCAAACAGGACTTTTGTACGAGATGAGTGCGAATATTGGCCAGGATTCCGTGCAGTATCTGGTCGCTTTTTTTCAGAATTCGCAGAGTTTTTATACCTTGTTTTTGTGGACCGATTTGCAAAGCTTTACACAGAGCAAAGTAGAATTTATTCAGGTAGTGGCTACTTTCCAGTCATTACATCCTGATTCAGGTACCGCAGAAAATAAGGGCTCAGCTGTAATCACCGTGTAATGACCCCTGAAAAAATCCTAAATACTAAAAATTTAACAAAAATAATTTGCACAGCTTTGTGCTTCATGCACTTTTTTTAGGGTAATGTTGGCTCATCGTGTCATTTGCCTTGATTAGATCTTTACAACGTGTACTCTTCTCGAGATTCTTATTGAAGGAATTGTTTCGGTAGAAGGGACTTATTTTCATGGCATTCCCAAATACAATAAATATCGAAGAACTCATTGCTCCAATCACCTCGGACAGCCCCGTCGGAGAGGATATCCGAGAGGATCGCTCTCCAACCTCGGATTACTACTCCATCAAGGATGCGCGCAATAGCGCCCGGGCTGCTGAGCGCTCGGCTATGTTCGATGAAACAGATGCTGATCTTCTGGCGCCCTGGCGTGATGTAGCTAAATCTGCCGAAAAGATTCTTACCAAGAAAGGTAAGGATCTGGAGGTGGCCAGTTGGTATACCGAGGCACTTATCCGGCTGCATGGCTTTACCGGGCTGCGCGACGGTTTCCAATTGATAGACCAGCTTATAGAAGAATTTTGGGATGGCTTATTCCCGTTGCCGGATGAGGATGGCATTGAGACAAAAGTTGCCCCCCTGACAGGCCTCAACGGTGATGGTGGCGATGGTACTCTAATGATGCCGATCCGCAGTGCGCCGGTCACTCCCGAAGGAGACTACGGAGATTTCTCCTTCTTCCAGCACCAGCAGGCGCGAGATGCTGATCGCATTGCTGATGACGATGCTAAAGCCGCACGAATTGAAACTTTGGGTTATAGTTTTGAGGACGTCAATCAGTGTGTGAACAGTGCGAGTAATGAGTGGGCTCAGAACCTGATTGAGACAATAGAGTCCAGCATTGCTCACTACAAAAATATTAATGATGTGCTGCGTAAGAGTTGCGGCCATGATGCCCCTCCTTCGACCAATATTTCCTCTCTTTTGGATGAAGTGCTGCGCACAGCCAGATTTATTTATAAAACCCAGTTGGAATCGATAGCGGCTCAGGCTGAAGCAACAACGACCCAAGGTGATGAGTCAGCATCAGCTGAGGCTGTCTCAGATGATGCTGTCCCAAATGTTGCGGCCACATTGGTGGCCAATGCTATCGCGGCACCTACAGGGCCTGTGTCCTCGCGTGAGGATGCACTTCGCCTGTTAGAGCAGGCCGCCAAGTATTTCAGGACTTACGAGCCCCATACTCCGCTGGCACCAGGTCTGGAACGACTGATTGGCTGGGGGCGTATGACGGTTTCAGAATTGATGACAGAGTTGCTGCCGGATGAGCAGTCCCGAGCGCTCTATTCCCAGCTCACAGGAGTGCGCCTGGATGGCACCGATACTCAGCGCTATGTGGCGCCACCAGTATCGAGCAGCACCCCTTCGTCTGCACCGGCTGCATCTGAGCCTGCGCCTGCCACTTCTGAGCCAGCGCCTGCCTCCGATGATGCTTGGGGCGGTCAACCACAAGAAGAAGCCAGCACAGGTTGGTAGTTAATTGAGAACAGCAGTCCCTAAATCTAGGAAAGGAGACCTGAGATGTCTGAAAGCATCCACAATAAACTAAAGCGTGTGCGCAAGCCGCGTGTACATATTACTTATGATGTTGAAACTAATGGCGCAGAAGTCAAAAAGGAGCTTCCTTTCGTGGCGGGCGTTATGGGCGATTATTCAGGTGATAACACTGAAAATCGCAAGGCGTTGAAAGATCGTAAATTCGTTCAAATCGATCGTGACAATTTCAACGATGTAATGACCAAGGTAAACCCGAAGTTGAACCTACAGGTGGAGAACACCCTGTCAGGTGACGGCAGTAAAATGGCCGTGGATCTCGATTTCAGACAAATGGACGACTTTTCCCCAGAGCAGATTGTGGATCAGGTTGAGCCGCTCAAGCAGCTTTTGGAGGCGCGCAGTAAATTGCGTGACCTATTGAGCAAGGCTGACCGTTCAGAAGAGCTGGAGAAAGTTCTGGAAGATATTCTGAAGAGCACGGAAAACGTAGGCGCTATTTCCGAGCAGCTGGGCCTGAACAAGGATAAAGGAGAGGACTCAGAATGAGCACAGAAGTAGAAAATGTAGCGGAAAGCGAAGCTGAGGAACAATCTTCCAGCCTGTTGGACCAGGCGATTGCCGCAACTAAGCAAACTGAGCCTCAAGAAGCGCAAGACCTGATTGCAAACCTCACTGAACAGGTCCTAAAAGGTACCGTTACCTGGGATCGCAACCTGACTCAGACCATTAAAACTGCGGTTAGCGCGATTGACCAGGCTATGTCCAAGCAGCTGTCCGCAATCCTGCACGATGAAAAATTCCAAAAGCTGGAAGGCTCCTGGCGTGGGCTCAACCACTTGGTGATGAACTCTGAAACCGGGGCGACAATGAAGATCCGCATGCTCAATCTGAGCAAGCGTGAACTGTTCCGTGACCTGGACAAAGCTGTTGAGTTTGACCAGAGCCAGACCTTTAAGAAAATCTATGAAGAAGAGTTTGGCACCGCTGGTGGTGAGCCTTATGGCTGCATGATTGGTGATTTCGAATTTACCAGCCACCCAGAAGATATCGAGCTGCTGAGCAAGATGTCGAATGTTGCTGCAGCGGGCTTCTGTCCGTTTATTTCCGCTGCCGGCGCCGGTATGTTCGGTTTTGATGATTACACTGAGCTGTCCAAGCCCCGCGATCTCGGCGGTATTTTTGAGTCAGCTGAATACATTAAGTGGCGCAGCTTCCGCGACAGTGATGATTCCCGTTTCGTGACTTTGGTAATGCCGCGCACCCTGGCTCGTACCCCTTATGGCGCCAACACCAAGCCCATCGAAGCTTTTGATTTTGAGGAGTTTGAAGTTGATGAGTCCGGTGTTTCCCGTCCGGCTGAGCACGACCAGTACTGCTGGATGAATGCTTCTTATGTTATGGGTACCACCATGACCAAAGCTTTCGCTGAAAACTCCTGGTGTACTGCAATTCGCGGTGCAGAGGGTGGTGGTAAGGTGGAAGGTCTGCCCTCACACGTGTTTAAAAGTGATGACGGCGATCTTGACCAGAAATGCCCTACTGAAATCGGTATTACCGACCGCCGTGAAGCGGAACTCAGTGCTCAGGGCTTCCTGCCGCTGTGCCATTATAAAAATACTGACTATTCCGTATTTTTCGGTTCCCAGAGCGCACAGAAAGCCAAGACTTATGATGACCCGGACGCAACTGCAAACGCAGCTATTTCCGCGCGTTTACCTTATCTGATGGCCACTTCTCGTATCGCCCATTACCTGAAAGTAATGGCTCGGGACAAGGTGGGTTCTTTCATGGAAGCCAGTGACTGTGAGCGCTGGTTGAACAAGTGGATTTCCCAATACACCAACTCAAATCCGGATGCGAGCCCGGAAATGAAGGCGAAGTACCCGCTCTCTGAGGCCCGTGTGGAAGTGAAGGAAATTCCAGGACAGCCTGGCTGTTACAGTGCAGTTGCTTATTTGAAGCCTTGGCTGCAGATGGAAGAGCTGACTACATCCATGCGTATGGTGGCGAATATCCCGTCCGCTGGATAATGCCACAGGCCCGCCTGTTTGAGGCGGGCCACCTCTTCAAAGGGCCTTGCTCAAGGCCAGGATTCTGTCGAATCTCTCAGGAACAATGCTTGTGGGAGTTTTCCGGTGCCTTGCGCAACACATGACCAGATAATGGAAGATCACGTAGACGTACTACCGGAAAAGTTGGCCAAGGGAGAGCAGCGCGAACTTCGGCGCTTTTTAAGTGAGCCAGATGATCTGTTTGCCTTTGAATATTGGCTAACTGAAATTTGTCCCTGCTCAAAGAAGGATAATTTTTCTGTTCGCCAGTATCTCAGCCGCGTGATTATGGAGCTGGATGAGCTTATTTGTGATCAGGTAAACCGGATCATTCATCACCCTCGCTTCCAACAACTCGAAGCAAGTTGGCGTGGTTTGTCCATGCTGATTTTTAATACGCCGCACTCGGACAATATTAAGATCAAATTACTGGATGCCAACTGGCGGGATTTGAGCAAAGATATGGAAAGAGCTCCGGATTTTGATCAGTCCGGTCTTTTCCACCTAATCTATAATGAGGAGTTCGGCACTCCGGGTGGTGAGCCATTTGGCCTACTACTAGGCGATTACTATATCTGCCATCGACCAATGCCGGATCACCCCTACGATGACGTATTTACACTGCAGGGGATAGCGCATACGGCAGCAGCTGCTTTTGCTCCTTTCATTTGTGCCGCCACTCCGTATCTCTTTGGTATTGATCATTTCGATGACCTTGCAAAACCAATCCAGTTTTCCGAGGTTTTTCGCCAGAAAGAGTATATTCGCTGGAATAGTTTGCGCGACCTGGAAGATAGCCGCTTTGTTGCGGTTACCCTGCCGCATGTACTAATGCGCGAGCCTTACAGTGTTGAATTTTCCCGCTATCGTGGATTGCGATTTCAGGAGCAGGTTAATGCCTCTCACAACCGACACTATTTATGGGGTAATGCCTGTTTTGCCTTAGGCGCCGTGCTGCTGCGTGAATTTAGTGAGGTGGGATGGTTTTCCCATATTCGTGGCGTAGCCCGCGATCACCTGGGTGGCGGTCTGGTAACCCAGTTGCCGAAAATACCCTATAGACCGGATAGCAATCCTTCCATGGTGCGTATGTCCACCTCGATTCTGGTTACAGATTTTGCGGAAAGGGATTTGTCTGAGCTGGGATTTGCCTGCTTGAGCCACTGTTATGATACCCCTTACAGCGCATTTAATAGTGTGCCGTCTCTACAAAAGGCTAAGCAATACACCTCGAAAGCCGCCACAGCGAATGCGCGTATCAGTTCCATGTTACAGCAGATTCTTTGTGCGTCCCGCTTTGCACACTATATCAAGGTAATGATCAGGGATAAGGTTGGTGCCTATATGAATGCCGCTGACTGTGAACGCCAGTTACAACAGTGGCTCGATCGTTATACCACTGGCCGTGACGATCTTTCGTGGGAGATGCTTGCGCGCTATCCATTGCGCGAGGCACGAGTCAGGGTGGTTGATGAGCCTGGCAAGGCAGGTAGCTATCAAAGTGTTATCCACTTGAAAAGTCATTATACCGTTGATCATTTGGTTTCTGAACTGAAGCTGACTACGGCCTTGGCGACCATAGGTGTAGGAGGCACTTAGGTTTATGGCAAAGGAAAAGCGCCTGCTGGCACCGGTTCTGGACAGACTGCTGGATTCTTCTAGCAGAATGGATATACATCAATCCCATCAGGTTCTGAGGCAATTACGTGAGGGAGTGCGACGCGATCTCGAGTACCTATTTAATACGCGCTATCGCTGTATTTCTGCTCCTGATGGACTGGATAATCTTGAGCACTCTAATATTAATTATGGTCTCCCGGATTTATCCACAGTAAATTTATCTTCATTGGGCAGCAGGAAACAGTTTTGCCGGGATATAGAAAAAACAATCCTAAATTTTGAGCCAAGAATTCGCTCGGTAAAAGTCACAACCCAGGAAAAGGTTGATGTAGAGGATCCGAGTATTCGTTTTCGAGTCGAAGCTGTATTGCATGTGAACCCGGCGGCAGAAGTGATTGTGTTTGATTCGGCCCTGAACCCTGTGACCCAACTGGTAGACGTGTCTGAGATTATGTAATGAGTGAAAAATTAATCGATCTCTATGAGCGCGAATTAGCCTTTATTCAGCAAACTTCTGCTGAATTTGCTCGGATGCATCCCGCAGCGGCCTCGCGATTACAATTGGATGCGGAAACAGTTGACGATCCTCTCGTGGGACGCTTGTTATCGGGTTTCGCTTATATGAATGCGAGGGTACAGCAGAAACTCAGCGATGATTTTCCCGAGCTGACAGATGCTATGCTGGAAACCCTTTATCCGCATTATCTAAGGCCAATTCCCTCCTGCGCTATTGTACAGTTTGAGCCGGATGCAGATCTCGATGCTATCACTCCGGTGGCAGCTGGTACTTTATTGGAAAGTGAAAGTTTTCAAGGACAGACCTGCCGCTTTACTACTAATTATCCGGTAGATATCAGTCCATTTCAGCCCGTGAGCGCTAGTCTGATGCCCAGGCCCTTTATTGCACCTGGTTGTAATGATATCCAGGGGGCAAATGCGGTTCTTAAATTGTCCTTAAAAGCTTTGAGCCCGGATTTAAGTTTTGCGGAAATGACACCGGAAAATTTGCGTTTTTTCCTGCGCGGTCAAGCTACGCACGTATATGCTCTTTACGATTTGTTGCTGACAAAGTGTGTAAAGTTGGTAGTAGCCAATGGTGAGAGTGACCCTAAACCAACATTTCTATCTCCTGATGATATCAAACAGGTAGGGCTGGACGAAGATCAGGGATTGTTGCCTTACCCCGATACAGCATTTATTGGCTATCGGCTACTGACAGAATATTTTGCTTTTCCAGAAAAATTCCTATTTCTGGATATTGCCAATTTGCAGAATGCTCTGAATGAGAGCTATGGTGATACACTAAATCTCTATTTCTATCTTTCTGAAACCCATGAAGAATTGGAAAAACAACTGGTTCCCAGTATGTTTGCCCTTGGCTGCACTCCGGTAATCAACTTATTTAGTCAGAGTGCTGATCCAATCCCCTTGAGTCACACTCAATATAATTATCATATTGTGCCCGATGCTCGCCGCAGTGATGGCTTGGAGATTTATTCCATTGACGAGGTCGCTGCGACAGATGGTGATGGAGAAACGACCAATTACCGACCATTTTATGGCATTAAGCATAGTCAGCATCATGCGGAGCAATCGGCATTCTGGTACAGCCAGCGCAGAGATGTTATTGAAGGTGAGCATCGCAATGAACAGGCTTCAGAGGTTGATATCAGCCTGGTAGATCTCGATTTTAATCCACACAGAATCAGTGACCAGACGCTGGATATCAAGCTAACTTGCTGTAATCGCAATTTGCCAAAAAAACTACCCAGTGGAAATTCGCAACCTTATCTAGAGGTGGTGGATGGAGATGTTCCAGCCAGTCGTATTTCCAGTGTGGTTGCGCCAACAGCGACATTGAGACCTCCGAGAAGAGAGCGTGGTTTCTGGCGATTAATTTCGCACCTGAATTTGAATCATCTTTCACTATCAGGTGATCAGGGTTGTGACGCCCTCAAGGAGATATTCAGGCTATATGATTTTCGCGATTCTGCCAGCACGCGCAACTTAATTGAGTCGTTGCTTAAGTTGCAAACCAAGCCTGTTACCGCACCGATACAGATCGATCAGAGTGTAGTTTTGTGCCGGGGTACTGAAGTGGAAATAGAACTCGATTCTATGATGCTTACTGGTACTAGCCCACTCTTATTTGCCAGTATTATTGAGCGCTTTTTAGGACTCTATTGCTCTATTAATTCATTTACCAAATTGATTGCCACTATGAGTGGCAGAGATGGAGACTTGAAGAGATGGCCACCTCGCGCCGGCGAAAAAGCTTTACTGTAATAGAGCGGCTGCGCCGAGAACCCTACAATTTCGACTTTTTTCAGGCTGTACGTCTGGTAGAGCGGGCAGTGTCAATGTCGGATGGCGGGTTTTGTAAAGAGCCTATTGCCGGAGCCGCACCACCATCCAAAGAATTGGTTCGTTTTAGCGCTCAATCGGGGCTTTCATTTGTTGGGTCAGACGTTCTACGCCTTGAGAAAAAACAATCCGTTGGGGCACAAGGGCAGGACGCCGATGTCAGCCAATGGCATATGGAGGTTGGGTTTACCGGTTTGATCGGTAGTCAGGGGGTTATGCCTTACTACCTGACTGAGCTTGTGCAAAAAGAGCTGAGGGAAAATAACACGGCTCTGCGTGATTTTCTCGATATGTTCAATCATCGTCATGTGTCACTGCTCTACCAAGCTTGGTACAAATATCAACTTCCAGTGAATTATGAACGGCAGCGCCTACGCACTGAGCGTGAACCTGATCTTTTCACCCAAGCTATTGCTTCCCTGGCTGGACTCGGCACGAGTGAAATGCGTTACCGGATGCCTATACCTGATGAGGCAATGTTGGGAATGGCCGGCCACCTTGGTCAGGAGCGATGCTCTGCGGCAGCTCTGACCAGTATGATCAAGCACTACTTTAATCTTATCGTGAGTATTGAGCAGTTCCAGGGGCAATGGGATGCGTTACCCAAAGATATTCTCTGTAGACTTCCGTGTGATGAGGCTCCTGATGGGGTGAATAATTGCCTTGGTACCAACACGATCCTGGGGACTCATTGCTTCCAGGCACAGAATAAATTCCGGGTGATTATAGAACCAATGGCCTATGAGCAATTTATGACAATTGCTCCTGGAACCCAGAAATTGGAAGCATTAAAAGCGTTTATTAAGTTTAGCGCAGGTATTGAAATGGATTTTGAACTTTCCGTATCACTGCCTTCCAAGCAAGTGTCACCGGTACAGTTAAATCGGAAATCTGAACATGAGCCCCTGCTGGGATGGAATACTCATATGGCCAGTGAGCAGGAAGCTGTAGATCCAGTGCAGATTACGCTAAGTGCTGAAAATTTATCACCCGATGAAGCTTTACCAGCAGCATAAGTAATATTTAACAATAATTTTTAAAAGGACCTTTACGCCGTGATTAATATTGATCTGAAGCGGTTAGTGGATACCATGACACCGCACATGCGTGACTCTCTTGAGGGGGCTGCCGGCTTGTGTTTGGCACAGAACCAGTACAATGTAGAGTTAGAGCACTGGCTACTCAAATTGTTGGACCAGTCTGATACAGACCTGTATCACCTGCTGGAAAAACATGATTGTAACCCAGCCAATTTCGCCAAACAGTTGGCAACGGCAATTGCTGGGTTCCGTTCCGGAAGCAGCCGCCCACCGGCGCTGTCTCCGACTATTGTAGAGGCAGGTAAAAATGCCTGGATGCTTGCTTCAATTGACTATGGCCATCGTGCTATCAGTTCCGGGCATTTCCTGGCGGCGCTATTATTGGAAGAAACTTCCCGCCGACAAATCCTAGAGTCTTGTCCCGAACTCAAGAATATAGCCCCGGAATCTGTCCGTGAAACAGCTAGAGCGATGTTTGGTCAGAGCGGAGAATCCAGCCATGTAGGAGCTGCGGCAGCCAGTAGTGATGGAGCTGCTGCGGTGGCCGCAGCGGCCAGCAAGGCGCCGGCGTTGGACAAGTACACTATTAACCTCACCGAAAGAGCCAAAAAGGGTGAGATCGATCCTGTACTCGGCCGAGATGAAGAGATTCGCCAGTGTATCGATATCCTAACCCGTCGCCGACAAAATAACCCAATTCTTACCGGCGAAGCCGGTGTTGGCAAAACCGCCGTCGTGGAAGGGTTTGCATTGCGCATTGCCAGTGGTGATGTACCAGAGCCATTGCGTGGTGTCGCTGTACGTACACTCGACCTCGGCCTGTTACAGGCGGGCGCCAGCGTAAAGGGCGAGTTCGAGAATCGCTTGAAATCGGTTATCGAAGAAGTACGCGCTTCAGCTACGCCAATAATTTTATTTATTGACGAAGCCCACACCATGATTGGTGCTGGTGGTAAGGAAGGACAGGGTGATGCGGCTAACTTGCTGAAGCCTGCGTTGGCCAGGGGGGAATTGCGTACTCTCGCTGCAACGACATGGGCGGAATACAAAAAATATTTCGAGCGCGACCCAGCCCTCACCAGACGCTTCCAAGTGGTAAAAGTGGAAGAGCCAGATGAAAACAATGCTATTGATATGATGCGTGGTATTGCTACTTCCCTGGAACAGCATCACAAGGTGCGTATTCTGGATGAAGCAGTTATCGCATCAGTGAAATTGTCCCATCGCTACATTCCCGGCCGCCAGCTTCCCGATAAGTCGGTAAGTCTATTAGACACCGCCTGTGCTCGGGTGGCTTTGAGTCAGTCGGCTACACCGGGGGCAATTGAAGATGCTCGGATTAATATTAATCGCACTACTACCACTCTGGCCAAGTTGGAACGTGAAAATGCGGCAATGGGTGAGCACGAAGAGCAATTGGCTGAATTGAGAGAGTTTAAGCAAGCTGAAGAGCAGCGCCAGGCCTCTCTGGAGCAGCAACTTACTCAGGAAAATGAGCTGATTGAGCAGATTCAGAAACTGCGTGATCTGATTGACGCTGAGTTTGTAAAAACTCAGGGTGGTAATAGTGAAGAGACTCCCGATGCTGCCTTGTTGGCAGACTACCAAGAACAACTTAAAGTTCTTATCTCTGATCTGGAGGCGATCCAGGGAGATACACCACTCATGCAGCCTGCGGTGGACGAGCAGGCAATAGCTGCGGTAGTTGCCAACTGGACTGGAATCCCGGTAGGCAAAATGGTGAGCGATGAAATTGTTGCAGTGAAGACACTGGCCGACCGGCTGAATAAGCGTGTCATAGGACAGCCACACGCAATTGAGGCCGTTGCCCAGGCAATCCGTACCTCCCGTGCTGGGTTGACTGATCCCCGTAAGCCTGTCGGGGTATTTATGTTCTGCGGTACCAGTGGTGTGGGTAAAACCGAAACTGCGTTGGCTTTAGCGGATGAGCTATTTGGCGGTGAGCAAAGTATTACCACAATTAATATGGCTGAGTTCAAGGAAGAGCATAAAGTTTCCATGCTTCTGGGCTCTCCACCAGGGTATGTTGGTTACGGAGAAGGTGGTGTGCTCACTGAAGCTGCACGACGTAAGCCTTATTCAGTAATCCTGCTAGATGAAATGGAAAAAGCCCATCCGGGTGTGCAGGATATTTTCTACAATTTGTTTGATAAAGGCACGATTAAGGATGGTGAAGGTCGTGATATCGACTTTAAGAACACAGTTATTATCATGACTTCAAACGCTGGTGAAGACGCTATCAGAGCTATCTTTAACCAAGTTGAGGAAAAGCCTGAACCGGATGTATTGTTGGATAATATCCGTCCTCATCTGTTACAGAAATTCAAGCCGGCTTTCCTCGGCCGGGCTAATGTAGTTGCCTACTACCCGCTGGATGATGAGGATCTGGTTGAGATTTGTAAAATCAATATGCGCAAGATTGAGAAACGAGTGCGTGAGCACTACGGAGCATCTTTCTCATATGATGAGGATGTACTTATCAATATCGTAGCACGATGTCATGAAGCTGATACTGGCGCCCGTAATATTGAGGTGATCTTAAATAAAACTCTGTTACCTGAATTGGCTAGTGAGTGCCTGGATAAGATGGCGAAAGGTGAAGAAGTTAAGGTAATTAAAGTTTCCGCGACTGAAGAAGGTGACTTTGCCTATAACGTAGAATAATCAGAAAACTAGCCCAGTAGTGGAGTCAACTGGATTGCACTACTGGGCTGGGTACCACTTAATGCCATATTGCTATAGTTACTTCTGCTAAGTCAGATTAATGAATCATTCTTCCTGCTCTCATTACTAAGTCAGAGATAGCCCGATGCATACGTAAGAACACCATGCGTATAAATGAGACCGTGATGTCAACTCCTTCCACAATAGTCATACCGATTAACTGAGCAAATCTACGTATTAGCCGCATTACCCAGAAGGAAATATCTTTACTTACTTGGTAGGCGTTATGTAGGAATATTGCCAACCTGTCTAAGATGGTAAATGTTGTACTTCCTGCGACAACCAAAGAGATTCCAGCCAAATGACCGATCTTCTTTAAGACCCAGAGTAACGCCTCTCCTGCAATCCAAGCGGTATTCATGGATAATGAGAGAATACCATCTGATTTAAGCCAGGCTTCGATACTTTTATCCAAATTACCTTTAGGCTTTCTTTGTCTAACAGTATCCCAATCTAGACTCGTTTCATTCGGTGCGACAGAGTCAATATAGGTTTCGCTGCTATGATTAGTAAGAGGACTATAGCTTGGGCTTGGTAGTTCAAAATCTCCTATTCCACCGCTCGGTACATGAACAAATGGCCAAGTAGGCACCATAGGAACAGCATCGGCTCGATGATAAACTCGGTAGATATTGTGAGGAGTTAATCGGCGTTTACAATTATTGGAGAATTGATCAAGTCCAACCCTGGGGCTCCCATAGGTGTAGAGTTTTACAGTTTTTCCTGTGTTAGAGGAGAGCCAATCTGCAGCTAGAGTCGCTAGAGCCCCACCCAGGCTATGTCCAACGCAGTGTATTGTATGTATGTTAGATGGAAGATTTTGAGAAAAATTTTCTAGCTGGGGAAAGAAACTTTCAAAAGTATAGTAGAAGCCCTGATGTACTGACCCGCCAGTATGGAATCGTTTAATACCTGCATTTAGATCTGTTAATAGGTCGTAACCGCTGGCAGTTCCTTTCAGAGCTACAAAAGCCTGCCCTTTAAAGTTATCTTTACCACATGTCGCGATGCCCATTGCGTGAGTACTTTTTATTAGAGTAAAAGCACCTGTTTTCCCTTGTATTTTATTGGGGAGGTTTTCTTTTATGTCAAAGTCATCTTTGTATAGATCAAAGAAAATCTCTTGGTCATTAGGTTTCTTGATTAAGTAAATATCTGCAGCAAGCTGAGCACTATATTGTGGTGTGAGCATTATTTTGAATCCTTTTTATGGTTAAATAAATTTGCAAGAAGTCTTTACCGCTGACTTGAACTTTCTTTCTGTTTTTGGCTCGTCAGAGAGTTCACACGATAGATTAATTGGGTCACCGTTCATTTCTGAGTTTTCACCAGGATTTCTTTTTGCATAAATCCAAATTAAATAGTTATTATTTTCATATTCTACGTTTATACTTTGTGAGGAAATAAACTCTACAGGTAGCACCTGAGTAAATGAATTTTCAAATTTTGCAGGAAGATCAACATTTCCGTCTTCATCTGAAGTAAAGAAGTCAATTTGCTCATCTTTCCAGTCAATCGTGCGAATAATTTTTGCGCCTACGGCAGGTTCACCATTTAAGGTGAGTCGGATTTTCATTTCTGAAAATGTGCATGCTTTTAGCGGGTTTAAAAATGCCATTCCGTAAGTTCCTCCTGAAATAGATAGAAGAAGTAAAATTATTAATGTGATTTTGAGGGGCAATATTTTATTGTGCATAAGGGTAAGTTTTTCATGTTAGGATTTATGGGCTGAATTTTTAGATTTATAATTTTAAAGCTGACAAGGTTTTTTCATCTTGCCTGGTTCTATTTGACGCTGCCTGTGGATGAGTGCCATGGGTGCATGCGCTAACTAAAGCGTAATTTTTAATATTATCTATGACAAGTTAGCCTTTGTTTCCTAAGAACTATTTATCCAGTTGTAGCTGCAGGGCTGTATTCTATGAAGTGCAAGAAAAGACCTGAAGCTAATATTTGCACTTCATCCTGAGTGGATAAGAATATATAAATTTATATGCAGCTAATTAGCTTTGAAGCTAATGGATATCAGGCTAAAAAATAAAGAGGCTACTTGTTTTTTGTACGTAGCCCAGTTTTTCGTTACTGTCACCAGATTATTTTAAGATAAATAATCGCTTGTTTGTCTAAACAACGGTAGGTTCTTTATTATTTGCTCAGACAATCTATTGTTTATATACAAGGCGCCATAGGTGGAATATTATTTAGCCACCGATCAGTACTGTGGGGCATCCGATTACAATCTTGCCGCCATGGCCAGTTGTATCTCCCATGCGGGCAGCAGGCTTCTTTTGCAGCAGTACGGTAGTGCTGCCCATAGCCACAGTATCTGGTGGTCCTACACAGGTACAGGCACTGCCAACCGTAGCTGAGGGCATTCCGCCGATAATGACCGTTGGAGCACCTGGGCTGAGGATCGGCCCGCCGACGTGAGGTACAGTACCTGTCACCATCGGACAGACATGCATATCAGTAATTCGTGAAGCAGGCTTGCCCATATTTAGTCCTCTATCCTGCCATTACCGCCACGAGCCAGATCCAACCCTTGATTCATGTATCTTGCGAATCTTTTGCCGGGATCCACTGGATCAGATAAAACTGCAGCGAGAGTGACACTACCAGCGACGGCGTGTGCATAAAGATGTTCTGGCGGCTCAACCACAGGCTCACCTTCCGCCGCCAGACTTCCATGGCACCAACTCGCTGCTGTAGCAGCCCAGCTCGCTGGGGTTTTGTGCTTGGTTTTATCGCCCAGGGTTTTGCACTTTAACCGAGTCTCTTCGCTGGGCTTTTTGGCCCAGCTTTCCGCAGCGACTAATGCATTTACATTGTCTTCATCAGTTTCTGGGCTTTGAATATCCCGAGCTGCGAGACAGGCCCACCAAACAGCTTCCCGTTTGGGGAGCCCATGTGCCAATAGTTTGATCGCATCGGGATAAAGACCCGCGTCAACCAGTTGGTTAATGCTGACCTCGGGCGCAGTATCGGGCACCAGGTGCTCTTCCGCTTCTTCACTCACCTCAAAATTTTTTAGCAGTTCCGCTGCGGTAAGTGCTTGTACTTTGATCAGGTCAGTCATTCTTAGTTAATCCCCATCAGTTGATCATAGTCACGCCGCCTTTCAGGGTGAGCATGCCGCCGCCTTTAACTTCAGCTGTAGCATCTCCCTTGCAGGAAAGCATTGTACCTTTGATGGTGATTCCCGCTGGGGTTAGCTTAATACTACTGCCCCCAACCTTTAATTCAATTGAAGCTTTTGAGGATATTTTGATAGCCCCCATAGCATCTGTGGTTTGCGATCCTTTGCTAATCTTGAGTGTGTGATTGCCTGAACCAATCGTGACAGTCTGGTTTCCTTTATCCACATTCAATTTTTGGTCACCTTTGGCAATGGTGACTACTTCGCTACCATCAGTTACGGTAATGCTACGATCCTGTTTAACTTCCAGAGTTTGCTTGTTTTCTATTTTGCCAGTTTGGTCATTATGGATAACAAAGTTGTGATCCTTACCGGCTTCCATATAGATTTCTTCGTTGCCACCTTTGTCATCAAAGCGCAACTCGTTAAAGGTGCTGCCCTCATACTCGGTTTTCCAGCCACTTTGGGTGGCGGTGTAATTGGGGCCTGGATTATCGCCGTTATATACTGCACCGGTAATCAATGGTCTATCCGGGTCGCCATTAATGTAGGTAACAACCACTTCCTGGTTTACCCTGGGTACAAAGTTTGCCCCCCAGTTTTTTCCGGCAAAAGACTGCATCACTCTGACCCAGCAACTATTTTGTTGTGAGTTCCAGGGGAACTTCACTTTCAGTTGGGTGTAGGGGTCCTGAGAACTGTCGGATGCGGTTGCTTTTACTTCCAATACACGTGCCACTTGTGGTGAGTGTATTTTCTTTGCAGAAACATTCGGCTGTGGGCGTGGCATTACCGCAGAAGGAATACAGCTGAAGGTATTGTGGAAGTGGGTTTCGTTACTGTTACCGTCTGCAGCTGAAACATGCACAGACGTAATAAGATACTTCCCCTTTTCTGACGACAACGTGTGATCAAAATTAAAACGTCCGCCGGCAGTAAAGGAGGGGCAGTCACTACGTCCATGGCTGACATCAAATAGCGCTTCCTGTGCTTCCATAGCACGTTCTGCCAGTGCTTTATGGTAGCTATCAGTAAATTTGTGCTTGTGTTCACCATCAGCCTGGAAGTGGTTCAGGCCATATAAGCCGCGCATGTAGTTAGAAACATCATTCAGCTTACTGGTGGTTTTAACTTGCTGCTTATTGTCTTTGGTAGCAGTAAATTCACTGTAATCTTTGAGCTCAAAACCGCCGCCATGGTAGTTGAAGTTTCTTCTCCAGCTACTCACTGTGTTTTTTGTGGGATGGCTACCGCCTCCGTCATACTCAATTTTTTCACTTTCACAGTCGTAAAAATCTTGAGGATCATCGCAGAGTACAAGCTCATGCTGCCCTTCAGAGTGCTTGAAGTAGTAGGAAATACCCTCTTCAGCCATTAAGCGATTGATAAATTCAAAGTCGCTTTCATCAAACTGTACACAGTATTCACGGGTGATGTATTCGGCATTTAGCTTTAAGGTCAGTTTGATAACCTTGCTGTATTCACCGAGAACTTCTTCAAGAATTTGCTTGGCGGACTTCTTTTCGAAAACTCTGTTGGAGCCTCCGAGGCTCGTGAACCACAGGCCAGGTTGAAGAATTGCGCTATAACTACGCACGCCTTCGGCGTTTACATCGTGAAGGGAGAACTGGGTAACATAGCCGTTAATATGGCGTGGTGTCTCAGAGTGGTGAATCGAAACAGTTACTGGTTTGCCGACAAGATCTTTTTGCTCAATAGCGTGATCATCAGAAAGAAGTTGTACTTCATAGCGGAATAGCTTGGAGACATGCTCCTCGCCTTGTAAGGTCGTTGCGATCAAAGCATCCGAGCCGACTGGGCTGTCGACCGTAATCATTCTTTTATCTTGATTGAGTGTAGCCATGGGCAGCCCCAACTATCCCTACGGTGCCAAATAAGAAATGAGATTTTAGAAATCTGCAGTTCTTTAGGTCAGTGCTCGTATAAGCACTCAGCTAAAGAACTGGAGGGCGGTAGCCCGCAGGTACTCTGCAGGCCACCGTTCAACCCGAAAAGAGTCGAACCAATTACAGCGGAGTCGCTGTGGTGAGGTCGTATCCAACCTTCATGTTCTTCGGGTTCTTGTTAGTCTTATCAGCGTGGTCGAGTTCGGCTTCGATTTTGGCAAAGCTCAGAGATACGGACTCCTGAGGAGCACCGCCGGCAGAAGCACCAATGCTGTAAGAGGAGATGATTACGTCAGTCAGCTTGTAAACAGCGTACTTTTCTACAGAGTTGGCGCCGGTCTGTACAACATGAATCTCTACGGGCACACCTTCGTCGCCAGTGACAGAAGACTTGAACAAACCACCGGAAGAAGCGTCAATACGCTTGGTGAAAGTGACTTCGCTCAGGCTGGGGCGAGAGGCTTCACGGTTGGAGGTAGCACCGGCTTCCATGGTGATACCGCGGCCAACACCAAAGTTGAAGCTGTCAACTTCGATCCAGTCTTCGTAACCTTTGGCGGTGACGTTGCCTTTGGTGGCTTTGTTATTGAAGTTCATGTAGATAGCCATGGGGATTCCCTCTTGGTTGGCTTTTGATGTTGGTGGTTAATCCTTTACCACGGCGATGAGTCAGTAGCTCAGGTAACGTCGCAGTGGCAACTGGGGTGATTTAAACAGAGAGAAAAGCAAAAAAAAACCATAATTTTTCGTTATTTAATCGACTCTGGCACCAATTATCCGAAGCCCTTTTACTGTTGTTGGGTATATGCCCGCTGAGCGTATTCGACTCTGACACCAATTAAATATACAGAGAATTACGGTTTAATTTTCCGTCCCGCCAAAATTTGGAAGAAATATGAAAATATTAAGAATTGTTAGCTTCCTTACACCAATTAAAATTATTTCAATTATCGGGGTTGTTTAAAAAACATGCATGTAAGCCTATGTAATTGGTTGTATTCATTGGCAAGCATTCCGGTTAGCTGCACCACTACTGGGATAGTGTACTTATGACGCCTGTAGGCAAATTATTTTGAATATACCTTGATTGTTGCTCCTTAACCTGTTCGATATACTTTGCCACTTTAAATTACCTTAATTGATAAGCCCGTAACATTTTTGTTATGCATTTGGATATTTGGTAATACTTTCCCAAGGAGGCGGAATTGAACGATAAGACACGTATTGTTCGGCCGAGTGGCTCTCCGCCCGGCCCGGAGCAAGCTGCAGGTGGGTTAACGGAAGATGGTGATGTCACTGTCATTGTGCGCCAGGATGCTACCGGTTCAAATGACCATCCGCCAGTTCGTGGAGCCCAAGCGATAATTCCCAATGCTGCTGCAGATTTTGGGACTGATGCTACCGTCTTTAGTCCGGCCCCGCACAAAGCTTCTGTTCAGCAAGAAGTCGGCACTAAGTTAGAAGGTGGAATACCGGCTAATCCCATCGATACTCCTGACTCTTTCGAACCCTTACCCTCAGGTGCTGTTACAAAGACCGTGATTAAAGGGCGTTTTGAGCTTGACAAACTCTTGGGTGTTGGCGGTATGGGGGCAGTTTATAAAGCTCTCGACCGCCGAAAATTAGAAGCTAACGACAGCGAACCCTATGTCGCTATTAAGCTGTTAAACGATGATTTTCAGAAGCACCCTGATGCCTTTATTTCCCTGCAACGTGAGGCGCGTAAGTCTCAAACTCTAGCCCATCCTAACATCGTAACGGTTTATGATTTTGACCGTGATGGTGACCGCGTCTTTATGACGATGGAATTCCTGGAAGGGGCACCCTTGGATAAGCTTCTGCGAGATCATGCAGATGTGGGGCTTGAACCAGAAAAAGCGCGATCCGTATTTACGGATATTTGTCAGGCACTGATCTATGCGCATTCACATAAAATCGTCCACTCCGACTTTAAACCGGGCAATATTTTCGTCACCAGTAAGAAAGGCGCAAAGGTTTTTGACTTTGGTATTGCGCGAGCAGTATCGGAAGGAGGAATTGCGAATAAAACTGGTGAGACCACTGTATTTGATGCTGGCAGTCTTGGGGCACTGACGCCCGCTTATGCGAGCTATGAGATGTTGAAAGGGGGAGAGCCAGCCCCCTCTGATGATGTTTATGCACTGGGCTGTGTGGCCTATGAATTGTTTTGTGGTCGCCATCCCTATGACAAAACGCCTGCGGATAAGGCTTTTGAGCAGAAGTTACGTCCAAAGCGCATCAAGGGGCTGAACCGCAGAGAATGGCGTGCCCTTGAGTCTGCCTTGGAGCTGAAGCGGGAAAATCGTACCGATACCGTCGAAAAGTTTGTGCAGGCATTCTTTATTAGTAATACCTGGAAATGGGTTCTGGGTAGTGCCTTTGCCATGATGCTTATTGGCGCTGGATTTGGTTATAACCACTTGGAGCAGCAGAATACCGCCGAACAAGAGAGGGTAAAAATAGAGCTTGAACGAAAATTGCAGCAGGAGCTGTTAGAGCGCCGAATCAGTGATAAGAAAGAAGCGATTAGCCGGCTGATTAACTTGAGTATCTTAACTCCCGCCTGGGAGAACGACCTCCGTCTGGAGCTGAAGGAATACTCAGAGCTGAACCCTGGTGATGATGACTTTCTGGATGCCTCACGGCGTGAGATATCTGAGCTGTTCTTAGCTGCCGCAACTGGTCAGCTTAACTTGGGTAACCTGGACCAAGCCGACCTAATGCTTCGAAGTGCTGCTAACTGGTATGGGGTATCCAGCCGGGCAGTGGCGATTAAATCCCAGTTGGCGACTGATAGGGAGAATTTACAGGCACGTCTTGAAGCTGAGCGTTTGGAGGCTGAGCGAGAAGCGGAGCGCCTGCGCTTACAAGAAGAGCGGGCCGAGCGTCGTCGTCTGGCTACAATCAAGCAGAAACAGGTAGATGCGATTCTCAATGAGATGGAAGCGGTTCTGACTTGCAGCTTTGATATGAATGTGGGGGCTATTGGGGCGCAACTTTCCCAGCTCGCGAAAGTGGACAATATCAAGGCCCAGCAGATTCGTCCGGTTATCGGTGAAGAACTCAGTACCTGTGCTTCCAATCTGGGTGCAAAAGACCCGACCCAAACAGAGGCTCTGGTGGATGAGTTTAGGGCGCTTCTCCCCAGCTATCAGCCTCTGAAAGAGCTCAAGCTGGACTTCTGTGGGCACCTGGTACCAGGAAGTGGCGGTAGAGGAGATCGCTACAGTTGTCGTGATCGTCTTGCAGATGGTAGCAAAGGCCCGGCGATGGTCGTTATCAAAGGTGTAAGTGGCAGGCCTCTTGCTGTTGGTAAATATGAAATAAGTAATCTTGATTTGAAGCAATTCTGCAGTATCACTAAGCAGTGTAATTCGCTGGAATTCGGTGCCGACAATATGCCAGCTAATAACGTGTTATTAACTAGTGCAGAGGCATACCTAAGTTGGTTAAGCGACGAAACTGGTTATAGTTACCGTCTACCCACCGAGCAGGAATGGTTTGCCGCAGCCAGTGCGAATGGTCAGGAAGAGCTGGCTGATCGAAATTGCCACCTTAAATATGGTGGTATCGAGAAGGGAGCTGAATTTGTCCCAGCGCAATCCGGCTCTTCTAATAGGTTTGGCTTGGTGAATTCAGTCGGCAATGTGCAGGAGTGGGCACGTGGCACCGATGGTGAGTTGCTGGCCTTAGGGGGTAATCGCTTGGACCCCATGAGTCGCTGCCTGGCTACAACAAAGCGGCTCCATAATGGTCAGGCAGATGAATTTACAGGGTTTCGCATCGTTAGGGATGTTAACTAAATAATTGTAATTCGGCCTTTCCCAATTAGAAGTTCAGGGGGGCAAATAAATAAGAATTTTATTTGGGGGAGTTATGTTCTGGCTCAAACAAAGCAAACTGGCACTCTTTATTAGTGCCGGTTTTATGCTACTGCAAATGCCTGCTAAAGCTCAGGAGGAGGACTCCAGCTTTCGAAGTCGTGTAAGGCAGGCATTCGATCAAAATACACCAACTGTTAGCGAAGTAGATGTAACAAAAGACTATCTCCAGCGGACTTTTGAGGCGGAGGACCCAAACCTTAATACTGAAATCCCCGAAATTTCCCAGCGTAATCAAGGGCCACGTATTACTGTCAAAGAGTTTCGGTTTCACAGGTTAGAAGAGTATCCAGAATTTGGTATTGAGCGCACCACCATCGAGAAGATGGCTGAGGATTTGCGCATTAAATATATGAAGGAAGATAAGATTCTTGCCAGTGGATATACCGTAGAAAATTTGGAAGAGCTGGCTATCTTACTGGGGAACATGAATGCCCAATTTAATCCGGGAGGCCTTGGCCCTGCAGAATTAAAAAAGCTGGTCAGTGTTATAGAGAAGCAAAATAAGGAACGTGGACTAAGTTATGGGGACCTGGAAGATATAGCTGCAGAACTTACTAACTTTTATCGCCGTCAAGGTTTGTTCCTTGCTCAAGTACAAATACCTGCGCAAGACGTTGAAAATGGTGTAGTTACTCTCACTGTTCAGGAGGGGCTGCTGGGACAGGTTGTTGCTGAAGATAATGAGCGTTACGCCCTGGATCAACTTGCAGAGCCTTTCGAAGGCCAAAGAGGGGAATTGGTGAACCATGAAAGTATTGAGGAGGGGTTATACCTTCTCAATGATCTACCGGGCCTAAATGTTACTGGGTATTTTAGCGCTGGTGATAATCCTGGAGAAACCAAACTTAATTTGAAAGCGCGTGAAACAAGCTCTTATAAGGCTTCTTTAAGGTTGGATAATCATGGTTCTCTTTATACAGGTAATGAAAGAGCCTATGCCACGGTTGATTGGCTGAATCCACTGGGTATAGGAGATGCGTTAACGGTAAGCTATTTAAAATCTGCTCTTGAAACGGATGAAAAGCTTGGTTCTGATTTGGGTCAAATTAGATATAGTTTCCCTGTATTTTCTCCTCGTACCAGACTAGAGATTTCGGCAGATCATAATGAGTTTAATCTCTACGATGAAGAAAATAAGGAAAATGTCATCAATGCACTCAATATATCCGGTGTCAATAAAAGTTATGCCGTTTCTCTAGATCATAAATTCCGTCGCTCTCGGGATTTCAATTTGACAGGCTCTTTCGGAATAACAGAGAAGGAATCTGAGCTTGAGGGGGCGATTGCTTTTACAAACGATCATGTTTATGGCGGTGAGGTTGGTGTTTATTTGGATAGTCTCTCTAATGGCCTTTTTTCCATGTTGAATATAATGAATGTGAATCTTCAATATGGTGAGCATCAGAATGATGTTGAAGCTGGCAGAGGGGATGATTTTAATAAAGTGGCGATCAATACCAGCTCTTTGCTTTTTCTTCCTATGCCTTTTATAGATGAGCAATCAAGACTTATCCTGAAAGGACGAGCACAATATAGCGAAAGCAACTTACCCGGGTTTGAACAGATGTCATTGGGTGGGGCTAATGGTGTACGAGCATTTGCAGTGAGGGATTTTTCCGCTGATAAAGGAGCGGTCTTATCTGCAGAGTGGTACGTGAATTTTCCTGAAGCGATCAATCCGGTTCTTTTCGGGCAGCGCTTAAACGACATTGTACAGGTTGCCCTTATAGCAGATGTTGGTTATGGCTTTGTTAATAACTACGAAGAAACACTTGATGATGATTGGGCCAGGTTCTCTGGGGCGGGTGTACTCTTCAAGTTCAGTTGGGATGATCGGTTCTCAAGCAAAGTTTCTATGGCTTGGCCAATTATGTCGAGTACCTCGATAACAAATATTGCTGTTGGTGAAGATGAGCCAACGGTTTATGCTGATTTTTCAATTTTTTATAACTAATTATTAAATTTCTGAATTACTAACGAAAACAAAGTTCCTCTTCGCAGGGTTCTGGTATGAAAGCTAAAAAGAAAACGCTTGAAGTAAGAAGATTAGTAACTGCAATAAAATTATCAAGCCTTGCTTATGCTGGTGTGCTTGCGGGGATTTTGAGCCCCATGGCTTATGCGGGTCCTGAGGGCGGTGTAGTGACCGGAGGTGAAGGTACGATTGATGTAGATGGTTCAACCACAACAATCGATCAGGTCACTGATTTGCTATCGATAGATTGGGAATCATTTAACCTAAGCCCGGAAGAACTGGTCAAGTTTTTACAACCTGATTCCTCATCCATCGTACTTAACCGTATTTTAGGGCAGGATCCAACTACGATTCACGGATCAATTGAGGCGAATGGACATGTAATTCTTGTTAATCCGCGAGGAGTGCTTTTTACTGAAACTGCAACAGTGAATGTAGGTGCCATCACCGCTTCTGGGCTTGATATGAGTCCAGAAGACTTCATGAATGGGGATTTTATTTTCCAGGGTGAAGATGGTTCATCGGGCATTGTCGTAAACCGTGGGGTAATTAATGCATCCAGTGCGCTATTGGTAGGAAAACAGGTTACCAATGCATCTTCAGGGTTGATTAGTGCAGAGCTGGTTAGTTTGGCTGCGGCTGATGAAGCATTACTCACATTCGATGCGGATGGGCTTATTGGTCTCAAAATTACTAAAGAGGTCATGGAGAATGATCTGGGTGTAGATAGTGCCGTACTAAATGAAGGAGCTATTGAGGGCGCGCAAGTATTAATGGAGGCTAGCGTCTCTGGTGATCTATTTACAGCTGCAGTAAATAATGAAGGTACGATAAAGGCAAAAGGCATTGATACCAGCGGGGGAAAAATTCGCTTATTTGGTTCTGGTAGTGGTGTTGCCAACAGTGGAACTTTAGATGCCTCAGGCATAGCTGGTGGTGAAATTGTATTAGAGGGTGATACTGCTGAGCACACCGGACAAATAAGTGTTACGGGTAATTCCGGAAATGGTGGTTATGTTGCGGTGTTAGGTGACGAGGTTTTCCTTGCAGGCGATATTGATGCTCGTGGTACAGATTCCGGCGGTGAGGTACTTATCGGGGGAGATTATCAAGGAGTAAATCCCGAAATTCGCAATGCCGAATTTACGACGGTCACAAGTGAGGCAAATATTAATGCGAGTGGTATTGGAAATGCTAAGGGTGGCAAGGTCATCGTATGGTCCGATATTACTACGGAGTTTGGCGGGACTATCCTGGCGGAGTCAGGGGCTGCTGGCGGTGATGGTGGTTTAGTAGAAACTTCTGGTAAGCAATACCTTCATCTTGATGAAGAGGATATGTTTGTATCCACATTGAGCCATGGTGATGGAGAAACGGGTAACTGGCTACTGGATCCAGGCTGGATGGAAATTACTGACGATCCTTGTGTCACAAACAATTGTGTTTCGGTTTCAGCTGTAGTAAGTGCACTGGCGAATAATAATATAGAGATCAGTGTTACTGATGCTAATAATGGTTCAGGTCCCGGTGGACCTGTAACCCCATCTGGCGGTGATTTTTCAGATGGAATTCTTGTTGCTGACTCCATTGCATGGACTACGGCTCATACTTTGACGCTGACCTCGTATAGCGGTGTAAAAATTGATAATGGAGTTACAGTTTCAGCAGTAAATGGTGGCCTGACAGTTAATGCTGGAGGGTCGTTTACCAATGAAGGTTCAATTACTGTTTCCGACTTCTCTCTCTCGGTTGGTGGTACAGATGACAATACGATTAATGAACTTGGTGATATCACAGTCACAAACTCCGGGACCGTTGTAGCTAACAGTGGTGACGACTTGTTTACCCTATCAGATAGCGCCGATTCCTTAATAGTCAATGGAACTAAATCTTTTTCTATCGATGCTATCTCTTTTTCTGGGGTGGAGAAGGTTGATTTGGGGGATGGCACCGACAGCGTAACTGGCGCAGACGGTATTAACTGGGAACTCACTGGTACCGACTATCAAGCAAAAAATAGCGGGATCACCTTTAGCAATGTCGAAAATCTCACAGCGACGAATGCAGGTCTTGTGGGTACAACGAATGCAGATGCATTTATTTTACAGGCCGATGGGAATGTAAAAGCTTATGAGCTGACGGTTTCCGGCATGTCCTCCGTGAACGGCAATGGCGATAGCGATAGCGATAGCCTGGATGCCAGCGCTTACAGCGATGGCCTGGCGTTGACAGGCGCAGTGAACCAAGTCACTGCTGAATCAGGCACCCTGACTTTTGACGGTATCGCCAGCGCGGTGACCGCGACGTTGACCGGCAGCAGTGGTGTCGATGCCTTTGAGATTACCGGCAACAATGCCCTGGATGTTGCGGACATCAGCTTTAGTGGGCTGAGCACTGTCAATGCAGGTTCAGGTACCGATAGTGTTGCGGCATTGGGAGTTGTGACTCTGACCGGAGTCGATAACGAAGCCTCCACAAGTTTGATCGATTTTAGCGGTATCGACAGTGTTACTGGCGGTAGCCTGGAGGGTTCTGCGAATGCAGATACCTTCGTCGTGGTTAGCAATACCAATGTCACCGCGAACAGCATCAGCTTCACTGGTTTTAGTGGGGATATTGATACGAAGGATGGTGCCGACAGCGTAACTGGCGCAGACGGTGTTAACTGGGAACTCACTGGTACCGACTATCAAGCAAAAAATAGCGGGATCACCTTTAGCAATGTCGAAAACCTCACAGCGACGAATGCAGGTCTTGTGGGTACAACGAATGCAGATGCATTTATTTTACAGGCCGATGGGAATGTAAAAGCTTATGAGCTGACGGTTTCCGGCATGTCCTCCGTAAACGGCAATGGCGATAGCGATAGCCTGGATGCCAGCGCTTACAGCGATGGCCTGGCGTTGACAGGCGCAGTGAACCAAGTCACTGCTGAATCAGGCACCCTGACTTTTGACGGTATCGCCAGCGCGGTGACCGCGACGTTGACCGGCAGCAGTGGTGTCGATGCCTTTGAGATTACCGGCAACAATGCCCTGGATGTTGCGGACATCAGCTTTAGTGGGCTGAGCACTGTCAATGCAGGTTCAGGTACCGATAGTGTTGCGGCATTGGGAGTTGTGACTCTGACCGGAGTCGATAACGAAGCCTCCACAAGTTTGATTGATTTTAGCGGTATCGACAGTGTTACTGGCGGTAGCCTGGAGGGTTCTGCGAATGCAGATACCTTCGTCGTGGTTAGCAATACCAATGTCACCGCGAACAGCATCAGCTTCACTGGCTTTAGTGGGGATATTGATGCGAAGGATGGTGCCGACAGCGTAACTGGCGCAGACGGTGTTAACTGGGAACTCACTGGTACCGACTATCAAGCAAAAAATAGCGGGATCACCTTTAGCAATGTCGAAAACCTCACAGCGACGAATGCAGGTCTTGTGGGTACAACGAATGCAGATGCATTTATTTTACAGGCCGATGGGAATGTAAAAGCTTATGAGCTGACGGTTTCCGGCATGTCCTCCGTGAACGGCAATGGCGATAGCGATAGCCTGGATGCCAGCGCTTACAGCGATGGCCTGGCGTTGACAGGCGCAGTGAACCAAGTCACTGCTGAATCAGGCACCCTGACTTTTGACGGTATCGCCAGCGCGGTGACCGCGACGTTGACCGGCAGCAGTGGTATCGATGCCTTTGAGATTACCGGCAACAGTGCCCTGGATGTTGCGGACATCAGCTTTAGTGGGCTGAGCACTGTCAATGCAGGTTCAGGTACCGATAGTGTTGTGGCATTGGGAGTTGTGACTCTGACCGGAGTCGATAACGAAGCCTCCACAAGTTTGATTGATTTTAGCGGTATCGACAGTGTTACTGGCGGTAGCCTGGAGGGTTCTGCGAATGCAGATACCTTCGTCGTGGTTAGCAATACCAATGTCACCGCGAACAGCATCAGCTTCACTGGCTTTAGTGGGGATATTGATGCGAAGGATGGTGCCGACAGCGTAACTGGCGCAGACGGTGTTAACTGGGAACTCACTGGTACCGACTATCAAGCAAAAAATAGCGGGATCACCTTTAGCAATGTCGAAAACCTCACAGCGACGAATGCAGGTCTTGTGGGTACAACGAATGCAGATGCATTTATTTTACAGGCCGATGGGAATGTAAAAGCTTATGAGCTGACGGTTTCCGGCATGTCCTCCGTAAACGGCAATGGCGATAGCGATAGCCTGGATGCCAGCGCTTACAGCGATGGCCTGGCGTTGACAGGCGCAGTGAACCAAGTCACTGCTGAATCAGGCACCCTGACTTTTGACGGTATCGCCAGCGCGGTGACCGCGACGTTGACCGGCAGCAGTGGTGTCGATGCCTTTGAGATTACCGGCAACAATGCCCTGGATGTTGCGGACATCAGCTTTAGTGGGCTGAGCACTGTCAATGCAGGTTCAGGTACCGATAGTGTTGCGGCATTGGGAGTTGTGACTCTGACCGGAGTCGATAACGAAGCCTCCACAAGTTTGATTGATTTTAGCGGTATCGACAGTGTTACTGGCGGTAGCCTGGAGGGTTCTGCGAATGCAGATACCTTCGTCGTGGTTAGCAATACCAATGTCACCGCGAACAGCATCAGCTTCACTGGTTTTAGTGGGGATATTGATGCGAAGGATGGTGCCGACAGCGTAACTGGCGCCGATGGTGCCAACTGGATCTTAACCGGCACCAGCAAACAAGCCAGCAACAGCAGTATTACCTTCTCCAATGTAGAGTCCCTCACCGCGGTCAATGCCAACCTGCTGGGCACAGCGAGTGTAGATGCCTTCACCCTGCAATCGAATGGGGATGTTGCGGTTTACGACCTGACCGTGAGTGGTATGTCCGTTGTTGATGGCCAGGGTGGCGATGACAGCCTGAATGCCAGCGCCTACAGCGATGGCCTGACCCTGACCGGCACCAACAATCAGGTGGCCGCGGGCTCCCTGACTTTCGACGGCATTGTCAGTGCGGTGACTGCAGCACTGACCGGTACCGACAATGCCGATAGCTTTGTGGTTGATGGCAGCAATGCCGCCAGCAGCTACGGTATCGCCTTCAGCGGCTTGAGCACGATCAATGCCCTGGATGGCAGTGACAGTGTGATCGGTGCCGATGGTGCCAACTGGACCTTAACCGGCACCAGCAAACAAGCCAGCAACAGCAGTATTACCTTCTCCAATGTAGAGTCCCTCACCGCGGTCAATGCCAACCTGCTGGGCACAGCGAGTGTAGATGCCTTCACCCTGCAATCGAATGGGGATGTTGCGGTTTACGACCTGACCGTGAGTGGTATGTCCGCTGTTGATGGCCAGGGTGGCGATGACAGCCTGAATGCCAGCGCCTATAGCGATGGCCTGACCCTGACCGGCACCAACAATCAGGTGGCCGCGGGCTCCCTGACCTTCGACGGCATTGTCAGTGCGGTGACTGCAGCACTGACCGGTACCGACAATGCCGATAGCTTTGTGGTTGATGGCAGCAATGCCGCCAGCAGCTACGGTATTGCCTTCAGCGGCTTGAGCACGATCAATGCCCTGGATGGCAGTGACAGTGTGATCGGCGCCGATGGTGCCAACTGGACCTTAACCGGCACCAGCAAACAAGCCAGCAACAGCAGTATTACCTTCTCCAATGTAGAGTCCCTCACTGCAGTCAATGCCAATCTGCTGGGCACCAATGGCACAGATGCATTTGTGCTGCAATCCGGTGGGGATGTTGCGGTTTACGACCTGACCGTGAGTGGTATGTCTGCTGTTGATGGCCAGGGTGGCGATGATAGCCTGAATGCCAGCGCTTACAGCGATGGCCTGGCGTTGACAGGCGCAGTGAATCAAGTCACTGCTGAATCAGGCACCCTGACCTTTGACGGTATCGTCAGTGCGGTGACCGCGACGTTGACCGGCAGCAGTGGTATCGATGCCTTTGAGATTACCGGCAACAGTGCCCTGGATGTTGCGGACATCAGCTTTAGTGGGCTGAGCACTGTCAATGCAGGTTCAGGTACCGATAGTGTTGTGGCATTGGGAGTTGTGACTCTGACCGGAGTCGATAACGAAGCCTCCACAAGTTTGATCGACTTTAGCGGTATCGACAGTATCAGCGGGGGTAGCCTGGAAGGCTCAGGTAATAGTGACACTTTTGTAGTCACAGGCCTGAATGCGCTGACGGCTAATAAAATTGCTTTCAGCAGTATCAGTAGTGTGGATGCAAAGGGTGGTAGTGACAGCGTAACCGGCGCCGATGGTGCCAACTGGATCTTAACCGGCACCAGTAAACAAGCCAGCAACAGCAGTATTACCTTCTCCAATGTAGAGTCCCTCACTGCAGTCAATGCCAACCTGCTGGGCACCAGTGGCACAGATGCATTTGTGCTGCAATCCGGTGGGGATGTTGCGGTTTACGACCTGACCGTGAGTGGTATGTCTGCTGTGGACGGCAATGGCGGCGATGACAGCCTGAATGCCAGTGCTTACAGCGATGGCCTGGCGTTGACAGGCGCAGTGAATCAAGTCACTGCTGAATCAGGCACTCTGACTTTTGACGGTATCGCCAGCGCGGTGACCGCGACGTTGACCGGCAGCAGTGGTGTCGATGCCTTTGAGATTACCGGCAACAATGCCCTGGATGTTGCGGACATCAGCTTTAGTGGGCTGAGCACTGTCAATGCAGGTTCAGGTACCGATAGTGTTGTGGCATTGGGAGTTGTGACTCTGACCGGAGTCGATAACGAAGCCTCCACAAGTTTGATTGATTTTAGCGGTATCGACAGTGTTACTGGCGGTAGCCTGGAGGGTTCTGCGAATGCAGATACCTTCGTCGTGGTTAGCAATACCAATGTCACCGCGAACAGCATCAGCTTCACTGGTTTTAGTGGGGATATTGATGCGAAGGATGGTGCCGACAGCGTAACTGGCGCCGATGGTGCCAACTGGATCTTAACCGGCACCAGCAAACAAGCCAGCAACAGCAGTATTACCTTCTCCAATGTAGAGTCCCTCACCGCGGTCAATGCCAACCTGCTGGGCACAGCGAGTGTAGATGCCTTCACCCTGCAATCGAATGGGGATGTTGCGGTTTACGACCTGACCGTGAGTGGTATGTCCGTTGTTGATGGCCAGGGTGGCGATGACAGCCTGAATGCCAGCGCCTATAGCGATGGCCTGACCCTGACCGGCACCAACAATCAGGTGGCCGCGGGCTCCCTGACCTTCGACGGTATTGTCAGTGCGGTGACTGCAGCACTGACCGGTACCGACAATGCCGATAGCTTTGTGGTTGATGGCAGCAATGCCGCCAGCAGCTACGGTATCGCCTTCAGCGGCTTGAGCACGATCAATGCCCTGGATGGCAGTGACAGTGTGATCGGTGCCGATGGTGCCAACTGGACCTTAACCGGCACCAGCAAACAAGCCAGCAACAGCAGTATTACCTTCTCCAATGTAGAGTCCCTCACCGCGGTCAATGCCAACCTGCTGGGCACAGCGAGTGTAGATGCCTTCACCCTGCAATCGAATGGGGATGTTGCGGTTTACGACCTGACCGTGAGTGGTATGTCCGCTGTTGATGGCCAGGGTGGCGATGACAGCCTGAATGCCAGCGCCTATAGCGATGGCCTGACCCTGACCGGCACCAACAATCAGGTGGCCGCGGGCTCCCTGACCTTCGACGGCATTGTCAGTGCGGTGACTGCAGCACTGACCGGTACCGACAATGCCGATAGCTTTGTGGTTGATGGCAGCAATGCCGCCAGCAGCTACGGTATTGCCTTCAGCGGCTTGAGCACGATCAATGCCCTGGATGGCAGTGACAGTGTGATCGGCGCCGATGGTGCCAACTGGATCTTAACCGGCACCAGCAAACAAGCCAGCAACAGCAGTATTACCTTCTCCAATGTAGAGTCCCTCACCGCGGTCAATGCCAATCTGCTGGGCACCAGTGGTACAGATGCATTTGTGCTGCAATCCGGTGGGGATGTTGCGGTTTACGACCTGACCGTGAGTGGTATGTCTGCTGTTGATGGCCAGGGTGGCGATGATAGCCTGAATGCCAGCGCTTACAGCGATGGCCTGGCGTTGACAGGCGCAGTGAATCAAGTCACTGCTGAATCAGGCACCCTGACCTTTGACGGTATCGTCAGTGCGGTGACCGCGACGTTGACCGGCAGCAGTGGTATCGATGCCTTTGAGATTACCGGCAACAGTGCCCTGGATGTTGCGGACATCAGCTTTAGTGGGCTGAGCACTGTCAATGCAGGTTCAGGTACCGATAGTGTTGTGGCATTGGGAGTTGTGACTCTGACCGGAGTCGATAACGAAGCCTCCACAAGTTTGATCGACTTTAGCGGTATCGACAGTATCAGCGGGGGTAGCCTGGAAGGCTCAGGTAATAGTGACACTTTTGTAGTCACAGGCCTGAATGCGCTGACGGCTAATAAAATTGCTTTCAGCAGTATCAGTAGTGTGGATGCAAAGGGTGGTAGTGACAGCGTAACCGGCGCCGATGGTGCCAACTGGATCTTAACCGGCACCAGTAAACAAGCCAGCAACAGCAGTATTACCTTCTCCAATGTAGAGTCCCTCACTGCA
Organism: Microbulbifer variabilis; assembly: GCF_052468405.1. Taxonomy (NCBI): domain Bacteria; kingdom Pseudomonadati; phylum Pseudomonadota; class Gammaproteobacteria; order Cellvibrionales; family Microbulbiferaceae; genus Microbulbifer; species Microbulbifer variabilis. Next base: position 4,580,277 of record NZ_CP174343.1, read on the forward strand.
GTCAATGCCAACCTGCTGGGCACCAGTGGCACAGATGCATTTGTGCTGCAATCCGGTGGGGATGTTGCGGTTTACGACCTGACCGTGAGTGGTATGTCTGCTGTGGACGGCAATGGCGGCGATGACAGCCTGAATGCCAGTGCTTACAGCGATGGCCTGGCGTTGACAGGCGCAGTGAATCAAGTCACTGCTGAATCAGGCACTCTGACTTTTGACGGTATCGCCAGCGCGGTGACCGCGACGTTGACCGGCAGCAGTGGTGTCGATGCCTTTGAGATTACCGGCAACAATGCCCTGGATGTTGCGGACATCAGCTTTAGTGGGCTGAGCACTGTCAATGCAGGTTCAGGTACCGATAGTGTTGTGGCATTGGGAGTTGTGACTCTGACCGGAGTCGATAACGAAGCCTCCACAAGTTTGATTGATTTTAGCGGTATCGACAGTGTTACTGGCGGTAGCCTGGAGGGTTCTGCGAATGCAGATACCTTCGTCGTGGTTAGCAATACCAATGTCACCGCGAACAGCATCAGCTTCACTGGTTTTAGTGGGGATATTGATGCGAAGGATGGTGCCGACAGCGTAACTGGCGCCGATGGTGCCAACTGGATCTTAACCGGCACCAGCAAACAAGCCAGCAACAGCAATATTACCTTCTCCAATGTAGAGTCCCTCACCGCGGTCAATGCCAACCTGCTGGGCACAGCGAGTGTAGATGCCTTCACCCTGCAATCGAATGGGGATGTTGCGGTTTACGACCTGACCGTGAGTGGTATGTCCGTTGTTGATGGCCAGGGTGGCGATGACAGCCTGAATGCCAGCGCCTATAGCGATGGCCTGACCCTGACCGGCACCAACAATCAGGTGGCCGCGGGCTCCCTGACCTTCGACGGTATTGTCAGTGCGGTGACTGCAGCACTGACCGGTACCGACAATGCCGATAGCTTTGTGGTTGATGGCAGCAATGCCGCCAGCAGCTACGGTATCGCCTTCAGCGGCTTGAGCACGATCAATGCCCTGGATGGCAGTGACAGTGTGATCGGCGCCGATGGTGCCAACTGGACCTTAACCGGCACCAGCAAACAAGCCAGCAACAGCAGTATTACCTTCTCCAATGTAGAGTCCCTCACCGCGGTCAATGCCAACCTGCTGGGCACAGCGAGTGTAGATGCCTTCACCCTGCAATCGAATGGGGATGTTGCGGTTTACGACCTGACCGTGAGTGGTATGTCCGCTGTTGATGGCCAGGGTGGCGATGACAGCCTGAATGCCAGCGCCTATAGCGATGGCCTGACCCTGACCGGCACCAACAATCAGGTGGCCGCGGGCTCCCTGACCTTCGACGGCATTGTCAGTGCGGTGACTGCAGCACTGACCGGTACCGACAATGCCGATAGCTTTGTGGTTGATGGCAGCAATGCCGCCAGCAGCTACGGTATTGCCTTCAGCGGCTTGAGCACGATCAATGCCCTGGATGGCAGTGACAGTGTGATCGGCGCCGATGGTGCCAACTGGACCTTAACCGGCACCAGCAAACAAGCCAGCAACAGCAGTATTACCTTCTCCAATGTAGAGTCCCTCACCGCGGTCAATGCCAACCTGCTGGGCACAGCGAGTGTAGATGCCTTCACCCTGCAATCGAATGGGGATGTTGCGGTTTACGACCTGACCGTGAGTGGTATGTCCGCTGTTGATGGCCAGGGTGGCGATGACAGCCTGAATGCCAGCGCCTATAGCGATGGCCTGACCCTGACCGGCACCAACAATCAGGTGGCCGCGGGCTCCCTGACCTTCGACGGCATTGTCAGTGCGGTGACTGCAGCACTGACCGGTACCGACAATGCCGATAGCTTTGTGGTTGATGGCAGCAATGCCGCCAGCAGCTACGGTATCGCCTTCAGCGGCTTGAGCACGATCAATGCCCTGGATGGCAGTGACAGTGTGATCGGCGCCGATGGTGCCAACTGGACCTTAACCGGCACCAGCAAACAAGCCAGCAACAGCAGTATTACCTTCTCCAATGTAGAGTCCCTCACCGCGGTCAATGCCAACCTGCTGGGCACAGCGAGTGTAGATGCCTTCACCCTGCAATCGAATGGGGATGTTGCGGTTTACGACCTGACCGTGAGTGGTATGTCCGTTGTTGATGGCCAGGGTGGCGATGACAGCCTGAATGCCAGCGCCTATAGCGATGGCCTGACCCTGACCGGCACCAACAATCAGGTGGCCGCGGGCTCCCTGACTTTCGACGGCATTGTCAGTGCGGTGACTGCAGCACTGACCGGTACCGACAATGCCGATAGCTTTGTGGTTGATGGCAGCAATGCCGCCAGCAGCTACGGTATCGCCTTCAGCGGCTTGAGCACGATCAATGCCCTGGATGGCAGTGACAGTGTGATCGGCGCCGATGGTGCCAACTGGACCTTAACCGGCACCAGTAAACAAGCCAGCAACAGCAGTATTACCTTCTCCAATGTAGAGTCCCTCACCGCGGTCAATGCCAACCTGCTGGGCACAGCGAGTGTAGATGCCTTCACCCTGCAATCGAATGGGGATGTTGCGGTTTACGACCTGACCGTGAGTGGTATGTCCGCTGTTGATGGCCAGGGTGGCGATGACAGCCTGAATGCCAGCGCCTATAGCGATGGCCTGACCCTGACCGGCACCAACAATCAGGTGGCCGCGGGCTCCCTGACCTTCGACGGTATTGTCAGTGCGGTGACTGCAGCACTGACCGGTACCGACAATGCCGATAGCTTTGTGGTTGATGGCAGCAATGCCGCCAGCAGCTACGGTATCGCCTTCAGCGGCTTGAGCACGATCAATGCCCTGGATGGCAGTGACAGTGTGATCGGCGCCGATGGTGCCAACTGGACCTTAACCGGCACCAGCAAACAAGCCAGCAACAGCAGTATTACCTTCTCCAATGTAGAGTCCCTCACCGCGGTTAATGCCAACCTGCTGGGCACAGCGAGTGTAGATGCCTTCACCCTGCAATCGAATGGGGATGTTGCGGTTTACGACCTGACCGTGAGTGGTATGTCCGCTGTTGATGGCCAGGGTGGCGATGACAGCCTGAATGCCAGCGCTTACAGCGATGGCCTGGCGTTGACAGGCGCAGTGAATCAAGTCACTGCTGAATCAGGCACCCTGACCTTTGACGGTATCGTCAGTGCGGTGACCGCGACGTTGACCGGCAGCAGTGGTATCGATGCCTTTGAGATTACCGGCAACAGTGCCCTGGATGTTGCGGACATCAGCTTTAGTGGGCTGAGCACTGTCAATGCAGGTTCAGGTACCGATAGTGTTGTGGCATTGGGAGTTGTGACTCTGACCGGAGTCGATAACGAAGCCTCCACAAGTTTGATCGACTTTAGCGGTATCGACAGTATCAGCGGGGGTAGCCTGGAAGGCTCAGGTAATAGTGACACTTTTGTAGTCACAGGCCTGAATGCGCTGACGGCTAATAAAATTGCTTTCAGTAGTATCAGTAGTGTGGATGCAAAGGGTGGTAGTGACAGCGTAACCGGCGCCGATGGTGCCAACTGGATCTTAACCGGCACCAGTAAACAAGCCAGCAACAGCAGTATTACCTTCTCCAATGTAGAGTCCCTCACTGCAGTCAATGCCAACCTGCTGGGCACCAGTGGCACAGATGCATTTGTGCTGCAATCCGGTGGGGATGTTGCGGTTTACGACCTGATCGTGAGTGGTATGTCCGTTGTTGATGGCCAGGGTGGCGATGACAGCCTGAATGCCAGCGCCTATAGCGATGGCCTGACCCTGACCGGCACCAACAATCAGGTGGCCGCGGGCTCCCTGACCTTCGACGGTATTGTCAGTGCGGTGACTGCAGCACTGACCGGTACCGACAATGCCGATAGCTTTGTGGTTGATGGCAGCAATGCCGCCAGCAGCTACGGTATCGCCTTCAGCGGCTTGAGCACGATCAATGCCCTGGATGGCAGTGACAGTGTGATCGGCGCCGATGGTGCCAACTGGACCTTAACCGGCACCAGCAAACAAGCCAGCAACAGCAGTATTACCTTCTCCAATGTAGAGTCCCTCACCGCGGTCAATGCCAACCTGCTGGGCACAGCGAGTGTAGATGCCTTCACCCTGCAATCGAATGGGGATGTTGCGGTTTACGACCTGACCGTGAGTGGTATGTCCGCTGTTGATGGCCAGGGTGGCGATGACAGCCTGAATGCCAGCGCCTATAGCGATGGCCTGACCCTGACCGGCACCAACAATCAGGTGGCCGCGGGCTCCCTGACCTTCGACGGCATTGTCAGTGCGGTGACTGCAGCACTGACCGGTACCGACAATGCCGATAGCTTTGTGGTTGATGGCAGCAATGCCGCCAGCAGCTACGGTATTGCCTTCAGCGGCTTGAGCACGATCAATGCCCTGGATGGCAGTGACAGTGTGATCGGCGCCGATGGTGCCAACTGGACCTTAACCGGCACCAGCAAACAAGCCAGCAACAGCAGTATTACCTTCTCCAATGTAGAGTCCCTCACCGCGGTCAATGCCAACCTGCTGGGCACAGCGAGTGTAGATGCCTTCACCCTGCAATCGAATGGGGATGTTGCGGTTTACGACCTGACCGTGAGTGGTATGTCCGCTGTTGATGGCCAGGGTGGCGATGACAGCCTGAATGCCAGCGCCTATAGCGATGGCCTGACCCTGACCGGCACCAACAATCAGGTGGCCGCGGGCTCCCTGACCTTCGACGGCATTGTCAGTGCGGTGACTGCAGCACTGACCGGTACCGACAATGCCGATAGCTTTGTGGTTGATGGCAGCAATGCCGCCAGCAGCTACGGTATCGCCTTCAGCGGCTTGAGCACGATCAATGCCCTGGATGGCAGTGACAGTGTGATCGGCGCCGATGGTGCCAACTGGACCTTAACCGGCACCAGCAAACAAGCCAGCAACAGCAGTATTACCTTCTCCAATGTAGAGTCCCTCACCGCGGTCAATGCCAACCTGCTGGGCACAGCGAGTGTAGATGCCTTCACCCTGCAATCGAATGGGGATGTTGCGGTTTACGACCTGACCGTGAGTGGTATGTCCGTTGTTGATGGCCAGGGTGGCGATGACAGCCTGAATGCCAGCGCCTATAGCGATGGCCTGACCCTGACCGGCACCAACAATCAGGTGGCCGCGGGCTCCCTGACCTTCGACGGCATTGTCAGTGCGGTGACTGCAGCACTGACCGGTACCGACAATGCCGATAGCTTTGTGGTTGATGGCAGCAATGCCGCCAGCAGCTACGGTATCGCCTTCAGCGGCTTGAGCACGATCAATGCCCTGGATGGCAGTGACAGTGTGATCGGCGCCGATGGTGCCAACTGGACCTTAACCGGCACCAGTAAACAAGCCAGCAACAGCAGTATTACCTTCTCCAATGTAGAGTCCCTCACCGCGGTCAATGCCAACCTGCTGGGCACAGCGAGTGTAGATGCCTTCACCCTGCAATCGAATGGGGATGTTGCGGTTTACGACCTGACCGTGAGTGGTATGTCCGCTGTTGATGGCCAGGGTGGCGATGACAGCCTGAATGCCAGCGCCTATAGCGATGGCCTGACCCTGACCGGCACCAACAATCAGGTGGCCGCGGGCTCCCTGACCTTCGACGGTATTGTCAGTGCGGTGACTGCAGCACTGACCGGTACCGACAATGCCGATAGCTTTGTGGTTGATGGCAGCAATGCCGCCAGCAGCTACGGTATCGCCTTCAGCGGCTTGAGCACGATCAATGCCCTGGATGGCAGTGACAGTGTGATCGGCGCCGATGGTGCCAACTGGACCTTAACCGGCACCAGCAAACAAGCCAGCAACAGCAGTATTACCTTCTCCAATGTAGAGTCCCTCACCGCGGTCAATGCCAACCTGCTGGGCACAGCGAGTGTAGATGCCTTCACCCTGCAATCGAATGGGGATGTTGCGGTTTACGACCTGACCGTGAGTGGTATGTCCGCTGTTGATGGCCAGGGTGGCGATGACAGCCTGAATGCCAGCGCCTATAGCGATGGCCTGACCCTGACCGGCACCAACAATCAGGTGGCCGCGGGCTCCCTGACCTTCGACGGCATTGTCAGTGCGGTGACTGCAGCACTGACCGGTACCGACAATGCCGATAGCTTTGTGGTTGATGGCAGCAATGCCGCCAGCAGCTACGGTATTGCCTTCAGCGGCTTGAGCACGATCAATGCCCTGGATGGCAGTGACAGTGTGATCGGCGCCGATGGTGCCAACTGGACCTTAACCGGCACCAGCAAACAAGCCAGCAACAGCAGTATTACCTTCTCCAATGTAGAGTCCCTCACCGCGGTCAATGCCAACCTGCTGGGCACAGCGAGTGTAGATGCCTTCACCCTGCAATCGAATGGGGATGTTGCGGTTTACGACCTGACCGTGAGTGGTATGTCCGTTGTTGATGGCCAGGGTGGCGATGACAGCCTGAATGCCAGCGCCTACAGCGATGGCCTGACCCTGACCGGCACCAACAATCAGGTGGCCGCGGGCTCCCTGACCTTCGACGGCATTGTCAGTGCGGTGACTGCAGCACTGACCGGTACCGACAATGCCGATAGCTTTGTGGTTGATGGCAGCAATGCCGCCAGCAGCTACGGTATCGCCTTCAGCGGCTTGAGCACGATCAATGCCCTGGATGGCAGTGACAGTGTGATCGGCGCCGATGGTGCCAACTGGACCTTAACCGGCACCAGCAAACAAGCCAGCAACAGCAGTATTACCTTCTCCAATGTAGAGTCCCTCACCGCGGTCAATGCCAACCTGCTGGGCACAGCGAGTGTAGATGCCTTCACCCTGCAATCGAATGGGGATGTTGCGGTTTACGACCTGATCGTGAGTGGTATGTCCGTTGTTGATGGCCAGGGTGGCGATGACAGCCTGAATGCCAGCGCCTACAGCGATGGCCTGACCCTGACCGGCACCAACAATCAGGTGGCCGCGGGCTCCCTGACCTTCGACGGCATTGTCAGTGCGGTGACTGCAGCACTGACCGGTACCGACAATGCCGATAGCTTTGTGGTTGATGGCAGCAATGCCGCCAGCAGCTACGGTATCGCCTTCAGCGGCTTGAGTACGATCAATGCCCTGGATGGCAGTGACAGTGTGATCGGTACCGATGGTGCCAACTGGATCTTAACCGGCACCAGCAAACAAGCCAGCAACAGCAGTATTACCTTCTCCAATGTAGAGTCCCTCACCGCGGTCAATGCCAACCTGCTGGGCACCAGTGGCACAGATGCATTTGTGCTGCAATCCGGTGGGGATGTTGCGGTTTACGACCTGACCGTGAGTGGTATGTCCGCTGTTGATGGCCAGGGTGGCGATGACAGCCTGAATGCCAGCGCCTATAGCGATGGCCTGACCCTGACCGGCACCAACAATCAGGTGGCCGCGGGCTCCCTGACCTTCGACGGCATTGTCAGTGCGGTGACTGCAGCACTGACCGGTACCGACAATGCCGATAGCTTTGTGGTTGATGGCAGCAATGCCGCCAGCAGCTACGGTATCGCCTTCAGCGGCTTGAGCACGATCAATGCCCTGGATGGCAGTGACAGTGTGATCGGTGCCGATGGTGCCAACTGGCTCTTAACCGGCACCAGCAAACAAGCCAGCAACAGCAGTATTACCTTCTCCAATGTAGAGTCCCTCACCGCGGTCAATGCCAGCTTGTTGGGTAGTAGCGGTGCAGATGCATTTATTCTTCAGTCTGATGGCGATGTTGAAGCCTATTCAATGGTTGTCTCTGGAATGTCTGCAGTGGATGGCCAGGGAGGAAATAACAGCCTGGATGCAGTTTCTTTTGCTGATGGTCTTGCTCTTACTGGAGCTGATAACCAAGTATCGGCCGGGAGTTTGATTTTTGATGGCATTTTTACCGCTCTCACAGGAACATTGTTCGGCACCAGTAATGCTGACAATTTTGTGGTTGATGGTAGCAATGCAGTTACAAGTTACGGTATTGCCTTTAGCGGCGTTGGTAGTGTAGATGCGCAGGGAGGCAGTGATAATGTTGTTGGGGCTAGTGGTGCAGACTGGGTTCTTGCGGGGAATAATTTCGAGGCCACTAATAGCAGCATAAGTTTTTCTGGTGTAGAAACCCTTACTGTAAATAATGCAGATTTGTTGGGCACAGGTAATGCAGATGCATTTACTTTAGTGTCTGATGGAGATGTTGAAGTGTATGGTATGACCATCACTGGTATGTCAGCGGTGGATGGCAATGGCGGTGAGGACAGCTTGGATGCCAGTACCTATAGTGATGGATTAGCACTAACCGAGACTGAAAATCAGCTTGTTGCAGGCTCGCTTATATTTAGCGGCATCTTCAGCGCTAATACTCCTGTCCTGACAAATACTAACGACTCAGCGCTTTTTGAATTGCAAGGAGCCCAGGCTCTTAAAACTGCGGGGATTAACTTCAGTGGCTTGGAGACGGTAAACACCACCGGTGCGGGTAGTTTATTGCTAGGTACCGAGGATAATGATGATTTCGTGTTGGGCTCTACTGGCGATATCAGTGTGGCCGGAATTGATTTTACCGGGCTCGAAACAATAGATGGTGCTGGCGGGAACGATTCCGTTAGCTCAGATGGGGCAGTTTGGACATCAACAAGTTCAAATAACTCACTGGTAAATGGTGGAGCTGAAGCTCTGGTAAATAGTTTAACTGTAGTTTTTGAGAATCTCGAACTAGTTCAAGGTGCAGGAACATATGTAGGACAAGATGTAAGCGGTGAATACCTGTTCAGTGCTCTGGATACGATGACCATTGGAGGAGTGACTTTTGAGGGCTTGGAAAGTCTAACTGCCGGTAGCGGAAGTGATGTCATCTATGGTGCAGATATAGATGCTGAATGGAATATTAGCGACTCTCAACAGAGTGTCAGTAGCGCGGGCGAAACCCTGATCTTCAGCAGTGTAGAATCTATTTTTGCTGGTGGAGGGGGTGACCAGTTCAAACTGTCAGGCGGAACGCTCACCGAAATTGATACAGGGGCAGGCAATGATTCAGTGCTATTGGCTGGAACCACTATCAGTACTGTGTCGTTGGGTGCTGGTGATGACTATGTGCAAGTAGATGCGGATAGTGCTCAAAATACACAGTTATCCGGTGGAAGTGGGAATGACTCCTTCCAATACAATCTCTCTGGGGCCACTTGGCAGATAAATTCAAACGGTAACCTTGTAGGTAATTTTATATTTGACGGTTTTGAATATCTGGATAATACCGATGGTTCGCTCACACTGGAGACAGATTTAGGTTTTGATTTCGTAAATGGAGGAGATAATTCCAGTAACTTTAATTTGGATGGGGCCGGACTCATATTCGCTGCCAGTGGTATGCGCCTTGGATATGATGGTGAAGGCGATATTAATATTACTAGCAGCTCATCGGATACTATTGGTGGCAGCCTTAAGGCTAGCAGAGCTGAGTTGACTGTTGCTGGTGATGTAAATATTGAAGTTGAAGTGAATACCCTTGCTATAGCGACATCTGGTGCAGATATTAATATCAGTGTTTTATCCCAGGGAGACCTGGTTATTGATGAGATAAATGCAGGCCTGGGTAATGTGGAATTGGCCAGCTCAAACTTTGGAGCACTAACCGCCGAGACATATGGTGATACCCATATTACGGCCTCTACTGTGAAGTTAGGCACAGATACGAAGCTGTGGACGATTATCGGTGAGTCAGTTAATCCTTTACGATTGGATGTATCTGACACTCTGGATATTTATTCAGTAAGTTACTATGAGCCGGACTTTATTGGCCAAGTCCCTACCGTTACCAGTACTGGTGATGAGCTTCAATCGATAGCAGGGTCTCAGGCCTCTCAAGGGCTGAAATCTGCGGTACAAAATGCGGTAGAGGATTTTACCCAAGTTGACCCGGCAATTTTCAGCGCTGTTAAACCATATAGTAGCGGTGTGGATGCAGTGAACTCTCCTGAGATGCGACTTAAGTCTGGGGAGCTATTGCCCTCTACAGTTTCTGCTGGTGGTGAACCTGTTCCAGGCTCGGAATTTGATGCAGTGCTGGATGAGGGGGTCAGCGAGGCACCTGCTGACGTTGTCGGTGAGATAGTACCTTTGGCTGGCAGTGCAGGGGGCTGATTTATCTCGGTAATTAAAGTTATTCTCTGAGTAAAAAGCCGGCCCTTGAGGACCGGCTTTTTCCTTTTGTGATTATCAGCGGTTTGCAGCTAGTAGCAAAATATTGCACCAGATTTGCACCAAGGAGTAAGGGAGCATGGCGATGTTGTGGTGGTTTCCATGGATGGCCAACTGAGCAGCAAAACTCTTGACTGGCGAAAGACTAGGCTGTTGCCGGCAAACTCTAACTATTCCGCAATCCCCATCTGGAAGGGTCAAGAGCTGATTGTGGAAGGTGTAGTTAAAGCGTCGGCTCGGTGCCATTGGGCAACCTGAGGAGTATCATAAGAGATACGACTTGCGATAAGACCCCATTATTTAATGCGCACCAGAATAAAAGAAGGCTATAGGGGTTAGATACCGCCCTATGAATTATATGGCGCACGATATAGGGCGGTGATTAGGGGATCAATGCCAGAGCAAACGAACGGTTTAATGGGGTCAAGCTTTCTGTTGGTATAAAGGGTAAGGGAGGTAAGCTATCGGGCGCACGTGCAGCCGGGCTAAGCTATGCCTCGCAGCTACCGTAAATTAAACCCGGAAGAAAACAAAGTCGCCGATGGTATATGGTGGGTACAAGCGCGGGATCTTGACGACGCCCTATTTTATGACGACGGCGAGTAGGTACACGCTGTGAATCACCTAGTAATTTTCGGCAGCGGTTCGGCTGGTTTAGTACCCGTTGCCGTATTGCCAACGTCAAAGATATTAACGACGATATTCTCGGCTGTGATTGCACCGATACACCACGGCGCATCAAGCCGGTTTAACCGGGAACAGGCCGAGCACTTGTTAAATGCGCTCCCGCTAACCGAGAGATTAGCGGCCGGAGAGTGGGGCATAGCGGTACTGAGCACCCCTGCAGACCGGGGCACTCAGATCAGCACACCTGTCACGAATTCCCCTAGTTTTGTAGAAATACCTTTTAATTATTGGTTTCCAGATAGCTTCTATCCCATTAATCCATTATTTATATAAATTTTCTCTCTTCTTAATCCATGTGGTAATGGTTGATTACCATATCGATCTCCATAAACAGCACTTATTCCTCCACTTGGTGCAAGAGTAGGGATTTCAATGCTTAACTGTTCTAAAATTGCGCCTCCGTGCTGCTGTGGTTTCATTGCCCCGTTAAATCCAGTTATCCAAAGTCCTCCAAATGCTTGCAGTTTTCTACCCGGCTCGATTCTATTTCCGTAATAATGAACATCGACTTTTACTGTTCTACGGATACCATTAAATATTGCTGCATCTTTAAAAACAAAAACGAAAGTATTTGGATACGTCACAGCACGATCGCGGACCAAAACGCTCATTTTGCTATAGGGGAGGCCATCAAGGGCCCATCGATTTATATTATTTTGATAGGTAGCATCTGCAGTACATTGGACACACATTCTCAATCTCCCATTTCGTCTTTAAGGTTTTATTTCATTGATTGTTTTGGTACCGCTGTAAGAAATTAGCACTTTAAAGAGCTGCAGTGACCAAAATGTAAGACGATGTGCTCAAGGATTAGACTTAGGATGCTTGGGAGCGGAATTAGGCCACAAAAGTGATTCGGGTGGCCATCTGATTGTGCAGTGGGGGCCGCGTAAACCTATCCAGGATCGCGGCCCCGAAGGTAGCAGAGTTGAGTAAGTTGGCAATAGCGAGATAGCCAACCCTTAGAGCCCTATTTCGATGTTTCGCATTGACCACCTGCACCAATTTCGCCGCCACCTGGGCATGGGTCGCCTCCAGCTTCAGGGCCGGCTTTGATATCAGTCTCTAACTGCATGATGTATATCCTTATCTTTAATGGGTTAACACTAAATCGATCGTCCCGAAGCGCACACGAGTTTCATTAGCGCTGACCGGTCAAATCGTTTGTGGAATTGAACGTTACTTAAAATAAAAAGATCGGACAATATTTAAGCTTGATTTGGCATGGTTTTTTGGTCGCCATTTGTACCAATCAGTTGCTCCAAAATTTTCAAGCATCAAGCATCAAGCATCGGGGGTTATATCCCGCCTTCCTTAATTCTTTTTTTTATTCTTTATCTTTGTATCCCTGTTTGTTTCTTTTGACTTGTTTATAAGTCCTGTAACTTATTGAATTTAAAAAGATTTTAGGAAACAAGAGGTGCAGATTTCTGGCCTGTAGGGTACAGATTTCTGGTTTTAAGTAGCTTGGGAAAAGTGATTTAAGGGGGTGAGATGAGAGTTTTAGAGGTGCCACATCTTTGCACCAAATTCACCATAACTCATTGATTTGTAAGAGAGTTATGGTGCCCAGGAGAGGACTTGAACCTCCACGACCGTAAGGTCACTAGCACCTGAAGCTAGCGCGTCTACCAATTCCGCCACCTGGGCAAATCAACGTGTGTTTCGTTGAGGACGCGAACTATAAGGATCCGGAAGGGGGGTGTCAACGGTTTTGTTGCGCCTATTTCAACATATCATCTGATGCTAGGGGAAATTTGGCGAAATCGCTTATAATGCGTGCAATAGCGGCGAAATCTTGATCAATTACTCTCTATCTCTGCCGCCTGCCTTTAACCGGATAACCTCCGGATGTCACCATATAGTTGGTGGCTACCTCAACAACGGATGCTGTTTTGACACAAAAGAATACCTCAGAGCCCCTTGCTTCTGATCCGCATGCTCAGCGCGAGGCGGAGAAATATGAAAAACCTGTTCCTAGTCGTGAATTTCTACTGCAGCTTTTAGAGCAACAGGCTGGACCTGTGCCTTGGGAGACAGTAGCGGAGCTTTTGGAGCTTCAGGACGAAGATCGTCGGGAAGGGGTACGCCGTCGCCTGATTGCTATGTCTCGTGATGGACAGATTGCCAGTAATCGCGCTGGCGATTTTGGTGTGCTGGATAAAATGAGCTTGGTTCGCGGTCGTGTTATTGGCCACCGCGATGGTTTCGGGTTCGTTATCCCCGGTGATGGCGGTACAGACTTGTTTCTATCTCACCGGCAGATGCGAAAAGTATTTGATGGCGATGAAGTCCTGGTACGAGAAACCCCGGGCGGTTTTCGTGGTAAGCGAGAAGGTGCGGTGGTTCGGGTTATTAAACATAACACCGAGCAATTGGCTGGACGCTTTTATCGGGAAAATGGCATCTGCTTTGTGCGGCCTGACAATCCCCGTATTAATCTCGATATTATGGTGGCGGCGGAGGATGCCGAGGGGACGGAACACGGCCAGTATGTGGTAGTGAAAATCGTGACTCAACCGGGGCGTGACCGTGTGCCCCAGGGAGAAGTCATTGAGGTGCTCGGTGATCACTTGGCGCCGGGTATGGAGATTGATGTCGCAATTCGCAACTACGGAATTCCGCATACGTGGCCCGGCGCTCTTCAGGCAGAGGTGGATGCAATTGCTGATGAGGTGCTGGAGGAGGACAAGAGGGCGCGAGTAGATCTGCGCCAGTTGCCTCTGGTAACTATTGATGGTGAAGACGCACGAGATTTTGACGATGCCGTCTTCTGCGAGTTGCAAGCAGATGACAGCTGGAAGCTCCTGGTGGCAATTGCCGACGTGTCTCATTATGTGCGCCCTGGTTCCGCCTTGGATGAGGAGGCGCACAGTCGTGGAAATTCAGTGTATTTCCCCGATTTTGTGGTGCCCATGTTGCCGGAAAAATTATCCAATGGACTCTGCTCTCTCAATCCAATGGTAGATCGGTTGTGCATGGTGTGTGAGATGCATATTGATCGAACCGGTGAAATTCTTAATTACCGTTTCTTTGAGGGTGTGATGCGCAGTCATGCCCGCCTTACCTATACCCAGGTTGGCCAAATACTCGCAGAACGCAATAACCGGGCTAGCGGTACGCGGAAGCAGTTTGCGACTCTTACTCCGCATCTAGATAACCTGCATGACTTGTATCTGGCATTACGTGGAGCTCGTGACCGTCGTGGGGCTATCGATTTTGAGACAACCGAAACCCGTATTCTCTTCGACAGTAATCGCAAAATTGAGCGCATTATTCCTGTTGAGCGAAATGATGCCCACAAGCTAATTGAAGAGTGCATGTTGGCGGCTAATGTCTGTGCGGCGAACCTGATGGAACTATCAGGGCTGCCTTCACTTTACCGTGTGCACGATGCTCCCAAGGAAGAAAAACTCAGTAACCTGCGCGAATACTTGGGGGAGCTGGGGCTGCGTCTGCCAGGTGGAGCCGAACCTCAGCCCAGAGATTTCCAGGAGTTGCTAGAGCAGATTGAGGGCCGTGCAGATGCTCATATTATCCAAGTGATGCTGCTGCGCTCCATGAACCAGGCGGTATACCAGCCGGAAAATCGCGGCCACTTTGGTTTGGATTATCGAGCTTACGCTCACTTTACATCACCTATCCGTCGTTATCCCGACCTCTTGTTGCATAGAGCCCTGCGCTGGTTGGTTCGTAATGGAAGCGCCAATGAGCAAGCTGTAGCCAAAAAGGTTCATGCAGTGCCGGGTGCCAAGCCTATCGGCCGGGAGCAGATACTGCCTTACGATATGCCAGCGATGTTACAGCTTGGTGAGCAATGCTCCATGACTGAGCGACGCGCTGATGACGCCACACGGGATGTGGTTAGTTGGCTTAAGTGTGAATATTTGCAGGATCATGTAGGCGAAGTCTACCCGGGGGTGATCAGTGCAGTGACCGGTTTCGGTTTGTTTGTTGAATTGGATAACCTCTATGTGGAGGGGTTGATTCATGTGACTGCGTTACCGAAGGATTATTATCGCTTTGAGCAGGCTCATCAGCGGCTGATTGGTGAGCGCAGTGGCAAGCGATATCACCTTGGCGATTCGGTTACTGTACAGGTAGCAAGAGTCGACCTGGAGGAACGTAAGGTCGATTTTATCCTTGAGGGGTTGATACCGCGCAGTAAACAAAATAGAGCGGCGAGTAAAAAGGAAGAGGCTACCAGGGTTAGTGCTCGAGCGATGGAAATGGCGGTAGAGCACCAGCAGGAGCGAGAACGTCGGAGCAAACAGAAGAAGAAAATGGGAAGTAAAGCAGTATCTAACCCCTGGGCTAAGCATGCGGAAACCTCTACGGAGGTAGCCCCTTTCCGCAAACGTAAAGTTGGCTCTAAAGAAACCGTTTTGGTTGAGGAGTCTGCGCAGTGCAAATCTTCTTCTGCGAGGAAAAAGACAGATGATGAGGCTGGGGATCAACAAAAAACAGATATTCCAGTCAAGCGTCGCGGCAGCAAGCGTACACCTACGCGTAAAGGTGGGAAGCGCCCTGCGGTAGCTGCGCGCAAAGCGGCGCAGAAAGCAGAAAAGGCCAAGACCCGCGCAGGCAAAGTAAAAAAGAAGAAGAGAACTTCTTCTAAAAGCAAAAAGAAATAGTGATCGAGGATTAAATTGAGCCAAGAACTGGTGTATGGCCTGCACGCGGTGCAGGCGTTGTTAAAAGGGTCCCCACAGCATGTGCGGGAGCTGATGTTATTGCGTGGCCGTAAAGACCAACGCTTACAAAAAATTATTCAACAGGCGGATAAAAATGACATTGCCATGCGCTTTGTTGACCGCCGTGCCCTGGATGAAAAAGTTGATGAGAGTGCGAATCATCAGGGCGTTATTGCCATTTGTGCTGGTAAAACAAAAGTCCACGATGAAAAATTCCTGATGGGGATGTTGGAACAGCTTGAAAAGGAAAGTGAGGCACCTTTCCTGCTGGTCCTGGATGGCGTAACAGATCCCCATAACTTGGGAGCTTGTCTGCGCTCCGCTGAGGCAGCTGGTGTTCATGCGGTAATTGCTCCTAAGGATAAGTCCGCCGGGCTAACGCCAACTGCCCGAAAAGTTGCTTGTGGAGCTGCTGAAGTGCTGCCCTTTGTCACAGTGACTAATCTCGCACGCACTTTGCAGCAATTGCAACAGGCAGGCGTGTGGATTTTTGGTGCGGCGGGGGAGGCTACGCAGGATGTTTACCAGAGCCAACTGACAGGCCCGCTGGCATTGGTGATGGGGGCTGAAGGTAGCGGCTTACGCAGATTGACACGTGAACACTGTGATCACCTGATTAAAATTCCTATGGCAGGTGAGGTTAGCAGTTTAAATGTTTCAGTTGCCACGGGTGTCTGCCTGTTTGAAGCGGTGCGTCAACGCAGTAGCTAGGCACTGCTCTTTGCCCCTTTATCACACTTACCCCCGGCGGCTAAGGCTACCGGGGCCCTCCTTCGTCACCCAAGTTCACGCGTAAATATACCTTTTCCCTACTTCTTATTTCTACGCTGCTAGATTTCTTGCACAGCTCGCACAACGAACGCTTTTCGATTTTTTCGTCTACTTGCGCAGTGTCACTCTTTTTGTAGGCACTTGGGTGCGATTTTATTATCCAAGAAATCCGGGGGTAGTGGTTTGTACACCTGGCCAAAAGCATTGTTTCACAAACGTTCCAGCCAGGAGCATTTCTCTGGCCTGGTTTACCCATATATTCGCACCATGTATCGCATGGCTTATCGCTGGACGGGGAGTCGTGTAGACGCGGAAGACTTGGTACAGGATGTATTGTCTGGCTTGTTAAATAAAGTTTCGATCCTAGAGAAAACCGAACGCCTGGGGCCTTGGTTAGTCAAGGTGCTTTATCACCGCTATGTGGATCTTTATCGCAGACAGTGCGCATCGCCAATTGATGAAAGTTTCGACTTGCAGGATGTAGAAAGCTGCAGCGATGGAAGATCTGAGCATTGTAGCAACCTGGATCTTGAGCGCCTTTTGAATCGAGCATTGCTAATGTTGGAGCCGGGTTGGCGTGATGTTGTGCTTTTACACGATGTGGAAGGGTACACCGCCAGTGAGGTGGCAGAAATCCTCGAAATAAATGTTGGTACCGTAAAATCGCGTTTGCATCGCGCCCATAAAAAATTAAAAAAAATTATTACTGAGGGAACCATTGGTGAGGTTCATCCGTGTTAACAGGTAGAGGACAAGCCAATGCCGGAAAGAGAATTTGTAAATCTGTTAAGTGATGATGAATTGCGGCGACAGTTACGTGCATTGCCACTTGATGAGCCAGATAATGGCTTTGAAATGCGGTTATTGCGCAGAGCGTTACAGCAACGAAGTCCTGAATTTCGCGCGGAGATATCTGGGTTGAAAATTGTTGGTGATTCTCTGGTGCGCCTTGGGTTAGTGGCACTGATTTTTCTCACCATGAGTACAGTGTTTGTACTTCTGCCAGGCATCAAGTCTCCTGTCGCCAATTACACAGCCCAGGAGCCAGTGCCAAGCAGGTTGTCGGAAGTTCGTTCCGTGCATTTTGTTCTGCACAGTAAACAGCAAATGCTTGGAGCAATAATCCGTATCGTGCTACCAGATAATGTTTCATTCGATGGCTATGAGCACAGAAGAGTCTTGCAGTGGGAAACCGATATTTTTGCCGGCAGGAATCGTCTTTCACTACCAGTGAAAATATCGAATGAAAAAGCGGCGGGAGAAATTTTGGTTGAGGTTAAATATCGCGGGTCCAGCAAATTGCTGCGTCAAAACCTAACCAAGCTTTAAGTTTCGAAAGTGTGATGACTAATTTATTGGATCTGATCTGAAAGCCGGAGGTAACGGGCAATGTGGAAAAAGGGATTATTAGCGGTAGGTATCACAGCAGCAGTGCTACATGCGGGGTCGGTAATGGGGCAGGACATGCCATCAGATCTGGATCTCACGCTGACAGTAGTTGAGGAAACTGAGGATGCTCTCGATGTGATGAACAATATCGAATTGCCTCCAAATCTGCAGGAAATTGCCGAGGAAACCATGGCTGCTGTAATGGCCGCTGTTGCAGCAGCGCGGGAAGAGGGCGGCCGGGAAAGTGAAGAACTTGAGGGAATAGTTAATGAAGCTATGGCTCGTCATCAGGAATTAATTGCCAATGCACGCCTCTCGGCAGAGGCTGCAAGAGAGGAGGCCCTACGCGCAGCTGAAACAGCCCGTGAGGGTATTGAGGAGGCGGTAAAAAGCGCACTCTCTGGTGCGGAGATACAAGGAGTCATTGAACAAATGATGCAGGACATTCTCGATAGCCTGCCTGCGGATATACGTGAGCAAATTACAGTGGATCTCAATGCTCTTTTTGAGCAGGCCCGAGAGAACTTGCCAGAGGATTCCGATACGTAGCTGATTGAATGCATGGATGGCCAATAAAAGGACTTATAGAGGTAAATGGTGGTGCGGAATACTTTGGGTGGAATTGTGCTTTTGGCACAGCTGATACTTTCTCCATTGGCGGTAACGGCTGGAGAATCTTTCAATACAGGTACTGAAGCATTCAAACAGGGGAAATATAAAAAAGCACTGAAATACTTTGAAGTTGAGGTGGAGTCTGGTAACAATTCCGCAAAGCTCAGGTATAACATCGGTGTTACCCTGATGAAGCTCAAACGCTATTCCGCGGCCACAATTTATTTTCATGGTTTGTTGAATGATGCCAAGTGGCGAGATTTGGCACGTTACAATTTGGCGCTTGCTGCAGAGCGTGATAAACGTAACTTGATAGCGGCGAAGCACTATCGCATTGTACGAGAGGGCGCTGCTACGGAAAAGTTACGAAATATGGCTGCTCATCGCTTGAATTATTTAGCTGGAGATAATCGTGGCGAAAAGGAGTTGCCCTGGCTGGCAACGATGAGTCTAAGCGCTGGCCGCGATGACAATGCCTTTGCGCTGCACAATGAAATCTTGTCGGATTCAACGATCGGCGCAGACAATTTTGCGGAGCTTTTTGCCTGGGGCCAATATCGACTGAGCGGCACTAAAAATAATGGCTGGCGGGTGCACGGATACGGATTTGGACGAAAATATGAGGAGTATGAGAACTTGGACCTTGCCAGCGTTCGTACGGCTCTTTCCCGTGATCGTCAATGGTTGGGTTGGAATACTGAGCTGGGACTGGCTGCTGAGATGGTTACCTTAGGTGGAGAGCCAGTCAGCCGGCAGGCATTACTGCTGGCAAAGATGGCAAAAGCCTGGGGGCGCTCGCTTGTAAGTTTCACATTTAGTCCGGGCTATTACTCAGGGGGTGAGGAGTATGCTTATCTGGATGGGTGGCGCCAGCGCGCTGAACTTAGTTGGCAGCGGCCTGTATTTTTTACTGAGACAAGATTGTTCTACCGTTACGATGATAATGACCGTGAAGGGCAGGAAAAAATCGGGGGCGATTATTATAGTTACTCCCCTGCACGTCATGCGCTGGGGGGAAACCTAGACTGGAAAATTTCTCCAAAATGGCATTTATCCACCGGAATCGAATATCGTCGCAGCCTCTACGGTGAGAAAAACCGCATTACGGATAGTCAAGGTAATGTTGACTCCTACCAGCGCGAGTCAGACCGGATCCGCTCCTGGATGGGAGCAAAGTACAGGATTACTCCCAATTTCAGTGTAAGTGGGAAATACCAACATATCGATAATGAAGAAAATCGAGACGTATATACCTATGATAAGAGTGAATTCAGTCTCGGGATTGGTTATACCTTCTGAGTAAAAGTAATAATGCCTAATTCTTTTAATATTTTAATTGGATACGCCAGCTACTGACTTTTTTTGATTAAATGGTCGGCAGCTGGTTTTCTCAAGAGCTATCCGTACTCAGAACGAATTTGATAGCCTTTATAATTTCATCGCCTCATCATTCAAATGGTTATAGTCCAGATGATGATCAAACATTCCTATTGGTGAGTAACTCTTTACTAGATTGCCTGAGAGCTGATAAAAAAGGTTATAACTAGACAGGAATAGTTCTGGCCCACTACTGAGTCTGTGAATACCAGCCTTCCAATATTGCAGGGGTGTTTCCATTCCCGGCAACAACATTAAATTAAGGGGCATAGAGATATTTTTTGTGAGGTAATGGGCATCCTCCAAAGAGGTTAGGCCCGGAATAAATCCGCCGTTGGCTCCTGCAGTTTGATATCGTGTAAGTCTTTGAGTTACTTCTACGAGTGAATCTTCGTTGTTATCTTCCTCATTCAGATAAATATCGGTGCGCGCATTAATAAAAAATGGTCGTTTCTGCAGGATAGATCTAATGGCTGTAATTTTTTCACACAGTAGTTGCGGATTTTTGTTGCCATCCTCAATATTGATTCCAGCTACACCGAGTTTGCTTAAGGTCCTGACTAGCTCGGCAACTTGTGTGGGGTTGTCGCTATAGCCGTCCTCAAGATCTATGGATACTGGTACACGGGAAACACGCAGAATACGTTTGATGGCTCCCAGATGCTCCGCTAGTGGCAGTTTGCCGCCATCGGCGTACCCCAGTGACCAGGCGAGGGCGGCACTGCTGGTGGCAATTGCGCGGGCGCCTGCTGCCTGGCAAAGCTGTGCACTGGCAGCATCCCAAATATTGGGCAAAATGAGAGGCTGGCAGCTTTGGTGCAAAGCATTGAACTGTTCTGAGTCGGTAGTTTCCATTGTTTATCCTCTGGTAATCATTTTTTGCCTGTTTGGCGGTAGAGGGGAAAATACCTTGGCAGCTTGAGAGGTGCTGGCCAGAAACGGACATGGACAGGAGAAACTGGCAAGGAAGGGAGTCGCTTAGGATTCAAGGCAGGTAATTAGAAAAGTGTCTGAACAGTTCCTGCCTGGAATCAGTGTCGAATGGCTCCAGGCAGGGTTGTCTTTTAATTAGGGGGAGGTCGCGGGTTGCCGAGCCAGCCAGCTATCCACTACTGCAATTATTGGGCGTGGATTTTTGATCCAGGAGAGGTGTGGGTTTCCCTTAGGGTAGGTTGCGGACATTTCCTGGGTTTCGCCACCGACAATCGCCGCTAGCTTGCGTGCAGCCGGCATGGGGGCAAAGGGGTCCCCAGCCAATGCGATATGCAAGGTAGGATGTTTGGCTTGTTGGCGATCACCAAACGACTTTTCTGGAGCGAAGCGGCCGCTGAATATGGAGCTTGCCCAGTCTTTCATCAACCTCCTGGCCTCGCGCCAGCCAAACCCCATTCGTGCGCCAGGGAAGTAGCCAAGCAAACTGGAGGTGATGCTGGCAATCGCCGCAAAGGCTAATAAAGCGTAGCGTCTTAGCCCGTGCCAACTACGATGGTCGACATGACCTGAGGCGATGGTTACCACCCTGGCATTACCTGTGAGGCCGGCTCGTGCAGCTAAGGTGCTGGTCTGGCCGCCGATGCTGTGGCCCAGGATCAGGGCGGGACCACCGGGGAATGACTTCTCCAGCAATGCCAACAACTGTGGGATAAAGGAAAACACCAGATCGTTGTAGCCATAGTCTGCATGTCGGTTAGGACGTGGCAAGCTTTCACCGGTACCCGGCAACTCAGTGATTGCGGTGCTATAACCGAGCCGTTGTAATTCCTCCAGCAATAGCCGGTAGCGGTCAGCGGGGACGCCCATGGCGGGAATTACTAGGGCGAGGGGGCCTTCGCCATTGTGGACAGTGGTGATTGGAACCTGGAAGGCGCCAAAAGTGAGGTTATGGGTTTCTTGGGGCATGGTACTTCTCCCTTCAATGGGAGGCACTATATGCCAGTTCATCAGTGCAAACCCATGACCAGACCGCGCACTTCAGTAGCTTAATCGATGCAAATGGTGCTTCAGTTGCAAGTTCCACAAAAGGCTGTGGGCTCAGGGAGTTGATCAACCGCTTATCGGACTGGCCAAAGTACCGCTCTAAAGTAATTGATCAACTTGCAACCGGGTTGGCGAAGGCACTGCCCTAAAGTAATTGATCAACTTGCAACCAAATCCGCAACTGCCTAGAATACGCCGCCCGCAATGGGCTCGGTATTCCCGTGCTTATTGTACTCCTTGCCTTACCGGACTGTCCGGAAGGCTGATTAACCCGTAAGGAGCTAAAATGCGTCATTACGAAATTGTATTCCTGGTTCACCCGGACCAGAGCGAACAGGTACCTGGCATGGTGGAGCGCTATACCGCTGCCATCAAGGACACTGGTGGTGAAGTTCACCGCATGGAAGACTGGGGCCGTCGCCGTCTGGCTTACCCGATCAACAAGATCCACAAAGCCCACTACATTCTGATGAATGTTGAGTGCACCGAAGAGGCTCTGGAGGAACTGACCACCAACTTCCGTTACAACGATGCGGTTATCCGTAATCTGGTAATTCGTGAAGACGAGGCGATCACTGAAGAGAGCCCGATCATGAAAGCGGAAAAAGAGAGCCGTGAGCGCAAGGCTGCCCGTGCAGAGCGCACCGAGCGTCGCGAGCGCGCTGAAGAAGAAAAGCCTTCTTCTGACGCTGCAGAAGCTTCTTCCGATAACGCTGAAAGCGAAGAGTAAGGGGATTATCAGATGGCACGTTTTTTCCGTCGTCGCAAGTTCTGCCGTTTCACCGCTGAAGGTGTTAAGCGTATCGACTACAAAGATCTCGATACCCTGAAAGCCTACATCTCTGAGACTGGCAAGATTGTTCCTAGCCGTATTACCGGTACCAAAGCCAAGTATCAGCGCCAGCTGGCCACTGCGGTCAAGCGCGCTCGCTACCTGGCCCTGCTGCCGTACACGGACAGCCACGAAGCCTAAGCCGCAGTTTGCTTAGACTCATTAATAGAGAAGCTATCTAACTATGCGCGCCGTAGCTGAATTTATTATGCGCGGACGCGTCAGGGCGGTAATCCTCACTATGGTGGGGATTCCCGTGATAAGCCCGGCGATCCTCGCTCTGGTGAGTTTACGTCGAGGTGGCAGTGACGGCCTGATGGTTTTGGCCTGGGCGCTGTTACCGGTTGTCGTTGCAGGTATGAGTGGCCATGTGCCTCCCCTGGTGACTGGTGTTTCCGCCAGCTCTTTTGCAGCAGTATTTTGCGGTGCGACGGTGCTGCGCAGCAGCCGCTCTTGGGTTGCCGCACTGCTCGCATTAACGGCAATCTCGGCTGTGGGCATATTGCTCACCTCCTACTTCAGCGGTGGTCTCCTGCAGGGATTCCTTCAGGTACTGGAGACAGCTGCGGAACAACCAAACACTGTTCCGCTCGATGAGCTGAAGAAGGTATTTCCAGGCGATTTACAATTCGCCGGTTACTGGAGCTGGGTGCTGGTAATTAGTGCCACGCTGGCCCTGGTACTGGGGCGCTACTGGCAGGCGCTGTTGTACAACCCCGGTGGTTTCCGCCAGGAGTTTCACCAGCTGCGCTTGCCGCTATGGTTGGCGGCAGTAAGTATGCTGTTGTGGGTGCTCTGCCTGGTAACACCGGGCTATGCCTTCTGGGGAGCAGTTATTGCCTTCCCGTTAGAGGTGGCGGGCATCGCGCTGATTCACTGGCTGGTCGCTAGCCGCAATTGGGGGATAGCTCCCCTGGTAGCGATGTATGTGATGCTGGTGATTGGTGGGCTGCCCCTGGCTGGATTCCTGTGTGGATTGGCCCTGGTAGATAGCTGGATAGATATTCGCGGACGCTCCTCAAAGTAGGCGCGCACCGCACAATACAGAAATTGAGGAAACCGAGATGGAAGTTATTCTGCTCGATAAAGTAGGCAAACTGGGCAACGTGGGTGACCGCGTTGATGTTAAAGCCGGTTTTGGCCGCAATTTCCTGCTGCCGACTGGTAAAGCAATTCCGGCTACTGCAGCTAACGTTGCTGAGTTCGAAGCTAAGCGCGCTGAACTGGAAGCCGCTGCTGCCGCTAAGCTGGCTGAAGCTGAGAGCCGTGCTACCAAACTGGCCGACCTGGTTGTTACCATCGCAGCTAACGCTGGCGACGAAGGTAAGCTGTTCGGTTCTATCGGCACCCGCGATATCGCTGAAGCGATCACCGCTGGTGGCGTTGAAGTAGCTAAAGCTGAAGTGAAGCTGCCGGAAGGCGCTCTGCGCGAAGTGGGTGAGTACGATGTAGACGTACAGCTGCACTCTGACGTAATTGCTGCAGTTAAAGTCGTTATCGAAGCCGAGTAAGGTTTTGCTGACGAGTGGTTGGTGCCTTGAGCGCCGGCCGCGCTACAATCGGGCGCTGCTCCCTGTCGGGTCAGCGCCTGTTTTGTTTCTGGAATACAGTAAAGTCCAATGATCGACGAATACGCCAATCCTGAAGAAGAGATCCACAGTGAGGGGAGTTCACCGCTACCGCATTCGGTAGAGGCGGAACAGTCAGTGCTGGGTGGTCTGATGCTGGACCCGGGCCGTATCGATGCCGTTGCCGAACAGCTGAGTGAAGAGGACTTTTTCAGTGCCAGCCACCGCAAGATTTTTGCGGTCATGCGCGAGCTGAGTGATGGCGAGCAGCCCCTGGATATCGTCACTCTCGCTGAAGGCCTCACCAGCCGCGATCTGCTCGGTGAAGTAGGTGGCCCTGTCTACCTGGCGGAATTGGCCGAGAATACTCCCTCCGCAGCAAACATCGTCGCCTACGCCAAGATAGTGCGAGAGCGCTCCATGCTGCGCCAGCTGATCGCCGCTGCCGGTGAGATCAGCCGCACCAGTTTTAACCCCGGTGGCCTCGCCTCTGCCGATCTGTTGCAGATGGCCGAGCGCCGGGTAGCGGAAATTGCCGAGGGGCGTGCCAAAGATGGCGGCTTCGTCGGTGTGGATACCCTGCTGAAGAAGACTGTCGAGCGTATCGACGAGCTATTCAAGACCGAGGGCGATATCACCGGCCTCAGCACCGGTCTCACCGAACTGGACCAGCGCACCTCCGGCTGGCAACCGGGAGAACTGGTTATTCTCGCGGCGCGTCCTTCCATGGGCAAGACCGCGTTGGCGTTGAATTTTATTGAGAGCGCCATGTTACTGCAGGAGCGCCCGACGCTGATTTTCAGTATGGAGATGCCCTCGGATAGCCTGGTGATGCGGATGTTGTCCTCCATTGGCCGTATCGACCAAGGGAGAATCAGGAACGGCAAGCTGCAGGAAGAGGATTGGCCCAAGCTCTCCAGCGCTGTGCAGAAGATGAAGGGCAAGGCGCTGTATATTGACGATACCCCGGCGCTCAGTCCCAGTGAAGTACGCGCGCGCACCAAGCGCACCGTGCGCGATCACATCAATAAATTAATGCGTGAGAATCCCAAGCTGAGCCGTGAGGATGCAGAGGCCAAGAGTATGCCCGCCATGATTATGGTGGACTACCTGCAGCTGATGCAGGTGAAGGGCACTACCGAGGGGCGTACCCAGGAGATCTCTGAGATTTCCCGCTCTCTCAAGGCATTGGCAAAGGAATATGAATGCCCCGTGATTGCTCTGTCGCAGCTCAATCGGGGGGTGGAACAGCGCCCCAACAAGCGACCGATGAACTCAGACCTACGGGAATCTGGGGCGATTGAGCAGGACGCAGACGTAATCCTGTTTATCTACCGAGACGAGTACTACAACGAGGACAGCCCGGACAAAGGCATGGCTGAGCTGATTATCGGCAAGCAGCGTAACGGTGAGATTGGTACCTGCCGCGCGGCCTTTGTCGGTAAATATACTCGCTTCGATAACTTGGCGGCGGAATACTACCAGGGCGAGTAATCCCTTCCGCTAAGTTTGGGGCTGCCGAGCATCGGGATCCAAGGGGGTCATATATTGTTATCCGAGCAAAAGATTCGCGCCTTGGTGCTGCAGAAACAGTTTATCCACAGCCCCTGGAATGAGGGACTTTCACGGCTATTGCAACACCTGGGCGCTTTACAGCTTGATGCTATCCAGCGAATTACCAGGGCCCACCATCACCAGCTTTACATTCGCTTGCCCCGTTACCGCGAATCACACCTGGCTGAAGCGGAGCAGCGTCGTGAAATTTTCGAATACTGGTCCCACGCCGCCGCCTATCTGCCAATGGCCCACTACCCCTATGCGCGGGTGCGTATGGATCGTATTCGCGCGGGCCAGCGCCACTGGTTTGAGAAAAACGCCAAGTTATGTCGCTATGTGCTGGATCGAGTGCGTGATGAAGGCGCTTTGCGGGCCAGTGATTTTGTGCGCACCAAAAGCGGGTGGTGGGAGTGGTCCGATGAAAAGAAAGCCCTTGAGCAGCTGTTTCACGAAGGTGAATTGATGGTCAGCCACCGTGAGGGCTTTCAAAAAATCTTCGATCTTTCGGAGCGGATACTGCCGGCAAATACACTGACCCAAGCCGCTTCGAAGCTGGAATATGGCAGCCATCTGGTGCGCACTTTTCTTGGCTGCCAAGGTATTGGCCGCATCGAGGAAATTGCCTACCTGCGCCGGGAAGATAAACCTCTTATTCAGCTGGCAGCAGATAGCATGTTGGCAACTGGAGAGCTGACCCCCCATGGTAAAGAGCTGGTACTGACCGAACAGTTGAAGCAGAGCCTGGGGCGACCATCGCGCAAGGTGCGGCTTTTATCGCCTTTTGACCCTTTGATATTGCAGCGCAAGCGCTTGCGCCGCCTGTTTGGTTTTGAATACCAGCTGGAGTGCTATGTACCGGCGGCTAAGCGCCGTTACGGCTATTTCTGCCTGCCGATTTTATACGGAGACAGATTTGTGGGGCTCGTTGATCTGAAGGCTGACCGGGACGCGGGGTTGTTGCGGGTAGAGAGTCAGCACTGGAAAGAAAAGCCCGGCGTGTCTCTCGAGGCGAGTTACCACCGGGCTCTGGGGCAGTTTGCCCGCTTTCACGGGCTGGAAAGCGAAACAGCGCTTACAGCTTGACGACTACGTAGACTTCGCGACCATCGCGCTGGGTAGGCATAAAATAGTTACCGCCATAGCGGTAGTACTGAATGCCATTGATGATCTCAGCTGCATAACCTGTAGGTAGAGTTTCCACTACCTGGCCAGGCTGAAAACCGTCGGGGCCTGGATTTGGGGTGGCGGGAACTGTGGCCGGAGCGGGAGCCGGAGCCACTGTTGGGACGGCTACTACTGGCGCTGGAACCGGTACTACAGCGACGGGAGCCGGTGGTGCTACCACCACATAAGTACGGCTGGCAGGAACCCACTGGTAATAGGCATCAGCATATCGGTAGTAGGTCGCCCCCCCCACTTGAACCTGCACGGCTCTACTTGGCAGTGTTACAACTGAAGCACCCAGAGGCGCATTAACGACGACATAACCCCTTGGGCCATGGCGATAGAAGTGTCCACCGTGGTAGTAATAAGGGTGCCCGCCTACGGCAACGCGAACATGGCCCCTGGGTAATATGGGAGCGATAAACCCAACGGAAACACGGGGGCCGCGATAGTAGCCACCACCTCGGTGATGGTGGTGATCGCCCCCGCGCTCATAGCCGCGTGCATCTGCAGAGGGGCTAAATGCAAAAGCCGCCAGCGCAATGAAGGCACTGGCGCCAAGAACTAAATTCAACTTGTTCACAGTCTCTCCAGCGAAGTGATTACTCACACCGACATACTAACCCTTATTCTGACAGCAAAGACAGGATAATTAGTTAAGAATTGTCAAAGCGCCGGAGTGGAGCCTTGGTCAGCGGTTGCGCTGGATGATACCCATCAGTTTGTACATTAGCTGTGCAGCGGCGAAGTCGTAGGCATGAAAGCCCTCGATCGGCGCGAATTCAAGCAGATCGAAGCCAATTATCTCTCTTTGCTGTGCCACAGACTCGAACAAGTTGAGGGTTTGGTACCAGCCGAGGCCGCCGGGGACCGGAGTGCCGGTGGATGGGAAGACCGATGGATCCATACCATCTACATCCAGAGTAAAGAAGACTTTTTTGGGGAAATTGTCCGGTAACTGGAATTCCTGTATGTTGTTGGGTACCAGCTGGTGAGCGTCCAGGTACCCCACGTTGTAGTCCTTGCGCGCCTGCATCTCCTCTTCGCAATAGGCGCGAATTCCCAGCTGGAACAGGGGCACACCGGCCTCTACCACCAGGCGCATAACACTGGCATGGCTATGTTTATGGCCCTCATAGCGATCGCGCAAGTCGGCGTGGGCATCAATTTGCACTACGCCAAAGTCAGTTTCTCCGGCATCCAGCAGACCTTTGATAATGCCCCAGGTCACTGAATGCTCGCCGCCGATGCCTACCGGCATTTTTCCCAGTGCCAGCACCTCCTTGGTTACTGTGGCGATATTATCCATCACCTGCTCTGCAGGACCGGAAACCGATACGGGTGGGCGGGTGTAGATGCCCAGATCACATGGATTGGAGAAGTTATCGAAAGTCTCCAGCTGCCAGGAGGCCTCGAGGATGGAGGCTGGGCCCTTACCGGTACCACCGCCGTAAGAGACGGTTTCTTCATAGGGTATAGGGATGATATGAAAGAGCGCATCTTCCGGTTTCGGCTGCTCAATTTCGGAGCCGAGAAAAATGGGATAATTTTTTTCTGACATTAAATTTCGTTCCTCAGTGGGTCGGGTCTCTGTGAGACCCACCGCATCTTAATCTCGATCGGCAGACGCTTAAGAGAGCCGTCCCTTGAAATCGTCGTAGTCAAAGCTTTTGATCATTTTCAGCTCGTCGGTTTCCGAGTTCCACAGGGCTATGGCAGGTAGGGGAATACCATTGAATGTGTTGGTTTTCACCATGGTGTAGTAAGCCATTTCCTCGAATACCAGGCGCTCTCCGACCCGGAGTGGATCGTGAAAACTGTACTCACCGATACTGTCTCCGGCCAGGCAGCTCTGTCCACCCAGGCGATAGGTGTGGGGCAGCTCACCGGGGCGCGCAGCACCGGTAATTTCAGGGCGGTATGGCATTTCCAGGACATCCGGCATATGGCAGGTTGCGGAGGCATCAAGAATGGCCAGATTCTGGCCATTCCAGGCGGTATCCACCACTTCTGCTACCAGAATACCGGCAAATAGTGAGATGGCCTCACCCGGCTCAAGGTAAACCTGCACATCGTACTTGTTGGAAAAGCTGCGCACGGCTTCAACCAACTCATCCACCTGATAATCGCGGCGGGTGATATGGTGGCCGCCGCCGAAATTAATCCACTCCATCTGTGGAAGCAGATCGCCAAACTTTTCCTCCACCGCGGCGATGGTGCGCTCCAGTGGTTTGAAATCCTGCTCGCATAAGGTGTGGAAGTGCAGACCGCTGATACCTTCCAGGGATTCGTCTTCGAACAGGGAGCGCACTATGCCCAGGCGTGAGCAGGGAGCACAGGGGTCGTAGAGATCGGTGTGG
The DNA here is from genome assembly GCF_052468405.1 of Microbulbifer variabilis. Taxonomy (NCBI): domain Bacteria; kingdom Pseudomonadati; phylum Pseudomonadota; class Gammaproteobacteria; order Cellvibrionales; family Microbulbiferaceae; genus Microbulbifer; species Microbulbifer variabilis. The sequence continues at coordinate 4,609,477 of NZ_CP174343.1, forward strand.
CCCTCCGAGTGCTCAGGGTTGATACGCAAACCGAAGCGCAATTCCGGGCGCTGCTTTTGCATTTCCAAGCACAGCTCCCGATAGCGCTTCCACTGGGAGAAGGAATTGAAGATTACATGGTGGGCAAACTGCAGTATTTCATGCAGCTCTTCATCTTTGTAGCCGGCACTGAATACATGTACTTCTTTGCCCTGGTCACGACCACCGTATTCTTCAAAGCCGAGCCTGGCCTCATACAAACCACTGGCGCAGGTGCCAGACAGGTACTCAGCCACGATCGGCCCTGTGCTGAACATGGAAAAGGCCTTGAGAGCGGCGAGTACCTTGGCTCCGCTACGCTCCTGTACATCGGCGAGTACTGCCAGATTATCGCGCAAGGCAGTTTCATCGACGACAAAACAGGGGGAGGGTACGCGGTGGGGATCAAAGTGACCGAAATAATCTACGCGGGGAGTGAGGTCCATGGGTGGCGTTATATCCTGATGCGACGGGATGGGCACTGACGCCCATCCCTAGGAGTATGCGGAAAAGTGCACAATTACTGGAAGGGTTTATCCAACCAGGTTTCCTGCCAGGGTAGGCCGTACTTATTCAAGTCGTCCATAAAGGGGTCTGGGTCCAACTGCTCCATATTCCATACACCCGGCTTCATCCACTTGCCCTCCATCATCATTTTGGCACCGATCATAGCGGGTACGCCGGTGGTGTAGGATATCGCCTGGGACTGCACTTCTTTGTAGCAATCCTGATGGTCGCAGGTGTTGTAGACGTAGTAGATCTTTTCTTTGCCGTCTTTGGTGCCCCGGATAATGTTGCCGATGCAGGTCTTGCCTTTGGTCAGCGGTCCCAGGCTGGCGGGATCAGGCAGCATGGCTTTGAGGAACTGGATAGGCACAATTTCCTGGCCCTGGAATTGCACAGGCTCGATGCTGGTCATGCCGACGTTTTGCAGTACTTCCAGGTGCTTCAGGTAGCTTTCCCCAAAGGTCATCCAGAAGCGCGCGCGCTCGATTTCGGGGAAGTGCTTGGACAGGGACTCAAGCTCTTCGTGATACAGCAGGTAGATGTCTTTGTCACCGATACCTTCTGGGAAGTTGAAGATACGTTTCTCTTCCATTGGTTTGGTGGTAACCCACTGGCCGTTCTCCCAGTAGCGACCGTTGGCGGAAATCTCGCGGATATTGATTTCCGGATTGAAATTAGTAGCGAACGGCAGGCCATGGTCGCCGGCATTACAGTCGAGAATATCCAGGGTTTGGATACGATCGAAATGGTGCTTCTTGGCGTAGGCGGTAAATACACTGGTTACACCGGGATCGAAACCGCTGCCCAGCAGTGCCATCAGGCCGGCCTTCTCGAACTTCTCCTGATAGGCCCACTGCCATTTGTATTCAAACTTGGCCTCTTCCGGCGGCTCGTAGTTGGCGGTGTCCAGGTAGTGGACGCCGGTTTCCAGGCAGGCATCCATGATGTGCAGATCCTGGTAAGGCAGGGCCACATTGATCACCATGTCCGGCTTCACTTTCTCGATCAATTTGACCAGCTCAGGTACGTTGTCTGCATCTACTTCGGCAGTATCGATTTTGCGCGGCAGCATGGCTGCAATCTTGTCACACTTGCTCTTGGTGCGACTGGCCAGGGTGATATTCTCAAATACATCCGCAACCTGGGCGCATTTGTGCGCAACAACCTGGCCGACGCCGCCGGCGCCGATGATCAGTACGTTGGCCATAAAGGTCTCCTCAATCTGCAGCTTTTCTTGCCGCTATCTTCTCAAAGGCGCAGGGCCTTATTTTTCAAAATAGGTGTAACCGCTCATGCTAGCGGTATAGGTCTGTAGGATCTGCTTGCGCTGCGCGGCGGTAATCAACCCCTGTTTTACCGCACGCTCCGCCAGGCGACGGAAGCGCTCGAACAGCACTTTGGGCTGGTATTCTACGTAACTCAGTACGTCTGAAATACTATCGCCGTGAATCTCGTGGCTGAAGTCGATACTGCCATCGTCCTGGATTCGCACGCTCACTACGTTAGTATCGCCAAACAGGTTGTGCAGGTCGCCAAGGGTTTCCTGATAGGCGCCGATCAGGAAGGTTCCGAGGATATAGTCCTCACCTTCTTTTAGCTCGTGCAGTGGCAGAGTTTTCTGTTCTTTTTCGCGGCCAATAAAACGGTCGATCTTGCCGTCGCAGTCACAAGTGATATCGGCAATGATGGCTGAACGTGTTGGTGCTTCGTTCAAGCGGTGGACCGGCAGAAGAGGGAACACCTGGTCGATGGCCCAGATATCCGGCACCGATTGAAATACGCTCATATTCGCGTAGTAAATATCCGACAGAACTTCTGGTAGGGCCTGTAGATCCGCTGGGATTTCCTCAGCCTCATCGAGCAGTTTGCGAATTTCCTGGGCGCCCTGCAGGAACAGGTTTTCCGCATTGGCGCGTTCGCGCAGGCTCACCTGGCCATGCAGGTAAAGGGAGCGCAATTCATCGCGGTAATAGAGGGCATCGTTGTAGCTTTCCTGCAGGTTTTTTGGAGTGATATTGCGCACCGCATCCTGCAGGTTGAGTAGCATCTGGTGATCGCCGTCACTGATCTTGGTATGTTCGAGCTCCACCGGTTCAAAACGGGTGGTATCGAGGATATCGAACAGCAACACTGAGGAGTATGCCACAGTGGCGCGACCAGACTCGGTAATAATCACCGGGTGTGCCACGCCCTCACTGTCGAGGGTGCCCATAATGGCTTCCACAACATCCACACAGTACTCATCCAGGGAATAGTTCTTGGAGTGTGTGTAGTTGGTTTTCGTGCCGTCGTAGTCCACTGCCAGGCCGCCGCCCAGGTCCAGGTAACCCATGGGGGCTCCTTCCTCCACAAGGTCGGCATAGTAGCGGCAGGCTTCCAGCACACCGGTGCGAATATCTCGGATATTCGGTACCTGTGAGCCCAGGTGGTAATGCAGTAGCTTGAGACAATCCAGCATATCGTGATTGCGCAATTGGTCGACCATGGCAATCAGGTCGTTACTGCCCAACCCGAAGATACTGCGGTCGCCGCTGGTGGCATTCCAATAGCCCCCCACTTTGGAGGCGAGTTTCACCCGCGCGCCGATATTGGGTCGTACCTGCTCGCGTTCCGCACAACGAATAATGGTCTCTACTTCGGAGGGGGTTTCCACTACAAAGAAAACCTGTATACCCAGGCGCTGTGCCTGCAGGCCGAGGTTAATAAATTCCTCGTCCTTGTAGCCGTTGCAGACAATCAGGGATTCGGTGTTATCCAGAATAGATAGCGCCGCAATTAGCTCCGCCTTGCTGCCGGCCTCCAGACCGTGGTTAAAGTGACTGCCAGCAGTGGCGATCTCCTCGATTACCTGACATTGCTGGTTTACTTTGATGGGGAAGACTCCACGGAATACGTTGCTGTAGCCACAGTTGTCGATAGCGCGAGCAAAGGATTCGTTGATGCGGGCGATCTGAGCATCGAGCAGGTTTTCGATACGCAATAACAGCGGCATGCCCAGGCCGCGTTCGGTGGCGCCGCGGGCAATCTCCATCAGGGAAACACTGTAGGACTCTCCGTTTTGGCCCTCTACCTGAACTGAAATTTCACCGTTTTCATTTAGATCGAAATAGCCGGCGCCCCAGTTGCGGATGCCGTAGAGTTCGGCCGAATCTTCGCAAGTCCAATCTTTTACTTGTTGCTGTTTCATGGCGCCTTTCTGTTGACCTTTGGCGGGCGCGAATCTTGGGCCCAGCAGGGCTGGAAAGCAATAACTATAGATAAAAAAACGCTAATTTTTGATACGGCAAAACCAAATGATTACTCAGTCAATTTGAGAGGTATTTGCGTGCTGTGACAATGCTGAATTTTTGATCGGATTTGAGGGGTATGGAAGTAGGGGGAATAAAAAAGCGGCCCGAGGGCCGCAGGAGTGGGGGGGTGGTATTGGGCTATAGCAGGCCGGGTCGTGGCACTACACGGTAACCGCGTCGTACATCGTCCCACAGATAGTAGGTATCGTAAGCGACGTAGTAGTTGTAGCCGCCGACAATCACGGTGAGTGCTGAGGCTGGCAAACTGTGTACTATGGCTCCATGGGGCGCATGGGTTACCACATAGCCGTGGGATGCCGGGCGGTAAAAAATACCCTCGCTGTAATAGAAGCCGGCTGCACCGATGCTAATACTGACGAAGTTGCGAGGCAGGTGGCGCCAGCGATAGCCATAACCATAGTGCGTCGGACGGTGGTGGGGGCGATGACCGCGATAACCGTGGCGGTAAAGGGGCCTATGAGCCGCGCGATGCCCATGCCGATGGCCTTTTCTGTGGCCTTTCTTGTAGCCTTTGTTGTAGCCATCATCGTAAGCATGGCGAATTTCGCGGCGATGTTTGCGTTCTTCCCTGCGCTGTTGTCTGCGCTGCTCTTTCTTGCGCTCCTGCCTGCGACGCTTTTTTTCCTGCTGGCGATCGTAGTGCTTATCGTGATGCTTTTTATGGCTGCGCTCAAAATGACGCTGCTCACGTTGAGCTCTCCCTTGCCCATGATGGTCGTGGTCTATTGCACGCTGGTATCCCTGGTTGACTTCGGACAGCGCTGGGGTTGCTATCAGCAGCAAGCCCGCAGTAGCGATGGCGGTAGCAAGGTGTCTCATGGCAGCACTCCCGAGCACGAGTGGCTCTGTTATGTCGTTTGAGGTCTTTTGTGTATCTTGGCGGGCAGTTTGCCTTGGCGGGTCTGAACACTTCCTGAACTGTAGGCAGACCTAGTCAAAAGAAAGGCAGCTGATGGGGGTGACTGACAATCCATTTGTCAATGTTTTCTCCAATCTGGGGAGTTGAGCGGTACACTCGTCGGAAACCTATAGATAGCGGCGATTTTTGCTCTGTTGAGACACCCGGTCGCAGCGAGTATTATGCCGCGCTGATTCACAGTGAGCGGTAGAGAGATGCAAGTCTTCCACCACGTAGCGAGCCTGCGCGAGACGCTGGCCAAAGCCCGCAGGGACGGCAAGACCGTTGGGTTCGTGCCTACGATGGGCAACCTTCACGATGCCCATATAGAACTGGTCAGGATTGCCCAGCAACATTGCGATCTGGTAGTGGTGTCTATCTTCGTTAACCGCCTGCAATTTGGCCTGAACGAGGATTGGGACAAGTATCCGCGTACCATGGAGCGGGATATGGCCAGGTTGCGCGAAGCCGGGTGTGATTTCCTGTTTCATCCTGATGAGAACGAAATCTACCCCAATGGCATGGATCAGCAGACCCGTGTGGTTTGCCCGGCTATGACCGATGTACTTTGTGGTGCCAGCCGTCCCGGTCACTTCGAAGGGGTGACGACGGTAGTGGCCAAGCTTTTCAATATTGTACAGCCGGATAAGGCCGTATTTGGCATCAAGGATTTCCAACAATTGGCGGTGATTCGCCGCATGGTGGAAGACCTGTGCATGCCAGTGGAAATTGTTGCGGCCCCGGTGCACCGGGAGGTGGATGGCCTGGCGATGAGTTCCCGCAATGGTTATATCACGGTGGATGAGAGGCCCAAGGTTTCTGTGTTGAACCAGTCGCTGAACTGGGCAAAAGACGAGATCATTGCGGGGCGTCGGGACTTTGCCGCCCTTGAAGAAGAGGCGCGCAAGCGTATAGAAGATAGCGGTTTTCGCGTAGATTATTTCTCCATCTGCTATAGCAAGGATTTACAGCCGGCGGCAGATGACGACAAACAAATTACGATTCTGGGAGCGATGTATACCAGCGCTGCACGCCTGATCGACAACGTTTCCCTGGAACTTTAAAGGGGCATCCAACTATGCAAATCGAAATGTTGAAGTGCAAACTGCATATGGCCGCGGTGACCCAGGCTGAACTCTGGTATGACGGCTCCTGCGCAATTGATGGAGAGCTGGTGGAGCTGGCCGGTCTGCGCGAATTCGAGAAAATCGATATTTATAATGTGAGTAATGGTGAGCGTTTTCATACCTATGTAATCCTGGCCGAGCGCGGCTCAGGAATCATCTCTATGAATGGGGCTGCAGCTCGCCGTGTCCAGGTGGGCGATCGTATTATTATCGCTTCCTATGCGCAGATGACCGAGGAACAGGCTGATAGCCATAAGCCCAAGCTGGTCTACCTGGATGAGAAAAACAAGGTTGAGCGCAGCACTAATACTATTCCGGTTCAGTTAGCGGAAGCCTGATTCTTCTCGCTACAGGGCGTTGTGCCCTGTAGCATCTCTGCCGCTTATTGACCAGACATTAATAACACTTCCTGTTTAAACCTCTTTTCCAGGTAGGACTCATCCAGGGTGTAATGCCAGAGGTTTTTCTTTTGTCCTTTAGCTAGAGCGATTTCGCCAATTCTGCCGGGGTTGTATTTAATTGGTTGACCGAGTTGGTAATCAGCGATGGGGTCCTGATAGGCCTCTTCCAAAGAAATTATTTCCCACCCTTCCAGCCTTAGTCGCTGAGCCAGATCGCCAATAAACAGTGCTGTGATATCCATTTCATGCAGCAATATTACGTGTTTGGGTGAACGTCCGAGATATTTAATTGCCATATCATCGTAGTAATTAATACTTGCCATAAGGACGTCGACATAAAAGTTGGAGAGTCTCTCCAAATCAACCGGATTCCCATCTTTCACTGCCGTTTGGAAAAGCTCTTCGATATACCAGTCGTAATTATTTAAGGTGATATAGGCATTGAGATAATTATGTTCCTGCAACAGGTTTCGCATGCCATCCCGTTTTTCGACAGTCTCCCCTTCGCGCAGGTAGGGGAAGCGAAAATAAGGCTTAAAATTGTCAAATTGCTGGAGTAACTGGTGTGCCTGTAGAAACTCCTTCTGGTAGGTGGGTAGCTCTGTATTTAGAAAGTTTGGATGGCTGTGAGTGTGATTGCCAATAATATGTCCGGCTCTGTCGTATAGGCGCATTCGCTCCAAGCCTTCCTTGTCCAGGAACCGGGTATTGGAAAAAAAGGTCACTTTGCCAATCTGATGCTCTTTCAGGCTATCAATTAACGTTTTGGTTCGGGTTGGTCCATCAAAGTAGCCATCGGCTTTACGAGGGGCATCATCGAATGTAATTGCCAGTTGCTTGGCGTTAGCCACAGGGGTTGTTAACAGGCAGATTATCAACAATAAGATTGAACGCTGCATGATTTCTGTCTCTAATGAGTTTATGTATGGGCAGTTCGCTAGGACCGGGTTGACCTGTCTTGCTAATCAGGCTTTCTGTCTCAATCTGCTTGCCAGGCAACTTATCCTCACCGTGTAATCTAAAGTACACTGACCATTGAACTGGATTCCCTATTGTGTCTACTTTGGCCGCAGGTGTATATGACCCAAATACTAGTTAGTTCCTGCCTCCTGGGGTGTGCCGTGCGTTACAACGGTAGTGATGTTGAGGTCTACAACAGTGATTTTGATTGGCTTGTGGAAACCCAGGAGATAGTTCCTCTGTGTCCGGAAGTTGCGGCCGGACTGCCTATTCCGAGAGCGCCGGCGGAGATCAGCGGTGGTAATGGAGCAGACATTTTAACGGGTGCAGCCAGAGTTATAGGAAGCGAAAAAAAAGATTTAACCGACCAGTTTTTGTTGGGGGCTAAACTGGCCCTCAAACTATGTCGTCGACATAATATTCGTTATGCAGTGCTTACTGAAAACAGTCCGTCTTGCGGCAGCGGTTATATTTACGATGGCAGTTTTTCAGGAAAGAAAATAGTCGGTGTTGGTGTCGTATCTGCGCTTCTTGAAAAATCGGGAATACAGGTATTTAGCCAGCATACTGTGGGTATTCTCAGAAAACTTATTGGTTCTTCTTGACCAAATTGAGTTTTGAGCATAAATAAATTTAGACCAATGATAACTAGGCATCAAAAAGTGAGTTCTGAAGTTGTCAATTTTAAAGAAAAGCTGAGTCTTTTCTCGGAACACTGGTCCCCTAAGGTAATTGCCCAGATGAATGATTACCAGTTAAAACTGGTGAAAATCCAAGGGGAGTTTACCTGGCATGATCATCCCGATACCGATGAAGTATTTATTGTAATTTCGGGCAATATGGAGATTGAATTTCGTGATAGTGTCATTTCTCTGGGGCCCGGTGAGGTGACAGTAGTGCCTAAAGGTGTGGAGCATAAACCTAAGGCTGAACAGGAATGTGAAGTCCTGCTGATTGAGCCCAAAGGGGTTGTTAATACCGGTGATGCCTGTGGAGAGTTAACTGCTGAAAATGATATCTGGATTTAATCGGTATCTGCATTTTCTGCAATAAACAGGCGATTTATTAACCGATTTTATTCCATTACCCTCTTTTTTATTGTGGCTTTATCTTACAGGGCCTGCATAGAATTATCGCCACCAATACACTGGGCTGTGAGATGTGGAGATTATTTCGCAGTGGCTATGTTATAAAGTGGCAAGAATAAAGCTCTAATAATTTCAGGTTTCTCTAAGCTGGCCTTGCTGCGCTAATAATAAAGGAGAGGATGATGTCTGAAGTGCATACCCGCCCGGTTCCCCCCAGTTTTGCTGCCAACGCGCTTATTAGCGCTGAAGACTACGAAAGAATGTACCGCCAATCGGTGGAGAGCCCAGAGGCATTTTGGGCGCAACAGGCCAAGGACTTTTTGCAGTGGGACAAGCCGTTTACGCAAGTTCTTGAGGAGGATCTGCACAAAGGCCACGCCGCCTGGTTCTCTGATGGTCAGTTAAACGTAACCGTGAACTGTATTGACCGACATCTGGCCAACCGTGGCGAGCAGACAGCGATTCTTTGGGAAGGGGATGATCCCGCGGACAGCAAGGCAATCAGCTACCAAAGCCTATACGAAAATGTGTGTCGGCTGGCCAATCTACTGAAGTCCCGAGGGGTTAAAAAAGGGGATCGGGTTTGTATCTATATGCCGATGATCCCCGAGGCAGCCTACGCTATGCTCGCCTGTGCCCGTATCGGTGCGGTGCACTCGGTCGTGTTTGGTGGCTTCTCCCCGGTATCCCTGAAAGATCGCATCCTCGATTCCGATTGTCGCCTGGTGATTACTGCTGATGAAGCGGTCCGCGGCGGCAAGCGAGTGCCCCTGAAAGCCAATGTGGATAAAGCATTGGCAGACTGCCCCAATGTGCATACGGCGATAGTGGTTAAACATACGGGCACAGCGGTGGACTGGGACAGTAAGCGGGATATCTGGTATGCCGAGTCCGTGGTCGAAATGGAAAGTGACTGTCCGCCAGAAGTTATCGGCGCAGAGGACCCTCTCTTTATTTTGTATACCTCCGGATCCACTGGAAAGCCCAAGGGAGTTTTACACAACACTGCTGGCTATCTATTGATGGCCACTATGACTTTCAAATATGTATTCGATTACAAAGAGGGCGAGGTTTTTTGGTGTACTGCTGATGTTGGTTGGATCACAGGACACAGCTATATCGTCTATGGACCCCTGTGCGCTGGCGCTACGAGTTTAATGTTTGAGGGAGTACCCACTTACCCCGATGCATCCCGGTTCTGGCAGGTTGTAGATAAACACAAAGTAAATAGCTTTTACACGGCGCCGACAGCAATTCGCGCGCTGATGGGAGCCGGTGATAAATTTGTAACAGGTACGGATCGAAGCTCATTACGTCTGCTGGGTACCGTTGGTGAGCCGATTAATCCGGAGGCCTGGGAGTGGTACTACAAGGTAGTTGGCGATGAGCGCTGCCCAATTGTGGACACCTGGTGGCAGACTGAAACTGGTGCCCATATGATCACCCCTCTGCCTGGAGCTCTGGCACTTAAACCCGGCTCCGCTAGCAAGCCATTCTTTGGTGTCCAGCCGGCGCTTTTAGATGGGAACGGCAGGGAAATTCATGGTGTAGGTGAGGGTTCTTTGGTGATCAAGAGAAGCTGGCCCTCAATAATTCGTGGAGTTTACGGAGATCGCCAGCGCATGATCGATACCTATTTCTCCATGTATCCCGGTTATTACTTCACCGGCGATGGGGCGCGCAGGGATGAGGATGGCTACTACTGGATTACAGGCCGCATAGATGATGTATTGAATGTGTCCGGCCACCGCCTGGGCACTGCGGAAATTGAGAGTGCCCTGGTATTGCACAATGATACGGCGGAAGCGGCAGTCGTTGGCTATCCCCACGATATTAAGGGGCAGGGCATTTATGCTTTTGTTACTTTGAAGTCAGGGTGCCTTCCCTCTGATGCGCTACATCAGGAGCTGATAGATCTCTGTTCCAAAGAAATAGGTCCTATTGCCAAGCCCGATTTCATCCAGTGGGCACCTGGATTACCAAAAACCCGCTCGGGCAAAATTATGCGTCGTATTTTGCGTAAGATTGCTTGTAATGAGCTGGATAACTTGGGAGATACCTCCACACTCGCGGACCCTTCAGTAGTTGACGAGCTGGTAGAGCATCGCGAAAATCGCTAATAGAGACTTACCACATCAATGCTTTGATTAGTCGCCATAGCGCGCTGAGACATAATGCAAAAGCCGGGTTTAGCCCGGCTTTTTTACTGGCAGTAAAAACAGCCATTTTATAGCTGACAAGGCTTGAACATAACGACAAGCTTTTAGCAGATTGGGGTAAGCCCAGTTGCTCAATGCAGTAAAGGAGAATCCGTTTGGAGCAGGGACAGTATCTTTGCGAGCACTACCGTTTTGCCGCAGATCAGCGACTCAAGGTATTTAATTTCTTTGTGGTATTAACTATGTTTGTCGAGGGGGGCATCTTCACCGCGGTAGAGAAAAACTTTCATCCCCTTATCCTGGCTCTGCTGGGCGGATTTGTGGTAATCCTGGTAACTGTATTCTGGCTAATGGATATCCGAAGCCGTCAACTACTTAAACTTGCTGTGCCGGCTCTTAAAACGTTGGAGCAGAATTTTCCAGAGGAAGCCAGGATCTTTTCCAATGACGCAATACGCAGGGGGGATCTCGCTCGATATACGTTTGCATTTCGTGTGCTACTAGTCGGCCAGCTTATCTTTGGTTTTGGGGTGGCGGCCTATGGATTACATCATTGGTATGTCACCCCTTAGGTGATGACGTGAATACTAAATTTTTCTGGCCAGTTTTCCTGGCCAAATTAGATATATTATTTGAGATTTGTATACGCAATGACATTCTCTACTGAGTTTTTTGTTCGCTTAAAGACAGTCTCATAGGCTGTAAAAGCCGACATGATTTTCCCCAAAAAGGGCAAACTTCAATCCGCTGGACTATCTTGCAGGTTGTCGATATTGCCGCTGCTTTACTTTGGAAGCTTATGCATGTTGGACCATATCAAAATTCCAGTTCAGGACCTTGCGCGTAGCAGTGACTTTTACCGCCAGTCCCTCACTCCTCTGGGATATGAGCTGGTGATGGAGTTTGATAATTCTGCCGGTTTTGGCTGGGCGGATAAACCTGAGTTCTGGATCTATAGTAGCGGACCTGCCAGCGGACAATTACATATCGCATTTCGCGCGGAAGAGCGCGAGGTGGTGCGTGATTTCTACCGGGCCGCGCTCCAGGCCGGAGGCACCGATAATGGTGTGCCCGACGTCTATGAGCAGTATCATCCAGACTACTATGCGGCCTACGTTTTAGATCCCGATGGCAATAACCTGGAAGTGGTCTGCCATCTTCCAGGCGACCTGCAGGGCTAGCTAAAGAGCTTAACTTTACTGATAACTGCTGGAGAGCTTTATGGATGATAATGCTCGCGCCAAGTATCTGTCTATTGCGCTGGTTGTTGTTGGCTTGATTTTTATTCTGGCTATTTTTCCAATGATGATGTGGATATGGCCTGCGGGATGGGGCTGGACTCCTCGACAACCGGAATATGAGCAGATGATAATGGGTGTATATGCCACCCTGGGAGTATTTCTAATTCGCGCGGCCAAAAACCCGGCGGCTAATGCCAGCTTAATTTGGTTTACTATTTGGTCGAGTCTGGTGCATGCAACCATTATGTTAATTCAGGCCCTTGTTGATGTTACAGAGCGAGAAAACCTGATGGGAGATATACCTGCGCTTTATTTGGTTGCTGTAATCCTTTGGTATCTGATGCCCAAGCATGTGAAAAAATAACAGGATAATTGAGGGCATTATCACTGGGGTAATTCAACTTTCTCTCTCAATTAATCCCCGCTATAAGAACGATAATAAGGTCCAATTTCCAGCTTATTGTTCGCCCCTATAAGCTTTTCCCCTGTGATAGAAACAACTACAGGGGCAAACCCAGCGATGAAATACCTTCCCTTATTTGCATTAACTATTGGCCTCATAGGAGGCGCCAATGCTGAGACACTTACCCGCGATAATGGTGCGCCGGTGGGTGATAACCAGAACTCCCAGACTGCAGGAGAGAATGGCGGTAACCTATTACAGGATGTGCACTTAATTCAGAAATTGCAACGCTTCGCGCGAGAACGTATCCCTGAGAGAGTGGTGCATGCGCGAGGAACCGGAGTTCACGGTGAATTTGTGCCTATAGCGGATATCAGCCACTTAACGCGCGCTGCGGTCTTTGAGCCCGGTAGCAAAACTCCCGTGTTTGTGCGCTTTTCTACTGTAATTCACTCTAAGGGTTCACCGGAAACCCTGCGCGATCCGCGTGGATTTGCCACCAAATTTTATACAGAAGAAGGTAACTGGGATTTGGTAGGGAATAACCTGCCGGTATTTTTTATCCGTGATGCGATTAAATTCCCGGATATGGTTCATTCGCTGAAGCCCTCCCCGGTGACTAATCAGCAGGACCCCAATCGCTTCTTTGATTTTTTCAGCCACGTGCCGGAATCCACCCATATGTTGAGTTGGGTCTATTCCGATTACGGTACACCAGCCAATTTGCGTCAGATGGATGGCTGGGGCGTTCACGCCTATAAGCTTGTTAATGACAAGGGTGATGTGAATTATGTGAAATTTCATTGGAAAACCCGTCAGGGTATTAAAAACCTGACTGCGGAAGAGGCAGCGGAAATTCAGAGCAAGGACTTCAGTCATGCTACCCGCGATATGTATGCGGCGATTGAAAAGGGCGAATATCCCCAGTGGGACTTGTATATTAAAGTGCTGAAGCCCTCGCAGCTGAACAGCTTTAATTACAATCCGTTAGATGCCACCAAAATGTGGTTGGACGTGAAAGAAACCAAAGTCGGCACTATGACGCTCAACCGTGTGCCCACTAATTTCTTCCAGGAAACCGAACAATCCGCGTTTGCGCCAGCCAATATTGTTCCCGGTATTGAGCCATCTGAAGACCGCTTGTTACAGGGGCGTGTGTTTTCCTACTCTGATACTCAAATGTATCGCCTGGGCGCCAACCACCAGCAGTTGCCGATCAACCGCCCCCGTGTGGCGGTAACCAACTGGAATCAGGATGGAGCAGGCAATTACGGTCAACAGGCTTCTACTGTGAATTACCAGCCGAGCCGCATCGATGTGCGCAATGAGGACCCGAAAGGCCTTTACAGCAGTAAACCTCTAAGTGGTCGCCCCCAGCAAAAGGCGATTGAGAAGAAGCTGCCTTTTGCTCAGGCGGGTGCCTTCTATCGCAGTCTGAGCCCGGAAGAACGCCAGAATCTGATCGAAAACCTGGCTGGCGATCTGGGTAAAGTGCGCGATGACAATACCAAGCACATTATGCTGAGCTACTTCTACCAAGCCGACAATGATTACGGACAACGCCTGACCAAAGCTGTTGGTGGAGATTTGGTTCGAGTCAGGAAACTGGTTCAGTAAATTTAGCTGGAGAGCGGGTGGCTTTGTCACCCGCAATATTTGAGAGATGCAACTATGAGATCAATATTATCCACGCTGCTCTTACTTGCCCTGGGTGTTCAGGCCGAAGAGCCAGGAAATGCCGGCTCTGGTTTTGCCGAACTCTCCCGGTATTATTTTGCTGCGGCCAGGGTCGGTGATACTGAAGTATTGCGTGAATTTTCCGAAGCGGGTTTTCCCCTGGACGTTCGCAATTCCAAAGGCTATACGGCCCTTATGATTGCTACTTATAACGGCAATGCGCAGGCGGTGAACTACCTATTGCAAAAAGGCGCTGACGCCTGTGTACAGGATCGGCGTGGGAATACTGCTCTGATGGCGGCGGTTTTCCGCGGTGAATTTGCCCTTGCCCGCACTTTACTTAAGCAGGATTGTGATCCACAGCAAGCCAATAAAGCTGGGCACTCTGCAGAGGATTTTGCCAAGGTGTTTGGCCGCGACCGCGTAGTTCAGCTATTGCAGCAACAGCGGGAAAATGGCGGTTAAAATTGCATAGAGCACGGCTGGTACGTCAGAGTGCCGAACGGCAACACTGCACTTATTTTTCTACTGAGGCCACAGCCAGGCACAACAATCTAATTCAGTGTTTGTCCCCGCCCCTGCCACCGCGTTAGCATAGCCAGCTGCAATCCAGTTGGTACCCGCTATGGCCCAGAATCACCATCCCTACGAAGCCCTCACGCCGGACGTGGTGATTGACTGCGTTGAGAGTAGTGGGCTTGTCTCTGATGCGCGTATTTTCCCTTTAAACAGCTATGAAAATCGCGTTTACCAGGTGGGTATTGAGGGTACGGAACCACTGATCGCCAAGTTTTATCGCCCGGATCGCTGGAGCGATCAGCAGATATTGGAGGAGCACCAGTTCACCCTGGAATTGGCAGAAGAGGAAATTCCCGTAGTGGCGCCCCTGCAATTTGACGGGCGCACCTTGCTGGAATCCCAAGGTTTCCGCTTTGCGTTGTTTCCCCGTCGCGGTGGGCGCCAGTTGGAAATGGATAATTTTGATCACCTGGAGCAGGTGGGGACCATGCTTGGACGCATCCATGCTGTAGGTAGTGCTAAGCCGTTTAGCCATCGCCCGTCCCTGACCCTGCAGCACTTTGCCATCGACAGCCGCGAATTTATTCTCGGTGGTGATTTCCTGCCCTTGGAGAACCGGGAGGCCTATGCCTCCGTTACGGGTCATATCATTGAGCAGGTGGCCCCACTTTTTGAGCGTGACTGGGATCTGTTGCGCCTGCACGGTGACTGCCACAGCGGCAACTTCCTGTGGCGCGATGACACCCCCTGGTTTGTTGACTTGGATGATTGCCTGATGGGGCCGGCTATCCAGGATATTTGGATGTTGATCTCCGGCAACCGCGCTGAGCAAACTGCATACCTGGACACGGTTCTCGAAGGTTATGAAACCTTCTATCGTTTTGATCCCCAGCAGTTACAGCTGGTGGAACCGTTGCGTTGCCTTCGCCAGATGCATCACGCTGCCTGGCTGGCACGTCGCTGGCAGGACCCGGCATTTCCCCAGGCTTTCCCCTGGTTCAATACGGCCCGCTATTGGGCTGAACATATACTGGCATTACGCGAGCAGCAGTCAGCGCTGCTGGAACCTCCACTGACACTGGGAGCGGTCTAACATGGAAAAACCCGCAATGAATGTCACCTGCGCAGAGGCAAAGACGGACCTGTTATGGGAAAGAATTCGTACTGAAGTAGCGCAGCAAGTAGAGCAGGAGCCCATTCTCGCCAGCTTTCTGCATGCCACTATTCTCAATCACAGCTCTCTGGAGGCGGCGCTTAGCTTTCACCTGGCCAATAAACTGGATAACGCTGTAGCACCAGCATTGTTGATCCGCGAAGTGATCGATGAGGCCCTGGAGGCGGACCCAAGTATTGGTCACGCTGCCCGCGCAGACCTGAATGCTATTTACTTGCGTGACTCTGCCTGTAACTCCCTTTTTGAGCCCTTTTTATATTTCAAGGGTTTCCACGCGCTGCAAGTATACCGGGTGGCACATTGGTTGTGGAAACAGCAGCGCCGCTCACTGGCATTATTTCTACAACATCGGGTATCTGTAGTGTTCAGTGTGGATATTCACCCCGCAGCTAAGGTGGGAGAGGGGATATTATTGGATCACGCGACCGGTATTGTTATCGGTGAAACCGCAGTGGTGGAGAATAATGTCTCCATTATGCAGTCGGTGACGCTGGGTGGCACTGGTAAAGAGAGTGGCGATCGCCATCCGAAAATCCGCTGTGGCGTCCTGATTGGCGCTGGTAGCAAAGTACTTGGCAATATTGAAGTGGGTGAATGTGCCCAGGTGGCCTCCGGCAGTGTGGTACTAAAACCGGTCCCGGAAAAGACACTGGTGGCTGGGGTACCTGCCAAGGTTCAGGGGCCGGCAACTTGTGCCCAGCCGGCTATGTCCATGGATCAATGCGCCCTTTCACAAGTGGAAAAGTAGCGATTGTTACTCCGTTTGTATTGAAACAACGGGGTAACTTCTTCCCAAGGGAAACGGATAAATGGAACTATCCTTGTACCCATGAAATACAGTCTCAGCGCCAAAAACCTCGTCTGTCGAAACCTCGAGAACCACGCCAGCTATTGTGCGGGCTTACTCAATCCAAATCACACCAAGGAAATCACCGGAATAGTGCGCAGCGATAGTGGTCTACTGTCGGGTCGTCTCAACCAGGTGGTCTCAAATTCGGTAATGCCACCGCGTATACTGCAACGGTTTGCGCTGGATTATTTTGCTGAGCGCCACAGTCCTTTTACCCTTTGGCACAGTGCCTCCAAGCCTCAGGATGACAGCGCCTTGGCAGAAATGGGTTTGCAGCGCAGGCAGTCGCAAGTGGCTATGGCGGCAGAGATCCAGCGCCTCAGCCCGGATGCTGCGGCAGGGGCAGATGAGAATGAAAAATTGGTGATATCCCCCGTAAAAAAAGAGGATCTCGCCAGCTATGCAGAAGTACAGGCGGCTGGGTGTGGCAGCGTCCAGGAAGGGGCGCAGCTGAAAAAGTTTTATCGGGCGTTGGTAGATATACCTGAACAGAAACGTGCGCGGCTCAAGTTTGTTCTCGCGCGCTTGGAGGGTACCCCAGTGGCGGCGGGTTGCCTGTTTGCCTCCGCCGATGCATTGGGTCTTTATGACCTCGTTACGTTAGAGGCATACCGGAGCCGTGGAATCGGCCGTGCACTCTTTCGTCACTTGCTTCAGCAGGCCCAGGCCAGCCACCATCGCAGCCTGGTGGCACTTGCGCCGGCGAATAAACAGCAATTGCCTCTGGATTGTGGTTTTTTTGCTGTGGGCGAAGTAGCCCGCTATGTTTACTCTCCCTAACTTACTGTACACGTTAGTGAGTAGGTATCAGTAGAATTTAGGCGCGCTCTATGGGGAAGGCGATGACATCCTCGATAGAGTCATAGCCTCCTGCCAGCATCAACAGGCGGTCCACCCCTAAAGCCACACCTGCACATTCGGGCATGCCCTCTTGCATGGCAGAAACCAGGCGTTCTTCAAAGGGGTTTGCAATGCGGTTATGGGCCCTTCGGTAGGCCAAGTCTGCCTCGAAACGACGTAGCTGTTCGGTGCTGTCGGTCAACTCCCAGTAGCCGTTTGCCAATTCCAGCCCTCCGACATAGGCCTCAAAGCGACGCGCGACCGGAATGCCCTGTTCGTCTGGAATCACTTTGGCGAGTGCGGCCTGGTCAGCGGGGAAGTCGAAGAGCAGGGTAATACCCTCGCCCATGGCGGGCTCCAGGCGATGACTCATCAGTAGATCGAGGCATTCGGCACGCTCGACAGGGGTAAAGGACAACTCCACTTCCCGTTCGACACAGGCGATCAACTCTCTGTCGCTGGCGCTGTGGGGGTCCAGTTGTAGTTCACGCTGAAAAAGCGCGCGATAACTGAGGGATTGCACCTGGGAAATACCCAGTACCTTGCGGAGTAAGTCTGCTACCTCATCCATCAGGCGGTGGTCATCCCAACCGCAGCGGTACCACTCCAGCATGGTAAATTCCGGATTGTGGCGGCTACCTGCCTCGCCCTGACGAAAGGCTTTGCCCAAGTAGTAGCAGTCGCCAATGCCTGCGGCCAGCAGCCGTTTTAAGCCGAACTCCGGGCTGGTGGCGAGGTAGGCGGGAGAGCCAATACACAGGGCACTGATAGATTCGATGTGTGGATCGCTGGTAGCGCGGCGTGATAGCACCGGTACGTCCGCCTCCAAAATCTGGCGTTGGGTAAAAAAGTGGCGGATCTTTGCTAGAAGCGAGGCGCGTTGGCGCAGGGCTTTAATGGTGGCGCTGGGGCGCCATAGGTCAGTAGTCATTGAAGTGGCTCAGGCAGCGGGCGGCCGGGTGGCCGCCCACAGGGAAGGAAAAATCAGTCTTCTTTGGCGCGGCCCAGATATTCGCCGGTGCGCGTGTCCACTTTGATGGTTTCGCCAATCTCCAGGAACAGGGGCACCTTAACTACGGCGCCGGTAGCCAGGGTAGCGGGCTTGGTGCCACCCTGGGCGGTATCACCGCGCAGGCCAGGGTCGGTGTCAGTGATTTCAAGGATCACATGATTGGGGGGGGTTACTGCCAGTGGTACACCGTTGTAAAGGGTCACAGTGCAAATATCCTGTTCCTTGAGCCACTTAGCTGCATCCCCCACGGCATCTGTACTGGCCTGGTGCTGTTCGAAAGTTTCTGGCTCCATGAAATGGTAGAACTCTCCATCGTTGTAGAGGTATTCCATTTCGCGATCCATTACATCCGCGCTTTCCAGGCTCTCGCCGGAGCGGAAGGTACGTTCCCAAACTCGTCCGGTCTTCAGGTTGCGCAGTTTTACGCGGTTAAATGCCTGGCCCTTGCCAGGTTTTACGAACTCGTTTTCCACGATAGAGCAGGGGTCGCCGTCCAGCATTACCTTGAGGCCGCCCTTAAATTCGTTGGTGGAGTAACTAGCCATAGCAAATAGAGCCCTTATAAGTCGTTTATCTATATGATTTTTAACGAGTTTTTCTTCCCGTTCAGGCCGGGTAGCTCTGTTGGCTGCCGCCAAATCTGATAGCTGCGAGCGACTCGTTCGGCTCCGGCGCAAAGAATTCACCGGCAGCCCTGAAAAGATGGGGCGAGATTATACAGGAGGGGGGTGCCTTGAACGAAGCGCTACGGCTGGGCCTAGTGGTAGATTTGAAGCAGTCCGCGAACCGCAAGGCTTGCGGACTGAAGAGGGTGACAGGAGTATGTATCAGCTCAGGGGGTTATCGCTGGTGTTATCAATGTCCCGCAGCAGGCGCCTGGCGTAATAGGCAAAGGTTGCCTGGCTGCGCTTTTCCTGCAGTATCCAATCGTGAGCCTCGCGGCCCAACTCCGGCGCTATGTCCTGAATGGTACCTGCAGATTCCGCCAGCATCTGCAGCTGGGCGGCACGCTCGCATTGCAGGGCCATGGAGCAGGCTTCCTCCACCGAGCGACATGCGATGATCAGACCATGGTGGGCAAGGAGAATGGCACGTTTGTCCCCTATTGCCTCCGCAATAATTTCGCCTTCGTTGTTTCCTACCGGTACGCCGGGCCACTCTTTGAGGAAAGCGATATCCTCATACAACATGCAGGCGTCCATATGGGAAATTTTCAGTGGACGCTCCAGCATGGACAGTGCGGAAATATGAATTGGGTGGGAATGCACAATACACTTTACATCCGGCCTTGCTCGGTAAATCCAAGTATGAAAACGGTTAGCGGGGTTAGCCATCCCTTCACCGGACAGGACATCAAGGTCTTCGTTGACTTCGAGCAGGTTGGATGCGGTAATTTCATCAAAGCCTAAGCCAAGGCGCTGGGTATAGTAATTGCCCGGGGTTTCTGCGCGGGCTGTAATTTGCCCTGCCAAACCGGAATCGTGCCCATGAGTAAATAAAATGCGGCAGGTAAGTGCAAGCTTCTCCCGCAGGGACCATTGGGGCATGTCCAAGTGTAGTTTCATGGATTTGCTGGCGCGCTCAATAAGCTCGCGTTTTTGCATGGATAGTGTTTCAGCCATGTTGTACTCCAATGCTGATAGCATAGGATTTCGAGGGGCACTGTCTTGCAGAATGCCTCTAGAAAAATCCCATTTTGAATTTATCGCAACAGGTGTGGGGTTAGTGCTATTGCCTTCACATCCTTGTGCAGTGCCCAGCTACTTTTTAGTTGCTGGGCACACACGGCTTAGGCAGGGATTGCCTGGACTTGCTCTGGGGTCATGGCGTGGTAGGCAGTTTCGATCGAGTCAAAAAACTGCTGGCGGGCTTGTACCAGGCGGCGGCCTGCATCCAGCATAACGTCGAGTTGCGAGGCATCCTGACTGCCGATCTCGATCATAATGTCACGAATGGTTTCTGCATGACCATCATCACATTCAATGTGCAGCAAGAAGAAGGTGAGATGTTTGTCAGCGATACCACAGGAGCGGAAGCCGGCAACAATATCGCTGTACAGATCCGGTACCAAGGCTTCGGCTCCCAGACACAGTGCGCCCAGACCGGAGCTTGCTCGCAGGTCGCGACAGTGCTGGAACATAGTGTCTATCAAATATTGAGTGCCCGGCAGCATTTCCGCATTTTCCAGGCTCAAGCCAAAATGCTCGAGGGTTTCACGGTAAATTTCTGCATGTGGCTTGGGGCTGTCCGGCTCCAGGCCAAGCTCCTCCATCAGGTTTTCTGCCAGTTCGTGAACCTCTTTATTACTGGGGAGATTTGCCATCATCGCACACAGGTAACGCACGAAGTAACTACTGTAAATTCCCTGTTGTACCAGGAAAATTTTCAGCTCTTCTATGGTTACAGAGCCATCGCGGCAGCGCTTGAGGAAAGGATGAGCGCGGGTCTGCTCAATCAGTAAATCTTTATTTGCCTCAAGTAATTCGAGCTGCATTTCCATCGAATTTTTCCTTTTTGTAATTCCATTTTTCTGCAGGGCTAGGTTATTACCCCGATTTAATTTTTATTGAAATTCGAGTGCACTGAATTCAAGAAAGACAAGGTTATTATTGCTTTGTCTTTGGTTAAATTAACACCGTATTAACCCTGTTGGGAATGGGGGAATTATGAAGAATTTCCTAAAGAAATTTGTACGAAAAGTAATATTTTCAATTTGATAGTTATTTTTTTACTAAGCGTGTTTCTTTATTCAAGGATAATTCTTTGTTCTCTCGGGCGGTGAAGTTGCCGCTTCGCTTCCAGGCCAAGCCCATAGGGACCTGCTGGGGCGAACCGTATTGCTACTACTGTTTTCTCAAGCCGTTTGGCGCTAGTTTATTCTTCAATTTTTTTTTACTGTTTTTGTGATGAAGTTGAATAGACAATAGTTGGAAAATATACGGATAAACTCTTGCGTTGGGCTTGCTTCATAGGGTTCAGGTCGAGCTTTTCGGCCTGGATCGATATTTGTTGGTTTGCAGTGCGCGTGACTATATGGTTCTGATCCTCTTGCTTTGATGATATTTGGCTTCGAGCCAGGCTTATTCGGGCATGCATCGCAGAGTTGCCCGGGCTGTAGTCCGCTTCTGGTACAATTGCCTCACCTCTAGTGTTTTCCCTAATGCCTGCGTAACCCTATGGCGAATCCATCACCTATCGACAGCAAACTGATCGGCACTCGTGAGTCCCGCCGCTGGCAGGATGATTTATCTGATGTGGTCACTGATCCTGCCGAGCTAATCCGGTTGTTGCAATTGGATCCAGCCCAATTACCCGAAGCCCTGAATGCTAGTAGCCAGTTTTCCTTGCGCGTGCCGCGTCCATTTATCAAGCGTATGCGACCTGCTGACCCGAAAGATCCATTACTTCTGCAGGTTTTACCCGGTGCTGCAGAGTTGGAAACAGTGGTGGGGTTTAGTGCAGACCCTCTTCAGGAGGCTGAGGCAAACCCTCTGCCCGGAGTGGTGCATAAGTATCACGGTCGCCTGCTGCTAATTACTGCAGGGCAATGTGCGGTGAATTGTCGTTACTGTTTTCGCCGCGAATTTCCCTACAGTGAGAACCACCTGAATCGAAAGCAGTGGTCGGCGGCTCTGGATTATGTGCGTGCACATACGGAGTTGCGAGAAGTGATTTTAAGCGGTGGTGATCCTTTGGTGATCAATGATCGCCAGCTCTCTTGGCTAAGTAATGAGCTGGTGCAGATAGCACATCTGGATAAACTGCGCATTCACACCCGCTTACCAATAGTGGCGCCGAGCCGTATCACCGACGAAATGCTGTCCTGGTTTACTGGCTCACGCCTGAAGCCGGTATTGGTTCTGCACTGTAATCACGCCAACGAAATTGATGATGAGATACGTAACGCACTTTCTTGTCTTCGCGCTGCTGGAGTCACATTGCTGAATCAAGCGGTACTGTTGCGTGGTATCAATGATAGTTGTGCAGCCCTGGAAGGCCTTAGCGAAACACTGTTTGACGCGGGCGTGTTGCCTTATTACCTGCACCAGTTAGATAGGGTCAAGGGTGCGGCGCATTTTGAAGTGAGTGATAGCAGGGCGTTGCAAATAATTGAAGAACTACGTCATCGATTGCCTGGATACTTGGTACCGAAATTGGTGCGGGAAATCCCCGGTGTACCCTCCAAAACACCCATAGAGTTATCTGAAAGCAACTAGAAAATACAGAAGGTTATTCCTCTATAAAGTACCAGGATTAAAGTGCTGTAAAAATAGCGTTAAATTGATCTAGGCTAAATGTACCGACTCGCCTATCTATATAGTTGCCGCCGACCTCTGGGCTCGTCTTAGGCTGTAGGTTGAAAGAGATAAGGTTTCCAGAGCCAATTAGTGATTACTAATTAGCAGATGATAATTCTAAGGCGTGCATTTACGACAGGGAGATTTGTGTGACTTGAGTCACGCGTACCACCCCGATGTGGCCTTGTATGCCACTACAGGAGGCCCCTAAACTTACCGCATGCGGTAGCGGTACGCTGCCCTGAATAAATAGAGCAAAAAATGAGTAGCAACGACACTATCCGACTTCTCCTGATTCACGATATGCCCTCCGAGGCGCAGCGCTTGGTCAGCATGCTGCACAACGCGGGTCGACCCAACCGGGCTCAGCATGTTGCCAGTGAAGCGGTCTTTACTCGCTTGGTACAGGACAAAACCTGGGACCTTGTGATCGCCGCAGAGGGTAGCACCCAGATTCCGCCGGCAGTGGCGCTACGCACCATCAGTAAGCTGCAAAAAGATGTACCGGTTATCCTGTTGACCGAACGCAGTGGTTCCCAGCCAATTGTGGAGGGGTTAAAACAGGGTGCACGGGATGTGGTGACAGTAGATGAGGACCAGCACCTTCTGCTGGTGATTCAGCGAGAGATGCTCGCCTTGGATAACCGTCGCCAGGCACGCCTGCATGATCGTCGTTACCACGCAACTCTCGGTCGTGCCAAAGAGCTTCTGGACAGTTCCAAGGATGCAATAGCCTATGTATCCGATGGGCTAATCGTTTATGCCAATGACTCTTTCGCCGAGCGCTTTGGCTATGAAAGTGGTGAGGATGTTGAGTACCAGCCACTGATCGACATGCTGGCTGAAAATGAGCAGGGAGGCGCACGGGATTTTCTCAAGCGCTGTGCGATCGATAACAATGAAGTGGAAGCTAAGGAGTGGAAGTTTACTGCTCGAACCGTTGCAGGTGATCCGTTACCCACTCGCGCGGAGGTACTCAGTACTACTTACGAAGAGGAGCGCTGCCTGCAAGTGCGCATCGCCATGCGCAAGGGCGACACTGAGCAATTGGAAGCCCAACTCAGTGATATTAAAAACCGCGACCCGCTAACTGGCCTGTTTAATCGACAGCACTTTTTATCGTTACTCGACTCCACGATTAAATCTGCAGCGGACTCCCATCGCACCGGTGGCCTGATGTTTATCCAGGTGGATCGCTTTGCCGAGGAGGTGCAAAAGACCGTAGGCGTTGCAGGTGCAGACGCACTGCAGAAAGCCATGGCTGAACTGCTACAGGGATGCCAGCGAAGCGGTGATACCCTGGCGCATTATAGTGATGACAGCTTCTGCCTGTTGAGCCCGGATACCACGCCGGACAGTATTGAGCAGCGCGCGCGCGATATCCTGAAGAAAATTTCCGATACCATTTTTGACGCTGCAGGCAAAACCCAGCAGGTTACTGCCTCTATTGGAATTTCCCTGCTAAGCGAGGCCTCCAGTGGTTCACAGCAGGTGCTCGAGCAGGCGCAGGTGGCTCATAAGCAAGCTCTGGGAGAGGAGAGGCAGGGTGGCAATTTCGTCCTGTATGAGCCGGATACCGAAAGTGGCGCTGATGCTGATACTTACCACCGCGCTCGGGTGGTACAGGCCCTGGAGGCGGGAAACCTAAAGCTTTTATTCCAGCCGATCCTGAGCCTGCAGGGCACCGGGGAGCAAATGTATGAAGTGCTGGTGCGTATGCTCGATGACAAGGAAGAACTGGCACCACTGGCGTTCCTGCAGGAATTGGGCGACGCTGGTCTTTCCGCCAAGATGGACCGCTGGGTGATTCTCACCGCGATTAAGGCTGCCGCTGCGGCTCGCGCTAAGGGTAAGGATGTATCGCTGATGCTGCATATGACCACAGCTTCCCTGCTCGATACGAGTTTGCCTGCCTGGCTGGGAGTGGCTTTCAAGGCTGCCAAAGTTCCGCCAAGCACGGTGATTTTCCAGTTGCGCCAGGAGGACATCACCAGCAACCTGCACGCAGCGCGTGATTTCACTACCCAGGTGCAGCAGCTCGGTTGCCGCGTGGCTGTGTGCCACTTCGGTACCGGCTTGAACCCCTTCAAAGCTCTGGAGCATGTAAAGGTGGATATGGCCAAGGTAGATCCGTCGTTTGTGCGTGAAGTTCAGGACGAGGGAGAGAGCAGCGAATCTTTAGCCGGGCTGGTACAGCGTTTGGGTGAGGCAGAGACCAAGGTGATTGTGCCTCATATCGAGCAGGCCAGCATGTTACCCACCCTGTGGCAAACCGGTACCGATTATATCCAGGGCTACTATGTGCAGGCTCCGGTGGAGGAAATGAGTTTCGACTTTAGTCTGGATTAATTTCCGCAAGCCTATATCTGTAAGAAAAGCGCGTTTCCCATCGGGTTACGCGCTTTTTTTTACAGGACCTAGCTCTGTGAGGTCATACGTTGTAGCGGTTGCGCAGGGCAGCGATAGCATTGCGGGCCAGGGCGCCATACTCAGGCGCAGGCGCCGGTGCATTCTCCGGGGCTGTGCTCTCGCTCCAAGCGCGTTGTACGTGGTTTTGGCCGGCCTTCTGCTTGTACATCCTCGCCAGGCTAGCGTTGTAGCTCTTACTGGTGACGGTATCCACATGGTACCAGTGGGCCTTGGCACGGGAGTGGGAAACATCCATCAGCAAATAGCCGCGCTGGGTGACATTGACCCACTTTAAGTGCGGAATTAATCCGTCCATGGCGATCGCGGCTACGTCAGTTAGATGTGACTTATCGAGGAAGCTGGAGGTTACGCCGGGAGTTACAAACTCTCCCCCGAGAGCACCGCGACCGGTAAGGCGTCCGTATTCGAGAATGCTGAATGGGTTGCTGGCCAAGTCCCAGGCCCAGGAACTGTGAATATCTCCGGTGAGCACAAAGAAGTTTTCGATGTTGTTGTTGGCAATGTGATCGAATAACCGAGTACGGGAGGCGGTATAACCATCCCACTGATCCATGTTAATGGAGAAATCCTTGGCCAGGGTGAGCTGCGCCATCATCACCTGTTGTCCGAGTACCCGCCAGCGTACACCGTCCGATTGAGATTGGGTGAGGCCGCGGTACAACCATTCTTCCTGCTGTCGGCCGAGTAAGCTGCGCTCTGGATTGTCGGCTGTTTTCTGGTCAAACCAGTTGGCCTGTTCATCCCTTGCGGCGATGCGGGTATCCAGCATCATCAGGTCCATCAGGTTTCCGTAACGGAAACTGCGATAAATGGCTCTATCCCCAAATACGTCCAGAATGCCGTTGTCGCGGATGGGCATCCACTCGAAGTAGGCCTTATTTGCCACTGAGCGACGCACATACCAGTCACCTTCGCCATCTTGGGGATCGTGGTTTTCTGCCCCACCGGCCCAGGCATTGTTTGTGGTTTCGTGATCGTCCCAAACACAAATAAACGGGTGTTGGCGATGGACTTCCTGCAAGTCGGGGTCGGAACGATACTGGGCGTAGCGCAGGCGATAATCCTGGATACCCACCATTTCCTTCGCGGGGATAGGTTCGCGTCCAAGCCCGGTGCCGGTGCCAAAGCCGCCGGGGCCGTATTCATAGATGTAGTCACCCAGGTGCAGTACCACATCCAAATCGGGACGTTGAGCGATTTCACGGTAGACGTTGAAAAAGCCCATTGGATAGTTGGAGCAGCTGGTTACTGCAAAACGCAGGCGGTCCACATGACCTACAGGCAGGGTCCTGGTTCGCCCTACAGGAGAGTCCATGCTGTTGGAATAAAAACGGTAGTAGTAAGTTGTCCCAGGCTGCAGGCCACTGGCATCCACCTTGATGGTGTAGTCCACTTCGGGGCTGGTCATGCCGTTGCCGCTGTTCACTACCAGCGCCATTTCCGGGTCCAGGGCGATTTGCCAGCTATAGGGCACCATGGACTGGAATAAAGGGTCTTCCGATGGGGTAATCCTGGTCCAGAGAATCACGCGATCGGCCAGGGGATCACCGCTGGCAACGCCGTGCTGGAAAGGCTGCTGGCCGGAGCCGTAGGCCTTAAGAAGTGGCAGGGATGCCAGGCCGGCGCTGGAAAATTGCAGAAATCGCCTCCGGGACAAAGACATAGTGCTCTCCTTTTTATGTGCTTGTTATAAAGGACACGCAGTCTGTCTTCGAAAGGTGAACGCTTTGTTAATTTCCAGTCAGATTTTTTCTGAAGCAGCTCAATTAGTCGGTAAATTCGTCCGCAGCGAGCTAAAGTGAGACTTTTGTCTATTTTGAAGGCATTAAAAAGTATGACTGTCGGCTTGAGGATGCTTTGGGGGATGACCTTAGGGCTGTTACCGCCGTCGATTAACTCCCTATCATTCCGCATCTGTGCACTCTCGGGTATGCTGTGTCGCGATTAAAAACAGAACACCCTGGGAGTAGATCCATGTTGCCCCGCTTACTTTGCACCAGCCTGATTGTCGGCGGCCTCGCCGTAGCCGGCGGGTGCTCAAAGACCGAGCCGTCTAAAGTCGAAGCTGAGAGTGCAAGCGCGTCGGTAAAAGCAGCCGCCGTGATTGAAAAGAAAAGTGCCGCTGAGAAGGCGCCTGAATCCGGTGTGGATTACCACTCCTTTGCCAACAGTAATGACTACCAGGTACAGCACCTGGATCTGGACTTGACTGTAGACTTCTCCCGCAAGGTTCTCGAGGGCGAAGCCCAGCTGGACTTCAAGCGCCTCAACGACAAGAACCTGCCGATGGTGCTCGACACCCGCGAGCTGGAAGTGGTTTCTGTAGCAGCCAATGGTGCGCCGGTGAAATTCTCCATGGGCGAGAAAGACGGTCACCTGGGCACCCCGCTGAATATTGAGTTGCCGGAAGATGCCAACAGCATCACCATCCGCTATCGCACAGTGCCTGGCGCCTCTGGCGTACAGTGGCTTGAGCCTCAACAGACGGCGGGCAAGAAGCACCCGTTCTTGTTCACTCAGGCCCAGGCGATCCATGCGCGTAGCTTTATTCCGCTGCAGGACTCCCCGAAAGTTCGTATCACTTACAAGGCGACCGTTCGTACCCCGAAAGAACTGCGCGCGGTGATGAGTGCGAACAATGACCCGCAGGCGGCCAAAGATGGCGTTTACGAGTTCGAAATGCCCCAGCGCATACCCTCCTACCTGATTGCCCTGGCGGTTGGCGACCTGCAATTCAAACCCATGGGCAAGCGCACTGGTGTCTACGCCGAACCCTCTATGTTGGAATCTGCAGCGGCGGAGTTCGCCGATACCGAATCCATGCTGGAGGTGACCGAGAAGGTTTACGGCCCCTACCATTGGGACCGCTATGACCTGCTGATCCTGCCGCCCAGCTTCCCCTTTGGCGGTATGGAAAACCCGCGTCTGAGCTTTATCACTCCAACCGTAATCGCCGGTGACAAAAGCCTGGTGGCCCTGATCGCCCACGAATTGGCCCATTCCTGGTCCGGCAATCTGGTGACCAATGCCAGCTGGCGCGACTTATGGCTGAACGAGGGCTTCACTACTTACCTGACCAACCGCATCATGCAGTTTGTCTATGGTGACGAGCGTTACCAGATGGAAATGGCCCTGGGTTATGACGATCTGCAAGCGGACCTCGCGGACAAAGAGCCCCGCGATGAGATTATGGCGATCGATCTGCGCGGCCGTGATCCCGATGAAGTGTTCTCCAATATTCCCTACGAGAAAGGTTCACTGTTCCTGTATGAGCTGGAGCAGAAAGTAGGCCGCGAAGCGTTTGACCGCTTCCTGATGGAGTACTTCAACCACTTCTCCTTCCAGAGCATCACCACTGAGGACTTCGTTAAGTACCTCGACAAGACCCTGCTGGTTGAGCACGCCGATAAACTGGATCGCGAGCGGATTCACCAGTGGATCTTCGAGCCGGGTATTCCCGAAGGTGCACCGCACCCGCAGTCCGATGCCTTCAGCAAGTTGGACCCGGTGCGTCAGCAATGGTTGGACGGTAAATTGGCGGCGAAGGATATCGATACCAAAGGCTGGACCTTCCATCAGTGGAAGTATTTCCTCGACGGTATGCCTGAGAAGCTGACGGAAGCGCAGTTGAAAGAACTGGACAGCGCCTTTGGCCTGACCAAATCCCGCAATAACGAAGTGGCCTTCAGCTGGCTGATGATTGCTGTGCGCAATGACTATGAGCCGGCCTTCGATCGTTTGGAGAGCTTCCTCACCAGCATCGGCCGCAACAAGTTCCTGCGCCCGCTGTATCGCAATATGGTTGAGTCTGGTAAACAGGATGTGGCTGCACGCATTTTCGAGCGCGCCAAGGTGGGGTATCACCCGCTGACGGTGAAAGTGAACAGCCTGGTAATTTACGGTAAGAAAGAGGGCTAGACCGACCTTCGTCGCTTGTGCGATTTTGGTGCTGTGCACCGAAATCGCCGCCCTTTATACCGATTGGGGCCAGTGCAACACTGGCTACCAACAAGTTTTCCCTGGTTTTTTATCTGCATCTTCCCGTTTTTACTCTTCCCAAAGATTAACTAAATAAATCCGCTAAAGTGGCTTTTGGGTACCGTTTGAGCGGCGGGCAATACTAAAAAATGCCTGTGTAATCTCTTGTGTAGCAAAGCTGAACGAATTGGTACAAAAAGAAGGTTTTCACGTCAATTTTCTGGCATAAAAATCATTAAACTGCTGTTCAAAGTGGAACCCTTTGCGTACCCTGCTGCTCGAATAAAAATCCATTAAGGCAAAGGGAGGTACCTATGTACAGACGGATTTTAATGCTGGCTTTTCTCAGTTTTTTGGCCGTTGGCTGTGAGTATGAGCCGAGCGCCTGTTCTGATAACAGGCCGAATTCATTTCCCTTCCCACATGCAATGACCTGACTTTTCCTGGGGCAGCTTCAGGGTTGCCCCAACTCGGCAATCTGGCGGTCGTTAAGGCCGAATAGGTATAGCGCCGCATCAAGGCCGAATAGGGTGATCGCCTGCGGTGCCTCCAGGCGTACCTTAGGCTTTGGGTGAATCGCGATACCCAGGGCACCCAGGTTCAACATGGGGATATCATTGGCCCCGTCCCCGACTGCAATCACTTGTTCCAGCGACAGCCCCATATTCCTTGCTGTTTCCTCCAGCAACAACCGCTTGCGCGTGCCGTCCACGATAGGTTCTATCACTTCACCGGTGAGTGCACCCTCGGCAAATTCCAAATCATTGGCGTATATCAAATCTACGGCAAGTCGTTCCCTCTGCAGGAAGTTGGCGAAGTAAGTAAAGCCCCCGGACAGAATGACGGTTTTGCACTCAAGCTCACGCAGGCAGTACAACAGTTTCTGTGCCCCTTTCTTTAGGGGCAATTGTTGGGCAATTTCTGCCAGGCGCTGTTCGGAGAAGCCCTTGAGTAGCGCCATACGTTTTTTGAAACTATCCCGGAAATCCAGCTCGCCACGCATCGCGGCTGCGGTGATGGCTGCTACCTGATCGCCGATACCGGTAATCTTGGCCAGCTCGTCGATCACCTCCGCATCAATTAGAGTGGAATCCATGTCGAAGCCTGCCAGTGTCGGTACTCTCTGGCTGGCCCCATCCTGTAAAACCAAGTCGGCTCCGATTTCCTCGGCCAGTTGCAGGCAAGCGAAACGCGCAGGGGAAAATTCCAACTTAGCACTGAGCTGGAGGCGAATTACCGTGCACTCATGCCGGTGGGCGAGAGTGTCGATAGTGTTGATTTGCCATTGTTGTTCGGTACAAAACTTTAGTACGCGTTGTAGCTGTGTCAGGGTGGCGGCTGGGCTCAGAAGGGTTAAACACCAAGGGGACTGTACGACTGAAGGCTTAGCACTGGGCAAGCTCAGCTCACAACTGGTGGTGTCCGGAAAAGGGTCTGCACCTCTGTATTCAAGCCCCAGTCGCGCATAGTTGCCGCTATAGGTGAGGTAGCGCACAGGGTAGTCCAGGGGCGACTGGATAACTTGTGCCAGGGGCAGATGAAATTCTTGTGCTTTTGTCTCGTCGCCCATGGCGCAGCTCCCCAATTTAATCAATAAGCGACGCATTATAGCTCTAGCGGGAATCTTCGTTAAAATCAGCGCCGCAGCCTGGGCCCGCTTATTTGTTACAAAATAAAAAAACCAGTGGAACTATTTTGTTGCCGGATCGACCAACGGCACAGGAAATTACACTGGGCCTTATTGGCTTTTTGTGAGGATAAAATACGCCGCGGCCGTAGGCCGTCGTGAGCCTAAAAACACCAGTGGGTCCATGCACCTGTGCCAGTGTTTTTGGGCGACGTCTTTATCAGTCAGGATGATTTATAAAGACGAAAGGAAAAAGAAACGCAAGGTAATAAAAAAACAAGGCAAGGTATTTCAGCCGCTTAATATGTCTGTATCGATTATTTCTCTGTTGCGCAAGTTGCCCGAACAATTTGCACGCCTATCTAAACGTATTCGCCAGCGCCTGCTGGCCGTAGCGATTTGGGTGATTCTGGCCGTATTCTGCAGCGCTGCTCTTGGCCATTACTATGGGCAGCGACATGCTGATGCTGTGGAAAAAGACCGGGCCTCGGCGCAGGCTGCCGCCAGTTTTCTCGCAGGGCAGAGCCTGGAGCGTATCGTTGCTGATGATCGAATCAGCATGCAGCTACTGGCCCGGCAATTACTAGAGTTGCCTGCCGTCATTGGTATCTCTATTGAAGATGTGGAGTCCAATAGTCTGGCAGAAGTGGGCGATTTAAAAAATGGTGAGACCATCAGTGTGCCAGTTGTGTTACACGATAGTATCGCTGGCAATGTTACCGTGGCCCTGGCTCCCGGTGCGGGTGTTACTTTTCCTTGGGCCAGTTTGTTGCTGACCCTGGTCTTTGCTTTGCCTTTTAGTGCAGTGGCGGCACTGATGGCAGGAGGCTTCTCCGCACCGCGCAGTCTGCCTTCTGAAGAGTCTCACGCATCGGTGAATATTCCTGAAGAAAAAGGGGACTCTATAGGCCTTTACCT
Organism: Microbulbifer variabilis; assembly: GCF_052468405.1. NCBI lineage: Bacteria > Pseudomonadati > Pseudomonadota > Gammaproteobacteria > Cellvibrionales > Microbulbiferaceae > Microbulbifer > Microbulbifer variabilis. Next base: position 4,640,913 of record NZ_CP174343.1, read on the forward strand.
GCGCCCCCTGAATTGGGCTCAGTTGACCAACCAACTGAGCCGCAGTGCGCTTGAGGGAATACAGCGGGAACTGGATGGGCGCATGCAGCTACTGCGCCGAATTTACGGTGCCCACCCTCTGAGTAGCGCCGGGCCTCAGGTTGGCCTGGGGTTTTCCGGCACTGATGCAGCCTTTCGCGCGGTCTGCTGTGGTCTATTGTTGCGGGAGATGCAGAGTGTCAGCCGAGCCACTGGTCTGAAGCTGGCCCTGGCTGTGGTGCCCTGCGAGCCTGGCTCACCGGACTTCTCCGCCGAGCAGCTGCTAAATCAATCTCGTGGATTGTTCCTGCATCCGGAGCTGCTGGAGGAAACCTCCCTGGCTGGACGCATCGAGCACCATGGCGCTGGCTGGAACCTGGAAGTTACGGGGCTGACGCCATCGTATCAAAAGTTGCTTAACAACCAGTTGCAACAATTATTGGGCGCCTGAATACCTACCGCTGGTCACAGCGGCGAGTAAATGACCCGTTTGCTCTCCGTAGTTATTTTTTGGCACCTGCCTTACGTTTACGTTAACGTAAACTCTTGTTAGGCTTGGTTGCGTCTCGAGGAAGTACTTATGAAAGCCAAAGCCAGTATCGTAGAGCCCCATAGTTACAGTATTTCGGAGTTGGCCCGTGAATTTGATATCACTACCCGCGCCATCCGTTTCTATGAGGACAAGGGACTGCTCAAACCTGAGCGGCGCGGCCAGACCCGTGTTTATAGCCCTGAGGAGCGGGTACGGCTGAAGCTGATTTTGCGCGGTAAGCGCTTGGGGTTCTCCCTGGATGAGAGCCGCGAGATTATCGATATGTACGATCCCGCTCATGGCAATGTGGAGCAGTTGCAGCGCCTGCTGGAGCGCATTGCCCAGAAGCGTGCACTGTTGCAGCAGCAGCTGAGAGATATAGAAAGCCTGATGGGGGAGCTGGACGAAGCCGAGGTCCGTGCACAAGCGGCCCTGGTGAAGAGCCGCAGAGAGGACAACCCCTAAACCAAAATCCTGAAAATTTCGGCAAGTGTGCGATTGCCGGTGACCTCCAGAGGTTTTACGGGGGCGCCTGATGTAACGGCAGTCGCAGGCGCGGCCAATTGAATTAAAACTCGCAAATTTAACGTGGAGTCATTATGAATACCTCCTACCCAACTCTGAATTTCGGTCTCGGTGAAGAGATCGATATGCTCCGTGACATGGTTTACAAGTTCTGCCAGGCGGAGCTGGCCCCGCGCGCGGCACAGATCGACGAAGACAACCTGTTCCCCGCCGATATGTGGAAAAAATTCGGTGAGTTGGGCCTTCTGGGTATGACCGTGGAAGAGGAGTTCGGCGGTTCCAATATGGGTTACCTGGCACACGCCGTGGCCATGGAAGAAATCTCCCGCGCCTCCGCTTCTGTGGGCTTGTCCTACGGTGCCCACTCCAACCTGTGTGTAAACCAGATTCGTAAAAATGGTACCCGCGAGCAGAAGCTCAAGTACCTGCCCAAGCTGTGTTCCGGTGAACATGTGGGCGCCTTGGCCATGAGTGAACCCAACTCCGGTTCCGACGTGGTAAGTCTGCAACTGCGCGCTGAGAAGCGCGGTGATCGCTTTATTTTGAACGGCAATAAAATGTGGATCACCAACGGTCCCGATGCCGATACCTATGTGATCTACGCGCGCACTGAGCCGGGTATCAGCTCCGGCGGTATTACTGCGTTTATCGTTGAGCGCAGTTTCGCCGGCTTCTCCCAGGCGCAAAAGCTCGACAAGCTGGGCATGCGCGGTTCCAACACCTGTGAGTTGGTGTTCGAAGACTGTGAAGTGCCGGAAGAAAATATCCTCGGTGAACTGAACGGCGGTGTACGCGTATTGATGAGCGGTCTCGACTACGAGCGCACGATTCTCTCTGGAGGCCCTGTCGGAATTATGCAGGCCTGCCTGGATGTGGTGGTTCCCTATATTCACGAGCGCAAGCAGTTCGGCAAGGCCATCGGTGAGTTCCAGCTGATGCAGGGCAAGATCGCCGATATGTACGCTGACCTGAATGCCAGCCGCTCTTACCTGTACGCTGTGGCCCGGGCTTGTGATCGCGGTGAGGACTCGCGCAAGGACGCCGCCGCTGTAATCCTGTTTACTGCGGAGCGCGCAACACAGATGGCCCTGCAGGCTATCCAGACTTTGGGCGGCAATGGCTACATTAACGAGTACGCCACTGGTCGTCTGCTGCGCGATGCCAAGCTCTACGAAATCGGCGCGGGCACTTCTGAAGTACGCCGTATGCTGATTGGTCGCGAGCTGTTTAAAGAGACCCGCTAAGGCTGGGCATTTCTTCTCGCCGCCGGCGCCTGCCGGCGGCAGCTGTCTCCAGCCGGGCACTGCGGCAATAAGCTGCGCCCTGTGGAGGTCTTTTCTCCGGGAAAGTGAATCGGACTTTATGAATCAGTTGCAGAGCAAAATAAACACGCGCGATGCCGCCTTTGGCGAAAACCGCGAGCAGATGCAGGCGCTGGTGGCAGACCTGCGCGAGAAAGTGGAAGCCATCGCCCAGGGCGGCGGCGAGCGCGCAAGGGAAAAACACCTGGCGCGAGGAAAATTATTGCCACGGGACCGTATCGATGCGCTGCTCGATCCGGGTAGCCCTTTTATGGAATTTTCCCAGCTGGCCGCTCACGAGGTTTACGGTGAGGATGTTCCGGCTGCGGGTATTATTACCGGCATCGGCACCGTCTCCGGTCAGCCCTGTGTGATAGTGGCTAACGATGCCACTGTAAAAGGTGGAACCTATTATCCCCTCACAGTAAAAAAACACCTGCGCGCGCAGACCATCGCCGAGCAGAACAATCTGCCGTGCATTTACCTGGTGGATTCCGGTGGTGCTAATTTGCCGCGCCAGGACGACGTTTTCCCAGACCGTGAGCACTTCGGTCGCATCTTCTTTAACCAAGCCAATCTCTCTGCACAGAATATTCCGCAGATCGCGGTGGTTATGGGTAGCTGCACCGCCGGTGGAGCCTATGTGCCGGCTATGGCAGACGAATCCATTATGGTGAAAGAGCAGGCCACCATCTTCCTGGCGGGCCCGCCCCTGGTGAAAGCGGCCACCGGTGAAGAAGTTTCCGCTGAGGAACTCGGCGGTGCCGAGGTGCATTGTCGCACTTCCGGGGTTTCCGATCACTACGCCAATAACGACGTACATGCGTTGCAGTTGGCGCGCCGCTCTGTAGCGCGCCTGAACCGCATCAAAAATCCCGGCCTGGATATCCAAAAGCCAGTGGAGCCGATTTATCCACCGGAAGATATTTACGGTGTGGTGCCCAAGGATTCGCGCCAGCCTTTTGACGTGCGCGAGATTATCGCGCGGGTTGTGGACGGATCTGAGTTCGATGAATTTAAAGCGTTGTACGGCACCACTCTGGTAACTGGTTTTGCCCGTATCCAGGGCTATCCGGTGGGAATTGTTGCCAACAACGGCATCCTGTTTGCGGAGAGTGCACAGAAGGGCGCGCACTTTATTGAGCTGTGTGCGCAGCGCAAGATTCCATTGGTTTTTCTGCAAAATATCACTGGTTTCATGGTGGGCAAACAGTACGAGGCGGGCGGCATCGCCAAACACGGCGCCAAGATGGTGACCGCTGTCGCTACCGCCAAGGTGCCCAAAATTACCATCCTCATCGGCGGCTCTTTCGGCGCCGGTAACTACGGTATGTGTGGCCGCGCCTACGATCCCAACTTCCTGTTTATGTGGCCCAATGCGCGCATCTCGGTTATGGGGGGTGAACAGGCTGCTGGCGTATTGGCCCAGGTGAAGCGCGACCAGAAGGCCGCCCGGGGTGAATCCTGGAGCGAAGAGGAAGAGCGCCAGTTTAAGCAGCCGATTGTGGATAACTACGAACACCAGGGGCACCCCTACTACGCCTCCGCGCGCTTGTGGGATGACGGCGTTATCGATCCGGCGGATACCCGCCGCGTGCTCGGTCTGTGCCTGGCGGCGGCCAGCCACAAGGAACCGGAAGAGACCAGGTTCGGCGTGTTCCGCATGTAAGGAACCGTGGTTGCGGCGCCAATGAAATGTTCCGGTGCCGCTTTTGAGAGACGCCCCAATCGAGGAATAACAATGAGCGATAAATTGCTGTGCGAAGTGGATAGCGAGGGCGTGGCCACGGTCACCCTGAACCGGCCGGAAATCCACAACGCTTTTGATGATGAACTGATCCACGAGCTGGCCACCACCTTTGACACCCTGGCGCAAAACCCCGCTGTACGTGTGTTGGTACTGGCTTCCAATGGCAAGAGCTTTTCTGCCGGAGCCGACCTCAACTGGATGAAGCGCATGGCGACCTACTCAGAAGAGGAAAACCGCCGAGACGCCGCTGCGCTTGCCGCCATGCTGTACAAGCTCGACACTTTCCCTGCGCCCACCATTGCGCGAGTACAGGGCGCCGCTTTTGGCGGGGCCGTGGGCCTGGTGAGCTGCTGCGATATGGCCGTGGCCTCTGAGCGCGCCAGCTTCTGTTTGTCTGAAGTCAAAATCGGGCTGCTGCCCGCCACCATCAGCCCCTATGTCATCAATGCGATCGGCACTCGCCATGCGCGTCGTTACTTTGTCACAGCGGAACGTTTCCCCGCCGAGCGCGCGGAACAAATGGGCTTGGTATCCGAAGTCTGCGCCGAGGGCGACCTAGACCTGCATGTGCAGAAATTAGTGAATGCCATTGCCGATAATGGCCCCAAAGCGGTCGCCATGGCCAAGCAACTGGCCATGTCCATGTCCAACCGGGTTATCAACGATGAATTGCAGGGCCAGACCAGCGCGCTGATCGCTGCCGTGCGTGTATCGCCGGAAGGACAGGAAGGGTTGAGTGCGTTTTTGGAAAAGCGCGCACCCAAGTGGATGAATGGTGGCGAAGGATAATTTTATGATTCGCAAACTGTTAATAGCTAATCGCGGCGAAATCGCCTGCCGTATTATAAAGACCGCCCGCCGCCTGGGGGTGGCCACCGTTGCCGTCTATTCCGATGCGGATGCCGACGCCCTGCATGTGCAGATGGCGGACGAAGCGGTGCACTTAGGTCCGGCCCCGGCCAGGGATTCGTACCTGGATATCGACAAGGTATTGGGTGCTGCGAAGCAAACAGGCGCGGATGCCATCCATCCGGGTTACGGCTTCCTGTCGGAAAATGCCGAGTTTTGCCGCGCCTGCGATAGCGCCGGCATTATTTTTGTCGGCCCGCCCACCGGCGCGATTGAGGCGATGGGCTCCAAGTCCGCCGCCAAACGTATTATGGAAGAGGCCAATGTGCCCCTGGTGCCCGGTTACCACGGCACCAACCAAAATGAAGAGCTGCTGGAAGGTCACGCCAACCGCATCGGTTACCCGGTATTGCTGAAAGCCGCTGCCGGCGGTGGTGGTAAGGGCATGCGCCGTGTCGACAGTGCCGGTGAATTCCACGAAGCACTGGGCGCTGCCAAGCGTGAGGCCATGAATGCCTTTGGCGACGACATCATGCTGCTGGAGCGCTATGTGGTGAGTCCCCGCCATGTGGAAATTCAGGTGTTCTGCGATCAGCAGGGCAACGGTGTCTATCTGTTTGAGCGGGATTGCTCGGTGCAGCGCCGCCACCAAAAAGTAGTGGAGGAAGCTCCCGCACCGGGCATGACTCCGGAGCTGCGCGCCCGCATGGGTGAAGCGGCTCTGCGTGCGGCCCACGCGATTGGTTACGTGGGTGCCGGCACGGTGGAATTCCTGCTGGATGCCAGCGGTGCCTTCTACTTTATGGAAATGAATACCCGCCTGCAGGTGGAGCACCCGGTTACGGAAATGATCACTGCCCAGGACCTGGTGGCCTGGCAGCTGTCAGTTGCCGCTGGCGATACCCTGCCCATGGGCCAGGATGAGCTGCAGATCAATGGCCACGCCATGGAAGTGCGCATCTACGCCGAAGACCCGGATAATGATTTCCTGCCGGCAACTGGCGTGTTGGTGCGCCACCAGCCCCCGGCGGAAGGCGAGGGTGTGCGGGTGGATACCGGTGTGCAGACTGGCGATGAAATCAGCGTGCATTACGACCCGATGATCGCCAAATTGATCTGCCACGGCCGCACCCGCAAAGAAGCCCTGGCCAAATTGGATCGCGCACTGCGTGATTATCAGATTGCCGGTGTGCGCCACAATATCGAATTCCTGCGCCGAGTGATCAATCACCAGGCATTTGCCAGCGGTTGTATTTCGACGCACTTTATCGAGGACTACGAGGCGGAAGTACTGCACCAGGAGCAGACACTGACGCGGCTGAAATGTGCTGCTATTGCCGGCTATTTGCAGCAGCGTGAAGAGCGCGATCTGCGCAATAGCGCACCCCAGCGGGATCCTTTCTCTCCCTGGCACAATGGCGATAACTGGCGCAATGCTCTGGCTGGCAGTCGCACCCAGACGGTGGACTACCGTGGCCAGCACGCTCAAATTCGCTTTGTTGCGGAGGGCGATAGCCTGCGCTGGACTTGCGATGCCTTGCCTGAGGAACAAAACAGCGGTGAGATTCGCCTGCTCCCGGGACGTGACTTGATGTTGGTGGATGGCCGCCGCATGAGTTTCTCCGCCGTGGATACCCGCGATGGCGGTGCTGTATTTATCGATGGCACCCAGGTGGAATTCAAGCTGTTGCCACCAGATATCGGTGAGAGCAATGACCAGGCCCACGGCCTCGATGCCCCCATGAACGGCACCATAATTTCGCTGCTGGTTGAGCCCGGCTCTACGGTGGAAAAAGACCAGCCGCTACTGGTAATGGAAGCCATGAAAATGGAACACACCCTGCGGGCTCCAGCCGCCGGCACCGTGCAGCAGTTCTTCTGTGCCGAAGGTGAATTAGTGGATGGCGGTAGTCTGCTGGTGGATTTTGCCGGGGAGGAGCAATAATGACTTTGCCCAAACAGGTCAAAATCGTCGAAGTGGGCCCCCGCGATGGGCTGCAAAATGAAAAGCAGCCTATCTCTGTGGAGACCCGTATCGCTCTGGTGGACAAGCTCAGTGCCAGTGGGCTGTCGGTTATTGAAGCCGGCAGTTTTGTCAGCCCCAAGTGGGTACCGCAAATGGCCGCCAGCGAGGAAGTGCTGGCGGGTATCCAGCGCAAAGACGGAGTTATCTACAGCGCGCTCACGCCAAACTTAAAAGGCTATGAGCGTGCAGTGGAAGCCAAAGCGGATGAGGTCGCCGTATTCGGCGCGGCCTCAGAAGCCTTCACCCAGAAAAATATTAATTGCAGTATTGCTGAGAGTCTTGAGCGCTTCCGTCCACTGGTGGAAAAAGCGAAGCAAGACGGTATACCCGTGCGCGGATACGTATCCTGCGTACTTGGTTGCCCCTATGAAGGCGATATTGATCCGGCCAAAGTGGCAGAAGTTAGTGCCGCTCTATTGGAAATGGGTTGCTACGAAATTTCCCTCGGCGACACCATCGGTGTCGGCACCCCGGAATCCGCCAAGCGTATGCTGGAGCAGGTAATGACCCGCGTGCCTGTGGAAAAACTTGCGGTGCATTTCCACGATACCTACGGCCAGGCCTTGGCCAATATCTACGCGGCCTTACAAATGGGTGTCGCAGTAGTAGATTCCGCCGTAGCCGGCCTGGGCGGCTGCCCCTATGCCCGTGGCGCTTCCGGTAATGTTGCCAGTGAGGATGTACTCTATATGCTCAATGGCATGGGTATTGAAACCGGCGTGGATTTACAGTTGCTGGCAGAGGCTGGGAACTTTATTTCTGAACAGCTGGGGCGGGAGACTAACTCCCGTGTGGCTAAGGCTTTGGTGCCTTGCTGAGAAATTTCTAGGGCGGTTGGAACACCGCCCAGATACTATGGATTCACTTATTAGCGAAGATCAGATATTTACCCGATAAATTAGTGGGTAATTATTTCCGTTACCTTCCCTGCAATCCTCTACTCCAAAACCTACAGTATTAGATTTTGCAAAATATGCAGACAAAAGTGATGAGAATTGCTCTTTCGTGTCATTATTATTTGTTCCATCATTGCGGTCGAATTCTATGACTACATGGTTGCTGGAAGCTGATGGGCAGCCTTCCCCTAATTCGTTGCCGCTAGCATTTGGTGAGAATTTAATAACTGCATAGTATTTATAGGTAGTAATGCCTTCGATAGTTTTATTAGGCTCAATTGTACTTGATGCAAAACTGGTGCTGGCTAGTAGCGCTAGTAGTAGTCCGGAGAATAAATTTTTCATTTTCATAATATAATTAAAAACTCTTAACTCACTTAAAGTGTAATGAAAATCATCTGTCAATTTTTAGCCCGGCCATTTTATGGTTAATTAAGAAAGATTGAAATCGATTTATTATTATTTTGTACCCCTCGTTTAATTGGAATTAACCGCCATATTTGCAAGTGATAGTTATTACTAGAAGCTCCCGTGCTGCGCCTAAAAAAGGAAAGAGTAGGTGTGGATAATAATTTTTAACCTGGGTTTTTTGGTTTTCTATATAGGGTTAATTGTCGCAGGTGGTAAGCTTTTTTGTTTCTATTTCAGTAAGTTTTTGTTGGTTGGTTGTTTTAAGCTTATAGCTAGAAATTTCTGTATTTGCTTCTTGTTTTCTTATTGTCTTATTAAATTTGAGTTGTTGAATAATGATAGCCAATCAATACTCCGGTCTTGAGTTGAGATTAAAGGTTATCTGTTTAGTGATTATTTTTCGGTTTAGGCGCCAATACCTTAAACGGTCGCATCATATCGTAATCTTCATGAGAGAGTAGATGACAGTGCCATACATAGAGGCCCTCACGGTCAAAGCGAGCTATTACCCGTGTTACTTGGCCGGGAAGGGCAATGACCGTATCTTTAGGGCCGCTTTCTTCTGGTTGTGGTGGAAGGGGTTTCCCCTGTAGAGATGTTACTTCCAGTCGTGCCCCCTGAAATACCTCATCGGTATGCATAAATTTCTGCGGCTTGGGGATAAGTTTGCCTTTAAAAGGCTGACGATCCAGTACCTGGAATTCCACCAGATGAATATGGATTGGATGAGCCGATACTGTAGGGTTGTATATCTCCCAGATCTCTACGGCGTTGTGCTGGATAATTTCCGTGGTAGGGTCCTCGAAAAATAGGGAGCCTTCTTTTACTGGACCTAACATCAGCAGATTACGGCCATAGGGGTCGTCCAGGCGGTAGGTGGCAAGCTGTCGTGTGTAGTTCGCTTGACTAAGCCTATTAAGTGGAGGGCGCAGGGGAGTATTCAAGGTTAGCTTTAAATCTCCAATCATATCTTTGACCGCTGCTTTCTGTTTATCGGGAGAGGCTTTTGCAGGCGCCGAAGCAATATGGAATTGCAAAACTTGGCCAGTGGTATCGGGGTCGGTAGCTGGTGTGGTGCCACCGCGCCCATCACTTAATACACGTTTACCATCAGGGTTGTATACCAGTGGAATTGAACTCTTTGGATCATTGGCCTCTACAAATCCCTTAAAAGGGATATCCGGTCCAAAATTTCGCAGTGTCAGTTTGTGTCCTTCATAACCACTGAAATCCACTAAAACATCTGCTCGCTCTGCGGGCGCCAATACCAGCTCGTTAAGTTGCACAGGGAGATCGAGAAAGCCACCGTCGCTGCCGACCTGCACAAAGGGGGTACCTTCGTCGATCCTGAGTATCAGTGTGCGTGTATCGGACGCATTGAGAAATCGCAGTCGATAAACGTGTGGTGTGACGTTGACTTTGGGCCAAGCCATGCCGTTTACCAACATAAAATTGCCAAAAAATTCGTCCAGGTGAGAAGGGTTGGGCCAATTGGCCTTCACTGCCTTGTGGGAAACCGGTGATGGAGGCTGGTCCCTCCAACCAGGAAAATAGAGCTGCCCATCTGAGCTAAACAGGCTGTCTGTAATAGCGGCAACCAAGGTACGCTCTTCTGTGGGAAGTAGTTTTTCCTGTATCAGGCGATCTTCATTGTCGTCGCCGACCAAGTAAAAACCGAATAATCCTGCATAAACATTAAGTCGGGTCATTCCCAGGGTGTGATCGTGATACCAGATAGTGGTGGCATCCTGGGAGTTGTCGTATTCGTAAATCTTTTTGTCAAATAACGGGCCCGTCTCGTGATAATTTCGTGTGTACCAAGCGAGGGGATTGCCGTCACTTTTCCATTCTGTATGCCCGCCGTGAAGATGAATAACCATGGGTACAGCTTTGGGATCTTTTACATCGGCGAGGTGAATGGATCGATCCACCGGAAATAGATGCGGCCCCGGTAGCTCATTGGCCCAGTGTACAAATACCGGTTGGCCTTCCCGGGCGCGAATAGTAGGGCCGGGAGAGTGGATGCGACCTGCATACTCAAAACCCCAGGCCTTTGTCATTAAACGTTTGCCTTCCTTATCCCGTAGCCCCATCCAAACCTGGGTGGGCCTTGCTGGCAGTTTGAGTGGAGCTGAGCTCTTGGGTCGTATCTCTACAGGTATTGGCAGCTCGTTAACGAATTTATCCACAGTTGTTGGATCCAGGAGGGTCAGGGGAGGTGCCTTGACGACGGAAATTTTTTCCTCGCTAGCAATTAGGGAAACAGGAAGTGATAACAATAGGCAGAAGAATATCCGAAGCATTGGCTGCTCATGGTGGTTCGTATTTAACAGCCAAGTATAGGTAAGGGAGTACTGTCAGATCGGAGAGACCTTAAGTGCAGACAAAGGCGCACAGGGCCCTTACCTGATGCGACCCTTCACTAGATAAAGCGATTGATCGCCGTTTTGGCATTGTCCTGATAGGTAGGGTTGTCCAGGTCCGGGAAAAGCTTCCGCTGTTCACCTAGAGGTCCTGTCAATCCGCGTTCACTGCCGTAAAAAATACCTGTGCGGAAGGATGTTGTATCCAGCAGGGCATCGATATAGCGCTTGGCGCCTATTTCGACTTTGTGGACTTTGCCCAATAGCAGCATAATCCGCATCATGCCCTTCATCATATATTGCTTGAATAACGACAGTGTATTGAAGCCCTCTGTGCCTACAGTAGCCCCCGGACTCATGGTTACGAAGCGGATATGGGGGAATTCCCGTGCCATGGAAGACATCCATAGGGCGCCCATATACTTTATCGGACCATAGGGCACCGTAGCGTCTTTGGTACTGGCATAGAGCTCTCCTTCACAGATCTGCATAAATTCCTCCACAGAGGCGCTTTTCAGGTCTGGTTGCTTCATACCCATCTCTTTTACGCCGCGAGCGGCCTCGGAGCCGGCGTAGATAGCAGCCTGGGTTAATTTATTGGCTTTCAGCAACTCGTTAGTCAGTAGTGCATGCCCGAGCAGGTTGACGGCGAAAATTTGTGTGACTCCCTCAGGGGTTTTCTTATAAAACTCTTTACCTCCAGTGCCGCCAGCATTCATAACCAGTGCATCAATTGGGGAGTCTAAGGTTTGAACCGCCTCTTTCACGGATTGTTGATCTGCGACATCGATCAGCAATACTTCGAAGATATTCCTGCCTGTTTCCGACATCAGCTCGGCCTGGGCTTCTTTGACTCTCTGCAGATTGCGGCACCCGAGATAGATCTTGTTAATCTGCTGGTACTCCGCCAGTTGCTTGGCGCACTCCCTGCCTAAGCCTGCATTCGCTCCGGTAATCAATACACTCTTAATCATCTTTCTGTCTCTGTGGATATTGGGAACTGGTACCCGGATATGGATATACCCGGCTGTTGGAGGGAAAGATAAGCGGTTAAGCGCCTCGGGTTTTGATATTTCTTGCTGTCCTCATGGGATACCAAGACCGCAAGAAATATCAAAAATTGGGCCTTACCGACCAATATGATTAGGTCATCTCTTCAAATACGGCAAACTAAGGTGACACTATGAATCAGGCGAGTTCTATAGAAAGAAAAATTTTCCAATTGTTAGTGGTAGCACTGGCAGTGATCTGTTTTGTTCCTGGCGGGATCAGTGCATTTGGGGGGCTGAATGGCAGTGCTGCCCTGAGTGGTGGTGCTATGCTTTTCGGCCCGGATAGCCCCTTGAGAGGATTTGGGGATAATCAATATCGATTTGCCTTTGGTGTTTTCTTTGCCCAGGGGTTGGTTCTACTGTATTTCCTGAGCAATATCGAAAAACATAAAGCATTGTTTTACTTCGTGGCTTTATCCCTCTTCATTGGCGGTCTGGGTCGCTTAAGCAATATTCTGGAATTTGGATTGGTGGATGACCAGGTCTTACCGCCTACGATTATTGAGCTTGCGATAGTTCCACTTCTGGTTTTTTGGCATAGGCGAGTGGCCTCTCAAAGTTAGTCATTAGAAGCTCTTAGTCAAGCAACTTAAAATTTTTTATGCTTAAGAGGTTATTGCTTTGTTACCAGTATTTTTACATATAGAGTCTTCACCAAACCTACAGGAATCGCAGGCTCTTCAGCAGTATATAGGTTTGGCTCCGCAATTAATGCAACAGTATGGGGGGGTGCCTATCGCCTCTTATGATGTGGAAGAAGCCCTGGACGGAGGTCGGTCACCAAAGGCATTTGTTGTGGTATCTTTTCCGGATCGGGAGGCGATCTATGCATTCTTCAATGATCCAGCCTACCAGGCGATTATTCCTTTGAGGGACAAGGCATTTGCCCATTTACGCTTTTTTATCACTAGTGAACGAATTTGATTTAAAGGCATGCTAAACCGGGAAGGTATTCCTCAAAAATCTCACCGTCCCAACGTAAATAGGCAGTAAAGGAGCCTCTCATGCAGCGATTTTTTAAAAGTATCAACTTCGTAGAGCAGCATCTATACGACAAAATTTCTGTTCACGAAATTGCCGCTGCCTCTCATTACTCCACCTACCACTTCAGCCGTATTTTTAAGGCATTAGTGGGGGACTCACCGAAAGAGTATTTGCGTAAGCGCCGATTGACCGTCGCTGCAAAGAGGTTGTTGAGTGAAGATATTGGTATTCTTGAGCTTGCCATGGAGTGCCAATTTGATTCCCAAGAAGCGTTTACTCGTGCGTTTAAAGCTTTATTTAATGTAACCCCGGCGCAGTATCGAAAGCAGCAGGACCCTTTCCGGTTGCTATATAAAGATCAATTCAGCCCCCATATGCTGCACTTCTTGAAAAATGAGCTGTCCATGGAGCCACAAATTATTTCGCGCCCAGCGATGCAATTGGTGGGGATAGCGCAGGAATACGATCATGAAAATCTCAGCTTGCCAAAGCTCTGGTCTGCATTTCGACCTTACAGGGATAAAATCCCCAATCGTATCAACGATGAATCGTTTGGCATCTATGAGTGTTATGAGGAAGCGGGTGATGAAATTCAGTTTAAGTATGTCTGCTGTGCGCCGGTTGCCGACCTGACTCAGGTACCCGAGGGAATGGTGGCGCGGGAACTACCGGAGCAGCTATATGCAAAATTTGTTCACCGCGGATCTATTACCACCCTGGAGCAGACATTGAAGTATATCTGGGGGAGCTGGCTGCCAAAGTCTAATTATGACTATATCGAGAAGCCAGACTTTGAGCTCTATCCGCCCAGGTATCAGGTTGCCAGCCCGACAGCCGAAATGTACCTCCATATCCCCGTTAAAGAGAGACAATGATCGTTTAACAATAACGCAGAGTTATCACTATTCAACATTTTTGGCTACTTGATCTGTGCCATACCGATTTTGCAGATTGCTTCTTCGATCGAAATTTTTATGTAATAAATTCTATATTGGAGGGAAGTACTCCCTGCAGGTGTTCGCGAAAGAAGGCAGGCTTATTGGATGGAAAGATAAATTACGGAATTTTTCCTGGTGAAATCTGGTTGTAGGATAGGGAAAAATAGCCATGCTCCTCAACTGAATCAATGGCTATCTTTCTTATTTCGGATTTTTTGATTGATAAATTGCCAATAAAGGAAAACGTTTCATCGAGTCGTACATGGGAAACGGCAAAGCCGATCACTATGGTGCTATAGGAGAGTGGCCCTTTTACTTTAAATTGTGAGAATTGTTCTGCCCCTCAAAAAGAAGAATAATTTTTAATTTCTTAAGCAGAACTCCCTTACTCTATATCTTGGTTTTCTTGGCTTCTCTAGATAATGGTTGCCAAAGAGGATAAGGCGCTATGCCCAGTGGTTTATTCTTAGAGTGGTTCTAAAGAGTAGCAACTATAAACCTTGCTGGTTTCTATCTTGGTATTTCGATCGTACTAGTTTCTGCATAATCTGCTAACATCGGCGTAAATCCTGTTGTTAGATCAATCCCTATGAAACTATTACGTTGGCTCCTGCTTATTGTGCTTGTCTTATTGGTGATTTCCGCCCTTGCGGCGCCGGGTTTCATTGGCCCCAAGGTGGAGGAGGTCTGGAAACAACAGGTCGGTAGGTTACAAGGGGGTAATTCCACGAGTTACCAGCGTGGCTGGTTTGGTGCTGAGACTAATACTGAGGTTGGACTGCAAAATGGTACTACCGAGCTGCATACTGAAATTCACCATGGCCCTGTACTGTTTACTTCCCAAGGGCCGAGATTAGGGGTTATCTATAGTGAAACACGCTTGGAATTGGAGCAGTTAACCCCTGAATTGCGCGCACGGCTTGAGAACATATATGGCCGTTTACAGGATAGCCCATTGGTGCTGGAAACTCTTGTAACAGCCGATAACCGCGTACTGAACACACTGCGTTTTGAGCCCTTCAAAAATACCGGTACCTATGGCCAGCTGGAATTTGATGGCGGTGAAATCACAGTAAAAACGGATTATAGCGGAGCCATGTTAGATGGCGTTATTGATTTGGGTAGCCTGCGACAGATACGGGACGAGGTGGAGGTATTATTTACTGAGCCCCTCAAGGGTGAGTTTCAAGTAGAGCCCGGGCGCGGTGGTAAGGCGCAGCTGCAATTATCGTTGTTACGTGCTGAGTCTGATTCGGGACCTGTACAACTGCGAAATATTACTCTCGACCTGGATTTGGAGATACTTGCTGCACAGACTTTAAAAATTGTAAGTGATTTGCAGTTGCCCAGTGTAGAGTCTGCAACTCCGATCATCTCCGCTCGTCAACAGATGACCTTGCCCGAAATCACCGCTGCAGACTTGGGCCACTACCTGCGTGTATTGTTGCCCAATCCTGAGCGCAACTGGGCCCGTGAGATGCGCCCACCTTTGCGTCTTCAACAGCAACTGGTAGTGGAGTCACATAATGGTCCGGTGTTAGTGGATGCGGATATTGACTGGAAAGGGTTACAACGTCCACCTCGTCACCGTGGGGGCAGCCCACTGAATCAATGGTTGAAACCACTGGTGGGCACCATGACATTGAGCGCGGCGGAGTCAGCCCTATTGCAGTCACCATTAGTAGCTCAAGCAATGATGTTACGAGAATATGGGCTGCTGCTGGAAAAAGATGGTGAGTTGCAAATGCACCTTGAAGTAAAACGGGGACGGTTGGAAGTGAATGGCCAGGATTTGCCACCGGACCTATTTATCATGGCGCTTACCGGGCGGTTTTGATCGGAACTAAATAGGGGAGCGGCCCGTCCGCTCCCCGCATACTATCTAGTGGCCTCGATTTGATCACACAGCTGTGCTGCACTATCTTGGAACGGGTTTCTTACCACCCTCAACCAGTATTGCGCATACCGGCTGCAATTCCGGCGATGGTAACCATTAAGGCACTTTCCAATACCGTGTCGGCCTCCCTCTCCCGCAAACGCGCCATCAGCTCTGCCTGGAGCAAGTGAAGTGGATCTGTATAGGGGTCACGTACGCGTATCGACCAACGCATTACCGGATTATTATCCAGCAGACTTTCCCGCCCGGTGAGCCGCTGCAGTGCACTCACTGTGTGGCTGAGGCGCTCTCGGAGGTTCTCACCAAGGGCAATCAATTCCTGATCGTCGGTCAGTCGCTCCTCATACCAGGAGGCGACCCGTGTATCGGACTTGGCCAATACCATTTCCAGCATATCCACCACGCCTTGGAAGAAGGGCCACTGGTGGTTCATATCGCGCAGAGTATCGGCCTCGTCAGCGTGCTTTAAGGCCTGCTCCAAGGCGGTACCGGTACCCAGCCAAGCGGGTAACATTAAGCGAATCTGGGTCCATGCGAATACCCAGGGAATGGCACGCAATGTTTCCACGCCGCCACCGGGCTTTCGTCTTGCAGGACGGCTTCCCAGAGCGAGCCGGCTCAACTCCGTTTCGGGAGTGACGGTGCGTAAGTAAGCGACCAGCGCGGGGTCGTCGCGAACAACCTCCCGGTAGCTATCGACAGAGATATCCGTAAGGCGCTCCATTTGGTTGCGCCACTCAGGTCGTGGTTGCGCGGGTGGCATTAGGGTGGCCTCAAGTGTTGCAGCCACGTACTGCTCCAGGTTATAGGCAGCAACTGCCGGGCGGCCGTATTTAAAGCGGATCATTTCTCCCTGCTCGGTAACCCGGATGCGGCCGGCAACAGAACCTGGCGGCTGAGAGAGCAGAGCCATCCGCGTGGGGGAACCGCCACGGGAAATGGAGCCTCCGCGACCATGGAATAAAGTCAGTGGAATACCGTGGTTGCGAAAGATATCGGTGAGTGCTTCCTGGGTGCGAAATTGCGCCCAGGCGGCACCGAGGAAGCCGGCATCCTTGGCGGAATCTGAATAACCAATCATTACCTCCTGGCCATCCAGCACACGTTGCTTGTATTGGGAAATATTGAGCAAGGTGCTCATGGTGGTAGCAGCATTGTTCAGATCGTCGAGGGTTTCAAACAGTGGTACTACGCGCATTGGTTGTTGAACGCCGGCAATTTTTTGCAGCAGCATTACCGCCAGGACATCGGAGGATTTTTTCGCCATGGAAATCACATAGGCACCGAGACCTTCGGTGCCCTGCTCAGCGACTACCTTGCAAGTTTCCAGCACTTCGCGCACATCTTCATCGCAGAAATCTGTTTGGTAAAAATCTGCGTTGATCAATGGCCGGCGGTTGTCCAGCTCTGCCAGTAGGAACTCCAGTTTGCGCTTCTCATCCCAGGTGATGTAGTTGCCAATACCGAGATAGCGAGTGATGGCATCGAGAGCATCTGCATGGCGAGTGGATTCCTGGCGAATGTCGAGACGTAGCAAGGTAATGCCGAAACAATTGAGACGGCGCAGGGTATCTTTAAGCTGGGCATCGGCAATTGCGGAGAGGCCCATCGAGCGGAGGGAGCGGTCGATTAGGCGCAGTTGTTCGGACAGTTGGCCGCTGGTGAAGGTTTCGCCCTTGGGCTTCGGTTGGTTATTGATGCACGCTTCTATCTGCGCGCGAGTGTTGCGCAAACGGTTGCGGATCTGGCGCAGCACCAGGCGATAAGGCTCGTGGCTGGGTCCGGTATGCGCTAATAACTCTTCGCTGGCTTTGTGCATCGATAAGTCTGCAAGCAGATTTTCCACATCCCGCAAGTAGAGATCAGCAGCCATCCAGCGCGCAAGTAGCAACACCCTACGGGTTACCGAGGCAGTGACATTGGGGTTGCCATCGCGATCGCCCCCCATCCAGGAGGCAAAGCGGATAGGCACCCAGTCTTCCGGCAGAGGCGGTAACTCCGCCAGATCAAGCTCTTTCTCAATGGCGCGCATGCTTTGGGGAACTGCCTGCCACAGGGATTGTTCGATAGTGGCAAAGCCCCACCTGGCCTCGTCGACCGGTGTCGGCCTTTCGCGCCGAATTTCATCGGTGCTCCAGGCAGAGAGAATCTGTTCATGTAAATGTCGCCGTAGCTCCTGGCTTTCCTCTACAGTGAGGTCTGGCCGGTCCAGCTTAGCGAGCAGGTCAGCAACTCGGTCGTACTTGCGGATCAAGGTGCGGCGGGTAACCTCTGTAGGGTGGGCGGTAAGGACCAGCTCTACTGACAGGTTCTGCAAAACCTTGTGAATTTCATCTGAGGGTATCTTGGCCCGTTTCAGCTCCTCCAGCACCTGGCGTAGGCCGCGATCGGTGTCTGGGTCGCCGGAGAAGCGCTGGTGCTGCCGGTGCAGGCGTTCGCGATGGCGTTGCTCAGCAATATTCGCCAAGTTCAGGAATTGGCTAAAGGCGCGGGCTACCTCGAGCAGGGTCTCATCATCGAGGGGGTCAAGTAGATGACGCAGGCGATCTACCTGCATCTCTCCAGTGCTGCGGCTCTCTACAGCGGCCTGGCGTATCGTTTCGACGGTATCGAATAGCTGCTCGCCAGCCTGCTCAAGCAATACCGAACCCAGCTCCTCGCCAAGCAGACGCACATCTTCCCTCAGTGGGGTATTTTGATCCTGACTCACGAATCCTATTCTCCCTAGCAAAGGCAACGAGGCGACTATCTTCGCATAATTTCACCTGCTGAGGGATTGGGCTTCTAGCCATACTGAAATTCAGGGCGAATAATCCGAACAATAAGAAATTTAAATTAGTAAGTATTCAACTAATTAATAGCTGGTTGGTAGTTATTTGTCATAAATTTACACAAATTGGGGGAGGTGGCTTTTTCTAGTGAAATTAGTGAATTTAGAGAGGCAAAAACTTTTTACTTCGAATAATTGAGCAGAATCTTTATTTCTTTTGCCACTGGGTGTGTGTTCTTAGCAGTAGTGATTAAAAGGAAAATATTGGCTTTAGGAAGGCTTATGAAAATTAAAGAGAATGTAAAACCTGCGCAATATGTTGCGCAGGTAAAACGAAAAATTTGAATTTATTAACTTTTGCAAAGTCAGTAGGCTGGGCGACGATCTACGAGTACCAGCCAGCCGCGGATGACACGGTATAAAACCCAGATCCAGTTAATGGCGAGAACGACATAGCCAAGGCCAAAAATCCATACGGTGCAGATGCCTACGATGGTCCACAGCAGCCAGAACCAGAAGGTACGAATCTGCCAGCGAAAATGGGATTCTGCCAGGGTGCCGCGCACATCGCTGCGTTTAAAGTAGTTGATCAGCACACCAATAAACATTGGAACAGCAGTAAACAGGCTGATGGCCTGGATTAAATAAACCATGATGGCCAGGTCGCGTCCGCTTTGCTCTCGGGCTTCCTGGGACCGCACGGGGTACTGCTCAGACATAACTTTATTCTCTTAAGGGTTCAGTAAAATATAGTGTGGCCTGAGCGATTCAATTCAACTTAGGTGAGTTGGAATGGCAGTTATTTGCGACAATCGGATGTGGTTGCCGCCTTTGACGATATGGAGCTACCCCTTTTATTTCAAGGCCCACTCTGTGTGTACATTGCGTTCACGCCAGGCTTTTAGTTGGCGAACGGATTCACGCATAAGCTGCAGCAGCTCCGTGCGCTGTTGCCTGCAGTGCTCCCGCTCGCTGTCGATCGATAGATTGGCTGCGAGGCTGCGCAGGCGTGCGGCGACACTGTCGAGCCCAACCTCTGATGCTGCTCTGGATATATTTTGTGCCTGTTTTTCCGCATCCCGCCAGTGGCGTCCAGTCAGGGCACTGGTCAGGGTGGTTATCCGTTTGGGCAAGGTGGCACTGCGATCAC
The DNA here is from genome assembly GCF_052468405.1 of Microbulbifer variabilis. NCBI lineage: Bacteria > Pseudomonadati > Pseudomonadota > Gammaproteobacteria > Cellvibrionales > Microbulbiferaceae > Microbulbifer > Microbulbifer variabilis. The sequence continues at coordinate 4,660,375 of NZ_CP174343.1, forward strand.
TGAGGAGTTCGGCGAAAGTCAGGTGATCGAGAGTGTCCCGTTGGCGAAACAAAGTGTTGGTATTGAGAAGTTTTGCTGGCCGCGGTTTTTGTTGAATATTGGCGTCCTGGCTGCGTCGCCCGGCCCAGCTCATTAATTGCATTATTTGGCGGTCGGCGACAGGGTGAGTAAGCACCCCGGTAAAACCGCGGGCCTGGTAGCGCTCTTTGTCTCCAGTATTAGTATTTTGCAGCAGGGCAAAAATTGGGAGTTCAGCGCCGCGTTCACGGCGAATTTCACGTACTGCTTCAACACCATCCATTAGTGGTAGATGAGTGTCCGTGAGAATCAAATCAAATGTTTTTTGCAGCGCGGCACTACTGCCGTCAATACCATTACATTCCCGTTGCACATGGTGTCCCATGGATTCCAGGACTGACTGGAGGGATTCGTGTTTATTATTTTCTACTAATAACACTGAAAGGCGAGTACCGTTATTTCCAATAACTTCCTTTGGCAACTTCAGTTCCACCATTTCCACTTTTCCAACCTGGCGAAGGTCATCCAGAGATTTAAGTACCGCATTAAGTTGGCGCTTGCCGATTTCCACCAGGGCCTTGATGTTATTGTCTTCACTACGTGCCAGTAAATTAAGGGTGCCGAGTAAAGTATCTAGTGGATGGTGTAACTGGTGACGGGCGATAGTGAGTAGATCAGATTTTTCCTGTCGTAAAAGTTCCAGGCTTTCGCGAGTTTCTTCCAGTTGCTTTCCCATAGCATTAAATTCGCTATTGCGGCTGTGCACTTGCTGAAACAGACTGGTATTTTCCGCGCCCAGACTATCAATGCGTCGGTCAGTTTCCCGTTTTAATTTGCTTAGACTCAACTGTCTATTCAGTGCAAAAGCACAAACTATCAAAAACGCAATGACCGTTAAGACGAGCCAGATAATTGGCAGCTGTTGATCGAGAGTGGGCAGCTCGTAAGCCTGTGCGATACTGGAGATAAACACAGAGCCACATACTATTGAGCCGATCAGCAGGGCGTGTAATGAAACACGACGAGAGGGTACCCTCCCAGAAGATATGGTTTTTATCATCCTTGTAACCATTTTTTTGTTGGGGCGGACTAAATCCTGCAGTCCGCATTCTGTTTTTTACGGTGGGTTTCTATAGATACTCCCGAATACTTCAGACCGTTTGATACTGCAATATTGCACAGGGCACAAGAGATATTTTTTGGATGAAGGCCCTATGCAGGAGGAGAAAACAGTCATATGTATGAATGCTTTCTCTACTATCCAAGTAATATCGCGCCAATCAGGCATTGGCGATTTTTTTGTAGGGGTTAATAGGTAGGAATTGCAGCCTATTACAAAGGCTGGGAGGACAGACTTTTTTACAGGACGCGTACGAGGTTTGGCGAGTTCACAACTCAGGCTAAACGGCGCGATTCCCTGTGAATAAAACCCTGAGGCAATTAGGCGGCCTGGGGTAAACGCTCCTGCAGTAGCTGTAACATACGCTCTGAAGGGAGGAAGAGACGGATGCCATCGCAGTGGGCGAGTAGCTCCTGATAGAAATAATCAAAGTGGGTGCAACCCAGGATCAGGATTTGCACGCCGCTTTTTACCAGTGCGGCAACGAGGTCATCGAGGGCATGCTGCTGCACGATCATTTCCGCGGCGAGACCGTCCTCAATATCCTCGACAATCTGCAAGTTGCCGATGCCAATTACTTTTGCAGTTTTATTGCGCTCGAGGATTTCACGCTCGATATTGGCGCAACTCTGGCAGTTAGCTGCGAGCAGGCCAAAGTTGCGATAGCGCTGTGTCAGCTCGGCGTAGACTTCCAGGGGCGAGACAACCTCAATGGGGGAGGCGGCTTTGACTGCCGGCATATCTACCGCACCGGAAAGGGAGTTGCAGTAGATCATGGCAGCATCAGCACCTGCTTCGTGCAATTGCTTGATGGCTTCGATCAGTTGCTGAGTGAGGGCACCGCGCTCCAGGGCTTGCAGTTGGGTCTGGGCTTGTGGCGATGCTGAAAGTGAAAGGCCCAGCCCGCGAAAGTGTCGTGCAGCAAGGAAATCGAGACCAAAGCGGGTATCTGTGGGGGTGCCGGCGACTATGCCAATGGTCATGGAACTCTTCTCAATGGCGTTATAGGTCAACACAGCGAATTTCCTCTCTCTCGTAATGCTCAGTCGAGTGTTATTGTTCGCCTAGGAGACTCTTCTGCTCCACAGGGAACTGACATTATTAATCCATACTCGGCGCACCCAGTCGAGATAAATCCCATAAGGGCGCCCGAGAGCGCCGGCGATTAGCATAAACGTGATACTGGCAGTGGCGATTTCATCCCAGCTGGCGCCGCCGAGGCGCATATTGCACAGATACAGAGGAAACTGAAAGCTCAGAAATACGAAGGTGTCCACGAGGTAGGCATTGACCACACCGCCTCCGCCAAATCTGTTCACAATCCAGCTGCGATAAACACTGAAAGGACGTGCTATCAGAGTGTTGAATACCAGCGCCATCAGTCGCACTTTCAGGTGTTCATTCCAGCTCATACCGGCCAGGACCAGCTCAATGGGAATTGCCACAGCCCAGGAGAAGCTGTTCATTGCGAAGATATCCAGCAGAAAGTCCCAGCGGCGAGCATTGGGCGTTTCTGTGTCGGCGTCTGGGCTGGATGGAGTGATTGCGGGCGCGGACATGGAGCTGGAAACCTCGTAGACTTCTGGCCGCCTGATACAGGGTGGCGGCAAGCCGGCGATTATATCTACAATTGGCATAAATGCTAGCCCCTACATCTCGACTGGTAAGACTTGTCGAGATAAACATCCTAAATTTTTTTAGAAAATTAATCTAATTATCTTATTGGCTCCTGGTGCCTCCTGGCTATAAGGGCTATTCAGCAGTTAATATGCAACTCTTTGCATAAGCTTAATCGGAGTTCCTATGTCCTTGCGCTATGCTGTCCTCACCTTGCTGGATATCGAGCCCGGCAGCGGTTATGACCTAAAGCGCCGTTTCGAGCGCAGCGTTTCGCACTTCTGGAGCGCCAGCCACCAGCAGATGTATCGGGAACTACACAAGTTACACGCTGAAGGTCTGTTGAATTGCGTGGAACAGCCCCAGGAGGGAAAGCCGGATAAGAAAGTCTACAGCCTCACTGATAAAGGCCGAATGGAACTGCGCGACTGGGTGACCCAGCCAGCGGCGCCGCAAAAGATCCGCGAGCCCTTCTTGGTGCGTATGTTTGCCGGCCACCACCTGAGCCAGGAAGAGCTACGCTCGGCACTGAATACGCAACTAAGGCTTCACCGGGGACTTCTGGATAACTACAGTGAGCAAAACGAGCGAGTACTAAATAGTGATATTGCCCTGCAAGAGCGCTACTGGCTCGCGCACCAGACCCTGTTGTTGGGTATTGAGGCGGAGAAGACCTGGATCACCTGGGCGGAAAAGTTGCTCGAAGAGCTGGATGAGAAGTGCGAAGAGGATGGCCAGGCAGTGAAATAAAAAAACCGGGCCCGGCCCGGTTTTTTCAAGTCTGAAGTAAGTCTAATCAGATCGCGATCTTTTCTACCACCAGACTGCCGATGGAATAGCCGGCGCCGAAGGAACAGATAATGCCGCGATCTCCAACCTGCAAGTCGTCACTGTGCAGGTTGAAGGCGATTACCGAACCGGCGCTTGCGGTATTGGCATAGCGGTCGAGTACTACTGGGGCGCGCTCGATGCTGGCTTCGTCTCCCATCAGTTTCTTGGCGATCAGGTTGTTCATATTGATATTGGCCTGATGTAGCCAGTAGCGGCTCACGCTTTGCGGATTGGTATCGGTTTCCTGCAGGTGCGCCTCAATATGGGCTGCAGCCATGGGGCAAACCTCCTTAAAAACCTTGCGACCGTTCTGGCGGAACAGTTTGCCAGGGCCGAAGGGATCAACATCCGCGGCGCGCGCTGCATATCCGAAGTTTGAGCGGATATTGTTGGAGTAGACGGTCTTGGCTTTGGTGCCGAGTATTTCCCAGGCACTATCTACAGAGCATGTCTCACGGCGCTCGATTACGCTGGCTACAGCCACGTCCCCGAAGATAAAGTGACTATCGCGGTCTGTGAAGTCCACTTGAGGGGAGGCCAGCTCCGCGTTAATCACCAGCACAGTGCGCGCGGCGCCAGAGCTGATCGCATCTACCGCTCGTTGTAAGGAGAAGGTTGCAGAGGAACAGGCGACTTCCATATCAAAGGCAAAGCCGTCGATACCGAGAGCACCCTGGATTTCGATAGCAATAGCTGGGTAGGCACGCTGCATATAAGAGGCGCCGACGATTACCATATCCACATCGGAGGCTTTCTTACCGGCTTTTTCCAGCGCCAATTTGGCAGCATTCACGCCCATCTCGGCCTGTACACAGAGATCGTCGTCATTGCGCTCGGGGATAAATGGGCGCATGCGCTCTGGGTCGAGAATCCCCTCACGGGTAACTACATAACGGCTTTTAATCCCTGAGGCTTTCTCGATAAATTCTGCAGAGGATTGGGGTTTGGCTTGCAGTTCCCCATCTTCAATTTGCTGCGCGTGCTTCAGGTTGTACTGTGTAGCGTAGGTATTGTAAGCATCTACCAACTCTTCATTGCTGATAGATTCTGGTGGGGTCCATAGGCCTGTCCCGCTGATGACAATGCCCCGTGGCAATTTGTACTCACTCATCGCTGAATTCCTGGCCCGCACCAAAAATCGTGCGAGCAATTAGTCACTGAATAGAACCTTAGCAGCGCTGGCTGATGTGGGACTTTCGTGCCAGAACGGCAAGGCATAATATTGTGACGCTATTGTGACTACTGGTCTATCTGCGGTCGCGCCGATGAGTCATGGCGTTCTGGCCAAAATAAAGGCACTTACCTTGGTTGCGCCTGCTTCAAGCAGTTTCAGTGCTGCTGCTTCCAAAGTGGCGCCGGTGGTCAACACATCATCCACCAGGCCGATGTGTAGCCTCTCAACATTCTCATCGACAGAGAAGCTATGGAGTAAATTGCGCAGGCGCTGGTTACGGCGCAATTGAGATTGTGTCTGGGTGGCACCGAATTTTCGCAGTAATCGAGGGCGTACCGGTAGTTGCCACTGCTTTCCCAACTCAGCTGCTACCAACTGCGCCTGGTTATAGCCGCGCAGCCAATAACGACGCCAGTGAAGAGGGATGGGGACAAGCAGGTCTGGCCCTTGGTTGGCTGGTTTGAAAGCTTGGGCGGCCAACTGGGCAAGGCTGTGACCCGCAGCCAGGTCGCCATGGTATTTGAAGCGTTGTATCAGTTGGTTTATCGGGTAAGCATAATGCCAGGCGGCGCGGACTCGGCTGTAGTGTGGTGGCTGCCTCAGGCAGGCGGGGCAAAGCTGGGAGGGCGGCAGCAGCGGCAAAGCACAGGTCTCGCAGGCGTTTTCCAGAAAGGGCAGATCCTCTATGCAAGCGGGGCAGATCCCATAATCGCCGGCCCGGTCACCACATAAAAGGCATTGGGCCAGGTTTCGGGTAATAAACAGTGGGGAGATAATCCTGTAAACCATAATCGGGCGATTGAGTTGACAGCGATACGGGCCTGGCTAAACTGGCCAGTCTGTTTGGTCGAGTCTGCCACTGCAATTAGTGATAGTCACCACGGCCCTGCGAATAAAAAAACAGTACGAATAACTCCAGCAACTAGAGAGAGTAAGCCCTGTGACTGCCGCCCAGCAATTACCCGCCGCTGAGATCCGCCACGATTGGACCCGCCAGCAGATTCTGGACCTCTTTGCCTTGCCATTTAGCGACCTGATATTTACCGCCCAGCAGGTGCATAGGGTGCATTTTGATGCTAACCGGGTGCAGGTGAGCACGCTCTGCTCGATTAAGACTGGCGCCTGTCCGGAAGACTGCGCCTACTGCCCCCAGAGTGCTCGCTACGATACCGGGCTGGAGCGGGAAAAGCTGATGAAGGTGGAAAAGGTTTTGGAAGAGGCCAGGGCGGCCAAAGCCGGCGGCGCTACCCGTTTCTGCATGGGTGCTGCATGGCGCTCGCCCAAGAAAAAGGACATGCCCTACGTCACCCAGATGGTGCGTGAAGTTAAAGCGCTGGGTATGGAAACCTGTATGACCCTGGGTATGCTGAATGATGACCAGGCGCAGGAATTAGCGGATGCCGGGCTCGACTATTACAACCACAATCTGGACACCTCACCGGAGTATTATGGTGAGATTATCACCACCCGCACCTACCAGGACCGTCTTGAGACTCTGGGTAGGGTGCGCGAGGCCGGTATGAAGGTCTGCGCTGGTGGCATTGTCGGTATGGGTGAGGGGGACAAAGATCGCGCAGGGCTACTGATGCAGCTGGCCAACCTGCCTGAACACCCGGAGTCGGTGCCGATCAATATGTTGGTAAAAGTAGCGGGTACGCCGTTAGAGCAGGAAAAGGATCTGGACCCCTTCGAGTTTATCCGCTGTATTGCCGTGGCCCGAATTATGATGCCCAAGTCCCATGTGCGCCTGTCTGCCGGACGTGAGCAAATGAGCGATGAAATGCAGGCAATGGCTTTCCTCGCCGGTGCCAACTCCATCTTTTATGGGGAGAAGCTGCTGACCACCGCTAACCCTGAGGCCAACAAAGATATGCAGTTGTTCAACCGCTTGGGAATCCTGCCGGAGGAATACCAGCAATACGCTGACGAATCAGAAGTGGAAGCTGAGCTGACCGCCCAGATCAGCGAGCGACAAAACGATGCCTTTTTCTACGACGCGGCCAAATGACCCTGGATCAAACCCTGCGCCAGCGCCTAGATGAGCGGCGCAGGCGTAACCTCTACCGGGAAGTCAAGACTCTGGATTCGGTGCCGGGGCCTGAGGCCAGGGTTAATGGCCGAGAGCTGCTTACTTTCAGTAGCAACGACTACTTGGGGCTGGCAACCCATCCTGAGGTCATCCGCGCCCAGCAGGCCGGAGCTGAGCTGGGCGCTGGTGCCACTGCCTCTCACCTGGTCAATGGGCACTTGCAAGTCCATCAACAGCTGCAATACAGTCTTGCTGAAGTCACCGGGCGCGAGGCTGCATTGGTATTCTCCAGTGGCTATATGGCTAATGTGGGCACGCTTTGTGCGTTACTGGGCCGTGCCGACAATATTATTTCCGACAAGCTCAACCACGCTTCACTGATCGATGGAGCACGCTTGTCTGGTGCTAACAGCTTGCGCTTTCCCCACAACGACCTTATTGGTCTGGATCGCCAATTACGGCGTGCTGCCAGTCGAGGTGGCAATATCCTGGTGGCGGTCGACGGTGTTTACAGTATGGATGGTGACCTGGCGCCGCTGGCAGAGATTGCTGATCTGTGTCGTGAGTATGGTGCCTGGTTGATGGTGGATGAGGCTCACGGATTTGGGGTAATGGGCAGCGAAAAATTTCCTTTCGCTGGCAGTTGTACTGCGGCGGGTCTTGACCAGTCCCAGGCACCAGTGATCATGGGCACCCTGGGCAAGGCCGCTGGTAATGCCGGAGCCTTTGTGGCTGGTTCTCGCGAGCTGATTGATTATCTGGTGCAATTTGCCCGTACGTACATCTACACCACTGGAATGCCTCCGGCGGTGGCCGCGGGCTGTGTTGCCGCTGTTGATTTGATGCGTAGACAGCCTGAGTTGACCAGGCGCCTGGAGTCTAACATTGCCCACTTTCGCCACTGCGCCAGGCAATTGAATTTACCTCTGGCTGACTCCCCCAGCGCAATTCAGCCGCTCCTGCTCGGCTGTGAAGAAACCGCTATTTCTATTTCTGAACAGTTGGAAAAACGCGGTTTTTTGGTGAGCGCTATTCGCCCTCCGACAGTGCCCGCGGGTACTGCCCGCCTGAGAATTACCTTGAGTGCTTCACATAACCATCACCAAATCGATGCGCTTCTCAATGCCTTGGCGGAGGTCCTCCGGGAAAACAAGGCGGTGCACTTGTGAGCCAGATAGAGAACCTGGTGTTCTTGCATGGTTGGGGCGGAGACAAGGGGCCCTGGCAGCCACTATTGGAGGCTGTGCATGAACAACTGGGGCTACCGCTGATTTGTATCGAGTTACCGGGGTTTGGTGAACGCAGGGAGCAGGCATGGCCAAGGCTAGAGGTGCTTCTACAACAGCTTTACCAAGCGCTACCGCAAAATTGTGTTTTGGTAGGCCACTCCCTTGGCGGCATGTTGGCTCTGCAGATTGCCGCCAGGCCAGGACAAGAGAAAATCCATGGAGTTGTCACCATCTCCGCCAATGCTTGCTTTGTAGAGAGGGACAATTGGCCCGGCATGCCCCGTCGCACTTTTGATAGGTTCCGTAGCGCTTTCGTGCAGGATCCCTATGCTACCTGGGAGCGCTTTTGCGCCCTGCAGTCCCATGGTGATAACGCCATGCGTGACCTGGTCAAGCAACTGAAAGCGCGCAAACCCAACATTAACCCCGGAGACTGGGTTAAGGCCCTGGACTGCCTGGCAGAGCTGGATAATCGGGATCTTCTGCAGTCGCTGGAAATCCCCGCACTCCACCTGTTTGGCAAGCGGGATGCCCTGGTGCCGCTGGCGGCCATAGAGGAAATCCAGGCCTATGGTGCGGCAGTAGAGGTGATGGAGGGCTGCGGCCACAAACCACAGTTGTCACAACCTCGCCAAGTGGCAGAGCGATTACGACACTTTGTCGAGAGTTTATCCCCCTCTAGTGCCCTAGCGGCAGAGCCCTTTGATAAATCTGCGGTGGCGCGCTCCTTCGGCCGTGCCGCCGCCAGCTATGACGATTGCGCACATATACAGAGAGCGGTGTGCCGTCAACTGATGAAAATGGCGGAACGCCACTGGGAACCTCGTACCATTGTTGATTTGGGCAGTGGCACCGGCTTTGGCAGTGAGTTGCTGCGCCAGCATTTTCCCAAGGCAAAAATTATCGCCCTGGACCTGGCAGAGGACATGTTGCGCTTTGCCCGCACAGAGAGGCCGCTGGCAGATGGCTATATCACTGCGGATGCGGAGCAACTGCCCCTGGCAGAAGGTACTGTAGATCTGGTGTTCTCCAGTATGGCACTGCAATGGTGCTACCGATTGCCGCAGTTATTCGCCGAGTTGCGTCGGGTACTTTCTCCCGCTGGACAATGTCTGGTGGCGACATTGGGGCCGGGTACCCTGGCAGAATTGCGCGATAGCTGGGCTCTGGTAGACAGCGGTGTTCACGTTAATCGCTTCCTGCCACTGGCCAACTGGCGTGAGGCAGCGGCGCAATCGCAGCTTTGTGGTGAAGTACTCGACGAGCAACGCCTGTTGCATTTCGACAGTCTGCGCCAGCTGATGAAGGAATTGAAAGGTGTGGGAGCACATAATATCAACCGCGCGGCCAAGCGAGGCATGACTGGGCGAGCCCGGTTACAGCGGTTGGCCGAAGCCTATGAAGGTCTCCGGCAGCCAAAGGGGCTACCGGTGAGTTACGAGGTGATTTATATGAAGCTGGCCCTGGGGGGTAATCAAGGGTAGATATCGATGGGGATGGGGGTTTTCACCAGAGCCCAAATTTCATCCATCTCCCGGTTGGAAGCTACGGCGATACAGCCATCGGTCCAGTTGTTACGGCGCAGGTGGTTTTCCATATAGGCCCATTCGGGTTTGATGCCGTGGATCATGATATCGCCACCGGGGCTGACCCCCATCCTGGCCGCCCGCGCTCGGTCCTGTTTATTCGGGTAGGACACGTGGATGGAGCGGTAGAAGCGGCTATTGGGGTTTTTCCAGTCCAGGGTGTAGCGTCCTTCTGGGGTTCGCTCGTCCCCTTGGCGGACTTTGTGTCCCCTGGGGTTATCGCCGAAGGAGACTGTGTAGCTTTTCACTACCCGGCCGTCGCGAATAAGCTGCATCAGCTTCTTCGACTTGTACACAACAACATGATCGACAGGGGTTACTTTTGCTGAGGCGAGCAGTGGCATCGCCAGCAATAGGGCAAGAGTCAGGTATCGCATGGTCTCTAAGCTGCTTGAATGTTTTCAGTTATTTCGAGATTTTCCGCGTCCCTGCAGAGCATTTTCCCCTTTTGGGGGAGTTATTTTGTTAGCGCTACCCCGTGCCTTTGTTATCAGTGCTCGGCTTGATTTGTTCAAAATCTGCGCTACATGGCTAAATTATCATCAAGTTGATGGCGTGAAAAGTCACCACAAGAAAAAAATTGAACTTTTTTGATTAGCGGAGGCGATGGCCTTGGGCAGAACCTATTTTGTGGCCGGTACCGATACCGAAGTGGGCAAGACCTTTGTCAGTACAGCCCTGCTTACAGCAGGCACAACCGCGGGATTACAAACCGCTGCGGTGAAGCCGGTAGCGTCTGGCTGTGAGCGGACTGAAGATGGATTGCGTAATGAAGATGCCCTGCTATTGCGGGAGGCGATGACCCTGCAGCTGCCTTACCAGCAGGTGAACCCTTTTGCGCTAGAGCCTGCAATCGCACCTCATATTGCCGCTATTGAGGCGGGAAAGCAGTTGAGTGTGTCACGTATGGCGGGCGTTTGCCGTGGTGTGATGTCTGCCGGCGCCGACCTGGTGCTGATTGAGGGCGCTGGAGGCTGGCGTACCCCTCTGGGACCAAGGAGCTTCCTGTCCCAGTTGCCGAGGGAACTGAATATCCCTGTGGTACTGGTGGTGGGTATGCAGCTGGGTTGTATCAACCACGCTCTACTTACTGCCGAGGCTATCCGTCGTGATGGTCTGCCGTTGGCTGGCTGGGTGGCTAACTTTGTTCGTCCGGGCATGGAGCGAGCCGAGGAGAATCTGGCCACCCTTGAAGCCCTGATACCTGCATCATTACTCGGTGTACTGCCCCATAGCGAGGGGCGGGATTATCGTAAGGCAGCCGAAAACCTGGATATCCGCCCGTTGCTACCCTCCTGAAGAACCCACCGTAAAGGCCGTTCCATCCGGGACCCGAGAGGGCCCAAACCAGTTGACTTTGCCCGCCTTCGGCCCTAGATTCAAACAAGCGTTTGAAACACTTGAATGAGGATTGGGAGCATGGCCGACTACAAGGCGCCCCTGCGGGAGATGAACTTCCTGCTGCACGAAGTCTTTGCTGCAGAAAAACTCTGGACGGAACTGCCCGGACTTGCTGGGGTGGTAGATCGCGAGACCGCAGATGCGATTCTCGAAGAAATGGCCAAGCTGGCTTCCAATACCCTGGACCCTATCAATCGCAGCGGCGATGAAGAGGGTTGTCACTGGAATGAGGGGGTTGTAACCACCCCGGAGGGCTTCAAGGAAGCCTATGCGACTTTCTGCGAGGGCGGCTGGGGCGCACTGCTGGGTAACCCGGAGTATGGCGGTATGGGTATGCCGAAAATGTTGGGTGCTCAGGTCGAGGAAATGATCAATGCCTCCAATATTTCCTTTGCTCTCTACCCGGTATTGACCAACGGCGCCTGCCTGGCGATTGATGCCCATGCCAGCGAAGAGCTGAAACAGAAATATTTGCCCAAGATGTATGAGGGCACCTGGGCTGGCGCCATGGACCTGACCGAGCCCCATGCGGGCACCGACCTTGGGATTATCCGCACCAAGGCAGAGCCCCGCGAGGATGGCAGCTACAGCATAAACGGCAGCAAGATTTTTATTACCGGCGGCGACCAGGACCTGTCCGATAACATTATTCACCTGGTACTGGCCAAGCTGCCGGACGCACCCCAGGGCCCCAAAGGCATCTCCCTTTTCCTGGTGCCGAAATACAAAGTGAACGAAGACGGCAGTGTTGGCGAGAGCAATAACGTGAATTGCGGCTCTATTGAGCACAAGATGGGCATCAAAGCCTCCGCCACCTGTGCGATGAATTTCGATGGCGCCCAGGGCTGGCTGGTGGGCGAAGAGAACAAGGGTCTCGCCGCCATGTTTACCATGATGAATTACGAGCGCCTGGGTGTAGGTATCCAGGGCCTCGGCGCTTCCGATCGCTCCTACCAGAATGCCCGGGAATACGCTCGCGACCGTATTCAGAGCCGCTCTCCGGCCGGTGCCCAGCAGCCAGAGAAAGCAGCCGATCCGATTATCGTACACCCTGACGTGCGCCGGATGCTGCTCACCCAGAAAGCTCTGGTTGGTGGTGGCCGCGCCCTGTCCACTTATGTGGCCCAGTGGTTGGATATTTCCAAGTTTGGTGAGGGTGAAGAGAAGAAGAATGCCGAATCCATGGTGGCATTACTGACCCCGGTGGCCAAGGCCTTTACCACCGATATGGGCCTGGACTGCACCGTAATCGGTCAGCAGGTATTCGGCGGCCACGGATATATTCGTGAGTGGGGTCAGGAGCAGCTGGTGCGCGATGTGCGCATCACCCAGATTTACGAAGGTACCAACGGTATCCAGGCCCTGGATCTGGTGGGCCGTAAAACTGTCGCCAGCGGTGGTGCCCTGTTTGAGCTGTTTGCCGCGGATGTACAGAAATTTATCGACAGCCAGGTGGATCGAGAGGCGATGGCGGAGTTCGTGCAGCCGTTGGCAATCGAGCTGCAGCGCCTGCGCGAGGCCACCGAGAAGATGATTGCGGCTACCCAAGAAGATCCCCACGCGCCTGGTGCGGCATCTGTAGAATACCTGCATCTGTTCGGTTATGTGGCCTACGCCTTTATGTGGGCCAAGGTGGTTGCAGTAGCACTGGATCAGCAGGAGGCAGATAGCTTCTACAAAGGTCAGGTGAAAACTGCGCGATTCTATTTTGCGCGTTTGCTGCCGCGCACCCAAGCACTGGCTGCAAGTGTAAATGCCGGCAGCGCGACCCTTATGGATCTGGAGGACGAGCTGTTCTAAGGGGGCTGGAGAGAGTCCCAAAAAGCCCCGCATCGCGGGGCTTTTTTATTTTGGTTGTTTAGGTTTCAAAGCTTGTCACGGCTTGGCTTCAGCAGTCAAAGTCAGTCCGTTAAATGCTTCGTAGCCATGCAGGGCGATATACCATGTACCGGCAGAGGGGTTATTGAAAGAGCAGCTCTCAGTGTTATATCCGTTGGTGTTTCCTACCCACTCGTAAGGTACGCAATTCTCAGTATCATTCACTACGCTCCCCCTGGTCGGGCTGCTTCCGTAACTAACATAAAGGTCGACTTCACCGTTATCGTTGAATATCTCAATATCCAGGGAGGACATGCCTGGCTCTACCTCAATCTGGTATGTCAGCCAACTGCCAGACGCACCTGCAACATTAGTTTCCACAAGACTGGTGCCGTTGCCGGTATTGCCATTTCCGGTAATAGACGCTACCGCAGCCGCAGCATCGACGATGCCTGCACCACAGCCAGTACATGAAGATGGGAAGCTACGGGTAGTGTTACTGAGTACGGATTCAACTTCATCTGGAGTCAGGTTCGGGTCTACCGAGTAAAGTAAAGCGGCTACGCCGGCAACATGTGGCGCGGCCATGCTGGTGCCTTGGCTGTAGTAGTAGGCATCACTTCCGGGGCTTCTGGTACCGCTATTGTCTGTCGAGAGGATGCCATTGGAATCATTGGCGAAGCTCTGTGCGCCCCCAGGAGCGGCCATATCGACTGCATTGCCGTAATTGGAATAGTAAGCGCGGCCGCCATCGCGATCTGTTGCGGCAACGGTGATAACGCCATCACAGCTCGCCGGGGTGTATCTACTTGCGTAATCATCGTCATTACCGGCGGCCACGACAACGGTTGCGCCGAGACTGCGTGCGGTATTAATAGCCGTTTGGTAGGCCGAGCCACAGGCACCCTCACCACCGAGGCTCAGATTGAGAACCTGTGCCGGGTTGGCATTAGTCGGTACACCGGAAACACTGCCCCCTGCAGCCCAAACGATGGCATCTGCGATATCTGAAGTCAGACCGCCACAGCGGCCGAGTACTCGAACTGGGACCACCTTGGCTTTGTAAGCGACGCCGGCCACTCCCATATTATTGTTAGTAGTGGCTGCGATAGTGCCGGCAACGTGGGTACCGTGCCAGCTGCTGTCGCTTTCGTAATTTCTGGGGTCATCACTCTGGCAGGCATTGTCTGTGTGCCAGTCACCTGGGTCAGTGGCATCGCCATCACGTCCATCGCCATCGACTGAGACAAACGTATTGGAAATCATATCGTAGCCAGGTAGCAGGTTGTCGACCAGGTCGTGATGGGGGCGATAGCCGGTATCAAGGACGGCTACTACAGCGCCCTCACCCTGTGTGACATCCCAGGCTGAGGGCAGATTGAGGCCACCTGTGGATTCGGAGTAGTGCCATTGATTCCAATAACTGGGATCATTCGGAGTTGCCATTGGACGCATCAATAAATCTGGTTCTGCGTACTCTACATTGGGGTCCTGCTTTAGCCGCTCAACTATTTTTTTCAGTTCCGCCTTGCTTTTGCGGCCCTCTAGGCGCATGACCTGGGCTCCTGAAGCCATACGGCGCTTGTGGCGTAACTTGTGGCCGGCTCGCTGAGAGGCCTTATCAATAGTGTCTTGTGCAAGCTTGGCACCATGACCAATTTTTGAGTTTTTCTTGTACTTGATGATGATGCCGTCAGTCAGGCCGGTCTCATTCGCATGAGCCGCGAAAGGGGTAGCACACGCAAGCGAAACTGCCGTTGCGATTGCTGTTTTTTGCATCAGGGCTTTTATTGATGAGCGCATTATTATTGTTTTCTCCACAACTTTTGGAATTATCCGCACTGGCTACTTTGTCAGTACGTTTTTCATTGTTGGCTCCAGATGCGCTCGCTAGCCTAATAAGTTTGACTGATCCCTGAGCGGGCGGCCTTAGCCTCAAGGCTCTGTGCATGTAAGACACAGAGTCCAGGAATTTCATTCTTCAATAAATACTCACCTGGGCATATTTTGTAACGAATTCATAACGTTAGCCTTCAGGCTTTAATTGAACTTTTCTTATAAAATTATCTAATAAAGTTATTACTTGTTTGCCGGTTGAGGGTAACTTGGGCCCACTTCCCTTCGCTTGGGAAACCTGGGTATAGGGAGTGGCCCTGATATCAGTCTCCCGGGAATTTCGCTGTTTCATAATATTAAGCAATAGGAGATGGCGTTTTTTGTGGAGTCACTTTTCGCTTTCTCCTACACTCGGGACAAAACAATAACGAGCGAAAGAGCCAATGTCCGATACCCCCCAAAAGAAACTGTCCGCAGAAGACCAGGCCCGGGTCGATCAGTACCTGCAAAGTGGTGTGAATCAGGTGGAGCGAAAGCCCTTCAGGCCCTGGTTATTGCTGCTGGTGGTTGTGGTTGTACTAACTCTCTTGTCACTGCTCAGTGTGTTTATCGCACAGACCAAAGGTGTGGTTTGAGGGGCTGGATATGACGACTGAAAAAATATTCCAGCCCTTGAATTTTACCCACCTTGACGATGATGAGATGCGCCGTCGTGCAGGTGAGTTCTTCCGACTGATGCGCCGGCGCCGCTCGGTGCGGGACTTCTCTGCAAGGCCCGTACCTCGTGAAGTTATCGAGGATGCCGTGCGTGCTGCGGGCAGTGCTCCCAGCGGGGCTAATATGCAGCCTTGGCATTTTGTCGTAGTTGAAAGTGCGGAGGTTAAACGCCGCATTCGCCAGGCAGCAGAGGAGGAAGAGCGTGAGTTTTACCAGCGGCGGGCCTCTGAAGAGTGGCTCAATGCCTTGGAACCACTGGGTACGGATGCGCACAAACCTTTCCTGGAAACCGCCCCTTACCTGATCGCAATTTTCCTGAAGAAATTTTCCAGTGCGGAAAGTGGTGAGCGATTAAAAAATTATTACACAGCAGAATCAGTGGGTATTGCTACTGGCATGTTGATTGCCGCTTTGCATAATGCCGGTGTGGCTACTCTTACCCACACCCCCAGCCCGATGAAATTTCTCAATGAAATTCTCGGTCGCCCGGTTGAGGAAAAGCCCTATATGATTTTGGTGGCCGGGCTGCCGGCGGAGGGCGCCCAGGTGCCGGCGATTGCCAGAAAATCCCTGGATGAAATCTCTGATTTTATTTGAGTTATGGCTAAAGCAAGCGTAGGGCTCAGTAAAAAATAGGTACACTGGCAGAATTTGAGCTTGGGGTCCTATGCCAAAAATACTGATCGTTGAAGATGAAGGCGCTATTGCCGATACCCTGGTCTATGCCCTGCAGACCGAGGGGTTTACCACTCGCTGGGTGGGGGTGGCCGGCGAGGCGCTGGTGCTGCTTGAGAATGAGCCTTTCGACCTGGTGATCCTGGATGTGGGACTGCCGGATATCAGTGGCTTCGAAGCCTGTAAGCAGTTGCGTCGTTTCTCCGAAGTGCCGGTAATATTCCTCACTGCCCGCAATGCAGAAATAGACCGGGTAGTGGGGCTCGAGATCGGTGCTGATGACTATGTGGTGAAACCTTTCAGTCCGCGCGAAGTGGTGGCGCGGGTTAAGGCCATCCTTAAACGCATGACATCGGGCTCCGATAAGTCACAAAAAACAGAGCTGAAAGGGCCTTTCCGCATAGAGCAGGGGAGTTACCAGATTCATTTCCGCGAGCAGTTATTACCTCTGACGCTCAATGAATATCGCCTGCTGGAAACCCTGTTAACCCAGCCGGGACGAGTGTTTTCCCGTGCACAATTACTCGATGCACTGGGGGTGGCACTGGAGGCGGGTTATGAGCGTAATATCGATAGTCACATCAAAGGGCTGAGAGCCAAATTGCGAATGATTGCACCTGATGCCAAGCCAATACAGACCCACCGGGGCTTGGGGTATAGCTGCTGCCTGGAATCCTAAAATGTCATTGGGTATTCGTATTTTCGCTGTCTATTTCCTGTTTGTTGGCTTGGCCAGCTGGTTTGTATTGAATACGGTGATGGAGGAGATCCGTCCCGGGGTACGCCAATCCACCGAGGAAACCCTGGTAGATACTGCCAACTTGCTGGCGGAAATCCTGCGTGATGATGTCAGGAGCGGTAATCTGGCTCAGAGCCAACTACCTGAGTTGCTGGAAGCTTATGGTCGGCGTCAGCCACAGGCAAATATCTGGGGACTGACCAAGAGCCAGGTGAATCACCGAATTTATGTCACTGATGCTTTCGGCCGAGTTTTATTGGATTCCAGCGGTCGGGCGGTCGGCCAGGACTATTCTCGTTGGAATGATGTCTACCTAACCCTGCGTGGCGATTATGGTGCGCGCTCTACGCGCGAAGATCCTGACAACCCGGATTCCTCGGTGATGTATGTGGCGGCGCCCATACTCGACCGGGAAGAAATTATCGGTGTGGTCTCCGTGGCCAAGCCCAATCAAACCCTACAGCCTTATATTGATCGGTCGCAACGGCGTTTGATGTGGCTGGGGGTGGGATTGGTCGTACTGGGATTATTGGTCGGCGCCCTGTTGTCCTGGTGGCTGGGCCGCTCACTGGGAAAACTGACCCAGTATGCCCAGGCTGTGAGTGCGGGGCAACGAGTCGAGCCACCGAAAATGTCTGATGGTGAGCTGGGGCAGCTGGCACTGGCCCTGGAACAGATGCGCTCTGAGTTGGAAGGCAAGAATTATGTTGAGCGCTATGTGCATACTCTGACCCACGAATTGAAAAGTCCGCTGGCGGCCATTCGCGGTGCTGCTGAACTGCTCGATAGTGAGATGCCCGCGGATCAGCGCCGGCGTTTCATAAGCAATATTCAACAGGAGACCTCTCGTTTACAGCAGTTGAGCGAACGATTGTTGCACTTGGCCCAGGTAGAGCAGCGTCAGGGGCTGGAGGAGAGGGAGGCCATTCCACTGGCACACTTGGTGGAAGAGCTGTTGCAGGCCCGACAGGCGCGTATTACCGCTGGCGGTTTTAGTGTGGAGTGGGCAGTGGAAGATACTCTGAGATTGTATGGCGAGCGTTTCTTATTGAACCAGGCCCTGGCCAATTTGCTCGACAACGCATTGGATTTCACTCCACAAGGTGGCCTGCTTCGCATTGGCGCCGGGCGGTGTGAGGGATGGATAGAAATCTGCCTATACAACCAGGCTGAAGCTATTCCCGAGTATGCCCTGGCGCGCCTGACGGAGCGTTTCTACTCACTGCCTCGTCCCAGTGGTGGACGTAAAAGTACTGGTCTGGGACTCAACTTTGTAAAGGAAGTGGCCGAACTGCACGGTGGTGAATTGACTATCGCCAATGTGGAGAGAGGTGTTGAGGTGCGCCTGACTTTGCCAGCTGATTAAGTTGAAGGCCAAAGTTCACATAATCTCCACAAAATCTCCTTTTAGACCCCATCGGCATCACACCCGGGCCGCTCAGACTCAGCAGATCGAAATTCGACACTGAGGTCTGAACCATGAACCGAACCCTGGCATTTAAATTGGGCGCGATCGCCTTTTTGGTGTTATTGCTGTTGATACCGCTGACTATGATTGGCGGTTTGATCGATGAGCGGCAGCGATACCAGGGAGAAGTACTTCGGGATATTGCCCGAAGTTCCAGTTACAGCCAGAAAATCGTTGGGCCTATTCTGATAATGCCATATACCAGAACAGTGCAGCACCTGAAGATAAACGACCAAACTGGCGAACGTTATCAGGAACAGCGTGAAACCAGTGGGCGGCTGTATTTTCTGCCGGAGCGATTTATTTTTGATGCCGAACTGGGCACCGAGCGCCGCGCCCGGGGTATTTATGAGGCGCTTCTTTACCATAGTGATAGCAAGGTGAGTGGGGTGTTTCGGTTGCCACAGAAGTTGGGTTTGGGTGAAAAACTGGATCAATATCGCTTTGATGCACCCTTCCTCTCCGTTGGTATCAGTGATATTCGAGGTATTCGTAAAGACCTGAAATTGCGTTTGAATAACGAAAGTCTGGAGTTCGCGCCCGGCAGTGGTACCTCTATGCTTGGCGCGGGTGTTCATGCGCAACTGCCCATGATAAATCCAGAGGGTGGTCAGGACCTGGAATTTGCCTTTGATCTGAACTTGCAGGGTACCGAGCATTTGCAGTTGGTGCCGGTAGGTCGCGATAGCCGGGTGATGCTGGCTGCTGACTGGCCCCACCCCAGCTTTATCGGCGAGTACCTACCGAGTCGCCGAGAGATCACCGATCGCGGTTTCACTGCCGAGTGGCAGACCAGTTTCTTTGCGACCAACCTGGAAGAGGTGTTGCAGCAGTGTGGGAAAGATAGCGAGTGTGCAAATTTACTCGGGCGCAGCTTTGGCGTCAGCTTTCTTGACCCTGTGGATCAGTACCTGAAGACTGATCGGGCGATTAAATATGCACTGCTATTCCTCACTTTGACCTTTGCCACTTTCTTCCTGTTTGAAGTACTCAAGCGACTGTCCGTGCATCCGGTGCAATACGCACTGGTGGGTTTGGCGCTGGCGTTGTTTTACCTATTGTTGTTATCGTTGTCGGAGCATATTGCTTTTGCCAAGGCCTATGCAGTTTCTGCAGCAGCCTGTGTCGGCCTGATTGGTTTCTATACCAGTTCTGTGTTGCGAAGCTGGCGTCGGGGTTTGGGTTTTGCCGCTCTGCTGGCAGCGCTTTACGGACTCCTGTATGGATTGCTCAGTGCTGAGGATTATGCCCTGCTGATGGGGTCACTGCTGGTATTCGCGGTACTTAGCTGCACTATGGTGTTGACCAGAAAACTTGACTGGTACAGCGTGGGACGTTCCCCTCACGAAGATAACTAAATTACCCGCAGCGGCGCCAAAGGCGTCGCTATGCCGTCAGCTTAGTCCGAGTTCGAGAATAGTGTCCCACTCACTTGCTTTTACAGGCTGTATCGACAACCGCCCCTGCTTAACCAGTACCATCTCCTCAAGTTCAGGGGTCTTCTTGATTTCGGCCAGTGGAACAGGTCGTGCAAACTCACTGCGCCAGGTTACATCGACACAGTACCAGCGAGGCTTGCTGGGGCTGGCCTTGGGATCGAAGTATTTGCTCTCAGGGTCGAATTGGGCCGGGTCTGGATAGGCGGCCCTTACCACTTCGGCGGTACCCACCACCGCTGGCACCTTGCAGGCACTGTGATAGAACAATACTCCATCGCCCACTGAGACCTGATCGCGCAGGAAGTTGCGCGCCTGAAAGTTGCGGATTCCATCCCAGCGTCCGCTGCCAGTGTTTTCGGCGGCGAGGTCCTGCAGGCTGTATTCGTCCGGTTCGGATTTGAATAACCAGTATGTCATGCGGCAGTTTGTCCCTGTGCTGCGCCGGTTGGTGTTTCGCCGGCGATCGACCCCATTTAGTATGAAGCCATACAAAAGTGTCAAATCGACGCCATATTTTGATGTCTTCAGCGGGAGATTATGGGAAATAAAGCATTTCAGTGGCTTTCACAGCGCCTTTCGAGCCATAAGTCCCAATACTGGGCCCTGCAGCTCAGCGGTTGGGCCGGCTACACCCTAATGACTTTTATCAGTAGTTTTTTCTGGGTGAAAGACCACTGGGTCCATTCGGGCTATATCGCCATGGCCACCACTGCCGGGATTTTGCTCAGCGGTTCCATGCGCTATGGCTTCCAGCGCCTGTGGAACAAGCCCCCGGCAACCCGTTTCCTGGGGTCACTGCTCTTGGTAGTGCTGGTAGCCGCGCTCTGGGCAGCCATCAAGTTCGGAGGTTTTCTGTGGTTGTACGGTAAAGTGAGCGATGAAAACCCGGTTTGGCAAGCCACCTACTGGTTTTCCTATTCATTTATGATTCTCACCACCTGGGCGGCACTGTATTACGGCATTAAGTATTATCAAACCTCGCAGACCCAGCAGGCGAAGGCCCTGCGTGCTGAATCTATGGCGCACCAAGCCCAGCTGAAAATGTTGCGCTACCAGTTAAATCCCCACTTCCTGTTTAACACTCTCAATGCCATTTCCACACTGATCCTGGATAACGATGGGCGCACCGCCAACAATATGGTAATGCGTTTGTCACAGTTCCTGCGCCACTCCCTGGACAACGACCCCATGCAAAAGGTCACCCTGGCCAAGGAGGTGGAGGCACTGATGCTCTACCTGGATATTGAGAAAGTGCGCTTTGCCGATCGTCTCGGTGTGCGCCTGGATTTACAGGGAGAGTCGCCTCAGGCGCTGGTGCCCAGCCTGTTGCTGCAGCCTCTGGTGGAAAATGCGATTAAATACGGCATTTCCCAGTTGGAGTGGGGCGGGGAAATCGGTATCAAAGCGCGGGTCTTTGCTGGAGAGCTTCTGTTGGAAGTCACAGACAATGGTCCAGGCATGTCGGAAAAGGAGTTGCGCCTGATTGGCAAGGGCTATGGTGTTGGCATTCGCAATACCTGCGAGCGCCTGCGCGCATTGTATGGCGAGGATCAGAGAGTGCGTTTCCGCAATCGCCCGGAGGGCGGCCTGTCGGTAAACATTCGCATTCCCTATGAACAGGAATAACGAGATGAGTGCAGTTGAAAACCTGACCGCAATTATTGTCGATGACGAACCCCTGGCCCGCCGTGGCCTGCGGCTGCGCTTGGAGCAGATGCCTGGTGTAAAAGTGGTCGCGGAGAGTGGTAATGGCCGAGATGCCCTGGAAAAAATTCTCGAATTCGGGCCCGATGTGGCTTTTGTGGATATCCAGATGCCGGGCATCAATGGCCTGCAGCTTGTGCAACAGATTCCTTTAGAGAAGTTGCCGCAAGTGGTGTTTGTCACTGCTTACGATCAGTACGCTGTAGAGGCGTTTGAAGTTAATGCAGTGGACTATGTGTTAAAGCCCATTGAAGAGGAGCGTTTAGCGTTGGCGCTGGCGCGCGCTCGCGAGAAAATGTCCACTGCAGATATTGCCATCCAGCGTGAGCAATTGCTGGAGGCTGTGGCGGATTTAACCAAGGAGTCTCCGGAGGCCTTAGAGCAAAAGCTGGTGAGTGGCCAGTTTGCCGGTAGTGCCTATCCAGACAAAATTGCAGTTAAGGATTCGGGGAAAATCACCCTGGTCCCAGCGCGTGAGATTGACTGGATTGATGCTGCCGGGGATTACATGTGTGTACACGCTCAGGGTGAAACCCATGTCATGCGTATCACCATGAAAGAATTGGAGCAACAGCTGGACCCTAAACTATTTCAGCGTATCCACCGCTCCACAATTGTGAATTTGAGCCGCGTGCGCGAAATTAGAGCGCATATAAATGGGGAATACCATTTGGTTCTGGATAATGGTGAGTGCCTGAAAATGAGCCGCAGCTACAAGAGCAAAGTGCAGCACTTCCTTTAACTTTCCTGTGGGCCACATCATTGGAAAATATCGGATGTGGCCTGATCGATAATTCCCGGCACTTGATCGCAAGTCTCTTGTTTGCCGTTTTTATTGCATTAGCCTTCATACTGGTTGGTCCGGCAAGCTTTTTCCGGATGAATTACGCGGCATAGGACAGTGCAGCAATAGTGCGAGCCCGAAAGCATGAAGTCTGTGTAAAAAACTGCATGGTTTTTTCGGAAATCAGTAAACAGGGGCGGGAAGCTCCGTCTTATTCTGTATTTATAACTAAAAAACAAGGGCCTATGGAATGGCGCTGACGAGAGCCGCTTTGAAAAACCCCGCCGCAGCCGGCGTGGCTGTGGTATTGGCTGTATTACTGGGAGCTTTTCTTGCCAGTCGCCTGCCGGTACAGCTTTTCCCCGATATAGAAAACCCCCGTATTGCCATCCAAGCTGGCTGGCGTGCCGCCGCGCCGAAAGAGGTAGAGGCGGAAATAGTCGAGCCTATCGAATCGGTACTGCAGGGCCTCACTGGCCTGGAAACCATGGAGGTGAATGCAGGTCGAGGCGGCGCCTGGGTGAACCTGGAATTCACCATGGGCACCGATATGGATAAGGTGCTGATCGATGTGATCAGCCGTATGAGCAGCCTGCCGCCACTGCCGCGGGATGCGGAGCCGCCGAGGGTTATGCTTGGAGGATGGGGCGGCGATGCCACCGCTCTCACCTATTTCTTTTTGCAAAAACTGCCTGGTAACGCCAATCACCTCGATGACTATGCAGGTCTGATTGAGGATGTACTGCGGCCGGAGCTGGAATCTGTACCGGGTGTTTCCAGTGTGGAAGCTCAGTCCGGTCGCGCCGCACAGGAGGAGCTGCAAGTCATTTTTGACCCCTGGAAAGCGGCTGAGCTGGGCATTCAGTTGCCGGCGATCAGCCGTCAGCTGGCCTCGGCGCGGGACGTCTCTGGTGGATTTACCGATGTGGGGCGTCGCCGCTACACATTGCGTTTTGTCGGTGAATATGAGCCGGCCGATTTATCTGAGCTGGTGCTGGAGTGGCGCGATGGCCAACCGGTGCGACTCGGCGATATTGCCGAGGTGCGGGTTGGACCGTCTGAGTCCCGTGGGGTTACAACGCAGAACGGCAATCCTGCGGTATCTATGCGCATTAACCGCACCAACGACGCAAATATGCTTGCCACCCTGGAGCTGGTAAAGCGGAAAGTTGCGGAGCTGAACGAAACCAAACTGAAAAACGAACAGCTGGTGCTGGTGCAGTCCTTCGATGCCTCGGTGTTTGTTTACCGCGCCCTGAATTTGCTCGGCGGCAATCTGATACTGGGCATACTGCTGGCGGTAGGGGTGCTTTGGTGGTTCTTGCGGCGTATGCGTGCCACCCTGATTGTTGCGGCGGCGATCCCTATTTCCCTGCTCTCGACCTTTGTAGTGCTGTCCGCTGCCGGACGCAGTGTGAATGTCATCTCCCTCGCCGGCCTCGCCTTTGCCACAGGTATGGTGCTCGATGCCGCGATTGTGGTGCTGGAAAATATTGTGCGTCTACGGGAAAAAGGCCTCGGCCCCGAGGAGTCATCGGAGCAGGGAGCCGGGCAGGTTTGGGGAGCACTGTTGGCGAGCACAGCAACAACTGTGGCGATCTTCCTGCCGGTATTTTTCCTCAATAGTGTCGAAGGGCAGGTATTTGGGGACCTGGCTCTGACTATTGCCGTGGCAGTGGTGTTTTCCCTATTGGCCGCTGTGGCAATAGTGCCACTGGCGGCGAAGCTTTGGCTGCCCCCTATTTCCAGCGAGGATCGCCTGGCGCGCGTTTGGGGAAAAATCACTTCCCAGGTAATGGCACTAACCAGCACTCGCGCTCGTCGCTGGCAGGTCATAGGTGGCTTCCTGTTGGTACCTGTCGCCGCGACATATTTTCTTTTACCAAACCTCGATTATTTACCCCCGGTAAAAAGGGATGCGGTGGATGTGTGGATGAATTTCCCTTCGTCCACCAACACCAAAACAATCGAAAAGGAAATCGTCAATGAGCTGGACCGGCGCATGGCACCCTATATGAGTGGTGAGCGGGAGCCGGCCCTGAAGAACTATTACATTATTTCCTGGCCCAATGGCGGCACCATGGGTGTGCGCGTTAAGGATATGGACCAGGCCAAGGAGATGGAGCGGCTGCTGCGTGAGGAAATCCTGGTGGATATTCCCGATTTTCAGGGATTTGCTGCCCGCGGCAATCTGTTTGGCCAATTCGGTGGAGATCGTCGGATAGCTTTGCACTTACAGTCGCGCGATGCCGATGGCCTGATGCGTGCCGCCGCCCGTGGTGTGGAAGTCATGGAAGAGGTGATGCCGGGCACGCCGGTGCAGACCAATCCGGGGCTTTCTTTATCGGAACCTGAGCTAACTGTGCGCCCGAACGACCGTGCAATGCTGGAGCAGGGCTGGAACCGTCAGGATATGGGCAGCTTGATTCGCACCCTGGGTAATGGTCTCTACGTGGGCGAATATTTTGACGGGGAAAAACGTCTGGATGTGATTTTCAAGGCACAGCCCTGGAGCACCCCGGAGCAGTTGCAGAATACCCCGTTGGTCACGCCCCGCGGTGAGGTAGTGCCGCTCAACCAGCTTGCCAATGTTGAGCGCACTGTGGGTCCGGGCAACCTGCGCAGGGTGGATGGTCGCCGCACTATTACATTGAATATTGTGCCGCCCGATGATGTGTCCCTGGAGGAGGTTCGCGCGCAGCTGGAGGCGGAAGTGCTGCCGCAAATCCGCGAGGCTCTGCCGGATGATGGCAGTATTCTGGTGGGTGGTAATGCCAGTGATCTGGATAAGGCCCTGGTATCCCTGTCACAGAATTTTGTTTTGGCGTTGTTGATTCTATTCCTGTTGATGAGTGCCTTATTCCGCTCTTTGCGTGATGCTGGACTGGTTTTGCTCACCGTGCCACTTGCCACGGTGGGTGGAGTGTTGGCTCTACAATTCCTGAATTTAATTGGCTTCCAGCCTCTCGATCTTCTCACCATGATTGGCTTCGTTATTTTGCTGGGCCTGGTAGTGAACAATGCCATTCTGTTAGTGCACCAGACCCGTGCTGCGGAAGATGCCGGCGCTAGCCGGGTAGAGGCAGTAGAGCAGGCATTGCGCCTGCGTCTGCGCCCGATCTTTATGAGTACCCTGACCAGTGTGTTTGGTATGTTACCCCTGCTGGTCGCGCCGGGTGAGGGCAGTGTGATCTATCGCGGGCTGGCTGCGGTGATCGTCGGCGGCATGGCAGTCAGTACCCTATTTACCTTGATATTGTTGCCGGCGCTGCTGCAGACCGGGCGTGTGCCACTACCGCAATTTACCCGCCTGCGCCAAAGATTGGCTGTGAGGAGTTCCCAATGAGAAAGTTTTTAGCCGGGGCCGCCTTTTCCCTGCTCATCGCTGAGCCGGTTTTGGCTCAGGGCGGGGCAGTGGCAGTCACTGTCGATAGGGCGCAAACCCGTGAAGTGGTGCCGAGCCAATGGTCTGCCGGGGAGGTGGTGAGTCGTCGCGATATCCTGATTTCCTCTGAATTGGATGGCGTGCTGGAATTTGTCGCCGAGCCGGGCAGCCTGGTGAAAAAAGGCCAGCGCCTAGCACAGCTGGATGCTACGCACTGGCGCCTTCAGTTACGTAACAGCGAGAGCCGGATAGCGCAATTGCAGGCACGCCTCACTTATATGGATGCCCAGCTGCAGCGGTTGAGCAAGCTGGCGGAAACCAATAGTACTTCGCGCTCGGCGCTGGAGGAACAGCACGCCGAGCGCGAGGCAATGGCCCAGGATCTGCTGGCTGCGCAAATTGAAAGAGACAGGCGAGCTTACGAACTCTCCAAAACCAAAATTGATGCGCCTTTTGATACTTTGGTGGCGAGCCGTGAATTACAGGCAGGGGAGTATGTGCGCACTGGTTCCGAGTTATTGCGCGCCCTGGATATGTCGCAACTCGAAGTGGAAGCGGATATCCCGCTAGCCGCTCTGCCGTTGATCGCTGCTGGTGATACCATAGCCGTGCGCAGTGATGCGGTATCTCGCTCTGAAGGAGAGCGCACCAGCGACCAGGTTTTCACTGGCCAGGTGCGCCAGTTTGTACCCGTGGCCAGTGATAATTCGCGGCGGGTGAAGCTGATGGTGAAGTTACCGCAGAGCGCACCACAACAGTGGGACTGGATTGTAGGAATGCCGGTCCAGGTCGCTGTGCCCCTGGCCGAAGCCCGCGCGACTATGGTGGTGCCGCGGGACGCTCTGGTTCTGCGTAATGGTGACACCTTTGTATTCCGCGTGGGCGATGAGGATAAAGCGGAGCGCTTGTCGGTCCGTATTGGTAGCGGTGATGGAGAGTGGATAGCCGTTTATGGTGACCTCGATAGTGGTGACCGGGTGATTGTTCGCGGTGCTGAGCGCCTGCAGCCGGGGCAGGAAGTGAAGATACTCTCAGAGGTGGTACGTGATGAGGATGGTACCAGTATTGAGGGGGATAGCTGACCAGTTTTACGGTCACAGTTTTATTTAAATAAATTGGGGAACAGTGTTCTCCGACAATACACTTCTGCGACACTTAATTGCTCGTCGAGGTGTCTCATGCGTTTCCTGTTTGCGCTGCTGTTAATGACTATTACCTCAGCACCCCTAGCGGAAACGCAGGCGGAGCGCCTGCCGGATGGGGCGCGCCTTGTTGAAGCCAATGATGAGATTTATTTCTACGTGGGTGGATACTTCTATCGCCAGGGGCCGGATGGGTATACCCGAGTGGAACCGCCTCTGGGAGCTAGGGTGCCGGAAGTACCTACGGGTACTTCATTTTTCCTAAATGGAAAGGACTACCGGCGGGCGGGCAATGGCACCTTTTTTGAGTTTGACTCGCAGGACAACCAATTTGTCGTAGTCACACCGCCAGCTAACTGGCGCAATTACAATCGCAATCCCCTCGCACGCCAGGTGGAAATCTATCAGCGAGCCTACCCACCCAAGTATGAATCTCCCCGGCGTGTTAGTCAGCTGCGCAGTTTGCGCAGTTCGGATCGTAACATCGGCCGCAGGGAACTGTTTTGTAAGGCCAGGGCCGCCAATCTTGTGAGAAGTGTGCACCAGCCCGGCAGGGTGTCAGTGATCAGCTCGCGCGCCTATCGCAGGCAGTACCTCAATTGTATGCGTAAGTATGGTCGTAGACGTTATTGATACCACTTTGAGTCGTCTGTCCCTGGAGTCTGGTCGCTCTCGACTACACTGAAATATATGCCCTCGAGGGGGCATATTTTCTTCCTCGCGATTGTTTCTCCACGGACAGATGTAATCTATGGCGGGCGCTGGCGGTTTCTCCCTCCTTCGAAAGAATTCCACTGAATGCCCGCTGCTTCGCCTGCTTTCTCTCTTTACTCTCCTCATTGTTGTCGCGCTATTCTCTCTGCCCGCAAGTGCACAACTGCCTGGATCGAAGCCGAAGGAATTTAAACCGGAAATTCCCGACTTTGCTGAACCTTCCGCGGATTGGTGGACGGGATGGAGCAATGCCTCACCGGAGCAGCGACGCGAGTGGTTGGACGCATTGCAAACTGCTTGGTCTGAGTGGGAAGGAGAGTTACCGGAAGACGACGAAGCACTACAAAAAGGCGCGAAGAAAATTTCCCAGAGCCTGGATGGGATAGAGATAACCTGGAAGAAGCGTCAGGAATATTTAAAAGTAGAACTGATGCCGGAGGTGAAATTCCCGGAAAATCCGACAGTACTCGACTGGGCCAGAGCGGACTCGGCAATCAGTCGTGGGCGGCGACGTTTGAGTGGGGTACAGCTGGAGGCGCGGCAGCTGCGGGATACCCGCTCCCAGTCCTTGTCGCAGTTGCGCAGGCAGGTGATTGTACTGCGCGATGCCAAAGGCAAGGAGGAAGATGAAGCGGCGCAAGCACTGCTGCTGGCCCAGATTAATCACCTCAATATTATTGAGCAGCTGGCGACAGTGAATGATTTCCTCGGTACTTGGCAGGAGAAAATTGAACTGGCTGAAAGCAAGCTGCGACGCATGCTCGACGATCTGCAATTCAGCGAAAAAGATGCCAAGGAACTCGAAAAAGCTATTGCTGATACAGATAAGAAAATTGAGCGTATAGCCGCAACCCGTACCAGTATACAGAGTACCACCGAGCCCTCCACCGACCCCGATACCAATATGAAAAAAGATCTCACCCTGATGCAACTCGAGGTGGATCTGCTGGAGGAGCACCTCGGCAAGCGCAAGAGCGAATTGCTGCAGTCTATTAACACCGTACTGGACCCGGCGGCAGAGGAGCGCCCGTTAATTGTCAGCAGGGAACTCTTGGAGAATGCAAATACAGTGATTGATGCTACGTCGCGGGAACTCGCTATCCGTCAACGCCAAGTGGTGGCCTGGCGGGGCGAAGATGAGAGCGAGGACCTCAGTCGCTGGTGGAATTATTTTGAACGGATCGGCAGTGGTTTGGCTCGGGCCAACGACCTGGAGCAGGATATCCAGCGCTATGAAAAAGCA
Source organism: Microbulbifer variabilis (assembly GCF_052468405.1). Lineage (NCBI taxonomy): Bacteria > Pseudomonadati > Pseudomonadota > Gammaproteobacteria > Cellvibrionales > Microbulbiferaceae > Microbulbifer > Microbulbifer variabilis. The sequence continues at coordinate 4,689,044 of NZ_CP174343.1, forward strand.
CAGCTGGAAGTTTACCGCGAGCGCCAGGGTTGGTGGGCCACAGTGCGTGAGCGTGTCTCTCTGGCTGCCCGCCAGGTATACAAGCGCTGGCGCACTTTGGCTGATTACCAGTTATTTACCATCGCACAAAACCCGATTACCCTGCGCCTGATTGCCAAGATGATATTTGTCTTGGTGTGTGCCTGGCTCCTGTCGGTGTTGACCAGGGCTTTCCTGCGCCGCCTGGTGCGCAGGGAGCATGCCAGCGAATCCTCCATGTATAACCTGAGCAGGGTGTTGCACTACACCTTTGTTGCAGTCGCCCTTGTTATTGTATTGAGTATGCTTGGGCTGGATACATCCAAGCTAGCGCTGGTGGCTGGTGCGCTCTCCGTAGGTATTGGTTTTGGTTTGCAAGCCATTTTCTCCAATTTTATTTCCGGGCTTATTTTGTTGTTCGAACGGCCCTTGAAGGTGGGGGATTTGGTGGAGCTGGAGTCTGGTGTCTTTGGTCGGATTCGCGACATCAACGTGCGTTCTACCCGTATTACCACTCGGGACAATGTGGATATCCTGGTGCCTAACACCGAATTTGTTGCCGGTCGTGTAATCAACCATACCCTGGATGATCCGGTGCGACGTATCCATGTGCCTTTTGGTGTTTCTTATTCCTCAGATCCAGACCTGGTACGTGAAGCAGCGCTGGAGGCTGCTGACCGGGTCAATATCACCCACACCGACTGGAAACGCAAAACCGAGGTTTGGTTGATGGAGTTCGGTGATAACTCGCTGAACTTCAAGCTGGTCGTGTGGGTAAACAGCAATATGGTCACTTCTTTGGGGGACTCATACGCGCTTTATAACCTGGAGTTGTTGAGAGAGTTTCGCGAGAAGGGGATCGAGGTGCCTTTCCCACAGCGGGACCTACACCTGCGCAGCTGGGATGTACCGGCCATTATTGGCCGAGCGGCTCGGAAATAGGCCAATAGCACCGCGGCGGGTATTCAGCCTCGGCGAATATGCGTAGTATTTTCCCTGCGGCCGATGTGACAATCGGCCCCGTCCAATTCACTTTGTATTGCTGCGTTTTGCTACCGGGCGCTCGAGCAATAGTAACAAGGAAACGCCCGTGCTGATCATCCCTATCGAGAATAAGCCGGACTGGCGCCGCCCGCCGTTGATGTGCTTTGCGTTGATACTCGCAAATTTACTGGTATTTATGTTTTACCAAGGCGGTGATGAAGCTCGTTGGCTGGAGGCTGAAGATTACTATTTTGCCAGTGATCTTCCGGATCTGGAGGAGCAGCGTTTTCTGATGTATGTCGATGAAATGCATCCCGAATGGCGCCTACAGATGGATGCGGAAGGCGAGGAGTTTGTCTACCGGGAGCTGCTGTGGAATCCGGAGTTTCACCACTGGCTGTTACCTAAATTAGAGCTGGAAGGGCAAACCCTGTGGCTGCAGCAGCGCGAGCACTTTGCCGGGTTACGTGATCGTATCAGCAGTATGGCCTTGGGCCTAACACCGGCGGAGCCGAGTATTGGAGGCATGTTTGGGCATATGTTCCTGCACGGAAGTTGGGATCATCTTATCGGCAATATGATTTTCCTGCTGCTATTTGGTTTGTCGGTAGAGCTGGCGCTTGGCGGGCTCTGGTTTATCACACTCTATTTGCTTGGGGGCCTGGCCGCTGCTGGCTTACATATGCTGGTGGAGGCTGGTAGCTATGTGCCAATGGTCGGTGCTTCTGGAGCCGTGTCGGCGATTATGGGAATGTTTGTCGCTATCTACGGAGTGCGGCGCCTGCGTTTTTTCTACACTGTTGGCTTTATGTTTGGCGAATTCAGTGCCCCGGCACTAATGGTATTGCCCTTGTGGCTCGGCAAGGAAATTTTCGGCTATCTCTACGGAGATGCCGGTATTGCTTACTGGGCTCATACCGGTGGCCTTTTGGCTGGTTTTGCCTTGGCGCTAATGTTGATTTACTGGCGTCCGCCAGTTCGGGTTATGCCAGAAGAAGAGGAAGAACTGCCGTCGCCACAAAAAAGTGCTCTCACTCGTATCGATCGCTTTCAGGAGGAGGGCAAATTGTTGGAGGCCGCCGACGCTGCGGCCGCTGCGGTGCGGCAGTACCCGGATTTTTTGCCGCTCATCCTGCGCTATATAGAACTGACCGCTGTTTCCCCGGATAGTGAGGCCTACCACCGCGCCAACCTGGCACTATTTTCCCAGGCGGCCAATTCGCGGATTGATACTTATGTCCTGGCAGATGGATATCGCAGCTATTTGCAGGCTACTCAACAACCTCACGCATTGAGCTCTAAAGCGTGCCTGTTAATGGCACGCCGCGCTGCGGAAGCTAAAAACTGGCCGTGGTTGGAGGAGCTGCTTCAGAGACTAATTTCACAGGGGGTACAGCACCCATTAATACCCAAGCTCGGTTTGGCCCTGGTAAATTATTACCGGCGTATGGGAGAGGAAGGCAGTGCGCGGAAAATGAAAGAATTAACCCAGGCAGTGGAGATACAGGGGCAATCCTAGTAGCGACCTTTTAAATTTGGTAGGGAGAGCACAATTTTTAGGTCACCAGTAAAAGATTGGATAGGTTTAGGAAAAGCATGAGTAAAAATATTCTTAAGAATGAAGAAATTCTGGAAATGGAAGGCGAAAAGAAGGTGCACTTCCTCAATCCAAATGCCGTGCGCCGCAATAAATCTCTCGGAGATATGACCGGAATTACCGGTTTTGGATTTCATGTTATTGAAATAGAACCGGGTTATGAGTCTACGGAATTTCACTGCCATCAATTCGAGGATGAGTGTGTTTATATCCTGCAAGGTCAGGCGCAAGTTCAAATTGGTGAGAAGGTATACGGGGTATCGGAAGGGGATTTTATTGGTTATCCGGCTGGTGGACTGCCACATGCAATGAAAAATACCGGCACTGAGACCTTGCGCTGTATTGTAGTGGGCCAGCGCCTGGATCATGATGTGGCCGACTACCCCAATAAAAGTAAGAGGATTTACCGCAATAAAGGGCTGCCCTGGGAGCTGGTAAATCACGATGATATCGAGAAACCCAGGTAAATTGACCGATTTCTTTCCTCATGACCGCCAAGATTCGTGTTTTCTATAATTCCGCCTGCCCAGTGTGCAATGCGGGTATTAGTGCTCAAAAGAAAAAGCTCAGTACCTGTGAAGTAGCCTGGGAAGATGTACATCTGGATAATGCCAAGGCAGAAGAGCTCAATGTGGACCTAGAGTCTGTGCGTGAGCGTTTGCACGTGATTGATACACAAGGGAGGCTACAGGTTGGTTTCGAGGCGTTTATTACAATTTGGGAGAACTCCCCTGGCGAGCATTGGAAAGCAAAAGTGTCCAAGGTTCCAGGAGTGCGTTGGGGACTCAACAAAGCTTACAATGGATTTGCCCGCTGCCTATATCTGTGGAATAAGGCTCTAAAGCACTGGTGATCTCTTCTGTCAGATCGATCAGTTTGTGGTTTCTGCGTTACTCAAAACTTTCCACTGGCTGTGTGCTTGGTGAGTAGCAAATAAACAGCATCCAGTTGCGGATATTTTCCTTGTGAAGGCTATTTAGCATTTGTGCCACCAGTTGGTAACTGTGTTGTTGATAGAGCAATTGGAGCAGAGCGTGACAAATTCCCAGCTTTTTACACTAGAGTGGATTCCATGGCGAGATAAAGCTCGGTTGCTTTATTAGGCCTATTTAATATTGTGTGGAGAGAAGAAGACGGTAGTAATACTCTTTGAGAAATTTATCGTTGGGATAGTGGAGTAGTCGTCGAGTATTTTTGACGTACTGTTAGAATGTAAAAAGAACTGCAAAAAAATTGGCATAAAGGTTTCAAGAAAGGTGTTGTATGACAAAAGCTATGCGCGTTCAGTTGGTTGAAGGTAAGGCAGGTGATCCGTGGAGCGATTCTGCGCTTTTGAGTTTTACTGGTGGCGATGCTTTTATCCATATTGGCGCAACCAATGGTGCCTCTTTGGTAGCTGCACAACGTGCAGCTCGCCGGCTGGATGGCATGGGAGTAACCGAAGTTGCCCTGAGTGGCGACGGCTGGGATATCGAAAGCCGCTGGGCCTTTTGGGCTGGATATTTCAATCCCAAGGTAACCAAGACTATCCATTGGGGCTCAGAGGATGACGAAGAGATAAAAGAACTGGCTGCCCGCGAAAGTGCCGCACGTTGGGTACGCGAGATTACAAACGGCACACCGGATGATGTCTCTCCCCGTGTACTGGCAGAAAGTGCTGCTGAAATGTTGCAAAAACTCGCCCCTCAGGCCTTAAGCTACCGGATTGTTGCGGGAGATGATCTGCTGCGCGAGGGCTTTGTGGGTATCCATAACGTGGGCCGTGGTAGTGTGCGTGAACCGGTGATGCTTCAGGTGGACTACAACCCAACCGGAGAGGATACTGCGCCGGTAGATACCTGTTTGGTGGGCAAAGGTATTACTTTCGACTCCGGTGGCTACAGTATTAAACCGTCAAGTAACATGGCCACCATGAAGTCTGATATGGGTGGTGCCGCCATGGTCACTGGTGGCCTCGCTCTGGCTATTGCTCGCGGTTTGAACAAGCGGGTGAAGATGTACTTATGCTGTGCTGAAAATCTGGTATCCGGTCATGCTTTCAAGCTGGGCGATATCATTAAATACAAAAATGATGTCACTGTGGAAGTACTGAATACCGATGCCGAAGGGCGTCTGGTACTCGCCGATGGACTAATCGCGGCCTCAGAGGAGCAACCGCGCTGGCTGCTAGATGCTGCTACCCTGACGGGTGCTGCGAAAATGGCTGTGGGACGTGATTTTAATTCCGTATTCAGTTTTGAGGATGAAATGGCCCGAAAAGTCCTGGATGCTGCAGCTCAAGAAAACGAAAAAGCCTGGCGGTTACCTTTAGAAAATTTCCATCTGGAGCAGACTCCCTCCAGCTTTGCGGATATATCCAATATCGGTATTGATGGCAGTCCAGGCGCCTCCACCGCAGCGGCTTTCCTGGCTCGCTTTGTGCCCAATGAAGGCCGCAACTGGGTTCATATGGATTTATCCGGTTCCTACCAGCCAGCAGCTAATGATCTTTGGGCCACTGGTGCCAAGGGCCACGGCTTACGCACTATCGCGCGCTTTTTACAGGAAAATTGACTCTTATTACCGCACAAAACGATTACAGAGACAGTAGAAAAACGCGTCTATTATAAGGCGCGTTTTTCTATTTGGGACTGATGAAATTGGCACAGCTGGTGGTCCAGTGTTTTGTTGAATCCAGTGTGATTAATATCCAGTGGCTAGTTAACCAGCAACAAAGAATTTTGTAATACTATCCGCGCTCTGGTAAGAAAATAAAAGGGGAGATGTAAATGAGTACCTCTGGGGTAACAGAAACGAACTCGGTGAAGCAGATCCGTTGCGCCAACTGCCAGACTGAATTACTGGGGCCACACTGCTACTCCTGTGGCCAACCTATTAAGGGGATGGTTCGGCACTTTTCCTCTGTAATAGGAGACCTTTTTGACACCCTGCTAGCATTAGACTCCCGTATCTGGAAAACCCTGCCACCCCTTCTTTTTAAGCCTGGCTTTCTAACCGCTGAATACTTTGCAGGTCGCAGGGTACGTTATGTCAGTCCTGTACGTCTGTTTATTTTTTTGTGCGTAACTACATTCTTTGTAGTGCGTATGAGTAGCGACTGGAGTATCAACTTCGGTGCTGATAGTAGTAGCTCGAAAGAGGCAGTTAATATTGCTGAAAAAAAAGTAAATGACGCCCTGGATACAGTGGAGCAGGCAAAGTTAGCTAATGCTAATAATCCAGAACTTTTAGCTGAGCTGAATAAAGTTCAACTAAATTTGACGGATGATACTGAGGCGTTGCAGGATGAGGCAGCCACTATTGAAAGTGGAACAAGTGAGCCGGAGAAATTAACGAAAGCTGAGGTTACCTCGGGGTTAAAACAGGCAATTACCGAAGTAGACCGGGATTTTTTAGAAATTGATGGTTTACCGGAGGGGTTCACGAATTGGCTTGATAAAGAGGTTGCCAGGGCACAAGACAATATTGCACGAGTCTCCGATGACCCAAACCGCTTTAAAAAGGCGTTTCTGGGTTCTCTTCCCTCTACGTTACTTATTTTGGTGCCACTCTTTGCACTAATGCTTTGGGTAATTTATCTCTTTAAGCGCCGCCTCTATATGGAGCATCTGATAGTCGCTCTTCATAGTCATGCCTTTATTTGTTTTGTATTGTTGCTGGTGACTTTACTGGGAGATCTTCAAGATTGGCTAACTAACAACAGTTTGATTGATACTTTATGTAATTGGACCCTGGTAGCACTTATCTTATGGATACCTATTTACCTTCTGCTTATGCAAAAACGGATTTACCAGCAGGGTTGGATTATAACTCTGATGAAATATTGGGCATTAGGTATTTTGTATCCTGTATTGTTGATATTTGGTGCAACCCTGACAGCCCTATATACTCTTGCTGAACTTTAAATATTGAAAATAACGAATTGGCTTTCAACGTTAACGCTCCTTTATCATAGAACGATGATATAAAAAACAGAATACACTTATAAGAAAATAGTAATCCTGGGAAAATCTATTGCAGTACTTTCTGTGATTGCTTTGGAGTGACTGTTGCTAAGGGAATCATCAATTCGCCTGAGTTTGGGGTTATATTTTGCTCTAAAATTTGATGCTTTTGAAATTAGTATATAAAAAATCAACAAATAAGATTAATTTAGGTTGTACTTCTATAATACGTTGTTTTCTATTCTTTTCCCCTAAGTATTTTTGTTGGGTGGGTAGGGTTAGTTGAAGTGAGTCTGTATGTGAGTAGTTTAGCGCCAGTAACTGTTTTTGGCTCGTTTAAAGAGTTGTACCGCTTATTTCGATCGAAGTAAATATCTTTAAATTATTTGTTTTTGAATTATAAGCAGGCTATCAGGAGCTATTCCACTAGAAATATATCCTTACAGTGCTTATACATGAATTGAAACTACGCCATTATTTTTCGATAGTACATAGAATTTTATAAATGCCTTCTTAAAATCGGTTTGCTCATCAAGTAATCCTGAAACTCTTACCAGTTATTGATTGAGCATATTTTTTGATATTAATATTTCTTAGGGAGGATGATATGTTGAGGCATTTATTAGCTCTTTTGGCTTTAGGATTAACTTGGTCCTTGGTAACTGTTAGTTATGCAGATCCAATCCAGGATCTGAGTATGCAGAACTACGAGGCGGGTTGGTATCCCAACTTTTGGCAGGGTCAAGGTCCTTTGACCTGTCGTAGAACCTGTTCGATCTGGGTGGGAGGTGTGCCAGAATCAGAAATGACTAAGGATATGACTGAGGAATTTGAGCGCACTAACGTTTGTAAAATTACGCGAGATTCGGAAATTATTGAAAAGCCGATTAATGATCCGCTTTCCCATTGGCTCTATGGAAATCAATTTGATGATAAAGCCAACTGTTATGTCGGTACGCCTTATGGAGTGAAAGAGGATGATCATTATATGTGCTTGTGTGTTTGCGACAAGCCGGACTTAGTGGTGAGTAAAATATATGATCCAGTTTGGGATGGCGGATCGGGCCAGTCGGTGATAACCGTGGATATCACCAATGTCGGCGCATCGGCTTCTATAGCCAGTTTTGCCCGACTGATAGACCCAGATACTCTGGCAAATGATGTTCAGGCTACGCCGGTTATTGCTCCGGGAGCAACTGTGACACTGGTTTTTACTTTGGGCTATTGGGTGTTTGATCCAGATGCGCATCTAGAAGTCACAGCCGACTATAAGGAAATGGTCGAAGAGTGTGATGAGACCAATAATACCTTGGTGTACAGTAAGCAAGGATAAGAATATTTAAATAAGCCTCCCCAGAACAGTGATTGGGGAGGCTGGGATCAGATTAATGAGTTAGCGGGCGAGATAAACGTTAATTACTTGGCAATTTTGTTTATTGACTGTAGCAGTGGGGGAACCCCCTTCTTTCAATTTCTTGTCGAGCTTTTTGGGGACTATCAAATACATACGTGGATAGTTACGCACCAGATAGTCTTTCTTATTGGCGCTTTGCCAAGGGTATTCATAAGTAATAGCAGCTACGCCTCTAGCGAGCGCTATACCATCGGTGCAGGTATCTGGCGTTGCACTGGTTGCAAGCAGGGCTATAGCAATAGAAGAAAGGCTCATACTCGTTTGGCTACAGTTTGAGAAAAAATGGTACATCTCGACGAATAAGCCCGAGTATAGCGTAAGGTAGGAAATATCTATAGTACATGGCTCTAGATGCCTATCTATTTAGACGACGAAGTGATTGAAGCATGACTCAGGTGAAACTTAATCTATTTATGTGGCTAGAGGAAATTTCAGGTGCGTTTCAAGTTGGAATTTAATAGGGCTTATTTGTTGATGTATCATCTTTGGCATAATCCAAGTGAAGCCAATAAAACAAGTATCGCTCTCAGGTTGAGATTCAGATTATTTACTTTCTCGTAAGGCTTTTACATTCAACTTTAAAATTCTTAGGTGAAATAATCTATTTCATTAACGGCAGTAAATAATCGAACTGCCTAAAAGCAGTAGACTTCCATCTCTCCTTAAGACCACATCGTCATGAAAGCCACCATCAAAGCCAGTGAAGTATTTGATATTAAGGTTTTACGATCTTTATGAGTTAGGAGTATTAAATGTCTGTTTAGGCCGTATTTGTGTCTTTTCCGACTTGGATGAAGGTTTAAAATGCAGTCACGGAGGAGGCATTATGTCTAAGAGAATAGGTTTTTTTATTGCTAATGGGTTCCAAGCTTTAGACCTTTTTGGTCCCCTGGATGCATTTATGGAGGTAAATAGCTTTGTAAGTGAGGCTTATATTTGTAGCCTGATTGGCCTTGAGGCCGGCCATGTCAAAACCGCTTATGGTCAGTCTCTAACTGTAGACGGCGATATTTATCAGTTACCTCAGTTGGACTACTTGGTTATCTGTGGTGGAATTGGCATGCGGCAACTAGAGCTGAGCTCCAAGCAGCTCAGTGCGCTAAGGTTAATTGCAAATAGTGCCAGTAGGGTTGTGAGTATTTGCACCGGTGCCTTTGTTTTGGCTAAGATCTTCCCCGAGCAGAGCCACAGAGTTACTACACACTGGCGTCATTGCCAGCAACTGGCTCGGCAGGCCATTAATTACCAGGTAGAACAAGATCCATTGTTTATTGAAAGTGGGGCGATTTGGTCCTCCGCTGGTGTTTTGTCCGGTGTCGATTTGGCCTTGGAGATTATTCGTCGGGATCATGGTAATACGATTGCAGCGAGTGTGGCGAAGGAGCTTGTCATATACCTGCAGCGTCGAGGAGGTCAAGCCCAGTACTCAGACCTGCTTCAGGTACAGTCTGGCGATAGTATGCGTCTCAACCCATTATTGGAGTGGTTGGCTGAGAACTACCAGAAATCTATCAGTGTTCCGGACATGGCGGAGAGAATATCAATCAGTGAGCGCCAGCTTACTCGCTTATTTAAACGCCATTTGCAGAGCACTCCAAGCCAATATCTAAATCAGATACGTCTAAATCGCGCGAGGGACCTTATTACTTGTGAAAGTCTCAACCTGGAACAGGTTGCTTTGCGCGTCGGATTCGCTAGTTATGATAGCTTTCGTCGTGCGTTTTTTGCCCAATTTGGCGTATCTCCCTCCTACTTCAGCAGAAATCATGGTTAAACAGAAATTTCTTTGTGCATTTGGGAAAATAAATAACCCACTAGATCTGCGATCACTGGATTTCCTGTTTCCGCCGTTATGTGTAAGAGCAGCTTAAAACGTAGCGAAAGGAAACTTTTTATTTCTACTGGGTCTTAGCTACACAATATCTTCCGAGAAGCTGACGTAATCATTTCCTGGCTTATTCTTATAATTAATAGATACTCGGATAGTTATCTATCCCCTTGTTAAGTGAAGTCAGTAATTCTCTATTTAAATTTAGTGGAGAGTTTTTAGCTTATCCCCGCATCAGGGTTTTAAAATCCTGTTGCGGGGGGTAAAAAATTTTTTTAAAAGTAATTACCACTCTACACAGATTTTTCCAAAGTGTGACCCTTTGGCCTGGTGCTTGAAGGCCTTTGCCAGATCAGTAAAGGGGAGGGTTTTATCAATTACCGGATGGATATTATTGGCTTCCAATGCGGCCACATAGTCTTGTTGCTCACAGCGATTTCCCACAACAAGCCCTTGTAAACGGGCTTGTTTACCCATCAGCAGGGCGGTTGGAATTTCACCCTGCCTCCCAGTCAAAACACCAATCAGTGAAATATGCCCACCGACCCTGACTGATTGAATCGATTGTTCCAAGGTGGCAGGGCCGCCTAATTCAATAATATGGTCGACACCTTTTCCATGGGTTAACTCCAATACCTTTTCTGACCACTGGGCATGGGTTCTATAGTTGATACCCTCAGTCGCCCCCAAGGCTTTTGCCCGCTTCAGCTTCTCATCAGATGACGAAGTCACGATCACTTTAGCCCCTAGCATGTTGGCAATTTGAATCACTGCTATTGATACGCCACCGGTGCCGAGGGTTAATATGGTGTCACCTGGCTTCACTTTGCCGTCACTCACCAGGGCTCGCCAGGCAGTGAGGCCGGCTGTAGTGATCGTGGCGGACTCTGCATGGCTCCAGCCTGTAGGTGCGAGGGTAAATGCGTTGGCGCTACGAACAACATACTGAGCAGCCATTCCATCAATACCATCGCCCGGCGTATTGCCGAAGCCCCAGACGTTGTGGCATGCAGGCCCTGCTTGCCACTGGGGAAAGAAACAGGAAACTACAGAATCGCCAACTTTAAATTCACTCACACCTTCTCCAACAGCTTCCACTGTGCCGGCGCCATCTGACATCAGGATGCGGCCGTCTTCCGTGGGTATACTGCCGTTGGCGACAAGCAAGTCATGGTAGTTAAGTGAAGATGCGCCAATAGCAACTCGAATTTGATTTGGGCCTGGCTCCCCTGGGTCTTGCATATCGCTTACAGATATGTGATCCAGTCCACCAGGTGCTTTTAGTGTCAGTGCTTTCATTATTTTCTTCCTTTAATCTTAAGTGCCTCTGTTCTCAGGCCCTCTAGCCAATCTTGGTGGCCATTAATCATAGGGTTAGGTCGTGTTTTCGCTAATTCAATGGCTGGTAAACCATTCTGTGTTTCCTGGGTGAGGATACGTACTCGGTCGCCGGATAGATCTTCTATTAACCAGGCGTGGTGAACATCTAGACGAGCATCTCCTTCACCAGCCCATCCATGCCAAGCTACTCGCGCGGGCTGCCCTTTGACCGGGGCAAGGTACTCTACACAGCGCGCTTCAACCGGAAAGCCGAAAGTTTCAAATGAAAACCGCGTACCCTCTCTCAATTCAGGCCCCAGCCCATCCTGGAATTGGATATTGGCAGAGTTTGCATAGTAGCGGGGCCATAGCGATGGAGTGTTGAGTAATGGCCATATATCCGTAGTAGATAATCCGGCGACAATTAGCTCATTAGAGCAATAGTTATCGGTAAATCCTGGAACAAAGCCCTGAGGCCAAATAATTTCACTCATTGTGATTTTCTCGATTTTGACACCGGTCATTCACTTATTCCCTGCGGGTTTACCGGCATCTCGTTCAATCTTGCAGGTCTACTTCAGGGAGTTCATAAGATCATAATGGCGGATAAATATAAGTCTAATTTTAATTTATAATTTCTTATATAGCCAAATCTTATATCTGATTGAAGTGTTGAGTTCCCCCAATAAATTTGATCAGAGGGTTAAAATTACATAAACCAACAATTGTTTAATTAATTAAAGAGTATTTGGCGTTCTTGTCTGCTTCAAGCTGCTATAAGTATTTAGCAGGCATACACCGCTGGTTAACTGGATATCGCTCATGACGAAGGTATTGAATGGGAATAAATTGCTGATGACTCTGATAGTTTGTTTATCAGTAACAAATTTTGCATATTCTGAGAGTTACGACACTGGTAATGAGCGAGACTGGTTGTTAAACGCAGAAAGTGAAAAAGATCGCTTGATTTTGCTGCAAAACTATCTTGGTGGTTTTTCTACTTCAATGTGGGAAGTGGGATATCGATACAAAAGCATTTTCTTAGCTTTACAGGATGAGAATTTTGATCTTGCTATATACCACTGGAAAAAAATAAAAACTGCTATTGAAAATGGCTATCTCAAGCGCCCCGCACGCAAAGCCAATGCCGATGCTATTTTCTTGGACTTGGTATACGGTAATGTGCTTGGTTCATTTGAGAGTAGAGATATCAAAAAGGCATGGCAGGGATTTTCTAACGGTCGTTCAGCCTGTATGAAATGCCATGCTGCTGAAAAAATTCCATGGATGAATAATCAGCCACTATTTCGCACTACTGTAGCTCCACAGTAGTACAGGTTTTCTTTTATATGATATTCGGTATTGAGCATTTAAAATGCCATGGTATATAAGCTTTTTAGATCGTTAAGATTTTACTTCTTAAAATATCTTTGATAGGCAAATAAGTGTCATTTTATGACAGCCTATATTTATCTTTTTGAATTATGGTTTGGCCGGACTGTACATGTTGATGATGTTAAGATTGTTTTTTGGCAGGGTAATAATCTAACAGAATTTTAGAAAATTCTTCTATTGAGTGGCTCTAAAAATATTTTTCAGCATAGTTTTTTGAATTTTTTAGTTAGTTGTTTGCTATCACTTAACTCCTATGCCGAGCCTCTGGTTGTGACATCTAAGGGGATTCTGGTTCCGGTTCTCTTCGCGCTGTACTTTCCATAGCCTCTAAACTTTCGACTCCTCCTATAATTAGCATTGTAACAGGCGGTGATATTTGAATTGCGGAGCCTTTGGAGTACTCAGGTAAATTGCCTTTGGTTATCCATGATGTGGACAAATTATTATAACTCAAAATAATGTTGACCTTTTACGAATCAGCGAGGGAGCTGATTTATCACTCTCAAATCTAAATTTTGAAGGCCCTGGTGGTTTTCATATCGAGAACAGAGGGGATCTTTCTGGACCTGGTGGGAAAGGTATTTATGTCAAGATAGGCGAGAGTCAGAAGGACACTGTAAATATAATTCTTGAAAAATTTCATGTTAGCGGAACGGCTTATCATGGTATTCACATATCCGACTGTGTTCTTCGTGATAAATGTGGAGGTGGCTTGGGTGGCGGTGGTGATGGTTCACCAGCGTCTATATCCGCACATTTGGCGAATGTAAAGATAGAGTCTGTCGGGTATGGAACCTTTGATGGTGATGGTATTCGGATTGATGAACGTGGCGAAGGCAGTATCTATACAACTGTCATTGACTCATTTTTTTCGCGTATTGGTGCTGACGGTATTGAGCTTGATGAAGGGGATAAGGGAGATGTTACGGCACAAATTATTCGAAGTCGTTTTGTGGATAATGGAAATTACTGTGATCCGACAGTCTTGAAAAACTATATCCACAAGCAGCCAAGCGATGAAGAGATGGCCAAAGTAATGGGTGAGAGCGGACCTGTTCTGGGAAAACTAAAAGAGGCCCCCGATGATCGCTGTATCGAACGCCATCTGTCTAAGACAGATGGGGCAAAAGCTAAAATTGTCGCGGAAACAGTTATTGATCTGGATGATGGAATAGATATCGACGAAGCTGCTGATGGAGATATTCATGTTTCCATTACTGACAGTGAAGTCTTGGATAACAAGGATGAGGGCATTGATCTCGATGAGTCAGGAAAAGGAGATGCAGTCATATCAATTATCCATACTAAAAAGATGACAACACCGATGATGGTATTAGGACTCGGGAAGCGGGGGAAGGAGATATAATTGTTCACTTTTATGAGACCTTGGCACGTAGAAATGGTCGGTTTGGGATTAGTGTTCAGGAAGGAGGCGTTGGTAAGGCAACTGTTTCTGCTACCAGAGTGGGTACCCTGCGGAATAAAACCGGATTTCGTGTAACTCAGGAGGAAAGACCTGAAGGGTCACTCAATATTTCAGAATCAGCTTTTAAAGACGATATAAAAACCTCAAATGTGATCATAACTGAGGAATAGTAATTGAGGTTGCTAGCAGTAGTATCCTTAGAATTTGTCATCCAACCGGTTTGTTCTTATGAAAACTTTACTGTGGAAAAGTTTTCATAAGCGACGAAGAGCTAAGGTAATAGCTTTTAAGTTTTGGGGAGTATGGTGGCCTCCGGGACTTGAACCCAGAACCTGCCGATTATGAGTTAGTCGTTTTTCTTGTTGATAAAAATTCATTTAAATTAACGAGTATCTATATTTATAGATTTTTTGGTGTTTTTAGGCTTTTTATAGATATTTCTAATATTGCTTGAGGTTAAAGAAATTTGATATTTTTTGTGGAATATTTGTAGCACAAGGTAGATATGTCAGAAAGTAATGTAACCCCATTCACCAAGACGAAAATCAAAGGTTTGAAACCGAAGGATAAGTGTAAAATATACCGCCATTCATCGCTGACGGGGCTTGTATTAGAAGTTTCTCCGTCTGGTACTAAAACTTATCGAGTTTACAAACATATCCAAGGGCAGAGCTCTCCGATCAAAGTGACGTTGGGCTAGTTTCCTGAGTTGACAGTTGAGAATGCAGAGAAAAGAGCACTTGAAGCTCTTTCACTTATTGCTCAGGGCGCCAATCCAAATGAGCAACGTAATAAAAATGAGAAACTTAAAATGACCTTCATTGAAGTCTACAAGTCAGTTAAAGACTTATCAAATAAATCATTAATTGGTTATGACCAATGTATAAATGCATATGTAAAAGACTGGCATGATAAACCACTAGTTTAAATCACAGAAAAGATATAAAGACACGCCATCAGTATCTCATTGAACACTCGGAAGCTCAAGCTAATTATTGTATGCGTATTGTTCGGGTCATGTACAGCTATGCGATGTATGAATATAATAGTATCGATGGAGCATAGTTAATAGGTGAAAACCCTGTAGATATTATTCGTCAATAGAGTTTGTGAAACAATGTATCTAGAAAACAAACCCGCTTAAAAAATCAGAAATAAATAAACTGCATGTCGCTTTGTCCAAACTACGTGCTGACAAAACAACAGATGGCTTTATGCTGGCAGTATGTGACTTTGTTCAGTTTGCGCTATTTACTTGGCTTAGAAAAATGGAATTACTTAAACTCGAATGAAGCCGGGTAAACTTGGATAACAAATTCTTTTATATATATAAAACCAAAAATGGCAATCCATTTGAATTGTCAATAGGACTTCACTTCGGAAGCCTTATAAGTCGATGAAAATAGGTTGCTAATAATAATTTTGTTTTCCAAACTGATAATGAGCAAGGCTATGTTCGAGAGCCTAGAAAATATATTTATAAGGTATGTAAGCTTGCTTGGGTTGAATTTAATCTTCACGATGTTCGAAGAACATTCACAAGTATCGCTAAATTACACAAAGTTGGTTCATATGTTTTGAAGCGCCTTATTAACCATAAAACGGCACGAAACGACGTAACTGGCGGATACACAGTTTTTAGTGCTGAGAAATTGAGTAATCCCTAAGAAGAAGTGTAACGCGTCCTTTTAAAAGCTATGAATGTCCCTTTACGTAATTTACCTAATGGGCTTGGCAAGGTTGAAAAAGAAAATGCATTTTACATATTAAGAACGGAGTTTAGCCAATGAGAAATGTTAATTAATTAACAAAAAATTCTCCGTTAACTTTTGCAACTTTTAATATAGGCGGCGAGCTTGTAGCACTATACTAAAAAAGATTAATTTAACTACTATCTTTAAGTGTTAAATTAATATCTAATTTTTTTATCTTTTCTAAGAAAAAATTTGAAAAATCGCTTCTTTTTATATGGGTAAGCTCTTGATAGCGAGCATCATATAACCTGTTTTCAATTGACTCTTTTAATTTTCCTCGATTTTCGAGGTGGGTCAGAAATTCCTTATGATTAGATTGTATAGATGATACTGTCCACATAAGAGAGTACTTGTCTACACCTCCTTCCGTCAGTTTAGGGCTGCTCCTGTGTAATAGCCTACCGTCCCAAATAACTACATCCCCAGCTACGGAATCGATGTTAACAGACTTGTTTCTAACCCTTCTAAAAATTTCGAGGCTTTCTGACAAGCTTTGCTCTTGGATTTGCCAAGTTTCTTCTAAATGAGATTTAGGTATAACATCAATTCCTCCACCATATTTGTAATGGTTATCTTGCAAAAACATAGAAACTTGAATAAATTGTGAGTTACTTTCATTATTAACTACCTTGTTTCCTGAAAAAGCATCGTCAACGTGCCAAGGGCTGAATGTTGCTTTTCTTGCTGTTAAGTTAGGATAAATCCTCAAGCTTTTTCCAAGTAACTGCTTTAAAACTCTATTTATTTTTTCATTTGAAACTAGGCTTAAGAAATTGTCTTCGGCTACAAAATCAAAAATAGATGCAGATAATCGAGAACTACCATCGAAAATTATTTCCAATCTACTCCTTAGTTTTTTAATTTTTTCTTGTGTAATAATTCCTCTCAATAAAAGAAAGCCAGTCTCATTAAAGCACTCTCGGCTTCTTAATAAATTGATCTCTTTGTCAAAGTCAATCACATTATTTTTTGAAACTTCATCCATGGCAGTCTATGACCAGTTCTATTTTAGCTTTAAACCTTAACTGACTTACGCCAATAACAGTCCTTGCAGGAATATGTTCATTCATATATTGGGAATAGGCTTTGTTAAACGCTTCATATTCTTCTATATTAGTTAAAAAACACTGCACTCTAGCTATATTATTCTTGTACAAATTTCTAGAAAGTAAAATTTCATCAACGCCTTTAAAAATGTCAAGTGTTTGCTGCTCTATAGTCCCTTTTATTTCTCCGTTATCTAGTAGATTCCATGCTTTAACACCAGATAATAAAAAGGTTCCATTTTTGCAATCATCAATGGGGGAGTAGTGACCAAGTCCATTTAAAAATAAATTACTCATTTTCAATTTCCTTTAACAGTAGGTAAGCCAGCATTATGTCAGTACTTGCAGCTCCTAATGACGCAAAGACTATTCTCTTCTTCCTCGTGTCTACAATGCTTTTAACTTGAGTGAAGTCTTTAATTTTTGATAAGTGATCCTTAAAGATAAAATTATTTTTTTTTGCTGTTAATTGAGCTATCGAATCTGTAATTATGAAGTCTGACTTTTCATATACGTCAGAAGATAACTCATTGTTATTCATATACTTAGGTCCAATGTTTATTAAAAAGTAACTTTTCTTAAGGTGCTTATTAAATATTATTGGGGTCGTGCTATTTGTTGCGGTAATAATAATGTCTGCATTTGATATTGTTTCGCCAATTGAAGAGCGGTACGTTGTTGGAATTTTATCTTGGTATTGAGCCTTATCTCTTGGTAATTCTCGGTACTTATGTTTAAGGATGTTAATGCTCTGAATATCAAAGAAATCACAAAAAGTTTCAAGACATCTACTTCCTATTGCGCCTTCCCCAATAAGTGCTATATGCTCTATGCTTTTCCCAAGCATTAAATGGCAAATTGTGATTGCAATGGCCGCAACTCTCCATTCTCTAATATACTTTGAAGAAACAATTTTCTGTCTGTTCTTTTGATGGTGGTCACAAATATAAAAAATATCATTGCCCACTCTCTCGCCTTTTTTTGTTTTATGGTAACTTCTATACCCGGATATGTGGTAGAGGTCATTTAATATTTCACCAGATGTAAAAGAAAATTGACTGCTATGAGTTTCAGCGATGACCCTAGCGGGATTATTTTTTTGATGTTGTTCTTTATCACACAAGATCGATTTATATATTGAAACTAGTTTATTAATATCAATAACACTTTTTATTTGATTTTCACCAATTTCTATAATGCTCATGACTTCATGACCTTCAATAGCTTGCGGTAATAATCTATTACATATTTTGCATCTTGACTTAATGAGCATGCATAAATATCCATCGCAGGCAAATGAATATAAAAACGCAGTAATTCATAAATTTGTTCTAAAGTTCCTTTTACATTGACCTCGTTTAATTTGGCAGTATTTTTAGAAAAGAATATTTGTAAAAGTTCTTCGATCAATGCACCTCCGCGTTTTTTTCTCACATTTAAGGTTTCCCTTTGTTCTTTGCCTAAAAAAATGTCTAAAGTAGATGTGACTAGGTTCCCTTTAATCATGTTAAATAAAATTCTACTGTTATTTCCAAACCTTGAGTTGACCTCAATAAAATAATGTTTATCATCAATGCTACACTTCTTTGTTTGGAGTACCCAAAATCCCGGGCCAGCTGTACCTTTTAAGAACTCTGCGCCGATTTTGTAAAGTGCATCTTTTTCCAAAATTTCACAGGCAGTTGACCACGAGGCCTTAAAGTGCCTTGGTTTATAGTTTTTAAATCCAAAAGCGACCTCATTATTATTATCAATTAAATAGTGATACGAGTACTCTTCTGTTCCTTCTATGTAGCTTTGTAAAACTACAGTTCTATCCAAGTAACGTAGCCTTTTAACATATAGACTATATTCTTCTTCTGATTTGGCCTTCCAGACATAGGTTGATGAGTGAGAGTATCTAGCTTTGACAATAATAGGGTCTCCCAGTTTCTCTCTGGCTTCGTCCCACGTTAGGCCGTCGCTATACAAAATTGTTTTAGGAGCATTGATGTTATGACTTCCTGCAAGCTTAGGTGAAATGTATTTGTCCAAAAAGTTCAAAAGGATCGAGTATTCGGTGCAACATAGAGATATACCGTTATTTATAAACTTTACTTTGGCTTTTGAAAAAACATATATATCTATATCGTTCGATGGAAATAAAATTTTTATCTCGTTTTCCTGACATATTCTGATAATTGAATTGATATAATCATTGTCTTCTGCTTGTGTTCTTTCAGTGTGCTTTGAAAGCAACCAAGATGTTTTAGGCTGTTTGATACCTTTAAATGAATATATCTTGTTCGTCTCTACAAATTCCTCATGTTGCTCGTCAACAGTAAAATAGACCTTGTAATTATCATTTAGAAGTTGGCACGCTAATGCGTAAGAAGGAGGCAATTGACCGTTTGGTATCAAAACCTTAAGCATATAATTAAATTAATTTATTTGGGCCAGACAAAGACTGACCGCCATCGATTATTAAGTTCTGACCTGTTATATATGATGATTCTTTAGATGAGAGAAACATTACAGCTGAGCTAACATCAAATGGAGTCGCAGGCCTACCTAGTGGGACATTTTTTTCACAGTATTTTACAATCGAATCACTTGTTCGCCGACCTCCTCTTTTAACTCGAGGCGTATCTATTTGAGAGGGGGTAATCATGTTAATATTAATACCGAATTGAGCCATTTCGAGTGCGAGTTGCTTGACCATGCCAGTCAAAGCGGATTTGCTTGCACTATAAGTAATTGCTCTACCCCAACTTCCTTTAATCGCAGAAGAGGATGAAATAAATATTATTTTTCCAAATTTGTTCCGCTTCATATGGGGAATAGCGTATTTGCAAGAATAAAAAGAGCCCATTAGGATGGTCGAAATATCTGTATCCCAGTCTTTTGATGAGATATTTTCAGCATATTTAAACGGTACTCCAGCGGCAGCATTGTTGACTAAAATGTCAATTGTTCCAAACCTTTCAACTACCGTATTCATCGCTTTTTGAGTACTAGATTCCGAACCTGCATTGCAAATAAATACTTCATAATATCCCGAAAATATTCGTAGCTCGTTATTTAAATAGTCTATTGAATCTTCACTTTTTACTGTCATTCCAACACTAGCGCCAGCTTTCAATAATTGTTTAACAATCTCAGTTCCAGTGCCTCCACCTCCAGCTCCTGTTACAAATGCGACTTTCCCTTTAAAGTCATATGAAAGATTACTCAAATATAAACCCTCTATTCTCTAATTCTTCTTCAACACCTTCAAATCTTTCGAAGCAGGTGATGTTTCTTTCTTTTTTTTCGGTTTCCAGAATTTTGATTGCTCGTAAAGATATTTCCTCTACTCGTGAAGCTGGGATTATTATCACTCCATCATCGTCACCCATAACTACATCGCCGGGTGCCACAATTTGCCCTCCACAAACAATAGGAACGTTAACGGCGCCAAAGTCTTGCTCAAATGGATAGTGGTAGTTTCTTGGCGTGATGCCGATGCAAAATGTGTTAAAGTTTAATTTTTTAATTCCTGCGGAGTCTCTAACAAAGCCATCAATTACAACTCCTTCTAAACCTTTAAGCTTCATTTTTAAAGCTGTGCCATCACCAAAACAAGCAATTTCTTGATAACCCTCGGAAGCTAAAACTAATATATCCCCAGGCCTTGAAAGGTTTATTGCAGCTCTTCGTACAGTAAGGTCTTTGCCAAATACCGTAATTGCAGGTCCGCACAGAGTCATTCCTTCAGATAACGGCTTGATTTTGTGATCGACGCATACATTTTTTCCGAGTAAGTCAGCGACCAGCGCCGTGTAGCATTTTTTCAACAGCTCTAGGTGTTCCTGTTTAGGGCGAACAACACTTCTGATAATGCGACCTTGATTAACATTTTTATCCACGATACTCATGTTGAACTACTCCAATACCCTGATAATATTCTATTTTTATACGATTCATTTGGATCATGACTTTCTTTAAGCTCATTGATTATTTTGTCTCCAATTCCTGATAAGTTTTTACTATGCATTCGATAATAAAAAAGAGGCTCAGCAATGTGTTTTCCGTGATATCCCATCGTACAGACTTTCTTCCATTTGTGATGTTTCGTTCCAACTTTTATAGAATGATCAAATGGTAAGCATTTATACAAAACTTTAGTCAAGGTGAGTGCAGTTTCTGGGATGTAACTCAAATTGAAGACCTCATCCATGTTAAATTCGCGTGAGAATCCCCCACAAATAACTTCTTCTGATTTGTTTATTAAAAGGCTGTCTGAATATACAAAAGCCAATTTATGGCTTTCTTTATATTCATTTTTGAAGACCTTCAGCTGAGTATCTAAGAAGTGTGTCGTTAAGAAATCATCCGAATCCAAAATTACAGTAAACTCACCTTTAGCTTGTGTAATTGCGTCATTTAAACAGGCTAGTTTCCCTCTGTTTTTAGAGTTAAATAAAAAATAACTATTTCTAAAGCGATTTTTATATTTAGAAAAGGAAGATATAATTTCTGAAATAGAGTCATCGGTGCTACCGTCATCGACTACAATCAAGTCAAATGATTTAGACTGATTTTTCTGAGCAAAAATTGAGTATATAGCTCTATTTATGAACTCAGAGTAATTGTAATTAATGATAATAAATGAAACTGACATGTCACATCCTATGTTAAGTTCCCTCCTTAAGGGAAACAGGAGGGAACTAATGAATAACCTAACCAAGTTTGAAAGGTTTACCCCCTTTTCTAATTTTATGTTGAATAGCTGCTAGTAGCTGAATTTCATCAAAGTTCATTGTTCTAAGTATTTCAATATCATCAACATTCACCTTTCCAAACGACACACCCGTTTTTGCTTCAAGAGCTTTAATTGCATCAAGTGGGTTTTTTGAAAATTGATCGAAAATATCTTTATGAGCAGAGATTGCGTTTATCAAATCAGCAGCCATCTAAATCTCCATTTAATGTTTGTTGGTAATTGACAACCAGTATGTTTGTATGAAAAAACTACTGCCCGATACCAATATAGGTTGTTCTTCTTTAAAGTCAATTATTAGACGTGTTCTATGCTTTCCTGTAATTCTTTGTGTGTAACTTCACTCGACTATTGAGTGGTTACATCAGTTTCCATTAATCTTCAGCTAGTGAGCTTCTGATTGACGGAGACCAACTAGGCTGAACATTCTAGCTCTGTGAAGTTTTCTAACTTTAATTTTTCTTGTTTTTCGATTAGGTATTCAATTGCCAGAGTTTTCTTCCTATTAACGCTCATGCAGCGAGCTAATGATTTTAGCCGTGTAGACATATCTGGTGCTTGCCCATTGTCTGCTTGACCGCTTTGGGCATCTAGTTCTTGGCTATTGACGAACCAATGGCATTTATCCTTGTGGCGGCTGCCCGCCACATAGCTTGCAGCCCTACCCATGGCGGTTGTGTAGAACACGAAGGTATCCTCATCAATGGTGGCACCTTGGCTGCTATAGACAGTACAGGCATAGGCTTGTACCAGTTGCAGCCTGCCTTGCTGGTCGGAATAATCCGACTGATAAAGGCTGACGGTACGACCGCTATCGAGCTTGACGGTAAAACGAATATCACTTCCTAGCTATAATAGTTGGGTAATGCTGCCTTGATCGCCATTGGTGAAACCCCTTTTGTAGCCGTTCTTTGTAAAGCGTACCCGCTCACCCTTTGAGAACGCAAAATACAGGCTCTGATTAGATGCCACACATTCGGTTAAAATGTTCTCCTTGCCGAGCTTGCCTTTGTCTTGGTAGACCTTGCGCACCAAGTCATTTAAGGATTTTACGTCTCTCCAACGTTGCGCCATGATCATCGTATTCTTGTCGGGATTCGCCTCAGTATAAGCTTGTTTGTGCTTGACGAGTTGCTCACGAGCACTTTGGCTGTCTTGCTCGATATGCAGTAACCTTTTACCTTGAAGGGTATCCAGTGCTGCTTCTTCGCTGCTAAGCATATCGGCAAGTTCTGACCAACCCCTACGAACTTGGGTGTGATTGAGTATCTCAATCATGCCGCAGAACAACATCCGTGCCCCGTTTGACCAGATTGGCTCACGGGCTTCGGAGTTAACCACTCGGCAATGAGCTGTGCTCGGCTGGCGTTGTGGGCATCAACCTGAATGTTCCACGCCATTCCGCGACTATCCCATGGCGCGAGCAACACACAAGACTCTGGCTTATAAATTAAGGCAATAAACTCGCGTTTTTCATGGTAAATTAATGCTCGTTCACCTCTATCAATCATTTGGTCAATCAAGGGAGCAATGAACACCGTTTTCTCTGTGCTTTGGTTGCCGGCCAGGAGGATATTGCCGGACTCACTGACTTTGCTGATTTGAAGCTTAGGGTGCAATTTTAAACCTTTAGCTTTGTTACTCTGCTTGGCTTCACGCTTGGCGGCTTGTTTGGCATGAATCAAGGCCGTGCGCCCTTGATGAAGACGAGGGCCGCTGATGTGGTGATAGCTTTGCCACCGGCATAGCGAAGCGGAATACCTGGCTTGCAGTCTGCTTGGCGCGCTTGGCGGTTTCTATTGCGCCTCTGGCCTCAATGCGTTTTAGGGTGGTTAATAATTCTGGTGGGGTTATTTTTCCTATTGGCCTTCGCCCTAAATAGGGAAAAAGGTCACGCTCTAATAAACGCATTGTGCGGCGGCGATGGCTTTCGGATTTATCCCTATTTTGGTTGCAAACCAGTCGAGAGCTAAAGCTTCAAAAGTATTAGTGGCGGCAGTGTGGTTTTCTATTTCGCGGGTTTTTCGGTGGTCACTTGGGTCGATGCCGTCGAGTATTAGGTTTCGGGGTTCATCACATTTTAGCCGCGCTTTTTTAAAACTAATTTCAGGGTACACCCCCAAGGCAAGTAAACGCTCCCGCTTTGTATGGGGGTGGCGGTATTTGAGTCGCGAATGCCGGGCACCGCTCTTGGTTACAAGCAGAAATGTTCCTTTTCCGTCGCTGAGTTTGTAATCCTTTTCTTTCGCTTTTGCCTGCTTCACCTGATGCTCTGTCAGTGCCATAGCGCAATCCCTTTAATAGCGGGGGCTTGAGCAATTTTTGAGGGTATATTTTTTAATTAAATCCATTCATACCCCCACATGTACCCCCAGATACCCCAAGCTTTGGGGGTATATATAAGATTAATCTAGACGCAAGAATAACCTGGAAAACTAGGTGTGTCGCGGGGTGTGAGGCTTTTTGAGATTGGGGGAGATTTAAAGGTGGTGGGCCCTCCGGGACTCGAACCCAGGACCTGCCGATTATGAGTCGGATGCTCTAACCAACTGAGCTAAGGGCCCACACTTTGCTTGCGGGGATCGTTGCAAGCGGTTGGGGAAAGTACAAGATTTTTCCTTTCAAATCAATGCCTTTGTGGCAGAGATTTCCTCTCGGCAGCCTTTGCCTGCCAACGTGAACTTTATCGTTTATTTTTTATACGAAATACTTGGCGGTGTATTTTAGTGTCAATGGTAAGGCAGTTGGAATTTACAGCTTTCTATATTAGTACGACCGTATGATTTTAGGGTTTTAACTGGTACTGCCGTTTAGATGGGGCGGGAAGTTAAGCTTCCCGCTTTTCTCTTCGAGCTTTTACACAGATCGCGGTTAGATTGGCAGCTTGGGAATTACTATGCAGCCCCAGACAATCAGCCATGAAATAAGAGCCACGGCTACGGCGGCGGAGCCTGTGTCCTTGGCAATCTTGGCCAAAGGGTGTTTTTCTGGGCTTATGCGGTCCACGGTAGCCTCAATGGCGCTGTTGATTAGCTCAAGGGGCAGTACCACCAAGCTTACGGCGATTAGTATGGCGCGCTCTGCCGGTGTATCTCCGACCCAGATGGCGAGAGGGATAATGAAGATTACGAGGATGATTTCCATACGGAAGGCTTCCTCATTACGCCAGGCGGCGGCGAGGCCTTCGCTCGAATATCTGGCGGCGGCGATCAGTCGAGCAAGGCCTTTTTTGCCCGGCTTATTGGCGACTCCTTCAGACTTTTCCGGTTTGCTGGCGACTTCTTTTTGCATATTACTCTCCTGCCATCCGTAGACCCTTGAGGGTGGTCTTTATTGTGTCACATAAAAAAGCCCGGTCGAAACCGGGCTTTTTAGTTGGCGCTTACTCGTCGAGGAAGCTCCGCAGGTGCTCCGATCGGGACGGGTGTCGCAGCTTACGCAGGGCCTTGGCCTCAATCTGTCGGATACGCTCACGGGTTACATCGAACTGCTTACCCACCTCTTCCAGAGTGTGGTCAGTGTTCATGTCAATACCAAAGCGCATACGCAGTACCTTGGCTTCACGCGCGGTCAGGCCGGAGAGCACGGAGCGGGTGGCATCGTGCAGGCCGGTCTGGGTGGCGGTGTCCACCGGGGAGGACTGGTTCTGGTCTTCGATAAAGTCACCCAGGTGTGAGTCTTCGTCATCGCCGATGGGAGTCTCCATGGAGATGGGCTCTTTAGCGATCTTGAGGACTTTGCGTACCTTGTCTTCCGGCATTTCCATACGCTCGCCCAACTCTTCAGGAGTGGGTTCACGCCCCATTTCCTGCAGCATCTGGCGGCTGATACGGTTGAGCTTATTAATAGTCTCAATCATATGCACTGGAATACGGATGGTACGTGCCTGGTCAGCAATGGAGCGGGTGATCGCCTGACGAATCCACCAGGTGGCGTAGGTGGAGAACTTATAACCGCGACGGTATTCGAACTTATCCACAGCCTTCATCAGGCCGATGTTGCCCTCCTGAATCAGGTCCAGGAACTGAAGGCCGCGGTTGGTGTACTTTTTGGCGATAGAAATCACCAGGCGAAGGTTGGCTTCCACCATTTCCTTCTTGGCGCGGCGAGAGCGGGCTTCACCAATGGACATACGGCGGTTGATCTCTTTGATCTGGCCTACGTCCAGTCCGGAGCGTTCCTGGCACTGGGCCAGTTTACGCTGGGCGCGTACTATATCGTCCACTACATGGCGCAGGGCGTCGGAGTAGTCGCGCTTCTTTTTGATGATCGCCGGGATCCAATCCTCATTGGTCTCGTTACCGGGGAACTCTTTGATAAAGGTCTTACGCGGCATGCGTGCACGCTTGATGCACAGGTTCATAGTGATGCGCTCTTGTCTGCGCACACTGTCGAGAATATCGCGCACTTCGCCGTAGAGCGGATCGAACTGGCGCGGTGCCAGTTTGAAGTAGCGGAAGACTTCAGCCACGGCTTCGAGGGCTTCGCCTGCTTCCTTGGAGTCGCGTCCGTGGGCGGTAATGGCTTCGTCTGCAACTTTCTGAGCAGTGATTAGCGCATTCATGCGCTCTGCCAGTTCCTCTGGGTCGAGGCCACCGGCGTTTTCCTCTTCTTCCTCTGAGGTACTGTCGTCATCCTCGTCGTCGGCAGATTCGTCATCGCTATCGCTGGTCTCACGGGATTCCGCGGCTTGGCCAGCTTGAGCACCAGGTGGTACATCTTCGGCGGGGTCGAGCCAGCCGGAAATGACATCAGGAACACGGCGCTCTTCTTTTTCGATTAGCGCGTACTCATCAATGATCTGTTGTACTGCACCTGGCCAATAGGCGAGAGCGGCCATCAGCTCACGCAGGCCCTCTTCGATACGCTTGGCAATGGCGATTTCGCCCTCGCGCGTGAGCAGCTCAACGGTGCCCATTTCGCGCATATACATGCGTACCGGATCGGTGGTGCGGCCTACATCGGATTCTACGGCGGCCAGTGCGGCTGCTGCTTCGGCTGCGGCGATCTCGTCAGCGGAGCTGTCGCCTTCAGCCATCAACAACTCTTCGGCATCTGGTGCGCTTTCGAACACCTTGATACCCATGTCGTTGATCATGCCAATAATGTCTTCCACCTGATCGGGGTCGGAAATATCTTCCGGAAGGTGGTCGTTTACCTCCGCGTAAGTGAGATAGCCCTGCTCTTTACCGCGGGCGATCAGTTCCTTAATGCGGGAGGTCTGTTGCTGGGTTTTGTCGGTCATGCACAACCCTGAATTCTGGGGATGAAAATACGGGACAAAGACGCGGGATTATAGCGTATTTGCAATAGCAATAACCACTCTAGCTGTCAAGTAACGGCGTTAGTGCGTAGTTTAGGGTGCTGGGGTTCCCGTTCCCGCCCGGCGGGGTGTGTGAATATAGTGTTGAGCCCACAGTTTTCAAGGGGTTAATGCAGATTAATTGTCTTTTCTGCGCCAGTTGGCCAAAAGCGCCAGCTGTTCTTCCTGGCTGAGCTGGGTGCCACTTTTCAGTTGGGCGAGTAAATCACGCTTACGCTGCTTGTCAGCGGTTTGTTTCAGGCGCTGCAGGCAGTCGCTGAATTCAGTTTGTGGATCGTATTCCAGGTTGCTATTGCCTTGTGCTAACTGGCGAATACTGGAGACCAGCTGGGATGCGGCGAGCTGGGCCAGGGTATCGCAGGATTCGGCACCATGATGGGCGCGCCAATAGCCGAGTAGCTGATTGAGGTTATATTCGGGGCGGTTCCTGAGTAGTTCTACCAGCTGTGCAAAGAGTGCCAGATCGGGATCACTACTTGTCCGGAAGTGCTCCAGGTCCTTTATTTGTGCAGAAAGTTGTGGATGGTGCAGCAGAAGGGCAATAAGCATACGTTCCGGTGGCAGGCGGTATTGCCCGCTGCGTCGCAGGTTACCAGGTTCCTGTGGGGAGGCTTCCGCCAGATAGGGGGCGCGATCTCGTGGCCAGGGCTCTGGCGGAGTGCGATGCTGGGAGTCCTGATTGGGCTCTAGCGGCACCCTATGTTCTTGTTCGGCTGTTGTTTGTTGAGGTTGGCTGCGCTGTACCTGGGTGTTGCGGGCTTTCTCCGCTTGGATAACCTCCTGCAAAGTCTCTTTGTCGAGACCTGTGCGTGAGGCGAGTTGTTGGAACATCAGTTGGCGGTAAACACCTTCTGGTAGCAAATCCAGTAGAGGAGCGGCGAGTTTGGACAGGCGCGCGCGGCCGTCCATGGTTTGTAGGTTGAGATCCTCGCTGAGCAAATCAAAGAGAAAATCTTCCAGTGGCAGGGCCTGTTCCTCCATTAGCTGCTGAAAGCGCTCTCCGCCCAGCTGGCGCACCAGGGTGTCTGGGTCCTCACCTTCCGGCAGCAACAGGAAGTGAAGGCTGCGGCCATCCTGCATTTGTGGCAGAGCAGACTCCAGGGCACGTCGCGCGGCAGTGCGGCCGGCGCGGTCGCCGTCAAAGCAGAACAGCAGCTCTGTGGTGTGGCGGAAGGCGAGTTGGATATGGTCTTCGCCACAAGCGGTCCCCAGGGTGGCGACGGCGCAACGGATATCGAACTGGGCCAGGGCCACCACATCCATATAGCCCTCTACCACAATCAGGCGTTCAAGGTTGCGATTGGCCTGACGTGCTTCCCACAGGCCGTAGAGCTCACGGCTCTTGTGGAAAATAGGGGTTTCAGGGGAGTTCAGGTACTTGGGTTTCTCATCTCCCAGTACTCGTCCACCGAAGGCGATAGCGCGTCCGCGCTGGTCGCGGATTGGGAAAATAATACGATTGCGGAAACGATCATAATGGTGGCGCGAGTTGGGCTTAGTATTGCCATCGCTATCCTGGCGGCGAATGGCCAGGCCCGCCAGTTCCAGCTGGTCCGCTTTTTCTGGAGTATCGGCCAGTGCGTTGAGCAGGTTATCCCAGCCCGGGGGCGCCAGGCCTATACCGAAGTCGCGGGCAATCTCCCCTGAAAGGCCGCGGTTGCGTAGATAAGCCACGGCATTGCCGGCGGTAGGGTGGCTGCGAAGTTGCTCGCGGTAGTAATCTGCGACTTTCTCTGTGAGTTGGTAGAGGGACTGGCTCTCTTTTTGGCGTTTCTCTTGCCCTGGTGCGAGTTGCTCCCGGGGTACCTCAAGGCCGCGGGTTGCAGCGAGTTTTTCTACCGCCTCAGGGAAGGGGAGGCGGTCGTACTCCATGAGAAAGCCAATGGCGTTGCCGTTGGCGCCGCAACCAAAGCAGTAATAGAACTGCTTGTCTGGACTTACGGTAAAAGATGGAGTTTTCTCATCGTGAAAGGGGCAGCAGGCGGAGTAGTTTTTGCCGGTTTTGCGCAATTTAACCCGGCTGTCCACCAACTCGACAATATCTGCTCTGGCGAGCAGGTCGTCGATAAAATGTTGGGGGATCTTGCTGGGCATAGTGCTTCCCGTGTGAGGATTAGCCCAGTTGGGCTTTTACCAGCTTACTTACTGCGCCCATATCTGCACGGCCCTGTACCTGGGGTTTAACCTGGGCAATAACCTTGCCCATATCAGCCATGCTGCTGGCGCCTGTGTCTTGCACAGCGGAAGAGACGATTTCGTTGATTTCAGCCTCGGTCAGCTGCTTGGGCAGGAACTCCTGGATTACCTCGATCTCAGCCTGCTCCACTGCCGCCAGCTCGGCGCGGCCTGCCTTTTCGTACTGGGCGATGGAATCGCGACGCTGTTTGGTCATCTTGTCCAGCAGGGCGAGGATGCGGGCGTCATCAAGGTCGATGCGCTCGTCGACTTCAACACGTTTAACTTCGGCATTGATCAGGCGCAGGGTAGCCAGGCGCTCTTTGTCTCGCGCTTTCATTGCGTCTTTGGTGGCCTGGGTCAGGGTTTCCTTGAGAGTGCTCATAACGAGTGTTCCGGGATTGTTGGCAATGAATTTTGGTTTCGGGTGCTTAGAATAGCTTGTCTGCTGGTCGGGGGAAAATGCGTTAGCCCAAACGCAAAACGGCGCGCGAGTATGGCTCGCACGCCGTTCTTTATAGCTCCGCTACGAGCTGAGCCCGTCCGGCCGTCTCGCTGCGACAGGCTTATGCAGCCTGCGGCTCTTAGTAGAGACGCTGGAACTTGCGATTTTCGCGCTGAAGCTTTTTAGCGTGACGCTTAACAGCGGCAGCAGCTTTGCGCTTACGAACAGCGGTGGGCTTCTCGTAGAACTCGCGACGACGTACTTCAGACAGTACGCCTGCTTTTTCACAGGAGCGCTTGAAGCGGCGCAGGGCGATATCGAAAGGTTCGTTGTCTTTAATTCGTACAGAGGGCATTAGGATACCTGTTAAAATTCGTTTCTCTCGGCCATTCCGGCAATGCTCTCGCAGTTGCATCCGGTGGCCGGTTCACAGCGAGGGCGCAAATTCTAAACACTCCCCTACGGGATCGCAACCCCATTTTCAAGTATGATAACG
Source organism: Microbulbifer variabilis (assembly GCF_052468405.1). NCBI lineage: Bacteria > Pseudomonadati > Pseudomonadota > Gammaproteobacteria > Cellvibrionales > Microbulbiferaceae > Microbulbifer > Microbulbifer variabilis. Next base: position 4,718,950 of record NZ_CP174343.1, read on the forward strand.
GCCCCTCGAAGCAGTCACGAGTGTGAGATCAAGTGCGCGTCCTCGGTATAGAAACTTCCTGCGATGAAACTGGCGTAGCTATCTACGATTCAGAATCCGGCCTGCTAGGCCATGCCCTGTTCAGCCAAGTGGATCTGCATGCAGATTATGGTGGTGTGGTACCGGAGCTGGCGAGTCGCGATCATGTGCGCAAGCTGCTACCCCTGGTGCGCCAGGTAATGGCCAAGACCAATACCAAGCCCTCTGACCTGGATGGCGTAGCTTATACCGCGGGGCCTGGTTTGGTTGGTGCCCTAATGGTAGGTGCCTGTGCTGGCCGCTCCTTAGCATATGGTTGGGATGTTCCAGCGGTGGCGGTGCATCATATGGAAGGGCATCTATTAGCACCCATGTTGGAGGAAAACCCTCCGGCCTTTCCTTTTGTCGCCTTGCTGGTTTCCGGCGGACACACCCAGCTGGTGGAAGTGCGTGGTCTTGGTGACTACGAACTGATGGGGGAGTCCCTGGATGATGCCGCCGGTGAAGCCTTCGATAAGGCCGCTAAAATGCTCGACCTGGATTACCCAGGCGGCCCGCGTTTGGCTGCCCTGGCGGAGAAAGGTGACTCCAAACGCTTTACCTTCCCGCGCCCCATGACTGATCGGCCAGGGCTGGACTTCAGTTTTTCAGGTCTTAAAACCTTCACTCTGACTACCGTGCGCCAGCACGCCCTCGAAGATGGCTTGCCGGATGAGCAAACCTGCGCGGATATCGCTGCGGCCTTTCAAGAGGCCGTAGTGGATACCCTGGTGATTAAGTGTCGGCGCGCCATTAAGGCCTCCGGTTATAAAACCCTGGTGATTGCCGGTGGGGTTTCCGCAAATAAACAGCTGCGCGAGCGCCTGGAAACAAGTCTGAGCAAGGACGGTGCCAGTGTCTATTATCCGCGCCATGAATTTTGTACCGATAACGGCGCCATGATTGCCTATGCCGGTAGTTTGCGTTTAAAAGTCGGGGAGCAGACTGATTTAGCCGTGGATGTGCGCCCGCGCTGGCCTATGACAGAATTGCCCAAGACCGAACTTTAAAAATCCCAGGAGCAGCCTGGCAGTTAAAAAGAAAAGAGCCAATAAATGGATATTGTTTATATACGGGATTTAAAAGTGAATACCATTATTGGTATTTACGATTGGGAGCGGGAAGTGCGCCAGACCGTCAGCCTCGATCTGGAGATGGCTTTCGATATCAGTGAGGCGGCACGCACAGATAATATCGAGTACACACTTAACTATAAGGCGGTAGCCAAGCGCTTGATTGCCTTTATTGAAAGCAGTGAGTTCCTGTTGGTGGAGACCATGGCGGAGCAGGCTGCGGCAATTGTCAGGGAAGAGTTTTCAGTAAGCTGGCTGCGACTGCGTTTGTCCAAGCCGGGTGCGGTCAGGGGGTCCAGGGATGTGGGTGTCATTATTGAGCGTGGCGAAAGGCCAGCAAAAGGTGCAGCAGCGATGTCTGCGGGAGTGTAAACGTGGCTCAGGTGTATCTCAGCCTCGGCAGTAATATCAATCGCGCGCAACATATTCGCGCGGCTCTGGATGCCCTGGCCGGGCAGTTTGGCGAATTACAGGTGTCCCGGGTCTTCGAGAGTGAGGCGGTGGGTTTCCTGGGCGATAATTTTTACAACTTGGTAGTGGGGCTGCAAACTAACCTGCCGGTAGGGCAGCTGGCTCTTTGTTTGCGCGGTATCGAAGATGCCAATGGCCGCCTGCGCTCCGGACCCAAGTTCAGCGCGCGTACCCTGGATATTGATATTCTCACCTATGATCACCTGACCGGGATTGTCGACGGGGTAAAATTGCCACGGGGTGAGATTGTAAAAAACGCCTTTGTTTTGCAGCCTCTGGCAGAGATAGCACCGGAAGTACCGCACCCTGTTGAGCAAAAGACTTACCGGCAGCTTTGGGATGAGTACGATCAGGCTTCGCAGAAATTGTGGCCGGTAGAATTTATTTGGCCGTGATTCCAAAAAATTTTTAAAAAATGTAGATAAAAAAGCAGCCTTTAGAGGCTGCTTTTTTTGTCAGTAAAAATTAACTCAGGCTCATTAGCGCCTCTTTGGTAAACGGAGTGATTTCCTCCGCACGATCTTCACGTACCTTGGCGAACCAGTGTGGGTCCTGTAGTAGTGCACGGCCAACGGCAATCAGATCGAACTCCTGGTTGTCCATACGGCGGGTCAGTTCGCCTAGATCGGTAGGGTTGGCAGTACCGCCCATGCCCTGGTTGTTGCCGCCGATAAAATCATCGTCGAGGCCGACACTGCCGACGGAAATTACCGGTTTTCCAGTCAGCTCCTTGGTCCAGCCTGCCAGGTTGAGATCAGAGCCCTCGAACTCCGGCACCCAGAAGCGTCTTGAAGAAGCGTGGAAAATATCAACGCCAGCTTCAACCAGCGGTGTCAGGAAGCGTTTCAGTTCTTCCGGGTTTTGCGCCAACTTGGCTTCGTAATCCTGCTGCTTCCATTGGGAGTAGCGCAGCACTATGGCGAAATCTTCGCCTACGGCTTCACGTACCGCTTTGATAATTTCCACTGCAAAGCGGGTGCGATTTTCGATGGAGCCACCGTACTCGTCATCGCGTTGGTTGGTACCTTCCCAGAAAAACTGGTCGATCAGGTAGCCGTGGGCGCCGTGAATCTCTACACCGTCAAACCCAATTTCCTTGGCTGCTTTTGCCGCGTCCGCAAAAGCTTGTACAACTTCCTGGATGTCCTCTTTGCTCATCGCCTGGCCATTGGGCTTGCCAGGTTTGAATAGGCCTGAGGGGGAGTAGCCGGGTACTGATTTATCCGGGCCTATGCCCTCTTTGCGCACGGAACCTACGTGCCACAACTGTGGGATAATCTGGCCACCGGCAGCGTGTACTTCGTCTACCACTTTTTTCCAGCCGGCGAGAGCGGCTTCACCGTAGATTGCCGGTACATTCTCGTAGCCGTTTGCGGCTTTATGATTAACGAAGGTGCCTTCGGTAATAATTAGTCCCACTTCACCTTCAGCTCGGCGGCGGTAATAGCCGGCCACCTGGTCATTGGCTGAATAGCCCGGTGACATAGTGCGGGTCATGGGGGCCATTGCGACCCGGTTGCGCAGCTTTAGGGATTTATGCTCGAAAGGACGCAGTAGGTTGTCCAGGGAACCACTCATATTTCTCTCCTGAATGTCTCGATTCAACACTGGGACTCACTGGTCCCACTAGGTCACAATTAAAACGGTTGCGTTATAAGACCTTATTTTAAGGTTGAGTTCAATATCTGGTTTCGTATTGCAACTCTTTTGCCGGTATACTGGCTAGGGAGCCTCTGAACAACTCCGTAATGCCTCTGCGGGCCTTGAAGGCTGCAGATGTTAGGCGCAGCTCGCCGCGAATGGCCCTAGCCCTTGGCAAGAGCGGCAACGCAGCAGCTGTGGCCTTCAAGGCCCGCCCTTCGGGGCTTGCAGAGCGATTCACACTCCGCGTTGCGACTTCTTGAAAGGTCTAGACATTCCTGCGAAGCCGCGCCTTGATTGTGAACCGCTCTGCATGCCAGAGGTATCACGGAGTTATTCAGAGGCTCCCTATATGTCACGTAAACGCTTTGATGATCTTGATTGCTCCCTGGCTTGCGCCCTGAATGAGGTGGGGGACTGGTGGTCCCTGCTGATAATTAAGCAGGCGATGCTGGGTACCCGTCGTTTTGTGGACTTCCAAAGAAACCTGGGAATCGCCAAGAATATCCTTGTGGATCGGTTATCCCGTCTGGTGGATAACGAGGTGCTGGTGCGCTTTGATGCGGGTGAGCACGGCACACGCTACGAGTACCGCTTAACGGAAAAAGGTCGCGACCTGTTTACGGTGGTAATCGCCCTGCGCCAGTGGAATCTGCGCTGGAATGGCAATAAAGACGGCGTGCATCTGGTCGATAAAAACAGCGGCGAACCTATCCCTGAAATGGTTGTGCAGAATGCCCAAGGGCAAAAACTCAGTATTCGCGATGTATTATTTGTGGATGAAAATGGCCAGCCGCTAGAGCAGGCTGGCTAGCTGGCTTTTTGAGGGGCTCTATCAATCCTGGCTCTTGGACAGCAGTCTGATTATGTCCAGAGCCCTGCCCGGCTCCCAGCGCATAGCAGAGACAACGCCGTGCATGGCCAGTAGGCGCTGGTCTATTTCCCCTTTCTCTTGAAGTTTCTGTAATTTCTCTGCGGCCTCGGTAAAGCCGTGCTTCTCATAAGTGAGTAGTAATTTGACGGTCTGCTCCACCGGGGTGACTTGACGTGGAACTGGGGTATACCCCATCGCCCTTACCATACTCTCAGCCGCCAGCCAGGTGGACCAGGGGTTTTGTCCGGTAATAAGCTGGCCATCCACGCTGACTTGTTCCAGGTAAGTGGGCCCAGCCTGGAACACCGCGCCTTGCTTACGTAAGCGATCCTCCAGCAGGAATGGAAATCGTTGCTTGGCGTCGGGAATAAGAAAAAGCTCCTCTTCGTTAGTAAAAGCACTAATCTGCCGATCGGCGATCAAGGGCTCGCCATTATCCAGGGTGACATTGGCAAGGGCTGCTGGCCCGTGGCAAACCGCTCCGATAATTTTGCCGCTGCTATAGATTTCCCGCACCAGGGACTGGATATGGGGATTGTCGGGGAAATCGAACATGGTGCCTTTACCGCCGACAAAAAATACTGCCCGATAATCCTCTGCCGATACCTGATCGATAGGAATACTGTTGTTGACCTTTTGTTGTGCCTCCGGGTCATTGAGAAAGGCATAGTCGAAAGGCCCAAGGTCATCTTTATCGATCACCGCAGGCGGTTTGCCGCCTCTGGGACTGGCAATATCGACAATAAATCCGTTGGCCGAAAAGATGTAATAGGGGCGTGCCAGTTCCGTTAACTCATAACCAGTGGCCTTGCCACTATCTCCCATCGTTTCAGTACTGGTGACAACAGCTAAGATTTTTCCTCGGCTTTCCCTGGGTAATTGTTGTAAATACGGTAGATCACTGACCGTCGTAGTGGAAAAGTCCTGCTCTTGGGGTGGAATTAGGCCCTTAATCCAAATAATAAAACCAAAAAATACCGACAAAGTCAGTGCCAGGGAAATAACAATTTTCTTCAACATATTAATCTCCAAAATTGCGGTAGCAGACGGAAAATCTTCTAGTGAGTTCGTAGGAGAATAAGGGGTGGAAGGTGAAATTCAGGTGAGATTGTAGTTGCTAAATAGGAAGAAATAATAAACTGCACTCGGGATCGTATAAGGCATGGGTGCCAATTCACTGTTCGTCTCGAGCGCAGTATGTTTTTGCGGTAAAAATCTGGACCTTAGAAAACTACTGTGTAAAAGACAGAGCACACTGATAAATATTTTTTCGACATTTGACGGCGATGGTCCAATTTAAGGCTTCACAGATTCTCTTGGCCAGGAAAAGGCCTTGACCTATACCGTCACTGCCCTCCCTCTTTTGGCCGGGCAAGAGGGAGGTTTCTAAATCTAATTGGTTGTCTGTGGCGTTCTCAAAAAAGAGTGTGTTCCCCTTATAGGTAATAACCAATTTAGGGTTGGAAGCGTGCTGTAATGCATTGCTGATTAAGTTATCGACTAGCAGACTTACCAGGTGTCGATTGGCCAGGACTCTGACTTTGTGCCCTAACTTTAAATCAACATGAAACTGCTTTTGTACAATTACCTGGTGTTGAACTAAAAGACGCTCCTCCAGTAAAGCACGCAATGGGATATCTTCCGACTGTAGAGATTCTGAGCGGGCGAGGGCCAATAGTGTCTTAACAGTTTTTTCCATACCGGCAACAGTTTCTAATAGCTCATTTTTCTCAGCTTTAGTCATTTCCCGATTTTGACTGAGAGCCAGTGTGCTTTTCAGAATGGTTAGCCCGGTGCGCAACTCATGGCTTGTATCCCGGGTAAACTCAGTTTCCCTGCGCAATGTCAGCTTGAGCTGGTTAAGTGTATCTTGCAACGTACTTGCGAGATAACCGATTTCATCTTGTTCATTGTTATAGGGCAGGGAAATTTGAGAATCGCAGTTTCTCTGCCGCTTAACTGCTTTAGCGAGGGTTACTACAGGTGCGATGGTTTTACGGGAAATACGAAAAGCACAATAGAGGGCTAAGAGTAGGGTCAAGATACAGGCGCTTGCAAAGAGCCAGAGAAGTTGCGAGGATTGCCGCGTAACAGTGAGTAATTCACTGACTTCAGCTACGAGAACGGCGGAATCGTTGCCCGGAAAATGTACTCTGCGCAGATGGAAGTGATGTTCCGTATCACTAAACCATTCTGCCTTTTCTGCATGACTTGGTAGGGCAGTGCGCAGTTCAGTAGGAATTACTTTGCTTTCAGTGTATAGCGTTAAATAGGGTAGGCGTGGCTCTGGGATTGTTTTAGCCTGTTTTGCCTGCTGTTCGAGGTAGCGGACTTCCCCGACCAATAAGTTATCGAGTAAATGGTCTTCAATTACATAGGCCACCATCATACAGATGGCAAAAAACACCAAACATAGCAGCAGGGTAAAACTGCCAAAAATAGCGAAGACCTTCCTCTGTAAATTACTGGTTTCGCGCATTGGGAATTTCCAACTGATAACCGAGATTGGTGATAGTTTTCAACATGGGAACCAGGAAAGGCTTATCCAATGTTTGGCGAAGACTATAAATGTGGGATTTTAAGGCGTCTGTTTCTGGGGGTTCGTCACCCCAAATATGGTGGATGATTGCCGAGCGGCTTACTGGTGCTGGCGACGCCTGGGCGAGCATAGTGAGAATGCGAAAACCGATAGTTGTCAGGGGCAGAGGTTGTTTATCCCGGTAGGCGGTTTGCTGGCGCTGGTTTATCTGTAAATCACCCACCTTGATTTCTTCACTGGTATGCAGCTGGTGTCTACGTGCCAGGGCGCGGCATCTCAGTATCAGTTCCCTTGGTTCGAAGGGCTTACATAAGTAGTCATCGGCACCGATACCAAATCCGCGTTCTTTATCTGCGAGAGCATCGCGGGCAGTTAACATCAGAATTGGCATGTTAACTGGCGCTTGTGCCTTGATCTTTTCACAGACCTCCAAGCCGTCTATATCCGGCAGGCCCAGGTCGAGAATGATCAGGTCGAAGATTTGTTCCAGGGCCAGCTGTAAACCCTGGCGACCCCGATGGGCGTAATCTATCTGCCAGCCCTCAGCATGTAGGAATTCGGCAATCTGGCGGGCGATAGTGAGGTTATCTTCAATCAACAATATCTTCAGTGAGGGCACCGGCAAACCTCTTGTGGCAGAGTAAGTTGCCAAACATTCTGACAGAGTGTCGGTGAAATTGAAGTGAAGCCCCGCTCTAGATGTTGAGGTTGCGGCCGCCGTCAACAGCAATAATCTGGCCGTTGATATAGGGGGCGTCACAGACCAGGAAGCGCACGGTTTTGGCGATATCGCTGGGGTCACCGGTTCGGGCCAAAGGAATACGCTGGGTGATCTGTGCTTTCTTGGCTTCGTTAGTTGCCTCTTGCTCTGGCCAAAGAATGGCACCGGGGGCGACTGCATTGACCCGGACCTGGGGAGACAGCTCCAGAGCGAGGCTTTTTGTCAGCATTACCAGCCCAGCCTTGGCGGCGCAGTAAATAGTGTGCTCGGGCATCGGGCGCTCGGCGTGGATATCCGCCATATTAACAACGCAGCCCTGTTGTTGGCTGAGTGTTTCTTTCAGGGCCTGAATGAGAAAGAAGGGGACTTTGAGGTTGCTGCCTACCAGCCGATCCCAGTCCTCCTCGGTCGCCTTTCCCACAGGTGTGGGGTGAAATGCTGAGGCATTGTTGACCAGAACATCGATACCGCCCCAGGCCTCTTGTGCGCGCTGGGCCAGATTGGAACAGGCTTCGGCGCTATTCAATTCACTGTGCAACGCTATGGCAGAGTTGGGGCGAAGTCGGTTCAGCTCGTTTGCCAGGGCCTTGGCTGCATCAGCCGAGTTGCGATAGTGAATAACAACCCTGTGATCTCTATGCAGCTCTTTGGTAATAGCACGGCCCAAGCGTGCGGCAGCACCGGTAATCAACACATTACGCAATGTAATTATCCTTTATTTTGGCGATTGCCTTGATGCGCTCCCGGTCCAGTGCCTGCCCCAGCTTCGCACCCTGGTAGCCCTGTTTAATCAACTCCTCGGCAGTTACCGCCGATGCTGCTTCGCGAGCGGCACGTAAAAAGTCCACTTGTGGATAATCTCTATTCTCCAGCCCCTCACGACCCCGGGCATCTGCCTCGCAGGCGCGTAGAAAGTTTTCAAATCGCTCGGGACGTCGCAAGGCATCCAGACTGCGGATCATTTTCATAATGGTCTGTGGGCGCAATTCGAAGGCCCTGTGGCAATGCAGGTGGTATTCACAGACCCCGATAGCCAGTGCAGTCAGGTCTTTCGGGGTACGCCAGCGCTCACAGACGGCCTTTACCAGGGGCACGCCGGCGGATTCGTGGCCGTGGTGGCTAGGGAGAATCTCTTCGGGAGTTAACCCCTTGCCTAAGTCGTGCAGTAAGACTGCGAATCGTACTGGTAGCTCGGCAGGGGCGTTGTTAAGTGCCAGTAAAACATGCTCACCAGTATCCACTTCAGGGTGATGCTCTGGTGGTTGGGGGACACCGAACAGGTTCTCCAGCTCAGGAAGCAGGATGGACAGGGCGCCGCACTCCCTCAGTACCTGAATGAAGACATCGGGGTCGGGCTCGGTAAGGGCGCGGCTTACTTCCTTCCAGATTCGCTCCGCTACCAGATATTCAACCTCTCCAGCCTCGACCATTTGGCGCATAAGCGCCATTGTCTCCGATGCAACAGTAAATCCAAGGTGGTGGTAGCGCGCCGCAAAACGGGCTACACGCAGGATGCGCAACGGATCTTCGGCGAATGCTGTGGATACATGGCGAAGTAGCCGTGCTTCTAGATCGGCTTGCCCACCGTAAGGATCAATCAGGGCACCATCCTCTGATTCAGCGATCGCGTTGATAGTAAGGTCGCGGCGTTGCAGGTCCTCTTCAAGAGTAATACTGGCATCCGTATTTACGGAGAAGCCACCGTAGCCGCGTCCGCTCTTACGCTCTGTTCGCGCGAGTGCATACTCCTCGCCGGTCTCCGGGTGTAGAAAAACGGGGAAATCTTTTCCTACAGGATGGAATCCAAGATTCAACATCTGTTCTGGACTACCCCCAACTACCACCCAGTCGTGCTCGGTTACAGGGCGTTTAAGTAATTTGTCGCGTACTGCGCCACCAACGAGATAGGTCTTCAATAGAATCGCTCCAAGGCTGGAGAAACCGGTTTCCCGGTGAAGAGTTGCACTGCCATAAATCCATTGGTTCCGGCACTGCCCATTAAACAGGATATTGGGCAGGAATTTCAGGGAAGGTAGGAGTGAGATTTTGGCAAGATAAAAAAAAGGCCCCGAAAAAACAAGGGGGCCCAGGGTCTTAGGGTATTCGCTTAGCAAACATCTAATTGCCAAAAGTGGGGTATCTGACTTACCGGCCACCCCACTGGAGAGGATCAGGCGACACGTCAGGTGTCGCGTAATCTATGGCCATTCTATGAGACCTGTCATACCTGTCAACTATATCTTTTAGTATTTTTTGAGGGGGTTGTTTCGCTGTTCGTTAATAAATTACATGGACCGAATTTCGGGCTGGTTTTGCAGCATTAAACAGCATAATTTAAAGGGGCGGTTCTATTGGGCAGGATAATTTCGCGCCTGACTTCGGGGGATGGGGTCTGGGCGTGAGAGGCTGATCTGAGCATCAAGGACTGCAGTTGTTGGGGAGAAAAAATAATATGAGCGAACTACATGTGCTAACCACCGGCGAAGCAGCCAGGTATTGCGGCGTCAACTTCCGTACGGTGATTCGCTGGATAGAGCGCGGGCAACTCAAGGCTTACAAACTTCCAGGTCGCGGTGACCATCGTATTTGTGTGGAGGATTTCGTTGGTTTCCTACGTGATAACTCCATGCCTGTTCCAAACGATCTAGCAGTGCCCAGCCGTAAGGTACTGTTGGTAACTACAGACCCCGAACTGACCTCGTCGGGAATCCAAGCCTTAAAGAATATAGGCTGTGAGATCGAAGTTGCAGGTGATAGCTTCTCTGCTGGTATTTTGTTAGCTGATGCCAAACCCACTCTGTTAGTGATTGATGCGAGTTTGGTCGGCGATGGCGGCTTCCAGGTTCTGGATTATTTGAGAAGCCGCAGTGAGTACGCTAACCTGCGTATTCTGGTTGTGCCCTCTGACGATGATCTGGATAAGGCTCGTTGGTTGGATGCGGGGGCCGATGCCTTGTTGGCAAATCGCGAGGAGCGAGGAGAGCTGGCGGCTAAAGCGAAGTTGTTACTGGAAGCTGACGACTAAAGTATATCAAGCTGCGACTGGCTTAGTTTCCCACCCCTTCTGTGCGGGACCTGCCTATAGGCAGTCCCGTGCTGAACGCTTAAATAGGTTTCGGGATTAACATAGACTCCTCTTCTCCCTCCTGGCGGTCGCGACCTTGCTCGGGGCAGTGAAAGCTGGCCATAACCTCATCACCATTCAGGCTGTTGAGGTGTACATCAAAACCCCAGAGTCTGTGTAAGTGCTTGAGCACTTCAGTAGTTTCCTTACCCAGAGGGCGGCGCTGGTACTGGGTGTGATGTAAGGTCAATGAGCGATCGCCGCGAGTGTCTACTGAGAAAACCTGGATATTGGGCTCTCGGTTACCCAGATTGTATTGGCCTGCGAGATTCTCCCTTAGTTGTCGATAGCCGCTATCGTCATGAATTGCGCTGACAACGATTTCATTCTCCTTGTCGTTGTCGCTGATACAGAAGAGCTTCATATCGCGCATTACTTTCGGAGAGAGGAACTGCAAGATAAAACTCTCATCCTTGAAATCTCGCATGGCAAATTGCAATGTTTCCCGCCAGTTACTTCCTGCGATATCGGGGAACCAACGACGATCCTCATCAGTAGGGTTTTCACAGATTCGCCTCAGGTCACTGAAAATACTGAACCCCAGAGTGTAAGGATTTATTCCACTGTAGTGGGGGCTATCAAAGCCAGGTTGGTAAATTACGTTGGTGTGGCTTTGCAAAAATTCCATCATAAAGCCTTCGGTCACCCTACCTCGCCGATATAGCTCTGTTAGCAGAGTGTAATGCCAAAAAGTAGCCCATCCCTCATTCATTACCTGGGTCTGGCGCTGTGGATAAAAATACTGGGCTAACTTGCGGACAATACGCACCAGCTCTCGCTGCCAGTTTTCTAAAAGTGGTGCATTTTTTTCAATAAAGTAAAGGATGTTTTCCTGAGGCTCTTCTGGAAAGCGTTTTTCCTGGGTTTCCTCGGTGCCTTCTCCAAGTTTGGGGATAGTCCGCCATAGATCATTGAGTTGCCGTTGCCGGTATTCTTCGCGCTCTTGCTGCTGGCGCTCCTCTTCAATTGCAGAGATGGGATAAGGCCTCTTGTAACGATCTACGCCATAATTCATTAAGGCATGACAGGAGTCGAGTACTGCCTCTACCTCATCAAGGCCATAGCGCTCTTCACAACGGGAGATATAGTTCTTGGCAAAAATTAAGTAATCAATGATACTGCCGGCATCTGTCCAAGAGCGAAATAGGTAATTGCCTTTGAAGAAAGAATTGTGCCCGTAGGAGGCATGGGCAATAACCAATGCTTGCATCGTCATGGTGTTTTCTTCCATGAGATAAGCAATGCAGGGGTTGGAATTGATAACAATTTCGTAGGCTAACCCCATAAGGCCGCGCTGGTAATTATTTTCGACGCTGATGAATTGTTTGCCAAAAGACCAGTGGTGATACCCCACTGGCATCCCTACCGATGAATAGGCATCCATCATTTGCTCAGAGCTGATCACTTCGATCTGATTGGGGTAGGTATCCAGACCAAACTCTTCCGCTAGCTCGCTAATGGCGCAGTCATACTCCTGGATCAGTTCAAAGGTCCATTCAGAAGAAGTGGAAATAGGGCCAGAAGAATCAGATTTTTGTGAGTCGCTGCCGCTGGCAAATGTTTCTAGCATCGAGCGGTTACCTTTTGGCTAAACAACTGTCGAAAGACCGGATAGATATCCTGGACATCCACAATTTGTTCCATGGCAAAATGATTTGGGAATAGTGCGCGAACACTTTCATATTCTTCCCAGAGGGCCTGGTGATCTCGTGGGGTAATCTCTACATAAGAGTAATATTGAACATGAGGCATGATGTCATCAATCAGGATTCTATGGCAGGTACTGGAGTCGTCATTCCAGTTGTCACCATCAGAAGCCTGGGCACCATAAATATTCCATTCGCTAGCCGGATAGCGTTCGCGCATGATTCTTCGCATTAATTTTAACGCACTGGAAACTATAGTTCCGCCAGTCTCCCGTGAATAAAAAAACTCCTCTTCATCCACTTCTTTGGCACTGGTGTGATGGCGGATAAATACGACTTCGGTATATTCATAACTGCGCTGAAGAAAAAGATAAAGTAATAGGAAGAAGCGCTTTGCCATATCCTTAGTTGCTTGATTCATCGAGCCAGAAACATCCATCAAGCAGAACATGACAGCCCTAGAGCGCGGCTTGGGCTGGCGAATTAGTAAGTTGTATTTAAGGTCAAAATCATCAAGGAACGGCACACGACTGATACGCTGGCGCAACTCGATGATTTCATTTTTAATTGCCTCTATCTTTCGTTGATCACGCAAGGCGGAATCTTTCCGTTCCTCCATATCCAAGGAGTGCTCCAGCTCACGTAGTACCCGCCTTTTATTACTGGTAAGAGCGATACGGCGTGCATGAGCAGCCCTCAGGGAGCGAATGACATTGAGCCGGCCGGGTGTGCCTTCATTGCTGATGCCGGCACGAACTATCTGGAAGGACTCATTACCGGCCAGTCGGCGCTTGATCATATTGGGCAGCTGTAGCCCTTCAAACATAAAATCGAGGAACTCTTCTTGAGATATCTGGAAAACAAACTCATCTACGCCCTCACCACTATCACTGGCACCACCTCCGCCACCATCACCACCTCTTTGGCTTTGGCGAGGGATTCGGTCACCAGTAGTGAACTCTTTATTACCTGGAAGTACCCGTTCAATATGCCCACCGGCACCGTGAGAGAATAGTGGTTCGCTGATATCCCTGGTCGGGATACTAATGCGTTCGCCCTTGTCCATGTCCATGATGGAGCGGCTATTCATGGCGTCTCCGACAGCTTTCTTTATATGGGCTTTGTAGCGCCTCAAGAAACGTTGACGATTAACCGTGCTTTTCTTCTTTCCATTCAGGCGACGGTCGATGATATAGCTCATATTTCTGCCTTTGGGCGGATAAACTCACCGGTCAATTGGCCTGGAATTTGTTCAGAAATATCCTAGTGGACTCGCTTAGTTCTGGGTAACTGTCGGATATTTTGTTAAGGCCAGCTGGCTTGGTTCCCCGTGTAAAGGTGAGCTTTCCTTGGGGAAAGCCCTCCCACTGTGCTTTGAGGTCACTGCGATTTACGGACACGCAGATACCATTCAGACAATAAGCGTACTTGCTTCTCGGTATATCCGCGCTCGACCATTCGAGCAACAAAATCCGCATGCTTACGCTTGTCATCTGCAGAAGCTTTAGTATTGAAGGAAATTACTGGCAGGAGATCCTCGGTATTGGAGAACATCTTCTTCTCAATAACTGCACGTAATTTCTCATAGGATCTCCAGTCAGGATTTTTTCCCTGATTATTCGCCCTTGCGCGCAATACAAAGTTGACTATTTCGTTACGGAAATCCTTAGGGTTAGATATTCCGGCGGGTTTTTCCGTTTTCTCCAACTCCTCATTGAGCGCGCCTCGGTCGAGTATCTCGCCAGTCTCAGGGTCGCGGTATTCCTGATCCTGAATCCAGAAGTCAGCATAGGTGACATAGCGATCAAACAAGTTTTGGCCATATTCTGCGTAGGATTCCAAGTAGGCAGTTTGTATCTCTTTTCCAATAAACTCGACATATCTTGGAGCTAGGTACTCCTTGATGAATCCAAGATATGTTTCCTGGATTTCTGGAGGGAATTGCTCTTGTTCAATTTGCTGCTCCAATACATAGAGTAAGTGAACAGGGTTGGCTGCAACTTCCGTTGCATCAAAGTTGAAGACCTTGGAGAGAATTTTGAACGCAAAGCGTGTAGATAGGCCGTTCATCCCCTCATCAACGCCAGCGTTGTCCCGATATTCCTGAATAGTCTTTGCCTTAGGGTCGGTGTCCTTTAGGTTTTCTCCATCGTAAATCCGCATTTTGGAGTAAAGACTAGAGTTCTCAGGATTTTTGATTCGGGACAGCACGGAAAATTGTGCCAGCATTCTCAGAGTATCCGGCGCACAAGGCGCTTTAGAGAGAGAGCTGTTTTCCAATAGTTTTTGGTAAATTTTGATTTCTTCCTGGACTCTCACACAGTAAGGCACTTTGACAATATAAATTCGATCTAGAAAAGCTTCATTATTGCGGTTATTTCGAAATGATTGCCATTCGGACTCATTGGAATGTGCCAGGATTGTGCCATTGAAAGGTATAGAGCCGAGTCCCTCGGTGCTGTTGTAATTGCCCTCCTGGGTGGCGGTTAGCAAGGGGTGAAGCACCTTGATTGGCGCCTTGAACATTTCAACAAATTCCATCAATCCCTGGTTGGCGCGACAGAGGCTGCCTGAGAAGCTATAAGCATCGGGATCATTTTGTGGAAAATCTTCGAGCTTGCGAATATCTATTTTGCCAACCAGAGAGGATATGTCTTGGTTGTTTTCGTCTCCGGGCTCTGTTTTGGATATTGCGACTTGATCCAGGATAGAAGGTCGAATTTTTACTACCCGAAATTTACTGATATCTCCCTTGAACTCATGCAACCGTTTAACAGCCCATGGGGACATAATGGTATTGACATATCGCCTGGCGATACCATAGTCCTCTTCCAGGATTCGACCGTCTTCGCTAGGTGAGAATAAACTCAAAGGTGATTCAAATACAGGTGATCCCTTGATTGCGTAAATTGGCACCTGTTCCATTAGGGCCTTTAAGCGTTCAGCTAGTGACGATTTACCTCCTCCTACAGGTCCAAGCAAATAAAGAATTTGTTTTTTCTCTTCCAGGCCCTGGGCTGCATGTCGAAAGAAAGAAACAATCTGCTCTATGGCTTCTTCCATACCATAAAATTCGCTGAATGCTTTGTATCGCTTGATGACTTTATTACAGAAAATTCGAGATAAGCGTGGGTCGCGAGAGGTATCTATTAATTCTGCCTCACCAATTGCCATTAACATTCGCTCTGCAGGAGATGCATAGGCGCTGCGATCAGTTTTACATAACTCCAGATACTCCTGGATGCTGAGTTCCTCATCTTGGATTGACTCATACCTTTCCAGGTAGTGGTTGAAAATTGTCACGGTATTTACCTCCCTGTAGCCTAGTGGGCAGAGCTCAGCGTCCTGCTTATCAATTAGAGTCAGTGCACTGGTTGTTTCTAAGGTTGCACCGCTTGTACACATATGGTGATCAATATGTGAAGCGGCATAGCAATCGCCTTGTCTGAGATAAGCTCGGCAAAAGCGCAATTGATTGTTGCCGTTACTATCCTTGTTCTTCCCTGGGGTATACGGAACTGACCCCAGCTATTCCAGCATAGCTTTCAGTCTCATCACGGCACGGTATTGTTATCTAGATGGGTTGAATATAACGGCAGTTTTAAGTTTTATTCGTACTCTTTTAGAAGTGGGTAAAGCTCGAAGGAAGTAAAATGGCGATTCTAGTGACTGGTGGTGCCGGCTACATTGGCAGTCACACATGCATAGAGTTACTTGGTGCTGGCTTTTGGCCAGTTGTTGTGGATAACCTATCGAATAGCAGCCGGGAAGTGCTGAATCGTGTCGAGATGATTTCTGGGCAAAAGGTGCTATTTGATGACTTTGATATTGGCGATCAAGAGGAGCTTCGGAAAGTCTTTTCAGAATGTGAGATTGAAGCTCTAATTCATTTTGCTGGTATGAAGGTAGTAGGAGGTTCTGTCGAGCAGCCGCTACGTTATTGTCAGAATAATGTAGCAGGTATCCAGGCTCTTATAGAAGTGATGGAGGAATTTGACGTATTTCGAATGATCTTCAGTTCTTCTACAACTGTCTACGAGGAACCTGACACGGTGCCGATTAAAGAAGATTTTAAAACTGGAGCTACTAATCCCTATGGTGCCAGCAAGCTCGTCAAGGAGGGCATACTGCGAAATATCTGTGTCGTTCCTGGGAGCTACTGGAAAGTAAGTTTGTTATGCTACTTTAACCCTATTGGTGCACATAAAAGTGAAAGAATAGGTGAGGATCCTCGAGGAATCCCCAATAATCTTTTGCCGTATGTATCTCAAGTTGCTGTTGGACGCGGTCCTTACCTACTGGTTTTTGGTGATGATTATGAAACTGTAGATGGGACAGGTGTTCGGGATTATATACTGATCTAGCTCTGGGACATTTAGCAGCCCTAGAACTACTTAGAAAGCCCACAACAGACCAGGGTTGCTTTATCCATAACTTGGATACTGGCCAGGGAAGTTTTGTGTTGGAAGTCGTAAAGGCATTTGAAAAACCAGTGGTAGAGAAATTCCTTATGAAATTGTACCGCGTAGACCTGGGGATATTGTGGAATGCTATGCGGATACTGAGCTGGCTGAAAAGCGGAATATGACCTGATACAAATGGTTGAAGATGCATAGCGTTGGCAATCACAAAACCCGGGGGGATATAGCTCGTAATATCGACTCCCTGTAGAAAACCCTAACTGCTTGGTCTAACTTAACAGTTGAGGTTTGCTAATTTGCAGTAAAGTCGTAAGTATTTAATTTTTTATAGGCTGCAATCTAGGCAGAAGAACTCCTCATCATCCAACCGCATTGCCGTAAGGTAACCACCCCAAACGCATCCCGTATCTAGTGCATAGATATTTTTAGTATCGGCACGCCCCTCCAGAGCTGCCCAGTGGCCAAAGATAATTTTTTCATTCTTACTTTTTCTGTTCGGAAAGCTAAACCAGGGCTTGTAATCGGCATGCGCGGCTTGAGGTCCTCGTTTGGTCACTAAATCTAAGGTGCCATCTGCTTTACAAAAACGCATTCGTGTAAAGTAGTTGGTTATGGAACGTAACCTTTCGATACCGATAAGATGGTCATTCCAGCAATGTGGTTCATTACCATACATCCCATAAAAATAAGCTTTTGCCATAGCTTCATCAGACAGGGCATGCTCAACTTCGCGAGCAAGCGCCGCTGCCTTGGTTACACTCCAAATGGGAGGAATCCCTGCATGAACCATGGTGTACCCCTTTTTGTGTACTAGAAGGGGAAGACCTTGAAGCCAGTTTAGTAGCTGGTCTGAGCCTTTGGCTTTCAGGATTTTAGCTAAGTCATGCTCTTTTTCAGAAAGATGTTTGGCTCCATGGGCCAGAGCTAAAAGGTGTAAGTCGTGGTTGCCTAGAACGGCGGTTACCTGATGACGGTACTCATACAAAAAGCGCAAAGTGCCAAGACTGTCGTCCCCACGATGAACAAGATCTCCAGCAAGCCACAATTTGTCACGATCAAAGCGGAAGTGGATTTTCTTTAGTAGCCGTTGTAATGGCTCAAAGCAACCCTGAATATCTCCAATGGCGTAAGTAGCCAAATTTTCGTCCCCTAAATTGGCTTGTTATTTTTTTGTTTTTCAAGCTGTGTACAGAAATTTGCTAATCGGACAAATTCTTCAACACCGAGGGTTTCAGGGCGACGGCTGGCATCTACCGGGAACGAGTTTACATCCAGTTCTGGATATAGCGGTTTTAAAGCATTGCGCAGTGTCTTGCGACGTTGCTGAAAAGCTACATTGACAATTCGCTCCAGCAGCTTCTCATCCTCGGCAATGAACGGAAGTTTTTCATGAGGAGTAAGGCGTACGATTGCAGATTCTACTTTAGGTGCTGGTTGGAATGATTGGGGGGGCACTGGAAAAAGTCCCTGAACACGGCAGTGATATTGCACCATGACACTCAGACGGCCAAAGGATTTGTTACCCGGAGTGGCGCTGAGGCGGTCGACGACTTCCTTTTGCAGCATAAAGTGCATATCCCGCACTTTACCTTTGAAGCTGAGTAAGTGGAAAAGTAATGGCGTAGAAATGTTATAGGGCAAATTGCCAACTATGCGTAAAGGTGAATCTGCTGCAAATTCTCCAAAGTCAAATTTGAGGGCATCCTGCTCAATAATTTTAAACTGGAGATAATTCCTAAACTTAAACTGCAGTAAGGGTATTAAGTCCCGGTCTAGTTCAACTGCAGTTAGGGAAGGGCATCGTTGGAGGAGAAGCTCTGTAATCGCACCTTGCCCGGGACCAATTTCTACGAGTTTGTCGGATTCTTTTGGGGCTACGGCGCGTACAATACGTTCAATGATATTTTCATCGACTAAAAAATTTTGGCCAAAACGTTTACGGGCTTTGTGCTGGAAAAAACTGTCCATTAAATAATCTATACTTGAAGCTTTTTTGGGTTGATATATACGACAAAAGGGAGAGCCACTTTGCAAATACTGCGAGGTAGCTCACCGAGTAGCCAATTCAATAGCTTGCGCCAAAGCTGCCTCCAAACTACCACTGTCGGCATCGCCAGTACCAGCAAGATTCAGCGCGGTACCGTGGTCTACTGATGTACGGATAAAAGGCAGCCCAAGGGTAATATTTACAGCTTTACCGAACCCCTTGAATTTTAACACCGGCAGCCCCTGATCGTGATACATGGCCAATACTGCGTCACAGTGAGTTAATTGCGGGGGTGTAAAGAGTGTATCGGCAGGTAAGGGGCCAAGGAGCTGGATGCCCTCTGCTCGCAAGCTATTCAGAGCTGGTTCTATCACCTCTATTTCTTCCATACCGAGGTGACCGCCTTCCCCTGCATGCGGGTTTAAGCCGCATACCCCGATGCGAGGAGATTCGATCCGGAACTCATTGGTCAGGCTTTTGTGTAGAATTTGAATGACCTGTGTGAGGCGCTCTCCTGTGATAGCTTTACTGACATCTTTTAGAGGGAGATGTGTAGTCACCAATGCCACGCGCAGCTTTTCAGCTGCTAGCATCATTACGACTTGCTCAATACCCGCTTGCTCAGCAAAAAATTCGGTATGCCCACTAAATGGGATGCCTGCATCGTTGATCACTCCTTTGTGTACGGGGCCGGTTACTAAGGCATTAAATTGTCCTCTCAAGCATCCTTTAGCTGCAGCCTCCAGAGTGCTCAAAACATAGGGAGCATTGGTAGTACTCAATTGACCTGGCTTGGCACTGCTGGCCATTTGGATTTCTTGAATATATAGGCAGCCGGGTGGAGTAGCCGATGCTGCTGAATCAGGAGAGAAGGGTAGTAATGTCAGTGGGAGACTGAGAATGCTGGCGGCCTGGTATAGTAGTTCTGGATCTGCAATAGCTACTATTTGTGAGCTGCTGCCCTGCTGTGCCACTTTAACTGCTAATTCTGGGCCTATACCTGCGGGTTCCCCTGGGGTTAGTGCAATTTTGGTGGTCATTTGGTGGGCCAATTCCTTGATCAATAAAAAACCGGGCGCTTAGGCCCGGTTTTGGGATTCTAAAAGGATGAGTGCTACTGTTGCTCTTTTTCGGTCGAGTCTTTGTTTCCATCCTGCAGCTTAATTTCAACATAAGCCTGATCGCGAATTTCACGGCGCCAATTTTGAAGTTCTTCTTCGTAGCGACGGTTACGTAACAAGTTGGCAGCTTGATTGCGTATATATTGATCAGTCATATCTTGCTTGCGCCGGTCCTCAACTTTCAGGATATGCCAGCCAAATTGGCTGCGAAACGGCAGACTGATTTCGCCAATATTAGTGGTGTCCATTGCCTGGGTAAATTCTGGTACAAATTGACCAGGCATAGACCAGCCTAGATCCCCTCCGGCGAGCATTGAGCCTATATCTTCAGAGTTTTCCCGGGCTAATTTATCAAAATTATCATTGGCCATGGCTTCCTCGCGCATGGCGATCAGTTTGTTATAGGCCTCGTCATCGGTGAGGATGGCGGATGGCTTCAACAGAATATGACGAACCTTAGTCTGTTCCACCAGCTGTTCGTTAGCACCTTTCTGGGCGTGAATCTTGAGTAAATGGAAGCCGGCATCGCTGCGGAAAGGCTCTGTTACATCTCCTACTTTCAGGCCGTTGAGCGCATCTGCAAACAGGGTCGGCAGTTCCACTGTCTTACGCCAGCCTAGATCACCACCGGCTAGAGCATTTTGCCCAGCGGAGTTGGCGATAGCCAAGCGACGGAAATCAGTACCCTCACGTGCTTGCTCAGCAAGCTCTTCTGCCTTTTCGCGAGCTTGGGTCACCTCACTGGATGGTGCGCTGGAGCTTATGGGAATCAGGATGTGACCGAGCTCAAACTGCGGTGACTTCCAGAACTCTCCTTCTTTGGAGCGAAGGAAGTTGTCGATATCCTGATCTGTGATTTGGATTCTACGGTTGACACTGCCTTGTTCCACGCGGCGAATCATCAACTCTTGGCGGACTTGCTGGCGAAAGCTCTTTATGGTCATACCATCTGCACGAAGGCGCTGGCGGAATTCTTCCGGGCTGACACTGGCATTCTGTTGAACTCGTGCGATGGCTTGATCAAGTTCAGACTCAGAGATAGTGACGCCTGCGCGCGAAGCCATTTGCAGCTGTAGTCTTTCGACAATCAGCTGCTCAAGTACTTGGCGGCGTAAAACTTCAATAGGGGGCGCCTGGACCTGCTGTGCCTGGATCTGGCTGGCAATAGTATTCAAACGCTGGGCCAGCTCACTGGCCATCACAACATCCTCATCAACAACGGCGACTACTCGGTCCAGGGTTTGCACTTGTGCTGTAACAGTACCGGCGATCAGTGCGCAGGCAGCCAGAACGGATGACAGACTCAATTTAGTCACAAATTTCTGCATTATTCTCATCACGGTTTCAGCTTTTCTCTCTGATCAAAGTTAGCAATCCCCTTGGTTAGCAGCTGGGTTACAGTAGCCCCGAACCCGGCCAAGCCTTTCAATTGTACTTCCAGGAAGATGCCTTCCTCATACTCCAGGTCTTCAGGTGCCACTACACCGGCTAAATCATTATCCAGGGTGCGGCTCCATACCAAGCGTGCACGATAGCAGCAATCGTCATATTCGATGCCTGCCAAGTATTGCAGTTCCCTGTCCAATGTTAAATCGTAGGAAGCGCTAGCCATTATAGAGGTATGGGTGCTGATAGGCAGGACCGCGGAGCTGTTAAGTTGTCGAGTGGATGAATCGTCATCATTACTCTCCTCATCTGGGAAGAGCAGCGTATCATCTCGCTCATAGTAATAGCTTAGATTGAAGATTCGAGCACTATCGTCAAAGTACCTGAGGCTGAAATTGCCTCGGTTTACATTGTGTTCAGTGTCATCGTAAACAAACTCACTTCCAATTCGGAGGGACTGTATTGGGCGGCTTTCTAGCCGGGCGGCGAGTTCAGAGCGGGGAGTGTTTTCTACTAATTCTGTTAACCCAATTTGTGTGTCGCTGGAGTAATAGGCTTGGCCAATACTGGCAGAAAAAAGGTCGCGCCCGCTAATTGGATCAATAAAGCGAGTGGTGAGTCCTAGGGCGATTCGACTTGCATCGTCAATCCGGTCATTGCCAGTAAAGCGGCTGCTGCGGAATAGTTGGTCATAACTGAAGGTAAACAGTGACGTATCGTAGAGTAGATTGTTACTTAGTGGATTGACAGAAACTTCATAGTCAAAAACTTCATCTTTACTGATATCGAAAAAATCATCTTGATTAGCGTTGCTGCTGATCAACGTAAACAAGCGGGGTTCAAGTGTGTGGATAAAATCTCGATTAAAAATAAAAGTATCCCGCTCGAAATATAAGCCTGTATCCAAAGTGAACTGGGCGGCGGCAGCATCGGGTGTATCGTTGGCTCCTTCCGGCAAGAAGAGATCACTGACTTGGTAGCCCAAGTAACGACCGGCGACACCCGGTTTGAAATAGCCCCATAGCCACTCTTTATCCCAAAAGAGCTCGTAATCCAGGCGTAACCTATCTGCATTGATAAAATTGTTAGTACGTTCGGTCACACTTAGGGGATCGTCAGTATCAGCAATAAATCTGATTGTTTGGGTATCCTGATGTCTCCAGATTGTGGCTTCATTTTGCATGGAGAGCAGCCAGTCCCCCCAGCGATAGTTACCGTCTACATCCAAGCGTGGCAGCTGGGCGAAGGTATCAAAGCGGTCATTTTGCAGGACTTGATAGTCCTGGGCACGCAAAGTCACTATCCAGTTTTCTGAGTTCAAACTACCCTGGGCTGTTTGGGAAACCTGGGTTTCAGCATTAATCCCCAGATTGGCTGTACTTAAATCGCGGAAATAGTCTGGATCGCTGACCTTGGTGAAATCAATATTTGTACGCCAAAGGCTACCGCTATAGCCGCCCTGTTGCTCGAGATTGAATAACCAGCGGTCCTCGCCTTTGTAAGGCAGTACCAGGTCTTCGGGGAAGCCCCTGTTGATCAGCTTGCGGGATAGGTCATCGTTGCCACCTTTATCTTTTGGCAAATCTGCAACACGGATTTCGCTGTTGAATAAAGGGCTCAGGTGTCGGAACTCTGCCTCCAGGCCATTACCCCGATACTGGATATAACGCGGGGTAATTGTGGCATCCATTTGTGGCGCGATATTCCAATAGTAGGGAATAGCGAGGTCCCAGCCGTTCTTATCACTGTTGCTCAAAGAGGGAAAGAGGAAGCCCGACATACGGGCATCTCCCACTGGAAAGCGGAAATAGGGAGCGTAGAACACCGGAACGTCCATGATTTCCAGGCGGACATTTCGAGCTGTACCCTGGCTTTCTACCTCATCGATATTGATTTCACCGCCAATCAGCCGCCAAAACTCCTTTCCCGGCTCACAGCGGGTATAAGTGCCGTCTGTTAGGGTGAGTTCACCACTGGTCTGGCGTGCTGCGTAGGCCGCGTCGCCATGGATGTATTCATCGTGAATAACGTAAGAGGCATCTTCAATCGATGCTGCCTCACTGTCAGTGTGTACCTCAGCCGAAGCCCCACGGATCAATAAATTCGGCTCACGCAGCTCTACGGCTCCGCTTAGGTAGGCGGTATGGTTTTGCTGATTGAGGTCAACCCGGTCGGCAAATAATTGGCGATATCCCTGGGTGATATGCACATTACCGCTTAATTCTGCGGTGCCATCATCAAGTACCTGTGATCTTTCGGCGGTGGCACGCAGAGGGGCATTCTCGGGAGGAAGATCTGCATCAGGATAGTTTCTCGGAGGGGGAATAAAGGCCCCTGAACATATAGCCGGTATCCTGGCCCTCTCTTCGGGGGTAAGCTCTGAGCGGGGTAGCCAATCGAGGTACAAATAAGGATTGTAGTTTGGGTCTTCGTAAGCATTACCCTGGTTGGCGTGTGCCCACAGGGGGGTTGCGGCAATTAAGCCGATTGCGAAAGTACGGGTGTGTGAATAATTAGCAATCGCGAGTGCTAGGCGACGCCACCGGGGGACTTCATGCATCAATCGATAGGTTCCGGCTATTCTTAAATGTTTCTTTATCGGTAGATGCGTGCGACAGCTATCGAGCCGGGGCGCGCAAAAATCTTCGCTCGATTCTACTTGAATGTAGAAATAGTTAATAGCCACAGCGCTGGTACACGTGTAAGAGGAATTGTGCAGACGCTGCTGGACGCGACACTGAGTGGGGTTACAATGCGGTCTTATACCTGGGGAATCAGCCCGGTAATTACAAGCCACAGGTGAAGAATTGAAGGTGTGTTGTGACTGATGACTCGCGATTTGAGGAGCTTAGCCGCTGGGTGGGGCAGGTTTTGGAAATGCACTCATCTGCGGAGCTGCTCAAGCTTGCCGGCGATGCAGGATTTCGACGCTATTTTCGCACAGACACCAAGCCGAGTTTGATTGCAGTTGACTCTCCACCGGAGTACACCAAGCCAGGCCACTTTGTGGCCATTGCTGATTATCTGCGTCGCAACGGTATCCATACGCCGATGGTGGTCTCGGCAGATACGACCAATGGCTATCTTCTCTTGGAGGATCTTGGCGATACCCAGTTATTTGGTGTACTAAATAACGATAGTGTCGAGGGCCTCTATGCCGAGGTGATGAGTGAGTTGTTGTGTCTGCAACAGATACCCAGAGACGAAACACTTTTTCCCAATTATGACGCAGAATTGCTTCTGACAGAGATGCGTATTATGCCTGAGTGGTTGGCGGGTAAGCTGCTAGGCCATCAGCTTTCAGCAAAGGAAATGGAGCTGATTGAAGATACCTTCCAATTGCTATTGGATAATGCAGCCAACCAGCCACATACCCTGGTTCATCGTGATTACCACAGCCGGAATCTGATGATACGGAAAGGAGAGAGGCCGGGGATTGTGGATTTCCAGGATGCGGTTTGGGGCCCTATCACTTACGACCTGGTTTCGCTGTTACGGGATTGCTATATACGCTGGCCCCGGGAACGGGTTGAACGCTGGGTATTCGCTTACGCAGCTACTGCAGAAGCCGCCGGAGTGATGGAACCTGTGGACCCTGAAAGGTTCTTACGATGGTTCGACTGGATGGGGCTGCAGCGTCATATTAAAGTACTTGGCCTGTTTCCACGCTTGTCGCTTCGCGATGGCAAACAGGGGTACCTGAGTAATCTCTCCCTGGTTATTCGTTATGTACTGGAAACAGCTGGTCGCTATTCTGAACTGAAGCCCTTTGGCGATTGGTTTGCCGACCAGTTATTGCCGTTGATCGAACAGCAGCCCTGGTATAGTGACTACCGAAGTGCTGGGAACTCGCTCAGGTAAGCTGTAAAAATTGTATAGATTAATTTGATGACCCACCCAAAAGAGACCTCTCCAACTACCGCCATGGTCCTGGCTGCAGGCTTCGGGCGCCGTATGCGCCCGCTGACTGACCAGACGCCAAAGCCCTTACTACCTGTAGCAGGAAAACCGCTGATTGAGCACGCCCTGGAGCGCCTTCAAAGTATTGGTATCCAGCGGGTGGTTATTAATCTTGGTTATCTTGGCCATAAGATTAGGAGCTGCCTTGGTAGTGGTGAACGTTGGGGAATGGATATCCAGTATTCGGTTGAGCATGAAGAGAGGCCGCTCGAAACTGCCGGCGGTATTATCAATGCTATGTCACTCTTGGGTGAGGCCCCTTTCCTGGTGGTCAATGGGGATGTCTGGTGTGACTTCGATCTTTCCCAATGGATAACCCACCCTTTACCCAAGAGTTGCCCCGGGCGGTTATTGATGGTGCCCAACCCCCCCCATAATCCTGAAGGTGACTTTGGGATTGAGGATGGGTTGCTATCAGGAACTGCCAAGCCCCGCTATACCTTTGCCGGAATTAGCTGGTTGCGCCCGGAAATACTTACTCACTATCCAAAGATGCGTGAGTGTTTTGGCCTCGGGGAGGTGTTCACTTTTAACGAAGACAAATTACAGGCGGAGTTATATCAGGGGGACTGGTGCGATGTGGGGACTCCTGAGCGCCTGGATCGATTGCACCGCCGCTTAACCGCGGAAAACTGATTTACTTAAGGATATTGAGATGTCTGATTACAAAATTGCTCCATCCATTCTCTCCGCCGATTTCGCGCGATTGGGAGAAGAGGTGGACAATGTGTTGGCGGCCGGTGCCGACTGGGTGCACTTCGATGTGATGGACAACCATTATGTGCCCAATCTGACCATAGGTCCGATGGTATGCCAAGCACTGCGTAAGCACGGTGTCCAGGCGCCTATTGATGTACATCTTATGGTTGAGCCCGTGGACGATATGATTCGCATGTTCGCGGATACGGGCGCAACCTATATCACATTTCACCCCGAGGCCTCCCGCCACCCAGACCGCTCTCTGCAGTTAATTCGCAGTTTGGGATGTAAGGCGGGCTTGGTATTTAACCCGGCTACCAGCCTTGATGCCGCCAAATATGTGATGGATAAGCTGGATATGATCCTTTTGATGTCAGTTAATCCGGGCTTTGGTGGCCAGAAATTTATTCCGGCCACCCTGGAAAAGCTGCGTGAGGCACGACAATTGATCGATGCTAGTGGCTATGATATACGCCTGGAAATCGATGGCGGAGTTAACCGGGATAATATTGCAGAAATTGCCGCCGCAGGTGCAGATACTTTCGTAGCGGGCTCTGCCATTTTCAATACATCGGACTACGCTGAGGTGATCGGCGCTATGCGCAAGAGCCTGCCTTGATAAAAACCTGGCGGGTAACCCCTTGCCCGCCGCATACGGGATTTGTAAACTTGTGCGCCTGCACTGAGGGAATTTCCGTGAATCACACTATCCCCACAACAACCAGCTGGCGATGGCGCCACTGATCCGCTAAGGCCAATTTGGTAGCTGCTACCATTCCGGCCACCTTTCCTGTGGGCGCTATCTATACTCTGGCGCCAACCTAAAAAACGCAAAATAGACCGGAGTCTCTATGACCCCAAGCGAATACGCCCAACTTGTGTCTGCGGGCTACAACCGCATACCGCTGGTGCGCCGAGTGCTGGCTGATATTGAAACACCTTTGTCCACTTACCTGAAACTTGCAGCTGGGCGTTACAGTTACCTGCTTGAGTCGGTGCAGGGGGGAGAGAAGTGGGGACGATATTCTATTATCGGTTTGCCAGCACGTACCGTCCTACGAGTGAGTGGTAACGAAGTAACTATTGAGCGGGATGGCGAAGTAGTAGAAAGCCACGCCTCGGAAGACCCCCTGACGTTTGTAGAAGAATTCCAACAGTGCTATCGGGTGCCGGAGCTACCTGACCTACCGCGTTTCAATGGCGGTCTTGTTGGTTACTTTGGTTACGATTGCGTGCGCTATATAGAGCCCCGTCTGGCGCACAGTATGCCAGTAGATACTCTGGGTAACCCGGATATTCTATTGATGGTCAGTGATGAGCTGGTAGTTTTCGATAACCTCGCCGGTGCAGTTATTTTTATTGTGCATGCAGATCCAATGCAAAAAGATGCATATGAACATGCCCAGAAACGTCTCGACCAACTTGTTACTCGTCTGGCGGAGCCTTTACCAAATACGGTACCCCTGGACCTGGATGGTAAAGGCATAGAGGAAAGTGCATTTCACTCTCATTTTGGAGAAGAAAATTTCAAGCAGGCCGTAAGACGGGTCAAGGAATATGTACTGGCTGGGGATGTTATGCAGGTGGTGCCGTCGCAGCGCCTGTCTGCCCCGTTCGATGCACCGCCGCTGAACTTTTATCGCGCCTTGCGCAGCCTGAACCCCTCTCCTTATATGTATTTTCTGGACCTTGGCGACCATCAGGTGGTGGGCTCGAGCCCCGAAATCCTGGTGCATCTGGAAGAGGGGGAGATGACAGTACGGCCACTGGCTGGAACCCGCCGCCGGGGGGCCTCAGAAGAGGAGGACCGGGCTTTGGAGCGGGAATTGCTGGCCGATCCTAAGGAGCGGGCGGAGCACCTGATGCTTATTGACCTTGGCCGTAATGATGTGGGCAGGGTGGCGGCAACCGGCAGTGTGCAGGTGACCGAGCAGATGGTTGTAGAGCGCTACTCCCATGTAATGCATATCACTTCTAATGTAACAGGCCAACTGAGGGATGGTCTCTCAGGTATGGATGCGCTACGCGCGGCCCTACCGGCCGGCACTTTGTCCGGGGCGCCGAAGATTCGGGCTATGGAGATCATTGATGAATTGGAGCCTGAAAAGCGGGGTATCTACGGTGGTGCGGTAGGCTATTTGGCATGGAATGGCAATATGGATACCGCTATTGCTATCCGCACAGCGGTAATCAAGGATGGTCAGTTATTTATCCAGGCCGGCGCCGGTCTGGTCGCTGATTCCGATCCCCAGTCAGAATGGGATGAAACCATGAATAAAGCCCGCGCGCTTTTCCGAGCGGCGGGCATGGCTTTGGCCAGTAGTAGTAAAGATGTAAAGACCGAGAACAATGAGCGAAGTTAGTATTCCCCAAAAACCTAACCTGGCGTTACGTTGCCAGAAAATTGTCGAAGCCCCGCTGTTTAATCAGGTGATCATCGGCATGATCCTGCTAAACGGTATTGCAGTGGGATTAGAAACCTCAAATTGGGTAGTGGAACGCTTTGGTGCACTATTGGGGGGTATTAACCAGATGGTACTTGGCGCTTTCATTCTGGAGGCGCTGATAAAAATTGCTGCCCATGGCTCGCGTCCCTGGCGTTACTTCTCCAGTGGCTGGAACTGCTTTGACTTCACTATTATTGCTCTCAGCTTAATACCGGCGGCCGGGCCGCTAGCTACCCTGGCGCGTCTGGTGCGGGTATTGAGAGTATTGCGCCTGGTCTCGGCCTTCCCTGAATTGCGCACTCTGGTGGATACCTTGTTGCGCAGTCTGCCAAGTATGTTGCACATAGCATTGCTGATGGGGATTATTTTTTATATTTATGGAGTGGCGGGTTATTTCCTGTTTCACGATGTGGATCCGACCCATTGGCGTAGCCTGCCGATTGCGCTGCTGAGTCTATTCCGCATTGTGACTTTTGAGGATTGGACCGACATTATGTATACGGCCATGGATGCGATGCCTTGGGCCTGGGTCTACTTTATCAGCTTCGTGGTAATGGGTGCTTTCGTAATGATCAACCTGTTTATCGGAGTGGTACTTAATAACCTGGAAGAGGCCAAACTGCGGCGTATGGATGAGCTGTGCCTACCACCAAGCCAAACTGAAATCCTGCGCGAATTGCGCGCTACCCAGGCATCGCTAGCGCGTCTGCAAAAGCGCATGGAAGCGACTACTAATGTTTCTGAGGCTAAGGGAGCCGGACAATGATTTTAATGATCGACAATTACGACTCCTTTACCTGGAATGTGGTGCAGTACCTGGAGGAGTTGGGTGCAGAAGTCGTGGTTAAGCGTAACGATGAAGTCACTCTGGAGGAAATCGAGCAGATGGCCCCTGAGAAAATTGTTATTTCACCGGGGCCCTGCACACCCAACGAAGCGGGAATATCCCTTGAGGCGATCAGGCACTTTGCTGGACGCACTCCTATCCTGGGAATTTGCCTGGGCCACCAGAGTATTGGTCAGGTTTTTGGTGGCAGGGTAGTGCGTGCGGGTCAGGTTATGCATGGAAAAACCTCGCCTATAGTGCACAACAATCTGGGGGTGTTTCACGGTCTGTCCAACCCCTTCGAGGCGACGCGCTATCACTCCCTGGTTGTGGAAAAAAGCAGTCTTCCTGAGTGCCTTGAGGTTACAGCCTGGACCGAGACAGAAGCCGGAGAGATTGATGAGATTATGGGGCTTCGCCACCGCGAGTTGGCGATAGAGGGTGTGCAATTTCACCCTGAGTCAATTCTCACCATGCATGGCCACGATATGTTAAGGAATTTTATTGAGTCCTGATATCTAAGGGCAAATGTCGCGGGGCCTTGGTCCCGATTGAATAAATTAGCGAGCAGGGCAAAGGGGACACCATGAATATCCAACAAGCCATAGCGAAACTGGTGGATGGAGAGCACCTCACCCGTGCGGAAATGCGCGAAACTGTGGGCCAGATAATGCGAGGCGAGACTCAGGAGGCACAAATAGGTGCGTTACTGATAGCCCTGCGCATTCGCGGTGAAACTGTTGATGAGATTGTCGGCGCAGTGGAAACCATGCGTGAGTTGGCAACAAAAGTAAACCTGAACCTGGACAATACGGTGGATATTGTCGGTACCGGCGGTGATGGTGCAAATCTCTTTAATGTATCCAGTGCCAGTAGTTTTGTGGCAGCAGCAGCGGGGGCCAAAGTAGCCAAACACGGCAATCGCTCGGTGTCCTCCAGCAGCGGTTCGGCAGATCTGCTGGAGCGGGCTGGAGTTTATTTGGAATTAAGCCCTGAGCAAATGGCGCGTTGCGTTGAGACTATTGGGATTGGTTTTATGTTTGCCCCTAGTTTCCACAGCGCTGTACGTCATGTCGGGCCTGCACGCAAAGCACTGGGTTTGCGTACTATTTTTAATTTGCTCGGCCCTTTGACTAACCCTGCAGGAGTCACCCGCAAGGTGATAGGTGTTTATGAAAAACGCTATTGCCGTTTGCTGGCAGAAGTTTTGCAGCGGCTGGGCTCCGAGCATGTACTGGTATTACATAGTGAAGATGGTCTGGATGAGGCCAGTATTGCTGCAGATACTCATGCGGTGGAACTTAAAGATGGCACCATTAATGAGTTTACCCTTACCCCTGAGGATTTCTCTATTGAGCGCCGCGATCTGAGTGGCCTGATCGTATCGGGTTCGCAGGAGTCTTTGGCGCTAATTCGCGATGCCTTGGGTAAGCGCGAAACCGAAGCAGGGCAGAAAGCTGCCGATATTATTGCCCTCAACGCCGGTCTCGCCATTTATGTGAGTGGTGTAGCCGGTAGTGCAGAACAGGGAATTGCCATGGCGCAGGATGCCATCGACAGTGGCCTGGCTGCGGAAAAAATGAATGATCTGGCCGCTTTTACCAGCGCCTTTCGCCCCGAGGAAGTAAAGTCGTGAGTACGCCAACAATTTTAAAAACCATAATTGAGCGCAAATGGCAGGAAGTGGCTGAGCGCAAATCTCAGTGCGGTCTGGAGACAATGCGGCTGAGAGCACAGGACCAGCCGCCGGTGCGGGGGTTTGTTGATGCTTTAGAGCGCAAAATTAATGGGGGC
Source organism: Microbulbifer variabilis (assembly GCF_052468405.1). NCBI lineage: Bacteria > Pseudomonadati > Pseudomonadota > Gammaproteobacteria > Cellvibrionales > Microbulbiferaceae > Microbulbifer > Microbulbifer variabilis. The sequence continues at coordinate 4,749,737 of NZ_CP174343.1, forward strand.
GAAGCTGCAGTGATTGCCGAGATCAAAAAGGCATCGCCCAGTAAAGGTGTTATCCGCGAGGATTTCCTACCGGCGGAAATAGCGACCAGCTATGAAAAAGGCGGGGCTGCCTGTTTGTCGGTGCTTACCGATATCGATTTTTTCCAGGGGGCAGACAGCTATTTACAGCAGGCGCGTAATGCAGTGCGCCTGCCGGTGTTGCGTAAAGATTTTACTGTGGACCCTTTTCAAGTCTACGAGGCCCGGGCAATCGGTGCCGACTGTATACTATTAATTGCCGCTTGCCTGGATGACCAGCAGATGCAGGACTTGAACAGTTTGGCCCTGGAATTGGGCTTGGATGTATTGGTGGAAGTGCACAATCGTTTGGAGCTGGAACGTGCGCTGGTGCTGCCAAATCGCTTGATTGGTATTAATAATCGCAACCTGCATACGTTTGAAGTTCAGCTGGAAAACACGTTTAAATTGCTCGATCTGATTCCAGAGAATCGGATTGTGGTCACTGAAAGTGGAATTCACACCACTGACGATGTTGCGGCCATGCGCGGCCACAATGTCAATACATTCCTGGTTGGGGAGGCATTTATGCGTGAGCAGGAACCCGGGCGCAAATTGATGGAAATGTTTAACTGAAGTGTAAGAACGAATTGTGATTACACTCACATAAAAAAGGGCGATCTTTGGATCGCCCTTTTTTATTAAGATGAGTAAGATTAACGTGTGCCGTAAACCACCATGGTTTTTCCTTTTACGGATACTAAACCTTGCTCTTCCAGGGTTTTTAGTACACGCCCAACCATTTCGCGGGAACAGCCTACAATCCGGCCGATTTCCTGGCGAGTAATTTTAATTTGCATCCCCTCTGGGTGAGTCATCGCATCTGGTTCATTGCACAGATCCAATAGGGTGCGTGCGACACGTCCAGTGACGTCTAGGAAGGCCAAATCGCCCACTTTGCGTGTGGTGTTGCGCAAGCGGCCGGCCATTTGAGTTGCCAGTGCGAAAAGGAATTCTGGGTGTTGGCGGGTGAGCTCCTGAAACTTGGTATAGGAGATTTCTGCTACCTCACATTCAGTCTTGGTGCGGACCCAAGCACTGCGGGTATCCTGATCGAACAGGCCCATTTCTCCGAAAAAGTCTCCATCATTCAGATAGGCGACGATCATTTCACGGCCTTCATCGTCCTCAATCAGAACAGTAACAGAACCGCGCATAATGAAATAAAGGGATTCACAGCGGTCGCCTGCATAGATAATCGTACTTTTGGCCGGGTAGCGACGCCGGTGGCAGTGGGCCAGAAAGTCTTCAATATTGCCGATAGTCATGGGGTCTTCGATAGCAACCGTCACGGATTTATTCCTCATTTTTTGTCTCGTGCCCTATCCCGGCTTTAGCAGCTGAGCACTATTGAATTATCGCGCGAAAAAAGAGTCCCCAACAGAGGCAGGCCACAGCAAAGTTCCGCATTGTGACCTGTGACACCCTGGCGCCGGTGGGATTGGACTCCAGAGCCGATCGGACGTTCACCGACGAGCTTTGAAATTGCACTGAAATACATTCCGCGCGGAGGCGTGGCTAACACTATACCGGAAATAGTAAGTCGTCGGGATAAACTTGTACGGTATGCTAAGCTTCGCGACTGGAATTTTTGTGGGAGTATGGCGATGCAGGGCAAGGTAACCTGGGTTAACGATTTAACCTTTGTCGGCGAGGCTGGCAGCGGTAATTCGATAGTCATGGAAGGTGGACGCACAAACAACGGCGTTCGCCCCATGGAAATGATTCTGCTCGGTGTTGGTGGTTGTGCCGCTTACGATGTGGTTTCTATATTACAAAAAGCCCGCCAGAACATTATTTCCTGTCATTGTGAGCTCAATGGAGTACGCCCTGATACGACACCGTCGCCATTTGAGCGGATCGAAATGGAATTTGTGGTGCGTGGCCGCGGTTTAAAAGAATCCCATGTAGCGCGGGCGGTGGAGCTGTCTGCGGAAAAATATTGCTCAGCTTCTATTATGCTGCGAAGCGCGGGTGTGGAAATAGTACATAGCTATCGAGTTGAAGAGGAATAAGGGGTGTTTTTAATCGGTCTGGGCATGGCAGGCTGGTGACTGCTGCCACCCAATATCCAGCCGGTGAATTCACTGGGTTTTTACTAGTACCCAGTGAATGCTCATTAGATTTTGTAACTGGCAGAAGTCATTACTTTGGCTACCAGTGACATTGCGCCCTTAACCGGAGCCGGGAATCGTTTGCCCCCCGCTGCCAGGGCTGCATGGGCGTGCTCATCCTCATCAATCAGCATTTGTTCCACAACCGCACGACTTTTTTTGTCCTGGGGTGGGAGTTGCTGCAAATGATTTCGCAAGTGTTTGCAAACCCGTTCTTCTGTTGCGGCGACAAACCCGAGGCTAATGCGGTCGCTAATTTTGCCAGCGGCGGCACCCAAGCCAAAAGACAGTCCGTACCAGAGGGGGTTAAGTAAACTGGGACGACTGTCCAGCTCCCTCAGCCGCTGCTCACACCAGGCCAAGTGATCAATTTCCTCATCGGCAGCGCGTTCCATCTCACCTCGTACCTCAGGTAGCTTGGCCGTGAGGGCCTGCCCTTGGTACAGGGCTTGGGCACATACTTCACCGCTGTGGTTGACACGCATCAGGCCGACAGAGTGACGGCGCTCGGTATCGCTGAACTCGGCCTCGGGCTCTTCTTTGGCTGGGGAGGGGCGTGTATGACAGGGTTCTCCCGGGCTCAAGGTGCGCAGTGCTCTATCAGCCTGAATGAGCAGGCGGTCCAGGCCGCTCAGGTTGCGTTCACTCATGTTCTACTGCTCCTCTATTACGGCAACTGCTGAGGCAGTCGCCGTAAGTGGCTTTTACTGCTTGTCACTAACAGTGGCTTCTTCTCTTTCGACAGCGCGGTAGCCGATATCTTTCCGGAAGAACACGCCGTCCCAGTAGATAGTCCGAGCTGATTCATAGGCATTTTCCTGGGCTTCGGCGACAGTATCTCCCAATGCTGTCGCGCACAGCACCCGGCCACCATTGGTGACTACGCGCTCACCATCCAGTGCGGTACCGGCGTGGAAGACCTTGGCGTTGTCACTGTCTGCTTTGTCCAGGCCGCTGATGGCATCGCCTTTGCGGTAGCTGCCGGGATATCCGTGCGCGGCAAGGACCACACCCAGGGCAGGGCGGGGGTCCCACTCAGCAGTGACGGTATCCAATTTATTGTCCAGAGCGGCCATGCACAGGTCGACCAGGTCCGACTTCAGGCGAATCATAATTGGCTGGGTTTCCGGGTCGCCAAAGCGGCAGTTGTACTCGATTACCTTCGGAGTACCGTCGCTATCGATCATCAGGCCGGCGTAAAGGAAACCGGTGTAAGGCGTACCCTCAGAAGCAAGACCTTTAACAGTGGGTTCGATTACTTCTTGCATAATGCGCTGGTAAATGGTGTCGGTCACTACCGGTGCCGGGGAGTAGGCACCCATACCGCCCGTATTGGGGCCGGTATCGCCATCGCCAACGCGCTTGTGATCCTGGCTGGTGGCCATCGGCAGGATATTTTCTCCGTCCACCATCACGATAAAGCTCGCTTCCTCACCCTGGAGGAACTCCTCGATAACCACGCGGCAGCCGGCTTCACCAAAGGCGTTTCCAGACAGCATATCGCGTACAGCGAGCTCAGCCTGCTCTTCGGTTTCGGCAACGATCACCCCCTTGCCTGCAGCCAAGCCGTCGGCTTTAACTACGATGGGCGCGCCGCGCTCGCGAATGTAGGCAACCGCCGGCTCCACTTCGGTGAAATTGCGGTAGGCAGCGGTGGGGATTTTGTGGCGCTCGAGAAAGTCCTTGGTAAAGGCTTTGGAGCCCTCCAGTTGGGAAGCGCCTTTACTGGGGCCAAAAATGGCGAGGCCACGGGCATTAAAGAAATCGACAACACCCTCTACCAGCGGCGCTTCCGGGCCGACAATCGTTAGTTCTACGCCGTTTTCCTCGGCGAAATCTGCCAGGGCGGCGAAGTTATCCACACCGATTGCGATATTTTCCAGCTTGGGTTCGCGGGCAGTGCCGGCGTTGCCCGGGGCAACATAGACGGTACCGACATTTGGGTTTTGCGCTGCTTTCCACGCCAGGGCGTGCTCGCGGCCACCTGATCCGATAACCAATACGTTCATTCTTAAATCCCCCCTAAGTCGACCGATCCGGTCCATTGCACAGGTTATAGGTGTGCTAGTTTAACGTGGAATTGATTCTGGGGCCTGAGTCTCGCCCCTGGATTCAAATGATTTGTGCAGGCTGGTAAGTATCGATACTTACCAGCCCGTTGATCATAGCCCGCAACAGTAAGCATTTGCGGGCGCACAATCTTAGTGGCGGAAGTGGCGCATACCGGTAAATACCATGGCCATATTGTGCTCGTCCGCTGCGGCGATCACTTCTTCATCGCGCATGGAACCGCCGGGCTGGATGACCGCCTGGATTCCCACAGCGGCAGCATTATCGATGCCGTCGCGGAAGGGGAAGAAGGCATCGGAAGCCATAACGGACCCTGCAACGGCGAGACCGGCGTGCTCGGCCTTGATCGCGGCGATGCGTGCGGAGTTTACGCGGCTCATCTGGCCCGCGCCCACACCCACGGTGCGACCGTCCTTGCCGTATACGATGGCATTGGATTTTACGAATTTGGCCACTTTCCAGGTAAACAGCAGATCGCGGATTTCTTCTTCAGTGGGCTGGCGCTTGGAGACTACTTTCAGGTCGGCAGCGGTGATCAGGCCGTCGTCGCGGTCCTGAACCAGCAGGCCGCCATTAACGCGCTTGTAGTCCAGTGCCGGGGTGCGCTCGCTGCTCCACTGGCCGCATACCAGCAGGCGCAGGTTCTTCTTCTCGGCAATGGCCTGTTTGGCCTCTTCGGAGACTGACGGTGCGATAATGACTTCAACAAACTGTCGCTCGACGATCGCGCGGGCAGTGGCGCCATCGAGTTCCCGGTTGAAGGCGATGATACCGCCAAAGGCGGATTCGCTGTCGGTAGCGAAAGCCAGGTCGTAGGCCTTGTGAATATCTTCAGCAATCGCCACACCGCAGGGATTGGCGTGTTTGACGATCACGCAAGCGGGGTGTTCGAAGGACTTCACGCACTCCAGCGCGGCATCGGTATCGGCGATATTGTTGTAGGACAGCTCTTTGCCCTGCAGCTGGGTGGCAGTGGAAATACTGGCCTCAGCTGGGTTGGCTTCGGTATAGAAAGCGGATTTCTGGTGCGGGTTCTCACCGTAGCGCAGGTCCAGCTTCTTGATGAATTGGCTGTTGTAGGTACACGGGAACAACTGCTTTTCTTCGCCTTTAATGGCGCCCAGGTAATTGGCAATAGCGCCGTCATAGCCCGCCGTGTGCTCAAAGGCTTTTACCGCCAGGTCAAAGCGGCTGGCGTGGCTCAAGGTGCCATCGTTAGCTTTCATTTCTTCGATGATGTGGCCGTAATCGCTGGCATTGACCACGATAGTGACATCTTTGTGGTTCTTGGCGGCAGCGCGAACCATGGTGGGGCCGCCGATATCGATATTCTCGATAGCGTCTTCGAGGGAACAGTCGGGCTTGGCAACGGTTTGAGCGAAGGGGTAGAGGTTAACCACCACCATATCGATCGGGGTGATACCGTGCTCGCCCATGATGGCATCATCGGTACCACGGCGCCCCAGAATGCCGCCGTGTACTTTCGGGTGCAGAGTTTTGACACGGCCGTCCATCATTTCAGGGAAACCGGTGTAGTCGGAAACTTCTACCACGGGAATACCCGCTTCCTTGAGCTGGCGGTGGGTTCCGCCGGTGGAAAGAATCTCAACCCCCATTGCGGAGAGCTGTTGAGCGAACTCTACAATGCCACTCTTGTCAGAGACACTAATTAGAGCGCGGCGGATGGAAACCTTGTCTGTCATTGCACTTGATCCAACTGGTTTTCGAAAAGGATGTTTAAAGGGTTTTAGCGGTTGTCCACTGTGGCAACAAAAACGCTGCCGGGAAAATAGCGAAGGGGGATGAGTTACCTCATCCCCCTTCAATATTTCGCTCGGTGGGAAGCTTACAGCAGGCCGTAGCGCTTCAGCTTCTTGCGCAGGGTGCCACGGTTGAGACCCAGTAATTGCGCGGCGCGGGTCTGGTTGTGGCGGGTGTATTTCATCACCACTTCGAGCATGGGCGCTTCGATCTCCGACAGCACCATGTCGTAGACATCGGTTACCATCTGGCCATCCAGGTGGCGGAAGTAGTTCTCCATTGCGTGCTCGACGGCATCGCGCAGGGACTGCTGCTGTGGCTGTGCCAGTTGAGTCTGCCCCCTGGAGGATACTTCTTCATTGCCAGTATCCGGAATCAATACTTCGTTATTCATGCCGCTTGTGCCCCTCTCGTTATTCGGCGTTCAAACCACTCGTGAACGCTGGCATGTTGTACTTCTGCACTCTCTATTTGGAAAAAGGTCTTGCGGAAGGACTCGCTATCCGCGAGCGTCTTCAAGTACCAGCCCACATGTTTGCGGGCGATACGGACCCCCATCACCTCACCGTAGAATCGGTGTAGTTCGCCCAAATGGGCGAGCAAAATATTCCTGACTTCATCCAATGTCGGTCCGGGTAGCCGCTCGCCAGTGGCGAGATAGTGGGCTATTTCCCGAAAAATCCATGGTCGTCCCTGTGCTGCACGGCCAATCATGACCGCTGATGCGCCAGTGTAATCGAGCACTTCTTGGGTTCTCTCGGCACTGGTGATGTCGCCATTGGCAAAAACCGGGATCTTCACCCTGGATACAATTTCGGCAATGGTATCGAATTCAGCCCGTCCGTGGTAGCCACAGGCACGAGTACGACCGTGTACCGCTAGAGCGGCAATCCCGGAATCCTCGGCCATCTTGGCTACAGTGACGCCATTGCGGGAATCCGGACACCAGCCGGTGCGGATCTTAAGGGTCACTGGGACGGAAACAGACTGGACTACAGCTTCAAGAATATCTGCAACCAGCTTTTCATCCCGCAGTAGGGCGGAGCCCGCTGCTTTTTTACACACCTTTTTTGCCGGGCAGCCCATATTGATATCGATAATCTGTGCGCCGCGACGCACGTTCTCCCGGGCGGCTTCCGCCATCATTTCGGGGTCACCACCGGCGATCTGTACCGATATCGGTGCCGTTTCTCCACCGTGGTCCAGGCGCAAGCGAGACTTGCGACTGTTCCATAAGCGTGTGTCCGAGGTCACCATTTCCGATACCACCAAACCAGCGCCGAGTTTTCGGCACAGCTGGCGGAAAGGGCGGTCGGTGACACCGGCCATGGGCGCCAGAATTACCGGGTTGTCGATAATATAGGGGCCAATGGCAGTAGACACGGTAGCTCCATTTGGGCTGTAAGAAGGACATCTCGGGCCCCGGCAAAAGAGCCGCCTATGATAGCGGCTGGCCCGATAATGGCAAAGCGAAAAAGCGGGCAATTTGATCGAACTCTATCCGTTTAGCCTGCAGAGTGTGCAATTTATGTGGCTTTTTGTGCCAGTTAACCTCTTTTGTTGGCGCACAATTATTTTTTACGGAGTGATTTTCATCTCATAATTTACTGCTTCAGCGCCTGGATCTACCACCTCAATAGCAATGTGTACAGGGCTGTCCTGAGGCATCAACCTGCGACCGGCCAGCTCCCCCTGCAAATATTCCAGGGGAGAAAATCGGCGGCTTGCGACATTACGATTTTTGAGGTCACTGAAATTCAATAGCAAGTTAGGGAAAGGCTGACCGTAATCAGCGGTATTGACCAGTACTGCATCCACTATCAGTGCGCCTTCCAACTGAGGATGGCTGCGCACCATCAGGTTGGTGGCTTGGATGGCGTTAAGGTCTCGGAGCTGGGGCAGCTTGCAACCGAGCAGTGGACATGCGGAAGCATAGATATTGCGCCAGGGTTGTTTTTTGCTGAGGGTGTCAAACTTGAAGTAGGCAATCTGGGCCAGCAATGTGGTGGTCAGCAGCGGTAGTAGCACCCACCAGACCCAAGATGGCATAACTTTCTTTTGTGGTGTCACTCCCCAGGACATCTCCAGGGGGGCGGGCTGGATAGCGGATATCAATTGTTCCCGCTCGGGCTCTATTTCTGTGTCCGCATCGAGCTCCTCACCGGAAGCAAAAAAAGGTTCACGACGTCCATCTGGGGCACTGTTTTGGGTAACCGGGTTTTCTTGTACGGAGTCATCAGGAATTGTTGTTGGTCCAGGATCGAATGTATCCGCCCTCTCTGCTTGAGATTCGAGGGGGTGGTCCCATGGGTCGCGGTCCCTGAAATGATCGTTGTACGAAGATATATTGGAATTATTGTCGTTATTACTTACCGAGCGGTGATCGAAATCGGAGACATCATCCCAATCCGGCTTGAGGAAGGACTCTAGATCCTCTTCGGGCTCCTCATGAGCAGCCTCGTCCTGCAGTTCCTGCCACTCATTGTCGCCGAAGGCGTCACCGATCAGTGAATCGGAGTTCGGCTTCCTATCAGCGTTTTGGGCATTATCTGCTTCTATCGCTTGGGGACTCTTGTCTGCCTTTCCTGCTGGAGTGGTCTCCTGCTCCTCGGGCGGGGACGGCTCATCGTCATCCAGTTCGATATCGTCGTGGATTAAGAAGTCGTCATCTTCCAGCAGAGCTTCTAGGTCGTTGCGGGTATTGGTGTTCTCGTCATTAAAGACGATGTTTTCGTCAGCGCGAAAAACCTGCAGGCAGGAGCCGCAACGCACTGCGCCGCGGGCGGCGCGCAATTGCTGGTCATTGATGTGGAAAGAGGTGCTGCAGTGGGGACAGCGGGTTACCAGTTGAGACATTCGACTATGGCGTAGTTTATTTTGCAGTCAAGTTTATCAGCCTGCTCGGCCCCCGCGTAGTGGTGGTTAGCCTATTTAACAGATACGGGTTCCACTCAAGCGCACCCAGCCTTCATGCACTCCGTCTTCATCAAATTCGACGTTTTGTGTATAGGCGGCTTTTACTTGCTCTGCTTGGGATATAAGAATGCCGGAAAGACAGATGCGCCCGCCGACTCTGGTTAATTTGATCAGCTCGGCGGCGAGTTCTACAAGAGGACCTGCGAGGATATTTGCCAGCATTACATCCACGTTTTCCTGTGGCATTTGCTCGGGTAAGTACACAGGAAAACGCTGCGGATCGATACCGTTGCGTTTGGCGTTATCGCGGCTTGCGATCAGGGCCTGGGGGTCAATATCTGTGCCCATTGCCCGTTCAGCACCCAGCAGCAAGGTGCCGATGCCAAGGATGCCGGAACCGCAGCCAAAGTCGATAATGCTTTTGCCCTGTAAAGGCTCCTGAGCCAACCATTGTAAGCAGAGGTAAGTGGTGGGGTGGGTGCCAGTGCCGAAGGCGAGGCCGGGGTCGAGTAGCAGATTAACCGACTCGGGGTGGGGTGGCTCACACCAACTGGGGCAAATCCATAAGTTGTCGCCGCACTGAATCGGCTTGTAGTGCGTCATCCACTCCCGCTCCCAGTCCTTATCTTCCAGTTGCTCCCAGCGAACGTTGGGAAGCAGCTCGCATAGATAAGAGGCTGCCTTGGCTTCGGTGACGGTAGTGTCGATTTCGGCGTCGAACAGACCGGTAACACGGGTCTGGTCCCATAAGGGTACTTCGCCCAGGCCGGGTTCAAGAATAGGCTGGTCTGCGTTGTCCTGCAGGGTGACGGAGACGGCACCGGCAAATAGCAGTGCGTTTTCAATTTTTTCCGCTTGTGCGCGATTGGTATCGACACGGAGTTGTAGCCAGGGCATAGAGGTTCCGTAATGAGTAACTGCTGTGGTGGGTGGTAAGTCCACCCGATCCCTGCGACGGATCGCCGTCCATGGCGCTTGGGTTCGTCGTCTGACGCAATTCTCTCCGACTTTATCCCTGCTGGCGAGGGTTAGAGTCCCAGCTTTTTCTCCAGATAATGAATATTGACCCCGCCTTTGGCAAAGGCCTCATCCCGAACCAATTCTTCCTGCAGTGGGATATTGGTTTTAATGCCATCAATGACCAACTCGGAGAGAGCTACTCGCATGCGCGCGAGAGCGGTATCCCGATCCTCCGCGTAGGTGATTACCTTGGCGATCATCGAGTCGTAATTGGGCGGCACCGAATAACCAGAGTAAAGGTGAGAATCCACACGTACGCCGAGGCCGCCGGGCATATGGAAATTATTCACTTTACCGGGGCTAGGGAAGAAGGTTTGTGGGTCCTCTGCGTTGATTCGGCATTCGAAGGCATGGCCGCGAATTACTATATCTTCCTGCTTCAGGGAGAGTTTCTCTCCGGCGCAGACGCGAATCTGTTCTTTGATCAAGTCGATGCCAGTAACCATTTCGGTGACTGGATGCTCCACCTGGATACGGGTGTTCATTTCAATAAAGTAGAAACGTTCGTTCTCGTAGAGAAACTCGAAGGTGCCAGCACCGCGATAGCCGATATCGATACAAGCCTGCACACAGGAATCCAGCACCTGTTTGCGTACGGCATCGGGGATGCCAGGGGCTGGAGCTTCCTCCAAAACCTTTTGATGGCGGCGCTGCAGTGAGCAATCCCGGTCACCCAGATGTATGGCATTCCCCTGGCCGTCGGACATTACCTGAATTTCCACATGACGCGGATTTTGCAGGAATTTCTCCATATATACAGTGCCGTCGCCAAAAGCAGCCTGAGCTTCGGATTTGGTGACAGCAATGGCATTGACCAGATTATCCGGGCTCTCTACCACACGCATGCCGCGACCACCGCCGCCCGCAGCAGCCTTAATGATGACGGGGTAACCGATATTCTGTGCGATCTCGAGGCAGCGCTCGCTGTTGTCTGGTAGCGGACCATCAGAGCCGGGCACCGTGGGGACCCCCGCTTTTTTCATTGCGGCAATTGCGGATACTTTATCGCCCATCAGGCGAATAACATCTGGATCCGGGCCGATAAAGGTAAAACCGCTCTTCTGCACCTGCTCGGCGAAGTCGGCGTTTTCGGCCAGGAAGCCGTAACCTGGGTGCACGGCCACCGCATCGGTAATTTCCATGGCGGAAATTAGGGCTGGTATATTCAGGTAGCTCTGCGGGGATGGGTTGGGGCCTATACAGACAGATTCATCTGCTAGGCGCACATGCTTCAAGTTGCGGTCCACCAGGGAGTGCACCGCCACAGTGGCGATGCCCATCTCTTTACAGGCGCGCAAAACCCGCAGGGCAATTTCGCCGCGATTGGCGATCAGGATCTTGTCGAACATTGTGCCTACCCCGCTCAGACGATGGTCACGAGCGGCTGGTCAAACTCTACCGGTTGGCCATCATCCAGCAGTATGGATTCGATAGTGCCGGCTTTGTCAGCTTCGATCTGGTTCATCATCTTCATCGCCTCAACGATGCAAACTACATCGCCGATTTTCACTTGCTGGCCGACTTTCACGAAAGGTTCGGCACCGGGGCTGGGTGCCGCATAATAGGTGCCTACCATGGGGGATTTCACCGCATGACCGCTAACAGCGGGCTTGGATTCCTTTTCAGCTGGCGCAGTAGCTGCGCTTGGGGCGGGGGCTGCCGGTGCAGGAGCCGGTACAGCAGGGGCGCTGTACATCGGCATGACCTGCTGGTTCGCACCGCTCACTCCTCGACTTATGCGCACAGATTCTTCGCCTTCCTTGATCTCCAGCTCGCCGATATCCGATTCCTCGAGCAGTTCAATTAATTTTTTAATTTTGCGGATATCCATAGTTCATTCACTCGCAGGTTTGATTCATTGGTTTCGAGGCGCCATTCCCAGTTGGTGTATGGCTGCCTGTATTGCCAGCGTGTAGCTGTGTGGGCCGAAGCCGCACACCACACCGCGGGCTATGTCGGATAAGTAAGAGTGGTGCCTGAATTTTTCCCTTGCGTGGGGATTGGACAGGTGTAATTCGATAAACGGTATGGCAACGGCGGCTAGGGCATCTCGCAGAGCGACACTGGTGTGGGTAAACGCCGCAGGGTTGATCACTATGAAATCAACGCCAGTGGAAGACGCCAAATGAATGCGGTCGATCAGGGCAGATTCGCTATTGCTTTGCATGGTCTCCAGCTCGTGCCCGGCATCCTCGCACTGGCGCTCAGCTGCTTCATCAATTTCCGCGAGGGTGCTGGCACCATAGATGTGCGGCTCACGAATGCCGAGCAGGTTGAGGTTGGGGCCGTGCAAGAGTAGGAGTCTAGCCATAATCTGCCTTGAGAATTGTTGCCGAAAAGCCACGAAATGTGGTCTAAAGTTGGCTATCTTGCGGGCAAACTCGAATTTTGGCCTATTTGCCCGAGTGCATTAGGCGAGTGTGCCGCAAAAGTGACTCCCTGTCCATGCCTGTTGAGCAGTTTATCGAAGTTAGCGGCAGTTCGGCGATATTGGGCTAAAAATTAGCGCAAAATATCCAGGTTGTGGCCTTTTTACCCCAGCGAATGGCTACAAAGGCGGAAGTTTCCTCTATGGGATAGATGATGTGCTTAGCCCGCCCTCTGCAGCGGCCTCGAGCTCCATGAGCAACTCCTCACGGGAGAGGATCTGAGGCAGGATTTTGGCGTCACCCCCGCCGGCAGGATAGAGCAAGTACAGGGGTACACTGGTACGTCCGTATTTTGCCAAAAGGGCACTGATATGCGGATCCTGGTTGGTCCAGTCCCCCTTCAGCGCCACGACCCCGAGCTCCTCAATAGCTTTGCTAACTGCATCGCTTGATAGCACCACCTTTTCGTTGGCGAGGCAGGTAATACACCAAGCCGCGGTCATATTGGCTAATACAGCGCGACCCTCTCCTCGTGCGGTTTCCAGCCTTTCTGCCGAATAGGGTTGCCAGTAGTCACTGGTTTGCTGTTGGGCCAGGGGTGTTGTGCTGAGACGCGGTAACAGCATTACTGCGAAAGCGAGCGCGGCAATTGCTACTGTACCGCGTAGCCAATGCCACTGGGGGCGCGGCCAGAGCCAGAGGGCAAATGCGATGGCAACCGTACCTGTGAGAATCAGGGTTACTCCATCTCCACCAGTCTGACGGCCCAGCACCCACAAGAGCCATACCGCAGTCAGGTACATGGGAAATGCCAGCAGCTGCTTGAGTCTATCCATCCAGGGGCCCGGTTGGGGTAGTTTTTTGACTAGACCGGGAATATAGGTCAGCAAAAGGAAGGGGAACGCCATACCAGCGCCCAGGGAGGCAAAAACACTCAGGGCAACGATGGCCGGTTGGGTTACTGCAAATCCCAGCGCAGAGCCCATCAATGGTGCCGTACAGGGACTTGCTACCAGAGTGGCCAGGGCTCCAGAAGTAACGGAGCCGCGTAGACCCTGGCTGTTATTCAGGTTGCTGCCGATACCCATCAGGCCGGCGCCAAACTCAGTGACCCCAGACAAGCTCAACCCCATGATAAAGAACAGGTAGGCCAGTCCTGCCACCAGCCATGGGGACTGAAGCTGGAACCCCCAGCCGATCGCCTCACCACCGGCGCGCAGCGCCAGCATCACTGCGGCGATAGCAACGAAGCTCAGGACTACTCCCGCGGTGTATGCCCAGCCATGATGGTGACGCTGGCTGTCATTCTGAGCCGCCTGGCTCACGGCCAGTAGCTTGATCGAAAGCACCGGAAAAACACAGGGCATTAGGTTCAGCAGCAATCCGCCGGCGAAAGCGAACAGCAAGGCCAGAGGTAGGGTGATCGAGCTGCTGCCAGCATTGGCTCCCTGGGGTGGGGCGCCGGCCGTCGGATCGGCGACATTGGAGAAGCCGCCTTTCGCCGCCTCAATACTGCCGTCCGAGGTGTTTACGGTGTAGTGGCGGGTCTGGGGGGGGTAACACAGCCCTGCATCAGCGCAGCCCTGGTAGTGCAACTCCAGTTGCGCAGTACCAGCCGTGCTTTTAAGGGCAATAGGGAACTCCAGCTGACCGCGGTAGACTTCTGTCTCTTTCTCGAAATAATCATCCCAGATCACTTCTCCATTTGGCAGATCCAGGGGCAGCTGGGTCTTTTGTCCACCAGCGATTTGATAGAGGGCAAGTTTGTCACGGTAAAGGTAGTATTCGGGGGCTATTTCAAAGATGGCACTGAGCTGACTGCCGTTGAGAAGCAGGTCTTGCCTGTAGGCTTCATCTACTGGCAGGAAGGTGTTGTCCTGCGAATTGCTTAGACTCGCAAAAGGGTTGTCTGGGCTCTGAGCCAGGGCTTTGGCACCAGACACAAACAGCAGGATCGCCAGCAGGGCGAGGAAATTATTTCTGAAACTTTTGGTCATCACAGCCATAGATGAAAAAATTCATTATAGTCGGGCGCATAGTTCTGACTGCTGCACCGGACAGGGGTTCAGTTGCGCCAGCAGTATAGCGATGCCAGTGGTACAAAAAAACAACAGCGGGGGATTGCTTTGCCGTCATTTGAACGCCTTCACAACCTTAGTAGCTGCCTGTTCATGATCCTGGTGCTGGGGGCCTGCAGTTCCAATCAGCCAGTTCCCGCTCCACCCACCCCAGCGCCCAAAAAAGCCGGACCCTCAGCGGAGGCAGTAAGGCGGGGCAATGTGAATTTCTTCCTAAAGCGTGCTGAACAAGCCCTGCGCAAGGGGCATCTGACCCAGCCGGCTGGCGCCAGCGCCTATGACTATTACTTGAGGGTACAGCAGCTAGATCCCGGAAATCGCGGGGCGCAAACCGGCATACAGACCATTGTCGTCACCTATGTGGAGCAGGCCCGGGAGGCCCTGCGCCGGCGGGCGTTTGGCGAGGTGCAAACTCTCCTCAAGCGCGCGGAGATGCTTGCGCCAGGCAATGCTCTGGTAGCTGAGGTTCGCGAGAACTTGCTGCGGGAAAGGGGGCGGGCGCGATTAGACCTGCCAGAGGGAGAGAGTATCGGACTTCCGGCTGCAGAGCTGAATGCCAGGTCTAAACATCTCTCCAGTCAGTTGGAAAAGATTGCGCAAAGAATCCGCAAAGAGCAGTTACGCGTCATTATTGTTGCCAGGGATGATGCTGAAGGGCGTTGGATTTACCAGCAGTTGCGCGAAGCTGTGCCTGGTTACCGTGTGCGGGGCGACATAAAGGTCGGTAGCCCGGCGCGACTAGTTCTTGTTAAACCCAGTGGAGGGGTCCAGTGAAAAAACCAGTTTTGTCCGTATGGATAATTGCTGTCGGTGTTCTGTTGTTTGTTAGCAGGGCTTACGCAATAGCCCTGCCTTTACAGGTAGAGGGCTATGCGCGTGAGACGCCCCCAGGTGCCCCAATGAGCGCAGCCTATTTGTCACTTCACAATACAGGAGAGCATTTGCTGTTACTCAAAGCTGTGGAGTTGCGGGGAAAGCAGGATATTGGTGTTGACCTACATACCACTGAGAGCAGTGATGGCATCAGCCGAATGCGTCCGCTAGAGCAATTGGCGATTGCCGCCGGCCAGAAGCTACAGATGGCTCCGGGGGGAGTGCACCTGATGATCCATGGATTACAACTGCGAGAAGGGGAATTACTGCCCCTGCGCCTGGTCTTTACCAACGGTTCCAGTCTTGAGATTGAAGTACCGGTTGTCGGGCCGAATAAAGCAGACAAAGAGCATCATCATCACCATGGCTGAGCCGAACTAGTTTTTTTGTTGAAGTAAGGGGAGGAAATAATGAAAAAATTATTATTGTTTATAGGGGCCCTGTGTTTAGCTGGTTGTGCCCATAGCCCGTTGCAAATCCAGTTGGAGCCACAAGTGCAAGTTGCTTCCGAGTCCTTGGGAGCCGGCCATAGCCTGAGTGTGCGCGGAATCAATGAATTGCCCAACGGTGGCCTGGGTTCTTTGGGGGGGGTTTATGCTGAGACCTCTCAAGTAAGTATCGGCAATGATGCGGGAGAAGCGATTGCCTCGGGTTTACGCCAGGGTTTTGCTAATTGGTCTTTTCGTATCACAGATACCGCCCCCGAAGTACAAGTGGTGGCAAAACTGGTAAAACTCACTTACAACAGTCCCAACACTGTCTACACAACCACTATCGATACCTCAGCTGAAATCCACCTGGAAGTGACTGCTGGAGCCGCCTCATATTTTGCGACTTACAGTACGTCGGGTAAGGATCGCAACCTGGTCAAGCCCAGTCGTGAAGAGGTACAAACCCGGGTTAACGGATTGTTGAGTGCCACCCTGCAAAAAATATTTGATGATGAGAAGCTTAAAAACTTCTTGCTAACTCATCTTTGAATGTGCAATTTAGGCGCCATGTAAGAATGGTGCGGCTGGGAGGCTGAATAATTGAATAAAATCGGCGATCTTGGACGACGATGTCGATATATTCCTTTAGTTTGTGGAAGGAACAACTCTGCAACAACAGAGTTGCCTGCCAAACTGCCTCGCCCGCTCTGGAAATATGGCTGTGACTCTGTTTGATCCAGGCTCTGCCAGGTATCTGGGGCCACTTGCCCAATTGGAAGAGCGCTTCAATCCCAGCGAGCAGGTGAGTCTGCAAGCGGCGGAAGCTGCTCTGGGCGAGATTGCCGATGGAGTGATAGTTACTGACCCCAGCGGGACAGTACTCTATGCCAATCCACTAGTCAGTGAAATGAGTGGGGATCTGGTTGGGTTGCTGCCAGGCCAGTCGTTGAATGACGGATTGATACTCTGGGATGAAAAAGGCGTGCCGCTTCCGCCATTGCTACCGGATTCTCCCGCTGACGAAGTGCCGAGTACCCAGGAAATCAGCGCTTGTATCCACCGACCTGGAGATAGTCGCCCGCCCTTAGAGGTTACAGTACAAGTAATGGCGCTCTGGGATGCCGGTGAATTGAAGCACTATGTACTTGTGTTACGTGATACCTCCGCTGCCCGACGTATTTCTACCCGCCTAAGCTGGCAAACCAGTCACGATACACTCACTCGCCTGCCAAACCGCCAGTATTTTGAGAGCGAGCTGCAAAAACTCCTGTCTCAATGCGTCGATAAACGCCAGCACCACGTACTTCTTTACCTGGATGTATACCAGTTCAAGGTGATCAACGACACTCTCGGCTTTGTCGCCGGTGACCAACTGCTGGTTCAGTTGGTTACCCTGTTGCAGCGGGGTTTGTCCAGTTCCGATCTGTTTGCTCGGGTGGGTAGCGATGAATTTGCCATCCTGTTGAGAGATTGCACCCTGGAAGAGGGAGGGCGGGTAGTTGCGCGCCTGCGAGAATCCGTGCAGGAGTTTAGATTCCACTGGTTGGGCAATGACAACCGGGTGGCTATTTCCATTGGTGTGGTGGGAGTGGACCGCTTTACTCCCAATGCCAGTCAGCTACTTGCCACTGCCAATGATGCGTGCTGTTCAGCGCGGGAGCAGGGGCGTAACCGGGTTAAATTATTTGGTGACTCCCGCAAGTCGCTGGAGAAACGCCGTGAAACCACTTGGGTGGCAGAGATCCATGCGGCCCTGCGTGAAGATCGCCTGATTCTCTATAGGCAGCCGGTAGTCGCACTCCAGGGAGAGCGCAAGGTACACCATTTTGAGATTCTGGTGCGCATGCGTGGCCGGGATGGAGGGGTGATTTCTCCAGGCCTGTTTCTGCCGGCAGCCGAGCGCTACGGCTTGATCGAGGAGGTCGATCGCTGGGTAATCCGCAAGGTGTTCCACTATATGGCCCAGGAGCAACATATCGGGATTGCCGGCACCAGCTATGCCATTAATATCTCCGGTATCAGCCTGGGTGACGAGACTTTTGCCGATTTTGCACTGCAGGAGTTAGCCGATGCGGGAGTCACACCTTCAAGAGTGCAGTTTGAGATTACCGAAACCAGCGCAATTAATAATTTGGAGCGTGCGTTAATCTTTATTCACAAGCTGCGCGCAGCCGGTTGCAGTTTTGCCCTGGATGATTTTGGTCGCGGTGTTTCCTCCCTGGCCTACCTGCGCCAGCTGCCGGTGGACTACCTCAAAATTGATGGAAGCTTTGTGCGCAATATGCTTGAGGATGAAATTGATAGT
Source organism: Microbulbifer variabilis (assembly GCF_052468405.1). NCBI lineage: Bacteria > Pseudomonadati > Pseudomonadota > Gammaproteobacteria > Cellvibrionales > Microbulbiferaceae > Microbulbifer > Microbulbifer variabilis. Next base: position 4,767,731 of record NZ_CP174343.1, read on the forward strand.
GCCATGGTGAGCACTATCGATCATCTGGCCAAGCGTATGGGTATCAGTACTATCGCCGAATATGTGGAGAGCCCGGAACTGATGGAGCGGCTTTGTCAGATGGGGGTGGACTACGCCCAGGGCTTTGGTATTGCCGCTGCCACCGGGCTGCCCGAAATAGGGGATTTCCAAGGCCTTTGAAATAGAGAGGCGGCCATAAGGCCGCTTACCGATTACCATCCATAAAACAGCGAACCTTTTAAATAACTGCTGCGAGCAGTTCCGAGTGCTGTTCAGCCTGCAGGCGGGGACCATACTGGCTAACCACTTGCGCGGCGGCGCGACAAGCCAGTTCTCCCGCCTCTACAAACCCCATTTCCCGGTTGATCCCGTACAGGAAAGCACCTGCAAACATATCCCCGGCGCCATTGGTATCGATGGCATGGACTTCGGGGCTGGCCACGCGTTTAAGTTGTGTGCCATCCCACAGGAGTGCTCCATCGGCGCCGAGGGTGATAGCGAAGCTGCGGCAATAGTCACGCAGTGCTTCGGCGGCTGCATCCAGGGAATCGGTTCCGGTAAAGCCTAGGGCTTCATCGCGGTTGCAGAATAGGATATCTACGCCACCACCAATCATTTCCCGCAGGCCTTCGCCGAAGAACTGTACCATTGCCGGATCAGACAGGCTCAGGGCGGTTTTCACTCCAGCCTGTTGTGCCTGCTCGCGCAGGGTGATCGCTGCTTTACGGCCGGTCTCGGAAGAGACCAGGTAGCCTTCGATATAAGCCCATTGGGAGGATGCCAGAGCTTCATTGTCCAGTTCGGCCACAGACAACTTCTCGCTAATACCCAGGTAGGTATTCATACTGCGTTCGGCATCCGGGGTAATCAGTACCAGGCACTTGCCTGTGGTACCCCCATCGGCTTCCTGCAGGCTGGCAGGATAGTCGACGCCTGCGGCACTGAGATTATTGCGATAAAAATCGCCATTATCATCTGCAGCAACTTTACAGGAGTAAAAAGTGTTCAGTCCGAAATAGCTGGCAGCAATTACAGTGTTGGCGCCAGAGCCACCGCAGGCACGCTTGGCTGTGACCAAGTGATCCTGCAGGTCATCTACAAGCTGCTGCTGCCTGGCATCGTCGACCAGAGTCATGATTCCCTTTTCAACACCGAGGGCTGACAAGTCCGTGTCGGATACTTCAATTTCCGTATCCAGCAGGGCGGCGCCAATGCCGTAGAGATCGTATTGCCTCATATCTATCCTTTTCGGGGTATTTGTCTAGATTTCCGCCGCATTATGGCTGTGATTACAGCAAGTGCAAGGCGGTAGGTTTGACTTCAGCGAGGCATTGTTTATAAAGGCGCGTTAAGCCTCAATATGAACTAATAGGGCGTACTTGTGGTCAATCCACGAACAAGTCGTAGCACTTCGATTTACGACCGGCCAGTATTTATTCTGGCGTGGGAGTCAGGTGGTTCAGGGATGTTCCCCAAAGGCACCGGTCCGGGTGCCGGAGGCAAGATACCAGTGGAGCTGCCACCAGCTGGTACCCTGCCAAAGATAGTGACTGGGCTGTCGTGCCCCGCTGTCAATTGATGTACTGACCTGGCAGCTGGATACCTCTTTTTATGGCCTCGACCAAACGCCGGCGCGGCAAAGCGTCACAGCCGAAGAGACGATACCGCTGGCTCAAATTCCTGTTCCTGCTGGCTCTGGTGGGAGCACTCTCCCTTGCTGGTTATATGGCCTACCTGGATGTACAACTGCGAGAGCGTCTGGATAGCCGCCAGTACCAGCTGCCGGCGCGAGTCTATGCTCGTCCCCTGGTTTTGCGCGAAGGGATGGTGATGCATCCGGATGAATTAGCCTCCGAGTTTGCAGCACTTAATTACCGCAAGCAGGAAACCCTCAGCGAGCCCGGTTCCTGGTCCCAAAATGGCATGGATTACTCTGTTTGGCGTCGCGATTTTATTCACTCCAATGGCCGAGAGCCGGCGGCAGTGGTTTCTTTCCGCCTGCGCAACGATGAGATTAGCAATCTGCGCGATAGCGATGGGCAGCGCATCGCGGAATTCCGCCTGGATGCGGCCAATATTGGCTCCTTGCTCGGAGGTGGTGATGATCGCAACCCTGTAAGATTTAGCGATATCCCGCCGCTGGTGGCCAATACTCTGATTGCTGTGGAGGACCAGGATTTCCTCAACCATTTTGGTATATCCCCTCGGGGTATTGCTCGTGCCATGGTTGCCAACGTGAAGGCCGGGCGTCTGGTACAAGGTGGTTCCACCATCACTCAGCAGCTGGTGAAAAATATATTTTTTGATCACAAGCCGAGCCTGCAGCGAAAAATTAATGAAGCGCTGATGGCAGTTTTGATGGAGATCCACTACGACAAAGGCTACATCCTGCAGGAGTACATCAACGAGGTTTGGCTCGGACAGCAGGGCGCCCGAGGCATCTATGGTTTCGGGCTGGCCTCTGAATTTTACTTCCAGCAGCCACTGGACACCCTGGAACCGCATCAGGTGGCATTACTGGTGGGTTTGGCCAAGGGCGCTTCTTACTACAATCCCTGGCGACACCCCGAGCGTGCACTCGAGCGTCGTAACACTGTATTGGAACTAATGCTGGAGCAGGGGTTAATTTCCCAGGCTGAGTTCGAACTCTATGCGGCCAAACCCTTGGGGGTGGTGAAAGGTGGAGTGACTGCGCAAAACCCTTACCCTGCTTTCACAGAGCGGTTATTGGCGGAATTGCGCCCCTACTATTCCTATGAAGAGCTGCGGACCGCGGGCTTGAGGATCTATACCAGCTTGTCGCCTTCGGTACAGAAGCTGGCCGAAGAGGCTATCAGTAATGGGGTCCTGCAGCTGGAAAAGGACCGGGGAATTAAGGTCAATACTTTACAGGCCGCCACCGTGCTGATGGACAACCGCAGCGGTAACGTGCTGGCGATGGTGGGAGACCGCGATCCGGATTATCCGGGCTTTAACCGCGCGCTTGAGGCCCGCCGGCAAGTGGGCTCGCTGATCAAGCCCGCAGTCTTCCTCACTGCCCTTGAGCGCCCAGAAGAGTACAATCTGGCGACGCTTATTGACGATGCGCCTGTGCGCATCGAAGAGGCGGACGGCGATGTGTGGATGCCGCAGAATTTCGACAAGCTAGCCCACGGCCAGGTACCTCTTTACGTAGCGCTTGCAAAATCCTACAACCTTGCCACAGCGCACCTGGGGCTGGATCTGGGGCTGCAGAATGTGCGTCAGACCATTCGCCGTCTGGGAGTGGAAACCAGCCTGCCGAAGGTGCCGGCGATGTTACTGGGTGCCGTTGAAATGACACCATTTGAAGTGGCTGGCATGTATCAGACTATTGCCAACGGTGGCGAAACTGTGGAGCCGCGCACTTTGCTGGCAGTCTCCGATGCCGGTGGCGGGCGTGTCCAGAACTTCCGTCGCCGTGCCCATCGCGGAGTTGATGCGGTACCGGCCTACCTGCTCCGCTGGGGTCTGGAGCAGGCTATGCGTGAGGGTACCGGACGCAGGTCTGCCAAGCGTTTACCTAGCAGTGTGGCATTTGCAGGTAAAACCGGAACTACCAACAATAACCGCGACAGCTGGTTTGCCGGTTTCTCTCCGGAGATTACTGCAGTGGTTTGGCTCGGGCGCGATGACAATGAGCGCACTCGCCTGACGGGGTCTACCGGTGCACTGCCAATTTGGACAGAGATCATGCGCAAGCTGCCCCATGAGCATGGGCCTGTGGAGCCGCCGCGGGGGGTGGAGGTCAAGTCGGTGAATGCACGCGGCGAATATATGGACCCGGACTACTGTCGTGGCGGATATGAAATTCCTTTCTCCTACGAGACGCGCCTGCAGCCGGCACCGGAATGTCGCGGGCGTGATCGTTGGCGCTGGTTTCGCAACCTGTTTGGCAATGGGCGCTCAGAGGCGGCACCGCGGGAGCAAATGACTCCCGGCTGGGGTGTAGATCCCAGCGAGCAGCAGCTGCGTGAGCAGCGTCGTCGCCAAATGCAGGAACAGTTGCGTGGTGATGATGCGGAAGAATTTGGTGTTGATCGGGGGTACGAAGAAGAGCCCGTCGAGCTCCCCCGCAACCAATCTTTTGAATCGGGCCCTGGCGGCGCCCCCGTAGAGGAGGCTCAGCCGATAGGCCCGGCACTGGAAGACCAGTGGCCCTGACTTAAGTCGCGTGACCGAGAGTCGCGCGCGATTCTTGACGACTAGCTCTGCAGCAGTCGTGCGGCCTCTTCGGCGAAGTAGGTGAGGATGCCATCTGCACCGGCGCGCTTAAAGGCGAGCAGTGATTCCAAGATAACAGCCTCCCGCTGTAGCCAGCCGTTCTCGAAGGCGGCACAGTGCATCGCGTACTCTCCGCTCACCTGGTAGGCGAAGGTGGGCACTCGCAATTCTTCCTTCACCCTACGTACTATATCCAGATAGGGCATACCCGGTTTAACCATCACCATATCAGCACCTTCCTGCAGATCCAGAGTGCACTCGTGTATGGCTTCATCGGTATTGGCTGGGTCCATCTGGTAGCTGGCTTTACTGCCGCCTTTCAAATTGCCCGCTGAGCCAACCGCGTCGCGGAAGGGACCGTAGTAGGCAGAGGCGTACTTGGCCGCGTAGGACATAATCAGGGTATTGGTGTGGCCTGCCCCTTCGAGAGCCTGGCGAATGGCGCCGATGCGACCGTCCATCATATCTGAAGGTGCGACCATGTCTGCACCGGCAGCTGCATGGGATAGAGCCTGCTGCACCAGTACTTCTACAGTTTCATCGTTGACGATATAACCGCTGTGGTCCATCAGCCCGTCCTGGCCGTGGCTGGTAAAGGGGTCCAGGGCTACATCGGTAATGACGCCCAGCTCAGGCGCAGCATCTTTCAGCTCACGCACGGCGCGCTGGGCCAAGCCATCGGCATCGTGGGCGGCACTGGCGCAGTCTGATTTTGCCGAGGGATCTACCACGGGAAACAGGGCCACTGCGGGGATGCCCAGTTGCTGCAGTAGCTTCGCTTTTCTCGCCAACAAATCCACACTCAGGCGCTCCACCCCTGGCATAGAGGCTACCTTTTGGGTTTCGTTGCGCCCCTCGATTACAAACAGCGGCAGGATCAGGTCATCGCAACTGAGCTGGGTTTCACGCACCAGGCGACGCGAAAAATCCTGGGCACGCAGGCGGCGCAGGCGGGTGTTGGGATAGGCACCGCGGCCGAGACTTTGACTCATAGGGCATTTACTCCGACTATCCATAAGGCTGCAGAAATCCTGCAGCCACAATTGGCGGCCATCATATCAAATTGCTTACCGCGGTGATTTCGGAGGCTCCATAAGTCCCCGCAGTTAGCCTCCATTCAGGGTTGAGCTGAGCGCAGATAGCGCACCAGTGATTTACCGGCGGCTTCAATATGTTGTGTCAGTAATGTTGTGGCTAGCTCTCTATCTCCCCTTTTCAGGGCTTTGAGAATGGAGAAATGCTCCCCCTGGCTAGTGTTTTGGTATTGCAGGCTGCGGGATTGGTAACCGATATAGCGTTCACACTGGCGGTGTAGTTGTTCCACTGCAGAAAAAAGCGTTGGTCGCTCGGCTGCCTTGTAAATGCAGGCATGGAACTGCCAATTCAGGTTGCCGATTAGTTCGGCGGACATTTGGGGGTTGGCCTCCATCGAATCGAGAATATCGTTGGCTCGCCCCAGTACTTCCCCACTGAGCTTATCTAGCGCCAGGGTCTGCAATAGGGGCTCGAGGCGCATACGCATCAGGTAGAGGTCCTCTACTTCGATAGGGTCAAACTGAGGCACTGCAACACCGCGCTTGCCGTGTGGTGAGAGCCAGCCTTCATTTCGAAGTTGATGCAGGGCATCCCGTACCGGGATACGGCTTACATCGTAGAGTTCAGCAAGTTCAACCTGCCTTAATACTTGCCCTGGGATGAAGCGCCCCCGCTGTAGATCTGCTTTGATTTTATCGTATAGGCCCATTGGAGCTTATGAACTCCTGCGGTTAAAAAGCCAGTAACAGGCGAGCCCGCCCAGTAGCCCCCAAAATGCGGAGCTGACACCAAACAAACTAATACCTGAAGCGCTGACTAAGAATGTGATGATTGCCGCTTCTCGATGTTCTGCTTCTGCCGTAGCACTTGCCAGGCTATTGCCAATGACCCCTATCAATGCCAAGCCCGCAAGGCCGGCGATTAATTCCTGTGGAAAAGCGCTAAATAATGCCACTACGCTGGCACCACACAAGCCCACGATTAGATAAAAGATACCGGCCGCAATACCGGCGGTATAGCGCTTGTCTGGATTGGGATGCGCCTCAGGACCGGTGCAAATTGCCGCCGTAATAGCGGCCAGGTTGAAGGCAAACCCGCCAAAAGGGGTCAGTAGTAGGGAAGCCAGGCCCGTACCGCTGATGACTGGGGAAATGGGCACTCTTCCATAGCCGCTGGCAGCCAGAGTTGCGGCACCGGGCAGATTCTGGGAGGTCATAGTGACGATAAACAAAGGCAGTCCAATACCGATCAAAGTGGAAAGGCGAAACTCCGGAGTAACCCATACGGGTTGTGCGGCTTGCCAGTGGATTTGATCGAAAGCGATCAATTGTAGCTTCCAGCAGGCTGAGACCCCGACCATGAGTACCAAAAGAATGGCATACCGCGGCGCCCATCTCCGCCCAACTATGTAGGTTAGGGACATAGCGCCAACAAGAATTGGCTGGGCTTGCAGGGATGTGAATACAGAGAGGCCAAATTGCAACAGTATACCTGCGAGCATGGCACTGGCGATGGGGGTTGGTACCAGACGATTGACCCGGTCAAAGGCTCCAGAAAGGCCTACCAGCAGAGTTAATATGGCGCTGCAGACGAAAGCTCCAATAGCTTCGGTAATCGGAATCCCGGTGAGACTGGTGGCCAGCAATGCTGCGCCTGGGGTCGACCACGCAGTAATCACGGGAGCCCGGTAATACCAGGAAAAGGCGATACAGGTTAGCCCCATTCCCAATCCGAGGGCACCGATCCATGAGCCGGTCATTAGCTGGTCGGCACCGGCAGCCCGTGCGGCCTCAAAAACAATCGCTGCTGAGCTGGCCACTCCTACCAGAACTGTGATGAACCCGGCGCTGACAGTGGAGAGGCTGGTATCTAAAAGTGGCGATTTATTCAAAATGTATACCTTTTAAATTATGTATACATTTTTGTAGATGCTTTAACAATACACAAGACTTATGCGTCGAAGCGCGCCAATACCTGAGAAATGGTTGTGATTTGTGCGAGTGGTAAAATGGGATTTAGTGTTGGAGTGCAGCACCTGCGGGCGGCAGGTGCTGTAGCGGGGGCAATCAGTCGAGGCGTGCAAAGACTTTTTCTGCAGCGGCTATGGTTGCTTCAATATCCTCATCGGTGTGAGCCGCGGACATAAACCCGGCCTCGTAGGATGCTGGTGCCAGATAGACCCCCTCCTCGAGCATGCCGTGGAAGAAGCGATTAAAGCGCTCATTGTTGCATGCCATTACCTGCTGGTAATTGGTGACCTTTGACTCCTCGGTGAAGAAAAAGCCGAACATGCTGCCAACTTTGTTGGCCGTAACAGGAATACCTGCTGTCTTCCCGGCAGCGAGAATGCCTTCCACCAGGCGGTCTGTCCTGGCTACCAGTGGCTTGTAGAAGTCGCTCTCCTCTACCAAGCGTAGGGTTTCCAGGCCTGCCACCATGGCCACCGGATTTCCGGACAGGGTGCCTGCCTGATAAACCGGCCCCAGTGGAGCTATCTGCTCCATAATTTTGCGTTTGCCACCGAAGGCGCCTACTGGCATACCGCCACCGATTACTTTACCGAGGGTAGTAATATCGGCTTCGATACCATAAAAGCCCTGAGCGCCAGTCAGGCTCACGCGAAAACCGGTCATTACCTCGTCAAGAATTAACAGGGCGCCGTGCTGGTCGCAGACTTCCCGCAGGGTTTCCAGAAAGCCGGGCACCGGGGGAATACAGTTCATATTACCGGCTACGGGTTCGACGATAATGCAGGCGATCTGATCACCGAACTCTTCGAAGCAGGCGCGTACAGCATCTGGATCGTTGTAACTCAGGGTGATGGTGTGGTCCGCAAGGGCGGCAGGCACCCCTGGGGAGGAGGGCACGCCCATGGTCAGGGCGCCGGAACCGGCTTTGACCAGCAATGAGTCTGAATGGCCGTGGTAGCAGCCCTCAAACTTCACAATCTTATCCCGTCCGGTATAACCGCGTGCCAAGCGAATGGCGCTCATTGTGGCTTCGGTGCCGGAGTTGACGAAGCGCACCAGATCCATATTTGGCCATAGCCGGCAGAGTTCCTCGGCCAGCTCGGTTTCCAGCTCGGTGGGAGCGCCAAAGCTGAGGCCGGATTGAGCCTGCTCCACAACGGCCTCGATGACTTCGGGGTGGGCGTGGCCTAAAACCATGGGCCCCCAGGACTGTACATAGTCGATATAGCGCTTGTCATCAGCGTCGTAGAGGTAGGCGCCCTCGGCACGGCGGATAAATACCGGCGTACCGCCAACCGCGCGGAAAGCCCGTACCGGAGAGTTAACGCCGCCGGGAATGTACTGCTGTGCTTCTGCGAAGAGCTGCTCGGATTTACTCATAGAATTCATTCAGAAATTACGGAATAGGCCAAGAATCAGCGGACCATTATCGCGGCGACAGGCCTTGAGGACAATGTGGAGATCACAGGGGGTGTGGATTTCGGGTTGGCCGGCGGGTCGCACCGATTTTCACACCGATGCGGCAAGTCACTTGTCGGGCAGGGAGAGGCTTTAGCGCTCACACCAGAAAAGGCGATTGGGTATCGGCCGCCCCATACCCAGGCGGCGGCTGTCGCGAATGGCGCTCCAGGCATACTGTTGGCTGCGACTGACAGCCTCAATGATGGTCAGGCCGTGGGCAATATGGCAGGCGATCGCTGTGGCCAGGGTTCCGCAGACCCCATAGGCCGCTGGTGGCAACCGTTCCCAGTGGAATTCCCGGATCAGGCCACGTTCGTCATAGAGACGGTTTTGTAGCTGTTGCTCATGGGGTACGCCAGTAAGTAACAGATAGCGGCAACCGCTTTCAAGCAGCTCCTGGGCCATGGCGTCATGGGTATCGGCCTCCACCGCCATAGCGCGGGCTTCGCGGCGATTTGGGCAGACCATGGTGGCATAGGGGAGTAGTAGGGAGGCCATGGCTTCCCATAGTGGGGGGGCCAACACACTTTCCTTATCCGCCAGTGTGGCATCGGGGTCGATCACTACCGGGATATCGGGGTAGTCCCGCAATACGCTGTGCAGTGCCCGAACATTCTCTACGGAGCCCAGGTATCCCACCTTGATTGCAGCTACCGGCATATCTTCCAGAACTGTGCGGGTTTGCTCTACTAGCAAGCTTTCATCTACTGGAGCAACCCCAAGCAGTTCGCCAGTGTTACACACACTGATGGCGGAAACCGCGGAGGCAGCATGGCAGCCCAGGCTGACAGCCGTCTCCGTATCTGCGGCTATTCCTGCACTGCCGCTAGGGTCATGGTGGGTGACGGTCAGAATAACGGGCTGCGGTGTATCCATAGAAAATCTACATGACTGCCAAAAGCTGTGCGCCTAATTTTAGTTGCTGGCTGCCCGATACAAAGAATGATTCTGCGCCAAATTAAAATGGCTTGACCACAGCCAGAATCACAATGGCAAACAAGGCTACAGTCGGAACCTCATTAAAAATACGAAAATAGCGTCCGCTACGGGTATTGGTACCCTGGGCAAACTTACGCACATAGGCTCCACACATATGATGATAGGCCAGTAACAGCACGACAAAGGTAAGTTTCGCGTGCATCCAGCCTGCGGATGTGTAGTAAGCCGGGTTTAGGCTGTAGAGCCAGATGCCTAGAGCTACGGTAGCGATCATCGCGGGAATGGCGATACCGCGGTACAGGCGTCGCTCCATAATGCAAAAGCGATCGCGACTTACGGCGTCTGTGGCATCGACATGGTAGACAAAAAGGCGTGGCAAGTAGAAAAGCGCAGCAAACCAGCACACCATGGCGATAATGTGAAAAGCCTTGATCCACAGCATTGAATATCCCCTCAAAAAGAAACGCGAAATTATTTTATTTCCGGTAAAAGTTATCGATCTGTAGTGGCAGAATAATGCCCGCGATGCGATTGTCCAGTGAGCCGCTCTGATGGCGACTGATATACAGGGCATCGGCTCCAGTGCTTTTCAGTTTTTGCTGGGCTTCGAGCAGGGTGGCGCACCAATTTAGTTCGGCCATTTGTTTACGCTCGCCAGGAATTTTAAGCAGGTCTATGAGGGGGGGCTGCCCAGGTTTTTCCTCCTCTTGTTTTACTGTGGTTTCTGTATCCCCACCTTTTTCGGCACCCTGTAAAAATGTGGCCAGGTCGGCAGCACGCAACAATTGCGGAGCGGGTTCATCGGGCAGGTCGATCAAAATCCACTGGGGGTGTTGAGCGATTAACTCTCTCGCCTGATCAACTGGGATTTCCCTTGGTTCAACGACAAAGTTTCTGTCCATTTGGCTGGCTACGCCGACACTACTGAGCATTTGTTGGCGCCAGGTGGGGGTCCCGGCCTTGTTCAAGGCGCGTAAGGTTTCCTGGTAAATCCCCCGGGTGGCGAATACCTGTCTGCTAATAAGCATCGCTACTACGATCATCATCATGCCTGGGAACAGGACATTCGGATTGTAGGTCAGTTCGAGAATTGCCAGCAAAGCTGCCAGTGGAGCATTGAGCATTGCCGCCATCATTGCGGCCATACCCACCATTGCATAAAAGCCCGGGCTGGCGGTGTGTGGTCCCAGCCACATATTGGCGAGGCCTCCGGCGATCCCCCCCAGGCAGGCACCAAGAATCAGGGCTGGGCCTATGACTCCTCCGGGGATACCCAGCCCCGAACCCAGTGCTGTTGCCACCAACTTGGCGGCAACAATTACCGTTAATGTGGCGATGCCCAATTCTCCCAGCATTGCCATTTGCAGGGTGTCGTAGCCACCACCAAGAATTTCAGGTACCCAAATGCCTAAGGTGCCGGTTACAAGTCCCACCAGTAAGAAGCGCAGTAGCGGGGAGCGATACTGTTGGCGTGTCAGGCTGCGGTGGGCCCAAATAAATAGAGCTGCCAAGAGTCCGATTGCGAGTGCGCAGAGAAATAGGATAGGCAGCTCTGCGAGGGAGTTAAGCTGGATAGCCGGAACGTTAAAGTCTGGCTCACGCCCAAAGGTAATTTGGGTGATGGCACTGCCAGTCACTGCAGCCAACATGACAGGTAAAAAACCCACCACTGAATACTCGAGCATCACCACTTCCATGGCGAACACCATCCCGGCCAAAGGAGTATTAAAAGATGCGGCGATAGCTGCGGCTACACCGCAGCCCAGCAGGCTGCGTGCCGAGTTATTGGGCAGGTGCAGTACACGTGCTAGCCAGCTGCCACTGGCGGCTCCAAGGTGTACAGCAGGCCCCTCACGTCCTACAGAGTGGCCGCTGATCAGAGCAATGGCGCCGGCAAAAAACTGCAGTAGAGCATTTTGTATTGGCATTTTGCCCTGATGGTTATAGAGGCGATCGAGAACATGCACCACACCGACGTCGTAGCGCTTGGGGCTGAGTAGCAGATAGATAATGCCGATCACCAGTGAGCCCAGCACAGGTAGGGCAAATCGCCAGAAAGGCGATAAGGATTCATAATTTTGGGGGACTGACAGGAAAAATGTTGTAGGCCACTCCATTGCCAGGCGGAAGAGAATAGTTACACCTCCAGCCAATAGCCCAGTAATTAATGCCATACCCACTAGTGGCGCTAAAGCCTCCTTGGCAGAGAGTTGCAAACGCACGTGTTCCAAGCTATTTGTCTTGGGTAAACACCGAGCTAACGCGTTTTTCAGTAATTTCCTAGGGCGCTGTGACACTGCACATCCTTCAAGTGCTGGGGCTTATGGTAGAGTGCTTGGCTGGTTTTATGATTATCGTCTCAGTTGGCAGATTTACCGGGAGATTTTAGCAAGGTGATTAAGGTAGCAATTGTTGGTGGCACCGGCTACACAGGTGTTGAACTGCTAAGGCTTTTGACGACACATCCGCAAGCAGAAGTTACCGCAATCACCTCCCGCTCTTTGAAAGGCACCCCGGTGGCGGAGTTATTTTCCAGCTTGCGAGGCCATTATGACTTGGCTTTTTGTGAGCCGGATATTGAGCAATTGTCCGCTTGTGATGTGGTATTTTTTGCCACTCCCCATGGGGTTGCCCAGGCCCAGGTGCCGGCGTTAATTAAAAGAGGTGTACGAGTTATCGACCTCTCCGCCGATTTCCGCCTCAAAGATATTTCCATCTGGGAGCAGTGGTATGGCCAGGAGCATGCTGCTCCCGAGTTGGCCCAGGAGGCCATATACGGATTACCGGAAGTAAATCGTGCCGAGATAGCTGGTGCTCAATTGGTGGCCTGCCCAGGTTGTTATCCCACTGCGATTCAGCTGGGCTGGATTCCACTATTGGAGGCGGGCGCTATTGAACCAGCGGGCTTAATCGCCAGCGCTGCTAGTGGTGCCAGCGGTGCGGGTCGCCAGGGTAAGACGGATTTGATATTGGCTGAAAACAACGACAGTTTCCGCGCCTATGGGGCTGCTGGCCATCGCCACTTACCCGAAATTGAGCAGGGGCTACGACGGGTCCAACCCTGTGAGGCGAGCCCTGCCCAGGTGACCTTTGTTCCACATCTCCTGCCAATGATCCGGGGCATACACGCAACCTTGTTCGCGAAGTCCAAGACAGATATGTCACCACTGGAATTGCAGCAGTTGTTTGAAAATCGCTATCAGAATGAGCCTTTTGTGGATGTTCTCCCCGCTGGCAGTCACCCTCAAACCCGTAGTGTGAGAGGTACGAATATGTGTCGTATTTCCGTGATGCAGCCCCAGGGTCGGGATACTCTGCTGGTAATGTCGGTAATCGATAACCTCGCCAAGGGCGCTTCTGCCCAGGCGATACAGAATATGAACATTATGTTTGGCCTAACTGAGACGTTGGGCTTGGAGAGCCCGGCGCTGCTGCCTTAGAATCAAAAAAATACGACAATCGATAAAACCCGGTTAAGCCGTAGCGGATTTTTGGGAGCTCAGAGTGAAAGGCAGCAAGCAGTACCGTATGAAAGTGGTGCCCCATCGCCCCTTTTCAGGTGTAATCACAGCAGGTGGTGTCGCCCTGTTGGTACTGGTTACTTCCGCCAGCTCTTACTACGCCGGACAGTATCAACTGCGTAAAAACCTCGATGAAAAAACGAGGGAGTACACAAGGGTACTGGGGCGCCTTGAGGCGTTGAACAGTGAAAATGAAACTCTGCGCATGCGTGCAGCAACTGCTGAGCAGTCCCTGGCGATTGGTGAGCAGGCCAGTGAGACTGTACGAACCGAGCTTGTGCAGAAAGAAAACCAGATCGCAGAGCTAAAGCAGGAAATCTCTTTTTACCGCGGCGTTATGGCCCCGGCAGATGGTGGTGAGGGAGTATCTATAGGCCGCTTTATTCTTTCGCAGACGGCTGATGCGCGGAGTTACCAATACAAATTACAAGTCCAGCAGTCGGCGGTGCAACGCAACGTGGTTCAAGGCTCAGCCACTTTCACTGTGGTGGGGCGCCAGGATGGAGAGCTGAAAAGCTACCCACTAAAAGATTTGTCTGACCAGGTGGAGAGCGTATCCATTCCACTGCGTTTTAAATACTTCCAGAATATTGAGGGCGAACTGCGCCTCCCCGAGGGCTTTGTTCCTGAAGGGGTGGAGTTATCGCTTAAGTCTACCGGGCGCAAGGGATTCAATATCGAACAGCGCTACGGTTGGCTGGTACAGAAAAGCTAGCATTAATGCCAGAGGCATGAGGTTTTAGGGATTATGTTGAGAAAAAAAGAGAAACAAGTAGCTATGGCCAGTTCCGGTAGTAACCACACGACCCTAATTGCGCGCCAGACAGAAGTATCTGGGGATATTCACTTTCGTGGCAATCTGGTCATTGAGGGCAAGGTAAAAGGCAATGTCACCGCTCATAGCGATAGTGATGCGCGCCTGCAGATAGTCGATGGCGGAATCATAGAGGGAGAGATCCGTGTTCCTCAGGTGGTGATTAACGGAAACGTGAATGGCGATGTGTACGCCACGCGCCACCTGGAGCTGGCGGCCAAGGCTATGGTGGAAGGCAATGTGCACTATAAGCTGATTGAGATGGTAAAGGGTGCCCAGGTGAACGGGGCCCTGGTTTCCAACGTGGATATTAGCTCCGCTGGTGAGCCCCCCATGATCGGTTACTCGGAAGATGAGACTGTCATCGAGGCTTCCTGAAGCCCACTCGACAGGCCTGGCAGGTGAGTAGCACCAGAGCCTGTTGCTCGCAAATACTTGACTGGTTTCCTGGGTTTAAGCAAGATGACGCCCCCGTAGCTGCATTCTGCATAGCTTTTATGCGAGCTGCGAATGTCCCGATGAGTTGAGAGAGACTTATGTCAGAAGCTGTATCCTTTTCTCCTGCGCCACTGGTAGTCACCGATAAAGCTGTGGCCAAGGTAAAGAGCCTGTTGGAAGAGGAGGGCAACCCGGAGCTCAAGCTCAGGGTGTTCGTCACCGGTGGTGGCTGCTCAGGATTCCAATACGGTTTTACCTTCGATGAACTGGTTGCCGAAGACGATGCCATCATTGAGAAAGATGGTATCCAGGTACTGGTTGACGCCATGAGTTATCCATACTTGGTTGGCGCCAATGTTGATTACGAAGAGGGTTTGGCCGGATCTCGCTTTGTGGTGCAGAACCCCAATGCTTCCTCAACCTGTGGGTGCGGCTCCTCCTTCTCGATCTGAGCCGCACTTTAGGCGATTTGAGCGGTGTTTCAGGGGGAGTAAATGGCGCCCAAAACAGCCTCTTTTTTTGCTCCTGTGACTCCGGGGCAGTTGCCGGGCAGGCCGAGTAGAGTCTGCCGGGCCAGCCAGGCAAAGCCCACAGCTTCGAGCCAGTCGGCATCGATTCCATAAGTGCCGGTATCGGTAATTGACCAGGTTGGCAGTCGTCTCTGCAGCCGAGACAGCAGATCTTTATTTTTGGCCCCGCCCCCACAAATCAGTAGTTCCCCCCCATCAGCGAACAAATGCACAGCCTCGGCAATACTGGCGGCAGTTACTTCCGACAGGGTTGCCTGCACGTCTGCAGGAGACAGCTCCAGGCCAGCTAGCGCCTGCTCCAGCCAGCTGGCATTGAAGGTTTCACGGCCGGTGCTCTTGGGAGGCTCCGCAGCAAAATAGGGATCTGACATCAGGCGATTGAGCAACTCGGGGTGGGCACGACCACCAGCGGCCCAGGCGCCATCCCGGTCAAACGGTTGCTTCTTATGTAGGTTCACCCAATAGTCCAGCAAGGCGTTGCCGGGCCCGGTATCGTAACCATATACACTGCCATCGGCTGTCAGCTCGGTGATATTGGCCATTCCACCGATATTCACCACGGCGCGATTGCCCTCGGTTTTAAAAGCGGCGCGGTGAAATGCGGGCATCAGTGGCGCACCCTGGCCTCCGAGGGCCATATCGCGTCGGCGGAAGTCCGCTACCGTACTGATACCAGTCAAAGCTGCGATAGTGTTCGGGTCCCCCAGTTGTAAAGTGAAGGGGGAGGTCACAGTGCCTGGCGGGCGGTGCCGCACAGTTTGTCCGTGGCTGCCAATTGCGGTTACTGCGCTGGCCTCAATACCGGCACGGGCCAACAGGGTATTGGTGGCCTCGGCAAAAGCCTGGCCGAGCTGTCGGTCCAACTGTCCGGCACGATCCAGTTCAGAGGGACCTGGGGCGCAGAGGGCTAGGATGGCATCACGCAGCGAGGGGTGAATCGGTTGGCCCAGAGCTGCCAGGATACGCGGCTTGATTCTCTCTTCGCCGCCAAAATCGACCAGTGCAGCGTCGATGGAATCGACGCTGGTGCCGGACATCAGACCGATAAAAAGATCGGGCATATTGAATGGCGCTTTATCAATTGTTTTCGTCAAGTTTGGCCAATGCTGGGCCCTGGTAGTTTTCCAGTTTTGCCAGCAGAGGTTGAGTCTGGTTTTTGAAGCGCGTCATTTCAGAGGACGGCACTGACTTGGCTTTGGGAAGCTTGCGCACAATTGTTGCAGGGTTCCGATGTCTTCCGTCCACCAGGAATTCGTAGTGCAGGTGTGGACCGGTTGCATACCCGGTTGAGCCTACAGTGCCTATTACTTGGCGCTGTTTTACTCGTTGACCTTTCTTCACTTTGCGTTTGGTCAGGTGTAGGTAGCGGGTAACGTAACGTTCTCCGTGCTGAATAAATACATAATTGCCGTTGGGCTTACTGTAACCGGATGCGATCACACGGCCATCCCCTGTCGAGTAAACCGGGGTGCCACGCGGGGCGGCATAATCTGTGCCGTTGTGAGGGCGGCGCGACTTGAAAACCGGGTGCAAGCGCCGTGGATTAAAGTGGGAGCTGATGCGCACTATATCCAGCGGCGTACGAATAAATGCCTTGCGCATGCTTTTGCCTTCAGGCGTGTAGTAATTGGCGTCGCCGCTACTGTCGATGTAGCGCACTGCACTGTAAGTGCGGCCCTGATTGGTAAAACTGACCGCTAGAATGGGGCCGTTGCCAATTTTTTCCCCATCCAGGAATTTCTCTTCAAACATCACGCTAAAGGTGTCGCCCTGGCGTATATCCAGTGCAAAATCGATATCGGAGCTGAACACATCAGCCACTTCCATAATCAGGCTATCACTCAGACCGGCCTCACTTCCGGCAACAAACAGGGAACTGTCAATTTGAGCCAGGCGATAGGCGGGGTGGCTGTCAGGCTGGCGCTGTACCAACGTATGCTGGAAGTCATTACCCTCTGCGCGGGTAAATTTGACTTGGTTGAGACGGTCTCTCTGTAGTTCCAGACTTTGCAGTTGGCCTTCGGAGTTGACCTTAAATGTCAGCTCTTCACCGGGAGTCAGACGCGCTAGTTTCTTAGCTTCCTTGCCGCTGCCAAGCAGCTGATACATTTCGCCTGCGCTCACTTTGGCACGCTTGAACAGATCGGAAAGGGTGTCTCCGTTGCGCACCGTGAGGTTCAGGGACTGTATTGCCTCTACCGTCGCACTCGCCAAGGGAATGCTCTGGCGGGGCGAGACAGCCGCCAGTTGCTTGTCAATTTCCAGCGTGTCTTCATCTAAGGAGGAGAGATTGACGTCCAGGGGCATGCGCTTGGCTTCT
>NZ_CP174343.1:4790000-4903405 GCF_052468405.1 Microbulbifer variabilis
TTCGGGGTGACTGCGTACCTTTTGTATAATGGGTCAGCGACTTATTGTCTGTAGCAAGGTTAACCGCTTAGGGGAGCCGTAGAGAAATCGAGTCTTAATAGGGCGTTTAGTTGCAGGCAATAGACCCGAAACCCGGCGATCTATCCATGGGCAGGTTGAAGGTTGAGTAACATCAACTGGAGGACCGAACCCACTAATGTTGAAAAATTAGGGGATGACCTGTGGATCGGAGTGAAAGGCTAATCAAGCCGGGAGATAGCTGGTTCTCCTCGAAAGCTATTTAGGTAGCGCCTCGCGTCTCACCCTCGGGGGTAGAGCACTGTTTGGGCTAGGGGGTCATCCCGACTTACCAACCCCATGCAAACTCCGAATACCGAGGAGTGCAATCGCGGGAGACACACGGCGGGTGCTAACGTCCGTCGTGGAAAGGGAAACAACCCAGACCGCCAGCTAAGGTCCCAAATACCAATTAAGTGGGAAACGATGTGGGAAGGCCCAGACAGCTAGGAGGTTGGCTTAGAAGCAGCCATCCTTTAAAGAAAGCGTAATAGCTCACTAGTCGAGTCGGCCTGCGCGGAAGATATACCGGGGCTAAATTGGTAACCGAAGCTGCGGATGCCTTCGGGCATGGTAGAGGAGCGTTGTGTAAGCCGTTGAAGGTGGATCGGGAGGTCTGCTGGAGGTATCACAAGTGCGAATGCTGACATGAGTAACGATAAGGGAGGTGAAAAACCTCCCCGCCGGAAGACCAAGGGTTCCTGTCCAACGCTAATCGGGACAGGGTTAGTCGGCCCCTAAGGCGAGGGCGAAAGCCGTAGTCGATGGAAAACAGGTTAATATTCCTGTACTCGCTATTGCTGCGATGGAGTGACGGAGAAGGCTAGGCCAGCATGGCGATTGGTTGTCCATGTTTAAGGTTGTAGGCTGGGGACTTAGGCAAATCCGGGTCCCTAAGGCTGAGAACTGATGACGAGTCTCTTTTAGAGACGAAGTGGTTGATGCCCTGCTTCCAGGAAAAACTTCTAAGCTTCAGGCAATAGTGAACCGTACTCTAAACCGACACAGGTGGTCAGGTAGAGAATACCAAGGCGCTTGAGAGAACTCTGGTGAAGGAACTAGGCAAAATGGTACCGTAACTTCGGGAGAAGGTACGCCGGTTTTGGTGATGGGACTTGCTCCCTAAGCTGAGGCCGGTCGAAGTGACCAGGTGGCTGCGACTGTTTATTAAAAACATAGCACTCTGCAAACACGTAAGTGGACGTATAGGGTGTGACGCCTGCCCGGTGCCGGAAGGTTAATTGATGGGGTTAGCTTCGGCGAAGCTCTTGATCGAAGCCCCGGTAAACGGCGGCCGTAACTATAACGGTCCTAAGGTAGCGAAATTCCTTGTCGGGTAAGTTCCGACCTGCACGAATGGCGTAACGATGGCCACGCTGTCTCCACCAGAGACTCAGTGAAATTGAAATCGCTGTTAAGATGCAGTGTACCCGCGGCTAGACGGAAAGACCCCGTGAACCTTTACTACAGCTTTGCACTGAACTTTGAGCCTATTTGTGTAGGATAGGTGGGAGGCTTTGAAGCAGCGACGCTAGTTGTTGTGGAGCCGTCCTTGAAATACCACCCTGGTATGTTTGAGGTTCTAACTCTGGTCCGTTATCCGGATCGAGGACAGTGTATGGTGGGTAGTTTGACTGGGGCGGTCTCCTCCCAAAGAGTAACGGAGGAGTACGAAGGTGCACTCAGCATGGTCGGAAATCATGCAATGAGCATAATGGTATAAGTGCGCTTGACTGCGAGACAGACATGTCGAGCAGGTACGAAAGTAGGTCATAGTGATCCGGCGATTCTGTATGGAAGGGTCGTCGCTCAACGGATAAAAGGTACTCCGGGGATAACAGGCTGATACCGCCCAAGAGTTCACATCGACGGCGGTGTTTGGCACCTCGATGTCGGCTCATCACATCCTGGGGCTGAAGCCGGTCCCAAGGGTATGGCTGTTCGCCATTTAAAGTGGTACGCGAGCTGGGTTTAGAACGTCGTGAGACAGTTCGGTCCCTATCTGCCGTGGGCGTTGGAGATTTGAGAAGAGTTGCTCCTAGTACGAGAGGACCGGAGTGAACGAACCTCTGGTGTTCCGGTTGTCACGCCAGTGGCATTGCCGGGTAGCTATGTTCGGACGGGATAACCGCTGAAAGCATCTAAGCGGGAAGCCTCCTTCAAGATAAGATCTCCCTGGGAACTTGATTCCCCTAAAGGGCCGTGGAAGACTACCACGTTGATAGGCTGGGTGTGGAAGCGTTGTGAGGCGTTGAGCTAACCAGTACTAATTGCCCGTGCGGCTTGACCATACAACAGAGATGGTTACTAACGACTAGCTAAGCTAGCGGATTGTGAGTTAGAGACATACGATCGCTTGCGGTGTATTACTACAGATTGTTTTACCGACTTATTTGGGGTTATCGCCGGTCAACAACATGACCGAGGCAAACAGCGATAACACGGCAGGCCAAGCACATTGCTTATAAGACCAGCGCCAACCCAAGCCAGTTTGCCTGACGACAATAGAGTTGTGGAACCACCTGATCCCTTGCCGAACTCAGAAGTGAAACGCAACATCGCCGATGGTAGTGTGGGGCTTCCCCATGTGAGAGTAGGTCATCGTCAGGCTTCTAATCCGAAAGGGCCACCCAATGGGTGGCCCTTTTTTTATGTGTAAAAAAATACCCGTGAAGAGCCGCAAAGAAGAAAAGCAAAAACTTGGAAGTTAAAAATAAAAAGAAATCAAAAATAAAAAGAAGGCAAAGATGAAACGAAGAAAAATTAAAAAAGAAAAGCTAAAAATAAAAACTAAGAAAATAATGTGACAAAGAAACCCCTTGAAAAATTTAAACAGGAAAAACCCCGCTAAAAAGTCGAACACGTTTACGCGGCTGTAAATAAAGAGTTCTCCTCGCGGCTTTCTCTCCTGAAAAAAATTGAGCGCCCAGCTATTTTTTACTGCAACCTTCCCTGGAATGGCATTCCCAAATAATTTACCGCAGTACTACTAGTAGTCTTCCCGGAAAAAATCTTCCCAATAAAGAAATTATCTCCGCTGTAAAAAAGGGCCTGACAGGGATAAAAGTGACACAAAAATACCAACGAAAAAGCCGGTGATTTTTTGTGCGCTCGCGCAATGTCACACAACTGTAAGGCTGGCAGCGGATATACCACAGTTATACACAAGTCTATCCAGCCATTCTGTTAATAACGGCCGACCTGTGGAAATCACCCTAGAATCAGTGGTGTTTTTTTACCCATTAAAAGACCCCCTATGGAAACAAAGGCCTGAAAGTGGATATCCCGGAGTTATGCACAGGTCTATCCATGGATTCTGTTAGTAACCGTCTCTTCATCCGCTTGTCATCAGTTATAAACAACTACCTGTTTAGACAGAGATGTCAGTTTTATTAAAGGTGGCACGGAAGTCTTTGTGATCGAAAGTTTGGCTTGGGTGGAATAAGAGGGAAATAAAAAAGCCCCTCTGAGTGGGGCTTTTTTATTTAGGTTGTGCTGAAGTATGCAGAAGATAGTTTGCTATGGTTCATAGGCATTTTCTGGGACCAGATCGTAATTCATTTCTTTTAGGCTCAGCTCATCAAGAGGAACCAGCTGTGCGGGAAGAGAAAAGCTACGTAGTGGCTTACCCTGGGCCCAGTCCAGGATAGTAATTGTTTCTGTTTCTTCTTGGAGCTGGTGTAGTAGGCCCTTTAGTGCGATCGCATTAGCTGAAGATAAGAAGTGATACTCATGCTCTCCCTCCAGCTGAACGAAACGGGACTCCTTGTCAGCTTCTTCAATACGAAGCCATGCTGTGCCTTTATCCACACCCTCTTCACCGAGAACCATAGGCCCAAGTGAGTCCTCATAGATCGAGGTTAAGTTGTTAACTATTGGAGGGCGTAATGTGCCAACCCAAACCCAACCAGAGAGACTTATACGACTTAACTGCCATTCACACAGCCAGACTGTCTGATCATCATCGATGCGAAACTCACGATACTCTCGCTGCCCAAGATAGCTGTCAAAACTAACTTCCTCGTTGGGGTTATCCCGACGGAAGCTGTGTAGCTGCTGGGTCATCTCATAATTGACTTCCCAGTGTTTTCTTAAGCGCCACTGCATAGGGTATTGACCCCACTCGACGATATATTCTTCCCGCTCGCGGATAGTTTCTACAACCCGCCAGAAGGCGCCATCAATCAAAATGCAGGTATCGCCAATTTTACAGCCTGGAGCGATGATGCTGCATTCCGGTGACGCCTCTGAAGCGCTGACAATATGTTCAGCGCGCCCTTCGATTACATCGTACCAGGGGAATCCATGGCGCAAGGGCGGAGGGAATGCGAGTGGTGGTCGACCACCGAGTAGGCGACGAAAAAGTACCGACTTCTCAATTTCCAGGTCAGAGAGAGTATAACCTTCCTGTTGGGTGATCTGGCCCCAGGCAAAGGCGGCTCGGATTAGGTGTTTTTCACGGTCTGAAAAGCTCATGGGTGCAGTCATGGGCAAACTAAAACGGAAACCTTACCACTGTGGGGAGGAGGGTGCTAATGCAATTCATTGACATGGGATGGCAAAGGACAGGTTTACTTGAGCTTAGATACACTGGGGTACTCGACAAATAGATTAGGAGAAGCTGTCGTGGTATGGATGCGGAGGTTATATTTCGGTTGTTTAGTAATGGTTTTTTTTATCGCCCATGGTGCTATGGCAGCCGAAGGAAATGGTGGGGCTGACGATTGCTATCTTGATGGATGGCAATACTCATTGCAGTGTTCTCGGATTACAGTTGGGAAAGAGGACACACAAGTTAAACTGGCCGTAATGGTTTCTCCCGCGCTGGATGAAAGCGGAGAAGAGCCTCTCTATCTACTCGCGGGGGGGCCTGGGCAGGCGGCGAGTGATCTTGCAATCCTGCTGAACAAGTTTCGTAAAATAAACCAAACGCGTGCAATCGTATTGGTGGATCGCCGCGGTGCAGGATTATCCCGCCCATTTAGCTGCGGTATTGATCGCAATACGCCAAACGAATTGGAAGTGATCTCAAAATCACTGGCAGATTGCTACCTGCAACAAACAACATTTGCCAATTCACTCAGTAGCCGCCAGACCATTGAAGACCTTGAACTGGTGCGGAAACATTTCGGCCACGAGAAGATTTCCCTGTGGGGTGGTTCCTGGGGAACACGGACAGCTTTACTTTATCAGCAGTGGTATCCGGACAGTTTAACTGCCTTGGTACTAGATGCGGTAGCACCTATAGATACAAAGGTGTTTTTAGGGGCTTCGGCTGCTGAGCATGCCTTGCAAACTTTAGTGAGAGACTGTCAATCCGATTTAGCCTGCTCCCGGTTTGGTGATTGGCGGGGAGAATTGGAACAATTGCTGATTAACTGGGATGACTCCGCTGCGAAAAAATTTCCGGATCCAGTTACGGGGAGAATATCCGAGCAACCCATGTCACTCTGGGCCTTGCAAAGCATGATCCGGGCGGCTTTGTACTCTCCCGAAGCGTCTGCGCAACTGCCATTTGCAATCACTGAAGCAGGCTCAGGTAATTACTTGCCATTGGCCGGTATAGCGGGATTTTTTTCAGATACAACAACGGGAATGTCCCTGGGCCTGACTTTCTCTGTTGCCTGCTCAGAGGAGTTACATCGAATCAGCGAGGAAGAAGTTGCTGCGGATATTGCTGGTGCTTTTATTGGCAGGGCTTTTCTTGAGTTTTTTTCTCGTGGCTGTGATGTATGGCCTGTGCCTAAAAGGCTTTATAGCAAACCTGAACCCCGTCACCATCCAGTATTGTTAATATCGGGTGAAGCGGATCCGATCACGCCGCCAATCTATGCACAAAAGGATCTTGATTATCTCTCCAATAAGCAGCACCTGGTAGTAATGGGGGGAGGACATATTAATTCCATTCGAGGTTGTATTCCTGATTTGATTGATAAATTTCTTACTTCACCTGAAGTGAAGCTGGATCAAGCTTGTGTGAAGGATATTCACAGACCGCCGTTCATGATTGGAGCTTATGGACCAGAGTTGGATCGGAGAGGCGGTTCTGATTCAAAAGGAATGGAACAGGGGGGGAGCGGCAGTGATTAGAGTTAATTCGGTTAGTAAGCAGTTTTCGGGAACCCCTGTACTGAAGAACCTGAACTTTTCTATTGCTGATGGGCAGATAACAGCCTTACTGGGTGCCAATGGTGCGGGCAAAACGACATGTCTTCGCATTATTACCGGTTTACTAAAAGCAGATAGTGGGCATGCTTATGTTGGTGGCCTGGAGGTTTCAAAGTATCCGAAGGAAATACGTCGGCAGTTAGGCGTGGTTGGAGACCGGGAGGGACTTTATGAACGTCTTACCGTAGCGGAGTATTTGTCCTTTTTCGCCAGTGCCCAAGGGTTGGCTGGAGATAAATTAGAATTTGCATTGCAATCTGTGCGAGAAGAGTTAGAGCTATCCAGCCTTTGGAATCGTCGAACAAAAGGGTTTTCTCAAGGGGAGAGAATGAAGGTGTCTCTCGCTCGGGCGCTAGTACATCGGCCCTCCCATCTGATTTTGGATGAGCCCACCCGTGGTTTAGATGTGCTTGCTGCCAGGTTACTGCGTAGAACTCTTTTAAACTTGAGGTCAGAGGGAACAGCAATTTTATTTTCGAGCCATATTATGGCTGAGGTTGTAGAGCTATCCGATACTGTTTTAATCATGGCAAATGGCGCTATTGTCGATAGTGGAACCCCGGGCGAACTCAATACACGTTCAGGTAGTAACAGCCTTGAGGATAGTTTCGTGAAGCTTGCTTATGGTCAAAGGGCAGGGAAGCGTCAGCAGGGAGAGGTAGCATGAGTATTGTCGATAATGTTTTATCACAGCAATTCCAAGCACTGGTTCTAAAGGAGCTTCTTGAAGTTTGGCGTGATCGGCGGGCTTTAATGATTGCATTGGGTTTTACCCTTTTATTTCCAGCAATAATGATTGGAAGTGGTGCCCTATCTTTTAAGGTAGTGTCCGAAACCAATTTAAATATTGCCATTGTAGGTAGTGACTATGCCCCTTTATTAGAGAATCAATTACATGGAACTGGTTTCCGGATTGATCAGTTAAGGGAGGGGATTCCACGTGAACTTCTTGAGGATAAATATGATGCTGTCCTACAAATAGGCAAAGAATTTGAGACAGACTATCGCAATCTCCTGTCTCCCAAAGTCTATTTGTATGTTGATGGTTCAAGTAAATCTGGTGGGCGAGGTATTCAGCTTATACAGGAGCGCCTGGGTACCCTACAGAAAACAATTATGCAGCAGCGTTTATCAGCACGTGGTATTGCGCCTCAGGTTCTTACTCCCTGGCAGTTACAAATAAGGGACGTTAGCACTCCGTCCAGCCGGGGGTTAGCTATTTTAGGAATTATGGTGCCAGTGCTATTGATTATGGCGTTGATGGTATGCAGCGCAGCTCCATCTATCGACACCTCTGCGGGAGAGCGGGAGCGCATGAGTATCGAAACCTTATTGCAGCAACCCTTGAATGGTTGGCAGATTATTGTGGCGAAAGTGCTCGCCGTAACCAGTATCGGTTGGTTTGGGTCACTTCTTTCGCTCGCAGTTTTAACGCTATCATTTACTCTTTTACCACTGGCGGAAATTGGAGTGCAGTTTTCTGCAGGAATAGCCGAGTTGGTGGCTATGAGTTTTTTGTTATTGCCACTGGCATTGCTGGTTGCTGTTCTCCAGATTCTTTTGGCCCTGCGCTCCCAGTCCTTTAAAGATGCACAAATCCAGCTGAGCATTTTGCAGGGATTACCTGTCGCATTGCTGATGATAGTAAATCTATCTGACATTAAATTGGACTCACCCGCTTGGCAACTGACCCCCTTAATCGGGCAGCAACAATGGCTCAGCCTGTTAATGGCAGGTGAGGCGATACCTGTACCCTTGGCTCTTGCTGGCTCCTTGGTCACCCTATCTTTGGTTGGGCTGTGTATATTAGTAGGTGCACGTGCTTTGAGTCGTGAGAGCCTGCTTGGGGCTACCTAGCTGATGAATTGAGAGTTGTATTGGCATGAATGACTTCCGCGAGGGGCTGCTGAGTATTAATTTGCAGTCAATTGCTGATAACTATCTAGATCTGACCGAGAAGTTGGCTGGTGGCGCCCGCTGTGGCGCTGTGGTCAAGGCGGATGCCTATGGCCTAGGTATGACCCAGGTAGCGCCGACCCTCTACCGGCAAGGCTGCCGGGACTTCTTTGTTGCAACCCAAGCGGAAGGGGAGCGTCTTCGTAGAGAGCTGGGGGACGAGGTCCGCATCGTTATTCTAACCGGGGTGCGAAATGGGGCAGAATTAGAGTGTGCCCATGCAGGGTTGATACCAACACTGTTTACCCTGGCGCAATTGCGCAATTGGGTCGAAATATGTGCTCGCGCGGAATTAGTGGCTCCCTGTGCGGTAAAAGTGGATTCGGGTATGACGCGCCTGGGTCTCAGCGAGGAGGAGTTTGAACTACTACTGGGGGACCGGCAATTACTTGGCTCCGCGGATATACGCATCCTTCTCAGCCATCTGGCTTGTGCGGATGAGCCGCTCCATCCACAAAATAGCTTTCAATTGCGCAGTTTTAAAGAAGCTGGTGAGAGGCTGCGTTCACTGTGTCCCGAGGTGCAGCTGAGCCTCGCTAATTCCTCAGGCATTTTCCTCGGTGAGGATTATCACTTTGATATTGCCCGCCCCGGATCTGCTCTCTACGGGATTAACCCGGTTCCCGGTACTCCCAATCCAATGAGGCCCACAGTAGCACTCAGTCTACCGATAGTGCAAAAGCGTTTTGTCAGTCGCGAACAGTCTGTTGGTTATGGAGCGACCCAACAGGCTGCAGCAGGAAGCTGGCTGGCAGTGGCTCGGGGTGGCTATGCAGACGGTATAATCCGGGCTCAGGGTGGCCGGGGTCGCGGCTGGGCCTGCGGTCGCCATCTACCGATAATCGGTCGTATATCTATGGATTCCACTACTTTCGATATCTCTGCGTTATCCGACCAAGACCGGGAATCTCTGCAGTCCATAGATGTTCTCAATAAAGAGCTAACGGTGGATGAGGTGGCAGAATACGCTGGCACTATTGGTTATGAGGTGTTGACCAGCCTCGGACATCGTTATTTTCGTCGCTATATAAAAAGTTGATCACCTTGCAAGACACTATCGCAAAAAGCTCACTGGAACAGTTACGCCCGGTATTGGAATTACTGGCTGATGGTAATCTGCATTCTGGGGAATCTCTCGGTGCAGCCCTTGGAGTAAGCCGCGCTGCAGTGTGGAAGCAATTAAAGAAACTTGAGCATTACGGATTGGCTCTCGAATCGGTTAAAGGGAGGGGTTACCGTTTGCCTGGAGGGTTGGAGTTGCTCTCTTCGGACAAGATTTACGAGGGGCTTGGGGATAATTCCAATGCTCTTTTACGCGAGCTGATTTTATTTGACGAGGTGGGCTCGACGAATACACAGCTCTTAACTCGCATGGAGCAGGGTAGTGGGCATGCTATTGCCATGCTTGCAGAAAGACAGAGTGCTGGTCGAGGGCGTCGCGGTCGAGGCTGGATCAGCCCTTATGGGGTTGGGGTGAGTTTGTCTGTCGGCTGGGAGTTCAGCGGCGGAGTGCAAAGCCTGGAGGGACTGAGCCTCGCGGTAGGGGTGGCGTTGGCGCGGGCATTAGAACGTTTTTCGGTACCGGATATCCGCTTGAAATGGCCCAATGATATCTGGTGCCGTGGCCGGAAGCTTGCAGGGGTTTTGCTTGAGCTCAAGGGGGATCTGACCGATCGCTGTGCTGTGGTTATCGGCATAGGGCTGAATAGTGGCCTGCGCATTGAAACCGCCACTGAAATTGATCAGCCTTGGGCGGATTTGCAGCAGATTTGCCCGGGGATACCGCGTAACCATTTAGTGGCTGCGATATTGGATGAGCTGTTACCGTTATTGCACGAATATCCACAAAGAGGATTTAGTGCTTACCGGGATGCCTGGACCAAGCTGGATCAATTTGCCGGCCAACCGGTCACACTGCAGGCCGGTTCTCAGGTTTGGGCCGGTATCGCCGCCGGGGTAGATGACAAAGGTGCCTTAATTTTAGATATGGATGGAGAGCTGAAACACTTTCATGGAGGGGAAATCTCTTTGCGGGGGCAGGTTTGATTCTGGAACTGGATATTGGTAATACCCGTGGCAAATGGCGCCTGTTAAACGAAGGGCAGGTAGATATGCGCGGGCATTTTGGTACCTCCGACTTGCGTGAAGGTCGTATGCCGGACGGCTGGGATAAGCTGGGCCTGGAGTTGCAGCCCAAGCGGGTTCGCGTGGTAAATGTTGCGGGCCCCGTAGTCGCTGAGTCGTTGTCAGAGCATGTAAGATCCTTGTTTTCTCTGGATGTGGAGTTCTCACAGGTACTCGAAGAATGTGCCGGAGTTACCTGTGGCTATGACAACCACCAGGTGTTAGGTACTGATCGATGGCTGGCGATGCTTGCCGCATATGGCCGGGACCAGAGTGCAGCACTAATTGTGGACTGTGGCAGCGCGGTTACCCTAGATTTGATAGACAATAACGGAGGTCACCTTGGTGGGTATATCGTACCCGGTATAGGTTTAATGCAGCGCTCTCTGCGGCTGGATACTCATGCGGCCAAGAGTGCGCAGGCGTTTACATTGACGACATCGTTAAGTGCTGGGCGCAATACCGATGAGGCCATTAATCGCGGACTATTTCTAATGGTGCTTGGGGCAATCGATCGGGCACTTGATCAACTGCGAAATTATACTGGTGGGGAGCCGTTACTGTGGCTTACCGGTGGAGATGGGGCGCTACTGTCCTCTCTCTATCAAAGTGAGCATCACTTGGTGCCGGAGTTGGTACTGGATGGCTTGGCGTTGAGTAATCCCTAAATATAAAGACTGTTATGCGTTGGATCGCTCTCTTCTTACTGATACTTAATCTGGGGGTGTTTGCCTGGTTTATGGCGGCATCCCCAGCTAATGATGGCACTGTCAGTGTTGACAGCCCAGGTCGGGGCACTGAAATCCAGGAAATTGTCTTGGTTAGTGAAATATCGCCAGAACAGCTGCCCCCAGTGGAAGAGGAGACGGCCCCGTTAGCCACTGAGGTCTCTGGAGAGCAATTGTGTACCTTGATCGGGCCTTTTCCCGAAGAATATCTGGGGAGGGATATAGTGGAGCGTCTCTCCGCCCTCCAGGTTTCTGCCAGTCTTCGCGAAATTCAAATGCAAGGGCAGATGCGTTACTGGGTTTTTTTACCGCCGCTGAACTCTCGTAGAGAGGCATTCAACCGTTTGCGTGAACTGCAGGCCCAGGGTATCGATAGCTATGTAATCCCCAAGGGTGCTCTTGCCGACGGTATATCATTTGGTATTTTCAGTGAACGCGAACGCGCAGAAGGTCTTGCTGAAGAGCTGGCGGAAAAGGGAATTGGGGCGCAGTTCCGTGAAGAGCCTCAGACTCATATGGAGCGTTGGATTATATTGGCACCTGGGCAGGCTGAACGTTTGGCTGGAGAATTCTGGCAACATCTGCAGGAAGAGCACCCCAAGCTGGATCGGCGCAGAAATCTTTGTTCAGAAGTGGCGAGCTGAAAGGCTCTCGACTATAGGTCTTAATCCTCACGGCTTGATATTTAGCGGCTGAATTTTTCTCTATGAGGCAAATGGCGACACAAAAAATTCCGGTTTATCTGTAAAAAGGGTGTTGCTTGTCAGGATAACTTCCCCTAGAATCCCGCCTCCATTGACGAGGCTGACCAATCAACTTCGCCAATGAATGGGATAGTGCTGGCGTAGCTCAGTTGGTAGAGCAGCTGACTTGTAATCAGCCGGTCGGGGGTTCGACTCCTCTCGCCAGCTCCATTTTATCCCGGCATTGTTCAACATTAAATTTCGCAGGTAAGTCTGTGAAATTTAAAGAAAAAAATGTTGACAGTGCAGCGGAAGGTGTAGAGAATGCACCCCGCATTGAGGCAGGGGTTCCCGAGTGGCCAAAGGGATCAGACTGTAAATCTGACGCGAAAGCTTCGGTGGTTCGAATCCACCCCCCTGCACCATTTTTTACACCGTAAGGTGTTGCCGGCGAAACGGATTGTTTCGTTTGGAGGCTCCCGCAAGCGGGCATAGTTCAATGGTAGAACCTCAGCCTTCCAAGCTGATGATGCGGGTTCGATTCCCGCTGCCCGCTCCAGTTATGGGTTCAGCTGGAATACCCTCCGGATTGGCAAGCCTTGTGGTCGCCTGGTTTGGCGAGATATTTGCTCATGTAGCTCAGGGGTAGAGCACACCCTTGGTAAGGGTGAGGTCGGCGGTTCAAATCCGCCCATGAGCTCCATTTTTAATAGCCGCGAGGGTGAGAGCTCTTGCGGTTGTTTGTGTCCGGGGTCGGGGTTTTCCGGGTCGGATGCGC
Source organism: Microbulbifer variabilis (assembly GCF_052468405.1). Lineage (NCBI taxonomy): Bacteria > Pseudomonadati > Pseudomonadota > Gammaproteobacteria > Cellvibrionales > Microbulbiferaceae > Microbulbifer > Microbulbifer variabilis. Next base: position 4,802,495 of record NZ_CP174343.1, read on the forward strand.
ATGTTCTGGACATGGGTGGGATCGTTAACGGTTCACCTATATTAGGAGGCTGCAATGGCAAAAGAAAAGTTTGAACGTTCCAAGCCCCACGTGAACGTGGGCACCATCGGTCACGTTGACCACGGTAAAACCACCCTGACCGCTGCTCTGACCCGCGTATGTGCGGAAGTATGGGGCGGTGACGCTGTAGCTTTCGACGGTATCGACAATGCACCGGAAGAGCGTGAGCGCGGTATCACCATCGCTACCTCTCACGTTGAGTACGAGTCCCCGACTCGCCACTACGCGCACGTAGACTGCCCGGGACACGCCGACTACGTTAAGAACATGATCACCGGTGCTGCTCAGATGGACGGCGCTATCCTGGTATGTTCCGCAGCTGACGGCCCCATGCCGCAGACTCGTGAGCACATCCTGCTTTCCCGTCAGGTAGGTGTACCTTACATCGTTGTGTTCCTGAACAAAGCGGACATGGTAGACGACGAAGAACTGCTCGAGCTGGTAGAGATGGAAGTTCGCGAACTTCTGGACCAGTACGAGTTCCCGGGTGACGACACTCCGATCATCGTTGGTTCTGCTCTGATGGCCCTGAACGGCGAAGACGACAACGAAATGGGTACCACCGCTGTTAAGAAGCTGGTTGAAACCCTGGACGAGTACATTCCTGAGCCGGAGCGCGCTGTAGACCTGCCGTTCCTGATGCCGATCGAAGACGTATTCTCCATCTCCGGCCGTGGTACCGTGGTAACCGGTCGTGTAGAGCGCGGTGTAATCCACACTGGCGACGAGATCGAAATCGTTGGTATCAAAGAGACCACCACTACCACCTGTACTGGTGTTGAGATGTTCCGCAAGCTGCTCGACGAAGGTCGTGCAGGTGAGAACATCGGCGCGCTGCTGCGCGGCACCAAGCGTGACGAAGTGGAGCGTGGTCAGGTACTGGCTAAGCCTGGTTCTATCACTCCGCACACCAAGTTCGAAGCGGAAGTGTACGTACTGTCCAAGGACGAAGGTGGTCGTCACACCCCGTTCTTTAAAGGCTACCGTCCTCAGTTCTACTTCCGTACTACCGACGTAACTGGTGCGGTAGAGCTGCCGGAAGGTACTGAAATGGTAATGCCGGGCGACAACATTCAAATGGTTGTTACCCTGATCGCTCCGATCGCCATGGAAGACGGCCTGCGTTTCGCTATTCGCGAAGGTGGTCGTACCGTAGGTGCGGGCGTTGTTGCTAAGATCATCGAGTAATCTTTGATCTTCGTGCCGCCGAGGTTCCTTGGCGGTGCACCAGATGAGAGGGCAGGCTATAGTCCTCTCCATCTTCGAGTGTTAAAGCACTCGTGATGTACAGGCCAGTAGTTCAATTGGTAGAGCACCGGTCTCCAAAACCGGCTGTTGGGGGTTCGAGTCCCTCCTGGCCTGCCATTTTCAATCACTCCGCTTAGGATAAGCTTAGGGGTGTCGCGAAACCCTGCTTATGAGTGGGGCTTTTGTGTTTTTGAGCACTAGGGGCTTATCTGTAGTGCGCTAAGGGCTTCATATATGAATGCTAAAGCAGAAGCGAAAACCTTTCGTCTTGACGGCCTAAAGTGGCTGCTGATAGTGCTGTTGGTTGGCGGTGCTGTCGCGGGCAACTCTTATTATGCCGAATTCCCCTTGATCTACCGCGTGTTGGCAGTTACTGCCATCTGCTTGGTCGCTCTGGTTGTGGCAGTAAATACCGCCAAAGGCAATGCTCTCTGGCAACTGTTGCGCGAGGCGCAAACCGAGGTCAGGCGCGTGGTTTGGCCGACCCGCCAAGAGGCAACCCAGACCACAGTGATTGTGGTGGTTTTTGTATTGATTATGGCGTTAATTCTCTGGGCGCTGGACTCCGCATTAGGTTGGGCGGCATCCAAACTCATCGGCTAAAGGTTGATACATGTCAAAGCATTGGTATGTGGTCCAGGCTTACTCGGGATATGAGAAGCGTGTTGCCAGCTCCCTAAAAGAGCGAATTGAGCTGCACGAAATGGATCACCTGTTTGGTGAAGTGCTGGTTCCCACCGAAGAAGTGGTGGAGATGCGAGCAGGACAGAAGCGTAAAAGTGAGCGTAAGTTCTTCCCCGGCTATGTTCTGGTGGAAATGGAACTGAATGATGACACCTGGCACCTGGTAAAAGAAACTCCACGTGTGCTCGGTTTTATCGGTGGTAAGGCGGATAGGCCGGCGCCTATTACCGATCGAGAGGCGCAGGCTATCCTGAATCGCATTGATGATTCTGTCGATAAGCCGAAGCCCAAAACACTGTTTGAGCCTGGCGAAATGGTTCGGGTTATCGACGGTCCGTTTAATGATTTCAATGGTGTGGTTGAAGAAGTTAACTACGAGAAGAGCCGCTTGCGCGTAGCAGTGTTGATTTTCGGACGCTCCACCCCGGTTGAGCTGGAATTTAGCCAGGTAGAAAAGACCTGATTCCAGTATATTTTTTTGCCCTCTTTCGCCGCGAGGTGGAAGGGGGTTTTCGCGTCCCCGAAAAATAAGTTTTATTTTTGGGGTTTTGGGGAGCCGGTTCCTTTGATCATAGTGGTTAGTTGGAATGGGCGTTACCACCCATCTAGAGGAGAGCTGTAATGGCTAAGAAAGTAGAAGCTTATATCAAGCTACAAGTTAAGGCCGGTCAGGCCAATCCAAGTCCACCCGTAGGTCCTGCACTGGGTCAGCACGGCGTGAACATCATGGAATTCTGTAAGGCGTTCAATGCCCAGACCCAGAGCCTCGAGCCAGGTCTGCCAGTGCCGGTTGTGATCTCTGTTTACAGTGATCGCTCCTTCACCTTCATTATGAAATCTCCGCCTGCCGCGGTCCTGCTGCGCAAGGCTGCCAAGATCAAGAGCGGTTCCGGTCGTCCTAATACCGACAAGGTGGGCAAGGTTACCCGTGCTCAGCTGGAAGAGATCGTGGAAATGAAGAAAGCCGACCTGACTGCATCCGACATGGACGCGGCCGTGCGCACCATCGCTGGTTCCGCACGCAGTGCCGGTATCGAAGTGGAGGGTCTCTAAGTGGCTAAATTGAGCAAGCGTCAGCGCGCTATCGCTGAGAAAGTGGAAGCTGGCAAGGCTTATGGCATTGAAGAAGCTGTTGCCCTGCTGAAAGAGCTGTCCAACGTTAAGTTTGCAGAGACTGTAGACGCCTCTGTAAACCTGGGCATCGACCCGCGTAAATCCGACCAGGCTGTTCGTGGTGCGACCACTCTGCCGCACGGTACCGGTAAAGAAGTTCGCGTAGCTGTTTTCACCCAGGGTGCAAATGCTGACGCCGCTAAGGAAGCGGGCGCTGACCTGATCGGTATGGATGAGCTGGCTGCCGATGTTAAAGCCGGCAAGATGGACTTCGACGTAGTAATCGCTTCTCCGGATGCGATGCGCGTAGTTGGCCAGCTGGGTCAAATCCTCGGCCCGCGTGGCCTGATGCCGAACCCGAAGACTGGCACTGTAACTCCAGACGTTGCCACTGCTGTTAAGAATGCCAAAGCTGGTCAGGTGCGTTTCCGCGCTGACAAAGGCGGCATCATCCACGGAGGTATCGGCAAGGTAGCTTTCGATGCAAATGCACTGAAAGAAAACCTGGAAGCCCTGGTTGCCGACCTGAAGAAAGCCAAGCCGGCTTCCGCTAAGGGCGTGTACCTGAAGAAGATCACCTTGAGCACCACTATGGGCCCGGGCCTGGTTATCGACCAGTCTTCTCTGACCATCTAATTATGGCAGTGCAGCCCTCTGGGGCTGTATGCCGAAATGAACTTTGGGGTCCACTTGATGCTTCGGCAGAAATGTGGGCCGTCAAAGACCGTAGGTGCCCGGTGCGTTGAGGTTTAACGTGTCTGGCTTAATCCAAACCTCGGCCAGGTTGGTCGCTAAGAGGTTTGAGCCTACGCAGACGGTGTCGCCCAAACCAGTATTTTTTACTGGATTTGAGCTTTATGCACCGGAACGGATCGGACGGTTAAGTCCGATTTTTTTCAAATCCAGGAGTGACACTATGGCTATTGGACTCGAAGACAAGAAAGCGATTGTCGCAGATGTCCAGCAAGCTGCTGAGGGTGCTCTGTCTGCGGTAGTTGCGGATTCCCGCGGCGTAACCGTGAATGACATGACTGCCCTGCGCAAAGAGGCTCGCGAGAACGGCGTTTGGTTAAAAGTCGTCCGCAATACTCTGGCGCGTCGCGCTCTGGCAGGAACCGATTACGAATGTCTGACCGACAAATTCGTAGGTCCCAGCATTATTGCATTTTCCAACGAACACCCGGGTGCCGGTGCGCGCATCCTGAGCCAGTTCGCCAAGGGCAATGACAAGCTGGAACTGAAAGGTGCTGCCTTCGAAGGCGCGATCACCGACGTCGCACTGTTGGCAAGCCTGCCGACATACGACGAGGCGATCGCCAAGCTGATGAGCGTGTTGAAAGAAGCATCTGCTGGCAAGCTGGTTCGCACTATTGCGGCCGTTCGCGACCAAAAAGAGCAGGAAGCTGCATAATTTTTTCGCAAGAGCGAATCGCAGTTTCAAAACGAAATACGAGCAGCTACTGCTCAAACCAATTCAGGTAATGACTCATGTCTCTGACTAAAGAAGATATCATCAACGCTGTTGCTGAAATGTCCGTTAAGGACGTTGTTGAGCTGATCGAAGCGATGGAAGAGAAGTTCGGTGTAACTGCTGCTGCAGCAGTTGTAGCCGGTCCGGCTGGCGGCGAAGCTGCTGCTGAAGAGAAGGACTCTTTCGACGTGATCCTGACCTCTGCAGGCGACAAGAAAGTGAACGTGATTAAAGCTGTTCGCGGCATCACTGGCCTGGGCCTGAAAGAAGCCAAGGCACTGGTTGACGGCGCTCCGAGCCCGCTGAAAGAAGGCGCAACCAAAGACGAAGCTGAAGCCGCTAAGAAAGAGCTGGAAGAAGCTGGCGCAACTGTAGAACTGAAGTAATTCAGTTGTTGCGATTCCCGCTAGCAGTCGCGTAAAGCGGCAGGTAGCGGTAAGGCTGGTGGACTTTGTCCGCCGGCCTTTTTGCCGTTTGCGGTACTGAGGTTTTTAGTGGTGCCGGCGGAAGGAAAAACCGTGGCAAACCTCATTTAACCATAGCGCAGCCATGCTGCCTAAAAGCAAGCGGAGAGGTTTCTGATCAGTACAGCCCAAACTGTGTTGCTCAGAGGCTTCTCGCCCGGAGGAACTCCCGAATGGAGTTCCACGAAGTCTTGTCACTGATCAAGCTGGGGAATTTGAATGGCTTACTCATATACTGAGAAAAAACGTATCCGCAAGGATTTTGGCAAACTGCCTAAGGTCATGGATGTGCCCTTCCTGCTTGCGATACAGCTGGATTCATATCGCAATTTTACACAGGCCGACAAGCGCCCAGATGACCGCCTGGATGTTGGCCTGCAGGCGGCGTTTAAATCTGTATTTCCAATTGTCAGCTATTCCGGCAATGCCGCCCTGGAGTACGTGAGCTATACGCTGGGTAAGCCGGCTTTTGATGTAAAAGAGTGCACCCTGCGCGGTGTCACTTACGCGTGCCCACTGCGCGTGCGAGTACGCCTGATTATTTACGATAAAGAGTCTGCGAATAAGTCCATCAAGGACATCAAAGAGCAGGAAGTGTACATGGGCGAAATCCCGCTCATGACCGACAACGGTACTTTTGTAATCAATGGTACTGAGCGGGTAATCGTATCCCAGTTACACCGTTCCCCGGGTGTATTTTTCGATCACGACAAAGGCAAGACTCACTCCTCCGGTAAGCTGTTGTACGCCGCACGAGTTATCCCTTACCGTGGATCCTGGTTGGATTTCGAGTTCGACCCGAAAGATCTGGTATTCGTACGTATCGACCGTCGCCGCAAACTGCCAGCGACGATTCTGTTGCGTGCACTGGGTTATAGCTCCCAGGAAATGCTGGAGATGTTCTTCGAGACCAGCAGGTTTGAGCTGCACGAGGATCACGTCAGCCTGGAACTGATCCCTTCTCGCTTGCGTGGTGACGTTGCCTCCTTTGATATCAAAGATGACCAGGGCAAGGTGATTGTGGAAGAGGGGCGTCGTATCACTCCGCGCCACATTCGCCAGCTGGAAAAGGCCGGTGTTGAGAAACTGGAAGCACCCCTGGAGTACCTGTTTGGCCGCACCTTGGCCCACGATATTGTCGATGAATCCACCGGCGAAATTGCGGTCGAGTGTAATACCGAGATCACTGCAGAAGTGATCGCGCAGTTGCGTGTGCTGAATATCAAGCAGTTCGATACTCTGTACACCAATGATCTGGACCGGGGACCGTTTATCTCCGATACCCTGCGTGCAGAGCCCTCCCGCACTCAGCTGGAAGCGCTGGTAGAGATCTACCGCATGATGCGCCCGGGCGAGCCACCTACCAAGGAATCTGCGGAGTCCCTGTTCGAGAACCTGTTCTTTACCGACGAGCGCTATGACCTGTCTGCGGTTGGCCGCATGAAGTTCAACCGCCGCCTGGGCCGTGAAGATGAAACAGGCCAGGGCACCCTGAGCAAAGAAGATATCGTTGATGTGCTGAAAATGTTGATCGATATCCGCAACGGCCAGGGTATGGTGGACGATATTGACCACCTGGGTAACCGTCGCGTGCGTTCCGTAGGTGAGATGGCTGAAAACCAGTTCCGCGTTGGACTGGTGCGTGTTGAGCGCGCGGTCAAAGAGCGCCTGTCCATGGCAGAGTCTGAAGGCCTGATGCCGCAAGACCTGATCAACGCCAAGCCGGTAGCAGCTGCCGTTAAAGAGTTCTTCGGTTCCTCACAGCTGTCTCAGTTTATGGACCAGAACAACCCGCTGTCGGAAGTTACCCACAAGCGCCGTGTTTCCGCATTGGGCCCGGGTGGCCTGACGCGCGAGCGCGCCGGCTTTGAGGTACGAGACGTACACCCTACGCACTACGGCCGCGTATGTCCTATTGAAACACCGGAAGGACCGAACATCGGTCTGATTAACTCCCTGGCGACTTACGCCCGTGCCAACCACTATGGCTTCCTTGAGAGTGCCTACCGCAAAGTGGTTGATGGCAAGGTTACCGACGAAATCGAGTACCTGTCTGCGATTAACGAGGCCAACTACGTAATTGCCCAGGCGTCTGCTGCTGTTGATGATGAAGGCAATTTCACCGATGACCTGGTGAGCGTGCGTCACCAAAATGAATTCGCCCTGAAAGCGCCGGGTGAAATTCAGTATATGGATGTATCCGCTAAGCAGGTGGTTTCTGTTGCTGCGGCAATGATTCCTTTCCTTGAGCACGATGACGCCAACCGTGCATTGATGGGATCGAACATGCAACGCCAGGCGGTTCCAACCCTGCGTGCTGAAAAGCCGTTGGTGGGTACCGGTATGGAACGCACTGTGGCGCGTGACTCCGGTGTGTGTGTGGTAGCCAAGCGCGGCGGTGTGATTGAACGTGTAGATTCCAGCCGCGTTGTAGTGCGAGTGGCTGATGCTGAGGTTGAAGCCGGTGATGCAGGTGTGGATATCTACAATCTGACCAAGTACATCCGCTCCAACCAGAATACCTGTATTAACCAACGCCCGATCGTAAGCACCGGTGATCGCGTTGAGCGCGGTGACATTCTTGCCGATGGCCCGTCTGTTGATCTGGGTGAGCTGGCACTGGGCCAGAATATGCGCATCGCATTTATGCCCTGGAATGGCTACAACTTTGAGGACTCCATCCTTATCAGTGAGCGTGTTGTACAGGAAGACCGCTTCACCACCATCCATATTCAGGAGCTGACCTGTATTGCCCGTGATACCAAGTTGGGCAGTGAGGAAATCACCGCGGATATTCCTAACGTGGGTGAGTCTGCGCTGAATAAACTGGATGAATCCGGCATCGTGTATATCGGTGCGGAAGTGGGCCCCGGCGATATTCTGGTGGGCAAGGTAACTCCGAAAGGTGAAGCACAGCTGACTCCGGAAGAGAAGCTGCTGCGCGCAATCTTCGGTGAGAAAGCCTCCGACGTTAAGGACACCTCCCTGCGTGCGCCTAGCGGCACCCGCGGTACCGTGATCGATGTACAGGTGTTTACCCGGGACGGTCTGCAAAAAGACCAGCGTTCCATCGATATCGAGAAAGCCCAGTTGGATGAGGTTCGCAAGGACCTGAACGAAGAATACCGCATTGTTGAAGCCGCTACTTTTGAGCGCTTGCAGAAGGCATTGCAAGGCCAGAAAGCCGCTGGTGGTAAAGGTATCAGCAAAGGTCAGGAACTGACTGCTGAAGTGCTGGGTGCGCTGCCACGCGAAGACTGGTTCAAGCTGCGTATGGAAGAAGAAGGCTTGAATGATCAGCTGGAAAAGGCGGAAGCTCAGTTGAAAGAGCGCCGTAAGCTGCTGGACGAAGCCTTCGAAGACAAGAAGAAGAAACTGGAGTCCGGCGATGACCTGGCTCCAGGCGTATTGAAAATCGTTAAGGTCTACCTGGCGATCAAGCGCCGCATCCAGCCGGGCGACAAGATGGCCGGTCGCCATGGTAACAAGGGTGTGATCTCCGTAATCAAGCCCGTTGAGGATATGCCGTACGACCAAAACGGTGAGCCGGTAGACATCGTTCTGAATCCACTGGGGGTTCCCTCGCGGATGAACGTCGGGCAGGTTCTGGAAATGCACTTGGGCATGGCTGCTAAAGGCCTCGGCGTCAAAGTCGACAAGATGATTAAGGAGCAGCAGGAAATTGCCAAGGTACGCGGTTTCCTGGAAGAGGTTTACAACTCCACCGGTGGTCGCCGTGAGGAGCTGGAAACCCTGTCCGATGAGGAAGTCATGGGAATGGCGCACAACCTGCGTCGCGGTGTGCCTATGGCAACTCCCGTATTCGACGGTGCCGATGAGAGCGAAATCAAGCAATTGCTCCGCCTTGCGGATATCCCAGATTCCGGACAGATTACTCTGCACGACGGCCGTACAGGCGATGCCTTTGAACGTCCTGTGACTGTGGGCTACATGTACATGCTCAAGCTGAACCACCTGGTGGACGACAAGATGCACGCGCGTTCCACTGGTTCCTACAGCCTGGTTACCCAGCAGCCACTCGGCGGTAAGGCCCAGTTCGGTGGTCAGCGTTTCGGGGAGATGGAGGTCTGGGCACTGGAAGCTTACGGTGCGGCTTACACCCTGCAGGAAATGCTCACAGTTAAATCCGATGACGTGGAAGGTCGTACCAAGATGTACAAAAACATCGTGGACTCTGACCACCGTATGGAGCCCGGCATGCCGGAATCCTTCAACGTACTGGTTAAGGAAATCCGTTCTCTCGGTATGAACTTCGAGCTCGAGCACGAGTAAGACCGATTTGTGCAGCAGCCTGTTAGCAGGCGAATTGAGACAAGTGCCGGCGCCCCTGAATGCAGTAGGGCACCGGCCCACCCGGCACAGCTTGTCTGCCGGGTTGACTATCCCCTAGTGGAGGAAAGGCCTTGAAAGATTTATTAAATCTGGTGAAGTCCCAGGAGCACCTGGAAGAGTTTGATGCGATCCGCATCGGTCTGGCCTCGCCGGACATGATTCGCTCCTGGTCCTACGGCGAAGTGAAGAAGCCGGAGACCATTAACTATCGTACCTTCAAGCCAGAGCGCGAAGGTTTGTTCTGTGCCAAGATCTTTGGTCCAGTGAAGGATTACGAGTGCTTGTGCGGTAAGTACAAGCGCATGAAGCATCGCGGCATTATCTGTGAGAAGTGTGGCGTTGAAGTTACCAAGGCCAAAGTGCGCCGTGAGCGTATGGGCCACATTGAGCTGGCTAGCCCGGTTGCGCATATCTGGTTCCTGAAATCCCTGCCGTCCCGTATCGGCCTGCTGCTGGATATGACCCTGCGTGATATCGAGCGTGTGCTGTATTTTGAATCCTACGTGGTAACCGAGCCCGGCATGACCACCCTGGAGCGCGGCCAGCTGCTAAATGACGAGCAGTACTTCGAGGCGATGGAAGAATTCGCCGATGAGTTCGAAGCAAAGATGGGTGCCGAAGCGATCCAGGAGTTGATGAGTGACATCGAATTGCCTGCTGAGATTCAGCGTCTGCGTGAAGAGATCCCGGCTACCAACTCCGAGACCAAGATCAAGAAACTGTCCAAGCGCCTGAAGCTGCTGGAAGCTTTCTACAAGTCCGGCAATAACCCCGAGTGGATGGTAATGCAGGCACTGCCTGTTCTGCCGCCGGATCTGCGCCCACTGGTACCGTTGGATGGTGGCCGCTTTGCGACCTCCGATCTGAACGACCTCTACCGCCGTGTGATTAACCGTAACAACCGCCTGAAGCGCCTGCTCGAGTTGAATGCGCCAGATATTATCGTGCGCAACGAAAAGCGTATGCTGCAGGAATCTGTGGATGCGCTGTTGGATAATGGTCGTCGCGGCCGTGCCATCACTGGCTCTAACAAGCGCCCGCTGAAGTCCCTGGCGGACATGATTAAAGGTAAGCAAGGTCGTTTCCGTCAGAACCTGCTGGGTAAGCGTGTTGACTATTCCGGTCGTTCCGTAATTGTGGTCGGTCCGACCCTGCGCCTGCATCAGTGTGGCCTGCCCAAGAAAATGGCGTTGGAGCTGTTCAAACCGTTTATTTTCGGCAAGCTCGAAGCCCGAGGCCTGGCCACCACCATCAAAGCTGCCAAGAAAATGGTCGAGCGCGAGGAAGCGGTCGTTTGGGATATTCTCGACGAAGTTATCCGCGAGCACCCGGTACTGCTTAACCGTGCCCCGACTCTTCACCGTCTGGGTATCCAGGCGTTTGAGCCGGTACTGATTGAAGGTAAAGCAATCCAGCTGCACCCGCTGGTTTGTGCCGCCTATAACGCCGACTTCGACGGCGACCAGATGGCGGTACACGTACCGCTGACTATTGAAGCGCAGCTGGAATCCCGCGCGCTGATGATGTCCACCAACAATATCCTGTCGCCCGCAAACGGTGAACCGATCATCGTACCTTCCCAGGACGTGGTGCTGGGTCTGTATTGGATGACCCGTGAGCGTGTAAATGATAGAGGCGAGGGCATGTTCTTCTCCGATATCAAGGAAGTGAGCCGCGCCTTCTACGCCAAGCAGGTTGGCTTGCAGGCGAAAGTCAAGGTGCGCATCCGCGAGAAGATTCTTGGTGAGGATGGGGAGAAGCACGAGAGTATCTCTGTACAGGACACCACTGTCGGCCGTGCGCTGCTTTGGAACATCGTACCGGAAGGCCTACCGTTCGAGCTGGTTAACCAGCCGATGAAAAAGAAATCCATTTCTCGTGTGCTTAACGAGTGCTACCGCAAGGTGGGCCTGAAGGCGACAGTTATTTTCGCTGACCAGCTGATGTACACCGGTTTCGATTTCTCTACAAAGTCCGGTTCCTCCATTGGTGTGAATGACTTTGAAATCCCAGCTGCCAAGGCCGACCTGATCGGCGCTGCTGAAGCTGAAGTAAAAGAGATTGAAAGCCAGTTTGCTTCTGGTCTGGTAACCCAGGGTGAGAAGTACAACAAGGTTATCGATGTTTGGTCCCGTACCAACGATAAGGTAACCCAGGCAATGATGGCGGGGATCAAGAAAGAGAAGGTGATCGATCGCGGGGGTAAAGAAGCCGAGCAGGATTCCTTCAACTCTGTATACATGTACGCCGACTCAGGCGCACGGGGTTCTGAGGCGCAGATTCGCCAGCTCGCTGGTATGCGTGGTCTGATGGCTCGTCCAGATGGTTCCATTATTGAGAACGCCATTACCGCGAACTTCCGTGAAGGTCTGACTGTACAGCAGTACTTCATCTCGACCCACGGTGCTCGTAAAGGTCTGGCGGATACCGCACTGAAAACCGCTAACTCCGGTTACCTGACTCGCCGCCTGGTGGATGTTGCTCAAGACGTGGTAATCACTGAAGTGGATTGTGGCACCGATGATGGTCTGACAATGGCGCCGGTAATTGAGGGTGGTGACGTAATCGAGTCTCTCGGTGACCGTATCCTCGGCCGTGTTGTAGCCCGCGATGTCCTCAAGCCTGGTAGCGATGAAATTGCCGTTCCCGCTGGCACTATGATCGACGAGAAGTGGGTAGAGCGCATCGAAGCCATGGGTATCGATGAGGTTCTGGTTCGCTCCCCGATCAGCTGTACCACCGCCCACGGTATTTGTGCCCAGTGTTACGGTCGTGACCTGGCCCGTGGCCACCGCGCCAACCCAGGTGAGTCTGTGGGTGTTGTTGCCGCACAGTCTATCGGTGAGCCGGGCACTCAGCTGACCATGCGTACCTTCCACATTGGTGGTGCTGCGAGCCGTGCTTCTGCAGCGGACAGTATTCAGGTGAAGCTGGGCGGTACCGTACGCCTGCACAATGTGAAGACAGTGAAAACCGAAGCCGGCACTCTGGTAGCGGTTTCCCGCTCCGGTGAGTTGGCTATTGCTGATGGTGCTGGCCGCGAGCGTGAGCGCTATAAGCTGCCTTACGGCGCTGTGATCAGCGTTTACGAAGGTGCTGAGGTAGACGGTGGCCAGATTGTGGCCAAGTGGGATCCGCACACCCACCCGATCATCACCGAGGTTGCCGGTTGGGTGAAGCTGTCCGGTATGGAAGACGGTCTCTCTATTCGCAAGCAGACCGATGATATTACCGGTCTGTCCTCTATTGAGGTAATCGATCCGGCCGAGCGTCCGGCAGCGGGTAAAGACCTGCGTCCTGCAGTAACCCTGGTTGATGAAAATGGCGAAGAGCTGACTCTGGCTAACAGTAATGCGCCGGCGCACTACGCATTGCCGCCGCGCGCCATCCTCAGTCTGGCTGAAGGCAAACAGGTGAACGTGGGTGACGTTATCGCGCGTATTCCGCAGGAATCCGGTGGTACCAAGGATATCACCGGTGGTCTGCCGCGCGTTGCCGACCTGTTCGAGGCCCGTAAGCCGAAAGAGCCGTCTATCCTGGCGGAAATCTCCGGTACTGTTTCCTTCGGTAAAGAGACCAAGGGCAAGGTTCGTCTGCAGATTACTCCGCGCGACGGCAAGCCTCTGGCCAACGGTAAGGATCACTACGAGGTTCTGATTCCGAAGCACCGTCAGCTGACTGTGTTCGAGGGTGAAACCGTAGAAAAGGGTGAGGTTATCTCCGATGGCCCGTCAAACCCGCATGACATCCTGCGCCTGAAAGGTGTGGAAGAGCTGGCACGCTACATCACCAATGAGATCCAGGAAGTTTACCGTCTCCAGGGTGTAGGCATTAACGATAAGCACATCGAGACGATTGTGCGTCAGATGTTGCGTAAAGTGGAGATCACCGAGATGGGTGACTCCGGCTTTATTAAGGGCGATCAGGTTGAATACCAGCGCGTGATAGAAGAGAACGAACAGCTGCGTGCCGAAAACAAGCAGCCTGCGCAATTCGAGCGTCTGTTGCTGGGTATCACTAAAGCCTCTTTGGCCACCGAGTCCTTCCTGTCGGCGGCTTCGTTCCAGGAGACTACTCGCGTTCTAACTGAAGCGGCGGTAACCGGCAAGGAAGACAGCCTGCGCGGTCTGAAAGAGAACGTAGTAGTGGGTCGCCTGATTCCGGCAGGTACTGGTCTGGCCTACCACAGCGAGCGCAAGCGCAAGCGCAGCCTGCAGTTGGAAGAGAGCTTCAGTGAAGGTCCTTCCGCAGCAGAGGTGGAAGCGGCCTTGACCGAGGCCTTGAAGTCCTCTGGCGAATAAGGTGTATTCCCACTCTGCCTTGCCGGCGGAGTGGGGTATATCCAGGCATTTCGGTGCCGAGTGAGATTGGCGACTGTCTGTGATGTAAGCACTTACTTCCGTCGCCGATTGACTAGGCGGGTTGTCGCTTATAGAATGCGGCCCCCGCTGATGTGGGGTGTTTCGTCCGGCCTTCGAGTCGGCGCTACACACAGACGACAGGCCCTCACTGTAAGAGGTGGGGGCATTTTATTTTTGGAGTGATTTTTAATGGCAACGATCAACCAGTTGGTTCGTAAGCCGAGAAAACGCAAAGTCGAAAAAAGCGACGTTCCCGCTCTGCAGGCCAGCCCGCAGCGTCGTGGAGTTTGCACTCGCGTGTACACCACTACACCGAAGAAGCCGAACTCCGCACTGCGCAAAGTTTGCCGTGTGCGTCTCACCAACGGTTTCGAAGTAACTTCGTACATCGGTGGTGAAGGCCACAACCTGCAGGAGCACAGCGTGGTACTGATTCGCGGCGGTCGTGTAAAAGACCTGCCGGGTGTGCGTTACCACACTGTACGCGGTGCACTTGACTGTGCCGGCGTAAACGACCGCAAGCAGGGCCGTTCTAAGTACGGCGCCAAGCGTCCTAAAGGTTAATCTCCTTTAACGATTTGCGTTTCGGTTTCCAACCGGAGTAAGGCTGAGCTCGCCGGATTGTAAGGTTTTACGGCGGCGTCTCAGAATAACCCTGAAGAGAGGCAATACCCATGCCGAGAAGACGAGTAGTCGCCAAGCGCGAAGTACTACCCGATCCCAAGTTCGGGAACGTCACCCTGGCCAAGTTCATGAACCATGTCATGATCAGCGGCAAGAAGTCAGTAGCAGAGCGTATCGTATACGGTGCCCTGGAGACTGTTTCTGAAAAAATGAACAAAGACCCTATCGAAGTATTTGAGGAGTCTTTGGAAAACATCGCGCCTATGGTGGAAGTTAAATCCCGCCGTGTTGGTGGTGCGACCTATCAGGTGCCTGTAGAAGTGCGCCCCTCGCGCCGTATGGCTCTGGCAATGCGTTGGTTGGTGGAGTTCTCCCGCAAGCGCGGCGAGAAGTCCATGGCTCAGCGCCTGGCCAATGAAATGATCGATGCAGCTCAGAACAAGGGCGGTGCGGTCAAGAAGCGTGAAGATGTACACCGCATGGCGGAAGCCAACAAGGCGTTCTCTCACTACCGCTTCTAAGTCTGATGATTACCAACATCGGAAATTAATACCGAAAGGCAGCACGGAAATTTCCAGGCTGCCTTTTGCCGTTATATCGAGGATACAACTGTGGCACGTAAAACGCCTATCGCACGTTACCGCAACATCGGTATCTGTGCCCACGTAGACGCCGGTAAAACCACCACTACTGAGCGCGTACTTTTCTACACTGGTCTGTCCCACAAAATTGGTGAGGTGCACGAAGGCGCCGCAACCATGGACTGGATGGAGCAGGAGCAGGAGCGTGGTATTACCATCACTTCCGCTGCAACCACCTGTTTCTGGGCCGGCATGCAGCAGCAGTTCGACCAGCACCGCGTAAACATCATCGACACCCCGGGACACGTTGACTTCACCATTGAAGTAGAGCGCTCCCTGCGCGTACTCGACGGCGCGGTTGTTGTTCTGTGTGGTTCCTCTGGTGTTCAGCCTCAAACTGAAACCGTTTGGCGCCAGGCGAACAAATACGAAGTACCGCGCATGGTATTCGTCAACAAGATGGACCGCGCCGGTGCGAACTTCCGCAACGTTGTGAGCCAGCTGAAAGACCGTCTGAACGCAAACGCTGTACCGCTGCAAATGACCATCGGTGCTGAGGACGAGTTCAAGGGTGTTGTTGACCTGGTGAAGATGAAAGCCATCATCTGGAACGAAGCAGACCAGGGCATGACCTTTGAATACGCTGACATCCCCGCTGAGCTGCAGGACGAGTGCGACGAAATGCGCGAGTACCTGGTAGAAGCGGCGGCTGAAGCCAGCGAAGAGCTGATGGAGAAATACCTGGAAGAGGGTGAGCTGACCGAAGACGAGATCAAGGCAGCTATCCGCCAGCGTACTCTGGCCAACGAAATCGTTCCGGTTCTGGGCGGCTCCGCCTTCAAGAACAAGGGCGTACAAGCTGTACTGGACGCAGTTATCGAATACCTGCCGGCGCCGACTGAAGTTAAGGCGATCGAAGGTACTCTGGAAGACGGCGAAACCGTTGAGACCCGCGAAGCGGATGACGAGGCTCCGTTCGCCGCTCTGGCGTTCAAAATTGCTACCGATCCCTTCGTTGGCACCCTGACTTTCTTCCGTGTCTACTCCGGTAAGCTGGAGAGCGGTACTGCGGTATACAACTCCGTAAAAATGAAGAAAGAGCGCGTTGGCCGTATGGTGCAGATGCACTCCAACGACCGTCAGGAAATTAAAGAAGTATTGGCTGGCGACATCGCAGCTGCGATCGGTCTGAAGGATGTAACCACTGGTGACACCCTGTGTGCCGAGAGCAACAAGATTGTTCTGGAGCGTATGGAGTTCCCGGAGCCGGTAATTTCTGTTGCGGTTGAGCCCAAGTCCAAGCCGGACCAGGAAAAAATGGGTATTGCCCTCGGCAAGCTGGCCCAGGAAGACCCGTCTTTCCGTGTGAAGACCGACGAGGAAACCGGTCAGACCATCATCTCTGGTATGGGTGAGCTGCACCTGGACATCATCGTCGACCGTATGCGTCGCGAGTTCAACGTTGAAGCGAACATCGGTAAGCCTCAGGTTGCCTACCGTGAAGCGATCCGTAACACCTCTGAGATCGAAGGCAAGTTCGTTCGTCAGTCCGGTGGTCGTGGTCAGTTCGGTCACGTATGGGTGAAATTTGAGCCCGCTGAAGACGAGTCCCAGGAAGGTCTGGAATTTGTTAACGAAATCGTGGGCGGTGTTGTACCTAAGGAATACATCCCGGCGGTATCAAAAGGTATCGAAGAGCAGATGCAAAACGGTGTTCTGGCTGGCTACCCGCTGCTGGGCCTGAAGGCAACTCTGTACGACGGTTCCTACCACGATGTGGACTCCAGTGAAATGGCGTTTAAAATCGCCGGCTCCATGGCGACCAAGAAGCTGTCCTCTGTGGGCGGTGCAGTACTGCTTGAGCCGATGATGAAGGTGGAAGTGGTAACTCCGGAAGAGAACATGGGTGACGTG
Organism: Microbulbifer variabilis; assembly: GCF_052468405.1. Classification (NCBI taxonomy): domain Bacteria; kingdom Pseudomonadati; phylum Pseudomonadota; class Gammaproteobacteria; order Cellvibrionales; family Microbulbiferaceae; genus Microbulbifer; species Microbulbifer variabilis. The sequence continues at coordinate 4,819,368 of NZ_CP174343.1, forward strand.
GTTGGTGACCTCAACCGTCGTCGTGGCCTCATCCAGGGTATGGAAGACAACCCCGCTGGTAAGGTTGTAAACGCGGAAGTACCTCTGGCAGAGATGTTCGGTTACGCAACCGACCTGCGTTCTGCTACTCAGGGCCGTGCTACCTACACCATGGAGTTCCTGAAGTACGCCGAAGCGCCGAAAAATGTTGCCGATGAGATCATCGCAAAGAACAAGGCCTAATTAACTTCTGCTCAAAAGGGCCTCAGTGAATGGCTGAGGCTTCTTTGGCAAACTTTTAGCTAGAGGACATCTAAGATGGCAAAAGAAAAGTTTGAACGTTCCAAGCCCCACGTGAACGTGGGCACCATCGGTCACGTTGACCACGGTAAAACCACCCTGACCGCTGCTCTGACCCGCGTATGTGCGGAAGTATGGGGCGGTGACGCTGTAGCTTTCGACGGTATCGACAATGCACCGGAAGAGCGTGAGCGCGGTATCACCATCGCTACCTCTCACGTTGAGTACGAGTCCCCGACTCGCCACTACGCGCACGTAGACTGCCCGGGACACGCCGACTACGTTAAGAACATGATCACCGGTGCTGCTCAGATGGACGGCGCTATCCTGGTATGTTCCGCAGCTGACGGCCCCATGCCGCAGACTCGTGAGCACATCCTGCTTTCCCGTCAGGTAGGTGTACCTTACATCGTTGTGTTCCTGAACAAAGCGGACATGGTAGACGACGAAGAACTGCTCGAGCTGGTAGAGATGGAAGTTCGCGAACTTCTGGACCAGTACGAGTTCCCGGGTGACGACACTCCGATCATCGTTGGTTCTGCTCTGATGGCCCTGAACGGCGAAGACGACAACGAAATGGGTACCACCGCTGTTAAGAAGCTGGTTGAAACCCTGGACGAGTACATTCCTGAGCCGGAGCGCGCTGTAGACCTGCCGTTCCTGATGCCGATCGAAGACGTATTCTCCATCTCCGGCCGTGGTACCGTGGTAACCGGTCGTGTAGAGCGCGGTGTAATCCACACTGGCGACGAGATCGAAATCGTTGGTATCAAAGAGACCACCACTACCACCTGTACTGGTGTTGAGATGTTCCGCAAGCTGCTCGACGAAGGTCGTGCAGGTGAGAACATCGGCGCGCTGCTGCGCGGCACCAAGCGTGACGAAGTGGAGCGTGGTCAGGTACTGGCTAAGCCTGGTTCTATCACTCCGCACACCAAGTTCGAAGCGGAAGTGTACGTACTGTCCAAGGACGAAGGTGGTCGTCACACCCCGTTCTTTAAAGGCTACCGTCCTCAGTTCTACTTCCGTACTACCGACGTAACTGGTGCGGTAGAGCTGCCGGAAGGTACTGAAATGGTAATGCCGGGCGACAACATTCAAATGGTTGTTACCCTGATCGCTCCGATCGCCATGGAAGACGGCCTGCGTTTCGCTATTCGCGAAGGTGGTCGTACCGTAGGTGCGGGCGTTGTTGCTAAGATCATCGAGTAATCGTTACTCGTGATCTGAAAAAGCCGCGGCGGAAACGCTGCGGCTTTTTTTATGCCCGAAATAGAGATTTGGAGTTAAGGGTTGGCGACATAATTGAAAGCACCCTTAATTACGGTTGGCCAGCGGCCTGGTTGGTCGGGTGGTAATTTACGGCCAATCCTTGCTCAGGTCGGCTGTGTGGCTGCTGATAAAGAGCTTGGTGAATTGTGGTCCGTCCATTTCCACAAGTTCTTCGTGGTCACCGGCCTCGAAATAAATGGTCTCCTGGTGGCTGAGGCTGCTGTCCAGCAGGGTGGTGATGCCATACGCCTGGCCAATTGGGGGGAGGGCGCCCAATTCACAATCCGGGAAGATTGAACCGAGTTCATTCTCCGCAACCATTTCCAGGCCGTTACGACCGGTTTCCATATGTACGGCACGCATATCCAGGCTGCTACTGGCGGGTATTACCACCATTACATAGCCGTCATTGTCCTGCAGCATAATCGCCTTGGCTACCTGGTCCTCTCTGACATGGGCTGCGTGTGCGCTTTCGCGGCTGGTTCGTGTATGTGGGTGTTGAACCAGGTGGTAGTCGACCGACTGGTCATTGAGGTATTGACTCAATTTTGCGGCAATAGTCATTTCTGTACCCTCGTTCCACTTTAGGTACTTCATTGTAGTTTGCGCAGATTGAAATTTGCGCAGGCTGTACAGTTGACAGCCTCCCGCTCTCCCCGTAGAATTCGCGCTCCTTTTCGCCCGCCCTCGGGGCTGCGGAAGAGGACGTTCTTTAGTTCATAAGTTGGAGTTTGATTCCATGCAGGGTCAACGTATCCGTATTCGCCTGAAGGCCTTCGATCACAAGTTGATCGACGCGTCCACTCAGGAGATCGTAGAGACGGCTAAGCGCACTGGCGCACAAGTTCGCGGTCCTATCCCGCTGCCGACTCGCAAAGAGAAGTACACCGTACTGATTTCTCCGCACGTTAATAAAGACGCTCGCGACCAGTACGAAATCCGTACTCACAAGCGTTTGCTGGACATCGTTGAGCCTACCGAGAAAACCGTCGACGCGCTGATGAAGCTCGATCTGGCGGCCGGTGTTGAGGTCCAAATTAGTCTCGGCTAACACTTTTACTAACTACCGAATCCCGGGCGAAAAAGGTCCGGGTAGTGTAACGCTCTGAAACTGGGCGGCCGCAGTGGGTTAAAGCCCCGTGCACTGAGAGGTTAATAAAGATGACTATAGGTATTGTCGGCCGCAAGAGCGGCATGACTCGCATCTTCACTGAAGATGGCGTATCCATTCCGGTAACCGTTGTTGAGGTTGCTCCGAATCGCGTCACCCAGGTGAAAACTCAGGAAACTGATGGCTATACCGCTGTTCAAGTAGCAGTGGGTAACCGCAAAGCTTCCCGTGTCTCCAAGCCCGAAGCGGGCCACTTCGCCAAAGCCAATGTAGAGGCTGGCACTAATCTTTTCGAACTGCGCACTGATGGTTCTGAAGAGACTTTCGAAATCGGTTCTGAAATCACTGTCTCCAGCTTTGAAGCTGGCCAGAAGATCGACGTAACCGGCACTTCCAAAGGTAAAGGCTTCCAGGGCGGCGTTAAGCGCTGGAATTTCCGCACCCAGGACGCAACCCACGGTAACTCCCTGTCTCACCGCGCACCCGGTTCTATCGGTCAGTGTCAGACTCCTGGCCGCGTATGGAAAGGCAAGAAGATGGCTGGCCATATGGGCGCTGAGCGCGTAACCGTGCAAAACCTGGAAGTGGTTCGTGTCGATGCCGAACGCAACCTGCTGTTGGTTAAAGGCGCTGTTCCCGGTGCACCCGGTGGCAACGTTATCGTTCGTCCGGCAGTTAAAGCCTAAGTCTGAGGGGAAATAGATATGGAACTGAATATCGCTACTCCCGAAGGCGCTAAAGGCACAGTAGCTGTCTCTGAAGTGACTTTCGGGCGTGAGTTCAACCAAGATCTGGTGCACCAGGCAGTAGTGGCCTATATGGCCGGCGCTCGCCAGGGTACCAAGGCGCAGAAGAATCGTTCCGACGTTTCTGGTGGTGGCAAGAAGCCATGGCGCCAAAAAGGTACTGGCCGTGCACGTGCCGGTACTATTCGCAGCCCGCTGTGGCGTTCCGGTGGCGTAACTTTCGCCGCTGATCCGCGCGATCACAGCGTTAAGCTGAACAAGAAAATGTACCGCGCTGCACTGCGTTGCATTCTGTCTGAGCTGGCTCGTCAGGAGCGCCTGGTAGTGGTTGAGTCCTTCGACGTGGATGCACCCAAGACCAAGCAGCTGGTAAGCAAACTGGCTCAATTTGACCTGTCCGACGCGCTGATCGTGACTGAAGAGGTTAGCGAAAACCTCTACCTGGCCGCTCGCAACTTGCACAAGATCGACGTCCGCGATGTACAGGCGATCGATCCCGTAAGCCTGATTCGCTTTGATAAGGTCGTGGTTACCGTTTCTGCGCTCAAGAAAATTGAAGAGGTGCTGGGATGAACCAAGAGCGACTCTACAAAGTACTGCTGGGCCCGGTAATTTCCGAAAAAGCTGCTGTGCTGGCCGATAGTGCCAACCAGGTGGTTTTCAAGGTTTCCACCGATGCTGAGAAAGCAGAAATCAAGGCTGCGGTAGAGAAACTGTTTAACGTTTCCGTTGAGCAGGTTCGCACCGTGAACGTAAAAGGTAAAACCAAGCGCACTCGCCACGGCATGGGCCGTCGCAGCGACTGGAAAAAAGCCTACGTTCGCCTGGCTGAAGGCAGCGACATCAACTTTGAAGCTGCTGAGTAAAGGGGACTGTTACAATGGCAATTGTAAAAACAAAACCGACCTCCGCCGGCCGTCGTCACCTGGTTAAGGTTGTTAACCCCGACCTGCACAAAGGTGCTCCTTACGCTCCTCTGCTGGAGAGTAAAAGCAAAAGCGGTGGCCGTAACAACAATGGTCGTATTACCACTCGCCATATCGGCGGTGGTCACAAGCAGCACTACCGCGTTATCGACTTCAAGCGCAACAAAGACGGTATTCCGGCTAAAGTTGAGCGCCTGGAGTACGATCCCAACCGCAGCGCGCACATCGCTCTGGTGTGTTATGCAGATGGTGAGCGTCGTTACATCATTGCACCGAAAGGCCTGAAGGCTGGTGCCACCATTCAGTCCGGCGATGCCGCACCGATTGCTGTGGGTAACACTCTGCCTCTGCGCAACGTTCCGGTAGGTTCTGTAATTCACGGCATTGAGCTGAAGCCTGGTAAAGGCGCTCAGTTAGCCCGCTCTGCAGGTGCCTCTGTACAGCTGGTAGCTCGTGAAGGCCAGTACGCGACTATTCGTCTGCGTTCCGGCGAAATGCGTAAGGTTCTCGCTGAGTGCCGCGCAACCCTGGGTGAAGTGAGCAACTCCGAGCACAGCCTGCGCAAGCTGGGTAAAGCCGGTGCTGCACGCTGGCGTGGTGTTCGTCCTACCGTTCGCGGTGTGGCGATGAACCCGGTAGATCACCCGCACGGTGGTGGTGAAGGTCGTACCTCCGGTGGCCGTCATCCGGTAACTCCGTGGGGCGTTCCGACCAAGGGTAAGAAAACGCGCAAGAACAAGCGCACCGATAAGATGATAGTACGTCGTCGCGGCAAGTAAGCCGCGCGATGTCTGAGCAGCTAGAGAGGAATCGACAGTGCCACGCTCATTAAAGAAAGGTCCCTTTATTGATCTGCATTTGATCAAGAAGGTGGAGGCGGCGATTGAAGCAAACGATCGTCGACCGATTAAAACCTGGTCCCGCCGTTCCATGATTATGCCGGAAATGGTTGGACTGACGATTGCCGTACACAACGGTCGTCAACACGTGCCCGTTTTGGTTAACGAAGAAATGGTTGGCCACAAACTGGGCGAGTTCGCTGCTACCCGCACTTACCGCGGTCATGCTGCGGACAAGAAAGCGAAGAAGCGCTAAGCCGAGGTTAAAAAGATGGAAGTAGCAGCAAAATTACGCGGCGCACGTCTATCGGCGCAAAAGGCGCGACTGGTAGCTGATCAGGTTCGCGGCAAAGGCGTTGAAGAAGCCCTGGATATTCTTGCATTTAGCAATAAAAAGGGTGCGGCGATTGTCAAGAAAGTACTGGAATCGGCCATTGCCAACGCTGAGCACAACGAAGGTGCTGACGTTGACGAGCTGAAAGTTTCCACAATTTTTGTGGACGAAGGTATGACCATGAAGCGCATTAAACCGCGTGCGAAAGGTCGTGCAGATCGCATTCTTAAGCGTACTTGTCACATCACTGTGAAAGTGGCCGAGAAATAAGAGAGCAGGCGAGAAAACCATGGGACAAAAAGTACATCCTACCGGCATTCGTCTGGGTATCGTTAAAAAGCATACCTCTGTTTGGTATGCCGGCAGCGACGAGTACGCAGACAAGCTGTACACGGATCTGAAAGTTCGCGAATACATTCGCAAAAAACTGGCCCACGCTTCCGTGAGCCGTATCGAGATCGAACGTCCGGCAAACACTGCACGTGTGACTATTCACACTGCACGCCCCGGTATCGTAATCGGTAAAAAAGGTGAAGACGTAGAACGTCTGCGCAACGAAGTAAGCGCGCAGATGGGCGTACCTGTGCACATCGATATCGAAGAAGTGCGCAAGCCTGATATGGACGCGGCTCTGGTTGGCCAGAACGTTGCCCAGCAGCTGGAACGCCGTGTTATGTTCCGTCGCGCTATGAAGCGTGCGGTACAGAACGCTATGCGTCAGGGTGCCGAAGGTATCAAGATTCAGGTGAGTGGTCGTCTCGGTGGTGCGGAAATCGCACGTACCGAATGGTACCGCGAAGGTCGTGTGCCCCTGCACACCCTGCGCGCTAACATCGACTACGCCACTGCTGAAGCGATGACAACCTACGGCATCATCGGTATCAAGGTGTGGATCTTTAAAGGCGAAGTTATCGGTGACGAAGTTCCCGATGAGAAGCCGGCTAAGACCCGCAAGAAAGCTGCTAAATAAGGGGTACGCAGATGCTGCAACCAAAGCGTACAAAATTCCGCAAGGTACAGAAGGGTCGCAACCGCGGTCTTTCTCAGCGCGGCTCTAAAGTGAGCTTTGGCGAGTTTGGTCTTAAGGCTATCGGTCGCGGTCGCATTACTGCGCGCCAGATCGAAGCAGCTCGTCGCGCAATGACTCGTCACGTTAAGCGTGGCGGTAAAATCTGGATTCGCGTGTTTCCGGACAAGCCAATTACCAACAAGCCCCTCGAAGTTCGTATGGGTAAAGGTAAAGGTGGCGTTGAATACTGGGTGGCTCAGATCCAGCCGGGCAAAGTTCTCTATGAAATGGAGGGCGTGTCCGAAGAGCTGGCTCGTGAGGCTTTCGCACTTGCTGCGGCCAAGCTGCCTGTAAAGACAACTTTCGTTAAGCGTTCGGTGATGTAATGAAGACTGCAGATCTACGCGAAAAGTCAGTTGAAGAGCTGAACCAGGAACTGCTGAACCAGCTCGAAGCTCAATTTAAGCTTCGTATGCAAAAATCCACCGGTCAGCTGGCACAGACTCATCTGCTGAAGCAGACTCGTCGCGACATTGCTCGCATTAAGACTGTGTTGACCGAGAAGGCAGGTAACTAATCATGGCTGAAGCAAAACTGAAGCGTACTCTGACCGGTAAGGTCGTGAGTGACAAGATGGATAAAACCATCACCGTTTTGATCGAGCGCCGTGTTAAGCACCCGATCTACGGCAAAATTGTGAGCAAGTCCACAAAGCTTAAGGCTCATGACGAGAACAATGATTGCAGCATCGGTGATGTTGTAACCATCGAGGAATCTCGTCCGCTGTCCAAGAGCAAATCCTGGGCCTTGCAGAAAATTGTAGAGCGTGCGGCGAAGGTATAACCCCTAGCGCATTGACTGCCGAATTGAAAGGTTTCGGAGAGAGACAATGATTCAAGCGGAATCCTACTTAGAAGTAGCTGACAACAGTGGGGCTCGCCGCGTCATGTGCATCAAGGTGCTGGGCGGCTCCCATCGTCGTTATGCCGGCGTGGGCGACATTATTAAGGTAACCGTTAAGGAAGCCATTCCCCGCGGTAAAGTAAAGAAAGGTCAGGTAATGAACGCTGTTGTGGTTCGCACCAAAAAAGGTGTACGCCGTAACGACGGATCCCTGATTAAGTTTGACGATAACGCAGCGGTACTGCTGAACCAGCAATTGGCGCCGGTTGGCACCCGTATTTTTGGTCCGGTAACTCGCGAACTGCGCGGTGAGAAGTTCATGAAGATCATCTCGCTCGCCCCCGAAGTTATCTAAGCCTCGAGCGGAGAAGAGTTATGCGCAAGATCAAGCGTGACGATGAAGTGATCGTTATCGCCGGTCGCGACAAAGGCAAGCGTGGTTCAGTACGTAAAGTACTGAACGACGGTCGCCTGATTGTTTCCGGCATACAGATGATCAAGAAACACCAAAAGCCAAATCCCCAGCTGGGCGTTGCTGGCGGCATCGTTGAAAAAGAAGCTGCGATCCAAGCTTCCAACGTAGCCATCTTCAACCCCAACACCCAGAAGGCTGACCGGGTGGGCTTTAAAGTACTGGAAGACGGCACTAAGATTCGCGTCTTCAAATCCAGCGGCGAAGCCATCTAAGGCTCTTGACGCAAAAGCAGGTTGGTAGATCATGGCAAAGCTTAAAGAGCTCTACACTAAGGACCTCGTGGCCAAGCTGAAAGAAGAGCTTGGTCTCGAGAATGTGATGGCAGTGCCGCGCATCACCAAGATCACCATCAACATGGGTGTTGGTGAAGCGATTGGTGATAAGAAGGTGCTGGAGCACGCTGTTAATGATATGACAGCAATTACTGGTCAAAAGCCCATCGTTACTAAAGCGCGCAAATCTATTGCGGGCTTTAAGATTCGTGACGGTTGGCCGATCGGCTGCAAGGTTACTCTGCGCGGTGAGCGCATGTATGAGTTCCTGGAGCGTTTGGTTGACATCGCGATTCCGCGTATCCGTGACTTCCGTGGCATTAGCCCGAAGCAGTTTGACGGCCGCGGTAACTTCTCTATGGGCGTGACCGAGCAAATCATCTTCCCGGAAATTGACTACGACAAAGTAGACAAGCTCCGCGGTCTGGATATTTGTATTACCACTACAGCTGCAAACGACGATCAAGGTCGTGCGCTGCTGAAAGCGTTCAACTTCCCTTTCAAGGGTTAAGAGGATTCCATGGCGAAGAAATCCATGATTGCGCGCGAAAACAAGCGCGCTCGAACCGCAGCTAAGTACGCCGAGAAGCGTCAAGAGCTGAAGGCGATCATCGCCAGTTCCACTGCTTCCGAAGAGGAGCAGTGGGAGGCTCAACTCAAGCTGCAGAAAATGCCGCGCGATGCAAGCCCGGTACGTCAGCAACGCCGCTGTCGTATTACTGGTCGCCCCCACGCTGTATACCGCAAGTTCGGCCTGTGCCGTAACAAGCTTCGTGAAGCTGCGATGCGTGGTGATGTTCCTGGCCTCGTGAAGTCCAGCTGGTAATTACCAGCTGGTTTAAGGCAGATTTGAGGAGTCTCATAAGATGAGTATGCAAGATCCGTTGGCAGATATGCTGACTCGCATCCGCAATGCCCTGGCGCGCGGAAAGGCGGAAGTCACCCTGCCATCATCAAAATTGAAAGTGGCTGTAGCCAAAGTCCTGAAAGACGAAGGTTACGTTACTGACTTGAATGTAAGCGAGGGCGCTAAGCCTGAACTGACTATCGCTCTGAAATACTTCCAGGGCAAGCCGGTTATCGCTGAACTGGACCGCGTTTCCCGTCCGGGTCTGCGCTCTTACACTGGTAAGAAAACTCTGCCTACCGTACGTGGTGGTCTGGGTATCGCGATCGTTTCCACCTCTAAAGGTGTAATGACCGATCGCGCTGCTCGCCAGGCCGGTATCGGTGGCGAAGTGCTCTGCACCGTATTCTAAGCGGGGGGTCATAATGTCTCGAGTAGCAAATAGTCCGGTAGTTATCCCCGCAGGTGTTACCGTTGACCTGAAAGGTCAGAACATCGCTGTTAAGGGCGGTAGCGGTAACTTGGATATGGTTATTCACGGTGAAGTAGAAGTGAGCCAGGCAGACAGCCAGCTGACTTTTGCCGCGCGCAATAGCTCCAAGCAAGCCAGGGCCTTGGCGGGTACTACCCGTGCACTGGTTAATAACATGGTGATAGGCGTAAGCGCTGGCTTCGAGAAGAAGCTGCAGTTGCTGGGTGTTGGTTATCGTGCGAAAGCCGCCGGTAAAACGGTTAACCTGACCCTGGGCTTCTCCCATCCGATCGATTATCAGTTGCCGGAAGGTGTGACTGCGGAAACTCCCTCCCAGACTGAAATCGTACTGAAGAGCAGCAATAAGCAGCTGCTGGGCCAAGTGGCCGCTGAGATCCGTGCGTTCCGTCCGCCGGAGCCCTACAAAGGTAAGGGTGTCCGTTATGCCGATGAGCGCGTGTATCGCAAAGAGGCCAAGAAGAAGTAAATAGGGCATAGATATGAACGTTAAGAAAGCATCTCGCTTGCGTCGTGCACGTCGTGCCCGCGCCAAGATCAGTGAGCTGGGCGCCGTTCGCCTTACCGTGAACCGCACTCCACGTCACATTTACGCACAGATCCTGTCTGCCGAAGGCAATACGGTATTGGCTTCCGCCTCTACCCTGGACAAGGACCTGCGCGCTGGTAAAACCGGTAACGTCGACGCTGCTACCGCGGTTGGCAAGCTGATCGCTGAGCGTGCAAAAGCCGCCGGCGTTGAAGCAGTTGCCTTTGATCGCAGTGGCTTTAAGTACCACGGCCGTGTTAAGGCTCTGGCTGACGCTGCCCGCGAAGCCGGTCTGAAATTCTAAGGGTTGAGTTATGGCTAGAGAGAAAGACAAAAGCAACGACGAAGGCCTGCAGGAGAAGCTGGTCCAGGTCAACCGCGTTGCCAAGACTGTTAAAGGTGGTCGTATCTTCGCCTTTACCGCACTGACTGTCGTTGGTGACGGCAATGGCCGTGTCGGTTTCGGTCGCGGTAAGGCGCGTGAAGTGCCTGTAGCGATTCAGAAGGCGATGGAAGCTGCGCGCCGCAACATGGTCCAGGTAGAACTGAATGGCGATACCATCCAGTACGCTACCAATGGCCGCCATGGTGGTTCCAAGGTTTACATGCAGCCCGCTTCCCAGGGTACCGGTGTAATTGCCGGCGGTGCTATGCGCTCCGTACTGGAAATGGCTGGTGTGCACAACGTATTGGCCAAGTGCTACGGCTCCACCAATCCGGTGAACGTAGTGCGCGCAACCTTCAAAGCTCTGGAGCAAATGCAGAGCCCTGAAGATGTTGCTGCCAAGCGCGGTAAATCAGTCGAAGAGATTCTGGGCTAATCACAGTCCAGATTTAAGGTTATTGGTGGGTTAAGACCATGGCTAAGAAGACCATTAAAGTCACCCAGACCAAAAGTATCAACGGACGCCTGAAAAGCCATCAGGCGTGCGTTGCGGGTCTGGGCCTGCGCCGCATCGGCCACACAGTGGAAGTGGAAGATACTCCTTCCGTGCGCGGCATGATCAACAAAGTAAACTACCTGGTTAAGGTTGAGGGGGAATAACATGCGTTTGAATGACTTATCTCCCGCACAAGGCCACAAGCACAGCGCAAAGCGCGTTGGTCGCGGAATAGGTAGTGGGTTGGGTAAGACCGGTGGCCGTGGCCACAAAGGTCAAAAAGCACGTTCCGGCGGTAGTGTTCGTCCAGGCTTCGAAGGCGGTCAGATGCCTTTGCAGAAGCGTCTGCCTAAGTACGGTTTCACCGCTCGTGTTTCTCGCTTCACCGCGGAAGTACGTCTGGCTGAGCTGGCTAAGGTAGAAAGTGACGTAATCGATTTGGCAGCGCTGAAGAATGCCGATATTATCGGCAGCCATATTAAACGCGCCAAAGTGTTCCTCTCAGGTGAACTGACTAAAGCAGTTACCGTAAAGGGTCTGGGAGTGACCAAAGGTGCAAAGGCGGCTATCGAAGCTGCTGGCGGTAAAATAGAAGACTAATCGAGGCGCCAATGGCACGACCAGGATCCGGTGGAAATCCCCTGGGCAACAGCAAGGGATTGGGCGAGCTTTGGGCTCGCCTTCGTTTTCTGTTTCTAGCGATTCTTGTTTATCGACTGGGGACGCATATTCCGGTGCCCGGTATTGATCCGGAAAAGCTGTCAAACCTGTTTAACCAGAACCAGGGGACCATCCTTGGCCTGTTTAACATGTTCTCTGGCGGCGCCCTGGAAAGGATGAGTATTCTGGCGCTGGGCATCATGCCCTACATCTCCGCGTCCATCATCATGCAGTTGATGAGCGCGGTGACTCCCTCTCTGGAAGCGTTGAAGAAGGAAGGGGAGGCCGGAAGGCGCAAGATCAACCAATATACTCGCTACCTCACGGTAGTGCTGGCCCTGATTCAGGGTATTGGTATGACTTTCGGGCTTGCTGGACAGAATCTGGCTTACTCATCTGAGCCTGCGTTTGGTTTTTACTTTGTGGCGGTAACGTCACTGGTGACCGGTGCCGTATTTATGATGTGGCTCGGTGAGCAGATCACCGAGCGCGGTGTTGGCAATGGCATTTCCATGCTGATTTTCGCCGGTATCGTCGCCGGTTTGCCCGGTGCCATCGGTCAGGCGTTTGAACAGGCACGGCAGGGTGAGCTGCATATCCTTATGCTGCTGATCATCGGCGTAATTGCTCTTGCGGTGGTGTTCTTTGTGGTAGTGATGGAGCGCGGTCAGCGTCGAATCACAATTAACCACGCCCGACGCCAGGCTGGTCGCTATTCTGCCGCACCGGCTGCGCAGGCGAGCCACCTGCCCCTGAAGGTGAATATGGCCGGTGTTATTCCGGTGATCTTCGCCAGTAGTATCCTGCTGTTCCCGGCTACGCTGGCGCAGTGGTTTGGTCAGGGCGGGGAAGGTGTTGGTGCTCAGATTCTGCAGTGGATGGCATTGCAGCTGGGGCCAGGGCAGCCGCTGAACATTATTTTGTTCGCACTGCTGATCGGTTTCTTCTGTTTCTTCTACACGGCGTTGATGTTCAACCCGAATGAAGTAGCAGATAACCTGAAAAAGTCCGGTGCTTATGTGCCAGGTATTCGCCCTGGTGAGCAGACAGCCCGCTATATCGATAGCGTGTTGACCCGACTCACCCTGGTAGGTGCCGTGTATATCGCGCTGGTATCCCTGCTGCCGCAGTTCCTGGTAGTTGGGTTTAACGTTCCCTTCTATCTGGGGGGTACCTCACTACTGATCGTTGTAGTCGTAGTGATGGACTTTATGGCGCAGGTACAGTCGCATCTGCTGTCACACCAGTACGAAGGCTTGATGAAAAAAGCGAACCTGCAAAGCTACGGTCGTCGCTAGTGCGTCACCTGCTCGCAGTTTGATTGAATTGAGGTAAGGTCATGAAAGTACGCGCTTCTGTAAAAAAGATCTGCCGTAACTGCAAAATCGTACGTCGCAAAGGCGTTCTGCGGGTAATCTGCAGCGCTGAGCCACGTCACAAGCAGCGTCAAGGCTAAAAAGGGGCCAGCCCCTTCGGGGTGCGTCCATTGGGCGCCCCTGTAAAAGCTGGAAGAATTCGCTGATCGCTACAGCCCCGTATCGATTGGCAACACCTCAAAATTTTTGGGGTGGGGAGGAGGTGGTAAAGCCTTCTTCCAATTGGGGGCGTTGACTGTCGTCCGCAGCCGTTTCGGGAGGCCGAAACGGTCGTGGGCTATTGCAAATTAGTGTCTGAAAAGCTATTCTTGCGCGCCTTTTTGGTGGCGCCGCCGGTTTTTTAGTCGCTGTCAGCGCCGAAATCAAAGTAGAGCCACATACTTATTTATAGCAGTGGCTCCAATACGTGGAGTACGCCTCTATGGCACGTATTGCTGGTGTCAATGTACCAGACCACAAGCACGCCGTGATCTCCCTGACCCACATTTACGGGGTAGGTCTCACTAAGTCAAAGTCTATTTTGGCAGCGGTTGGTATCGCTGAATCCACCAAAATCCGCGACCTGTCTGAAGAGCAGATCGAAACCATCCGCGGTGAAGTTGCAAAACTCACTGTAGAGGGCGACCTGCGCCGTGAAGTATCCATGAACATCAAACGTTTGATGGACCTTGGATGCTACCGCGGTTTGCGTCACCGCCGCAGCCTTCCGCTGCGTGGTCAGCGCACCAAAACCAATGCTCGCACCCGTAAGGGTCCGCGCAAGCCGATTCGCAAGTAAGCCTGATTAAGGCGCGATATCGCGGTTTAACAAGCCCCTTCCCGGTAGTGAACCGAGGGGATTTGATACAGGATTTAGGATACTGGTATGGCTAAGCCAAAAACTACTGTTCGCAAAAAGGTCAAAAAGACCGTTGTTGACGGTATTGCCCACATCCACGCATCGTTTAACAATACGATCGTGACGATCACTGATCGCCAGGGTAATACCCTCAGCTGGGCCACCGCAGGTGGATCCGGCTTCCGTGGCTCAAGAAAGAGCACCCCGTTTGCAGCCCAGGTTGCCGCTGAGCGCGCAGGTACTGCAGCTCAGGAGTACGGCCTGAAAAACCTCGACGTAGAAGTAAAGGGCCCTGGCCCCGGTCGCGAATCCGCTGTTCGCGCACTGAACAACTGCGGCTACAAGATCACCAACATCACCGACGTGACGCCAATCCCGCATAACGGTTGTCGTCCGCCCAAGAAACGTCGCGTGTAAGAGGGGGCTGATAAAATGGCACGTTATATTGGACCAAAATGTAAACTGTCCCGTCGTGAAGGGACTGACCTGCAGCTGAAGAGCGGCGTTCGTCCGCATGACTCTAAGTGTCGCGCAGAATCCAAGCCCGGCCAGCATGGTGCTGGCCGTGGTCGTCTGTCCGATTACGGTATTCAGCTGCGCGAGAAGCAAAAGGTTCGCCGTATCTATGGCGTACTGGAAAAGCAGTTCCGTAACTACTATAAGGAAGCGGCGCGCCTGAAAGGTGCAACTGGTGAGAACCTGCTGCAACTTCTGGAAAAACGCCTGGACAACGTGGTTTACCGCATGGGCTTCGGCTCAACGCGCTCTGAAGCGCGTCAGCTGGTTTCCCACAAGGCGATTCTGGTAAACGGCACAACTGTTAACATTCCTTCTTATCAAATTAAGGAAGGTGATGTAGTTGCTGTACGTGAAAAAGCTAAGAAGCAGCTGCGTATCCAGAATTCCGTTTCCCTCGCTGCCCAGCGTGGCGATGTCGAGTGGGTAGACGTAAACGCGAGCAAACTGGAAGGCACTTTCAAGCGCACTCCAGATCGTGTCGATCTGCCGGCAGAGATCAACGAAAACCTTATCGTGGAACTGTACTCCAAGTAACAATTAGTCCACTTTAAGGAATGCAACTGTAAACAGGTATGGCTATGCAGACTGCTGTCAACGAGTTTTTGACACCGCGTCGTATTGACGTCACCGAGTACAATCCGAATCACGCCAAAGTGATTTTGGAGCCCCTGGAGCGTGGCTTTGGCCACACTCTTGGCAATGCGCTGCGTCGCATCCTGCTGTCCTCCATGCCGGGCTGCGCCGTCACCGAAGTCGAAATCGACGGTGTCGAGCACGAGTACAGCGCGATTGAAGGTGTGCAGGAAGATGTTATTGAAATCCTGCTCAACCTGAAAGAAATCGCGGTTGTTATGCACGGCAAGGATCAGGCGGTATTGAGCCTGAGCAAGAAGGGCCCAGGTGCGGTAACTGCTGGAGATATCCAGGTAGATCACGATATCGAGATTGTGAATCCTGAGCACGTGATCGCCAATATCACTGGTGATGTGGAACTCAACCTGCGTCTCACCGTAGCGCGCGGTCGTGGCTATCAGCCAGCGGACGCTCGCCGAGACGAGGAAGAGGAAAGCCGCGCGATTGGCCGTCTGCAGCTGGATGCTTCATACAGCCCGGTACGTCGTGTTTCCTACAGTGTGGAAAGTGCACGTGTGGAGCAGCGCACTGACCTGGACAAGCTGGTTCTGGACCTGGAGACCAATGGTACCCTGGACCCAGAAGAGGCAATTCGCCGCGCCGCTACGATTCTGCAGCAGCAGCTTGCAGTTTTTGTAGACCTGGAAGGTGAAAAGGATGCGCAACCGAAAGCTGAAGAGCCCGAAGTTGACCCGGTACTGCTGCGCCCAGTAGACGACCTGGAGCTGACCGTACGTTCGGCCAACTGTCTGAAAGCAGAAAACATTTACTACATCGGTGATCTGATCCAGCGCACCGAAGTTGAGCTGCTGAAGACGCCAAACCTTGGTAAGAAGTCTCTGACAGAAATCAAGGACGTACTCGCTTCCCGTGGTTTATCCCTGGGTATGCGCCTGGAAAACTGGCCGCCGGCCAGTCTGAAAGGCGACAGCAAGTTAAGCCCCCTGTAAGCATTTGGTAGTCGCGGCGGTGCCGCGACTAGTAGAAAGAACCCGAGCGGTGCCACAGCTTAGCGCGACACCGCTCCAGAACGACCTGCTGTGACAGCAACTTAGGTCGTAAGGAATTGAGTCATGCGTCATCGCTATAGTGGCCGTAAATTCAGCCGCACGAGCGCTCACCGCAAGGCCATGTTCAAGAACATGAGCGCCTCTCTGGTGGAGCACGAACTGATCAAAACCACACTGGCCAAAGCCAAAGAACTGCGCCGCGTTGCCGAGCCGCTGATCACTCTGGCTAAGAAAGACAGTGTTGCCAACCGCCGTCTGGCTTTCGCTCGTATCCGTGACAAGGATGCTGTGCGCAAGTTGTTCGACGAGTTGGGTCCTCGTTACGAAGCCCGTCCTGGTGGATATATTCGTATCCTGAAGTGTGGGTTCCGCGCTGGTGACAAAGCACCAATGGCTTATGTTGAGCTGGTAGATCGTCCTCAGGTTGAAGACGAAGCTGCGGAAGCGTAAGCTTGCCAACTAGCCATAGTGCTACGGAAGGCCGGTCATAGACCGGCCTTTTTTATGCGTTTAGAAGGGTTTGTATGTCTTTTGAACAATTACTGAGTAACTTGAACCCCCACATTGTAGCGAGCCTGAGGCGTGCTATTGAGTTGGGTAAATGGCCTAATGGTGTTGTTATTACCCCAGAGCAGCGTAGGCTTTGTGGAGAGGCTGTAGCCAACTGGGAGGTACGGAACCTGCCTAAGGAGCAGCAGGTAGGCTATGTAACTCCGAAGGCCTCAGAAGAACCTTGTGCGGGCAAAAAGGATGATGAGCAGCCATTGAACTGGGTTTAATATCGCACAGATTGAGATCATGGTTTTTGTTTTCAGCAGGCTTTAGAGATATTGGCGCAAATATCTACATCTGGGACGCCCTTTCCATTCATCACTTCAGCTTTCTCTGCTTATATAGTTACCGACATAGAAATATAAAATTTCCAATTTGCTCGGTAACTGATTATGAAAAAACTGATATTGCTTGCCGGCGCAGTAACTCTAGCAGTTGTTGGCATTGATCACTACGATATTGACGTGCAGGCCGGTGTTGCCAAAGTTCGGCAATTTATAACTCCTTTAACCGAAAATAGTGAATTAGCGAAGGATATTGCTGAGCGTATACCGTGGTCACAGCTGGAAAATGCGGAAGTGGAGGAGTTATTGGACCACCCCCGTGTGAAAGCTTACCTGGACCAGGAAAAGGCGAAGAAGGCTTTGCAGAACTATTTTGCAAATCTTGGAAACCTATCCAGTGAGGAGGCCTGGGATACGATAGAACAAGTGGAAAGTGAAAAGCGAGTTACCGGTTACGAGGCGCTGTCCTTAAAGCTCGCCTGGCTGGAAAAAAATAGTATCAACGAAGCTGAGTTCAAGCAGCGCGCGGAAGAGCTGTTTAATATCTACCGTGAGCAGGCCCAATCAGTTATTAGTCACTATGATCCCCATACAGAGGTGCCTGGCTTCTCAACATATAAAGATCTTGAAAGGTCTATTGTTGAAGAAGTGCAGCAAATGACCTCCTTCCCAGATGGAATGAGCAAACATGAGTACCTTCGTAAACGCCTGCAAGAAGCACGGGAAACTGTTTACGGCTCCTAATTAGATAGCAGTGCCGCTAGTAATAAACTAACAGCACTGCTTTCTTTCAGGCTTTACCTACATGAACAAGCCGATCAGGTCGTAAAACCAATTACTATTGTTTTCAAAGTCTGAAACTTTATCCGTTTCGTAGGCGCGAATCATACCCCCACCGTTATGGTTCACAATGTTGTTGAGAAAATCTTTTAACTCCAGTCCATGTTCTGCAATCTCACCATAGTGCAAGTCGATAATGGTAGTGCAATGGCTCTCGTTAAGATTACGGAACATCGGGAAGTAGTAGCCCCAATTACTGGTTTGGTCCAAGAGAGGGATTAGATTCTCATGGGTGTCCTTTTGCCAGCGTTGGCGCAGTTTATTTAAGCGAGAGTTGGCATCTGGATCATTGTAAATATCTTCGTAGAAGCGCTCATAGGAGTATGAAGAAAAATTACCGTCAGCCAGGAAGTGTGTGATACCAAGGCGATCTGTGGGAAATTTATTTGATAATGCACTGTATATCGAAGCCAGCTGATTGCTATCAAACCCAGGAGTAAAGGATTTTATCGCATTAATTGGGTTCTCTTCATTGGGGTCCCCGTCAGTTGTGTAAGTGGTCCAGGAGTGAAGAACTTCGTTATGTAACGGTAACGATGGGTACTCGGTGCTGTTATCACTATCTAAAGGTGCTTTATAAAGCGGGCCGGAGTCATCAATTAAATAACCATAGTCGACATCCATATCCTCGCGAAGTTTTGTATAATTTAACAGAGCCCCTACACTTCCAGCGCTGCATCCAGCAGTCAGCATTTGTTTAGGCTTCTGTAAATTATTTTTTACCCACGAAGTGACAGCCTGGACATTACGTAATCCATTGTGGTGCCAAATTAAATCTGGATTTTGACCGCTGGAATCTTCATAAATCTCTGTTTTATCGCCAACATAAATATCACCGGTACAATAGGGAACATATACTAAATTCCATTCACCAGTCTTGTATTGGTTATAGGGATGGTGGGTGTAGATTAAGGGGGATACGCCGGCAGTCGTCAGGTTATCTAGATTACTGAAATCTAATAAATTTATGTTGCTGAGATAGTCGTCAGGAATGCCATTGGGGTTACGTGCCCCGCGAATGCCCGCCTGCCCTGAACAGCTCTCATAATCCCAGCATGCACCGCCACCCTCAAAATAGAAAACGGTGTTGCTGGTATCGGGCACTCGGTATACGAAGAATTTATAGGGGGAGCCGTTGCCGCACATGGCGCCTGTGTTGGCAGGAACGTCGATTTTTTGCCAGGTGTTGAAATCGCTGGGATCGAAGTCATCGTTAAAGCTGGGATCATCTATTGTTAATGGATACATCCCTTGGGCCTGCTCGGTAGTTACAGGAGCATTAGCACTGGGTGGATTAAATAAATGTTTTAAAGTTGTCCAAAAATTGTAATCTCCGGGCTCTGCTTGAGCATAGGAGGTGATTAGAAATGAGCTGGCAATCAGTGCCGTAATAAAACCACGGAGAATTCTTATCATTATTAATCCCCTTGAGGTAGTTGATATATTCTCTCTGGACCAGGTCGAATTGGGGGCGCTAAGTATAGAGGTCGGTTGTGGCCTCTACTCCTGCAAGTCAATTAGAACACTCGTCCAAATCGCTGCTTCGGTAAAACCCAAAGAGGTTAGTTAATATTGATCTTCTGGTCTAGCAGGAGCCGTATAAAAACTTATTGGTCATTAAGGACTGCTTGGTCCAGGCGGATTTATTGAAGATATTTTATTAATGTTTGAAATTTTTTGATTTTGGGTAAGATGTGTTTCTATTGAAACCGGTGATGCTAGAAGTGACAAGCTTTGGTTTTCAAAATAAAGAGGTATGTAAGGAGTGAGAATATTGTTTGCTCTATGCTCTTAGTTCGGAATTCTAAATAAGAAAAAATACTTTCAGAGAGTAAGTAAACCCCTGGTTTCTGTAGCAATCTCCCTTTGTAGTTTTTCCAAACTTTTCTGCTTTTCGCGTAGAATTATTCTCGCGTTTTCCAAGGTAATTACCTGAAAACTAATTTTATCTAATGCGTTTAGTTGACCCAATCTGTGGAGGTCTGCCCGGATGACATGGGCCAGCCGGGGATAACCACCGATAGTTTGTCCCTCTATAAAAGAAATGATGGGTTCACCATTCTCGGGAATTTGGATGCTCCCCGGATATAGACCGGACGAGATCATTTTCCCTGAAGTTTCAGTAAGAGCTTCACGACTAGGATTAATTGAGGGAGATAGGCGTATCCCCATACGGTTACTCTGAGCGGATACCTGAAAAGAGGTCCCGCTGAACTTTTCCATGATTTCCTGGCTAAAACTACCAGCTTCCGGGCCATGTACCACCCTTATTAGGGGGCGTAATTTATAATTGGGTTGAAGTTCACGTTTTAGTTTTGCAGGCCTAGCTGTCCAAGTATCTACGAAGCCAATTCTATCACCATTTTCAATGGCTCTATCATGATGTCCGCCAAAACCACTGATTAAATGGGTTGCAGTACTGCCTAAAATCATAGGGGTCGATATCTTTGCAGAAATACCTATATAAGCACGCATACCGCTGATAAGTTTAGAAAAATTCAGAATATCTCCACGTTTTACCTGAATAACCTTGTAATACTCAATGGCCCTGTTATTTAAAGATGTTTTGAATTGCGCTCCGGTAATGGCTATTGAGACATCACAAGTGAACTCAATAAGGGGACCGGTCAAGGTAATTTCCAGCACAGGGTTATTTAATGGGTTGCCCAGTAACATGTTTGCGAGTTTCATAGAGAGAGGATCTGCGGCCCCCCCAATGGGAATGCCATAGTGCATTAGGCCGGGACGGCCATAGTCCTGGATGCTAGTTTGTAACCCTGCCCGGATAAAGTGCATGCTCATGGATAGCTTTCCTTAGAGTATTTACACTGTACTTGCGGTGCTATGTCATTAAATTCTGACTCACTGATAGAGTAGAATTCGATGGTATCCAAGGGCTGGGCAATAAAGGGGGATGTACTGTAAGGCTGGAAGAGTTTGATAGGCGTTTGCCCAATAATTTGCCAACCACCTGGTGTGGCCTGTGGGTAGATCCCAGTCTGGCCGCCACCGATACCAACGGCACCTGCGGGAATGTGTAAGCGCGGCGCTTCTTTTCGCGGGCAATGTAGCTTGGGGTCCAGTCCACCCAAATATAAAAAACCGGGAGAAAAACCCAGCATATGCACTAAATAAACGGAAGTGCTATGTAGCTCAATAATTTCTTCAGGTGTTAGGCCTGTGTATTCGCTCACAGTAAGCATGTCTGGGGCAAAAGAATTTTCATAGCATACTGGAATGCGGATTACGCAGGGTTCTCTTTCCAGGAAGTGGGAGTTCGTGGCCTTTAAGAATTTTTTAGTCAGAGTTTTCACTTCCCGTGAAAGCGATTCGTCAAGATATAAAAGTGGATCAAAAGTAATAGTCAGGCACTGGTAAGCGGGAATCAGATCGATAACTTTTAGGTCGTCCTGCTTGAGAATGTACTGTCGCAATCCAATTATATATCGACTAAGGAGTTCACTGGGTTCAGCTGAAAAGCGAATATCCAGCGCGCAATCCCCATTTGCAATGATGTCAAACTCGAGTTTTAGGAAACGCGGCTTTTCTTGGGTAGATATCACGAGCCGATACTCAGCCCATGATGGTGTAGATGGTTGATCAGCCTCTGTGCAATATTAACCGCCTGGGGGTTGTCCCCATGTAAACATATTGTATCGACAGAAAATTTAAGGGGTGTGCCATGATAACTTGCAAATTTCTTTCCCTTAGCTAGCGCAACAGCCCGCTCAAGGCATAAATCTACGTTACTCAGTACGGAACCTGGCAGGGAGCGAGGCGCCAGTTTATCTGGAGTTAAATATTGCCGATCCATAAAGCCCTCTCGATAAAATATGCGGCCTTTCTCCTTGGCTATAACTTCCATTGCGCCATTGGCTAAGCCGATAATTTTCAGAGAGGGATATTCTTCATTGAGTAAGGAGGTAATTTTTCGTGCTAGCACTATATCTGCTTCTGCATCGTTATATAGAGCTCCGTGCAGTTTAATATGATCGAGATGCGCTCCTACTTCCTGAGTAAGGCCTTGCAATAGTTCAAGTTGCTCGTATAAAGAGTCGAGCAACTGATTGATGGAAATTTTTATTGATTTGCGCCCAAAATTTTCCCTATCAGGGTAGCTGGGGTGTGCGCCAACTTGTAACTGGTGTTTTCTTGCATTGATAACGGAGAGGCGCATTATCTCTAGGCTTCCCGCGTGCGCGCCACAGGCGATATTACAGCGGGAGATAAAGGGCATAAGTTGAGCATCCTTTTCACAGCTGGCTAGATCAACACCTTCACCTAGATCGCAGTTGATATCAATATGCACAATGCTTGCCTCTGAAGTCTTAATTGGCGCCGCTTAAACAAATAGGTTCTGTTTTTTTATTTTTTATTATGGGGGCAATGTTTTACTTCAGAGGAAATTTGAACTCCCTTTGATTCGTAACAATCACCCAAGGGTGAGCAAAAGCATGCTTCAACTTCAATATGGTTTCGAAGCATGTCGAGCTTTTCCCAGAGCGGGTCACTTGCCACTGTTCTTTGCAACGTTAAGAATTTTATAGATGCCTGAGCAGGAATGATGGCTTGTTCCAATATCACCGTGTTCAAACCGCTCTGGTTGGCAAGAATACTATCACCTTCTTTTTTAAGTTCACTTATAGCTTCATATAATTTCTTTTTTTCCTTGGCGCAGCAGCCGTCTAGAAAAGTATCTAAGTCAGGGTAGGTTTTATTTTGGTATGTGAACTCTAGGTTCTTTAGGATGGCAGGCCCTGCGCCGGCATTATGCAATGCGAAAATTATAGTTGCTTTTTGAGTTGATCCGTCAAAGTTGCCTTGGTCAAATTTAACGACTGGCATCGTCATTACTCTGACCTGTTTATTAGCTGCTTTAGCTTGAAGATAAGTGGCGTAAAAAGAGGCTATAGAAATAAAGATGGCGCTTAGTGCAATTATTAAGTTGAGCCTTTCCTTATTAAGATATTTCATAATTATGTGCCTACAAGTCAGTCAGAACTGGAGTGCGCTCTGTTTGTTTTCTATAGTGGAAAATCGGCGCCATTTGCTAATAAATATGTTAGCTGTTTTGGTGGTTTTTTACTTTACAGCAAATAATGGCGTGTATAGGTGTTAATCTGTTGGGCAATGATCTACCTCTGCAGACATTTTTAGAGAATTTGATTGATAACAATTTTCAAGTGGAGAGCAAAAATAGGAAGACACAGTAATGTTCCATCTTTCTTTGTTGAGTTTTTCCCATAGCTCAACGGTTTCCTCTCCACGAGAGACTGCAAGAAGCGTGTATTTGTCCTGTGCTGGAATTATAAATTCCCTTCTCTCTCCAGACCATATGGATCCATTCTTGGAGAGAGAATAGGAGGAATTAGATTTAGCCTCTCTAATTTTCTGTCGCACTATCCTGAATTCTTCTTTGCAGCAGGCCTGTAGAAGCTCAAAGTAATTAGAATAGCTATTGCCACTATAATGGTATTCAATGGATTTCAGGATGCCGGTTTTTAGACTGGCACCCTATCTTACTTAACTAACTAAGCATCGGTTTCAGAAAACGTCCGGTATGGGAAACTTTTATTTCAGCAACTTCCTCAGGTGTCCCAGCAGCGATGATCTGCCCACCGCCTGAACCGCCCTCGGGGCCCAGGTCTACGATCCAGTCTGCAGTTTTGATAACGTCTAAATTGTGTTCTATTACAACTATCGTATTACCATGGTCGCGCAGGCGGTGCAGAACATCCAATAACAGTTGGATATCGGCAAAGTGTAGGCCGGTTGTGGGCTCGTCGAGGATATATAAGGTTTGCCCTGTATCTCGCTTGGAGAGTTCGCGGGATAGTTTCACTCGCTGGGCCTCACCGCCGGAGAGCGTGGTGGCTGCCTGGCCGAGCTTGATATAGGAGAGGCCTACATCCATTAGGGTTTGTAATTTTTTGGCGATTACCGGCACGGGATCAAAAAACTCCCGAGCATCTTCTACTGTCATCTCCAGCACTTCGTGGATATTCTTGCCTTTGTAGTGTACTTCCAAGGTTTCACGGTTATAGCGTTTACCATGGCAGGTATCACAGGGTACATAGATATCTGGTAAGAAGTGCATTTCCACCTTGATCACGCCGTCACCCTGACAGGCCTCGCAGCGCCCGCCCTTAACATTAAAGCTGAAACGTCCAGGCTTATAGCCGCGTGAACGAGCTTCTTGGGTGCCGGCAAACAGATCGCGAATTGGAGTGAAGATGCCGGTGTAGGTAGCCGGATTGGACCTTGGGGTACGCCCGATGGGGCTTTGGTCTATATCCACGCACTTGTCGAAGTTTTCCAGCCCATGGACAGCCTTGTAAGGGGAGGCCTTTAGGGTGGTGGCCTTGTTGAGGGCAGTGGCAGCAAGCGGATACAAGGTGGTGTTAATTAACGTGGACTTGCCGGAGCCTGAAACACCCGTGATACAGGTAAATAGCCCAACGGGAATCTCTAAGTCAACATTCTGCAAGTTGTTACCGCTGGCTCCTTCGAGGCGCAGAACATAATCGGGGGCAGGGATGTAACGCTCTTCTGGTACGGCAATTTTCTTTTTCCCTGACAGGTATTGGCCGGTTAGGGATTTCTTGCACCTGGCAATCTTATCAGCGGTGCCAGCCGCGACCACTTCGCCACCATGAACGCCGGCACCGGGGCCGATATCGACAATAAAATCGGCACTGCGAATGGCGTCTTCGTCGTGCTCAACAACGATTACGGTATTACCAATATCACGGAGGTGGGTAAGTGTATTCAGTAAGCGCTCATTATCCCTCTGGTGTAGACCGATGGAGGGCTCGTCGAGGATATACATTACGCCGACAAGGCCGGCACCGATCTGACTGGCGAGGCGGATCCGTTGTGCCTCACCGCCGGATAGGGTTTCTGCACTGCGGTTCAGAGTCAGGTAGTTCAGACCTACATCTACAAGGAAGCGAAAGCGGTCTCGCAGCTCTTTAAGAATCTTATCGGCGATCTCTTTCTGTGCGCCTTTGAAGGTCAGTTCGTGGTCGAAATAATCAAAGGCGTCGCCAACGGGTAACTCGGTAATCTGCGCCAGTGTACGGTTATCCACAAATACATGTCGAGCCTCACGGCGCAAACGGGTGCCGTGACACTCAGGGCACTTTTGTGTGCTCAAGTATTTAGCCAGCTCTTCGCGTACAGACTGGGATTCTGTATCCCTATAGCGGCGCTGGAAGTTGGGGATAATCCCCTCGAAGGTATGCTGGCGCACGGTGACATCACCGCGATCATTGACATAGCTGAAATCGATTTCCTCATCGCCACTACCCTGCAGGATAATTCTGCGATGGGTTTTACGAAGCTTTTTCCAGGGTTTGTCGAGGTCGAATCCGTAATGTTCGGCGAGGGAGTCGAGCATATGGTAGTAATAGATATTGCGTCGGTCCCAGCCGCGAATGGCGCCCTCGGAGATACTGCTTTCCTGGTCGAGAATCACCTTGTCTTCATCGAAGAACTGCTTGACTCCCAGGCCGTCACAGCTGGGACAAGCACCGGCAGGATTGTTAAAGGAGAACAGGCGTGGCTCCAGCTCATCCAGTGAGTAGTCACATACTGGACAGGCATGGCGGGCTGAAAAGAGGCGGTCTTCCTGGTCACCATCCATAAAGCTGATGGAAGCGATACCATCAGTGAGATTTAAAGCGGTCTCGAAGGATTCAGCCAGGCGCAATTGCAGGTCTTCACGTACCTTAAAGCGATCTACCACCACCTCAATGGTGTGCTTGCGGCGCTTATCCAGCTTGGGGGTATCGTCCAGGTCGCAGATAAGCCCATCGATACGTGCACGTACAAATCCGTCTCGACGCAGCTGCTCGAACACATGTTGATGCTCGCCTTTGCGATCGCGAACCACAGGTGCCAATAACATGATCTTGCTGCCCTCTGGCAGGGCTAATACCTGGTCCACCATCTGGCTAACAGTTTGGGCCTGGAGTGGCTCATTGTGCTCCGGGCAGCGAGGCTCACCTACCCGGGCAAATAATAGCCTTAGATAGTCGTAAATTTCAGTGATGGTACCCACTGTAGAGCGCGGATTGTGGGAGGTGGACTTCTGCTCAATGGAGATGGCAGGAGACAGGCCCTCTACGGTATCCACGTCGGGCTTTTCCATCATCGATAGGAACTGACGCGCATAAGTGGAGAGAGACTCAACATAACGGCGCTGGCCCTCTGCGTAGAGAGTATCAAATGCCAGGGAGGATTTACCGGAACCAGACAGTCCGGTTATCACGATCAGCTTGTCGCGGGGAATGTCGAGATCGATATTCTTCAGGTTGTGGGTGCGCGCACCCCTTACATAAATCGTGTCCACGCTCTACCTATCTACTGATAATACTGGGCCGGACTTCGAACTTGTTACGCTCAGGGCGATCACAACTGCGGTGCCGGAAAAACAGCCAAGTATAAACTCGCTATCCGATGTGCCAAAATCGTCTGCCGCAAATATCCAACAGCCAAGCAGATTGAATTGATGATTCCCGTAATTCTCTGTGGCGGCACAGGTTCTCGTCTGTGGCCGCTCTCCCGTGAAGCCTACCCAAAGCAATTTTTACCTTTAATTGGTAGCGAGACCATGTTGCAGGCTACGGTGCGGCGCTTGGAGGGAATACAGCAGCTGCAGGCCCCCATTTTGGTGTGCAATGAGGAGCACCGCTTTGCAGCTGCAGAGCAATTACAGGAGATCGGCCATGGAACTCAGTCTATCCTGCTGGAGCCCTGTGCGCGCAATACGGCGCCGGCTATCGCTCTTGCGGCTTTAGCGGCTCTGGAGGGTGGTGATGACCCGTTGCTATTAGTATTGCCGGCGGATCATGCTGTGGCTGATGTCACGACTTTCCAAGAGGCTGTGCAATCGGCAAGTGCCTTGGCGGAGCAAGGGCACCTGGTAACATTTGGAATTGTGCCAACACGTGCTGAAACGGGATATGGCTATATTCGCCGTGGAGAGCTCTTGACAGCAAAGGCCTGGAAAGTGGCGGAATTTGTCGAGAAGCCTGACTCCCAGGCGGCTGAGTCTTATCTGACAGGAGGTGAGCATTGCTGGAACAGTGGCATGTTCTTATTTCGCGCTTCCCGTTACCTGGAAGAGCTGGGGCAGCACCGTGGAGATATACTCACCGCCTGCCGAGAAGCCTATAAAGGTGCTGTTAGGGATTTAGACTTTACACGTGTGAATAAAGTCGCTTTTGCTGCCTGTGCTGATGAGTCCGTGGATTATGCGGTGATGGAGCTCACTGAATCTGCCGCGGTGGTGCCAATGGATGCGGGCTGGAGCGACGTAGGTTCTTGGCTCGGACTCTGGGAACTGGCAGAACGGGATACCGATGACAATCTGCTACATGGAGATATCCTGCTGGAAGAGAGTGAGGGTTGCCTGGTGCGATCAGAGAGCCGTTTGGTAAGCCTGTTGGGAGTGAAGGATCTGATAGTTGTAGACACTGATGATGCTTTGCTGATCGCTGAAAAACAGCGGGTTCAGGAGGTTAAGAAGCTGGTTAACAGTCTCAAGCGCTCTGGCCGCAGCGAGGCCCAGCGCCATCGCAAAGTCTATCGTCCCTGGGGCTATTACGACTCTATTGATGCCGGACCGCGCTTCCAGGTCAAGCGTATTGTAGTTAAGCCGGGACAGCAGTTGTCCTTGCAGATGCACCACCACCGCGCCGAGCATTGGATCGTAGTGCGGGGTACCGCCAAGGTAACTCGTGGTGAAGAAGAGCTGTTGATCACAGAAAATCAGTCCACTTATATCCCCTTGGGGGTGGTGCACAGATTGGAAAACCCTGGAACCATTCCCCTGGAATTAATTGAAGTCCAATCCGGCAGTTATCTTGGAGAAGACGATATAGTCCGCTTTGATGATGACTATGGTCGCGGTTAGAAAAGCCCGAAAGTTGTACGCCTTCCACTACAGCCTGGCGGCTGCTCGCTGTACAATGCGCGCCCAATTTAACGCTGTTCCGGGAACTGCATGAATTCCACTGAGCGCCGGGCCCTGGGCGGGCTGGCTTCCCTTTATGTCTTTCGCATGCTCGGCCTGTTTATGGTATTGCCGGTTCTCACAATTTACGGTGAGGGTTATCGCGATAGCACACCGATGCTATTGGGATTGGCGATGGGTGCCTATGGGCTGAGCCAGGCACTGTTACAGATTCCTTTGGGCCTTCTGTCCGACCGCTGGGGACGTAAGCCGGTTATTTATACTGGCCTCGCAGTTTTTGCCTTAGGCAGTGTTATTGCCGCGCAGACAGACTCTGTTTATGGCCTGATTGTGGGTAGGATTCTACAGGGATGTGGAGCGATTGCCGCAGCAGTGATGGCGCTGGTTGCTGATCTCACCCGGGATGAGAAGCGAGGCATTGCCATGGCTATCATAGGGGCCTCTATAGGGGTGGCATTTATGCTGGCGGTAATATTGGGCCCTGCTCTCGCGGGAGCAGGGGGACTCCCGGTTATCTTCTGGGTGACAGCAGGGCTGGCAATTCTGGGGATGTTGCTGGTCTGGCGAGTGGTGCCCACTCCCCAGGTGGCAAGGCGCCCAGCGGTTTTCAGCGGTGGTTTTCGTAAGGTTTTGGTTAGTGGCCTTACCTGGAGATTGGTTTCAGGAGCGTTTTTTTCTCATCTCTTATTAACAGCTATGTTTGTCGCCCTTCCATTGGTGTTGGTCGACAGGCTTGGCTGGCCGGCGGGAGAGCATTGGAAACTATATGGCCCGCTGATGCTGGGTACTTTTATCCTGATGCTGCCTCTGATGCGGGCGGCAGAGCGCAGCGATAGAGTGGGGCTCGCTTTGAATTTTGCCTGTGTTGCCCTGGTGGGGGGGAGCGCGGCATTGCTGCCTATAAATGGCCCCGTAGCTGTTGTGCTACTGCTAGGTATTTTCTTTACTGGTTTTAACCTGCTTGAAGCTCTGTTGCCAGCCCAGCTGACTCGCAAAGCACCTGAGAATGCCCGTGGCGCAGCTTCAGGGCTCTATGCCACACTGCAGTTTTTCGGCACTTTTGTAGGCGGTAGTCTGGGGGGATACCTTTTTGGCCTTGGGGGTGCCAGTGCCGTAGCATGGCTCGGTTTTTCCGTTCTGTCTGTTTGGATTCTGCTTTGGTGGTTGTTGCGGGAGCGGGAGGCAAAAGCTCGAGAGGGTAGTGCTTACTAACTGGTAGTGTCTGTTGTATGCTGCTGGATAAAAATACACTGGTCGCCAATCTGGGCGGTCGCGCATTGTTGGTGTGAGTCACCTCACATCTTAAATATTGAATGATTATTGCCTGGGTAGGACCTGGGTCGAAGAGAGGAGAGGGCCATGGCCAGGGGGATCAACAAAGTAATTCTGATTGGTAATTTGGGTAATGATCCAGAGACCAAATATATGCCGAGTGGCGGTGCGGTCACTAATGTGAGCTTGGCAACCAGTGAGAGCTGGAAGGACAAGCAGACCGGTCAGCAGCAGGAGCGCACTGAGTGGCACCGGGTGGTATTCTTTAACCGCCTGGCCGAGATTGCCGGTGAGTACCTGCGCAAAGGCTCTAAGGTGTACATTGAGGGCTCTCTGCGCACCCGCAAAT
Organism: Microbulbifer variabilis; assembly: GCF_052468405.1. Lineage (NCBI taxonomy): Bacteria > Pseudomonadati > Pseudomonadota > Gammaproteobacteria > Cellvibrionales > Microbulbiferaceae > Microbulbifer > Microbulbifer variabilis. Next base: position 4,848,593 of record NZ_CP174343.1, read on the forward strand.
GGCAAGATAAGAATACTGGTCAGGACCGTTACACTACCGAGATTGTTGCCAGTGAAATGCAGATGCTCGACGGCCGTGGGGAGCAAGGAGGTTTCGGACAGGGTATGGGTGGTGCCGGAATGGGTGCTGCTGGCATGAGCGGCCAATCTATGGGCGGTAGCCAGGGTGGCTACGAGCAACAACAGAGTGGTTTCCAGGGCGGTTATCAGCAGGGAGGTCAGGATTCCTTTGCTCAGGGGCGCACGGCGCCATCACCAATGGCACCGTCCAGCAAACCGCAGCCGCAGCCTAACCAGGGGCCAGCGGGTGGTTTCGATAACAGCTTTGACGACGATATTCCCTTCTAAGCCCATCCAGTGTCTGATCTACATACCGGTTATAAGCCGGACACGGTAGCGGTCATTACTGCTGGTAACGATATCGACAGCGCTCTGCAGAAACGCCTGCAGCGCGCTGGCTTTCGTGTTCAACAGCTTTTACCCGCAGAGCTCGACCAGCTGCGACCAAGCTCGATTGTTATCAATGCCTCGGCCTGCGCAGACAGCCAGGGCATGCCAGAGTCTCTGCAGGTGGCTAAGCAGCTCGCGAGAGGACTCTGTCAACATGTTATTCACCTTTCCTCTTATCAGGTATTCGCTGGAGGTGAACAGCGGAGATATGATGAGGATGAAGTGGCGGATCCACAGGCTCGAAGTGGTCGCCAGTGGTTGGCTTGTGAGCGTGCCCTGAGTGGATTAGAAAACCTGACTATCCTGCGATTTGGCTGGATGGTGGATAGCAACCTGGAAGCCCTGCTTGCGCGGGTATTACGGGGCTTTATAACTGGTGAACCGCTCGAACTGGATGGTATCAATAACGGTAATCCGGTTACTGTTCTCGATTTGTCTCGTGTGACGGTAGCGATAGCACAACAGCTAGCCAGTGGTGCCTTTGCTCCAGGGGTTTATCATTACGGAAGTTCAGACAGCTGCACCGCTATAGAGTTTGCGTTAGAGGTTGTGGAGCGGGCACAGTCATTTCACGATGAAGAGCGGTTTGTGCAACTCAGTGCATTAGAGGATTCTGGTCAAAAGGATCGCAGTGTTGTGCTGGCCTGTGGAAAATTGAGGGATGTGTTTGGCATTCAGCAGCACAGCTGGCGCCAGGGGCTCACCCGACAGGTAGAGCTTTGGTTAGAACGTTTGGGTGCAGAAAAGTCTGGTTAGGTTTCTATCAGCAAAGATAAAAAAGGCGCCTATATGGCGCCTTTTTTTGTTTAGATCTTGTCGAATACTAGGCAGGCGTTAGTACCACCAAATCCAAAACTATTAGACATGGCCCGCTTGATCTCACTGTCGCGAACTTCGGTCACCAGATCCATACCCACAGCTGCAGGGTCCAGATTCTCTACATTGGCAGATGCAGCGATAAAGTTGTTTTGCATCATCAGTAGACTGTAAATCGCCTCTTGTACGCCAGCGGCGCCGAGGGAGTGGCCTGTAAGGGACTTGGTAGAGGCAAATGCTGGAACTGTGTCACCAAAGACTTCACGCATAGCCTTCAATTCAGCCACGTCTCCAACTGGGGTTGAGGTGCCGTGGGTATTAATGTAATCCACGTTACCTCTCAGTCCTTTGCCGTCCATTCCCGCTAACGCTTGTTGCATACAGCGGGTTGCACCCTCACCACTGGGGGCGACCATATCGTAACCATCAGAGGTTGCGCCGTAGCCGGTCAGCTCGGCATAGATGGTGGCTCCACGGGCTACAGCGTGCTCCATTTCTTCCAATATCAGGCAGCCGCCGCCACCGGCGATAACGAAGCCATCCCGGTCGGCATCGTAGGGACGTGAGGCCTTCGTTGGGGTATCGTTATATTTGCTCGATAGGGCGCCCATTGCATCAAAAAGGTGAGTCAAACTCCAGGCTAGCTCCTCACCACCACCTGCAAAGACAATGTCCTGCTTACCCATCTGGATCAGCTCGGCTCCATTCCCTATACAGTGCGCACTGGTGGCACAAGCGGAAGAAATGCTGTAGTTCACTCCCTTGATCTTGAATGGGGTGGCTAAACAAGCGGAAACGGTACTGTTCATTACCTGAGGCACCCGGTAGGCGCCCACGCGCCTTACGCCCTTTTCCTTGAGGGTATGGGCCGCATCAATAATTTGCTGGGTGGATGTGCCGCCTGAGCCCATCACAATACCTGTGCGCGGGTTGGATATCTGATCCTCCTGCAGGCCTGACATATCAATGGCCTCTTGCATGGCTATATATGCGTAGGCGGCTGCATCACCCATAAAGCGGAGCTGCTTTCTATCGATATGTTCCTTGAAGTCGATATCGACCTGGCCCGCTACCTGGCTGCGCAGGCCGAGCTCCCGGTACTCCTCCTGAAAGCGGATTCCGCTGCGTCCTTCTCTCAACGAGGCGGTGACTTCTTTTGTATTGGTGCCGATACAGGATGTAATACCCATTCCGGTAATGACTACCCGACGCATAGTGGTCTCCAGCATAGCTTGTCGGTAGAGGACTACATGATTTCTACCGACAATGGTTTACGGTGTGTTTAAAAATTATCGGTACGGGTAAATAAGCCTACGCGAAGATCCTTAGCTGTGTAAATTTCACGGCCGTCTACAGCAACGGTACCATCGCCAATTCCCATAACAAGCCTGCGCTCAACAATACGGCTCATCTGGATGTGATAGGTGACTTTCTTGCTGGTGGGCAAAATCTGACCGGTAAATTTGACCTCGCCACAGCCGAGTGCGCGACCGCGCCCGGGGTTACCTTTCCAGGCCAAAAAGTAGCCGAGTAGCTGCCACATTGCATCTAACCCGAGACAACCGGGCATTACCGGATCGCCTGGAAAGTGACAATCGAAAAACCAAAGGTCGGGGTGAATGTCCAGTTCCGCAATCAGTTCTCCCTTACCGAAGGCTCCGCCTTCCTTTGAGATATGTGTGATGCGATCCAGCATCAGCATATTGGGAGCGGGCAGTTGTGCATTGCCAGGGCCAAACATCTCGCCCCGGGAGCAGGTCAGTAGCTCCTCTCTGCTATAGGTGCTTTTTTGAACAAAATTACTCATTTTTTCCCCGTTGGTGGGTGGTTACGCAATCCATACTGGGCGTTTTTGTAAGAGCGGGCATTCTAAGGGCTCTGTGTCGCTTGTCTAGTCGGTCAGGGCTGTTTTTGTGACTGGCGCTGGAATTGCTTTCACAATCTTAGAGCATTCAGTAGTAGATTTTATGGTCCAATAAGGGATTTTAGCGTCATTATCTGTAAGTGAATGACCCTAACAACTATGATAAGTTGCCGGCCAAGCACTGGGTGCGCTCGTTTCAAAATTATGGGGGAGCATAATGCTCAAGAAATGTTTATTCCCGGTTGCCGGTTACGGCACCCGCTTCTTACCTGCTACGAAAGCCATGCCCAAAGAGATGCTGCCTCTGGTGAATAAGCCACTGGTGCAGTATGGCGTAGAGGAAGCGATAGAAGCCGGGCTGACGGAAATCGGCTTTGTCACTGGTCGGGGCAAGCGCGCCATCGAAGATCATTTCGACACCAATTTTGAGTTGGAACACCAGATAGCGGGTACTGGTAAGGAACGATACCTTGATTCCGTTCGCAAAGTCATTGATAGCGCCAGTTTTTCCTATACGCGCCAGGGAGAAATGCGCGGTTTGGGGGACGCAATTCTTCAGGGGCGCCGCTTGGTAGGGGACGAACCATTCGCTGTAGTGCTGGCAGATGACCTGTGCCTGAATGAGGAGTTAGGCGTACTTGCGCAGATGGTGCAGTTATACAAGCAGTTTCGCTGCAGTATTGTTGCTGTCGAAGAGGTGCCTACTGAACATATCCACAAATTTGGTGTGATTGCGGGCAATGAGATCAAGCCCGGTTTGTACCAGGTTACCGATATGGTGGAAAAGCCGACGGCCGAAGAGGCGCCAAGCAATAATGCGATTATTGGTCGCTATATTCTGACTCCAGATATCTTTGACCTGATACGCGATACTCCTCCCGGCAAGAATGGAGAGGTACAGATTACCGATGCGCTGCTAGCCCAGGCCCGTCAGGGCTGCGTTTTGGCCTACGCATTTAAGGGGCGCCGATTTGATTGTGGTTCGGTTGAAGGCTTTATCGAAGCTACGAACCATGTCTATGAGAATGTTTACCTGCCCAAGCAGGCTGCCCAGGAGAAGAAGTAAGTGGCTGAGCTTACCTGTTTTAAGGCCTATGATTTACGCGGTCGTGTGCCGGAAGAGTTAAATCCAGATGTTGCGTATCGTGTGGGGCGTGCTTTTGCCCAATTCCTCGGAGCGCGACGGGTTGTAGTTGGGCATGATATTCGTTTGACCAGCCCTGAACTGACCGATGCTCTGGCGAATGGTTTACGCGATGCCGGTGCTGACGTATTTCATATTGGCGAGTGTGGCACTGAAGAAGTTTATTTTGCCACTTCCCATGGGGATTTTGATGGCGGCATCTGTGTAACCGCGAGTCATAACCCTATGGATTACAATGGTATGAAATTTGTCCGTGCAGGAAGTAGTCCAATTAGTGGCGATACTGGTCTGTTGGATATCAAGCGATTGGCAGAGCAAAATAACTTTGCCTCAGCACCAAGGCGAGGTGATCTATATCGCTTTGAACACCGTGTCGATTTTGTAAAACATTTGCTGTCTTATATCGATAGCACGGCTTTGAAGCCACTCAAGCTAGTGGTAAATGCTGGTAATGGCGGCGCTGGTGCAGTGGTTGATGCCTTGGCACCGCATCTGCCATTTGAATTTGTACGAGTACACCATCAGCCGGATGGTAACTTCCCCAATGGTATTCCCAATCCAATTTTGCCGGAAAACCGTGCAGCGACTGCGGAAGCTGTGAGAGAGTGTGGTGCCGATTTCGGGATTGCCTGGGATGGCGATTTCGACCGCTGTTTCTTCTTCGATGAAAAAGGTGAATTTATCGAAGGTTATTATGTGGTAGGCCTGCTTGCAGAGGCATTTTTGCTCAAAAATGATGGTGCGAAAATTGTTCATGATCCACGCCTGCTGTGGAATACCGAGGACATTGTCCATGCCGCTGGCGGGGAGCCCGTGCAGAGCAAGACCGGTCATGCATTTATCAAAGAGCGCATGCGTAAAGAAGACGCTATCTATGGCGGTGAAATGAGTGCGCACCACTATTTCCGTGACTTTGCTTACTGTGACAGCGGTATGATCCCCTGGCTTTTAGTGGCAGAGCTGGTAAGTCGCAGTGGTAAATCTTTGTCTCAGTTGGTGAGTGAGCGTATGGCTGCTTTCCCCTGTTCTGGGGAAATTAATTCTAAGGTGAAGGATGCCGCTGAATTACTAAAAATGGCCGAAGCAAAGTATGCTCCGGGAGCTGAGAGCGTTGAGCATGTAGATGGCTTGAGTGTGGCTTATCCCGATTGGCGCTTTAACTTGCGTATGTCCAATACCGAGCCCGTAGTACGCTTAAATGTTGAGTCCCGTGGGAATGAGGCGCTAATGCGTGAAAAAACTCAAGAGCTTCTTGATTTAATTCGCGCTTGAAAAAGATAGAGTAAATACAGTAGTTAAAATTTAAGAGACCTGTTTAAGGTCAGTCAAAAATTTGGCTGGCCTTCCCTGCCTAAATTAATAATATAATTACTAGTAAATAAAATTTCATATTTTAATCTGTTGTCCCGTAAGTCTAAAGCGGGCGGATATTTCTGGTAATAGAGTTTTGCATGGTATTTAAATATTGTGCATAAATTTTCCACCGTTCATGGACGCATGCAACAATTGCTGTCGCATAGACCAAATATTCATACTGATGCCTGTTCAATTTGAACCGTCCAAATGACCTTCTGACTTTACCAAAAAACCAAAGCTTCCTTTGTTGATTACAACTGTATCCAGTATTTTTTTGCAGCTATAGGGTCCTTAGTATACATAGAGGAATATTGTGTATTTGCAAAATTAAAAATTCCAGCTTATTGCTGCAAGGATTGTTGTCATGCAGGAATTTGTAATCCACTACGTATGATGAAGTTAATTCACCTCTAGTGATCACAAGGTTATTTTGTGGGAATATTTCAGGTGCTAATCTAAATTGATATAGGGCAGTGGATGGCCTCATAATTTTTCTTCTGGGTATTTTCCATTGGAGGAAACTTTGAAGCTGTTTTCCTTCAAACTGATGGTGCTAAAGTTTCGTTTGGTATTTATGGGCCAAAAATAATAAATGCCTAAATCTTTGATATGGCTAAGTTTTTGGTCCTGCTTATTTAATTTTTCGGATAAGTAGTGCAATAGCTTGGCTACAAATGGCGGTGTTGCATTTATAGGGAAGTAACCTGGCTCGATTTTTGTAAAACTGTGATTAAGAGTTATAGAGGCTGCAATTTGGAGGATGACTCTTTAATTCGCAACGTATTGTTACAAATATTGCCCACCTTGTAAGTGAGGGGAGTGCACTCAGGTATGGGGAGTACTTATGTTCCTGGAGGCGTATTTGAGTGATAGGGCCACTAACTAATATAGTTGGTGGCCCGGCTGCTGTGGCTAAAAGTGCTATACGCTTCTCTCTACGGCAAAGCTGGCCAGTTGTTGCAGAGCCAGCTTTTGTTCGCAGTTGGGTAGGAACTCCAGCTGCTCTTTAGCGTTGTTAACAGCGGCACGTGCACGCTCCATGGTGTAGTCCAGGGCGCCGCAGGCTTCAATCGCGTCGACTATCTCGGATAGTTTTTCCGCGCTGCGTTGCTCTATCGCTTCTTTTACCAATTGGGCCTGATCTTTGCTGCCATTGGCCATGGTGTAGATTAGTGGCAGGGTTGGTTTGCCCTCCGCCAGGTCGTCACCTACATTTTTCCCAAGTTCTTCTGGGTTGCCACGATAGTCGAGAGCATCATCCACAAGTTGGAAGGCAAGGCCCAAGTGGCGGCCATAGAGTTTCAGGGCCGTTTGTTCCCCGTTGGTGCAGTTAGCCATTACGGCGGCAGTTTCACAGGCGGCTTCAAACAGGGCGCCGGTCTTCTTGTGGATAACCGTAAAGTAATTGTCCTCGCCCACCGCGGGATCACCAGCATTTACCAGCTGCTGAACCTCACCCTCAGCAATAGTATTGGTGGTGTCGGAGAGGATTGCCATGATATCCATATCCCTGAGGGCTACCATCATCTGGAAGGCGCGGGAATAGAGGAAGTCCCCCACTAGCACGCTAGGAGCATTGCCCCATTTTGCGTTAGCTGTGAGGCGGCCACGACGCATGTCGGATGTGTCCACCACATCATCGTGCAGTAATGTGGCGGTATGGATGAACTCGATGATAGTCGCGAGGTCAATGTGGCTCTCCCCCTTATAACCACAGGCACGTGCACAGAGAAGCACCAGAAGAGGGCGCAAGCGCTTGCCGCCGGCTTCGACCAGATAGTGCCCTATGTTTTCCACCAGAGGAACGTCCGAGTGCAGTTGATCGAGAATGCGCTGGTTGACCGCGGCAAAGTCTTCGGCGGCGACCCGGTGAAAAGGCAGCATGTGAGAGTTCCTTATACGACTAGACTGGCGCCCCCCGGGGCCCGGGCAGCAAAGGGGCGCTATTGTATCAACCCGACGAATTGATTAGAATCTGCGCCCCGTCAATTGCGGGCTTCATGTGGCTATTCAGCTGCTTTGGGGTCGTTTGGCGAATATAGATGTTAAACAACACGGCGCAAGCTCCCGAAATGCGGAGCAGTGACTCAATAGTCCTCCCGCTGCTTCGTGTCGTCCATATCGGAGCATAGAAATATGTACGCTGTTTTTGAGAGCGGTGGTAAGCAACACCGTGTAGAAGAGGGCGAAGTTCTTCGCCTGGAAAAGCTGGAAGTAGCTACCGGCGAAACCATTGATTTCGACAAAGTGCTGATGGTCGTTAATGGCGACAAGATTAACATCGGCGCTCCCGTTGTAGATGGCGCTAAAGTATCGGCTGAAGTAGTGAGCCACGGCCGCGGCGAGAAGGTGAAAATCATCAAATTCCGTCGTCGCAAGCACTCCATGAAGCGCCAAGGCCACCGTCAGTGGTATACCGAAGTCAAAATCACTGGCATTAAGGCATAACAGAGGAGTAACGACTCATGGCACATAAGAAAGCTGGCGGTAGTACGCGAAATGGTCGCGATTCCGAGAGTAAACGCCTGGGCGTGAAGCGCTTTGGCGGCCAGTCTGTAGCAGCAGGCAATATCATCGTTCGTCAGCGTGGCACCAAATTCCACGCAGGTATTAACGTTGGTATGGGCAAAGACCACACCCTGTTCGCCACTGCGGACGGCGTTGTGAAGTTTGAAGTTAAGGGTCCCAACAACCGCAAGTTTGTTTCTATCGAAACTGCTTAAGCGGTCATTAGCCCAAGCTTCATAAAAAGCCCCGCTATTGCGGGGCTTTTTTGTTGGAAAAGTCGCAGAAAAGCGGCGACGGGAAGTTAGGGTGGCAGGTGCCCACAGGGGGCGGCTTGTCGGCTGGTATGATGATAGGGGTGCGCGGATGCGCGTACCGGATAAGGCAACCGCTATAGCGGTGGAGAGATTATGAAGTTTGTCGATGAGGCGCCCATCGTTGTCCAGGCAGGTAAAGGCGGTAACGGTTGCTTGAGCTTCCGTCGGGAGAAGTTTGTAGAAAAAGGAGGCCCGGATGGCGGCGATGGCGGCGATGGCGGTTCCGTTTACCTGGAAGCCGATGATTCCCTCAATACCCTGGTAGATTACCGCTATCAACCTCGCTATGCAGCTGAAAGTGGACAGCCGGGCCGCGGGCGCAACTGTACGGGGGCCAAGGGAGAAGACCTGGTGCTGAAAGTCCCCGTGGGAACCACTGTGATTGATGTGGATAGTGGCGAAGCGGTCGGCGACATGACTGAGGCCGGCGAGCGCCTTCTGGTTGCCCAGGGCGGCTTTCACGGTCTGGGTAATACTCGCTTTAAGTCCAGTACCAACCGCGCTCCCAGGCAGACAACAAATGGTACTGAGGGGGAGGTGCGCAGTCTCAAGCTGGAGCTGAAGGTTCTCGCCGATGTCGGCATGCTTGGACTCCCCAATGCGGGTAAATCCACCTTTATTCGTGCAGTTTCCGCAGCCAAGCCCAAAGTGGCCAACTATCCCTTTACTACCCTGGTACCTAACCTCGGTGTGGTACAGGTGCAGAAGCACCGAAGCTTCGTGATTGCCGATATTCCCGGCCTGATTGAGGGGGCAGCAGAGGGGGCGGGTCTTGGGATTCGCTTCCTCAAGCACTTGACCCGCTGTCGTGTGCTGTTGCACTTGGTGGATTTGGCACCATTTGATGGTTCTGATCCGGTGGAAAATGCCCGAGCTATTGAGCATGAGCTCTCCAGCTTCAGTAAGACACTGGCTGGACGTGAACGCTGGTTAGTACTGAACAAAACTGACTTGGTACCGACGATAGAACTGGAGGAGCGTTGCCAGGCAATTGTAGATGCGCTGGGTTGGACCGGTCCTGTTTTCCGTGTGGCAGCAATCCGCAAAGAGGGCACTGATATCCTCAGTGGTCGTCTAATGGATTACCTCGAGGAGCGTCAGGAAGATGAGGACCGTGACCCTGAGTTGGCGCAGGCAGAACTGGAGTCTCAGCGCCAGATGCAGCGTGAGGCCCGTGAGCGTATTGAGGAGTTGCGTGAGAGCCATAGGGCTAAGCGCAAGGCAGCCAGGGAGCATGTGGATGATGATGAGGATTGGGATGACGATGAACACGATGTCGATATTGAGTATCGCCCCTGAGTTATCTCATTTGGCAAAATCCCTCCTGAGCTGCCCCAGGTTCTAATTATTGTGGGCTTCTGAATAATTAAAATGGTTTAAATGACCCTTAGGGGCGATATCCAGGGGGGAGCATGGGCTCTAAATCAGATTCCCGTCGTGAGCTGGCGAATAGCCAGCGCTGGGTTGTCAAGATTGGTAGTGCCCTTTTGACCGATAACGGTCGAGGTGTCAATAGCGTGGCTATCTCTGCTTGGGTTGAGCAGATAGCCGAACTGCGACAGCGTGGTATTGAGGTGGTACTTGTATCTTCTGGCGCCGTCGCTGCAGGTATGGATCGTTTAGGTTGGGGGCGAAGACCGGAGTCTATTCATCAGTTGCAGGCCGCTGCGGCGGTGGGGCAAAGCCATTTGGTGCAGGTTTATGAGCAGGCTTTTGGGCGCTTTGATTTACGCAGTGCACAGATTCTGCTGGACCATGATGACCTTTCCAACCGTACCCGCTACCTCAATGCACGTAGCACCCTGAAAACCCTGCTTTCTTTGGGTGCCGTGCCCATTGTCAACGAAAACGATACGGTGGTCACCGATGAGATTCGTTTTGGTGATAACGATACGCTTGCTGCACTAGTCGCCAATCTAGTGGAGGCTGATACGCTGCTGATTCTGACGGATGCGGATGGGCTGTTTACTGAGGACCCCCGTGATAATCCCCAGGCGGAATTAATCGAGAAGGCCTCTGCCCTGGATCCTAGCTTGCTGGCTATGGCGGGGGGTTCGCGCAGTGGGCTTGGGCGCGGTGGCATGACTACCAAGGTGCGCGCTGCGCAATTGGCGGCTCGCTCCGGTGCCTGTACCGTGATAGCTGGTGGGGCACAGGAAAAAGTAATCATGCGTACATGGGCAGGGGAGTCTCTGGGTACCCTATTGTTGCCAGACGCTGATCCTTTAACAGCTCGCAAACGCTGGCTCGCCGGCCAACTGCAGGTGCGCGGTACCCTGGTGCTCGACAGCGGGGCGGAAAAAGCTCTTTGTGAGAGTGGCGGCAGCTTACTGGCGGTGGGGGTGACTGAAGTGGAAGGGCGTTTCCAGCGGGGGGATCTGGTTTCCTGTCGCAGTGGTGAAGGGCGGGAAGTTGCCCGCGGGCTGGTCAATTACGATAGCAGTGAGAGTGCCAGGATTCTTGGTCGCGCATCGGAGAAGTTTGTTGAGTTGCTCGGTTACCGCGATGATGATGAGTTAATTCACCGGGATAATCTGATCTTGCTTTAGAGTTAAATGACAGATACAAAAAAGCCCCACAATGCGGGGCTTTTTTGTATCTGTTGCCTAAAGAATTAGGCTGCCAGAGCTTTAACCTGTGCGTTCAGGCGGCTCTTATGGCGAGCGGCTTTATTCTTGTGAATAATGCCTTTGTCTGCCATGCGGTCGATAACAGGTACCGCTTCTGCATATGCAGTTTTTGCTTTTTCAGCGTCGCCTGCATCGATGGCCGCAACTACCTTCTTGATGTAGGTGCGCACCATGGAGCGCAGACTGGCGTTATGCATGCGGCGCTTGTCGTTTTGGCGCGCGCGTTTCTTCGCTTGAGGTGAGTTGGCCACCGGTTGCTCCTGTCTGGAATCTGTAAATCTGTAACTAACAGGCCCTGGGGCCCGATCGGGACGCGACATTATCCCCACAGTTGGTTGTTTGTCAACCATAGCCGGTTGCGTCTTGTGGATATGGCTAGAAACTCTGGTATGTGTCAGCGGTTTGGTAGCTTAAGGCTGAACTCTACGCCGCTGTTATCGGTGCGGTTGCGAGCCTGCAAGCGACCGCAATGATAGTCAGCGATTAGCTTGGCGATATGTAATCCGAGACCAAGGTGGCCTGCATTATCACCATCCTTGCGCACAGACACGAGGGAATCGAATAGTTTGTGCGCATAGCCGCTGGGTAGCAGTGGGCCATCATTGCTCACCGTGATCAGATAACTGTCATCATATGTGTGAGCGGACAAGTGGATATCACTGCCTTCCGGGGCGAAGCTACAGGCATTGTCTACCAGTTTGTCCAGTAGTTGCGCAAGTAACTCCGGGGCGCCGTGACAGTGTAACTCTCCCGGGGGCTTATCCAGCGTGAAGTGGTGTTTAGGGTGAGCATCGCCATAACACTGGACCATAACTTCAAGGAGGTCGGCGAGATCAAACGTTTCGCGCTCAGCTTGATGGATACTGGCCTCGAGGTTGCTCGCGGCAGAGAGGCTGTTGAGGATGCTGGAAAGGCGTTCACTGCCGTCTAATGCGCGCTCAGCGTAGCGGCGGCTGTGGGAATCCAGTTCGCCAGCAGTAAGGTTATCCAGGGAAGAGCGAACTACAGCCAGGGGTGTGCGCAGCTCATGTGAGAGCTTGCTGGCTAATGTGCGCAGGTACTGATGATATTGGTCCAGTTCACCGAGCAGGCTGGCAAAGGCGCGATTTAGGGCGCCCAGCTCATCGCTGGCCTTTGAATGAGGGAAGTTACCGCGCAACTTGCCGCTTGCGTCTACGGCGTGGCGTGCGGCGCGGTTCAGTTTGCGTATACGCCAGGATAGCCAGCTGGCATAGCCAAGTAGAAACATCAATGCAGTGGCTGCGGCAGCACAGCTAATCAGCCAAAGCCGGTGGGCAGCGCCCTCTGTCATGGACTGTATGGCTTCGCCGGATTGAAGCACCAATACCCGACCTAGCATTGGCCGCTCGATTACTTCGTCGGCTCGAGTGACAACCGGGACGCTGACAACACCAATGCGTGACTGTAGGGGACCGCCAAACCACTGCTCTTCGGTATCGCGGTTAGGTGCATGACTCAATGGCAACCTATCCACAGGTAGTGGCGGTAAAGTTTCCCGCGCCAATAACTTGCGGTAAATCCAGCTGCGCAACCAGGGAGTGGTGGTTACCTTCTCGGAGGGCTCTGGCTGCAGCTGCCCGCTGCTTGCGAGAAGGAATCCTTCGTTATCCACTACGGCTAGGCGCAGACTCGGGCGGGCAAAATGATCCAGCTCGGCCTGTAGTTGAGGCAGGGGGGCTGTCAGGCGACCGGGCTGTCCATCGGAGGGCAATGTGCTGGAACTGCGAACAGGCGCTACACCGTCACTGCGGTTGCGATCCAGGATGCGAATTGAAAGGCCTCCCTGAGTTAGATCGTAGGGAAGGGTTAATTCGAGCTGGTAGCCATCAGGAGAGGAGGTCCAGCGTCCGCGCAGGCGCAGCTCACGTTCGTATCGCCCCTCTCTTGGATTATGCCACATGGCGCTTGTGGTGCCCCGGCTTGCCACTGGCAATATGTAATGCCGGCCACCAGTGAATAGTTCGACAGTATCACCACCGGCCAGCAGGCCGGTTCGGGGGTCGCGGTAAGCCGGCGTGGAGTCACTGACAGTCAGAAGCATGAAAACCTGTTCGCTATATTGCCCGAAGGTTACCTGTGCCAGCGGGTTAAGCTTTTCGTCGAGTAGCTCTCTGGGTTTCAGGCCCAAGGGGCGCCAGTCATCGCCATAGCCATCGACCATAGGGGGCTGTGAAAGCGGGTTTAGGTAGAGTTGAGCGCCAGGAGGGCGAGCGTGGCGCAGGGGATCAGGGGCAATCAACTGCGGTGCACTGGCTAAACGGGCGGCAATTGCCGCGGCGGTCGCTTCTAGTGCCTGTAACTGTCCCTGCGCCAGGGCCGCATCCACTTGGCGCAGATACTGGCAGCCGGCCCATGGAAGGGCCAGGGCGACAAGGCTGACAAGCAGGAGTTGGCGGCGAAGCTTCATGGGCGGTGCTCTTTAAATCTTATGCGCCGAGGCCAAAATTATTAAAGTTGCCAGCGATAACCCATACCGTAGGCAGTGCCAATGGAGTTGAACTCTCCGTCCAGGGTCTGGAACTTGCGGCGAATACGCTTCACATGAGACGTGATGGTGTTGTCATCCAGAACCACTCGCGCAGCTTCCATAAGTTGGTTGCGCGACTTGACGTGCCCGGGTCTCTTAGCCAGTGCATGGACTATCCAGAATTCAGTAACGGTCAGGTCTACTGGCTGTCCATCCCAGTGGCAGTGAAGCCTGGATATATCCAGATCCAATTTACCTTGGGTCAGGCTCTCCCCTTGATCACCTTGGTCTCGCAGAACACTCACCCGGCGTAGCAGCGCGTTGATGCGTGCCTGCATGTGCGGCAGAGAAATATCCTTGGTCAGGTAATCGTCGGCCCCGAGGCGCAGGCCGGAGATAATATCCAGCTCCGAATCTCTGGCTGTAAGGAACAGGATTGGCAGGCTAGGTGCCATGGCTCGTAACTCGCGGCACAGTTCGAACCCACCCTCCACTTCGCTGCCTAGGCCGACATCGATCACAGCGAGGTCCGGCAAACGCTGGCGAAAGGCATCCATAGCCTCAGCTCTCGCACTATAGAGATCGACCCGATAACCGCTGCGGCGCAGAGCGTCGCGATAATTTTCGGCGATAACGCGTTCGTCTTCGACAATGGCGATAGTTGCACTCATGGCTGATTCCGGCTGCTTCCTTTTTATGGTTGAGAATCATGCACGAAATTGCGGGTTATTGGCAAAAAGGCGGGCGCAGATCGCCCGCAAGCACAACAGGGTTTCTTTGGAGGGGGGGCAGGTGAGCGTATTTGTAATCCGCCCACCTGATACCAGTGCATTTTATATCTTGACTTACGATAGCGGATTTACAGTCCGCCAGGGCCCGCCGATGCAGGTTCAGAAACTGCCGGCAACAGATTCCGGCATAGAGAAACGGATGTCTACCCGGCGTTCCATCGCATAGGCATCTACATCGCCGCGAGTCGCCTGGGAATAAGTGGAGCCCATAGCGCGGCGATTTATACGGGAGGCGTCGATACCCAGAGATACCAGAGCCTGTTCCACACTCAGGGCGCGCTGGTCTGACAGCACGTTGTTGTAGCCATCACTACCCCGAGGGTCGGCATGGCCCTCCAGTTGAATTTGCAGGTGCGGGTGGCGCTTGAGGAAATCGGCCATGGCACCCAATTGTTGGAGTTGGCCCTCCTGAAGCTCGTCTTCTCCGGTGGTAAACAGCATTTGGAATTGGAGGGAATCCAGTGCCAGTTGGCTGGCATCGTTCGCGGACAGTCGAGCCGCATCCAATTGCTGTGCCAGGTTGCTGAGCCCTGCACGGCTCTCTGTCAGTTGTGTTGCCAGCATATCTGCCTCGTCTGCTTGCTTGATCTGCTCGCCGAGCCAAGCCCCGCCGAGTGCTCCAGCGATAAATCCAATCGGTCCACCAACGGCTGCGCCGGCAACCGCTGCTGAAGTAAAGACCGTGGCCTGTTTGGCCGGGGTCAGATTTGATTCATTGTGTTCCTTTGCCTGGGCACCGGAAGCGATCAGGGAAGTCAGGGCTGCTACCAATAACGCTTTTTTCATTGCTTTTCTCCTTGGGGGCTTTTTTTCTTACTCGTTGGGGGCGGGGTGTTCCCGGCCCGTTTGAGTGTTATTAAAAAGCCTCATGAAGGCGCTGGCGTGGCGCTGCAGTGGCAAACTGCAGAGCAAATATGGCGAAATGTGGCAGGTGGCCAAGTGGCCAGTTACAGCAGGCGACGGTAGCGCCGGTCGCGAGGTGAATCCACTCGAACTCGGACTCGCCGGGGACGGGGACCGCGCATCACTGCTATATAGAGCACAATCGCCAGTGCCAGAGCAATAATTAAAGCGTTAATGGTCATCCTTTATCTCCCCGCGCCACCTGATCCGTGGGACGCGTGACTAGCTCATTGCTAGTATAGGCTCGCAGGCACTATGTCGTAGGGCCGCGGACTCCTCCTGATCTTCCAAAGTTACTGTTGAATTGCGGTAGACTTGCCGTCCAAATGATCCTACCTATTGCCAGGAGTTGAAGTTTTGTCCCAGCAGCCCCCTGTTCAGCAGCAACCCGTTGAAAAATCTGGCGCCTCGCGACTGCTGCGTGGTAGCTCAGTGGTTGGCGCTGCGACAATGCTGTCACGGATTGCCGGTCTGGCGCGGGATATGGCTCTGGCCCGCTTTGCTGGGGCGGGAGATGCCGCCGATGCCTTCTTTGTCGCTTTCAAAATTCCCAACTTCTTTCGTCGCCTGTTTGCTGAGGGGGCATTTGCCCAGGCGTTTGTGCCAGTACTAGCTGAATACCGCCAAAAAGGGGGAGTAGCGGCGGCAAGGGAGCTGAACGATAGGGTTGCCGGTGCTCTGGGTGGAGTGCTGCTGCTAGTGACCCTGTTTGGGGTGCTGTTCGCGCCAATAGTGACGGGTATTTTTGCTTTTGGTTGGTGGTGGGACGGCAGTGAACGGGAGAAGTTCGATCTAGCTGCAGATATGTTACAGATTACTTTTCCCTACCTGATGCTGATTTCCCTCGCCGGATTTACCGGCGCAATCCTGAATACCTTTGACCGTTTTGCGATTCCAGCACTGACTCCGGTAATGTTGAATTTGGTATTGATCGGGGCTGCGACGGTGGCCACTTCCTGGTTTGATCCGCAAATCTTGGCGCTTGCCTGGGGGGTGTTTGTGGCTGGAGTTGTGCAACTACTGTTCCAGTTGCCTTTCTTGGCCCGAGAGGGTTTGCTGCCAAGACCCAAATGGGATTGGAGTCATCCCGGGGTGCGCAAGGTCCTGCGTCTAATGGCTCCGGCCATATTTGGGGTTTCGGTTACCCAGATCAGTTTGGTTTTGGATACACTGCTCGCGTCATTCCTTCCCAGCGGCAGTGTATCCTGGTTGTACTTTTCTGACCGCCTTACAGAATTGCCTCTGGGAGTATTTGGGGTTGCCGTGGCCACGGTGATACTGCCGAATCTCTCGCGTCAGCACAGTGATGGGGACCCTCGCCGTTTTCGACACACCCTCGACTGGGCATTACGCAGCGTCACTCTGATCTCCCTGCCTGCGGCAGTGGCCCTGATTGTACTGGCTGAGCCCTTGCTGACCACGCTGTTCCAATACGGAGAGATGCAACCGCGAGATATGCAGATGGCGGCTTGGTCCCTGCGCGCCTATGCCATGGGGCTCTTGGCCTTTATGTTGATCAAAGTTTTGGCACCCGGCTACTTTGCACGCCAGGATACTTATACTCCAGTTCGTTTTGGGTTAATTGCGATTTCGGCCAAGATGGTTTTGAGCCTCTTATTTGTCATTCCGCTGAATCACTATTTCAAGCTGGGTCATATGGGGCTGGCCCTTGCCACTGCCTGCCAGGCGGCTATTAATGCTTGGCTATTGTACAAGGGGCTGCGCAGGGATGACGTCTATACCCCTGAAGCCGGTTGGGTGGGTTATTTGTTGCGCCTTGTAGTAGCGAATCTGCTCATGGTGGCAGTATTGCTCGGGGTGCTGCATTTCTGGAGCGGTTGGAGTGAGTGGGGTTGGTTTACTAGGGCTTGGCGTATGGGCCTGTTGGTTGCGGCTGGAGGCCTGACTTACCTCCTGGTGCTGCTTGCATCGGGCTTGCGCCCGCGCCATTTCCGCGCGACGAGTTAAGGTCTTCAGGCGTAGATGTCTTTGTCCGGCGGTAAATATGAGCGACCACTGGCCGCCCAGTGGGAATCCGCTATACTGTGCGGCTCGATTTTGTGAGGATGGGAAGATCGTTTTGGCCCAGGAGCGCGAACTAATCCGCGGGTTGCACAACCTGCGCCCCCGCCACCGGGGAAGCGTGGCGACGATCGGCTCGTTCGACGGTGTGCATCTCGGTCACCAGGCAATAATTTCGCAGTTAGGGCAGCGTGCGCTGGAACAAGGTCTGCCCTCAGTGGCGATTATTTTCGAGCCTCAACCCCACGAATTTTTTTCTAGCGATAAAGCCCCCGCGCGACTGATGCGTTTCAAGGAAAAAGTGCTGGCGCTATTCGAGGCTGGTGTCGACCGAGTTCTGTGTCTTCAGTTTAATGAAACCCTGCGCAACCTCAGCGCCGAGGCATTTGTCCGGCGTATACTGCTCGACGGACTGGACATTCGCCACCTGGTAGTTGGCGATGATTTCCGTTTTGGCTGCGATCGCAGTGGCGATTATGTTCTGTTACAAAAAATGGGGGAGCAGCACGGGTTTACCGTTGAAGATACGGCAACCTTGGAAATACGTGGGGCCCGGGTTAGCAGCACCCGCATCCGTGAGGCCCTGCAGCGGGGGGATTTTGAGCTGGCACAGGCACTACTGGGCAAACCCTACCGGATTACCGGCCGGGTTGCCCCAGGTCGCGCCCTGGGACGTCAGTTGGGCGCGCCTACAGCCAATGTCCGCTTGCGCCGCTACCGCTCCCCATTGGTGGGAGTTTATACGGTTCGTACCACTGCCACTGACGGTAGAGATATGGCTTGTGGATATGCGGAACTGGATGGCGTAGCGAACGTAGGCTTCCGCCCGACAGTCGAAGGTGAAGGTGCCAGGCCGCTACTGGAGGTTAACCTGTTCGACTTTAGTGGCGATCTATATGGTCGTGAATTGGCGGTAGAGTTCTGCCATAAATTGCGCGATGAGGAAAAATTTGCCTCTCTGGATATCCTCAAGGCCCGCATTGCCGAGGATATTGATAATGCCAAGTGTTGGTTCGAGCAAAACCCCCGAAAAACTGACAAGAAATAATTTATTTTCTACTAGAGCTGAAGTAGACACCCAATGACTGATTATAAAGCGACCCTGAATTTGCCTGAGACCGACTTTCCCATGCGTGGCAACCTGCCGCAGCGTGAGCCGGCAATTCTGAAAAAATGGCAGGACAATAAGCTCTATGAAAAAATTCGCGAGGCACGTGCCGGGCGTGAACAGTTTATTCTGCACGATGGCCCTCCCTATGCGAATGGTGACATCCATATTGGTCACTCAGTCAACAAAATTCTCAAAGACATTATTATCAAGTCGAAAACCTTGAGTGGTTTTGATGCTCCCTATGTTCCGGGGTGGGATTGTCACGGCCTGCCGATCGAGCACAGGGTAGAGAAAAAAATTGGTAAGGCCGGCACCAAGGTAGACTTTAAGACTTTCCGCCAAAAGTGCCGCGAGTACGCTGCCAAACAGGTGGAAGGGCAGAGGAAAGATTTCATTCGCCTGGGGGTGTTCGGCGAGTGGGATAACCCCTACCGCACTATGGATTTTCAATTTGAGGGCGATATTATCCGCGCCCTCGGACGTGTGGTGAAGAACGGCCATCTGGCACGCGGCTTCAAACCTGTCTACTGGAGTGTTGTGGGTGGCTCAGCCCTGGCAGAAGCGGAAGTGGAATACCAGGATAAAACTTCCTACTCCATTGATGTTTGCTACCCAGTGAGTGAAGAGGCCGCCCTGGCTATTGCGGACGCCGCCGGTGGCCATGCCGGTGACGGTCCATTATCTGTGGTTATCTGGACAACGACACCTTGGACCCTGCCTTCGAGCCAGGCTGTTTCTGTGAATGGTGAGCTGGAATACGTGGTTGTTCAGACTGGCGATCGCCGTCTGCTGGTTGCTGAAGCCCTTCAGGAAACTGTACTGAGCCGTGCCGGTTTGAAGGGTGAGGTGGTTGGTCGTATCCGCGGTGCGGCTCTGGAGCACTTGAAAGTACATCACCCCTTTTACGATAAGTTACTGCCGATCGTCCTTGGTGATCATGTTACAACGGATGCCGGTACCGGCTGTGTACACACGGCACCGGATCACGGGCCGGACGACTTCCAGGTGGGTAAGCGCTATGGTATCGAGACTCTCAATTACATCGATAATAACGGTGTATATCGCGATAGTGTGCCGTTGTTTGCCGGTGAGCATGTCTACAAGGTTGACGATAAAATTGTCGCCCTTCTAAAGGAGCGTGGTGTACTACTACACCAGGATAAATTGGAGCACAGCTATCCGCACTGTTGGCGTACCAAGACCCCACTGATCTACCGCGCGACGCCCCAGTGGTTTATCAGTATGCAGCAAAACGATCTACTGGAGCAGGCACAAAAAGCGGCTGATGACGTGCAGTGGATACCCGGTTGGGGTAAAGCCCGTATAGACGCCATGCTGGACGGTAGCCCGGATTGGTGTATTTCCCGCCAGCGCACCTGGGGTGTGCCGATCGCGTTGTTTGTGAATAAAGAAACCCATGAGCTGCACCCAGATACCCCAGCACTAATGGACAAAGTCGCTGAGAAGGTAGATGTGGCAGGTATGGATGTCTGGTTTGACCTGGATCCCAGTGAACTGCTGGGTGATGACGCCGATCAATATGAGAAAGTGACAGACACTCTCGATGTGTGGTTCGATTCAGGTGTAACTCACTACGCTGTTTTGGAGCGCCGTGAAGGACTGCGTTTCCCTGCTGATCTGTATCTGGAGGGCTCTGACCAGCATCGCGGATGGTTCCAGTCCTCCCTCAAGACCTCTATCGCGATCAACGATTGCGCCCCCTACAAGCAGGTGTTGACTCATGGTTTCACCGTGGATGCCCAGGGACGCAAAATGTCAAAATCTATTGGCAATACCGTTGCGCCCCTGGATGTGATTAACAAGCTGGGTGCTGATGTTCTACGACTGTGGGTGTCGGCCACGGATTTTAGTGGTGAAATGGCTGTCTCCGATGAGATTTTAAAACGCACAGCTGATTCCTATCGCCGTTTGCGCAATACGGCGCGCTTTTTCCTATCCAATCTGGCAGGTTTTGATCCGGCAAAAGATTTACTCCCTGAGGATGAGCTATTGGCTCTGGACCGCTGGGCTCTCGACAAGGCAGCGCGCCTGCAGGATGAGATCCTGGTTGCCTATGACAACTACCAGTTCCACCAGATTTATCAGAAGTTGCATAACTTCTGCGTAGTGGATATGGGCGGTTTCTATCTGGATATCATCAAGGATCGCCAGTACACCACCAAGGAAGACAGTGCCGCGCGCCGCTCTGCTCAAACAGCCCTTTATCATATTGTGCAGGCTTTTGTACGTTGGATAGCCCCTATCCTTAGCTTTACTGCAGAAGAGCTTTGGCAATTCATTCCTGGTGCCAATGCCGATAGCGTATTTATCGAAGAGTGGTACCCATTGCCTAAACTGCCGGCTGAGGCAGGTAAGGGGGCGGATTATTGGGCTGCTATTGCCGAGGTAAAAACAGCGGTTAACAAGGTGCTGGAGGAACAGCGTGGGGCTGGCGCCATAGGTGGGTCCCTGCAGGCAGCGGTGACCCTCTATGCGAGTGATGACCTGCGCGAGAAATTACTGGAGTTGGAGAATGAGCTGCGTTTTGTGCTGATTTGTTCCTCTACTTCGGTTCAGCCTCTCAGTGATGCGGCCGGTGCTGAAGCCACCGAAATGGAGGGTTTAAAGGTTAGCGTAAGTAAGGTTGATCACCCCAAGTGTGCGCGCTGCTGGCATTACCGTGCTGATGTGGGCGGAAACAGTGATTACCCGGATATTTGTGGGCGCTGCGTGGAAAACGTAGCTGGCGAAGGTGAGGTGAGGCACTATGCCTAAGTCCAATCTTCTTCTAGGGCACCCCTGGCGTTGGTATTGGCTGGCGCTGGTGGTGGTGGCTCTGGATGTGGTTACTAAAGTATGGGCTGTGGATATGTTTATGCACGGCCCGGCGATGCAGATAATCCCGGGCTTACTGCAATTTACCTATGCAGAAAACTACGGTGCAGCTTTCAGTTTATTGGCTGACGCTGGAGGTTGGCAACGCTGGTTCTTTGGCATTATCGCTTTGGGCTTTAGTGTTGTGGTTACTATCTGGTTATGGCGACTGCCCTCTAGGAAACGTTGGGAACCCTGTGCCCTGGCGCTGATCCTTGGCGGTGCTCTGGGTAATTTGTGGGACCGTATTTTATTGGGCTATGTGCGAGACTTTATTTCCGTTTATTACGGCAACTGGCACTTCCCAGTATTTAATGTAGCGGATATGGGTATCAGTATCGGCGCGGCCATGCTGGTTATCGAGCTGCTTTTTTTTGCGGAAAAAGACAGCGATAAAGCAAAAAATAATGCGGAAATTTAATAAACTATGAGCAATAGCGTTATCGGCGAACATAGCCGGGTAACCCTACATTTCAGCCTGAAGCTGGATGATGGCACCGAAGTGGACTCTACGTTTAAAGGCGATCCTGCTTCCTTTAGCGTTGGGGATGGCAGTCTTCTACCGGGTTTTGAGAAAGCCCTATTTGGCCTCAAGGAAGGCGATGAAGCTGAAATTGAGATTCCACCCGAGTTAGGGTTTGGCCAGCGTAACCCCGCGAATATGCAAAAGGTGCGTCGTGATAGCTTTTCCCCAGATATTGAGCTTGAAGCGGGTTTGGTTGTGTCTTTTGACAATGGCAGTGGTGAACTCCCCGGCGTTATTCGTGAGATTGGTGAAGACGAAGTGACAGTTGATTTTAATCATCCACTGGCAGGACAGACCCTTAATTTCCACGTGAAAATTATTGCGGTGGACTCAATCCAATAAATATTGGGCCGGGTTTCACGCTGAGCTGATTATCTAGAGAGTATTGAAGTAAAGATGCAAATCCGACTGGCTAATCCCCGCGGTTTCTGTGCCGGAGTCGATCGTGCGATAGATATCGTCAATCGAGCCCTGGATGTTTTTGGTGCGCCCATTTATGTTCGCCATGAAGTCGTACATAACAAGTTTGTGGTTGAAAGCCTGCGCGAGCGCGGTGCCGTGTTTGTGGATGAGCTGTCGGAAGTACCGGACGATGTTATCGTTATCTTCAGTGCCCATGGAGTATCCAAAGCGGTGCAGGGGGAAGCGGAAAGCCGTGGACTTCGCGTCTTTGACGCCACCTGCCCACTGGTTACTAAGGTGCATATTGAAGTCAGCAAGTTCAGCAGTGACGGTGCTGAGTGCATATTGATTGGCCATGCCGGACACCCGGAAGTTGAGGGCACCATGGGCCAGTATGATAATACGACCGGGGGTGCAATTTATTTGGTCGAAGATGAAGAGGATGTGGCCAGATTGCAGGTTAAAGATGAAAACAATCTTACCTATGTTACCCAAACAACACTCTCGATGGACGATACCGCAAGAGTAATTAACGCCCTGAGACTACGCTTCCCCAACATTCGTGGCCCACGTAAAGACGATATTTGCTATGCAACACAGAACCGCCAGGATGCAGTCAAACAACTGGCTCTGGAAAGTGACTTGGTGCTGGTGGTAGGAAGTCCCAACAGTTCTAATTCTAATCGCTTGCGTGAATTGGCTGAGCGATGTGGTGCTACTGCTAAGTTGATTGATGGAGCGGCAGATGTCGATGCCAATTGGCTTGTTGGTAAGCAATCCATTGGTATTACTGCCGGCGCCTCCGCTCCAGAGGTATTGGTACAAGAAGTGATCACGAGGCTGCAAGAACTTGGGGCTAATCTGCCCGAAGAGATGGATGGGTGCGAAGAGAACATCCGTTTTTCCCTTCCCAAAGAGCTGCGTTAATACGCAGCTCTTCCATTTCTCAGCCCTCTTGTTTTTAACTGCCCGCCCGTCGCTTTAGTGAAGCCGCCTGTCGGCAACTGACCAAACCCTCGACCCCATCGCTCAAAGCATAATGATAAATTGATATACATACGTTATAGATAGCGTTTAGCGATATTGATATCTGGCCGTCTAGCTTCTAAGCACCCCGTAAGGTAATACATGCCTAGAGTGGTGTAGCCGTGTGTAGTCGATGCGGTTTGTCTTTATTAATTGAAGCGAGCTACTGGTATTGAAATTATCGATTCTACTGGGCCACAAGCCTGTTTTTAAAGGTAAAGCAGCATGAATAATTCTGAAGGAATGCAGGGTTTCACCCTGATTGAGCTGATGGTTGTAGTTACTGTGCTAGGCATAATTGTCGCCGTTGGAGTTCCGTCCTTTAGCACGCTTATAGATAACAATCGTATGTCAACAATGACAAATGACTTGAGCAGCACTTTGCAATATGCACGTTCTGAAGCTGTGCGGCATAGAGGTGCAGTTCAGGTATCGGCAATTGATGGTGATGTAAAAGGTGGCCTCAGAGTCTGGATTGATGTTGATGGGAATGGTGCTTTTGGCAGCGGTGACACGGAGTTGCGGGTTTTGGAAGTTGATCCAGCAATGATAACGCTTGCCGCAGAGTTAAATAGCGGTGCGTTGAAAAATGTAGCTTTTTCATTTAATGCCCGAGGTGAGAGTAGCTTGGTAAGCCCATTAATGCTTAGTCTTTGTGATGATCGAAAAGGAGATTATGGTCGCCAATTGGAGCTATTAGCTTCTGGGGCATTACGACTAATAAAGTCTGCTGACTGCAGCGGAGGGTCTGCCAATGCATAAACAAAGCGGCGCGACATTAATTGAAGTTCTGGTATCTGTTTTAGTTCTCGCAATTGGTTTGTTGGGATTAGCCTCGACCCAAATGATGAGTCTAAAAAATGGTAATGGTTCGCATCATCGTTATATGGCAGCTCTGGCAGCACAGGAAATTATTGAGCGGATGAGAGCTAATCCCACCGGCTTTAAGTCGGGGGATTATGATAGTTCCGATATAGGTTCGAGTGTTGGTAGTTCCCCAGATTGCAGTAGTGGCTGTCAACCCTCACAGCTGGCAGGCTTGGATTTATATGAGTGGGGACTATTACTTTCCAATAACCTACCCAGCGCGACAGGGGAAATTGTAAGTAACGGGGGGCAAGTTACGGTAACTATCAATTGGAAGGAACAGCATACAGGGGAAGATTATGCTGGTAGTAAAGCTGATTTAGATGATGCGATTTTTGAAATGAGCGTGGAGCTGTAAATTATGAATTTATTTATATCGCAGCGAGGTCTTTCATTGATTGAGCTGATGATTGGTATTTTATTAGGCTCTTTATTACTACTTGGTGTCCTGCAGATCTTCCAGAGCAACAGCGATACATTGCGTATGCAGAATGGCTTTTCAAGAGTGCAGGAAAGTGGGCGTTTTGCAGTTGATATGCTCAGCAAAGAAATTCGCCAAGCCGGTTTTTGGGGGTGTGCCGAAAATAAAAATATAGAAAATTTGTCTGCTTCTGCAGATAAATTTTATTCAAGTATTGGTGGGGATGATATTGGCGTGGCTGGTCAGGACAATGTTGCCACTAATACTAAGGTTGAAAAGATCGAAGTTATCGAGGGAACGGACATTTTGACCCTTAGTGGCGCTGAAGATGCATGTGCTGGAAAAGGGCGAATGCTAAATGGTACAGATAAAGGGGATATTGTTGTTAGTGATAGTTGCCCAATTAAAAATAACGATATCGTCATAGTGTCAAACTGTAAATCTGGAAGTGTATTTACTGTTTTGAGTACTACTGAAACAGCTGGCCATAAAAAACTGAATTATCCAGCTGGAATAGTTTTCAAAGAAGAGTATGGGGTTGATTCAAAAATTCTTACCCCTTATGAAAAAGTGTTTTTTATCGCCTCAGGTGCTCAGAATACTAATTCTTTGAATACTAATTCTTTATTTATGAAGGATGAGGCTGGAAATGTTCAGGAACTCGTCCCCGGAATAGATGATATGCAGGTTTCATATGGTGTAGATACTAATGGTAACGGTATCGTTAATCAGTGGCAGGCTGCTGATGATGTCATAGGTATGGCTGGAGTGACTGCAATAAAAATAGAGTTATTGGTATCCAGTGATAGTGTCGCTGGGGTCGATAAGCAGACTATTACACGCCTGGATGGTAGTAAAAAAGAATACGATGATGGTCTGCTGCGCAAATTATATGTTGCTACGGTCAAGGTGCGTAATAGAGGAAGCATGTAATGGGAATAATAAAGAATCAGCAAGGTGCAGTGCTGATGGTCAGCCTGATTATTCTTTTGGTTTTAACATTAATTGGTATTTCTGGGGCTCGTGGGGTTCTGATGGGGGAGCGAATGACCTCGGCTTCACGAGATGCGAAAGTCGCTCTGGAAGTTGCCGAATCCATGGCTCGTTTTGGCGAGCAAGAAATAAAAGCGCTTGGTAAAAGTAGCGATTTTGGGGCAGCCGCCTGGCAACATAATGAGGGTGAGGGCCCTGAAGATATATTTGCAGAGGAAACCTGGGAAAACAGTAACTCCATTGCCAGAGAAGTTTACATGCTTGATTCCAATGGAAAAAAAATGAAAGGGCGGATGTATATCGAAAGATTCGGGTTGGCCTCAAGTGATAACGTTGGTGATATTAATATTGGTGTGGGGCAAACCGGTGGTGAGGAAACCATTGTCGAAGTATTTAAGATCGTCAGTCGCGGGGTAGGTAACAGCGGTACCGAGAGGATTATTGTTACTTTATATGGAAAAGAGTTTTGAGGACTTTGCTGTGAAAATAAAAAATCAAAAAAAACAATATTTCCCATTGCGTTCATTAAGTGCCGCCTTTTTTATGATATTGGCAACACATTCATCTGCTGCGCCAGGGGAGCTATCTGATGTGCCTTTGTACTCGCGGGGGTCGGCTGAGCCCAATATTATGTTTGTGCTGGATTCCTCGGGATCTATGGAAGAAATGGTTCTTCCTGCAGATGGTTACAGTGCCAGTAACCCTTCAAGTTTTAATTGTAATAATCCTGTCTCAACAGAATATACATATCGGCATAGTAATGGAAGTTATTCCACTCGACATTATGATGAGGTTGAATATCGTGTAAATGTAAGCAGTGGTAATGTTCAGTTTCGATTAGTAGAGCGATATAACGGTTCTGTAATCGCAACGGGTGATTGGCGTACGTGGGATACTAATGGCGATTGCTTTGATGAAGATGAGCAGTATACCGCATGGCTATATGCAGCTGGAGGAGGAAATAATAGTACTTATTTCAGTGTTGGTGTAGATGCTGCTGACTATAAGATTCCAAATGGGTTTAATAAAGATTATGCGAGTGGCCATTTTTTAAACTGGTTTTTTTCTGAAGACAGAGAAACTGGCGGTTTTACAGCTGCAAAATTTATCACTGATGATGGTGAGGCTAGACGGTCTAAATTAGATATACGCCGTACTGACATAATGAAGACTGCTGCTCAGAATCTAATTTCTGGGTTGGAAGGCGTGCGTATAGGTTTAATGCAGTTTAATGGAAACCATGGTGGAAAATTATTAATGGGGCTGACAAGCCTCACCGACGATAATAGCCAAGATATTCTTGATGTTGTGGCAGATGTTGGGGCGAGTGGGAATACACCTCTTGCCGAGACTTTTACGGGTGTGGGGCGATATTTTATATCTGGTTACGAAGGATCTGAATTATCTTATGAAGCTTCACCTGGTAATGCGAAGACAGCGTCGGCCTCAGATATTTTTTCTGGATCAACAAGTAATAATGGGAACACGAGTACGATTATAAACTGGAATGGAGTGGATAAACCTACTAATCAAGTAGAGAGTTCTGCTATCCAATACTATTGTCAAAAAAGTTTTATGGTCGCCCTTACTGATGGGGCACCGACTTCAGACAATAGTATTAGCTCTCATTTAAAAGATTATGATACAACTTGTACAGCTGAGACTTGTACAACATCGCAGCAAATGGATGACGTGGTCAAAGCCCTCTATGATATTGATCTGCGTCCGGATTTGATAAAGCCTGATGGCAAACCAGAGATAAATAATATCACAAGTTACTTGATAGGGTTTGCTAACCAAGGCTTGGATGACTCCAAAGAAATGATTAATTCAGGAAAATTAGGGAAAGGAGGGAAAGGAAAAGTCTACTCTGCAGATAATGCCGCCGAATTGCAACTTACATTTAACCAAATATTTAAAGATGTCCGCTCTATAGTTGGTAGCTCAAGTGCAGTAGCTTTGAATTCCACAGTTATTGAAAGTGGGTCCGCAGTATTTGGGGCTAAATATAATAGTGGAAAATGGAATGGAGAACTATCAGCCTGGGATATAGATACTTCTGGTAACTTATCAGATGATCCTATTTGGGAAGCCAGTTCCATTCTCGATTCGATTTCAGATATTAATACTAGAGTAATACTGACATACCGAGACAACAAGGGTGTGCCTTTTACTGCTGCGGGAGTTGGCACCTCTGGTACAGATCACGCACTGGATCTAACCCTCAATAGTTACATTAGTGATGCTGTGGATGATGGCAGAGTCTCAGATAGAATTGATTACCTGCGTGGAGACCGTTCTAAGGAAGGTGTTGGGGAAGGAGACTTTAGAGAGCGTGATAGCCGCCTGGGGGATATTGTGAATTCCACCCCGGTTTATGTAGGGGCTCCTGATGGAAAGTGGTCCTATGCATCCTTCCCCGGAAAATCGGCTTATTCAGCATTTATTGCGGCCCATAAAAATCGTACACCAGTGGTATATGTAGGCGCTAATGATGGCTTTCTCCATGGCTTCAATGCTAGTGTGGATACTGTGAATATACCGGATGCAGGCAAGGAACTTATTGCATATTCTCCGTCAATTTTATTGAGTACAGATGATAATGAGGGCCTTCATCCGCTGACCTCTCAATATTATAACCACCGGTTTTATGTAGATGGCACTCCGACTGTTTCGGATGTATATATCAGTGACGGCGCTAGTGAGAGTTGGCAGACGGTCCTAGTAGGGGGCCTAGGCGCCGGTGGCAAAGGTTATTATGCGCTAAATGTAACTGACCCAAGTGCTTTCACAGAGCAAAATGCTGAGAAAATAGTGATGTGGGAGTTCTCAGATGAGGATGATAGTAATCTTGGCTATACCTATAGCCGTGCTCAAATAGGCAGGATGCCTAACGGTGAGTGGGCAGCTATATTTGGTAATGGTTACAATAGTGCGACAGGAGATGCGGGAATCTTTATTGTTTACCTTGATGGCCTAGATGGCCCTGGTAGCACAACCAGTAAATATGCTTACCTTTCTACGGGCTCAGGCTCAGTATCCGATATAAATGGTATGTCTACTCCAGCAATAATAGACACAAATTTGGACGGTACTGTAGACCGAATTTATGCCGGTGATCTACATGGGAATCTGTGGGCTTTTGACGTTTCAAGTTCAAATGAAAATTCGTGGTCAGTAGAAAAGGAGGGGGGAACACCAAAGCCACTATTTAGTGTAGCCCCTAGTACTAATGATCAACGAGAGGCGATAACCACTACACCGGTTGTGGCTAGAAACATCAAAGATGAGACAGGACCGGGATTACTGGTGGCATTCGGCACAGGACAATATTTGGTGGATACCGATACTGCTGACATTAATCCGGGTGGTTTTTATGCGGTGTCGGACAATGGTAAATATGGTCTTACCAAGTCAAATTTAATTGATCGTACTCTAAAAGAAGAGACTTTTGGTGGTATTCGTCAGCGTAAGATAGTTGGCGATGAAATTGACTGGGATAAAACATCAGGCTGGTACATTTCACTTGAGACTGGAAATAGTTTAGAAGGCGGGGAGCGAGTAATTGCCCAGCCCGCATTGCTGGGGCATGTAATCTTTTTCAATACGATGATTCCCAGCGGCCAAGTTTGTGCGGCGGGTGGTAGTGGCTGGTTGATGTCGGTTGACCTCTGGGGAGGCTTGGTCCCCCCTGAGGCGGTTTACGATGCTAATAATGATGGCGTTATTGACAAGAATGATTATGGGTACGCTGGTGAGTTCAGATCTAATGCGGCTCCTAATACATCTAGCTACATCCCAACTGGCGATGGGGTCCTTGAAATTACTCCGGATAGTAATGGTGACAATTATGTCCGACCAGTTGTGGCCTTGGGTGGTGGCCGCATTGGACGCTTGTCCTGGGAAGAAGTTACTCCCTTTTAAGGCTAATGACCAATTATGAGTGCGCCCCAGTACTGCCGGGAAAATTTAAATTATTATGGTAACTTGAAACTATGAAGAGACAGTCAGGGTTTACTCTTATTGAGTTGATGATTGTAGTGGCGATAATCGCGATATTAGCTGGAATTGCCTGGCCTTCTTATGTCGACCATGTTCGCACGGCCAGCAGGGCAGATGCGCAGGGTGCATTGATGGGGTTGGCACAGGCGATGGAGAAACACTATACCCAGAATGGAAGTTATGCCGGAGCTGCAAATGGTGGAGGAGACGATGGTATTCCAGGGATATTTCCCGCACAGGTACCTTTGGATGGGGGGAGCCCAAAGTATAACCTGACAATTACAGTTGGGACTGATCCGAGTACTTATATCCTTACGGCCACTCCCATATCTGGTCAAGCCGATGATGGAGTTCTATTGCTTAGCTCAAGTGGTCAAAGGACTTGGGATCGAGATAATGATGGGATTGACTCGAAAGATTCATGCTGGAGCAAAACCTGCTGATCAGTTTTGAGGGCAGGTCAGATTTTTCCTACTGCCATTTTCCACTATGCCATCGCCGTCCCTATCTTTTGCAAAATAGGGGCGGCCGATAGTATTGAGGATAATGATCCATCCATATTCTGCTCCACCGATGGCGGGGCAATAGGAGAAGTTTCCACTTTGAGAGGGTGTTTCGCCATTTGGTTTAAAGATTAGGTAGCCTTTATTGTTAAAGGCATTCCAGTTGAGCGAAGCTCCATTTTCTATAGGCTCATATCTCCTTTCAATGCTTTCCCCCTGATCTATGGAGCCATTGCCATTATGATCAGGAAACAATAACGCACCATTAGACCAATTATCGCCACATTCTTTACTTTGCCCAAGTGGGCAGAGCGTGTAGCTGATTTTCTCATAGTAGGCTTTAGAGCGCATTAATATCAATAGTTCAAATAATTCAAATTGTTTGGTTTTACTTTTATAGCGTTTTATAAAATCAGTAAATGAGGGGAGCGCCATTGTGGTAACAATAGCTAATATAGTCAGGGTAATGAGTAACTCTGAGAGGGTAAATCCCGCGGCCTTTTTCATGGTGCAAGCTTCTCGCTCTTGAGCTTGCATTAGAATACCGCGGAATAGATAAAAACCAATTACATTTGATTACAGCACGGCCATTTAACTATTGAGAATTTAACTTTCAAGTCCGAGCTTTTTTAAACGATAGCGTAGGGATCTAAAGCTAATACCGAGTTTTTTTGCAGCAGCAGTCCGGTTCCAGCGAGTTTTCATCAAAGCTGTTTCAATAGCCTCTTTTTCAATGTTTTGAAGAAACTCATCTAGAGATGAGTAAAGACTAGGATTAAAGAATCCTGCGTTTTGAGGGGGGGCTGAGTTTTTAGGCGTCTCTAAATTGGCAGTGAAACCTTCATCTTTAGAGGCTTTTTTATCGTGTTCTAGGAATAAGTCACGGCTACAGATTTCCTGTTCATCACATAGTGCAAAAGCCCGCTCCAAGATATTTTCCAGTTGACGAACATTCCCAGGGAAGGTGTAACTCTGTAATAAAGCTATTGCTTCAGGGGCTACTTTTGGTTGGCGGATTCCAGAATCACTAGCAATGCGCTGCATTGTTACGTCTACTAGTAGCGGGATATCTTCTAAATGTTCTCTCAGGGGTGGTGTTGAGATTTCAATTACATTGATGCGATAGTATAAGTCGTTACGAAATCTTCCTTCATTGACTTCTTTGCCAAGGTCTTTATGAGTTGCACTGAGAATACGTACATCAATGGGAACTTCCTGGTTTGCACCAATAGGTCGAATGCGCTTTTCTTGTATCGCGCGCAATAGTTTGACCTGCATTTCAAGTGGTAAGTCTGCAACCTCATCTAAAAACAAAGTACCACCTTGAGCACTTTGTAGTAGACCTAATTTATCTTTATGGGCTCCGGTGAAGCTGCCCTTCTTATGACCGAAAAACTCGCTCTCCATCAATTCTTTAGGTACAGCGCCACAGTTGATGGGTACAAACGGCTTATCTGCTCGAGCTCCTTGGGCATGAATTGCACGAGCAACCAGCTCTTTACCAGAACCAGATTCGCCACTGATGTAGACCGGTGCATCGCTACGAGCTACTTTAGCGATTTGCTCTCGTAGTCTACGCATATTCTCAGCTTCACCCAAAAGCAAGTGCTCGCTGACGTTATTTTGATTGGTGTTTCGTACCTGGTCCTGATTCAGTCGTAGGGCCAGTTGGGCGAGGTTACGCAGTCGTTCAAGGTCTACGGGCTTACTGACAAAGTCGAATGCCCCGAGTTTTAGTGCCTTGATTGCAGTATCCATGTTGCCATGTGCGGTGATAACGGCTACGGGCAATTCGCAGTGTATCCCAGTTTGAATATGCTCAACCAACTGTAGACCGTCACCGTCAGGTAGGCGAAGGTCTGTAAGGCAAAAATCGTAACGATTTTCTGTAAGTAATTTCTTTGCTTGCACGAGATTGGCTGCGGTATGGCAGTCCACGTTCATGCGCTGCAAAGTGAGGGTGAGCAGCTTGCAAATATCCGGTTCGTCATCGACAACCAGGGCCAGAGGTAGCATCAATTCCCTGTCTTTTCTTGTTTTGTTGATATTAGAGGCAAGGGCGCCGGTTCTGATTATGGCAGAAATTCTTTGCGAATAATCGTCGAAACTTTGGGAAAAAATTCTGAGTAAGATCAAGTCACACTTATTTAGTGAGCAAATTCAACTCTAAAGCAGCTCTTGTCGTCATCGCTGCGGCAATGATACAAGCTCGCCTTATTTGTCTCACACAGTTCTTTCGCAATATATAGTCCTAGTCCACTACCACCACTACCGTTGGTGAAGAATGGCTCGTAAATCTTTGATTTATGTTCTTCGGGCACACCTGGGCCACTGTCCTTAACATCTATTTGGGTACAGGCACGTTCTTGGTTGTATTGAGCACTGACTACTGCGAATCGCTTGCCGGTGGCTATTTGGGAGTGGTGAAGGGCATTATCTGTGAGGTTGGTCATCACCTGAGTAAGTTGAGCCGCGTCAAACCGCGCTGAAAGTGCTTGCTCAGGAAGCTCCAGCTGTACTTGGTCTCCACTTTTGGTACCGGCACTAAAGTCCTGGATAAACTGTTGCAACCAGGTAGCCAAGTTATGTTCTTGCGGTGCCCCTGCTTGCCTGCGTGATAGCTGCATTACATTTTCGATGATTTGGTTTACTCGCTGACTTTGCCGGCAAATGATGTCGGTCAGGTAATGATCCTCTTCGCGCAATTGTGGGGACTCTGATAGCAACTGTGCTGCATGGCTGATGGCGGAGAGAGGGTTGCGCACCTCGTGAGCGATAGAAGCTGTAAGGTGTCCTAGAGAAGCGAGTTTGAGTTTTTGGGCAGCCTCGGCCAATTTGCGATTGTCTTCAACGAATACCAGCGTACTGCAACCGCTGTCATGCTGAAGGTTGGTAAAATTGAGTTGTACTTCATTACCAGTTTCTGACTGCAGTAAAGTGCTACTGGTACTGCCATTGTTACGCCAGTCTCGGATCGCTTGGCGTAATGCATCAGATTTTTCCTTCTCTGAATGTAGGTGGCAGCCCAAAAGTTGACGTGCAGCCCTGTTAATAAGTTCGGGTTGGCTGGTGGGGCCCATCACCAGTACCCCTGTCCCCATGCGTTCGATAATCTGTTGTGCCAGCCGTTGCAGGTGTGCTGCTTGTCGGCTTTGCTGATCAGCGCGCAGATTCGCACTGCGTATACGCGCGGAGAGATATTGGAGTGCGCTAACAGTCGCAAAAAGCAGTATGCCGAGGCCTCCCGCGGCGACAATATCTTTGGTTGTGCCTTGCCCGGACATTAGGTTGTAGAGTTGTAAACCCAATACCCCTAGGCTGGCGATTGCGGCGAAGAAGGCGCTCATTCGACGGTCGAGAAGAATAGAACCGATGGAGCAATTAACGAGTAGTAGATAACCGAGACCGGAGCTGAGACCGCCACTGGCCTCGATGAGCAACAAAAATACCAGGATATCGCAGCCAAGGATCATCTCAATCTGACCGACCCCTACTTGATAGGCTTTCTGACGTAAGAAGACCAGCCAGCTGAAGTTGAGAAGGGTGTAGATCGCTATTGTGTAAAGAAATAGGCCTGGCAGATGAGCACCCAGCGCTCCGGCGCCAATATCAGAGTAGAAAACCCCCAGCAGCACAAGTGCAATTGCCAGGCGATAAATAGCGCAGATACGCAATAGCTCATGGTGCTGGAGGGTGAGAGTATTGCTGACGGAGGAGGGACTACTCAAAGTGATTTCCCGGTATTGTTGTTGTGTTGAGCCGCTGCTGTTGCTCCGCTACAGAGGTTACAATGGCGGCCTGTATTGTCCGAGGTTTAATAATGTCTACTTTGCAGCTAGTGCTGGCACAAATCAATTCTCTCGTAGGGGATATTCCCGGCAACACCGCAAATGTGATTGAGGTGGCACGTAAGGCTCATCGAGAGCTTGGGGCCGATCTGGTCCTATTTCCGGAGCTGACCTTATGCGGCTATTCACCAGAGGATTTACTTCTGCGCCCCAGCATGCAGATACGCATTGAGGCTGCGCTGGAACAACTGAAAACGGCCCAGCTGCCCTGTGCCATCTTGGTAGGTTATCCGCGATACCGGGATGGAAAGATATTTAATATGGCGGGCCTGGTTAGTCAGGGCGAAATTGTTGCGGAATATGCCAAGCAAAAGTTACCCAACTACCAAGTATTTGATGAGAAACGCTATTTCACCAAGGGCGATAAGCCATGTGTCGTTGAAATTGAGGGTATACCTGTTGGGGTCAGTATCTGTGAGGATATTTGGCACCCTGAACCGATTCAGCAGGCTGTTGAGGCAGGTGCAAAAGTGATGCTGAATATCAATGCGTCTCCTTTTCATCGTGGCAAAGCCCAGCAACGCTTGGAGTTGCTTTCCAAACAGGCGCGTGTGGCGCAGGTCCCAATCGTATACGTGAACTGGTGCGGTGGCCAGGATGAACTGGTGTTTGATGGTGGCTCAATAGCTATAGATTGTCGGGGAGAAGTCTGCGCCAGGGCTGAGGAGTTTGCGGAGCAGCTATTGCCGGTGTCGGTCTCCGAACAAAGTGGAAGGGTTACATTACTACCAGGAGATAATGCCCCCCCCCTGGATGATCTGGCAGCAGTCTATCAGGCCTTGGTACTTGGAGTGCGGGATTACGTCAATAAAAATGGCTTTAATGGCGTGGTACTGGGGCTCTCGGGGGGGATTGATTCAGCGCTGACTCTGGCGGTGGCAGTGGATGCCTTAGGTAAAGAGCGAGTGGAAGCGGTTATGATGCCTTTCCATTACACTTCTGATCTCAGTAAGAATGATGCTGCCGATCAGGCCCAGCGCCTTGGGGTGCATTACCGAGAGATCGGTATTGAGCTTATTTTTGACGCGTTTATGGGGGCTTTATCGGAAGAGTTTGCCGGTAGTGAGAGAGATACCACGGAGGAAAACCTGCAGGCTCGCTCCCGCGGTGTGCTGCTGATGGCCATTTCCAATAAGAAGGGGGCCATGGTGCTGACTACCGGCAATAAGAGTGAGATGGCCGTTGGGTATGCGACGCTGTATGGCGATATGGTTGGGGGCTTTAATGCCCTTAAAGACGTGCCCAAGGTGCTGGTATTTGAGCTTTCTCGCTATCGAAATACGGTATCAGAGGTGATACCAGAGACAGTGATCACGCGCCCACCCAGTGCAGAGCTGGCACCAGATCAGATAGACTCAGACAGCCTACCTCCTTATGAAGTCCTGGATCAGATTCTCAATCTGTATGTCGATCAGGATTTGAGTGCTGAGGAAATCATCCGTCGTGGTTTCCAACGGAGTGAAGTTGAGCGGGTTGTGCGCCTTGTAGCACGCAATGAGTACAAGCGCCGTCAGGCTGCTGTGGGGGTACGGATCTCGGAGCGAGGCTTTGGGCGGGATCGTCGCTATCCAATCACGAATGGCTGGAAGGCCGGCGAATAACTTGTTTTAGAAAGTAAAACGGCGCCGATTGGCGCCGTTCTTAGTTGTGGAGCATACCTACAGCAGCTCTGGAGGTAGGGGGGCCTCTCCACGATTGTATTCGGGGTTGTACATTTCGCGGCTATCAAAGCCCTCTGGGTCTGATTTCTCGAAAAGGCCCAGGGTTACCCGATGCACCAAGCTACGGCCACTAGCACCCTTGTAGAAGTTGTAGTTAAAGGAGCCATCTTCATTAAAGGCTGGGTGATCTGGGTAGTTGTTGCGCATAACGCTCAAGGCGTTGGCCTCTAACTCCGGCATCTCCATGAGGTTATACCCCTGTACCATCACCGCAAGGGCGTCCGGTACCGCAGGGGTCTGCTGGAAGTTTTCCACTACATAGCGGCCGCGGTTGGCGGCTGCGAGGTAGGCTCCACGCTTGAAATAATAGTTGGCTACATGGATTTCATAGCGAGCCAGCAGATTGCGCAGATGGATCATGCGTTTTTGCGCATCTGCGGCGTAGCGGCTCTCCGGATAACGGGCCATCAGCTGTGAGAAATAGGCGAAGGACTCACGTGCAGAGCCGGGGTCGCGATTGGTCAGGTCTGTCGGCATAAAGCGCTCGAACAGTCCGGTGCCCTCGGTAAAGGAAGATAGCCCCTTCATATAGTAGGCGTAATCGACATTGCGATGCTGGGGATGAAGGCGGATAAAGCGATCTGCGGCGGCGATAGCCGCATCGTTCTCATAATTGCGGTAGTAGGCGTAGATTAGCTCCAACTGGGCCTGTTCCGCATAGTTGCCGAAAGGGAAGTTATCTTCCAGGGCGCGCAGGTTCTTGATCGCCAGGTCCCACTGGCTGGTGCGCAGCTGCCGCTGCGCTGCCTCGTAGAAGGCCTGCTCTGTACGGTTGCCGCTAGGCAAGCCCTCTTCTGAGTCGTCAGTGCTGGCGCAGGCAACCAATATTGCGGACACCAAGGCCAGCCACAGCATTTTCCAGGTCTGCATAGCCCTTCGCTCTATCATTCTTACACTCTACCTTATTAAACTACCCGCCAAGATTAATCTGGCGCGTCGGACATTTAACCACAGTCGCGGTGCTGCCCAAAGTATTTGCAATTGTTTAATGAATGACCACCTAAACCTCGATATTGAAGTTCCGGCCAATTTGGCTGGTCGAAGATTAGACCAGATAGCAGCCGAATTAATTCCCGATTACTCCCGTGCGCGTTTGCAATCTTGGATTAAGGGCGGTCAACTCACCGTAAATGGTGCCCCTGCCAAGCCCAAGGATAAGCTATTTGGCGGTGAGCGGCTTAGTCTTCACGCTGAACTTGAGGTTCAAGGCGCCTGGAGCGCCGAACCCATGGATCTGAGCATTGTTTATGAAGATGACAGCCTTATGGTCATCAATAAGCCTGCAGGGATGGTAGTACATCCGGCTGCCGGAAATCCCGATGGCACCCTGTTAAACGGTCTTTTGCATCACTGTCCCTCTCAGGAGAGGATTCCCCGGGCGGGGATCGTGCATCGTCTCGACAAGGACACTAGTGGCTTGATGGTCGTGGCCAAGACCCTGTTGGCGCAAGCTAGCCTTGTAGACCAGCTAAAACAAAGAACGGTCAGTCGTCAATATGATGCTTTGGTGCAAGGAATAATTACCGGTGCGGGGCGTGTCGATGCTGCAATAGGACGCCACCGGCAAAACCGCCTGAAAATGGCTGTGCTGGACTTTGGTGGCAAGGAGGCCATTACCCATTACCAAATTCAGCAACGTTTCCGGGTGCATACACTATTGCGTTGCAAGCTGGAAACTGGACGCACCCATCAAATCCGGGTGCATATGGCTCATATTCGTCACCCACTGGTGGGTGACCCGCTATATGGGGGTAGGCCAAAGTTGCCACCAGAGGCGCCCACTGAGCTGATTGGCGCCTTACAGGGCTTTCCCCGACAGGCCCTGCACGCGGCGGAGCTCGCACTCATCCATCCCCAGTCGGGTGAGGAAATGCACTGGCGCGCCTCTATGCCTGAGGATATGCTGGCCCTACTCGACCTACTTGAACAGAATACTTACTAGGTCAGTAGCAGCACAAACTTCCACTAGAACAGGAGTCGGGGCCTTAGAGTTCGGCTCCTATTGCCCAGGCAGAGCAGATATACCATGTCCAGTGATCATTACCTGAGTCCAGTATGGCCGGCCCCTGCCAGGGTGAGAGCATTCTCTACCTTGCGATCAGGTGGGTATAGTTCGGGGCCCCATACCTCTTTTAATCTTGCAGCGCATGTTGGTGACAGTGAGTCAGCAGTTTTGGCTAACCGCGGGCTACTGTGTGATCAGCTGGAGTTGCCGGGTGAACCACAATGGCTTGAACAAATCCACAGCGACAGGGTGGTAGATGCTCAGGGGGATGGGCTTGTGCGGACTGCCGATGCCAGCTTTAGCCTGAAAAGTGAAATTGTTTGTGCGGTGCTCACCGCCGACTGCCTTCCCGTACTTATCTGTGACAAAGCAGGCACCCGAGTGGCAGCGGCCCATGCAGGTTGGCGCGGGCTGGCTGGAGGCATTTTACGCAATACGATAACTGCCTTGGATTGCGACCCCGCAGAGCTATTGGTGTGGCTGGGGCCTGCGATTGGTCCTGAGGCCTTTGAGACTGGGGTGGATGTCCTGGAGGCCTTTTTTGAAAATGCCCAGGGTGGTGAGCATACCGAGGCTATTGCCCGCTGCTTTCAACCTCATGTAAAAAAGCCATTACATTTTCTTGCGGATATTTATGGTTTGGCTCGGGCTGAGCTAAAGGGGCTTGGTGTCGGGCATATCTACGGTGGTGAGCGCTGCACGGTGAAAGAACCTGAATACTTCTATTCCTATCGTAGGGAGAAGACTACCGGGCGTATGGCCTCACTAATCTGGCTGGCGGATAATTAATGCTGCTCATAACCTAAGGTGCAGCTAATTATTGGGCTGGCTAATATGAGGGTGCGCTTGGTTCTTTTCAAGGGATACCGACTGACAAATGCCGAGCTTACAAAGAAATAATTACTCCCCCTTAGGAAATGAATCGAAACTTCTTGCTGTTTGATTTAAATCATTGAAAACCTTTCCCTCGCCCCTATTTTAATAGCCAACACTACACTGAATGCGTAACGCCAACCTGGCGTTATTGACGCAAAGCTATATAAGATCCCTAAGTAGGAGAGGTTGTATTCATGCGAATTGATCGGATGACAAACCCACTGCAAGCAGCTTTTGCTGATGCACAATCCATGGCTGTGGGACGGGACCACAACCAGATTTATCCGGAACATTTAATTCTTGCACTACTCAACCAGAATAATGGCAGTGTCCCGGCATTTTTATCCCAGGCCGGTTTTAACTTAAATGGCCTGCGCAATGACTTGGCCAAGAGACTGGATAATCTGCCAACTATCAGCTCCCCAACTGGGGATGTGGGCATGTCTCAGGAACTGATGCGCCTGATGAACCTAACCGATAAAAAGGCGCAACAAAATGGCGATACATTTATATCCAGTGAAACGGTCTTACTTGCAGCTTTCGACTCCGCTGCAGGGGAAATTTCTAAAATTCTCAATGCTAATGGCGACAAGAAACAGTTAGAGGCGGCGATTCAGAAAGTGCGCGGCGATGAAAAAGTGGATGATCCCAATGCGGAGGAGGCGCGCCAAGCGCTGGATAAATATACTCTCGACCTGACGGAGCGTGCACTGGCTGGCAAGCTTGATCCAGTAATTGGGCGCGATGATGAAATTCGTCGAACTATCCAGGTGTTACAGCGCCGCACCAAGAACAACCCGGTATTGATTGGTGAGCCTGGAGTAGGGAAAACGGCCATTGTGGAGGGGCTTGCACAGCGTATTGTAAATGGCGAAGTACCGGAGGGCCTGAAGGACAAGCGCCTGCTTTCCCTGGACTTGGGTGCACTGCTTGCGGGAGCCAAATTTCGCGGGGAGTTTGAGGAACGCCTCAAGGCCGTCCTGAATGAGCTATCCAAGCAGGAAGGGCGTATTATTTTATTTATTG
Source organism: Microbulbifer variabilis (assembly GCF_052468405.1). NCBI lineage: Bacteria > Pseudomonadati > Pseudomonadota > Gammaproteobacteria > Cellvibrionales > Microbulbiferaceae > Microbulbifer > Microbulbifer variabilis. The sequence goes on from NZ_CP174343.1 coordinate 4,888,079, forward strand.
ATGAGTTGCACACCATGGTTGGCGCTGGAAAGGCAGAGGGCGCCATGGATGCCGGTAATATGCTCAAGCCGGCACTGGCTCGTGGTGAGCTGCATTGTGTCGGCGCCACCACCCTGGATGAATACCGTCAATACATTGAAAAAGATGCGGCGCTTGAGCGCCGTTTCCAGAAAGTATTGGTGGATGAGCCTACAGAGGAAGATACCATTGCAATTCTTCGTGGCCTGAAAGAACGCTATGAGGTGCATCATGGTGTCGATATTACTGACTCTGCAATTATTGCCGCGACCAAATTATCCCAGCGCTATATCACCGATCGCCAGTTACCAGACAAGGCGATCGATTTAATAGATGAAGCGGCAAGTCGTATACGTATGGAAATTGATTCCAAGCCGGAGGCGATGGATAAGCTTGAGCGCCGTCTGATCCAGCTTAAGATTGAGCGTGAGGCGGTCAAAAAAGACAAGGGCGATGAGGCCACTAAAAAGCGCCTGGCAAAGCTGGAGGAAGAAATTCTTCAACTGGAGAAAGAATACTCCGACTTGGAGGAGGTGTGGAAAGCGGAAAAAGCCCAGCTCGCAGGTAGTCACGACCTTAAAGAAAAGCTAGAGCAGGCCAAGCTGGATATGGAGTCTGCACGACGTGCCGGTGATTTAACGCGTATGTCGGAATTGCAGTACGGCGTGATTCCACAACTTGAACAACAGCTAAAGTCTGCTGCTACCCATGAGGCAGCAGAAGAGCCGCGCCTGCTACGCAACCGGGTTACCGATGAAGAAGTGGCTGAAGTGGTTTCACGCTGGACAGGTATTCCAGTTTCGAAAATGCTGGAGGGCGAACGGGAAAAACTGTTGCGCATGGAGGATGCGCTGCATAAACGGGTTATTGGACAAGCTGAAGCGGTAGATGCTGTCGCCAATGCGGTTCGCCGATCCCGCGCGGGCTTGGCGGATCCCAATCGCCCGAATGGTTCCTTCTTGTTCTTAGGGCCTACCGGGGTGGGTAAAACCGAACTCTGTAAAGCGCTGGCGCAATTTCTATTCGATACAGAGGATGCGATGGTGCGGATTGATATGTCGGAGTTTATGGAGAAACACTCCGTCGCACGCTTGATTGGTGCGCCTCCAGGTTATGTTGGCTATGAAGAGGGCGGTTATTTAACCGAGGCGGTGCGTCGCAAGCCTTATTCGGTGGTTCTGCTAGACGAGGTGGAGAAGGCTCATCCGGATGTATTTAATATTCTTCTTCAGGTCCTTGATGATGGTCGCCTGACCGATGGTCAGGGCCGCACTGTGGATTTTCGCAACACTGTGGTGGTGATGACCTCCAACCTGGGTTCTGACCTAATACAGAAGTATGCAACGGCTGAAAATGGCGACGACCTAGATGCGGAGATTCGCTATCGCCAGATGAAAAATGCAGTGATGGAGGTGGTTAGCAATCATTTCCGTCCAGAGTTCATCAACCGTATCGATGAGGTTGTGGTTTTCCACCCTCTCGACAAAGGGGAAGTACGTTCTATTGCGGAGATTCAGCTGAGGCAACTATGTCGCCGCCTCAGCGAGCGTGACTTGAAGCTGGAGGTATCCGAGGCGCTACTGGATAAACTGGCGGAAGTTGGTTTTGACCCGGTTTACGGTGCGCGTCCACTCAAGCGAGCTATCCAGATGTGGCTGGAAAATCCCCTGGCACAGGATGTATTGGCTGGAAAATTTGCGCCCGGTGCTACCATTCACGCTGATGTTGAGGGTGATAAGGCCGTCTTTCATTAGTTATTTGATCGCGATGGCGCCAGCGATAGCTGGCGCCACATACTTACCGTGCAGCCTGACGTCTTTTCTCCTCTTTAAATTCTCTTAGGCTGTTTTCGCGTGCCATGAGGCGAGGGCCTAGCGGCACTTATCGTATTTTCTTTATAAACTAAACTTTGTGGTCCGATAAAGATCGGGGTTGTTCTCGCCTGAATTCTCCTGACTCATCGATCTATGGCATTTTCTGTTGAGTGATCGGGGGTACATTATCAGTAAACGCATGGTATTAATGCTGCTGGGATGCTTACTATTGTTTGGCGGTATTTTTGCTTATAAGTTTTTTGGCCGCTACATGATGAATCAGTTTCTCGACACCATGTCTCTACCGGTGGCTACCGTCACCTCCGCCACTGCACAAATCCAGAACTGGCGTGAGGATCTGAGTGGAGTTGGAACAGTTCGCGCGGTAAATGGCGTCGAAGTCACTACTGAGGCTGAGGGTGTCGTCAGCGCCATTCATTTTAAGTCAGGACAATTTGTGCATGGTGGAGATCTTCTGGTAGAAATTTTTGCTGAACCGGAAAAAGCTCAGTTACAGGTGCTGGATGCAGAGTTACGTCTTGCACGGCGCAATTATGTCCGTATTAAAACCTTAACCAAGCGTGGAGTTACTACTGAAGCAGATCTGGATAGTGCTCAGAGTACTTTGGATCAGGTAATTGCCAATATTCAAGTACAGCGAGCTAGGGTTGATCAGCGCCGTGTGGTGGCACCTTTCAGTGGTGTGCTCGGTATTCGCCGTATCGACTTGGGTGAAAATGTCAGTCCCGGTGAGGCGGTAGTTTCCCTGCAACAGCTGAATCCTATCTTTGTGGACTTTTCTCTGCCAGAGCAAAAATATTCAATGGTTAAGGCGGGGTTGCCGATTTACCTGACTACAGATGCATTCCCCGGTAATACCTATCGTGGGAAAATCACCGCTGTTGACCCTCGCGTAGATAATGCCAGTCGCAATTTCCTTATTCAGGCAACCCTAGACAATCCAAAAAAACACTTGCGCCCGGGCATGTTTGCCCAAGTCTCAGTAGAAATTGATGCGAGTCGACGGGTTTTGGCCGTACCCCGAACATCTTTGGTTTTTGCACCTTATGGGGTGTCAGTTTTTGTTTTGGAAAAAGATGATGCAAGCGGAGAGTTAATCGCGAATAAGCGCTTTGTGAAGACGGGTGAGGAGCGCGGAGATATGGTGGAAATTGTGCAGGGACTTCAAGAGGGAGATATTATCGCTAGTAGTGGTTTGCTAAAACTTCGCAATGGTAAACGGGCCAATATTAACAACGAAAATAAACCGCCGGAAAATTTACATCCAAAACCTGGCAACAGTTGATTCCCTCCGAGAGCAGCGGTGAATTTTACTGAGATTTTTATTCGTAAACCGGTACTGGCTTGTGTGGTCAGTCTATTTATTTTTCTGTTGGGGTTGCGTTCAATTGCCGAGTTGAATGTGCGCCAATACCCCAAACTGGAAAATGCGGTCATCACAGTGACTACCGTATATGTGGGTGCTGATTCCGACCTAGTCCAGGGGTTTATCACCACGCCCTTGGAGCAGGAAATTGCCACTGCAGATGGCATTGACTATATGGTGTCTACCAGTGTGCAGGGGCTTTCTACCATCAATGCCTATGTGCGCTTTGATTTTGACCCTAATGAGGTTTTGACCCAGATAGTTGCCAAGGTGAACAAACTGCGTAGCGATCTCCCTGATGAGTCGGAAGACTCCAGTGTGGAGATGCAGCAGGGGGAAACTACGGCGGCAATGTATCTGTCATTTTCTTCAAATATTCTTGCCAATAACCAGATCACCGATTATTTGACTCGGGTAGTGCAGCCAAAGCTGGCCACTATTGCCGGGGTGCAGCGTGCTAGATTACTCGGTGATAGCACCTTTGCCATGCGCGCCTGGCTAAAACCCAGGGAAATGGCAGCACTTGAGGTAACCCCGGCAGATATTGCCAATGCCTTGCGGGATAACAATGTTCTCTCTGCAGTGGGTGCGACTAAGGGTTCGCGGGTTGCCATGGAAATTCGAGCGGATACGGATATAGCCAAACAAATAGACTTTCGTCAGTTGGTGGTACGTGCATCCGGTGACCAGCTGGTGCGCCTTGGGGACGTGGCAGAAATAGAATTAGGTGCAGAATCCTATGACAGTTCGGTGACCTTTAACGGGCAGTCGGCCACCTTTATTGCAGTGGAGGTTGCGCCCAATGCAAACACTCTTGATGTTATTAAGCGAGTTAGAAAGAAGCTTGAAGGTGAGATTTTTCCGCAACTGCCGGAGGGGATGCTAGGAGAAATTCCCTATGACAGCACGGAGTATATTCAGGATTCGATTACTGAAGTGGTGGAGACCATCATTGAGGCTGTCATCATTGTTATCGTGGTGATCTATTTGTTTCTTGGTTCCTTACGCAGTGTTTTGATTCCAGCTGTGGCTCTGCCCCTATCCTTGGTAGGAGCAATGTTTCTCATGTTGTTGATGGGTTTTTCCATCAACTTATTGACGCTTCTCAGTATGGTTCTGGCTATAGGAATAGTGGTGGATGATGCCATTATCGTTCTAGAAAATGTCCACCGGCATATAGAGGAGGGATTATCGCCAAGGGAGGCGGCTATCGTTGGCGCACGTGAACTGGCCTGGCCAGTAGTTGCTATGACCACCACGCTGATTGCTGTTTATATCCCTATAGGTTTTCTTGGAGGGCTGACTGGCACTCTATTTATTGAATTTGCTTTTTCCCTTGCCGGTGCCGTGCTTTTGTCTGGAGTTGTGGCACTCACACTATCACCAATGATGGCTTCGAGAATATTAAAGCCCAGGGATGGAGGTGGGACTCGCTTGGAAGCTTGGTTAGAGCGACAATTTGGGCATTTACAAAAAGGATTTGAAAAGCGTTTGCATAACTCTCTGGAAGAACGCGGAGTGATTTTGGTATTTGGCTTAATTGTTTTGGCAAGCTGTTACTTTCTATTCGTTACTTCACCGCGAGAATTGGAGCCAACAGAGGATCGTGGTCTTGTGCTCACTATTTCCACTGCCGATGCCTATGCAACTCTGGATTATGTAGAGCAATTCAGTGGGGAATTGGTGGATATTGCCGAGAGTTACAGTGAGGTCGAGAATATTTTTCTGCTTAATGGGGCCGGCACTTTTAGTAGCGGAGTCAATAATGCCACTGCGGGGTTTGTACTTGGTTCATGGGAAAAGCGCGATAAAGATACTGAGCAGATGCAGGAACTGATTAGTAAGGATGTAGCGCAAATTGCGGGCTTGAAAGTTGCTGTTGTAGTGCCGCCGAGCTTGCCCACTGCGGGGGGGCAATTACCGGTGGAATTCGTGATTGGTGCCACTGAGCCAATGGAAAACCTTGCGTCTGTTGCCAGCGAGATAATGACGCAAGCTCTCGAAAGCAGAAAATTTATTTTTCTCGATTCAGACCTGAAGATAGATAAACCAAAGATTGTGGTTGAAATAGACAGGGATAAGGCTGCCACTATGGGTGTAGAAATGGTGGACCTTGGGCGCGATCTGGGGGCCATGTTATCAGGTGCCTATATCAATCGCTTTTCCTTGGATAATCGCAGTTATAAAGTAATTCCTCAGGTGGAGCGGATTGATCGTCTCACTGCAGAACAGCTGGGGCAGTATTATATCCGGGCGGTTAATGGTGACCTGGTTCCGGTTAGTACACTGGTCCGCCTTAAGGAAACAGTAGAGCCACAGCAGCTAAAACGTTTTCAGCAGCTCAATGCTGTGACTATTTCCGGAGTGCCACGCCCGGGGGTCACCCTGGGGGAGGCTTTATCGGTTTTGGATAACGCTGCTCAGGAAATATTACCAGAGGAGTATTCGGTGGATTACTCGGGCCAGTCCCGTCAATTTAAGACAGAGGGCTCGGACTTAGTAGTGACTTTTTTCTTTGCACTCGTTGTTATTTATCTGGTATTGGCAGCACAATTTGAGTCCTGGCGTGACCCACTGATTATGTTGGTTACTGTGCCTATGAGTGTTTGTGGGGCAATGATCTTTGTCAGCCTGGGACTTACTACATTGAATATTTATACTCAGGTGGGCTTGGTCACTTTGATCGGGGTTATTTCCAAGCACGGTATATTAATTGTGGAATTTGCCAATAAATTACAGATGGGGGGGATGGACAAGCGTACGGCTATTGAAGAGGCTACCTCTATTCGACTGCGGCCGGTATTGATGACTACGGCATCATTGGTTCTAGCTATGGTTCCCCTATTAATTGCTTCAGGCCCAGGTGGAGGAGCCCGCTTTGCAATGGGGTTAGTAGTCGCGACCGGAATGACTATCGGTACTCTATTTACCCTATTTGTGGTACCAGCCATGTACCTTTATCTGGGGCGGGATTATCGAGCAAAGGCGGAGGCTGTTGGAGTTATTAAAGGGTAGCTCGATAAATGGTTTCACGCATTAAGCGTGTCCCCTGAAGTATTACTGCGCCTGAACTCGCTGGGAGTAACACCTTCGTGCTTTTTAAAAAACCGGGTAAATACTGCACGTTCGGCAAAGTGCAGTTTAACTGCAATGCTCTCTACTGATTCGCTGCTGGATAACAACAGGCGCTTGGTGAGAGCTAGAGTGACACTATCTTTTAGCTGTTGAAAAGTTACCCCCTGTTCACGCAATCTCCGCTGCAGGGTACGACCGCTGGTACGGAAATGGGCGGCGGCTTGCTTGATCGTGATCTCTTCGCTCAGCAGGTGTTTTTCCAGCCAGGAACGCAGGCTCGCAGCTAGGTTGTAGCTCGACAAAGTACTGTGTAATACGGTTTTCAAAATATTGCGGCTCTGGCTGCGTAGTAGCTTGTGGTAGCTGGGAATAGGAAAGTCCAGGGTTTGAGGTCCCAGGATAATGGAGTTTTCACTGCTGCCGAATTCGACCGGGCATTGGAAAATACGGGTATAGATAGTGTCGTCTTCTGGTTTTGTCCTGCGCAGTTTTACACCGCGAACTTCAGCGAACTGGGGGTTCAAGGTGCGTAATAACTCCACAGCGCGGGTCATCAACATTTCTGCGATAAATGCATTTACAGAATCACTGAATAACTCTTGGCGCCAGTTCAGGGTAAGAATTTCTGAATCTGTTTCTGTTCGTGTTTCAAAACGCAGTAGGGGGGCCAGGGTTTGTGACAGCACAATTTCGGCGGGACGCAGAATTTCCCGCGGGCGCCGTAGAGATGGCTGTGCCTCAATGATGGTTTCTTCAAGCCACAGAATGATTGGAAATCGGCTAAAGCTGAGTCCCGGTGAGGAGACTGGAGAAAGCGCTACCAGGTTATTCACTAGGGCATTGAATTCGCTATAGCTGAGCCGCTCGCTTTCGCGAGGATTCCAACTGAATGCAAATGGCAGGCGCTTGATCAGGGTCTCGGTTGGAATTCCGAGCCTGGCGGCAGCGACTACAAAGTAGGGGGCAAATATTTTGGGCACGCCGGCATGGCCGGACTTATTTTTATTTTGGTCTCTCATGACTCTTTGCCGTCCGGGTGGCGTTGGCAGGATCATAGCAAAGGCGTCCTAAACAACGAAAATAAAAATGCGGAATATGACGAGTCGGTCGCGTCAGGTGGCGTGCTTGGTCATCTTCTGGCGCCATTAATCCTATTACCAGCCCAGCGTCTGCGGCTAACGTGCAGGGGTCTGCAGCGAAAAGTAGAGAAAAATTCACGAAACCCTGCAGTCATAAATTTCTACTTATAAAATTATAAAGGCTAATAACAATGACACTGTCTAAACGACTGGGCGCAGGCCTGTCTGTTTTTTTCGCTGCGATGATGGGCGCTTCTTCAGCGGTAGCTGAGAACTGCTATATCCTGGTCCACGGACATGGAGTTGAAGGGCACACAACCAGCGTCAAAGCTGATGGGAGTTTAGTGCAGCCAGCACTGGACTATTGGAGTGAAACCTACTTTGACGAGTATAAAAACAGCAGTTTTATAGACCAGCTGGTAGCGAATGGCGGTAATTACGGTGTGGTAGGCTACAATTCCACCGATGAAGGTGAATTGCCTTATTGGCACGATCAGACTTCCGGGGAAATTGCCCGGCAAATTATTCAGATACGTAATGGGGAAGGTGATCGCTTCGAGCACGGTAACCAATGTGCTGCCAATGATACTTTCTGGATTGTTTCCCATAGCCAGGGCGCTGCACAAATGATGTATATAGCCGGGAATGCTGTGGTGGGCTCTCCTTACTACAACCGTGCTTATAAGCAGTACGATACCAACACTGAGATGCAAGAGGTTAAAAAATGCTCGACCACCTGGTATGGCAGCACCAGCTGTAAAAAGGTGACTGAAGAAGTACGAGTGGCCGGACTCAGTGATAGTAATGCGATTGAAGTTGATTTCGACACTGCGATTAGTGGTGTAGCGGCGATTTTCACCACCGGAGGTGCGATCACCGGCACTGAGGGTGTGGATCGTATTTGTAATGGCTCCTGGTATGACGATGTTATCAATGATCTTTTCCTAGGCAGGGAGTGTTCTGCAGTACGCTATATGCAGACCAATGACGTCTATACAGTGCGTAACTACGTGGGTACTAATCTGGGAGCACCTGTTTATACGATTGGTGGCTACGCCACTTTCCCAGGCGTAGAGAGTGCTTCCTCAGCCCTGCTAAATGGTGAAGATGATGGTTATATTAACCTTGCTTCGCAGATGAACTGCGCTGGCTCTGGTAAACGTAATCTCTGGTCCAACCTGAAGCAATACGACACCTTTATGGGTATTGCCTATGGTAGTGCGACTTTCTCATGCAATAACGACAACAAAGGTACTGCGCGCTCCTATAACCTCGCCAGCATTCATGTTGACCATGACGCCCAGCGCAATGGCGGTATCATGTCTCCAGGCTACGATGGTATCCCCGATGGCCTGGATTGTGGTGTGGGTAAAAATAGTGCCGGTCGTATCGCAGCTTGTACTCAATAAATATTTGTCAGGAGCGAGTAGATGTCCGTCAGCAGTAAACAACGTAACAAGAGGCGTACAGCCTTAGTTGTCAGTGTCCTATTTATTGCCGCTGCCATTTTTTTCTGGCGAGTGGGGAATAGTGGGGACCTGCCCACCGCGGTTGCTGCTGAAGCTAAAACAGTTTTTCCGTCCCTTCCTAAACAGGTGGAGATAAAAGAGTCTCAGGTGGAAAAGGAAGAGCTGGTTGATGATGAGTCCATCAAAGTTTGGCAAGAAATTCAGGCGCGTCCAGTAAAAACTGAATTACATCAGTCCCTGCTATCTGATCTAGCAAAGTTCCACCGTTACCCACCGGAGAACCGCGCTATCAAGAACCCCTCTCAGGATCCAATCACCCAGACCCATGCGCCAGATCAGCGCACCACTCATAGTGACAATGGTGATGCATTAACACTGTGGACTGAAAGAAAATTCTATTCCTATGGTGAAGTGCTGAGAGCTTATGCCTTTCAGACTGACAGCGACGGGGCTAAGGTGCCCGCAGATCTGACCGCGCTAATGGTTCTGGACGATCAGCAGGTAGTGGGAACCCTGACATTTAGCGATACAAATGGTGATTTAATTTACGAGGTGGAAATGGAGGCTGGCTCCTATCAGGGGCAGCCTCTGCCAGCTGGCATCTACAAAATCATTGTGGATACGGATATTGATGGTCTGCGTGATGCAGCCGCTTTTACCCTGTCGGAGGATACCGGGAGCTATACCGGGAACCTAAGGGATTCATTGACCTCCGAGGGCAATCTGCTTATCGAGGCTGAGGTGGAAATCCTTGAGCAGGGCCGCTTTTATTTCCGCGCCTCCCTTTATAATGATGAGCAGTCATCTATTGGCACAACCCAGAACGCCCTGCAGCTTCCTCCAGGACGCCACTGGATACCCTTCGACTTTTATGGCCTCATGATCCGCGATGCCGATCAGGATGGCCCCTACCTCGTGAAGCAGTTAAGTATTTCCAGAGTCACAGTGCCTCGAACGGAAAGGCTTTTCGAGCCAGGATACTACACCGAACGTTACAGCCTGGAGCAGTTCAACGATACTCCCTATAAAGAGCTGTAGCGGCAATTATTCGCGGGAATTAGCAGTTCTCGCGAATGCTCTTTTGTTCTTGGTTAATACGTTGCTGCCTCTCATCCTCACCGAGCACGCGGTGATTGCCGTTCTCGTCGACTTCCCTAACGCGTGCATGGCTGGTCAGCGCCTTTAAGTTATCCTGCGAATTTTGACAGCGTTGCGCGCGTGCGGCTGCTTGGGCACGGGCAACCTGTTCGTCTACTTCTGAAGGTTGTTGAGGAGTGGGCTGGCCTTGAGGCTGAGTTTCAATTGCAGGTTTGGTGGTTTTTGCTTCTTTCGCAGCTCGGGTCGCTTGTTGCTCCGCTTCCCACTGCTTGTAACGCTCTGATTTAGGTTTCTTGATTACCTCTACTTCGGTACTGCTAGGTGGCTGCTCGCCGAAATGCACGACCCCATTTTCGTCCACCCATTTGTAGATGCCGCTGGCCTGTGCTGTTAGCGCCAGGCTGGAAATTAGCATTGCGAGAGCGATGCGCATTGGAGTACCCCTCTTGGTCTTATCTTTCCTTACTGGCCACATTGTAACTGCGTCAGGGGTTTTTCCTGCAACCCTCTTAACACTTTCAGTCACGCCTATTGACAGCAAGGGAGCAGTTGGCACAATCGAAAGTTTCCTCGGCGAGTAGTAGTCACCGCAGACTCGCGGTCCAGACGCTGATTTTCAGGTGGATTACCCTTCCATCACATTTCCGTCGAGAGGCTCTCCCTACCCCTGGAGGCCTGCTAGCCTGCAACTTGGACACGGTTGTGTCTGGTTTCGGCTGGGTGTTTTGCTGTGCGCGATGATTTCATCCTAAAAATCGGCATGCAAACACGCAACAGGCTGATATTTGTCACCATTTTCTTTTATAATCGCCATTTAGCATTCTCGTTATATGGTGGATTCATGGCTTCTTGGTGATGTCTGTCCTACCAAGCAAGAAAACTGAGGAGACTCAAGTGGAATTACTTTCCGGCGGCGATATGTTGGTTCGCGCGCTGCAGGATGAAGGGGTAGATCTGATTTTCGGCTACCCAGGCGGCTCGGCACTGCATATATATGATGCTATTTTCAGGCAGAAGTCGATAAAGCACATTCTGGTGCGCCACGAGCAGGGTGCGACTCATGCCGCGGATGGCTACGCCCGCTCGACAGGCAAGGTGGGTGTGGTACTTGTGACTTCTGGTCCGGGTGCAACCAATGCGATCACCGGGATTGCGACCGCCTATATGGATTCAATTCCCATGGTGGTGATTTCAGGTCAGGTAACATCTGACAAGATCGGCGAAGATGCGTTTCAGGAGACTGATATGGTCGGCTGTTCGCGTCCGATTGTGAAACATAGTTTCCTGGTTAAGAACGCTGAAAACATTCCCGAAATTATCAAGAAGGCCTTTTATATTGCCAATACAGGTCGCCCTGGCCCCGTCGTGGTTGATGTGCCCAAGGATGTGACTAATCCGGCAGAACGATACCCTTATCAGTATCCTGAAAAGTTGCGCATGCGCTCCTATACCCCGGCAGGCAAAGGACATGGTGGGCAGATACGCAAAGCGGTGGCGCTGCTGTTGTCGGCGCGTCGACCGGTGATCTATGCCGGTGGTGGCGTAGTTCAGGGCGGGGGTTCGGAGCTGCTTACTGAATTGGCCCGTCGATTGAATTTTCCCGTGACCAACACATTGATGGGGCTGGGAGCTTACCCAGGTAGTGATAAGCGCTTCCTGGGCATGCTGGGAATGCACGGCACTTTTGAAGCCAATACCGCTATGCACCATGCAGATGTGATCCTGGCGGTGGGAGCGCGCTTCGATGATCGCGTCACCAATACCCCGAGTAAATTCTGCCCCGGTGCCAAGATTATTCATATCGATGTTGATCCGGCCTCCATTTCAAAGACCATCGTTGCCGATATTCCTATTGTTGGCACTGTGCAATCGGTGCTGTCCGAGATGCTGGACACCCTTAAATCTGGCGATGAGCAACCGGACCAGTCGGCAATAGTGGACTGGTGGCGCCAGATCGACGATTGGCGTGAGCGTCACGGTCTCTACACGGCGCCGCGTTACCAAACCGACGGTGCACTGATTATGCCGCAAGACGTAATTCGCGCGGTATACGATATTACCGAGGGCGATGCTTACGTTACCTCGGATGTAGGCCAGCACCAGATGTTTGCTGCCCAGTATTATCACTTCGATAAGCCGCGCCGATGGATTAATTCCGGTGGTCTCGGCACCATGGGTTTTGGTTTGCCCGCAGCTCTGGGGGTGAAAATTGCCCACCCGGATAAAGAGGTAGTGTGCGTAACAGGGGAGGGCAGTATCCAGATGTGTATCCAGGAGCTGTCCACCGCTACTCAATACCATTTACCGGTCAAAATCCTCTGCCTTAACAACCAGGCCCTCGGCATGGTGAAGCAGTGGCAGGAAATGCAGTACGAGGGACGCCTCTCCAACAGCGTCTACGAGGAATCTCTTCCGGACTTTGTAAAGCTTGCCGAAGCTTACGGTCACCTCGGGGTCAAGATTGAGCACCGAGATGAACTGCATGGAAAACTGCAGGAAGCTTTTGCAGAAAAAAATCGCACGGTATTTATCGATGTCTATGTCGACCCATCTGAGCACGTGTACCCGATGCAGGTCATGCCAAACGGCTCTATGCGTGACATGTGGCTGAGCAAAACCGAGCGGACCTAGGGGGCAGGGAAATGCGAAGAATTATTTCGGTACTGATGGAAAATGAACCGGGCGCCTTGTCTCGTGTAGTAGGGCTGTTTTCCCAACGTGGCTACAACATTGAAAGCCTAACGGTGGCACCGACAGAAGATGCCACCCTATCGCGCCTTACCATGGTGACCATTGGTGATGATCACAAGATTGAGCAGATAACCAAAAACCTGAACAAGTTGATTGATGTGGTGAAACTGGTGGACCTGACGGAGGGGTCTCACATTGAGCGTGAATTACTGATGGTGAAGGTGCGTGCGAATGGCGCCCAGCGCGATGAGGTAAAGCGCAGTGTGGATATCTTCCGCGGCCAGATTGTGGACGTCACCAGCAATATGTACACCGTACAGGTGGCCGGTACCAGTGAAAAGCTCGATGCATTTCTTCAGGCACTTGGCGAGCACACGATTATGGAAGTTGTCCGCTCAGGAGTATCCGGAATCGCCCGGGGTGAAAAAGTTTTAAGTGTATAGATGGCAGGAAACAGGAATTTAGCAATGCATGTTTATTACGATAAAGATTGTGATCTCTCTTTAATTCGCGAAAAAAATGTAGCGATTATCGGTTATGGTTCCCAGGGCCACGCTCACGCCAATAATCTTCAGGATTCCGGCGTGACCAATGTAGTTGTAGGTCTGCGTGCGGGTTCCGGTTCTTGGGCTAAGGCAGAAAGTGCCGGGCTGCGTGTAGCTGAAGTGGCAGATGCGGTTAGAGATGCAGACGTGGTTATGATTCTGGCACCGGATGAGTACCAGGCCAACATCTATAAAGAGCAAGTGGCTCCAAACCTTAAGTCGGGTGCCGCTCTCGCTTTTGCGCACGGTTTTAATGTGCATTTTGAACTCATTGAACCGCCGGCGGATGTCGATGTAATTATGGTTGCCCCCAAGGGCCCGGGCCACACCGTGCGTTCTACCTATCTTGAAGGCGGCGGCGTTCCGACCTTAATTGCTGTATATCAGGATGCATCGGGTAAAGCCAAAGAGCTCGCCCTTTCCTATGCGTCTGCAAATGGTGGTGGCCGCTCAGGGATTATTGAAACCAACTTCCGCGAGGAGACCGAAACGGATCTGTTTGGTGAACAGGCTGTGCTCTGTGGAGGTGTTTCTGCTTTGGTAACTGCAGGTTTTGAAACTCTGGTTGAAGCGGGTTATGCGCCTGAAATGGCCTATTTTGAATGCCTGCATGAACTCAAGTTGATCGTTGACCTGATGTATCAGGGCGGAATAGCGGACATGCGCTATTCTATTTCGAATACCGCTGAGTATGGTGATTATGTAACTGGTCCACGCATCGTAACTGACGAAACCAAGGCTGAAATGAAGCGTGTGCTGAAAGATATTCAGACCGGCAAGTTTGCTAAAGACTTTATGCTTGAATCTCTAGCTGGGCAGCCACGACTGAAAGCTGAGCGCCGAATTGGTTCTGAACATGAAATTGAACAGGTAGGTGCCAAATTGCGTGCAATGATGCCCTGGATTAAGGCAAACAAGATTATCGATCGGACTGAAGGCAATAACTGATCGATACATCACAGAAAAAACGGCGGGGATACCCGCCGTTTTTTTTTGCCCTGTGCGCGCACTTGGCAATGGCGTACACTCGCTGGCTGCAAAATGCATTAACGGAGAATCTATGAGCCTTCAAGGGGATGAAAAGAAACCCGCGGACTCAATGAATGCAGCGGGCGAAGAAATTCGTCTACCTGTCGATGAGCATATTGAGGAAGAGGTTGCGGCAAACGGTAAAAAAGTTCGTGCCCGTGGCGTTTATCTGCTACCTAACCTGATTACCACCGGTGCACTTTTTAGTGGCTTTTACGCAATTGTCGCTGGAATGGATGGTAATTTTGAAGCTGCGGCCATCGCCATTTTTGTCGCTATGGTACTTGACGGCCTGGATGGGCGTGTAGCGCGCCTAACTGATACCCAGAGCGCCTTTGGTGTGCAATACGACTCCCTTTCCGACATGGTGTCTTTTGGTTTGGCGCCGGCACTGGTTGCGTTTAGCTGGGCGTTGAAAACCCTGGGGAAGTTTGGCTGGGCAATTGCTTTTTTATACGCGGCTTGTGCCGCCCTGCGTCTGGCCCGCTTTAATACCCAGGTGGATACCGTAGATAAAGGGGTATTTATTGGCCTTGCCAGCCCCACCGCCGCAGCTATCGTAGCCAGTATGGTCTGGTCTGGTCACGATGTTGAGGTCGGCCCTGCGCTGGCAATTATTGCGGCGCTTGTGACTGCAGCTGCCGGTTTGTTGATGGTTTCCAATTTCCACTACACGAGCTTTAAGGGGCTCGATTTCAAGGGCAGGGTGCCTTTTGTAATGATGTTGGCTGTAATTCTTATTTTCAGCCTGGTGACTATTGACCCTGCTGGAGTATTGCTGACCCTGGCTGTGCTCTACACCTTATCGGGTCCGTCTATGTGGTTATGGGGCCTTCTTCATCCCAAGCCGGCAAGTGGGGCGGTAGAAAGTGACAGCGTGAAAGCGAAAGATAAGGAGCAGCGCTAGTCTCAAATAATTCCGCTTGGGATTCTCCTCGCTGACCTTAGTATTGTTATGCGGGAGTGCGAACTAACACGGAGTGTGATCGTCGGGAGGTCGGATGCGGCCTCATAACTCCCCCAAAAAAAGAGGGCTGTGCAACAGCCGAAAAAAAGTCTTGCACAGAAGCACAGTAATCCGTATAGTTCGCGCCCTCGCTGCTTGAGACAGCAGTGAGGGGT
>NZ_CP174342.1:0-50757 GCF_052468405.1 Microbulbifer variabilis
GGCTTACCACCGCTTTTTTCTCAACGCCTGTGAGTTTACTGTCCGAGCTGATGTCGCCCAGCTGCAACAGGGCGATATTCGCCTCGTTAAGCGCTTCAGCCACATCCTGCTGGGTTTCGGTGAGATCCTCCAGGAGCGCGAGTTCAGATACATCAGAGGAAATAACCTGGCCAATCCCCTGCACCGTCCAGGCACTTTTCACTGCACCGTAAATTGCGCGCACTGCCGCGCGGGCATTATTCAGGCTGGTGGACATCGCCACCGAGGTGGTATAGCGGCGCACATCGGCCGCAACCGCCTCTGGCGCACGCAGATAGATTGAAGGGTCATCCGGATCGGTGCCATTTAAAATAACCACCTCAAAACCACTGAGCCGCCCCACCGGGCTGGGCTCGGTAAAATCCCAGGTGATATCCAGCCACTTTTGAGAAATTACTTTCGGCTTAGCGCTAGGTCGGTGATAAATACCATCGCGCCCATCATCCTCGTAATAAATACGACGCCTGTTATGTATTGCCATAATTAACCGGGCTTGCTGCTGCTGACGCTCATAGAGCAATTGGTGGGACCAGCAGGCAGGGAACCCTGCCCGCTGACGACATACACATAGGGAGAGATCTCGGAAATATCCTGCTTGCCACCGCCCCAGATATTGACCGAGACCAGCTTGATATAAAGCTCCTGGCCGATACGGCTCGACGGCAGCGCATATTTAAAAATGCCCTCATCCAACCGCACAAACTGACTATCGGTCACATGGGGCTTAATCTGCGTGCCGTAACAACCGCGTTTAAAATTTTTCAGGTCGTAGGTATCCACTCCGGTGAGGGTGGCGCTCTGGTAGGCCAACAACTCCCCGTCCACCCAGGCCAGGGTGACCAGATCATCGCGATCCGCAGCGTCTACCGTTGACAACTCTCCGCCCTCCAGGCGCACCGACAGCGTACTCACGCTATCGTCTACATCCCCAAGGGCATCGCCGCGGTGAGCTCACCGTGGCGTGCGCTGGTATTGAGAGAGCCCACCAGCTTGTAACTGTCACCGTTATCGGTGGAAATCCATATTTCACACCCACCCCAGAGAGTACCTCCACCGGTAGCCAACCAAAGCTCCGGCTCTCCGCCTGTCATAATCGAGGGCGGCTCAAAAATCGCCGGTGGATTGGCAAACCCTGGATCGGCATTCACATCTGGCGCGGTGCCGTCACCGTCCTGCACATCGAACAGCGCCGCATGAGCAATGCCAAAGGGCCACTCCTCGGCCACAACACGGAAGCGATCCTCGCTATCTTCCTCAAACTCCAGAATGCGCACCGGGTGCTTATCCAACCCCAGACCCACATCTGTAAGCGTCAACAGGTCCATAGGCTCCAGCAACGCAAAGCGCTGGCTTAAATAAAACGTGTAGAGGTTTTTGGTATAGATATCGCGCTGCGCGAGGATGCGCGAGAGTTGGCGCGCGTGGGTCGCACGGGTAATCATTGGCAGCGCAAGCTTGGACGCCTGGCGCACGCCAAAAAGTTCAACATCTACCGGGTCGGGCTCCTCGCCCACACTTGCATTGTAATCCTGACTGCGATCCGAAAATTCCACCGGGTGACTATTAAAAACATCTGAAGCCGACCTGCGCTCCACCTGCACCAGATCCTCGTCGCCATCCCCCTGAAAATCATCGTCATCCAGATCGTAAATCGGCGTGACATTCGGGTTATAGCTAGCCCCGTTGCCACTGACAGGCTCATCACCATAGGGACGGACCTTGAGCCTACCTTCGGACCAAACCACATCGCTGTTGGTCGCCCTGAGCAGATCCTCCACACACTCCTGTGCGCTGCGCTGCTCGGAAAATCCAGGGGAAATAAAAAAGCCCATGGCCCGACAGTAGTCGTCGTAATCCGACAGACCATCAATACGCGACGCATCCCAGCCGGCCCCATATACGGGATTGGAGAGAAAGTCCGGCAGTATCTGCGCGGGGTGCGCATCGCCATCAAAACTGGCATCGCTCAGGAATCCAGTAACCTCAAAACTGTAGTTTTTCAGGGTGCCGGACTCACCCAAATCCAGCGCCGCATTCGCCAGTACTGCGGTACCGGCATAACCCACCGCCTTACTCGAGTGCCGGCTTGTGAGCCAGCTCCAGGGCGCTTGGCTGCGATTGCCGGGGAAAAGCGTCCAGCCCTTACCGGTAGCTTGGCTATTCAGCGCCCCCACAGACTTATCCGCCCAACAGCGACCAATACCGCCGATAGGCCCTTCAGTGAGCGCGAGCATCACCGAAGCCTGGTAGGTCCAGGTCTCAGTCTTCACCGTGCTCTTACTGCCGCCACTGCCGCCCTTGCCGCCGCTGGAGCGCTGCTTTTCGACGTGCTTAATTCCCCTAAAATCGTCGTGCCAGATTAGCCTTGCCTGCACCCGGCCTTTGCCATATTTCAGCGTCAAGGCGCTGCCATAAGTGCTGGTCTGCAATTTGATGCCGGCCAACTTCTCTCCGGCTGATATTGTCGTGGTCGTGGATGATCCGCCCATAATTCCTCAAGCCCAGAAACTAAAAAACCGGCTCTCGGCCGGTATTTTTTTTCGCTATATTTTTTGGCTACTTCCAGCAGCTAAACCATCGATAAGGGCGCTCCACCAAATCCTGGTCCGCCTGCGCATCCCCATACACCACGCCGAGGCCTACATAGCTATGAATAATTGTCGGCCAGCTCACCACCAGGGCGCCGTGGGCATAACTGCGGCCGAAGCGCCACACCGCGATATCTCCCGGCTGCGGCGGCCCGGTAATTTCATCGGCATAGCGCAGCAACTGCTCCAGGTAACGCTCCTCGTTGCGGTGCAAATGAAAGTCCCGCGAGTAATCCCCCACCGTCTGCGCCTCAATCACTCCCGCTGCAGAAAACACTTCCAGCAGCAGCATGCCGCAATCAACTCCAGCGCCCTTAACGCGGGCTTGATGCCTATAGGGAGTATTGAGCCAGGTCTCGGCCTCGGCGATTACCGCCGCGCGCTGCGCTTCTTCCGTCATATCGCCTGCTCCGGTACTGGCACATAGGGATATCCGCGGAAGCGACCCTCATTACCTTTGGCCGCGCAGGCGGCCTTGGTGCCGTAACAGCCAGGGTAAACTGTGTAGCTATCGCCGGGCTGCGGTATGGCGGACAACGGCATAGATAACACGAAATCGCCCCCCGCATAGGAGCGTACTGCGCGCCGACTACCCGCCGCCGGGCCGCTGGTTATCGCCAGCACGCCCAGGTCAAAATATTTATCCGGTTTGCTGATACTGCCCTTAACAACCTGCCGAGTGGAACCACTGACCACAGTACTGGTTACCGTCAGCGAGGAGCGCGATAGACCACAGCCGGAATCGTAGATATGGTTAGCGCAGCCGGGCTTAAGCAGAGTGCGCGGCATCGGCTGGTTTAATTTATCCAGCTCGGATTTCACTGTGAGCTTTACCTGATTGCCGCTCGGATCAACCGCAGCCACCTCGCCCTCAAACATCAATAGAGCACCGGGGCTGGTATCGCCCCAAGTGGGCATAAATACCCGCTGTACTTTGACCCGAGCACCATCGAAGGCGCCATTGGTGGCCGCGGCCGGAATAGTACGACCGAGGATATGCATACTGTCATCGACTTTCAGGGTCACATCGAGCACATCCACTTCGAGCCCAACTTTCAGGCGAATTTTATCGCGCTCGATAATCGGGCCACTGCCGAGAAAGGTTTGCCCGTCGAGAGGGAGATCCGTATCTGAACTACTCCAGCGATAAATCTCCCCCGTAACCAAAGTAACGGTATAAAGATCGGCAACCAAAAGCGTATTGCTGCCATTTAGCAGTGCAATCAACTGCGCAGAGGCATTTCTCATAATTACTTTACCGAGATCAATTCGAGACTTTTCACTTCCCATACCTGATGCAAAAACTGCTCTGCATCCAACTTGTCGTGCATAAAGCGCACCCGACGCCGCACTCCGTCATAAGGATCATCTAGCAGGAACGAATCCCAGCGCCCGTAATGGGCCTCAAAAAAATCCACTAGCTGCTGCAACTCCATCATCGGCGGCGCACTGCGCAGAAAATTAAAGCGCAGCCGATATTTGTAGCGCGGATCTCTTTGGCGACGTATGCGTACCTCTCGACCGCTACCAGATTCCTGCACGCGAGTTTTAAAAATCAGTGTGCGCCGTACTTTGATATCCAGGCCAGGCAGATGAATTGGAAATATTGCATCGCTCACAAACTACCTCCTCTTCAACATGCCGCGACGATTCAGCTCTGTCATTGCCTTGCTCAAGTCATCCAACTGCATCATGAAAATATTCCCGATGCGCTGCCCCTTCATCTCCACTGCCGGCAATGGTTCGCCACCTCCTCCACCATCTTCACCGAGCCGGCGGATGGTGTTGGCGTGCTCGGCCGGTAGTACCATTTCCTGCTCGTGCAGCTGAGTGACCGGATTGACCCCGGCGGGAATGTCGTAGCCTCCGCGGGCAGATTTGATATTGCCCTTAAGAGCCATAACCGACCCCAAGATGGCGCCCATCGCGGCAATGGCGAGAACTGGACCGATATAGGGAATGCTGGCCTGGGATTCAGCCGCACCAGCGCCAGCCGTCGCCGCGTGTGCGCCGATCTTGGCTGTGGCCGTAGACACTGTCGTGGCCACACTGGTGGCCGCAGCAGCCCCTTCTGCCGCCTGCTCGGTTTGGATAAAGCCCATGTGCATGGCGAGTTTGGTCGCTTGCGCTGCGGCCCACTTCTTCAGCGGGTCTGCCACTACCTTGAGCATGAAAAACTTGCCCATTTCTGCCCAGATGGCGTTCATGGCGTTTTTCCAGGTGAGCGTGCCCTGCATCATGGCCTGCAGGCCCTGGTTCCAGAGGCTGTTGACCGAAGCCCCCATATCCTCCCAAAGCACCATAGATTCCTGCTTGGCCTGCATATCCAGTTCGAGCAGGCGGCGGTTGTGCTGCTCGCGCAGTACTTCCAGCTCGGTCTGCAACTGCAGTACTTCTTCCTGGTTGGCTTCGCTCTCAATAGTGAGAAGCGCCAAACGCTCCTCCATATTAATGCGGGCCATCTCGTAGCGCTGTGCCTCAAAATCGGCGAGCTGTTGCAGGTATTCACCCTGGCTAATGCGCCCGAACTCCACCTCCATCTGCGCAACCTGTTCGGCCGTTTGCAGACGCTCCTCACTAATTTTCTGCGCGGCAGCGCGGGAGGCTTTATCCAGGGCCAGGCGCTGGCTGTGCGAGTCTTCGCGTTCGCGCACCTGGAGCTGCAGGATTTTGCTTTCGATAGTGGCGGCATCGCGGGAGCCGGCCTCCACCAGGCCGCGCTTCTCTTGCCAAAATGCAATCTCATCGGCAATAGATAACTGGCGCAGGCCATTGGCCAGCTGGTATTTGGCTTTTAACGCTGATAGCTCGGCAGCAAAAGTCGAGGCGCTCGCCGCCTGGCCAAGATTGAAATTATTTGTCGAATTGGTGCTGGTTTTCCCTCCGCCGGTACCGGTACTTTTTTCGCTACCGCCTTCACCGCCAGGATTCAAGTCTGGCGTGGGCGGCGCATATTTTCCTTGGCGGTAAATACGGTCATTACCATCTTGGGCTATCTCAAAATTACCCTGCGCCCAATCCTTGCGCATTTGCCCCCGCGCCTGCAGGTTGGCTTGAGTCTCCTGACCCTCCTGGGCATAGCGATCGGCAATGCGTTTACGACTAGCTACCACCTCCGCCTCAATCTTTTCTAATCCCTGGCGCCAACTCTCAGAGGCCCCAGAAAAATCCCCTTTTAACGCGAGACTCGCAGCCTCGCTAAAAGCCTGCACCCGCATCTTCAGGCGAGCCAACGGATTGCCAAGCTGCTCCATCAGCACGTCCCAGGACGCAGAGAAATTAATAAAGATGCCTTCAATTTCGCTAAATAGCTCCATCGTGGCAAATTTTAGGTTGTGCCAGATCAGCTGCGCACCGGTTCCAAAACCGATGATCAAAACCCGCAACCCCTCCAGGGCAACACCCAGCGGCGCTATGGCCTGCTCCTGTGCATCTGCAGAGTCTGTTGCCGCCGCACCCAGGCCGGCAAAAACCTCAACCCCAACCGCACCTAAATCACGCAGCGTTATAAGCAGGTAGCGCACCACGTCGGTAACCTGGTTAAGCGCCTGCGCGGTGACCTTGGCATACTCTTTTGAGCCGCTGGTTTCTTCAAACTGCGCGTTGATATCGCCCAGCAGATTTTTAACCCCATCGAGGCCGCCAGCCTTGCGGATATCATCCAGGCTGTTTTTGACATTGTCGCCCAGATTAGAAACTTGCCCTGACAGGGAAGCCATTAACGCTTCGGTGGAGCCTGCGTTCATGCGACCAAACTCATCCACCAACCCTGCAATCACATCGCGACTAAGCACACCCTTCTGGGATAATTTCTCCAGCTCTACGCTATTTTTCCCTGTAACCTGAGCGAGCACATCCCACACTGGTACGCCACGCTCAACCAACTGCATAATCTCTTCGCCCTGCAGTTTCTGCTTGGCCCAAGCCTGACCCACCGCCAGTGAAATACCCTGCAACTTATCAAAGCCACCACCAAGCCGCGCCGAGGTATCCGCTAGGGCCTGCATGGTGCCGTCCATAGGATCGAGGCCAAAAGCCTTGAGACGCACAAAGACATCCGCCACCTGGTCCACCTGGTAAGGCGTATCCTTGGCAAACTCCTTAATCCAGGCAAATGCCTCTTCACCACCGGCAACGCTACCCATCACACCATTCAGGCGGATTTGCAGCTGCTCGAAACTGGACATGGTACCCAAGGCCTGCTTGCCCAACAGCGCGATACCGCTGCCAATCACCAGATTGCGCACGGAACTCAACTGGCCCTGGAAGCGCTGAAACTCCCCACGCATACTATTGAGCGATTGATTCACCACACGCTGGGCACTGCGCATATCACCGCGCAGGTCGTCCAGCTGGGTGGTCAACCGGATTTCAATATCGGTATCGCTCATTCAGGTTCCTATTCAACAAGCCCGTTGGCTAAAGGTTATTAATCGGCAGGATTTTTGTCGGAGGGATTTTCTTCGGTCGGAACTGACCCGCGAACCGGGAACAACTCCATCAAATCCTCAAAGCTGTTGATGTCGTCTGCCGATTTTTCGGATGAAGCTACGTCACTCTTGTAACCCACATGCGCCGCGAACAACACATGATGAGGAGGGAACTTTTTCTGGTAGCGGTTTATAGCCTCCAGCTCTGGAAGCGTTACGTTTTCTCGGCAGTGCTCCCAGGTCCAGCCGAAGCAGGTGCTGAGGTGAGTGTAGATTTCTCCCCAGTCAAAGGGGCCGCGCCTTCGCCGGCGACCTCCGACGCCGCTTCTTGCTCGGCCGCCTTGCGGCGAAGGCCTGAAACATCCATAACGGCATGCATAATCTCCACCATGTTACCCAGATCCATTTCCTCGGTGAGTTCCTCGCGAGTAAAATCCGGGTAGTTCCGCACAATTGCCGCATGCGTGGCATCCAATGCGATACCGATCGATTCCGGATCAAGACCACCGCTAAATTCCTGTATGCGATCAATCATTTTTTCAACAGACCCAAGCGACATCGACGGCACTATGTACGTCTTGCCGCCAAGCTCTACAGGAATACCCTTATGCTTAGGGATTCCACTCTCACTCCCCTGGGCCCTTTTCTTTTGACCCGTTCTGGCATTACTCATAGTTTTCTCTCTGTAACAAAAAAGCCCGGCGGCAGTAAACTGCGACCGGACTTAGCTTTAAGTTGAAAGGCTAGTGAAAAATTAATTTATTCAGAGAAAGTAATCACTCCCACCCGTCCGGCCCCATCAGCTTGCGCTTTAAAACCAAAATCCGGAATGGTGAAGTCTTCCTGCTTGGTCGCAAATGACATCTTGTCAGAGGTGCAGCTATACAAGGTGAAAGACACAGACTCCCCTCTAAACTTGGTAAACAAGTCAATACGGAAAGTGGGCTGCGTTCCCATGAACTGGTTATTAATCTCAATAGAGCTTCCGGCGTTTTCCACCTTGTACTGATAGTCAATATATACCGTCTTACTTGCATCATTAGCGGAGAAGGTATATTTGCCTGAACCATCCACTGAATACTGACCCGTGCTTGGAGCATTATTTACACGACTCATCGGGTTGCCGTTTTCATCACGCACGCCCAGTTCGCCAAGAAAAACCCCTCCCCCTGGAGGGGCAACTGTAATCTCATGCGGCGTAGCCGGCACAGTAACCCCCGTAACATCTCGCACCTGTGACTGATACCCTGGAGTTAAAACCTGGCCAAAAAATACCGCATTAAACAATTGCGCATTAAATTTAGCCACACCCGCCTTCCCGGTTATACTGGCCTTACCACGACCCGAAGCAATGGCGAATTGCTTAGACCCATACAGTTCCTTATTTTCAAAGCTAAAGTCCAAGGAGGTGTCCTGCAAATCAGCAAAATTAGTCGCCTGCGGGTTCTGAATGGCATTACCATTCGCATCTGTCAAAGGTGTTGCGGACAGAACGCCCGAACCAAAATTAATCATAAAAAGCCTCCTGGGCTATATCAGAGAGTGTGTAAACTGAATGCGTACCGGCACCGATACGCCAAAAAAATTCCCTTTTTCAGCCGCACCAAAATTTGCTGCAGAGAACTTCACCTCTTTCACCTCTCGATGAAAATCAGCATCACGCAAAGCCCTGTAAATATCATCCTCAAGCTTATGCAGGCGAGAGACAGCTGGATCTTTGGTCAACCCAAAAACCATTAACGACAATATTCCTTCTGTCTTCTGGCGGTGGATTTGATCGGTCTGCACCACCAAACTATCACCGTAGACCTCATCATTGAGATATGCCCCGGTAACATCCGTGACATATCCCTCGCTGACCTCATGACCGGCATCTGTTCGATAACCATTATCGATAGCAATTTTTTTTAACCTTGCCACCAACCCCTCTGTAACATCGCCAATAAAAAGAGGCCTCATCTTTTTCTTCCTACAGAATGGAGCAGCTAACTACCCGTATATAGCCGTCATCATCTAGCACTTTGTTCAATACAAAGGTCTTGCTTAGTTCAGGCACTTCTACGGTCTTACGCGGCTCATATTTGGGAAATTGTTGCACCAAAAAAGAAACCGTTATATCCCGCACAGGGGCCTCTCTTGAGAGGTGATCCATTTCCATATCCACCTGCACACGACACGGCAACTTTTCGCTGTCCGGCTTGTAGATCGCATCTTTGCCAAAGTGACGCATAGCCTCTTGAGCCAGCTTTAATTCATGAGCACTCATAAAAGCTCCAAAAAAAGCCCGGCAAGCCGGGCACAAGTCATTCAAAAGAGAGAGAGAATATTAGCGGCGCTTAAGCGCCCGCTTTAGGGCAGAGCGCATGGTTTTTGGCAGCTGTGCCAAAGCCTCCTGCGCAGCAATTTTGTGGAATGGGAAAACGACGTTATAGCTTGGCGACTGTTTAACGAAAATAAATACCGGCTTAGCAGCGCCCATCTGCAGATGCGCAATACTACTGTCTTCACCGTAATTTTTCTGCAGGTAAATACCCGGCGGCAACTTGCCACTGGCCTCCCGCAGAACAAAGTAACGCTCGCCGCGTTTTTTCTTGGTGCCGCGCCAACGCCTTTTGCGGTTTTTATCCCCCGCATTAGCCAGATAACCCTGTTCGCCAAAACCACCTATCTGGGAAATAATCCGGTTGAGCAAGCCCCGAGGGAAATTGCCGTAGCGGTCCAGCTGGGCATATTTGGAGGGCACCGCGTACATCCCCTGCGGCAAAAGGCCCTTCATCTGCAGCGTCTTTTCCCAGCGCTTCAACTTCCGGGTGCCGCCAAAGATATGCGGACGCAGATAATCCGCTGGGGAGGTACCCTTCACCACCCAATCATTCAAATAAACTCGCGCCTGCAGGTGATCCGCGCTGGCCCTGTCCACCAGCATTCCGCGCTTGGTAAACGGCGTCGGGCGATCAAAGATACTGCCCATCTCCCGCTGCAATACTTCGCGGGTGTTGTACGCTGCCCAATTGAGCGCATTGACCGCAACCTTTGGCGTCTCGCGCGCAACGCGCTGCAGGCGTCGCTCGAATTTGGACTTGTCGATAATGACCGCCCCACCCATGGCCCGGCCCGCTACTCAGCCAACTCTGCGCAGCGATAGCTGAGCAGGTGATCGCGGGTTTTGTCGCCGGCATAGAAACTATCACCTGCGGCAATTTCGGCGGAAACACCCCGGCTGTACACGGCGCCCTTATATTCCACCGTATCGAGCACGGTCACTGCAAATGCGCAGTTGCGGGCCTTCATTTTGCTTAAGCCCGGCACGAGAGGCGTTACCGATACCGCGGCAGCTTGGCCGCCCCCTATGCCCCCTTTGCCCTGATCCTGATCCTGGTCCTGGTCCTGATCCTGGTCCTGGTCCTGGTCCTGGTCCTGGTCCTGGTCCTGGTCCTGGTCCTCTGGATTATCAGGCTCATCTTCCAGCGGCTCTTCCTCAGAAGCCTCCCCCTGCGGTTCCTGCAGAGTAGGATTTAAGGCATCTTCCGCCCGCTGGCGCTTCTCCTTCTCTGTCTCCAGCAGCTCCTTCAACTCTGGCACTTTTAGGCCTTCGTAATCAGACTCCGGCACATCGAGAGCCGCCAGCGCCTCAATTAGGTCTGGTTTATTCATGGTCAACCTGGTGTTTTAAGGGAATAAATAGAAACGGCCGCAGGTCGCGGCCACTTTAACGAATGCCGCTGACCCTATGCGGCGCTGGAGGCGTGGAAGGTCAAATCCGGAGCGGTGTTAATAATCATCGGGAACTGCTCAAGATACAGATCGATCCAGCGCGGATCATCCGGGCGCTCCTTGTCGTTCACCAAATAGGAATACCACTCCTGGCCCTGAGTACCGAGGCTTTTGAGGCCCTCACCAGGGGAGAGCACATGCTTCATCAAACCAGCACCTTTGCCAGGGATGAACTTCATTTCTGTCGGCTCCAGATTGATGCTAGTGCCATCATCTGCGCCAAAGTACTCTTTAAAGACAACGCCGCCGAAAGGAACCGATAAGCCGAGGGTGGCCTCGGAGGTCTTGCTCGCTTCCACTTTATCCGCCGCCGTTTCATAGCGCTTGCGGAATTCATCGTTGGCCATCAGCGTATCCCAGGCCTCCTCACCGCTCCAACACTCTACCCGAGGAATAAAACGGCCTCTGGCTTTGCGGCGCATAGGGCGGGTAATCTGACTCTCGATCGCTTTACGCAGATCGCCTTGGGTTTTACTGGCGATACCGAGTTTAATTACCGGCGGCATCGCAATATTGAATTTGTCGTAGAAGTTGTAGACCAGGTTGCCCTCATGGTCGCGCAGATCACCTTTAATGGCAGAAAGGCGCATCAGCTCCAGGCGATTTTCATTTTGATCCTGGAGACCTCCCGGTCCCGACAGACGCCGGGCAACCTCCTTCTGCAGCTCTTCAACGATTAACTGCTCGTTATTGCCAAATTGAGTAACAAAACCCAAATCTGAGGCCATAATGCGGTCGTGCTTGGCAACCCGCCGGGTCTCAAAATAAACCATCTCACGCTCTTCGTGCTCGGTGCTGCTATGGGGGTCACCGCGTCGGTCTAATGGTGAAATTTTTAGGGCGCCACCATCGCGGCACTCAATAGCGATCAAACCTGTGCGAATAGGCTCAGGTGTAAATAAACCGCTGTCCTTCAGCTCTTTTGGCTGGGTCGCCACGGTGTTGATTGCCTCAGACATAGACGCTCGGCTAAAAGCATCATTTTCTAAAATATTAATAATTTCCATCGGGGATTTGCTCGTGTAACTGTTGCGGGATACCGGCCTACTGGATAGCAAGCCGATTAATCGATAGCGGTGGGTTATCCAACCTTCTGGAAGCGCTCGCCCAGATCCTCTATTGCCTTAGCCTTTTGCGCATCCGTAATACCGTTCGGCCAGCCCAGTAAATAACCGTGATAAATCGCCAGGCAGCTATTGACCGTGCCAGGCTTATCACCCGCACTGGCATCCACATCTCGATAAAGCACTGCACAAGCCTTCTCGCTGCCGTCATTGGCTGAGGGATTGAGCTGGGTTAATTTCCCCGACGCGGTAATTTTTGCCATCACCGTGCCTGCTTTGTAGTTGCCGCCGGTTATCGTTACTCCGGCCTCCCGCGACATTTGCACATCTAATTCCCGGAGGATATGCGCTCCGGGACGATTTAGGTTTTCAGTAATCGTTGCCATAATTTCCTCAACGGGTTTTATTGAAAGCGCTCGCCCAGCTGGCTTGAACCTGCTGCTGATCGCTCCCAGGTGAATGATTGGGTTGATGTGAGCCGCGCACGGCTGTGACCTTGTCTTGCTGTACCTTCATACTGTGGAACACCGAACCCGCGAGCTCTTCTTTCACGCCCTGGTCAATCAAGTCAACAACCAAATCGTCGTCGGCACTCATGCCGCAGGCACGGGCTTGAGCATGGATAGCTTTAACCCGTTCGCGCTCAGCGGTTACCGAATCAGCGGGCGATGTATCAGTGGGCGATGTATCAGCGGGCGATGTATCAGCCTGGGCTTTTACCGGCTCAATCTTGCCGCCGGTTACACGCACGGCAACAGCTCCCGTCACTCCCTCCAGAGCGTCCTTCATCGCCTTTGGAGCCCTGCTCAACGACACTATTGAAGCGCCTTCGTTTTTACCTAACGCCGTGACCGCTGTTTTATCCAGTAAAGCGGTGAATTTCTCCGGCACAACAATCTCATCGATGAGACCAATCTCTTTTGCCTCTGCCGGAGTAAGCCAGGCATCGCCCTTCTCATCGATCAGCGCAAGCATCTCTTCTGAGGTTTTACCCGTCTTTCTACTATACGCTGCAGCAATAGATTGATCCGCTTTCTCCAAGACCTCAGCTCTACGAATTAGCTCTTTGGCATTTCCGTAAATACTGGTGGACGCCCGATGAATCATCAGCAAAGCGGTCTCAAACATCTCCACCTTATTTCCCGCACACATCACTCCAGTCGCCATGGAGCAGGCATAACCCTCGACAAGAATATCGACGTTGCCTTTATGATTTGCCAGCGCGTTATAGATCGCGGTGCCATCGCGGTGATCCCCACCCTCACAATTAATCCGCACTTTGACATCATCATCAGGCACCGCAGCCAGCGCCGTGACAATCTGCTTTGCGGTAATAGAGGCCTCCCAAAAGGACTCCCCAATAACGTCATACAACAGCACTTGGTGCGGCTGCCCCTCGGCGCCGCGCACAAAAAATGGAAACATAAATTAAGCCTCTTGAGCTTGAGATTGGATGGCCAGCTTGACCAGATCTTGGAATTGTCCGGAGGCGGTGAGCTTGCTGGGGTTGGTATCGAGAATCAGATCGAGCGCCTGCTCAACGGCCAACTGCTCTGTGACTTCGTTATAGTCCAGCGTCCGCTCGCCCAATTTATTTTGCAGCGTATTTAGCCCGCCCCGTATTTCGAGGATATCGGCCATTACATCCTTGAGCGGGTCAACCCAGG
This sequence comes from Microbulbifer variabilis, assembly GCF_052468405.1. Classification (NCBI taxonomy): domain Bacteria; kingdom Pseudomonadati; phylum Pseudomonadota; class Gammaproteobacteria; order Cellvibrionales; family Microbulbiferaceae; genus Microbulbifer; species Microbulbifer variabilis. The sequence goes on from NZ_CP174342.1 coordinate 13,563, forward strand.
CCCAGCGCGGCGACTTCCAAGAGGGCAGGAAGCTGTCCGGATCGCGCCAGTAAAACGGGATATCTACCACACCACTCATCACCGCAGTGTCAGCAAACCAGCGGGATACCGGGCGGCACCAGCGATGAATCAGCAGGCTGTATTGCAGCTGCTCGATACGGCGGCGGAACTCCAACAGGCCGGCGCGAATTGAGGAAAAGTTAAGACCCTCCAGGTCGCCGGTCAGCTGTTCATAAGTCAGACCCAAGCCTCGGGCAACCGCGCGCAGCTCAGTTTTGAGCCAGGCGGCATAGTTGCTACCCACATCACTGGGGTCGGAAAATTGAAGCTCCTCGTCGTCTTCGAGGTAGTGAATACCTCCCGCACGGATACGTTCCAGCTGCTCGCCGTTCGGCCCCGTCTCCGGAGTGCCCATCGCGGGGCCGCTTGTGTTCGGCTGATTGGTTTCTCCACCAATGCCGTCATAGTGCTTGATCTTTTTAACAATCCAAGCAAACAGCTGTGCGGTTTTTTGTTTGACGAGGGTGGCATCCTGCATCTCGTCGATTTCATACAGCCGCACCAGCACCGGAGTCATCTCCGGAATCCCGCGCACCTGACCGGGCCGTAGGCGCCGGAACAGGTGAATCACATCATCTGCCGGCACTTCGCGACGAATATTGCCGGAGAATCCCCGGTGACCATCGCTAGGGTGATCCCGCCATAGGTGGTACTTGGCGCGCTGCCCAAAATCATTGAACTCCACCCCAAGCACGACCGGATTATGCTCACCCTGTACCGAATAGGTTTCGTCGAGGTGGTCTGCCTCCAGCATTTGCAACTGTAACGGTACAATCAAGCCGTCTGACCGGTAGCGGAATCGCCGCCGGGTAAGCACCTCACCCGACTCAAACTGCGCGCCGGCCGCTTGCATCTGAGCCCCGAGAAAACTGCCTTTATCGTCGGCATCGCACTCTAATATCCAGCGATCCCAAAGTTCTTGCAGACGTTCATGTCCCCACTTGGCGATAATCCCGTTACCCACCATGTTGGAAACATAGGTTTCCTTGGCCCCGGTTGCGTAAGGGTTATTGCGAACCGCATGACGCGAGCGCTTTCGTAAGGCTGGCAGCTTTCCACTGATATCTGCATTAGGACCGCCGACACCGATCAAGCCTTTACTACCAAGACGCGGGCCAGTGCTTGCGCCCTCGTATACCGCCTTGATTCGAGAGCGAGTATCCATGCCCGGCGTGCAGCGAATTCGCGGCTTTGTGTGCACGCTTTTTACTCGCATGAATTAAAGCCCCTTATCAGTAACGATTTGTGAATAGCGGGAACGCCTGGGAGTTAGGGAAGCTCGGATTTCGTCGCGGATATTGCGCAACTCCTGCAGGGAGGTTTCTGCATAGCGAATTTCTCGACCGTTATGCCTAAATTGGCTAACGCGGTCGCCGGCAATATATTTGCGTATCGCCGTTTCTACATTGTCTAAATCGGTCTGCGAGTAGCTCATACACCACCGGTCACTTTTTTACGTTTGGGTTTTTTCTGGGTGGCTGGCGCATCAGAGAGGGCCAGTTCGAGATTCTTTTTCAGTCTGGAGAGGCTGAGACCGAGGTATTGCTGGGCCGCGCGGATCACGGCCAGGTTGCCCTTGTAGCAGTCGATTACTTCATTGCGGACGCCAGACGGCGTTTCGTATTTATAAACCAGCTTGCCGCGAGAGTAGCCCAGCTTTTTCTCATCGGCGGTTGCCTGCTTAAAGAAGCTATGCGTGCACCAATCTGCTACTGGCCAGTGGATGCGCCCCGGACAGGGCGCCTTTGGATCTGGTAATGCGCCATCCTCATCAGGCTCGGGCAGAATTTTATAGCGCGCGTAAATGGTATCGGTTGCCGTATCGGTTCCAATCACGCAAGAGCGGGTACCGTGCTTGTTTAGCTTTGAGTGATAGGTCACCACCGGCTGCTCGTAACGAGTATCACCGCGACAAGCAAAACCATAGTGAGCAGGAAAGCGGCGAACAAAAGTGTGCACCTGACTGGTAAAGTGACCACCGGTATCGATGCCGAACCGACTGATGCCCAGCTCGATGCCACTCTCGTGCCGATAGCGGACATCGCGAATCTTGCGCTCCAGCTGGTCCCAGACAATCTCCTGGTGCAAATCACCGAGGATCTTAAAGTAATCAACAGTCCAGGACTCTTCACCCGCGCCCCAGGCGACCACCACTCCTTCGAAGCGATCACCCTGCGTATCGATAAAGCAGGTCAGGTAGAGCCCGCCCATAGGAACCGGCGCGGCATAAACTTCGCGGCGATCGTAGAGGAGTTCGGCTTTGGGCTTCTCTCCCTGCTCCTCAACCCAGAGCTCACCGAGGTCAGTGTTGATAAAGGTTTTTCGTTTGAGGCGGTCGCCAGCAATTTCTAGCCATTTGCGCACCAATCCCACCCAGCCATCGGTCAGGGTCAGGGAATAGAGCGAGCTGATATAAAGCCCTATTGTGCGCGGCGGCCTGACTTTTTCACCTTCTTTGGTAAAAAACATCTCACCATCGCGAGTCCAGATGCCGGAGTCATCGGCTATCCAGCGACAATCCTGCTCGATCTTTTCCAGGTCGCGATAAAAAAATCTATCGTCGCAGCCGGCGCACTGATACCAAACATCGCTACCGGTAAGATCTTCCTTGTCTTTTTTCTTGTTCCAGCGAATGCCATATTCGACATCCGGCCCGCCCCAAAGCAACGTCTGCTCGTGGCCGCAGTGGGGGCAAGATATATAACAACGAAACTTCGCTGCAGCGGACTCCATCAGCCGCTGGATATGACTGGCACCAGCAGTGGTTGGCGTACCACCAAAAATAGCTTTAGGTGAAACCGCACCCTCTAAACGAGTGAGTGCCGCTTTAATCGGGTCGCCAGACTTGCCCGCCTCACTTACCCAGCGGTCCACCTCATCACCAAATAAAAACTGCTTGGTGATCGCATCAAAATTGCTCGGACTGTGTGCGCCCAGAATATCGAGAATCCAGCCCAGCCCCTGTTTGCGGCTGACCGAGTTGTTTTCGTTTTTACTTTTCCAGTCGGGAAAAATGTCCTGCAGAACCGGCATCACCTTAATCACCGGGTCCAACTCGGTGCTGACGAACTTCTCTGCCTTTTTGTCATTGGGCAGGTAAACCACACCACTTCTGCGATGCACCACCGTGAAGTACGTCACCGCTGCTGCTGCAACTTTTGTGAAGCCCCAGCGCGCTGATTTCTGGCAGTAGACCTCGCGAATCGCTTCGCTAGTCATCATGTTGAGCGGTGCAACCTGAGTAGGCTGCGTGGTCCAGCGCCCGGAGATATGGCTCGATTCTGCTGGCAGATAGAAATTCTTATCTGCGAAAACTACCCCGCTAACCGGGGGCGTCTTCTTCAAAATCGACAGCCCACGGGTCGCCGCTATCTTCGCTTCTTTCAGCGTAACCGGAGAGGTCTGGTTCGATTTCGGCAAGTTCATTTGAGGCGGCGATAATTTCCAGGTCGAGCCGCTCAAAAGCCTCCGGCGGCAAGTCCGGACAGGCTTTCCGAACTTTCAAGGGCAGCGCCTCCAGGCGTGAATTTACCGCCGACGCAACCTGCTCCACCGTATGGGTGATCAGAGTTAACGGACCATAGGTACGCTCGAATAGAAATCGCTTTGCTTTTTGCCCCGCGATCCGCTCCGCACGCTCCTCAACTTTGAGCCGCGCCTCCCTTCGCTTTAACGCCTTATCCTCCCGCTCCAATTCCTCGTCCGTTTCCGGTTCGCTGCCGTCTCCGGACAGCCCCTTCATACCGCGCAGATAGTTGATGTAATACAGCCGCCACTCATTCAGGTCATAACCGCCCCGCCCCCGTGATACGGGTGCTCCAGGTTTCTTTTGAAGATCCCGAACGGTTCGATCGGTGAGAAAAAGATGCGCAGCAACTTCAGCTTGAGTCGCCATAAAAAAACCGGAACCGGAAATGAAAAAAATCAAAAAAATTTAAAAACGAGACAACAGTCCACCCTCGAATTACCCCCAGGAAGAAAAAAACGCAGGGAGGACCCTGGAACTGGCGCAAATAGCCACCTTTTGGCGCAAATAGCCACCTTTTGGCGCAAATGGCCACCTTTTGGCGCAAATGGCCACCTATGGCGCAAATGGCCACCTATGGCGTAAATGGCCACCTATGGCGCAATTTTCACTTTTTAGGGGCGGGCAGCCCAGCGGCGATCACGCCTCCGGGCCAATTCCACCTCCTCCTGATGCTTCAACAGGGCGATGTATGCGGCCTCCTCAAAATCGATACGGGCCTTTTGACTGCGTCCAAGCTCAAGAGCTGCCTTCCTCGACCGAAGGCAACCAGTGACCTTCTTCGCATCTTTAAGAAGTGCGCCTGCAAGTTTTGAACCTCCGGGTTGATCCAGAAGCTTGGACACTCGGGACTCATCCTCAAACCCTACTGCACCTAGCACCAGAGCCGCAGCCCAAGCCTCCCTCCTGCTTGCCTTGCGCCTGGATAGAATGCTCATAGCCGGCGGCCTTGCATAACCCTGGGCACGAAACGGCGCGCATTGTTCACGTACTCTTCTGGAGTTCCCTTCGCGTTCGGGTGATATGTGTTGTAGTGACGCTTCCAATAATGCGCGCGCTCCTCCAGGGCTTTAGGAATTACTGTCGGGACCAGGCGATACTTGAGCCGGCAAAATATCAGCGACAGCAACGGCGAATAGGCCAGCTCTCGCAACTCGACAGCACTGATGTCAACGCCAAATTCCTGATCGATCAACTCGATCACCTTGCGACTGGTCCGCGCCTTAACATCGTCAAAACCAATCTGATCAAATTGAGTCAGCCCCACGCCGAGCTTGTGCGCATGGCGATCCTTATATTCGCCCAGCCAACTTTCCTGGGCCGCAGTTTCCAGCAAAATGTCCACCGCGTTGTTATTGTCTCCATGGCCCAATACATCACAGACATCCCTCGCCATCTCTAAAACCTGACTTGGTCGCGTCGTTCCGTACATGACTCCCCCTACTTTCCGCCTGAAACCTTATGACTGGCCCACCTAGTCGCCAAGCTGCGTACCTGGTTGACTCCCAACACTCCAACAACACCGGCCCCGAAATAACTCCAGCCGCTGGACAACCCGAACTCCTCACAAGCGAGGCCGACAACAAACACCAGAATCCCGCCGATTCCAGCCTCAAGCAGCTGGCGAACAGGCTTGGGTTCCTCCTCGTCATAAATAATCCGTACATACGAGAGCACAAAGCCCAGCACCGCCGGAACCCACTGCTCCCGTGCCGACAATAGGAACAGCCACTGACCTGGATCTTTGTCTGGCATTTCCCGCCCCACTCGCGAAAACAAAAAAGCCCCGCCGGCAAAACCGGAGGGGCTCGATAAAATTTAGGCACAAAAAAACCGCCACTAGGGGCGGTTTTGCGCAGTTATTCCAACTTAGTGAAAAGGTACTAAAAGTGTTGCAGTCGAGTCAACAACTTGGTGCGGTTATTTTTCAGCCTCCCATCGCTCGAACTCAGCCTCAAAGCGATCAGGCGACTGATCCACAGAGATAACCACAGCTTCTGGGGATAATTGCGGATAGCTTGCCAACTTCCTTGCCGCCTGCTGGACCTCCTGGTGTAACTCTGAATCCGGGCTGGTAAGGTCCAAATACTTCTCCACCTTCAACAGGGTCCTCGCCGCACCCTCCTGCCGCAGCAGCCTCTCGCCACCGCTACGACCACCATCGGTAACAAACTCCATCGCCGACAAACTCGCCACCGCATACACCGGCTTTTCCTTATGCTCGCTCGACCCGGCCGCCTGAACCAGATTATGAATAACGCTCCAGCGACTCAGCATGGCTGCACAAATGCTTTCCAGCTCCTCCACTCGCTGACGCTCACGCAACAGCACCGACCGAACCTTTGTTGCCGCTCCACCCTCCCAGCTAGGCAACAACTCTCGCTGCAGGCTTTCCAGCGCCTTTAAGGCTTCAACAAATTCCACCGGAGAGGGTTCATCTGCGGGCAGGCCATTAACGGCCGGAGCAATATCCCGCACCGCCTCTTCTACCAATTCCAGCAACCGCTCAACATCCTTGCTCGCATCCCAATCCCCATTCTCAAATGCGTTAGCCGCTGCCTCTGTCAAAGTGTCGCGCACCGTTTGCAATACCAACGACTCACCAATTCCCGACACCCCAAACACTGGACCGGCTTCCAAAAGCTCCGCCCATGCGTCATCCTGCTCCTGCCGCGTGCCAGTGGGAAGCACCCTATTTCGCATTCTTACGTTGTCTCCCAGCCGCTCAGGAACCTCAACCCACTCCACCCCATTTCGTCTCGGCTGAGCAGGCCATCCCGCCCCCTTGTTGCATTTTGGAGCGCACGCCAATACTTCCGCCCACAATTTATCCTGCTCCTCTCGGGAGTGCAGAGGGAGTAGGCGGTGCCGCATTTCCTCGTTGTCTCCTAGACGCCGGGGAACCTTTACCCACCTAATTGCCGACGACTCATCCTCTGCAGACGGCGCAACGACAGCTGGCCAGTTTGGGTTTTTCTCACCAGTGGCCGCTTTATACTCTTTTTCGGATACTCCAATAGCCAAAAAGACATGATAGATAGTCGGCCAGGTATCGCTTTCCTCATCATAGAAATCCTCTACCAGGCCATCCCAGTCAACATAGCCGCGTGCCGTTGCAGAATTTAAGATCTTAATCGCCTGCAACCTACTCAGCTCTCCCACCCAATGATCGTTCATAACAATTTATCTCCCTGTGCCCGCAACTCCCGCAGAACCCGGATCTCATTTTCCTGTAAAGAATCAAAGCTTCGCTCTGGCTTCTGGTCGGGATACAAAGGCAGGCACTGTAGCGCTTTAATTAATGCCCTGATCTCACCTTCCGTCCCGCGCAGCGTGTAAGTCTTTTCCAAAACCTCCATGCTTAATTTCCCCGTAATCCGTCTCTTTAAAATTCCAGCATCGTCGCCCGCCGGCACTCGAAGTACTCTCGCGGCACCGTCCACTCGAAATATTGGAGCGGCCTGAATAGAGGCACCCTAAGCCCGCTCCTACTCCGCCAAAACAGGCCCACCACGCAGCTCCTCCAGAAACCCAACCGGCCACCAGCGACAAAAATTGCCCGCATTCTCGCGGCTTTTAAGAACAACCCCGCGCTTCACCAATTTATCCAGTGCCTTTCGTGCGTCGCTATTACTAACTCCCAAACCACGCGCGATGCGAGACGTAATAACACCATTGCGCTCACAGAACTTCTGCTCATCCACAGCACCGCAGCGACGTGCAAAGCCGAGGTCATACTCATTTACGCCTGCCTTTATCGCAGCCAGAATCTGCTCAGCATCCATCACCCTCTCCCCTTATCCATAACCCGCCTCATCTGCGCTACATACCTATCCTGCGCCCTAAAAGCGAGCCAGGCCGGCTCCACCAGATAGTGATATACAGGAAAAAAAACCACCCGAAGCAAGTGAAGTGGGATAAACACTAAATAAAGTGAAGCGAATATCGAAAAGCCAATTGCACGCAAAACCCAGCCCACAACCCCCCTTACTACATGCCAAAAATCAAGAATGGATTCACCCCACAGCCTAAAGACAATCCTGCTTCTCCAATTCCAGCGATAACATGCTTTCAACTTATCCCATCTTTTCATTCGGACCTGCCTCCATACTCACCAACCGTCCAATCGCAATCGGCCCCGCATGCTGCATACATAAACGCTGGCCACCAATCAAAACCCGCGCCGCCCGAACGCAACGGCGATCCGTGTCCTCTGTATCCCTGTAATAAACCGTCTCGCGCATGGCTTCACACTGCGGAGGCCTCGGGATTTTCGGAACATCCAGCCAAGCCGTCTTATTAGCCATTGAGAGGCACCCGCCCTGCCTGGCCACCGCGCCTTGCACCCTCCCACCAATTGCCGAAGCTGCGTGGGTAAGGTGTAAAAACGGTAATCAAACCCTCCTCCCCCTCACCAAATCCACGCAGCTGCTGGAAAAAGCCCCACCCTTTCCGCTTCTGCCCAACCATCACCCGCGTCCCCTCAACAAACAGCGTCCAGGTTTCCGGCTCCGCCTTGTGAATTCGATGGAAGGTGTTCGCATTCACCCGGTTAAACCAACGCCGATATTTAAATTCGGTCAGGCAGCCCGACGAACTCGCGACCGGGCACATATCGACGGCGCGCTCCTCCATATAGCCGCCATTCAGGATCAGCGAACCGCCCCACTCCCACGGATGGTTGTGCAGATGCTTCTCGCTGTCACTGCTGACAAACCGGTGCAGATAAAACGTCATCCCGAACAACTGCCCCAGGTAATAACGCTCTAAATACGGCCCAGATTCCAGCGGTATCAATCGGCACGGCAAGCGCGCACTCAACCAAAATAAAAGTCGAACCAACATGCTCCCCTCCATCAAAACGGATCTTAGGTAACCTCTAAAACGGAATATCGTCATCGAAACTATTGTCAAAACCCCCGGCGGGACTCTGGTTTGGCTGCCGTGCGGGCGGCTGCTGATTGCTCGGTGCAGGGTGCCCTTGATTACCCTGCTGGTAACCCCCTTGCTGGAAGCCGCCCTGATAACCTCCCGCCTGGTTGCCCATACCTACACCCATAGCAGCACCGCTCGCACCCTCGCCAAAGCTCTCCCCCGCTCTGCGCCCGTCGAGCATCTGCATTTCACTCGCAACAATTTCGGTGGTGTAGCGATTCTCCCCGGTGTTTTTATCCTGCCACTTGCGCGTGCGCAGAGAGCCCTCGACATAAATCTTGGAACCCTTGCGCAGATACTCCCCAGCGATTTCCGCGAGGCGATTCCAAAACACCACCCTGTGCCACTCCGTGCGCTCTTGCTGCTGGCCGGTTTGCTTATCCTTCCAGGACTCACTGGTAGCCAAGCTGATATTGGTTACCGGACTGTTCTGCAAATATTTGGTTTCCGGGTCCTGCCCCAAATTCCCAATCAATATGACCTTGTTGATTCCCCTGGCCATAATTCGCACCTCCCCCTTTTTAATGCCCTAAAATCATTCCCTTCCAAGCCCTCACCGAATGGACTGCTTTAGCTGGCGATCAACTCGCGGCTTCTACCTGAGCCCCTTCTTCTGACTCACCACCCAAGGGGCAATCCTTGAAACGCTCCTTAAGCTCTCCATAAGCAGTGATGCCGTACTCGGTGTAGGTGTTGGTCAAACGGTCCTCTATCTGCACCCAGGTGCCGCGCCTGTCTTTGGCGCGCTGCCGGGCCAACTTCATGGCTAAGTTGCGTGAACTAAAGGCACCTTTAAAATCGCGGCGGCCGCCATCGTTCAGCGCCATTTGCCCGCCATAAACGGCGAATCTTTTAATCTCAGCTTTGCTACCCATCACTTTCTCTCCAAAAAAAATAACCCTGTTTAAATTCTCAGCCCGCCAACTACACTAGGCCGCCTGCTGCACCACTGGCGCATAAGCCCCGGAAAACTTCGCTAAGAGCAGATCCCGGCACTGCTCCGCCCAATCCTCAAAAACCTTTCTCGGTATCCTGTTCGCAGGGTTGGGATGCCCCTTCACCCCCCGCTTACGCCAGAAATTCCGAGCCACCCGCCAGGCACTTCGAGAGCAATCCCCATCCAGCCAAAAAACACAGCGCTGGCCATCCATGTTCAACAATCCACTCTCCTGCAGCTGCTTTAAGCGCGTCCACAAATAAGGCTGAGGCAGCAGAGTGGTCACCACGCAGCGCTTCTCGCGGCTCTCCTTAATCGCACAGAGGTAATTCGATTCATGCCCTCCCGTTAACCAGAACTTCCCCTCGTTCCCAATATCCAGAACCGAAGAGGACAAACGCCGCAATTGGTTTAACCAGACCAGCTGAATTAATTCATCGTTGGTAATAATCAAGGCCCCTCCTCATCTCCTCAAAATCCCGTAAAAGCGCCTCTCCCTTTTTCTGCAACAGAGCCTGCGCCTCCTGAATCGCCTGCCATCTCTCCTCTCTTAGCTTTCTCTCCTGCTGATCCTGCAGCGCCCACAAAAACATAATCCGCAGATATCCAGTAAAAAGACCAGCCACAACTCCAAGCAGGCAGCCTCCAATAAAATCCATTTCCATTTAAGCCGCCTCCCGCAGAGCATTAGAAATACGCAACCCAATCCAATGCACCACCGGCACCGCTTTGCTGTTGCCTATGGCTTTGTAGCGGGGGCCATCGCTGGCCAGGTAATCGCACTCTTCGGCGGTGAGTTCGCGTTTTAGTAGGCGGCTGTAATAGGCGACCATTTCGGCCTCCACCTTTTTGCGGGATTTAAGCGGGATTAAGGTGTGGTTATCGCGGAAGCCCTGCAGGCGTTCGCACTCCACTGGGGTAAGGCGACGCGCGGCCATACCCTGGCGAATTGCGGTAAACCCTTGCCCTGGCTTTCCACCGCCGGAGCTCAATGCACCAGCCACTTGGAGCTCGCGGAGCTCATCGCGGCTGTTTTGTGCAAAAGCCACCGCCGTGGTGTGGGTTACTGAAAGTGCAGGGCTTAGGTTTTCGCTGCTGGCACACTGGGTGCCACTCATCTCAGCAGGAAAAGCAATAGTGGGCTGTATCAGAAAGGTTTCGCTCTCGAAATCCAGGCGCCCGTGCGGGCCCGCGTGCGCGGTGAGTGCGTGACTCACATCCACCGGGCCGGATTGCCGGTTTTGCCCAAATGCCACTGGTAAAAGCCCGCCGGGCATATCCATTAAATCCTGCCCTGACTGTTCGCCGTAGGTGGCTGTCAGGGTTCCGGCGGTGAGCTGTTCGGGCTCGATGCCCGCGCCACGACGCCTTCCAGCGCCTGCCGTAACAGTGCCGGCAACGTCTTGCGGCGCTTCTCGGCGCGGCGCAGAATCCCGGCGCAAGCCCTCGCGCTCAAAAAGTACCGCTGCGGGATCGAATCCTTCTCTAGCACTTGCGACAACGAACACACGGCGGCGTCGTTGGGCCACTCCGAAATATTGGGCATCAAGTACCCGCCACGCGATTGTGCGCTTGGGTCCAGCAACGTGACCTGAGTCTGTCCACACTGGAAAGTGCTGATCGGTTTTCTTGCACCACTTCCAATGGGCACTGGACCGTCCAGGCTCAGGTTGTGGACCGGGAACAAGGGCGTCGTCGTCGCCCGCGAGCGCCCCGAGGAAGCAGCCAAAGGCGTTGTCTTTTGAGTTGAGGACACCGGGGACGTTTTCCCACACGGCAATAGCTGCGGGCTCTCCTCGGCCAGTTCGAACATGGTCGATTGCATTTAATAACTCCACGTATTTAATGGTCAGCTGGCCACGCGGATCGCTTAAACCCTCGCGCATCCCCGAAAAAGAAAAAGCCTGGCAAGGCGTGCCGCCCACCAAAGCCTCCGGCGCTTCCACATTGCCCCGTAGCACCGCAACGGCAATCTTTGTCATATCCCCCAGGTTGCGCACTTCCGGCCAGTGGTGGGCCAATACCGCGCAGGGGAATGGCTCGACTTCTGCGAACCAAGCCGCCTGCCAGCCCAACGGCTCCCAGGCCACAGTGGCCGCCTCGATGCCGCTGCACACGCTTCCGTATCTCACCGCAAAACCTCTATCTCACCCACCCCTTTCTGAGATTGCTGAAACACGGAATAAGCCTCCTGCAATCCCGAATAAATCACTTGCTCATCACTTGCGTCAGCGTATTCCGGATGCGCCGCTCTAAATCTCTCAAGGCCCAAAACCGTTTTGTGAAGCAGCTCATTGTCCTCAAGCCCATCCCAAACTTTGATGTAAGAGCCGTCCGCATAACCGCGATCCTGGCGAAAACGATTCAGCACCATTTTTCCGAGATGCAAATCGGCCAACGTCGCAACCGTCAGCCCCAGTTGATCCAGCAAGCTGCGAAACAGCGGCAAACTAACAGAGGGGTTTTCCATGGTTAAAACATTAGAAACAAAAGTTTTGGCCGCTCTAACAGGAGCCGGAAACCCTCCCATATCCTTACTGAGCCCACTCACCAAAACCTCCGTTGCCCGCTCAATATCACAGTCCTCCTCCTGCAATATCCAGCTAAATAAAAAACAACTAACATCCACTGCCTCCAGCTGGGCCTGCGGTAAATCCCTTTTCTGGTTCGCCCACCATTTCCACCCCAGGTGATCCAACAACTCACTGGTTTCGGTCAAAATGGCGGTCGCCCAATCCATATCCCGTATGCTCCAGTTCGGCTTCACCGACTCATTAAAAGCCGCCTGACGCTCTAACATCCCCTTAAGCTGCTGGTGCATAAATGCTCTCCCTCGCCTGCCGGCACAGTTTGTTATTGATCTGAGTGAACTCGCTGGAATTAGCTGGAATCGGTAGCGGAGCATGGCCGTGCATTTCGCGGTGACGCTGCACCCACCAATAAAAGGTCTCCTCGCATCCGGCTTGGTTGTCCCGATGCCAACGCACCCGCGCACCTTCCTTTGAAAGAAAACCGCCATTGGTCGAGGTCCAGCGGCACGCCGGGTTGCTGCACTCTGCTCGATAGAGGCCCGCGTCATTGCGACGCATGCGCGGTGCGGAACCGCAACCCAAGCAGGGGCGCTTTTCCCGGCTCACTAACCGACACTCCGGTAACGGCGGTTAATCTCTTGAATTAGCGGATCGATACCGGTGAGCGCGGCTTTTGCCTCGCCCTTAAATGCATCCAGAGCGCCGCGATAGACAGGCGCCCACACCCTGGAAAAAGTGCTGCGATTAATCCCCATGTGAGCAGCAATGATCGCCTCGCTGGAACCGCGCGCATCATTCGCCTCCGAGCGCACCTGCTCGCTAATGGCCGTAATAAGCACCGTCATGCGGCAATTCTTTTCGAAGCGTCGATAGGCGTTTTCCGGCCCCTGATCCAGCAAAAACTCCCACACCCGCTGGTTCATCTTGTCGCGACTTTTGCGCGTCACATCCGAGCCATCAGGGCCAAATGCCCACATACCCGAGTCCCGCAGCGCTTCTGGTAGCGACTTGATGACCTTGCGCACCTTAGCCAACTCGCCCTCCAGAACTGCGCGATAACTGCTGGGAGCGGTGCCTTTAGGGGGGCGCGGGGAATAGGGGTCCTGGAAACCTTCGACGGTAGTGAAAGCGTCGTGCCAGGCCTGCTCGGGAGATTCAAATAGCGGCATCGATCATCTCCTCAGCTCGCACCAAAAGCGCGGTGCTTCTCTGCCCAGACTCATCTGGCGGCGACACAACCCCTCGCCGCTCCAGCTCTACCACCAGCAATGCGGCCCGGTTGTAACCTATACGCAATTTTCGTTGCATAAAGGACATGCTTATACTGTCGCAGCTCTTTACAAGCTCGGCCGCATCTTCGTAAAGCGGGTCCTCTGCCGGCTCTTCTACAGAATCACCGACAAGCAACAGATCCGCCTCTTTTGGCTTCCAGGTGGCCGGCTCCTGCTCCTCGTAGTAGCCGCCAAACGCCTCCACCAGCCCCTGCCAAACGCCATCTAAGATGCCGGCGAACAACACCAACTCCGCATCAAAAGCCCCCGATAACCCGTTGGCTTCATCCTCTTCGATACCGTAAATATCGTCGCTCTTATATTGCGGTTTGATCTGCTTGATCAGCAGCTCATCGGTTAAGCGGAAATCAATCCCCGCGGCGCCGTCATCAGTCTCCAGCGCCAACACCGCCACCTCGTAGCCACCCTCGCGATAGCCCTGCGCGTTATCGTCGGTGGGATCTTCGTTGTTCAAAGTGACACGGCAGGAGCCGTCGTGCTCACTGCGAAACTCCGCATGTAGGCCCAAGCGAAACCCGGCAGGAATGCCGTTTTTTAACCAGCTCATCATCTCCTGCGCCGTATTGCGAGACATCTGCGGCATCGCTACCGGCAAGTTTTGAGTCGCTTCGCGCAGGGCACTAAGAAAAAGCTCAGCCCCGTTATGACCGCTGGCCTCCACAATCAGCAGCCCGGTGCGCGGGGTGATATAGGCGAGCGCGGTTTTCTCTTCGGGGAAGGCGTGCGGCAGCAGGTCAATCAAAACTTCCTGCTTAATCTGCTCCCGCTCCCTCCTTAAAACTGGGCGAGCTTCGCGCTTTCCAATTTCCTCAGCCCGCTTTTGAATCGCTTTCTGCAGCTCTGCCGGCTTTACCTTGCGTACCGCCTGGCGCAATGCCACCACCCAGCGCCCATCCACCTGGCGCAGGAAACGTAGTGGATTCAACTCGGACAGCAGCTCACTATCTATCTGCTCTGCGGGTGGGACAAAACCACAGCGACCGGCCTCGGTGGGAGCCGGTGGCGTGAAACACTTCGCTTTCAGATTCTGAGCTATTTCCCGCGCCCCCAACTCCAGAGGCTTGCAGAACCGGTAAACAACAACGCTTTTGAACATATCGACCTCGCTCTGCGATTGGTAAAGGATTCCTTTTCCAGGTGGTTACCGCGGTAACCACCCCCGAAAATCACTATCTATCCAAGTGGCTACCGCGGTAACCACCCCAAAAGCTAAAAAAAAATGCGGGGCGAACCCCGCCAAGCCTTTAGGGAAAATTCAAGTGCGAGCATGCCCGCCATCTCATGAGTGGGTTGTTTTTCAGGTGGCTACCGCGGTAACCACCCCAAAATTTAAAAAAATGTGGGGCGAACCCCACAACAAGCGGCTGCTGTTAATCTTCATTACCGAGGCGCTCATTCAACATTCTCTGTAGAACGCGCGGAGCCAATAACCCGGTCCCTTTTTGGATGTTCAAAAGCTCCTGCACACCCTTTTCAACCAAGTCCAGAAGCCCCGCTGCATACTCTCGGAGCTCCTCCCTTTCATCCCTAACATCAAGCATCCCATCCTGTGCTGGCTTGCTGCTCGCAATCACATCGGAAAATTCCCTGGTCAAGCAGGCCAAACTGGATGGGGTTGGTACGCGATCATTCGTGCCTGAAGGCAGAGGCAAATAAAAACTACCGGTCAATGCCATCAGTTCCTTAAGGCACTCCTGCTGGTAAGGCTTTGGAAGGGCATAAATCCATGCCCACTTCCAGGCCAGGGGAATTGCGGATTTTCCGCTCAGCATGGAGCTAATCATCTTGCGGCGGGATTCAAACCAGTTCTGATAACTGTCTGCACTGAGCGGCTCTTCGATTTCAAGCTGGCTTTTTTCCAGGCTTGGCAAAAGGTGCTGGCGGGCAAACTGCTGTTTGCTAACCCCCTTCTCGGTCAACCACTCGGTGGTGTGCTTTAGAAGGATGCGATCCTCTGAAATCTCCCCGATGTGCATGGCGTTTTTCTCTTTTTTTTAGGCCTTTCCAGCCTTGGAAATTGCTGCATGGATAGATTTTGCTAAATTCGAATATTGAAGTCAATACGAAATTCGAATTTCGATTTTGCGGAATCGAAAATAAGTGGGAGAATTTTTTCGGAAATCGAATAACCAACGGACGGTGATCGCATGAAACCGCAATCTCTCGCTACTGCCATCGCTTTTGCCTTGGCCCTAACCGCCTGTGTTAGTGCCGGCAACCCCTTCGACTGGGCCACAGTACGCCAGGTAGAAGTTGGCATGACCGCCATCGAGCTCAAGGAGCTAATGGGGCAGCCTACGCGCATTACCGCTACAGGGGATCAGGAGCTGTGGACCTGGTCCCAGGTTGATACATCCTGGGATTTATCCAGCACTAGCCGGGTTGTGACATTTGTATTGCGCGACGGCGTAGTTGCCGAAGTGCCTAATCTTTCGGAGTCGCTCCAGTAATGGAACTCAATATTGGCGGGGTACTGCGCAGGCTGCGCATCGATGAGCGCCACCTGACGCTTGCAGAATTATCGTATGAGCTGGACAACGCTATTGGTGCCGCCGCTCTACAGCGCATGGAGACCCGCAACACCACCATCGATATCGGCAACCTACAGATCCTCGCCAGTTTTTACCGGGTCACTGTCACCGATTTAATTCGCGAGGCAGAAGGCGGCGAACCCGTAGACCCCGCCCTGCTGCAAGCCCAGCGAGTACCCGTCCTGCAGTGGGATGAGATTGGTCCGTGGCAAGCGCCGGAAAATCGCTCCGCATTGCGCCAGAATCGCGCCACCGTACTGGCTCCACCGCCGGCCACTGAGAGCTGTTACGCCCTCACGGTATCCGGGGACAGTATGCAGAGTGAGCGAGGTACCAGTTTCCCCGAGGGCTACACCATCCTGGTGGACCCCTTGCGCGCTCCAATGGAGGGTGATTTTATCGTCGCACTCACCCCCGAAGGCCGCTCCACATTTAAGCAGCTGGTCAGCGATGGCCTCGATCAATACCTACGTCCACTGAATCGCAGCTACTCTCAGACGCCATTAGCTGAAGCAAAAATCTGCGGCGTTGTCATAGAATCCCGCTGGAATTTGCACTAAATACGAAATACGAGTTGCGAAATTCGAATAAACACCCCTAAACTGTCCCGCAGAGGAACGCTTGCAGCGCCCTTCCAGCGCGCTATAGACGCGGGATCACTCTCGGGGTAGGATCAGAGTTCTAAAAGAAGGCGATTTGATCAAATTTTGATCTACCGATTCGGCAGAGGAGAGACCGCCATGTAACCGCTTAGACGGATTACAGAATAACGGACAATAAAAAACCCGGTGTTGGAGCACCGGGTTTTTGAAAGGCCGACAGATAAAATAGCGTGGATGCGCCCTTACCTCACAGCCCAAACCTGAAAGCTGAGTGTAGGGCCGCAACCAGGCAGTTGCAAGCGTTTGAAATAAAAAAAACGCCGCTTTTGCGTGGAGAATATAACTTGCACTCAAATGACCATAACTTGATGCCGCTGGGGGAGTGGTATCAAGAGCGATTCAATTCCAGCCCCTACAACCTAATGGAGCACTACGCAGGTGATATTGCCAATATCGCTGCGCAGTTCGATATCGACTGGGATGCCACCAGTTCCAACCTTCTTCTCTCTACCGGAAAAGGTAAAGCCTCCAAGGTACTCCGCAAAAAGATCTATTTTCTTCACGAAAAGAGCAATTATAAAGGCAGGGTTGCTATTTACGCTGAAGAACACAGCGTAAACCATGACGGCTCGATTTTAAGAATCCCGTTTTTTACCTTTGCCGCAAAAGGCTTGGGTGGAGAGAGCGATTCCTGGAATGGTTTTTTAGCCCTGCTGGATATGTACCGCCGTGAAGCCGGTATCGAAATCAGCGAAAAGGAAAAGCAGGAGCGGCAAGCCCGCCTCACTGAGAAAGAGCGCAAGCGCAAAGAAAAGCTTGCCAGACTCGAAGCTGAACAAAAGGCCAAGGAAAAAGCAGCGCGCGAAAGTGTTGAGCGCGATCTAAAGCTGCACTCTAGCCTGCCCTTCGCCGCCGCTCAGGTGGTTACCGCGGTAACCACCCCTGAAAAAACATCGCCGGACCAAGTGGCTACCGCGATAACCACCCCGGGAAAAACATCGCCAGACCAGGTGGCTACCGCGGTAACCACCCCGGGAAAAACATCACCGGACCAAGTGGCTACCGCGGTAACCACCCCGGGAAAAACATCGCCAGACCAGGTGGCTACCGCGGTAACCACCCCGGGAAAAACATCACCAGACCAAGTGGCTACCGCGGTAACCACCCCGGAACCAGCGCACAAATATGCAATCGATAAGCGAATTATCGAGGCCTTAGCCGGAATTGATGTGCGCCTGGGTAAAGATAAGCGCGGGCGATTCCTGTCTATTCTGGCCAGTAGTATCCATGGGGTGAGCCAGGGCTTACAGAAAATCTACGAGAATAAATTTCAGCTATCTCCTAAAAGCAAGCCAACCAACAAGCTGTTTACCACCGGCATGGAAACCAGTGGTGCTTTTTTTGTTATCGGAGATTTAACTGGCGCAGTGAAACGCGGCGAGCCCATTCGATTCCAGGAGGGATTCGCTACCGGCTGCACAATCCATCTGGCCACCAAGCAAGTTTGCATTGTTGCATTTAATGCCGGCAACCTGGTTGAGGTTTTCTCGCTGTTCTGCCGTTACTACCCCAATAACCCTAAATTTGTCGATGCGGATAACGACTGCTGGAAGGCAGCAGAAGGTAAAGGAAATGCCGGCCTGCTTGCCGCCCTGGATTGCGCCAAGATAGACCCCACAGTAAAAATCACCTTTCCCACCTTTGAGGATATGGACACCGATTCCAAACCTACCGACTGGAACGATGTTCATTGCCTACACCCACGTGGGCTCGATGGTGTACGGAAAAAGCTGCGCAGCGCAAAGTGCAAACTAAAGGCCGAAACCAAGGCCTTCCCTTATCGATTGCAGCGCCTCGCGCTAACTAAAAAAGAGGCTGTTAAAGAAGAGGCATTGCGGGCCGTTAATGCGGGGATGTCTTTGGTGCCATTTGCTCACAGTGCGACTGAGGTCGTCGATATGGTTTCATCCTCCCTGCAAGACCGCACTCAGTTGTCGCCAGAAGAGTTGCCCGAACTCAAGCGCCGCGCCCAATGGCTAATGGCGCAGAAGATGAAAAGCGCGCAAGGATTCCGCAACTTCACCCAGGAAACTCTGACCAAACCCAATATTAGCTACGAGCGCGTACTGCCAGTTTACGATGCTGAAGGCCGCCCACTGCTGCCACCGAAGGTGCTGCGCAAAATACTGGCCCTCGATGGCGTAATTATCGTGCGCGCCCCAATGGCCAGCGGCAAAACCAAACACCTGCTGGCGCCACTGATGCGCAACAGTCAGCGCGGCGCCTACCTGGCACACCGGGTTAGCCTGATCGCCGATGCCTGCAACCGACTATCCGAACGCGATGAAATCACTGGCCGACTACAGATACGCGTCGATAATTATCAGGATCTTGCTGCCCCAATGGTGCCCATGGTGCAGCGTATGGGCTGCTGCATTAATTCCATCACCCACCCCAAGTTCGCGCCATTTTTTGCCACGGTTGAAGACTTACTGATTGATGAGGCCAGCCAGACTTTGCGCCATGTTGCCGATGGCACCGTCGACAATCCCGTACTGGTCCTTGAGCAGCTGGCAGAGATGATGCGCAGCGCCAACCGCACTGTGATGTGCGATGCCGACGCGGGTGACGCACTAGTCGAGTTTGCCGAAAGGGCCTGCCCTAACGAGCCAATCCATATCATCGAAATGCCCACTGACTGCTCCCATATTGAGGTGCTGCACACCAGTGACCTTATGGCTCAGCAACAAGTAGTCAACGCAGTCAAGCGCGGCGAGACCGCATTGGTCGCCGATGACTCAGCCAAAGATGGCGCCGCCCTGGCTCAACGCCTGCGCACTGAATGCGAGGGGGTCAAAGTCCTGCATGTCCACAAGGACAGCAAGGGCGAAGAGGATGTGGAAGCTTTTTTGGCAGACCCTAATACTCAGCAATTCAACTGGGATGTGGTCATTTACAGTCCAGCAATCAGCTCCGGTGTATCCATTGAGCAGCCGCATTTTCGCAACCATATCGGCATCTTTTTTGGCGCCGTTGCACCCTCCGACGCCATCCAAATGCTGCGCCGAGACCGCACAGCACAACGCTATATTGTCGGGTTCCATATCACCGATTACCGACGTGAAACTGACCGAGATCGCATCTATCGCGGGCGAGTTGCTGCCGATCGCCGCGCCCTGATTGATGCCAGCGGACGCGAACCAGACTGGGAGGAAACCGACAAAGAGTTTGTAGCCCGCTGGCGCAAAACGATGTTCGATGATGTCTGGCTCGACGCCACTGCTGCTGAGCGCAAGGCACGCGCGGATTTTGCCAACAATATGCTGCTGATCCTACTGGGCGATGGTTACCGGGTAAGTCACCTCACCGCCAACCCTCTCGACGAGGAGCAGGCCAAAGAGGGCAAAGCCCTAGCCAAAAAAGCGGTAACTGCCGAGCGTCACGCACTCATTCACCACGAAACGACTCCCGAAGAGGATGTGGCCCAAGCCCTGATGCGCCGCGATGTCATGAGCCGAGAGGAGGCCGCACAGCTTACCCGCTACCTCATCAAAACCCAGCTGTGCGCACCACTGGTAGAGCAGCAGGATATTGAATTTTGGGAGGACCGCGGCCTCAAGCGCCTGGCCAATTTCGAGGCGCTGCGGGCAAATACAGAAACTTGCCAGGCGTTTGACAACCATCTGGCCGAGAAGGGGGTAACCACCACCCGCCGCCTGCTCAAAACCGCCACTCACCGCCTGCTGTGTCAGGTATTTGAAAGCCTCGGCATCGATGTCGAGAGCGGAGTAGGGGAGTTCACTGCTCAACAGGCGCGCGAGGCCATGGACACGGTGCTCTGCTCTGAGGCGGCCATCGAGGAGTACAATGAGCTGCCGATTGGTGCCTATGTTTCTCCCAAAGCAAAACCCAAATGTGCCACAACCTGGGCCAAAACCGTGCTCGAGCGCCTCGGCCTCAAAGTACCCTCAACGCGACGCGGCAAAGTGAAAAAACGGGTCCACTTTATCGACCCTGATAGCTGGGCACAGCTTGATGACTATTACCGCCGCCGCCAAGCCGCAGGCGTCTCCAGCCTGGCCATCCACGACGCCGACAGCGATCCACAAGCCCAGCCCGCCCCCGCACAAGACGAGGCCCTCTTGGGCGCTGAGGGGGTGCCGGAGTGTGGCCGTGAGGGTGGACCACCTTCGCAGTATGTGTATAGAACACTGGATACAAAGGTGGTCCACCCCTTGAAAGAACTGGAGGAGAAATATCCCACCGCAATGGCGCTGATCGAGGAGGCTTGTTCGGGCTCTGATACGGTATTCCGCGATGAGGTGGTGGCGGGGCTGACTCCGGCGCACTGGGAGGATCTGGAGGCTGGGATGATGTCGAGTGAGTTCCTGCAGGTGCTTGTGGATCGGTTCTTTGCGAAGAGGGCTGAGGATGCAGAATCTCAGGTGCAAACTGTGACACCTAGTGTTACACTTCAAGCATAATAACCATAGGCAAGTTGAATGCGGGTTTTCAAAAACAGGCAGTTTGCCAAGTGGGCGAAGAAGGAAAAGCTGACTGATGAGGCACTGTGTGATGCTGTTGATCTGATGGAGAGCGGAACACCGCATGTAAACCTTGGAGGCGGGCTGGTAAAGCAACGAGTGGCGCTTAAAGGCAAAGGAAAATCAGGGGGAGTGAGATCACTCATCGCCTTTAAGCGCGGGAAAAGGTCGTTTTTTATCTATGGGTTCTCGAAGGGAGAGCGGTCGAACATATCAGAATCAGAGGAGAGGAATCTGAAGAAGTATGCAAAGGTTCTGCTGAATTTGAGCGAGAAGGAACTGGCGGCATACCTAGCCGGTTCAACACTAATCGAGATTACACGCGATGAAACAGTCAATAAATGAAATGATCCTTGAGTCTGTGCAGGATATGCATGAGGCAGGAGCGATTGATACAGCAACACTACGTGAATTTGACGCGATGAAGTTGCCTCCATTAAAAGAATATACACCGGCACAAATTCAAAGACTGCGCAAGAAAAGCAAAACCAGTCAAGGCGTGTTTGCGGCCTACCTAAATACCAGTAAATCTACAGTCCAGCAGTGGGAGCAAGGCAGAAAGTCGCCACGCGGAACCTCTCTCAAACTGTTAAACCTGGTAGATAGAAAGGGGCTGGCGGCCCTCGGGTAAAATAGAAAAAACCCTTAAAGGCGGGTGCCTACCAGCTGGTTGATCAGCGCGATCTCTTGCCCAACATCATCGATGGCTCGTAGTGCCAGCACAGCAGCGACTTCATAGCGATCCAGCGGTATCCCATCCAGGAGCAGGTTCCCCCCTTCAAATGGAGCACGTAAAACCGACCAGCGGTTATTAATCACCCGGTCCAGCATCGAAATTTGTAACTCTGTCGAGCAGCAGCGGATATGACGCAATAAGCCAATATGTAGCGGGTGTACGGGCTCCTGATTAATGCTCGGCAGAGACAGCTCACACTCTGGTTCTGAAGGGCTATAGATTTCGACAGCGCCCGCTGCGCTTTTTCCATAAAGGAGATAGTGCTCAGAGATACCACAGCGCTCACAAATTAAATCAATACGGTGCTGCGGAATAGGGTAGCCGGATCGGTATCGGGTAATTTGTCGCTCACTGGTGTTGCACAAATATGCGAGTTCGGCCCGCTTGCACTGGGCTTTGCGCATTGCCGATTCCAGCCGCGCTCCCCGCTGCGGATCAAATGTCCCGATGCAGTCTGTTATTTTATTCTCATCCACTACCAATTCGGGTGATTGTCCCCTCTGTCACCTACCGATAAAATTCGACTTTATCGGTAAAGATTCGATTCTAATAAAAAAACAGGTCAATTTCTTTCAGTAGGACTGAAAATAGGGAGATGGAATGGTTAGCAGGCTGGATGCCATGCGAGGACAACGCCTTCAGGCGGCGATGAAGCACGCAGGAGTTAGTGGCCAGGAATTGGCGGAAGTTGCAGCAGTGTCGCCAGGGGTAGTGACAGGTTGGCGCAAGGGGGCGGAAATTCGCTGTCGCCACTTAATGTTGATATGTCCCTACCTGGACATCAGCATCGATCACCTGGTAGCAGGAGTGGACACGGCGCCAACAGCCGAGGTGCAATTAGTAAGGCATTTTCGAACACTGGACTCCCGAACCGGGGTTGCCGTTTTAAAGCTAATAAAGAATCTAGCGCCTTCAGTGTGACCAAAATCACAAAAATGTCTCTACTATGTCCCCCTTGGCGGCTTGCACCTTTGCTGGGCATCCTTAATTTAGAGGGGGTGAGTGTTATTACTAGGAAAAGATCATGGATGACACAGGGAAAGCAGGCCTGTTTGATCTAATTGAACAGGCGGATACTAAGATCCGTCGGGTTGCCGCAACCATAGCGTTATTGATTAGCGCAGCCAGCGAGCAGCGGTTGGGCCAGGAGTGGGAGGGCAGCCTATCGCTCCTGCAGGATGAGCTCGATAAAGCGTTGGATTTGCAGCGGCAGATCAAGGGGGCGGCATTGCCACCCCCAGAGGTCATGCTGTAACCGCGAGATATTCGGTCCAGGCCTCCTCCATCGCTGTTTGGCGATTCTTATCCAGGGAGTGGGCCACCTCCTCTCCATCGATAGTGACGGCCGCACGCCACAGATTCCCTTCGCGGTTGTAAGAAATACGCGGTTTTGCAGCAGGCCTTTGCGATGGCTCCTGGACCGAGTCCTCGGCCTCCTGCTCCTCAATTTCCGCCTCTTCGGCCTCCAGGTCCTCGGCCTCCTCTTCAACAGGAACCTCTACCAGGACCGGAGGCTCAGCCTCATCCAGCTGTCGCCAGCGGCCATTCTCTTGCAGCTCGATACCCAACGCATCCGCGCAGGTCTCCATGTAGCGCTTGATTAGAGGACGGTAGGCTTTGGTTAGATTTATCAAAAAGCTCTGGGTAAATTTTGTCTCTGGATCCTTTTCCAGCTGCTCCTTTACCTTTTGATGAATCTTTACTGCAGCGTCACCATTGGCCATATCCGGCATCATTTCATCAAACTCGGCGAGCTGTTCAAGGCGACCGCTGCGCTGCTCGGTTTCGGGTTCGAAGTCAGGGTCGCAGCCGGCAACCTTGAATTGCTTGTAATGCATCTGCGTGGTTTCGTCGTCATGCCCCAGCAGCTCTGCGAAAAAAACATCCTCATCGGATTTTTTCCAGCGGGGGTCCCGGTGGAACCAGAGCTCATAGCAGATGCGAGCGTAAATCGAGCGAGTATCTTTGAGCACACGCTTCTTATCCGCAAAAAATTCCTTGGCATAGGTATTAAGGGGAGCCCCAACACGGCTGGCAATTTTCGCATTTAGGCTGCGGGTATCTCCCTTCACCCCTTCACTTTCTGGCAAGTCGGCAACCTGGGGCAGGGCGCGCAGATGCCTAATACCAGCAACAACAATTTCGGCAGGAGCGAGGGTATAAATGATCCTCTGATACTCACCATCCTCGCTGCGTTTTTTTGCCTGGCCGGAAAAGGCCAGGCGGTGCGGGTCTACTTTCCCTCCCTTAAGCTTTACCAGGGAAAACTCTCCCTGGAATAGCACTTCGATAGGCCGTCGCCCAGTAGCAGCGCATAGGGCAAAAGTGAGCGGGGCCATGGCATACATGGTATCTGCCCCGCTATTTTTCGTAGGGTTGGCAAGGATATTGGTGACTCGCTGAATATAGTTTGAGTATTGAATTGCTATAGCCGTGCGTTTTTTCACCCCCAAAGCAGCTTCTTTTTTTGCGGTGTGCGTTGCCCGCAACCCTTTTTCCATTCTTAAGGCATACATAATCTCATGGTTAATTTTCAATGAGGTGAGCCCCTCAATCAGGAGCTCAGCCTCATCTAACGCTGCGAGTAGAGCGAACTCCGCATCGATTGCGTCCCCACTTAAAAGGTCGGAAAGCATATCGGCATAGATGGGGTACGCCTTTCTTAGTTGGTCGATTTTCCGTTTGGCAGCGGGTTTAGAAAAATCGAGTCCTTCAAGTGTGCTAGATATCTTTGCAGCTCCTCGAAGCTGCTCTTCAAGATGTTTTTTAGCCAGCCTTGTTTTTTCGGGGGGGAGATTCTCTAGCGATTCTAGGGCCTGAGCGTGGTGAGGGTAGCGTTTCTGTAGCCGGCCAATATCTCTGTCCAGAAGGTGGTGGCGCAGCCCCATTTCCTCAAATACCTTTCTGACTCTACTTAGATAGGTGTTATAGGTGTTTAAGGTGACGCGATTGGCCTGACCTTTTCCTTGGTAACGGCGCCTGTCCGTGTAAAGCGCACTGCGAATTTTTTGCCCTATAGCACGGAATTTTCGGGTTTTTTCTGCCTGCGGCGCGTGACTCGCCTCAATGGCTACCACCTCATCTTTATATTTGCTCACCAGCTTTCGCAGGTCGACTTTTCGTGTGGCTCTTTCTTTTTCAGTTACCGCTTTCTCGGCGGCTTCTTTCTTCTCTGACATCTGAATCCCTCCTGATTGGCAAAAAATAAAACATACACATACTACCAAATCATACACAAAATAACAACAATAGCAAAATCATACATATTTAATATAAATCATACATATTTAATTGTATTATACAAACTGTAATGTGTATGTTTTTATACACATTATACTAAATATAGGCGCCTATATTTAGTATAATGTGTAGGATTTAAATATATATTGTGTATGTTTATATTTGCAATGTGTATGATTTATGCTTATATTGTGTATGATTTTGACGGGAGGTGTAAAAATATAACTTGTGTATGTTTTCACTTTGGACAAAAGTCGCTTTTATCCAAACATCAGCCGCACAAGAGAGGGCCACAGAAAACCAGCCATTGCCGCTTCCAGCCAAACAGGCCGGAAAGCCGCATAAACAAAGGGGATTCAACAAAGGCGAACCGGAACCAACAAAAGAGAGAGCACAAATAGGCAGAAAACTGGCGGCAACCGTCAACTAAAAGAGACCTATACGACCAAGACAAAAGCCCACATCCGAGACAATTGGCGTGAATAACTTTTTATTGGTTCCGTCGATAATAGAAAGTTTGCATTCTTAAAGCATTTGGGTGTAGATTTTGACAACCGGAAAAGGAGAGCAATAAAAATGAACCTCAAAGAGACCCTGGCTATCGCCATAGAAAAAAGTCGAGCGCTAGCCAAAAACATTGCCACCGCGCAATTCGGGGACGACTCCCCAGAGGCCCGCAAAATAACCCGACGATGGACTATCACCGATGCTGCAGCACTGGTTGGAGTATCAACGCAAGCCATCCGCAAAGCCGAAGAGGCTCAGCGCCTGCCAGCGCCAGACATGACCACCGACTCCCGCGACCGCCCACGCCGCATGGGTTACACCATCTACCAGATCGACAACATGCGCGATGTATTCGGCACCCGCCCCGGCCGCGGAGAAGCCAGCCCTCAAGTGATCGCCATTGCTGGCCACAAAGGCGGCTCCCTCAAAACCTCCACCGCTGTACACAAGGCCCAGTGGCACTCACTACAGGGCCGCAAGGTGCTGTTTATGGACATCGACCCGCAGGCAACCGCAAGCCTCTATTTTGGCTATGTGGCGGACGTCAACGTCCACCGCGAGGACACAGCCCTACCCTATCTGCTGGGCGAGCGCGGCAATCTTACCGACAGCATCAAACCCACCTGCTGGCCAAACCTGGACATCATCCCTAGCTGCCTAGCCATGCAAGAACTGGAGACCGAGCTGGAGCGCCGAGCAAATGATGGCGAACTCGACTACCCCAAACACATGATGCTGCGATCCGGCCTAGATGATGTCATGGACGCCTACGACATCATTATCATCGACGGCAGCCCGAACCTGGGCATGGGCACGGTAAATATGATTTGCGCCGCAGACGCAATCATTACCCCAGCCCCAGCGGATCTCAACGACTACATGAGCACCGCTCAATTTTTTGAGGCGCTGCGCGACCTGCTCGACGGCATCGACCTGGGCGGCTTCGTGCCCGACCTTCGCGTACTAATCACAAAATACAGCCACCAACCTGGCAGCGCCTCTGCATGGATGGAGGAGCAAATCCGGCGCACCTGGGGCGGCATGGTCCTAAACAACAAAGTGAGCCTCACCGATGAGGTCAGCAAAGGCCAGGTACGGATGCGCACCATCTACGAACAAAACACCAGCCAGCGCTCCACCCCCTCCGCCTGGGCCAAAGCTCAAAGCATTTGGAACCCTATATTTGAAGAAATCATGACTCGCGTAATCGAGCCCCGCTGGGCCGATGCACGGGAATCCGCCGAGGAAGTAGCCTGATGAAAAATGCACCACAGATTCCCACTGACGAGACAGCTTCGGTCAGCCACGCCGAAAAATCCGCGAGCGAAAACAAAGCAGCCACCGCTCCAGTGATTAAGGGAGCCGTTAAAGACGATAAAAAAAGAACCCGAGACAGAGTACAACCACTCAAAGCCGGCGACTCCTATACCCGCCCCGTTCTCGGCCGGGACGTGACCTTTAAATTAAAGGTAATCCCCAAAGACGAGGTCGCCGAACGCACCAGCGTCTGGAAAAACAACGAGCGCATGCAGGAATTTCTCACCGAGGAATCCCTGTCCGACATACTGCCAGGCCTGCGCGCAGACGGGCAGCAGGTGCCAGCCTATGGCCGCGAGCTGCCTGGGGGTGATGTCGAGGCCGCAGACGGCAGCCGCCGCCGCAGAGGCGCAATCCTCGCACCCTGCGACTACCTGATCTGGGTTGCCGACCTCAGCGACGAGGAGATGGATTTCTTCACGCGCGTGGGCAATGAATACCTCCCCCCATCAGCTTACGAGCGCGGCAAGCGCTACCAGCGCATGATGGACAATGGCCTCACTCAGCGCGAAATCGCAGAGCAGGAGAGCCTCAACCGCAACATTATCAGGCGCTGTATTTTGACCGCCTCCTTGCCCGAAGAGATTGTGCGACTGTTCCCGCGTATCAACGACCTGGAAGCCCGCCCCGGCGAGCGGCTGGCGAAGGCACGCACTCCGCAGATGATCGAATACGCCAAAACCCTAAGCGCACCCCAAGAGCCAGAACACTTGGTAAATAAACTGCTAGCCGCAGCGGTGCCAGCCAAGCCCGCCGCACCACCCCAATGGCAGGACAGCCACTGGTCTATCGGCTACGAATCAGGAAAAGGCCTACGCATTGACGTCGGCGAGGAAGTGCCGGAAAAACTGCGCGCAAAAATTGAAAAGTGGGTAAAAAAACAACTAGCGGCTGAGGAAGCCTAGAAAGGAAAAACCAGGAGAGTAAAAGTGAAAAACGCAAAACCCGCTGATGAATTAGAAATTTACGACATCATGGTTGCCGCCTACCCCGAGAGATTTGCCGAACGCGAAGCCGCAGGCGAGGACTTATGGGACGAGGTGATGGATTTTACCTATAAAAAATTCGGCAATGGGTCCAGCAATATTGGCCACATTGCAGAATTACTCGGCAGAATCGTAATGCTAACCAACCCCCTCCAATCAGCAATAACCAACACCGCTATGCACGCCATTGGTCCCGTAACGTTCACTAGCGACAACCAAGCAATGATGGACGCAGTGATCTCCCGCAAAGCAGAACTAAAGCAGGACGTCGCCTAACCCACAAATAAAAACGGCGGGGCTGCCACCCCGCCGCTACAACACGCCAACCGGAAAAGGAAAATAGCATGTCGAATTCAGACTATACCACACTGCGCAATCTGCCCGTTTCACACCTGCGCCGCTTCGCCCGCTCTGCGGATAATCGCCTCCTGCTTGGGGCCTATCTAGCCCAACAGCGACCCTATGTGCGCGCCATGGTGCATCGGGCAGCTTCTATCCACTAAGCGCGGCGGCCGCCCTCAAGACCCACCACGGCAGCGCCCTCTGGTGGGCTCGAAATCTCCCCCAGCGCGTCCTCGGCCTCAATACATAAATAACGGATGTGCGCCGCATCGCCCGGCCGCTCCTCAGCCAGCCTGCTCGCCAAAAAACCCAACACTCCGCGCACCTTATCGACTTTTGATACTTCCATGAGTCCGTCCCTCATTCTGCTGCCTCTCGGCACCTTTTCAGATTACTGTATATTTATACAGTAAAAAAGAAAGGCGCGCACCATTGACAACCTTTAGTCAACCAGAAAAAGAAAACCATTGATGACCAGAACCGCCCCTGATAAATTATCGATTCTCAACTAATGAATGCAGGGCGAGCCAGCCCCAGCACTCAGCCGCACAGCCCAAGCTTGCAGGCTCAAGCCGTGCACCCCGAGTAGATCGAATTGCAGTTCGATCTACTTTACCCCCCCTCAAATCCCCAGCAAGAACAACCCACCAACGTAAATCCCACCATTCTTTTATATTGACATTAGGCCTATTTGGGCCTAATATTGAAGCCACTGGGAAGCACAACGCGGCCCTAAACCGAAAGGAAAGCACCATGCCAAAAAGAAACCACCCCGAAATGATCCAGGCCCAAGCCGCCATGCTGCGCGACGAGATCCGCCGTATCGATACCGGCACCGCCGACGAAATCCGCAGCGCCTACTATCAAGCAGCAGACAACATCGAGGCGCTATCCACCGCACTCTCCTGGATACGCCACAACCACAGGGAAGACCAACTCCCCTTCCTCGCCTCCCATCAATTGACCCAACACATAAAAGCCCTGGAGGATGCGCTTGCGGACCTCGGCGCCTTCGGCCTCGCACTCTAAAAAAGGCCCTTCGGGGCCTTCCTTTTATCTTGACATTAGGCCCATTTGGGCCTAATATTGAAACCACTGGGAAGCACAACGCGGCCCACAACCGAAAGGAAAAACAAGATGAACAAGCAACAAATTCCCGCCACTCGCAACGAATCCTGGGGCTTCTGGGGCACCATGGCCGATAACAAAAACCAAGCCGAGGCCGCCTGGCCGCTGGCCATCACCAGCATCGCAAAATCCACCGGCGAGACCTTCGAGGCGGTACGCACCTTCCTCGACAGCAGGGACGGCCGCAAATTTGCCGACGAAGTGATCTGCCTCACCGATACGCTGCCCGGCCTGACCCTATCCGAGGCCATCGATATGATCACCGAAGCCATGCGGTCCCAAAAAATCGACCGCGCTACCGCGCGCTACCACGACACCCCCCTGGACATCGACCGACTCACCGCCCTTGTAATCGCCAACGCCCTCGCAGAAAACGCTATCTAAACCAGCCCAAAAAAAAGGCCCTTCGGGGCCTTCCAATTTATTGACTTTAGGCCCATTTGGGCCTATTGTTGAAACCACTGGGAAGCACAACGCGGCCCTACACCAAAAGAAAAAGAACCATGCCAACAGAAGACACCCTCAAAGAAGCCACTGCCCTCAAAAGTGATATCCGCCACCTCGATTGCGGCACCGCCGAGTTACTCCGTGAAGCCTACTGCGAACTATCCAGCAACCTGGCAAGCCTCACCGAAACCATCGAGTGGATCAACTTCCCTGATAGCGGTATCACCGGCATAACCTACCTAAACACCGAGCACTTAAAAGAAAAGCTCCAGGCCCTACAGAAAGCAAAAGACGACCTGGAAGCCTTCGGCCTAGCACTCTAAAAAAAACCGGCGGGCACAGCCCGCCACCTGGAGCACACCATGAGCGAAGAATCCCCCATCTACGGCCAAGGCCCTGCCCGCCCAGCGATCTATAAGCGATTTGGCGAGGGTTACGAACGCCCCACCCCTGCGGAAGTTAAAGCGGAAGTGCTGCGCAGCGGACTCACTGGCGCCCAGTGCGCCACCCTACTGGGGTTCAGGTACAGCCGCGAAGTGCGCAAACTCACCTCGGGAGAAAAGCTAATCAGCTACAGCGTCTGGCGGCGCCTGTGCGAATATACCGGCAGTGTGCAACCGGATACCCGCGCAAACTATGTGCCGGAGGCCAGCGAAGCCAGCCAACAGCGGCAACCACGGGAAAAGCCCCAAAAGGGCGACTAATTCCATTAAGCCGCCCCCCGCTTTACCTGCGCATACAAGCGCGCGCTCGCCTGCGCATACTCCTGCTGGCCCAGCTCACAGCCCACCAGGTGCCGCCCCAGACGCTCTGCGGCCAACGCGGTGGCACCACTGCCCAGGAAGGTATCCAGCACCAGGTCACCGGGCTTGCTGCTGGTGGAGAGAATATGCTCCATCAGCGCGGCCGGCTTCTCGCAGGGATGCTTGCCTGGGTAGTGATTCACCACATCAAAATCCCACACATCGGTATAGGGCACACTTTTCGTCACCGCGAAAGAGCGCCCGCGCCCCTGCGGGCTGCACTGGTATTTTGCACGGATCGCTTTGTACTCCGCGCGCAGCTCCGCATAGGGCTTTAAGGCCGGTGCCATCTGCTGCAGGGTCCGATAATGCTTCTCGCTGGGCAGGCTGAACTGGCTGCGCCCAAACCAGTGGCCGGACATGTGCGTACCAGTGGCCACGTCCACCTGCTTGCTGGTAATCCCTGAACCGCGCACCGTGTCATCCAGGTATTTGCGGATCGGCTCAAAATGAAATGGCTTTTTCTGCAGCGGCAGCTTTTTGGCACTCTCGGCAAAAATAATCCGCTCAGTCTGCGGGAAAAATTTCGTTAGAGATTCTTTATTGCAGCCAAGCCAGCGCCCGGTATTTTTTCGCCACACGATGTGGTTGAGCACGGTAAAAAACTCAGCCATCACCAGCTCGGTTTGCGCCGCCAGATAAGGGCCGCAAAACAAATACACACTGCCGCTCGGCTTTAACACCCGCTGGTATTCAGCCAGCACCTGGCGCAACCAAGCAAAAAAGTCAGCTTTGTTTTTCCACTGGTGATCCCAGGTGGCGGATACCACGCGAAAATACGGCGGATCGACGGCTATAAGATCGACGCTATCGTCGGGGAGTTGGCGCAGTAACGCCAGACAATCGGTATGAACGAGACGGATATTATTGAGGTTTAGCTCCATTGAACGCTCCAAACGCAGACGCTCGGCGGCGTTCGCTCGGGGCGCTCTCGGCGCTCAGGGAATTGACCCGGCGACAGCGCGGGCATTTGATTTCTAGGTAGGTGGCCCGATGCCGGGCCAATAGGCGGTTGCACTCACTGCAACGAAAGTCGCGCGAGCTCCTGGCTTTCTCTGTCATGGAGTCATTTCTCACAAACTGCTCAATGTGATAGCCTCCGCGCCGCTGTGATCGCAGCTGTGGGGCCTCGGCTGACTCGCATGGCTAACTCATGCGGGAAGGTGCGCGGCCGGTGTTCCAAGCACCGGTCGTGCGCCTCACTTTAAAAACTCAAGCAAACACCCCGAAATAATCCGGCGGCGTATAGCTGGATTGATTACCCTCCTCATCGGTCAGCATTCTCGCGCTACGGTCGTAAACACGGTTATAAATTGCCAGCGCATCCATATCCTGGAACAGCGCCTCGAAAGCAGCAGTGGGGGTGCCCTGGCTCGCTGGCGCGCTGGCCAGCACCTGCAGGCCAGGTATGGATTGCAGCAAGACCAAATCCTCGACCCGCACCAATGCGAGCGACTCGCCCTGGCCGTTTTTTACGGTTGGCGTTTTCGCCACCAAAAACTCCACCTCACCGCTGTCCTCGTCCACGCGGACATATTCCGGCAGGCTGGCCTTTAGGCTGGCAGCGAGCCCGGAAAGATCCGGGCAATAAGTAATTGCATCGAACATAGCGACCCCCAAGCGCTACAGTAGCGCCACCTCCCCTGCTGTCAGCGCCACATCATAAATGCGCAGATCGCGAATATGGCCGAACCAATTCGAGGCCGTGTTTGAAATCCCTATGCCTAAATATTCCGGGTTGCTTTCCACTACCGCAGGCTGCATAAGCCTCGACTCAGCAAACTCACCCCCCTGGTAAATTGCGGCACTATCCCCCTGCACCGTAACCGCCACCCTGAATGGCTCGTCGTCCTGGACTAAGACCAAGCCCCCGGTCCTGATACCAACCCCATCCCGGTAATAGCGCAACTCATCCGTGCCAGAATTATTCCTGATCATTGAATAGCTAAAGCTGCTGGGAGAATAAACACCAAATAATCCGCGGGAATAACCTGAAACCCCAGCCCGATCTCCAGTTACCACATAAGAAAATTGTGAATTTCGGCGAATTAAATCCGGGTGATTGCCGGCAAAAGGCAAACGCAAAAAATCAGAGCCGCGGGTTACCGGCACTGCTGTCGTTGAGATATAGCTGCTAGCAAACTCCCCCTTTTCCAGCTGAGCACCCCAGATATAAGCTCCCGAACTGCCATCCCCCGTATAAGCATTAACCCCTGCCAGGTCGCGTATAAGATAAACCTGCGCCTGCGTCGATGAAGGGGCACTCCCCGCAACAGCCGTAAACTCAACCCGAAACCAATCCCCCGCTAAAGGTTTAATCTTTACCTCAGCCCCTGATGTCTTCCCAACATGAATATGCTGCAGCGTATCAATTTGAACCTCCGCCGCACCATCAAACCCCAACGTAAACCTTACTTTTAAGTGGCGCTCCCCTCTCTTATAAAAAAAAGAAAAGGTATACGCTTGGCCCGCTTCCGGCAGAAAATACTGAGAGGCAAAGTGCGAACTATCATTAGTACCCTCCACCAACTTATCAGCAGAAAGGCTGCCATCAGGCGCCAAAACCGCATCCTTTTGCGCACTGATGCCCGACCTGTTCCAGCCGCTTGAATCAAACTCCGCTGAATCCACAATAAAGTTGGTTCTGGAGCCCTCCACCAATAAGCCCTCTACCTCAAAGCGCGGCTCATCGATAGCCGCCGTGCGCAGCACCCCGTAACGATCCACATAAGTGGCCGCACTTGCGCGGGTATAATTCAGCTCTCCACGATAATTTCCCTGTAGCGAATCAACCAACGGCATATGCACCATCGGGTTACTGATCCGTCCAATCATCCCCGCCAGTGGTGCCAGCGCCAGCTGCGCAACACTGCCAGCCTGGGCCGTCGCCTGCTCGGCCGCCTGCTCAGCCAAAACCCGCTCGCCGGCCGAACCTTGATGCTCCATGAATGATCTATCAGCCGCTGCGCGGGCCTCCTGAGTTAGAGATTCGATACGCCCAGCCACTGGATCGCCCAGGTGATAATCCCGCAGCAGCAGCTCATTGAGACTGATATCCGCCCCATCCTCGACCCACACACAGCCCACATGCTGCAACACCCCGCCCTGCGCTATACGCACCGAGTAATAACCGTCCACCAAAGTTTTGTCATAGCGACCATCTGCCGCCGTAGTGAAGGTGCTGAGCGCGCCCTTAATCACCGCACCCTCTTCAGTGCGCAACGCTGCCACCTCAACCTCAGCTAACGCCAGCGGCGCCCCATCCGGCGCCGTCAATACCCCTGTGATTCGCCTGCTCATGGCATCCCCCTGCGGCTGGTTTAAGTGCTAAACAATCGCCGCAGCGCGGTGGACGCCACACTCAAATCAGGCAGCGGCTGACCTACCGATGCCGCATAGCGCGCATTTTTTTCTTTGGTGCGCAGACCAAAATAAGCGCGCAGCAGAGCAGCCGGCAGCGCCGTAAGTGCCAGCACCAAGGGCCACAGCTCACCCAACGCCTTCACCGCCTCTGCGCCGGAATGAATCGCCAGGCATAGCGCAGCGCTCATCGCCAAGCCAATAAGAACCACATACCAGGCCATCAGCACGGCGATATAAGGTCGCGTCGACTGTCCTGCTTTATCCACCTCTGCTATCGCCTGCACATTCGCGGCAAAATTATCGCTCTCACGCATTTCCAGCTGTATCTGCTGGTTATAAATCTGCGCTTGCTGCTCCGTTGGCAGCTCCTTCACGCGGGCTACAGCCTGCTGCGCTGTCGCCTCCTGTGGCAGCTTTTTATCACCCGGCAAAAGCCCATTAATTGCGGCCAGCGCTATTGCACCTGCCGGATGCGCAGAGATTAATGGAGCCGCAATACTACCCGCAGCCCTGAGCACCTCACGAATTTTTAAACCCATAAAACCCTCCCCTCGAAACATGCAGTAAATTTCAATCAGATGGCATCCAGCACCGTTTTTAAACGCAAAAGCCGATGAATTGCCTCGTCAATAAATCTGGCTTTTTCAATCGTCAGATCTACTGTTCCCTCCACTACCGCGCTGGCCATAATGGAATCGACTTTGCCCGGAGATATATATGGGGTCGGACTTTCATCCTCTGTGGCAAGAACATTGTTGTCGCCATCGATAGCCGCCGCCTCGGTTTTGAAATTAATTTGATCCGGCGCCCCATCCTTATCAAGATCCACCTCCTCCTTGGTTTGCACCACGCGAACCAGCAGTTGTGCATGGGCACCATTATCGATCTGGTAAACCTTCTGACCTGCGGTGAGATTGTTAGCCGTAGCCGCGCTGTAGATAAGCTCGCTCATTATTTCTCCATAAAAAAACCGCAGTGGGAATCCAGCTGCGGTTTTGAATTTTTTAGAAACTTACTTTAAGGCCTCGGCTGCAGGCACTGTAATAGTCCCGACATAATGAGCGCCCGACCACGTCACCAATTCGGAAAAGCTTGTTACAACCTTATACTTAAGCCCACCGCCGTTATATCCAGGATCATCACAATACACATGATATTTCTGCCCTAACGGCAGACCAGAAACTTCGCCGCCGTCATAAGACACCTCTCCGAAGGCATACTTAACCGAGTGGGGCGCAACAGAGATTGCCGCAGCAGGACAACCAGAACCGGGATTATTCGCGCTAACCGCGCAGGACAAGTGCTTATTCATTTTCCTCTCCATAAAAAAACCGCAGCGGGAAAACCGGCTGCGGCTTTGCTTTTAGACCGTTTAATTTATGGCTTGTGTACCTGGTTGTGGGTCACCACGCGGTGACAGGGATCTTCTCCGGAGGCATAGCTAATATCGCCCACGGAGATTTTATAAACCGCCTGCAAACCCACATCTTCAACACGCTCAACAACCTCCCAGGCCAAAGCCTCCTCTTCATGCAGCGCACCCAGCTCAACACCCAGGCAGTCCTGCGCCTCATAGACACGACCGTCCTGCCCGGTGACCGGGGTTTGCCGACTACAAACAACGCTCGCACCGCTGGATAAAACCAGACGCACACAGGGCACCAACTCCTCCCCGCTCACCGCCTGAATCCGCCCTGGATGCACATCCGTATCCCCCACATCCCAGCAGTCGATTAAATCTCCAACCCTGCAATCATCAACCAATAAATCACTGCGCAACCAGGTGCCCGCCGCAACACACCAGTCAGGAGGTGGGCGCGTTCCGCCGCCCCCATTCGCTGGAGTAACTATTTTGCCCACGAAGCGCCGATGGGTTCCCGCCGCCAATACCGTAAAGCTGGTTGTCACCTTGTAGGTAACCGCACCGCCGTTATATCCAGGATCATCACAATATACGTAGTAAGCCTTACTAAAAAGCAACCCGGTGACACTGCCGCTGCTATAGGCCACCGTGCCAAATCCGTACTGCACTGAATGCGCCGCAATGGTGATTTTTGCCGTGGAGCCTGCGTCCGATGCCGACAGCGGCGCCCCGCCATTGGTGATCGAGGAAATACCCGATTGGATTTGCGGCAGGTTGCGCTGATCCTGCACCTCAACCACATCGATTTTTATATAATCGACAAGAGTAGCGCCTGTTTTACCACTGTAATTAACATAAAAAATCGGGGTAAAAAAACGTACATTCGCCTGCATCGTGGCCGGGCTACCCATATCGTTAGCCCCCCGCACGCTGCTGTATGAGGCATTGCCGCTGGAATTACCGCGTACATACGCCGTCAAAATCTGCCAACCCTGCCCCACAAGATTTAGATTGGCTGCCACCATGTAATGCTGGCTGCTAAACGTCTCAGCACCGACAGCATTGCAGAGCTTTCCCGCCGCATCGTACCCGGCCAGGCCGATGTACATGGTGCGAGTGGTATCACTACCGCTATACACATAAACCCGTGTCTCAATTCGGTACAGCTTATTAGCGTCGAACGGTATTTTACCCTCGTGGAACATCGTCACACCGTTAGTCAGGCGAGCCGCACCACCGCCCACTTTCAGATAACCGCTCTGATAAAAAGTCTGAGTGCCGGGAGACCAGTTCTTCCAATACTTGGGGTAATCACTACTGGAAAAATCCTCCAGGAAGGCATACCGCGCCGAACGCACCTGCGCCCCCGCCAGCTGATCAATTTTATCCAGCACCGCCTGGCGCGTGTCGTAGACCGCCCCCCACTTGGCATTCCAGGTACTGCGAACAATTGAGGTCACCACCGATGTACTACCCCAGGTTGTCCCGCTTAAATAATTGTTCAGCGCAACAATTGCATTGCTATAGTTGGTTTTTTCTGTGGTAATGCCATATTCAGTCGCTCTTGCCTCAATTCCCGAACGCTCGGCCATCAGCTCACTGTATTTGGGGATTACGTGCGACTTTTCATTCGGATGCAGCTTGTTATCCGCTGCAATATCATCCAGATCCGCACGCGCCTCTGTTGCTTTAGTCCTCGCCGCCACCGCCTCATTATGCGCATTCGCTGCCGCCTGTTTTGCTTCAAGTGTTCCCTGCTGATTAACCGAGGCAACGGCTCGCAACAAGATCTGTTTTTTCTGGTAAACATCCTCCCAGTTACTATTCCAAATCGTGCGACTGATGGTGGTGGTAGTGTTAATACTGTTCCAGGCCGGACTCAATCCGCCCAAATAGCTGGTGAGCGCATCTAAAGCATTCTCATAGTCGGCTTTTTCTGAGGTAATCCCAAAACTATCCGCCTGCGCCTTTAAGATATTGCGCTCCTTGGTCAGCGAGCTGTAAC